>JALENN010000009.1 GCA_022767745.1 Alistipes sp. | reverse complement strand
CTCCTCTCGGTGGGGTGCTCGAAGGACGACGCAGCACACCTGCGCATAAGATACGATACCAGCTCATATGGAGGAATCGCAATCTACCCCTACGACCCCGAGAGCGAAGCCATAAGCCAACGGCCGATATACAGCAGAAGCTTTTCGGATATAAACAACGAAATTACCATAGAGCTCAACCCGGGAGATTATATGCTTGAATACGCATTCAAGAATTCGGCCCATAGCAAGCCGGTAGCGTTCCGTATAAATCCGGGCAAGGAGACCTACATAGCGATGTTCGGTTCGGTCAATGTGTACTGATGCCGTCACGGCCGCCTGCTGTCGGCCCGGCAAACGCAAAGTCGGCAATATTGTCCCACAGGTCGGCACGCCACGGCCCCGCCCCGCCACGGGCGGGGCCCGCTTTTTGCAGGATTGAAAATAAATCCGTACTTTTGCCTCCGCACGGCCCGGGCGGCAGATACGCTCCCGGAGCCACAACATTCAGCGGATGTTCGAATCGATAGGAAGATATTTCCTGCTCATGCAGAAGGTGTTTTCGCGTCCCGAAAAGATGCGGATATACCGCCGCCGCATATTCTACGAGATGGAGGCCCTGGGCCTCAACTCGATAGGACTAACGGCCATAATATCGGTATTCATCGGCGCCGCCATCACCCTGCAGATGGCCATAAGCCTCGAGTCGCCGTTCATTCCCCGATATCTGATCGGCTATGCCACGCGCGAAACCATGACGCTCGAGTTCTCGTCGACGGTCGTGGCGCTGATCCTCGCCGGTAAGGTCGGGTCGAACATCGCATCCGAAATAGGCACAATGCGCATAACCGAGCAGATCGACGCCCTCGAGATCATGGGCGTAAACTCGGCATCGTACCTCATCCTGCCCAAGATCGTGGCCACGGTGTTCTTCTTCCCGTTCCTTACGATCCTCAGCATGATTATAGGCATCATCGGCGGATACATGATCGCCGCACTTACGGGCATAATGATCCCCGCCGACTACATCGAGGGCCTGCAATACTGCTTCGTGCAGTGGGAGGTGACATACTCGCTCATCAAGATCGCCGTCTTCGCCTTCATCATCACCAGCATCTCGGCCTACTGCGGATACTACGCCAAGGGCAACTCGCTCGAGGTGGGCAAGGCCTCGACCCGCGCCGTGGTGTCGAGCTCGATCGTAATCATGATATTCAACCTCATCCTCACGCAGCTGCTGCTCACATAAGACCATGATAAAGGCGGAACATATAGTAAAATCGTTCGACGGCCGCACCGTCCTCAACGACATCTCGGTTGAGTTCGGCACCGGGCAGACGAACCTTATCATCGGCCGCAGCGGCTCGGGAAAGACGGTGCTGCTCAAGAGCCTCGTTGGTCTGCACGAGGTCGACTCGGGAACCATATACTACGACGACGTATGCTTCACCGACCTCGACTTCAAGGCCCGCAAGCGCATACGCAAGGATGTGGGCATGATATTCCAGGGCGGCGCGTTGCTCGACTCGTCGACCGTGGTTGAGAACGTCAAGCTGCCGCTCGACCTCTTCACCGAGCAGTCGGAGGAGGAGAAAATGGAGCGAGTGAACTTCTGCCTGCGCCGCGTAAACCTCGACAACGCCCACCGTCTCTACCCCTCGGAGCTCAGCGGCGGCATGATCAAACGCGTGGCCATAGCCCGCGCCATCGTGCTCAACCCGCGCTACCTCTTCTGCGACGAGCCCAACTCGGGCCTCGACCCGCAGACGTCGATCGTAATCGACAACCTCATACGCGACATCACCGAGGAGTACAACATAACCACCATAATCAACACCCACGACATGAACTCGGTGCTGGAGATCGGCGAGAAGATAGTCTTCATCTACGAGGGCCACAAATGGTGGGAAGGCTCGAAGTACGACATCCTGCATGCCGACAACCGCGAACTCAACGACTTCGTCTTCGCCTCGGCCATGGCCAAGCGCGCCAAGATGGTGGAGGTGGCGGAAGACGGCGTTTCTTCCTGCAAGGGCAGATAACGGCCAGACACAACGCCGCCACCGCGCAAGCCAAAACCCGCACTTACGATTGCAACATCCGAAATATAAACGACAAACGCACTTTTATCCGACCGTCGCCCAAACCGACGCGTAGGTACCGCGAAAAACGAGAAACGCCCGACGCTAAAGGGTTGACACGGCGCATCGGAGCCCCCGACACAGGATACTGACGGTTGATTTCAACCGCCGCCACTTAATTTAATAAAATAATTTTGAAAAAAAAATGAAAGTGCGTATCTTTGCGGTGTGAAAAAAATAACAGAGTTTTATCTATAAACAAACATCTAATTATGGCACAGATTAAGATTGGTATCAACGGTTTCGGACGTATCGGCCGTATGGTATTCCGTGCAGCTTGCACTCAGACTGACAAGTATGACGTAGTAGGTATTAACGACCTTTGCCCGGTTGACTACTTGGCTTACATGCTCAAGTACGACACCATGCACGGCAAGTTCGACGGCACCATCGACTACTGCACCGAGAAGAGCCAGCTGATCGTTAACGGCAAGGCCATCCGCGTTACCGCCGAGAAGGATCCTTCGCAGCTGAAGTGGAACGAGGTTGAGGCTGAGTACGTAGTTGAGTCTACGGGTCTGTTCCTCACCGAGGAGAAGGCTCAGGCACACATCGCTGCCGGCGCAAAGTATGTCGTTATGTCGGCTCCTTCGAAGGACGCTACCCCGATGTTCGTATGCGGCGTAAACACCGATACCTACGCAGGCCAGAAGATCGTTTCTAACGCATCTTGCACCACCAACTGCTTGGCTCCCATCGCCAAGGTTCTGAACGACAAGTTCGGTATCACCGACGGTCTTATGACCACCGTTCACTCGACCACCGCTACGCAGAAGACCGTTGACGGTCCCTCGATGAAGGACTGGCGTGGTGGCCGTGCCGCTTCGGGCAACATCATCCCCTCGTCTACGGGTGCCGCCAAGGCCGTAGGTAAGGTTATCCCCGCCCTGAACGGTAAGCTGACGGGTATGTCGATGCGCGTTCCTACGCTGGACGTATCGGTTGTCGACCTGACCGTTAACCTCGCAAAGCCTGCCAAGTATGACGAGATCTGCGCTGCCATGAAGGAGGCATCGGAGGGCGAGCTGAAGGGTGTACTGGGTTACACCGAGGAGGCTGTCGTATCGTCGGATTTCCTCGGCGACGCACGCACCTCGATCTTCGACAAGGCTGCCGGTATCGCTCTGACCGACACCTTCGTAAAGGTTGTCGCTTGGTATGACAACGAGTGGGGTTACTCGAACAAGGTTCTCGACCTCATCTCGGTTATGAAGGCTTACAACAAGTAATAAGTTTCCGAACCCGTCGGAAGGCTGAAAGGCCGATGCGGCGACACCGCCGCCGCCCGCAGGCCCCGACATACGACGGAAGCCGAACCAAGGCCACCCGAAGGAGTTCCTTCGGGTGGCTTCATTTTATATGTCCGCCGCTACGGCATCACGACACAGACTCCTGTTGCTTTTACGCCGCCGAATACATATCTTTGTCTAAAGAAACCATCCCAACCGACCCAACGCCTTATGCGAATACCCGCAATCATCCTGCTGACCTGCGCGACAATCGGGGCCTCCACGCTCTCGGCCGCCGTCCCCACGGTGCGCTTTTCGCGCGCCGAGCTTCCCGTCCTTGCCGGAGAAGAGTTCAATCACGCAGGCCACCTCACACTTGTCGGCGATGGCAGCCGCGAGCACGTGACCGCCATCCGCTACTCGTTCAAGGGGAGCGACTGCCTCGGGCATATCGAGTCGCTGTCCGTCTACGAGGCCGACTCGCGCGGCCGCGCCAACCGCAACAGACTCATCGCCGTCACCGACATAACCTCCGCCGAGGGCGAGATACGGATAAACTACCCGCTGAAGTCCGACACATGCCATCTGGCCTTTACCGTCGAGGCCGACAGGGATATCCCGCTTCACGGCAGGGTGAACCTCAACTGCACAGGCATCAGCACCGACAGCGGTGCTGCCGACCTCGGCACAACCTACACCGAGGGGCTGCGTGTCGGCATAGCGCTGCGCAAGGCACGCCAGGACGGTGTTAACACGAGCCGCATACCGGGGCTCACGACCTCCGCCAAGGGCACCCTTTTGGCCATATACGACGCCCGACGCGATTCGGGACGCGACCTGCAGGGCGACATCGACATAGCGCTTAACCGCAGCGAGGACGGCGGCCGCACATGGCAACCCATGCAGACGGTGCTCGACATGAAGGAGTGGGGAGGCCTTCCCGAGAAGTACAACGGCGTGAGCGACGCCTGCATCCTGTGCGACGAGACGAGCGGCACGATATACGTGGCGGGGCTGTGGATGCACGGCGTACTCGACAGGGATACGGGCAAATGGGTCGAGGGCCTCACCCGCGACTCCACGCGCTGGATCCACCAATGGCATGCGAAGGGCTCGCAGCCGGGACTGAGCGAGAAAGAGACCTGCCAGTTCCTCATCACGAGCAGCACCGACGACGGCCTCACCTGGAGCGAGCCGGTAAACATCACGCGCATGGCCAAGCGCGAGGAGTGGTGGCTCTACACCCCCGCCCCTGGACACGGCATAACCCTCGACGACGGCACCCTTGTCTTCCCGTCGCAGGGCCGCGACGCCGAAGGGCAGCCCTTCTCGAACATACTCTACAGCAAGGACGGCGGCAAGACATGGAAGGCAAGCGCCCCGGCCTACAGCAACACCACCGAGTGCATGGCCGTGCAGACAGACAACGGCGACATCATGCTCAACATGCGCGACAACCGCAACCACGGCGTCGCGAGCCCCAACGGGCGCAGGATATGCGTGACATCCGACCTCGGGCAGACGTGGCACGAGCACCCCACGTCGCACAGCGTGCTGACCGAGCCCACGTGCATGGCCTCGATACACAAGCACACATACAGGGCGCGCGGAGGCAAACGCCGTACGCTGCTGGCGTTCTTCAACCCCGACTCCTACCGTTCGCGCAGCAACCTGACGCTCAAGCTGAGCTTCGACAACGGCATGACGTGGCCCGAGAAGTACTGGCTTACGCTCGACGAATGGGGCGGCGCAGGTTATTCGTGTATCACCTCCATCGACGACGACACGCTCGGCATCGTGTACGAGGGCAGCGGCGCCCAGCTCGTATTCCAGCGCATAGACCTCAAGGAGCTGCTCGGCAGCCGGTAGCGCCCGCTGACATGAATATTATATATAAAAAAGAGGTGATGCACCGCATGTGCACCACCTCTTTGCATGACACGCCCACCGGCTACAGGCTGCCGCGCAGATGCAGCCGCCAGGGGTTGGCTATGCGGCGCTGCTCGCCGCGGCGTATAAGGTCGGCAGCCGTGCGGCCCATGAGGGCGAAATCGGTCGTAAGCGTTGTTATGCCGCCAATGAGCACCTCCTTCAGCGGCGTGTCGTCGAGACTCAGCAGACCGATGTCGTGCCCCACCGTGAGGCCCCTTGCCGTTATGCACTTTATCATGGCCGCAAGATCGCGCTCCGACACAGCCATGTAACAATGGCCCGCGGCGATACGCTCCATGTCGAAGTCGCGCTCGACATATACCGGATAGCGGAACTCGCCCGCAAAACGGTATGCGCCCGCCGTGTAGTCGTCGGGCAGATACTGGAAGCGGCCGTTGTAGACTATATGCAGGGCCTCGTAGCGGCGCAACTTGTCCAGCAGCGCCTTCAGACCCTCGTAGGCGTCGGTGTAAAAACGCTGATACACGGCGGCACAGTTGCGCGAATACCCCGCTGGGAACGCATCGAGCAGCAGCAGACGGTCGGCCGGTATGCTGTCGAGCACGTCGGTGACATCGTCGTTCAGGTGCGGCATCAGCACATAGTAGTCGTATTTCCCGCGCGCATCGGCCACCATCGACCTGAACACCTCGGCGTTGTAGTAATGGAAGGCGATGCGTATGTCGTAATTACCGCCCAGATTGTCCACCAGCTCGCGGTACAGCGTCTCCTTGTACTGGTTCATGGCGTCGAATAGCATGAACACGCACACCGTATCGCGCGCGTCGCGCCGCTCGACGAAGAAACCCTTTCCGGCCACGGCCCTCACCTGCCTGCGGCGCTGCAGCAGACGGTATGCCGCCAGCACCGTGTCGCGCGAGACGCCGTAACGGTCGTACGCCTCGCCTACCGAGAGCAGGCGGTCACCCTCCGCGAGCGTGCCGTCGGCCATGAGGTCCGATATGTATGCCGCCAGCTGGTCGTAGAGCGTACGGCTCGAATTGGGGTCTGGTTTGAAACCGTTCATGCGCATTGAGTTTTGGGGACCGCACAACCGTTATGGTCCGTTATGCCAACAAAGATACCCATCATTATGCAAACGAGCAAATAATCGCACAAAACATTTGGTTTATTGCGAAATACTTGTATCTTTGTTGCATAACGGTGCATAACGCACCACAACCAAACGCCAACCGCAGTAACAACCGCCAACATGAAAAGACTCTTCGCCGCACTCGTTCTGTGCGCCGCCACCCTGTCGACGGCCACAGCCGCCCGCTGGAACGCCGAGACCACCGACTGGAGCAAGAACCCCCGCCCCGCCATCGGCGACTGGGGCTTCGACCGCCCGGGCTACCCCAAGGGGCTCTACATCCACGGCATCACGGTCAAGGAGGGGCAGCGGGTGAAAAACCCCGTCATCTACGACAACGATGTCTATGACGACGTCTTCGACGACGAATGGATGTACGCCATGGCGTCGCTCGGCCGCATGGATATCGCGGCGCTCATCGTCACCCCGGTACTGACCGACTTCTGGACCTTCTCGCAGCCCGGATGGGTCAAGACGGCGCACGACTCGCGCAACACGGCCCTTGCCGCAGGCATCAATCCCCGGTGTCTACCCCCCATCACCGTAGGCACCGAGGCCGGGAGCGAGAAGGAGGGCGAGAACAAGATATCGGAGGGGGCGAAACTCTACGTACGGCTCATAAACGAACACCACGCCAAGCATCCCGACCGCCCGATGATCGTCAACATCGGCGGGCAGGGCGCTACGCTGGCCACGGCCTTCGGTCTCGACCCCTCGATAGCCGACAAGTGCATCGTCTACTATACCGACATTCGGGTCTACAACGGCCACTACCAGTGGGCCTCGCGCATCATCGCGGCCAACTTCCGCGTCGTGAGCTGGGGCGACGACAACTGGTGGATCGTGAAGAAGTGCCAGAACGAGTGGAACGTCCTGCCGCGTCCCGACCGCTGCCGCGCCTCGGAGAACGACCCCATGAGCGGCGAGTGGCGCCTTCTGACCCAGATGCACAACCCCATGCTCGACCACATGGTACACCAGTTCCGCAACCGCGGCGAGTACTGCAGCGACGGACGCTGCAGCGACGCCTATGCCGACGGCGCATTCATCCACGCATGGCTTCCGGGCATCTTCTCCGACGCCGAGGTGCGCGAGGTGCGCGGATCGGAGGTGCTGCATGTGACAGGCTTCACGCCGGAGAACGAGGCTGCGGTCAAGGCCCTCACCATGGAGGCTCTGCTCGATCCGCGCGCATACCGGTTCCGTAAAAAGTAAACTCACACGACAATACACGCACCAACCATGAAACACACTATCCGCCACTACCTGCGTGCCGCCGTCGCCGCCACCGTCGCCGCGGCCGCCATCATGCCCGCCGCGGCGCAGCAGCGCCCGCTCGAAGTATCGGAGAACGGCCACTACCTGCAATACGCCGACGGCCGTCCCTTCTTCTACCAAGGCGACACGGCATGGGAACTCTTCCACCGCCTCGACCGCGAGCAGGCCGACCTCTACCTGCGCGACCGCGCCGCCAAGGGCTTCAACGTGATACAGGCCGTAGCCCTTGCCGAGCTCGACGGCGTCGACACCCCCAACGCCTACGGCGACCTGCCGCTTACGGACAGCGACCCGTCGCGCCCCGCCGTCAGGGAGGGCGAACAGAACGACTACTGGGACCATGTCGACTACATCGTCCGCCGAGCCAACGAGCTGGGCATGTACGTCGGCCTGCTGCCCACATGGGGCCGCTACTGGAACGAGGGCAAGGTGATCTTCAACGAGCGCAACGCCGAGAGCTACGGGCGCTTTATCGCCGAACGCTACAAGGATGCCGACGTGATATGGATCCTCGGCGGCGACCGCAACCCCGATGACGGCCGCAAGCAGGCCATCATACGGGCCATGGCACGCGGCATCCGCAGCGTCGACGACCGCCATCTGATGACCTTCCACCCCACAGGATGGCAGACCTCGTCGAAGTGGTTCCACAATGACAAGTGGCTCGACTTCAACGGCCGCCAGAGCGGACACAACCAGCGCTACAACTCCAACTCGCAGATCCTCGACGACTTCCGCCGCACGCCCGCCAAACCCATCATCGACATCGAGCCCCTCTATGAGGACCACCCGCTGGAGTTCCGCCCCGACGAGGACGGCCACTCCACATCGTGGGACGCACGCCGCACGCTCTACTGGAGCGTATTCTACGGCTCGGCCGGCATAACCTACGGCCACCACTCGGTATGGCAGATGTACGACCCCGCCAAGGGACACGGCCCGATCAACCGCCCGCTGATGCCGTGGCAGGAGGCTATCTCCCAGCCCGGCGCCTCGCAGGTAGTGCACCTGCGCCGCCTGATGGAGTCGCGCCCCTACTTCACGCGCGTGCCGGCACCCGACTTCATCGTCACGGCCGAGGTAGCCTCGTCGGTACCCGGAGCGGGCCGCTACCGCTTCACCGCCACGATGGACTCCGAGGGTTCCTACGCCATGGTCTATGCCCCGATAGGGCGCACCTTCTCGGTGCGTGGCGACATGCTGCGCTGCGACCGCATCACGGCATGGTGGTACAACCCCCGCACGGGCAAGGCCGACAAGATCGGCTCATTCGAGAATGACGGCTCGCCCCTGACCTTCACCCCGCCCGCCGCAGGCGAGGCCCTCGACTGGGTGCTTGTGCTGGACGACGCCTCACGCCGCTACCCCGCCCCCGGCAAACCGATGAAACGGTAACTTCGGCCGTCAATGAGAGCTGTAACCGCCATAATGCTGCTTGTAGCGATGCTCGCTGCGGCACCGCTGAGCACCAGACCCGAATACCGCAAGGGATTCCTCTACCGCCAGGGGCGTCAGCTGATGCTCGACGGCAAGCCCTACCGCTGCGTATCGTTCAACTCGTTCCAACTGTGCGGCTGCGGGCACGACTACGAACTCTTCAGCGACGAGCAGACCGAAGCGCTCTTCGCGTCGCTGCCCGCCAACACCATCGTGCGCACGTGGGCCACGCCGGCCTTCTGCCACCGCACCGACCGTCTGATAAAGCTGGCCGAGAAACACCACATCAAACTTATCCTCTCGCTGGGCGACGGCCGCAGCGGCTGCGGCCACTTCGACGGCGCCCCCGACGGCGACGGCAGCGGCAAGACGCAGGAGTGGTACGAGAGCGGCTTCCGCCGCGAGTACCTGCCCCACGTGATCGAGATGACGACGCGCTACAAGGATTCGCCCGCCATAGCCATGTGGGAGATCATCAACGAGCCGGGCGAGGCCGACTGGGCCACCATACGCGACTTCCTGCACGAGGTGGCGCGCGTAATCAAGCGCCACGACCCTAACCACCTCGTCGAGAGCGGCACCTTTGCCGGATGGGCCTACGAGGGATACGAGAACTACCGCGCCTTGCACGACTCCCCATACATCGACGTCGGCAACCTGCATGAATACGACTACGACTACCAGGAGTCGAACACCATCGAGTCGCCTCACTTCGAGCCGTGCCTCAAGGCGATGTACGACCTCGACAAGCCGCTTATCATCGGCGAAACGGGCATTGAGAGCGGCGACGGATGCCGTACATCACGCACGCGCCGCGTCGAGGCCATGCGCGAGAAGTTCGACGTCTACACGGGCATGGGGGCAAGCGTCGTCCTTGTGTGGAACCTTGCACGCGAGGCGCGTACATGCGGATTCACCTTCGGGCTTGACGACCCCATGTTCGACATGATCGTCGAGTACCAGCGCAGCCTCAGCAAAAAGGGTCGCTGACACATTTCCCCAATACGCAACGCCCCCGACCGCAAAGAGCAGTCGGGGGCGTTGCACTTCAGTCCGGCATCGGCGCTACTGCACTCCGGGCGCAGGCCGCGCGGGCAGCTTTAGCTCGATGGACGCGCCGCCCCACTGGTTCACCTTGTGCACGGTGTCGTATATCGCCTCGCCGTCGGCCTCGACACGCACCTTCAGGTCGAAGGGCGCACAGTCCGACACCTCGCGCGACAGTGGCAGCGTGTTTGGAATGACATATATATATGCCGCGATCGAGTCGCACGGCTCGGTCGCAACCTTCAAGCTGCGCGGATGGACGGGTTCGGCTGGAGCCCTGCGCAGGCCCGACCCCACAGGGGCAATTATGCTCTGCGCCGAGGCAAAGCACAGGCGCTGGCCCGCGCCGTCGAAGCCGCTGCACTCCACCACCACGTTGTACCTCCACAGCTCGGCGTAAGTGCTGCGCAGGGTGATCGTATACTTGTGCCGCATAATCGGTAGTGACAAAATTAGGTACGACAAATGTAGCAATAATTTGCACATATTCCGAAATATTTGTACATTTGCCAGCTATTTGTACCGAAATGGAGCTCGAAAAGAAATATTCCATCGCGTATAAAGGTCTGAAAAACGGTCTTCACGAAGAGGATTTCGACGTGGACGGCACGCTTTTCAGCGCCTACGAAAGCAAGGATGTAAAGGACGGCCGCTGCAAGGTACACGTCGCCATGCGCAAGAGCGAGACGCAGTTGATGCTCGATGTCGAGATCGACGGCGAGGTAGTCTGCGAGTGCGACCGCTGCCTTGAGGACTGCACCATACCCGTACACTACGACGGGGCGCTGCTCGTCCACATCTCGGATCAGGCGGGCGAATACGACGGCGACAACATGTGGGTATCCCCCGAAGAGGAGGATATCGACCTTACGCAGTATATATACGAGAGCATCATCCTCTCGTTGCCCTACCGCCGCGTTCACCCCGACGGCGAATGCGACCCCGACATGATGGCCCGCTTCACCGCCGCCGGCAGCCAGACAGAGCCCGACGACACCTTTGCCGACGATAGCGACGCGATGCAGCAGGCCGCGGCCGACGGGGGCGAGACGCTCCGCACGCTCGGGGCCGACAACCTGCGCACGCTCGAGGCCCTGAAGGCAGGCATGCAGCACGGCCACGCAGACAAAAAGGAGAAAAAGTAGACAACGAAATACGAATAACTTAAAAATCATATTGTAAAATGGCACATCCTAAACACAAAATCTCGTCGACCCGACGCGATAAGAGAAGAACCCATTACAAGGCAGTAGTTCCCACGATCGTTACCTGCTCGAACTGCGGAGCATCGGTACTCTACCACCGAGTATGCCCCGAGTGCGGTTACTATCGCGGCAAGCTGGCTATCGAGAAGAAGGCCGAGTAACGACCTTGAAGTCTTATGCGAGAGAGTTCCCTTGCGGACTCTCTCTGTACTTTTAGAAGCTGTTTAAATATTCATCCGGGAATCCGGAACGGGAGTCCGGCGAGAATCGCCCCGCAGGGACAGGGCCGACAAACGGGCCGTCCGAAAGAGTTTGCGACGCGGCCGCCCGCAAGAAGACCTACCGTCGGAGACGGCGCGCAGACGCCATCGCCATGATGAACGCCCGCAAGGGATTTAAACATCTTCACATTAACCCACACCGACAAAGAGAGAGAGACTATGTTAAAGATAGGAATTGATGCGATGGGCGGTGATTTCGCACCCGAGGCCGTAGTCAAGGGCGCAGTCATGGCACTCGACGCAATCGACGCCGAGAGTCGCATAGTGCTTTTCGGCGACAAGGGCAAGATCGAAGAGTGCCTTGCGGCCGAGAACTGCCCGGCCGACCGTTTCTCGATCGTACACACGACCGAGGTGATCGAGATGGGCGACCATCCCGCCATGGCATTCAAATCGAAGCCCGACTCAAGCATCGCCGTAGGCTTCGGTTACCTGGCCAAGGGCGGCATCGACGGTTTCGCCAGCGCCGGATCGACGGGAGCCATGATGGTAGGCTCGATGTACGTGGCCAAACCCATCAAGGGCGTAATCCGTCCCACCATCTCAACGACCATACCTACGGTCACCGGAGCCCAGGCTCTGATCATGGATGTGGGTCTGAACGTCGATTGCAAGCCCGAGGTGCTGAGCCAGTACGGCCTTATCGGATCGATCTATGCCGAGTCGGTTCTCGGCATCAAGAATCCCCGTGTCGCACTGCTCAACATAGGCGAGGAGGAGGCCAAGGGCAACGCACTGACGCAGGCCGCCTACCAGGCCATGAAGGCCGACGCCGCCAAGGGACTCTACAACTTCGTGGGCAACGTCGAATCGTCGCACATCTTCACCGGCAAGATCGCCGATGTCATCATCTGCGACGGTTTCGTCGGCAACATAGCGCTGAAGATGGCCGAAGGCCTCTACGTCATCAACCACAAGATGGGTACGACCAACCCCTTCTGGGATGCCATGAACTACGAGAACGTAGGCGGCACACCGGTACTGGGCGTCAACTCGTCGGTCATGATCGGCCACGGCAAGTCTACGCCCAAGGCCATCAAGAACATGATCCTGTCGATGGAGCGCAGCATCCGTACCCGCGTCACCGAGAAGATCCGCGAGGCGTTCAAGGACATCGACCCCGCCGCCGAGGCATAAAACCACGGACATACGGACAAACAGTAACGGCTCACCCATGAAGGTGAGCCGTTACTGTTTGTCATTGCTCTGCCGGGGCGGCATCCATCCGCACACTGTTGTGCCGATCGGCTATCTGCCTGTCGGCGCCTCCCCTTCCGCCTTGCCCGCGGGCGTTTCCGCCTCAGGCAGCACTGTTTTGACTTCCGGCTGCGAGGCCGCTATCATCTCGTCCACCTTGTCCACTATCATCTGCGGCGTGATGGCACGCAGACAGCGGTAGTCACCGTACTGGCACTTCATCTCGCCGTAGACCGAACACGGACGGCATGGCATATCCACCTGAAGGATACCCTCGGGCGAACATCCGTACCCGAGGAACCCGAGGGCGGGATGTGTCGCGCCCCACACCGAAACGACAGGCGTCGCCACGAGCGAAGCCATATGCATTGCGAGCGAGTCCATCGACACGATGCAGTCGAGGTTCGATATCAGGTTCAGCTCCCCGGCCAGATCGACCTTGCCGTTCACGGCCGTAACGTTGGAATAGCGGTTCTCCATCTGCATGGCGAACTCCGCCTCCGCACCGCCGCCGCTGTGGATGAATACCCGCTCGTAACGCTCGCTAAGCAGGCGTACGGCCTCGGTACGCAGGTCGACGGGATAGGTCTTGCCGTCGTGCGCCGAGAACGGGGCGAATCCCACCCACAGGCCATGCTTCTCGCCCATGGGGTTTGGACGCGGTATCTTGACCGCAGGGGCGGGGTTGTCGAATTCGAAGCCGAGGTCGCGCAGCACGTCGCAGTAACGCACCACGGTATGCTTGAGCGGAACGCTGTTCTGGCTGTTGTAGCCCACGCGGAACCACTTCTCGACCTTGCCCTTGTTTATCTTGGCGCAACGGTACATGCTCAAGCTGAAGAGAGAACGCACCACTATCGAACGCAGCACGCCGTGCATGTCGGCAATGGCGTCGACGCCGCGCCGCCCGATGTCGCGGTAAAGCTGCCACAGTCCCCGCAGACCGCGGTGGCGTCCCTTCGTGTCGACGAATATGAAGTCGACGTCGATGCCGTCGAAGAACGACTCGAAGAGCTTGCGCGTGGCGACGGTGACCTTCACGTCGGGATATGCCGCCTTGAACGCACGCAGCGTGTGGGCCAGCATGACCACGTCGCCCATGGCCGAGAGTCGTATGGCGACGATGTGGCGCGGCAGGCGGCGTGCCTTTGCGGCGGATTTTTCTTTATTTTCTGTTGCCATAGAGTACCGGATTAAGCGCCGGGTCGTTGTACATCTTCATCTGTTTGTAAGTCTTCATATACTTGCGGCCGGCGGCGATGTCCTCGAGCAGCTCCTCGATTGCCGTCGACAGGTCGACCTGCTGCGTAAGCAGCGTGGCGAGCTTCTTTCCGCAGGCGTCGCGGTGCTCCTGCCCCACGTCGGTGCGCTCGGTCTCCTGACGCATGTGGTATATCTTGAGGGCCAGGATCGAGAGACGGTCGATGGCCCATGCGGGCGTTTCGGTATTGATCCGCGCGTCGGCGGCCACGGCCACGTCCTTGAACTTGTCGAGCCAGTACGAGTCGATATACTCGACCATGTCGGTGCGCACCTGGTTCGAGCGGTCGATCCTGCGCTTGATGGCGAGGGCGTCGACGGGGTCGATTGCCGGGTCGCGTATAATATCCTCAAGGTGCCACTGCACGGTATCTACCATATTCTTCTCGTAGAGCAGCGCATCGAGCGAACCCGCCTCAAAGGGGTTCTCGAAATGGTGGTCCACGTCATCGTATAGATGATAATCCGCTATGGCTCTGTTGAAAATAGCGTTCGCTTTTTCGGTAAACATATATCGCGGTCAGTTAGTTGGTAATTTATACAAAATAATTTATCTTTGCCTTGACGGTAATACAAAGATAATGATTTTTTCCAAACAATCAATATACCTTGCGCTTTTAGCGCTTGCGGCCTCTGCCGCACCCCTTGCGGCACAGAACCGCATCACCAAAGAGGAGTACATCGACCGCTACAAGGCCATTGCCATCGAGCACATGGAGCGTTACGGCATTCCGGCCAGCATAACACTCGCACAGGGAATACTCGAATCCGACAGCGGCAACAGCACGCTGGCCCGCAAGTCGAACAACCACTTCGGCATCAAGTGCAAGTCGACATGGAAGGGCGACCGCGTCTACCACGACGACGATGCCAAGGGCGAATGTTTCCGCAAGTACGACTCGGTTGAGGAGTCGTACCAGGACCACGCCGACTTCCTCGACCAGCAGCCTCGCTACGACGGGCTCTTCGCCTACCCCTCGGACGACTACCGCAGCTGGGCCCACGGACTCAAGGCCGCAGGCTACGCCACGGCCCCCGACTACGCCCAGCGCCTGATACGCATCATCGAGGACAACCAGCTCTACCTCTTCGACGAGGCCAACGGATCGGAGCTCTACGCCGCCCACCGCCGCGCCGAGCAGGGCATCACCGACGACTTCGCCGACCAGAGCAGCGTCGAGACTCCCGCCACGCACGAGGCCAAGATCGACCCGAACGACTACCGCGTGCCCGAACGCACCTACAACGGCTATGGCGTCTTTGTCAACAACCGCACGCACTACGTCATAGCGGGCGAGGGCGACACCTTCGCACGCATAGCGCGCACCTTCGCCCTGAGCGAGCGCACGCTGCGCAAGTACAACGAGATCGACCCGCGCACGACGGCCGACCCGGTCAAGGGCGAGCTGATCTACATCGAGCGCAAGCAGTCGAAGTGGTGCGGCAACGTACGCCAGCACGTCGTGCGCCAGGGCGAGACGCTGCGGTCGCTCTCGCAGGACTACGGCATACGCCAGAACAAGCTGGCGCGCATGAACCGCATGCGCCCCGACGACGCCCTCACCGCAGGACAGACACTCAAGCTCAAATAGCCGCCCGCCGCACGGCAACGCAACAGAAAACAACAACCAGAACCATATATGGACAGCACCCCTTTACGCGAGAAGATCCTCGCAACGATAGTAACCAAATCGACCCTTAAACAACACGTCTTCGACAACACCTTCTCGACGTTCAACCTCATGAAGGAGGTCCTCATCGAGATCGCCTCCGAGATAGACGACCTGCTCGACGACAAGCTCGACAAGCGCGTCCGCATCGAGTACCGCGACCGCGGCAAGTTCGAGGCGCAGCTGCAGATCGCCAGCGACCTGCTCATCTTCCAGATGCACACCGACGTCTTCGAGTTCGACTCGAACCACATCATCTGGCAGAACGAATACGTGCGACAGGACCGCTGCAACTCATACTGCGGCGTCATCAACATATACAACTTCCTCTCCGACTCGTTCAAGTTCAACCGCAACGCCGACGAAGGCTACCTTATCGGGCGCATCTTCATCAACCGCGAGAAGTGCTTCTTCGTCGAGGGCAAGCGCCAGACGACAATGCGGCCGATGGATTTCGGACGCGAGGCCATCACGCGCGAGGCGCTGATCGCCATCATCGAGTCGGCCGTGAACTACGCCATCGACTTCGACCTTCTGATGCCCCCCTACGAGGACAACAAACGCGTCACGGTCGACCAGTTCAACACCAAGATGGACAACTCGAAGTTCTCGACGGGCAAACGCCTCGGCTACGACTTCAACGTCGACGACATCTAACGGCCTCAAAACCCCACCTGTAACATTTAACCAGCATACGCCATGATCAAGATAAAGGGAATGCTCCTCACAGCAACGCTTCTTGCCGCCGCGACGGCTGCGACGGCCCAGCAGACATACCGCGAACTCACGCAGATCGCGTCGCTCAACCGCGGCGTCTACGGCCTGCGGTCGATGGCCGACGGCGAGCACTACACCTCGCGCGAAGGCAACGCCATCGTCCGCCACAACTACGCCGACGCCTCGGAAAAACAGACTCTCTACACGGGAGAGTTCTCGTCATACACCTTCTCGCCCGACGAGACGACGCTGCTGCTGAGCAGCAACCACCGCCCCGTCTACCGCCGCTCGTTCTATGCCGACTGGCAGATTGTACCTCTGGGCAGCGACGGCACGCCCGCCATGACGCTTGAGGGCGTGCGCGACGTGACGCTCTCGCCCGACGGCAAGATGGTGGCCTACGCCAGGGACAACGACCTCTACTTCGCCCCGATCGGAGGCGAGGCGCTCGCCGTCACCGACGACGGCGAGTGGAACGCCGTCATCAACGGCACGGCCGACTGGGTCTACGAGGAGGAGTACGCCTTCACGCGCGCCTACGCCTTCTCGCCCGACTCGAAACGCATCGCCTACCTGCGCTTCGACGAGAGCGCCGTCCCCACTTTCGACATGATGCGCTACGACGGCACGCTCTACAACCACCCCTACTCGTTCAAGTACCCCAAGGCCGGCGACGCCAACTCGAAGGTAGAGCTGTGGGTGTATGACATCGCCACGGGCGAAAAGAGCCGCATCGACACGGGCGCCGAAACCGACCAGTACCTGCCGCGCATCGACTGGACCCCCGCGGGCGAACTCTTCTACTACCGCGTCAACCGCAAGCAGAACCACTTCGAGGTCGTTCTCGTGCGCACCGACGGCACCCAGAAGGTAATCTACGACGAGACCTCGCCCAAGTTTGTCGAGCGTCCCGAGGTCGGTACCATACGCTTCATCGACGGCGAGCGTTTCATCGCCCTCAACGAGACGGCCACGGGCTGGAACCACATCTACCTCTACTCTACCGAGAAGGGTCTCCTTAACCCCGTAACGTCGGGCGAGTGGCAGGTGACCGAGATCGTCGAGACCACCGACAAGGCCATCTACTACATGTCGACCGAGACCTCGCCCCTGCGCCGCAACCTCTACTCGATAGACTACAAGGGACGCCGCAAGACGCGCCTCACCGAGGGCGACGGCACCTATTCGATCTCGCCCAGCCGCGGCATGAAGTACTACATCTCGACCTTCTCGACGGCCAACACGCCCAACACCGTGACCCTGCACAAGGGCGACGGCACGCTCCTGCGTACCCTTGCCGAGAGCACCGAGCTGGCCGAACGCATGAAGCAGATGCCGCAGAAGGAGTTCTTCACCTTCGTCACCGAGCGCGGCGACAGCCTCAACGCCTACATGATCAAGCCCGTCGGGTTCGACCCGTCGAAGCGCTACCCCGTCTTCGTAACGCAGTATTCGGGCCCGGGTTCGCAGTCGGTTGCCGACCGTTTCTCGCTCGACTGGGAGATGGTACTCGCCGCCAACGGCTACATCATCGCCTGCTGCGACGGCCGCGGCACGGGATTCATGGGCGAGACCTTCAAGAAACAGACCTACGGCAACCTCGGCGCCCTTGAGGTCGAGGACCAGATATCGTTCGCTCGCTACCTGGGCGAGCAGCCCTACATCGACGCCGGCCGCATCGGCATCTACGGCTGGTCGTACGGCGGCTTCATGGCCCTGGGCTGCGCCTGCAAGGGCGGCGGCATATACAAGATGGCTATCGCCGTGGCACCCGTCACCTCGTGGCGCTACTACGACACCATCTACACCGAGATATACAATGACCTGCCGCAGGACAACCCCTCGGGATACGACGACAACTCGCCCATCAACTTCGCACAGCTGCTCGACGACGAGCACACGCAGCTACTCATCATACACGGCACGGCCGACGACAACGTCCACGTGCAGAATACGATGGAGATGTGCCGCGCGCTGAACCGCGCAGGCAAGCAGTACGACATGATGATATATCCCGACCAGAACCACTCGATGTACCCGTCTGACGGCTACAACATACGCCGCAAGATGGTAGAATACACGCTGCGCAACCTGTAAGCGCCCGCAGCCCACCGCCACGCAAGGCCCCGTACCGACGCAATGCCGGTACGGGGCCTTTCTCCTGCCTGCACCACACGGCACTCCGGCAAGGCAAGCACGCGCAGGCCGCCGCTACATTGCATAAGGACATAAAACTATCGTATAGCGCCATAAAAACGCCCGCGGCACACCACAAACGGCACTCGGCATATATATTTGCGCCCAATGGATCCCCGCCCGGCGGCAATGCCCGGCCGCCGAATGGCGATCCGACCGAAAAACAACCAATTTTAACAGATTATGAAACAGATGATGATTATCATGATCATTGCCATTACGGCCATGATGTTCGGAGGCTGCTCCGGCAAGAAAAACGACGTAAACGACGTCCGCTTCACCATCGAAGCCAACACCGACCAACCCGTACGCATATACAGCCCCACGGACCAAAGCGAAATGGGAACGGTCATACGCAGCCACTACGAATCGTCGTTCAGGACCGACGAGACACTCTTCTCGATCAAGGCCCGCTGCGACGACGAGACGACACTCATCACCATCCGCGTATGGGTCAACGGCAGGCTGGTCAAGGAGGTCTCGGGAAACAAGTACCTCACCTCGGGCGACATATTTCTGAAGTGACCGCCGACGCTGCACTCTCTGACACGGAGCCGCCCGCTGTGGGCGGCTTCTTTCATTTTGCGGCCGAAAGGCGTCACATGGCTGCTGCAGACCGAAACGGCGGGTTACAAGCGTGCGGCGGCAGCCCCGCGATGAGCCTGCGCAGAGCTACGGATAATGACGGGACGAAAAAAAACGCAAAAAAATTTGCATCTGAACATTTTTTGCCGTACATTTGCACACGCCATAAGCAAATGGCTCCGTAGCTCAACTGAATAGAGTACTTGACTACGGATCAAGCGGTTACAGGTTTGAATCCTGTCGGAGTCACTGAAAAGGGTCACGCAAGCGTGACCCTTTTTCTGTTATATCGCTGTATGGCCGATCAGTCGCGCAACCTTTCGTAGTCGAAGAAGTCGACGTCGACATGGCCGCCCGTGCGGCACGTGGCGTAGTTGAATATGGCGAACTTCGATCCCATGAAGAAGCGGCGGTAATCGAATATCATCCTGTAGTCGCGCCCGATCTTCGTCCACGTGCTGTTGTCATAACTGTACATGAACGAGGCCATGTCACGCCCCGGACGGAAGTCGGCATCGATACGCAGGTAGACCATGTCGGATGTCAGCTCCACCTCCTCCGGCACCTCCCGCTCTACGCCCGTGACGCGTTTCGTGTCGTCGGCGAGGCTTACGCTCTCGCTGCGCATCGAGAGATACTTGCGGCCGCCGCGGCACTCCACGGCCAGCATGCCCGTGTCGCCGTTGAAGGCGGCGAATCCGGCCACGTCGCCATCCTCCATTCCCGCGAGGTCCATCGCCACCACGCCGCGGCAACGGGGCCCCTCCATACGCTGCGTGAGGGTATTGGGCGCCTCGAATATGCTCTCCACGACACGTCCCGCCGTCAGGCGCAGCCACCCGCGGCGCTCGCGCAGCGACCAGCACGAATCCACGGGGTTGTGGTTCCACTGCCACTCCATCTTGAGACGCTTTCCGCCGAAGTCATCGCTCACGACCACCCCGCGCGGCGCACATCCCGCCACGGGCTTCTCCATCACCTCGGGCACATGTCCCTGCCCGTCGCCGAGCATGGGCCAGCCGTCGACCCAGCGGCACGGCATAAGCATAGGCACACGCCCCACTCCGCCACGGTCCTGGAATATGATGCCGTACCAGTTGCCGCGGCCGTCGTCGACGATCGTGCCCTGCCCCACGCCGCCGTATGGGCCGAAACGGTCCTCCAGCACCACACGTTTCTCGTAGGGTCCCGTAATACGGTCGGCACGGTAGCACACCTGACGGCGTATGCCGCCCGCAGGCCACGATATCATCAGCACGTAATACTTGCCATCGTGCTTTATGACGCGGCTGCCCTCTAGCAGCCCCGTCTCATCGCTGCCGCGCTCGAAGACGCGGGCATCCAACCCTCCGGGCATCACATCCGTAAGGTCGGGCCTGAGTTCTCGCACCTGCCCCGCACCGTAGAACATATAGACACGGCCGTCGTCGTCGAAGAGCAGCGAGGCGTCGTGGAAATGAGGTATGCGCGAGACCAGTGTCCACTCGCCCGCCGGGTCTTTCGCCTTATAGACATACCCGCGAAACGGAGCGTCGTTGGGCGAGAAGTAGGCATAGTACATGCCGTCGTGGTAACGCATCGAGGTAGCCCACTGTCCGCGGCCGTAGACCGTTGCGCCGAGAAGGTCGTAGGCGGGCTTGTCGTCCAGACGGTCGAACACATACCCCACCGTACGCCAGTTGACCAGATCGCGCGAATGCATGACGGGCGCTCCGGGCATAAGGTGCATCGTGGTGCTTACCATGTAGAAATCCCTGCCGACGCGTATCACGTCGGGGTCGGGCACATCGGCCCACAGCACGGGGTTCGAGAAGGTTCCGTCGCCGTTGTCTCCCTGCGCCCATGCGCCGAACGACATGCCGAGGGCGCACGCGACGGCCGCCACAAACTGAACAAATCTCATCTACTATCTGTTTACGGCCTCGAAGACATACCGCTTCTCGGCCTTTGTCCTTATATCATACTCATACACCTTGCGCACAGAGGGGCTGTCGGGAACGTCGAGCTCCTCCGACACCAGCGGCTCGGCCACCTCGGCCGGGGCGAACAGGTCGTTGGGACACTTCCCGCGGGCGGGTTTCAGGCCTCGTCCCGTGAGCGGCACATACGAGCGCAGACGCAGCACACCGCCCGCGCGCGAGGTAACCTCCGCCCGCGACAGGCTTCCGTCCTCCCACTCCATGTCCACCACGAAGCCGCCGCGCGCGACAAGCCCCTTCACGCTACCATGCGAGCCCCATGCATCGGGCAGCGCGGGCAGCAGATGCACCGCCCCGTCGTGACTCTGCAGCAGCATCTCGGCCACGCCAGCCGTGAAGCCGAAGTTGCCGTCGATCTGGAAAGGCGGATGGGCGCAGAAGAGATTGGGATAGGTACGCCCGTTGCCGTAGCTTCCGATGGCCCCGTCGTTGGGCAGTATGTTAAGCATGTTGCGTATGATGCGGTAGGCGTGGTTGCCGTCCTGCATGCGGGCCCAGAAGTTGATCTTCCAGCCGATGCTCCATCCCGTAGCCATGTCGCCGCGCTGCAGGAGGGTCTGCCTGGCCGCCTCGAATAACAGAGGGTTGGCGTAGGGCGAAATCTGGTTGCTCGGATAGAGCCCGTAGAGGTGCGATATGTGACGGTGCTGGTCGCGCGGGTCGTCGAGGTCCTCGATCCACTCCTGCAGCTGGTTGTGGCGGCCGATGCGCATCGGCGCCAGACGGACGATCATGCGCCGCAGCGAGTCGGCATACCTGCGGCTCCCGCCCAGCGTCTCGCACGCCCGCAGCGTGCTGCTCAGGGCATCGAACGCTATCTGGTTGTCCATCGTACACCCCGCCGTGATGGCCACGCCACCGGGGCCGTGCTCGGGTGATACCGAGGGTGCGGTCACCATCCACCCGTATGTCGGGTGCTCGGTCATGGCCGTGAGGTAGAAGTCGGCCGTACCCTTCAGCACGGGATAGTAGCGGCGCAGGAACTCCTTGTCGCCCGTGAAGAGGTAGTGCTGCCACAGATGCTGCGCCAGCCATGCCCCGCCGTTGGGCCACATGCCCGTCTCGGCATAGTCGACAGGGCCCGTCACACGCCACAGGTCGGTGTTGTGGTGCGTGACCCAGCCGTGTGCGCCGTAAAGCTCGCGGGCGGTAGACTGCCCCGTATGCGAGAGTTCCTCGACCATGCGGAACAACGGCTCGTGCGTCTCCGCGAGGTTGGTCACCTCGGCGGGCCAGTAGTTCATCTCGGTGTTTATGTTGATCGTGTACTTGCTGTCCCACGGGGCGTTCTTCTCACGATTCCAGATGCCCTGCAGCGTAGCGGGCTGTCCCCCGGGCTGCGACGAGCATATCAGCAGGTAGCGTCCGAACTGAAACAGCAACGCCGGCAGCGACGGGTCGTCGCCCCCGTTGAAGGCCGCCACACGGCGGTCGGTGTCAAGCGCGGCGGCTGCGGCATTCTCGGGCAGCGTCAGCTCCACGCGGCCAAACTGCCGGCCGTACGCGTCGCGGTGCTCCTCCGCCAGCGTCGCGTACTCCTTGGCGCATGCGCCGTCGAGTGCAGCCGTGACCTTGGCACGGGCATCACCCGAGACATCGTCGTAACGGACATAGTTCGTCGCCGCCGACAGGTATATAGTCGCCGTCGCGGCACCCTTCACGCTCAGGCGTCCGCCTTCGGCCGTCACCTTGCCGTCGCTCACCACACGCGCCACGGCCACTGCCTTCAATGCCGCAGGGATACCCTCCTGCCCGACACCGGCGCACTCTACCGTCAGTTCATTGCCCGCAGCATCGGCCTTATACTCCAGAGGGCACGAATACGACAGGTCGAACGACAGCGCCCCCGCCTTGTCGGCCTCGAACCGCATCACCAGCACGTTGTCCGCCATCGACGTGAAGACCGTGCGGCTGTAGCGTACGCCATCAGAAACATATTCGGTCGTGGCTGTTGCCGTACGCAGGTCGAGCGAGCGGTTATACTCATCGGCCTTGTCGCCGTGCGCGAAGTCGATCCTCAACGACCCCAGCGGCAGGTAACGCATGCCGTGGTGCGGCGTGAAGAACTGCGCGTCGATAAGCGAGCGTGCATCGGCCGTGCGGCCCTCGAATATCAGGCGCCGCACCTCGTCCAGATAACGGCTCGCCCCCGCGCGGTTGTTGTTATGCGGCGACCCGGCCCAGAATGTCTCCTCGTTGAGGTCGATCTGCTCGCTGCCGACGCCGCCGTAGACCATGGCGCCGAGGTGCGAGTTACCCAGCGGCAGCGCCTCCCACCATGTTGCGGCAGGCGCCGAATAGCGCAACTTCAGTTCAGCGGTACCGCCCGCCGTGACACGGCACGCGAGCAGCGACAGGAGTATCACCCCCACTGTTCGTAAACTTCTCATCATAGCAATAAATATTTCGACAATCCGCCGACGGCGGAATTTTCCAACGTTTTCCCGATTTCTTTGCGGGCGGTTCCCGTCTGCCGCCACTCTACAAAGTTATTCTATTTATGCCAAATAGCAACACCTTAGCGTCGTAATTATCATCGTGCCGGTGCCCCGCCGTACCATTACTTGTATATGTCGCATTTTTTTACGAACATTGCGAACAGATTGGATATGGGAACATTCGCGCCGCCGCGGCTCCCGTTCGGGGGCACGATAGCGGTGCCGCGGAATCATACGTACTTAACCTGAACTAAATACAACGCCACTATGAAAACGATCCTCTCTCTCATGGTATCGGGCGCGTGTGCCCTCTCCGCCCTATCGTGCGGCGGCGGGTTCGAGCCCGAGGCCGGCATTCCCGTCTTCGGCGACTTCACCTACACGGGTGCCGATGCCGTATACGAACAGAACCCCTTAGGCGAGGGCGAGTTCTACACCCCCGTCCTCCAGGGCTGCTACCCCGACCCCAGCATCTGCCGCAAGGGCGGCGACTACTACCTCGTATGCTCGTCGTTCGCCATCAACCCGGGCGTACCCATCTTCCACTCGACCGACCTGGTCAACTGGCGGCAGATAGGGCATGTACTCGACCGCCCGTCGCAGCTCAAGGTCGAGGATACGGGCATCAGCGCCGGCATCTACGCCCCCACCATACGCTACAACCCCCACAACGACACCTTCTACATGATCACGACGCAGTTTGCGGGCGGCATCGGCAACATGGTCGTAAAGACGAAGGACCCGGCCGCGAGCTGGAGCGACCCCATAAGGCTCGACTTCGCGGGCATCGACCCCGACCTCTTCTTCGACGATGACGGCAAGGCCTACATCGTCCACAACGACGGTCCCGAAAAGCCGCTCTACGACGGCCACCGCGTGATCAAGATATGGGAGTACGACACCTCGAAGGACCAGGTGGTCAAGGGCAGCGACAGGGTGATCGTCAACGGCGGCGTCGACCTCTCGCGGAAACCCATCTGGATCGAGGCGCCGCACCTCTACAAGAAGGAGGGCAAATACTACCTCATGTGTGCCGAGGGCGGCACGGGCGGCTGGCACAGCGAGGTGATCTTCATCGCCGACAGCCCCAAGGGTCCCTTCACCCCCGCGCCCGAGAACCCCATACTCTCGCAGCGCCACCTACCTGCCGACCGCGCCAACAAGGTCGACTGGGCGGGCCACGCCGACCTTGTCGAGGGCCCCGACGGCAAATACTGGGGTGTCTTCCTCGCCATACGCCCCAACGAGAAGAACCGCGTCAACACGGGCCGCGAGACCTTCATCCTGCCCGTCGACTGGAGCGGCACATTCCCCGTCTTCGAGGGCGGCATGGAGCCGCTGCAGCCCAAGCTCAAGATGCCGGCCGGCACCGTCAACCGCTGCGGCAAGGACGGGTTCATGCCCAACGGCAACTTCACCTTCAGCGACAGCTTCACGTCGCCCGACCTCGACCAGCGTTGGGTAGGCGTCCGCGGCGCTCGCGAGCAGTTCGCCTCGGTCGGCGAGCATGGCCTCGTTATAAAGCCCTTCGACGTGAACATCAAGGCCCCGCGCCCCACCTCGACGCTCTTCTGCCGCCAGCAGCACAACACCTTCACCGCCTCGACGACACTCTACTACACGCCCCGCTCGCAGAGCGACCTTGCGGGCATGGTATGCTACCAGAGCGAGGCTTTCAACTACGTCTTCGGCATAACGCAGTGCGACGGCCGGAACTGCATCGTGCTGCAGCGCACCGAGCGCGGCAAATCGCAGACCGTGGCCTCGACCCCCATCGCCAGCCGCCTGCCCGTAAGCCTGCGCGTGAGCGCCGCGGGTGACAAATACACCTTCAGCTACGCCGTCCGCGGCGGCGAGTACACCGACCTTGCAACCGTTTCGGGCGACATTCTCTCGACCAACGTCGCGGGAGGCTTCACGGGTGCCATGATCGGCCTCTACGCCACAACGGCAAACGACGCCGCGTGCAAATAGCCCCATAGGCCATAAACAAGGGCGCGATCGGATCGCGCCCTTGCTTTTTGCCTCCGCATGCCGCATCACTCGCCTCCGAGCACGCACGAGGGGTTCTCGCCCGCCGTGCGGCGGCAACGTACAACCACTATGCCCAACGTCAGCGCCGTCACCAGCAGGAACGCCGCCGCAAAGGCCCACCACGGCGTCGGGATACGGTAGGCAAATGTGTTGAGCCACTCGCTCACGACGTACCACGCCACAGGCACCGCCACGACAAAACATACGGCCACGATAGTCACGTAATGGCGGCCGAACATCCATACGATACCCTCGACCGTCGAACCCATCACGCGGCGCAGCGCTATCTCGCGGCGGCGGTGCTGCGTCTCGAAGAGGACGATGCCGAAGACTCCCATCAGCGATATGACAACGGCCAGCAGGGCAAACAGTCCGACAATGGTGGCGCTGCGCTGCGTCTTCTCGTAGAGCTGCTGCAACAGTTCGTCCACAAACCTGATATCCAGTTCTTCGCTGTCGGGATTTATCTCCCTGGCCACGGCGCGGATCCTGTCGCACAGGCGCGGGATGTCGACATTCGCCGCCGTGCGGAAATAGATGTCGCCCATCCATTGATCCTCCGACGTGGTGCAGTAGACCGTATTGCTCTGCTTCGAGTCCAGAGGCTGTCCCAGCACGTCATCCACGATACCTATCACGCGGCATATCGGCTCGTTGCCCGCCATCAGCATGAAGCCCGGATAGAATCCGTACTCGCGGCAGGTGCTGCGGCAGAAGATGGCGTACCTGGTGGCGGCGTTGTCCATGTCGGAGGTGAAGTTCTCGCCCTCGGCCAACCTTATGCCCATCACGTCGAGGAAGTTGCTGCGCACATAGCGGAATTGCAGCTCCAGATCGCGTCCCGCGTACTTCATGTGTATCACCTCGGCCGAGCCGTTCCCCACCACGGCATCCACCGATGCCGTCACACCGACGATCTCCGGCATCTCGTTCATACGCTCCGTCAATACGGGATACATTGCGGCATCCTTATACTGGAGGTTGAAACTCATCAGGTTCTCGCGGTCGATCCCTATGTCGTAATTGATCATATACCTGTACTGCAGCCAGAAGCAGGCAGCCACCACTATAAGGGCTATCGAGACGGTGAACTGCACCCCGACCAGGACAAGACGCAAGCGGCGTCCCGCTCCCGAACCGGCGAAGCCGCTCTTGACGGCCAGCGAGGCGTTGAACGAGGTGATGTAGTACGACGGATACAGCGCCGCCGCGAGTGCCGCCACCACGCCTATGCCGAATAGCAGCAGTACCGCCGTCAGGTTGTCCTTCAAAGATAGCGACCGCGAGACGTAATCCGCCACGAAGGTGTCGGGCAGCACGATCGTAAGGTACATCGTCAGCAGCAGCGCGCACACCACCAGCCCCACGGCCTCGAAGAGGAAGTTCCACCGCAGCGTGCGGGTCGGGGCACCGAAGACCTTGCAGATATTGACGGCACGCAGCCGCACGGGTATGAGCGCGAAGAAGAAGTTGACGAAGTTTATCAGCGCTATGGCCACCACGAGGATGGCTATGCCCAGACACGTCAGCATCGTCGATCGCGAGCCGTGTTCGTGGTCCCGGCTCGAGCCGAGCGAAGTGTCGAAATAGACATCCGTCAGAGGCGTCAAACGCACATCGCTGCGCAGGTATTCGTATTGAGCATCCGTTACACCTGCCACCCCACCGCTTTCGCCGCCACCGTCGGCTTCGTCGCTGTCATTATCACCGCCGCCCTTTTCGGCTCTCTGCTCGGCATCATTCTCGCGTGCGCGGGCCACGCGCTGACGGTACATGTTGTCGTCCCACGCCTTCTTGAAGAGGTCGGGCGCGACGCCCCGGCGCATCTTCACCATACAGATATAGTCGTAATGCGACGTGTCGTTCATGTCCTTGTCGCCCAAACACCTGTATATGCGGGGCTTGCCCATAAGCGTATTGTCGGCGAAATCCTTGAATATGCCCGCCACGGTCCACTCGTGCGAGGGGCGCGGCTTCTCCCCCGGCTTGGCGTCGCTCGTGAAGATACGGTCACCGGCATGTACGCCGTAGAGCCGCGCCAGCGACTCGGGCAAAATCACCGTATTGGGGTTCCCGATCTGCCGGAGGTCACCCTCAACCGTGCGGAAACCCAGCAGGTCGAGCGACGGCAGCGACAACATATCCATCACTGCCGCATATTCGGTGAAGCTGAACTCCGCCTTCTGTACCCACACGGGCACTTCCCCGCTGCGTGTAATGACGGCGCTGCCCTCGACCTCGGGACACTGCGCCAGCGCCGCCTCGAAGGGGCCGCGCGGCGAGGTCATCGAGAATCCGCCGCCTATCCAGTTGGCATTCACCGTCCAGATGCGGTCGGCATCCCTGATCGAGCGGTTGTAACCCAGGTCGTAGGTCACCTGCACCATCATCACGTAGAAGGCCGTGAAGGCCAGCGTCAGGCCCGCGATGTTGAGCACCGAGGCCATCTTGTAACGCCGCAGCGTCGTAATGAAGTTCTTGAAAGCTATTTTCATCTTTCGGTTTGCAATTATTCCTTTTTCCCCATGTCACACGCACCCCGTCACTCGCCCCCGAGCACGCGCGAAGGGTTCTCGCTGGCGGCGCGCCAGCTGCGCAGCGTCACAAGCGACAGCGTTATGGCCATCACCAGCGCCAGCGCGCCGAGGTATAAAAGCCACGATATGTCGGTACGGTTCACGAAGCGCTCCATCCATCGTGCGACGACATACCACGCCACGGGTGACGCCACGACGAAACATACGGCCACAATAAGGGCATAGCGTCGGTTGAGCATCCAGATGATACCCGACGTAGAGGCGCCGAAGACGCGGCGCACGGCAATCTCGCGGCGGCGGTGCTGCGTCTCGAAGAGGACAATGCCGAAGACGCCCATCAGTGATATCACCACCGACAGCAGCGCGAACAACGACACCAGCACGGTCTGCCGTTTCACCTTGTCGTAGAGGCGCGCCACATGCTGGTCGACAAACTCTATCGAGGGCTCGTCGGCCGAGGGGTCGAACTGGTGCACCGTCGCACGGATAAAGTCGCACACGCGCTTTATGTCGCTGCCGCCGTGCACACGCACATAGAAGATGCGCATGTTGTCCGTACCGCACTCCCACGCCATGAACTGTTTGTTCTGCGACACGTCGTGCATCATCACGTCGTCCGTAATGCCCGCCACGCGGCCCAGAGGATTCAACAGGTCTCCCACATTCCGGTTCATCGTCTCGGCCAGATAGCGGTTTATGACCACACCCCGGTTGCGATCCTCATCCGAGGGTGAAAATCCCTCGCCGTCGATAAGGGGAATACCCATCACGTCGAAGAAATTGTAGCGCACGGCGCAATTCCGCACCTCCATAAAGAGGTCGCCCTCCCACCAGCTGCTCGTCTCATCGAGACCTATCACATCGTTCGAGGCTGTTGTGACGGCCGCTATGTCGGGGTCGCTCTCCAGATACGACAGGAAGGCATCGCCGCGGCCTGCGATGGCGCCCGTCGATTCGAACGTGAGCAGGTTGTCGCGGTCGAAACCCATGTCGAAACGCATCATGTAGCGGTACTGTGTCCAGAAGGCCGCCGACACTATGATGAGGGTTATCGAGATGATGAACTGCACGCCCGTAAGCACAATACGCATGCGCCGTCCCGCCACCGAGCCGGCGAAGCCGCTCTTGACGGCCAGCGAGGCGTTGAACGAGGTGATGTACCACGCCGGATACAACGACGAGGCCAACGCTATGACCACCGTTATAACCAGCACGAGCGCCAGCGCCGGCAGGTTATCGGACATGGCCAGCGAGCAGGTCACATACTCCGCAAGGAAACTCTCCTGCACCACGACCATAAGGTAGAGGGCCAGCAGCAGCGAGCACAGCACCATGCCGACCGACTCGAAGAGGAAATTCCAGCGCAGCGCCGAGGTCGAGGCTCCGAAGACCTTGCAGATGTTTACGGCGCGCAGCCGCACTGGTATCATCGCGAAGAAGAAGTTCACGAAGTTGATGAATGCGATCACCACGATCAGCATCGCTATGCCGAACAGTACGGCCGTGCCGCTCTTCGTCCCCTGCTCGACGGTGCCGAACTTCAGCGTTTGCCAATAATAGATATCACGGATGGGCACCAGCCTCACGCCATCGTCGCCGACATTCGGCTCGGTACGCTTCCAAACCTCGGCCAAAGCCTCGGGCGAGGCCCCCTCGCGCAGCTTGACATAGTAGGTGTAATTTCTCCAGTTCCGCTTGTTGCTCGTTAGGTGATCATTCTTCGCATCCATCGCTATGTGCACGTCGCCCATCATGGTGTTGGGGGCGAAATCGGCATATACGCCCGCCACCGTCATGCGCCGCGCGGGCTTGCGGCCGGCATCGGGATCATCCTTTACGGCATCCATGTCGGGCAGATAGACCTCGTCGCCCGCATGCACCCCCATACGCTCGGCCAGCGACTCCGAGATAATGACTGTCTCGGGCTCCGACAGACGCCGCAGATCGCCATCGACAGTGCGGAACGACAACACGTCGAGCAGCGGCAGCGATATGGCCGCCGTCCTGTAATCGTAACTGTCGTAGTTGTACTCCGTGCGTTTTACCCACACATGTTCCGCTCCATATCCCATTTTGCGTATAGTACCCGAATATTCCACTTCAGAACAAGCGGCAAGGGCCTCCTCTGCATACATACGCGACGAGAGAGCCATCCAGTCCGCATCGGCAAAGCGCGTCACCAGGATATACGTTCGGTCGGAATCCTTGATCGAACGGTTGTATGTGATGTCGTAATATACCTGCGACATTATCACATAGAAGGCCAGAAAGGCCAGCGTCATGCCCGCGATGTTCAACACCGAGGCCATCTTGTAACGCCGCAGCGTGGTCAGAAAATTCTTTATTGCAATCTTCATGGTTGTCTGTTTTATGTATTGTCTGTTTTACCATCCTCGGCCCGATGGCCGGACCCCGGCCACGCAAGCGGCGTTGTCAAGGCGGGCGGCGGCACGTAATAAGCAAAGCAGTCTGCCGTCACCCGCCACTGATCCTAAAGTCGGCGCACCCCTACAGGCGGTTGCGCACGTCGGTCACCAGCTCGCCGTCGAAGAGGCAGAGCGTGCGCGAGGCGTACGAGGCGTCGTGCTGCGAGTGCGTCACCATGATGACCGTGGTGCCCTCGCGGTTGAGCTCCTGCAACAGCATCATCACCTCCTGTCCGTTCTTCGAGTCGAGGTTACCCGTGGGCTCGTCGGCCAGTATCAGCTTGGGGTTGGCAACCAGGGCGCGGGCTATGGCCACACGCTGCTGCTGACCTCCCGAGAGCTGCTGCGGGAAGTGGTCGGCACGGTGCGAGATGTTCATGCGGTCGAGGATCTTCTTCACGCGCTCCTTGCGCTCCGACGACTTCACGCCCAGGTATATGAGCGGCAGCTCGACATTCTCCGCCACATTCAACTCGTCGATAAGGTTGAACGACTGGAATACGAAGCCGATGTTTCCCTTGCGGAACTTCGTGCGGTCGCGCTCGCGCAGCTTGCCCACCTCGCGGTCGAGCAGGTAGTATTCGCCGCCCGTGGGGTTGTCGAGCAGGCCGAGGATGTTGAGCAGCGTCGACTTGCCGCAGCCCGATGGGCCCATCACGGCGACAAACTCGCCCTCGTTCACTTCGAATGACACGCCGTTCAGGGCGATGGTCTCGATCTCTTCGGTAAAGAAACTCTTCTTGAGGTTTTCAACTTTCAGCATTGACATAACTGTAATATTTTTAATTGTTTTCAGATATTTTTTCCTTGTTGTTTTCCTTTCGGGGGATGGTCTCCGACGCATCGGAATACCATCAGTGCTGTATGGCGTTTATGGGGTTCTCGTTGGCGGCGCGCCAGCTGCGAGCCGTCACCGTCGCCACCGTAATCACGGCCACGATTATCACGGCCAGCACAAATATCCACCAGTGCATCGGCATACGCGTGGCGAAGCCCTGCAGCCAGCGGTCGACGATGTAGTAGCTTACCGGAAGCGCGATGACGGTGCATATGCCCACGATGCGCAGGAACTGCATGTTGAACATCCTGAGTATCGAGCCGACCGACGCTCCGTTCACGCGGCGTATGCCTATTTCCTTGCGGCGGTACTGCGTCTCGAATAACACCAGACCGAAGACGCCCAGCATCGAGATCACGATCGACAGCAGCGAGAAGGCCGCGATAAGGCGCGCAAGCCGCTCCTCGGCATCGTAGTATTTGCCCAGCTCCTCGTCGAATATCTTGACATATACCTTGTCGGCCTCAAGCGAGGGGTCGAACGCCATGACGGTCTCGCGTACATAACGCATGGCCTCGCGGATGCCCGTACCGGCCGCTATGCGCACATACACATGGCTCGGGTAGTACCACGGCCACGAGCCAAAAACGTAGAAGCAGAATGGCTCCACGCCGTACTGCAGCGGCTTGAAATGGAAATCCTCGCAAAAGCCCACGATATCGGTATCGCCGGCGTGTCCGTTCAGCTTGTCGTCGAGAGTAAACTCGAACGACTTCTTGGCGCTCTCGTTGAAGATGAAGACGCCGTCCGCGCGCTGGTAGTCGTCCTTGGTAAAGTCGCGGCCCTCAACAACCTTGATACCCATGAAGTCGAGGAAGTTCCACGCCACGGGATAGCATTGGAACGAGATCGTCTTGTCCCTGAACTCACGCCCCCATCCCATGCGCTGCGGCTCGACAATATCTCCCGCGCTGAAGGTAACATCGGTAACCATGGGGTTCTGACGGAGCTTTTCTGAGAGGGCACCCATCTGCTGGTAGCTTGTAATCGTGGGCCCGTCGACGGCAAGTATGCCGCTCTTGTCGAATCCCATGTCGTAGTTCATCATGTAGTTGTGCTGCATCTGTATGAAGAGCGTCACGATGATGAGCGCTATCGAGATCACATACTGCACGCCCACCAGCGTGTAGCGCAGCACGCGGCCCGAACGCGTTGCCTGGAACGAGCCCTTGATGACGAATGCCGGAGAGAACGATGTTATGTAGAATATGGGATAGAGGCTTATCAGGATACCCGCTACCACGGCAACGGCAACGAATACCAGCGCCAGCGGCAGGTTTTCAGCTATGGCCGCCGATGTCGACAGATAGCCGGCCATCTGCGTGTCGTTGAATACCACCACAATGCCGTAAGCCACGACAAGGGCCACCACGAAGAGCCCCACCGTCTCGGCCACGAAGCCCACGCGCAGGCGGGCGTTCGAGGCACCGAATATCTTGCGCGTATTGACGGCGCGGATGCGCACGGGGATCAGCGCGAAGAAGAAGTTGATGAAATTGATGAAGGCGATCACGATTACCAGCACGGCTATGCTCAGCAGCGTGTATGTGGTGGAGATATTGCCCGTCGGGCCGTCGTTACCCTCCGTATCCTGCGAGAAGTATATGTCGCATAAGTTGTTCAGGCGCGGCACATTTTTGGGTATCGCCCGCTCGGTCTCCTCCTGCGAGTAACCTTGGTTGGCGGCCTGCTCGCGAAAGAATTCCGTCATCTTCTCCACCACGGCCTCGGGCGATGTGCCGGGCGTAAGACGCAGATAGAAGGTATCGTTCCAGTTCGAGCGGTCGTGCTGCTCCACCGGGATCATACCCATGTACATATCGTTTTTGGCCACGCTGCTCGGCTCGGGAAAATCGCGGTATATGGCCACGACGGTGAGCGTATGGCTGCCCTCGGTAGCGCCGCGTCCCGAGTGGATCACATCCCCGACACTGAATCCGAGACGTTTGGCGGCCGACTCGGATACGACGGCCGTATAGGGCCCGATAAAGTCGTCGAACGATCCCGCCACGCACTCGAAATGGAAGACATCGAGACCCGCACGTTCGCAGTAGGAGCTGTTCATCGTCAGGTTGTCGATCGTGTCGTTGCGCTTGATAGAGTAATCACGGTTCGTATAGCCCTCGCAGCGGAATGTGGCCGCAGCCTCCACTTCGGGGATACCCTCGCAATAAGCCAGCGGGTTGTGGCGGTTCCATGTCGTTCCCCAGCTGCCGTCGGTGTACCAGCTCGGGTACTCCAGACGGTAGATATTGGCGGCATCGGGCATCGAGCGGTTGTAGGAGAAGTCGAAGACCACCTGCACCAGCATCAGGTAGGCTGCCGCAAAGGCCAGACCCATGCCCGCTATGTTCAGCAGCGACGACACCTTGTATCGGCGCAGCAGCATCAGGAAATCGTATAACATATGCTTATATATTATCAACTATTTAAGTATCAGCACATCGTGGTCGCCGAAGTTGTCGTACGACGAGGTTATCACGCGCTCGCCCGCGTCGAGACCCTCCACGACCTCGTAATACTGCGGGTTCTGGCGGCCGATGCGGATCGGACGGCGGTGCGCCTTCTCGCCCGAGGCGTCGACAACGTATATCCACGAGCCGCCCGTCGACTGGTAGAACGAGCCGCGCGGTATGATGATCGACTCGGTGGGCTGTCCCAGCTGCAGGTTGAGGTAGTAGGTCTGGCCGCTGCGGATATTCTCGGGGATGTCGCCCGTGAAGACGAAGTCGGCCTTGAACTGTCCCTCGCGCACCTCGGGATAGACCTTGCGCAGGAGCATCTCGAAACGCGTCTCCTGACGCTCGAACGAAGCCGCAAGGCCCATCGTCACACGGTCGATGTAGTGTTCGTCGATCTGCGCCGATACCTTGTATGCCGACAGGTCGTTCACCTGCCCGACGGCCGTGCCCTGCCCCACCGACTGGCCGAGCACGATGTCCAACATACCGACCTCGCCGTCGATCGGGGCCTTAACCTTGAGGTTGTCGACACGCTCGCGTATGAGCTGCATGTTGAGCGTCATCGAGTGGAGGCTCTCCTCCATCTGACCCACCTGGTTCGAGCGGAAGAGCGAGTCCTGACGCTGTTTCTCGACATTGAGCGTACGCTTGTTCAGTGCCAGCTCGTAATCCTCCTTGGCCTGCAGCCACTCCTCCTGCGAGAGGAGCTCGTTCTTGTAGAGGCGATCCTTGCGCTCGTAGTCGCGGCGCTTGCGCTCGACGTCGATGTCCAGCTGCAGCTGCTCCTGCCGCAGCGACAGACGCTCCTGCTCCATCGAGATAAGGGTGTTGCGCAGGATGTTCTGCTTCTCGGCCAGGTCGGCCTCCGACTGCAGGATCTGCATGCTGAGCTGGTTGTTCGACATCTCGAATATGACGTCGCCCTTGCGGACCTTCGTACCCTCCTCGGCCACGATACGCTCGACGACGCCCGACTCCAGGGGCGAAAGCTGCACCGTGGTGATGGGCTGCACGGTGCCCGTCAGACGCACGTAATCGTTGAACTCGCCCGCCTCGACCTCCGAGACGGTCACCACGTCGGCATCGACGCGCAGCGTCGAGGCGTTGTCGCGCACCAGCAGCCACACGACGAAGACAAGGAACAGGCCGCCAAAGGCGTAGGGCAGATTCTTCATCTGCAGCAGGGCTCTCCAGCCCTTCTTCTTTTCGAGTTTGATATCCATGACTGTATGTTTTTTTATCGTTTCCGGTTTATTTCGATGCCAGCGCGCCAACCTCGCGGCGTATGAGCGGCTCGCCGTTGTAGTAGTCGACCATGCGGCACTTGATTATATACTGCAGCCGCACCTGCAAAAGGTCGGAACGCGCCTGCAGCAGGTTGTTGGCCGCCGTCTGCAGCTCGATGACCGACACCATGCCCTCGGCGAACTTCTGCGACACGGCACGGTAGGCCAGCTCGTTTGACCGCACCTTCTTCTGCCCCTGCACATACTGCTTGCCGTAGTTCTGCATCTCCTGATAGGTCTTGGTCACCTCGTTCTCGAGCGTCCGCAGCTGCTCCTCGTGCTGCAGCAGGGCGTTGTCGAAGTTGAGCTTGGCCTTGTGCTTCGACACGCGGCGGCTGAGACCCGAGAAGATGGGTATCGACATCGACACCCCGACATATGAACCGCGGTTGTTGCGCAGCTGGCGGAAGAAGTTGTCGTAGTTCGAACCGTCGTCCAGATTGGTGAAGTAGTTGGTGCCGTATCCGCCCGAGAGACTGATCGAGGGGAGGTAGCGGCCCTTCGCCGTCGCGTAGTTTATGCGGTAGTAGCGGTTGTTCATCTCGGCGGCGCGCACCTTGGGGTTGAACTCCATAGCGTAATCCAGCACCTCCGAGAGCGACGCCCCCACCATCATGCCGTCGATGCTCACGTCGGTATCCACCTCGAGAGGCTCACCCTGCGGGTAGTTCATCACCTTGCGCAGGGCGATGACCGCAAGCGCGAGGTTGTTCTGCTGCTGTGTGAGCAGGTAGTCGTAGTTTGCCACCTGCGCCTCCACCTCGGCCACGTCGGCCGGGGCCTTGTCGCCCAGCTCGTAGTGCATCCGCACCTGATCGAGCTCCTTGCGGCTCGTCTCCAGCTGGTCGCGCGCTATCTCGACGGTACCCGTGTAGTACACCACATCGAAATAGGCCGACATGGTGTTCATCGCCACCTCGTCGCGCTTGAGCTGCAGGTCCTCCACCCCCTTTGCGCGCAGCACCTTCGTCGCGCGGATGGAGTTAATGGTCGACATACCGTTGAATACCGTGATCGAGGCCGAGAGGCTGTACGAGTTGCTGAATGTCGAAGTGGTGGTGTAGACGTTGGTCTCGGGGTCGATCGAACGACCGAAGTTCATGTTGCCGCCCGTCGAGGCGCTCACCGAGGGCAGGGCCGATGCCACGGCCTCGATGTAGTCCTGCCGCGTGCCCTCCAGCGAGTTTACCGTCTGCCCCACCTCTGTCGAGTGCTCGACGGCGTAGGCCATGCAATCCTCCAGCGACATGCGCTCCTGCGCATGCAGGGGTGTCAATAAAATAGACACTGCGATGGTAAAAAATACTCGTTTCATATGCTGTTTCATCTGTTGTCGCGTTTGCCCTGTACATGTGCCAAAGCCGTGCCATTTTCGCAACACGCAAATCTGCAGAATGTTGCACGATGGGCCGGTTTGCCCGCTGTCTAAAATTTTGACAGCGCCATAAATTTTTTTGACATTCGCTGCGTTTCGGCTTATCTTTGTGAAAAAAGTTACGCGATGGCCAAACAGGGAAGCATACTCATAGTGGACGACAACAAGGCGATACTCTCGGCCGTGAAACTGCTGGCGGACAAATATTTCGAGAAGGTGCTCACCCTCTCGTCGCCCAACTCGCTCGTCTCGCTCATGCGTACCGAGCGTCCCCATGTGGTGCTGCTCGACATGAACTTCAACGCCGGCATCAACACCGGCAACGAGGGCATCTACTGGCTGCAGCAGATACTCGACCGCTACCCTGCCACCAAGGTCGTGCTCTTCACCGCCTACGCCGACATCGACCTTGCGGTCAAGGCGATGAAACTCGGGGCCGTCGATTTCGTGGTCAAGCCGTGGGACAACGAGAAGCTCATCGCCACGCTGCGCAACGCCTACCGCCTTGCCACACGCCGCGCCGACGGCCGCAAGAGCGCCGCAGCGCCCGACACGGCGGCACCCATGCTGTGGGGCGGCAGCGAGGCCATGACACGCATACGCCAGATAGTCGACAAGGTGGCCGTCACCGACGCCAACATTCTCATCACGGGCGAGAACGGCACGGGCAAGGATATCCTTGCGCGCGAGATACACCGCCTCTCGCTGCGGCGCAACGAACCCTTCGTCGGCGTCAACGTGGGAGCCATCCCCGACACGCTCTTCGAGAGCGAGCTCTTCGGCCACGTCAAGGGGGCCTTTACCGATGCCCGCAGCGACCACGAGGGCAAGTTCGAGACCGCCTCGGGCGGCACGCTCTTCCTCGACGAGATAGGCAACCTGCCCCAGCACCTGCAGGCCAAGCTGCTCACGGCGCTGCAGAACCGCAGCGTCATGCCTCTGGGCAGCAACACGCCGCGCGAGATCGACATACGCCTCATCTCGGCCACGAACCGCGACCTGCAGGCAATGGTTGCCGAGGGCACGTTCCGTCAGGACCTGCTCTACCGCATAAACACCATCCACATCGAGCTGCCGCCGCTGCGCCAGCGCAAGGAGGACATCATGCCGCTGGCGGAGATGTTCCTCTCGCGCTACGCCTCGAAGTACGGCAAGGAGGGGATGGTCTTCGCCGCCGCCACGGCCGAGCGGCTCACCTCGCGCCGCTGGGAGGGCAACGTACGCGAGCTGCAGCACGCCGTCGAGAAGGCCGTCATCATGAGCGACAGCACCATCATCCGCCCCGACGCCTTCCCCGAGGCCGAGAGCCACGCCGCTTCCGACGACCGCGACCACGCCGGCAGCGACTCGACGCTGGAGGAGATGGAGCGCCGCATGATCCGCCAGGCCATAGCCTCGCACAACGGCAACCTCACGCTCGTGGCCCAGCAGCTGGGCATAACACGACAGACGCTATATAACAAGATCAAGCGCTACGGACTATGAAGAAGCGCAAGATTCCATACAACCGCATCATCTTCGACATCGTGCTCATCATCGCCGCCACGGCCATCACCACGGCCGCGCTCATGGCACGCAAGCACTCGATACTCATCGCCACGGTACCCATGTTCATCTACTCGGTGCTGTCGCTATTCAACATCTACCACGACATCGTCAGGCGCATCGCCTTCATCTTCAACGCCGTGAAGAACGACGACTACTCCTTCCGCTTCGCCGACGCCCCCGCCGTGACCGATTTCGCGCTGGTGAACTACTCGCTCAACCGCATCAAGGAGGTGCTCGACTCGGCCAAGCTGCAGATACGCGAGAAGGAGAAGTATTTCGAGCTGATCATGGAGTGCGCCAACGTAGGCATCATCACCGTGATGAAGAACGGCGCCGTGGTGCAGGCCAACAGCAAGGCCACCAACCTGTTCGGGCTGATACGCCTCTCGCACGTCAACCAGCTGCGGCCCATATCCGAGACCCTTGCCGACGCCCTGCACCGCATACGCAACGGCGAACAGACCCTTGTGCGCTATGTCAACGAGACGGGCGAGATGAGCCTCTCGCTCAACTGCGCCGACATGAAGCTGGGCGACAGGGACCTGCGAGTGATCACCATCGGCGACGTAAACAACGAACTCAGCGACAAGGAGATCGAGTCGTGGGACAAACTCACGCGCATACTCACGCACGAGATAATGAACTCGCTGGCCCCGGTCACCTCGATCAGCCACACGCTGCTGACGGCCGAGCCCGACAGCGAGCAGATGCACAGCGGCCTGCAGACGATCCACGCCACGAGCAAGCGCCTGCTGTCGTTCGTCGACTCGTTCCGCCAGGTAACGCGCCTGCCGACGCCGCAGAAGGCACCCTTCTACCTCGCCGACCTGGTCAACGAGGCGGCCCTGCTCAACGACCTGCAGGGCGAACAGTTCGAGACGGCCATCGACCCCGCCGACACGATGCTCTATGCCGACCGCATACTCATGTCGCAGGTGATGGTCAACCTCATAAAGAATGCGCGCGAGGCGACAGCGGCGCTCGGCGATGGCAAGCGCATCCGCGTGCGGTCGTTCATCGACGAGAACGAGCGCGTGAACATCGAGGTAAGCGACAACGGCGCCCCCATACCCCCCGAGATCGCCGAGAACATCTTCACCCCCTTCTTCTCGACCAAGAAGGACGGGTCGGGCATCGGCCTGGCCATATCGCGCCAGATCGTACACATGCACGGCGGCACGCTTCGCCTGACGCACAACAGCGCGGGCGACGTGGCCTTCACCATCGTGCTCGACTGACCCGCCCGCCGCACGGCCTGAGGCGCAAAATCGCCGGCCGAGGTTGCAAGAGTGGGAAGTTATTCTTATTTTTACCAGAAATTTCCATAACCACATACTGCAACCCGATGAAAAGACTCTCTATCGCAACATTGGCGATGGCCGCGCTGTGCATCATGCAGCCCTGCCTCGGCCAGACACAGACCCACTCGACACAGGCCGTCGTCCACGACCTGCAATACTTCACCGACTGGACGGCTTCGGCCCTCGAAGAGGGATTCCGCAGCAAACTCCTCGGACAGTTCCGCTCGCCCGCCATGCGGCAGGTGGCCGAACAGATGGCCGACGGCACATACGACAGCAAGTACCTGCTGGCAAGCTACCGTCCCGTGGCTTCCGACAAGGTGCTCACCGACAAGCTCAAGCTCTACAACGGCTACAGCCGCTACGAGAACATCACGGGCGTCTACCTCGAGCAGGGCGAACACATCGTGCTCGTGGGCGACATGCACGGCCGCCGCGTAAACCTCCTCATCCCCGACTGGATGCGCCAGCCCACCGAGGGCTACGCCCCGACCGAAGACCCACAGGGATGGGGCCTCAAGCGCCAAGTCATACCCCTGCGCGAGGGTGCCAACGTAATCTATGTCGAGAAGGCGGGCAACGTCTACATCGACTATTTCGACGACGATCCGGCAACGGCCCCCACCGTCACCATACACTTCGTCACGGGCAAGGCCAACGGCTACTTCGATGCCGCCACGCAGGATGACGATGACTGGAACGCCCTGCTGGACAACGCCGTGAGCCCCATCATGGATGTCCGCACGCGCTACATGCAGCTGGCCTACCCCGTCGCATTCCTCAAGCAGTTCGACTACGGCAAGGGCACGGCCCTGGCCAAGGCCTACGACGACATAATGTACCGCCAGTACCTCTTCTCGGGAGCCGTGAAGTATGACCGCATACCCGACAAGCGCATTCTGGCGCGCGTCAACTTCAACTACTTCATGTTCCGCGACGGCGACGGCGTGGCCTTCCTGGGCGACGAGAGCACGATGAAATCGGCCCTCGGCCCCGACATATCGAAAGACTGGGGCGTAAACCACGAGATAGGACACGTAATGCAGATGCAGCCGCAGCTCACGTGGGGCGGCATGACCGAGGTGAGCAACAACCTCTTCACGATGTTCGTCACCACGTCGTTCGGCTCGCCCAGCCGCCTTGCCGACGGCACATACGAGGCGGCGCACAAGGCCGTTGTCGAGGCTGCCGAGAAGCCCTTCATCATGACCGTGGGCGACCCCTTCCAGAAACTCGTCCCCTTCTGGCAGCTTCACCTCTACGCCAGGCAGAAGGGCTACGACGACTTCTACGCCGACATGATGGAGCGCATGCGCAACACGCCCGACAAGGGCACGGGCAACGCCTCGATAAACAACATGTACGAATATGTCAAGCTGGCGTGCGACCTGCTGAAGACCGACCTCACGGAGTTCTTCGAGGCGTGGGGATTCTTCGTGACGGGCCGCTTCGAGATAGGCGACTATGCCAACTACACGTTCGACGTAACGCCCGAGATGATCGACGAGGTTAAGGGCTACATCGCCTCGCGCAACTATCCCGCGCCGGATAGCGACCTTACGCTGCTCACCGACTGACGCGCGGTCGCCGCAACGACAAAAACGGGGTACGATCTCAACCGATTGTACCCCGTTTTCAGTTCCGCCGCGCGGCCCTACTCCACGTCGACGTTCTCCACGCCTATCATCTGCACGGCATCGCCGCAGCCCTCGACCCGGTTCCCGCCCAGCACGACGTTGCGGGCGTTGCGCACCGATATGCCGCAGGCGTTCTCGCCCGTGCCGCGTATCGTGTTGCCGACGATGCGTATGCCGTCATGCAGCGTCGTGCCATCAGTGTCGGGAGCCCCTATCACCACAGCAATGCCCGAGGCTCCGTACTGGCACCCGGCGCCCAGACCGCAGTTTATCATCACGTTGCGCGCGATGGTGACATCGGCGGCATGCGTACCCTCCTTCCAGTCGGACTCGGCCCCGACGTGTATGGCCGTGCCGGTACTTCCGCGGAATATGTTGTCCTCGATCCTCACGCCGCGCGTCTTCGCCAGCACGCCGCGCGCCAGATTGCCCCACACGACCGAACGCACGAACTCCAGCCGCGGCAGCTTCGTGACGTTGAACAGATAGTATTCGCCATAGGCCTCGGGCAGCTCGCCGCGCACCCGCACACGGGCACCGGTCGCCCCCTCCTCGAAGAACACCTCCGCGACCTCGACCTCGCCGACAGGCTCCAACGTCGATATGCGCACCACCTCCATGCGGTCGCCCACGCGCGGCACGTCGGCCACCTGGGCATGGGTGAAGGTCGGGGCGCGCAGCTCGAGCGACACGGTGTCGCCCTCGACGGCGGCTATGTCGTGGTAGTATCCGTGCACGTTGGTGGCGTCGTCGCCCTGCCCGCGGAAGAGACAGCCGTCGAACGATATGGTACCCTCACAGCAGGCGAAGTGCGTGGCGTCGGTGTTGGTCGAGAAGGTATATCCGTCGGCCGGCGTCACCGACAGGCGGCGGATGGTCACGTCGCGGCTGTCGAAGCCCACGATGCCCATGCCGGGCTGCGAGTGTATCGTAACGCCCTCCAGACGCGTGTTCACGCTGCGCAGCAGCAGTATCGCCGGACGGAAATGGAACGAGTGCGGCGCCGCCACGGCCGCGCCCACCATGCGCTCGGGCAACGACCCCTTGAAACGCACGCAGTTGTCGCCCAGCAGCTCGCGTTCGGCGAAATAGAACGGGTCGCGGTAGATGCCGCCCACCTCGTCGTCCCAGAGCATCATGCGCGGGATTGGCATCTCGGCCGTGATCTGCCGCTCGGGACGGAAACGCACCGTGAACGTACCCTCGCCCACGGCCGTCACCACACCCTCGGAGTAGGGCTTGCGCCGGTAGTCAATCGTCAGCCCCCGCAGCGTGAAGTTGCGGCAGTCGATCACCGACACGGGCTCCATCCACCCCTCGCACATCAGCACGGCGCCCTCGGCCTCGACCGTCACATCCTCGGCCCCGGTGAAATCCAGACCCTTGACATAGGGATAGTAGGGCTTGAATATCACCCCCTCGGGGTTCGCCCCCATCTCTCCCGCCAGCACCTCCCGTTCGAGACGCTCGGCATCGGCATCGCGCAGACGGTACTCGCCCGCCCCTATCACCAGCGTCGTGCCGGGATTCGTGCGGCAATACTCCGCCGCACGCCGCAGGGCGCGCGTGTCGTCCCTGCCGTCGTCGGGCACGGCCCCGAAATCGGCCGCCGTCACCACCTTGCCGCCCGATCCCGTCGGATCGCCGGCCTGCGGCGCTGCCGCTGCCGTTACTGCACCCGCTGCGGCTACCGCCGCCGCGAGCAAAAAGATCTTTCCGTAAGTCATATCATTAACAATTGTCGAATCACTCCCCGGTCTGCAGCCTGTACCCCACGCCGCGGGCGTTTACTATCGCCACCGACCCGTCCTCCTCGAGACGGTGGCGCAACTTGGTGATGAAGACATTGAGGCTGCGGGCATTGAAATAGCTGTCGTCGCCCCATACCTCCATAAGGATGGTACGCGTATCGACCACCTCGTTCATATGACGGCAGAGCATCGCCAGCACGCGCGCCTCGCGATTGGGCAGCACGCAGTCGCCATGCACCGAACCCGAGAGCGTCCAGCTCAGGGTGTTGAAGCTGAAGCGCCCGAACGAGAACTCGACGGGTGCGGGCGCCACCATTCCCCGCGCGGCCAGTGCCCGCACGCGCGCCACCAGTTCGGTCATGGCAAACGGCTTGCGCAGATAGTCGTTGCCGCCCGTGTCGAAGCCGCGCACCACGTCGTCGGCCGACGAACGCGCCGAGAGGAAGAGTATCTGCACCTCGGCATCGACCTTACGGATACGCTCCGCAAGCGTGAAGCCGTCCATCTCGGGCATCATGATATCGGTGACGACGACCCTCGGCGCGAGACTGCAGCACAGGCGCAACCCCTCGCGACCGTCCGCCGCACCCGCACACGTAAAGCCCGAGGCGCGCAGCGCGTCGCACACGATGCGCAGCAGCGTCGGCTCGTCCTCGACGACCAGCACGTCAACCCTCTCTGCCCTGATCTCTGCCATAGCGAGGCAATATGATGTAAAACGTCGATCCGCGACCTGCGCCCGCACTCTCGGCACGCACGCTGCCGCCGTGGCGTTCGGCCACCGTCCGCACATAATACAGCTCGAGGCCGAACCCCTTGACCGCATGCAGGTCGCCCGTCGGTATGCGGTAGAACTTGTCGAAGACGCGCTCCGTCTCGCCGCGGGCCATGCCGATGCCGTCGTCCTCGACCTCGAATACGACGTTGCCGCCCTCGGCCGCCGCACGCACCGTTATGTGCACCTCGTCACCCGAATACTTGACGGCGTTGTCGACAAGGTTACCCAGCGCATTTACCAGATGGAAACGGTCGGCCCTCACCGCAAGGCCCGCCTCGACATCGGTCTCCACCGTCACGCGCTTGGCTGCCGCCGTACCGTGGTCGCGCACGGCCTCGGCAACCACCTCCGCAACATCGCACTCCTCCACCGTGAGGGCGAACTCCTCGCTCTCCTCCAGCGACATGCGCAGTATGCGGTCCACCATCGCCGCCAGGCGGCGCAGCTCGCGCTGCATGATACCGATATACTCGCGGCGCACGGCGGGATCGGACGCCATCTGCTCGAAATTCAGAAGCGAGTCGCCCGCGGCATAGGCCACAGCTATGGGGGTCTTGAGCTCGTGCGTCACGTTGTGCGTAAGGTCGAGCCGCATGCGCTCCACGCTCTTGAAGCGGAACAGCGTCCGCACCAGATAGGCGAACAGCGCGGCTATAAGCACCACGATCAGCACCGACGAAATGATGATTCCCGCCATGCCGCCCAGCATCGACCTGTAGGGATGCGGCGTCCGCACCTTCACCGAGAGCCGTTCGTCGCCAGCATTGCGGCCGCCCTCGACGGCATACTCCTCGCTCACGGCAAGGCTGGGGCGACCGTCGATGCGCGAACGGCCCGTGGCCGTATCCTCCGCGTGGTCGAAACGCCTCACCTCGTCGCCGAGGCCTATCTCCACGTCGTACACATCCACGCCGCGCACCGAAAGCTCCTCGTACAGCAGCGAATCGACCTTCGCGAAGGGCACATCGCCGAAGTTCAGCACCATCATGTTTATCGAGCCGTCGCCGCGGCCCAGGTTTATGTTTATCGACTGCACGGTGTCGGCCTCCGCACCCTGAATGCGGGTTATCACCAGCGAGTCGGCAACCGGAGCGCTCATGCGCGTCACGCTGTAGACCGACCGCGAGTCGAGACGACTGCGGTAGAGCGCCGTCGTGACGGCGGTGCGTATCTGGTCGGCGTAACGCTCCACCGACTGACGGTAGAGGCGCGTCAGCCACAGGCCCTGCATCTGCGCCAGAGCCATTATCGCAAAGGTCATCGCCACCGCCACTATCTTAAACTGCCGTTTATTCATTGCGTGTCGTACGTTCGGAGAATGATTCTGAAACAAAGATACTAATAAAACAGCGGTCACGCGGCCTTCCCGGCCACGGTTTAACACTATTTAACACTTCCGCCGGGACTTTAACTCCGGGTTAACACTTTGCGGCCGCCATCGTCGCGAACTTTGCACCATCCAAACCAAAAGCACGATACTATGAAACGCATCGCAACAACCATCATCGCCCTGGCCGCGGCCGTCGCCTCGGCACAGGCACAGCAGACACCGCAACGCATCATCGTATTCGACACCGAGCGCGGGGCCACTGCCTACCAGACGGGCCCCCTCGAGCGCACCGAGGTGGGCCGCGCCACACTCAAGTGCGCCTACCGCCTGCGGTGGGCGAAAGACCGCGCACAGGACAAGTGGGTCGAGCAGACCTTCATCCTGCAGTGCGGCCCCACCGTGTCGAAGTTCTACGACCAGCGCGTGCGCGCCATCGACGACATGCTGCAGACGGCTGCCGCCACCGACATACAGAACAACCCCGCGCCCTACACGGGCGGCGACCGTCTCACCGTCTTCCAGAACATGCCCGCCGGCAGCCTCACCCTCCTCGACTCCTTCTCGGCCGAGTTCTACCGCTGTGTGGAGCCCATGCCCGAGTTCGGGTGGACGATCGGCGACCAGACGTGCGAGATACTGGGCTACACATGCCGCCGCGCCGACTGCACGTTCCGCGGGCGGAGCTACACGGCGTGGTTCACCGAGGAGATACCGCTCGGCTGCGGCCCGTGGAAGTTTCACGGCCTGCCGGGGCTTATCATGGCCGTCGAGGACAGCCAGGGCGACTACTCCTACCGCATCGAGGGCATCGAGCAGTGCGACGAGGCCATCGACATCGACACGCGCCAATACATCGACACCGAGCGCAAACGCTACCTCCGCCGCAAGCACCAGTTCCTGCTCGACCCCATCGGGTTCTACAGCCGCAACAGCGGTGTCAACCTCACCATAACCAAGGAGGACGGAACGCGCAACACCGCCGTCGAGGAGCAGCTGCGCAGCGACTCGCTGACGTACGATTTTCAGGAGCGCGACTACCGCGACGCAGGCCGTTAACATTCGTTAACACTTATTAACAGAGCATTAACACGCGGCAGGGGCGAATAGTGGTAACTTCGTGCAACGAAACAAAAACACCATTTGTCATGAAAATCACACTTACCACCCTTGCCGCACTGCTGGCAGCCACATTCACGGCACACGCGCAGTTCGACGTAAACAACATCAAGTCGATCACGGTCGTAAAGAACAATTCCAACTCCGCCGTAACAGAAACCCGCGAGATAGGCCGTTCGTCGCTCGAATGCGTCTACAAGTCGCTCTCGCCCGAGCGCGGCACCGAGGAGGAGCCAATCCGTATGAGGGAGGACCGCATGATCCTGCAGACGGGCGGCGGCGTGTCGAAGTTCTACAGCTACTACAACTTCGCCAAGGACTCGCTCATGAAGGCCGACCCGGCCAATGCCATGAATGCGATGAAGCACAAGGACGGCACCAGCGCCTGCCTCTACACGGGTTATCCCGAGGCGGGACGTCTGACCCTTACCGACGGCGTCGGCTCGACCTATTATATGTATGAGGACGCGGTGCCCCGCATCGAGTGGACGATCGGCGACCAGACGCGCGAGATCCTCGGCTACGAATGCCGCCGCGCCGACTGCACCCTCTACGGCCGCCGCTTCACGGCGTGGTTCGCCGAGGAGATACCCGTAGCGAGCGGTCCGTGGAAACTGCAGGGACTGCCGGGACTCGTCATGGCAGCCTCGGACGACGAGGGGCTATACTCCTTCGAGATCATAGGCCTGCGCAACGTCGAGCGCCCCATCGACTACACCGGCCGTAAATATATCGAGACCTCGCGCCAAAAATATCTGCAACAGCTGCACCGCTTCAAGAACAACCCTATGGGATACCTCATACAGTCGAACGAGATGATAATCGAGACGCGCGACGGCAGCAAGCCATCGACCGAGAGCGACATGGAAGAGTTCTTGATGATAGAGACCGACTACAAACACTGACCATAGAATCATCGTCCGCGGCGGCGACACAACCATAAGACCATAAACAACCATGAGCATTACACTTAAAATACTGTTCGCCGCCTCGGCCGCCATACTCTCGGCCGTAACACTCCGCGCGCAGACACCGCTACGCATTACGGGCACCGTCACCGATGCCGCGACGGGACAGCCCGTAGCGGGCGTGGTGGTCAAACTCTCCGACGCCGAGGGCAAAATCGCCGCCTACGACACCACCGACGACCGCGGCGCATACTCCATCCCGCGCAACGACCTTCCCGAAGCGGGGCACCGTCTCGTATTCTCGATGCTGGGTTACGCCACGCGCAACATCACGCCCGACGACTGGACGCGCCCCGAGAAGGTTGCAATGGAGGCCGCCGCCACCTCCATACGCGAGGTCGTGGTAAAGGCTCCGCGCATATCGATGCAGGGCGACACGGTCACCTACAACGCCCGTTCGTTCACCGACGCCGACGACAAGACTCTGTCGGACATACTCAAGAAGATGCCGGGCCTCGAGGTCGAGGAGTCGGGCCGCGTGAAGTATCAGGGCGAGTCGATCAACAAGCTCTACATCGATGGCGTCGACATGCTGGGCGACCGCTACTCGCTCGCCACCAAGAACATCTCGCCGCAGGACATCAAGGCCATCGACGTAATGGAGAACCACCAGCCCAAGAAGATACTGCGCGACGTGGAGTTCTCCGACAAGGCGGCGCTCAACATACGCATGGACAGCCGCGTCCGCAACCAGTGGTCGGGCTCGGCCACGGCCGGCGGCGGCTTCTCGCCTGCGCTGTGGAACGGCTCGCTCTTTGCCATGTGCCTGTCCAAGCGCTTCTCGACGATGCACTCGGCCAAGAGCGACAACACGGGCCAAAACATCGGCGCCGAGGTGGGCATTACAGCCTCGGGCGCAGGTTACGCGCTGCCGCAATACATCTCCGTCTCAACGTCGGCCGCCCCTATCGGGCAGCAGCGCACGCGCTTCAACACCTCGCACCTGTACAACACCTCCAACATGGTGCGCCTGGGCGATGACTACTCGCTCCATGTCGACGCCTCGTACCTCTACGAACGCCTCACCTCCGACAACGCCTCGTCGACAACCTACTATGTTGGCGCCGACTCGATCACGACCCGCAGCGCGGCCCGCGCCGCCGATGCCGCCCACACGCTCGACGCCTCGGTGCGGCTGCTCGCCAACACCGACCGCACCTACCTCAACAACACGCTCGCAGCGCGCATCGTGTGGCGCGACGTATGGCGCAGCGACGAGGGCACCTACCCCAACATGCAGCGCGCCGACACCCCCTCGCAGAGCGTCAGCGACAACCTCGAACTCACCAAACGCTTCGGCCGCCGCACCTTCACGCTGCGCTCGGCCAACGGTTTCGTGCGAACGCCGCAGAGCCTCTCGGTCGAGCGCGACGGAGAGCAGCAGCTGCAGCAGATCGACGCATGGGCCTTCCGCTCGGCCTCGAACACCTCCGTCACATGGCGTTTCGGCCGCTGGGGCATAGGCGTAAACGCGGCATTCACGCAACTCGTGCGCTCGCTGCGCTCGTCGCTCACGGGCCTCGACACAGACCCTGGCGACACGGCGGACGACACCACCGGCCTGCCGGTCGACAACGACATGCGCCTCGCCATGACGCAGGGCGACCTCTACCCGTCGCTGACCTACAACTCGCCCACGGTAAAACTCTCGCTCAACACGCCGCTGTCGGGATACCTGTACTCCATCCTCTACCGCACCGACGACCGCACGCGCCACATCAACGACCTGACGTTCGCCCCCACGCTCACGGCCAAGATCATCGCCTCGCCGATGCTCTCGCTGTCGGCCTCGGCGTCCTACAAACGCGCGCCTCTTGCCGAGAGCAACTTCTACACGGGGGCCATACTCTCCGACTACCGCTACCTGCGGCGCGGATACGAAATCCTCGACAACGACGCCAGCACCTCGCTCTCGGCCCGCGCCGAGTACAAGAACCCCCTCGCGTCGATCTTCGCCTCGCTGTCGGCGGCATGGACCCTCTCGCACATCAACGCCACCTCGTCGCAGGACTTCGTGGGCGACTACATCGTCACCACGGCCGTCGCCGCACCCTACGACACCTCCTCGACGTTCGTCAACGCCGAGATCAGCAAGGGCATCGACGCCCTCAACGGCAAGGTGGGCATCAAGGCGTCGTGGATGCTGTCGCATGTGGGAATGATACAGCAGGGCGAATACAACCCCTACCGCACACGGTCGCTCACCCTCGCCCCGACCTTCGACCTGAGGCTGTGCCGCTGGTGGAACGCCGCCTACTCGCTGGGCTATACGCGTTCGGGACTGGAGGTGTCGATCACCGGACAGCGCTCCGCCACCACCTCCCTGTCGCAGAGCCTCACGACCGACATCACCCCCGTCAAGGGGCTGCGCATAGGCCTCGGCGCCGAGCACTACCGCACGCAGCTCGCCACGGCGACACACAAGAACACCGTTCTGGTCGACGCCTCGGCCGCCTACACCTTCCGCAACGGATGGGAACTGTCGCTCCGAGCGCTCAACCTGCTCGACGAGCGCGAATACGCCTACTCGCTCTTCGACGGGCTGAGCCGCTCGGCCGCCGCCTACGCCATACGTCCGCGCAACGTACTGCTCTCGCTATACGTACGGTTCTGACCGTCGTACAACAACGCGGCGCAAGGCTTCCACCTTTTGGAAGCCTTGCGCCGCATCATTATATATGTATGCGCGCCGCGCTACAGCGAGCAGAAGAAAGGCACGAGGAACGGCACCGAGAAATCGACCACCACGCCGTGCGCTATCGAGACGAAGACCCACTCCTTGCCCGAAAAACGCGTGATGACGGGCAGCGTGGTGTCCATAGTCGTAGCGCCGCCCGCGCATATGGGCGCCAGAGGCGAGAACCACCGCACCATGAGCGGGGCGAAGAGCAGCGTCAGTATCTCGCGGAAGATATTGGCCATAAGGGCTATCGTCGCCAGCTCGGCCGCCACCTGCGCCCCCATCGAGGCCTCCCCGACCGACGCTATGAGTATCGACGACAGCGAGTAGTAGCCGAAACCGCTGCCCACGGCCAGCACCTGCGGCGTACTCCACCGCGCCAGCAGCAGCGACACGACGGCCGAGGCAGCCAGCGTGCCTATGATCGTCGCGCACGGCACCAGCAGCATGCGCGGCGAGAGCGTACGTATGATATCGCGCAGACGCTCGTCGCTGCCTATGCCCAGCCCAACCTGGAACATCAGCACAAAGAGCACCCACAGCGACAGCCCGCTTGAGGTAATCGATTCGGGCAGCACCCCGAGCCACCCTGCAACGCCTCCCACGATGAAGGCGCCGACGATGATCATGCTACTTTTCATTGCCCGCGTGTGTCGTATTGTTACGGTTTGCGAAGAAGAGCGCATATACGCCGCGCGCGGCGGCTATGCTGCCCAGCGTGGCCGCGGCCGCTATGGCCAGCGCCTCGACACCCGAGGTTGAAAGCCCCGCAATGACATCCCTGTTGCCGCCGATCTCGCCGCCCATGATGAAGAGCAGCACCACGATGGTGGCCATCGTCGTCACGGGCAGCACACGCAACGCCTTGACACGCCGCAGCAGACGCCCCGCGACGATGCCCGACACCATCACCAATATTATCTCTATCATACGTTCTGTGTTTATGAGCTGCCAAAGGTAGCTCTTTTTACCCCAACACGCAACCCCCCGCCGCACAGAGTATCCGCCGCACCCGCCTTCGCAGCCCTGAATGCACCCGACACGCTCCGCGCAACCCCCGCCGCTGTTTCCCGAAAAGCCCCTTATCCGCCTCCCGGAAGAGCCGCCGAAGAAAAAAACGCAAGGAAAAATAAAAAAAACACTACTTTGTGATGCAAAGTATAAAAATAATATCTATATTTGTCGTACGATAATATTCAACCATACTAAAATATCACCTGCCATGAAAGAGACGATCAACGTAAACATCGCACAACAGGCCTTTACGATGGACATGGATGCTTACTCCGCTCTGAACGCCTACCTCGACGACGTAAGCCGTCGGCTCCCCGAGTCGGACACCGAGACCATGTCCGACATCGAGAGCCGCATAGCAGAGATCTTCCGCGAGAAGGTGCCCTCGCCCATGATGGTCATCACCTACGGCGTGGTTCGCAGCACGATGGCACAGATAGGCAGTCCCGAGGACTTCGGCGCCGCCAACCGCCCTCTCAACTCCGAGATCCCCCACTACGAGGCCCCCAACCGTTTCTACCGCTCGCGTACCGACCGCTCGATAGCAGGCGTATGCGGAGGTATGGCCGCATACTTCAACATCGACTCGACGCTGCTGCGCATACTGGCCGTGCTGTTCATCTTCGTGGCCGGCTCGACGCTGTGGCTCTACCTGATCCTGTGGCTCGTCATACCCTACGAGCCCCAACCCGTCCAGCAAAACAACGAATACAAAAAATAAAACGGAGGAAAAGTCATGAACGAAGAAAACGTAAAAGTCCAGATGCGCAAAGGCATCCTCGAGTATTGCATCCTTGCCATACTGTCACGCGGAGACTCCTATGCGCCGAAGATCATCGCCGAGCTGAAGGCCGCGCAGATGATCGTCGTGGAAGGAACGCTCTACCCGATCCTCACGCGACAGAAGAACGCCGGCCTGCTTACCTACCGATGGGAGGAGTCGCCCCAGGGCCCGCCGCGAAAATACTACATGCTCACCGACGCGGGCCGCGCACAGCTCGCCGCGCTGGACGAGGCATGGGACGAGATGGTCGAACAGATCCGAATCATACGCCACGGCCAGTAGTCCGCGCACAAACAACCGCTTACAGACAACAACACTTAACAGACAAAACCATGAAAACCATCCATTCATCAATAGCCTTCCTCGGCGCCGCCATCCTGATAGCAGCAACGGCCTGCAGCGCAACGGCCCGCACCTCCATCGCGTACGACACCACGGGTGCCGCCTCAACGGCAACGCTCTCGCGCCTCACTGGCAGCGGCAACATCGTCACGCGCAACGTCACCATATCGGACTTCTCGCAGATCAAGGCATCGCGCGCCGTAAGGCTCACGGTCGAGGACCGCGGCGGCCACGAGGCCGTCATCACGGCCGACGACAACGTAATGCCCTACGTCGTAGTCAAGGTCGAGGGCGGCACCCTCATCGTCGGCATCGACGACCAGTTAAAGTCGCTCAACAACGTGTCGGTCTCGGTGAGCGTCCCGAGCGACGGCTCGATCTCGGCCATCCACGCCTCGAGCGCCTCGTCGGTTACGGTCGAGACCACCATCAAGAGCCCGAAACTCATCCTTGACGCCTCGTCGGCCGCCAAGATCTTCATCGCCAAGAGCGACGTCGGCGGCTGCACGGTCGACATCTCGTCGGCCGCCAGCATCGAGGGCGCCATCAAGGCCGACAAGTGCACCATCGACATGAGCAGCGCGGCCAATGCCGACCTGGCGCTGCTGGCCGTCGAGTGCAGCGTCTCGGCCTCGTCGGCCGCCGATGCCACCCTCAGCGGCGAGGCCGGCCACATCGAGATCGAGACCACGTCTGCCGCCAAGGTCAGCGCCCTGGCGCTGAACGCCCGCAATGTCGAGGCCGACGCATCGTCGGGCAGCTCGATAAAGATCTCGTGCTCGAAGTCGATCGACGCCGAGGCCTCGTCGGGCGGTTCGGTAAGATACGACACCAAGGGCTCGCTCGCCACGGAGGAACGACACACGTCGAGCGGCGGCAGCGTAAAGAAACTGTAACCCGAAACAAGCAACACGGTCAATACACATAAAACACGATCCGTCATGAACGAAATCAAGAAATGCAGCATAGCCGGCGTATCGTTCACGCTCGAATACGACGCCTATGACGCGCTGAAAGCATACATCGAGTCGCTCAACGACACCTACAAGGACGACCCCGCAGGCGAGGAGATCATCGCCGACATCGAGGCCCGCATAGCCGAACTCATACTCTCGGCACAGCCCGCCGGCGCCATAATCTCGCGTCCGCTGATCGAGAACATAATCAAGCAGCTGGGCTCGGCCTCGGAGATCGACGAGGAGCACTCGGAGCATACCGAGCATCACGCCGAAACCACCGACAGCAACGGCAACCCGCGCATCCCGCGCCGTCTCTACCGCGACATGCAGAACCGCAAGCTGGGCGGCGTGTGCGCCGGTCTGGCCAACTACTTCGACACCGACCCCACGTGGATACGCCTCGCCATGTTCGCCCCGCTGCTGCTCACCGTCTTCGGTTCGCTGGGCCTCCACTGGCTGACATGGTTCATACCCTTCACCTCGAACCTCTTCGGAGTATTCGTCCTCGGCTACATAATCATGTGGTTTGCCGTGCCGCCCGCATCGTCGGCACGCCAGAAACTCGAAATGAAGGGCGAGCGCATCACCGCCCGCAGCATACGCGAGAACACGCCCGCGGCAGCCGTGCAGGCCGAACCCGAGCGCACGCTCATAGCCAACGTGGTCTCGGTCCTGGGCAAGATACTGCTCATCATACTCAAGATATTCGTCGTACTGCTGCTCATATGCCTCGTGCTCGGCACCTCGGTACTCGGATTCGTCATGCTGTGCAGCATCCCGCTCTTTGCATTCGACTTCATCACGGGACTTGCGTTCTTCTGCTTCATACTGGTCATCATCATCCCGCTCCTCGTGCTGATCTACCTGTCGATCATGCTGCTGGTGACGAAAAAGCCGAGCGGAGGGTTCCTGCTCTCGTCGCTCATCCTGTGGATCATCCTGCTGGCTGGCATGACCATCTCGGCCATCAAGTCGCCCGTGCGCTTCCCCGACCAGATAGAGAACGCCTTCGAGTCGGCCTTCTCGAATGACTCGGACAAGCTCTACGAGGCCTTCAGCGAGGAGGAGATCGCCGACTTCCGCAGCAAGATAGGCGAAACGTACGACCCCGACACCGAAACTGCTGCCGCGGAGCCGGAACAGTCGGAGAACGTAACCTCGAAGATAACCTTCACGCTTGGCAACCGCACGGTGAACGTCGTAACCAAGGGCGACCGTCAGGTGATCTTCTGCGGCAGGCAGCGCGACGTGAACCGGTGCAGCGAGAGCCTTCAGTTCCACAACGACAATACTCAGTTCGACATCTCGGACAATACGATCTACATCGTTGAGAACGAAGACAACTCGGTAGCCGTAATGAACGGCGACAAAGCCATCGTCTGCGACACCGAGACCGAAGAGAGCGATGCCGGCCCCACCGCCACGTGCAGCTTCACCATCGACAACGTGCAGGTGCGCTACTCGCACGGTCCGTCCGTCGACAGTGCCAAGGTGACCAAAGAGGCCATCAGAGACGTCTTGGGCGCCGCCGGTGACGTAATGGATGCCGCCAAGGAGGTGGTAGGTGCCGCAGGCAGCGTAGTAAAGGAAGGACTCGGCATAGCCGGCGAGGCCACCGACGACGCAATGCAGCAGGCCGGCGAGGCCCTGCAGGAGGCGAGCGAAGAGCTGCAGCAGGCCAGCGAACAGATGCAGCAGAGCATGCAGACGGCCGAATAGCCCACCGCAAACACACGACAACAAACAACCCAACCATAAGCAATCTTGACGGGAGCCGTCCGACTTCGTGCCGGGCGGTTCCCTTTTGTATGGTGCCGCGACATGCCGCGCGGCAGACTTTGGCACCACAGGCGCACAACGGGACACGCTCACCGACCCGCAGGCGCGCACGAACTTGTGTATTTGGCGAAAAATAACTACTTTTGCGAGGTCTGTTTCAACATTAAAAGACAACGATTATGGCTATCAAATGTATCGGTATTCTCACCTCGGGCGGCGACGCCCCCGGCATGAATGCGGCCATCCGTGCCGTCACTCGAACCGCCATCTACAACGGTTATAAGGTAAAGGGTATCATGCGCGGTTACCACGGTCTGGTAACGAACGAGATCGTAGAGTTCAAATCGCAGAGCGTGAGCAACATCATACAGCAGGGCGGCACCATCCTCAAGACCGCCCGCAGCAAGGAGTTCCGCACCGAGGAGGGACGCCGCCAGGCATACGAGAACATGAAGGCCGCCGGCATCGACGCGCTGGTTGTCATCGGCGGCGACGGCTCGCTCTCGGGAGCGCAGATCTTCGCCGACGAGTTCGACGTGCCCATCGTGGGCCTGCCGGGCACCATCGACAACGACCTCGACGGCACCGACGAAACAATCGGCTACGACACGGCCCTGAACACCATCATCGACGCCGTCGACAAGCTGCGCGACACGGCCACCAGCCACGAGCGCCTCTTCTTCGTCGAGGTTATGGGCAACACGGCAGGCTATCTGGCCCTCAACGGCGCCATCGCGTCGGGTGCCGAGGCCGCCATCATCCCCGAGATGGAGACCGAGGTCGACCAGCTGGCCGACCTTATACACAACGGCTTCCGCAAGAGCAAGAACTCGGCCATCGTGCTGGTTGCCGAAAACCCCGCCACGGGCGGCGCCATGGGTCTTGCCGAGCGTATCAAGAAGGAGTTCCCCGAGTTCGACGCCCGCGTCACCATCCTCGGACACATACAGCGCGGCGGCTCGCCCACGGCCAAGGACCGTATCCTGGCCTCGAAGATGGGCGCCATGGCCATCGAGGCGCTGAGCGAGGGACAGCGCAACGTGATGATCGGCATCAAGAACGGCGAGATGGTCTACGTCCCCTTCAAGAAGGCCGTGGCCCACACCTCGCACCTCAACCTGAAGGACGACATGGAGGTGGTCAAGATCCTCTCGATGTAATACCGCACCACATACCACAGACACTTCCCGCATGAAGAGAATAGCAGGCATAGGCAACGCCCTGACCGACATGCTCGTGAACATGCCCGACGACAGCATACTCGCGAAGTATTCGCTGGCGAAGGGTTCGATGAACCTCGTCGACGGCGAACTGCAGACCGCCGTCTCGAAAGCCGTGGCAGGCTCGCCCTACACGCTCTCGCTCGGCGGCTCGGCCGGCAACACCATACGCGCCCTCGCCTCGCTCGGATACGCCACGGGCTTCATCGGCGAAGTCGGACGCGACACCACGGGCGACTTCTTCGAGCAGGCGCTGCGCAACCTCGACATCGAGCTCCACATCTTCCGTGGTACCGAGCGCTCGGGCAAGTGCGTATCGCTCATCTCGCCCGACGGCGAGCGCACGATGCTGACGCACCTCGGCGCCGCACTCGAGATGCGGCCCGACATGATCGACGGCAAACTCTTCGAGGGCTTCGACTGCCTCTATATCGAGGGTTACCTCGTGCAGGACCACGCTCTCATCGAGCGTATAGCATCGGAGGCCGACGCCGCAGGCATCGAGGTGGCCATCGACCTTGCCAGCTTCAACGTCGTGGAGGAGAACCGCGACCTGCTGCGCGACGTTGTCCGGCGCCATGTCGACATAGTCTTCGCCAACGAGAGCGAGGCGGCAGCCTTCACAGGTGAGCAGCAGCCCCTCAACGCCCTGCAGGCCATATCGGAGATGTGCTCCCTGGCCGTGGTCAAGACCGGCACCAGCGGCGCCATCATCAAACGCGGCAGCGAGGTGGTGCACGTAGGCATCATGGCCGCAGCACAGAGGGTCGACACCACGGGTGCGGGCGACTTCTACGCCGCAGGTTTCCTTGCGGGCCTGAGCGACGGCCTGTCGCTGCGCCAGTGCGGCACGCTGGGCGCCATCGCCGCAGGTAAGGTCATCGAGATCGTCGGCACGACACTCGGCAAGGAGGCTTGGAACGACATGCGGATGCTCTTCGAACGTGTCCGCACCGACAAATACCTCTTCTAAAGCGGGGCACCACAAAACGGCAAAGGCGGAAATTCCTTTCGGGATTTCCGCCTTTTTGTTGTGATATGGCTCCATGCTTACACGGCCGCCTGACCGCCGCGTCGCGCCTCGCTCCACAGACCGCGCGTAATGCCGCTGCGCATAAGCACCAGATAACGGGCCTTGCTCCAGCGCAGCGTCACGAAGAACCACGCCGCAATGGCCGCCGTCGCGACCCACTTGCCGCACTCGGCCGCGCGCGTGCGCCACACGCGCCGATAGAACGCCGCACGCCGCAACTGACTGACCCCGATGTTGTAGCTCAGGCGCGAGAAATAGTCCATGGTGAGTTTCTCGGCCGGGATTATATGATACATGACAGCCTTCGGCGTGTAATAGTACTTAGCTTCGGCAAGACGCAGGCGCTCGAAGAGGTCGCTCTCCTCGCCCCCCGTGAGCGACGTACCCACGCGCCCGAGCGATATGTCGAACACGCCGTAACGCTTCACGGCACTGCGGCGTATGGCCATATTGCCGCCGCCGGGGATATGCCCCTCGGGAAACTCGCGCACGCGGTCGCCAAGATACATCGTGTTGGCAATGGGCCGCTCGGTAAAGCGCGACATCCACGACGGCCGCCCGGCAGGATATACAGGCACGATGGGGCCGCCGCCGGCCACGGCCTCGGGCTCCGTGTCGAAGAGCGATATGTATGCCGAGATGAAGCCCGGGACGATGCGCTCGTCGTCGTCGATGATGGCTATATATTCGCCCGTGCTCTCGCGTATGCCGCGGTTGCGGGCATACGAAAGGCCCTGGTTGTGCTCCTCGACCATACGCAGGTTCAGGTGCGGATGCGCGGCCGCAAAGGCCTCGAAGCGCGCCGCCGTATCGTCCGTCGAGTTGTTGTTCACCACGATACACTCCCACTGCGCGGCAGGCGCATCCTGCTCGGCGACCGATTCGAGGGTGTCGATCAGCCGCCCGGCTCGGTTGTAGGTGGCAATCAATAGCGAAAGCTTTATCATAGACTCATGCTTTATATCACAAAGGTAATTAAAAATCGCACTCCGAGCAACAAACTTATGCAACGCCCACGCCTCCGGCCCCGCGGCATTAAAACGCACGGTCTGCCTCCCCGATAAGTCGGGGTAGGCAGACCGTGTGCATATACCGTTGCCGCCGCGGGCGGCCGCGGGATGTTTACCCCTTCAGGTCGCAATACATCTCATAGCCCTGCGCAGCCGTAAGACCGTCATGCACCACGGCATGCACAGCCTGTATCATGGCGGCGGGGGCATCGCTCTGGAACACGTTGCGTCCCATGTCCACACCTGCGGCACCGTCACTGACGGCATTGTAGCAGAGCTCCAGAGCCTCCTTCTCGGGGAGCTTCTTGCCTCCCGCGATAACCACCGGCACGGGACATGATGCAGCGATCTTCTCGAAGCCCTCGCAATAGTAGGTCTTGACGATCGAGGCGCCGTTCTCGGCACATACGCGCGATGCCAGTGCGAAGTAACGCGCGTCGCGCGCCATCTGCTTGCCGACGGCCGTAACACCCATAACGGGAATACCGTAACGGTTGCCCAGATCGGCCGCGCGGGCGAGGTTCGCCGCCGTGACGGCCTCCTGGTCGCCGTCCCCCGCCGAGAACATCACGGCCATGGCCGAGGCGTTGAGGCGTATCACATCCTCGATGTCGATCAGCACGTTGCGGTTAAGCTCCGTCAAAATGGTCGAACCGGCGTCGCTGCGCAGACACACCGGCTTGTTCATGTTGGCCGGAATCGACGTCTGCAGTATGCCGCGCGTGCACATGAGGCAATCGGCATACTGTACCAGAGGAACGATGTTCAGGTCGATGCGCTCGAGGCCCGACGTGGGACCCATGATGAAACCGTGGTCGAACGCCAGCATCACCGTGCGGCCCGTCGCCGGATTGAAGATGCGCGATAGACGGTCCTTCATGCCCCATCCGAGCGACGAGGCACCCTTGACGTGGAATGCGGCGGTATCGGCCGCCTGTCCGAGTCCGAAATTAGAGGCTTCGCGGAAGCCTTCCATATCTGCCATATTTTTCAGCTTTTTTACGATTATACATAAATTTACGCCACAGCCTCGCCGAAGGCCTCGAACATGCAGCTCCACGACATGGCACCGCTGTCGGCATAACCTATCGAGCGCTCGCCGTAGTTGCGCGCGCGGCCGAAGTTGGCCTTCATATCCACCGTCGAGCGGGCACCCGCCACGGCAGCCTCGCCGCCGCACCTGAGCACCTCGGCCACATCCTCCGACGCACACGCCTGCATGGCCTCGACGGCAGGCACCAGGGCATCCATCATGGTCTTGTCGCCGGGACGCGCCTTCGTCTGCTTCATCACGTTCTCGAGGCCGCCGCGGAACATGCGCTTCACGCCCTCGGCGTCAAGCTCCTCACCCGACGCGTTGTCGCTCATGCCGAGGAAGAATGCCCCTAGCAGGGTACTGGTCGATCCGCTCACCTGCATCATGAGATTGAATCCCATATCGTTAAGCATCGACTTGAACTCGGTTCCCGCCGTCGCGCCCTCGCATACGACACTCATGGCCGTAACGATGGCCTGCCCGTGGTCGCCGTCACCCGTGACGGCATCCAGCTGCGAGAACTCCTCCTCGCGCGCCTTGATCTTCTCCAGGGCGTGGCCGAGCATCGCCTTGAAGTCCTCTACTGAGAGTCTCTCTTTCATGCCGCAACGGTTTATTTGCCTATCGTGGTCCAGTAGGGAGCCTTCGACGTGCGGTTCTTCAGGTACTCGATGTGGTCGTCGTCAAGCAGGGCCATTATCATCTGGAAGCCCGCCTGCTCCTGCACGGTAAGCAGCTCCTGAATACGGCCGTATACAACCTGCATGCCCTTTGCCTCAAGCTCGCGGTATGCCTTGCGGAAGACGATGTTCAGCTCCATGTGCGTCGTTGCGCCCACGCCGTTTATGATGAGCATCACCTTGCTCCCCGCCGCAGGCTTCAGCTGGCGGCACAGCAGGTCGACCATCTCGGCAGCCGTATCGTCGGCCGAAACCAGAGGCTTCTGACCGCCGCCGCCCTCGCCGTGCTGGCCCATGCCTATCTCCATGATACCCTCCGGCAGGTCGGTTATGACGGCACCGCTCTGCGGGTGCGAGCACGAACGCATGGCCACGGCAAGCGTCGCCACGTTGCGGTTGTAACGCTCGGCGATCTCCACCAGCTCGTCGAGCGACTTGCCCTCTTCCGAAGCCGCGCCGAGGATCTTGTACAGCGGAATACATCCCGCGAGGCCGCGGCGGTCGTCGACGTTGGCGTCGATGCCGGCGCTAATATCATCGTGTGTGAGCACCTTGGCCACCTTTATGCCGGCACGCTCGGCCAGCTGGCAGGCCATGTTGGCGCTCATCACGTCGCCCGAGTGGTTAAGAACCACCAAAAGGATACCCGCCTCGCGCTTCATCAGCTGCAGGGCCTTGAACAGGCGCTGCGCACCCGGCGCGGCGAAAATGTCGCCCACGACCGAGCAGTCGAGCATGCCCTCGCCGACGAAACCGCTCAGCGCAGGCTCGTGGCCCGAGCCGCCGAGGGTGACGATAGCCACCTTGTCGGCCGGTTTGGGGTTGGCCCTTACAACGATATTCTCATCGGCCAGTTTCACCGCATCGGGATAGGCCAGAACGTAACCTTCCAGCAGTTCGGAAGTGATGTTTTCGGGATTGTTTATGAATTTGGTCTGCATGGCAATTCTTTTTTTCGGATTATACACTAGTTTTCAATTAGTTGTGAGCCTTACTTCACCTCCATCAGCTCGATCGACACGCCCTCCTCCTCGACAAAGGCAATGGTCAGGTGCTCGTCGCACACGGCGGGGCCGAATATCACCTTCGCGCCCTTGAGCGCCTCGTCGAGCGAAGGCACCGTATAGGCCACGTGTCCCTGCTTCTGCACCAGCTCGGGCAGGCAGCTGCCCGGCTCGAACTTCAGGAACTCGATCCTGTTCGGGCTCTTCGTATAATCGGTAAGCCATACTTTCAGGCCGTCGTTGAACACGGCCCCTTCGGGAATGACATCGGTAACCATACCGATGTGGTTGAAAGTTCTCATGGTAGCACTATTTTAGGTTAACATTTAGGTTGCTTCTCCAATCGGCCGCACGGCGGCCTTCCCGCACGACACCGCGCCCGCGGCCACACACCGCGGCGGGCACAAGCCCGACCCCGACATGGCATGCCGCGTCACGCCGCATATCGCATATTACACAAATATATAAATATTTTTCCAATTCCCCTGCCCCAGCCGCAACTTTTTGCCCCCGCCGCAGCGGAACGCCGCGCCATGCGTGTTCAGCCCGTCCTCGCGCCGGCACGCGGCTTCGTGCCCGGCCGTTAGCAATAATACGCGAGGCGCCGCGGCCGAGCCGATCCGAAAACTACGTTTTCGATTTGCCTCTGCCCACGGCTTTCACTATCTTTGCAGCCGAACAAACACACAACATGAGCCGAAACAACGCCAATACGACACCTTCGCTTGCGATATCGTTCATACCGCTCGCCGTACTCGTACTATTTCTCGCCCTGGCCATACACCTCTTCGGCGGCGACGCCATCATGGGAGGCAGCCAGTTCTCGCTGCTGACGGCCTCGGCCGTATGCGCCGCACTGGCCATATGGCGCTACGGGCGCTCGTGGCAGCAGCTCGAGGATGCCATCGTCGAGAACATGCACAGCGCCACCCCCGCCATCATCATCCTGCTGCTCATAGGCGCCATAGCCGGATCGTGGATGGCAAGCGGCGTGATACCCACAATGATATACTACGGACTGAAGATCCTCCACCCGTCGATATTCCTCATCGCCGCGTGCATCATCTGCGCCGTCATATCGCTCCTGACGGGTTCGTCGTGGACCACCGTCGCCACCATAGGCGTCGCCCTGATGGGCATAGGCCGCGCCCTGGGCTTCGACGACGGCTGGATCGCCGGCGCCATAATATCGGGCGCATACTTCGGCGACAAGGTGTCACTCATGAGCGACACCACGGTTCTGGCCGCCTCGACGGCACGCGTGCCCATCTTCACCCACATACAGTACATGCTGATGACCACCGTCCCGTCGATGGTCGTGGCACTGGCCGTCTTCGGCATCGCGGGCTTCGTCACCACGCCCGACGCCACCGTCGGCGTCGAGAGCATCGAGCAGGCGCTGGCCTCGACGTTCCACATCTCGCCGTGGCTGCTCGTCGTGCCCGTCGTCACGGGACTGCTCATAGCACGCAAGCTGCCCGCCATAATCACGCTGTTCGCATCGGTAGCCATAGCATCGGTGGCGATGGTGATCTTCCAGCCCGAGATAATCGCGCGCATTGCGGGCGATGCGGGGGCGTTCATCTCGCCCTTCAAGGCCATGATACTCGCCGCCACCACCGACACCGCCGTCGAGACGGGCGACCCGCTGCTCAACGACCTTGTCGCCACCAGCGGCATGGGCGGCATGCTCGACACGGTGTGGCTCATCATCTGCGCCATGTGTTTCGGCGGCGTGATGTACGGCAGCGGCATGCTTACGGCCATCTCGCAGCTCTTCCTGCGCATGGCACACCGCACGGTCAGCGTCGTGGGCGCAACCGTATCGTCGGGCGTATTCTTCAACCTTGTAACGGGAGACCAGTACATATCGATAATCCTCACGGGCAACCTCTACCGCAACCTCTACGACGAGCGCGGCCTCGAACGCCGCCTGCTGAGCCGCAGCATGGAGGACTCGGCCACGGTCACCTCGGTGCTCATACCGTGGAACTCGTGCGGCATGACCCAGTCGACGGTGCTGGGCGTGGCGACGCTCACCTACCTGCCCTACTGCATATTCAACATCGTAAGCCCTTTCATGTCGGTACTGGTGGCCGCCACGGGCTACAGGATATACAAGCGACACAAACAAAACGACGATGAAGACACGACTCGTAATATTTGACCTCGACGGCACGCTGCTCAACACCATAGGCGACCTTGCCGTCAGCTGTAACCACATGCTCGCGCTGCGCAACCTGCCGCAGCACACCTACGAGCAGTACTGCATGTTTGTCGGCAACGGCATCCTGCGCCTTGTCGAGCGGGCCCTGCCCGAACAACTGCGTACCGCAGAGTATGTAAAAGCCGCACGGCAGGACTTCCTCGACCACTACATCGACCACATCGACATCCACACCCGCCCCTACGACGGCATCGAGCAGGTCGTCCGCCGTCTGCGCGACCGCGGCGTGAAGCTGGCCGTGGCGTCGAACAAGTTCCAGGCGGGCACCGAGAAGCTGATACGCAAATTTTTCCCCGACACCGATTTCGTAGCCGTATACGGCCAGCGCGAGGGCGTGCCGTTGAAGCCCGACACGCAGGTCGTAGACACGATCATCAGCCAGGCGGGCGTCGAGCGTTCGGAGTGCGTCATGGTGGGCGACTCGTGCGTCGACATGCAGACGGCGCACAACGCCGGCATCACGGCCGTGGGCGTAAGCTGGGGATTCCGCCCCCGCGCCGAGCTCGAGGAGAACCGCGCCGACTATATAGCCGACACGGCCGAACAGCTGACGGCGATACTCGAATCGCTCTGATACGGCACTACACCGTAAAACAAAAAACCTTCGGCCATCTCGCATGACCGAAGGTTTTTCATTCCATCACCCTACCGCCGCGTCACTGCTTGACGTAGAGCATGTCGCCACGCTCCTCCAGCGGCAGGATTACGGCCCGCTCGGCCCCTCCCGGCGAGTTGGGCGCATGCATGACGATGTTCAAGCCGCCGTCGAAGTCGCGGAACAGCATTCCGTGGCCTCCGTCGCGGCTGAACAGAGGCTCGGGACGATGGCGCCACGGTCCCGTCACCTTGCCCGTCACCGACTCGGCTATGCCGACGGCATAGCCATCCTCGCCGAAGCTCGACCATATCATCAGCAGCCGTCCGCCCGAGGTGCGGTAGAGGAAACACCCGTCGGTGACGTAAGTGCGTCTCTCCACCGGGGCGTCGGATCCCGTCGCCCATGCGGCCGCCGAGGCATGGAAGAGCCTTACGGGGGTGCCGGCACGGCCCGAGAGGTCGCGCTTGAGCTCCACGACCTTCATGCTGCCGTCTCCTATCTGCACCCACTCGTGGCAATATACCATGTAGGGTTTGCCATTCTCGACCCACAGCGTGCCGTCGAGCGCCATCTCGTCCATCGGCGTGGCCGGCATGCGATCGTCAAAGGCGACGAAAGGCCCCTCGGGCGACTTCGACCAAAAGATCTGCGTGCCGCGCATCGTATAGGCCGGATGCGAGTCACGGCGCTTCTTCCACTCGATGTCGCTGTTGAGCGTGGCGAAGAGGTAATAACGCCCCTTGTAACGGTGCACCTCGGGCGCCCACACGCGGCCCGTGATCCAGTTGTCGTCGGGGACGGTGAAGACACGCGTCGGGCCCTCCCAATGTTCGAGGTCGCGGCTGCGGAACACCTCCACGCCGCCGCGGACGGTGCCGTCGGCAGCCGTCACCGACGAGGAGCGGTACATGTAATAGACACCCGCCTTACGGTCGGGCAGAATATAGGGGTCGCGGATGTTTATATCCTTCAGCAGCAGCGTCTGCTGCGCACGCGCCGACACGCATACCACGCATGCGGCCAGTATCAGCATCAGTTTTTTCATCTCGGTTTATAGCAGTTTGGGGTTATTGTTCGGGATCGATCCTCCGCTCGTAGAACCGCTCGTCGCGGTCGACGCAGGCCACGGCCGCAATGCGGGCCCGGGGGTTGCGTACGGTGAGCGGATCATCGGCGCGGTAGTTGCGCATGCGGCAGCCGAAGAGCGACACCGTCAGCGGCCTGTCGCCCTCGACGAGCAGGAAGTCGTCCGAGTAGCCGTCGGCCGTGAGGGCGCCGTTGCCGCCCGAGAAGGCCTCGACGTTCGAGATGGCCGTGTGGCCCTCGCCCGTGATGACGATGGGATGGATACCATCGCCGCACCCCTTGACATTGGCGATGATCGAGCCCTGCGCTATCTGCCAGTTGCGGTTGAAGCTGCCGCCGCCCGCCTTGTATATGCCGACGGTGACGCAGTCGAGGTTGAAGTTGGTGAGCTGGCCGTATGTGTCGGGACCGAGCCATATGCCGCCGTGCGCACCGAAGGTGAAGAGGTCGATCAGCTGCGCGTTGTCGGTGTGGTTGATGGTGTAGGTGAATGTCGGGCGTGCAATGACGCTGTCGACCATCGCCGGCGTGAAGGTGCGGCCGAAGAGGCGCATGTTCGACGGGTTGACATGGCAGTGCAGTATGCGCGGAATGTCGTAGCAGTAGTCGATGCTGATGAACTCGCCGCCGAGCGGATAGCCGTAGCAATGCTCGAAAAGTATCTGTTCGCAGATATTGTCGGGACGGCCGCGGAAATCCATCGCCATGTACTCGCCGTAGAACGTGAGGCACGAGAGCGTAACGCCCTGCGCCGTGCCCTCGGGCGTCATGCGTATAGTGGGCGGGTAGGCTATGATCTTCGACGGGTCGTCGTACGCCTGCTCGGGATACCAGAACTGTATGCCGCGCACCTGTGTCGACGACTCCACCGTAAGGAAGGGCGCCCGGTCATCCGTGATGACGAACAGCGACCCTACGGGGGCATCCTTCTGCGGGTGTTTGGTACCGCGCCCCGTGGGGCCGTGCACGCCTATGAGCGAGACATTGCGCCGCAGCACTATGCCCGACGCGACGGGATAACCCTCCTCCGAGGGTTCGACAAAGAGCGCCGCGCCCGAGGCCGAGGCCCAGTCGATGGCGCGTTGCAGGTTCTCGGCATTCTGCTGCGGGGTGTTTTCTGGCAGTACGCCGAAGTCGCGGATGCTGCGCATGGCGGCAGCGGCCGGGGCCTGGGCCCGCGACGCTACCGTCGCGAGCGACAGCAGCACGGCAAAGAGTAGCAGTTTGGGGTTCATGGTTATAAGGTTTTCGGGGTTGGCTGTTCGTCACGGCATCACTCCACGGCAAGCAGCAGCCGCGCAAGCGCATCGACATCAGCTGCCGTGGCCGTAGCACCGTAGCGGTGCATCTCCTCGGCCGATCCGTAACCGTAGAGTACGCCTATCGAGTCGATACCCGCCTTGCGCGCCCCCACGACGTCGTGCATGCGGTCGCCTATCATCACCGTGCGCGACCGCTTGTCGGAAAGGCCGCAGCTCTCCAGCACATACTCGATGACGGCGGCCTTGTTCGGGCGCAGGTGCTCCGTCGTGTCGGCCCCGATGAAGAGGAACCGCCGCGCCAGATCGAAGTGTTCGAGCACCTGCCGCGCAATCGGCTCGGGCTTCGACGTGGCCACATAGAGCTTGTATCCCGCCTCCGCAAGGCGGTCCAGCAGCAGGTCGATACCCTCGTACATCTCGTTCTCGAAGAGTCCCGTCACGTTGTAATAGTCGCGGAAATACTGGCATGCGCGCGACGACTGCTCCTCCGTAAAACCGTAGAAGTCGCGGAAGGAGTCCATCAGCGGCGGCCCGATGAACTTGCACAGTTCGCGGCGGTCCTCCACCTCGATGCCGCTGCGCCGCAGAGCCAGCTGCGCCGCCGTGGTTATGCCTACGGCGGGGTCGGTCAACGTGCCGTCGAGGTCCCACAGCAGGTATTCGTATCTACTCGTTCTCTTTTCCATTTTCCGAAGTTTCATCATTGGTTTGTGACTCCCCGCCGTGGAAATGGCCGTACACGGCGCGTGCACGCGCCTCGCCCACCACGGCGGCCAGCTCGGCCTGCGTGGCCGCGCCGATCTTCGACACCGTGCGGAAATGGCGCATAAGGTCGTTCACACTCTTGGCGCCGATGCCGCGTATGTGTTCCAGCTCGCTGTCGATAAACGCCTTGCTTCGCTTCTGGCGGTGGAACGTGATGCCGAAACGGTGCGCCTCGTCGCGTATGTGGCACACCACCTTCAGCGGCTCGCCCGTGCGGCTCAGGTAATAGGGCATGGGGTCGCCCGGGAAGAATATCTCCTCGATACGCTTCGCCAGGCCCACGATAGGCACCCGATGCTCGATGCCCAGCTCGCACAGCACCTCGTAGGCGCTCGACAGCTGTCCCTTGCCGCCGTCGACGATGATCAGGTCGGGCAGCTCGGCCCCCTCCTCCAGCAGGCGCGAATAGCGTCGGTGGACAATCTCGCGCATCGAGGCGAAGTCGTCGGGGCCCACCACCGTCTTGATGTTGAAGTGGCGGTACTCCCTGCGCGAGGGGCGACCGTCGCGGAACACAACGCACGAGGCCACGGGATTGGTGCCCTGCAGGTTCGAGTTGTCGAAGCACTCGATATGCCGCGGCTGGCGGTCGAGGTGCAGCTCGCGCTGCATGGCGTTCATCAGCCGCTCGGTATGTCGTTCGGGGTTCTTTATTTCGAGGTTCTTCATCTGCTCGGCGCGGTATATGCGCGCACTCTTGAGCGAGAACTCCAGCAGCTCGGCCTTCTCGCCGCGCTTGGGCACCGTGAAGACCACCTTGTCGAAGAGCAGCGTCGTCGAGGGCAGCAGCGGCACGATGACCTCGCGCGAGAGATCGTGCGAGATGTTGTCCACGACGTACTGTATGGCCATCGTCAGCATCTCAGCCTGCGAGGTCTCGACGCCGGGGCTCAGCTTCACCGTATGCAGCGCCACAACCGAGCCGTGGCGCAGGCGGATAAAGTTGCAGTACACCACGTCGTCGTCCTCCAGCAGCGAGAAGACGTCGCAGTCGACGATCCTGGCGCTCACGATGACCGAGCGGCTCTGATAGTTGTCCAGCGCGTCGATACGCTGCTTGAACCGCTGCGCCGCCTCGAACTTAAGCGCCGCGGCCGCCTCCTGCATATTCTGTTCGAGATAGCGGCGCACGGGACGCAGGTCGCCGCGCAGCACCTGTTTCACCATCTCGACCATCGAATCGTACTCCTGCTCGCTCTGTGCCCCGACGCATGGGCCCTTGCAGTTGCCGATATGGTACTGTAGGCACACCCCGTAGCGCCCCCGCGCCACGGCCTGCGGCGAGAGGTTGAGCTTGCATGTACGCAACGGTATGACCTCGCGGATGAACTCCAGACTCGAGCGCTGCATCGACACCGACCCGTAGGGCCCGAAATACTGCGACCCGTCGTGCCGCAGCTGCCGCGTCGACTCCACGCGCGGGAAAGGCTCGCGGCGGATGACGATCCACGGGTAGGTCTTGTCGTCCTTAAGGAGTATGTTGTATCGGGGTTGTAGGGTCTTTATCAGCGAGTTCTCCAGCAGAAGGGCATCCTGCTCGCTGTTAACGACGAAGTGGCGTATCTCAACTATCTGCTTCACGAGCACCCGCACCTTGGGCGTGTGGTCGCGGCTCTGCACGAAATACGACGAGACTCGCTTGCGCAACGACTTGGCCTTGCCGACATAGATGATCGTGCCGTTCTTGTCGACGAACTGGTAGACTCCCGGCGAGAGCGGCAATGCGGCGACCTGCGCCTTGAGTGTATCCTGCTGCTGTTGGCTCATGAATACAAAGGTAGTGAAACGATCGGGCAGAAAAAAGGCTTGCCCGATTTTTTTGCCCGCCGCGCCAGCACGGGCCGCAGGTGGCCGGCATAACGTCACGGCCGCACCTTATTTATAATGCGTCACAGGCCCGCCGCCACGACCTCGTCGACACGGCGGTCGTACTCGTCGCACGGGAGGTCGTCCACAACCTGACAATCGAAGCAGACGCCGACGCACCATGCGTGGAATCCCTCGCGCGCAAGATAGCGGTCGTAATAGCCCTTGCCGCGTCCCAAACGGCGGCCGTCGCGCGTGAAGGCCATGCCCGGCACCACCATGAGGTCGATGTCCGAGGCGCGGCATGCCTCGCCGCCCTGCGGCTCGCGTATGCCATAGGCGCCGTCGGCCATGGCGTCGGCCCGGTAATCGTAGAACTCCATGTTCGGCTCACCCTCGGGCGTATCGTCCACACGCGGCAACACGATACGCAGATCACCCATACGCTCCGCAAGCGGGGCGATGTCCACCTCGTCGCGCAGAGGCGCGAAGAGCGCCACCGTCGCGGCGCCGCGACGGCGAACGATACGCTCCAGACGCGCCGCCACAACCTGCGACTGTCGCACGCGCTCCGCCCCGCCGATATCCGCCACAAGCGTGCGAACGGCGGCGCGAATGGTATTTTTTTTCATAACAAGGTCCTATAAAACAGGCCGCAAAAGATTTATGAGCCTCACGCTATTGTTATTCTGCAAACAATTACTATCTTTGCGATGCCTTGAGAAACATTTTCACAAACAAAAATAAACAAAATCTGAAAATTATGAGCTGTTTTTTATGCAATTCATCTCTCGGAAAGAAGCTGGTGATGAGTGTGACGGGTTGTTGCCTCGTTCTCTTCCTTCTCTTCCACATGTCAATGAACCTGGTGGCCATCATCTCACCCGAAGGTTACAACATGGTCTGTGAATTCCTCGGCGCCAACTGGTACGCTCTGGCCGGAACGGTCGGCCTGGCCGTGCTGGTAGTCCTGCACTTCGTCTACGCGCTGATCCTCACCCTTAACAACTACCGTGCCCGCGGTACGCAGCGTTATGCCGTTACGGTAAACGAGCCGGGCGTGGAGTGGGCATCGAAAAACATGCTCGTACTGGGTGTGATCGTGGTTCTCGGCCTGCTGCTCCACCTCCTCAACTTCTGGAGCAAGATGCAGCTCGTTGAGATCATGGGCAACGAAAGTTCGGTCGTTGGCGGAATGACGGTATCGGCCCACGACGGCGCAACGCTGGTAGCCTACACCTTCTCGCAGTGGTACTATGTGGTGCTCTACATCATCTGGCTCGGCGCCCTGTGGCTCCACCTCACGCACGGTATCTGGTCGATGTTCCAGACCGTAGGCTGGGCTAACGACACGTGGTATCCCCGCCTGAAGTGCATCTCTAACATCTTCGCCACCATCATCGTACTGGGCTTCATGGCCGTAGTGCTGGTATACTTCGTATATAGCCTGTGCGGCGGCTGCTCGGCTTGCGGCGGTTGCCTTTAATGAGAGCTTTTCACTTGAACAATTAAAAAACAAAGAATATGGCCTTAAAGTTAGATTCTAAAATCCCCGCCGGCGAGTTGTCTCAGAAGTGGAGCAACCACAAGGCGGCCATCAAAGTCGTGAGCCCCGCCAACAAGCGCAAGCTCGACATCATAATCGTAGGTACGGGTCTGGGAGGCGCATCGGCAGCCGCTTCGCTCGGAGAACTCGGATATAACGTCAAGGTGTTCTGCATTCAGGACTCGCCGCGCCGCGCCCACTCGATCGCAGCTCAGGGCGGTATCAACGCAGCGAAGAACTACCAGAACGACAACGACTCGGTTTACCGCCTCTTCTACGATACCATCAAGGGAGGTGACTACCGCGCACGCGAGGCCAACGTTTACCGTCTGGCCGAGGTTTCGAACCTCATCATCGACCAGTGCGTGGCTCAGGGTGTTCCCTTCGCACGCGAGTACGGCGGTCTGCTGGCCAACCGTTCGTTCGGTGGCGCGCAGGTATCGCGTACGTTCTATGCCCGCGGCCAGACCGGTCAGCAGCTGCTGCTCGGCGCATACGCCGCTCTCAACAAGGAGATCGCAGCAGGTACGGTAAAGAGCTACCCGCGTCACGAGATGCTCGACATCGTAATAGAGAACGGTGAGGCCCGCGGTATTATCGCCCGCAACCTCGTAACCGGCGAGATCGAGCGTCACGGCGCCCACGCCGTGGTTATCGCAACGGGCGGATACGGCAACGTATTCTTCCTCTCGACCAACGCCATGGCTTCGAACGGCTCGGCCGCATTCCAGTGCTACCGCAAGGGTGCCGGCTTCGCCAACCCCTGCTTCACGCAGATCCACCCCACCTGTATCCCCGTACACGGCGACCAGCAGTCGAAGCTGACCCTTATGTCGGAGTCGCTGCGTAACGACGGCCGTATCTGGGTTCCCAAGAAGATCGAGGACGTGAAGGCCATCCGCGAGGGCCGCAAGCAGCCGTCGGATATCGCCGAGGGCGACCGCGACTACTATCTGGAGCGCCGCTACCCCGCCTTCGGTAACCTCGTTCCGCGCGACGTGGCTTCGCGTGCCGCCAAGGAGCGCTGCGACGCAGGCTTCGGCGTGAACGAGACCGGTCTGGCCGTATTCCTCGACTTCAAGACCGCCATCGAGCGTCTGGGCAAGGATGTCATCAAGCAGCGTTACGGCAACCTGTTCGACATGTACAAGGAGATCACCGACGTGGATCCCTACGAGCAGCCGATGCAGATATTCCCCGCCGTACACTATACCATGGGCGGTATATGGGTTGACTACAACCTTATGACCACCATCCCGGGTCTCTACGCCATCGGCGAGGCCAACTTCTCGGACCACGGTGCAAACCGTCTGGGAGCGTCGGCCCTGATGCAGGGTCTGGCAGACGGATACTTCGTACTGCCCTACACCATCGGCGACTACCTCTCGCACAAGATCCAGGCTCCGAAGGTCGACACCAAGACCGCAGCCTTCGACGAGGCCGAGAAGGCAGTAAAGGACAAGATCGCCAAGCTCTTCGCTATCAAGGGAAAGCAGTCGGTGGACGACATACACAAGCGTCTCGGCCACATCATGTGGGAGAACGTGGGTATGGCCCGCACCAAGGAGTCGCTCGAAAGAGCCATCACCGAGATCAAGGCCCTGCGCAAGGAGTTCTGGAGCGACCTGAAGCTCGTAGGCACGGCCGATTCGTTCAACGTGGAGCTGGAGAAGGCACTGCGTCTGGCCGACTTCCTCGAGCTGGGCGAGCTCATGGCTCGCGACGCCCTCATGCGTGAGGAGTCGTGCGGCGGCCACTTCCGTGTCGAGCACCAGACCGAGGAGGGCGAGGCAAAGCGTGACGACGAGAACTTCGTTTACGCCGCCGTTTGGGAGTACAAGGGCATGGACAACGAGCCCGAGATGACCAAGGAGCCGCTGAACTTCGAGTTCGTACACCCCGCACAGCGTAACTACAAGGATTAATTTTGACGTTGAACTTTAATAACAATCGAACAATGAATTTCAAATTAAAGATATGGCGTCAAAAGGACGCTAAATCGAAGGGAGCATTCGAAACGTACCACGTAGAGGGTATCTCGCCCGACACGTCGTTCCTCGAGATGATGGATATTCTGAACAACAACCTCGTTCACGAGGGCAAGGAGCCCGTGGCTTTCGACCATGACTGCCGCGAGGGTATCTGCGGTATGTGTTCGATGCACATCAACGGCCACGCGCACGGTCCCGAGCAGGCCGTAACCACCTGCCAGCTCTACATGCGCAAGTTCAAGGACGGCGAGACCATCACCATCGAGCCGTGGCGTTCGGCTGCGTTCCCCGTGATCAAGGACCTCGTAGTGAACCGCAGCGCATACGACCAGATTCTCCAGGCCGGAGGTTTCATCTCGGTACGTACCAACTCGGTGCCCGACGGCAACGCAATACCCATCCCCAAGAAGGATGCCGACGAGAGCATGGATGCCGCTGCCTGCATCGGCTGCGGTGCCTGCGCCGCAACCTGCAAGAACGGTTCGGCAATGCTCTTCGTGGCAGCACGCGTATCGTCGCTGGCCAAGCTGCCGCAGGGCCGAGTAGAGGGCGCACGCCGTGCAAAGGCCATGGTTGCCAAGATGGACGAGCTGGGCTTCGGTAACTGCACCAACACCGGCGCATGCCAGGCCGAGTGCCCCAAGTCGATCTCGATTACGCACATCGCCCGCCTGAACCGCGAGTTCCTCTCGGCCAAGTTCAAGGACTAACACTCCGTACCGTCACGGGCAATGCGTGACGCGGAGATACCGATACGGCAACAGCCGCACCCCAAAAAGGTGCGGCTGTTCTGTTTTCCGCACCGACGAAAAGGGTCAATAATACAACATTCCGGTCATTTCATCCTTTCTCAATTACCGTTTCACCCGCAGCGGAGCACTGCCGGCCGCAGATGCCGAGTCGGTTCACCCGACGCTGCTGCCGGTCCGGCGCCGCGTTCGGGCGTTTGGCCGACAGGGCGTCACACGGGGTGGCGCGGTGGAGTTAATTTTGTGTCGTAAAAGAAGTCCAACGACAACAACAAACTCCATTATAAGATGAAAAAGTTAATCCTGACCATTATCTGTGCCGCCGTTACGATCGCGGCACACGCCGAAAGCGGCAAGGTGAGCCTCACCGTCACCGACGCTGCAAACGACCAAGGCATAGCCGGTGCCGTGATCGAGATCACGCCCGCCGACGATGCCGAGAAGAAGAGCTACTTCACCTCGGGATACGAGGGTGCCACCACAATAAGCGGCCTGGAATACGGCGAGTACAAGATGGTCATCTCGTTCCTCGGGTATGAGGACAAGGAGTACACGTTCAAGATCGAGGCCGCCACCACCGACCTCGGACGCATAGCCATAACCGAGTCGACCACCAAGATCGAGACCGTCGTAAAGGAGGTGAAGACGATGCGTACCTCACAGAAGGGCGATACGGTGAGCTACAACGCCGAGGCGTTCAAGGTTGCGGCCGACGCCGATGTCGAGGGCCTGCTGAAGAAGATGCCGGGCATAACCGTCACCGACGGCACGGTCGAGGCTCAGGGCGAGGAGGTAAAGAAGATCTTCGTCGACGGCAAGGAGTTCTTCGGCGAGGACGTATCGACGGCGATAAAGTCGCTGCCCGCCGAGGCCGTGAAGAACATCGAGGTATACAACAAGCTCAGCGACAATGCCGAGTTCTCGGGCATGGACGACGGCGAGGGATACAAGGCCATCAACATCGTCACGCACGAGAACATGCGCCAGGGTATCTTCGGACAGGTATATGCCGGCTACGGCTACCAGCCCGACACCGACGAGGTGACGGCTGCGAACAAATACATGGTCGGCGGTAACGTCAACTTCTTCCAGGGCCGCTCGCGCCTGACGCTCATCGGCCTGCTGAACAACGTCAATCAGACGAACTTCGGCTTCGAGGATATCCTTGGCGTCTCGGGCGGCGGCATGGGCCGTGGCGGCGGCATGGGCCGCGGCGTAGGCTCGCGCATGGGCAGCGCCCAAAGCGGCGTGGCCGACGTGGCCTCGATCGGTGCCAACCTCACCACCTCGTGGGGCAAGAACGACAAGGTGCGTTTCGAGGGAAGCTACTTCTACAACCGCACCAACACCGATAACCTGTCGCAGATAATCAAGTGGTACGAGTCGCCCTCGCCCATCGACACCCTCTCGACGTCGGGGCTCTCGCAGACGCTCAATGCCAACCACCGTTTCAATGCCAAGCTCGACTGGGACATCTCGGCCAACCAGTCGCTCATGTCGCGCACGAGCTTCAGCTACCAGGGCAACGACCCCGTCAGCAACACCTTCGGTACGCAGACCGGCGAGAGCGGATACAACATAATCGACAACGCCTCGACGGGCCGCAACCGCGGCTACAACCTCAGCGAGGGCCTTATCTACCGTGCACGCCTGGGCAAGGCCGGACGTACGCTCACGCTCGACGGCAACATCAACTACTTCAACAACGGCGACAACGAGACCTACAGCCACTCGAACATCGAGACGCTGCCCGTCATCGGCGACGACGGCACCGTATCCTACGAGCCCGTGCTGCGTTACCTCTACACGACGGCCCCGTCGTCTACCCTCTCGCTCCGCGCCAACATGACCTACACGGAACCCATCGCCAAGTACGCCCAGGTGTCGATGCAATACGGCTTCACCTACAACGACCAGGACCGCGACAACAAGACCTACGTCGCCAACGACTCGTCGTACGACATAACGGGCGTGACGCCCGACGCATCGCTGTCGAACGCCTACAACAGCGTCTACATGACGCACCGCGTAGGCCCGGGCATACGCTACTCGAAGAACGGGACCACCATGTCGGCAAACCTCTACTATCAGTACTCTAAACTCGACGGCGACACCTCGTCGGAGCGCATCTCGCACTCGTACAACAACCTCACCTACTTCATGATGGGCAACTTCAACATCAACTCGCAGAACACCATACGCCTGTTCGTCAACTCGATGACCGAGAACCCGAGCATCACGCGCCTGCAGGGCATCTACGACGTGTCGGACGCACAGTACATCTCGCGCGGTAACCCGATGCTGAACCCCTCGTACAGCAACATGGTCAACTTCCACTACATAAACTCCAACGTCGAGAAGGGCCGCACCTTCATGTGGATGTTCTCGCTGCAGAACACGTCGGACTACATCACCACCAGCACCGACTACAACACCACCATCGAGGTTGACAACGGCGACGGTACCACCACGACCTACAACCCGCTGCAATACACGACCTACACCAACATGGACGGATACTGGAACCTGCGCACCGACCTCAACTACGGCCTTCCCGTCGGCTTCCTCTCGTCGAACCTCAACCTGCGCGCCGGCGTATCGTACTCGCAGACGCCCACGCTGATCAACGGCGCGAAGAACATAGCCTCGACCCTGAGTTACAACACGGGAATCGTCCTGGGCAGCAACATATCGGAGAATGTCGACTTCACCCTCTCGTGGAACGGGTCGTACTACAAGTCGAACAACTCGCTGGCCTCGGGCGGCGCCGCCAACCGCTACTTCAACCACACGGCATCGGGTAACCTGAAGGTCGTGCTCTGGGGAGGCTTCACCTTCACCGCCAGCGCCTCGTACAACCAGTACATAGGCTTCACGAACGACTACAACGAGCAGTACCTGCTCTGCAACGCCTACATCGGCAAGAAGGTCTTCCGCAACCAGATGGGCGAGATACTCGTGGGCGTTAACGACATCTTCAACCAGAACACCGCCTTCGCCCGCAGCACCGGATCGGGATATACGCAGAACGCATGGAACAGCGTCGTGGGACGTTACTTCAGCGTCAAGTTCAACTACAACATACGCCGCTTCGGCAAGAACGCCTCGACCAACATCGTCGACTACGACCTCGGCAGCAGCCGTCGCCGTCCCGGCATGGGCGGTATGGGCGCCCCCGTCGGCGGCCCGAGATAATAGCCCGCTACGGACACAAACAACGCCCGGCGGCAGGACAATCCTGCCGCCGGGCGTTTTCTCATGCGGGGGGGGGAAAGCCTCCGCCGCAACCGCCTACCGCATCTTCGAGCGGAACTCCTTGGGCGACATTCCGAGGTGGGTATGCACGTAACGGCCGAAGAACGAAAGGTTGGGGAAATCGAGTTCGTTGCATATCTCCTTTATGCTCTTCGACGAATTTTTCAGCATGTCGACAATGTCTGCCACCACCGCACGATGGATCCACTCCGACGCCGTCGTACCGCTCACCTCCTTAACCACCTTCGACAGATACTTTGGCGTCTTGTGCAACTGCTCGCCATACCATGACACCGACCGCGGACGGGGACGCGTCGACGACAGCAACTCGAAAAACTCCTTGCACAGGAAATCTTTCGACTGCACGCCGCGGTCAATGGCGCCCGTCCCGATCTTGCGGTCAAGAAGGCTGGCCATATGGTAGATATGCGACTGGGCCACACAACGCAATATGTCGTCATAATAGAGCAGGTCGGTATTGGTCACCAGACACTTCACATACTGGTAGCACTGGTCGATCTGCCGGATCTCGTCGTCGTCGAAATGCACCGACATATTACGGTACAGATAGAATGCCTTGTCCCACAACTTGGCCGTAACGGGAACCACACGCTTTATAAGATTGCGCGAACACCCCATTATCCTACCCTCGAAATCGGGGCTCGCGATGACCGAATCGGGTGAATAGGTATTCAACGCAAAAATTATGTCATTCCGGCCGAATGTATAATCCTTGTCGTCCATCCGCATACGCACCGATCCCCTCATGCAAAGGCCTACAATAATCCAGTCGACCACCGAAGGCACGTTGTCGGGCAACGATACAAACTCGCAAATAAAAAAATCGTCGTTCCTGAACAGGAACTTTTCCGATGAACCGTCCTGCATGGTATTTAATCTTTCTTTTTACAGATGCAAAAGTAGTCTTTTTTCCTCCCAGTTTGTGGACATTATGTATCACATAATGTGCAATATGTCGCTTCGAATACCTCGTAATGAAAAGTTGGACACTTTATGGGCAACACAGATAACCGCACTTTCCACGCAAATAGTCACTTTTGCCACCAAACCCGATAGACAACAAAAAAATGAAACGAATCCATCAAACTCAGCTCGCCGCATTGTGCCTCGCACTTGTGTCATGCGGCGGCACCGACGACACCCAGTACGTATCCGCTCCCGTAAAGGTCAAGGTGGAGCGTGCCGCGGCAGTAACGAAACAGAGCAGCGAAAACTACTCGGGCACCGTGACTGCCGACAACGAGACATCAGTAAGTTTTCCCGTGGCCGGTACTGTCAAACGGATATATGCCGAGGTTGGCCAGCGCGTCACAGAGGGACAACTGCTGGCCGAAATCGACGATACGTCGATACGCAGCAGCTACGAGGCTGCCGCCGCAACCCTTGCACAGGCACGCGATGCACATGCCCGCATGCAGCAGCTGCACGAACGCGGCAGCCTGCCCGAAATACAGTGGGTCGAAGTTGAGAGCAAACTGCAGCAGGCCGAATCGATGGAGCGCATCGCGCGCAAGAACCTCGACGACTGCCGCCTTACGGCCCCCTTCAACGGCGTTATCGCCGAGCGTGCGGCCGACCCCGGACAGAATGTCCTGCCCGGAATGACCGTAGTCAAGCTGGCCACGATCGACCGCGTAAAGGTACGCATATCGGTTCCCGAGAGCGAGATCTCATCCATAAAACAGGGATGCGAGGCCTCGATATCGGTCCCCGCTCTCGGTGGCGAGACCTTCACCGGACGCGTTGTCGAGAAGGGCGTGACGGCAAACCCGCTCTCGCATGCCTACGAGGTGAAGATGACCGTAAACAATCAGCACGGACGCCTGCTGCCGGGCATGGTCACGCGCGTATCGCTCGCCGACAGCACCCATACATCGTTCATACTGCCGGCACAGGCACTCCTTCTCGGAGAAAAGGGCTCGGCATTCGTATGGGTTAACGACAACGGTACGGCCGCACGGCGCACGGTCGTATGCGGAGACCCCACGCCCGACGGCATAACGGTCGCATCGGGACTTGCCGAAGGCGACGAGGTGATCGTCGAGGGACAGCACAAGATAAGTGAAGGTATGCGTCTGGAAATAATCCGATAAAGCCATGCAGGAAGAGAAAAAACGCGGCATCGTCGAATGGGCGATGCACTACCGCACCATAGTCATACTGGTCGTGACGGGGCTCGTGGCCTTCGGCATCTACTCGCTCGATGCCATACGCAAGAACGAGTTCCCCGACTTCACGATACGCCAGGGCATCGTCGTAGCCGTATGCCCGGGCAGCACCGCCGCCGAGATCGAGGAACAGGTTGTAAAACCGCTCGAAGACTACATATTCGAATACAAGGAGGTCAAGAAACAGAAGACATCGTCGCAGACGCGTGACGGCATTGCCTACATACAGGTACAGCTGAACGACGACCTCGACAACAAGGATGAGTTCTGGTCGAAATTCAAGCACGGCGTCTCGACCTTCAAGAACAGCCTGCCGAACAATGTCCTTGCCCTGCAGGTGATGGACGACTTCGGCGATACGTCGTCGCTGCTCATAACAATGGAAAGCGACGACAAGACGTACCGCGAGCTAAACGACTACATGGATGCCCTGAAAGAGAGGCTGCGCCGTATCCCGAGCGTAGGCCGCCTCACCACCTACGGCATGCAGCACGAGCAGATAACCGTGCGGCTCGACAACCAGCGTCTGTCGCAGTACGGCCTGAGCGATGTGATGCTCGCCACCAAACTCTTCAGCAAAGGGTTCAGCACGATGAGCGGCCGCATCGACAGCGATGACTACCGCTCGCCCATATACGTCAGCCGCTCGCTCAACACGCTGCACGACATACGCGAAATGATCGTTTGGGCCGACCCGTCGGGTGACAACATACGGTTGAAGGACGTGGCCGACATCAGGCAGGAATATCCCGATCCCGACTCCTTCATACGCAACAACGGCGTAAAGTGTCTCATGCTGAGCGTGGAGGCCAAGCCCAACCAGAATATCGTGAAGATGGGCGAGCAGATAAACGCCCAGCTCGACAGCTTCAGCCGCACGCTGCCCGACGATGTCTCGCTGTTCCGCATTACGGACCAGTGTCAGGTCGTGGGCGACAGCGTAACGAGCTTCCTCAAGGAGCTGCTCATAGCCATCGTGGCCGTAGTGCTGGTAGTGATGCTGCTGTTGCCCGTACGTACCGCACTTGTGGCCGCCTCGACCATCCCCATCACCATATTCATATCGCTCGGGCTGTTCAACGCCATCGGCATAGAGCTCAACACGGTGACGCTGGCCGCACTCATCGTCACCCTCGGAATGATCGTCGACAACTCGATAGTCATCATCGACAGCTACGTCGAACGTCTGGGCGAAGGCATGTCGCGCTGGCACGCCGCCATTGAGAGCGCCGAGCACTTCTTCCGCTCGATTCTCTCGGCCACGCTCGCCATAAGCATCACCTTCTTCCCGTTTCTGGTCACCACGGTTGGCATGATAAACGATTTCGTGCAGAGCTTCCCGTGGGCCATAACCATCGTCCTCACGGTATCACTGGCGGTGGCCCTCATGCTCGTGCCGTTCATGATGTTCTGGTTCATACGCGAGCCGATAAAGACCGCACGCGACGACGGCGGACGCAAACCCTTCTCGCTGCTCGACTCGCTGCAGCACCTCTACAACCGCATCCTGCACAAGTGCTTCATGCACCCCTACATAACGCTCGGCCTGGCGGCCCTGTCGATCGTCGCCGCCGTGGTAATGACGGCACTGCTCCCGCAGAAGATGATGCCCGTGGCCGAACGCAACCAGTTCGCCGTGGAGATATACATGCCTACGGGCACAGCGGTTGAGAAGACCGCCCAGGTAGCCGACTCGCTCGAACACATGCTGCGACGCGACGAGCGCATCGTATCTGTAGCCTCGTTCGTGGGTTGTTCGTCGCCCCGTTTCCAGACGACATACGCCCCGCAGATCGGCGGCACCGACTATGCACAGTTCATCGTCAACACAACAGGCATAGATGCCACGGTGGAACTGCTCGACGAACTTGCCCCGCGTTACTCGGACTACTTCCCCGAGGCCGTCATACGTTTCAAACAGCTCGAATACAGCGAAGCGGCATACCCCATCGAGGTACGTCTCAGCGGCGACGACCGCCAGCTGCTGCGGCACGAGGCGGCACGCATTGTCGACCGTCTGCGTACGATGCCCGCCCTAAGGCAGGTGCGCTCCGATCTGGGCGAACCGCTCTACGGCATACGCGTACGCCTCAACGAGGAGGAGGCTTCGCGTCTGGGCATAAACAACATGACGGTCGAGACCACGCTGGCCATGCGTTACGGCAGCGGCCTGCCCGTAGCCACAGTTTGGGAGGGTGATTACGACACCCCTATCGTTCTGAAGAGCTGCAGCGCCGACACGGCCACAGTCGAGACCCTTCTCGACGAACCTATACCCGTCGCCGGCGGCATTGCAACGGTACCCCTGCGTCAGATTGCCACGGTCGAGGCGTGCTGGAACGACGGCCAGCTCGTACGCCGCAACGGTACACCCACGGTTACCGTACGCGCCGATCTGGTCCGCAATGTCAACGCACTCGAGCAGACGGCCCTCGTGAGCGAGCAGATCGAATCGATGGGCATATCCGACAACGTCACCGTCACATACGGCGGAGTGAAGGAGGAGACCGACGAGCAGATGGGACAGGTAATGTCGGGACTCGTTGTGGCCATCGTGGTGATATTCTTCATCATACTTCTGCACTTCAAGCACATATCCATCGCTGCGTTCCTGCTGGCATGTCTCTCGCTGTGTCTGTTCGGCGCGGTGGTCGGCATACGCATCCAGGGCATCGAGTTCGGTGTCACTTGCGTGCTGGGACTCATATCGCTGCTGGGAATCATCGTCCGTAACGGCATCATCATGCTCGACTACGCACAGGAGCTGCGCCGCGACGGCATGTCGGTGACACGGGCCATATACCTCTCGGCACAGCGACGCATGCGCCCCATCTTCCTCACCTCGGCAGCAGCGTCGATGGGCGTCATACCCATGATACTCGGCGGCAGCAGCCTGTGGATGCCTATGGGTACGGTGATATTCTACGGCACACTCATAACCATGATCTTCATACTGCTGGTTATACCCGTCGCCTACTGGCTCTTCTTCCACGGCACGGAACACATCTATGAGGAACGCCGGAAACTAGAACTCGAATAAAAGACTAACGACTATGAACAGATTATATTTAACGGCCCTGCTGGCCATGCTCTGCAGCGCGGGCATGACACCCGCCACGGCACAGCAGCGATATACGATAGACGAATGCCGCCGCATGGCCGTCGAGGAGAACGCCCGCATGAAGACCGCGCGCAACGACCTGGCCGGAGCCGAGCAGAGCCGCAAGGAGGCCTTCACCAACTATTTCCCCACGGTAAGCCTCATAGGCGGGGCCATCACCACCACCGACGGCGTGCTGCAGATGGCCATGGGACCGCAGAAAATGAAGCTCATGGAGGAGGGACTGGCAGGCGGCGCCATGGCGGCGCTGCCCGTCTACGGCGGCGGCCGCATACGCAACGGCAACCGTCTGGCCCGCCTCGGCCAACAGGTGAGCGCCATGCAGCTCGAAAAGACCGAAAACGAGGTGCTGCTCGCCGTCGAACAGTACTACTGGCAGATCGTGGTGCTGAACGAGAAACTACGCACGGTACAGCAGGCTGAATCCCTGCTCGAACGCATACATACCGATGCCAAGGCAGCCGTCGATGCAGGCATAAAGAACCGCAACGACCTGTTGCAGGTGGAATTGCGATACAACGACCTGCGCAGCACACGCCTCGACATCGAGAACAACATCGCCATCTCCAAGCGACTGCTTGCACAGTATGTCGGTGCCGATCCCGACGACTTTGACGTCGCCTCGTCACTCGACGGGCCCGTCACGGCTCCCGTGGCGCTGCGTGTCGACCATACGGCCGCCCTCGACGCCACGCCCGAATACCGCATGCTCAGCAGCGGCGTCGATGCGGCGCGTCTGCAGAAACGCATGACTCTCGGCGAGCACCTGCCGAGTGTGGCTGTCGGAGGTGCATACGTATACAACGACCTGATGGGATTCTCGCAAAACACGGTCGTAGGATATGTAAGTGTCTCTATCCCTATTTCATGGAAGGCACCGTACAGCGTCAAACGCCGCAAGTACGAACTCGAGAATGCCCAGACCCGCTTCGAGGACGGCAGCGAACAACTGCTCATCCGCATGCAGAAAGCGTGGAACGACCTCACGAGCGCCTACGAGAAGATACTTATCGCACAGGAGTCCATCGAACAGTCGACCGAAAACCTTCGCCTGAACGAAGACTACTACAAGGCCGGCACCTCAAGCATGAGCGACCTGCTCAATGCCGAGAGCCTCTACCAGCAGAGCCGCGACAAGCTCATAGAGACAAAGGCACAATACGAAATCAAGAAGACGGAATACCTCCAAGCCACGGGACGGTGATCCCACGGACTCAACGCCACACGACAACGGCCCGCACGTTATGGTGCGGGCCGTTGTCATATACAGTATCAGCAAGAATATAAACAGAAAAAAGGCGGACAACTCTTACGAATTGTCCGCCTTGAGTAGCGGGGGGAGGACTCGAACCTCCGACCTTCGGGTTATGAGCCCGACGAGCTGCCAACTGCTCCACCCCGCGATGTATGACCTAAAACGTCTATATCTTTCCGTTTTGGTAGTGCAAAGGTAGTAAAAAAATCGTTACGTGCAAAAATATTTTTAAGAAAATGCAATATTTTCGTCACCACACCTTCCTGCATCATACAGAAACGGGGCCCTGCCGCCATCCGACAGGGCCCCGCCAGCCTTAACCGAGGCATCATCTGCCGAGATTCTCGGCCACGATCTCCGACAGGTCGGCCACACGGTGCGTCGCGCCGCGCATGATGGCCTTCTTGCATAGGGGGCACGACGTGACTACCGTCTCGGCACCCGTCTCGTCCAGCTCCTGCGCCACGCCACGGGCTATGGTCAGCTGCTGGGCGTCGTTTATCGCGGTATTCGCCACCGACGAGCCGCAGCAGAGGGCATCCTCGCGCGTATGCGCCGGTTCGAGCAACTGTCCCACGGCCTCGATCACAGCTCGCGGCTGATCGTATATGCCGCTGCCGCGGCCCAGTTCGCACGGGTCGTGATAGGTGAACGTCGCGGCCGAGTACTTCACCGACAGGCGGCCCTGACGCATCAGGCGCAGTATATACTCCGAATGATGCAGCACCTCGATTCCCTCAAGGTTATACTCCTCGCGGAAGACACGCAGACATATCGGGCACGAGGTCACCAGCGTCGTTATGCCGTGACGGCGGAACAGCTCCTTGTTGTAGTCGATCATCTTCTGCGCCGAGTCCACCTCGCCCGAGAGCTTGAGCGGGCGGCCGCAGCATACGCCGCCCTCCTTGTCGGCCCACCACACGGGCTCACGCGCAGCATCGAATATGCGCTGCATGGCCGTCAGGGTCTTGGGCGTGAGCAGAGTCATGCAACCGGCGAAATAACCCACGCGGCCCTCGCCCTGCGAGCGGTCGAGGCCGCCGAGGTAGTTGTAGCGCCGCTCGTTGGGAATATTGCGCATCGTCGCCCGAGAGTTGAGTCTCAGCGTATTGAGGTTGATGCCTACGGGGCACACCTGCTCGCAGCGGCCGCACATGAGGCAGTTGTTGGCAATCTTCTGCTGCAGCATCGCATAGCGGCGGTCGCGCAGGAAGTAGACCGACTGCACGTCGTTTATGCCCAGCTGGCTCTGCAGCTGGCAGGGGTCGATGCATATACCGCAGCGCGAGCATGCCTGAAGCTCGAAGTTGTCGTACGACTTCTCCTTGTCCTCGGGACGCAGCCCGTAGTAGCGCAGGAAGATGAGCGGTATCTCGGTGAAGATGTGCATGTATCGCGAGAAAGGCATCGCCACGAAGAATACACCCAGCGCACACGAGTAGAACCACCACGCAGGCTCGTAGGCCATGGCCAGCGCCTCGGGCGGCACGGCTGCCGCAAGGCCCGCACCAATGCCTCCCGTAAGGAAGCTGCCGCCGCCGTAGAGCGCACTCGTAATGCTCTCGGCGACAAGTCGCGCGGGGAATATGAACCACAGCGCCGACAGCGCCACTCGGTCGAACAACACATGCTTCGTGGTGCGCTTCATGCCCAGCGAACGCGAGCGGAAACGCTTGAACCACGCCAGCGCCACGCCCGACAGCACAAAGAGCAGCAGCAGGTCCATCACAAGGTCGAAGAGGGGCTTGTGTCCCGTGATGCCGTTCATCGGCATGAAGTACTTGAAGAAGACGTGTCCCTGCAACGGCACCCAGCGCAGGCCGAGGTATGCCACGGTCTCGATCCACCCCACCACGATAAGCAGGAACCAGCCGAAGGCCAGGCTCATGTGCATATATCCCAGCAGCGGGTTGACACGGAATATCCTGCGGTGCAGCAGCGACTCGCGCACCACCTCCCACACGGCACCAAGCGTGCGCGGCGTGGCTATGCCCTTGGCTATGAGCATCAGGTCGCTCTTGGGCAGGCGGCGCAGCCATGTTACATACTTGATGGCGATGACGGCGAACATCACCGTAGCGCCCACGATGAACGGTATGCAGAAATCGGCGTAAAAACTCATCTTAGAAATCTCCCAGTTTGCGTTTAATCAACATCACCACGCCGCGCGTGTTGATACCGCGCGGACACACCAGACGGCACTTGCCGCAGAGCATGCACTTGTTCATCTCCTCGTAGGCGCCCTGATACTCGCCGCGGCGCACCAACGTATGCACCTTGCGGAAGTTGAACTCCGTAAGGTTGCCCGCCGTGCATGTGGCCGTGCAGCTGCCGCAGCCGATGCAGGTCTGCAGCTCGGGCATCTCGCGCAGGATCTCGTTGCTCTTGTGCAGGTTGTTGCGGTCGATGTCGATGACGCGGGGTTTGTTTATGCTATATCCGAAGTTTATCATCCTGCGACAGTCAATTTGTTGCTACCCTCTCCGGCGGCCAGATAATCGAGCACGCCGCGCGCCGCCGCCGTACCCTCGTTCAGCGACTCGCCCACGCTCTTTGGCGCCGTCACCGCACCGGCATAGAATATGCCGGGAACATTGCTCTCGGTGTTGTGCAGGAACTGATCCCGCGGCTGCATGAAACCGCTCGGCTGACGCTTCAGGCCGCAACGCTCCTCCAGCACCGTGTTCATGTCGTTGGCACGCATGCCTATAAGCAGCACCAGCATGTCGACGCCGATCTTCAGCGGGCGTCCCGTGAGCGTATCCTCGGCCTTGATCTGCAGGCGGCCGTCGATCATGGGGCTCACCTCCGATATACGGCCGCGCACGAAGTGTATGTTGCAGCGCTGCTGCGCCTCGCGGTACATCTCCTCGTATCCCGGGCCGAACATGCGAATGTCCATGTAGAAGTTGAATATGTCGGCCGAGGGGAAGAGCTCCTTCATCTCCATCGCCTGCTTGACGCCCGTCACGCAGCACACCTTCGAACAGTGGCGCTGGCACACCTTCTCGTCGCGCGAACCCACGCAGTGCAGGAACGCTATGCGCCGCGGCACACCGCCGCCCGCCATCGACACCGTGCCCGAGTTGAACATCTGCTCGAGATCGGCCGACGTGATCACGTTGTCGTATATGCCGTAGCCGTACTCCTCCTTGATGCGGGCATCGAAGAGGGTGAAGCCCGTGGCCACCACCACGGCGTCGCACTCCAGCTCCTCGCCCGTTGCGAGCGTCACGCGCTGCGGCGTGACCCCGGCGGCCTCGCACCCCGTGCGCACCTCGATCTCCGACGAGCGCTTGAGCGCATGGTTCAGCCCTCCGAGCACCTCTTCGGCCGGAGTGAGCGAGGGAAAGAGTTTGTGCCAGTTGCGCAGTTTGCCGCCCGTGTCGCTCTGTTTCTCGAGTATGGTTACCCGAACACCGCCACGCGCAAGCTCCGCCGCGCACTGCATGCCGGCGATACCGCCGCCGATGACTATCACGTGTTTCATGCCTATCGTTGAATCTTGTAGAGTGTATCCTGTGAACAACTGTTGACCAGCGCGTGCTCGGGCTGGCCTATGTACTTGCCGTTGCGGCCCAGATATTTGGCCGAGGGGTCGTACTCGACGCCCATCTTGTCGAGCAGGGGCTCGACATCTACCTGGTGCATCTGCATGCCCAGCTCCCAGGGGTCGTATCCCAGCACCAGGCCGGCCATCTCCTCATAGGTGAGAACGGGAATGCCGCCGCCGTTGGCGCCGTAGGTCGTGCCCTCCATCTCGGCGATCGTATACTGCCACTTGTCGAGGAACATCGAGCAGCCCGGGCAGTTGCAGACGATAAAGTCGGGCTTGTAGGGGGCCATGCTCTCGAGCTTCTTGTGCGAGTTGGCCACCGAATATCCGCGGTTGGCCTGCACCAGATAGTTGCGGAAGCCGAAACCGCAGCAGTGACGGCGCTCGGGATAGTCGACTATCTCGCCGCCCCACGACTCGACCATGCCGGCCAGCACGTAGGGGAACTCCGACCCGCCGATACCCGACTTGGGGAATATCTTGGCGTAGTGGCATCCGATATGCTCGACCACGCGCAGCGGCTCACCCGTATATACGTTCACCAGACGACGCTTGGCCTGGCGCGCGATCTGCTCGCGGTGGTGGAATATGACGTCCGACGTGTGGGCCAGGTTGCGCGGCTTGACGAACTCGCGCCCCGTGGCCTTGTAGAGGTTCTCGCGCGTGCGCTCCTCGGTCTCGGGGAACTCCTCCCACGTCGAGAGAATCTCGGTGTAGATGCCGAACGAGGTGATGCACGACGAGGTGAAGTTCTCGTATCCGGCCTCCGACATGAGTGCGAACTGGCGTGCCACCACCGTCATGATGGTCTCCAGCGGTACTATGTCCGAGTGATAGCCTATGCCCGTGCACGACGTGTGCTTGGGATCGTCGAATATGTCGCGGCCGAGATCCTTGCCCAGGATGTTGAGAAAGGCCTTCTCGCTGCCCGGGAAGAAGTTCTGGCGTATGCAGCTGCGGGCATAGTAATAGTGGTCGTCGGCTATGTCTTTCTGGTATTCGGTCCAGCTTGATCGTTTCATACTAATAGTGGTCGTTGGAGTTTTTGGTGTAGGTATCCATGAAATATCTCTCGTCGGCGCCGTCGTATCCCATCTCGCGAGCCTTGCGGTCGGAGCAGCGCTCGATCGTGTCGAACATCTCCGTTCCGCCCGTCACGTCGAATATGCGCTTTATCTCCTCGAGCGTCGAATCGCTCACCTTGCGCAGCGCACCGGCACCCTCGCGGTTGTACGACTCGGAGAACTGTCCGTAGATCTCCTCGTCGTGGTCGAGAACCCACTTCCACACGGTGCCCTGCTCGGGGTGCAGCTCGGCCTTCACCAGACGCGGAACCAGGCAGTAACCCGTACGCAGGATGTTATCGCCGATGGTACGCTTCAGGGCCAGCTGCTGGCGGCCCTTCTCGCTCTCGACGAAGAAACCCAGCTTCTGCGACAGCGTGCGCAGCGACTGTATGACATATCCGGGCGTGTTGCCGCGCGGGCAGCGCGGGCGACACGACATGCACTCGCCACAATACCAAATCGTATCGCTCTTCAGAAGCGCCTCGATCGCGTCGTCGTCGCGCGTCTGCACTATGCTGACTATCTGCCGCGGGTCGTAGTTGTAGAATGCCGCGGCGGGACATACCGCCGTGCAGACACCGCAGTTCATGCAGGCAGTGAGGCCCTCGCGCAGGCGCACGTCCTCAACCAGCATGTCGAAATATTTCCCCATATAAAAAAAGTAACTTTGCTTGTGGTGCAAAGTTACTATAAAGATACGGGCCGCAGGGTGGTATAAATACCTATTTTCCCGCCCGCGTCCATCCGCCGCGCACGGTCTCAGCGCACGGGAAACTCGGTGATGCGCAGCGTCGTACAGCCGTACGGGATGAGTTCGATGGCCACCTCGTCGGTCACCTCGCCGCGCGGATACATCTGCGACAGGTAGTTTACGTTGACGGCCGAGCCGCGCACCTGCTGCCACGACGGGAACCTCACGCCGCGGCCGCGGATGACGATAGGCGCCGTCTCCACCGACCACGGGTCGGAGCCGCACTCGCGGCGCTCGACGGTGAAATGCTCGGCGGGATTGCCGCCCAACAGGTCGTCGTTACGCAGGGCGACGTTCCACTCCGTGGGCGACGTCACCTCATAATAGTAAGCGCCGTAACGGGCCGCAGCCTCGCCCTCGAACTCGCGCCGCTGCCACTGTTCCTCCATACGCAGCGCGTAGACGAGCGGCCCGCGCTCGATAACGGCGGCATTGTCGTACCAGTACGACACGCGCACCGGTGCGTTGAAGACGATCTCGGCCACGTCGCCGTCGCTCCATGCGCGCTCGAGGCGTATCGTCCGCTCACACACCGTCCGGGCCTCGGCCGGCTGGCCGTTTACCGTCAGCGTATATGCATCGCACCACTCGGGAATGCGCATGTCGAGCGGGAAGGTCTCCGCCTGGCGCCGCTTCTCGGGCAGCGACACGGCAAGGCGTACCGTCTCCTCGAACGGGTAGCACGTACGCTCCTCGATGCGTACACGCCGTCCCGACGGCAGCGTCGTCTCCACCGTGCAGGGGGCATACACCATCGCCGCCAGGCCGCCCGCAGCCGTTTCGTACCACAGGTTCTGCGTCAGCTTGGGCCATCCCTGGTGCAGGTTGCACGTGCAGCAGGGATATCCCGACAGCGTGCCGAACACCAGGTCGGTATCCTCATGCGTGGTCGAGAAGTTGCGCATGTCGCGCGTCACGGCCGTCTGGTTCACCTGCTGGAAATACTGGCGGGCGTCGCCCCCGGGCGACACCTGCGTCGGCAGGGCATTGTAGGCCACGCGCTCGAGATGGTCGGCATAGCGGTTGTCGCCCGTGATGCGGTACATCTCCTCGAGCGAGTACATCATCTCGACGGCCGTGCACAGCTCCGAACCGCGTGTCGGCTCGCCGAAATGTATCAGCTCGTCACCAGCCCACAATCCCGTCGGGAAGCCTATCGTGTGGCGTATGCGGCTGAGCGCCTCGATCGGAGCACCGAGATGCCCGGCCTGCTTCGAACGCTGGTAATATATCACCGGCTCCTTGAATCCCTGCGCCAGGTTGACGCAGTGGAGGCTGTTCTGACGGTAGAGGTGGTTGTCCGTAGTGAAGCGCGCCGTCCAGTCGCTGCTCTGGCTGTGGATAAGGTCGCCCAGGGCGAGCAGCGTCTCGTCGCCCGTGATGTTGTAGAGCCAATATACCACCAGCAGGTTGTCGCCGCCGCGCTCCGCACCCCAGAATGTCCAGTGGCCGAGCGGTTTCGACGGCAGCGTCTCGGCCTGATAGTGGAAATAGCGCGTCATGAAGTCGATCACGCGGCTGTCGCCCGTGGCCATATAGTACTGCTGCAGGATCTTCAGCGCCACCATGCGCGGCCACCAGTCGGCGGCGTTGTCGCGCTGCATGCCGTCCATCGACGGACGGTCGGTGTCGGGACCGAAGTACCCGTTCTCCTTCTGGCTGGCGAGGATCGCCTCCACCCACTTCATGCACTTGGCCTTGAGCGCCTCGTCGCCCATGATATATGCCATCGGCAGCGCGCCGTCGATCCAGTAGGGGCCGCGCTCCCAGGCGTCGCCCTCGCCGCCGAGCCATGCGTTGTTGTCGCCCACGACCTTGGCGTAGATCTCGTCGAGGTGTCCCGTCATGCCGTCGAGCATGGTCTGCATCTGCGTACGCAGCCACCCCTCGGGACGGATGTCGCCTATCGGCAGCTGAGCGTACGGCGTCTCCACCAGCGGGGCGCGGTTGAATACCGGCTGCGGAGACTCCGCCGTACGACAGAAAGCCGTCTGCAGCGTACACGCGGCCGCCGCGGCCACAATAATAGAGAAAGGTTTCATTATCGGATATGGTTTATGTGTCGATACTTATCTGATTCTCTCGTACACCTCGAAGACGAACGGGTAGGGATACTTCTCGCCACGCTCATGCCGCTCGGCAGAGACTAGGCGCCACTTGTCGCGGTCCCACTCGGGGAACAGCGTGTCACCCTCGTAGTCGTGCTCCACGCGCGTCAGGTAGAAACGGTCGGCCACCTCCAGCGTCTGCGCATAGACCTGCGCCCCGCCTATGACGAAGACCTCCTCGTCGGCGCCGAACAGTGCAAAGGCCTCATCGAGCGAGCCCGCCACGCGGCATCCTTCGATCTGCTTCACCGTGCGGCTCACCACCACGTTCGTGCGCCCGGGCAGCGGACGCCCCAGCGAGAGGAACGTATTGCGCCCCATAACGACGGGGTGTCCCGTCGTGACGCGCTTGAAGTTGCGCAGGTCCTCCGATATATGCCACGGCATGTTGTTCTTGTCGCCTATGACGCCGTTGCGGGCAACGGCCACAATGATACTTATCATAACAGATACGTTTTTTCGGATTATAACTGCCGCACGCGGCATCGTCACAGCCCCTCCGCCGTCAGAACGACATCGGAGCCTTGATCGCCGGCCACGGGTCGTACCCCTCCAGCGTGAAGTCCTCGTAACGGTAGTCGAACAGCGACTTCACGTCGGGGTTGAGCCTCATGCGGGGCAGCGGACGCGGCGTGCGCGAAAGCTGCTCCTCGACCTGGTCGAGATGGTTCAGATAGATGTGCGTATCGCCCAGCGTGTGGATGAACTCCCCCGCCTCGAGCCCGCACTCGCGCGCCACCATCATCGTCAGCAGCGCATACGACGCTATGTTGAACGGCACGCCGAGGAACGTGTCGGCACTGCGCTGATAGAGCTGGCACGACAGCCGCCCCTGCGCCACATAGAACTGGAACAGCACATGGCATGGCGGCAGCGCCATGTCGTCGACCTCGGCTACGTTCCACGCCGATACGATCATACGGCGCGAGTCGGGATTGCGCTTTATGGTATCGACCACCGAGCGAATCTGGTCTATGCACCCGCCGTCGGGACGGGGCCAGCTGCGCCACTGGTAGCCGTAGATATGGTTCAGGTCGCCGTACTCGTACCCATCGACGGGCGAGGCGTCGCGTCGCAGCACCGCCGCAAGGAACTCCTCATGCGCCAGCGGCGCTATGCCGGCGGCCGCACACCGCTCCGTATAGTAGCGGTAGGCGTCGTTGTCCCATATATGTACGCCATTTTCGGCCAGGTAACGCATGTTGGTGTCGCCCGCAAGGAACCACAGCAGTTCGTGTATTATGCCGCGCAGGAATACCTTCTTGGTCGTCAGCAGCGGGAACCCCTCCGCCAGGTCGAAGCGCATCTGGTAGCCGAAGATGCTGCGCGTACCCGTACCCGTACGGTCGCTCTTGACAACGCCCTCGGTCTTTATCTTGCGCAACAGGTCGAGATACTGTTTCATGGCTCGAATGTTTTAAGTCGGGCATCGCCCCCGCCGTCGATCACACAGTATGTGGGGTTGTCGACGTCCCATGCCCCGAGGAAGAGCACACGGAGTGCCTCCTCGCGGTAGTCGCAGGCGTAATGCATATGTCCGAAGATGATGTAGTCGGTATCGGGATGTTGCGACACGTAGCCGCGCGCATATTCGACGAGGAATCCCAGCGAGTCGCGCGTAAGCGTATCCGTCGCATGCGACTTGCGCGACTTGCCGCTCCACCAGTGGCCGAAACGCAGTGCCAGATCGGGGTGCACAACCCACGAAAACACCTTGCGGGCGGCCGACGAACGGAAGATCGTATTCATCAGTCGCAGCAACGGCTTGTCGTCTATGTTCATGTTGTCGCCGTGGGCGATGAAGACGTTGCGTCCGGCCAAACGCATGCGCTGCGGCCCGCGGAAGACCTTGATGCCGCACTCACGCTCGAAATAATCGTAGCACCACATGTCGTGGTTGCCCGTGAAGAAATATATGTCGACCCCGCGGTCGGCTATCTCGGCCAGCTTGCCGAGCGTACGCACAAAGCCCTTGGGTATGACACGCACATACTCGAACCAGAAGTCGAATATGTCGCCTACGAGGAATATGGCCTCGGCATCGCGCGCCGCCATGTCGAGCCACGCCACGAAGCGCCGCTCGCGCCGACGGGTCTCGGCCGAAGAGTCGGCTCCGAGATGCACATCCGAGGCGAAATAATACATCTGTTACTCCCTGATATATTCCCTGACCGCCTCCTCGAGCTTCTCGCCCGAGAGATCCTTGCCCACGATGTTGCCCTCGCGGTCGATAAGGTAGTTCGACGGCAGTTTCTTGACGTTGTACACGCTCAGCGATGGCGAGGCGTTGCCCTGCAGGTCGCTCACCGATATCCACGGCAGCTGCTGCTCCTGTATGGCGTTCACCCACGCGGCCTTCGACGTGTCGACGGCCACCTGATATATCTCGAAACCAAGATCGTGGTACTTCTCGTAGATGGTCTTCAGATCGGCGTTTATGGCATTGCCGTTGCCGAGCGCCGCCGACCAGAAGTGCAGCAGGATCACCTTGCCCTCGAGCGACGAGAGTTTGACGTCGTTGCCGTACATGTCGGGCATGCTTATCTCGGGGAAGTCGGTCAGTTTGACCTGCGACAGCAGGCTGATCTGGGCATCCATACGGCTGATCTGGCTGCGCAGGATGGGCAGATAGGGACTCTCGGGATAGTTCTGCTCGATGCCCTCGGCCACGGTGCGGTAGTAGATCAGGTCGCTGTCGCCGTTGAACAGGTAGGCGTCGCCCGGCAGGCGCTGGTAGAGCGCATAGACGGCGGCGATGCGGTCCTTGTTCTCGACAATGAAACGGAGCTGCTCGCGCTTGATGTCACGATATAGCTCCGTGTAACGTTTGGTGAGGGTATCGCGCTCGGCCGCGTCGAGGTCTGCGGCCGTGAAACGCGCCACAACGTCGTTCATGGCCATAACCCCCTCGGCATAGCGCTTGTAGAACTTCTGCAGCAGCTCCGACTCGAGCGAACCCTCGACCGTGTAGTTGCGCAGCACGCTGCCGACCGAGTTTACCGTGATGTGGTCGCCGCCCTGGATGAGCAGGGGAATGCGTTCCGAATCATAGACTATATTGTACAGCGACGGCGTTGCAGGAGCCTTGTCGATCTTGAGGGCGAAGTCGCCGTCGGCGCCCAGACGTATCGAGTCGATAACGGTCTGCTCGAGCGTGGTGACCTGCTCAAGATATACCATGTCGGCCTGCGAACCGACGAAACGTCCCGTAATCTTCACCTTCGACGACTGGCACGAACTCAACACCGCGAGCACGCCCAGCGCCGCAAAAAACACTCTGTTCATTTTCAATTCGGGTTTCATACTGAATACAAATATAACTATTTTTTCGAAACCGTCAAGATTGCTTCTGCGAATTGTAACGCTGCGCCCCCTTCTGCTGGCCCTGGCCGGCGCGGTTCTTCTGGCCCGTGTAGGCGGGGCTCTTCTGCATGGCGTTTTTGGCGCCGTTCTTCTGCGGCTGGCGCTGCGTGCCCTTCTGCTGGCGCGCGGGAAGGTGCTGCTTATAGTCGCTGCGGAGGTTGTTCAGAGCCACCTCGTCGAGTTCTATGCCCCCCTCCGACATCTGCTTGATGTCCTTTATTATGACCTCGTTGTTGGGATGCTCCTGATTGTATTCGAAGCTCTTAGTGCGCATGTAGCGCGCCAGCGAATCGACGGCGCGGTCCAGCGCCTCGCGGTCCTTCTCGCCGCGCAGCTCACGGAACATGCGGGCTACATACTTGCCGTAGTGCTTGTATGCGATGCGCTCCTGCGGATAGGCCATCTTGTGCGGCGACACCATCAGGTCCTGACGTGCCGGACGCGGATAGGGCGAATCGACATCGAGCTTGAAATCGGACATGATGAAGAGGTGGTCCCACAGTTTGTGGGTGAAGTCGGCCGTATCGCGCAGCAGCGGGTTCAGATTGCCCATCACGGCAATAACGGCGCGTGCCTGGCGGTTACGCTCCTCGCGGTCCTCGATCTCGAGCAACTGGTCCACCATCTCGTGAATATGTCGGCCATACTCCGGCAGATAGAGTTTGCGACGTGTGTAGTTGTAGTTCTTTTTCATATAATGTATTGCAGGCATCGCCTCCGTCTCCCGCCGCCAGGGCGCATGCTGGCGCACGACGGGATAAAAAGCAGTGTTTTCGGCACGGAGAGTTAACCTTTACGGATTATACGACAGTCCCTTACGATTTCGGCCCATGCAACGACGGGATTGGATTCACCGAACAAGGTGCCTGTCTTCGACACCGCAAAGTAAATGCAAAAATTGTCAAAAAACAAGACATGGCCCGAGTTTTAATCCATCGGCGGCCAAATTCGGCGCAAACGGCGCAGCATTAAGGGCTTGGATGGCAAACGCCAAGCCGCGCCACGCACCCCGCCGGCGTTCATCGGGCAAAACATTGGGGACGGATCCTGCAATCCGTCCCCTACGCCTGCGTGCCTGCCTACCGGCCCGACCGCCCCACCAGCGTCACGACTGAACGGGCGGGTATCTCCACAGCTGCGCGGCCGCGCGTCGTACCCACGGGCTTGAGGTTCTCGCCCTCGGCATCCGAGGTACGGTATGCCTGCCAGCGTGTACCGCGGCCCCACTCGGGCGTAACCACGGACGGAGTCTCGGCATAGTTTATCACGACGATGACGCGGCTGCCGTCCGCATTCTCGTATGCCGACACCATCAGACCCGTGGGGTCGGTAGCGTCGACCATGCCGTCGCACGCCACGGCCACGCGCTGCGCCCCCGGGCGGATGAAACGCGAGAAGTTACCCACGGTCCACAGCAGTTTAGAATCCTTGACGCGCCACTTCGACGGCTCGTCGCCCTCGTCGTGGTATTCGCGCAGCAGACCGTCCTTGTAGTCCTCGCCCACGGCGCGCCACCACTGCCATGCGCGGGCGTCGGCAAAGACCAGATCGTGGTGGATGATGCGCGCGACGTACAAGGCCGTACGCATCGTGAAGTCGTAGCCGCCGCCACCGCCTATCTCCTCGTCGTTGCCCATGATGCAGTACTCCGTCTGCCAGAAGTCGACCCCGCGCGAGCGGAGCGTGTCGCGCAGCGCAACGCGCATGTCGCGCAGCATGGTCAGGGGCGTGGTGGTCCAATAGGTATGGCCGGCAATCATGCGCGGCACGTTGGGCACGTCGCCGACGTAGGTGTCGACGCTGTCGCGCGTGAAGAACGACTGTATCTCATACCCGCGGCGGCTGTCGGTCATGTGAGTGCCGACAAGGCAACGGTAGTCCGACGACTCGGGCAGCACGATCTGCGTAGCCATGCCGCGCCGTGCGAACTCCTCGCCCAGGCGGCGTGTCAGGGCCGCAATCTCCTGCTTCGTTGCGGGCGTGCCCTCCTGCTTGGGACCGATCCAGTTCCAGTGGCCGTCGGGCTCGTTGAAGGGCGAGACGTAATCGAAGCGCACCGAGTCGTGGCGCGCTATGCCCTCGATGACGTCGGCCATATATGAGGCCCACGCATCGGCACACTCGGGCCTGAGGTTATACGTGTCGCCGCGGCCCGTGTTGGTGGCAAGGCCGTTCTGCGTGAAGCGCACGTCGGGCGAATTGAGGAACATGAGGAAGTGCTCCACACCGCGCTTCCGCGCCTCGCGCAGCATGCGCCGCTGCCCGCGCAGCTTGTTCCAGTCGTAGGAGCCGTCCTCGGCGAAGAAGCTCTCGCCACGCGTAAATTCGTTTATCTGGCTCCTGTCACCCTGCTCGGCGCTGCCCGCCGTGAGGTTGAAGCGCCATATCGACAGGCCGATTCCGAGCGGCTGCCCCGCCGCGTCGCACTCCGTGCTGAAGAGCCAGTCGGCCGTCTGCCGTACGGTCTCGTCGGAAGCCTCACCCAGGAAACGCATCGTCCACGCATCCGAGGCACCGAAGTTGTCGATCGTCTGATACTTCACCCCGTCGTCGACACGGATGGCAGTCGCATCATCCCCGGCCGCATCGCACGACACCACGCCAGCCGCCGCACACAACACGGCAGCACGGCACATCATACTGTTAAGATATCTCATAAGCCGTAAATTTTTCATATTCCCTTATGTGCCCCTGCAGGCGAAACATTTGCGGCCGCGCCGCCCGTGCGACGCGGCCGCAACCGCAAAAATAATCTTTTTTTATCGTATTACGACACTTCGGGTCGCATCCGCCTACTCCTTCAGTCCGCGCACGGCACGGTAGTCCTCGATACGCTCCTCCTCGTCCGCCGAATCGAGCCCGTAGCTCACCGACAGTTCGATCGAGCTGTCCCTCTCGCGGTCGGCATCGGTCATGCGGCGCAGCGCCTCGTGTGCGGCACGCCCCACAGTCACCGCCTCGGCTATCTCCGCAGCCGAAGGTTCGTGCCCCAGGATCGCCCCAAGCACATCCACCGCCCACGAATGGGCATAGTCGGCATAGTGGGCGGCAAAGGCACGGAACATGGCATCGACGTCGCCCGTGGTCGCCAGTCGCCCACCTTCGATCATGTCGAGTATGCGCAGCGTCTCACGGCGCGTAATGTACTGTCCCGCAAGGTCGAGCCACTCGCCGCTGCCGTCATACCCCGCGTCGGAATGTCCCGCCTCGATCATGGCACCCAGCGACGCGGCGATGGCCTTGTTGTAGAGGCGCAGGCCGCGTCGCAGGTCGGCCGTGCGTATCCACGTCTTGTCGTAACGGTACTCCTCGGTATCGGGGTCGCGGTGGCGCAGTTCGCGTATCGCCCCCACGGCTCGCAGCATGGCACCCGTCGTATAGGGGTTATACTCCTCGAAGTTCACCACGTCGCGGAACTTCGTGCGGCCATCGCGCGCAGGCCACTTCTCGACATCGCGCACGACACCGTAGCTGGCGAGATTCGCACCGGGCATCAGGCGCGAGCGGCCATCGCGCTCGATAAGGTACGAATATGGGAAGGCCGACGTGTCGTGGTGGTACGAATGGTGCCCCATAACCATGGTAAAGGCCCCCTCCAGCGCCGGCGACATGATGTAGGCACTCGAGGCGAACTTGCAGCCGCGCAGGTGTACGGCCTGGTGCACGGCCCCGCTCTTGAAGAGGTGGTTGCTCTGGTTCGAGCCGCTGCCGGCGTTGAAGAACGAGAACATGCCTGCGATAAGCAACGACGACTTGTGGTGCGAGACCGTATACGGGCCGGCGAAGATCGATGTCGCCTCGCCGTTCTCGCAATGCGAGTTGGCGAAGAAGAGCGACTCGGCCGCCGTAAAGCCCTTGTCCAGACGGCAGCTCTCGCCCACAAAACAGTGGTCGACAATCGAACCGTTGTCGATAACGGCACCCTCGGCCGCAATGAAGTCGTAGGCCTTGACGTCGACCCCGACCTTAGCGCCGTCGCACAGCGTACCGTTCTCCAGCGCCGAGGCCCCGTCCACGGTGACGTTGTCGCCGATACGCATCTCGCGCACGAAGCGCGCCCCCACGATACGGCAGCCACGTCCGACCTCGCCGCACGACGACGAGCGCTGCAAGGCATACGAGTCTATCATCGACTCAAGCGCCGCAATCACCTGCGGCCGGTGGCGGTAGACGGCCATCACATAGGCCAGCTGCGCCGTCAGCGTATCGTATATCTTGATGGCGCGGCCGCCGTTCTCGTTCATGGCAGCCACCTCGACACCGTTGCCGAACGACGTGCGTCGGCGGCACTCGAGTGCTGTAACACCGTCCACTATCGACGACTCGCCTATGTGGTAGTTCGACACGCGCGAACGGAATACACGCGCTCCAGAGGCTATCGTCACCTCGCCGTCGAAGTGGCTGTACGACAGCTGCGCCGGTTTGAAATCATCCGCCACCCTCACCCCGGCCCACGACGAGGCCGTATTGCCGCCCCGCTCGAGTGCCGATATCTCCTCTTCAGTCAAAGATCTCAAATGTGTCATTTCAGTTATGTTTGTTCAGCAATGCAAAGATAATAAATTTTTTTAATAATTTACTATTTCAAATCTTCCGTCATCCTTCGCGCGCATTCCAACCGCAAACAAGCCTGCAAATCAAGGCACTACACCACAGCAAGGCGACACAACGCAGTATACGACATATCACTCCGCACCGTTATCATCTCCATACCGCCCTCACTGCAACCCTGTTACGGCATCTCGGAGAAAAAGATCAAAAGGTCCATCAATACGTATCAGCGCGCGGATCAACCCGACCTTTTGCCGCAATAATAAACGCACAAACCGCGCTCCGCAATATGCGCAACGCAAAATACAGCAATGGGGGCATCATGTCGCGACATGATACGGAAGTCGTAAAATAATGCTAAATTTGTAACAGCCTTACACGGTATTGAATCACGCCACGGCCGCATGCAGCCACGCCGCAATACCATAAACCGATTTGTACGAAAACGCCGAGGAATGGAAACTAGAGAGAAGTTTTGCATCAAATACAGGATCACGGCATCCGACATGGATGTAGTCTACCGCATGACCCCCAACGCCATGCTGATGTATGTTCAGGATTGCATCGCAAACTACCTTAGCAGCAAACATCTTGCCGCATTCGACATTGCTGCCCAAAGACTGACATGGATGATTACCGACTTCGAGGTGACACTGCTCGGACAAAGGCCCTACTGGTCGGAGGAGGTCAACGTCGAGGTATGGATAAGCGAGATATCCTCGATCAGGACATTCATAAGCTTCAACATGCTCGACAGGGAGGGCCGCATCTTTGCCCAGGGCACCAGCACGTGGGTTGTCATGAGCCTCGACACGAAAAGGCCATGCCCGCCCATGTCGCTGCTTCACGACATCGGCCAGGATATCGCCAACGGCAAAAGGAAGAACTCACTGCCCCCAAGTGAAGGCAGCACGTTCTACAGGTCGTACCGACACGAAGTAAACATAACGGACCTCGACTTCAACGGACACATGTGCAACCGGAGCTACCTGACCATAGCCACGTCCACCGCCCCCGTGGAGTTTATCATGACGCACGAACCCACGTTCTTCCAGATAAAATTCATAACCGAAGCCTTCTTCGGGGATATTCTATCGTGCGAGGTCTTCAAGGATGCCGAAAGCCGCTCGTTCTGGCACCACATAGCAAACGCCGACAACAAACCAGTATGCAAAATCTACTCGCGATGGGATGTCAGCGACGCCCCGGGCATACAAGACATCGCGAAGGATATAGAACGCCCTGTCCCGAGCAGCGCCGCAGAATAGGGCCACGCATCGGCATGCCAACCGCCAATAGACATAGACATTGCCCAACGAAGCAGCCGCGGAATGGACGGAACCATTCCGCGGCTGTAATTTGCAAAACATCTCCCGCGGCCCACTATTAGGAAACGCTTAACTCTCCTAAATCAACAAATTAAGCGATTTTACATGTACCCGAGTCCGATTTTGATTCAAAACAAAGCCTGTTTACTTGCAATCACATGGCTTCTCGCGGCATATATTTCACGCGAAATATCTATTTTTGTGTACTGTTATGGCAACGGAACGGATAAAAGCGGTTTTCAATTGGAGCGGAGGCAAAGATTCCGCACATGCCCTGCTGCAGGCGCAGCAATCGGGGACTTATGAAATTGTGGCGTTGCTTACGACGGTAAACCGCTCGACTCACCGTTCGACGATGCATGACATTCCGCTTCCGTTGCTGGAAATACAGGCCGACAGCCTCGGCATCCCACTCCATGTTGTGGACCTGACGCCAAAAGGGAATATGGAAGATTACGGAGCGGCCATGTCCCGGGCCGTAGAGCATTTCAAGGCACAAGGGGTTACCCACTTCATTTTCGGGGATATTTTCCTCCACGACGTACGCAAATATCGGGAAGAGCAGCTCGCACCTCATGGTATCGATGTCGTTGAACCGCTTTGGGGAAAGAGTTCCGAGGAAGTAATTGCCGATTTTCTAAAGTCGGGACTTCGCACCGTTATTGTAACCACCATGGCCGACGGCCTTGGCGCAGCAGCAATAGGCCGGGAGATTGACAGTGAGTTTATTGATTCGTTGCCGGACAATGTCGATCCCAACGGCGAAAACGGCGAATATCATACATTTTGTTATGACGGCCCGATTTTCCGATATCCCATTCCGTTCCGGCTGGGCAAGCCCGTCTCTCGAAGTTATGACATTCGCCTCGAAAACGGAGCCGTGAAGACATACACCTACTGGTTTGCCGATCTGAAAGAGAGATAAAAGCCCATGAAATTCTATCCGTTCCCTGACTTAGGTAAAATGCGGACACTGCGGGCAAAACAAAAATCCCAAACAGCTGAATTAGCTATTTGGGATTTTTTCTTGTACCCGGAGCCGGGGTCGAACCGGCACAGGGGTGAACCTACTGGTGTTTGAGACCAGCGCGTCTACCGATTCCGCCATCCGGGCTGATTCGTGAAAATCGAGTGCAAATGTAACCATATTTTCCCGTTTGGCAAAAAATCGGCCCGAAAAATTTAGCATTCCGCCGGTATATGATGCTGAATATTCGCATATATGCGCCGCCGCATCCCCACGCCGCACGGCATCCTCCAGCCGCAAGCGGCCGCATACGAAAAAGGTCGGCCACACTTTCAGTGGCCGACCAAATATATCCCTTGCAGCGGACTCTATCGCGGGTCTAACGTGAAGCCCCACTCGTAGTTGCCGTCAGTGCGCAGCGTGAAGATACCCTCGGGACGCGAACCCCAGCTGTCGTAACCGCCGACGCCCGTCTGACGGTAGTCGAGGCACACCTCCACAAAGTCGTTGGCCGACGTGTCGATGTCGTTGGTATGCATCTGACGGCGGTCGTTCTGCGTGGCCTTGTCACCCTCGAAGAAGTTGCGCCACTGGAAGTCGCGCTTGGTATTCGTCGCGGGGTCGTACTCCTCGATGGCGTTGCACAGTACGTTGAACTCCATGCGGTCGTCGGCCACGACCTCCAGGCCCTTGAAACGTATCCACTCCGTATCGGTGTGGTGTCCCGTCTCCTGCGGGCGGACATAGGGATAGTTCTCGGCAGCGGCCGTCGTAGTGTAGAGGCCGGGCAGCGTACCGTTGTTGCGGTCCCAGTAGTTCTCCTCTGGACCACGGCCATAGTAGCTGAAGCTCTCCATCGCGCGCGGCACACGGAAACGCATGCCCAGACGCGGCAACTCGGGCAGGTTCTCGCCCTTGCCGCCCGCATAACTGCTGCGTACGTTGACAAAGCCCGCGGCATTGACCGTATATGTCACCTTGAGCGATGCCCCGTAAGGCAGCGAATAAACCACGTCGATGACGGCGCCGCTCTCGCCAGCCGACACCTCGGCCTCGGCCTTGAACTCCGTACCGGCCAGACGCCACTCGACGCAGCGCTTGTCCTCGCCGTTGCCGAAGTCGTTGTCAGTCGGGGCACGCCAGAAGTTAGGACGCAGGCCGAAGCCGTCGCTCAACAATTCGCGGCCGCCATACTTATAAGAGGTAACATAGCCCTTCCTGCGGTCGAAGACGAAGTTCACCTTGCCGCCCAACACGGTGATAGCATCATCGGTATCGGTCACCTTCAGGGCCTTGCTCGCCATCGAGGCATAGACCGGACGCTTTGCACGCTGCAGCTCGAACGACTCGTGCGCGATGACGAAATCGGCAGGAATGAGACGCTCCTCGGCTATCGTGACGGCCTCCAGACGCAGCGTATAGGTCTGGTCGGCACGCATCTTGTCAAGTGCGGGCACGGCCAGAGCGGCACGCGACTGCGGCGCGGCATTCACCGTAAGGTAGCCGCTCTTGACCTCGCGGCCGTCGGCCAGATAGGCGTAACGCACGCGATAGTTGCTCAGATCCTTGAAATAGAAACGGTTTTCAACCTCGTAACCGTCGTCCGTGCGGTGGAACGCTATGTCGCTGTAGGCGTACTTCACCTCGGCCATAGCGGGGTGCGGACGGCGGTCGGCGCCGATGATACCGTTACAGAGGAAGTTGGCGTCGCTGGGCGACTTCTCGCCGTAGTCACCGCCGTAGGCCCAATACTTGACGCCGTTCTCGTCGGTCTCGGCAAAGCCCTGGTCGATCCAGTCCCAGATGAAAGCACCCTGAAGGTTGGGGTACTTGTATATGGCCTGCCACTGCAGCCAGAGACCTCCCGTCGAGTTACCCATGGCGTGGGCATACTCCGAGGGAACGATCGGACGGTCCGATCCGTTGCGGCCCACGCTCTCGAACCAGCTTGCGCCGGGGTACTGCGGAACGTACATATCGCTGTTCCACTCCCACTGCGCGCGCTCGTAGCATATCGGACGGTTCATGCGGCCGGCGCCGTGCTCCTTGGCTGCGATGAGGTCGTAACCCAGATAGAAGTTGTATCCGTTGCCGGCCTCGTTACCCAGCGACCAGATGGCCACGCAGGGATAGTTCTTCAGCTGCTCGTACATGTTGTTTATACGGTCGAGGTGGGGAGCCTTCCACTCGGGGTTGTTGCCCAGCGTGCCGCCCTTCTCGAGGCTGTAGCCCATACCGTGCGACTCGATGTTGGCCTCGCAGTAGACGTATATTCCGATCTCGTCGCACAGCTCGTAGAAACGGCGCGGCTGCGGATAGTGGCTCGTACGCACGGCGTTGATGTTATTCTGACGCATGATCTCAAGATCGTGGCGCAGATCCTCCTCCGAAACGTAGTGGCCCGTGTATTCGTTATGCTCGTGTACGTTCACGCCCTTGAACTTCACGGGCTGGCCGTTCACGAGGAAGACCCTGTAGTTGCGGCCGCGCGCATCCTTCGTGTCGATGGGCACGATCTCGAAGCGGCGGAAACCCACATTGAAGGGGACATACTCCTTCGCATCGCCGTTGCCGATGCTCATCATCAGGCGGTAGAGGTTGGGCTGCTCGGCCGACCACGTCTTCGCATCGGGCACCGTACCCGTAAAGGTCACCTCGTCGCCGCCCTCGACACTCTTGCTGCCCGAGAGCACCGTGGCACCCGCCTCGTCGACCAGTTTGTAGGCCACCTCGCATGCACCGCTTCCCGAGGTCATCACCTTCAGCGAGAAGAGACCGTCGGTGTAGGTGTCGTCGAGCGTCGACACCACGTCGAAGTCGCGGATCGAGGTCTTGGCCTGCGCGCTCAGGTAGACGTCGCGCTCGATGCCGCTTATGCGCCAGAAATCCTGGCACTCGAGATACGATCCAGTGCTCCAGCGGTAGATCTTCAGCACGAGGGTGTTCTCGCCCGCCTTCACGTAGTCGTTGATCAGGAACTGGGCCACATCCTTCGAGTCCTCGCTGTAACCCACCTCGCGGCCGTTTATATATACGTATACGCCCGACTTGGCACCGGCGATGTTGAGGAAGACGTCCTTACCCGTCCACGTCTCGTCAACGGTGAACGTACGGCGGTAGACACCCACGGGCGTAGCCTCGGGCAGCTGCGGCGGCTGCGGGTTGACGGGGCTGAACTCGTAGGGGTGGTTGACATAGATGGCCGTGCCGTAGCCCTGCAGCTCCCAGTTGCCCGGCACCTTGATGTCGTTCCACGACGAGGCGTCGGCAGCAGGATCGGTCACCGAGGCGGGCACATCCCTGTATGAGTCGAAATAGAGGAATTTCCAGTCGCCGTTCAGAAGGCGGTAGTTCTCCGACGACGAGAAGTCACGCGTCAGGGCCTTCTCCTCGCTGGTGTAGGTGACGAATTCGGTGCGGGGCTCCTCGCGGTTCACCTCCACCGTCGACACGTCCTGCCAATAGGGGGTCTGGCAGAGACCTGTGGCCGACAATGCGAGCATAGCGGCCGACATTAAGGTTCTTTTCATAGAGTAGTAATGTTTTCAAATTACGCTGCAGGGCCGCACGCGGCACCGTCTGCATCGGATGCCACAAGCCCGCAACCGCTACAAAGATAGCGACATATTGGATTATATGCAACTTTTGGATAACTATTCACGCTCGGCGGCGAAGAGCAGCATCAGCGCCGGGATGCCCGAGGCCGAGTAGCTGTCGACGCACTCGCCCGCGGCAAGCGGCCGCGCGTACTCGCCGCCGCAGATGTCGCGCCCGGCGTCGCGGTTGGCCCACCCGGCGGCGATGTTTCCGCGCAGGAACGGAAGGTACTGCCGCTGGCCGCAGTCGTAGACCAGCATGGCCATGTACTGTGCGTAGATGGCCGTATAGATACCCTGCTCGATACCGCTCTCGAATGGCAGTATGCCGTCGTGCGACATCTCGTGCACGACATAGTCAGCCGCCGCCACGGCATTGTCGATATAGCGCTTCTCGCCCGTGGCGCGATAGAGCAGCACCGAGGCGCCGATGAAGGTGCCCTGGTTGTAGACATGCGTCTTCCAGTCGGGCTCGCCCGTGCCGTGACGACTGTCGGCCACACGTCCCGTAGCCGCATCGAAGAGGTTCGCCACGCCCCACTCGTATATCTCGCGCCCCATCTCGAAATAACGCTCGCGAGTATGCCCGACGGGTTTCTCTCCATCCACGGCCCTGCGATCAGCGGGCACGCACCCTGACAGCGTAAGCGCCGCCACCGCCGTAGGGAAGTTGATGCAGGCCATCTTGCCGTCGCCCGGGCGGTTGGGCTCGGGATCGGCTATCGGATACCAGCGCCAGAACATACCTCCCGCCACCTCGTCGTAGGAGCCCGTGTCGCCCACACGGTCGGACCCGTACCACACGCGCGAGAAGCTGCGCTCCGACAGTCGCAGGTACTCCTCGTCGCCGAAGGCCTCATAGGCCCGCGCCAGCGATATGGTCCACCACATGATGTCGTCGTAGATGAACCACCCCGTGTTCTCGTTGTTGTCGTCGAAGTCGAAACCCGCATAGTGCGCCCGCTCGCCCTCGAATATGCGGCGGCAGAGATCGCGGTACACGCGTGCACGCCGGCGCTCGCCGCACCGCTCGGCCAGCGCCGCAGCATTCATCGCCATGTCCCAGTATATGGGCTGGCACCATATCGCAGCCGCGCCGTTGAAGCGGTCAACGGCGGCCTCCACTTCGGAGTCGCTCTTGTAGATGTATTTGCCGCGGTCGAGATACACCTCGTTGAAGGCATCGTAGGCCCTCCATACCTCGCGCATGCCGACAGGCGCGGACTTGCCGCGACCCGCCGCAGCGGCACACACGTTTACACCCGAAAAGATGGCGACAGCCGCCAACAGAGAAAACAGAAATTTTCGATTCATCATCACACTACATTTTTCGCATTGCACGCGCACACACCGGAACTTCCCCCGATGCCGCGCACGACAAAAGTACGAAAAAAGCCCCGCCCCCGCGGGCGCCGTCACCGCCGAGCTACAAAAAATGCTCGATTAGCGACCTCAAAGCACAAAAAATATGTTCAAAAAGTGACATTTAGTTACAAAAACATTCAATTTGACCAATATTATTTTTATATTACAAATATATTCATCATCTTTGAACCGTCGGCAGCGGCATGCACGGCTAACAGACGCCGCAACAGCCGGCAACAGGAATTGCAACAACCCTATTTTCCAATCTATTCCCTCTATAATTAGGGCCGTGCACATCTTTAGCGGCCCGTTCTTTTGTCTGCCGCAAGGCTGGAGAGATCCACCTTGCGGCCTCTCTTTTTCATGGCCCGCAACCCGACACGCGCCACCGCCGCCTCACATATCCGCCGGCAGGCGTATCACCCTCCACACCTCACCACACACAGACGGACATGCACCCGCAAACAGTGGTTTTAAGGATGGTAAAAATTGCATTTCTCGGCAACTTTTCATATTTTCGCAGTGCGATTTTGTACCGTAACACGCCGCCGCCATCCGCCGCACGAGTACCCCGCCAGCAGCGTGCACCCCATGCCGGCACAGCAGCGGCCCAACCCGAAAACACAATGAAACGACACCTTATAACATTCGCTATCATGGCGTTGACCGCAACCATACCGGCGGCGGCACAGCAGCCCCAGGGCAAACTCCTCACCATGGAGGAGACGATCCTCAGCCGTGAGCTCTCACCCGCAACCTACCCCGTACGGTGGGTCGGCCAGAGCGACAGCTACTCGACGGTAGAGGGCTCGGAGATTGTCGCCGTAAATGCCCGCAACGGCCGACGCACCACGCTCATCACGCTCGAGGAGCTGGGGCGCCTGCTCTCGACCGACCTGAAGGCCTTCCCTGCATACTCGTTCGAGGACGAGAACACGCTCGTCGTAGCCTCAAACGGCGTACGCAGCACCATCGACCTGCGCCGCGGCAGCATCGTCGCATCGAGCCGCATACCCTCGGGCGCAAACCTCACGCGCCAGCCCGGCAAGGGAGGACGCTACGCCTACACGCGCGAGAACAACCTCTACTACTTCGACGGCGAGAAGGAGCACGCCATAACCGAATACGACGACCGCAACATCGTCTGCGGCCAAAGCGTCAGCCGCAACGAGTTCGGTATCTCGGGCGGAATATTCTTCGCGCCCGACGCCTCGAAGATAGCCTTCTACCGCAAGGACGAGTCGCGCGTGACGGATTTCCCGCTCGTCGACATCACCACCCGCACGGGTACGCTCCGAAACATCAAGTACCCGATGAACGGCATGGCATCGGAGCACGTCGACCTGGGAATATACGACATAGCGTCGGGACACACCACATACCTCACCGTAACCGACTTCGACGAGGAGCGCTACCTCACCAACATAACGTGGGCACCCGACGCCAAGCATATCTACGTGCAGGTGCTCGACCGCCGTCAGAAGAACATGCACCTGAACATGTACGACGTGGAGACGGGACGCATGGTCAAGCAACTGCTCACCGAGCACAACGACCGCTTTGTCGAGCCGCAGTACCCGCTCGTGTTCCTGCGCAACGACCCCTCGCGCTTCATCTACACGACCGACAACCGCGACGGCTACTACAACCTCTACCTCTGCGACCACGACGGCAACGTGAAGCGCCTCACCGCCACCGATGCCGACGTGAAGTATGTCGGGCAGAACGACCGTTACGTATTCTATACCTCGGCCGAGGTGTCACCCGTCGACAACCATCTCTTCAAGGTAGACATCGCCACCGGCCGCTCGACGCGCCTTACGCCCGATGAGGGTTGGCACAACGTCACCGTGAGCCACAGCGGACGCTATTTTCTGGACGACTACTCGTCGCTGCGCGTACCCCGCGTCGTCGAGGTGCGCTCGACCGACAACCGTCTCAAGCGCGAGCTCTTCCGCGCCCCCGACCCCACCGAGGGCTATGCCTACGCCGACATCGAGCTGGGCACGGTGAAGAGCGCCGACGGCAAATACGACAACTACTACCGCCTGATCAAACCCCTCGGGTTCGACCCGGCGAAGAAATACCCCGTGATACTTTATGTATATGGCGGCCCCCACTCGCAGATGGTGCGCAACACCTACCAGGCACAGCTGCGCCGCTGGGAGATGTATATGGCACAGCGCGGATACGTGGTATTCGTGATGGACAACCGCGGCACGTCGAACCGCGGAGCCGAGTACGAGAAGGCCATACACAAGCAGTGCGGGCAGTGTGAGATGCAGGACCAGATGGCCGGCATGAAGTGGCTCATGTCGCACCCGTGGGTCGACCGCGACCGCATCGGCGTGCACGGCTGGAGCTACGGCGGATACATGACCATATCGCTCATGACCAACTACCCCGACGTATTCAAGGTGGGCGTAGCGGGCGGTCCCGTCATCGACTGGCAGTGGTATGAGGTTATGTACGGCGAGCGCTACATGGAGACGCAGCAGACCAACGCCGAGGGCTTCGAGAAGGTCAGCCTGATGAACCGCGCCGCCGACCTGAAGGGCAAGCTGCTCATATGCCAGGGCGCCATGGACGGCACGGTGGTATGGCAGCACTCGCTCAACTTCGTGCGCAAGTGCATCGAGAACAATGTCCAGGTGGACTACTTCCCCTATCCGCTTGCCGAGCACAACGTCTTCGGCAAGGATGCCGTACACCTGCACAACAAGATCACCGACTACTTCGAGCTGCACCTGAAACCGCTCGGAAATTATCCCGAAGCGACAAAATAAACACCCGGCCGCTTACGTTTTATAACAGAAGCCGTGAGCGGCAACGGCATTCGCCGACACGAAATGCCACCTGCGCAGGACCTCGCTGGTTCTCTGGATGATACGCAACGCAAGAGAACGACAGCCGCAGCTGTCGCGAGGCGTTGTGCAAACAAAAAAGAGGGTTCAAAGTTGTACGAATGAAATATTATTCGTAACTTTGGAATGAAAAACGAACTACGTTTACACATAAACCAATATTTATTCACAGAATAAAAAAGTACCGTTATGGAACAGCTTTTTGTAGGAGGATTGGGCACGAGTGAAATTGTGCTTATCGTTGTGGTTCTGTTGCTGCTCTTCGGAGGCAAGAAACTCCCCGAGCTCATGCGTGGTGCCGGCCGCGGCATCAAGGAGTTCAAGGATGCCGTCAACAAGCCCATCGAGGAGGACGACGACAAACCCGAGACCAAGAAGACCACTACCAAGGAAGAGTAATCCCGGACCGGAATACATATGAGCAATCAAACAGCCAACGACAGCGCGGAGATGACCTTCGGGGAGCATCTCGACGAGCTCCGTAAGATACTCATCCGCGTAGTTTTGGTCTTTTCGCTGCTCTTCATCGTTCTGTTCATAATGAAGGGAGTGGTGCTGAAGGTGGTATTCGCTCCCATAACGCCGGAATTCCCGACGAACAGGCTCTTTACATGGTTGGCGACGGCTATGGGGTCCGATGCCCTGAACATCCACCCCGAAAACGTGCAGTTGTTCAACAACAAGATGGCAGGACAGTTCCTGCTGCACATAAAGAGTTCGGTCGTAGGCGCCATGGTGGTGGCATTCCCGTTCCTGATATGGCAGCTGTGGCTCTTCGTAAAGCCCGCCCTGCCGCCGCACGCACGCCGACAGAGCATACGCTATGCTCTCGAGACACCCGTGTGGTTCATCCTGGGACTGCTGTTCGGATACTACATAATCGCTCCGCTGGCCATCAACTTCCTCGGGAACTACTCGGTAAGCGAAGAGATCAGCAACATCATCGACGTGGGATCGTACATGAGTACCGTCCTCAGCGTGACCTTCGCCGCGGCCATAGCTTTCCAGCTGCCGCTGCTCATACGTCTGCTGGCGTCGATAGGACTGATCACCTCGGAGACCATGCGTCAGTACCGCAAGGTTGCCGTTGCCGCGCTGCTTATCTTCGCCGCCATAATCACCCCGCCCGACGTGGTGAGCCAGGTACTCATATTCATACCGTGCTACGCGCTATATGAATATGGTATAACCATAGCCCACGGCATCGAGGTGCGCCGCGCAAAGGAGGAGGCCGAATACGAAGCCATGCAGGCGGCCGAAGCCGCAGCAGAGGCCCAGACCGACGCCGAGGCCGCATCGGATGCTGCAACCACGGCCGAGGCAGAGAGCAAGGCGGAAGCCGAGGGCGAGACTGCGCAGGCAGACAATGACAAGGAGAACGTCGACGACGAAAAGGCCGGCGACAACAAATAATCCGTGATTCCGACTTCCCGCCTACGGGCGGAGGGTCGGATGATTCGGATAGATAAGTGAGGTCCGCCATCCGGACGGACGGGGATCCTAACGCAGGCAGAACGTCGCCGGGACAAGAGAGACAAGCGACCGAGAGCGGACAAGAGAGGCAGAACAGGAGAAGGCAGGAGAGGAGAGACATGGACAGGCTTACGTTTTTCAAGCAGGGGCTATCTTCGGCGATGGATGCCGTCAGTGCAGTCGTAGGGCTGAAAAAGGCGGTAAATTCGTTCACCGAGGCTGTCGATGAAGCGTTGAGCGACATCAAGAGCGACATAGGCCTGCACATGCGTTCGCTTGAGTCGGACATGTATGAAGGCGGAAGCCACACCCTCAAGGAGGTTGCCCGCATGGGCTACACCACCATCGAGACCGACTCCTACTTTTGGGGCAAGATCTACGATCTGAAGCCCGACGCGTTCCGCAAGGCTGCCGACGAGGCCGGTCTGAAGATCACCTCGGCGCACCTGCGTAAGTACTACGAGGACGACCTGCCCGAGCCGCAACCCGCAGCAGAGACTGCCGCGGAGGAAGCGGAAAGCAAAACCACGGCCGACCGTGGCGCTGCTGCCACGGCAGAGGTAAAAGCCGACGACGGGGAGGCAGACGGCACGGATGCCGGGAGAGAGTCCGCACAGGGCGGAGAAGCCACCGCGACGGAAGATCCCGTCATGAAGTGGTGGGACGAGGCTCTGGACACGCACAAGGCTCTGGGCTGCCAATACATAGTGATATCGCGCATGCCCGAGGCCATGACTGCCGAAAACGTGCTCGCCTATGCCAAATACTTCGTCCACATAGCCGACAAGGTTCTGCAGCGCGGCATGAAGTTGTGCCTGCACCCCTCACGCAGGGAGTTGACGGCGACTGACGGCGTATCGCTCTTCGATACGATTGCAGCGAACACACCCGCAGACAAGGTGTGGTTCGAGCTCGACACACGCGAGGCACACGAGGCTGGCATCGACATGGTCTCGATGCTCAAGCACTACAAGGGACGCGTGCTGCTGATGCACCTGCACGACTACGGCATAGCCACCGAAAGCGGGCTTATCGATTTCGACAAGATCGTAGCCGAGGCCATAGCGACAGGCGTGAAAGATATATTCGTGGAGGTTCGCAGCTATACGCTGCCGCCGAAAAACTGCGTAGAGCGCAGCATATACAACCTCGAGTCGCTGCCAAGCCTGAGGTTCTGACCCGCCGCGGCACCGGAAAACGGGCAACGGCAAGGCAACGAAGAGGAGCAGGGAAAAGGAGGCAGGAATAAAATAGAAGGCAGGATAAAAAAGGCAGGCTGCCGTCCGTAACAAGTGAACGGAAGCCATACAATGGTTTCGGCAGGCAACAGAAAGCCGGGCGAGACCGGACATGATAAAAAAAGATAAAAGTAACCGAATACAGAAAAAACACTACGGATAACCCGTATTAATTAAATAACTCTTTATTAACCTTAAACACCAACAACAATGTCAAAGAAAATCTCAAGAGCTGACTTTCTGAAGACCTCAGCAACGGGTCTGGCAGCTATGACAGTTGTTCCTGGCAACGTAATGGGTGCAGCCTTCGGACACAAGGCTCCCTCTGACAAACTCAACATCGCCGGCGTCGGTGTCGGCGGACGTGGTGCAGCCGTTCTCGACGACCTCAAGGAGGAGAACATCGTGGCCCTCTGCGATACCGACTGGAGCTATGCCAAGGGTACGTTCGACCGCTACGCCAAGGCTCAGCGCTTCTGGGACTGGCGTGAGATGTTCGACAAGATCGGCAATCAGATCGATGCCGTGATGTGTGCAACTCCCGACCACACCCACGCCCTTGTTGCTGCCAACGCCATGGAGCTCGGCAAGCACGTATATTGCGAGAAGCCTCTGACCCACACCGTTTACGAGTCGCGTCTGCTCACCAAGCTGGCTGCGAAGAACGGCGTCGCTACCCAGATGGGTAACCAGGGTTCGTCGGGCGAGGGCGTACAGAAGGTGTGCGACTGGATCTGGAACGGTGAGATCGGCGAGGTTACCCGCGTTGATGCATTCACCGACCGTCCCATCTGGCCGCAGGGCCTGATGCGTCCTTCGCAGGTTGACCCGATCCCCGAGACCCTGAACTGGGATCTCTTCCTCGGCTCGGCCCCCTATCGTCCCTACAACAAGATCTACCAGCCCTGGAACTGGCGTGGATGGTGGGACTTCGGTACGGGCGCACTGGGTGATATGGCTTGCCACATCCTCCACCCCGTATTCAAGGCTCTGCAGCTCGGCTACCCCACCAAGGTTCAGGGTTCGTCGACGGCACTGCTCACCGACTGCGCACCGCAGGCACAGATGGTAACCTACGTATTCCCCGAGCGCGGCAAGAAGGACAAGGTAAAGCTGCCCGAGGTTACCGTTACGTGGTATGACGGCGGTCTTACTCCTCCGCGTCCCGAAGGACTCGAGCCGGGCAAGAACCTCAACGACCAGGGTGGCGGCTGTATCTTCTACGGTACGAAGGACGTCCTGATCTGCGGTTGCTACGGCGTAAATCCCTACCTGCTGTCGGGTCGCGTGCCCAACGCTCCCGCCCGCGCACGCAAGGTTGAGCTCTCGCACGGTAAGGACTGGGTTCGTGCCTGCAAGGAGGACAAGGCTACGCGTACCAAGACTAATTCGGACTTCTCGGAGGCAGGTCCTTTCAACGAGATGGTCGTAATGGGTGTTCTGGGTGTACGTCTCCAGGCCCTCAACAAGACCCTCGAGTGGGACGGCGCCAACATGCGCTTCACCAACATCGGCGACGACGAGACGCTGCGTATCATGATCGAGGACGGTTTCTCGGTACACGACGGTCACCCGACCTTCAACAAGACCTACACCGATCCGATCAACGCAAAGCAGTTCGCCGAGGAGATGATCAAGCACAACTATCGTAAGGGCTGGGATACGCTGCTTCCCGCAATGCCCAAATAGCAAACTGACTTTTAGCTAAAAAAGTAATAAGGAAATGAAAAAGGTATTATTCATGGCTGCACTGGTTTCTACCGCCATGCTCGCAAGCTGCGGCGGCAACGGAACCAAGAAGGCAGCCGAGAAGGAGAGCGGCGACGATGCCAACACCGTTGTGCTCTTCGACGGTACGAGCCTCAAGGGATGGAGAGGCTACAACAAGACCGAGGTTCCCTCGCGCTGGGTTATCGAGGACGGCTGCCTGAAGTTCAACGGCTCGGGCGGCGGCGAGGCCCAGGCCGGCGACGGTGGCGATATCATCTTCGACCAGAAGTTCAAGAACTTCGAGTTGGAGCTCGAGTACAAGGTTGCCAAGGGTTCTAACTCAGGTATCTTCTACCTGGCTCAGGAGGTTCCCAACCAGCCCATCTACATCTCGGCTCCCGAGTACCAGGTACTCGACAACGAGAATCACCCCGACGCCAAGTTGGGCGTAGACGGTAACCGCATGTCGGCATCGCTCTATGACATGATTCCCGCCAAGCCGCAGAACGCAAAGCCCTACGGCGAGTGGAACAAGGTTAAGATCCTCTGCTACAAGGGTACCGTTGTACACTACCAGAACGACGCTGCTGTCGTAGAGTACCACCTCTGGACTCCCCAGTGGAAGGAGCTGCTCGACAACTCGAAGTTCAGCAAGGACAAGTGGCCCGAGGCTTACGACCTGCTGCTCAACTGCGGCGGTGAGAACCACGAGGGTTACATCGGCCTGCAGGACCACGGCGACGATGTTTGGTATCGTAACATCAAGGTCAAGATCCTCGAGTAAGATCACAACCGACCATAAAACGGGGCTGCCTCAACGGGCAGCCCTTTTTTATGCACGCAAACGGACAATGCGACGCATATGCGACACGCCGGCAGATGGCCGTTACCGAAATATCGCTAACTTTGCAGCGCAACACAACCACACGACATCACCATGACACGTATCATACTCTACGCAACGCTGATCGCCTGCCTCATATCGGCGGCACTGTACATCTACATACGCTTTCACCGCACGCCCAAGGAGGACAAGTGGTACGACACGATCATCTACATACTGTGGCCGCTGCTGGCCACATGCGTGGGCGTTGTCTTCGCCCTGTGGATCGACCGCGACGAGGCCGACCGGCGCCAGCGCGAAGCCACGGTGAAGACACTGACGCTATGCATACTCGACGCCAACAATGCGATCGAGTTGATCGACCGTGCTAAGGACGTCGCAGGCAAAGACGGCGGCAACATTACTGCGGAGACATACCGTCAGGCAAGGACACTGATCGAACGTTTCGGCATACCCTACCCCGACGTAATACAGGGACTGCTGCTCGGCGAGAGTACCATGACAAACTGCTCGACCGCATATCTCGAGGCCGTAATGCGCGAGCTGAACAAGCTAAAGCAGCTGCAGACGGTAATTGACGGCACGCTGTCGGACGAGCTCTTCTTCCGCCACGTCGACAGCTATTACATGGCGCTGGAGGAGATACTCAACCTCACCATCAACGAAATAAACTTTATCAACGGCCTTATGACACAGAGCGCCCACGACCGCGATATAGAGATCGTAATGGATGGCGAGCGCCGCGCCAAACGCCTCGACAGCAACGCCGAGGCACGCCGCAAAGTGTTCGAAGAGGCAACCGGGGAGTAAGCGGTAATTCCCGCAAGGCCACACAAAGCGAGGGGCGGATCTGTCGATCCGCCCCTTATCGCATTATGTATGTCCGCCACACGCTACATCGCGTAGCTGAGCGTTATGCCCAGCTGGCGGGGCTTGCCGTGGTTGTAGAAGCTGTTGCCCACAGACTTGAAATAGAAGGTGTAGAAATCCGTTCCGGTAAGGTTACGGCCCCACAGCGAGAGCGAGAAGTCGCCCTTGCGCAGCTCGACCGACGCCCCCAGCAACGAGTAGAAATTCTGCTTGAGCGTGTTGCTCTCGTTCCAGTAGATCTTGCCTGCGCCCTGCCATGAGCAGTTGAAGACAACGTCGTCGAGCAGGCGCTTACCCACATGCAGACGGTAGGTCGCACCCAGCGATACGGTGTTCTTCGGCGCATAAGGCAGCATGTTGCCCTTGTAATCGGCCTCGCCGTCGTTGAACTCTACGAAGCGAGCATCGGTAAAGCCGTAGCTGCCCCACAAGCCCAGCTGCGCGAGCGGATTCCACGACAGCGACACCTCAACTCCGCGGCTGCGCGAACGTCCCGCATTTGACATCATGCGGCCGGTGGTCGTACCCTCGGGGAAAACGGTGAGCTGCTGGTCGCGGCATTCGATCCAGAAGAGGGCGAAGTCGGTACGCACGCGCCCGTCGGCAAACGTAAGATGTCCTCCCGCCTCGTAGTTCCAGCTGTACTCGGGCTTGTAGGTCGTGGCCGAGGCCTCATTGTAGGGGGCAGGCTGCGACGGCATGCCCATATCCTCCATCATGGCCGTCATCAGTCGGTTCTGGAGTATGTCGGAGAAAATCTGCGTGTTGAAACCGCCGGCCTTGTATCCGCGCGTAGCCGTAACATAGAGGTCGCCCACACCCGTCGCGAAGTTGACGGCGAACTTGGGCAGCAACTCGAGATAGTCCAGACGCTCGCGACCCTTGAATGGCATCGACAGTTCCTTGAACTGCGGCATCATGGGGCTGAGGCGGTAGTGTATGGCCGTATAGTTGTCGTAGTCCATGCGCGCAGCCTCGTAGTCGAGACGCAGTCCCGCCGTGAAGCGCCAGCGGCCGGCACGCACCGACGACTCGTGATAGAGAGCCAGTCCGTAGGTCGGGATGTCGAAGTTGCTGTCGATGTTGAAGGCATCCTCCTCGATCATAAGCTCGGCCCACGGCATCACGCTCTGAATACCTTCGTTCGCAGCGCCGAGGATAAGGTCGTCGATACCGTCACGCAGGAACGTCACGGGAGCCTCCATGCGCAGACGCTTGTAGAAACCGTACGCACCCGATATCCACTGCCAGCGGCGCGTGTCGTCGTTGCTGCGCAGCACGATGTCCTCCGTCAGGGCATGCTCGCGCTGCTGCTGGACAAGGGTAAAGAGCGACCGCGGCGTGAAGTCGTTGTCGATACGCATGCGGTCGTAGAGGTACTGGTATCCGGTAGCGGCCGTGAAGAGCAGCTTCTCGCCCTCGTGCTTGACGACGAGGCCGTCGGCTACGGTGAGACGCTCGTAGCTGTTCGGGTCGTTATAGTTCACCGGAGAGACCGTGCCGCTCTGCTCGTCGTAGAGGCAGTAGGCATAACCGCCCTCGAGGCTAGACCCAACCGAGGCGACGTTGTCCACCGACCACCCGTCGGCCGGTTTCCACACCATGCGCAGGCGGCCGCCGGCACTGTGTCCCCAGTCGCAGTTGCTGCCGTCGTAGGCGTTGTCGAAGAAACCGTCGGTGCGGTTGTAGTAGCCGCCGACCGATATGCCGAAACGCTCCGACGTGCGACCGTAGTACGAAGCTCGCGCACGCACCGTGTTGCCCGTGCCGTACTCGGCCGAGGCACGCACACCGCGGTAGCCCAGAGGCGAAAGCGTGTAGACGTTCAGCTGGCCGCCTATGGTGTTACGGCCGTAGAGCGTACCCTGCGGGCCGCGCAGCACCTCGATGCGGGCGATGTCGAAGAGGTCGAAATCGAACGTGTTCTTATTAAGGTAAGGAATCTCGTCTACGTTGACACCCACCACGGGCTGGTCGATACGCGCGCCGAAACCGCGCACATAGATCGACGAGGTCATGCGCGAACCATAGTCGGGCTGGTAGAAATTAGGCACCAGCGCCGAGAGGTCCTTCACCGAGAGCACGCGCTCGCGCTCGATGGCCGCAGGGCCGAGTACGGTCGAGGCAACGGGTTGCCGACGCAGGGAAAATGTCTGTTTGGCGGCAGGGGCCACCACCGTCACATGCTCGATCGTCTGGAGCGTATCGACGGGTTCGGGCGTCACGCCATCGGGAGTGCCGCCCGCAAGGGTCAGTAATGCGAACAGGAATTTCATGCGGCAAAGGTACTCAAACGGGCAGCGCGGCACAACTATAACATTTTATAGTTTTCGCGTAACGGCGGAATCACTATCTTTGCAATATGGAACTGAAGCCCAAAATAGCGGTCATACACCCCAATTCGCTGTGTTGCCTGGCCATGCGTACCATCATCACCGACATCGCCCCCTTCATCGGGGCCTTCCGCTCGGTCGAGACGGCCACCTACAACTCCATGCAGGAGTTCCTCGACGACGAGGCCTGCCAGGCCATACACTACTTCGTGGCGGCCGAGGTGCTGGTCGAGAACCTGCCCTTCTTCGCCCCGCAGCACCGCCGCTGCATCGTCCTCACCGAGGGTGCCGCCCCAGCCGAGGTACCCGCCGAGTTCCACACCGTCGACATACGCCAGCCCGAGCGCGAGATGCTGAAGTGTTTCCTCGCCATGCAGGGCGCGGCACACGCCGCCCACGGCATGGAACCGCGCCCCACGCCCGACTACGCCGACCTGCTCTCGCAGCGCGAGAAGGATGTGCTGGCGCTTATCGTAAAGGGCTACATCAACAAGGAGATAGCCGACATGCTCAACATATCGACCGCAACGGTCATATTCCACCGCCGCAACATAGCCGAAAAACTCGGCACCAAATCCATCGGGCGACTCACCGTATATGCCGTCATGAACGGCATAGTCGGCATGCACGAGCTTTAACCCACGGCCATTCCTACGCCGCACCGCACACACCAAAAGAGCGCCGCCCGCTTGACATTCTCCGCCGCGATCGCTATCTTTGTATGCAGGCCCCACCGACGGGGCCCAAGGCAAACAATACCCCAACGATTATGAAAAGACTTCTTGTTATTACGGCCCTGACGGCCCTTGCCGCCGCCGGGTGCCAGTCACCGCAGGGCGCAGACGGCAACGCCGCCGCAGCAACAGCCCCGCAGCAGAACCAGGTTATAGAGACAATCATGGCGCGCCGCAGCATCCGTGCCTACAAGCCCGACCCCGTGCCGCACGAGGTGCTGGACAAGATACTCGAGTGCGGCATAAATGCCCCCAACGGCATGAACGCCCAGCAGTGGGAGGTGCGCGTGGTCGACTCGAAGGAGTGGCTCGACAACGCCACCGCGGCCTACAAGCAGACCGTGGCCGGCACCCCGGCCGAGAAGTCGGTGGCCGACCCCAAGTTCGTCAACATGTTCCGCAACGCCCCCACCGTGGTATTCATAGCCCACAAGCCGGGGCACTGCACACAGGTCGACTGCGGCCTAATGGCCGGCAACATGGTCACCGCGGCACAGTCGCTCGGCATAGGATCGGTCTGCATGATGGGCCCGCTCGGATTCTTCGCGACAGCACAGGGAAAACCCTTCCTCGAGTCGCTCGAACTGAGCCAAGGCTATGAACTGCTGCTGTGTATAGGCATGGGCTATGCCGACGAACAGCCCGAAGCCAAGCCCCGCAACCGGAACGTTATTAAATATATTAAGTAAATACCCGCATAATTATGCGCCGGAAATTTTGATTTCTCGACGAATTGCAATATATTTGCAATCGAATAAAGGTTCCACAAAAACAAGATACTTTACGGATATGAATTCTTTCTTTTATAAGCGATTTTACCACTACCGTGTGAACGGTCAGGACGTCGCGTGCTAAAAAGAGGAGTTTATGAACGATGATATTGATCCTGACCTGTGCGAACAAGGTCAGGATTTTTTTTAACCGACAGCGCTATGTTGAGAGTAGCCATACAGGGATACGAAGGGTGCTTCCACCAGATCGCGGCCAACAAATACTTCGGCCGCGACATAGAGATCCTGCCTAAGGACACCTTCCGCGGCGTGGCCGCCGCCGTCAAGAGCGGCGAAGCCGACAAGGGCGTCATGGCGATAGAGAACTCGATCGCCGGCTCGATCATCGCCAACTACAGCATCCTGCAGGACGCCAACCTGCAGGTGGCGGGCGAGGTCTACCTGCCCGTCATGCAGAACCTGATGGCGCTGCCCGGCGTCACGCTCGACGACATACACGAGGTGGAGTCGCACCCCATGGCCCTGCTGCAGTGCGTCGAGTACCTCGACCAGCATCCGTGGAAGCTCATCGAGAGCGAGGACACCGCCCTCAGCGCCCGACATATAGCCGAAAAGGGGCTGCGGCACACCGCCGCCATAGCCAGCGAGCTGGCCGCCGAGATGTTCGGGCTGCAGATACTCGCCCCCGAGATAAACACCATAAAGAGCAACTACACGCGCTTCATGATCCTCAAGCGCCACGACCACAACATCGACCCGCAGGCCAACAAGGCGTCGCTCTACTTCAAGACCGACCACCGCGAGGGATCGCTGCTGCGCGCGCTGAGCCAGCTCGACGGCATAAACCTCTCGAAGCTGCAGTCGTACCCCATCCCGAGCGAGCCGTGGCACTACCTCTTCCACATCGACCTCGAGTTCAGGTGTCTTGACGACTACATAACGAACCTCAACCGCCTGCAGCTTGCCACCGAGGAGGTGCATGTCTACGGTGTCTACCACAGCGGTAAATAACAACCCACAAAAGCGAAAGTTCAAACGAAATATTAACTCTAAAAACTGAAAATTATGGCAAAGGTTGAAATCGCTCCCTCGCACAGAATGGATTGCATCAAGGAGTACTACTTCTCGAAGAAAAACCGTGAAATAGCCGAGCTGCGCAAGGCCGGCCGCGACATCATAAGCCTCGGTATCGGAAGCCCCGACATGCCGCCCCACAAGAGCGTCATCGACCGTCTGGGCAAGGAGGCACAGCGCCCCGACGTACACGCCTACCAGCCCTACAACGGCAGCGACCTGCTGCGCCAGGCATATGCCGACTGGTACGAGAAGTGGTATGGCGTGAAGCTCAACCCCAAGAACGAGGTTCTGCCCCTGCTGGGATCGAAGGAGGGCATCATGCACATCTGCATGGCATTCCTCGACGCCGGCGACCAGGTACTGGTGCCCAACCCGGGTTACCCCACCTACCGTGCCGCCGTTACGCTCTCGGGCGGTGAGGTTCTAGAGTACAAGCTCAAGGCCGAGAACGGCTTCTACCCCGACTTCGAGGAGATGGAGAAGCAGGACCTGAGCCGCGTAAAGCTCATGTTCGTCAACTACCCCAACATGCCGACGGGTACGCACCCCACCAAGGAGCTCTTCGAGAAGCTGGTTGACTTCGCAGGCCGCCACAACATCCTGCTCGTACACGACAACCCCTACAGCTTCGTGCGCAACAACCTTCGCCTGAGCATCCTCTCGATCCCCGGCGCATGGGACGTAGCCATCGAGATGAACTCTACCAGCAAGGGTCACAGCATGGCCGGCTGGCGTGTGGGCGTCGTTGTGGGCCGCGCCGAGTGGCTGAGCGACATCCTGCGCTTCAAGAGCAACATGGACTCGGGTATGTTCTTCCCCGTACAGGCCGCTGCCGCCGAGGCTCTCTCGCTGGGCGAGGAGTGGTTCACCGAGCTCAACAACACCTACTACGCCCGCGAGGCCAAGGGTTACGAGCTGCTCGATGCACTGGGATGTACCTACAAGAAGGGCCAGGCCGGCCTCTTCATCTGGGCACAGATCCCCGAGTGGTTCAAGGGCGACTGCTTCGCATTCTCGGACAAGGTGCTCGACGAGTGCGACGTCTTCGCAACGCCGGGCGGCATCTTCGGCAGCGAGGGCAACAACTTCATCCGCATATCGCTGTGTATGCCCGAGGAGCGTCTGGCCGAGGCCGCACAGCGCGTAAAGACGCGCCTGAAGCGATAAACCCGCGCCGGAGATGAAGACCACCGTCATAGGCCTGGGCCTTATCGGAGGATCGTTCGCCCTGAGCCTTCGCGACAAGGGGCTGAGCGAATATGTCATGGGCATCGAGCGCTCGGAAACGGGCGCTCGGAGGGCCCTTGAGCTCGGACTGGTCGACGAGATCGTCGACATGGAGAAGGCTCTCGAGCAGAGCGACCTGATCGTGCTGGCCACACCCGTGGACACCATCCCCGCGATGGCCACCAAGATCCTCAACCGCATACGCCACGACCAGATACTCATGGACATGGGCTCCATCAAGCAGGAGCTGTGCGAGATGACCATGATGCACCCCAACCGCGGGCGCCTGGTTGCCACTCACCCCATGTGGGGTACCGAGAACAGCGGTCCCGACGCCGCCGTGCACGGCGGATTCACAGGCCGCACCGTGGTAATATGCGAGCGCGAACGCTCGGATGACGATGCCGCCGCTACGGTGGAGACGATCTATCGCACGTTGGGTATGCCCGTGCGCTACATGTCGGCCGAAGAGCAGGACATGCACTGCGCCTACGTGTCGCACATATCGCACATCACCTCCTTCGCACTGGCCCTTACGGTGCTGGAGAAGGAGCGCGAGGAGGAGCACATATTCGATCTTGCGGGCGGCGGTTTCGAAAGCACCGTACGTCTGGCCAAGAGCCTGCCGCAGACGTGGGCCCCGATATTCCTGGGCAACAAGTACAACCTGCTGGACGTGTTGCGCGAGCACATACACCAGCTGCAGATACTGCGGCGCATGATCGAGCGCGACGACCGCGAGGGGCTTCTCGAGTCGATGCACCGGGCAAACAAGATAAGGGACATACTGGAATAACCCACAGCAAAACGCATTCAAATGGGAAAATTCGTACTCGGGGCCAAGCGGCCCCTCATCATAGCGGGCCCGTGCAGCGCCGAGACCCGCGAGCAGACTGTCGAGACGGCCATGCAACTGGCCCGCTCGGGACGTGTTGATGTAATCCGCGCCGGCGTGTGGAAACCACGCACGCTGCCCGGCACCTTCGAGGGCATCGGCGAGCCGGGCCTCGAATGGCTCAACGAGGTGAAGGCCGAAACGGGCCTGCCCATCGCCGTCGAGGTGGCCAACCGCGCTCATGTGGAGTGCGCCCTGCGCCACGGGGTCGACATACTGTGGATCGGAGCCCGCACCACCGTATCGCCCTTCGCCGTACAGGAGATCGCCGAGAGCCTGCACGGAAACACGGACGTTACCGTGCTGATCAAGAACCCGATGGTTCCCGACATCAACCTCTGGGCCGGCGCCGTGAGCCGTCTGGTCAAGGAGGGTGTCCCCGTCGAGAACATCGGACTCATACACCGCGGTTTCTCGTACTTCGGCCGCAGCAAGTACCGCAACCCGCCCATGTGGCACATGATATTCGAGATGCGCAGCCGTTATCCCGACATGATGATGATATGCGACCCGTCGCACATCTGCGGCTGCCGCCCCCTGCTCTACGGCATATCGCAGCAGGCGGCCGACCTCTGCTACGACGGACTGATCATCGAGAGCCACATCGATCCCGACAAGGCCTGGAGCGACGCCTCGCAGCAGCTTACGCCGCAGGACTGCATTACGATGATCGACAACGTGATGTGGCGTGCCAAGACTGCCACCGACCCCGAATACACGAGCGAGCTGAACCTCTGCCGCCAGCAGATCGACCAGATCGACGCCGAGTTGTTCGAACTGCTGAGCCAGCGCATGAAGACCAGCGAGAAGATCGGCCGCATCAAGAAGGCCAACAACGTGGCCATCCTGCAGAGCAACCGTTGGGAGGATATCTGCCGCCGAATGCTCTCGCTCACGCGTGGTATGGGCTTGAGCGAGGAGTTCGTGCGTACGGTGCTCGAAGCAATCCATATCGAAAGCATCAGCCGTCAGAACGAGGTGATGAACAAACAGAAGTAGAATATCCCACAGCCTTACAGACGGTCCGCCCCCTCGGGACGGACCGTTTTTTGTGCCGCAGCGCGATATTTTCCCCGGCACGGAGCAAATGGGGCCGGGCATCGAACGCATATGCGAAAAAATATGTACATTTGCCTTCAGAAACCATGGACAGAGACTATACATACGAAGGCATACGCCTCCACTGCACCGAGGAGGGCGAGGGACGCCCGCTCATGCTGCTGCACGGATGGGGGTGCGACGGCAAGATTTTCGACAGCGTGCGCGCGTTCTTTGTCGAACACTTCCGCGTATACACGTTCGACTTCGCGGGCTTCGGCCGTAGCGAGGAGCCGCGCGAGGTGTGGGGCGTCGAACAGTACACCCGCTCGGTGGAGGCATTCGCACGCGAGAACGGCATCGAACGCCCGATACTCGTGGGCCACTCCTTCGGCGGACGCGTCGCCATACTCTACGCCTCGCGCAACGAGGTGGAGAAGGTGATGCTCGTCGACGCCGCCGGCGTCAAGCCGCGCCGCTCGGCCCGCTACTACTGGAAGGTGTACTCATACAAGGTGGCCAAGCGCGTGCTTCCCATAGCCGTCGGACGCCACCGCGCACAGCGCATCATCGACCGCTACCGCGCCAAGACGGGATCGTCGGACTACAACAACGCCACGCCCATGATGCGTGCCATACTGTCGAAGTGCGTCAACGAAGACCTCTGCCACGTGATGCCGCTGATCAAGGCCCCGACGCTGCTCTTCTGGGGCGAGCACGACACCGCGACACCGCTGGCCGACGCCCGGCGCATGGAGAGCCTCATCCCCGACGCCGGCATCGTCACCGTCAGGGGCGGCAGCCACTTCTCTTTCCTAGACGACCCGGGACTCTTCCTGCGCGTGGCGGAGAGCTTTCTCGTCGGCACGGCCGACAAATGACACACGCATGCCGTAACGAACTAACACAAACCAAGCCATGAACAAAATCCTCGTACTGATATTTCTGGCAGCCTACGCCACACTGTGGTTCGCCATGCTGCGCTACGACATAATGATGTACCAGCAGAACTCGTACCGTTTCTCGCGCTACCGCCGCTGGCTCTTCAAGTCCTACAAGCCGCAGTGGGCCGCCACGATCGCCGCGCTGGCCATAGCGTGCTGGATACTGACCGACAACGTCACGGGCCTGGCCATAATCTTCATGCTCTACCTGGCATGGCAGGAGCTGAAAGTGAAGTACAAGAAGCCGCTCAAGTACACCATGCGCGTCATACGGCTCTTCATCACGGCGGGAATACTTACCGTTGCGGCCATCGTGCTGTCGGTGCTCTACATCCCGCACTTCATGCCGGCCGTGGTGCTCGGACTGCTGGCCATGCCGGTGCTGATGCTCGGCGCCGACCTCATCAACAAGCCCATCGAGAAGTACATCGTCCACCGCTACTACCGCGAGGCGCAGCAGATGCTGGCCTCGATGCCCCACCTCACCGTCATAGGCGTCACGGGCAGCTTCGGCAAGACCTCCACGAAGAACTACCTCTACCGCATACTCTCGCAAAAGTACAACGTGCTGATGACGCCGGGCAACTACAACACCACGTTGGGTGTCGTGCGCACAGTGCGTGAGCAGCTCAAGCCTTACCACGACATCTTCATCGTCGAGATGGGCGCCAAGCAGCCGGGCGACATACGCGAGATATGCGATCTGGTACACCCGTCGATCGGCATAGTCACGGCCGTGGGCGAGATGCACCTCGAGACGTTCCACACGGTGGAGAATATCCGGCGCACGAAGTTCGAGCTGCTCGACTCGCTGCCCGAGGATGGCATGGGCGTCGTCAACATCGACTCGGAGCCCATTGCCGCAAGCGACATCCTGCACGACAGTCGCATCACCACCTACGCCGTACACAACAGCGCCGCCGACTACCGCGCCACCGACATAAACTACACGTCGAAGTTCACCGACTTCTCGGTCGTAACGCGCCAGGGCGCCCGCACGGGCTACGCCACGCAGCTGGCCGGACGCGGCAACATACTCAACCTGCTGGCGGCGATAGCCGTGGCCGACCGTCTGGGCGTGGAGGAGACGCTGCAGAAGCGCGCCATCCGCCGCCTCGAGCAGATCGAGCACCGACTGAGCATCAACCGCGCCTCGGGCGGCATAACCGTCATCGACGACGCCTACAACTCGAACCCGGCGGGTGCGAGAATGGCTCTCGAGGTGCTGCGCGACTTCGCCCTCGACATAGGCGGCCGCCGCATTGTCGTCACCCCCGGCTTCGTCGAGCTGGGCGAACGGCAGGCGGAGCTGAACCGACAGTTCGGCCGCGACATGGCCAAGGCGTGCGACGTGGCCGTGGTGGTGAACCTCACCAACCGCGACGCCATAACCGAAGGCCTCACGGAGGCCGGATTCCCCGCCGAGCGCATACACCGCATGGCTTCATTCGCCGAGGCGTCGGAGTTCCTGCAGCGCGTGCTCACGCCGGGTGACGTAATCCTCTACGAGAACGACCTGCCCGACTCGTTCAAATAGCGGGCGGTTTCAACCAAAAGAGAATGAAAAAACGGCCGTCACACGACGGGCCGAAACACAATAAGACATGAACAAGAACGGAAAGACAAATATCGGCGTCGTATTCGGCGGCCGCTCGGTCGAGAACGAGATATCGGTCATAACGGCCATACAGGCCATGGAGGCCGTCGATACCGAGAAGTATGACGTAACGCCCATATACATCTCGAAGCAGGGACGCTGGTACACGGGCGAGGCGCTGCGCCACAGCGAGAACTACAAGAACCTCGAGCAGCTCTACGCCTCGTGCGAGGAGGTATATCTGCGCCCCGTCTACGGCGACAACCACCTCTACAAGGTGCGCCGGGGACTCTTCGGCAACGCCGTCGCTGCCGAGATCGACGTCATACTGCCCGCACTGCACGGCACCAACTGCGAGGACGGATCGGTGCAGGGCGCATTCGAGATGACGGGCATACCCTACGCCGGCTGCAACGTGCTGGCCTCGGCCAACGGCATGGACAAGATAACGATGAAGATGATTCTCGCCCAGAGCGGTATCCCCGTCGTCGACTACGTATGGCTCACCGACAAGGAGTGGTACGACCGTCAGGAGCAGGTCGTCGAGCGTGTCGAGACACGCCTCCACTACCCCGTCATCGTCAAGCCGGCCGACTCGGGCTCGAGCGTGGGCATCACCGCCGTACACGACCGCGAGCACCTCGTCGAGGCCATCGAGAATGCCGTCGCATACTCCAAGCGTATCATCGTCGAGCACCTCGTCGAGCAGCTGCGCGAGATAAACTGCTCGGTACTGGGCGACTACTACGAGTGCGAGGCATCGGTATGCGAGGCTCCCATCCGCAGCGGCGAGATCCTCAGCTACCAGGACAAGTACCTCGGCGGCGGAGGCGGCAGCAAGGGCGGCGCAAAGCGCGGCGGCACCAAGTCGCAGGGCATGCACTCGACCGTGCGCGAGATACCGGCACGCCTGCCGCAGGCAACGACCGACCTCATACGCACCACGGCCGTGGAGACCTTCAAGACGCTCGGATGCGACGGCGTGGCCCGCATCGACTTCATGATCGACGAGGCGACGGGCAACGTGTTCGTCAACGAGATAAACACCATCCCCGGATCACTGTCGTTCTATCTGTGGGAGGCTACGGGCGTACCCTTCGGCAAGCTCATCGAGCGTCTGATCGACATAGCGCTGCGCCGCAGCCGCGAGGCGTCGTTCAAGATCACAAGCTACAAGGAGAACATATTCAACTACTCGACCGGCGGCGGCACAAAGGGTGCCAAGGGAACCAAGGCCTGACATTCCGAGCCGCACGATACGGCATACAACACTCCGATACGTCGGCGGGCACACACCGGCCGACCACATGATACGGACGACGACAGCGCCCCGTGCCCGACACGGCGCCGTCGCCGTCCGTAACGCTTGAAAAACACTGAAACATGAAGATACACACACTGTTTGCAACAGCCATTACAGCCATGAGCATAGTGTCATGCAACACGGCCGCCGACAACGTTCCCGAGGCGGCGGGCGACCCCATCGTCCGCGCCGAACCCCTCTCATGGTGGGTAGGCATGCGCACACCCCTGCAGCTTATGGTGCAGGGCCGGGACATAGCCTCGTACGAGGTGTCGATGGCACGCGGTACGCGCGGTGTCAGGGTCACGGCCACACACAAGGCCGACAATGCCGACTTCCTCTTTATCGACATCGACATCGCGCCCGATGCCGCCGCGGGCGAGTACGGCATACTCTTCACGCGCGGCGACGAGAGTTTCGTGCTGCCCTACCGTCTGGACAACCGCCGCGAAGGCTCGGCCGCACGCAAGAGCTTCACCACGGCCGACATGATCTACCTGCTCATGCCCGACCGTTTCGCCAACGGCGACCCTTCGAACGATGCCACCGACGACACGCGCGACAAGCCCGACCGCACGGGATTCTTCTCGCGCCACGGCGGCGACATACAGGGCATGATCGACCACCTCGACTACATTGCCTCGACGGGCGCCACGGCCATCTGGAGCACGCCCCTGCTGCTCGACGACGAGCCCCACGGCTCGTATCACGGCTACGCCTGCGCCGACTACTACCGCATCGACCCGCGCTTCGGCACGAACGAGCTCTACCGCACGTTCGTGGCCGAGAGCCACCGCCGAGGCCTGAAGGTGATAATGGACATCGTCACAAACCACTGCGGCAGCGCCCACTGGTGGATGCGCGACATGCCCTTCGAGGACTGGGTGCACCGTTTCCCCGAGTACACGCGCACGAACAACCTCTTCTCGACCAATATGGACCCCAACGCCTCGCGGAGCGACCTCGAGATACAGGAGAGCGGGTGGTTCGACCGCTCGATGCCCGACATGAACCTCGACAACCCCTACCTGCTGCAATACTTCAAGCAGTGGGCCGTGTGGTGGATCGAGTATGCCGACCTCGACGGCCTGCGCGTCGACACCTACCCCTACAACGAGAAGGAGCCCATGAGCGAGTGGTGCCGCGCCCTGCGCGAGGAGTACCCCGACATCAACATCGTGGGCGAGTGCTGGACGGGCAACATCCCGCAACTGGCCTACTGGCAGGGCGGCAACCAGAACCGCGACGGTTTCGATTCGCACCTGCCCTCGATCATGGACTTCCCACTGCGTGACGCCATCTGCGAGGCGCTGTCGAGCGACTCGCTGCGCTCGGGACGCGGCATGGCGCGCGTATACGAGACCCTGTCGAACGACTTCGTCTACCACGACATCTCGCACATGATGATCTTCGCGGCCAACCACGACACCGACCGCATAGGAGATGTCGTACGCCGCAATCCCGACCGGCTGAAGCTGTCGATGGCACTGCTGGCCACCATGCGCGGCATACCCCAGATATTCGCCGGCGACGAGATGATGTTCACCTCGCGCGACCTATCGCAGGGACACGGCGGCCTGCGCGTCGATTTTCCCGGCGGATGGAAGGAGGACACGGTATCGCTCTTCGACCCCGCGCAGCGCGACACGGTGCAGAGCGATCTGTTCGACTACACACGGCGACTGTTCGAGTGGCGCAAGGGCAAGCGCGTGATACACTCGGGCCGCACGCTGCATTTCGCACCCCACGGCAACACCTACGCCTACTTCCGCTACGACGATCGGGATGCCGTTTTCGTCTTCATAAACAACTCGCGCGGCGCCAAACCCATCGAATGGAGCCGCTATGCCGAGATAACGCCGTCGCTGCGCAACGGCCGCAACGTGATGACGGGCGAGGCCGTCGAGCTCGACGACTCGGTACGCGTCGGGGCACGTCAGGCTCTCATCGTGGAGTTCGAGCGGCGTCAGGAGGCATCGGACGGCAAACAATAACCCCAAGTAACAAATACACGTCACGCAAATGAATACACTGGAGAGACAACAGAGAATCGTATTTCTGGACTATCTGCGCATCTTCGCATGCTTTCTCGTAATGCTGGTACACGCCAGCGAGAACTTCTACGGCGCGGCCGGATCGACCGACATGGCGGGGCCGCAATCGTTTCTGGCCAACGAGACCGACCGTCTGTGGGTATCGCTCTACGACGGCTTCTCGCGTATGTCGGTACCGCTGTTCATTATCGTATCGGCATACCTGCTAATGCCCATGCCTGCAGGCCAGACATCGTGGCAGTTCTACCGCCGCCGCGCAAAGCGCATACTGCCACCGTTCGTCATATTCATGATCCTGTACAGCACCCTGCCGCTGCTGTGGGGACAGATCGACACGGCCACGTCGCTGCGCGACATCGCCCGCCTGCCTCTGAACTTCCCCACGCTGGCCGGCCACCTGTGGTTCATGTACCCGCTGATAAGCATCTACCTCTTCATACCCATAATCTCGCCTTGGCTGGAGCGCGCCACGGCACGCGAGGAGCGGTTCTTCATCACGCTGTTCCTCATCTCGACCTGCATGCCCTACCTCCACCGCTGGTGCGGCGAGCTGTGGGGCGAGTGCTTCTGGAACGAATACCACATGCTGTGGTACTTCTCGGGCTATCTCGGATACTCGGTCATCGCACACTACATACGCAAGCACCTTGCGTGGAGCCGGCGCCGCCGCTTCGCGACGGGCCTCGTGCTGATGGTGGCGGGAGCCGCAGCGACGATACTCTCGTTCTACGTACAGGCCGTGCCGGGCGTGACGCACGAGACCCCCGTCATCGAGATCGGATGGGCGATGTGCACCATCAACTGCGTGGCCCTCACCGTAGGTACCTTCCTGCTCTTCACCTGCATCGAGCGTAAGACGACACCCGCCGTCATAACCTCGATGTCGAAACTCAGCTACGGCGTATACCTGATGCACATCTTCTGGCTCGGACTGTGGGTCGGCATATTCAAGGGCACTCTGGCACTGCCTACCGTGGCGGCCATTCCCGCCATAGCCGCAGCCACCTATGTCAGCTGCTTCGTCACGGCCAAAATCGTATCGCTCATACCCGGCAGCAGGTGGGTAATAGGCGAATAAAGGAGGAAATGTCGATAAAGAGCGGTTCAGTATAATAAATTCCGCTCTTTTTTTGTAAGTTTGTATGCGGGGGATTGGTGCCGCACGTGCAAGCGGCGTAATTGCCGCCCGCCAAACCGCCGCGACAGACATAAAAACCGCATAGCCCATGAAACGTTTGATTGCAATACTGGCAGCGGCCGCAACCCTCGCCTCGTGCAGCGTGACGCTGCACGGACAACACGACGGCATATCTGTAGGAGCCGCGGTGAACATATCGGCGCAGCCGCCGTGGGGCCCCGCAGGATATGCCTGCGCACCCTACTACTATTTCCCCGACTTCAACATCTACTACGACGTGAACCGCGCGCTGTTCTACTACTTCGACCACGGACGCTGGAAGTCGGCCCACAGGCTCCCGCCGCATGCCGGGCCGCGCGACCTGTACAAGTTCTACAAGGTGGTGCTCGACGTGCGCGACCCGTGGCTCTACAACCGCAGCCACCGCAGCAAGTACAAGAAATACCGCGGCATACACACCCAGCCCGTACTGCGCGACACGCCCGGATACAGATACCGTCCGACCCCCACGCCGCCACCGGCACCGACGCCATACCGCGACCACCGCGGCAACACAAACGGCATGCGCAACAACTACGCCCGCCCCGAAACGGGACAGGGGACACGCACCAACACCCCTGCGCCGCAGCAAAGACCCAGGAAGGAGCAGAAGCCCAAGCAGCAGAAGCACGACTCGCGCGCCAACGCCGGCAATGCCTCAGGAACGCGTTCGACAGGCTCACGCGGCAGGTAAGCAGACTCAGAACACGGCGGCCGCACCAACGGCGGCCGACAGCATAGACGAATGTAAAACACTAAAAACGGAAAGAGATGAAAAAGTTCATATTGCTTTTTGCGGTGCTGTGCATCGGAGTACAGGCACATGCCGGACTGCTGCCGAAGGCCCGCATAGGATTCAAGGCCGGATGGAACTACCAGGCCAACAACCTCAAGGGAGCGCAGGATTTCGACTTCAACTCCGACTCGGGCTGGTACGCCGGCCTGCAGAGCGAATTCACGTGGGGCATGCTCGGCATACGCCCCGAGCTGGTATACTCGCACAACAAGTTTGACGTGAAGGGCCCCGTGGGCATCGACGGCAACGTCAAGATGAACACCATCGACCTGCCCGTACTGCTGCAGCTGCGTTTCCTCAACTTCCTGGCCATACAGGTAGGTCCCTCGTTCAACCTCATGACCGACGTCGGCGGATCGACGCAGAACACGCAGTGGAAAATCGACCGCCCGACGATGGGATATGCCGCCGGCCTCGACGTGCGCCTGTGGAAGCTGAACGTCACGGCCCGCTACAACGGCTCGTTCAAGAAGAGCGAGGTGCTCGGCATAACCACCGGCGAAAACCGCATATCGACATTCCAGCTCGGTCTCGGATTCTTCTTCTGATCCGCGGCAGCGACTGACAAAAAATCCCCCGGCACGTCGGTGTCGGGGGATTTTTCGTATCGTGCCGTCCATCGGGTCTAAGCCCGCGGTGCGGCGTTAACGGTTCTTGTACATCTCGTCGTAGTAGCGCTCGTAGTCGCCCGAAGTGATGTTGTCCATCCATGCCTGGTTGTCGAGATACCAGCGCACCGTCTTCTCGATGCCCTCCTCGAACTGCAGGCTCGGCTCCCAGCCCAGCTCGCGCTGCAACTTCGACGAGTCGATCGCATAGCGCAGGTCGTGACCCGCACGGTCGGTTACATAGGTGATCAGGCGCTCGCTAGCCCCCTCTTCGTTGCCCAGCAGGCGGTCAACCGTACGGATGATCACCTTGATAAGGTCGATGTTCTTCCACTCGTTGAAGCCGCCGATATTATATGTATCGGCCACGCGCCCCTTGTGGAATATCAGGTCGATGGCACGCGCGTGGTCCTCGACATAAAGCCAGTCGCGCACATTCTCGCCCTTGCCATATACGGGCAGCGGACGGCCGTGGCGGATGTTGTTTATGAAGAGCGGAATCAACTTCTCGGGGAACTGGTAGGGTCCGTAGTTGTTCGAGCAGTTGGTCACGATCGTGGGCATGCCGTAGGTGTCGTGGAACGCACGCACGAAGTGGTCAGACGACGCCTTCGACGCCGAATAGGGCGAGTGTGGATTATACTTGGTATCCTCGTAGAAGAAGTCGCGGCCGTAGGCCAGATGGTGCTCCGTAGACGAGGCCGTCGTCGTGAAGGGAGGCTCTACGCCCTCGGGATCGGTAAGCTCCAGCGCACCGTACACCTCGTCAGTCGAGATATGATAGAAGAGCTTGCCGTCCCACGCGCCGTTCCAGTACTCGCGCGCCGCCTGCAGCAGCGACAGCGTACCCAGCACGTTCGTACGCGCGAAGGTGAAGGGATCCTTTATCGAACGGTCGACATGACTCTCCGCTGCAAGGTGGATAACGCCGTCGATCTCGTACTTACGCATGATCTCGCGCACGCGGTCGAAATCGCATATGTCGGCACGCTCGAAGACATAGTTGGGCCTGTCTTCAATATCCTTCAGGTTGGCCAGATTGCCCGCATAGGTCAGCTTGTCGAGGTTGACGATGCGGTAGTCGGGATATTTGTTTACGAAGAGGCGTACCACATGGCTGCCGATAAAGCCCGCGCCGCCCGTTATCAATATGTTGCGTTTCATTGTTTCTCCGATCTTTTAATTCTTTCGATACAATACTCCATCGACTCGCGCCAATGGGGGATATCCAGCCCGAAGGTCTTCTTTATCTTGCTCTTGTCCAAAACCGAATAGGCTGGGCGCTTGACCTTCGACGGGAACTCGTCGCTGTGGCACGGGTGGATCGCACAGCCGTCATGCCCCGCCGCACGCGCTATCTCCACGGCAAAGTCGTACCACGAGCATACGCCCTCGTTCGAGAAGTGGTAAACGCCTTCGTTGCCCTCATAGAGACCGCCCTCGATGATCGTAAACAGTGCGATGGCCAGATCGCCCGCATATGTCGGGCTGCCGACCTGGTCGAACACCACATTCAGCTCGGGGCGCTCCGCCGTCAGGCGCAGCATCGTCTTGAGGAAATTGTTGCCGTACTCGGAATAGAGCCACGCCGTGCGCACTATGACGGCACGGCATCCCGATTCCGCCACGGCCTGCTCGCCGTGCAGTTTCGTACGACCGTAGGCCCCCAGCGGGGCAAGCGGCATATCCTCGCTGCGGGGCGTATTACCCTCGCCGCCGAAGACATAGTCCGTCGAGACATGGAACAGTACCGCCCCAGTCTGCGCAGCTGCCGCGGCAAGGTTACGCACCGCATCGCAGTTGATCTTATCGGCCGTAGCCTCGTCATCCTCCGCTCGGTCGACATTAGTGTAGGCCGCGCAGTTGAGTATTACGTCATAGCGGCCAGCCGTAACGCACGACATCACGGCCGCGGCGTCCGTAATATCGAGCTCCTCGACATCGGTAAAAGTATATTCGTTGGGCGACGCCGCACCGAGGCGACGCATCTCGCGGCCCAGCTGTCCGTTGGCGCCGGTAACGAGAACCCGCTTTATCTCATTATTCTGCATAGTAGTCAATGTTATAGTCGAACAGGTCAACAGCGTCGCACAACATCGGGTGCGTGCTGTCCTTGGCCGAGAGAATCACATCCTCGGGCGCTATGCGCCAGTCGATGCCTATCACAGGGTCGTTCCACGCAATGGCGCCTTCCGACTGCGGGGCATAGAGATTGTCGCACTTGTACTGGAACACGGCCTCCTCGCTCAGAACCGAGAAGCCATGAGCAAAGCCGCGCGGCACGAACAGCTGACGCTTGTTCTCCGCCGTAAGCTCTACCGCGACATAACGGCCGAAGGTAGGCGATCCGCGGCGTATATCGACCGCAACGTCAAGCACTGCGCCCTTGACCACACGCACCAGCTTCGACTGCGCATGGCGGCCCTTCTGATAGTGCAGGCCGCGCAGTACGCCGTAACGCGACTTGCTCTCGTTGTCCTGCACGAAACGCACGGGACGCACCGCCGCATCGAACTTGGCCTGCGACCAGCTCTCGAAGAAATATCCGCGTTCGTCCCCAAAGACGTCGGGCTCGATTATAACGACGCCCTCGATATCGGTTTTTATAACATTCATGGCTTATTACTCCTCACGTTTGACTTCGTCGATAACCTTCAGCAGGTATTGCCCGTACTGATTCTTTATCATGGGCTGCGCCAGCTCACGCAACTTCTCCTCCGAGATCCATCCATGATGATAGGCAATGCCCTCGAGGCAGGCAATCTTCAGGCCCTGGCGCTTCTCGATAACCTCCACGAAGATCGAGGCCTCGGCCAAAGAGTCGTGCGTACCGGTATCGAGCCATGCAAAGCCGCGCTTGAGCGTGCACACCTTCAGCTCGCCGTCCTGCAGGAAATGCTGGTTTACCGAGGTTATCTCCAACTCGCCGCGTGCCGACGGCTTGATATGCTTGGCTATGTCCACAACCTTGTTGGGATAGAAATAGAGTCCCACAACGGCATAGTTCGACTTGGGATGCTGCGGTTTCTCCTCTATCGAGAGGCAGTTGCCATCCTTGTCGAACTCCGCAACGCCGTAACGCTCGGGATCGTCGACCCAGTAACCGAAAACCGTAGCCTTGTGTTCCTCCTCGGCCGTACGCACAGCCTCGCGCAACATATCCGACAGGCCCGCGCCATGAAAGATATTGTCACCCAGAACCAGGCACACCGAATCGTCGCCCACAAACTCCTCGCCTATGATAAACGCCTGCGCAAGGCCGTCAGGCGACGGCTGCTCGGCATACGAGAAGTGCACGCCATAGTCCGACCCGTCTCCCAACAGACGGCGGAAACCCGGCAGATCCTGCGGCGTCGATATTATCAATATATCCCTTATGCCCGCAAGCATCAGAACCGATATGGGATAATACACCATCGGCTTGTCGTAGATGGGAAGCAACTGCTTGCTTACACCCTTCGTGATGGGATAGAGGCGCGTACCGCTGCCGCCGGCCAAGACTATTCCTTTCATAGCCGATATATTTTTTACATTAAATACTATTAATCAATAAGACTATTCCGTACGTCCCGGATATGCCTCCAGAGCACGGCCGAGGATATACAGAGCCCTGCGCAGGTCCTCCTTCTTGAGGACATAGGCTATACGCACCTCATTGCGGCCCTTCGTAGGGTCGGTATAGAATCCCGACGCGGGCGCCATCATGACGGTCTCGCCCTCATACGAGAATTCCGACAGGCACCATGCACAGAAACGGTCGCTGTCGTCCACCGGCAGCCGCGCGACAGTATAGAACGCACCCATCGGGATGGGAGAATACACGCCCGGGATCTTGTTCAGCCCGTCGATAAGGCAGTTGCGGCGCTCGATATACTCCTCATAGGTATGTATCATATAGGAGCGGGGGGCGTCGATCGACGCCTCGGCCACAATCTGTCCGATAAGCGGAGGGCTCAGACGCGCCTGGCAGAACTTCATCACGGCATCGCGCAGTCTCTTGTTCTTCGTTATGAGGGCCCCGATACGGATTCCGCACTCCGAGTAACGCTTCGACACGGAATCTATCAGCACCACATTCTGCTCGATACCCTCCAGATGGCATGCCGAAATATAAGGCGATCCCGTATATATGAACTCTCGGTAAACCTCATCCGAGAACAGGAACAGGTCATACTTCTTCACCATGTCGCGTATGCGGTACATCTCCTTGCGCGTATAGAGGTAACCCGTCGGGTTGTTCGGGTTGCAGATCAATATACCGCGCGTACGCTCGTTTATCAGCTCCTCGAACTGCTCGACCTTCGGCAGGGCGAAGCCCTCCTCTATCGACGTCGAGACGGTACGGATAACCGCGCCCGCCGAAATGGCAAAAGCCATGTAGTTGGCATAAGCCGGTTCGGGAACGATGATCTCGTCACCGGGGTTCAGGCACGACATGAAAGCGAACAACACCGCCTCCGAACCGCCCGTGGTGATTATGATGTCGTCGGGCGTAAGCTTTATCTGGTACTGGTCGTAGTACCCCACAAGTTTCTCGCGCAACGAGCGGTAACCGTCGCTAGGGCTGTACTCCAGCACCTTGCGGTCGATATTACGCAGAGCATCGAGACCCTCCTGCGGCGTCGGCAGGTCGGGCTGGCCTATATTGAGGTGATAGACCTTGATACCACGGCGTTTGGCGGCATCGGCCAGCGGCACCAGCTTGCGTATGGGCGACTCGGGCATCGCAACCGCTCTGTTCGATATTTCGGGCATAAATAAATCTCCTTATACTTAAAACAACCGTGCCTCGGCTATTCATGTTACCACACACACCTCAGCACAGCGCATATTTTTTTCTATCCTATTCTGTAATACTCCATGCCAGTTTCGCGCAACTCGCGGCCATCGTATATGTTACGGCCGTCAAACACCACTCCGCAGCGCATAGCGCTCTTCACTGCGCGCCAGTCGGGCATGCGGAACTCTTTCCACTCGGTAAGCAGCATGAGTGCATCGGCCCCTGCCACGACGTCGTACATGTCGCGGCCGTAATATACCGCAGCGCCCAAACGGCGACGGCACTCATCCATCGCCACGGGATCGTACACACGCACGAGGCAGCCCGCCTTAAGCAACAGGTCTATTGTCACCAGCGAAGGTGCCTCGCGCATGTCGTCGGTCTCGGGCTTGAACGAGAGGCCCCACAGGGCCACCTCACGCCCGGCCAATGCCCCGCCATAGTATTTGTCCAACTTATCGAACAGGACCCTTTTCTGGCGCTCGTTGACCCGCTCCACTGCCTCCAGCACCTCCATACGGCATCCGTGCTCGGCCGCCGTACGTATCAGCGCCTTCACATCCTTCGGGAAGCACGATCCACCATATCCGCATCCCGCATAAAGGAACTTGTTGCCGATACGCGTATCGGTGCCCACACCCTTACGGACCATGTTTACATCCGCCCCCACCTTCTCGCACAGGTTGGCCATGTCGTTCATAAACGATATGCGGGTGGCAAGCATAGAGTTGGATGCATACTTAATCATCTCGGCCGATGCAATGTCCGTAAATATCAGACGGTCGCTCACCAGCATAAACGGCTTGTACAGCCGTGACATGATGGCGCGCGCCCGCGCACTCTCCACGCCCACAACCACCCTGTCGGGAGACATGAAGTCCTTGACTGCGACGCCCTCCTTCAAAAACTCGGGATTCGACGCCACATCGAACTCTACAGCAACGCCTCGCGCCGTCATGGCCTCGCGAATGGTGCGCTCCACAACCCGTGTCGTACCCACGGGAACGGTACTCTTGGTCGCGACAACGGCATAATGGTCCAAAACCTCGCCAACACGCCGTGCTACGGCTATGACATTGCGCAGGTCAGCGCTGCCATCCTCCGCCGGAGGTGTATCCACACAGCAGAATATAACCTCGGCATCCGAGACACACTCGGCAAGGTCCGTAGCGAAATGCAGACGTCCGGCCGCAACGGCCGTCTCGAGCCCCGCCTCATAGATCGGAATCTCACCGTGGCGCAGACGCTCGATTTTGCCTTGGTCGATGTCGACACAAGTCACGCATATTCCCATATCGGAGAAACATGCCCCCGACACCAGACCGACATAACCCGTACCGACAATGACTATATTCATCGATGATATTCCGCTATTCGCCGTACAGCAGTCAGATGCTGTCCAGCATATTCTGTATCTTCAAAAGTACGCCCGAACGCCGCACGCTGTGGCAGTCTACCCACTTCTGCATACGCTCATAAGTATGCGGGTGACGGCGCTCAACATAATCCATGCCATAGTAAAGCACCCATGTAAACGCGAACGCCGACAATGCCGTTACGAACAGCTGCCACTCGGCATTCAGGTTAAAGACATTACACATGTGCCACATCACCACGACAAGGCCGTTAAGGACGAGTATGTTGACCGTAGTCATAACATGGCTGCATCCTAACCTGATAAACATATGGTGCAGGTGCGTCTTGTCAGGGCTGAAAGGTGAACGGCCCTTGGCCATACGCGCCGTCATGACACGCAACGTATCGAACACGGGCACGGCCAGGACGGCAAGCGTAAAACTGATGGTGCTGCCAGTAATATAGTCACTGCCCGACTGGATCACTCGCATCACGTAGAGCGAACAGATGAAGCCCAGCACCAGAGAACCGCCATCGCCCAGGAACATCTTGTACTTGCGACCGAAGACATTGTGCAGGAAGAAGGGCATAAGGCTACCGAACAGCGAAAAGGCCAGTACGGCATACGACAGGTCTCCCATGCGGATGAAACATATGCCGTAAAGCAACGATGCAAACATTCCATAGCCAGAACACAAGCCGTCGACGCCATCAATCAGGTTTATCGAGTTAATTATACCCACACTCGACACCAGCGTCAATACAATAGCGGCAATAAGCGGCAACTTGTACACCCCCCACAAACCGTGGAAGTTGTCAATGTATATACCGCACAGGAACATCATCATGCAGACGGTGAATATCTGCAAGGCGAAACGCACCGAAGGCGAAAGATCGAGTATATCGTCTCCCACGCCAGTATAGAGCATAACCATCATGGCAACGATCAACTCGAACTGGATGTTCATGCCCTTGGTATAATATCCTGCCACGCCGATACCGAACATTAGGCCGAAGAACACTCCGACACCGCCAAGGACCGGCACCGGCTCCTTGTTGAGCTTGCGGGCATTGGGATTGTCAACGATCATCTTCAACTGTGCGATCTTCACCAACTGCGGATGTATGAAAAACACCACCAGCGACGCGATGAATATCGGCAACAGGACCGTCAAAACCAAGCTTTCCATGACAATATCGTTTTAACGAACAATATTTTATCTATGCAATATTCTGTTTTTCGGTCGCAGGCATCTTGACCATCCCTTTCAGTCGCTCGTTGCCTGTAATTTCGGCTACCGACGGCAACACCAGAACGACTCCCATACCCAACATTACACCAAAGAATGTCCAGCCAAATAGGATTATAGCACGGCGTGGTTTACTCTTCTGCAGAGGTATCGTTACGGGATTTATTACCGTAAGGATAGGAGCGGTCTCCTTGACGCTAATCTTCGCCTGCTCCAACTGCGATGCCAGCTCGCCGTAAAGATTCATTGCAAGCGTATACTCAGCATCAAGCTTCTCGAACTGCGTACGCGCCGAATAGCGAGTCGTATTCTGGTTGGCATCGCGGAAACGCGCCCTGCGATCCTGTATATCCTCGAAATTTGCCTTCGCCTCATTGTAGCGCTCCTGCACAAAATCGAGATTCGACTGCACTTTCTCAATCTTGAACTCAGTAATGTACTTCTGCAACAAGGTAACTGTAGCCTGAGCCATCTCGGCTGCAACAACAGCCTCAGGCATCGTAGCCGAGATCGACAAATAACCGTTCTTGTCATCGAGCGTCATACTAACACACTCCGAAAGCATCTTGCTGCACTCATACTCATCCTCCGTCATTGTCTCGATTCTCGCAACGCCACCTTCTCCGACCGTTACGCCCGTATAATCGGGAGCAGGCTGTTCTCCACGGATGGCATTCAGGATAACGAACGGTAGGCCGATAGTATATTTCTTTACAATAGCGCCTACACTCGGCTTATTGAACTCCTCGCTCGTATTGTACTCATAGAAGCTGACGGGACGGTCCGCCTTCTCATAGTTGAGCTTCGTATGCATCAACTCTTTCCGGAATGTTGTACTATTTAGTATATTCTCATATACATACGGCGATAGTGTCTTCACTTCCTGCATCTGATTGAGGTTAATGCCGGCCAATGCCGCCAAAGAACTCATTCTTGATGCAGTTCCAGAATCCGAGGTTTGAGGCACCACATCACACCCTGCTGTGTAGGCCTTCGAACTCAACAGAGCCACAAGCAGGCCGAGTACGAAAAACACACCGGTTACCCTGAGAATCAACTTGCGGTTAACCCACATGCGCTGGATAAGTTCCACGAGATCTATCTCCTGCTCTTCCGGAATATTGGCGTTACGATTATCTATCTGTTCACTCATATCGTTGTCGTTATCGTTAGTAACTATTACGAGACCTTATTTGGTGAGATTAAGCACCGATATTATCACCGCCGCCGTAGATGCCGTAGACGATATCAGACCCACAACCTCAGCCCAGGTAATTGGCTCACGCTGAACCTTCGACGGTACGATAATGATACATCCCGGACGTATCTCAGCCGAATTGCCCGAGGCTACCATACCGTTCATGTATATCACGAATGCCTTGTTCTTACGCGCACGGTTGTCAAAGCCACCGGCCGCATCAACATAGTACTTCAGCTTCTTACCCTCGGTAAAAGTAACCGAGTTGGGATAAAGCACGGCACCCATAACCCTGACAGTGCCGTTATACATGGGCACCGATACTACATCTCCGTCACGGAGCACGATATCGGCATCCGAACCGGGATTTTTCAACGCCTCGGCCAAATTGATACCGACGGGATATACCGACTCGAGTTCAATTCCAGCCATATTAAGCGAATCGCGCTCGCCCGCTCCGGCCTGCGCCGCAATCATGTCCTGCAGCGCCTGATTCTGTATCTGCTCCTGCTCCGTCATACGGCGCAACAGATAGGCCCCCTCGATAAAGGCACCCGGCGTAACGCTTCCCGCCGCAGCTATAACCTCCGATATGCGCATGTTGCGGTGCGAAAGGGGATAATTGCCGCCAAAGGCCACCTCTCCGGTCACAGTAACGCTGCTCTGTGTGATATATACCGGCGAACGGCGCACATACACCTGGTCGAAAGGTTCGAGCACAAACTCCTCACCCTCGCCTACCGTGAGGCTGTCGTTTACGTTGACGGTAAAGGTCTCGAAAAGCTGCTCGCTTACATTGAGACTCTTGGGATCCTTTATGCGGCGCGTGACGGTCACGTTCGCCGTAGATGCCGACTCAAGAAGGCCTCCGGCGGCAACCAGCAGATCCTCAACCGTCATGTTCTCGGCATAGGGATAGGTATCGGGGCGACTTACCGATCCGAGGATCGAAACCGTATATTCCTCACGCATGCCAGACTCCTCGGCTACCATAAGCAGGTCGTTCGGACGGAGCGTTATGTCCGCCGTCTCGCCCGACATGAGTTTCTTCAGGTCGATGCTCTTCACCTCGAGCGACCAGTCGGGTTTCTCGCGGTAAAGTATGGCGCGCTGCATGAAGGCATCCTCACGCAGACCGTCAGCACGCTCGATCAACTGCTTGAGCGTGGTCATGCTCTTGTCAATGGCATAATATCCCGGACGATATACTGCGCCCTCGATACCGACACGGTTCTCATAGCGGTCGATGCTGCCGCCTACGGCCACGACATCGCCGTCCTCCATGACAAAGTTGGCAAAATCGGCATTTCCAACCGTAAACGAGTTATACTTTCCACCCTGACGGCGCGTAACGCTCACCAGATTACGGTTGGCCTCGCCCGTGAAGTCGCCGGCAAAACGGATAAGGTCGGCGACGGTCTCGCCATCCTTCATCTCGTAATACATAGGCCGCTTGACATTGCCCGTAATCTCCACCAGCTTGCCGTACGGCGATACCGTGATAAGATCGCCGTCGCGCAACGCAATGTCGAGGCTGCTGTTGCCGTTGAGAATATAGTCGTAGATATCGACATCCGAAAACAACTTTCCGCCGCGGAAAATCTTGACGCTGCGCAGCGTACCGAGATCATTAACGCCGCCTGCCGTATAGAGCGCATGGAAAAGCGTCGCCAGCGACGGCAGCGTATAGGTACCCGACGCCGTGACCTCGCCCGTAACGTTCACCTGTATGCTGCGGATGCTGCCCAGCGAAAGCTTCATCTGCACCGACCCGTCCGACAGGCCCTCATATATGGTCGACAGCACTCCGCGCAGGCGCTGCGACGCCTCCGACACCGACAGTCCGGCCAAGGCAACCGGCCCTACATTCGATATGAAGATCTTGCCGTCGGGCGAGATAGTACTCTCGACGGTCATCTGCGAGTCGCCCCATACATCCACAATTACCTCGTCGCCGGGGCCGAGCACATAGTTGTCGGGAGTGGCTATGCTGAGATTGGGCTCGAACGTAAGCTGCGCATTTGTGAACATGTCGTGACCGAAAATACGAGGCTTGCGCACGCTGTCTGTTGGCAGTATGTAAGCCATCTTCAAGGAATCCGATCCCAGCGAATCGGACATCATGACATAACGGCCGCCGGCAGGAAGCTTTTCGATATTCTTACGACCGTGCGAAAACCGATCTATCTGAGCGTTACCGTTCACTACGCGCGAACGGTCGACATTCTGCGTCGCCTGCTCCGTCTTGATCTGATCTATCTGGCTCTGCGAAAGCGTACCGTTCTTGTACGCCTCAATCAGTTCCTGAGTATTCTGCGCTTGTACCGCTACGGCCGACATGGCCAGCAGCAACAGGGACAAAATGTTTTTTCTCATCAGTTGTCTTCTTTTTCCTTAAATGTATCGTTAATATTCTTTTTTGCCTCAAAACCGGGCCGCGGACACGCCCCGCACAATAATACAAATGTACGAAAAAATCCGTTCCGTACAAAACCATAATACGGCAAAGAGCCGTCCGCCGTCCTGCAGCTCACTCGTCGCATACGACAGACTCAGCCTACAAACGCTTCCACAGCACTACCTCCCCCACGAGGGACGCTTCTTACGCTTGCGCACCGACCATCCGAAATGGCCGATGACATCCCCCAGGCGGAAATACTCCCCGTGGCAGTATGCCATCATACCGGCACGCTCCAGATCAAGCCGTCCGCTGCGCCCGTCGACATACCGTGCATCGACCAGCACATTAACCACATCGGCCAGGAACATGTCGTGCGAGCCAAGAGACAGCACCTGACGCACGCGGCACTCGATCGACACCGGAGCCTCGGCTATGGCCGGGGCCTGCACCACACGCGCCGCCACTGGCGTAAGGCCCATCTCCGCAAACTTGTCATGGTCGCGACCCGACCGCACGCCGCACCAGTCGGTGGCGCGGGCCAGCGACTGCGTCGTCAGGTTGATGACAAACTCGCCCGTGCGGGAGATGATCCTGTGCGACAAACGCTCGGGACGCAACGATATATAGCACATGGGCGGATTGGTGCATACCGTACCGGTCCACGCCACCGTGACAATGTTGTACTCCTCGGGCGACGCCCCGCAACTGACCATCACCGCAGGCAGCGGATAGATCATGGTTCCGGGTTTCCAGCTGAGTTTTTCGGGGGCAGTATCCATATCGGCCGCAAAGATATGAATTTAATATCTTTTTTCTAACTTTGCAACGACCGAAATCGCACAAAATATGAAATTTACACTATTGCCGATACTGCTCCTCCTCGCGGCCGACATCTGTGCGCAAACGCCGCGCCGCGAGGCCAATGCATACCGCCGCGAAGGCTACCGCCTCGTATGGAGCGACGAATTCACGGCCGACGGCCGTCCCGACCCGCGCCGCTGGGGCTATGAGGAGGGCTTCGAGCGCAACCACGAAGCCCAGTACTACCAGCGAGACAACGCGACGTGCCGCAACGGCATCCTTACCATCGAGGCCCGCCGCGAGCGACGCCCGAGTGCAGAATACGACCCCGACGGCACCCACTGGGACCAGCAGAGACCCTACGCCGAATATACCTCCTCGTCGATAAACACCCGCGGCCGCTTCGCCTTCCGCTACGGACGGCTCGAGGTACGCGCCCGTATCCCCGTCGCCAAGGGTGCGTGGCCAGCAATATGGCTTCTCGGCACGTCGCTGCCATGGCCCCATAACGGCGAGATCGACGTCATGGAGTACTACCACACCGACGGGGTTCCATACATCCTCGCCAACGCCGCCTGGGGTGGCGAACGGCAGTATCAGGCCGTATGGAACACGGGCAAGATACCTTACTCGCACTTCATAGAGCGCGATCCCGACTGGGCCGACAAGTTCCACACATGGCGCATGGACTGGGATGAAGAGGCCATACGCATATACCTCGACGGCGAACTGCTCAACGAGATAGACCTCGCCACAACCGTCAACCGCGGCGGCAAAGGCGCCGGAACAAACCCCTTCCACCGCGAGCAGTTCATACTGCTGAACCTCGCTTTGGGCGGCGACAACGGCGGCCCGATAGACGACAGCGCAATGCCCATGCGATACGATATAGACTACGTAAGGGTCTACCAGAAGAAATAACCACAACGATTAACGGCGGGCCATGCAGCCCGCCGTTTTCATTTCGAGTCTTCGGCCCGTCACTCGTCCCACGCATCGCCCACGGGCCATGCATCACGGTCATCCAGAACCAGGAACTTGCGTCGGAAGGCCGCAAGAGCATCCATATCCACCTCTCCTATAACCAAGGCATCGTCGTCGGTACACGACGTCACAACCCGCCCGTAGGCATCGACCAAAGCCGTGTGGCCACAATATTCACACCACGGGTCGCGCCCCGCACGGTTGACACCCGCGACATAACACTGGTTCTCGATGGCACGGGCACGCAACAGGGTATCCCACACGGCAATACGCGGTGTAGGCCAGTTGGCCGAGTATATTATCATGTCGTAGTCGCCGCGATTACGCGAAAAGACCGGGAACCGAAGATCGTAACACACCTGCAGCAATATTCTCACGCCGCGCCACTCCACCACGACACGCCTCCGCCCCGCCGTATAGTGGTCGGCCTCGCCGCCCATTGCAAAAAGGTGCCGTTTGTCGTAATACTCCACGCCGTCGGGCCGCACGAAATAGAGCCGGTTATAATACCGGCCTTTGTCGGCCACGGCTACACTGCCCGCCACGGCGGCACCGTAACGTCCTGCAATATGCCGCATCCACTTCACGGCCTGCATCCCGTCGTCGATGGCAGTATCCGACTTCGACGGGTCGGCACAATACCCCGTCGTGAACATCTCGGGCAACACTATAAGATCGACACTGCGACCGCCGTCGGCATGGCCCGCCTCATCCGAACTATAAACCGGATGATCCGCAAGCCCGGCGGCAAAAGCCGCCTCGGCACGCCGCATATTCTCTGCAGGCTCACCCCACACAATGTCCTGCTGATAGAGAGCTATCTTCATATCACACCATCAGTTTTATACACGCAAATATACTCATGATATACTATGCTTCACCGCATGCCAGACACTTTTCAGCATCGGTCGACAAAACAGCATGCACCGAAAGCATATTTGCAACTTCATATTTTTGTACTACATTTGTCGCCGAAATTTCCACAAACCATGATTATGAAACATTCCCTGATAGCACTCGCCGCCCTTGCCATGACCTCGTGCGGCGACTACCTTACGCCCGACGGCGAGATCGTCGAGTGTGACATGGAGATCCCCACCGACGTGAAAGGCATCGAGATCGCCGACGGCATGAAACTCAACCTCAGCGACGACGTGCCGGCTGGGACGGCCGTTGTCCGCACGCACCTCAACATACAGTCATACATCAAGGCTGAAATAGAGGACGACCGCCTAGTGTTCTCGGTCGACGCTCGCCGCTTCAAGGACCTAGACGTAACAATCACCACCTCATCTGCATCGTACTGCAGCTTCACGGCATCGGGCGGCAGCCGCATATCCTCGTCAGAACCCTTTACGGCATCGGACGCCGCCATCACCCTTTCGGGCGGCTCTCATGCCTCGCTGGCGGCAACGTGCGGCACGATGGCAATCGACTGCTCGGGCGGATCGGAGCTCACCCTCAAGGGCACATGCGACAATGCCGACATCAACTGCTCGGGCGGATCGCACTGCTACGCATACGACTTCACCACCGCCAAGGCGGCAGTCAACATATCGGGAGGTAGCGGCCTCGAGATAACCGTCACCGAATCCCTCACCGGCGAGAACTCCGGCGGCTCGCGGATACGCTACAAGGGGACACCCGCGCTCCTCAACATCAACAACTCGGGCGGATCGTCGACCACTCCGGCCGAATAACAGATTTATAAGCCCGGGGGGGGGTACACAAAAAGAGCTTAGCAGAAACATATTCTGCTAAACTCTTTTATATTTCATAAACCGTCAAATATAATGCCGGTTACATCTTATGTCATCAACTGTTTCGGTATCATTACCCAATAATAAAAGCCCCCAAATTCAGTGTTTGCGACCGAATTTGGGGGTCTTCTTATGGGTTACGCCGAGGCTATCTAGCCTTTTTACCGCCCTTCTTGCCGTATTTGGCTCGGAAGTCAGCTGGAGTGTAACAACATCAGGTTCTGATGGGTATCTATATTAACGGTTTCCCGTGCTCCCTCATCCCAAAGCACAAGATTCACTCGCTCCGACTTCCAGCTATCGAGCGAATCGCTCATCTGTGCACGAATTTCGGGCTCAGACTCACAAAAGTCACTGTTCTCCTGCAAGTTATCACGTAAGTTACAGAGGCGTTCGCCTACTCCCTTAACACGGATATATTTGTAATTCCCCATGCGCACGGCCGCCTGATTGTTTTTCCGCCAGAATAGTATCTCGTGCGGCTCGCCGCTCTTTTCGCTGGAAAGATATGGGGGCAGATTGGTTCCGTCAAGCGGATTCTTCGAGCTGCCGATATCGATACCGGCCGCAACTATAACTGTAAGCAGGATGTCGAGTAACGACGAGAGACCGTCATAACTCTCCTTGAAGCGGTCACAATACACCACAAAGAAGGGAACGCAGTGTCCGCCTCCGAACTTATTGCATTTGAAACCCTTCAACGGCGTGTTACGCGACTGATTGTTATGTGCACTCCATTGTCACTCAAAAAGAATATAAGCGTATTGTCAAATTCTCCATCTTCTTGAGAGCCTGATCCGCCTTCCCGATTCCACGGTCCACAGCCCATGTCATGGCGGCGAGTTTCCGCCGGGGATGGCCGTCGAATCTGGCCATGTCCTCGTCAGTCGCCTCAAGCGGTGCATGCACGGCGTTGAAGACAAGGTTTATCCTGAATGGAGCATTGGAATAGGCCCTCTTTTCGATGTAGGATACCACCTCATCTGCCAGCACGTCGGTCAGATAACCGTTGAATGCAATTTTGACCTGCAGGTTGTGGACATCACCAGGACGGCCCTCATTATTCTGGCGGTAGAAATAGGAACGGCCACCGGAGATGAAACCGTAGAAATGCTCAAATCCACGACAATTGGGGTGGTTCAGGGGCATCGCCCTGATGCCATTTCCGATACAAGCGGTGTGATATCCGTTCCAAGAGAATATATCGCCCATAGTCTCTTCTTCGAGTCCCATGCCAAACTTGTTGCCCAAATTGCGCTCGTAGCCATTCCGCTGCTGATAGCGTCCGGTAAGCAATCCGCATCGTGAAGGGCCGCTAATCGAGGCTGAAACATGGGCATCGGTAAGAATCACACCCTAGTGCGACAGCGAGTCGATATTTGTCGTCTGGAGGTCTGGGCAACCCATAAATCCGAAATCGTTGGACCCGGCATCATCGAGCATGATGACCAGCACATTGGGACGTTCATCGTTATGGTGTTGCATGCCGCAGTCGGTCAAGATAAATGCCGGCTCAGAACCACAGAGCAACAATCCAAGAGTCTTGTTCATGGTATAAAAGTTTATGTTCGTAACTCATTCCGTATCCTGGAGTAGGTCTTCAGCCCTCTTAAGTATTTCCTTATCGAAAGGCATATATTAGGCCTGAAACATTTTCTTCTCAGAATAGAGATCCGAAACTTACCTCAGGCTACCAACTATTGTCCATAACAACGATTACAGGTAGATAATGCATCAAAATCAATTACCAATTTATCATCCCCATAAAATCACAATGAAATATATTTCGTATTAATAACCAAGAAATATAGGTTAGTAACCCCAGGGGGCTACCAACCTATATTTCTCTCCAGCGACTATCAAATGTTTCGCTTGTTAAACTCTACAACACCAACTACAATTTTTTAATCCTCGAGTATCGGATAGACGCGATATTCGTGATAAAATGGTTGGCTACGCACATTTCGCATGAATGAATGCGCCAACTCATTTAGGTAACTGTTGTCGGCTACCTGTAATACTTGCGGTCAATACGCGTCATACCACGTATAATTTCCGGACTTTCTTATCCCGAGCCAATGCACTCAACATCTCCTGACACTCACTCCTCTCTATAAACTCCGGGGACTGCAAAAAAACGCACTTGACATATAGGCTGCATCTGAATAATGCCCAGCTATTAGGTAGCGCTCTGCCGCAGACATCCACGTCTTCTCAAAATAGCGAAAGACTCCATCCACATCCTTCTTATCCGCCAAAGGCCAAGATGCAACATCTTGCACCATGCTGTGGTAAATCTCCACTGGATTCTCGTTGCGAGGAATCCTTGCTGAAGGATTATTGAGGAGGTTTCTTCTCATATAGTTTCTTCGCCTCCTTCTTCGCGATAAGCTTCTTCGTATTTCTTATTGGGTATTTTTGAGTTTTGTTACTTTATATTAGCTGGATTAGTATCTAATCTCTCTTGAAAATATCTCTTGTATAAACCTTATCCTGAACATCATCAAGACATGAATCATATCGGTTTGCAATAATTACCTGAGAACCCTTCTTGAACTCATCAAAATTATTAACAACTATGCTACCGAAGAATGTCGAGCCATCATCAAGAGTTGGTTCGTAAATAATCACCTGCGCACCCTTAGCCTTAATACGTTTCATTACACCCTGAATGGAACTTTGACGGAAGTTATCTGAGTTCGATTTCATTGTCAGACGATAGACTCCAATAACACATTCCTTTTCCAATGTCGGATCATAGCTGCCATTTGAATATGAATGATATCCAGCCATCTCAAGCACGCGGTCCGCAATGAAATCCTTACGTGTACGGTTAGACTCCACAATAGCAGTCATCATATTTTGAGGCACATCCTGATAATTTGCCAGCAATTGCTTCGTGTCTTTTGGTAGACAGTAACCGCCATAACCGAATGAAGGATTGTTATAGTGGGTACCAATACGAGGGTCGAGACCAATACCGTTAATGATAGCCTGCGTGTCCAGGCCCTTAACCTCTGCATAAGTATCCAATTCATTGAAATAAGAGACTCGCAGGGCGAGATATGTATTAGCAAAAAGCTTTACTGCCTCAGCCTCTTTCAAACCCATATAAAGAGTAGCGATATCAGGCTTAAGAGCCCCCTCTTGCAATAAAGCTGCGAAAGTTTTTGCGGCCTCCTCCATCGCCGGGATATTGGCTATTGTTTCGATAGCAGCATTCTCTTCGTCAAACTCTTTTTTGTCTATAAATTTAGGCACGCCGGCGATGATACGGCTTGGGTATAAATTATCGTACAAGGCTTTTGATTCGCGAAGGAATTCCGGAAAGAAAAGAAGATTAAAATGCTTCCCTTTCAAGTTTTCTTCTGTCAAGAAACGCAACGCGTACTTCGCATAAAGAGAACGGCAATAACCTACGGGGATGGTAGATTTGATAACCATCACAGTATTGGGATTAACACTCAATACAAGATCTATAACCTCCTCAATATGATGTGTGTCAAAGAAGTTCTTTTGCGGGTCATAATTTGTTGGGGCTGCAATTACAACAAACTCGGCATCCTTATAAGCCGATGCTCCATCGAGAGTTGCTGTGAGATCCAAATCTTTCTCTGCGAAATACTTCTCAATATAATCATCCTGAATAGGGGAAATGCGATTATTTATCTTCTCCACTTTCTCCGGAATAACATCAACAGCCGTAACATGATGATGTTGGGCCAACAACGTGGCTATCGACAGACCGACATAGCCTGTACCTGCAACTGCGATTTTCATAAAAACAATTTTATTAAGAGCTCTGATTTAAAGCTAGGCGACACACCTACATCTCCTAAAATAGGAATTATCGTTTAATTTCATCATTATGAGTCAACCTGCAGACTATCCCTGTATTTTTCCGGTCGAACTCATCTTTTTATATTTTCGGCTTAGTTTCTCATTTTCGAACACAACCGGAGTCAATACCCCTGTAAAAAGTCCGTTTCTCGTTCATCTAGAACATTAGGCAGCCTGGACAATTTCAGAGGCTTTCCTCCAACAAGCTAGACTACATTGGCCGTGTGGATGCCGAAGAAGACATACAGGACTCGGTCTGCTTCGTCCTTACCTTGATGCGTTTCAGGCCATAGTGTTCCTTATGCGTCCGAACGATACTTCCATCCTCGTTGCTCTCACCCTCGCCAGCTCGTTGCGGATGATGTCGTTATCTTTCTTCACGAAGGAAGGACGGCCTAGCTTCACGAATGATGTCTGTATCCCTCTTCCTGCAGTACTCCCTGTTGGTGTTGCCGGCATAGCCTGCATTTCCACTGACTTTCCTTGCATCCACTCCGAAGAGCCTTCGGTGCATCTTCAGGCAGCACGGCAGACCGGTTCCTTCGTTGAAAGCATTGAACGACAGCTTTTCGATGAACGAGAGGCCGTCAACCAGAAGGTTATTGCACTTCGCACCGAATTCTATGCTCTTCAACCTCCTTACCTCTCTCGATTGGCCTCATATACACCTTGCTGATGCTCGCTATCCTGTCCTTGACACTCTCGCATGGGTCGTTATTCTCGAGGAGGTTCTTATAAAAAAATGAAAACCGTGAGCCGTATTTATTCCATGTTTTCTTGCATCCCTTACTGCTACACGCGACAGGAAACCACCTATGGAAGAATGACTGTGAATCAGTGTATATTTATTCTCGTTAATAATTTTCTTTGTCTATTTGTAAGCTTTTATATTTTGCCCCACATTCAAAACACTACGAGAAAAATATATTTGAAAACGCCCAACATTCATCTCCTTCAATGCGGCGATTTTCTCGTTGCCGCACGTATTTCCTTCTATAAAATTAGTTTATACACCTCATATTCCATTTCTTTCATCAATCGGATATTAGGCATATTAAACTGATCAATCATTTAGGTCACAGATGCCAACACTAGTGCTCTTCTCACTTCGATATTCACAAAACGTTATATAGTACAAGTATGCTTTTACTTTCTTTTTCTATACCAGTTGTAGATTCGTAGCAACCGTTCTGTTATGGAAAACCCCCAAACACTATACACGCAACTCACCATACGTACTTTAGGATTCTTAGTGTATCTCAGAAGCCAACACAGCTGCTTAATCTCAGCTCGTGCATCATCCTGTTTTTCCTTGGGTAATCCGTATACAGTTGCTATCAATATACTTACTTCATATGCCAAAAACGAACGTAGGGCGTCTATAGCTTCTTCAGTAAAGTAACGTTTATCAATTAACGCTAATTCATTTTTTACTATATCTAAAACGCTATTAAAAGCTCGCTCACCGCCCGATGCGGTGATACTACCAGCAACATTCTGACGATAAGCATATATATAATTGTTTACAAACATGCATTTATCAGTCTTCTCCAACAGGTTGATAAACCAAGGTATATCTTCTGCTATTTGACCAACCTTGAATATTATTTTATTATCTATCAACCACTGCCTATCAATAACCTTAAGGCAAGCACTCATTGGGAAAGTTCCTGATTTCACTAATGAAACCATTGCAGTATTACCAGATACAGGAGTCAATAACTCATCAGCATACTGTATCCACTTAGTATAAGTATTAGAATTAGGATAATAATATTGACAGTTAAATCCATAGAAATTACATTCAGGATATCTCTTTATGAGAGATACCAGCTTATCCAAAGAGTCTTCTCCTATCCACAAGTCATCGGAATCCATAAAAACAACATAGTCTCCAGTAGCAATTTTCAATCCTGCATTTCTTGCATCTGAAAGTCCTCCATTAGGCTTATGCAGAACTTTAATACGCTCATCCTCCAAAGCTATTTGATCACACAACATTGGGCAGTTATCAGGACTACCGTCATCGACTAATACCACCTCTATGTTTTTGTAAGTTTGAGCGAGGACAGAGGTCACACTCTTTACCAAATATTGTTCGACCTTATATACTGGAATGATATAACTGATTTTCATGTATGTTTAATTAATGCCTGCCGCTTTTAAAAATTCTTCAAAATCTGCATATTTTGCTTTATGCGATGCAACATATGCATTATATGCTAAACCTAACTGACGTTTAATGGGCAACATTGGATATTTATCAACTTTATCACCACTCACAAACCATATAAACTCTTCTGTCATATCCTCTATACGTGGTCGACGATTAAAACGTTCTTGAATACTTCGAGCATAATCCAAAGCTTCTTCTTCGCAACATTTCATGCGTTTTTGATAGTACTCTTCAATGGTCATTATCACACGACAAGGACATCCAACGGCTACACTATTACTTGGGATATCCTTTGTTACTATACTTCCTGCTCCTATAAAACAATTATCACCAATAGTTACACCTTTCAGTACCATTACATTTTGGCCAAAGCTAACATTATTACCAATAGAAACCCTTCCTGAACTATTAAGGAATTGTCTATTACTGCCAAGAAAAACCTTTGTCACCCAATCATGAGTAAGCAACGTAAAATGTTGGTTCATGAAACAGTTTGAACCTATTTTTACTAACGAAGGGCGTGAAATATCTATCAATGCATTGCCGGGATATATATAAGTCCCCTCTCCAATACTTATTCCCCGATCATTCAACCACTTACAGTAAGACCTAGAAGAACGCCTCGCAAATACTAATGAGAATCTCTCAAATATTCGTTTTAACATAATTCATTTATTTTCTATAAGTATTTATTATCTGCTTTAACAAACGCATGTAATCTTTAACAGTTGCTTTAATTTTATATTTTTTAGAGAGCGTAGATATCTGCATTGTTTTAGCATCCTCATAATAGGTATTTCTTCCAACTGGTCTCACTGAGGTATGAGAAAGATTATGATTCCCTTTGACTGCTTCTTCAAAAGGTCGCTCCTCAAAAAATAAATCAGGACATCCATTCAACAATGAAAATGCCTTATCACTATTTACAAGCAATAAAGATATCCCATTATGTGTGGGATAATTAAAAGGCCTCACCGCACCAAGGCCCCAATAATCGGCCAAAGTAATATCGCTCACTCGTTCCGGACGTGCATAAGCACATGCATAACAAGCCTCACTGAACATCAATCCCTTTGTAAAGGCTCTAAGATAGTATGAATTCTTAGGTGATATCAGTTTTTTATAGAGAATCTTGAACTTAGCTGGGGATTCCAACAGGCAAGATAACTGGAATCCCCAACCTTCTGTAAAACGGAAACTGAAATGTTTACACTTTCCCCGAAGGCCGATTCTATTTATATATATATCAAAAGCCTTTTGCGAAGGAACTCCATGACAGACTACATCACATGTATAGAGATTATCATAGTAGCGGTGTAAATAAGTTAGCAATCCTCCAACCTGACAGGGAGTCCCAGTGAACAAGACCTTTCGCCCATCACATAATTGTGCTTTAACATCTTTATATGTATCACCCATATATGATTGTACATACTTAGAACCTTGCAGCAATATAATATCCGCCTCCGTTTCAATCCTCTTATGACGTACCTGCAAATCTTCACACATAGAAGCTCCATAAACAAAGCCTCCTTCACCAAGTATCTTACGAGCGAGTACGGAGAAAGCACCTCCCGATGAAGATCGTTTTCTATCTGTCATATTTTTAGTCCAACAAGCATATGTTTTCCTTGGAGTGTGATAGCCCACCACAAGAGATAGTCTATGGCATGCTTTTATACATAATCCGCATTCGATACACTTGTCTTTATCAATAATAGGTATTGAAAAGCCGTCTTTTACTTCCTGCATAGATATACACCCCTTTGGGCATATACTCTTACAAGCAAGGCATTGAGTACACTTATCAATACCGCACAATTCTATATCACTCATCACGCAAAGCATTGATTAGAAATTGTTTAGATTCGCAGCGAAGCTTATCTAACTTTTTTTGCACCTTTTCCACATCATAAAAGAAGTGTTCCTTTGATGGAAATGAATCAGTAATAGATAGAATATGTGCCTCTAGCCCGAGATTGCTCATCAAGCTCACTTGACGACTATCCCCTGCATTTCGGTCTTGGACTATGGTAAATACCGGTTTACCGTAGTTCACTGCAAATGCAGTTCCATGAAACGAGGTTGTTAAGATCATCTCTGCATCACGTATCAATGCTAAAAATTCCTCTGGCGAGGCCCCTACTCTATAATGAGTATGTCTATACTTCAAATTGTGAGGAGGACGCGCGACATACACAATCTCATAACCGGTTTGTTTTCGAATATATTCTGCAAACTGATCTGCATACGGGAAAGCATTAAATGAATAGTTCAAGAAGTAACAAAGTACATATTTTTTCTGCATCAAACGCTTAGAAGAAGCTATCTTGTTCCATTCATTCATATTAAGAAGTAATGTAGGATCTAATACGACCGTTGCCTCCTTACCTGCAACTTCCCTGATTAACTCTACTGCTGAATTTTCTCTTACTCCAATGTGCCTATATCCTCTCAAAGACTCTTTATATAAAAAATGAAGTTCCTCAGGAATGCTCTTAGCACCAATACTTGATGCATACGAAATCTTCAACGCCTCGGCAGGTGCAAAATGAAGCATAAAAGACGGATCACCATTACAATGACGAGGGCTCCAAACTTGGTCACTACCCGTAATATACACATCATAACGAGGTGCTGCATTCAGCAATTCTTCTGGGCTATTATAAGTTTGCGATGAGAGATGCTGATATTTATTTACAAAACGAGCAATACCATTATGCTGGCGCATTAAAGCTGCCGCGAATAACAATCTATTAAAACTAGGCTCTTTTGAAAGCGAATCGCCCGCCATCGCATACTTATTATTGAGATGGTGGACATTCGGAAATTTATAATCAATAATTTCTGTAACATATCCCAAACTTTCACAAACTTGTTGCAACGCATATGCCTGTAACACTGAACCATAATTTTTAATTCTATGAATGGTTATTATGCCTATTTTAGTCATTTTAACAAAGATAAAAGTGCATATTTGAACAACAATTTAAAGTCCCTTACTGTTAAGGGGGAGTATTTTATTGATTTTTGTAAGTATTCATAACATAACTTATATTTTTTTTCACATAACAATAATAATACTATTTGCATCCATTGCTCATGATATATTTTATTCGCGTTTTCTAAGGCTCTAATGTCCGATTCAAATGTATTAAGGAACTTCTCTTTTATCAATATCAATTTTTCTGAATTTGGCAAGTTAGAGGAGGACATTCTAGAAGAAAACTTATTTAATAATGGTAATGATGTAGGAAGAAATATTTTATACCTTCTAAAATATCTCATCATAAATTCCCAATCTTGATGTCTTTCAAAACTTACGTCAAATCCATTAAGATTATCAAAAACCTCTTTTCTTAATAATAGTGATGATGTATTGAACCTCACATTACCCAACAATAAGTCTTCTGCAAGATTACCTGATTTTTCATTACATAAAGTAATGTTAAGTTTTCCAACTAAATTGGTATTACAATAGCATCCGCCCCAGCTCTCATCTAATGATTTCAATGCCAGAACTTGAATCTCAATTTTTTTATCAACGAACTGATCGTCATCATCAAGAAAAGCAATATACTTTCCTTTAGCAAACTTTAAACCAGTATTCCTGGCAGCAGAGCCATTCAGGTTCACTTCATGTGGGATATAGGTGATTTTCTTGTTTTTTATATATTCAGACAGCACATTCTGAGTTTCTAATTGCTCCTTACTTCCAATACCGTTATCATCAACAACTATTATTTCTATATTTTTATATGTCTGATGCAATATACTATTAATAGCTCTTAGCAGATTAATCGGTCTAGAATATGTAGGGACAATTACACTTACTAATTCACTCATTTTTCAATATATTTAAATTTATCAAAAGTAACTCCAAAAAATAGCCAAAAGGCCACAACCCTCCATAATGTATTAGAAAACAACAATATAGAACACCCTAACGAGAATAATAAAATTACAAAAGTATAATATTCCCTATTTATATCCATGCACTTATATACTAATTTGGAAAAACGAGCAAAACTATATACAAAAACAATTGACAACAATATCCCTCCTTCATACAACACCTCTAGAAATATGTTATGAACATATAAACCTTCGTTCATTTGTTCAAAAACACCGAGCCCATTTCCCCAAACCGGTGAACTAAAAAAACCGGATATGGCATTACTATACAATTGGAAACGCCCATTAGAAACATCATCGTTTGAGAACATTATGAAATATTTCTCTAAAGCGTAGACTTCAATATCATAATTAGCTAACCACAGTCTTAATTTCTCTATTAACTCCAACCAATCAATAGAAAACAGAATAATCACTAATAATAATACTATCAATAATAGCGATTTCTTATTTCTTGCAAAGAAAGATGTATTTAACGCTATCAAGAAAAAAAACAAAGCGATAGACATATACACACCCCTCACACCTATTGCGAACAAAATAGGTACATATATAACTAAATTTAGAATCGATAATAAAACAACAACTTTATGTTTATTATAAATGTATATACCAACGACCGAAAAAAGTATGAAAGATAGTATCAAGTATGAATTATACATTTTCTCACCTGCATCACTTTCCATTATCCATGAGAAGACATCTATGAATCTGAATAGTATCAATCCCAATATCAATGTAAATATCGTCACCCAATAATAAGATATTTTAGTATTTGAAATCATCATAGCAGGTATTCCAAAAATAATAGCGGACATATAATATAAATCTGCAGTTTCGTTTGAAGAAAAGAGCCATAACAATGTCAATATAAACAGCAAATAATACACGACTTTACACTTGACTCTATTATGGGTTAGAAGCGAAAAGCCATTTACCACAAATGCCACAAGGAGAGAAGATAATAAAATCATAGGTATTATATTTTCTACTCTTAATATGACAGTAAATATTTTAACGTTAAGAAAAACTGAAAAAATTATACTGTTTATGACAATATTAATATTCTTTTCACATGTCCTCATAAAAGACAGTATCTTAATCAATTATGTAATATATTTAATCGCTTATTCCAACGAATTAAAGATAGTGTATTAAAAATTTCAACAGTTACTGTCACTGCAGAAATTGAATACAGATTCAAAAAATCTCCTATATATAAGATTATCAAAAGAAAGAAATAAAATAGACAATTCAGAATCATTACTTTCATATATTCATTCTTATGTCCCAAAGGAATAAGTCTATTGCCCCCTAAGAAATAATTACCAGCAGCGAATATACCTGATAGACCTAATATACGCACTATTGCAATAGCATCTGCAGAATTATCACCTGTAAATAATTTAACAATAAAAGGAGTAAACAAGAACAGAACCATGTATCCTAAAATTGCAAGGCCAACAACTATATACATTAATCTATTTATATACCGAATATTACGTTCTCTTGAAATTTTGGGAAATGTTGCTTGTCCAATCATGCCAATAGGAATTTTCATTGTAGTTGCTATTTTCTCCCCCAGGTCATATATAGCAACTTCAGACATACCCAAACATGATCCAACAACTAGTTTATTTATATTCAAATACAGGCGAACTGATAATACGGATATAAATAAAGATACACTTTCTTTAAAATAATATATTAGTTTGGAGAGAGGAATCCAACACAATCTAATCTTTTCTTTATTTATTATAACATAAAAAGAAAACAGACCAGCTACCAAAGCTCCTAATGAATTCAGTAAGGGTATATATATATAATCCGACTCATCTTTTACTGCTATAAAAATCAATAATATAAACATTAATTTCACAAAGATATTTATATATGTTGTGTACTTCATTTTTTCTATTCCCTGAAAAAACCAAACCGGGAACAGAAGTTCATTAAATGTTATAAAAAACGAACTGATATACACAAATTTATAATCCTTAAAAAATGGCACAAACCATACAACAATTAAATATATGATAAAACAGATGATCCAAATTATTAATTTATTTAACTGAACAGACGAAACTATCTCAGAAATAACATTCGGATTATCCCTATTTGATGCAATTTCTTTTGCCCCTATAGAATTAAAGCCAAAATCAACTATTAAAGAAATATAAGAGACCAAAACTTGCGCAAATATTACAATCCCATATAAATGAAGACCAATTGTCCGAACTAAGTACGGATATGTAATCAATGGCCCAAGCAGCGTAAAAATTTGTAACAGAGTCAAATAAGAAAAATTAGTCAGAACTGTCCTATTCTCTTTTATTTTCGATAAAAAATATTTATTCATGTGGACATACTTCATCAAGAAGTTATTTTTTAATTAATGTAACTTTATTCAGTATTACTGTTTTTTTTTCGTCTTTAGTTAGGCCTTTTGTTGATATACAATATTTGGCTATTCTTGACTTATAATCTTCTATTGTACAAATTATCTTTGCTGGATTTCCACCTGCTACTACGTTACTCGGCAAACTTTTAGTTACAACACTACCTGCTGCAATAATAGTATTATCGCCTATTGATACACCTAATAATATTATTGAACCTACTCCTATGAAACAATTGTTACCTATTAGAATTCGGCCAAAAGCATCAGTGACGTTAGGTAAAACTTTGGAAACACTATTATCGTGAGTAATCAACCGAACACCTGGTGCAATTGTAACATTATCTCCTATAGATATCATATAAGGCTCTGGGGTTGCTATCATAGAAAAAATTCTACAATTTTCCCCAATTACTATTCCGATACTTCGATAATAATCAATTAATACCTCACGATCTCTTCCTTTAAGCAGATATTTCAAATATGCAAAATAATAACTTTTAATCAATCTCCTTATCAATCTCATACAGAAATATTTAAAGTTAGCAATCAATCAAATATCTCAAATAGTAAGCACATGCATAATGATACTTATTTCAATAGTTTAACCGCACTATTTCGCTAATATTTATCATTTTAATAACAGAATTATTCCCGATGTGACCAGTCTTAGAAGCTAGCAGAAAAAAATCCAGAAAGACTTGCCTCATAATATAAACATACAAATAACACTTTACGCACAAACTAAATTCCTATTATCTATACCCATCCGGATTCCTATTCTGCCATCTCCAACTATCTCTAACCACCTCCTCTATTCGAAACTTAGCGTCCCATCCAAGTTCAGCATTAGCTTTAGTAGGCTCTCAATAGCATACAGCAATATCACCTACTCTACGTTGTTTAATACTATAAGGCACCTCAACTCTATCGACTTTAACAAAAGCATGTACCATATCAAGCTCACTATAACAGCGGCCTGTACATAGATACTAACTCCACATTTGTTTTCAATAGCTTTAAGGGAGCAACATGACCGTTTGCAAGATCAACTATATGGATATAATCTCCCACTACTATCCCCTCATGAGTAGAATAATCATTTCCAAATACCCCCATCTCTACTCTCTTACTGGCTGCTACTTGTATGATATATGGCATAAGGTTATTAGGAATACAGTTAGAGTTTTCACCTATTCAACCAAATGCATGAGCACCAACAGGATTGAAATAACAAAACGATGACTATATTACATTCATTATCAGCCTTCTGAACATTCATCAATACCTGTTCAAGCATGATCTTTGTCCAACCATAATGATTTGCACAAACCAATTTAGGACATCCTCTGTTACGGGAATTTCAACTGGTTCGCCATAGACTGCTGCACTACTGCTGAAGATAATATTCTTGCAACTAGTTTCTCATTACATCAACAAGAATATAAGTTCCAGCAATGAATCCGTGCATATAAAAGGGATTTTGCAACTTCAAATAAAGTTATCACATCTTTCCCTTGTGCGAGTTAACGATGTTCCTCTTTACAATATTATCATAAAGCTCATCATATATGCCTAGTGCCCGGCACAAGGATTCTAATATTATTTTGACTGTACAATTAAGAACATATCCGAAGCCATCATCAAGAAAAAGGCCTTGCACATTTTGGTCGATGGAACCAAAATATACGTTTTTTGTTTATGCTTTTAGTGTCCCAACCACAAATCATAATCCGAAAGTCGCTGTAGAAGCAGTCTCTTTGTTTTAGTAGGGTTTTCATCGTCAGCCCAACCATCAACCATCTCATGGGCAACTTGGTGGTAGCAATAGTTATCAGTACAGCCGTACAATGTAACATATATCAACGCGCTTACCTGTGGAGCCTGGGTCTGCATCAGCATATCGAGCATATCTGCGATGATCTGTTTGCTCTCGTCGATTTTACGGAGTATCGTATAAGCAGGAAGCAGAAGTGCATAAAACTTTGCTCTTGCCGCCAACTTTGTATCGCGTCTCACCATCTCACGCATCTCCTCGCTTCCATACTCCTTGAGCGTCTGATTCGCCAAACTCAAATCATCTTCGGTAAGCAAGCCTTTATGGAAACGCCCCAATGCCTGATGCAGTTTGTCAGCAAGAATAGAGTTATCAAACTTCTTATATATACGTTTACTGTCGTTGTTGAGATCTATTATCTCATATTGCCCCTCCTCAACATTTATTAGAGGCACACAAGCCCAATTCTGTATCTGTACGAGGATTGTCTTTTTACCTTGTCCTTTCTGAATCACAACTATCGCTTCAGCTCCTGCAAACTGACCAGCTGTAATTCGGATACGGTCACCTCGCAACAATTCCGTTTTATGAAAGAAAACAGGGAGCTCATTCGAATAAGAACATGCAATCCACTTCAGTGTCTCCATTTGGTCATCCGGAACATATGGATAGAAATCCATCTCCTCAGTTCTAACTCTTGGCAGAAAATTAAATATCCTTAACGAGGATTGCTTCATCTGATATATTTCATTCTCTGAAGCTCGAACAAAAATGTAGTTATAGTAGAGCGAGCGAGTAGTGGACACCCACTTACCGTTTCTCCTCACCTTCTCCACACATGTAGGCCAAAAGTATTCCAGAGGTGGCAGATTGAACTTCTTACGTCTGAGTTCCTCACAAGTTAGCCCCTTAACACCACCCTTATGTCCAGCCGGCAATTGCATAACGTACCATCTGACAATGTTTGCCGCATTTACAGGCAGGACTTTTACAGCATTATTTTGTGCGCATTTTCCGCTCATACACAATACTCGGCCATATCGAGTTAAACATATAACTCAATAGAAATAAGCAACTTACACGAAGCCGCCGCGGAGTAAAGTGAAATTTCTTCTACTCCATGACAAATGTTATGATTTGTGACTGGACATTCTATCCATATGTAACCACAAATCTTTTACAAAACTAAGCATTTTATTGTAATTTGCCAAGTCGCCACACTATTAATTTTACCGCATAACGTAATTATTTTCTGCTTGTTGAATATTACCAGTCAATGAATTAGAACTTTTAATAATCATAATGCCTACACCTCTTAGATTATACCATGCACACGTCCATACGTTACTAGTTATGAATCCTTTGCATTGGGCCATAGCTAAAATTAAGGGAGTCATATTGCTATGGCAACTTTGACGGCGATAAACTTATCTTAGTAAGTTACCTATAACACGCACAAAAGAGATAGTAGCGAACCTTACCTCCATAAATCACCTATTCAAACCTCAATGATTTGGATTTCATCAAATGACTTATAAGCTGGACAAAGAATGTCGAAATAAGTCCTTCCCGATAGACAATATGATGTTTCCACCGATTTGCCCACCATCGGCGGAACATATAACTCAATGATTGCAGCACTCCTGCGTTACACGGTTTCGGCTCCGAGAATTCAGGCGTAAAGATTTCGGCAAGTACTCGTTGCTCGAGTTTGCAATCCCGCTCAAATGGCGGCAACAGAGTCGCTGGCAAGCCCAGATAATCAACGCATATACCATTGATACAATGCAGGAAACGGTGCATGTTCATCTCGCAGGCGAATTGATCCAGTGAGGCCCAATCTATGGTAGCGGCACTCCTCTCTACAAAATATTTCCAGTCAAGCAGATGGCGTAACCCAATTCTTTCGGCTGCAAAGTGTGCAGCAGAATGTCGCAGAAGGAAAAGAGCATTGAAATCCGCCGACGGCAGATACACCGCCTCGCCATCGACCGACACCTTCTCCATTTGCTTTCGAACAAGGAACTGTAACCGCTCTTCAATCAAACGATTAGACGTATGGGAATGGATATTTAGAAAATCATAATGATTCTCGAACATAACGCCGTCGATATAAAAGACCGTATGATGGTGCTTGTCTTCATCTATGTGGACATTCAGTTCCTCTCGAAGCAATTTGTCGGCTTTCGATTGCACATTGGTTATGACAGCCTTCCCGGCATCATCTTTTTCAACCCTGAACAGCCATATATCGACATCCCCACAAGGACGATGTTCCGGAACAGGATAGTTAAGGCTCAGGCCATATCCCTTGAGAATCATAATATGGATACCATGCCTAGCAAAAAAACGCGCCAGTGTTACAATCGCATTTTTCTGCTTGGCATACTTACGCTCAATCTGCTCGACATTGAGCGCCCACCAAATCTTCAATGCCCGATCAAGTGATTTGTTCAAAGAGTCAACATCTTCAGCACTCTGTCGCAATACACCGTTCCATACTACGGCCAAAACGCCTTGTTCTGAGGCAACGTCATAAAATTTACGCCATAATTGTCCAGACATATCACCCGAAATGAATGATTGCCCACAACCACCGCATAATATCTGCAATAAATTGCTATATGTCGGCCTTAAAATGTCACTCACTCTTAAAAGTAATATCATCCTTGGGCGGATTAACAAACTCGAATCTCAACGTACGAGCCAATCCCTCACCAAGAGTATACGGAGCCTTGAATCCACTATCTCGAACTTTCGATGCATCAAATTGAGTGGTAGCGCAGAACTTTTTCACACGCACGGAACTAACGGTCAACTTCTTACCAGTTATACGAGCAATAAGATCAAAGCAATAACCACCGATCATACCCAACCAATACGGAAAGTGTGTCGCAGGAATATGTTTATCCAAAACTTTGCTTACATGAGCGACCAGTTCATTCATTGTATAGTCCGGTTTGTCAATGTAATTAAATACATTATATCCATTATGACTGTTGTCTATTAGATATTTGATAAAAGCAACTATATTACCGACATAGGCCATAGACTTTTTATTATTGCCGCTGCCCACCATCAAGAACTTCCCACTTGATATCTGCTTCAGGAGATTATATACATTACCTCTATTACGTTCACCAAATATCACAGTAGGACGTATAATATTTATATTCCAGTCGGGATGCTCCTTATACCAATTCTGAAGTACCTCTTCTGCCTGCCACTTACTCTTGCCGTAATGATTAAACGGATCTGCCGGGTGTGTTTCCGTCGGATTTTGCTTATTCAAACCATATACAGCGACAGAACTCGTAAACACAAGCCGCTTTATACCGTTGGCCTCCATAGCCTCAAGCACATTACGCATACCTCCGACATTCACATCATAGTACAAAGATGTTGGCGTAACATCATCACGATGCTCGGCAGCCAAAAGCACAACTATATCCACATACTTCAGCCTATTCTTGAGCATCTCAACATCCAGAACATTTCCAATCTCGGTAAACTGCGAGAAGAAATGACTTTGCTGCTTATCTATATTCCGCAGAAAATAACTATCAGGGGTTTCGCTCAATAAGCCCAAAAGGCGAGTGCCAACAAAACCCGAACCGCCGATTATAACAACTCTATTCATTATTGCGTGCTATTTCATTATATATATCATTGTACGAAGAGACCATTTGATTAACGGTAAAGTACTTCTCATACATCAATCGTGCATTATGGCTCATCGAATCGTATCTTTTTTGATTACTGAATACGAATCTAATTTTTTCAGCAAATTCATCTGCATCATTTTTAACAGCAAATCCATTTTCCCCATTCAACAATTCTGATATGCCACCAACATCAGATGCTACAATAGGTTTTCGCATAGACATAGCCTCTATTATGGACATAGGCAACCCTTCAAAATGAGACATCAAAACAAATACATCCGCATACGTTAGAAGTCGATATCCCATAGGTACCGTGCCAATAAAAAATGTATTATCACTTCCGTTATATTCTGATTTATTGCCCACCCAAACAAAAGCGACACCTTCATCCTTGAACATATTGGCCACCTGCATGAACAAGGATACATCTTTAGGGGGATCATCTCGAGCTATGCACATAACAACTTTTTTATACCGGGTTCGTATAACGGACATTTGCTCAACATATAAACGCATATTCTCATCGTCTTGAGAAGAATATTTAATATCTTTTATTCCATTATATATACATTTTACGTTGTGACAAACTCCTTCTACCGCCATCATTTTGACATCATACAGAGAGACACCAACAATATAAGAACAAAACTTCTGCAACAACAATTCTACTTGAAGAAATTTTCTATTAGCGACTCTTATAGAATCAAAGCCATGTACTGTATATAGTGTTTTATTAGACGGAAATGCTATACGTCCAATTGCGCCTATTTTAGAAGAATGCAAATGAACTATATCAGGCTTATATTTTATACGATAATATAATAACTTTAAGAAGACAATAATATCTCTCCACGAGATTTCTCGTCTTAACTCTTTCATCTTAATAATATGTACAGAATTACTCAATGCTGTCCAAGCCTCACCACTTGACGATGATATAACATACACCTCATTATTTTTTGATTGCTCGTTAGCCAAATTAACAACAACAGACTGCGCTCCTCCTAACGATGAGAGAGTTATGACATGAAATATTCTCATATGTATACCACTTTATTCTGCTATATTTTAGCTTTATACTTTACTGCGGCATTTTGGCACAATGAAATAATGTCTAAGTCAGGATATATACCAAAAGATTTATTCATATCTTTCATCTAAACTCAAAAAAAAGGAGTATTGATAAAAACTGCTTTCTACTTAAAAGTAGAACATTAGCGTCCGGAAAAAAGAACGAGTTAAACAATTAATCAAATAGACCCGAAATCATGGATTATATAGGTCTTTGGCATCATTGAAATTTGTCATGTAGAGCAGACCTTGTAAGTGGATTCTGTCCGTTAATGATATGACGAGAATCTACAAGACTTCATGGGTTTAGTGTTTTAACTTCATATCATGTTTGACAATAGCCGCAAGACAGTACACGAAATAACCACACAGACTTGTATGCAAAGAGTGTTCTCCGTTATACCACAGAATTTCTTTATCTTAAAATGCAACTTGGGCCTTTTTAAGAAAGGCTCAAGTAACCATCTTTTCTTATAAAGATTGGTAACATCCAATGTAGAAAATTGCTTCGCATCATAAGAAAAGGGAATTCACTATCATCTTTTTCGTCGTAATATCGGACTAGTCTGAATGACACCGGAGATTCTCTCTCGGAGAGATATCCAGTTGTTTCACTTCCGCATCTGTTATATATTCTTTAGTATTCTCCGCTTTCATTTGCTGCATTTTACTTTAACTCGTCTTAGCCCTAGCAACGAAAGATGAGTTTGTAAAATGTATCATATAGAGTTTCTGAGAAAGCATCTGATTCCTGCATGTAAAATGTTTCACATAGCAGTTCCCATCATACTTACAAACATAGTTCTCGAACGGAACTCTGCTCAAGAAAAAGGTTTATTTTAAGAAAACTTATTTTCCCTGAGACTTCGCTGCCATTTGTATGAAATCAAGCATTGTACATTTTAAAGGTTCATAATTGACTATATTTCAATAAATTCAAAGAACTATTCATGCACTTTATGAGCAATAGCGCATTGTTCGGTTTAAATATACAAAAAAACGTATAAGCAAAATAGGCTCCAAATAGCTACAATGCATATTATCACATTAACACAAGATCGAAAGGAAACTCATATTGCCTATACAAATAATCAGATTTGCAATGAGATAAGGTCGTTATCCATCGCCTTAAGGCCAATTGTTTTATTTTGCAAATCGACCAAAATTTACACTATATAATATTCATGAAAATACTATAAACATAACTTTCGAGCGGTAAGCGGGACTCGAACCCGTGACCCTTGGCTTGGGAAGCCAATGCTCTACCAACTGAGCTACTACCGCATTACATTCGGGGACGGCGACCACACGCGGCATGCGTCGGCGCACTCCCCGAGTGCAAATATACAAAATTTAGCGTAACGCCGAACCGGCATCACATTTTTTTCACTATCCGTTACCGCAGGCTGCAACCTACGCAGGCATAAAGCCCGGCCCGGTGGTCCGCGGCAGCCGACAGATAATGAGACAAATACATCAATCCATCTTCAGCACGGCAAGGAATGCCGACTGCGGCACCTGCACCTGTCCCACCTGGCGCATACGCTTCTTACCCGCCTTCTGCTTCTCGAGCAGCTTGCGCTTACGCGAGATATCTCCGCCGTAGCACTTCGCCGTTACATCCTTGCGCACGGCCTTCACCGTCTCGCGGGCAATGATCTTGGCGCCGATAGCCGCCTGGATGGCGATATCGAACTGTTGGCGCGGGATCAGCTCCTTGAGCTTCTCGCACATCTTGCGGCCGAAGTCGTAGGCATGGTCGGCATATATGAGCGACGACAAGGCATCAACAGGCTCGCCGTTGAGCAGGATGTCGAGCTTCGCCAGTCGGCTCGGCTCATAACCCGTGCGGTGGTAGTCAAACGAGGCATAGCCCTTCGATATGCTCTTCAGCTTGTCGTAGAAGTCGAACACGATCTCCGACAGCGGCATGTCGAAGTTTATCTCGACGCGGTCCTGCGTAATGAACGTCTGATTCTTCATCACGCCGCGCTTGTCGATGCAGAGCTTGATTACGGGGCCCATGAAGTCGGCCTTGGTTATTATCTGGGCAAGGATATAGGGCTCCTCGATCTTCGCCACCTTCGTTATCTCGGGCAGTCCCGACGGATTGTGCACCTCGAGCACCTCGCCCGACGTGGTGGTTATGCGGTACGAGACGTTGGGGACGGTCGTGATGACATCCATGTCGAACTCTCGGTAAAGGCGCTCCTGGATGATCTCCATATGCAGCAGTCCGAGAAATCCGCAGCGGAAACCGAAGCCCAGAGCGAGCGAGCTCTCGGGCTCGAACGTCAGCGAGGCGTCGTTGAGCTGCAGCTTCTCAAGCGAGGCACGCAGATCCTCATACTGGTCGGCCTCGACGGGATACACGCCCGCAAAGACCATCGGCTTCACATCCTCGAAGCCCTCGATAGCCTCCTTGCAGGGATTCTCTACCGAGGTTATCGTATCGCCGACTTTTACGTCGGTCGAGGTCTTGATACCCGAACATATATATCCCACATCACCGGCACGCACCTCCGTGCGGGGCTGCATCTTGAGCTTGAGCACACCCACCTCGTCGGCCTCGTAGTCGCTGCCCGTATTGAAGAACTTCACATGGTCGCCCTTGCGCAACGTGCCGTTCATGACACGGTAGTACGCGATGATGCCGCGGAAGGGATTGAACACCGAGTCGAATATCAGGGCCTGCAGCGGAGCGTCGTCGTCGCCCTTCGGGGCGGGAACACGCGCCACGATAGCCTCGAGCACATCCTCGACGCCCTGCCCCGTCTTGCCCGACGCAAGGAGTATATCCTCCTCACGACAGCCTATGAGGTCTATCACCTGATCCTTCACCTCGTCGATCATGGCCGACTCGACGTCGATCTTGTTCAGCACGGGGATGATCTCCAGGTCGTGGCCTATGGCCAGGTAGAGGTTCGATATTGTCTGCGCCTGAATACCCTGCGTGGCATCGACCACAAGCAGCGCACCCTCGCACGAGGCGATGGCACGCGACACCTCGTACGAGAAATCGACGTGTCCCGGGGTGTCGATCAGATTGAGCACATAGGTCTGCCCGTCGTGGGCGCGGTACTCCATCTGTATGGCATGGCTCTTGATGGTGATACCCTTCTCGCGTTCGAGGTCCATGTCGTCCAGCACCTGGCTCTGCATTTCGCGCTGGTTCAGCGTGTTGGTCTTTTCGAGAAGGCGGTCTGCCAGCGTCGATTTACCGTGGTCGATATGGGCTATAATACAAAAGTTGCGTATGTTCTTCATCGTAAGTCGATCTATGTGTGCACTCGATGTGCAGAATAATGTGTGCAAAGATACTAAAAGCCGAGCGCAGAGACAAATCGAAAACCACCAATTTTCAATCCGCGCCGCCACTCGGCCACAAAAAGAGCCGCCCGCAGTGCGGACGGCTCCACATAGAAGACCTTACAATTCTAATAAACCCACTCTATATCGTCTACATAAAGTTCATTGCCGGGGTTACCGCAGAGGTAGTCGCCATACTTGCTCGATGCGAACGACACCACAAGCGAGTAGCTGCCATCGGCGGGACGGGCCTCCCTGTCCCGGAAGTTCAGCGGCACGACGACCTCAACCCATCCGTCGGTACTCTGCGTGAGGGTGACGGCACCGTATGCGATGACGGCGCCCTCGTCGGTCGAGGCATCGGTGACGGGATCGAAGGCGTTGATCTGGTCAACGGCCACGCCAAGGCCCGAGTGTACCGAGTGACGTGCATTCCAGTCGGTTATGCAGACGAACATCGACACGGGATCGACATCATCGGTCGTCAGTTCGCCATCCTTCAGACCCAGCAATGCGATGTTGCCCACCGTAGCCTTGCAGCGGAGCTTCATGGCACGGGGACGGGCAGTAAATGTGTACTGCTGGCCGAAGTCGGCATAGCCCGCAATGCCCTCCATACGGAACTGGCCGGCGAAGAGGTTGCCCGCTGCATAGATTCCAAACGTATTCTTACCCTTGAGCATGGCGGCCACGTTGTCGCCGCCATCCTCCGCAAAGGGGGTGCAGAGCGTCTTCGTGAAGGCGTTGTTGCCGTTGCTCCAGAAGGCCTCCCCGGCCGAGGCGTTGGGATAATCCACCACAGCACCCGAAGCGGCATAACCCGTATACTTGCTCCAGGCCTGCATGTCGCCGTTGGGGATCAGATCGCCTGCGGCGGTCTCGAACGTCGACACGGCCACCTGCTCGCCGTCGACCGTCACGCGGCACTCGTAGCTCTGGCCTGCGAACACGCCGCTCGCGCCGTCCATCTGCCACTGGGCCTCGCCGTCGCCCTCAACCCACTCGGGAGCGATGACACCCTTGTAGAAACCGTTGCCCTCGTCGGTCACCGTGGCTGCAGCCCACGCCTCCGTGCCCACACGGCGGTACTCGATGGCCACATTGCCTCCGTCGGGCACCTCGGCCGTGATGGTGGCCGTGTTGAGCCACATGTCGGCATCGCCGTTATAGGTCACCTTGGGCTCGGCACCCGAGATGTGGAACTTGAGCGTCTCGCGCGCCATCTGGTTGGCTGCATCGGTCACCGTCAGCTCGAAGTTGTGGTTCGAGTCGCGCTCATGCCCGTTGTAGAGCTGCTTGATAAGGGGTATGAACGCCGATATGTCGAACGAGAGCTGCGTTGCCCCCGTCACCTCGGCCCCTGCGGGGAAACCCAGATTCGAGAGCGCCGCCGACATGTCGTCCGAAGCGGGCGCCGTGAGCTCCATCTCGGTCGAGAGGCCGATAGCGCCGAGCAGCTCCTCTGTGAGCAGCGGCGACGAGATCCTTATGGCAAAGGTCTTGATGCCGGCCTCGGCCGCAACGTTCACCTTTACGGTCATGGGATCTCCCGTGATCTCGTGCACCTGTGTGATGTCGAGCCCCTCGAGTGCGATCGACGGGCGCGCTGGCGCCGGCTCGTTCTTTTCGCCGCACGCCACAAGCGATACGGCCGCCAGGGCCGTCGCCATGAACATGAAAATTCGTTTCATAGGAATCATTTTATTTATTGTGTGACAATTATCCGCCATTCGTACGGAACAAAAGTATCGCCACAGCCAGCCGTTTGCAAATCTTTTCAACCAACGGCCGCCAACGCCCCACCGACACCCGAAATGTCATAACGAACCCCGCCGCACACCCCGCCGGCCACAGTGTCCGATATGGCCAAAACAATACTCCAAATCATACCCCGCACCTGCCCTGCGCATCACATAATCGGCCGCGGGGAACACCGTATCACACAAATTAGTATCTTTGCGGCCGGATTTTCCGTACTCCGGCTTTCGCACGCCACACGGTGGATGTCCGCAATCATACTTAAAATCATACTCACGCCATGGAGATCATATCGAAATACGCCCGTTTGGTGAAGTTCGCACACACCATCTTCGCCATGCCCTTCGCCCTCACGTCGTTCGTCTATGCGCTGCGCGAGACCGACTTCGGCCGCAGCGAGAACTCCGCCCCCATATGGTGGCTCTCGCTGCTGGTGCAGGTACTGCTCTGCATGGTCTTCGCCCGCAACGTGGCCATGGGCTTCAACCGCTGGGCCGACCGCCACATCGACGCCGACAACCCCCGCACGGCCGACCGCGAGATACCCGCAGGCAAGGTGTCGCCGCGCGCAGCGCTGTGGTTCGTCGCCATTAACGCCGTGCTCTTCATCGTCACGGCCTCGACCATAAACGGCCTCACGGCCGCCCTCTCGCCCGTGGCGCTCTTCGTCATAATGTCGTACAGCTACTGCAAGCGCTTCACCTCGCTGGCACATCTGGTGCTCGGACTGTCGCTCGGCATCGCCCCCGTGGGCGCATACATCGCCGTGACGGGACACTTCGCCCTGGCGCCCTGCGTGCTGTCGCTGCTGGTGATGACATGGTGCGGCGGCTTCGACATAATATACGCCCTGCAGGACCGCGACTACGACCGCGCCCACGGCCTGCACTCCATACCGGCGCGCTTTTCGGTAACGACGGCCCTCAACATAAGCATCGGCCTGCACGTTGTGAGCGTTGCCGCCCTCGTGTGGTTCGTGACAATGCTCCCCGCAAGCGCATGGGTCTACACGGGCACGGCAATATTCGTGGCACTGCTCGTCGCCGAGCACATACTCGTCACGCCCGGCCACCAGAAGAACATAGGCATAGCCTTCGGCACGCTGAACGGCCTGGCAAGTTCGCTGCTGGCCGCGTGCCTCATAATCGGCATGCTCACCGAATAGGCCGCGACACAAAACACTCTCGCCATGTGGTTGATACTCGCATTCCTCTCGGCCCTGCTGCTGGGATTCTACGATGTGGCCAAGAAACAGGCCCTGCGCGGCAACTCCGTCCCGGCGGTGCTGCTGCTCAACACGCTGTTCTCGTCGCTCATATTCCTGCCCTCGATCGTCTCGGCCCTCTGCGGCGGCGGATGGTTTGACGGCACCCCCTACCAGATACCCCTCGGCACGGCACACGACCACCTGCTCGTGGCCGCAAAGGCCGCCATCGTGCTCTCGTCGTGGGCATTCGGATACTACGGCATAAAAAACCTGCCGATCACCATCGTCGGCCCGATCAACGCCACGCGCCCCGTGATGGTTCTCCTCGGCGCATTCATCATCTTCGGCGAGCGGCTCAACCTGCTGCAATGGACTGGTGTGGCGCTGGCCGTAGTGTCGCTCTTCATGCTCAGCCGCGCCGGACGGCGCGAGGGCATCGACTTCACGCACAACGTGTGGATCGTATGCGTGGCCGCCGCCGCTCTGCTCGGTGCCGCCAGCGGACTCTACGACCGCTACCTCATGCAGCACCTGCAGCCCCTGTTCGTACAGGGGTGGTACAACCTCTACCAGCTCATCATCATGATCGTGGCCATGAGCGCCATACGCGCCTTCGGCCGCAGCCGCGGCACGGCGTTCCACTGGTCGTGGGCCATACCCATGATCTCCGTGCTGCTTACGGCCGCCGACATGGTCTACTTCATCGCCCTGAGCGATGCCGACGCCCTGATATCGGTCGTGTCGATGATCCGCCGCGGCTCGGTTGTGGTGTCGTTCACATGCGGCGCGCTGCTCTTCCGCGAACGCAACCTGCGGGCCAAGGCCGTCGACATGGTGCTGATCATCATCGGTATGGTGTTCCTCTACTTCGGCAGCCGTTAGCGGTACCTATACATTAATGACATGGAGCGCGGGCCCGACGGGTCCGCGCTCCGTCATTTCGGCAACAAGCAAAATCATTTCAGACAGTCGCCGTACGGAATTATTTCCCTATTTTTGTAGAAAATACCAATCTATATTAAAAACACGCAACATGATCAAGAAACAATTTCTGCTGTTCGTCGTGCTCACGCTCCTGGGATGGAGCCTCACCTGCACCGCAGCCGCGCCGGTACGCACCGAGCGTCTGCTTACCGACATGAAGACCAATCCCTCGGGAATAGAATCGCCCCGACCGCTCTTTTCGTGGAACACGGCCTCCGACGCCCGCGACGTCCGGCAGACCTCATACCGCATACAGGTAGCCGCATCGGCATCAGACCTCAAGCGCGGCAAAAACCTCATATGGGACTCGGGCAAGGTCATCTCCGACCGTTCGCTCCTCGTCGAGTACGGCGGCCCGGCCCTCGCCTCGCGCACCGAGTATTTCTGGCGCGTCAAGGTCGACACCAACCTCGGCGAGGGACGATGGAGCGAGATCAACCGATGGTCGATGGGTATCCTCGACGAGTCGGAGTGGCAGGCCGAGTGGATCGGCGAGAACGCCATGTCGAACGAGGGCGAGACCGATCAGGGCAACACCCGCCTGGCGGCCCGCTACCTGCGCAAGACGTTCGACACGAAGGGCAAGGTCAAGCGCGCCGTGCTCTACATCAGCGGACTGGGTTCGTCGGAGTCATACATCAACGGCGAACGTGTCAGCGGCGATGTCCTCTCGCCCACGCCGTCGCTCTACTCGTCACGCGTATACTATAATACGTACGACGTCACCGACATGATATGCAAGGGCCGCAACGTGCTGGGCGTAATGCTCGGCAACGGCCGCTACTTCACCATGCGCTCGGGCGGCATCATGCACTTCGGACTGCCGTCGCTACTCTCGCGCCTCGAGATAGAGTACGCCGACGGTACCAAGGAGGCCGTCGTGAGCGACACCTCGTGGCGAGTCACCTCGCGCGGCCCGATCGTGGCCAACAACGAGTTCGACGGCGAGGAGTACGACGCCCGCCTCGAACTTACGGGGTGGAACACCGTACAGTACGACGACTCGGCATGGAAACGCGCCGACGTCATGAAGAATCCCGGAGGCAGGCTCCATGCGCAGCCCAACCCCAACATCACCATACATGATGAGATAAAGCCCCTGAGCGTGACGGCTCGCGCCGACGGCAAGATCATCGTCGACATGGGCCAGAATATGGTCGGCTGGCTCGGCGTAAGGTTCAACGGCCACGCCGGCAAGCCCGTCTCGATGCGCTTCGCCGAGATTCTCAACCCCGACTCGACGCTCTACACGGCCAACCTGCGTTCGGCCCGCGCCATGGACATCTACACGCCGGCACGCGACGGCGCCTTCGAGTGGCGTCCGAGCTTCACCTACCACGGGTTCCGCTATGTCGAGATCGACGGACTGGACTACACCCCCTCGGCCGACGACATGACGGGTTATGTCCTCTACGACGACATGGCCACGACGGGACACTTCGAGAGTTCGATCCCGTTGCTCGACCAGATACACCGCAATGCCTACTGGGGCATTCGCGGCAACTACCGCGGCATGCCCACCGACTGCCCGCAGCGCGACGAGCGCATGGGATGGCTGGGCGACCGCGCCACGGGAGCCAGCGGCGAGGCCTACATCTTCGGCAACGCGCTGCTCTACGACAAGTGGCTGCAGGACATCGAGGATTCGCAAAGCCCCGAGGGCGCCATCTCGTCGGTATCGCCGCGCTACTGGACCCTCTACAACAACGAGGTGACGTGGTCGTCGGCCTTCTTCTACTGCGCCGACATGCTCTACCGCCACTACGGCGACGACCGCGCCATACGACGCCACTACGACGCCATGAAGAAGTGGATCGAGTACACATGCGAGCGTTCGATGCAGAACGGCGTAATCGTGAACGACACCTACGGCGACTGGTGCATGCCGCCCGAGTCGCAGACGCTCATCCACTCGCAGGACCCCGCGCGCAAGACCGCAGGCCCGATCCTCAGCACCACCGTCTTCTACGACCTGCTGCACAAGATGGCCCGCTTCGCCCGCATCTGCGGCAAGGATGAGGACGTGGAGGGTTACCTGCAGCTGGCCGACCGCATCAAGAAGGCCTACAACGAGCAGTTCTTCGACCCCGCCACGGCACGCTACGGCAACAATACGGTGACGGGCAACCTCCTCTCGCTGCGCCTGGGCCTTGTACCCGAGGGCTACGAGGAGCGTGTCTTCGACAACATCGTCCACAAGACCGAAGTCGAGCTTGACGGCCACGTCAGCGCCGGCGTGCTGGGAATACAGCACCTGATGCGAGGCCTGTCGGAGCGCGGACGCGAGGATCTGGCGCTGCGCATAGCCACCAACGAGGACTACCCGAGCTGGGGTTACATGATAGCCAAGGGCGCCACGACGATATGGGAGCTCTGGAACGGCGACACGGCCGACCCGGCGATGAACTCGGCCAACCACGTCATGCTGCTGGGCGACCTGATGATATGGTACTACGAGGATCTGGCGGGCATCAAGTGCGCCGACGGCAGCCAGGCATTCAAGAAGATAGACATGTCGCCCGTCTTCCCCGAGGGTCTCGGCCACGTGAAGACGTCTTTCGACTCGGCCTACGGCACCATCGCCAGCGAGTGGAGTCGCGGCGAGGGCACCTTCGAGTGGAACATAACCGTACCGTGCAACACCACGGCCACGCTGCGCATACCCGCCGCCTTCGGCGTGAAGGCCGCGACGGGTGACGGCGTACGCCGCGTCGAGCAGCAGGGCGACGAACTGGTAATCGAGGTGGGCTCGGGCAGCTACCGCTTCACGGGCGGCAACTGATCCGCCACACCACCCGCGCGCATGACATACCGCCACCCCCTCGGGGATGGCGGTATGTTTCGTTCGGGCCGCACGGCACCGAGGAGAGGGGCATATTTCGGCCTCGCGATGATCATATTACGCGAAATCTTCGTATATTTGTCAGTCTTTTACACGAACGAAACTAAAAACACGACATATCATGGAGATATCATTCAACTGGTTGAAAAAGTACATCGACCTCGACATCTCGGCCGAAGAGACGGCGAAAATACTCACCGACATAGGTCTCGAGGTGGAGGATTTCCGTAAGGTGGAGACCATCCGCGGCGGTCTGGCGGGCGTCGTGGTCGGCGAGGTTGTCGAGTGCGAGGACCATCCCGACTCGGACCACCTGCACATCACCTCGGTGGAGGTCGGCGCCGAGGCCCCGCTGCGCATCGTATGCGGCGCACCCAACTGCCGCAAGGGACTGAAGGTGCTCTGCGCCACCATCGGTGCGGTGCTCTACCCCAACGGCGGCGACGAGGCCTTCAAGATCAAGCGCAGCAAGATCCGCGGCGTCGAGTCGATGGGTATGCTCTGTGCCGAGGACGAGCTGGGCATAGGCTCGGACCACGCCGGCATCATGGAGTTGCCGGCCGACGCCCCCGTGGGCATGCCGGCACACGACTACCTGCATATCAAGGACGACTACCTTATCGGCATAGGACTCACGCCCAACCGCATCGACGCGGCCTCGCACATAGGCGTGGCACGCGACCTGGCCGCCTACCTGCGCAGCCGCGGCAAGCAGGTGAAGCTCACGCTGCCCTCGGTCGAGGCGTTCGCCGTGGACAACCACGACATGCCCGTCGAGATCGTCGTCGAGAACAGCGCCGCCGCTCCGCGCTATGCGGGCCTCACGGTCACGGGCTGCAAGATAGCCCCCTCGCCCGAGTGGATGCAGAACGAGCTGCGCGCCGCGGGCATCAACCCCAAGAACAACCTGGTCGACATAACCAACTACGTGCTCTTCGAGCTGGGACAGCCCCTGCACGCCTTCGACGCCGACAAGATCGAGGGCCGCAAGGTCGTCGTGCGCAACTGCGCCGAGGGCACGCCCTTCGTCACGCTCGACGGCGTGGAGCGCAAGCTCTCGTCGGAGGACCTGATGATATGCTCGGCCGAGCGCCCGATGTGTATAGGCGGCGTGTTCGGAGGCCTCGACTCGGGCATCAGCGACACCACCACCAACGTATTCCTCGAGAGCGCATACTTCAACCCCGTGTCGATCCGCAAGTCGGCCAAGCGCCACGGCCTCAACACCGACGCCTCGTTCCGCTTCGAGCGCGGCATCGACCCCAACATCCAGGTCTACGCCCTCAAGCGCGCCGCCCTGCTGATGAAGGAGTTGGCCGGAGGCAAGATCTCGAGCGAGATCACCGACATCAACCCCACGCCGGCACAGGACTTCGTGTTCGACATATCGTTCACGCGCATCGACTCGCTCGTGGGCAAGCACATACCCGAGCTGACCGTACGCACGATCCTCGACGCGCTGGAGGTGAAGGTCCTCTCGCAGAAGGACGACACGCTCACGGTAGCCGTACCGCCCTACCGCGTCGACGTACGCCGCGAGGCCGACCTCATAGAGGACATCCTGCGCATCTACGGATACAACAACGTCGAGATCCCGCAGCATGTCAACTCGACGCTCTCATATGCCCCGAAGCCCGACAAGACCCGCCTGGTGAACATCGCCTCGGATTTCCTTTCGGCCAACGGCTACACCGAGATCATGTCAAACTCGCTCACCAAGGGTGCCTACTACGACGGCCTGACGTCATACCCCTCGTCGGCATGCGTACGCATACTCAACCCCCTGAGCGCCGACCTCAACGTACTGCGCCAGACGCTGCTGTTCAACACGCTCGAAGCCGTGCAGCTTAACATCAACCACCGCAACGGCGACCTGAAGATATACGAGGTAGGCAACTGCTACTACTACGACCAGAGCGTCGAGAGCGAGAAACCGCTCGACCGCTACAGCGAGAAATACCGCATGGCCATCGCCGTGACGGGTGCCGACGCCGCCCCGTCGTGGAACTCGAAGCCCGCGCCCGTATCGTTCTACACGCTGCGTGCCGCCGTCGAGAAGCTGCTGCGCCGCTTCGGCATCGACATCTACTCGCTGCGCTGCGAGACCGTGGAGTGCGACCTCTTCGCCGACGCCATCTCGCTCGCACAGGGCAAGCGCGAGATCGTACGCATGGGTGTCGTATCGCCCAGGCTGCGCCGCATGTTCGACATCAAGCAGGAGATATATTTCGCCGAGATAGAGTTCGAGACGCTGATCAACGCCGCCTCGAAGCACCGTATCGCAGCCGAGGAGCTGTCGAAGTTCCCCGAGGTGAAGCGCGACCTTGCGCTGCTCGTCGACAAGGGTGTCACCTTCTCGCAGCTGCGCGACATAGCCTTCGCCACGGAGAAGAAGCTGCTCAAGCGCGTAGTCCTGTTCGACGTCTACGAGGGCGACAAGCTGCCCGAGGGCAAGAAGTCGTACGCCCTGAGCTTCACGCTTGAGGACAAGACGCAGACGCTCAACGACAAGACCATCGAGAAGGCCATGGCCAACCTCGCGCGTCAGCTCGAGGCCCGCGCCGGAGCGCAGATCCGATCGTAACGGTCGACAACGGCAACAAAAAAAGCCGCACCCCGAAAGGTGCGGCTTTTTTGTTTCATACAATGCCGGCAGCTATTGCAGCAGGGGATATACCAACGGCGACTGCAGCGTGACGAATGCCTCGCCGTTACCCTCCTTCGTCGAGACTATGCGCACAGCCTTGATCGCGTAATCGGGGTTGTCGATAACACCTATGCCGCTCTCCAGATCGCCTATGCGGCGGAATGTCTCGCCATCCTCGCTCACCTCGACGTATCCCTGCTCGAAGATGCAGCGGCGCAACTGGATGTAACCCGTGCGGATCTCCATTCGGCGGCAGCGGACAGGCTCGTCGAACGTGTAGAGAATCCAGTCGTCCAGCTTGCAGGTGCGGCCCGTGTAGGCTATGCGGCCGTCGTACGACGCGGCATTGGTGTAGGGGTAGCGCGTGCTTGAAGGTATGGACGAGGTCACCGTCACGGCGGGCTGCGCCATGCGGAACCGCGCCTCGACACCCGCCTCGGGGCTCACGGCCCCGCCGAAACGGCTGCGAAAGGCATAAAGCTGCGGCTTGTCGGTCGTGATGGGGCCCTTATATTCATGCTCCGTACCATCCTCGCCAACAACGGTATAGTAAAGGCGCGAGTGGTCGTCGGCCGATGCCGTCAGCACCCCGTCGGCATACGACACCTTCGGCGGGAAGAGGCGGAAATCGACATCCATGGCGGCCAGACGGCTGTAGTGGCCCGCCGTAAGCCGGCCGTAGAAGTCATCCCACGAACGGCTGTCGCCGCACCACCCTATCTCGCTCAGCGAGCAGATGCGCGGATAGGTCATATAATAGAGGTAATCGGGCTCCATGCCGCGGTGCGCGAGATAGGCCTCGCTGAAGAAGCTCGCCTCGACGCCCTGCACGTTGCGCATCTCGTCGGCCGTAAAGCCCTGCTCCGTGAAGTCGAACGAGTAGCATTTGCGCGCGTCGAATATCGCGGCCCATATATGTCCGTCCTCGCGCTGGCTCTGGCGCATGTCGAAGTAGAAGTACTGCCCCGGCATCACCACCGTCTGATAGCCGTCAGCCGCAGCCTTGCGCGCAGCCGCTATGCTCTCCCATCCATACACCTGCGAGGTGCGCGTGAAGCGCCCGCCGGCAACGGCCTCGTTCCATACGCAGGGAACTTTTCCCAGTCCCTCGACTATCTCCGCAAGGCGGCCCATGAACAGGGCCTGCAGCTCCTCGCCGTCCTTCATGCCCCGGGCCGCCATCAGCGCCTTGCAGTCGGGACACTCAAGCCACTGCGAGAAGGCGACCTCGTCGCCGCCGATATGGATATACCGCGAGGGGAATATCGCCGCTATCTCGCCCAAAATATCCTTCAACAGGGTGTAGTTAGACTCCTTCGCAGCGCAAAGCACGTTGCGGCGGTCATATCCGGCCGACGCCGTTAGCGTTGGTTCGTAGTTGCACAACACCCCGGGCATCACCTTCGCAAGGTCGCGGCTGTGTCCCGGCAGGTCGATCTCGGGGATGATCTCGACATTGCGCACGGCGGCATAATCGACTATGTCGCGCAGCTCCTGCTGCGTGTAGTAACCGCCGTAGCGCTCGCCCCACTTGCCGTAGATGGCCGCCACGGGCGAGTCACCGCCGCGGAAGCCTCCCACCTCGGCCAGTTCGGGATGCGAGAGGATCTCGACACGCCACCCCTCGTCGTCGGTGAGATGGAAGTGCAGCTTGTTGATCTTGTGGTGGGCCATCACGGCGATGAAACGCTTCACCTCGCCGGCCGTCATCCACGTGCGGCTGACGTCGAGCATGAAACCGCGGTAGGCAAAGCGCGGGGCATCCTCTACCTCGCAGCACCCCACCATCACGGGCAGCGCCATCGCACCTGAATATACCTTTGCGGGCAGCAGCTGCAGAAGGGTCTCCACGCCGTTGAAGGCACCGCCATAGGCGCCGCCCTCGATCACGATGCCCTGCTCGCCGATGCTGAGACGGTACTCCTCGTCGGCCAAATTTTTATTCAGCCGCAACACAATATCGCCGCCAGCCTCTCCGTTATATTCACGAACCGGGAGCGGAAGAAATTCCGCCAGGTACTTTGCCAAGGAACGGAGTTCAGGGTAGTGTGTAATCTTAGTTGTTGTTAGTATGGTAAATACTCCGTTCCTTTTCTCATAGCTTCGAGGTTCGGGCACGATATTCTCCGCCACGGCCACAGACGGGCCGACGACGAGCACCAACGCGGAGATGGCCGCAAGCAAATGCCTGATCATCATATTTTTGAAATTTATCTGTTACAAAGTTAACATTTCCTGTCGAAAAAATGGTAACTTTGTAAACGGATAATTCTGTATTTACATGAACTACGAAAACAAACTCCAAGCCGCCGGGCGCCTGCTCGAGGTGATGGACACGCTGCGCGAAAAGTGCCCGTGGGACCGCGAGCAGACCTTCGAGTCGCTGCGCAACAACACCATAGAAGAGACTTACGAACTTGTCGACGCCATTGCCGACAACAACATGGAAGGCATACGCGAGGAGCTGGGCGACCTGCTCCTGCACGTGGTCTTCTACTCGAAACTGGGCGAGGAGGCCGGCGCCTTCGACTTCGCCGACGTGGCCAACGCCGAGTGCGACAAGCTCATATACCGCCACCCGCACGTCTACAACGACATCCACGCCGACACGCCCGACGAGGTGCTCAAGAACTGGGAGGCGCTCAAGCTCCGCAAGAAGAACCGCAAGGGCGGCATCCTGGGCGGCGTACCCCGCTCGCTGCCCGCCATGGTCAAGGCGTTCCGCGTAGGCGAGAAAGCCTCGAGCGCAGGTTTCGACTGGGGCCGCAAGGAGGATATCTGGGACAAGGTGAAGGAGGAGACGGCCGAGGTAGAGGCCGAGATGCGCCGCGGCGACAGCGACCGCATGACCGACGAGGTGGGCGACCTGCTCTTCTCGATGGTCAACATGTGCCGCCTCTACGGCATCGACCCCGAGCTGGCGCTCGAGCGCGCCAACAAGAAGTTCATCTCGCGCTTCAACCACATGGAGAGCGAGGCCGAGCGCGACGGGGGCCTCTTCACAGACCTTACGCCCGAGCAGATGGAGGAGCTGTGGCAGCACGCCAAGCAGGCCGAGAGCCAGGCAACCGGAAAAGAGTAAATTTTCAAAACCAACGTAACTTATATGGCATATATAAAGGAGGTGAGGGGACATACCCCCACGATAGGCGAAGGCACATTCGTGGCCGAGACGGCCGTCATCATCGGTGACGTCACCATAGGCCGCGACTCGTCGATATGGTTCAACGCCGTGCTCCGCGGCGACGTGAACACCATCACCATAGGCGACCGCACCAACATACAGGACGGCGCCGTAATACACACCCTCTACGACGGTTCGCCCCACCCCTCGCAGACACACATAGGCAACGACGTATCGGTGGGCCACAACGCCGTCATCCACGGCGGCATCATCGGCGACAACTGCCTCATCGGCATGGGTGCCATCGTCCTCGACAACGCCGAGATACCCTCGGGATGCATCATCGCCGCAGGCGCTCTGGTCCTCTCGAACTCGAAACTCGAGCCCAACTCGCTCTACGCCGGCGTGCCCGCCCGCAAGATACGCGAGGTGACGCCCGAGCAGCGCGAGCAGATCGTAAAGCGTACGGCGCACGACTACCGCACCTACGCCTCGTGGTACGAGGAGTAAATCAACCCACCGAACGACAACCTGCAATCCGAAGACCGCGCCCTCCGATGGAATGGGAACCATAAAAATCGGACGACATGATGAAATTCAAACTCAAGCAATCGGCCGCAGCGCTCAACATACTGATAGCCCTGGTTGTGACCCTCGTGGTCAACTTCTCCTACCTGCTGTCGGTGATGGTGGAGCGCCGCGAGACCACCGAGCAGCAGAAACTGCGCAACGAGCGGCCGCTCTTTATCAAGCAGCACCGCAAGGGGCAGCTTCACATCTCGCGCGACGGCTACGGATACATCGTATGCGAGCGCCACTTCTCGCCCGCCGAGGGTGTCGACTCGATACGCATTGACAGCGTCTACGCCACCAACCGCAAGATCAAGTGGTACAACCTCAAGGACGGCGACAGCATCGTCTGCACCATCTTCCCATCGAAGGGTGACGCCAACCCCATCGTAGACGAGGTCATACGGCAGAACGGCAACGAGATTAACGCCCCGATGATCTTCGACCGCCCCAAGCGCAACCAGGACGTGGCCGTGCAGCTGCTCTACTACTTCGTGCTGTCGTTCCTGCTCATGACCATCATCACGGCCCGCGTCGGCAAGGACAACTACTCGACCAAGTCCTACCTGCAACGCTGCGCGCTGGCGCTGGTGGCGGCATTCGTATGCTACTTCTTCGCACCGTTCATCGAGTGGCAGACGGGACGCGTGCTCATGATCTTCCAGAGCAAGCACATGCCGCTCGACCTGATCGTCATACTCAAGTGCACGGTGGTGCTGGTTGTGGCCATCCTCTACGGCCGCATCTACGGACTCATGTCGCAGCAGCAGCAGATACTGCTCGAAAACGAACGCCTGCGCAACGAGAACCTGCAGACGCGCTACGACATGCTCATGGGACAGATCAGCCCCCACTTCTTCTTCAACTCGCTCAACTCGCTCTCGATGCTCGTGCGCGAAAACGACTCCGACAAGGCGCTGGCATACATCGACCAGCTGTCGTACACCTTCCGCTACATCATACAGAACGGACAGAACACCTCCACCACGCTCGAGGAGGAGATCGGCTTCGCCAAGGCCTACGGCGAGCTGTTCAAGGTGCGCTATGCCGACAAGCTCTTCTTCGACATCGACATCGACCCGCAATACAACAGCTGGACGCTGCCGGCGCTCTCGCTCCAGCCGCTTATAGGCAACGCAGTCAAGCACAACACCATCACGCGCAAGCAGCCCTTCCATGTGTCGATACGCACCGAGGGCCCCGTACTGGTGGTATCGAACCGCAAGCGGCCGAAGCTCGAGCCCGAACCCTGCACGGGTATCGGGCTGAAGAACCTGCGCAGCCGCTGGCAGCTCATTACGGGACATGACATTGAGATAATCGAGACCGACGACGAGTTCACCGTACGTCTGCCTCTGCAAAAAACCATAACGCGATGAAAGTACTCATAGTCGAAGACGAAACGGCCGCTGCCGTAAACCTGCAGGCCATACTGCGCAAGGTAGCCCCCGATTACGAGGTGCTCGCCGTGCTGGAGAGCATCGAGGACACGGTGGAATATTTCCGCGACACGACGCAGACCGAGCCCGACCTCGTATTCATGGACATACACCTGGCCGACGGCGAGTCGTTCCGCATATTCGACTCGGTGCAGATCGACGCGCCGATAATCTTCACCACGGCCTATGACGAGTATGCGCTGCAGGCATTCAAGGTAAACAGCATCGACTACCTGCTCAAGCCCATCAAGGCCGAGGACCTGCAGCACGCCATCGACAAGTTCGCGCGCCTGACGCGCAGCGAACGCTCCGACTACAAGGGCCGCGTCGACGAGATGATCGAGAAGGCCAAGCAGGACAGCCAGCATGTATTCCTGGTGCACTACAAGGACAAGATCATACCTTTATATATCGACAGCGTGGCCTACTTCTACACCTCGAACGAAAAGGTGTCGGCCTTCACCTACACGGGCGAGCGATACATCGTCGACCGCACGCTCGAGATGCTGCAGTCGCAGCTGCCCGCCGACGATTTCTTCCGTGCCAACCGCCAGTTCATCATCTCGCGCAAGGCCGTAAAGGACATAACCGTGTGGTTCGGCAGCCGCCTGTCGCTCAACCTCACGGTGGAGACGCCCGAACGAATCATCATCTCGAAGACGCGCGTACCCGAGTTCAAGCAGTGGCTCACGGCGATTCACCCCGCCGATTAGGCGATTCACCGGATGTATTTGGTCGTTTTACCGGCGCTGTCGATCTTTTCGGCAGCACCGTCCGTATCTTTGCAATGTCAACGAAGAAGAAACAAAACGACACGACACATGAAACGCATAACCATACTCACCGCAGCTGCAGCCCTCATAATGGGCACCGCCTCGGCACAGGACTTCGGTTCACAGCAGCAGCGCCCCGAGCGCAAGCAGTTCACTCCCGAGCAGATTGCCGAGAGAAGGGTCGAGAACCTGAGCAAGACGCTGGAACTTACCGATGAACAGAAGAAGGAGGTATACAACATCTACCTCAGCAATGCGGCCGAGCAGCAGAAGGAGATGGAGGCCATGCGCAAGATCATGCAGGAGCAGCGCGAGAAGCAGAAGGCGCGCGAGAAGGCTTTGGACGAGCAGATGCAGAAGTTACTCGATGCATCGCAATATAAGAAATGGTTGAAACAGCAGCAGGCCCAGCAGAGCCGCGGACGATTCCCCGCACAGGGAGGATTCCAGCGCCCCATGGGTGAAGGCTTCGGCGGACCGGGCCAGGGCGGCGGTTTCGACAACGGCATGGGATTCTAAATATTCAGTCCTTTCTTCAAAGGAATCCCATAGAATCCATTCTAGGGCAGTAATGGAAATTAGGTTGTTTTTCGGAGGGGTGTCAATGGTCTGTTGACACCCCGATTTTGTCGATTCACCGACCCGAAAGGCCATTTTCAACGATTATTACGTACCTTCGTAACCGGTTTTCAGTACCGACCCGCCATCCCGAATAAAATCGAAAACGAAATACAACTAAGCATGAAGAGATTTCTATCAACACTTTTCATTACCTGCCTCGCTGCGGTCGCATACGCGCAGGGCGGCAAGGTAACCATGACCGTGGTCGACGCCGAGAGCAAGGAGGGCATCGCCGGTGCGGTCATCGAGTTCAAGCTTGCCGACGGCAGCGGCGACCCCCGATACTACACGTCGGGCTTCAACGGCAAGGCCGACATTGTCGGGCTCAAAAAGGGTGACTACGAGATGACCGTCTCGTTCCTGGGATACGACGACCTCAAGCAGAACGTCACCGTAACGGCCTCGACCAAGGACCTGGGTACGGTGGAGCTTGCCGCCTCGACGACCAAGATCGAGACCGTCGTAAAGGAGGTGCAGTCGATCCGCACCTCACAGAAGGGTGACACGGTGAGCTACAACGCCGAGGCCTTCAAGGTGGCAAACGACGCCGACATGGAGGGCCTGCTGAAGAAGATGCCGGGCATCACCATCACCAACGGCACAGTCGAGGCACAGGGTGAAACCGTGCAGAAGATCTTCGTCGACGGCAAGGAGTTCTTCGGCGAGGATGTCGCCACGGCGCTCAACTCGCTGCCCGCACAGGCCGTGAAGAGTGTAGAGGTGTACAACAAACTGAGCGACAACGCCGAGTTCTCGGGCATGGACGACGGCGAGGGATACAAGGCCATCAACATCGTAACGCACGAAAGCATGCGCCAGGGTTTCTTCGGCAAGCTCTACGCCGGCTACGGCTACCAGCCCGACACCGACGAGATCACCAGCTCGAACAAATACATCCTCGGCGGTAACGTCAACATGTTCAACGGTTCGAGCCGTGTATCGCTCATCGGCCTTCTGAACAACATCAACCAGCAGAACTTCTCGTTCGAGGACATCCTCGACGTCTCGGGCTCGACCGGCGGCATGGGCGGCGGCATGGGCGGTGGCGTCGGACAGTATATGGTACGCCCGCAGAGCGGTGTTGCGAACGTCGGTTCGCTCGGCGTAAACTACTCCGACTCGTGGGGCGAGGACGAGAAGGTCAAGCTCCAGGCCAGCTACTTCTTCAACCGCACGCGCACCAAGAACCTCTCGCAGACGATCAAGTGGTACGAGGCTCCGCTCGAGGATCTGGGTACGCTCGAGCAGGAGGGCCGTTCGGACAACCTCAACTACAACAACCGTCTCAACGCACGTGTCGACTGGCGCATAGCTGAGAACCACTCGCTCATGTCGCGTACGGGCCTCAGTTTCCAGACCTACGACCCCTTCAGCCGCACCGACGGCGTGCAGTATGGCGACAACCTCTATAACATCATCGCCAACGGCAACGACGCCAACCGCGGAGGCTTCAACCTCAACGAGTTCATCCAGTACCGCGTAAAGCTGGGCAAGGCGGGACGCCTTCTGACGACCGACTTCCGTCTGGGCATGCGCGACAACAACAACGACTCGAAGAGTTACTCGAACCAGGAGACCGTGGACAACGGCGACGGCACCTACTCGCCCCTGCTGCGCCACCTGAAGGAGGAGACCGAGTCGGACAACACCAACCTCGCAGGATCGCTCACCTACGCCGAGCCCGTATCTAAGTACTCGCAGGTGACGCTCGCCTACCGTGTCGACTACACGGGCCAGCAGCGCGACAAGGAGACCTACAACTTCGGCACCGACGACACCTACACCAACGGTCAGCTCGACCCGCAGCTCTCGAACATGTACCGCAGCGACTACACGACACACCGCGTAGGCCCCGGCTTCCGTTTCAGCAAGGAGAAGAACACCGTCGTGCTGAACCTCAACTACCAGTACTCGACCCTCAACGGACGCGTCGAGTCGGTTAACACGCAACCCGTGAAGCGCTCGTACAACGACTTCACCTACTTCCTGATGGGTAACTTCAACATCAACCCGCAGAACTCGATCCGCCTGTTCGTGATGTCGAGCACCGACGACCCGCGCATCACGCAGTTGCAGAACCTGCTCGACATATCGGACATGCAGTACGTATCGCGCGGTAACGAGAACCTGAACCCCGCCTACTCGCACCGCATCAACTTCCACTACAACAACACCAACCTCGAGAAGGGCCGCACCTTCATGTGGATGTTCTCGTTCCAGCGTACGCAGGACTACATATCGTCGAGCATGTACACGGGCGACAACATTCCGCAGGACGTAGTCGACGAGATAGGCTCGCGCCCCATACAGTACTCGACCTACGAGAACGTCGACGGCTACATGAGCCTGCGCACCCACATCAGCTACGGTCTGCCGATCAACCCCATCAAGTGCAACCTCAACGTGATGGCCGGCGTCACCTACTCGAAGCTGCCGTCGCTGGTTAACGGCGAGCGCAACATGGCCAGCAACATGGGCTACGACGCCAACGTCGTACTGGGCAGCAACATTTCGGAGAACGTCGACTTCACCCTCTCGTGGAACGGTACCTACAACGTGGCCGACAACTCGCTGGCCTCGGGCGGCAAGCGCAACGAGTACTTCAACCACTCGGCCAACGGCTCGCTCAAGACCGTCTTCTGGAAGGGATTCACCTTCACGGCCTCGGCATCGTACGTGCAGTACATAGGCTACACCAACGACTATAACGACTCGTACACGCTCTGCAACGCCTACATCGGCAAGAAGATCTTCCGCAACCAGCTGGGCGAGGTAATGGTCGGCGTGAACGACATCTTCAACCAGAACACCTCGTTCGCCCGCACCACCGGCTCGGGTTACACGCAGAACTCGTGGAACAGCGTCATCGGCCGCTACTTCACCGTGCAGTTCAACTACAACCTGCGTGTCTTCGGCAAGAAAGGCTCGCGCGTACTGTCGGACTACGGCATCTCCGACGGCAAGAGCAGCGGCGCACGCCGCATGGGTCCCCCGATGGGCGGCCCCGGCCCGGGCGGTCACGGCTCGCACTAACAGAGAGTGCACAGCACAAAAAATCCCCCGGATCGCTCCGGGGGATTTTTCTTTATCAACCGTTCATGCGGCCTTATGGCACGCCGGGCAGGAGATTATCTGCCGTGGCGCGCGGCGTTGGGGTCGTACTTGTAACGGAAGCATATCGCAAAGAGGACGGTCACAACCAGAGCATAGGCGGCGAATATGAGCCACGATGTCTGCCATCCGGCGATCATCTCGACTCCCTCCGATCCGTTATATACGAAATGGTTGACTACGGCCTGTGCACCGAGCGTGCCGATGGTGGCTCCGATGCCGTTCGTCATCATCATGAAGAGACCCTGCGCCGACGAACGTATCTCGACATCGGTCTGTTCGTTGACAAAGAGCGAACCCGAGATGTTGAAGAAGTCGAACGCTACGCCGTAGATCAGCATCGAAAGGACGAACATCCACACACCACCGCCGGGATTGCCCAGCCCGAAGAGGCCGAAACGGCCCACCCATGCCAGCATCGAGATGATCATTACGCGCTTTATTCCGTAACGCTTCATGAAGAAGGGAATAAGCAGTATGCACAATGTCTCCGATATCTGCGAGAGCGAAATCAGGGCATTTGCGTGGTTGGCGCCGAAGGTCGACATATATTCAGGTATGTCGCGATACGACGTAAGGAACGGGTTGGCGAAGCCGTTCGTGATCTGCAGCGACACGCCCAGCAGCATCGAGAAGATGAAGAACACGGCCATACGCCTGTCGCGGAAGAGCGTGAAGGCCCTCAGGCCCAGCACATCGACCACACCGCGCTTGGCCGAACCGCCGCTCACGGGGCACTGCGGCAGCGTGAAGGCGTAGACGGCAAAGACGAATCCTATGGCTGCGCACTGCATGAACTGCATGTATCCGGTCTGGAATCCCGCGAAGTCGCACACCAGCATGGCGCAGATGAAGCCCACTGTTCCCCATACGCGTATCGGGGGGAATGCCCTCACGGGGTCGAGGCCGTTCTTTTCGAGTGCACTGTATGCCACCGAGTTGGCCAGCGCTATGGTCGGCATGTAGAATGCCACGCTCAGCGAGTACATGGCGAACAGCGGCGCGAAGGCCACGGCATCACCCGCCGTCATGGCGTAGTATCCGGCACCGAGCATGAAGGCGGCGGCCAGGCCGTGGCATATGCCGAGCAGCCGCTGCGCCTCGATCCAGCGGTCGGCAATGATACCGATGAGTGCCGGCATGAAGAGCGACACGATGCCCTGCATGGCATAGAAGAGGCCTATGTTAGAGGCCATTCCCGCACCCGCCAGATACGATCCCATCGACGTAAGGTAGGATCCCCACACGGCGAACTGCAGGAAATTCATGATTGTCAATCGAAATTTTATGCTCATATGTCTGTATAATAAATGTTTCCGTTTCCTACGCCGTCACACGCAGCAGACTTCCCGCGCACCGACGCCGCCACATGCCGCCCGTGCGCGTAACATGCTTTATCTTGTAAAGATAGCAATTTTTTCATTCGCGCCGCAAAACAGACGACAAAAACGCCGCCGCACTTGGCATTCCGAGCCAAAAACACTATATTTACCCTTACCTAAAACTTTCCCCGCATGAAACCTCACTTACTCGCGGCTACCCTGCTGCTTGCGGCAGCCGTGCTGCACGATATCCACGCGGCCACCGACCGCCACACCCCCTGCAACCGCCCCACGGGGCTTATGACCGACCTTGTAAAGGATCCGCACGTGGTCTACCGCAACGGCATGGCTACGGGCGAGAGCGTGGCCGACCTCACCGACGGCCAAGCAGCCGACCGCACCTTTGCCGAGATACGGTCGTCGCGCCCCACCTTCGGATGGATCGTCCCCGACGGCGGCCGCGGCACCCGGCAGAAGAGCTACCGCATCATCGTTGCCGACAATGCGGCCGACGCCCGCGCCCACCGTGGCAACGTATGGGACAGCGGCACGGTACGCAGCGCGCAATCCGCAGCCGTCGGCTACGGGGGCGAGGACCTGCAGCCCGACAGGCTCTATTTCTGGAGCGTACGGGTCGCGACCGATACGGGCGGGGAGAGCGGGTGGTCCGACGTGCAGGCATTCCGCACGGCGGCCGAGCTGAAACCCTACGCCCCCTCATACCGCCCGCAGATCGTGCGGTCAGAAACCGCCGCAACCATCCGCCGCCTCGACAGCCGCACCACGCTCCTCGACTTCGGCCGCGCATCGTTCGCCTCGCTGCGCGTGAGCCTCACGTCGGCCGCAGGCGGCGACACGGTATATGTGGCCATAGGCGAGGCCATGAAACAGGGCCGCATCGACTCGCGCCCGCCGGGAACGGTTCGCTACTACCGCTACCCCGTCGTCCTGCAGCGCGGACGCCACACCTACAACATAGTCCCCGCGCACGACCGCCGCAACACGGGCCCGCAGGCGGTGCTCATGCCCGACTACGTGGGCGAAGTGGCACCGTTCCGCTACTGCCAGATAGAGGATTACGCGGGCGACGTGGCGTCGGATGACGTCATACGCCTTACGGCTGTCTATCCGTTCGATGCCACGGCCTCGCACTTCGCCTCCGACAACGCCGCCCTGAACGACGTCTGGAAGATGTGCCGCTACTCGATCGAGGCCACCTCGGCCCTCGGCATATACATCGACGGCGACCGCGAGCGCATACCCTACGAGGCCGACGCCATAATCAACCAGCTGGGGCACTATGCCGTCGACCGCGAATATGCCATGGCGCGCCGTTCGTCGGAGTACCTGCTCCAACACCCCACATGGCCCACCGAGTGGATCCTGCAGGCGCTGATCATAGCGTGGAACGACTACCTCTACACGGGAGACCTGCGCTCCGTCGAGGCCAACTACGACCTGCTTGCGGCGCGTACGCTGCGCTCGCTGCAGCGCGACAACGGTCTCATCTCGACTCGCACCGACGACACCGTATCAACCGAGGCGTTCCGCCGCTCGATACGCTTCAACGGCAACATCAGCGACATAGTCGACTGGCCGCGCGGCAGCGAGGACGACAACTACGTCTTCACCGACTACAATACGGTCGTAAACGCCTTCCACTACCGCGCCATGCAGCTGCTCGGGCGCATGGCCGAAGCCCTGGGCCGCCACGACGAGGCCCGCGACATAGCGGCCTGCTGCGACTCGTTCCGCAAGGCCTTCAACGACGCGATGATCGACCCCGCCACGGGCACCTACCGCGACGGCATCGGCACCGACCACCGCTCGCTCCATGCCAACCTCTTCCCGCTGGCTTTCGGGCTCGTGCCCGACGAATACCTGCAGAGCGTCATCGACTACGTCCGCTCGCGCGACATGGCATGCAGCGTCTACGCGTCGCAGTTCCTACTCGACGGCCTCTACGACCATGCCGAGGCCGACCATGCCCTGCACCTGCTCACGAAGGACGACCTGCGCAGTTGGCGCAACATGATCCGCTCGGGAGCCACCATCACCTTCGAGGCATGGGACAACCGTTTCAAGCCCAACCAGGACTGGAACCACGCCTGGGGCGCCGCCCCCGCCGACATAATACCCATGCGCCTTGTCGGCGTAAGGCCCACCGTCCCCGGCGCCGCCACGATAGAGATACGGCCGCAGACATCGTCGCTGCGCCATGTCACGGCCGCCGTGCCTACCATACGCGGCACCGTCGAGGTCGACATCGACCGCACGGATGATACATACCGCCTCCGCGTGCGCATACCGGCCAACACCGAGGCCCGCATCCTGCTGCCCGCGCCCGGCCACAAGTTCCGTCTCAGCCGCGACGGCCGCCGCATACGCCCCCGCAAGGGCGACAGCAGCGACTTCATCGACGCCGGCACGGTGCCGTCGGGAGAGTGGGTCTTCACGCTCGAGGCCGCCGAATGACATTCTGACAAAACGAGAGGCCGGGACGTATTTCAATACGTCCCGGCCTCTCGTTGCATATCTTACGGCCTACTCTGCGGCATACTTGCCGCGCACATATTCGTCGATCGAACGTGCGGCACGGCGGCCCGCCCCCATGGCGAGGATCACCGTAGCGGCGCCCGTCACGGCATCGCCGCCGGCAAAGACACCGCGGCGCGTTGTTGCGCCTCCTTCGTCCGTCACGATACATCCGCGGCGGTTGGTCTCCAGACCCGCCGTCGTGCGCTTCAGCAGCGGATTGGGCGACGTACCCAGAGCCATGATCACGACGTCGCACTCGATATCAAAATCCGAACCTTCGACCACAACAGGTGAGCGGCGACCGCTCTCGTCGGGTTCGCCCAGTTCCATGCGTACGCACGACACTCCGCGCACCCATCCCTTGTCATTGCCCAGCACCCGCGTGGGGTTGGTCAGCATGCGGAACTCGATGCCCTCCTCCTTGGCGTGGTGCACCTCCTCGCGGCGGGCCGGAAGCTCGGCCTCGCTGCGGCGGTAGACGATCGTAGCCTCGGCGCCCAGACGCTTGGCCGTGCGCACGGCATCCATCGCCACGTTGCCGCCGCCGACAACGACCACGCGCTTGCCGACATATATCGGCGTGTCGTACACATCGTCGTAGGCGTGCATCAGGTTGGCACGCGTCAGGAACTCGTTGGCCGAGACCACACCGTTTAGGTTCTCGCCCTCGATGCCCATAAACCGCGGCAGTCCAGCGCCCGAGCCGATGAAGACGGCATCGAAGCCCTCCTCGTCCATCAGCGAGTCTACCGTGACGGTGCGGCCCACGATGACGTCGGTCTCGAACTTCACGCCCAGCGTGCGCAGCGTGTCGATCTCGCGCGCCACCACCTTATCCTTCGGAAGGCGGAATTCGGGTATACCGTACACCAGCACGCCGCCCAGTTTGTGTAGCGCCTCGAATACCGTAACCTCATACCCCATCTTCGCAAGGTCGCTCGCGCAGGCCAGGCCCGCGGGGCCGCTTCCCACGACAGCCACACGGCGGCCGTTCGACGCCGAGCGGCGGCTGTCCGCCACATCGCCATGCGCAAGGTGCCAGTCGCCGACGTAACGCTCCAGCTTGCCGATGGCCACGGGCTCGCCCTTGACTCCCAGCACGCACGAGCCCTCGCACTGCGTCTCCTGCGGGCAGACGCGTCCGCAGATGCTCGGCAGCGAGCTGTCGGCGGCGATAACCTCCGCCGCAGCCGCCACGTCACCCTTCGTCAGTTCGGCGATAAAGGCCGGGATGTTTATATTTACGGGGCAGGCCTCCACACAGCGCGGACGCTTGCAGCCGAGGCAGCGCGACGCCTCGAGGCGCGCCTCCTCGTCGTTATACCCGTAGCATACCTCTTCGAAATTTGTGGCGCGCACGGCAGGATCCTGCTCACGTACCGCCACGCGCGGAATCTTATTTGCCATAGCACTCACATTTATGTTTCTCGTTAGCCTCACCCTCCTGCGTGCGGTACATCGCCTGACGCCGCATGGCCTCGTCGAAATCGACCTTGTGGCCGTCGAACTCGGGGCCGTCGACACACGTGAAGAGCGTCTGTCCGCCCACGCTCACGCGGCATGCGCCGCACATGCCCGTACCGTCCACCATCAGGGCATTGAGCGATACGGTCGTAGGCAGGTTGTATTCGCGCGTGGTGAGCGTCACGAACTTCATCATTATCATGGGGCCGATGGCGACACATTCGTCGTAATGGCGGCCTTCGGTCCCGATAAGCTCCTTGATCTTGCCCGTGACCATGCCCTTGAAGCCCTCGCTGCCGTCGTCGGTGGCAATGTAGAGGTTGTCGGCCACGCGGGCCATCTCCTCCTTATATATAAGCATCGACGAGGTCTTGGCGCCGATGATCACATCCACCGCCACGCCGTGCTCGTGCAGCCACTTCACCTGCGGATATACGGGCGCCGTGCCCACACCTCCCGCAACGAAGAGATAACGCCGGCGGCGCAGCTCCTCGATCGGCACGTTGACAAACTCCGACGGGTTGCCCAACGGGCCGGCAAGGTCGGCCAGCGCATCGCCCACGCCCAGCGTACACATCTTGCGCGTCGACATACCGATGGTCTGTATAACGATTGTGACCGTGCCGTCGGCGGTGTCGTAATCGGCTATGGTCAGCGGCACGCGTTCGCCGTGCTCGTCGGTGCGGACTATCACGAACTGACCGGGCAGGGCGCTGTGCGCCACGCGCGGCGCCTCGACCCGCAGGCGGTAGATGTTCTCCGCAAGCAGCTTCTTCTCTACGATTCTGAACATATCGCTATAAATAAGGTTTTCCTACTCGTCGACCACAATGGCCGTCACGCGCAGCGTCTGCATCGGGTGCGCCGGGTCGTTGGTGATTATCCGCACGCGGTCGACCCACACGCCGTAATCGACATCCGCGGTCGACAGACGGAACGTCACCGTCGCCGACTGCCCCGCCGCTATGCGGTCACCCGCCTTGAGCGAGCACTCCAAGGGCCCCGCCTTGAACTCCACGGCACGGATAATAAGCTCGCCGCTGCCGTTGTTCGACACCGTCACCGAGCCATCCTCAGCCGTGGCGCCGCGCTTCAATTCGCCAAATTTAATAAACTTTTTCGACAACTCCATATCGGGCGACGCCATATCGTCCACCGCAGCGTCGTAGCGGTCGACCGCAATGGCATTTACGCTTAGCGTCGTGCGCGAGCGCACACCGTCGATATCCACCGCCAGCACGTCGGTAAGCGTACCGTAGCGGTCGCTCTGCGCCGGCACCCCGTAGTGCAGCTTCAGCTCGCCGCGGCCCCCGGCAGCCAGCACCTCGGGCGCCTCGACCGTAAGCAGGCCGCTGCGCTGCTGCCACCGCAATGCCAGCCGTACGGGCTTGTCGGAGGTGTTCACCCACCCGATGACGGCATCGGCCGTGTCGCCGCGACCCACATAGGCAAAGGCCCGCATGTTGGAGTCGAAACGCACGCCGCCGCCCATGTCGAATGGATAGAGCTCGTCGAGTGTCTTCTGGCGCGGCACCACGTTGCCCGTCACCTGCAGCTGCACGGGCTCCTTCGAGGCCGAAGTCATCACCGACACCCCCTTTGCAAAGTGACCCGGACGGTTTATCGGGTCGAACGCCACGACGATCTCGCCCTTCCCGCCCGCGAGCACGGGCTTGCGCGAATACTTGGGTGTGGTACATCCGCACCCCGTCGATACGTCGACAATGACCACCGGCGAGTCGGTCGCATTGGTAAAAACGAAGGTGTGCTCGACGCTGCCGCCGCTCTCCTGCACGTCGCCGAAGTCCCAGACAGGGTTGTCGAACACAATTTGCCGCTGTTGCGCCGCAATTTTTTCCGAACAGCACAATACACTGACAACCAATGATAAAGTATATAATATGCACCTCATAGCAAAGACAAAGTTATATTTTTTTCGATATTTTTTGTCATTTTTTTTGCACGAAAGAAAAATTGCACTTATATTTGCACTCGCAAAACGAAACAAACACGTTCTTTACAAAGCCTGAATAGCTCAGTCGGTTAGAGCACATGACTGTTAATCATGGGGTCCTAGGTTCAAGTCCTTGTTCAGGCGCAGATGCGCGAGGGTAGTGAACGAAATTCGTTCGCGTCGAGAGCCCGTCAGCCGCAAGGCGAAACGGAGCAGTCGAGACCTAATGAAAAAAAATTCGCACAAAGATTTGCAAATTAAAAAATTTTGCTCACCTTTGCACCGCCCGAGCGATTTTAAGGGAGCTTAGCTCAGCTGGTTCAGAGCGTCTGCCTTACAAGCAGAGGGTCGGGGGTTCGAATCCCTCAGCTCCCACAACCGAAAGCCTTTCACGAAAGTGAGAGGCTTTTTTCATTTCATTCCTCCACAAGTGCCTGCCACTCCCCTCCCGCTCCGTGTACCATATTACTTACCCGGCCCGTACTGGCCACCCGGCACGCTCGGCCTGCCGACGCAAGTCTTTCCTACGGACACCGCCATGCAAGAAGGCAAACATATGCCAACCTTCCCGCCTCGCTTTACTTGTCCGCGCCGCAACGACATGGCGGCGCGGCATACGGAGTTCACAAACGGATCACGGCTTACGGAACAGCAGAAAAAACGTTCGGAAGGGAGCAATCAGGAAGGCATACACAACAAAAAACCCCCGCTCATTGCGGAGGTCTCGGAGTGTTGGGCTACCAAGATTCGAACTTGGAATGACAGGACCAGAATCTGTAGTGTTACCATTACACCATAGCCCAATTATGTTCTTGTCTTAAAGACGATGCAAAAGTAGAACTTAATTTTTTATCTGCAAAGAAAAATCGATGTTTTTTTTATTTCCGTTGCAATATATGCCCCATTTCATGCCCCGACACCCCTAAAACCGCCCCCGCTGCCCCTTCCATCTACCCCACCGCTGACATCTCCGCACGGTGCCGCAGCCCCGCCGCAGCGCATCGGGCCACAAAACCGCCCGGGAATTTGCCACGGCGGCACGCTTGTATTATATTTGCGGCCGGAAACAACGGACTGAATATTTTGTACAGCATCAACCCGAATAAACTCAACTTCATTCTCTTCGTTGCGTGGACCACACGCGGCCCCAACCCCCTGCACCGGGGCGCATGAGCCGCATGCGCACGTTCGGGCATCCGCTCTCCCTCCCGATACCAATCCTGTTGTAACAAAACCCTTCCCATAGCGCACGGCGCCACGGGAAGACACATGCGCCCACGTACGGCCCGCAGAGGGACGAATGCGCATGCCAAACAAGCAATCACATGACAGAACTTAAACGCAAGGAGTATATATTCCATATAAAGTCGCTGCTCAAGCTGGGTGTGCCGATCATAATCGGGCAGCTGGGCAATATCGTGACCGGACTGGCCGACACCGTCATGGTGGGACAGCACAGCACACAGGAGCTGGCCGCGGCCTCGTTCGTGAACAACGTAATCAACGCCTTCATCATACTCGGCACGGGCTTCTCGTTCAACTACACGCCCATAATCGGCGAGAACATCGCGGCCAACAAGCGTATCGCCATAGGCGGGTGGCTGAAGAACAGCCTCATGGCCAACTTCACCACCACGCTGACGATACTCGTCTGCCTGACCGCCATATACGCCAACATCGGGATGCTGGGGCAGCCCGTAGAACTGATGCCGCTCATCAAGCCATACTATGTTGTGCTCACCTGCTCGGTGCTCTTCGTCATGCTCGCCAACTCGTTCCGCCAGTTCGTCGAGGGTATAATGGACGCATCGATATCGATGTGGATACTCACCGCCGGCAACGCACTGAACATCGTCGGCAACTACATACTCATATACGGCAAGCTGGGGCTGCCCGAGATGGGGCTCCTCGGCGCGGGCATCAGCACGCTGCTCTCGCGCATGGTAATGCTGGCGCTCTTCGTCGCCGTATTCATCCGGCACAAACGCTACCTCCCCTTCCGCATAGGGTTCCTGGCAACACCCTTCAGGAAGAAATACTGGAAGCGGCTCAACATCATAGGCTGGCCAATCGCCTTCCAGCAGGGAATAGAGGCCGCGACATTCTGCATCACGACCATCATGATCGGGTGGCTGGGCGAAATGGAGCTTGCCGCGCACCAGGTCGCCGTGGCCATATCGACCATCAGCTTTACGATATACCTCGGACTTGGGTCGGCCGTCGCCATCCGCACCAGCGTCTACAAGGGAATGCACGACTGGGTGAAGGTGCGCCGCGTGACCGCCGCGGGCGTCTTCATGGCCATAGTGCTGTCGATCACGCTCAGCATCGCCCTGCTGCTCTGCTGCGACACGGTCGGCGAGCTGTTTACCGACGACAGGGCCGTCTCGGACATCGTCGCCATACTGATACCCATACTCATAGCCTACCAGTTCGGCGACAGCATACAGATAGTGCTCGCAAACGCCCTGCGCGGACTGAGCGACGTCACCTCGATAATGATAATATCTTTCGTCGCCTACTTCCTGGTGGCCATACCGTCGGGCTACACCATCGCATTCCTGCTCGGCGTGGGCATATCGGGCGTATGGCTCTCCTACCCCATAGGGTTCACCTGCTCGGTGCTGCTGCTCGGCCTGCGGGCGCTCCACATCATGCGCGACAGGAAAAAAGAGCCGCACACGGATGCGGCAAAATAAATCAGCCGCACGACTTGCCCCGTACAGTATCTTTGGACAAGGCAGGAGGCGGTTCGGCATAGGCAAATTGAAAACTTTGGTTTTCATTTGTCTCTGCGCTCTTCATTCACTATCTTTGTAAGATAGTTACACCTTGCGCCCGCCCCTGCGGCAAAAGCTGCCGGAGGGCGTGCGCAGCCAAACCCCAAAACCACGCAACCGATGAACAAACCTTCCGTACAGACACAGAGAATCGTGTGGGTAGACCTGCTGCGGCTCATAGCCCTGCTGATGGTCATAACGGCGCACTGCGTCGACATATACAACGTCACGCCCGACGTCGCCGCCTCCGACAGCCGCTGGGGCGCGATCATAGGCTCCTTAGTGCGTCCGAGCGTACCGCTCTTCGCCATGATGACGGGCCTGTTGCTGCTGCCAGTGGGCCAGAGCGCAGGCGACTTCTACCGCCGGCGCATACCCCGCGTGGTGATACCCATGGTGCTGTGGTCGGCCATCTACTGCCTCTCGCCGTGGCTCATAGGCATCCTCGGCGGCGGGCCCGAGGTCGTCACCACCTTCTTCCCCATGGAGCAGGCGCCCTCGCAGTCGTTCGGCGACGCCATGCGCAACGTGGCGGCCATACCCTTCACCTTCAACGGCTACACGACCCACATGTGGTACATATATATGCTCGTAGGTCTCTACCTGCTCATGCCCTTCATGTCGGCATGGATCGCAAAGAACGACCGCACCATGACCCGCACCTACGTCATACTGTGGGGTTGCTCGCTGCTGCTGCCCTACCTGCGCTATGCCGTGGCACCCTACATCTTCGGCGAGTGCGCATGGAACGAGTTCGGAACGTTCTACTGCTTCGCCGGATTCTCGGGCTACCTGCTGCTGGGCCACCTGCTCAAGAACGGCAACGGGCTCTCGACACCCAAGGTCATACTGCTCGCCCTGCTGCTCTTCGCATCGGGATATGCCATAACCTACACCGGCTTCCGCTCGATGTCGGCGCAATACAGCTACGACGAGCACCCCGAGCTGCTCGAGATGTTCTGGCAGTTCTGCTCGCCCAACGTCGTGATCATGGCCGTCGCGCTCTTCATCGCCGTGCAGCGCACGCGCATACGGTCGCAGCGCACGCAGAGCATCCTCGCGGACATCACGCGCTGCAGTTTCGGCACCTACCTGATGCACTACCTGCTCATAGGCCCCGCCGTGCTGCTGCTCGCGCCGCTGCACCTGCCCACGCCGCTGCATGTCGCGTGCTCGGTGGTGATCGTCTTCGCCGCCTGCTGGGCCATAACGCACGCCATCTACCGTCTCTTCCCGCGCGCGGCACGCTACATCGTGGGATAGAGGCGACACGGAGTGACTTTTTTTCGTACATTTGTCCAAAAATCGGACGCATTATGGGTAACAAGATAAACGATCCTATAGCTCGTCTCATGGGCCTGCGCTACAAGTCGCACCCGTGGCACGGCATAGAGGTGGGCGACGACGCCCCCGAGATAGTGACGGCATTCATCGAGATGGTGCCCACCGACACGGTGAAATACGAACTCGACAAGGTCAGCGGCTACATCCGCATCGACCGTCCGCAGAAATACTCGACCGTAGTGCCCGCGCTCTACGGCTTCATCCCGCAGAGCTACTGCGGCGACTCGGTGGCACAGTTCTGCATGGAGCGTTGCGGCCGCACCGACATCCTCGGCGACGGCGACCCGCTCGACGTGTGCGTACTGACGGAGCGTACCATATCGCACGGCGACATTATCGCCAGCGTGAAGCCCATCGGCGGCTTCCGCATGATCGACGGCAACGAGGCCGACGACAAGATCATCGCCGTGCTGCACAACGACGCCACCTACCGCGGCTACGGCGACATAACCGAACTGCCGCACATCGTGGTCGAGCGCCTGAAGCACTACTTCCTCACCTATAAGGACATGCCCGCGTCGGACGAACCCACGGGCGCCAAGAGCGTCGAGATAGTCTCGACCTACGGCCGCGAGGAGGCATACGAGGTAATACGCCGCTCGCTGGAGGACTACAAGAGCCATTTCGAGTCGCTGGAGGAGATCCTGCGGCACGTATGACAGATAAACTATAGACAACGTTATGGAATCACTCAAAGAGTTATACAAGGTAGGCAACGGCCCCTCGAGCAGCCACACGATGGGCCCGAAGAAGGCGGCCGAGAGTTTTCTCGCACGCGGCAACGACGTCGACAAGTACCGTGTCACGCTCTACGGCTCGCTCGCCGCAACGGGCAAGGGACACCTCACCGACGTGGCCATATGCTCGGTGCTGGAGAAGTCGGCCCCCACGGAGATAGTGTGGAAGCCCGACGTGGTGCTCGACTACCATGCCAACGGCATGACGTTCGAGGCCGTGAAAGGTGACGCTACGGTGGACAGCTGGACGGTATTCAGCGTGGGCGGCGGCACCATCGCCAGCCCCGAGATGCCATACCTGACCGACGACACGGTATATCCGCTCAACACCATCGAGGAGATCCTCAACTGGGCCGGACGCGAGGGCAAGACCTTCTGGGAGTATGTGCAGGACTACGACCAGCCCGACATCTGGGAGTACCTCGACTACATATGGCACGAGATGTGCGACACCATCGACCGCGGCCTGAACAACGACGGCGTGCTGCCGGGCGGGCTGAAGGTGGCGCGCAAGGCCTGTACCTACTGGGTCAAGGCCAAGGAGTACGGCGAGAACGTAAGCTACCGTTCGAAGCTCTACGCCTACGCCCTGGCCACGTCGGAGGAGAACGCCTCGGGCGGGCAGGTGGTGACGGCCCCCACGTGCGGTTCGAGCGGCGTGCTGCCGGCCGTGCTCTATCACCTCTCGTCGATAAACGACTACCGCCCCATACGACTGCTGCGAGCACTGGCCACTGCCGGCATCTTCGGCAACGTGGTCAAGCACAACGCCTCGATCTCGGGCGCCGAGGTAGGATGCCAGGGCGAGATAGGCGTAGCGTGCGCCATGGCAGCTGCTGCGGCGTGCCAGCTCATGGGCGGCACCCCCACGCAGATCGAGTATGCCGCCGAGATGGCCCTCGAGCACCATCTGGGACTGACGTGCGACCCCGTGTGCGGACTGGTGCAGATACCCTGCATCGAGCGCAATGCCGTGGCGGCGGCCCGTGCCATCGACTCGGCCACCTTCGCCATCCTCTCCGACGGCAAGCACCGCGTGGCATTCGACCGCGTGGTCGACGTGATGAAGGAGACGGGACACAACCTGCCCAGCCTCTACCGCGAGACCTCGAACGGCGGCCTAGCCAAGCACTACAAGATGGAGTAGCGGCCAGCAGGAGGCCAATACCCCGAAGACGGAACGATGCACGGCATATTTTTCACCCGCATGCCGTGCATCGTTTTTGTTTTTTTTGTAAATTTGTTTCTGATAATACCTTTAACAAACTAACCTCCTAAATCTATGAAACGTATATTACGACTTCTGACCGTGTGTCTCATGTTTGCCGCCGTGCATCCGGCCCAGGCACAGCTGGTCACCGGAAAACGAGGTTCCGACGATTTCCAGATAGGCGTGGCAGGCTACACCTATCGCAGCTTCACCATCGACCAGACGCTCGAATACCTCAAGAGCCTGGGCGTAAAGTATCTCTCGGTGAAGGACTTCTGGCTTCCGCTCGACTCTACCAAGGAGCAGATGGATGCCTTCAAGGCCAAATGCGCCAAGTACGGCGTCGAGGGTTACATCCTCGGTCCCATCTACATGAACAGCGAAGCCGAGGTTGACCGCGCCTTCGCATACGCCGAGCGCTACGGCTCGGACATGTTCATCGGCGTGCCCAAGTACGAACTGCTCGACTACACCATCAAGAAGGTTGCCGAGACGGGCATCAAGGTGGCAATCCACACCCACGGACCCGACGGCGCTCCCTTCCCCAACATTCAGAAGGTTGTCGAGATGGTAAAGGATCCCTCGCTGGGCGTCGGCTGCTGCATGGACCTCGGACACTCGGTGCGCATGGGCGAGGATATCGTGAAGGATATCAAGAAATACAAGGAGTGGATCTACGACATCCACATCAAGGATGAGAGCGAGGCCTCGAAGAAGGGCCAGACCTGGGAGATGGGTCGCGGCGTGATGGACTTCAAGCCCATCGTGGAGGCTCTGCGCAAGATCAAGTACACGGGCAAGGTATCGCTCGAGTTCGAGAAGAACGGCAAGAACCCCCATCCGGGCGTTGCCGAGTCGATCGGATACCTGCGCGGCGTATGCGACGCCACGAAATAGGCCCTGCCGACAGTCTATGTCATACGGCGGCCGCACACAAGGTGCGGCCGCCGCTGTTTTGGGGTACTACCGCCTCCACGCCCTATCCGCAATTCGCACCGCGCCGAAAAATATTGTCATTTGCCGTATATTTGGATAATACAGGATGTGGTTCGGCAAAACCAGATCCGGAAACTGCGTTTCCGATTTGCCATTGCACTCACCTTTCACTATATTTGCCATAGGCTATCCACTGCGGAGCGCCCGAAACGACATATTTGACTCAAAGAACAGAACAAAAACACGACACCAATGTCACAGATCTACAGATTCCGCATGCTAAGCGACGAAAACGACAACTTCGTCCGCGACTTCGAGGTACCTGCCGAGTCCTCGCTGCTCGACATGCACGACTTCATAATAGAGATGCTGGGCTACGACCCCTGCATCACCTCGTTCTATGCGGCCGACGAGCAGTGGCAGCCGCTTAACGAATACACCTCGATGGACATGGGCCTTGCCGCCGACGCGACCATGCCCAGCACGCCGATGGCAGAGGCAAGGGTATGCGACGTGATGCACAACCTGCACGACCGCCTCATATACCTGTTCGACAACATCAACCAGCGAGCATACTACCTCGAACTCGTCGAGGCCAAGAAGCCGCAGGACGGCATGACATACCCGCGCCTGCAATTCGAGCACTCGCCCGCCCCCGACCAGTACGACCCCGAAGCCAACGAGCAGAGCGGCTCAATCTTCGACGAGATGATGGGCGAGTACAACGACTTCGAGGGAGACGACAACTACGACGACGAATATTGATACCATGGCCGCCGCCGACAAAACCCTCATCGTAATCGTCGGGCCCACGGGGTCGGGCAAGACCGACCTTGCCGTGACGCTGGCCGAGCATTTCGGCGCACCGGTCCTCTCGACCGACTCGCGCCAGATATACCGCGGCCTGCCAATAGGCACGGCACAACCCGATGCCGGACAACTGCGGCGCGCCGAGCACCACTTCATCGCCACACACTCGCTCGAGGAGGATTTCAACTGCGGGGCATACGAGCAGGCGGCACTCGCGCTGCTCGACAAACTCTTTGCAGAGCATAGCGTGGTCATCGCCGTCGGCGGGTCGGGGCTCTATGTTAAGGCCCTCTGCGACGGTCTGGACGCCCTGCCCGAGGCCGACGCCACCCTGCGCGAGGAGTTGTCGCGACGGCTGCGCGAAGAGGGGCTCGATGCCCTGGCCGAACAGCTGCGGCAACTCGATCCCGAATATTACCGACAGGTTGATACGAAAAACCCCGCCCGCGTGCTTCGCGCGCTGGAGGTGTGCCTCGCCACGGGAAAACCCTACTCGACGCTGCGTACAGGCGTAAAGCAGGAGCGCCCCTTCCGTATAGTGATGATCGGCACGGAACTCGACCGCGAGGAGCTGTACAGCCGTATCGACCGCCGCGTCGACATGATGATGGAGGCGGGACTCGAGCAGGAGGCACGCGCCGTCTACCCGCTGCGGCACCTCAACTCGCTGCAGACGGTGGGATACAGGGAGCTGTTCGAATATTTCGACGGCAATATCTCGCGCGATGAGGCTGTCGAACTCATAAAGCGCAACACGCGCCGCTATGCCAAGCGCCAGCTGACGTGGTTCCGCCGCGACAGCCGCATCGCATGGTTCGCGCCGACGCATCTGGAAGAGATCCTGCACCATATCGGCGAGCAGATGTTTGCGGATTGAAATTATTTTGCTACTTTTGTCGCGTCCGACCCTTCACAGGGGCGTACTGCTCGAATGGTGGAATTGGTAGACACGCCGGACTTAAAATCCTGTGGCCAGTAATGGCCGTGCCGGTTCGATCCCGGCTTCGAGTACTCGGTTTGGGTACAAGCCAATAAAAAAGGTCTTGCAGACATCTGCAAGACCTTTTTTATCTTAATGACCGGAATCCGCCAAAGGTTATCAGCCAAGCGTTTTTCCCTACCGCCACTTTCCTCCCGCCTTATCCATTGCGGGAATAATCAAAACGAGCGGCGAAATCTATTCCATTGAATGCCGAATACAGAACGCTTCAGCGCGGGCACCCTAACGGTATATGCTGTTGAGTATGGCAGCCAGGCGAAGGCCTCCCTTCAGCAGCTGCTCCTCGATGACGGGGGCATAACGCGCAACCTCGTCGTAGGAGATGTTCTTGCCGGCGGGAATCTCCTCATATACGCGGCCGCATATCTCCACCGTCTCGGCAAACCACTCCTCGAGGCTGCCCTCGCACAGGGCGCGGCGCTCGGACTTCGGCAGGCGGTCGATCTCGCGCTGCCACTCGGTGTAGCCCCACTTGTGCGCCGCCTCTACTAGGTGCGTGTCCCATACAGTATGCAGGCGCGTCGGCTCGCCGAAGAACTTAACCTCGACGGTATTGCCGCCCAGATCGCTCTTGTGGCCCGCATGCATCGGGCAGTGCAGGTCGCCCATAAGGTGTATGAGCATACGCAATGCCGTATTCTCCTCCACGGGCGTGAGGCTGCCGCTGCGCAGGCGCGCAATGATGTCGTTCAGCGCCGTAATGACGTCGCCCTTCTCGTTGCGCGGCATGGTCTCGTAGGTGAAACCCTCGTCGACGTTGGCATAGTGCCACGTGCTCGTGTAGGCGTATTCGGGCGTATGGCTCGCATTGTCCATCCAGTTGGCGTAATATACGGGCGAGTGGCCCTCCAGCACCTGCGTTATGCGCCTGGCGGCGCGGCGCGACAGATGGCACTCGGCAACGTAGGCCACAACGTCGTGACCCTTCTGTCCCCATGCGAAGGCCTCCGACACGGCGCACATCGCAACCAGGGCACACAGAACCAATCTCTTCATACGTTTAGTGTTTTGGTTACGGTTTACTGGTTCATCGTAGCGAGGAACTCCTCGTTGGTCTCCGTCAGCGACATCTGCTTCTGCAGGAACTCCATCGCCTCGACGGTGGTCATCTCCGAGAAATACTTGCGCAGCACCCACGTGCGGTTCATCACCTCGGGCGTGAGCAGCAGGTCCTCACGGCGCGTGCCCGACGATATGACATCGACGGCGGGATATACTCGCTTGTTCGAGAGGCGGCGGTCGAGCTGCAACTCCATGTTACCCGTACCCTTGAACTCCTCGAAAATAACCTCGTCCATCTTCGAGCCGGTATCGATCAGCGCCGTTGCTATGATCGTGAGCGAACCCTTCTCCTCGGTGTTTCGCGCCGCACCGAAGAAACGCTTGGGCTTGTGCAGCGCATTGGCGTCGACACCTCCCGAGAGCACCTTGCCCGAAGCGGGCTGCACCGAGTTGTAGGCACGCGCCAGACGCGTTATCGAATCGAGGAATATCACTACGTCGTGGCCGCACTCGACCATGCGCTTTGCCTTCTCGAGTACCATCTCCGCCACCTTCACATGGCGCGACGCCTGCTCGTCGAAGGTCGACGCCACGACCTCGGCCTTGACGTTGCGGGCCATCTCGGTAACCTCCTCGGGACGCTCGTCGATCAGCAGCACGATCATGTACACCTCGGGATGGTTGTCGGCGATGGCATTGGCTATCGACTGCAGCAGCATCGTCTTACCCGTCTTAGGCTGTGCCACGATAAGGCCGCGCTGACCCTTGCCTATGGGCGAGAAGAGATCCACCACGCGGTTCGACAGGTTGTTGTGGCCCTTGCCCGTGAGGTTGAACTTCTCGCTCGGGAACAGCGGCGTCATATACTCGAACTGCACGCGGTCGCGGATGTACTCGGGTGCGAGGCCGTTTATCTCGTTCACGCGGATCAGCGGGAAATACTTCTCGCCCTCCTTCGGGGGGTGGATCGTACCGCTGATGGTATCGCCGGGCTTCAGACCGAAGAGTTTGATCTGCGACGGCGACACATATATGTCATCAGGCGAGTTGAGATAGTTGTAATCGGCCGAACGGAGGAATCCGTAGCCGTCGGGCATAACCTCCAGCACTCCCTCGCCGATGATCTCGCCGGCGAAGACCTCCTTCTCCTTATCCCTGGCGTCGCGGCCCTCACGGCCTGCCTCCTCGCCATCATGCGACGCATGTGCGTGCGACGCGGCGGCACGCGGCTCCGCCTCGGCCATCTCGCCTGCGGCGTCGGCCTCACCCTCGGCTCCCTTCACGGCCTTGGGCTTGCGTCCGCGCCGCTTGGGCTCGGCTGCAGGCTCCTCGGCGGCGGGTACCTCGGCTTCATCCGCAGCAGCGCGCTCCTCGGCGGCTGCGGCAGGCCCGTTCTCGGGCATCACTATGCGTACGCGCTCCGTAGAACCCTCGCCCGCAGGCTTGTTCTCCTCGATGCGGACACTGCTCATGCGCGGACGGCGGCTTCGCTTGCGCTGGGGCTCGGCGGCCGCATCCTCGGCGGCAGCCGCACCCTCGCTCTCCGAGGCGGCGACGGCAGCGGCGGAATCCTCCGCGGCCGAATCATCCCCTGCGGCGGCCATCTCGGCTATGCGAGCGATGAGATCCTTCTTTTTCAATGTCAAATCGGTTATACCCAGAACCTTACCGATTTCGCGCAGTTCGGCTATGGTCTTACCGTTGAGCGCACTTAAGTCTTGCATATAGAATAAATTCCGTTTGTTTATAATTCGCTGATTGTAAAATAATCGAACGATTATTTTCTTTCGATGCCGCAAAGATAGTACAATTTTTCACACACAGCAACGCCGCAGCGACATTTTAACCCCAAAAAAACATCATCCCGCACAGTCCGCCCCGCTGCAAACAACGATGCGGGCGGCATCCGCCCCGGATACCGCCCGCATTGTGCGACACGACGTCACTTGCGTGCATACCTGTGCGGCGGCGCAGGCAACTCGCGCAGGAAGTAGTCGAGGATGCGGCCGCATTGCTCGTCCGTACACTCGATCACGCGGAAACGCCCCCCTGCTGAAGGGGTGAACAGCGTCACGCCCTTGTCCGTAACCTTCACTTCGCCCGGCTCGCTCAGCGAGAAACAGCCCTCTGTTCCGTCGAAAAGGTAGAGGCAGGCTATGACATCCCACGTCGGGCGGTCATACGGCATGCGGGCATAGGCCTTGTAGGCCTCGACCATGGGGTGCGCCACGGCCCAGCCGAAGTCCCCGGCGATGCTGCTGCCCGGATACTGCACGCGCTTACCGAGCTTGAAAGGGGTTATCACCGCAGGCACTGGCATGTTGTCGAAGAAATACTGTGCAGCGGGTATGTCGTTCACGATATTGTACTCGGCATAGTTCTTCATCTCGAACTCGCCGCCCATGATCGAGAAATACTTCACCTTGCGGGCCACCAGCTCGCGCCCCGTGAGGTCGGAATAGCGGTCGGGGCCGCTCTTCAACAGCTCGGCGACGGTAGTCGAGAAGCCGACGCTTATGATCACCACCGACCCGTCGTCGCTCGACGCGAGCAGACGGCGGTACATCTCCACCGCAGGCTCGTAATGCGGGCGTCTGGCCCGCGCGAAGAGCGGTTTTCCGCGCCCGTCCACCATGCGGCATACGCGCGTGGCATAGTCGTCACAGTCGTCCACCGTAACACACGACACGCCGATCGGAATGTCGGCATGGCCATACCAACGGCGCATGATGTCGATGAACTCGGCGGCATGCGGGTTGTTCTTGTGAACGCTCACGCCCAGCAGGTCGATCACGCCCTGTTCGTGTTTCTTAAGCAGCAGGTCGAGCGCCATCGCGTCGTCGATGTCGTTGCCCATGTCGGTCTCGAATATCACGGCCTGACCGCGCTCGCGGGCCGCAAATGCCGTCGTGCTGCACATGCCCACGAGGGCCAGCAACAGAAAAAGTCTCTTCATACGCTTGATTATTCTTCAGGTTTGGGTTTTAAGGTCTACAAATATACTAAAAGGTGCGGTCAGGGACAAATCCACGCGGCACGAACATTCCCGCAACAACGGCAGGCGGCCGCCCACATGGGCGGCCGCAAACCATATATGCACGGGCTGCCGCCCTGACGCAGGGCATCAGTTGCGGAAACGCTCGCTGTAGTAGATCATGCGGTCGAGCGACGAGAGCATCTCCGACGACTCCTGCAGGATGTTCAGATATACGAGCGATACGGTCAGGTTCTCATCGCCGGCGTTTATGCGCTTCACCTGATTGTCGTAGAGCTCATTGAGGCGCTTCTTCACCTCGTCACTGCGCTCCACCAGACGTGCTATGCCCTCGTCGCCGTTCTCCAGCACGGCGGCACCCTCGGCAATGAGCGCACACACCTTGTTACGCACGGGTACCAGCTCTTCGGCGCAGGCCGCAGGCAGCGGCTTGAAGTTGTTGTCCACATGCTCGCGACACATGTCGCACAAACGCTTGATTATGTAGTGCAGCTGCTCCTGCGCGTTACTCTGCAGGTGGAACCACGTGGTCTTCTCGATGGCCGTGTGGCTGTCGACGCGGCGTATGCAGATCGTCTCCTTGCGGTGGGTCTGGCGCAGCAGCTTCTTGCGGCTGTCGATCTCGCGCGCTATGCGCTGGAAGCCGCGGTGATCCTCCGACATGAAGGCATCGGTTATGCGGCGGTACTCCTCCGACGAGTAGTGCAGCATGTTAACGGCGCTGCGGCGGACATGCTCCTTGACCATGGGCCAAACGGTCGTCACATCCTTCGCGTTGACAATATCGGCAAAGAGCGTATCCTCGCTCTCGGTCTCCTTCTTGCGGTTGTAACGCGCGTTGCTGCGCACGAGCATGAAGATCACCACGCCCATCGACAGCACCATCACCGTCACCCCGCCGTAGTACATCAGCAGCGCCACGAAGAAGCAGGCCGTGAAGGCGGCACCCGCCGTGATGAACCATCCGCCGATGACCGACAACACGCCCGTGATGCGGAAGACGGCGCTCTCGCGGCCCCACGCGCGGTCGGCCAGCGAGGTACCCATAGCCACCATGAAGGTTACATAGGTGGTCGAAAGGGGCAGCTTGAGCGACGTGCCGAGCGCGATAAGGAGACTCGCCAGCAGCAGCTGTACCGAGGCACGCACCAGGTCGAATGCGGCGCCGTCGGTGATGGCGGCACGGTCGGGGTCGAAGCGCGAGTTGACCCAGCGCTTGACGGGAGCGGGCGTCACGTTGGTGATGAACGTGGCCACCGACATCGACGTGCGCACAATGCTGCGGGCCACGCCCGACGAGCCGAACATCTCCTCGCCCGCCGCCTGACGCGACAGGTCGACCGAGGTCTTGATCACGTTACGCGCCTTCTTCGAGGTGTAGAGCGATATGATCATCACCACACCCGCGCCGAAGAGGAATACGAACGGCGTCTTCGCCGGAGCGTTCAGCGACTCCATGAGGAAGGTGTCGCTGCCGGCGCCGTTGGCCATGTAATCCACATACGACGAGTATCCGGCCAGGGGCACACCGATGAAGTTCACAAGGTCGTTGCCGGCGAATGCCATGGCCAGGGCGAACGTACCCAGCATCACAACCACCTTGAACACGTTCACACGCAGCCAGTGCAGCACCTGCATCAGCACGGTGAAGCCGCCCAGACAGCCCAGCAGCAGCACGCGCGTATTCTCGTGCATCCACGTCTTCACGTCGTCGGTCATGAGCGACGACTCCTTCATGCCCTTTATGAGCATGAAATATACGATTGCCGTAGCGGCCACGCCGCCGAAGAGGCCGATGCTCCACTTGAGATGGTGGCGGTAGTCGAACGTGAAGATCAGACGCACGATCCACTGCACCACCGAGCCGAAGAAGAAGGCCACGGCCACCGAAAGGAATATACCCAGAATCACCGACAGTGCCTTGTCCGTATTGAGCAGCATGCCGAAGGTGAGCGTGTCGTCACCCGCCGTGAGTATCTTCACCATGGCGATGGCGAAGGCGCCTCCCAACAGCTCGAAGACCATCGAGACGGTGGTCGACGTGGGCAGGCCCAGCGAGTTGAATATGTCGAGTATGATCACGTCGGTGACCATCACCGCCATGAAGATGCATATCACCTCCTGAAAGTAGAAGTGCTCGGGGCTGAAGATACCGTGGCGCGCGATCTCCATCATTCCGTTGCTGACGGCGGCACCGAACATCACACCCACAGCCGCCACGGCGAAGATATACTTCACATTGGCAGCCTTGGCCCCTACGGCCGAACCGAGAAAGTTGACCGCGTCGTTACTCACACCTACCATCAGGTCGAATACGGCCAGGATAAAGATAAAAACGATAATTCCGAAGTAAACTATTTCCATATATCAATATTAAGGTTTTCAACTGTTTGCCCGCAGGCCTCCGTCATGCGTTGTCGTCCCACGCCCCGTCGCCGTCGCACGCATGCAGGCTGTATCGCTTCACCTTGAGCAGGTTCGACATGCGCAGCGTGAGCGTCTTCGTCTCGCCGAGCAGCGTCAGGAATAACAGGTCGGTGGCCGCGCCCTCGTCGTCGCCGCCGCGCAGGATCTGTTCGCGCGTGTACTCGTCCACACACTCCAGCACGGCCTTGCGCTGCCGGCGCACACGCGCCAGACCCTCGGCCGACGAATCGTCCGAAGGCGAGTTGTCCGACAGGGCCTCCGTCACCTTGTGCGTCATGCCGTCCACGGCATCGTTCAGGCGCATCAGCGCCACCGTCTGCTCCTTTGACAGGGCGCCCGCCCCACGCTCCACATGCTCGCACGCGGGACGCACGATACGGTCCAGCGCCTCGCACACCTCGGCCAGATATATCGTCGCGCGCGTGCCGAAGAGCCATGCGCGCAGGTCGGCCGGGCCGTTGCGGTGCAATGCCACGCCGGCACGCCGCCGCGCCTCGGCCTCGCGGCAGAGCCGCTCGGTGCGGTGCGTCATGTCGCGCAGCACACGCGTGTTCTGGCGGAAAAGCGCCACAAGAGTACGGTTATAAATGTGGGAAACCTCGTCGATGGTGATACATATATCGGCGGCATAGCGCTCGAAAAGGGCGCGCGCACCCTCTTCCGCCGTGGCGTCGTCCGACGCCTCATCCGTGCGCAGAAGCGGCAATATGGTGAATGCCAGCATAAAACCGTCCCCGCCGTCCCCGGCGAAAACCGAGGCGGCGAGAGCCGACACACACAATAAACCGAGTAATTTCACCATATCGATCACGACCGGATTTGCTGCCGCAAATAAACGAATCGGATGTTACAGTTCTGTTACACGGAAATTACGAGCCTGTGAATTATGGATTTTTCCTGAGCGTGAATATGAACTCCAGACCGCCGCTCACACGGTTGCGGGCCTCGATGTCGCCGCCATGCAGCGCCACGGCATTCTTGACGATGGACAGGCCGAGCCCCGTACCTCCCATCTTGCGCGAGCGGCCCTTGTCGACACGGTAGAAACGCTCGAACAGGCGCGGCAGATGCTCCTCCTCGACGCCGATACCGTTGTCGGCGAACGAGATGGTGTACTTCTCGTCGTCCTCGGCCACCATGTGTATGAATATGTCGCGCCCCGACGAGTAGGCCACGGCGTTGGAGGCCAGGTTGCGGAATATCGAGGTCAGCATGTCGCGGTTGCCCACCACGGCCACCTCGCCCTCGAAGTCGCAGTTGACACGCAGCCGCCGCTCGGCAGGCTGCACGGCCACCTCCTCGGCGATCTCGTCCACGATGTCGTTCAGCACCACGCGCTCGCGGTGGATCTGCTCGCGGCCGTCGTCCATGCGCGTAATGTCAGCCACGTCGGCAAGCAGCTTGCCCAGACGCTCACACTGCGACAGGCACCGCCGCAGGAAGGCCGTACGTGTGGCGTCGTCCATGCGCTCGTTCGAGATGATCGTCTCGATGTATCCCGATATGGATGCTATGGGGGTCTTCAGCTCGTGGTTTATGTTGTTCGTCAGTTGACGCTTGATGCGGATCTTCTCCTGCGTCTCGTGCAGCGCCTTGGCATGCTCGCGGTCACGTTCGCCGATGGTCTTCTGCAACTCGGCATAGAGACCTATCACATGGTTCGAGATGTCGTCGATCTCGTCGCGCGCCACACTTGTGCCGCACTCGATGCGTTCGCCCCGCTCGGCGCGCTCGGCAAAATCGCGCAGGCGCTCGATCTGGCGTCCCAGACGCCGCGTGGCGAAGTATCCTATAATGCTGATTACTACCGCCACGGCAAGAATGAACCACAGAAAGCCCATATCGGCCCGCAGCGAACGGTAGAGCGAATAGGTGTAGGGCACGGCCGTGCGCATCACCACATTGTGGCCGCGGCGCGCCGAATAGAAGTATCGCTCCGACGTACTCTCCGAAAGACGCTTGATTGTGTATCCCGCCCCCGTCGCCAGCGCCGCCGCCACTTCGGGACGCTGCCGATGGTTACCCAGCACGGCGCTGCCGCCGGATTCCTCGCTGTAGGAGTCGTACAGCACCTCGCCGTCGAGGCCTATGACCGTCACACGCAGCGTATCGGGCATGTCGAGCGCAACGAGCGGATCGAGATCCAGTCCCTGCGGCCGTTCGATCATATCGAGCAGGTGGACATTCTCGAGCTGCAGCACGGCATCGAGGCTCGACACCTTGTAACGCCGCTCACGCACATATTGGAAAAGGATGAAACAGGCTACCAGCGCCCACGACAACGATATGAGCAGCAGGAAAGCCCGGCGATGGAACGGCAGCCTACGCTTCGAATCCGTAGCCATAACCCTGTCGAGTCACGATTCTGTCGCCGTAGCGCCCTATCTTGCGGCGCAGGCGCGTGATGTTCACGTCGATGGTGCGGTCGAGCACGATGACCTTGTCGCTCCACACGCTCTGCAGGATCTGCTCGCGCGAGAAGATGCGGCCGCGGTTCGAGAGCAGCAGCATGAGTATCTCAAGCTCCTTTTTCGTGAGCTGCACGGGCTCGCCGTCCATCGTGCACACCTTGCGGCGGCAGTCGATGCAGAGCCCCTCGTAAACGATGCGGTCCTCCGCCTCGTCATCATGACGCGTACGGCGCAGCACGCTCTTGACGCGCGCCACAAGCTCGCGCACCGAGAAGGGCTTGGCGATGTAGTCGTCGGCACCCAGCTCCAGACCCGAAACGCGGTCGTCCTCGCAGTCGCGCGCCGTGCAGAATATTATAGGCACATGCGCCGTCTCGGGATCGGCCTTCAGCAGCGACGCCATGCGCGTGCCGCTCATCTCGCCCATCATCACGTCGAGAAGGATCAGATCATAACTCTTGATATCGAGCCTCAGCGCCTCCTCGGCGCTGTTGGCCGTCGTCACCTCGTAGCCCTCGCTCTCGAGGTTGAACTGCAGGATCTCGCACAACGACTCTTCGTCGTCCACAACGAGTATTCGACCGTTAGCCATAACAAATCGTGTTTCGTATGCGGCCCAAAATTAGGCAACAAATACGAATGCGCCGCAAACGCCTTTCCACATTTAATGAAAATGTAACACATCGCCGCCACCGGCATAGTGTCGCCGGCCAAACCGTTACGGCGGCAATGGTTTTATGCCCGCGGCGCAGAAACCGCCAGACAGCAAACCGCACAAACGGGATGCAGCCGTAGGCAAACACGCCGCTGCACCGATCCGACATTTCAGCCAAAAACGATCCGTTTCCGACCCTCGCATGCCATTCTGCCCCCGTTTCAGCATACACCGCCGTGCAGCGTCGCCGTTTATTGCTGTCAATAAACAATTTAGCCGTCAGCCAACTGCTCCATTTCGAAAAAAATCCTTGCGCAAATTGCATTTTTCGAACTAAAGTGAGTATCTTCGCAGCGCCTGAAAGCATCGGAAATGAGAGCGCGAATAATATATCTGCTGTTCGTGCTGCTTCTCGCAATGACGTGGAGTGCCGAGAACATGACGCCCGAGCGGACGTCGTGCGACATGCCGCATGCATGCAATACGCGCATCGCACCCGCAACGTCGATACCTCTGTACATACGCATGTCGGCCGAGGTCTGCCTCATATCCTTCGCAATGGATACGGCCACGATCCTCTCGCTGCAGAAGGCCCTGCCCCGATACCGCAGCGATGCCCCCGCGATGCGTCCCGAGAGGCTCAAGCCCGACGCCACGGCACGCCCCAAGCGCAGCGACATGACCAGCCGCACGGCCGACCATTATGTCTTCACGCTGGAGCGGATACTCGTATGATCATAAACGGGCAGCCGCAGGCTGACCCGCCCCTTGCAGGCATCGATGCCTGCAGCCTCTACGGACGACATCCGCAGAGGGTTTCCGTGATATCGTAATTCACAAACACTAAATTTATGTATTTTACTCTATTAGTGGTCGTTATACTGACGGCTCTGGCATTGGTGGCCGTAGCTTTGGGTATCGCACGCGCCATATCGCCGCGTTCGTACAACCCGCAGAAGGGCGAGGCATACGAGTGCGGCATCCCCACCCGCGGACGCTCGTGGATGCAGTTCAAGGTGGGATACTACCTCTTTGCCATACTCTTCCTGATGTTCGACGTCGAGACCGTATTCCTCTTCTCGTGGGCCGTGGTGGTCCAGGAGCTTGGTCTCTACGGTCTGGCGAGCATCATCTTCTTCCTTGTAATACTGGTACTGGGCCTGGCATACGCCTGGCGTAAAGGAGCTTTGGAATGGAAATGAGAAAACCCGAAATAAAGTCGATGAAATACGAGGATTTCAACGACAACGAATACCTCGAGAAGATGGCGGAGCAACTCCGCGAGGGCGGCACCAACGTAGTGGTGGGATGCCTCGACGACCTCATCAACTGGGGCCGCAGCAACAGCCTATGGCCGCTGACCTTCGCCACGAGCTGCTGCGGCATCGAGTTCATGGCCGTGGGTGCCGCACGCTACGATTTCGCACGTTTCGGCTTCGAAGTGACGCGTGCCTCGCCACGCCAGGCCGACTTCATCATGGTAGCCGGAACCATCACCCACAAGATGGCGCCGGTGCTCAAGCGCCTCTACGACCAGATGGCCGACCCGAAATACGTCATCGCCGTGGGCGGCTGCGCCATCAGCGGCGGCCCCTTCAAGCAGTCGTACCATGTGGTCAACGGCGTCGACACGATCCTTCCGGTCGACGTCTACATACCTGGCTGCCCGCCGCGCCCCGAGGCCATGCTCTACGGCCTCATGCAACTGCAGCGCAAGGTGCGGCTTGAGCGCTTCTTCGGCGGCGTGAACAAACAGATCGGCGAGAAGGAGTACGACGAGCTGATGCGCCGCGACCTCACGGCCAAGAGCAACGATTTGAACGTGGAAACCGAACACAAGAGATAATATGAGCATAAGAGACAAGATAACGGCATGGGAACCCGCCGCCGAGTGGTCGGATGCGGGCGACGGCATGTTCACCGTGCCCGCCGAGAAGTTCCACGACCTGGCCGTGCGGCTCAGGCAGGAGGGATTCGATTTCCTGCGCAGCCTCACCGGCATGGACTGGGGCGAGGGATGCTTCGGCGCCGTGTACCATATAGAATCTACCGCCACGGGCGAGAACGTCGTGCTGCGCGTGCCTACACCCGGGCCCGACAAGTGCGGCCTGCCCTCGGTAGGCGACGTGTGGAAGGGAGCGCTGCTCAACGAGCGCGAGGCATTCGACTTCTTCGGCATACGTTTCCTCAACCACCCCGACATGCGACGCCTCTACCTTCGCGACGACTGGGTTGGACACCCCCTGCGCAAGGACTACGACCCGTCGCTCAACCCGCTGCGCATGACCAACGAGGTGTCGCAGGACGACAAGCCCCACTTCGAGCTCATGCCCGACGGCAGCCTCATACGCAAGCGCGGCGTACTCTTCGACGAGGACGAGTATGTGATCAACGTGGGCCCGCAGCACCCCGCCACGCACGGCGTACTGCGTTTCCGCGTATCGCTCGAGGGCGAGATCATCCGAAAACTCGACGTACACTGCGGCTACATCCACCGCGGCATCGAGAAGATGTGCGAGAGCCTCACCTATCCGCAGACGCTGGCCCTGACCGACCGTCTCGACTACCTCGGGGCGTCACAGAACCGCCACGCCCTCTGCATGTGCATCGAGAAGGGCCTGGGGCTTGAGGTCAGCCGCCGCGTGCAGTACATACGCACAATCATGGACGAGCTGCAGCGCATCGACTCGCACCTGCTCTTCTTCTCGTGCCTCTGCATGGACATGGGTGCGCTGACGGCCTTCTTCTACGGTTTCCGCGACCGCGAGAAGGTGCTCGACATCCTCGAGCAGACCACCGGCGGCCGCCTCATACAGAACTACAACGTCATAGGCGGCGTGCAGGCCGACATACACCCCGACTTCGTGCGCCGCGTGAAGGAGTTCATCGCCTACATGCGCCCCACGCTGCGCGAGTACCACGAGGTATTCACGGGCAACGTCATCGCCCGCCAGCGTCTGCGCGGCACGGGCGTGCTCACGCGCGAGGATGCCATCTCGTTCGGCGCCACGGGCGGCACGGGACGCGCCTCGGGATGGGCGTGCGACGTGCGCAAGCGCCACCCCTACGCCATGTACGGCGAGGTGGACTTCGACGAGGTTCTCTTCACCGAGGGCGACTGCTATGCGCGCTACATGGTGCGCATGCGCGAGATCGAGCAGAGCATGCGCATAATCGAGCAGCTCATCGACAACATCCCCGAAGGCGAGTACCGCACCAAGACCAAGCCCGTGATACGCATCCCCGAGGGAAGCTACTACTCGGCCGTCGAGGGCAGCCGCGGCGAGTTCGGCGTATATATCGAGAGCCGCGGCGACAAGTCGCCCTACCGCATGAAGTTCCGCTCGACGGGACTGCCCCTGGTGTCGTGCATGGAGACCATCGCCCGCGGCGCCAAGATAGCCGACCTGATCGCCATAGGCGGCACGCTCGACTATGTGGTTCCCGACATCGACAGATAACAAATAAACAACAAACGATATGTTCGATTTCAGCATAATAGCCCAAGCGATCCATACGGCCCTTACCTCCGTCATGCCCGAGGGTGTGGCCATACTGCTCGAGTGCATCGTGGTCGGGGTGTGCCTGCTGCTCATGTATACGGTCATCGCCATCGTGATGATATTCATGGAGCGCAAGGTGTGCGCCGCCTTCCAGTGCCGTCTGGGTCCCGTCCGCGTCGGGCCGTGGGGCACGCTGCAGGTCATCTGCGACGTGTTCAAGATGCTCACCAAGGAGATCATCACCATCCGCCACGCCGACAAGTTCCTCTACAACCTGGCCCCATACATCGTCATACTGGCCTCGGTGCTCTCGTTCTCGTGCCTGCCCATAAACAAGGGCATGGAGGTGCTTGACTTCAACGTCGGCGTCTTCTTCATGATGGCCGCCTCGTCCATCGGCGTGGTAGGCATCCTGCTGGCGGGATGGAGCTCCAACAACAAGTACTCGCTCATAGGCGCCATGCGAAGCGGCGCGCAGATGATCAGCTACGAGCTCTCGATCGGCCTGTCGATCCTCACCATCATCGTGCTGACCGATACCATGCAGCTCTCGGAGATCGTCGAGCGCCAGGCCGACGGATGGTTCATCTTCAAGGGACACATCCCCGCCTGCATAGCATTCATCATCTACCTCATCGCCGGCAACGCCGAGGTCAACCGCGGTCCCTTCGATCTGCCGGAGGCCGAGTCGGAGCTTACGGCAGGATACCACACCGAGTATTCGGGCATGCACTTCGGCCTCTTCTACGTCGCCGAGTTCGTCAACCTGTTCATCATCGCGGGCCTGGCCGCCACGATATTCCTCGGCGGGTGGATGCCGCTGCACATACCCGGACTGGAGGGCTTCAACGCCGTGATGGACTACATCCCCGGCTTCGTGTGGTTCTTCGGCAAGGCCTTCTTCGTGGTGTGGCTGCTCATGTGGATAAAGTGGACCTTCCCGCGCCTGCGCGTGGACCAGATCCTGACGCTCGAGTGGAAGTACCTCGTGCCGATAGGCCTGGCCAACCTGCTGCTGATGGTCATAGTCGTAGTATTCAAACTCCATTTCTGAGATGACAAACAATAGCTACATAAAAGGATTCCTGCACGGCCTGGGCACGCTGCTCACGGGACTGAAGGTGACCGGACGCGAGTTCTTCACCCCGAAGGTCACGGAGCAGTATCCCGAGAACCGCGCCACGCTCAAGATGTTCGACCGCTACCGCGGCGAGCTCACCATGCCGCACGACGCCGAGGGACACAACCGCTGCATCGCCTGCGGCCTCTGCCAGGCGGCATGCCCCAACGGCACGATACACATCACCACCGAGACCGTGACCGACCCCGAGACGGGCAAACCGAAGCGCCGCCTGGCACGCTACGAGTACGACCTCGGCTCGTGCATGTTCTGCCAGCTGTGCGTCAATGCCTGCCCGCACGACGCCATACGCTTCTCGACGGACTTCGAACACGCCGTATATACGCGCAGCAAACTTGTCAAAACACTCAACAGGATATAAGCCATGGAGATATCACTCGAACTAATAGTATTCACGATACTCGCCCTCTTCACCGTCGTGAACGCCGTGCTGGCCGTCACCACACGACGCATACTGCGGGCGGCGACCTATCTGCTGTTCGTGCTCTTCGGCACGGCGGGTATCTACTTCCAGCTCAACTACTCGTTCCTGGGCGCCGTGCAGATGCTCATCTACGCCGGCGGTATCACCGTGCTCTACGTCTTCTCGATCCTTCTCACCTCGAGCGAGGGCGACAAGGCCGAGGACATACGCGGCTACAAGCTCTTTGCGGGCCTTGCCGCGACGTTCCTCAGCCTCGGCGTGTGCCTCTACGTCACGCTGCGGCACGACTTCCGCCCCTCGCACTTCGTGCACGGCGAGCTTGAGGTCACCGCAATAGGCCACACGCTCATGAGCCCCGACAAGTACGGCTACCTGCTCCCCTTCGAGGTCATAAGCATACTGCTGCTGGCCTGCATCGTGGGCGGAATACTCATCGCACGCAAACGTTAGAAACAAAAGAAGCACTATGATACACATGGAATATTACCTGATCGTCTCGACGATCATGATGTTCGCGGGAATCTACGGTTTCGTCACGCGACGCAACCTGCTGGCCATGCTCATATCGGTGGAGCTGATACTCAACTCGGTCGACATCAACTTCGTGGTCTTCAACCGCTTCCTCTTCCCCGAGCATCTGGAGGGCTTCTTCTTCACGCTCTTCGCCATAGGCATCAGCGCCGCCGAAACGGCCGTCGCCATAGCCATCATAATCAACATCTACCGTAACATCCGCAACATCAAGGTCAAGAGCCTGCACGAAATGAAGTGGTAAAGCATAAACAACGATCGTTATGGAGTACACAATTCTGATTCTTGCGCTTCCGCTGCTGAGCTTTCTCCTTCTGGGGCTCGCCGGCACACGCCTTCGCCCCGCGGCGGCAGGCGCCGTCGGCACGGCCGTCGTAGCCGTGGTCGCCGCGGTGAGCTACATGACCGCCTACGCCTACTTCTTCACCGTGGGGCGCGGCGCCGACGGGCTCTACCCCACGCTCACGCCGTGGAACACCACATGGCTGCCGATTAACGACACGCTGGCCATCGACATGGGCATCATGCTCGACCCCATATCGGTGATGATGCTGGTCGTAATCTCGACCGTGTCGCTCATGGTACACGTCTACTCGTTCGGATACATGAAGGGCGAGCGCGGATTCCAGCGCTACTACGCCTTCCTGTCGCTCTTCACGGCCAGCATGATGGGTCTGGTCGTGGCCACCAACATCTTCCAGATGTACATCTTCTGGGAGCTGGTGGGCGTCAGCTCGTACCTGCTCATCGGATTCTACTATACGAAGAAGGAGGCCGTGGCCGCCTCGAAGAAGGCGTTCATCGTCACGCGATTCGCCGACCTCGGGTTCCTTATCGGCATCCTCTTCTACGGCTACTACGCCGGAACGTTCTCCTTCACGCCCCAGGCCGAGGCTCTGGCCGCGGCCGGCATGATCATACCGCTGTCCCTGGGCCTGATGTTCGTGGGCGGCGCCGGCAAGAGCGCCATGTTCCCGCTGCACATATGGCTTCCAGACGCCATGGAGGGCCCCACGCCCGTCTCGGCGCTGATACACGCCGCCACGATGGTCGTCGCCGGAGTATACCTTGTGGCGAGGATGTTCCCCCTGTTCATCGTCTATGCGCCCGACGTGCTGCACGCCACGGCCATAGTCGGGGCCTTCACGTCGTTCTACGCCGCCGTGGTGGCGTGCGTGCAGAGCGACATAAAGCGCGTACTGGCCTTCAGTACCATATCGCAGATAGGCTTCATGATCGTGGCACTCGGCGTATGCACCTCGGCCGACCCGCACGCCGGGGGGCTCGGATATATGGCCTCGATGTTCCACCTCTTCACCCACGCCATGTTCAAGGCGCTGCTCTTCCTCGGCGCCGGCAGCATCATCCACGCCGTGCACTCGAACGAGATGTCGGCCATGGGCGGCCTGCGCAAGTACATGCCCGTGACGCACGCAACGTTCCTCGTGGCGTGCCTCGCCATAGCCGGAATATGGCCCCTGAGCGGATTCTTCTCGAAGGATGAGATCCTCACCGCCTGCTTCGCCTACAGCCCCGCAATGGGATGGGTGATGACCGCCATAGCGGGCATGACGGCATTCTACATGTTCCGCCTCTACTACGGCATCTTCTGGGGCCGCGAGAACCGCGCCCTGCATGCCGAGCATACGCCCCATGAGTCGCCCCTGGCGATGACCCTGCCGCTGGTGGTGCTGGCCGCCATAACCCTCGGTGCGGGATTCATCCCATTCGGGCACTTCGTCAGCAGCGACGGCGCGGCATACGACATACATATCGACACGACGGTGGCCGCAACGAGCCTCTGCGTGGCCGTCGCCGCCATAGCCCTCGCCACGTGGATGTACGCCCGCGAGCGTCAGACCGCGGCCGAGAGCCTCGCCCGCCGCTTCGCCACGCTGCACACGGCCGCCTACCACCGATTCTACATCGACGAAGTGTACCAGTTCATCACCCACCGCGTGATCTTCCGCTGCATCTCGACCCCGATAGCGTGGTTCGACCGCAACGTCGTGGACGGCTTCATGAACCTGCTCGCACGCGGAGCCAACGGAGCCTCGTATGCCATACGCGGCATGCAGAGCGGCAGCATACAGCGCTACTGCATCTGGTTCCTGGGCGGCGCGCTCGTACTGACCATAATACTTCTCATCATCAGATAAACGTCATACAGCAATGAATATACTATCGCTTTTTCCGGCCATACCGCTCATGATGATGCTCGGGCTGTGGATCTCGCGCAACCGCACGCAGATCCTCACCGTCATGGTCACGGGAGCCTCGCTGCTGCTCGCGCTGGCCGTATGGTTGGTCGCGGCATATCTCTCGCAGCGCAACGCAGGTATCGCCGACCCCATGCTCTTCACCGACAGCCGCGTGTGGTACGCGCCGCTCGACATACACTACGCCGTGGGCGTGGACGGCATCTCGGTGGTGATGCTGCTGCTCTCGGCCATAATCGTCTTCACGGGCACGTTCGCCTCGTGGCGCATGCAGACCGCCGTCAAGGAGTACTTCATGTGGTTCTGCCTGCTCAGCGTCGGGGTCTTCGGATACTTCATCTCGATCGACCTCTTTACAATGTTCATGTTCTACGAGGTGGCCCTCATCCCGATGTACCTTCTTATAGGCGTCTGGGGCAGCGGCCGCAAGGAGTACGCCGCAATGAAGCTGACGCTGATGCTCATGGGCGGCTCGGCACTGCTGCTCATAGGCATCCTCGGCATATACTTCGGCTCGGGCGCCACGACGATGAACATCCTCGAGATAGCGCAGGCCGACTGCATACCCGTGGCGCAGCAGCGCATATGGTTCCCGCTCGTGTTCGTCGGCTTCGGCGTTCTGGGCGCCCTCTTCCCCTTCCACACATGGAGCCCCGACGGCCACGCCTCGGCCCCGACGGCCGTGTCGATGCTGCACGCGGGCGTGCTGATGAAGCTCGGCGGCTACGGCTGCTTCCGCGTGGCAATATTCCTCATGCCCGAGGCGGCGCACGAACTGTCGTGGATATTCATTATACTGACAGCCATATCGGTCGTCTACGGCGCCCTCTCGGCCTGCGTGCAGACCGACCTTAAGTACATCAACGCCTACTCGTCGGTATCGCACTGCGGACTGGTGCTCTTCGCCATACTGATGCTGAACACCACCGCCACCACGGGCGCCGTGATGCAGATGCTCAGCCACGGACTCATGACGGCCCTCTTCTTCGCCCTCATCGGCATGATCTACGGCCGCACGCATACGCGTGACGTAAGGCAGATGAGCGGCCTGATGCGCGTGGTGCCCTTCCTCGCCGTGGGTTACGTCATAGCGGGCCTCGCCAACCTCGGACTGCCGGGCCTGAGCGGCTTCGTGGCCGAGATGACCATCTTCAACGGTGCCTTCATGCACGCCGACACGTTCCACCGCACGGTGACCATCCTCGCCTGCACGAGCATCGTCATCACGGCCGTCTACATCCTGCGCGTAGTGGGACGCATCCTCTACGGCACGTGCGACAACCCCGAGCACCTGAAACTCACGGATGCCTCGTGGGACGAGCGTGTGGCCGTCATCGGCCTCATCGTGGCCGTAGCCGGCATGGGTCTGGCGCCGATGTGGATAAGCGACACCATACGCGAGAGCGTCTCGGGTATAATGGCTCACATAATGAACTGACAAGCACAAGGATATGAACTACACCGACATACTTATATACATGCGGCACGAGGTGACGCTCATGGCCATCATCATCGTGCTCTTCATCTACGACCTTGCCGCAGGCCGACGCGGCCGCAGCCGCTTCTCGGCCGTAACGTGCTGCCTGCTGTTGCTGCAGACGGCCATCAACATCATCCCCGTGCAGGGCACGGCCGAACTCTTCGGCGGCATGTACGTCTACGCCCCCATGCACTCGGCCATGAAGAGCATGCTCACGGTGGGCGCGCTCATCGTATGCCTGCAGGCCGACACGTGGCTGCGCCGCGACGACACCGAGCACAAGCGCGGCGAGTTCTACATACTGACGCTCTCGACGCTGCTCGGTATGTTCTTCATGATCGGCGCAGGCAACTTCCTGCTCTTCTTCATCGGGCTTGAGCTGGCGTCGATACCCATGGCCTGCCTCGTGGCCTTCGACAAGTACAAGCACTACTCGGCCGAGGCGGGTGCCAAGTATATCCTCACGGCGCTCTTCTCGAGCGGACTCATGCTCTACGGCATATCGTTCCTGTACGGCACCACCGGCACTCTCTACTTCGACGACATGCCGGCCCGCATCGACGGCTCGCCGCTGCAGATAATGGCCATGGTGTTCTTCTTCTCGGGACTGGGATTCAAGATCTCGCTCGTGCCCTTCCACCTGTGGACGGCCGACGCCTACCAGGGCGCCCCGACACCCGTCACGGGATACCTCTCGGTGGTGTCGAAGGGGGCCGCGGCATTCGTGCTGATGGCGGTGCTGGTAAAGGTATTCGGGCCGATGATGACACAGTGGCAGACGATGCTCGAGATCGTGATCGTGCTCTCGATAACGGTAGCCAACCTCTTCGCCCTGCGGCAGACCGACCTGAAGCGTTTCCTCGCATTCTCGTCGATATCGCAGGCCGGATACATCATGCTGGCCGTCATCGGCGCCAACCCCATAGGCATGACCTCGCTCGTGTTCTACATGCTGGTATACATGGCCGCCAACCTGGCCGCCTTCGGCGTTGTCTCGATTGTGGAGCAGCGCACCGACGGCAAAGTCTCGATGCAGGACTACAACGGCTTCTACCGCACCAACCCCAGGCTGGCCGTGGTGATGATGCTGGCGTTGTTCTCACTGGCGGGAATACCCCCCTTTGCGGGCTTCTTCTCGAAGTTCTTCGTCTTCTCGGCCGCATTCCGCGGAGGATTCCACCTTGTGGTATTCATCGCCCTGCTCAATACCGTCATCTCGCTCTACTACTACCTGCTGGTGGTAAAGGCAATGTTCATCACACCGAGCGACGAGCCCGTACCCGCGCTCCGCACCGATACGGGCTCGAAGATAGCCCTCGCGCTCTGCACGGCGGGCATCGTGGCGCTGGGCCTTGCAAGTTGCGTATTCGAGGGCATCGACGCCCTTGCTACTGGCATCTGGTAGAGGTTTGCTGGCGTAAAACACAGGAGCGGACTTTCCTTGAGGAAAGTCCGCTCCTGTCGTCTTCGGGCCTGTCCCGCTACGGAATCCACTCCACCACGCCATCGGCGGGATGCGCCGCACGCCACGCCTGCAGCTCGTCGAACGTGCGCACGCCGCCCTCGATGACGGCACGGTAGTACTCCACGCCCATGATATGCTCACTGTCGGGGGTGAGCCACTTCAGCCGCAGGATGGCCCGCCGCATCGGCCCGTCGGCCGCACGCACAACGCCGTCGGCCATACGCTCGAAGTAACCGTCGTAGCGCGAACCGCGCTCGATGTGGATCATGTCGATGGTCCACGTCTCGCCGTCGGGCTCCGTCCATTCGGCGTGCCACTCGATACAGCGCTCGGGCGTGGACATAAGGTTGCAGCACTCGATGCGACCGATGTTGGGGCAGGCGGCAATGCGCGCCATGGCGGCAAAGCTCGCCTCCACCGTCAGGGGCGACGAGTAGATGTGCAGGTCGATGTCGCGGTGCTTCATCATGAGGCCCATGCGCAGCGACCCCACGATGTTCACCTCGTCTCCCGCCTGCCGCCACGCCTCGGCCACGCCGCTGCGGCGCAGGATGTCGCGGGCACGGGCACACCGCTCGCGCGACACGCTCTCCAGAATTTCGTCACTGATCTCCATAGATTCGATTTTTAATTCATTTACGATGATTCCGGCATGCCAAAGGTACGAATTTTATCTCCAAACGGCGCACGGCCGCCGCACAGCGCGCCAACCGGTCGGAAAGTGCGGCCGTTCGGCATATCGGGAGACGAAAACCGCGCATGCGGCTTGCCACAGTCTCCAGCTTTTTCGTATATTTGCGTCAATCAACCGGGAAGATATTCAACAAACATAAAACCAACCCAAACGATGATCAACACCAGAAAGACGATCCTCGCGTTTCTTGCCGCGGCCACCACTCTCGGAGCCGCCGCACAGGGCGAAGTCGAGGATTACCGCCGCGCATTCGACGCGTCGGGCAAATTCACCTACGAGAAGGTTCTCGGCACCGTTGCCGACATCAAGTGGAACGAGGCCGGTACGGCCTTCATCTACCGCACGCGCACGGCCGAAGGCGAGAAATATGTCGCCGTCGACCCCGCGCAGCGCTGCCGCACCGAGTACGCCACCATAGCCGAGGCACGCGCCGCAGCCGGCATACCCGAACCGCAGCCGCAGCGTCCCCGCGGCCCGCAGCGCCCCGCCAAGCACTGGATGGTGACCGACCCCGAGAATGAGGGAGGCCCCGTCAAAAGCCCCGACGGCACGCAGGAGGCCTTCATCAAGAACTACAACATCTACGTGCGCAACACGGCCGACGGCACCGAGCGCCGCCTGACCGACGACGGCGGCCTGGGCTTCTACTACTCGTGCTACATGTCGTGGTCGGCCGACGGCACGCGCATCGCCGCCAGCAAGCTGCGCCGCGCCGAGAAGCACTACGTAAGCTTCGTCGAGTCGTCGCCCTCGGACCAGCTCCAGCCCAAGCTCCACACCATGGAGTACTGCAAGCCCGGCGACGAGGTGGACTACCGCGAGCCCCGCATCGTCGATGTGGCCACGGGTACGCTCTACGCCCCCTCGACCGAGCTCTTCAGCCAGCAGTACAACCTCGGACACCCCTACTGGCTCGGCGGCAACGACAAGATATACTTCGAATACAACCAGCGCGGACACAAGGTATACCGCCTGCTCGAGTACACGGCCTCGACGGGCCAGGTGCGCACCGTCGTGGAGGAGACGAGCGACAAGTTCGTCAACTACAGCCGCCTGTGGCGCCGCTACATACGCGACAACAAGGAACTGCTGTGGACCAGCGAGCGCGACAACCACAACCACATCTATCTCTACGATGTGGCCTCGGGCGAGGTGAAGCGTCAGATCACCAGCGGCGAGTGGTACGTGCGCAGCATCGTCGACGTCGACGAGGAGCAGGGCATCATCTACTTTACCGCCAGCGGAATGAACCCCAAGGAGGACCCCTATCTGGTACACTACTACCGCGTGGGCATCGACGAGGGTGAGCCCGTATGCCTCACGCCCGAGGAGGGCGAGCACAAGGCCGTCTTCTCGCCCGACCGCTCGCTCATCGTCGACACCTACTCGAAGGCCGACATGCCCCCCGTCACCGAACTGCGCGACGGCCGCACGGGCAAGCTGGTGATGAAACTCGAGAAGGCCGACATCTCGGCCCTGCTGGCCGAGGGATGGCAGGCACCCGAGGTATTCGCCGCCCCGGGCCGCGACGGCAAGACCCTCATGTGGGGCATCATACAGCGCCCGTCGAACTTCGACCCCAAGAAGTCGTATCCCGTCATCGAGTATATCTATGCCGGCCCCGGCAGCGCCTACGTACCCAAGAGCTTCATGCCCTACAACTGGAACACCACATCGCTCGCAGAGCTGGGCTTCATCGTCGTACAGCTCGACGCCATGGGAACCTCGTTCCGCTCGAAGGAGTTCGAGGAGATGTGCTACAAGAACCTCAAAGATGCCGGCCTGCCCGACCGCATAGCATGGATAAAGGCCGCAGCCAAGAAGTACCCCTACATGGATGTCGAGCGCGTGGGTATCTACGGATGCTCGGCCGGAGGTCAGGAGAGCACCGCCGCCGTGCTTCAGTACCCCGAGTTCTACAAGGCCGCATACAGCGCCTGCGGCTGCCACGACAACCGCATGGACAAGATATGGTGGAACGAGCAGTGGATGGGTTACCCCGTCGACGAGTCGTACGCCGAGAGCAGCAACGTCGAGATGGCGCACAAGCTGAGCCGCCCGCTGATGCTCGTCGTGGGCGAGATGGACGACAACGTCGACCCCGCCAGCACCATGCAACTCGTCAACGCCCTGATCAAGGCGGGCAAGGATTTCGAGCTGGTGGTACTCCCGGGCGAGCGCCACACCATGGGCGGCGCCTACGGCGACCACAAGCGTTACGACTTCTTCGTGCGCACGCTCATGAACAAGTTCGCACCCGACTGGAGCGAGTTCACCGACGACAAGAAGTAGTCCCCGCCGCAGAGACAAACAGCGCCCCGATGCTCATTGGCATCGGGGCGCTGTCGTATTGTCTGCCGCACACTAGAGCATTCCCTCGGCGCGAAACATACCCTCATATACGGCGGCCTTGCGGTCGAGTGACAGGGGGTAGGCCCGCGACGACGACGGCATGCGGTAGAAACGCATGGCGCGCTCCTCGAACGCAAATGCCACCGACCGTCCCACGGCCGGCACTTCGCAGCCGAACGCTGCGGCAAATGTCACGGCGGCCTTCTCGCCCGTGGCGGCCACGGCATGGCACGCGGGCACGGTACGCAGCAGCACCCGCACGTCGGTGGGCGTCACCACCTCAAGGAACTTGTCCGAGGCATTACCGGCAAGCCGCCGCACCTCCGAGGCGGTATCGTACAGACCGATGCCGCGCTCCGCGCAGAAGGCCTCGACGGCAGCACGGTCGAAACAACGCCCGCCCGCCACGACAAAGCAGTCGCGGTCGCCGTGGAAGATCAGCCCCATGATACGCCACATGTCGTTGTTGAAGTTGGGATAGAAGAACTCCATCGACCACCGCCGCCGCTCGGGCGGGAAACTGCCCAGCATAAGCAGACGGCAGCCGTCGGGAAGGAACGGCTCCAGGGGATGGCGCTCGACGGCGCGGGCTGCGGCATCACTCATGGCCCGCAAAGTCGTAATGCGCCGGCTGACCGTCGATCCACACCGAGGCGTTCTCGGAAGTGAACCGCACGGCACAGAGGCCGCGTCCGGCGGCGATGCCGCCCGAAGCAAGAGCGTCGGCGTCATCAACGCTTCTCATATGTCCCGACAGCGTGACGCTGTCCCTGCCGCGGCGCATGCACAGACCCGCACGCACCCCACGCCGGAAGGTGACCGCGGCGGCGGCATCGGCGCGCACCGTCATCCACACCGTACCGAGGTCGTCCGCCTGCAGCCCGACAACCTCCACTTCACGCGGGAAGTAACCCTCGCGACACGCCGTCAGCGTAACCGAATCGGCTGCGGCCACCGTGGCGGCCGCACGTTGCATCATATCGTCCATATCGGATTATTCCTCGTTTTCAATATCCATCCTGTAAACATTCGTCGGCTTGAGGCCGAAGTCCGCCGAGCGGTAGAGCGAATTGGCCGCCTCGCGCGAGGGCCGCGACGTGAGCATCAGCGTCACGGGAACCCACCCGCGGGCCGAGGCCACGGCATGCTCGACGAGCATGCGGCCGAAACCGCGTCCGCGAAAGGCCTCATCTACCACAACATCCTCGATCCACGCCTTGCGGCCCGTGGGTGTCGTATACAGCCCCATGGCGAGCATCCCCGCCACGCGTCCGTCCACCAGCAGCAGCCACAGACGGCTTGCCCCGTCGGCCGCAATCGAGGCCAGCCGCCCGGCCGTGAGACCCACATCCGACGAGGTCAGCTGCCCCAACAGCCTGACGATTCCGTCGGCCAACGGCATATCCCGCATGCCGAACTCGCGTATCTCCACACTCTCCATATCCTGTTCCTTACCTTGCGCAAGGCCGCGCGGGCCTGCGCGTCAAACATCCATACTGAAATATACCATATCGCGCAACACCACGCCCGCCTCGACTATCGGGTGGTCGTAGTTGTCGACGAAAAAATCCTTCACCGTGTGCGAACGGCGGAAACCGCACCGCTCGTAAAATGGCACCGTGGAGGGGGAATCGCCCGTGCCGACCGTAAGGCGCGAAAAACGCCCGCGGCAACGCCGCCGCACGAAGTCCACCATCATGCGTCCGACGCCCCTTCCGCGCCAGACAGGCTCCACCGCCAGATTCTTTATCTCGGCCGTGCCGCAGTCCTCGTCGGTCACCACGCACACGCCGCACACCTGCCCGTCGGCCACGGCGGCGAACATATCGCCCCGCGCGATGTAACGGTCGATCATGGACTCCTGCTCGTCGGCCATGAGCAGAAGGCCGAGGTAACGCTTGCGGTCTTTCCCTATCTCAACTATCTCAATCATAACATAAAATCAACAACCGACATAACATGCGCCGCCCTTACGAACAACCCGCGCGGCAGGCAATCGGGATATTCCGGGACGCAGTCCACGCCCCGCCGTTCCGCGTCACATCTTTATGGGCTGGAAGCCGCGGCCGTAGACGCTCATGACCGATCCCACGGTCATGAAGGCGTCGGGGTCGATCTGACGCACGAACCTCATCACCGTGAGCGTCTCGCGGCGCGTGCATATAACCATCACCATCTTCGAGTGGTGATGCGTATAGCCTCCCTCCGACTCGATAAGCGTCACGCCGCGCCCAAGGTCGCGGTTCAGCCGCACGGTGATCTCGTCATAGTGCGGCGTTATGATGAAGACCTGGTTCGACTGCTTGTTTCCGGCAAGGATCATGTCGACCGTATACCCGAACACCAACGTCATGATGTAGCCGTAGATGGCCGCGTCGATCGAGAAACCGACAAGCAGCGACGAGGCTATGATCATGAAGTCGAGGGCGAAGATTATGCGCCCGTAGCTTATCGAGCGGTACTTGTTGATGATCATGGCCACGATATCGGTACCTCCCGCCGAACCACCCTGCATTATGGCCATCGCCACGCCGAAGCCCGTGATCACGCCGCCCAGCACCATCGACAGGAAACGGTCGAGATGGAGGAAATCCTCGGGCGGCAGCATCGACTGCCACAGATTCATCGACATGGAGAGCATGACGATACAGTAGATGGTCTTCAGGCCGAAGTTCCAACCCAGCACGATACCCGCCACGACAAGCAGCACGGCATTTATCGCCAGCACGATCGTTCCGATCTGTATATGCCATCCGTAGGCGTTCTCGAGCGCCGTACTGATGACGATGGCCAGACCCGAGGCGGCGCCGCCGGTGCTCTTGGCGGGCAGTACGCACCCGATCCATCCGAACGAATAGATGAACATGCCAAGGGTCATGATCGTGTACTCCTTGAGCGTCACGAGCGCTCCACGCAGGGTCAGTTTAGGCGTAGTCATAGCAGTCAGCGATAGTTTGTTACGTCACGGCCGGCGCCGGTGCGGCGGCAGATGCAGCCATGCTGCGGCACCCGTCCCGTCACGGAGTCCGCAGGCCGTTACGTAATGTGAAATTAATACAAATTACCGACATAGCCCAACCCTGCACGATGAAATTTTTCACTAATTTTGCGACTGCGGCCCTGGGCCACACACACGCCGCATCATGACACCGTCACGCCACATACTGCGCATCGCCGCCACGGCAGCAGCCGTCTGTATCACCCTTGCGGCAGCCGCCGCGCCGGGCCGCATCGAACCGCCGCGCGGGCTCGACTCGGCCGTACGGTCGCTCATGCAGCGTTACGGCCTGCCCGCAGCCAGCGTGGCAGTGGTGTGCGACGACCGCATAGTCTGCACGGCCGCATACGGCGTGAAGGATACCGTCACGCGCCGGGCCGCCACCGTACGCGACCGATACCGCATAGCCAGCCTCTCGAAACCCGTCACACTGGCGGGCATACTGCTGCTCGCGGCGCAGGGGCGCCTCTCGCTCGACGACACGGTTTTCGGGCGCGACGGCATCCTAGGCCTCGACTACGGCCCCGTCCCCGACGGTTCGGGCAAGGAGCGGATAACCGTGCGCCACCTGCTGGAGCACACAGGCGGGTGGGAGAATATCCCCGACGACCCGATGTTCGCCAACGCCGGCGCCACGCAGCGGCAGATCATCGCCCGCATGTTAGCCGCACGCCCCCTCGCCGCCGCACCCGGCGAGCGTTACAGCTACTCCAACTTCGGGTATCTGGTGCTGGGACGCGTCATCGAAAAGGTGAGCGGCATGCCATACGAACGTTTCATCCGCCGCCACCTGCTCCGCCCCTGTCGCATACACCGCATGCGTGTGGGTGAGCCGCACGGCGCGCGCCCGCGGCACGACGAACCGTCATACTGCCTGCAGCCGCACGAGATCGGCGGCACATACTACCTCGACATACAACGCATGGACGCCCACGGCGGCTGGATAGCCTCGGCCACGGATGTGGCCCGCCTGATGATACGCATCGACCGCAATCCCGCCGTGCGCGACATAATCCCCGACCCGTTAGCCTCGCAGTTCTACTTCGGTTTCGAGCGGTGGATACACACCGGATCGCTGCCCGGCACGGCCGCCGTGATGATGCGTATCGACGACCGCCTGTCGTTCGTACTGCTGACAAACCGCCGCTCCGACGACGAGCGTTTCTGGGACGACCTGGCGCAGATTCCCGCCGAGGCCATCATACGGCATTACGGCGCCGCCGCCACGCGCTGAAACGCCGCATCCGGCCGCAGTACCCCATACAATTTTCGCGTAACGCGCAACCAATCCGCACACGACATCCGTACGCGCTCCCGTCGTGCAAGGCGGCTCGGTCCGAGGGCATGAAACGACTTAGCGTTTTTATCGCAAACCAAGCCGCATAAATACCCCGAAAATCATTTTACATATTGCTTTTTTATAAAAAAAAACTTATATTCGCATTACATAATTGCGGGGATTCCACTCGATACATATTTAACGTATATATTTTAATATATAAGATTTCTGTTGCCTATGATTTGAGAAACGGACTATCCTCTCTTCGTGCGGTATGCCGGCCACCAACAGGCGGCAACCGCCCAATCACACAACCAGAACTACCTACCTAAAACCTAAAACACACGTTATGAGACTTAAATCTACCCCCACCCACCAATGGTGGCTGACTGCGATTCTGATATTCGCATTCGGAATCAGCAGCCTTGGCGCCGCGGCCCAGCAAAATACGGTCAGAGGCGTCGTGAAGGATGCCGCCGGTAACCCGATCATCGGTGCGAGCGTCGTCGAGAAAGGCACGACCAACGGTATGAACACCGACGAGAACGGAGCCTATTTCCTCCAGCTGCGCAGCAAGACCCCCACGCTGGAGTTCTCATTCGTAGGATACACGAGCCAGAGCGTCGTCGTTGGAGCACAGACCGTTATCGACATCACACTCCAGGAAGACAAGGCCCAGCTCGAGGATGTGGTCGTAATCGGATACGGCACCGCCAAGAAGAAGGACCTTACGGGAGCCATCTCGACGGTCAACACCGAGAGCCTTACCAGCGAGGCGCCGCGTTCGGTCAGCGACCTGCTGCGTTCGGCCGCCGCCGGACTTAACGTCAGCATGAGTACCGACGCCGAGGCCGCCGGAAGCTACTCGATCCGCGGTACCACGACCCTCTCGGCAGGATCGTCACCCCTGATCGTGCTCGACGGTGTGATCTACAATGGCTCGATCACCGATATCAACCCCTATGACGTGGAGAGCGTCGACGTGCTGAAGGATGCATCGTCGGCCGCCATCTACGGTGCCAAGTCGGCCAACGGCGTTATCTGTATCAACACCAAGAAAGGCCGCGGAGGACGTCCCACCATATCGTTCAACGCCAACGTCGGCTTCGTACAACGCGCACGCCCCGTGAACGTACTCGACGGCGAGGGCTTCGTCAAGTTCCGCCAGGACTACGAGGAGGGACAGCTCACCGCGGAGGAGCGCGCCAAGGTCCCCGAGAAGTTCACCGACCCGCGCAAGCTGCAGAACGTCGACCTGCTCACGTGGTACAACTACGACCAGGCAGTGCCCGCGACCTCGATCCCCGATCAGGAAACGCTTATGCGCACGTGGCTCAGCCGTCTTGAGTTCAAGACCATCGAGCAGGACAACTATCTAGCCGGCATCGAGACCGACTGGGACGACATCGTCTACCAGACCGGCCTGCAGCAGGACTACACGGCCAGCATCTCGAACAACAACGAGCACACCTCGTACTACTGGTCGGTAGGTTACGCCGACCGCGAGGGCGTCATCGTCGGCAACCGCTACACCAACCTGCGTACGCGACTGAACCTCAAGTCGAAGGTGACGGACTGGATGACCGTCGGCATGAATGCCCAGTTCGCCGAGCGCAAGGGCGGATACCTGCAGGCCGACCACGGACAGCGCGAGAACAACTCGCCCTACACCGTCTTCACGATGGATCAGGACAGCCCCTACTTCCGCTATCCCTCGGGTGACAACAACACCCTGAACCCATTCTACGAGAACACGTTCATCGACCGCCGGCAGATTACGCAGACGCTCAACGCCAGCCTCTTCGCCATCATCAACCTGCCCTTCGGCATCGAATACCAGATGAACTACACGCCGTACTTCAAATGGTACGAGTACTACAACCACAACTCGTCGGAATCGCCCTCATATGAGGCTCTGGGCGGCTCGGCCACGCGCCAGCACCAAAAGACCTACAACTGGCAGCTCGACAACGTCATCCGCTGGCAGCGCGAGTTCGGCAAGCACAACATAAACATCACCCTGCTGCAGAACGCCGAGAAGAACCAGTACTGGTCGGACTCGATGTCGGCAACCAACTTCACCCCGATGGATATTCTGGGCTGGCACCGCATGCAGGCCGGAACCGAGCAGACCATCTCGTCGGATGACACCTACGACACGGGCGACGCCCTGATGGCACGTCTCTTCTACTCGTACGACGACACCTACATGATCACGGCCTCGATCCGCCGCGACGGTTACTCGGCCTTCGGCCAGGGCAACCCGCGCGCCTCGTTCCCGTCGGTAGCCGTCGGATGGGTATTCTCGAACGAGAAATTCATGGAGAAGGCCAAGTGGCTCAACTACGGTAAGCTGCGCGTATCGTGGGGCGAGAACGGTAACCGAGACATCGGCCGCTATGCCGCCCTCTCGACGCTCACCTCGTCGCTGCACCCATACATCGACTCTACGACGGGCACCGTATTCACCACCTCGCAGATATGGGTCGACAAGCTGGCCAACACCAACCTCTCGTGGGAGACCACCGAGTCGTGGAACTTCGGTCTCGACTTCGGCCTCTTCAACAACGTGCTGCGCGGTTCGGCCGAGTTCTACGTAGCCAAGACCAAGGACCTGCTCGTATCGCGCTCGATACCCTCGATCACGGGCTTCAGCAGCATATACGACAACCTCGGACAGCTCAACAACCACGGATTCGAGCTTACGCTCAACGCAACCCCCATACAGAACAAGGTCTTCACGTGGGATTCGTCACTGACCTTCTCGCTCAACCGCCGCAAGATCGTACACCTCTACGGCACCTACGAGGACGTATATGACGACCAGGGCAACGTAATCGGACAGAAGGAGTGCGACGACGTGAACAACGGCTGGTACATCGGCCACGACACCAACCAGATCTACGGCTACAAGCGCATCGGCGTATGGCAGCTCGGCGAAGAGGAGGAGGCTGCAGTCTACGGACTCAAGCCCGGCGACTTCAAGTATCTGGATGTCGACGGCAACGGCGTCATGAACACCGACGACAAGGTATGGCAGGGCTACACCACGCCGCGCTACCGTCTCTCGTGGCGCAACGAGTTCAACTTCAAGAACGGCATCTCGTTCTCGTTCATGCTCTACGGCAACCTCGGCCAATGGGGTACGCTCAACCGCGCTGCCAACGCCGTGAGCCAGCCCGACCGCCACACCACCATCGAGATCGACCGCTGGACCGTGGACAACCCCACCAACGACTACGCCCGCATCGGCTCGACCAACATCGGCAACAACTACGTGCGCAAGGACTTCGTCCGCATGGAGAGCATGGCCCTCTCGTACCGTCTGCCCAAGAAGTGGATCAGCAAGCTGTGGATGGACAGCGCAACCATATCGCTCACCGTACGTAACGCATTCGTACTGACGGGATGGTATCTGGGCGATCCCGAGCAGGGAGACCTCACCCCGCGTACCTGGAATATTAACCTCAACTTCACAATGTAAGCCAATATGAAACGATCGATATCATACATAACGTTCGCGGCGGCGGCCACGCTGCTCTGCTCGTGCGACAAGAGCTGGCTCGAACCCAAACCGCTCTCGTTCTTCGCACCCGAAAACACCTATGTCAACTCCGAGGGCCTCGAAGCCGCCCTCGTAGCGGCCGAGCGCAACATGCGCCACGAGTTCTTCGGCGACGGCGCTCCCATCCTCACCGAGATGTTCACCTCGGACATTGCCGTCAACGGCAAGACCGACGCATCGAGCTCGATGTGCGACTTCATCACGCAGATGACACCCACGGGCCTGGGCGCCTCGGTCGACAGCAACCAGATGAGCTGGTACTGGTCGGAGGGATTCAAGGGCATCAAGTATGCCAACACGGCACTCGACCGCCGCTTCAACGCCACGTTCGAGAGCGAGGCCGAGGAGAACGAGGTGATCGGCAAGTGCTACTTCCACCGCGCATACCGATACTACAAGCTCATACACCAGTTCGGCGACGTGCCCTGGATCGACCATGAGATACAGACCCCCGAGGACAACTTCTCGTCGTACGACCGCTTCTCGATAGCCGAGCAGTGCTACTACGACATGGAGTTCGCCTACGAGTGGGTCACCGACGACAACGACATGGGTGCCATATCGAAGGGCGCCTGCGGACTGCTGCTCATGAAATTCTGCCTTGTGACGGGACGTTACGACCGCGCCCTCGAGGTGGGCCGCGAGGTGGTAGCCGCACACCCCATGATCTACACCCAGCAGTTCGACAACACGTCGGGCAACCTGATGTTCGACCTGCACTCGCGTGCCGCCAAGAGCAGCATCTCGAACACCGAGATCCTGCACGTCGTGGTATCGACGCTCGACACCAAGGACCAGGGTTCGGACCGCATACAGACCATGCGTAACGGCGTCCCCTACTGGGCCAACGGTTCGATCAAGACCCCCGACGGCCAGACCGGCTGTACGATCGACCTGCAGACAGAGCAGAACGGCAAGTACGGCATTCTGGACAACGACTACAACGTAGGCCGCGGTATCGCCACCATGCGCCCCTCGGCATACTACCAGTATGAGATATGGACCGACAAGGAGAAGAACGACATGCGCGGCCCGTACTACGGCATCAACCCCGACGATCCCGACGACCTGTCGCGCAAGTCATGGCGCGAGATGGAGGACCTCTACTACAACAACCTCTCGCTCAAGGAGAAGCAGAGCGAATACTACGGCAAGCACCTGATCCGTCCCGGCGGCATGATCGTGGCCGACTCGACGCGCTGCTGGTTCCGCTGGCCGCACTACATACTCTACGTGCCCGACGAGACCGAGACATCGGACTGGAAGGGCGGTTACACGCCGTGGTACGTCTACCGTTCGGCCGAGGCTTACCTGATCATGGCCGAGGCTTACTACTGGAAGGGTGACATGGCCAACTGCGCCGCCATGCTCAACGAGGTGCGCCGCCGCGCCGGCGCCGAGGATCTCTCGGCTTCGGAGGCAGGTATCTCGGCCATCCTTGCCGAGCGTGCCCGCGAACTCTTCTACAGCGAGCCCCGCCACGTCGAGCTGGTGCGCATGAGCTACATGTACGCCCGCACGGGCAAGACCTGCGAGTGGAACGGACGCCAGTATTCGATGGAGAACTTCTCGGGTCCCGAGGGTACCGGCACCACCAACCCCTGCACCGATGAGGGCTACAACTTCTACTACGACTGGGTAGTTGCACACAACGACTTCTACTACAAGGGTAACGGCACCAACACGCAGTACAGCGACACGGGATACGTGCAGTATGCGAAGGGTATCTACCGCATCGCCGTACACAACGTCCTGTGGCCCGTTCCCGAGTCGGCCATCGTCGACAACAAGGGCGACCTGAACCAGAACGAGGGTTACGTAAAGGTGGCATCGCACCCCTACAACGTGGAGCCCATACAGATCGAGATCGACAAGCACGGTTACGAATAACCGACCGCCGCAATCCGGCCATGAAGGCCGCCCCGCATTGGGGCGGCCTTCATTTGTTGTTCCGCCGCATGGATTTTCCGTCCGGAGACCTCCCCGCCGCCGCAATCCGGCCGTTCCACCGCCGGACGTGGTCGGTTGACCCCCCGTTTTGGTCGTTTCACCTATGCCGGGCTGGCTTCTCGGGAAAAAATCACTAATTTTGGACTCGACACCAACTGTTACACAATTTAACCTACCCCCTGATGAAAAAATCTCTACTTGGACTCATCCTGTCATTCATTGCCATCTCGGCTTTGGCACAAACCAACCGAAGCACCGTCGCCGGTACCGTCATCGACGCCCAGAAGGAGGGCGTTGTCGGCGCCGTCATCGAGATAATGTCCATGCGCGATACCACCGACCGCAAATTCACCTCGTCGGCCATACGCGGCGCCTACCAGTTCAAGGGGCTGGCCGCAGGCGAGTACCGCCTCACGGCATCGTTCCTCGGTTACAAGACCGTATCGCAGCAGATAAAGGTCGAGGCGGGCAAGACCCTCAACGTCCCCGCCTGGACCATGGAGGAGGATCCCACGCGCATCGAGTCGGTAAACGTCACCACGCAGGCCGTGCGTACGACCATCAACGGCGACACAATCGTCTACAACGCCTCGGCATACAAGGTGATGGAGGACGCCGACACCGACGAGTTGCTCTCGAAGATGCCGGGCATCAAGGTCGACGGAGGTTCTGTCGAGGTGCAGGGCGAGGCCGTGCAGAAGATCCTTATCGACGGACGCGAGTTCTTCGGCAACGATGTGGCCACGGCCATCAAGACGCTGCCGGCCGAGGCCGTAAAGTCGATCGAGGTGTTTGACAAGCTCAGCGACGAGGCCGAGTTCTCGGGCATCGACGACGGCAACAGCTACAAGGCCATCAACATCGTCACCCACAACAAGATGAAGACCGCCATCTTCGGTAAGATGAACGCCTTCTACGGTTTCGAGCCGCGCAAGGACGAGGGAACCAAGCACTACGGCAGCACCGACGGCAACCTGAACTTCTTCCGCGAGAAGTCGAAGACCACGCTGCGCTTCCGTGCCAACAACATGAACGGCAACAGCCGCTCGCGCATGGGTATGGGCGGAATAAACTACATCAACACCTGGGGCGAGGATGAGAAACTCAAGCTCGAGGGAAGCTACACCTACAACGCCAGCAACAACAAGAGCACCAGCTGGACCGAGCGCGACTACTTCCTCACCGAGGACGAGATCGAGTCAAACGCCGACGACATCTACGAGCACTTCAACTCGACCAACAACAGCGCCTCGAAGAACGGCAACCACAACCTCAACGCCCGCACCGAGTGGCGCATAAGCCAGCGCCAGCGACTGATGGTACGTGCGCAGCTCTCGTTCAACGACAGCTGGAGCAACGGCAACTCGCTCAACACCTATTACCCGATCAGCGGCATAGACCCCATCCTGCTGTCGAACTGGAACAACAACGACAACAATTCGCTCAACACGGGTATCAACGGCAACTACTTCCTGCGCATAGGCGAGAAAGCGGGCCGTACGCTCCACGTAAGTTTCAACGCCAACTACTCGACCAACAACTCGGGCGGCGAGAACTATTCGGAGAAGGCCGAAAACGAGCCCGTACAGCAGCGTTCCAATTCCGACAACTACAACTACAACCTCAACGGCGGCGTCACCTATGCCGAACCCATCGGTACACACGCACAGGTTACGCTTGGCTATAACGTCAACTACAGCAAGTCGAACGCCGACCGTCTGACGAACCTCTTCGACTGGGAAACGGGCGAATACAACGAGTTCATCAGCCCCGAGTACTCGAACCGCAACAACACCGACTACCTGACACAGCGCGTAGGTCCGGGCTTCCGCTTCAGCAACGACGGAACGACCGTATCGGCACAGCTCAACTACCAGAACGTGCTGATGAACAGCGACCGCGAATACCCCGCCGTATACGTCCTGCCCGAGAAGAGTTTCCACAACCTCACCTACTCGATAATGACGCGCATCAAGATCAACATGGAGAACCGCATCATGGTGCGCCTCAACTCGCGTACGTCGAACCCCTCGGTGACGCAGCTGCAGGATGTGGTCGACATATCGAACGTGAACAACATCCGCTCGGGTAACCCCAAGCTGCAGCCGTCGTACAGTCACCGCCTGAACCTGAGTTACAACCACTCGGGCATCGAAAAGGGTACCACCTTCTCGATCTACGCAGGCGGTTCGAAGAACCAGCGGCAGATTGTCGACTCGGTTGTGATGAACCAGCCCGGATACCCCATCTACAGCCCCGACGGCGAGTACCTCACCTCGCTTTCGTCGACGGGACGCTACTCGAAACCCGTCAACCTCTCGGGTGACTGGAGCTACAACGGAGGCATCTCGTACGGTTTCCCGCTCAACTTCATGGGCTGCAACTTCAATATCGGCGCTCACGGCTCGTTCAGCCAGTCGCCCTCGATCCTCAACGGTGTAATAAACCGTTCGAAGCACCTCTCGGGCGGCGGTTCGGTATCGCTGGGCAGCAACTTCAGCGAGTATGTCGACTTCAACTTCTCGTATTCGCCCAACTACAACAAGGTTACGAACACCATGTCCGACAACGGCAACAACGAGTACATGCGCCACTCGGCATGGGGCAACATACGCGTAGTGTTCGGCTTCGGCCTCACGCTTTGGGCCAACGGCAACTACAGCCAGTACGTAGGCCTGAGCGAGAACAGCAAGAAGCTCAACAACACGGACTTCATCTGCAACTTCGCCGTCGGCATGAAGGTGCTGCGCAAGATGGGCGAGGTGCAGCTGACGGTAAACGACGCTTTCAACCGCAATACGGGCTTCTCGCGTTCGTGGAACTCGATGTACATGCAGAACTCAATGAACGAGATCATAGGCCGCTACTACGGCATACGCTTCACCTACAACCTGCGCCGCTATGGCCAGACCCGCAAGGGTGAGGTGATCGACGAGGGCGGCGTACGCCGCGGCAACCAGCGCGGTATGATGCGTCCCGAAGGCCCCGGCGGACGTCCGGGCGGTTTCGGCGGCCCCGGCGGCGGCCATGGCGGCCCTGCCAGAATAGGATAACAAACGAAACACTCTTCACACAACGACAACTCCGGCCTCCACATACGGGAAGCCGGAGTTGTCCTCTTTATGATTTTGCCCCACGGAAGGGTCACAGGGTCTGCGACGGCGCTACATGCGCGACTCGCCCTCCGATCCGCTCTCGACGCTCTTGGCACGGAAAGCCTTTCCGCTCTTGAAGTTCCACGACACGCCCAGGCGCACGTTGATCTTCGAGTCGAAACCGTCGACCGTTATGCGGCGCTCGAAGTCGTCCTGCGTGAAGGTGAGATCCTGACGCGACGCCACAAGGTTGCGCAGGGCACATGTGATGGTCCATGCATCGCCGAAACGCTTCTTGAAGGTCACTGACAGACGATGCTGTGATTTTACCCTCAAGTTACTTATCTCAGCATCGGTCATGCCGAAGTAGTCACAGTCGATGAAGAAGTCGAGCGGCAGCTTGAAGGTCATCTGCGACGACCACTGCGCCATGGGATGGTTGGTCTTGGGGGCATCGGGCGTCATGCGCTGCTCATAGATCAGACCATTGATGTTGGTGTTCCAGTCCCACCACTTCGCGACGGTGACGGGAAGATTCACGCTCACCGAGTAGGTATTCATCACGGGCATGTTGAACCACGTCAGACGCACCATGCGCGGGTCGATCTCGTCGGAGAATGTCACCTGCTGTATGGCATCCTTCAGTCTGTTTACGCTCAGCGTAACGCTGTACTTGTATGCGAAGACCGCCGTCAGCGAGTAGGTCTCATTATATGCGGGGTCGAGCAGCGGGTTACCTATCTGGTAGGTGTAGTCCGAGATCTGCGTACGGTTGGGCGTAAGGTTCCAGAAACCGGGTCGCGAGATCGTACGCGAATACTGCGCCACCAGCGAGTGCTTGCCAGCCTCGTCAAGGCGGTACGAGAGGTTGGCGTTGGGAAACAGCGAGAAGTAGCTGTCGCCCATGTCGGCGCCCTTGCCGTAGGTGTAGGTATATTCGCCGCGCAGACCCGCCACGGCACTCCAGCGGCCGTAGTTCATCGAGGCGATGGCGTAGAGCGCGCCAATGTTCTCGGTGTAGGAGATGTCGTAGTCGTCGACCACCGACGGCACCCACTCCCCGCCGTTGAGATAGCGGTATGTAGCGTCGGTATTGATCTCGTTGTAGGTATATTTCGCACCGCTCTTCAGCGTCCAGTGCGGCGACAGCACCTTGTCCCATGCCACCGATGCCGTAGCCACGCGGAATAGGCTGTTGTTGCGGTTGTTGTAGAGCGAGTCCGCGGTCGCGCCGGCCTCGGTGACACGCGACGTGTTGTCGGCGCCGGTGCGGGTGTTGCGCTGCGTGTAGTCGGCGATGAACTTCAGCTGCGAACCGACGGTGTCGGTCTTGATCAGGTAATTGAGCGTGGCGGCATAGTTCTCGCGTCGGTCGAAGTTGTCGTAATGGCTCACGCTGAGGCGCTCACCCGCCGCCGTCGTGTAGGAGGTGTATGACTCGGCAGGGCTGCCGTCGTCCCAGCGCCAGAAGTCGAACGACACTCCCAGCGAGTGGTTCTTGCGCACCTCGGCAACACCCGAAAGGCTGAAGCCGCCGTCGCTGTCCTGCTGATGGTCCTCCGACTCGGCCTCCATCAGTGCCCCTATCGTGCTGTACTCGGTACGTTCGGCAGTCTGCATGCGTGTGTCGATATTGGTATACCATCCCGAAGCCGAGAGGTCGAAGCGGCCGACGTGATAGTTGATCGATGCCGAGGGCGAATAAATGGAGCCATAGCCGCTGAAGTTGCCATACATGCGCACCGATCCCATCATGCCGTCGTTGAGACGACGCTTGAGAGTGATCTTCAGTATACCGCCCGCCGCGTCGGCATCGTAGTCGGCACCCGTCTGCGGCACCACCTCGATCTTGGCCATATCCTCGGCCCGCAGGTTGCGTATGTACTGCACCAGCTCCTCGCCCGAGAGACGCACCTCGCGGTCGTTGATATATACGGTCGTACCCTCGGCGCCGTTTATCGAAATGCCGTCGTCATCGACCCACACGCCGGGCGACTGCTTCAGCACGTCGACGCCGTCCTTGCCGATGGCGCTCTCCGAATTGGCCACGTCGACCACAAAACGGTCGGCCTCGCGGCGTATCATCTGCGCCGATACCACGACGTTGCCAATCTCGGTGGCCTGTTCCACCATCACCACATCGCCCAGGTCGACATCGTCACCGACACGCAGCGTGCGCTCGACGGGGGCATAACCCACGAACTCGACTATGACCTTGTATTCGCCGTTGGCAATGCGGAGCGAGAAACGGCCCTGCTCGTCGCTCGTAGTACCGGCCACCTGACGGTCGCCCGACATGGCCACAATCGTTGCATACCCCACGGCCTGGCCGCTGCCGTTCACCACACGTCCGCGAACGTCGCCCGCGGCCATTGCCACAAATCCCATCATCGTAAGGATGACAAGCAGAAGTAAAGAGAAGAGATTTTTCATACGGTTTTCGGTTTTACTGTTCTTTTGTGACACAAATATAAATACCTCCACACTATTATGCAACACAAAGTAGTATATTTTTTTACATTTTTTTTGTTTTTCACATCCACACCACGCAAAGTAATCTTTCACCTATATATTAAAGGGCCGTCCCGGCCGCGCGCAACGGACGGCGGCGCGGCAAAAGCCGGCAGCGGAGACCGGCCCGGGCAATTGACAAGGCCTGCGGGGCAACACTTTGGCTGAATTGTATTATCTTTGCAAGCGGGAAACGACTAAAACATAAGACAGATATGACCGACATTAAAATCTCCGATTCGATAAAGTACATCGGTGTCGACGACCACCAGATCGACCTCTTCGAGGGCCAGTACCGCGTCGCCGACGGCGTATCGTACAACTCATACCTTATCCTCGACGAGAAAATCGCCCTGATGGACACGGTCGACCGCCGCAAGTGCGACGAGTGGCTCTCGCGCCTCGACACCGCACTGGCAGGCCGCACGCCCGACTACCTTGTGACGCTGCACATGGAGCCCGACCACGCCGCCAACATCGCCGCCGTGATGGAGCGCTACCCCTCGATGCAGATCGTGGGCAACGCCAAGACCTTCGCCATGACGGCGCAGTTCTTCGGCACCGACTTCGCCGACCGCCGCGTTGTCGTTGCCGAGGGCGACACGCTCTGCCTCGGCAGCCACACGCTGCAGTTCGTCACCGCACCCATGGTACACTGGCCCGAGGTGATGGTGGCATACGAGCAGAGCGAAAAGACGCTCTTCTCGGCCGACGCCTTCGGCAAGTTCGGGGCGCTGGACATCGAGCAGCCGTGGGAGGATGAAGCCCGCCGCTACTACATCAACATCGTGGGCAAGTATGGCGTAAACGTTCAGGCACTGCTCAAGAAGGCCGCCACGCTCGACATCGCGCGCATCTGCCCGCTGCACGGCCCCGTTCTCGAGAGCAACCTGGCCTACTACATAGGCAAATACCTCACATGGAGCAGCTACGAGCCCGAGCAGAAGGGTGTGCTCATAGCCTACGCCTCGATCTACGGCAACACGGCCGCCGCCGCATGCCGCCTGGCCGAGATGCTGCGCGAGGGCGGCGAGCAGAACGTACGTACCATGGACCTTGCACGCTGCGACATGGCCGAGGCCGTAGCCGAAGCCTTCCGCTACGACCGTACGGTACTTGCCGCCTCGACCTACGACGCCGGCATATTCCCCGTGATGGATACCTTCATCAGCCGCCTGAAGAGCAAGAACTGGCAGCGCCGCCGCGTCAGCCTCATCGAGAACGGCACATGGGCGCCCGCCGCCGCACGCGTCATGTGCGAGCGCCTCTCACACATGAAGGATATAACCATGCTTGAGCCCGTGGTGACGGTTCGCTCGTCCCTGAACGAGGCGAGCGAGGCACAGCTCAAATGCCTGGCCGAGGCTCTGGCCCAATAGCCCGTACAACGGTCCCACACACCCACACGGCGGTGCGACGATGTCGCGCCGCCGTTTTTTTCGTCCCTGCAACCCCACTAAAACGCGCCGCGCGTATGCATTTTCCGAAAATTATTACTACCTTTAGAGTGTGTTTTCGCGACACCGCGACCAACAATACCAACGAACCAAACTATAACGATATGAGCGACAAAATTTCTCGCGGCGACTTCCTGAAGAGATCGGGTCTCGCCGCCGCAGGCATGATGATGGGCGGCATGGCCTCGGGCGCAGCCGGCATCCTCACCCCACAACAGCAGGATCAGGACAAGAAGGAGCGTTTCGCAAAGCTCGGCAAGGTAAACATCGCATGGGTCGGAATGGCCAACCGCGGCGCCGAGGTTATGCGCGAGTTCGACAAGACGGGCCTTGCCAACATCGTGGCCATGTGCGACGTCGACCCCAACTCGGAAGGCAGCCGCAAGTCGGCCGCAGCGCACCCCAATGCCAAGGTATATACCGACTTCCGCAAGATGTTCGACGAGATGGGCAACCAGTTCGAGGCCGTCGTTGTCGAGACGCCCGACTTCTCGCACTTCCCGTGCGTGATGCTTGCGCTGAACCAGGGCAAGCACGTCTACGTCGAGAAACCCATGGGACGCACGTTCTACGAGTGCCAGCTCATGATCGACGCCGCCAAGCGCAACCCCCAGCTGGTGACACAGGGCGGTAACCAGGGCCACTCGGAGGCCAACTACTTCCAGTTCAAGGCGTGGACCGAGGCCGGCATCATCAAGGATGTCACCGCCGTCGACGCCCACATGAACATGTCGCGCCGCTGGCACGGATACGATGTCAACATCGACCGCTACCCGCAGGCCGAGCCCATACCCGACGGCATGGACTGGGATCTGTGGCACACGACGCAGCAGTTCCACGAGTTCAACAAGAAGTATCACCCGGGCAACTGGCGCAGCTGGTACGACTTCGGTATGGGTGCCCTCGGCGACTGGGGCGCACACATCCTCGACACGATACACGAGTTCCTCAACCTGGGTCTGCCCTACGAGGTGGAGCCCATCAAGCTCGAGGGCTGGAACACCTACTTCTTCCCCATGGCCTCGACCATACGGTTCAAGTTCCCGCGCCGCGGCGAGATGCCGCCCCTGCAGATCACGTGGTATGACGGTATAGGCAACTACCCGCAGCTGCCCGACGGATACGGCGCATCGCAACTCGGATCGGACATACCGACCGTGAACGGACAGAAGGCACAGGCCATCAAGCTCAACCCGGGAAAGATCATCTACTCGAAGGACCTCATCTTCAAGGGCGGCTCGCACGGCTCGACCCTCTCGATCATCCCCGAGTCGAAAGCCAAGGCCATGGCCGACAAGCTCCCCGAGGTACCGAAGAGCCCCTCGAACCACTACGAGAACTTCCTGCTGGCCTGCATGGGCGAGGAGCGCACACGCTCACCGTTCGAGATATTCGGCCCCCTGTGCCAGGTATTCTGCCTCGGTGTAATGGCACAGCGCCTGAACAAGAAGATCGTCTTCGACCGCGAGACCAAGCGCATCGTCAACGACCGCTTCGCCGACGCCATGCTTACCCAGACCCCGCCGCGCAAGGGTTGGGAGGAGTTCTACAAGATGTAGCATAAAGGTGGCTCCAGCATACGAAACGTCCCGTCTCCTGCCGGAGACGGGACGTTTTTATCATCTACTGAGCAATCCATCAATCACCAGCCTCACCCGAAAGGAAAGCCTCAATTTCGACCACCGAGGCATCCTTAAGCACCACACGCCGCTCAGCGTCGAGCAGATAGAGCGTTGGCATCGCCTTAAGATCGTACACCAGTTCGCGTGTCAACCGTTGATCCTCGTCACAAGTATCAATCCAGCTGGCTGGATAGGCGACCTTCTCCCATGCGGCAGTCTTACCCTCCACACATACGGATAACACCTTCAGGCTGCCAGCATCCAACAGTCCATTCACAATAGTGGACGATGCCAAGTACTCCCTCACGCGACGGCAATCCTCACACTCGGGGTCATTGAAGTAAAGCAGCAGATAAGGGGCCCTCACCTGCGAGAGGCTAAGCTTCTGTCCGTCGCGGCAAACGACAGTAAAATCCGCCGCCACATCACCCGGACGATTTTTCATGGCCATCTCCAGCAGATAGCGCGGACGAATCTTATCCGCATCCGACAAACATGGATTGCCCAGCAAAGCCCGCAGCACAAGAATATGCAGATCCTCGTTATGCATGGGCGAATTAGGTTCGTAGAGATACTTGTCACTAAGTTCGATAAAATAATATAACATCTCTTGACCGATCGCAGCACGGCGAAAAAGAGTATCTACAGCCGCAGGAGCCTGATCGCTATATGGCAGGATGCTAAGGAAATCGACAAAGGCCTGCTCGGTTATTTCCGGTTTGGATATCATTGTCGTATCGGAAAATGCAAAATGATCCCAATAATGCAGTGAGAGATATGACGCCCGCTCTTCCGGCGTTGCAAGCATATCGGGAACGTCAGGCAGGCGGAATGTCTCTGTCTCCTGCTGTTGCTGGGCGTGTGAACAAGAGGTGATACAAAGGCCCAGAAAGCTAGCTAAAAAAACGTGATTCAGCTTTTTCATATATCATATTGCCAAATGACTCCGAACGTGGCAACGTCCGGAGTCATTAAAAAATATATCATTCCAAAAAACTCATGCCATATAGACTATTCTAGCACAATGTTCGGAGATGCAAACAAATTTGACAAACTCGGATATGTCGCACGATAAACATTGCCATTACTATCCGTATAACGCAATTGGACCTCATCCGCATACCAATTGAACTCATATTCCTTACGAAGTCGCAATTCGTAAGTTCCACCGGCCGTAACGGTAACAGCTCCTATGCGGCTGCCATTACGCACTCGCTCAAAGGACACAAACGCGTTCTGCGGAACATTTTCAAGCGTACCTGCAGCAGTTCTATACTGAAGTGTACCGGTAATCGACTTGTTCGACACACGGAAGGTTTTGGCATAATACACGACCTGACTTTCGTTGGACGAAATTACGATATCGCCGGCACTTACGGCACTGTTTATAAGGAACGGCAATGTCTTTCGCTCTCCTTGCTGGTTCACGGCAGGAGTTGTATTATCCTTGTTGGCGACATTATCCGTACCAAATGCCCGTTCCTTATCCCGATTTGCATTCACCGTATAGATGAAGCGTCCGGGTATGGAAGGATGCGCTTTCAACTTCGATGCATCCAACTTGTTTTCTGCAAGACGGCTGGCATCGATTCTCAACATAGGAGCATCTATATAGATTTCGAACTCCTTACCAAACGGGTCTACAGATTGCCCGTCAGAACCCGCAAAACTAGTCACATCAATAGCGATATCTACTCGCTGATCTGGCTGGTACGACCACTCCAAAGAAGTAACCTTTTCAGGAATGTCGTCGAAAGTTGTCGTACGATCGGGCTCATCCGCAGCACCCTGCCACTCTTCGTTGCCATGCCTTACACGAGCTCCAAACCGGAACGGGTTGTAATTGGCTAACTCGAAGGTAATACTACGGTACGACGTTCCGCCATATATGTCGGGATCATCCGCACTTGCATCCTGCGACAATATCGGCTCATAGCGATTATCGTTTGAGGCAATACGGATCACCTCGGCACTACGGGCTCGGTTGGTCTTCATGTAGATCGAATATCTTCCCGTGCCTTGCGGCGGATCGTTTAAGATTTCGGTCCTGGGCTTGAACATCAACATGCGGCCGCCCTGAGGATTGTTCCTGTTCCACCATGCAGCAGATTGCTCTGGATAGAACGAACAATCAAACGCAGTTACGCCTGCATCGGACTCCTCTCCGTCCAAATAATAATCAAGGAACTGCGAGTAGAGCAGGAACTCGTCTTTGGCTCCGGCATTGGCCGGATTATTGTTGCCAAGCCCTTGATCCTGATCAGACCTTTCGGCCAACAGCATGTCGAACTGCACATTGGCACCTTTCTTCTGCGGCACCAAGCGATAGTATATCGCCTCATCATCTATCCCTGACTCAACTTTCTCGTATTTATTCAAACCTTGCACCGAGATAGACTTATGGCTATTAGAATACTTGAACTTGCGCTGCATCGTCGCGAAGTATTCGGCCTCGATATAGAGCGTGCCTTGATAGCCATTTACCTGATTCAATATATTCTCGAAATAGACACGCTGCACGCCTGGGCCTTCGGCCGTATATACAAACTTGTAATCCGGCTCGGAATCATTATAAACAGAAGAGATATCGCCGCTACTATACCACTCCTTATCTCCCGCGCGCACAACTGGAAGCACCATGCCCGATGCATTGCGGATATCCAGATCCCGCACGGATAGATACACATTCATCGGGAACAGCTCATCGGGACAACTTTCGGGGATGGTGAACATGGCCGTAACATGGGCACGATTACCCTTGCTTGGATCGGTTTCAAGATCACCATATATTTCCGTACCTACCCAAGAGGGAACGAAAGTCTGTTCCTTGATCGTAATGACCTTGATCTTACGCTGCAACCGACCCTTTTTGACAAGCAACGTACCTTCCTGCTTCTCGTTAGTACCCAACTGTAGCAAGTGTATCTGTATGTGTCCCTCTCCGACACCACTGCCATTCACAGAAAAAGTCGGCTCAAAGGTCTGTGTCGCCACTCCGTTGTCTATCCACGTAACAGTTGCCTCATCGGCATCGGTTATAGTCTTGCCGTTCTTTCCCTTAATTGTATAGTTGAGCGTATAGCTGCCACCATTTGTCGTAAAACTTTCGTCCAGCACCACAAAGGGCTTCTCTACCGTCAATACATAGTCAGTATCCTCCACTTCGTTAACTTCGTCGGATATGGAAATCCACACGTTATTCGTAGCTGCTCCTGCCAACGCCTCGGCAAAAGAATCCTGACCGAAAGAAAGGGTACCCTTAATGTTTAGTTTATAATGATGATTACGACGTATAAGTAGCTGCTCGCCATTTTTATCCATCAACAGAACACGGTAATATTTTTCCTCTGCCACGCCAGATTTATGTCCGCGGAGAATCACGCTGACAGGGTCGTCAACACTGTTCTCGCACTCGAAAACATACTGCCCCATGTTGGTCGTCACATCCGTGATATCGCTCATCTTGGCATCATTTGCAGGCAGTGTGACAAAGGGATCGTCACTGGAAGGCCAAGTAAAGTCAAAGCCTTTCTTCGGATGGTATGGAGCCACTGTTCCGAAAGCGTTGGTATTGCAGACTGCAAAGCCGGTAATCTCGATAAATTCATTATTCGGATTTTCGACAGAAATTCTCGCATGATTACGAATCAGCAAGATGGCATTGCCCTTGGCTTTCATCTGATCGGCTATATTGTCATCTCCAGCCTCACATGCGAACCGCGCCCAATAGATCATACGGCCCGACGACCCCTCCAGCACAGCCATGACTTCGGACTCGGACTTGTTGCGGAACTGATCCTCCTTGAACTCATCCATGTTCTGGTTAGCCAGGAAGTGGACGGTACGGGTATTTTCAGGAACCACAGCCGCGAATGTACCACTCAAGGAAGTTTCAACCGACACATCAGCCTTTACTGTAGAGATAAAAAGTCCGTAACTGTCGAAGCAGAAAAGTGTCATATCCTGCACTCCGCCACCATCGGGATCCACCGCACGTGTATCAACCTCCTGCATAGCAGGAATATCCGCAGTGAAACGCAACGAAATATATCCTTCAGGAACCTCGGTTTGCGGATCCTTCCACACATCATCCTTACTGCACGAGACGAGCAGGAGCGATGCCGCCAACAGAGCTGCCGCAATATGTATTATTTTCCTTATCATATTTCTTCTCCTTTTGACAGGTTTCTATGCTTATTCCTTATCATCGTAGGCATCGCGGATGCAACGGATGGCAGTTTGGGTTTCATCGTTTTGGGGATTTTGAACATATCCTCCATCAGCACACCAATAACGTCCTCCGGCCAATACTTCATCCATCGCCGCATTGGACTTATATTGAAAATCCATTATGATTTGCACTTCGGCTCTTGTCGGAAGACGCCAATCATCATAAACAGTTCCATCTTCGGCGACTTCAACATATTGCTCGCAATGACTTGCAGCCATATTTGCATCCTTAGGTTCCAGCGTTGCTCCCAATTGAGATGCAATCATAAATGATGGCGATACCAATTGCGCGTTATCGAGTCCGGGGTCGGTTTTGCCATCCGTGATGCGAGGCTTACCCAATGTATATTTACCAGATGACGCAGTTATCTGTACATGATACATACGAGCATTCATATATTTCTCTCTATTATAATCATCACGCCAAATAATTTGCGTAGTATAATTAGATGAATTTGATCTTTCCCAACGATAATATCTGATATACGATTTACCTTTATTATCTCCTGTTGTTGCAGTGCTTGTGACAACTTTAGACGTAAAGAAATAATTATAAGTATAACGTCCACTTGTATATTGAAACTCATTGGAATAAGTCCAACCGGTTCTTTCATTATATTCATGTGCAGAAGCTCTCAAAGGATTTCCTTTATTTTCGGCCGTTGTCCCTCCGAAATCATCACGATAAGAATACCGGCCTACAACATTGGTAATATATTCCAACGGATACTGTTCAATAGTCAACTTACGTTTAATGCCATCAACATTGGTTACCGTAACTTCTATATAGCGTATCGTGTTATTCTCGGGAAGAGTACTATATACATCCAACTTACCATTAAGACCTTTGTCTGGAGTGATTTTAATTGTGCATCGATTGGTCCATGTGGGCCGCCAACCTCCTGTACTTATACCATATTCATTGTCAGTACCCGTCACCTTTTCCAAAATCTGTTGCTGTCCGAACTTGTCGTAAAAATAAACTCTGTCTATGCTTGCACTGACATCCGACGACGAGGTAAAGATCAGACTGGTATGATCGTCTTCCATGTTGTGCATCTCCAGATCGTACTGGTTGAGCGTCAGAAACTTCGGACGGCCGTCATCGTCACCGACATAGATTGTTTCTTCTGTCCAGTCTGCCACGGTATATAATACATTCGTCAGCGTTGCCGGAGTGGCAGGACTTTCTGCTCCGGGTGCGTTTACCGTTGCTGTCACCATGTAGCAGGTATTGCGTTCGAGAGCCTTGCCGCTGCATACCGGAACCTGGTAGTAGTTATTCTCGCGAAGCTGCGGGTCTGTATCCTTATTGTAAGTCATTGGTATATTCATCACCAGACGCACCTCCTGCTCCAGAGAACTTTCATTGTCCCACGCATGGGCATACATGTAGGCCGTTACGGTAATCTGTTCCGCACCCCAGTCGGAATAACCACCGGAGGTCGGGTAGGAATCCTTCAACTCCGGGTCACCGTCCACACCCGCAATTACCGAAGTGGTATAGGGCATATTGCGCAGATAGTACACAGCTCCATGTACAACCGGATCTGTATCGAAGGTCACATCCGTGCCTTGTTTGATGGTCACCACAACTTTTGCCGCAGCCCTGCGCAACGTGACCTTCAATTCTGTATCGTTCGCACTCACGCCGTCGTTAAGAACAACAGGAGCGACAGCATCGAGCGCCGGTTCCTCGACCCCTTCGGGATAGGCTATGCCGTCCATAAGGAAAGTTGCGGGGAAAGGGGTCGTCTCGGTACCAGGCAATCCGGTCATGTGAATATTCTCATCGTCCTGCGTCATCGCCTTCAGGGCGTTCAGATCCGCAAGGTTTGTGAAATCCGACTCCGGGTGGGTGCTGTTAGCAATCAGGTATACCCAATACCTTGCATTCGCAGTAAAAGACTCTCTTTTCGCAGCCAGCGTAATCAGACCCGACTTATTGGCGGGTTCACTCACTCGGTCACTCCAAACCAACTTCTTCGCATCGGTATCGTCAAAAATAAGCACGTCGATATGGCTCACTGCCACCTCAGCTCCTTCGGCCTTGACTGTAGCCCGACTCACCGGCAGCGCACTCGAAGAGATGTCGAGGATAATGCTGTTCCCGTCACCCCCAGCCGGCACCTCCGAAAAATCATACTCCTTACTGCAGGCGGCCAGGAAACATACCGCAATGCAGCATATTGCTATATTATATATCCGTTTCATCTCTCATCAGTTTGTAGGAATATCAACCTGTTTGATCACAATCTTCTCGGTACTCGTACTGCCTTGCCAGTTTGAGGGGGCGGTCGCGTCCAGCATGTTTATCAGCAGGAGCGAACTTGCCGACGGGTCCCATTTCGGAGTGTAGGCTATACCCATCGAGAACTCTTTGTTCACGTTGTCGACTTTCAGCGCACGCACGCGTATTTCGTATTCCGTATCGGAAGCCACATAAGGCGGGGTTACTAACGTATTGACACCATCGACTTTCTGGTAAACCGACAATTCATAATCCGCGGCCGTAGCATCGAACAACGTAGGCTGCCACTCCTGCCCCACAGGACCTTTAATCTTGAACTTGAAAGAATAGGTTCCAGCGGTCGATGACGCATCGCTGTTGTAATAGACCGTAGGCTGTGCATAGGGCGTGGATCCGCCGCTGAACGGCTGTAACAGATCGTAGCTGGGATAGTCAAACTCCAAATCGTAGTTTCCGCCATCCTCCCAGTCGGCCACATCGTATGCTACCGTTATCTTGCCGCTATTGTGCATAAGACAACATACCGTATAATACTTGTTTCTTTCGATGGCTGGCATATATACCAGCCCCTGACGCTGGTCGTTGCCGAACATATAATCTATCTGAAGGATATTTCCATGTTCATCTTGCTGCGAACTCCAGTCACCGCTACCCCAAGGGTTCTCAAATGGATAGAAAGGGGCTCCCAGTACAGCAGTATAGTTTTTGGGATTCTCACGTTCTTCGGGCGTAATACTTGATGCCAATTCACTATCAACAACATCCGAAGAGTGAGTAAGCTCTATATCGCCCGTACCGGTCATTTCACTCTGCTTTAGCGTACCTATCTCTTGCGGCATCAGGTAATTAAATGCCCGAGTTCCGGCCTCCAGCATGGTTAGCCCCGTAATTTTCAGCTCCGCGGCCTCGCCCTCCTCCTTGGCGGCGAATACGCCCAACTTGCCTACGGGACGTTGCAGTCCGAATGACAGGGTCTGCTCCAACGGCGTATGCCCCGAATGGGCGGGATCTGTCGGCTGACGATTGGAAAGCTTTGAGAAATCAATTTCCCTAGACTCCTTGGCGAACATCGGGAGTCCGTAGACTGAAATATTCTTCAGAGTGGTAAACGTGAAATTGTTGAGTTCAGACTCCGAAGTGTTCTCCGTAAGAGTTTTCTCGTTACCGGGTGTACTCATTGCCTCTTCGTTAGCGACAAGATAAAAGTCCACGGTTTCGGTACTCAAGGTGGTCATCACCAAATCCACCCATAATGTAGCCGACGCCGACATGTCTCCTTTGCGAAACTCGTGACCCACCAACTGTCCATCCACAAAGGCATAGACACGTAAAGAGTGGATAGCCGACTCTACCGTAGTTGGCTTGCCATCTGTTTCCTCCACGGCCCGAGTCCCGATATTCAGTTGCACCGTCACATCATGCCGCTCGCCGAACGCGGCATCCTTTTTGACACACCCGACCGACGACAGAAGGCAGAATCCCGCCACAACTGCACCATACGATATCTTCCTAATATTCAACATAAAAGTCAGTCTTAAAATTCGGGTTTCACATTTTCGACATACCACTCGGGAACGGTCACGGTCACTTCACCCGATTTGAACTCTATGCGTATCGGGATAAGCACCTCGTGTTTCGAGCAGTCGATAATGGGGTTCGCGGCCAGGAACTCTGCCATGTTCACCTTGGCAAGCAGGTCTTTGCTTCCCGCAGCGAAGAGACACACATTCACGTCCTCGTGGTTCTCATGCCGCATTATGTTGGTACGTGCCGTGAGCAGCATGCCCGCCGGCTCGTATTGTGTTTCAAGTATATAATCGGTAGCTTCGCCCGTCGCATTGTTCTCGAAATCGGTCATGGGCGTAACACCGCATATCTGCAATTCGGGCAGCGCGCCCGCACGGCTTTCGACAGCCGGAATGCCCGCCACCTCGATAGCTACATCGTAATGCGAGCTGGCGAACTCAATGGTCTGTTCGTGGTTATCGTCGCGGCCATTATAAGGCTGCACGGTATAGTATGTTGATGCGTAATAGAGCGAATCGTTGCCCGATACCACTTCACCGGCAACATAATCCTCCGATGCGAAACACATCTTGCAGTAATCGCATGCATCGATATTATTGATCTGCGTAGCATGCGTATTGCCCACGCAGATGATTCTGTAGTCGCCGGCAGCGAGCGTCGGCAACAGCGCCGTACGGCTCTCGACCTGCTCACGGGGCAATATGCTCGAATTGACGCACTTATTCTCTGCATCGAAAACAAACATCTCGACACGGCAAATCTTGTCGTTGAAGATCTCCTCCGTACCGTCGCCCTTGTAGCTGAGCAACAGCCTGTTTGAGCTGTAACAGCCATCGAAATCCTCACGGATGCACGATACGAGGCCGCCGCCAAGCAGCATAAGGCAGAAAACAATTTTCGTCAATTTCATAGCTTTGAGCTTTTGTGACATAAAAATGGGCAGGGAGGAAGAGGCTTTCAACCTCCCTGTCCGTATTGTAAAAATTAGAATTCGGGAGTAACAGGAACAACAACCCACTGAGCGACATCTACAGTCAGCTCTACGCAACGCTCGGGCTCTTCCCACGAACCATCCTCAATCGGGAACAGAACGCGATAGATCTTGCCTGCGGCAAACGGCTCTGATGTCGTAAACTTACCGCGCAGATACAAGGGAGTCTTTACACTACCCTTTACACCATAGAATGAGAGCAACAATTCGGGATTGTTTGTTGCGCTGGTTACATTGGTCAAGCCATAGGTAACAATACCGGTGGCACCTTCCCCATCCTCTTCAGGATCCATAATCGTAGAGCCATTAACAAACTTTGCCTCACCTGCATTCAGTTCCAATGTCAACTCATTATTCCAGCTACCGCCATCTACTCTATTGATCCAATCCCATACCAATGCATCCTCAGTCGGAGCCTTGGTAACTGCACCATACGGATTCTTGCTAACGAAATCATACTGCGTATAGTAGTTACTCAGAGCTATGTGATCAAGTTCTACCTTCTCAAACTTGTAATCAAGACCTCCTTCTGCCAACGTATACTGGAAACCGTATATCTCAAAACGGGCTACACGGGGAGCAAGCGTAACCGATGCCGTATAGACATTTGCATGGTGCGCGGCATCCTCGCCATCTTTCAACTTCAAATCACTCGTACCATAAAGCGGATAATCCGGATGAATGTACTGATCAGGCTCAGTTCCAGGCGTATCATTCAATACATCCAGAGCAGCATCTCCGGCGCCATCTACATCCGCATACACAACATCGCCCATATTACCTACTACAACGACCTTAGCAGTTGCAGCCGGAAGAAAATGGTACGTCACCTCACCTACTTTCCAACTATCGGCTGCATCTGACGAGAAATATACCTGCTGAGGTTTACCTTCATACTGCGGAACAGTCTGTACTTCTCCGGCAGCATTAAGGAAAAATACCTTGTAGTTCTTAAGGCTAACCTTTGCTGCAATAGCGTCTCCCGTTGCACGGGTATCAGCCTTGCTGATGTTGGGTAATTTGACGGTTACGCTCTTCAACTGCGTGTCCTCAGGAGCACCAGTCGTTCCGTCATCCTTGCTGCAGGCGACAAAAGTCATTGAGGCTGCCAGAGCCACCAGCATTAAATTACGAATTTTCATGGTTTTAGAATTTGATTGTAAGATTTAGTAATTATGTGTGCTATAACTGATTAATTACATTCTCGATCTCTCCTGCGTTATGACGTGCGGCGGCCGAGCCCTTTTCGGCAGCACGAACGAATGCCTCGCGCGCCTTGTGCGGCTCACCGGCACCGGCATACGCCACGCCAAGCGTGTTGAGCAGCGAGGCGTTTGTCTGGGTCACAGTCGATCCTTCAAGCAGCTTGACGGCCGCAGCGCAGTCACCCGCCTCGATCGATGCCATTGCGCTGTCGTTGAGCACGGCAGGCGACGAGGGGAAGTATCGGGCCGCTACACCCATGGCCTTCACATATTCGGGCGAACCCTTCTCGCTGAGCGCCGCCACGCGGTATATCTCCGCAAGGCTCAAAAGGTCGGGACGCTCCTCGAGCATACGGCGCGCCTCGTTGATGTCGAAGTTGCGCACGTTGTACTCAATACGGTACTCGTTACGGCGAAGACGCGGGTAAACCTCATTGAGCAGGCGCTCGTATATGGCTGCGGGCTCAATCTCCTTCAACCGCTCCTCGCAGGCGTCACGGTCTCCCGTACATTCGTCTATCACACGATAAACCTCGTCGCGCTTGAGCAGCTTGGGGAAATTTTCCAGCTCCATGCGCAGCCCTTTCCAGTCCTCGCCGATCCATGCCACATGCAGCAGGTCGCCGTCGATATCGTTCTCGCGAACGATGTAATCGGCAAGTGCACGGGCTCGGTTTTCCGACAATACGAGGTTATGGCTTACAGTACCCTCGGGCGAGGCGTAACCCGTAACATAGATGCCCGTGATCGACACGTCGGCATTGTTCTGCACAAGCTGTATCGAGTTCGAAACCGTATCGAGCTCGGCGCGGTTGTTCTTGTAGTCGGGAAGTATGCGATGGCTGTCCTGACGGAACTGCAGGCGGGCGGTGCGGGTTTCGGCACGCACCTTCACGGTCTCGATCTCGGGTTCTATCAGGTCGAAACGGTAGTCGGGAATGAACTCGGGGATCACCGTCTCGAGATATTGCTGCTGTGAAGTGCCGGTCTGGCAATTAACGCACCCGTGAACCTCCTCGCGCATCTCGATGCTGCCGTTGAGCATCCAACGTGCATAATCGGCCGTGGCAGCATAGTCGTAGGTCTGCTCCTCGCCGTTGCGGCGGCGGATGATCACCTTCGACGTCTCGTCATGATACGGCGGAATGTCGACACTCTCGAGACGCTGCGCGCGCAGGTATACCTTGTTACGCGTACCGCCGTCGATAACTATCGGCGGGAAGGCATATTCGCGGCTGCCGTCCTTGGATACGAGCACCGGTGTCAGCGACACGGTGTGCTGCGACTTGATGCGCAGGTCGCTCATGTCGACATGCATCGACACATGCACCTTGCGGTCGGCCGTCTCGACACGGCACCCCTCGATGCCGATCTGCGAAAGATAGCTCACCCCGGTCTGTGCGCTCGCCGCGCAGATGCCGCCGAACAACATCGCCGAGGTCAGGATTCCATATATGTATGACTTTTTCATCGCTGCTGTGTTATTTGATTATGTAAACCAGTGATATGCCGGCCTTGGTCGGCATGAACAGATGCTTGCTGCGCGTACCGCGGTACTGGCCGCAGGTCACGCAATCGTACTGGTCGTAGTTCGTATAGACATATCCGAATCCGATGTTGGCCTCGAGATTCCACCGCTTGCCCAGTATCCACGAGTATCCGTACGAGACGCCGACGCCCGTGGCCCAGCCCTGGTAACGGCGATCGGCCGTAGCCTTGTCGTGGAACGGCACACGCACGCCCCCGATATTGTAAAAGCCGTAGCCTGTATGCAGACCGAAGAAGTGGCCGTTGAAACGCTCGCACAGCCAGTAACGGAACTCGGGCATCACAAGCCAGTGCTTTATCTTCTTGTTCTCGGCCTTATCCAGAGTCCACGGGTTGTAGCCGCCGACAATATCGAGCGTAGTCTGCTTTCCAAGCCCGATCTCCATGCCGAGGTTGGGCGTCGTGGTCGCCCAATAGAGAAGATTGGTCTTGACAGCCACATCCTGGGCGCAGGCTTCATTTCCGCACCAACACAGGACCAGGAATACTCCCAACAATAATTTTTTCATATCTCTTCCTTTATCGTATTTCGATACAAAGCAATGTGAAACCGTACCCCCGTCACGCCGTCCGACGCGACGAATATCAGACATATTTTACTCCTTATTTCTCCTATTATCCGATATGCGGGTCACCACAAAAGTATGCAAAAGTTTTTATCCAAACAAAGAAGAATTTGAAAAATTATTTTTTTACTATACAGCAAATCGGACCTTATTGTCGAGAAAAGTACAAAAAAATGCACTATATTTCAACAAACTTAACTAGCGCTTTTTGTGTTATTTGACAATGCATACTTTTTGCATTACAATTCTACATTGAATATTTACATATAACAATACAATAACGCTTATTCAATTTACATCGCATAGCGCACCCATATATATAAATATTTATTCTTTTATCTGAATATTAATTAAACCAGAATTGTTATTGCCAAGCATGAGATTAAAAGCGAAATAAAGAAATTTTCAATCAACAGAAAAAAGACAGACGCCATACACTAACTCCACGGCGCGACCCGAAGCAACACGGGTTCACCCACCCGACAAAATCCGCCCGAAAGATCATATCGGCCAAGAGGCACATGGCCGCGCCACATAGACCGGGACTGCGGACTGCCCATAACAGGCCGCGCAAAGCGACACGCATGACAGCGTATATAACAAAATCGAGGCTGTACAACGCAGACATACAGACGCAAAGACCCGTCCCCACAAAGGGACGGGTCTTCACATACCACTTACATTATGCCCGTCGAACAACAGGCGACATCGACTATATACTTATTATATATAAAGCAACGACAACGAGCCGACAAGGAAGCCACCGACGAAACCGGCCAACACCTCCCAGCCGTCGTGCCGCCCGAGACACAGGCGCGACGAGGCCAGAGCTCCGGACACGGCGACGATTGCGATCATGGGCCAGAAGAGCGACGCCACACCAACGATGTTGAGCATGGCGAACAGCGCCGTCACGGCACCCGCCGCCGCCATATGCAGGCTCACGTTCCAGCGGCGCGTGGTCAGTATGCAGAACAGCTCGCACATCACCGCCGCCGTGGCCACCTTACGGAAGAGCAGCAGCGAGGGCAGCTTCAGCAGCGTCACGGCACACAGCATATAACACACCGCACCGACCATAAGCATCAGCATACGCAACCGCCTCCGGTCGATCGCCATGCGGCTCATGCCGTCCAGCCGCTTGAACAGCAGGTAGGCCAGCATCGGGATAAAGGCGGCATACAACACCACCACCCATATAAGATAGAACTTCACGCGCACCGTATAGAACGAATATATCGTGTCGGTGAACAGCACCGTCACGACCGCGTATATCGGCAGCAGGCATGGATGGAACACCGCCGACAGCGCACGCGAAAGTTTCATTGCACTTTTTCTCGTCATATCTGTTTTCTCAATCGCGCCACGGGTATACCCAGCATTTCGCGGTACTTGGCAACGGTACGGCGCGCGATGCAGTAACCCTTGGCTTTGAGTATGTTCATCAGAGTCTCGTCGGTCAGCGGGTGGCGTTTGTCCTCCTCGTCGACACAGCTCTGGAGTATGTTCTTTATCTCGTAACTCGACACCATCTCGCCGCTCTCGGTCTGCATCGCCTCCGAGAAGAGCGACTTGAGCAGTATGATGCCGAAATGCGTCTGCACGTACTTGCTGTTCACCACGCGCGATATGGTCGAGACGTCGAGCCCCGTACGGTCGGCTATGTCCTTCAGTATCATGGGGCGCAGCTTGCTGCGGTCGCCGTCGCGGAAATACTCCTTCTGGAAGTTCAGTATCTCCTGCATGGTGCGCATCAGCGTGTCGTGACGCTGCTTTATGGCCGCGATGAACCACTTGGCCGAGTCGATCTTGCTCTTGACGAACTGCACCGCCTCGCGGTTCTTCTCCGGCACGGTACCGTCGGCCGAAACCATGTCGCGCATCATATCCACATAGCGACGGTTGATCTTCACCTCGGGGATGCGGCTCGAATTGAGCGTAAGGTCGAACTGACCGTCGTGGTAGTCGAGCTTGAAGTCGGGGACTATGTAAGGCGCCGCATCGACACCGCCCTCCGAATAGAGGTTTCCGGGCTTGGGCGACAGGCGGCGTATCTCCTCGATGGCCTCGCGGAACTCCTCCTCGCCGACACCCAGCCGTGCCATCAGTTTCTCGTAGTGTTTCTTGACGAACTCGTCGAAGTGCGACTCCAGTATCTCGCGAGCCAGACGGCGCGCCGGCGTATCCATGCGCCGCTCGTCCATCTGCAGCAGCAGGCACTCGCGCAGGTTGCGCGCACCGATTCCCGCGGGTTCCAACTGCTGGATGATGCCCAGCAGGCGTTCCAGCTCCGCGACCGTGGTCTCTATGCCCAACGAAAAGGCTATGTCGTCGGATATCGACGCCAGATCGCGCCGCAGATAGCCGTCGCTGTCGATGCTGCCGACAAGGAACGTCGCTATGCGCATGTCGCGGTCCGAGAGGTTGCGGTAGCCCAGCTGTTCGGTAAGGTACTCCTGCATCGAGAGGCCCTCGGTTATGTTCACCGGACGCTGCGGCTCATCCTTCGAGTAGTTGTTCACGCGTGCCTTGTATCCGGGGGTATCGTCCTCGCGGATATAGTCGTCGACCGATATCTTCTGGTCGAGCTCCTCCTCGGGCGCAGAATCCTCCTCCAGCACGATGTTTTCCTCCACCTCCTGCTTAATGCGCTGTTCAAGCTGCATGGCCGGGAGCTCCAGCAGTTTTATCGTCTGTATCTGCTGCGGGGAGAGCGTCTGCTGCAGTTTCTGAACCTGTCGTTGCGAAATACCCATTGCAAAAAATTAATCCGTTATACTCTGCGACGACACATCGCCCATCGTCCCACTCCGCCGCGCCGTCACGCGCCGCGCCTAACGCGGCCCGCCGAATCAGTCGCGTGAGGCCGCACGCAACGCATCGGCAATGGCACGCGCCCAGCGTTTGCCGAGCTTGCGCGCTCCCTTCTCGTTGGGGTGCAGATAGAAGACACCCGCGTTACCGTTCTCGGCGAAGTAGTATTTTTCGTGGAAATCGCGGAAATAGTCGAATCCCTTGAGGTCACCGATATATACGTCGCTGTACTTCTCGGCCATGCCGATCAGCACGTTGGCATACCCTACCAGACGCTTCTGGCCCTCGACCAGATACATCGCGCCGTTGTAGGTGTTGGCACTGTACCATATCGGGCGCTGCAGCACGAAGATAGACTCGGGGCAGAGCTCGCGTATGCGCGCCATGATGGTGGTGAGGTTACGCTCGTAGTCCTCGTTCGAGACGGGGGCGCCGAGAGGCCCGCGCGAGGCCGAGTCGTTGGTGCCGAGCATGATCGAGAAGACTATGGGCCCGTAACTCATCTCGCGCAACTCCTTTATCGCCTGCTCCACGCGCACGAAGTCGCTGCGGCGCTCGGGAAGGAAGTCCACCGTCGTGGCACCCGAACGGCCACAGTTGCGGAAGTTGACGTCGCCCGACATCATGCGGCCGACATACTCGGCGGCGGCCACCGGAGGCGCCGTCTTGCTCTTGTCGGCATGCAGGGCCCCTTCGGTGATGCTGTTGCCGATGAATATAAGATTATAGGTACGCGCCTTGCGGGGCTGCGCCCACGCCCCCGTCGCGAGCAGCACGAACAGGAGCAGAATCACTCTCTTCATATCTCAGGTCGTTTTTCGTTCTTGGCTTTTGCCCGCACGCGGCGGGCAATTGCCGTCAGGGCCCGCAGCGCATCGCGCACGCAGGCCCTGTGGCATATTAGAACTCGGCGTTGTTCGGCGTACGCGGGAACGGGATCACGTCGCGGATGTTGCCCATGCCCGTCACGAAAAGCAGCAGTCGCTCGAAGCCCAGTCCGAAGCCGGCATGCGGTGCCGAGCCCCAGCGGCGCGTGTCGAGATACCACCACACCTCCGACTCATGCATTCCGAGCTCCTTGACTCTTGCGCAGAGCTTGCCGTAGTCGGCCTCACGCTCCGAACCGCCGATGATCTCGCCGATCTTCGGGAAGAGGACGTCCATGGCGCGCACCGTGCGGCCGTCGTCGTTCTGCTTCATGTAGAAGGCCTTGATGTCCTTGGGATAGTTGGTCAGGATGACGGGGCACTTGAAGTGCTCCTCTACCAGGTAGCGCTCGTGCTCCGACTGCAGGTCGCAGCCCCAGTCGCACGGGAACTCGAACTTGCGGCCCGAAGCCTTCAGTATCTCCACGCCTTCGGTGTAGTCGAGGCGCACGAACTTGTTGTGCAGCACGAACTCCAGACGCGAGATAAGCTCGTTGTCCCACATCTTGTTCATGAACTCTAGATCCTCGCGGCAGTTCTCCAGCGCATACGAGATAAGGTACTTGAGGAAGTCCTCCGCAAGGTCCATGTTGTCGTTTATGTCGTAGAATGCCACCTCGGGCTCGATCATCCAGAACTCGGCCAGGTGACGCGGCGTGTTCGAATTCTCGGCACGGAACGTGGGGCCAAAGGTGTAGATCTGGCCTATGGCCATGGCGCCCAGCTCACCCTCCAGCTGGCCCGACACGGTGAGGTTGCACGGCTTGCCGAAGAAATCCTTCGTGAAGTCCACCTCACCCGTCTCTGTACGGGGCGGGTTGCCGGCATCGAGCGTCGTGACGCGGAACATGGCGCCTGCGCCCTCGCAGTCCGAACCCGTGATCAGCGGCGTGTGGAGGTAGTAGAAGCCGTGGTCGTTGAAATACTTGTGTATGGCGAAGGCCATGGCGTGACGTATGCGCAGGATGGCACCGAAGGTGTTGGTGCGCGGACGCAGGTAGGCGATGTCGCGCAGGAACTCCAGCGAGTGTCCCTTCTTCTGCAGGGGATAGGTATCGGGATCGGCCGTGCCGTATATCTCTATGTGCGAAGCCTGCACCTCGACACCCTGGCCCGCGCCGAGCGACTTGACCAGACGTCCGTCCACACGCAGGCAGGCGCCCGTGGTGATGGCCTTGAGCATATCCTCGTCGAACGCCGTCGGGTCGACCACAACCTGGATATTGGCCACGCACGAACCGTCATTCAGGGCGATGAACGCCACATTCTTGTTTCCACGCTTTGTACGTACCCAACCTTGTACCGTGATGTCGCGGTCAATCTCGCCCGACTTCAGAATCTCTGCAATTCTCGGAGTTTTCATAACAAAATCCTTTTTCTAAAAAACAAAATTCCGGCCTCGTTTCCTCATCGGACACGGCTGCTGCGCCGCTCCTCGAGCCGGAAACGTTATCAATCCACAAAGGTAGGCAATAATTTGCTTTTTGTCAAAAAAAAAGTACCTTTGCAATCGGTAGGCGTGCGCCCCGCAGGCGCTGCGCCTCACCGCACTAAATACCGATCCGTTATGAGAAAGTTTATTCTTTCGGCGACAGCCATCTTCTCGATCATAGCCGCCGCGGCACAGGGCCCGCGCATCTACCGCACGGAGTTCATCACCTACGACAAACGCGAGGACGCCGTGGCCGACAAGCGCGACGAAACGGCAAACTACACGCCCTTCACGCCCGAGCGCATAGCCATCGCCGGCGGCGAGGCCCGCTTCGTGCAGAAGGTCAACATCGACGCCACGCTGAACGACTATAACGTATTCTTCCACCTGGAGAATGTCGGCATGGCATACACGCTCTTCATCAACAACGAGCCCGTGGCCGAGGTCGAGGATCCCTACACCCCAGCAGACTTCCTGCTCTCGCCCTACCTGCGTCAGGGTGTGAACGAGCTGATGATAGGCGTACGCCAGAGCCGTACGCCCGAGCTGCAGGAGAACATCTTCCAGCCCGAGACCGAACAGTTCGAGAACAGCTACCTCTTCGCCCAGCGCCGCCTCGCCGTGCGTGACTTCGACATCGTCCTGGAGCCAGACACCACGCGCCAGTACGGCAAGCTGCGCCTCGACGTGGTCGTGGCCAACGACTTCAACTTCAAGGAGTCGATACAGGTGGGATTCGACATCTACAACCCCAAGGGCAAACTCATGGAATACAGTGTCAACGAGATGGAGATCGAGGGCCGCTCGATGGACACGCTGCACTTCAACCCCGACATCTACCACGCCTACGAATTCAAGTGGGGCGACGGCCAGCCGCCGCTCTACGACGTGATGATATACCTGAAGCGCAACGGCATGCTGTGGGAGTACATCCCCCTGAAGATAGGCTTCGGCAAGACCGAGTACCGCGACGGCAACTTCTACCGCTTCGACAAGGTGTTGCACGTGCAGAAGACGCGCTTCAACGCCCTTGACGACCGCAAGCAGACCTACGTCGAGATCGAGCAGCTCAAGCTGCGCGGCTACAACACCCTCTGCCCCGACTATCCGCAGCCCAAGTGGTTCTACGACATGTGCGACAAGGCGGGCATGTTCGTCATTGACCGCGCCAATATCAACTCGCCCACCGACAGCAACAACCGCGGCGTGGGCGGCACCCCGGCCAACGACCCCAAGCTGGCCGACGAGTACCTCACACGCGTGAAGTCGATGTACTACCGTTCGCGCAACCACTCGTGCATCATAGCCTTCTGCCTGGGCGGCGCGCCCTCGGGCAACGGATACAACATGTACAAGGCATACGAATGGCTCAAGTCGGTCGAGCATCGCCGCCCCGTCATATACGAGGGCACCGAGGGCGAGTGGAACACCGACATCCAGTAGTCGCCCGGCCGCCGAGCGGCTGCCACGGACGCGGCCGGAGCCACGCAACCGTCAATCCGTCATGAACATCGAACTGATAATGGTCGGCAAGACCGACTCCCCCGAGGTGGAGGCGCTGCTTGCGACCTATGCCAAGAGAATCAACCGCTACTGCCGCACCTCGGTGACGGCACTCGCCGACGTGCGCAACACGCGCAACATGGCCGCCTCGACGCAGAAACGCGCCGAGGGCGAGATGATCCTGCGCAACGTATCGGAGGGCGACTACCTGCTGCTGCTCGACGAGCGCGGCACCGAATACACCTCCATCGAGTTCGCGCAGTGGATGCAGAAACGCATGTCGAGCGGCGTGAAACGGCTGGTGATGGTCATAGGCGGCCCCTACGGCTTCTCGGACGAGGTATATGCCCGCGCCGACGGCAAACTGTCGCTCTCGCGCATGACATTCTCGCACCAGATCGTGCGCGCCATCTTCGCCGAACAGCTCTACCGCGCATTCACGATCCTCAACAACGAACCCTATCACCACGAATAACCCGCAACCGATGCGACTGCTGCGTACACATACGGCCCTGCTCGTACGACGTATCCTGCTGCTCTACGTAGCCCTGGCCCTCTGCCGTGTCGTCTTCGCCGTCAGCAACCACGCCCTGCTGGGTCCGGCCGCCGACGGCGAGTGGTGGCAGCTGGTGTGCGGATCGCTCAAGTTCGACACCGTATCGATACTCTACTTCAACGCCCTGTACATACTCATGGCCCTCGTGCCGCTGCACCTGCGCGAACGCGGGTGGTGGCAGACGGCGATGTTCTGGTACTACGCCGTGGTCAACGCCGTGGCGGTGGCGATGAACATGGCCGACGTTATCTACTTCCGCTATACGCAGAAACGCTTTACGGCCGACGAGATATTCTTCGCCGACAACGACAACTCGCTGCAGCTCGTCCTGAAGTTCGCCGCCGAGAACTGGCCCGTCGTCTTGGCAGGGGCGGCCATCATCGCGCTTACCGTGTGGGGCTACAGGCGCCGCACGCAGCCCGAGGTGCTCTTTGCCGGAGCATGGTACTACATCACCTCGACGGTGATGCTTGTGGCGGGCGCCGCACTCACCATAGGCGGCATCCGCGGCGGATTCACCAAGATGACGCGCCCGATAACGCTCTCGAACGCCACGCTCTACACCGCCGACAACAACCGCGCCACGCTCATCCTGAGCAACCCGTTCTGCGTGCTGCGCACCTTAGGCTCGGCCTCGGCCATACGCTACGAGCGATACTTCGACGAGGCGGCACTCGATGCCATATACTCGCCCATACACCGTCCGCACAGGCTGGCCGCCGACTCGACCGCAGTCGCCGTCGGCACGATGCACGTCGCCGTCGACACGACAACCACGGCCGCAGGCTCGATGCGCGGGCGCAACATCGTGGTATTCATCATGGAGAGCTTCTCGGCCGAGCACTCGGCGCTGCTGCGGCCCGACCTCTACGAGGACAAGGAGCAGAAGGGCTACACGCCATTCCTCGACTCGCTCATGCGCAGCGGCTACACCTTCCGCCGCATGTACGCCAACGGCAAGCGGTCGATACAGGCGCTGCCTGCGGTGTGGAGCTCCATCCCGTCGTTCAAGACCCCCTTCGTGCTGATGCCGCAGTCGCTCGCGCCGACATATCCGCTGCCGGCAATCCTTGCCGACGAGGGCTACCGCACGATGTTCTTCTGCGGTTCGGACCGCGGATCGATGGGCTTCGGCGCCTACGCCAATGCCGCAGGCATAGCCGAAGCGTACAGCCGCGAGGATTACGAGAAGGCGCACGGCCGCGGCGACTTCGACGGATACTGGGGCATATGGGACGAGGAGTTCATGCAATACATGGGAGAGGTGCTGGGCAAGGCACAGCAGCCGTTCTTCGCATCGATATTCACCCTCTCGTCGCACCACCCCTTCGTCATACCCCGGCGCTACGAGGGGCGCTTCCCCGACGGCCTTACAAAGAACCACCGCTGCGTGGCATACGTCGACAACGCCTTCCGACTCTTCTGCGAGCGGTACGGCGGCGAGGAGTGGTTCCGCAACACACTCTTCGTATTCGTCGCCGACCACGTCTCGAGCGAGAAGTTTTCGGAGGCATTCCGACACTCTCCGGCCGACTACCAGATTTTCGGATTCATGTACGCCCCCGGCAGCCGCCTGCAGGGTGAATATACCAGCGTAGCGTCGCAGATCGACCTGATGCCCACACTGCTCGGGCTGCTCGGCTACGACCGCCCCTACTTCGCCTTCGGCCGCGACGTGTTCAACGAGCCGACAGCGACACCCGTTGCCGTCAACTACGACAACAACATCTACCAGGCCATCACCGACAACCGCCTCGTGCGATTCGACGAGAAGAGCGTGCGCGGCATCTACTCGACCGACGACGTGCGGCTGGAGCACAACCTCGCGGGGCAGGAGCAGGCCGAGGCTGCGGAGCGCTACCTCAAGGCCCTCATACAAAGTTATTACACACACGTAGAAAACAAAAGCTATACAGTCAATGATACCATTCCGCAAGGTTCTGACAACCGATAAGCCCACCATCGACGCCTATCTGGCCGAGGCGGGCATCCCCATCTGCGACTACACCTTCACAAACATATACTGCTGGCAGCACCAGTACGACACCCTTTGGGCCGAAGTGCACGGCTCGCTGGTCGTGCGCTTCAACATCGGCCACGGCGAACGCGGCTACATGGTGCTGGGCTGCTCGGACTTCGGGCAGCTGCTGCCCGAGCTCATGGACGACGCCCACACCGCGGGCCTGCCCTTCCGCATGATCGCCATGTGCCGCCGCTGCGCCGAGAGCTTCGCTGCATGGGCCGACGCCCACTACGGGCTGGACAGTGAGGGCCGCGCCGTAATCTTCGACACAGAGGCCGAGGCCGCCGCATGCGTACGCCGCGGCAGCGAGTGCTTCGCCATATGCGACAACCGCGACTATCAGGACTACATATACTCGCTCAAGGACCTGTGCGACCTGACGGGGCGCCGGTACCAGCCCAAACGCAACCACGTCAACCGCTTCGATGCGCTCTACGACTACACGTTCGACGAACTGCGTCCGCATGATATTGACGAGTGCCTGCAGATCGAACGCTCGTGGCAGCAGCGCAAGGAGGTGGACGAAGCCACCGACGTGGAGCACCGCACCGAACACGAATACGAGATGTCGGAGGAGCAGCGCGCCATACGCCGCGCCTTCGACGACTATGCCGCGCTGGGGCTCTACGGCGGCGTGCTGCGCGTCGAGGGCCGCATGGTGGCCTTCACCTACGGGTCGCCCATAACGCCCGAGGTGTTCTGCACCCACATCGAGAAGGCCGACTCGACGTACGAAGGGGTCTTCCCGATGATAAACCGCTGCTTCGCCCGCGCACTGGCCGCACGGGGATACACGATGGTCAACCGCGAGGAGGACATGGGCCTTGCGGGCCTGCGCCGCTCGAAGATGTCGTACTACCCCGCCGCCATGCAGGAGAAGATGACGCTGCGCGCGCTCACGCTGCGCGAGATCGAATGCCGCGAGCTGTGGCAAAGGGTCTTCGGCGACGGGCGTGACTTCATCGACCTCTTCCTGACGGAGGTATACCGTCCCGAGAACATGCTTGTGCGCTGCGACGGCGACGGACATGTGGTGGCGATGCTCCACATCGTCGAGATCGACACCACGTACGGCCGCACGGGATACCTCTACGCCATCGCCACCGACGAGGCGTGGCGCGGCCGCGGACTGGCCTCGTCGCTCGTGGAGGAGGCCGTCGGCGAGCTGCGCCGCCGCGACATGGCAGCCGCCATGCTCATACCCTCGCACGAGGGCCTCAAGGCATTCTACGCACGCCTCGGCTTCGAGGACGCGGGCTACCAGCTCGACTTCTCGGAAGGCTTCGACCTCGGCACGGGCGACCCGCAGCTCGACCGCGCAATGGTGCTGCCGCTTAAGTAAGGAATATCGTCGGATTACACCTGTTGTGCACGAATATTCTCTATGCCTACGCCATTTTGCAGGCAAAAACACTATCTTTGCATAGAGTTCAATCTAAAACGACACAACGATGTACAGAAACGATAACCGCACCGTCATCACGCTCGATGCCGGAGGCACCAACTTCGTATTCGGCGCCGTACGCGCCAACCGCTTCGTCGTCGAGCCCATAACGCTCCCCTCGAACGCCGCTGACCTCGACCTATGCCTGGCCACGATGGTCGACGGCTTCAGCCGCGTAATCGCCGCCCTCGACACGCCCCCCGTGGCCATCAGCTTCGCCTTCCCCGGCCCGGCCGACTACCCCAACGGCATTATCGGCGGCCACCTGCCCAACTTCCCGTCGTTCCGCGACGGCGTGGCCCTGGGTCCTTTCCTGCAGGATAAGTTCGGCATACCTGTATATATAAACAACGACGCCGACCTCTATGCCTACGGCGAGGCCCTGGCCGGAGCGCTGCCCGACGTAAACGAGCGCCTGGCCAAGGCCGGCAGCAGCAAGCGCTACCGCAACCTGCTGGGATACACCTTCGGCACGGGATTCGGATTCGGATTCGTCGCCAACGGCGAGCTGCACGTGGGCGACAACTCGTGCGTGGAGACTTTCTGCCTCAAGCACAAGCACATGCCCGACGTGATGGTCGAGGAGGGTGTGGCCGTACGCGCCGTCAAGCGTGTCTACGCACGCCTATCGGGCACCGATGACCCCACGCTCGAACCCAAGGACATATTCGACATAGCCGAAGGCAAGCGCCCGGGCGACAGCGACGCCGCAAAACGCGCCTTCGCCACTATGGGCGAGGTTGCAGGCGACGCCATGGCCACGGCCGTGACGCTCATCGACGGACTGATCGTCATCGGCGGCGGCATCACTGCAGCGTCGAAATACATAATGCCCTCGCTGCTCGAGCAGCTGCGCGGCCGTCTCTTCTCGCTCGACGGCGGCATGCTCAACCGTGTGCAGATGAAGGTATACGACCTGGACAACGAGGAGGAGTTCGCCGCCTTCGCCCGCGGCGAGTCGCGCGCACTGAAGGTCTACGGATCGGACCGCGAGGTTGTCTACGACCCGCAGAAGCGCATCGGCGTCATGGTGTCGAAGATCGGCGCCAGCACCGCCATCTCGCTCGGTGCCTATGCCTTCGCCCTGAACGAGATCGACAAGCGCAACGGCGACAAATAAACCCTATCATACGGCATAACCGCCGCCCCACACGGCCGGCGGCCGGCACTCTCACGGCGGGGACGGAAGCTCAACGGGCATCCGTCCCCGCCACCGGTATCCGGCGGCGCCGTGCGGCAAAAGGACGTTGTTGCACAACATAAAACGGCGGCACACACCGCGGCCCGCATGGGCGCACGGGCGTTGATTTTTTTGCAGTTACGACGTTTATTATTATATTTGTCGAGTATAAACCGACTCACCCGATGAACTGCACGACACACCATGACCAACCGGCCGTAGCCGTATGTTCGGATTGCGGCAAGGGCCTTTGCGCCCAATGCGCAGGCAACAAGGCCGAACCGCTGTGTCCCGAATGCCGCCGCATACGCCGACGCGTAGCAGTGGTTGCGGGCGTGGTATATCTGGTATCATACGCCCTGCTATTCTATCTGGGCCACCGCCTCAACTTCCTGTCGTCGGAGGCTTCGCCCGACCAGCGCATCCTCAGCGGATACCTGCTCATGGCCGCCGTCTCGGGATGGCAATTCATCAACTCGATCATGCGCTGGCGCCTCACGCAGGCATCAGTGCTTGGCTGGTGCGCCTACGGCGTGGTAAAGCTGCTTGCCTCGATCGTGATAGGCATCGTCACCGCCCCCGTAACGGTCGTATGGAACATCGTAAGAATCATCGCCAACATAATCTGAACCGTCAAATGAACACATCAAGACATATCGTAAAAGGCATGTTCGCCGTCCTGCTGATCGCCATGGCGGTCACCGGCGTGCAGGCCCAGACTCTCACCGTAGGCACCTACAACATGCGCAACGACAACGAGGGTGACGCACGCAAGGGAAACGGCTGGCAACAGCGCTGCCCCGTCATATGCGAGCAGGTGGAGTGGATCGACTTCGACATATTCGGAGCGCAGGAGATCAAAAAGAACCAGCTCGACGACCTGTCGGCCGCGCTGCCCGAGTACGACCACGTGGGCGTGGGCCGCGACGACGGCAAACACGGCGGCGAGCACGAACCCATATTCTACAAGCGCGAGCGCTTCAAGCTGCTCGACTCGGGCGACTTCTGGATCTCACAGACGCCCGACGTGGCAGGCTCGAAGGGGTGGGATGCCGCCCTGCCGCGCGTATGTTCCTATGTGCGCCTGCAGGACAGGGAGACCAAAGTGCGCTTCTGGTTCTTCAACCTGCACATGGACCACATTGGCGTCGAGGCACGCCGCGAGGGCGCGAAACTCATCGTGAGCAAGGTGCGCGAGATGTGCGGCGGCGAGCCTGTAATCATCACGGGCGACTTCAACGTCGACCAGAACAACGAGATATACCAGACCTTCGTGAAATCGGGCCTGCTGCTGGATTCGTTCGAGGCGGCCGAGAAGCGTTTCGCCCGCAACGGCACCTTCAACAGCTTCAAGCCCGACTTCCACACCGAGAGCCGCATCGACCACATATTCCTCTCGCCGTCGTTCGCCGTGCGCAACTACGCCGTACTGACCGACGGCTACTGGACGCCGCGCGAGGATGCCGACGCCGTAAAGGGCGATGCCGCACCCCGGGAGATCAGCTTCCGCAGCTACGTCCGCCGCTGCCCCTCGGACCACTACCCCGTAGCCGCACGCATCGAGACCACGAAGCGGCGCTGACCCGTACCGCACGCATGCCGTCCCGCGAACCGGCTAATCTGAAACTTACGACTGAAATAAACTAACCATAAAACGGAAACAAGTCAATGAAAAAAACATCATTATTGCTTCTGGCGGCCCTCTCGGCCGTATCGCTCCGCGCACAGACGTTCACGGAGTGGCACGACTCGGAGGTCAACCAGATCAACCGTGCCCCGATGCACGCCTACTACAAGATCTTCGACACGGCCGAGGCCGCGCAGGAGAGCTATTGCGACAAGGCCTACCCCTATCGCATGTCGCTCAACGGCACGTGGCGTTTCAACTGGGTTGAGAACGCCGACCAGCGCCCGACCGACTTCTACACCATGGACTACAACGACGCCGCATGGAATCCCATCGAGGTGCCGGGCATGTGGGAGATGAACGGCTACGGCGACCCGATCTACGTCAACGTGGGTTATGCCTGGCGCAACAACTTCCGCAACGACCCGCCCAACGTCCCCATCGAGCAGAACCATGTAGGTTCGTACCGCCGCACCGTCGAGATCCCCGCCGACTGGACGGGCCGCGACATCTACCTCAACATCGGCGCCGCCGTATCGAACGTATACGTGTGGGTGAACGGCAAGTTTGTCGGTTACTCGGAGGACAGCCACCTGAGCGCCTCGTTCGACGTCACCAAGTTCGTACACGCGGGCGAGAACCTCATCGCCCTGCAGATCTTCCGCTGGTGCGACGGTTCGTACCTCGAGGATCAGGACCTGTGGCGCCTGAGCGGCATCTCGCGCGACGTGGAGCTCGTCGCACGCCCGAAGGCACGCCTTAACGACATGATGATCACGCCCCACCTCGACGAGCAGTACACCGACGCCACGCTCGACGTGAAGATGGAGTTCACCGCCGGTGTCAAGAGCGCCGACGTGAAGCTGCTCGACAGCGAGGGCAACGTGGTTGCCGAGCAGACGGCCACGCCCCGCAGCGGCAAGGCCGAGATGAAGTTCGACGTCGAGAACCCCGCCAAGTGGTCGGCCGAGACGCCCAACCTCTACAAGGTTACGGTCGAGGTCAAGGACGGACGCGGCACCACCGAGGTCATCGCACAGCGCATAGGTTTCCGCTCGTCGGAGATCAAGAACGGACAGCTGCTCGTCAACGGACAGCCCGTGCTGATCAAGGGTGCCAACCGCCACGAGGTGGATCCCCTGAAGGGATTCGTCATGTCGCGCGAGCGCATGATCCAGGACATACAGCTGATGAAGCAGTTCAACCTCAACGCCGTGCGTACGTGCCACTACCCCGACACGCCCGAATGGTATGACCTGTGCGACGAGTACGGTCTCTACGTCGTTGACGAGGCCAACATCGAGTCGCACGGCATGGGCTACGGCGACCAGACGCTGGCCAAGAACCCCATCTACGCCAAGGCTCACCTCGAGCGCGACAGCCGCATGGTCATGCGCGACAAGAACCACCCCTCGGTCATCATCTGGAGTATGGGTAACGAGGCCGGCATGGGCCCCAACTTCGAGGCATGCTACAAGTGGATCCGCGAGTTCGACCCCTCGCGCCCGATACACTACGAGCAGGCGCTCGGCACCGATTTCACCGATATCGTATGCCCGATGTACGCCGACTACAACTGGTGCGAGAACTACCTGAAGAACTCGCCCAAGAAGCCCCTCATACAGTGCGAATACGCCCATGCGATGGGTAACTCGCTCGGCGGCTTCAAGGAGTACTGGGATCTGGTGCGCAAGTACGACCACTACCAGGGCGGCTTCATCTGGGACTTCGTCGACCAGGGTCTTGCCCACTACGACGAGATCGGCAAGGTATCGTTCTACTACGGCGGCGACTTCAACAACCATGACGCCACCGACAACTCGTTCAACAACAACGGCCTGATCGCCCCCGACCGCACGCCGCAGCCCCACGCCTACGAGGCACGCCAGCAGTACCAGTCAATCTGGACTTCGCCCGTCGACCTGGCGGCAGGCAAGGTGGAGGTCTATAACGAGAACTTCTTCACCGACCTCAAGCCCTACGCACTGGAGTGGGAGCTCGTGCAGGACGGCGTTGTGACCAAGGCCGGCCGCATGGACAACCTCGACGTCGCCCCGCAGCAGCGCAAGCAGATCACGCTGGGCTACACTTCGGCCGACATCTGCCCCGAGGCCAAGGAGGTACTGCTCAACGTACGCTACGTGCTCACCGAGAAGCAGCCGCTGCTCGATATCGGCCACGTTGCCGCCAAGAACCAGATGTCGATCAAGGATTACGACACGGCTGCAGCCTTCGCCATGAAGGAGTCGGCACGACCCGTAACGGTAACCCGCTTCGAGAAGTGCACCTATGTCGAGGGTTACGACTGGCGCATAGCATTCGACCGTCAGGGCTTCATCAACGAGATGGTATACGGACAGCTGTCGCTCATGGCCGAGGGTTCGACGCTGCGCCCCAACTTTTGGCGCGCACCCACCGAGAACGACCTCGGAGCACACCTGCAGAACCGCTTCGCCGCATGGCGCAACCCGCGCATGAACCTCAAGGGCTTCGACACCAAGGTTGAGAACGGCGCCGCCGTCATCACCGCCAACTACGAGATGCCCGACGTGAAGACCTCGATGGTAATCACCTACACCATCAACGGCGAGGGCCAGATCAAGGTATCGCAGGCCATGACCACCGACAAGGAGGCCAAGGTATCGGGCATGTTCCGCTACGGCATGCGCATGGAGCTGCCCGCACGCTTCAACACGCTGGAGTACTACGGCCGCGGCGAGGTGGAGAACTACTCTGACCGCAAGAGCTGCGCCGACCTGGGCATCTACCGCCAGAGCGTCGACGAGCAGTACAACGAGCGTTACGTACGTCCGCAGGAGTCGGGCACGCGCTCTGACCTGCGTTACTACAAGGTTACCGACACGGCCGGCGCCGGACTGAACATCATCGCCGAGAACGCCTTCTCGGCCTCGGCTCTGCCCTACTCGATCGAGTCGATGGACGTATCGGTAGGCCCGGCACAGCGCCACTCGGGCGACCTGCGCCCCGACGGCAAGACCTACCTCTGCTTCGATCTGGTACAGCAGGGTCTGGGCTGCATCAACTCGTGGGGCTGGACGCCGCTGCCGCAGTACATGGTGGACTACAAGGATCACACCTTCAACTTCATCATCTCGCCCGTAAGATAACCGATCGGGCGACCGTAAATGTAACACGCCGGGAAGCAATGCTTCCCGGCGTGTTTTCGTTCGGCACAAGCCTCCGGCGCTTGACCACACAGCCGCAGCCGCTCCGGACACCGCCCCGCACACCGACAGACCTACACCACAGGGCGGATAAGGCCGCAACAGGGCACCGTCCTCCAGTTGCCCGATTGCACAAAAACGATGGCGGCGAGGCCGAAGCCCCGCCGCCAACAATCGACAGCCGTACAGCCTAACGCTTCACCTCGAAGCGGTAGGTTCCCGAGCCGACCTTCACACAAGTGTAACCGTCGGCATAACCCTCTATCGAGGCATCGGCCGAGGCTGCCACGGCGGCGCCGTCGAGCATCACCTCGTCGGCCGAAGCCGAGGGGACATATATCTCGGCCGTGGTGTTCACGGGGATGGTCACCTCGAGTGTGAAGAGCCCCTCCTCGTCGCGCCACTCGGCCGCGGCACGCCCGTAGGGGGTCAGCTGCTCGGCGCGCATCTGCGTGAAGCCGCCTCCGGTGTGGGGTTTCACGGCCATGGTCTTGAATCCGGGCGAGGTCTCGTGCAGGCCGACAGCCTCGCGGTAGAGCCAGTCGCCGATGGCACCGTACGAGTAGTGGTTGAACGAGTTCATGCCGTTGTTGGGGATGGTGCGGTCGGGCATCATCGAGTTCCAGCGCTCCCATATGGTCGTGGCGCCCATCGTCACGGGATAGAGCCATCCCGGGTACTGCTGGCGCAGCAGAAGCATGTAGGCAAGGTCGGTGTAGCCCCACTCCGACAGTACGTGGCAGATGTAGGGCGTGCCGAGGAATCCCGTGGTGATGTGTCCGTACTCGCGCACCTTGTCGGCAAGGCGCGACGCCACGACGGGACGCATCGACTCGGGCACCATGTCGAAGTACAGCGCCAGAACGTATGCCGTCTGCGTGGCCGACACCAGATAGCCTGCGGGGGTCAGGTAGGCGTTGCAGAATGCCTCGCGGGCCTTGGCCGCAACGTCGGCATAGTAGGCGGCCTCCTCCTCATGGCCCAGCACGGCCGCAGCCTTCGAGGTCAACTCGGCCGAGTTGGCGAAGAAGCACTGCTGGATAAGGGGCTTGTAGGTGACGGCCGACACGCCCGACGTATCGTTGTCAACGCTGTAGAAGAGCCAGTCGCCGTAATGCCACCCCTTATTCCAGAGATAGGGCTCGCTGCACTGGCCGACCATGAAATCGACCCATGCCTTCATGCTCGGATACTGGTTCTCGAGGATACGGCGGTCGCCGTAGGCCATGTAGTGCTGCCACGGAACGATGGTGGCCACGTCGGCCCAACCCGTATGGCCCGATCCGACAAGGCCCTCGATCGTGGGTATTATGTCGGTAACCTGCCCGTCGGGACGCTGGTCGGCCGCCAGGTCCTTGAGCCACTTGCGGAAGAAACTCTGTACATCGCGGTTGAAAGTGGCCGTGCGGAAGAACACCTGCGCATCGCCCGCCCATCCCAGACGCTCGTCACGCTGCGGGCAGTCGGTCGGCACGTCAAGGAAGTTGCCGCGGAGGCCCCACTGTATATTGCTCTGCAGCTGGTTTACCTGTTCGTTCGAAGACGAGAAGTTGCCTGTCTCGGCCAGGTCGGAGAAGATCACCGCCACCTTGAAGTCCTCGGGGTCGATCTCGCCGTCGAGGCCCTCCACCTTGAGGTAGCGGAATCCGTAGAACGTAAAGCGCGGCTCGAAGCGGTCCTCGCCGCCGCTGCATATGTAACGGCTCTGCGCCTTGGCCGAACGCAGGTTGACGGTGTAGAAGTTACCCTTCTCGTCGAGCACCTCGGCGTGCGAGATGACGATCTCCTGTCCGGGGCGGCCCTTGAAGGTGAATATCTCGCGGCCGACCATGTTCTGGCCGAAGTCGAGCACCTTCTCGCCCTTGGGCGTGGTGATCACCTCGACCGGGGTGCGGTACTCGTGCGTCACGACAGGCTCGCTGTCGCTGCTCACGAGGTTGTCCATCGGATAGTCGGCCACCGTCACGCCGCGCCATGCACCGTCGTCGAAGCCGGCCTTGTCCCAGCCGTGCTGGATAAGGCGCGCATCGACCGTCTCGCCGTCGTAGATGGTCGAATGGGTAACCTCACCCGTCGAACTCTTCCACGTGTCGTCCGTCGCGAAGACCTCCTGCGAGCCGTCGCGGTACGTAACGACGATCTGCGCCAGCGCCGCCATCCTGTCGTAGGCGTATATCTGGTGCTCGCCGCTCGACCATCCCAGCAGGCTCAGGTACCAGCCGCGGCCCAGCATAAGGCCGAAGGCGTTCGCGCCCTTCTGCAACATCGAGGTGACGTCGTAGGTCTGGTACTGCAGGCGCTTGTCATAGGTGGTCCATCCCGGGGCGTAGTGCGCATTGCCCACCTTGGCGCCGTTGATGGCCGCCTCGTACATGCCGTGCGAGGTGATGTAGGCCACGGCCGAAGCCACCGGTTTCGTTATGGTGAACTCCTTGCGCAGCATGGGCGAGGCGTCGGTCTGCTCGGCCGGGAGAATCCAGCGGGCACGCCACTCGCCGTCGGTCATCATGCCCGTGAGCCACGCGCTGCGCTCGCTCCACTTCGATACGCGGCCGCGGTCGTCCCACACGCGCACCTGCCACTCGTATCGCGTGCCCGACGCCAGGGGCTCGCCGCCGTACTCGACGGCCACGCTCTCCTGCGACTCGACACGGCCCGAACGCCACACGCTGCGGCCGTCGCGGAATACGCGCACCTCGTAGGCCTGCTGCATGACGTTACGGTCGGGGCTCTCCACAACCCAGCTCAGCACCGGGCGGGCATCCACCACGCCCGAGGGCTCCTTCATGTGATTAACCTTCAACGACGACACGCTCACCTGCGCCACCGCGGGCAGGCATGCCACCGTCATCAGAAATAGCAACAATCGTTTCATAGTATAAATGGTTTCAAGTTGGTAGTCCCTGCTGCGGGCCGCCAGCACACAAACGGCGGACGGCCCATCATTACAAAACTAACCATTTTTTCCGATCCGGCTTTCCCAAAAGATGATTTTTCGACTGCACGTCATGACATTAATCCCGCCCACACGCCGCGCCCCGCCGCGGCAAATGAACGACATGCGGCAGCAAGAGAAAAAAAATTTATCCAACTCCCATTATTTTTGTATATTTGCGTCGCGGAAACCGCATCCGCCGGCACACGCCCGGCATGATACACGGTTGCCGCAGACACCGAACGAAAAAGATTCATCAACTTCATAAAAGTAAGAATTATGGTATCGTACAAAGATCTCGGCCTCGTGAACACCCGCGAGATGTTCAAGAAGGCCATCAACGGAGGTTATGCCGTACCGGCATTCAACTTCAACAACATGGAGCAGATGCAGGCCATAATCTCGGCATGTGTCGAGTGCTCGTCGCCCGTGATCCTGCAGGTATCGTCGGGCGCACGCAAGTACGCCAACCAGACCCTGCTGCGCTACATGGCTCAGGGTGCCGTCGAGTATGCAAAGGAGCTGGGCAAGAACATTCCCATCTGCCTGCACCTCGATCACGGCAACTCGTTCGAGCTCTGCAAGAGCTGCGTTGACATGGGCTTCTCGTCGGTGATGATCGACGGCTCGTCGCTCCCCTATGACGAGAACGTTGCCCTCACCAAGAAGGTCGTTGACTACGCTCACCAGTTCGACGTAACCGTCGAGGGCGAGCTGGGCGTTCTGGCCGGTGTCGAGGACGAGGTTTCGGCCGAGGAGGCTCACTACACCCGTCCCGAGGAGGTTATCGACTTCGTAAGCAAGACCGGCGTTGACTCGCTGGCCATCTCGATCGGTACCTCGCACGGTGCCAACAAGTTCAAGCCCGAGCAGTGCACCCGCAACGCCGACGGTATCCTCGTTCCGCCCCCATTGCGTTTCGACATCCTCGAGGCCATCGAGAAGCAGCTCCCCGGATTCCCCATCGTACTGCACGGATCGTCGTCGGTACCCCAGGAGTACGTGAAGATCATCAACACCCACGGCGGTGCCCTGAAGGATGCCGTAGGTATCCCCGAGGATCAGCTCCGTCAGGCTGCCAAGAGCGCCGTTTGCAAGATCAACATCGACTCGGACGGCCGTCTCGCAATGACCGCCATGATCCGCAAGATCTTCGTAGACCAGCCCGCCGAGTTCGACCCCCGCAAGTACCTGGGTCCCGCTCGCGACGAGCTCAAGAAGCTCTACATGCACAAGTGCGAGAACGTGCTCTGTTCTGCCGGCAAGGCTTAATCGGTCACATCGAGCCATACAAAGAGAGCCGTACTCGATCGAGTACGGCTCTCTTATTTTATTATCGCCGGTCCTGACGCCCGACGCACTCTGGCGCAGATGCTCCCTCAGCCGTCCCGCAGGGGCGGTCACGGAACAGCATCCCGATACCCGTGGACGCAAGCCCGAAGATCCGCCTACTGACGGTGGGCGTTACCGAAGCCCTCGAAATACTTGAGGAACTGCATACGCTCCAGACGGTCAACATGCTCGGCATCGGCGGCGTTCATGCGGCCGCGATACCCGGCCACACCCTCGAAGCCGTGACGCTCCTGCCACTTGGCCACCGTGTCGAGAGCCGATGCGATCCAACCCTCGCCCGCCATGTAGAGCGCGCTGCACACCTCCACGGCCGATGCGCCCGCAAGCAGCGACTTGACTACGGCCTCACCGCTGTGCACACCACCCGAAACGGCGTACGATATGTTCTTGACGGCAGCCGAAGCGATGCCGGTCCAGCGGAGCGAGTTCGAGAGGTCGCTCTCGTCGCTGAGCACCTTGCCCGAGACGTACTCCATGCGCTCGATGTCGATGTCGGTCTGATACGGGCGGTTGAAGAGCACCACTGCGGCGGCTCCGTAACCGCGCAGACGCTCGATGAGGCTTACGGGATTCGAGAGGTTCGCCCCCAGCTTCATGATCACGGGGATCGAGACGCTGCGCTTCACCGCAGCGAGGATCTCGACATGGCGCTGCTCAAAGGCGCCGTCGGCGGCCCCCTTGTCCGAGGCAAGGCTCATGACGTTGAGCTCCAGGGCATCGGCTCCGGCCTGCTCGATCATGCGCGCGAAGTCGGTCCACTCGCCCGCCGTGCAGCAGCAGATGCTTGCGATGACGGGTATCGAGCAGAGCGCGCGGCTCTCCTTCACCAGTTTCAGATAATCGGCCAGCATCTGTCCGCGCAGATAACCCTGAAGGTAATCTGCCGACTCGGTGTGTGCCGACTCGTCGGTGAGCGACTCGGTGCGGCGCACGATGTCCTCCTCGAAGAGCGACTTGAGCACCACGGCACCCGCGCCGGCCTTCTCGAAGCGGAGGCATCCCTCGGCGCTGTCGGTAAGCGAGCTGCTGCTCACCACAATCGGGTTTTTAAGTTCCAAACCCGCAAACGATGTTTTAAGACTGCTCATATCAGTACATTTGTATTCTTTCCGAAAACCAAAAGTAGTCATTATTGCCTAAATATGCAAATCGGCGGCCGCAACTGCGGCTGTGGGGCAAAAAAAATTCCTCCGCGCGGCATGCGAGCCGTGCGGAGGGATATATTAGGCGGAGTGAATCATCAGTGTTTGAGGTCATTCACATGCACACCGAAGACGGCACGGCCCGAGGGGTCGTTCATGTTGCGGAACGACTCGTCCCACGCCAGCGCCTCGGCCGTAGAACATGCCACCGACGGAACCGACGGGACGCACTGCGCAGCCGTCTGCGACGGGAACAGCTCCTCGAATATCGAGCGGTAGTAGTACTCCTCCTTGTTGCGCGGGGGGTTGATCGGGAAACGCTCCGCCGCCAGCGACATGTCGCGGTCGCTCACAGCCTCGGAGGTGATCTTCTTAAGCGTGTCGATCCAGCCGTAGCCCACGCCGTCGGAGAACTGCTCCTTCTGACGCCATACGATCGACTCGGGAAGCATATCCTCGAAGGCCTTGCGCAGCACCCACTTCTCCATGTTGTGCTCGCCGCGCACCATCTTCGACTCGGGATTGATACGCATCGCCACGTCGAGGAACTCCTTGTCGAGGAAGGGCACACGCCCCTCGATACCCCATGCGCTGAGGGCCTTGTTGGCACGCAGACAGTCGTAGAGGTGCAGCTTGCCGATCTTGCGCACCGTCTCCTCGTGGAATTCGCGCGCGTTGGGGGCCTTGTGGAAGTAGAGGTATCCGCCGAAGATTTCGTCGGCGCCCTCGCCCGAGAGCACCATCTTGATACCCATCGACTTGATCACGCGCGCCAGCAGGTACATGGGCGTCGAGGCGCGCACCGTCGTTACGTCGTAGGTCTCGATGTGGTATATCACGTCGCGCAGGGCATCGAGGCCCTCCTGTATCGTGTAGTGTATCTCGTGGTGTACGGTACCGATGTGGTCGGCCACGCGCTGCGCCGCAGCGAGGTCGGGAGCGTCCTTCAGGCCGATGGCAAACGAGTGCAGCTGCGGCCACCATGCCGCGTCGCGGCTGCCCGACTCGATACGCTTGTCAGCGAACTTCTTGGCCACGGCCGAGATTATCGACGAGTCGAGACCGCCCGAAAGCAGCACGCCGTAGGGCACGTCCGACATGAGCTGGCGGCGTACGGCATCCTCCAGGCCGGTGCGCAGGGCGCCTATGTCGGTGGGGTTGTCCTTGACGGCATCGTACGACTCCCAGTCGCGTTTGTACCAGCGCTTCATCTCGCCGTCGCGGCTCGACCAATAGTGGCCCGGCAGGAAGGGCTTGATCGTGACGCACACACCCTCGAGGGCTTTCAGCTCCGAGGCGGCGTAGAAGTGTCCCGCCTTGTCCCAGCCGATGTAGAGGGGAATGACGCCTATCGGATCGCGTGCGATGAGGTATTCGTCATGCTCGATGTCGTAGAGCGCAAAGGCGAAGATACCGCTGATCTTCTCCAGCATGCCGAGACCCATACGCTGCCACAGGGGGATGATCACCTCGCAGTCGGACCCGGTCTGGAACTCGTACTCGCCCTCAAGCTCGCGGCGAATGTCGCGGTGGTTGTATATCTCGCCGTTGACGGCCAGCACGATCTTGCCGTCGGGCGAATAGAGCGGCTGACGTCCCGACTGGGGATCGACGATCGACAGACGCTCGTGCGATATGATCGCACGCTCGCCGCAAAAGATACCCGACCAGTCGGGGCCGCGGTGACGAATCTTCTTCGACATGCGCAGCACCTGCTCCCTGTACTCCATACTGTTGTTCTCTATATCGAACATTCCAACGAATCCGCACATAACTTCTCAAAAATTTGGTTTCACATGACGGCGTCAAGCCCGCCGTGGCATCATGGCTCGTGCCGCCGCGCCAAGCCTCGGGCGGCTTTCCGCACGGCACGCAATCGCAAATATACAACTTTAGCGGCATAAAAAACCACATTACGTCCATTTATTAGCATATTTATTCCTCAACATATCCTCCGCCGCCCTCCCGGACACCCCCGGCGGGCCTCCGCATACGCATAATATCGCAGAAAAATCCACCGCCGCACGCCGCATGCACCCCCGCCCCCACCTGCCGCCGCAACGCCCGGGGGCGAAGATTGAAAAAACTTCGTTTTTCGGCTTGTCACTGCCCGCGGCTTTTTATATCTTTGTATGTTTTGTATGCATACAATATAACCCGATGGACAACCACGTACTCAACGCCGAATCACAAATAGCCGATTTCGTGGCCAACACCGAGGCCGATCTGTTCAGCTACATCGACCAGAAGGACTACCACACCGTCCTCAACAACGAGGAGAACATGCCCTACGTGCTGCGCATGGGCGGCATCTTCCTCTGCCTGGACGGCGAGGGCGACGTCATCATCAACGAACAGAAATACCACCTGCGGCCGTGTACCATGTGTCTGGCATTCCCCGGCACCATAGTCCAGTCGCTGCGTACCGACGAGGCCTTCAAGGGTTACACCATAGCCCTGAACATAGCCTTCATACGCGACATAGACATCTCGTCAGCCACGTCGATCTACATGCTCATACGCGACTACCCCTGCGTGACGCTCACCCGCGAGCAGACCGACAGCATATACGAGTTGTGCGAGATGCTGCGCAGCAAGAACGCCCGCAAGGACTACCCCTTCCGCATGCAGATCAACTCGCAGATACTGCTCACGCTATGCTACGAGCTGGCCGCCATCTACACGCAGTACCACCCCGTCAAGCGCCAGCCCTGCACGCGCCAGGACACCCTGTTCAGACGGTTCCTCTCGCTGCTGGCCACCGACATAACCCTCTCGCGCGAGGTGCAGTACTACGCCGACAAGCTCTGCATTACGCCCAAGTACCTCACCATCATCACGCGCCAGGCATCGGAGCGCAGCGCCACCGAGTGGATATCGCAGACGGTGATCGTAAAGGCCAAGTCGCTGCTCTCGGGCACGCAGCTCACCGTACAGCAGATATCCAACCGACTCAACTTCCCCAACCCGTCGTTCTTCGGGCAGTACTTCCTGCGCCACACGGGCATGACACCCAAGGAGTTCCGCCGCTCGAAGTCGCAGTAGCCGCAACGGCAGACAAAACACTCGAAACACGACCAAAACAACCGTAAGAGATGACATCACTTTACGACAACATAATCTTCGGCCCGGTGCATTCGCGCCGTCTGGGCCTCTCGCTGGGGGTTAACCTCCTGCCCATAGAGTCGAAGCTCTGCAGCTTCGACTGCATCTATTGCGAGTGCGGCTGGAACGCCGACCACCCCGGCCGCCGCCGTTTCAACGCCCGCGAGGACGTACGCCGCATGCTGGCCGACACGCTCGACCGCATGTGCGCCGCCGGCACCCCGCCCGACGTCATCACCTTCGCCGGCAACGGCGAGCCGACACTCCACCCCGACTTCGAGGCCATCATCGACGACACGCTCGCCCTGCGCGACCGCCACTGCCCCTCGGCCAAGGTGTCGGTGCTGAGCAACGCCACGCAGATCGGCCGCGAGGATGTACGCCGCGCCCTGCTGCGCGTGGACAACAACATGCTGAAACTCGACTCGGCCTTCGACGAGACCGTGCGCCTCATAAACAACCCGGCGGGCGACTACACCGTGGCCCGCACCGTCGAGCTGATGAAACTCTTCGAGGGACGGCTCATCGTGCAGACGATGTTCCTGCGCGGAACATGCAACGGCCGCCGCGTCGACAACACCACCGAGCGCGAGGTTGCAGCATGGCTCGACCTTGTCCGGCAGATAGCGCCGCAACAGGTGATGGTCTACTCGCTCGACCGCGACACCCCATGCCCCACGCTCGAAAAGGTGGGCAAGGAGGAGCTGCAGGCCATAGCGCGCCGTGTCGAGGAGGCCGGCATACCCTGCACGGCGGCATAGCGGCACGCTACACCATAAACAACCACATGGCGCCGACCTTGAAAAAGGTCGGCGCTATTGTTTTAACGGCCTGTTTTTATTACATTTGTATATTCATGGAGATTCTCTCTCCCAAACCCGTTGCCAACACACAACCCCCTGCCATATGAAGCACCTTACGCTCGCTCTTCTCGCCCTTGCGGCCACGTTTACGGCTGCGGCGCAGCGCGTGATCGAAAATCCCGACATCGACTACGTTCCAACGTGGATTACCTTTACCGAGATCTCGCTCGGCAGCGACCGCACCGTCGTCAAGGCCGAGTTGCGCAACCGCCCCAACTGGTGGGTGAAGGTCTCGTCGAGTACCCACCTTATCGACTCCGCCACGGGCAACAAGTACCGTATTCTCGGGACCGAGGGAATAGAACTCGACAAGGAGATATACATGCCCGAATCGGGAAAAATACCCTGCACACTCTTCTTCGAGGCCGTTCCCGCATCGGCCAAGCGGCTCAACATGGTAGAGGAGGGCAACCAGCCCGACAAGAACGTCTACGGCGTACACCTTGTCAAGCAAGCGCCGAAAGCCCCTGCCGTCGGGGATGACGGAATCGACCCGCGCACCATGACCGCCGAGTACTACATGAGCCTGCCGCCAAGCAGCGCCGAGGTTAACATCGACTACCGCCGCCACCGCGGCATGGAGTTCTGCAAATCCTCAAAGGCTCACATCAAGGTGCATCTGGACAACTACTCACCCGAAATCGGTGTGTCGGTCGTAAAGCTGACTGGCTATGATCATGTCAGCCACGGCGAGACCTCCGTTCTGGCGGAGATAGGCCCCGACCACACCTACGAGGCCGACATACCGATGGATTACCCGCAGTATGTCTTTGCTGATTTTCCCACGGCGTCGTGGCTGCTCATACCGGGCGATACGCTCGAGGTCTTCGCCACGGTAAATTCCGACGGCGCGGCATTCCGCTCGACAGGCGAATCGGCCATGATAAACGCTCTGAACAACAAGCTGCTCGACCGTTTCTATACCCGTGGCTATGACCGATACTGGCAAATGAAGGATTCGGTTGCCGCAGGTCGCGCAGCAACCGAAGCACTGATTGATCACCTGACCGACAAATACAACCGCGTATGGGACGGCACCTTCGCCGAGCAATACCTGCGCGACACGCCGCTGTCGTCGTTCGGCAAGGAGCTGGTGATGGTAAACGCGGGATCAGAACTGTTGGAATTTATGGAGGATGTGTACAGCATGTATAACGACAAAAGTATAGTGCAACGCACCGCCGAGGACGGTTCGACATACTATGAGTCCGACCCCGACTTCGAAAAGCTCGATCCCTCGCGCATGTTCGACGCCATACGCGACTATCAACAGTTCATATACGACAACCCCCTCACGCTTATGAGTTCAACAACGTGGGTGATATTCAACCGCAGCGAGTACAATCCCGTATTCCGCAGCCATTCGAGGGCCGCATATGAATATACGGTTAATAAAAGATACGGCGAAGAGCCCGTAGCCGCGACCTTGCTCGAAAGCATTGAACACATTAACAGCGAAAACATGCTCAAGTACGGCATCGGGGAGTGTTTCATGGCCGAGATGGCACGCGCACGCGGCCAGCTGTCGATGCTCTCCGACATGAGCAATGATATGGATTATTTCGACAAAGAAGAGTTTGTCGATGCCTGTTTCGATGCAACGATGAACCTGCTTACCACCATAACCAACCCCTACATCACACGCAAAATAGTAGAGGAATACATCCGCGCGAAAAATAAGATTGCAGAATACCGTGCCGAAAAGGCAGGCGAGAAGGTTGCCGGCACCACGACGAAGGCCCCTGCCTCGGCCGAGGAGAAGGTGTTGCAGCGCATCATCGAGCCATACGCGGGCAACCTGCTCTACCTCGACTTCTGGGGCATGGGTTGCGGGCCGTGTCGCGCGGGTATGCTTGCACAGAGAGATATTGTCGAGGAGCTGAGCAACGAACCAGTACGGTTCCTCTACATCTGCGAGGAGGCTGCCTCGCCGCGCAAGGAGGCCGAGAAGTGGATGACTGAAAAATCGATCAAGGGCGAGCACATATATATCAGCAGCGACGACTGGAACCGCCTTACGCACCTGTTCGAGTTCTCGGGTATACCGCACGCCGTACTTATCGGCCGCGACGGCAAGGTCATCACCAACGGATTCTACCTCTCTTCGGCAGACGACCTCCGCAAGCACCTGAAATAGCCCCGTGTGTCGACTGAACGCCGGCACATTAACGGCATACGCCGCCCCACACGAAAATCCGCGGGCAAAAATCCACCGGAAATTGGATTTTGCCCGCGGATTTGCTATCTTTACGTTGGACTGGATAACGCCTCGGCATAAAAAATCAAGCAAGCCTGTTTTTTCTGCTCTCGGCTTTCACTATCTTTGCACCATGAATTCAATCGAACAGATAGAATACGACCTACTATATAAGGTTAACTCGCCCGCCGACCTTAAACGGCTCTCCGTGGCGCAGTTACCACAGTATTGCCGCGAACTGCGCAAGTTCATCATCGAGGAGTGCTCGAAGAACCCCGGGCACCTGGCATCGAGCCTCGGCGCGGTGGAACTCACCGTGGCCATACACTACGTCTACGACACGCCCGACGACAAGGTGGTGTGGGACGTGGGACACCAGGCCTATGCCCACAAGATCATCACAGGCCGCCGCGACCTCTTCCCCTCGAACCGCAAGCTGGGCGGCATAAGCGGCTTCCCGCGCATGGGCGAGAGCGAATACGACGCCTTCGGCGCAGGTCACGCCTCGACCTCGATATCGGCAGCATACGGCATGGCCAAGGCCGCCGAGCTGCGCGGCGAGAAACGCAAGGTGGTAGCTGTCATCGGCGACGGCGCCATGACCGGAGGCCTCGCATTCGAGGGCCTGAACAACGCCGGCGAGCACAAGAGCACCGACATACTTGTCATACTCAACGACAACGAGATGTCGATCGACGAGGGCACGGGCGCCCTGAAGAGCTACCTGGCGCACGTATCCACATCGCGCCACTACAACCGTTTCAAGCGCCGCCTGTGGAACCTCTTCTCGCACATACCGCCGCTGCTACGCTTCTGCCAGAAGGCAGGCAACGCCGTCAAGCAGGGGCTGCTGCAGAACAGCAACCTCTTCGAGAGCCTCAACTTCCGTTACTTCGGACAGATCGACGGCCACAACATCGAGGAGCTGGTACGCATACTCTCGGCACTGAAAAACATCCCCGAGCCCAAGCTGCTGCACGTCATCACGGTCAAGGGCAAGGGCTACACCCCCGCCGAGGACAACCAGTCGGTATGGCACGCCCCCGGCTGCTTCAATCCCGACACGGGCGAGCGAATCCCGCCCCACAACTCCGCCGCACGTTATCAGGACGTCTTCGGCGAGACGCTGCTCGAACTGGCACGCGCCGACCGCCGCATCGTCGGCATAACCCCCGCCATGCCCTCGGGCTGCTCGCTCAACATCATGATGCGCGAGATGCCCGACCGCTGCTTCGACGTCGGCATAGCCGAGGGCCACGCCGTGACCTTCTCGGCAGGACTCGCCGCGGGAGGCATGCACCCCGTATGCAACATCTACTCGTCGTTCATGCAGCGCGCCTACGACAACATCATCCACGACGTGGCGCTGCAGCGTCTGCCCGTGACGCTGTGTCTCGACCGCGCGGGCCTCGTCGGCGAGGACGGAGCCACGCACCACGGCAGCTTCGACATGGCATACCTGTCGTGCATACCCGACATGATCGTGGCCGCGCCGATGAACGAACTCGAACTGCGCAACATGCTCTACACGGCCGTCAACACCCCGTCACCCTATGCCATACGCTACCCGCGCGGTTGCGGCGAGGGCGTCGAGTGGCGCGGCGCGGCCTTCGAGTCCATCCCCACGGGTCGCGGACGCCGACTGAAGGACGGCAACAACATGGCCGTGGTAACCATCGGCACAGCGGGCAATGCCGCAGCCGAGGCCATACGCCGCATCGAGCGCAGCGGTCTGGTAACCATAGCACACTACGACCTGCGCTTCGCCAAGCCGCTCGACGGCGAGCTGCTGCGCGAGGTAGGCCGACGCTTCGACCGCGTCCTTACGGTCGAGGACGGAATACTGCGCGGAGGTGTGGGCGAGGCCGTTGCCAAATTCCTGGGCGAAAACGGATTCTCGACACGTGTCCGCTCGCTCGGCATCGACGACAACTTCGTCGAGCAGGGCACCGTGGCTCAGCTGCAGGCTCTCTGCGGATACGATGCCGACGGCATTGAACGTACAATAAAGGAGATGCTGTGATGCGATACGCCACACTTCTGATTGCATTGCTCGCATGCGCCCTGCACCCCGCCAAGGCGCAGACGCCCAAGACGCCGCTCTCGGAATACGGCGCCGAACTCTATATCGACACGTCGGAACTGATCGACACCACGGCCGTCACCGTCAAAGGCTCGTCGCAGGGCCTGGCCCTATGGGGACGCTACGCTTTCTCGCTGCACGACAAGGGGCAGTGCGTGGTGCTCGACATGAAACGGCGCCGCTTCGTCTCGACATTCAAGCTCGATGGCAACGACTCGCACTGCAACAACGCCTCGTTCGGCGCGGAGCGTTACTCGCGGCAGTCGGCATTCCCGCTTCTCTACATATCGGAGTGCCGCGGCGAACGGGCATGCTACGTAACAGACATCTCGACCGAGGGGGCGCGCATCGTGCAGAAAATCGTCTACGAAGGTGACGACTGCACGGGGCCGATGGACTGGTGTGTCGACCGCAGGCAGAAAATACTCTACGCCTACTGCACCATCGACGGCCACCGCACGTTCCGCCGCTTCGCCCTGCCCCGACTGGCCGACTCCGACGCCACGGGTACCGTACGCCTCACCGCCACCGACGCCCTGGGCGACATCCCCGTGGGCGACATTACCATACCGCAGGGCAGCGCCGCCGACAGGAGATACATATACCTTCCCGACGGCGTACCGTCGCGCGGATGCCGCATGCATGTGGTCGACGCAGCGACGGGTGAGCGTCTGCGCCTCATAGACCTCAACCCGCTCGAATACGAACCCGAGGGGCTCGACATCAAGGGAGGCTGGCTCTATCTGTCGTTCCATGTCACGGGACACCCCGAGCGCAACCTCATCTACCGTTTCCGCCTCAAGGAGATACGCAAAAAGGCCGTGCGGGAGAAGTAACCCCGACGGCCCTAACATTCCACCCCATCGGGGCGCCTACCGCTGCTTGACGTATATCAGTTTCGAAGTGTCGTAACCGCGCGCCGCGGCCGTATCCACTATCCCCTTCAACACATCGGGCCCGAGTTGCGGCGTGCGCGAGAGTATCCACAGATACTTCGGCGAGCGGCTGCCCACAAGAGCCCATTCGCCGTTGGCGCCCATCGCCAGCACGTTGTAGTCGGAGTAGAAGATCCAGAAGAACGACACGCGCAGGCGCCCCGGCGTATCGGTCGTCTTGGCGCGGCCCTTGGCCGTGTGCGGCTCGCCGTCGCGCAGGCCGCTGTTGAGCACCTCGACCGTGCCGTCGCCGAGCAGGCTGTAGTCGGCCGTGACATACTCCATGCCGCGCTCGAACGAGTGGTCGAACCGCGCAATCTCATACCACCGGCCCATGAAATCACCGAGCGAGAAGTCGCTCACCACGCTGCGGTCGATCTCGGCCGACCCCGAACCGCAGGCCGCCATCATGACGGACAACATTGGCAACATTGCCATAACAACAACTCTTTTCATATCGTTTCCAAATAATGTTCCACTCCACACGGCCGACGGGCCGCTCGGGAATAAAAAAACCGCGGATTGGAATCCGCGGTCTCTGATTATATCGATTCTACGGTTTAGCGGACCTTGAAATCGGGATCTGCCATCATGGGGATGGGCATCGAGCGGTAGTAACCGGCCTCGAACTTGTCGCGCACCGACTTGAAGGCGTCGATCGTGTACTTCACATCCTCCATGGTGTGTGCCGCCGTGGGGATCACACGCAGGATGATCTCGCCCTTCGGGATCACGGGGTAGATAACGATCGAGCAGAAGAGGGCGTGGTTCTCACGCAGGTCGACGATGAGGTTGGTACCCTCCTCGTTACCGCCCTTCATGTAGATGGGGGTTACGGGCGACTGGGTAACGCCTATGTCGAAGCCGTTCTCCTTCAGGCCGCTCTGCAGGGCGCGGGTAATCTCCCACAGCTTCTGCTGATACTCGGGGTGGTTGCGGATAAGCTCCAGACGCTTCAGCGCACCGATAACCATAGGCATCGGGAGCGACTTTGCGTAGAGCTGCGAACGCATGTTGTAGCGCAGCAGGTTGATCAGCCAACGGGGACCGCTGACGAAGGCACCGATGCCGGCCATCGACTTGGCGAAGGTGTTGAAGAGCACGTCCACCTGGTCAACCACACCGAAGTGTGCCGCCGTACCGCGTCCGCCGGGACCCATGGTACCGAAGCCGTGAGCATCGTCCACCAGCAGGCGGAAGTTGAAGTCCTTCTTGGCCTTGGTGATCACGTCGAGGAAGCCGAGGTCACCCTTCATGCCGAAGACACCCTCGGTGATTACCAGCACGCCGCCATGCTGCTCCTCGGCCAGCTCGGTGGCATGCTTGAGCTGCAGGCGCAGCGACTCCTCGTTGTTGTGGGCATAGACGAAACGCTTGCCCTTGTGCAGACGCAGACCGTCGATGATGCAGGCGTGAGCCTCGGCGTCATAGACGACAACGTCGCGCGGCGAGAGCAGGCAGTCGATGATCGACACCATGCCCTGATAACCGTAGTTGAGCAGGAAGGCATCCTCCTTGCCGACGAACTCGGCCAGCTCGCGCTCGAGCTGCTCATGGTACTTCGTCTGACCGCTCATCATGCGGGCGCCCATGGGGGCCGCCATGCCGAACTCGGCGGCACCTGCGGCGTCGGCCTTGCGTACCTCGGGGTGGTTGGCCAGGCCAAGGTAGTTGTTAAGGCTCCAGTTGAGCATCATCTTGCCACGGAAACGCATGTGGGGGCCGATCTCGCCCTCCAGCTTGGGGAATGCGAAGTAACCGTGCACTTGCTGCATGTATTGGCCGATGGGACCACCTGCATTCTTCTCAAGTCTTTCGAAAATATCAACCATATTGTCAGTTAATTATTGAGTTGTATTCTGAATGTCGCACAAATTCGCGCCGCACCGCCGTACAATCACGGCGACACCGCACTTTTCGGCAACACAAAGATAGTGCAAAATTCCGAACAAACGTCATTCACAGTCAGACTTATGCCCCGCCGCAACCAAAAAATAAGTATTTATACCTACCGCCGTCACATTCCCCGGCGAAAAGGACCGCGGCTTTGCGCAAAACAAGATTTTTTGTTATCTTCGCCAAAGGTTAAAACACGTAACGGACATGAAATACAAACGCATACTGCTCAAACTGAGCGGCGAGTCGCTCCAGGGCGAACAGAAATACGGGCTTTCGCCCGCCGTGCTGCAGTCGTACGCCGAACAGATAGGCGCCGCAGCCGCCAAGGGCATACAGATAGGTATCGTAATCGGCGGCGGCAACATCTTCCGCGGGCTGCAGGGCGTAGGCCGCGGCTTCGACCGCGTCAAGGGCGACCAGATGGGCATGCTGGCCACCGTCATCAACTCACTGGCGCTGCACTCGGCTCTCGAGAGCAACGGCGTCAAGGCCAAGGTGCTCACCTCGATACGCATGGAGCCCATAGGCGAATACTTTTCGAAGGCCCGCGCCATAGAGTATCTCGAGGCGGGATATGTAGTAATCATCGGCGGCGGAACGTCCAACCCCTACTTCTCGACCGATACGGCCGCCGCACTGCGCGGCATCGAGATCGAAGCCGAGGTGCTTTTCAAGGGCACGCGCGTCGACGGCGTCTACACGGCCGATCCCGAGAAGGACCCCACGGCTGTGAAGTTCGACCAGATCACCTTCGACGAGGTCTACACGCGAAACCTCAAGGTGATGGACATGACCGCCTTCACGCTCTGCAAGGAGAACGGCCTCGACATCATCGTCTTCGACATGGACACCCCTGGCAACCTCGACAAGGTGCTCGAAGGCCAGGCCATCGGCACCCTCGTACACCGCTAACGGCGACAGGAAACATAACCGAAAAAACATGACTATGACACGAAATATATTCGGCCGCAAGGCCCTGATCGCGGCAGCCGCTGCCCTCATGATGGCAGCCATACCCGCCACCGAGACCTTCGCACAGCAGGCGTCGCAGCAGGAGGAGATTGCAAAGACCACCCTTGTAAAGGTGGGCGACAAGGCCCCCGACTTCACCGTCGAGATGATCGACGGCTCAAGCATGACGCTCTCCCAGCTCAAGGGCAAGGTTGTCGTGGTAAACTTCTGGGCAACATGGTGTCCCCCGTGCCGCGAGGAGCTCAAACACGTGCAGGCCGAGATCATCGACCGCTTCAAGGGTGAGAAATTCGTCTTCCTGCCCATCTCGCGCGGCGAGGCCGCCAAGACCGTGAAGGCGTTCCTCGAGAAGGCTGGATACAAGTTCCCCGTGGGTCTCGACCCCAAGCAGGCGATATACAAACTCTTCGCCTCGAACTACATCCCGCGCAACTTCGTCGTCGACAAGAAGGGCAACATCGCATACCTCTCGGTAGGATACGACGAGAAGGAGTTCGCCGAGCTTATCGAGACGGTGGCCGCCGAACTGAAGAAGTAGAAACGAATACTTTAAGCATACATTTATGGATACCAAGACCATCATCAAAGATGCGACCGATCGCATGGAGCGTACGGTACAGCACCTCGAGGAGGAGCTCCTCAACATACGCGCGGGCAAGGCCTCGACCAACGTCCTCAACAGCGTATATGTCGACTACTACGGATCGCAGTCACCCGTATCGGCCGTAGCGAGCGTCACCGTCCCCGACGCCAAGACCGTGCTCATACAGCCCTGGGACAAGAACATGATCCGCACCATCGAGAAGGCCATCCTCGACTCGAACATAGGCCTCACGCCCTCGAACAACGGCGAGCAGATCCGCCTCTCGATCCCGCCCCTGACCGAAGAGCGCCGCAAGGAGCTGGTAAAGCAGGTGCGCACCGTCGGCGAGACCGCCCGCATAAGCCTGCGCAACGCCCGCCGCGATGCAGTCGAGGCATTCAAGAAGGCCCAGAAGGAGGGCATGCCCGAGGACGAGTCGAAGGACGGCGAGAGCCAGTCGCAGAAGCTCCTCGAGAAGTACTCGAAGAAGCTCGACGCCCTGATGGACGCCAAGGAGAAGGAGATCATGACCGTCTGATCCGCCTTCGCGATACACCCATACGCTCCAATGGAGCAGTCAAAGCGGGCGGCCGGTGCTGCCCGCATTTTTTATCAACCCACAAGCCACACCCATGAAGAAGATCATAACCATCGTGGCCCTGCTGGCCACAATCGCCGCAGTCAACGCACAGGAACGCCGCAGCGTACAGTTCTTCGCCCACCGCGGCAGCCGCCTCGAGTACGACGAGAACACCATGCCGGCATTCCAGGCCACCTACGACAAAGGCATCCGCGGCTACGAGACCGACATACGCATCACGGCCGACGGCAAGCTCGTCGTCTCGCACGATTCGTCGCTCGCGCGCCTCACCCCCAGCGACGGCGAGGTGGAGAAGATGACCGCCAAAGAGATCCGCAAGGTAAAGACCAAACAGGGCAACGACATACTATTCCTCGACGAGTTGTGCCGCTGGCTCGCCGACAAGGAGGGCATGTACGTCGAGTTCGAAATGAAGACCTCGAGCCCGGCATACGACGAGGCCCTGCTGGAGAAGTACTGCGACCTGCTCTACACCACAGCCATGGCCCACAAGCCCGCCTCGTCGACATACCTCTTCACGTCGAGCGACAAACGCGCCCTGCGCACCATGCAGCGTCTCCACCCCGACGCCGACCTGCTGCTTATAATAGGCCGCCCCATCGGCGACGACACCATACGCGAGGCGCTCGACATGGGAATAAAGCGCCTGGGCTGCACCATGGGCGGAACAAGCCGCGACGCCGTGCGCAAGGCCAAGAAGGCCGGGCTGTTCGTATCGCTGTGGCCCGGACAGTCGATCGACGACTTCATACTCGGGGTGGCGCTGGGTGCCGACGCCCTCTGCTGCGACCGCGCCGTCGAGGTCAAGGAGTTCTTCGACAGCAACATGCCGTGGGTAGATGCCCGATAACGATTCGGGCAGCAGACCGCCCGCCACAAACAACGCAAGCGCCGGCATGACTCCAAAGATCATGCCGGCGCTTGCGTTACTCAATATTCAGTCCCGTCAGGCCACGGGCTCTTTCTCCTTCTCCTTCTTGCGCGAAGACTTCTTTGCCTCGGCGGCACGTTTCAACTCGATCTCGAAATCCGAAAGGACGTTCATGTAGTTGATAAAGGCCTCGTACGACGAACCGTAGGGGTTAAAGTACGAGTGCACGTCACCATCCGACAGCCACTTCGTTGCCATATAGTAGAAGTGGTCCGAAGTCTGCATGAAGTTCCACACATAATCGAAATCCTTGTTCTTGAGCGCCTTCACCTGATCCTTCAGGGCGTAGAGCTTCGAGAAGGCCTCGTTCTGCAGCTCGTTGCCGAGCCATGCCGTGACGTCGCGCTCCTCGTCGGCCCACGACATTACGTGCGGGCAGTGGAGCACGCCCACCGGCTGCGACGACTTGGCCGTCTCGCTCACCGTGGCAAAACGCACATCCTTGCATGCCAGCACGGCTGCGGGCAGCGCCTTCATGAAGTCGAAGATACCCGTATCGGCCTTCTGATGCTCGCCGAAGGTCTCGTAATCCATGAAGAGGTTGACCACCTCGCCCACCTCGCCGTCGATCCACGAGGCGAACTTCTCGGCCGTGAGGGGATACTGGTCCCAACCCTTGTTCGAGAAGCGGAAAGCTATATCGTCCGAGAGCTTGTAGTTGCGCAGCAGCACGCGAAGGCTATTGTTCAGGGCGTTGGTGTAGATGTAGTCGGGTGACTTCCATCCCAGCACATGCTTCGCACCCTCGGCCAGTATGGTCTTGTAACCCATCTCCGACACCATCTCGCCGATCTCGTCCGAGTAGATGAGCTCCGTATTGCGGAAGGCCGTCGGCTTCTTGCCGAACTCCTTCTTTATCATCGCCGCGTGCAGCTTCACCTGCTCGACGAAATCCTCCTTCGACGCCAGCGACGCCAGCGAGTGAGAGTAGGTCTCGGCAAGGAACTCCACCTGTCCCGTCTCGGCCAGGGCGCGGAACGAGTCGAGCACCTCGGGCGCATAGGCGCGCATCTGCTCGACGGCGGCACCCGTTATCGAGAACGAGCACTTGAACGCACCCTTGTTCTCGTTAATGAGCTTGAGCAGCAACGCGTTCATCGGCAGATAGCACTGGCGGGCTACCTTCTGCATGATGGCGCGGTTGGTAAAGTCGTCGAGGTAATTATGATCCTTTCCGATATTGAAAAAACGGTAGATTTTCAGTCGCCACGGCTGGTGTACCTGAAAATACAAACAAACTGTCTTCATATCCTTATCGTGTTATTATTATTTCCTACTCTCGTTCACCACCTCCTCGTAAACCGACTTTATCTTGGCGGCGGCGTTGTTCCACTTGAGGCCCGTCACCTCCTCGAGTCCCTTCTTGGCGAACATCTTCGACAGGGCGGGATACTTCACGAAGCCGTAGATGGCATCGGCCATGGCATCGACATCCCAGTAATCGACCTTGACGGCATAGTCGAGCACCTCGGCCACACCGCTCTGCTTCGAGATGATGACCGGCACGTTCGAACGCATGGCCTCCAGAGGCGAGATACCGAACGGCTCCGACACCGACGGCATGATATACACGTCCGAGAGCTGGAACATGCGGTGCACGTCCTCACCCTTCAGGAAGCCCGTGAAGTGGAAACGGTCGGCTATGCCCAGACGCGCCACGCGGCGTATGACGTGGTTCATCATGTCGCCCGAACCGGCCATCACGAAGCGCACGTTGGGCACGCGCTTGAGCACCTTGGCCGCAGCCTCGACAAAGTAGTCGGGACCCTTCTGGTAGGTGATACGGCCCAGGAAGGTGACGATCTTGTCGTCGACGCCGCACTCGGGAGCCACGCTCTCGCGCTCGGCGAAACGCACGGCGTTGTGCACCGTCACCACCTTGTCGGCGGGGATGCCGTAGCGGTCGATGATGATCTTGCGCGTGAGGTTCGACACGGCGATCACCTTGTCGGCGGCCATCATGCCGGCACGCTCGATACCGTAGGTCTGCGTATTTATATTCTCGCCCGAACGGTCATACTCCGTGGCGTGCATGTGCACCACCAGGGGTTTGCCCGACACGCGCTTGGCGGCAATGCCGGCGAAGTACGTAAGCCAGTCGTGGGCATGTATCACGTCGAACTGCCCCTCCAGGTTGCGAGCCACCTGCGCCGCCACAACGGCGTAGCGCGCCACCTCCTCCATGAGGTTTGCGCCATAGCGGCCCGAGAAATTGTAACGCTGTGTCCAGCAGTCGCCCTGACGCTCCCATAGCTTGCGACCGGTCTTCTCATACTCGCTGCGGTAGGAGGCGAACTCCTCGGGCGCGATGTAGGGGACCATGTTCGAATCGATGTGTATGAACGATATCTTTCGCATGATATCGTCGCCCCCGACCGCTTCCGAATCGCAGTAGAGTGCGTCCACATCGCTGGCACTGAGCACCTTGACGAAACGCTCGTCCTCATCGCCCGAAGCATGCGGCATAACGAACGTGACATCGACTCCGTTATGCGCCAGCCCGCGGGTCATCCCATAGCAGGCCGTACCCAGGCCGCCCGCTATATGGGGAGGGAACTCCCACCCAAACATTAATACTCTCATTCTATTCTCCTATATTTTGTCTGTTTCTTTCGTCTGCATCCGCGTCCTTCATCCGCACCCCGCGCCTTAGCGGCAGGCTCCCCCGCGCCGTCGGCTCGTCATGAGCGCAGACTCAACCCTCTCCTGCGGGCAACCGTCGTAACGGCCATGTGCCGTTAGCGCGGCCACTCTTCCGCCTGCCTTTGCCGAAGAACCTTCCCGGCACGGCCGGCGACGGACGCGTTGTCCGAATGCTACTTGCCCTTCTTGCCCTTGGCGCGGGCCTTCTTGCGGTGCTCGACCATATCGCTGATATAGAGCAGGCCTCCGACGCTGGTCGCCTGCGACAGGCATCCGCGCGCATGGAATGGAGGATCGCCCTCGAAGCACTCGCTCACCGAACCGATACAAGCCGACTGAATCTCGTCGTGGAATCCGGCCAGGATCTCCTCGGCCTCGCCCAGATACTGGTCGCCGGCAATGGCGAAGCAGCTCTTGACGTAGAACATAAGGGGCCAGATCCATATCGAACCGTTACGGCTGGCCAGATCCTGCGACCGCTGGTCGTCGGCATACGACGGCTCATAGAAGGGGTTGCGGGGCGAGAGCGAACGCAGGCCGCGACGCGTCAGCAGGTGCTGGCGCACCACGCTCAACACCTCGATGCGCTGCTCCTCGCTCAGCATCGTATAGTCCAGGCCGCACGCCACAATCATGTTCGAGCGGCGGAAATCGTTCACTTCGCGGTCGTTCACATAGTCGGCCAGATAGTTGCTCTCGAGCCAGAACTTAGCAAGGAACGACTCGCGCGTACGCTCGGGCATGTCGGCCCAACGCGCGACAAAGTCCTTGTCCTTCATCTTGCGCGCAAGGTCCAGCGTATAGCATACGGCATTGTACCACAACGCCTCGATCTCGACGGCATAGCCGGCGCGCTGCGCCACGGGCTGGCCGTCGACCTTGGTGTTCATCCACGTGAGGGCCTCGCCCTCGGCGGCGGCCCACACAAGGCCGTTGTCATGCAGCACCACGCGGTCGCCGAAGCCGCGGCGGTACGCCTCCAGCACGGCCTTCATGGCCTCGCCGTAACGCGCCCACAACTCCTTGGCGCCGATATGGCGCTCGAGGTTCTGCAGCGTCCAGAAGAACCACAGCGGAGCATCCGCCGCAACCCATGCCGAAGCCGAGCCGGCAAAATCGCCGTCGTGCATGCCCTGCACCATGGTATCCAGAACCGCCATGCAGTCCTCCTTGTATCCCTGCTCGAGCACGACGCCCGGCAGAGCGATGAAGGTGTCGCGTCCCACCGTGCCGTACCACGGGTAACCGGCCACCATCTCGGTGCGACCGCCCGAACGCCTTACGATGAACTGGCGCGCCGAGTGGTGCAGGCAGCTCAGGAAGTCGATCTTGTGGGTGCGGCGTGCCAGCGACGCCTCGTATATCTGGGTGATGGTCTGACTTGTGGCCATCTCGTCGGTTGCGGCCGAGAAGATGACGCTCTCGCCCTTCTTGATGTTCATCTCGAAGTAGCCCGTCGTCAGCAGGTCCTCGTAACCGTCGTATCCGCGCTTGATCTCCTGCGGATACTCGAAGTTGTAGTACCAGTCGGGAGCGGCGATGAATTCGGCATCCTTCTTGTCGGTCTGCAGGTAGAGCCACGGGAAACCGTCGTAGAGGCGGCACTTGACTCCTCCGGGGATGGGATACGAACGTCCGTTGGCGTCCATGTTGGCCTTCGAGAGCGAATGCTTGTTGCGGAAGGCGAAGAAGGGACGCAGGCGCAGCGTGGTATCCGAGTGGGCATCGACCAGCGTGTAGCGTATCATGAGCTGCGTGCGCTTGTGTATCCACAGCAGCTCCTTGCGCAGGATCACGCCGCCCACACGATAGGTAATCGTGGGCGTGGGCGTATACTCGAAATCGGTGATATACTTGTGGCCGCGGGGCTCGTACACGCCCTTGTAGCGGTGCAAGGCCAGGTTGAACGACTGGTTATGCTGTATCACCGTCTCGTCCAGCGACGAGAGCAGCACATAAGTCTCATCGCTGTCGTCGATCGGCGCCACCATCAGTCCGTGGTACTTGCGCGTATTGCAGCAGACGATTGTCGTGCTCATGTAACCGCCCTTACGGTCTGTGGCGAGCATCTCGCGCTGGAGCGAATACTCCAGGTTACCCAGCTCACTCTTGTCAAATGTAAGTGCCGACATATCTCAATTAAAAATTATCATTCCTATCCAAAGTTAATAAAATATTCCGCAACGCAGCCATTTTTCCCTCTTTTTTTTCGGCCTCCGAACGTTGTAAAGGCCGCCTTTCGGGGATAAAACCTGTCCCGAACCCCGAAAGGCCCAACCTTTTCACAATGCCTGCGTCCGGCGCCCCGCGGCGGAAAAGCCTTTCCGCCCAAGGAAAATCTTCTCCTTTTCGGGAAAGCCCCGTTCCGGGAGTTTCCTCCGGCCCGTTCCGCCCTCCATGCGGAAGGTCTTCGGCCGGAAACCGCGGAATCACGGCCTGCGCCGCGCGTGCGGCCCAGTCGGCCGCACGGCAGGGGCTATGCCCACTTTACCAGCGCGAAGTCCATGCGGTGCGGCAGGCGGTCGTTCTTGGGGAAGACACGTATTGCCACATCGAACGTACCCGTACGGTCGGGCGTGTAGTCTACCGACAGCACAACCTCGTGGCCCACGACGCTGCGCATCTCCAGAGCCTTCGTGCCCACGACGTTCACGGCGCCGCCGGCCTCGATCTGCTGCGCTATCACCAGCTCGGCACCGATATCCTCGGGACTCAGGGCGCCGATATTGAGCGATATCTCATAGTGGTAGGTCTTGTCGACGAAGATCGCCTCGGTGTCGATCTCCACGCGCTGCACGTTGAGAATCTTCACGTCGTCCCACGCCGCCGACACCTTGCGCTTCCATGCCGCGATCTCACGCGCCATGCGGTAGTTGTCGGCAACCATCTGACCCTTGCGGGCCGCCAGCTTGTTGTAGAAGCGGTCCTCGTAGTCGATCAGCATGCGGTTGGTGGTGAAGTTCGACGCGATGTCCGAGATACAGCTCTTCACGGCGTTCACCCAGCCGTGAGGTATGCCGTCCTTGCCGCGGTCGTAGTAGAGAGGCACGATCTGGTCCTCGATGGTGTTGTATATCATCTCGGCGTCGAGCTCGTCCTGGAACTTCTGGTCGGTGAACGAGCGCTCCTGCGGCAGCATCCAGCCGGCGCCCTCCTTGTAGCCCTCGACCCACCATCCGTCGAGCACCGAGAACTGCAGCACGCCGTTCATGACGCACTTCTCGCCCGACGTACCCGAGGCCTCGAGCGGACGCGTCGGCGTATTCAGCCATACGTCCACACCCTGCACCATGCGGCGCGCGAGCTCCATGTCGTAGTTCTGCAGGAAGACTATCTTGCCAACGAACTCGGGCATCGACGACACCTCGATTATGCGCTTGATGAGATCCTGTCCCGGCTTGTCGTTCGGGTGAGCCTTACCCGCGAAGATGAACTGCACGGGGTGCTCCTTGTTGTTGACGATGGCCGACAGACGCTCCAGATTGGTGAAGAGCAAGTAGGCACGCTTGTAGGTCGCAAAGCGGCGCGCGAAGCCTATCGTCAGCACGTCGGGACGGATGTGCTCGACGATCTGCACCATCTGGCGCGGCGAGTCGAAGCGCACCTGCTTGGGATCGCTGTAGAGTTTGCGTATGTGGTTTATCAGACGCTCCTTCAGTATCATGCGCTCGCTCCACAGCTCCTCGTCGGCGATCTTGTGCACACCCTGCCACTCGGGGATGTCATATACGTGGCCCTCGAATCCCTTGGGGAAGTAACGGGCGTAGAGACGGCGCAGGTTCGACGCCACCCACGTGGGGAAGTGGACGCCGTTGGTGACGTAACCGATGTGGAGCTCGTTCTTGAAGTAACCGGGCCACATGTTGCCCAAGATATCCTTCGACACCTCGCCGTGCAGCCACGACACGCCGTTCACCTCCTGCGAGAGGTTGCAGGCCAGCACCGACATCGAGAAGCGCTCGTTGGGGTCGTTGGGGTTGGTCTTGCCGAGGTTGATGAACTGCTCCCACGTAATGCCCAGCACGTCGGGATAGTGCGACATGTACTGGCGCATCATCGACTCGGGGAAGGCATCGTGACCCGCCGGCACGGGCGTGTGGGTCGTAAACAGCGACGACGAACGCACCACCTCCAGCGCCTCCGAGAAGGTCAGGCGCTTCTTGGCGATGAGGTTGCGGATACGCTCGATGCCGATGAAGGCGGCATGGCCCTCGTTGCAGTGGTATACCTCCTGGCGTATGCCCATCTTGTTCAGCGCGCGGATACCGCCCACGCCCAGCAGCAGCTCCTGCTTGAGACGGTTCTCCCAGTCGCCGCCGTAGAGGTAATATGTAATCTGACGGTCCTCCTGCAGGTTGGCCTCATAGTCCGTATCGAGCAGGTAGAGCGCCGTACGTCCCACCTGGCATTTCCATATACGGGCCGAGAGCGTACGTCCCGGGAAGGCTATCTGTATCGACACCCAGTTGCCCACGTCGTCACGCACGGGCGAGATGGGCAGCTTGAAGAAGTTCTGCGCCTCGTAGGTAGCCACCTGGCTGCCCTGCGACGAGAGCTGCTGCGTGAAGTATCCGTAGCGGTAGAGCAGGCCCACGGCCACCATCGGGTGGTTCTTGTCCGAAGCCTCCTTGAGGTAGTCGCCCGCAAGGATACCCAGACCGCCCGAGTAGATCTTCAGCGACGAGTGCAGGCCGTACTCCATCGAGAAGTAAGCCACCTTGGGGCACGACGGGTCGGGAGCCTCCGACATGTAGGCCTCCAGCTGTGCGCTCACCGCATCGAGACGGGCAAGGAACTCCTTGTCCTTCTCCAGCTCGTTAATACGCTCGATCGACAGCTTGTCGATCAACGCTATGGGGTTACGCTCGACCTTGGTCCACAGCTCGGGGTCTACACTCTCGAACAGGTCGCGTGCGTCCTGCGTCCAGCACCACCACAGGTTGCGCGAGATGGTCTCCAGCGCATGCAGTCGCGACGGCAGACGCTTCTCCACCATCATGCGGTGCCATGACGGCTTGTTCGATATGAGCTGCTGGCGCACGAAGTTGATCTGCTCGGTATAGTTGCCGCCGTCGCCCACCGTGCGGTTGGTGCGTGCCGCGGCATTCTCCATGGCCTCGGCATAGGCGCGCTCGTAGTGTACGAAGAACTTGTCCCACAGGGCCAACTTCGACATCTCGCTTGCCGAGCGGCGCACATCCTCGACCTGCTTCTCGTCGAGCTGCAGGAAGCGCAGCGCCGCATCCACCAGCTGCTCGACGGCATAGGTGTCGTTGTTATCGTCGCGGCGGATAACCTCAACACCGGCATGGTCGGCCTGCTTCATGGCCCAGAGACCGAATCCCGAGAGGTTCGACGTCAGCGTCGGCACCGAGAAGGCGATCGACTCGAGCGGCGTGTAGCCCCACGGCTCGTAGTATGACGGGAATGCGGTGAAGTCCATGCCCACCAGCATCTCATAGTAGTTCTTGTTGAAGATACCGTCGGCCGAGTTAAGGTACGAGGGCACGAAGATGACCTTCACCTTCGACGTCTCGCTCTCGAGCACGCTGCCGCGGATGGCCTGCGAGATGGGATCCCACTGGCTGTTCTCGAGATAGTGGGTCGAGAAACGCCACTGCGACGCGTCGATACCCTTCGACGGATCCTTCAGGTGCTCGACCAGGTCGGCACGGGGGCCGTCGTTGGCGGCCGGCACGGTGATGTAGGCCAGGATCTCGCGGTCGAGCGTGCCGCATACGGCCAGACGCTTCAGCGCCTCCATGAATATGTCGATACCCTTGTTGCGATACTCATAGCGGCCGCTGGTGCCGATGATCAGGGGCTCCTTCTCGAACTTGCAGCCCAGGCACGCCTCCGCTACCTCTATCATCGACTTGCGGGCCTCAGCGCGCTTGGCCTTGAGCGTATCGGCTCCCCATACGAAGTCGTTCTCGAAGCCGTTGGGGGTGATGTGCGTCACCTCGCGGCCCAGCAGGTACTTGCACTCGTTGGCCGTGATCTCGCTCACCGTGAGGAAGGCGTCGTGATAGAGCGCCGCCATCTTCTCGATCGAGTGCTTGGCCGTCACGTTGAAGCGGCGCGCTATGTCGTCGGCGTTATACTTGTGCAGGTCCGAATATAGCGGCAGACCGTTGCCTGCGATGCAGCGGCCCGTGACCGTGGCGTGCGTGGTGAAGAGCGTAGCCACATAGGGCGACGCCTTGCGCAGGTAGAGGCCGCCCGAGGCGGTCATCCACTCGTGGAAGTGGGCAGCAACCCTCTTGGCCGAGCTGCAGAAGTTGTCGACATACGACTTGATCACCATACCTGCGGCGTGGCCGAAGAGCACAGGCTCGATATAGTCCCACTGTCCCGAGATCGAGTCGACGTGGTAATCCTCCCACATGTGCTTGAGCACCTCGTCCTTCTGCGAGATGAGCGACTTGTAGTCGATAAGCACGGCCAGGGGGTGTCCCTCGACGTTCCAGCGGCCTATGCGCACGCGAATACCCTCGCTGTAGAGGCTCTCGCGCCATCCCGACAGAAGCGTGTTGTCGGGCGCGAATTCGGGATTCGCATGCTCCTGCATCAAATCGGGTCCTATAACGATATAATTGTCGCCCATACGTTTGGTTACGGTGAGGGCTTTGGTAGAGATTACCGTATGTATGCCTCCAATCTTGTTGCACACCTCCCAACTCACCTCAAACAGGTAGTCGGGCATCTGACTCGTATTACTCATAAGATTGCTGTATTTGAAAATCCGTAATCTGTAGAATTGCGCCGCAAAGATAACACTTTATATTTGAAAAAGAGCCCGATCGGCCTCCGCGGCAGCATTTCCTAAATTAACTTAACAATAAATTAATATTTTTTAATATCTACGTTTCGAAAAGGCTCTCTATGACGGCGTCCGACACGAGCATGCGTTCGGTAGGTATTGAAAGCCTTTTGTTTGCGTAACGCAACTCGCCGCTTGCGATCCATTTCTCCGCCTCGCGCATCACCCTTTCGAAACGCTCCCCGCCGAACCGTTCGCGCAACACCTCCGTGTCGATGCCCTCGGCGCAGCGCAGCCCCGTCATGATGTACTCGTTGCAGCGGTCGCGCGGCGTCAGACGCTCCGATTCGTATCGCGGCGCGGCGATATATTCCTCGGGCCGCTGCGACGACCAGCGCCGCACCTCGCCGTTGAAGGAGTGGGCCCCGGGCCCTATGCCCAGATACTGCGCCCCGTGCCAGTAGGACGAGTTGTGCCGCGCGCGGAATCCCTCGCGGGCATAGTTCGACACCTCGTAGTGTTCGAAGCCGGCCTGCGTAAGCGCCCTCTCCACGGCAGCATACTCCGCCTCGCTCACCGCCTCGTCGACCTCGCGCATTACGCCCCGCGCAAGCAACCGTCCGAATGCCGTCGCCGGCTCGAACGTCAGGTGGTATGCCGAGACGTGCTGCACGCCGAGCGAGACCGCCCTCTCGAGCGTCCGTTCGAGCACCTCCCCGCCGAAGCCGTCCACACCGAATATTATGTCTATGGTGATGTTGCCGTAGCCCGCATCCTGCAGACGGCCGACCGCCGCCTCGGCCTCGGCCGCCGTATGGCGCCGGTTCATGAAGCGCAGCTCGGCATCGTCGAAAGACTGTATGCCGAGGCTCACGCGGTTGATATCCGTGCGGCGCAACGCCCCGACATATCCGTCGGTAACGTCGTCGGGATTGGCCTCGACGGTGATCTCCTCCACCCCGCTGCAGTCGAACGTCTCACGCGCACGGTCAATAAGATGTTGCAGCGTCGCGGGCGGCACCAGCGACGGCGTACCGCCGCCGAAATATATCGTGCGCACGGCTTGGTCGGAGATAAACCCGCGCTCGCGTTCCATCTCCGCCTCCATCGCCCGCAGCGTGTCGTCCATGCGCCGAAGGTCGCCCGTGCGGAAAAAGTCGCAGTAGGCGCAAATGCTCTTGCAAAACGGTATATGGAAGTACAATCCGGCCATATTGCCCCAAAGGTACTAAATTCCCGCAGAAAAAACAATCCGCCCGAACAACGTCACGACATCTTAACCGCCCGGCCGCCGCAGGGCCATCAGCGAGCGCCCCGGCACCTCCATCACAGCCCTCCCGGCCGTCAGGGAACTGTCCGCCGCGAGGTCTTTCCGCCAGCGCCGTACGGCACACGGCTCCACCTCACGGCACCTGCCGCACCGCAAGCCACACCGCTACCGGCACCGCCACGCGGGGCGGCGGAAGGCCGGGAATTAAATTTTTTTCAAAAAAGAGTGTTATTCTTTTCACAAGTCGAATAGTTTGACTACTTTTGTAGCGCTGAAACAAGGGCCTTTTCCGTAGGAAACCGACCCACGGTCAAGATCCTCAGGGCGTTGGAACGCCCCGGCAAACTCGATCAGGTTAGGTTTAACTAAAAATATTTTGAGTTATGGCAAAGATTGATTTGACTAAGTACGGTATTACCGGTACTACCGAGGTGATCTACAATCCCTCGTACGATGAGCTCTTCCGCGAGGAGACCAAGCCCGGACTCACCGGCTACGACAAGGGTGTCGTTACCGAGATGGGTGCCGTAAACGTAATGACCGGCGTATACACCGGCCGTTCGCCCAAAGATAAGTTCTTCGTAATGGACGACACCACCCGCGACACCATCTGGTGGACGTCGGACGAGTACAAGAACGACAACAAGCCCGTTACCGAGAAGACCTGGGGCGTGCTGAAGGAGCTCGCCGCCAAGGAGCTCTCGAACAAGAAGCTCTATGTTGTGGATACCTTCTGCGGCGCCAACGAGAACTCGCGTCTGAAGATCCGCTTCATCATGGAGGTTGCATGGCAGGCTCACTTCGTTAAGAACATGTTCATCCGCCCGACCGACGCCGAGCTGGAGGTTTACGGCGAGCCCGACTTCGTTGTACTGAACGCATCGAAGGCCAAGGTTGAGAACTACAAGGAGCTGGGTCTGAACTCTGAGACCGCCGTTGTATTCAACCTCACCGAGAAGATGCAGGTTATCATCAACACCTGGTACGGCGGTGAGATGAAGAAGGGTATGTTCTCGTACATGAACTACCTGCTCCCGCTCAAGGGCATGGCTTCGATGCACTGCTCGGCCAACACCAACGAGAAGGGTGAGACGGCTATCTTCTTCGGTCTGTCGGGTACGGGTAAGACCACCCTTTCGACCGATCCCAAGCGTCAGCTTATCGGTGACGACGAGCACGGCTGGGACGACGACGGCGTCTTCAACTTCGAGGGTGGCTGCTACGCCAAGGTTATCAACCTCTCGAAGGAGAACGAGCCCGACATCTGGAACGCCATCCGCCGCAACGCCCTGCTGGAGAACGTTACCGTTGACGAGGCTACGGGCAAGATCGACTTCGCCGACAAGTCGGTGACCGAGAACACCCGTGTTTCGTACCCCATCTACCACATCGACAACATCGTAAAGCCCGTATCGAAGGCTCCCGCCGCAAAGAAGGTTATCTTCCTGTCGGCTGACGCATTCGGCGTGCTGCCTCCCGTATCGATCCTGACGCCCGAGCAGACGAAGTACTACTTCCTCTCTGGTTTCACCGCCAAGCTGGCAGGTACCGAGCGCGGTATCACCGAGCCTACCCCGACCTTCTCGGCTTGCTTCGGCGCAGCCTTCCTGTCGCTGCACCCCACCAAGTACGGTCAGGAGCTCGTTAAGAGAATGCAGGCTTCGGGTGCTACGGCATACCTCGTTAACACGGGTTGGAACGGCACCGGCAAGCGTATCTCGATCAAGGATACGCGTGGCATCATCGACGCCATCCTCGATGGCTCGATCGACAAGGCTCCCACGAAGCAGATTCCTATCTTCGACTTCAAGGTGCCCACGGCTCTGCCCGGTGTTGATCCCGCCATCCTCGATCCCCGCGATACCTACGCCAACGCAGCCGACTGGGATGTCAAGGCTAAGGATCTCGCAGGCCGCTTCATCAAGAACTTCGTTAAGTTCACCGGCAACGAGGAGGGTAAGTCGCTTGTAGCCGCTGGTCCCCAGCTGTAGCAGATCGGAGGGGCGGAGCAATCCGCAACTCGACACATAACGCGGCGGGCTGTCCATTACGGACGGCCCGCCTTTTTTTCAACATTAACAATTAAAAACTTTAGTATGCTTTAATATATCTTCTTTTATATACCGCAGACGATTGAACTCATCACAACCAATATCTGGTAACGCAGAATCCTCTATAGTTTCCCCACACCCTATATTAAATCTAACATACATTAATTTAGCCACTTTAAGTTGATCAATAAAAGCTCTTTGAAAATAAGCAGGTTCTTTACTTCTACCTAAAATATCATCTAATACAGCAACTAATTTTGTTCTATAATCAATTGCCTCCTTCATTGTAATTTTCCACAATCTAGTATTATTGAATGAAGATAGAAGAGATAACATATATTGTGTTCGGCCTTTATTGTACTGTATAAAGGCATTCCACATAAGTTCATCGCTAATATGCTTAATAGCTATGTCGAAATTTAACACCGCCTCATTTAGATATACAATTATCAAATCTTTGTCTGGTGAAGACGGCATATCTATTAACAACTGCGCAGATTCTATAGATAACACATCATATACACCGTTACCATAATGTACACATAAATAATTTTGCAATTTATATATAGCCTTATTCATATAAAATAGTCCCATATAATTATAATATATGGTTCTTGAAATAGCATTTTTTAGCATTGCCCCTCTCACATCCAACAACAACACAATGTCCACACTAGATCTGCCTGATTTATAACATTGATAAGTATACACTGCTTTAAGTAATTTTACACTTTCCTCTATCAATATACATGAGCCTTCACTCAACTGCTCAAAAGTGTGAACCTTCTTTTCTATTATCGCTATCAATCGTTCTATTCGGTTCATTACATTATCATTATGCATAGATCCTTTTCGTTCTATAACAAATGAGAAAAGAACTATAAGATCTATCATCTCTTGAATACTATCAGCTAACTTTGCGCCAGAATAAATCGATCGTTTAACAAATATATTCTCCAAATAACTTAATATTTGATCGCACGCCTCATCCTTTTTTTGAGCATTAAAACGACGAATAACTGAAATTATATTTGTACGATAATTTTCATTTTCCATTACATTTCCATCCATTCTGCTAATAGCATTAACTGCATCTATTGATATATACGTTTTCACACTAATATGATAAGCCAAAATAGATATTAGAACAGAGAGGATTGTTACAACGAAAATAATAAGATTATCTAGAGTGTTATGATCTGCTGAGGCCGAATTTAAAAATACAACAATTGCACTTATAGAAACTATTATTGTGAGTATAATGACAATAGTGTATATCTTCTTAATATTATTAACAAACATAGCTCTCAAATTAAACCCACATTATAATACAATAGAATTCAATATGCTACACCGACAACAAGTATCATTGTTATACATCTAACCATTCACATGTTGTACACCTTGAGGTTGGTGACGCGGCTGTGGAAATCGCCCGCACGCTCCAACGGGAACACCAGCGTGCGCACGTAGCTCATCTTCGCCTTGCCCTCGTTGAAGTACCGGGTCTGTATGTTCATCTCCTCGCGCAGCTCGCCGTTGACATAAAGGCGGGTCGTGCGGTTGTCACCCTCGATGGCGATGTGCGCCTTCTCACCCTCTCGCACGCGGTACGAGAAGGTGTTGAGATACCCGTCGCGCGAGAATCCCATCATGCCGCGCACGGGGTCCGAAAGATAGAAGACCGCATCGGGCGACGAGAAGAGCACCGCCCCGCGATCCTCGGCAGCGCCCTCGACGTCGAACTCCACACGATAGCCGTAACCGATCTCCCTGTGGGGAGTCGTGCAGCCTGGAGCGACCTCGGCCAGCTCATACACCAGTCCGCTGCCGCCGATGCGCCCGGCCTGGTTGACACCGGGGGCCTCGCTCAGGGCGTGGCGCCGGGCATCGAACTCGTCGTAGGGCGTAGCCACCGTTGCACCGGTCCACATCTTTACGGCAAGGGTCTGCATCGCGGGGAAGAGACGGTCGTGTATATCCTTCGTCGAGATGCCGTTGCCCACGTGGTCGTTCCATACGGCAAACATACCGCCCAGGATTGCCGGGTCGCGCTCGTCGAAGACCTCGGCACCGACGTGCGCCGGCGTCCACTTGTCGTAGAGCATGCGGCAGTTGAGATAGTCGTAGTAGTAGCCTGCGGCAGGAACTATATAAAGGTATCCGTCAGGGATGCTGACAAGGTGGTAACCCTGGCGCACCATCTCGCGCGGATCGGCATAACCGTTGTACCAGGCGTGCATCACCACATTCTCCGACTTGACGGGCGTCGTACCTGCGGCATGCGTCAGCGCACCCCACACGCAGGCCTGCTTGCCGTAGCTCTCGACGAGGCGTATGTAGCGGTCGGTGAAGGCGCGGAACTTCTCCACGACCTCCTTGTCCTTATTCGAGTACTCGTCGGTGCCGATATGCACGCGCGGGCCACGGAAGACGGGGTCGTCACCCGACAGGTACTCCTTAAAGAGGCCGTCGAGGAAGTCATACGTGGCGGGGTTGAAGAGGTCGAGATGGTCCATGCCGTACTCCTTGCTGCCGAGCTGCGGATCGTAGTGGCTGAAGGCCAGCGTATGGGCCGGGGCGTCGATCTCGGGTATGATCTCCACGAAACGCTCCTCGGCTGCCTTCTGCAGGTCGATGAACTCGCGCTTCGAATAGCTGCCGTCGCGCGCCGTCAGCTCGGGATAGGTCTCCGACTCGAGACGGAAGGCGGCATAGGTCTTGTTCCAGTCGTTCTCGAAATACTGCTTGAAACCGTTGTCGTTAAGGTGAATCTGCAGGGTGTTCATCTTGTAGTAAGCCAGTATCCTGACATAGTCGTGCAGGAAATGCAGCGGGATGAACTTGCGGCCGCAGTCGATCATAAGACCGCGGATACCGTAGTCGGGCCAGTCGCGGATCTCGCCGCACGGCAGCGAGCGGTCGTCGCTCTGCTCGGCCATCTGCAGCAGCGTACGCGTCGCCCAGTAGACGCCTTTCGCCGTGGGGGCCTTCACCTCGACACGCTTGTCGCCGACGGTGATGGCATAGCCTTCGTCACCGAGCTCCTTGTCGGCCTTCAGTGCCAGCGACACGTCACCGCGGCCGCCGCGGCCCGCCGCAACCTCGGGACGGAAGCCGAACATCTCGGCACAGTCGTCGGCCAGCATGCGCGCCACGCGCTCGAGCTCCTCATTGCCCGACGCATAGACGATGCGCGTCGAGGCCGCAGGGACGAAACGCCCCTCGCCGCCCTGCCACGACTTGAGCTCGGGGATGACGAAAGGACGCGGATTCCCGGCGGCAGAGGCCGTCGCTCCGCCCGCACACAGCACCGTGGCGAGCAGAAAAAATTTCAGTAAAAGTTTCATGGTCGTAAATGTTTCATTCAGGTCAGTAATGGCGGCACGGCGCCTGCTGCGACGCACCTTCCACAAAATTAGCAAATTTTCAGGCTCCATCTACCCCGCCGCCGGTTTTTACCCTAACTGCCGGCCGAGGCTCACGCCCGCGACCGTAACCGACCGGGGCTCCGACACCGATAAATGGCAAAAAGTCTTGCAGGGCCGCCGCGCGTGTGTTATCTTTGCAGGCAAAATAAAATCACGGAAATCATGGCGTTGATCGACGAAATCACCAAGCGCAGAACCTTTGCCATCATATCGCACCCCGATGCGGGAAAGACCACCCTTACCGAGAAACTGCTCCTCTTCGGCGGGGCCATACATGTGGCCGGCGCCGTCAAGAGCAACAAGATAAAGAAGGGCGCCACCTCCGACTTCATGGAGATCGAGCGCCAGCGCGGTATATCGGTCGCCACGTCGGTGATGGGCTTCGACTACAAGAACGTCAAGATCAACATCCTCGACACTCCGGGTCACGAGGACTTCGCCGAGGATACCTACCGCACGCTGACGGCTGTGGACTCGGTCATCATCGTCATCGACGGCGCCAAGGGTGTCGAGACGCAGACGCGCAAGCTGATGAACGTGTGCCGCATGCGCAACACCCCCGTGATGGTCTTCATCAACAAGCTCGACCGCCCGTGCAAGGACCCCTTCGACCTGCTGGACGAGGTTGAACGTGAGCTCAAGATCAAGGTACGCCCGCTGGCGTTCCCCATATCGAGCGGCGATACGTTCCGCGGCGTATACAACATATATGAGCACAACCTCTCGCTCTTCACCAGCGACGAGCGGCAGACGGCCGACGCCTCGACAGTGGAGTTCGACGACATAGCGTCGCCAGAACTCGATACCTACATCACCCCGCGCTTTGCCGCACAACTGCGCGAAAACCTCGAACTCGTCGAGGGCGTCTACGACCCCTTCGACCGCGACTCATACCTGCGCGGCGAGGTGGCACCCGTATTCTTCGGTTCGGCGGTGAACAACTTCGGCGTGCGCGAGTTGCTCGAGTGCTTCATACGCATAGCCCCCTCGCCGCGCCCCTCGACCACCGAGACCCGCACCGTCTCGCCCGACGAACCCAAGATGACGGGCTTCGTATTCAAAATACACGCCAACATGGACCCGAACCACCGCGACCGCATCGCCTTCATGAAGATATGTTCGGGCACCTTCGAGCGCAACAAGAACTACCTTCACGTGCGCAGCGGCAAGCAGATGAAGTTCTCGTCGCCCACGGCATTCATGGCCGAGAAGAAGTCGGTAATCGACTTCGCCTTCCCGGGCGACATCGTCGGCCTGCACGACACGGGCACATTCAAGATAGGCGACACCTTCACCGAGGGCGAAAAACTCAAGTTCACGGGCATACCGTCGTTCTCGCCCGAGTTGTTCCGATACATCGAAAACGCCGACCCGCTGAAGTTCAAGCAGCTGGCTAAGGGTATCGACCAGCTTATGGACGAGGGTGTGGCACAGTTGTTCACCTCGAGCCTCAACGGCCGCAAGATCATCGGTACGGTAGGCGCGCTGCAGTTCGAAGTCATACAGTACCGACTGGAGCACGAATACGGCGCCTCGTGCCGCTGGGAACCCATCTCGATACACAAGGCGTGCTGGATCGAGAGCGACAACGCCGAGCAGCTGGCCGACTTCAAGCGACGCAAGCACGCCAACATGGCCGTCGACAAGCATGGCCGCGACGTATTCCTCGCCGACACGAGCTACGCCCTGGCCCTCGCGCAGGAGAACTTCAAGGATATCCGATTCCACTTTACGTCGGAGTTTTAGAGTTACACTCCCCCGACCGAAAGGCACGCCGCACCCCGTTACGGGTGCGGCTTTTTTCGTCCCGCCACGCCACCGCACCGACCAAGGTTCCACACCTATATATATTATATCAAGACAATGTTTCAGCAACACGTAGTCATTTTATAAAAATAAGCGCAACATGCTTTGTTGTTATCAAAAAAAACATTAACTTGCCGACAATCGAATAAAACAATCGCCCTGCCGCCAACGGCACCGCCCCTAAACCACAACTGCCATGAGAAGAAGACCGATTTTCACCGCGACACCCGTCCCGGCAGCCATCGCGCTTTTCGCCGCACTGATGCTGACGGCATCAGCCTCGGCCGCAGACCCCGCCGCCGAAGCGGCCCCCCAACCCGCATGGGAGGAGCAACTGCAAAACGGCGTAGAGGTTGGAGAACAGACCGACCGCACGCTAAAACTCGTCGGATATGAATATCTCGGACGGGTAGAATCCACCGAAGAGGCCCGGCAACTGGTCGACGAGATCTTCGCCGACGAGAGCTACACGGTCATAACGGATGTCTATGCCGACGGCCACCGCGACTACGACTTCCAGACGTGGGGCGCACTGCGCAACGATTACGAGTATTGCGGCATGACCATCCGCGACCGCATCCGTGACATGATTGTCATGCACACCACCGACGTGATCCGACTCACATGGAGCCACAACGGTCACACCTACACGACAACGGCACTCGCCTCGCCCGACGAGGGGATACTCTATGACAACGTGGCGACCTATGCCGTACACGACGTCTACATCGTCGACAAGAACGGCTCGAACGAAGGCGAACGCCAATTCGGCAAGGAGGCTCGCTCGGTCAACGTCATCGACCTGCCGCTGTGGGAGGTGAAACTCGCCGCCAATTCGACATTCGACACCGACGGCATACTGCGTGACCGCAACAACCATTGCTACATGTACACCAGCGAAGGCTGGGAGTGCTCGGCCTCGGTAGATTTTAATACCGACAACTGTAAAATAAACGAATCGAAGTACAACGAATTTTCGTGGGAATACAGCTACACGGACAACCGCGGCGCACAATATGTCGTCACGCGCGACGGGTATCCAATGGGCAGCGGAGGCTCGTCAGGCTCGATAGCATATGGCAGGGAATAATTCACGACGCACAACCGACCTGTAGCGGCGGATCCTGAGTGGATCCGCCGCTCGCTTTTTATTGCCCCGCCGACAAACGGAACGCATCACCACAACAGCACCACATAGGCCTTACGGAAGTGATGAGAAGATTTTTTTGTCGTGAATATTTGTCAATATGTAAATTTTACTTTATATTTGTATCGTATTCGAATACCAACAAGGAAAATGAACCCCAAAAACCAAAGAACCATGAAACGATTCCTCTTGCCGCACGCCTTCCAGACAGTCGGGTGGCTGTTGCTGCTGGCGTCGCTCGTGACGGCTGCCGCAGCGATGGTACTCGACCTCCCCGCGGCCGTACAACCTGACGGCTCGGTCTCGGCAGACTTCGCTGCGACGCAGCCCCTCACGCGGGCGATACTCATAGGAGCACAGCTCTCGATATTCCTCATCGCCTGCTCACGCGAACGCGTCGAGGACGAGATGGTCTCGGCCATGCGCCAGCGCGCTCTCGCCTCGGTAGCCTACGCCCTCTTCGCCATCTACACCGCCATAGCCATAGTATCGGTCATCACCGGCAGCGACATGGCCAAAGACCTCGCCACATCCATCGCATCGCCCGCGATCGCATTCTGGGCATACGAGATAGTACTGCGTGTAAACATTGCCCGTAACCGTAAACGTACATCACTATGAAACGCCTTATTCTCCTGCCACACACGTTCCGCCGCATCGGTGTGGTGATATTTGCCATAGGCGCGGCCGTCGGGCTGCTGATGACACCCGACGGATATAACGGCTGGCCGTCGTTCCTGCTCCCCTCCGATACCGGATCGCCGCTCTTCGCCACGCTCGTCTCCGACAGCATGGCCCGCCTGCTGAACAACATAGCCATCATCGGCCTGTGCGTCGGCTCGATCTTCATAGCCTGCTCGCGCGAGCGTGTCGAGGACGAGATGACGGGCGCCGTACGGCTCAACGCCCTGCTCGTGGCGCTCTACATCAACTCGGCCGTGACCGTTGCGGCCGCCCTCGTGCTCTACGACTTCGCGTTCCTCTACTTCATGATATGGAACATAATAACCACGCCGCTGCTCTTCATGGTGATATTCCGATGGCGCATGTGGCGGATAAACCGCTCGGCCGACCATGAAGAATAACATCCGCGTGGCACGCGCCGAGATGCGCATGACCCAGCAGCGGCTGGCCGACGAAGCTGGCGTCAGCCGCCAGACCATAAACGCCATCGAGAGCGGCCGCTTCGTCCCGTCGACGGTGCTGGCACTCAAGATTGCCCGTATATTCTCGCGCCCCGTCGAGGAGATTTTCCAGCTCGACGACGAGGACTGACCTCTTCCAACACCTACCATAAGCGAAACGCGCGGCCGTCGCATGACGGCCGCGCGTTTTTATAACCGATAAACTGTTCTGTTCTAATAATACTTCACCTGATGTCCCTCGATTGCCGAGAGCAGGTTGTTCGCTGCCGACGAAGCTCCGATACGGAACAGGTCGGTCGTGAGCCACTCGGCACCGAGGATCTCCTCGATGATGGTATAATAGAGCGCGGCATCCTCCGCCGTTCGTATGCCTCCGGCAGCCTTGAAGCCTACCTTGCGGCCCGTCTTGCGGTAGTAGTCGCGTATGGCCAGCGCCATGACCACGGCCGCCTCGGGCGTAGCCGCAACGTCGATCTTTCCCGTCGATGTCTTGATAAAGTCGGCACCTGCCAACATCGCCAGCAGCGACGCGCGGTGTATAAGTTCGGGCGTCTTCAGGGCACCCGTCTCAAGTATCACCTTCAGCACCACGTCGCGAGCCTCCTCGCGCAGCACCTCTATCTCGTTGGCAGCCTCATCCAGCGCTCCCGTCATCACCTTGCCCACGTTCAGCACCACATCGACCTCGTCGGCGCCGTTCTCGATGGCCATGGCCGTCTCCAGCATCTTCACCTCAAGGAATGTCTGCGACGAGGGGAAACCTCCCGCCACGCTCGTGATACGCATCGGCGTGCCGTCCACGGCCACACCCACCGTTTCGACAAACGACGGATAGACACATATCGAAGCCACATTGGGCAGATGGGGATAGTGCTCCCCGAACTCGACACAGCGCCGCGCGAACGCCCCGACCGACTCGACCGAATCGGTGCAAGCAAGCGTCGTAAGGTCAATGGCCGAATAACAGAAACGGAAAACCTCGCTGTTGAGATTGCGCGCCGAGGCGGCACGCATGCCCTCAGTCAATACGGCAACTTCCTCGACAGAGGGGGCCGCAGCATACTCCTTCAGATGGTTCGCATACTCCATGGCTGTATCGTTTTCGGTGCCGCCGTCGGAGCCGTGACGCGCCGAACGCTCGCCCGCCCCGCATTGCGGCATGTTTTTCACATTGCTTGTGCTCACAAATATACTAATTTCCCGACACAAAAAGCCTCCGCCACGCACAAAAAAAATCCCGGCCTGCAGCATGCAGGCCGGGAAAAGTCTATCGGCGGATCACTCCGTCGTCCGTGACGTCATGTGGTTTAGAACTTGAAACCGCTGGCGAAAAGGTTCGAAAGGTTCACATCCTTCTGAGCCTTCTCGGCGAGCGAAGCGTCCTTACCAACGGCGCTCATGAGCTGGGTCTTGGCTACGGTCAGGTCACCCTCCTTAGAGGCGATCACTGCACGCAGGTAGTCAGCCTTGGCCGAGTCGTCCGATGCGATGGCACGCTTTGCGGCAGCCAGGTCGCTGTTCATCACGTTGGCGATGGCGGCGTTGTAGCCCGTCAGGGTCGAGGCAGCGGGGCTGTAGTTACCCTGGGCAGCGGCGATCATAGCCTTCGTGCGGGCATCGGCTGCGGTAGCGTACTGCTCGGCCTTGGCCATATTGCCGTTAGCCAGGTTGGCGAGAGCCAGGTTGCTGTTGATCTCGTTGTTGTTCAGACCGAGCTGTGCGGCACGCTCGAAGGCCGACAGAGCCTTCGTCATGTCACCCATGTCGGCATATACAACGCCGAGGTTGTTGTATGCGCGGGCGTCGTTGAACTTCTTGGCCGTGTACTCGAGGATGCGGGCCTTGCCATTGTTGTTCTCTACAACGCTCTCGGCCATGTGGAGCAGCTCCTCGTTCGTGAGCTCGTCCAGACGGCCCGAGTTGATGAGCTCCATCATCTCGGCATCGGTCTTACCCTTGATGTCGGTGCTGTTCACCAGCTGGGCGCGGCGCAGCTTGGGCAGGATCTCCTTCTTCAGGGCGGTGAAGACAGCCGACATGTTCTTGATCTCAGACTCACGCTGCGACGACGAATCGTAGCGGCTCAGAACCTGCAGAATGATGTCCTTGTCCTCGATATCCGAAGCGGCAACCAGCTCCTTGAAGCCTTCCCAGTCCTCACCGTACGAAGCCACGTCGAGATCCATGCCGGTACCCTTGAGCAGCTTCTCGGCAGCCTTCTTACCAGACTCCGAACGTGCCGACGAAAGCTTGTCGTTGAACTTCTCGGGGCCATCGGGCGAAGCGTAACCGTTCACGTAGAGCTTCTGCGTGGCGCGGTCGTTACCCTGCGTCTCGACAACGTTATCCTTGAACGCCTTGAGGTCCTCGCTGTTGGCGGCCTTGCTCGTCACGCGCGACGAGTTAATCGCATACATGATGTCGGCCTTGGTTACAACCGTGGTGACATTCTTGTAGTTGTTGGCCGTCTCGCTCATAACGGCAGCGTAGTCCAGATCGCGCTGCAGCGTATTCACGCCCTTGGCGATCGTGAGACCGAAGGCACGCTTGATGGCGTCAGCCTCGGCACCGCCGGCTGCCAGAGCAGCAGCCTGAGCCTTCGTGGGCAGCAGGCCCGTGTTGGCGTCGACCAGAGTGAAGGTCTTGCACTTGCCGCTCGGACACTTCACCTCGACACGCAGCTGCAGCTCGCTCTGCTGCATGCGCTCATCATACGGGAACTCGACATGCTGCGTGAACGATCCGCCCATGTTCGAATCGACAACCGTGTAGTTGTCGTGGATGGCCGTACCCTGGAAGTACTTCGTGGCACCCTCCACCTCGCCACCGGCGAATACGATGACCGGAGTTACCTTCAGCACCGCCTTCTTGTTGTAGTACTCGGCAGGGAACTTGACCGTAATGTCGGCCGAGACCTTACCGTTGTTCAGGGCCAGGACATCAGGGGTGCAGCTGATCGTCACCTCGTTCTGTTTCTTGGCCATCTTGCCGAAGCAGTTGCATCCAGTCAATGCGACTGATACGACCGCTACGGCTACCAACAGCTTCAATGCGTTTTTCATGACTTTTTTTGATATAAACTTGGGTTAAAAGTTGTTTCTACAATCGCGTCCCGCGCATTACTTGCGGCGGGGCTCACGCTTGCCGCCCTCGCGGGGCTCGCGCGGCTTGCGCTCGCGCTCCACCCATCCCTCGGGCTTGGGCAGAAGCACCTTGTGCGAAAGCTTGTACTTGTTGGTCTTGGCGTCCACGCCGATGAGCTTCACCTGGATCATGTCGCCCTCCTTCAGACCGGTCTCCTCCATGGTCTCGAAGCGCTTGTAGTCGATCTCCGAGATATGCAGCAGGGCCTCCTTGCCCGGCAGGATCTCGACGAAGGCACCGAACGATACGATGCTCTTGATCTTGCCCTCGTAAACCTCGCCTACCTCGGGGACGGCAACGATACCCTTGATACGCTCCAGAGCGCCGTCGAGCGCCTCCTTGTCCACGCCGAAGATATCCACTACGCCGACCTCGTCGTTCTCGGTGATGGTGATAGTGGTATTGGTGGTCTTCTGGATATCCTGGATAACCTTTCCGCCGGGACCGATAACGGCACCGATGAAGTCCTTGGGTATGGTGATCTGGACGATGCGGGGAACGAAGGGACGGTAGTCGGCACGGGGCTCGGCGATGCACTCCGTAATCTTGTCGAGGATGTGCATGCGGCCTACGCGGGCCTGCTCCAGAGCCTTGGCCAGCACCTCATACGAGAGGCCGTCGACCTTGATATCCATCTGCGTGGCGGTGATACCGTCGCGCGTACCGGTCACCTTGAAGTCCATGTCGCCGAGGTGGTCCTCGTCACCGAGGATATCCGACAGCACGGCCCAGCGGCCCGTAGCCGAATCCGAGATCAGACCCATGGCGATACCCGACACGGGCTTCTTGATCTTCACGCCGGCATCCATCAGGGCCAGCGTACCGGCGCAGACCGTCGCCATCGACGACGAACCGTTCGACTCGAGGATATCCGACACCACGCGCAGTGCGTAGGGCATCTCCTCGCCGGTGGGGATCATGGGCTTGAGCGCACGCCATGCGAGGTGGCCGTGGCCGATCTCGCGGCGGCTGACGCCACGTGCGGGGCGGGCCTCACCCGTAGAGAAGGGAGGGAAGTTATAGTGCAGCACGAACTTCTCCGAGCCCTGGACCAGCACCTCGTCGATCATCTTCTCGTCGAGCTTGGTTCCGAGCGTAACGGTCGTCAGCGACTGCGTCTCACCGCGGGTGAAGATGGCCGAGCCGTGTGCGGCGGGCAGGTAGCCCACCTCGCACCAGATGGGACGGATCTCATCGGTGCGGCGGCCGTCCAGACGCTTGCCCTCGTCGAGGATCATGTTGCGCATGGCCTTCTTCATCACGTCGTCGTGGAAATACTTGTGGATCAGGGGAGCCTTCTCCACCAGCTCCTCCTCGGTGTAGCGCGAGGCGAACTCGGCCTCCAGAGCGTCGAACGCGTCGCTGCGCTCGTGCTTGGTGGTGCCGCTCGTGGCGATGGCGTAAGCCTTGTCGTAAAGCTCCTTGATAATGGTCTGGCGAAGCTCCTCGTCGTTCACCTCGTGGCAGTAGGTGCGCTTGACGTCCTTGCCCAGCTCCTTCGAGAGCTCGATCTGAACGGCGCAGTGCTTCTTGATCTCCTCGTGGGCGAACTTGATGGCGCCGAGCATAACCTCCTCCGACACCTCCTTCATCTCACCCTCGACCATGAGTATGTTGTCGATCGTACCGCCGACCATGATGTCCAGATCGGCATCCGCCATCTGCGAGAAGTTGGGGTTGATCACATACTCGCCGCCGATACGGGCCACACGCACCTCCGAGATAGGACCGCCGAAGGGTATGTCCGATACGGCCAGAGCAGCCGATGCGGCCAGTCCGGCCAGGGCATCGGGCTGAATATCCTTGTCAGCCGAGATAAGGTTCACCGTAACGAACACCTCGGCATGATAGTCGGCAGGGAAAAGCGGACGCAGTGCTCGGTCGATAAGACGTGCCACGAGCACCTCGGCATCGCTGGCCTTGCCTTCGCGCTTCATGAATCCGCCGGGGAAACGTCCGCACGAGGCGAACTTCTCCTTATACTCCACCTGAAGGGGCATGAAATCGGTTCCCTCCTTGGCATCCTTGGCGGCCACGACCGTACCGAGCAGCATCGTGTCGCCCATCTTTACGACCACCGAGCCGTCGGCCTGCTTGGCCAGTTTGCCGGTCTCGATCATGATCTGACGGCCATCCGCCAGAGTGATCGTCTTTTGTACAGCATTGTACAATTTCGTTTCTTCCATACTATTATCTATCGTCAAATAAAACTGTCACACAAAATGAAGGTAACGCGCCGGTTACCTTCATTCGTCCACCTCTGCAGGTATTACTTACGGAGGTTAAGGGTCTTGATGATCGAACGGTAGCGCTCGATATCGACCTCCTTAAGATACTCGAGCAGCTGACGGCGCTTACCTACCAGGCGCAGCAGGGCGCGCTGGGTGCCGAAGTCGTGCTTGTTGCTCTTGAGGTGCTCAGTAAGGTGGCTGATACGGTACGAAAACAGCGCGATCTGGCTCTCTGGAGAACCCGTATCGGTGTTAGACTTGCCGTACTTACCGAAAAGCTCCAGCTTTTTCTCTGCAGTTAAATAAGCCATAAAATTATAGTTTTATGGGCTGCGCCGCGGTTTCCAGAGCGGTCACAACCCGGGTTGCGCTCTACGACGCATTCCCCTTACCGTGAATAACGCCAGAGCGTGCCACAAAAATACTTTGAATTTAATTAAGAGGCAAATATTTTATCGCCAAAACGTATTTTTTTGCCGTCAAAAAAATCCTATTTCGGCACTAATCGGCGGGGTTTGTGTAAAATTGTGTATATTTGCGCTGTAATTCACGTAAACGCCCCGGCCGGCACCGTGCCGGAGGCGGCACCACAACGACATACACACTCGATCGGCATGAACGGAAAAAACATATTCGGCGCCATACGGTTTTTCATTATTTCGCTCGCAGCGACCGCAGTCGTGGCATGCCGCCACGCACAGCCCGTCTATGTCGACGTCGACGGCCAGATGCTCGGCACGTTCCTGCACATTACGGCCGAAACCGACCGCCCCGCATCGGAGATTTACGAGCACATGATGCTTATCGACTCGCTGGCAAAGAGTTCGATGTCGATATTCGACGAGGGTTCGCTCCTGAACCGCATAAACCGCAACCAGACCGACTCGCTTGACGAGCACATTGCCTTCAACCTCGAGCTGGCGGGCCGCATCAACGCCATCAGCGACGGCGCCTACGACGTGACGGTCAAGCCTCTGGTGGAGGCCTACGGCTTCGCCGCCAAGGATCGTACGCGCCAACCCAACATCGACTCTATCATGGAGTTCGTCGGTTTCGACAAGCTGCGCGTCGAGGGTGGGCGTCTCGTAAAGTCCGACCCGCGCGTGCAGATCGACTTCAACTCCATAGCCAAGGGCTACGTTGTCGACAAGGCGGCCGAGGCGCTCGAGCGCATGGGCGTCAAGAACTACATAGTCGACATCGGCGGCGAGGTGCGCTGCCGCGGCCAGAGGGCCAAGGGCGGGCCGTGGCGTGTGGGCGTGGAGACCCCATTCGACGGCAACCAGGTGCCCGGAGCATACGTCCAGCAGGTGATCTCGCTCACCGACTGCGCCTTTGCCACATCGGGCAACTACCGCCGCTACTACATCGACGAACAGGGCCGTAAGGTGGCTCACACGATAGACCCCCGCACCGGCCGCAGCGCCATCAGCGACATGCTCTCGGCCACGGTCGTGGCGCCCACGTGCGCCGAGGCCGACGCCTTCGGCACGATGTTCATGGCCCTGGGCAAGGAAAAGGCCATAGAGAAGGCCCGCGAGCTGGAGAAACACGGCATACTGGTCTATTTCATCACCTCGGACGACAAGGGCGAGTTCGAAATATACTACTCGGAGGCCCTGGCCCCCACGCTCAAACACAACGAAGGCTTTCACACCATTTAACAACCGACACGAAACGCCCTTCCGCGCGGAGGGGCGCGAATGCTTGTTTTTATGAAGAGTGCCATACTGATATACAACACACAGGCGGGACGCGGCAAGATCGGTCGCAACATCGACCACATCGTAGCCATCTTCCGCGATGCGGGGTATGACATGCGACCGCGGCTCATCGCCTTCGGCGAGAACCCCTTCGACGGCTACGAGGACGTAGACCTGGCCGTTGTGGCGGGTGGCGACGGCACGCTCAACTACGTGGTCAACGCCATGAAGCGCAAGAACCTGTCGCTCACGCTGGGCGTCATACCCGCAGGCACGGCCAACGACTTCGCCGGCGCCCTCGGCATGTCGCGCAACATACTCAAGGCGGCACGCCAGATCGCCTACGGCACCGTCGAGCCCATCGACTGCGGCAAGGTCGAGCAGATAGGCCGCTGCGCCGACAAGGAGGCCGACCGCGACATATACTTCGTCAACATTTTCAGCTTCGGACTCTTCACCACCACATCGCAGCATACGTCCGAGCACCTGAAGCACCGCATCGGCCGCCTGGCCTATGTGATAGCCGGCATGCGCGATTTAAAGAACCTGCACAGCATTCCCCTCACAATAACTACCGACAACGAATCGTTCTATTACCAGACGCTCATGGGCCTCGTCTTCAACGGCGAGACTGCGGGACGGGTTCCGCTCGCGAGCAAGTCAAGCCTCCGCGACGGGGTCTTCGACTGCCTGTTCCTCCGCAGACGCCATCTGCTGCTCTCGGTATTCGATATGGTACTCTACATTCTGGGCATCAAGACTCCGGCCATACGGTTTCTGCGCACCAGTACGCTCACCCTCGCCACCTGCATCGACGAGGATACCGATGTCGACGGACAGCGCGGCGGCGAATTCCCCATGCGCGTGGTGTGCCTGCACGGCGAGCTGAAGGTGATGTGCCCGCAGCAGGAGCACGATGCGAATTGAAATTATTAACATATAATATTGTTTATGGAGAGAAAGACCTATGGCGGGGATGTTCACAGAATTTCAATTTCAAAGCTGAAACAGATCTTTGCCGACGAGAGCTTCAAATCGGACAACATGATCATGTCGCCACTGATCAGGTTTCACAGTCTGGACGACACGCCGCGCGTGATCGACGGCATCACCATCGGAATCATATGCAACGGCAAGGCCCGCATCACCATCAACGGCTGCAACCATGAACTCCGCACCAATTCGCTCGTGCTGCTCCGCGAGGACTCCGTCGTCGGGGCCTTCAAGTGCAGCAAGGCATGCCGCGGATACATGATGACATACTCGCGCAACTTTCTCGATACGATAGACATACCTGCTGCCGACTTCCTGTCGGTGTACATGATCTTCTCGACGAGCCCGGCCATAATGCTCACCGACGCCGAGGCGGCCAACCTGCACCGCGTAGGAGCGCTGCTGGCCGACACCATGCGCACGTCGGACAACGGCGCCTACGACAACCGCATCGTCACGTCGCTCTTCTCGGCCTTCTTCTACTCGCTGGTGGCGCTGCTCAACCGCAAGATGCCGTCGGAGCCCGAGACCGAGAGCCGTTCGCGCACCGACGCCCTGATGGTGGAGTTCATCCGCATACTCAGCACCGACTGCGAGCGCGAGCGCAGCGTCGAGTACTACGCCTCGAAGCTGGGCATAAGCCCCAAGTACCTGTCGCTCATATGCAAGAAAAAGACGGGCAAGAACGCCTCGAAGATCATCGACGACGTGGTGATACACCGCGCCAAGGACCTGCTGCGGCAGTCGGGCCTCAGCATACAGGAGGTGGCCGACCGCCTCAACTTCGTGTCGCAGTCGTTCTTCGGTAAGTACTTCAAGCAGCGTGTGGGCATATCGCCCTCGCGGTACAAGACACACGACTGATCACCCGACAGCACGAACGCACAGCCGCAGGGAACGATTCCTGCGGCTTTTCTATGGCTTGCCGTTTCGCTGCCGGCAACCGCACGGTCGGGATGTTGCACAATCACGCCGTTATTTCGTAACTTTGCACGCAAAAACATCCGACATGGAACGTCACATAGACATAAACGAATTCGATTACCCGCTGCCCGACGAGCGCATAGCCAAGTTCCCGCTCGACGACCGCAGCGACTCGAAACTGCTCGTCTTCCGCAACGGCACCATCACCGAGAGCCGCTTCCGCAACATCGACGAGCAGCTGCCGCGCAACACGCTGGTCGTATTCAACAACACGAAGGTCATACGCGCCCGCATCGTCATGCACAAGGCGTCGGGGGCGCGCATCGAGGTCTTCTGCCTCGAGCCGCACGAGCCGGCCGATTACGAACGGGCCTTCGCCGCACGCGGCACCTGCAGCTGGAGCTGCATCGTGGGCAACCTCAAGAAGTGGAAGGAGGGCGAGGTGGATATACGCTTCGACCACGAGGGACGCGCCTGCCGCCTTGCCGCCGTGATCGAGCAGCGCGGCACACGCGAGCATATCGTGCGCTTCACATGGGATGCCGACATGACCTTCGGCCAGCTGCTCGAACACCTCGGACGCATACCCATCCCCCCCTACCTCAACCGCGAGAGCGAGGAGATCGACCTGACGCGTTACCAGACCGTCTACTCGAAGTTCGAGGGGTCGGTAGCCGCCCCCACCGCGGGTCTGCACTTCACCGAGGAGCTCATCGCGCGCATGCGCGGCGAGGGCTACGCCTTCGAGGCCGTAACGCTGCACGTCGGCGCGGGAACATTCCTGCCCGTAAAAAGCGACGACGCGGCACAACACCCGATGCACACCGAGCACTTCGAGGTGCGGCTCGACACGCTGCGACACCTGCTCGAACGCTGCGACGACATCACGGCCGTGGGCACCACGTCGGTGCGTACGCTCGAATCGCTCCCCGCGCTCGGATGGCGCATACACCGCAACGGCACACCCGACGCCGCGACCGTGGTCGGACAATGGGAGCCGTACGACATACCCGACGACTATACGGGCCGTGACGCCCTACAAGACATTGTGGCATACATGCAGCAACAGGGACTGGAGCGGATGAAAGCCTCGACGCAGATCATGATAACGCCCCTCGGGTTCCGTTTCCGCATCGTGCGCCGCATAATCACCAACTTCCACCAGCCCAAGTCGACGCTGCTGCTGCTCATTTCGGCATACGTGGGCGACGAGTGGCGGCGTATCTACCGCTACGCCCTCGACAACGGCTTCCGTTTCCTCTCCTACGGCGATTCGTCGCTGCTCATCTGCGACGAGCGCGGCGCCGCGAACACGCCACAACAATAACTGCAATCCATACAACGATTGCGCAGTAATGACAGCATTATCCAAAAAGCAAATAGCCAGAACTGTATAATTCCGGCTATTTGCTTTTATCAAGTTTGGCTTCATTTACACCACAGCGACATGGGAACACAGCCACGATATGCAAGAGAAAGGCAATATCTAATGCCATTTTCTTGACACTGGTATATTGAATTTATTTCAAGTCACTATCAATTAGCTCCATCAGATATTTTTCTGCATATTCGATATTTCCCCTGAATATTAACTTTCCATCGGGATCAAATATAATAACGGTAGGATATCCAACAACGCCGATTTCCTTTAAGATTGGATTGTCCATATCTATTGTAAGAATCGGGAAAGAACAATTTCTTTTATTCAGAATATCCTGACCAGTTTCACAGGTCTCTCCTCTTTTGTCATTACGACAAAATACCGAATATATTTCGATGCCGGATTTGGACTGATATCTGTCATACACCTCCTGTACCTTGGGGAGAACCCGTATACACGCTCCACATCCGGTCGACCAGAAATCCATAACGACGTATTTACCCTTAAATTTATTCAATGGCACATCTTTCCCCTGTCCATCCTGAAGGATTAGCGGATTGTTGAGGATTTGCTCGGTTTTGCCGGAAAAAGTACCGAAATTAAGATAGTTCCCGTATTTTACATATCCGTCATAAGCAACCCAAACATACAATCCTCCAGCAATAACTACTAAAATAATTTTGGACGATAGCTTTGACAAGGTCACGAATAAGCACCCCAAACCGACAGCCAACAATCGGGCTAAAAATTCCGGAAAAGATATTAAGGTGTCATTGAAATCCACTAAACGCAACGGAATGTCTATGAATGCCAATATTATCGCCAAAACAATGCCAATACTTGATAAGCGTCCCCTGTATTTTCTCAATAAAAATATTGTTAAAATAAAATAAAGGACGCTCATCACAAGGAATGACAATGGGAGAGCATACAGAGAGAATAGTTCTAATTTATAATACCTCATTAGAAATCCTAAAAAGAATATACATAGAGATATAATAAATATCCCTATGTATATTAATGCTTTTCGAATTTTAGTCATCTGTCAACGAATATAGGGTAAAACATAATTTACACATTCATTCACGTTTGTAGGTCCCGCAACCGCCTAACATACCAACAGCAAAATAATTTGTCAGTTTTGTTAGATTACAGTACTTTCTGCAACTTTTGCACTTCAATTTAATCCCGATCGTAAAGCAAATAAACAAAATACGATTAAAAGAATCTTACGGCTTCCATATTATAAAGATATGCAAAAAAAATTGAATCTTACAGATCAATCATTAAAACTTAACACTTACAGAAAAGACTTCCAAAAACCACACAATAACCCGAAGAGTATTTGCAGCGAGATATTCTCCACAATATGCCTAAAAATCATTGCCGGACGGAAATATCTGACATTTATGACAAAACAAACAATACGAGAAAAACATCCTCGGCTTATGATTACGAAGTCCAACCTTATTATCACGACAAAGGCGGCCGTCCCGATGGGACGGCCGCCTTGTATGTTACCGGCAGGCGAATTACTTGCTCTGCTCCCCGGTCTTCTCGGCTGCGGCATCACCCGTAGTCGTTGCAGGCGTGGGAGCAGGTGCGGGAGCACCTACCTTCACGTCGAGAAGCTCAACCTTGAACTCGAGAGCCTCGTTGGGGCCGATCATGCTCGAACCATAGGTACCGTATGCCAGATCCGACGGAATCCAGAGCGTGATCTGACCGCCCTTGCCTATGAGCTGCAGACCCTCGGTCCAACCCTTGATCACACCATTGAGGGGGAACTCGGTCGACGAGCCGCGCTCGTATGACGAATCGAACACCTCGCCGTCCATGAACTTGCCCTCGTAGTTAACCTCAACCTTGTCGGTAGCCTTGGGCTTGATGGTGGCGTCACCCTCGCGGTCGATGCGGTAGAGCAGGCCGCTCTCGGTCTTCTGCACGCCGCTCTGCTTCTCGATCGAAGCCAGCCACTCCTCCGAAGCCTTCTTGTTCTCGGCCGGACGCTTTACCATGAAGTAGGTCTGCATGCTCATCGCAGCCATCTCGGGCGTAACGACGGGGTCCGCACCGGTGTATGCGTCAACGAAACCCTTTACAAACCAGTAGGTCTGCAGCGGAAGGCGTGAGCCGCGCAGACGCGAGCCCATGTCGGCACCGTATGCCTCCGACACCTCCTGACGCTCGGCGTCGTTCTCGAAGATATCAACCTCATCGGGGTTGAAGGGCGCTGCCGTCGAGTCCTGCTGTGCCTTGCGAGCCTGCTCGTTGAGCTCCTGCAGACGTGCCGGACGCTTGTTGCTGAAGAAATCCTGCAGCACGGCCGTGGCATCCTCGCTCTTCATGCCCTTCTTGAGCATGGCCTTCTCGGCGCTCTTGGCCAACAGCTCGGCGTCGAACTTCATCTCGGGAAGATCGCCCGCGATGCCCTGACCTACATTCATACCCATGGCATACGACAGCGTATCCACCTTCGATCTGCTACCCTTTGAAATTCTCGACGACGTATCACTGCCGCAAGAAACCATCCCGGCCGCAAATGCGAACAGGACGGCAACCAACATAATCTTTTTCATCTTTAAGTTAAAAAAATTTATCGTTTTACAACTTTCCATTCTCAATCATTGCCCGCACCGCTGCGGACCGCATCTCCGCCCTGCGCCGACATCCATACCTTATATATGACATCGGCCAAAGGCCCCGCCGTCCGCTATCGGCGGCGCTTCACCTCCACGACCTCAACCTCGTAGCGGAGCATCTGGTTGGGCTTCACGCCCAGTTCCTCGTTGCCCATGGCACCGTATGCAAGGGCCGAGGGCAGCCACATCGTAAGCTTTCCGCCCTGACCGACAAGCCGCACACCCTCGCTGAGGCCCTCGATGAACTTGTGCACGGGCAGACGCAGCGTGTCGCCCTTCTCGTACGACGAATATACCACCTCGCCGTCGAGCGTCTCGGCGCGGTAGCGTATGGCCACCGTGTCGCGGTCTCCCGAAGCCGTGAGGTTCATGTCGCCCAGTTCCTCGACCTTGTAGGTCAGGCCCGAACGCGTACGCACGATATCGCGGTCCGACTTCTCGAGGTCCGACAGGTACTGCTCCTCGTAGGAGCGCGTACGCTCGTAGGAGCCGTAGTTCATGTATGCGAGGAAGTATGTCTTGGCATCCTCGGCCGAGATCATCTCATCGCCCGACAGGGCATCGCTTATGGCGGCGCACACCACTTCGGGGCGCAGCGTCGAGTCCATCGCCATAATGTTGTATGCGATGTTCATACCCACCACATACGACAGCGAATCGGTCTCGTCGTTCAACGTCAGCGCGCTCTGGCGGCTGCACGACATCATGGCCGGCAGCGCCGACAGCGAGAGGGCCGCAACGGCCGCATATAAAAATCTTTTCATCTTCAATCGTTACTCTTCTGCGAGCGCAGCGCCATACCGCACAGTCGGTACAACATGCGCGCCGCAACCTGCGCATCGACATAGTCCTCGACCCTGGGCACCACGCCCACCACGTCGAAGCCGACGATGCGCCGTCCCGACTCCACCACGCGGTTGATCATGTAGAGCGCCTCGTCGAAGCGCATGCCCCCGGGCGCCGCCCACGGCGAATGCGGGCAGTTCTCGATCGAGAGGGCCGAGACGTCGAAATCGACATACACCGCCTGCGGCAGCTCGGCCACGATCGTGTCGCACACCTGGCGCCACGACGCACCGTCGTAACGCATCGAGGCTATACGGTCGGTATCGTAGAGCACGATGCGCTCCGACTCGCGGGCCACGCGGTGCTCCGTTGCCGAGAAGTCGCGCTGTGCCACCTGCACCACGCGGCCTACGCCCCCGACTCCCTTCAGCACGTTATACATGAGCGACTCGCACGAGTGCTCGAAGCCCTCGTAACGCGCCTTCAGACGGCAGCGGGCATCCATGTGCAGGATACCCAGCCCCTCCTCACGCTCGGCCAGCGCCTCGATCAGGCCCTGCGGCGTGGAGTGGTCACCACCGACCAGTCCCACGACCTTGTCGCGGCGCAGCCACCGGCGCGACACCTCGCGCACCGCTGCCACCATGTCGCGGCACCCCTCCTCGACGCGCCTCTGTCGGCGCGCATAGTAGTCGTCGGTCAGGGGGGCCATTATTCCGCCCAGACCGCTGCCGCCCTTGGAGGTGTGGGCACGCAGACGCTCGACATCGGCACGCAGCTGCTGCGAACGCTCCTGCAGCGTGTAGTCCACGTCATCGGTGGCGAAGCCCTTCTTCCACTCATCGGGCGAGATGGGGTCGTAGGGGTCCATACGCTCCGACACCTCGATGATGGCATCGGGCGCATACGACAACATGGCTTCGGTCGGTGCCGTGACATCCCACGGTACCGACACGAGGACCAGCCGCGCCTGCTCGGGCGTGCAGGGCACACCAAAGTAATCGCCGGCATCGGGATCCATCTGATCCAGCGTGTTATCCTTCTCCGTCATAACGTACAGTCGATTGGGCAAAGATACAAAAAAATCGTTTTTTGCGTATATTTGCAAATCAATTTACACAAAAGCACCGATTCCGAAGATGAAAATCGTAATCGACAACGCCATACCCTACATATCGGGGGTACTGGAACCCTACGCCGACGTCGTCTACCGCCCCGCCGCCGCAATCTCGCGCGAGGATGCGGCCGACGCCGACATGCTCATCATACGCACGCGCACACGCTGCGACCGGCACCTGCTCGAAGGCTCGCGCGTGAGCATCATAGCCACCGCCACCATCGGGTTCGACCACATCGACCTCGGCTACTGCGCCTCGCACGGCATCGAGGTGGTGACGGCACAGGGCTGCAACGCCGCAGGCGTACTGCAGTGGGTCGGGGCCGTACTCGCGGCGCTCGCCGCCGACGAGGGGTGGCAGCCGCGGCAGAAGACGCTCGGCATCGTCGGCGTGGGACACGTCGGCAGCCTGGTCGAGGAGTACGCCCGCATGTGGGGCTTCCGCGTGCTGCGGTGCGACCCGCCGCGCCACGAGCGCGAGGGCGGCGACTTCCTGCCGCTGGAGGAAGTGGCGGCCGCATCCGACATACTCACCCTGCACACGCCGCTCGACGCCACCACGCGACACATGGCCGACAGCCGCCTTACCGACATCATGCGCCCCGACGCCGTGCTGATAAACGCCGCCCGCGGCGAGGTGGCCGACACGGCTGCACTGCTCGCGGCGCCGCAGCGCCTCGCCCTCGACGTATGGGAGAACGAACCCGCCATCGACCGCGGCCTGCTCTCAAAGGCCTTCATCGCCACGCCGCACATAGCCGGATACTCGGCCCAGGGCAAGGCCAACGCCACGGCCGCCGTCGTGCGTGCCGCCGCCCGCAAGTTCGGCCTGCCGCTGGGGGATTGGTACCCGCCGCAGGCAACGCCAGTAGCACGATGCCCCATCACGTGGGAGAAGATGTGCGGCACCATGCCGCAGTACTTCGACATTGCGGCACAGTCGCGCGCCCTGAAATCCGCCCCCGAGGAGTTCGAGTCGATGCGCAACAACTACCGCCTGCGCCAGGAGTATTTCTGATTACGCACGGGCGTAGTACCGGAAATGTTTCGTACATTTGGAGCCTTTCGCAGACTCTCGGCCGTACAAATTCCGGAAACCGCGTTTTCGATTTGTCTCTGCACCCGACTTTCACTATATTTACGCAGAACGTTTATATTGGAGGCGCCTCGGCATAGCCAAATCCGAAATCTGCGTTTTCGATTTGTCTCTGCGCTCGGCTTTCACTATATTTACGCAAAACGAACGTTTATATAGGAGGCGCCTCGGCATAGCCAAATCCGAAAACCATGTTTTCGATTTGTCTCTGCGCTCGGCTTTCACTATATTTGCCCGGACATAAGCGTTCCGCAAGGCCGCCGGCCGCGCGGGGCCGCTAAATGATATGACTGATTTACCCATACAACCGCTCCGTTTCCTTACGGGGCCCGATTTCGCGTTGCGCCGCACGCGCTGGATGATGCGCGCGGCTGCAGCCACACCGCTCGGGACATTCCTCCTGCGCAAGCTCTATGCGCCCCCCATGCCCGAGCTCGAATGCGAGGCCTTCGGCATGAAGTTCTCGTCACCCATAGGCATCGCCGCCGGCTTCGACACCAACGGCAACATGATCGATGCCCTGAGTGCGTCGGGATTCGGCTTCGTCGAGGTGGGATCCATAACGCCGCGGCCGCAGAGCGGCTCGTCGGCACGGCGCCTCTACCGCCTTGAGGGTGACCGCGCCCTGATCTACAACTCCGACATCGACAGCGCCGGCGTCGAGCGCGTCATCAGCAACATCAAGCGCACGCGCAGCCACACCGTCATCGGCTGCAACATAGCCAAGAACCACGCCACGCCCGAGCAGAACGCCCCGGCCGACTTCCTGCGTTCGTTCCGCTCGCTATACCAGTACGCCGACTACTTCACCGTGAACGTCTGCGACAACTCGTCGCCCGAACCGTTCATACCGCGCACGAAGGAGCAGGTCGAGGCCATACTCGAACCGCTGTTCGAGTTCCGCCGCGGCCAGAACCAGTACCGCCCCGTGCTGCTGAAGATATCGCCCGACCTGAGCGACGAACAGATCGACAGCCTCACCGACATCATGCTCACCATGCCGCTCGACGGCCTGGTGGCGTGCGGCGGCACCACGGGCCGCTACGGGCTGGAGAACTCAACGCACGAGATACACGCCCTCGGGCGCACGCCCGGCATCATGTGCGGCACGCCGCTAAAGGCCCGCGTCCTGCACATCGTCTCGCACATCAGCCGCCGTACCAAGGGGGCATGCCCCGTCATCGCGTGCGGTGGCATAGCCGACGCCGACGACGTGGAGGCCATGCTCGGCGCAGGCGCCACCCTCGTACAAATATGCTCGGGATACATCTACGGCGGCGGACGCTCGCTGCGCAAGATGCAGGCCGAGCTGGCCGAGCGCATACGCTGGGACCGTGCCGAGGCCGAGGGTGCCGAGCGGCGCCGCCAGCAGCAGGAGCGCCGTCAGGCCCAGCAGGCGCAACAGGCCGCCGAGGACGCCCGCGCCGAGGCCGCAGAGGCCGGCAGCGAAGAGACGCCGGCAGCCGACCGAGAGCCGGAGCCGGACAACCGAAACACCCAACAGCAAACAGACACGCAAAAATCATGATAAAGGCAACCATAATCACCATAGGCGACGAGATCCTCATCGGTCAGATCGTCGATACCAACTCGGCAAGCATAGCCAAGCAGCTCAACGCCGCAGGCATAACCGTTGCCGAGCGTCTCTCGGTGGGCGACGACGCCGCCCGCATCGAGGAGTCGCTGCGCCATGCGCTGGCGCAGTCGCAGGTGGTGATCCTGACGGGAGGCCTCGGCCCCACCAAGGACGACATCACCAAGTTCACCCTCGCGCGCATCTTCGGCGCAGGCATGGTCGAGGACAAGGCCGTGGCCGAGCACGTGCGCACGATGCTCGCACGCCGCGGCATAGAGTTCAACGAGCTGAACCGCTCGCAGGCTCTGGTGCCCGACACCTGCACCGTGCTGCCCAACCTTCACGGCACGGCCCCGGGCATGTGGTTCGAGACCGACGGCGGAGGTGTCGTGGTGTCGCTGCCGGGCGTGCCCTTCGAGATGGAGCACCTGATGCAGGACGAGGTGATGCCGCGCCTGAAGAGCCACTTCGCGCTCCACGCCAACATACATCGCACGTTGATCACCGCAGGGCTGGCCGAGTCGATGCTCGCCGAGCGCATAGCCCCATGGGAAAACGCCCTGCCGAAGGGCATAAAGCTCGCCTACCTGCCCTCGCCCAATGTCGTGCGCCTGCGCCTGTCGGCCTACGACGTGGAGGATGCCGACGCCACGCGCAAGACCATCGACGCGCTCTTCGACAGTCTCTACGACATCATACCGCAATACATCGTCGGCTTCGAGGACGCCTCGGTGCAGGCTCTGGTGCACAATCTGCTCATCGAGCGCGGGCTCACCCTCGCCGCAGCCGAGAGCTGCACGGGCGGCACCATAGCCTCGCGCTTCACCGCCATGGCCGGCGCCTCGGCATACTTCCTGCTCGGTGCCGTGACATACAGCAACGAGGCCAAGCGCGACGTGCTGGGGGTCAACTACGACGACATCATGCGCTACGGCGCCGTGAGCGAGACCGTCGCCCGCCAGATGGCCGAGGGCGCGCGCCGCATATCGGGCGCCGACTACGCCGTGGCCACCACCGGCATAGCGGGCCCCACGGGAGGCACTCCCGAGAAACCCGTCGGCACGGTATGGTTCGCCGTGGCCACGCCCACGCGCACGGTCAGCATGATGCGCGACTCGGGCACCGACCGCGGGCAGGTGATAAACCGCGCCTCGGCATATGCCATATCGATGCTCTACGACGAGCTCAAACGCGACCTGAAACAGAAATAACACCACACACCGAACAGCCATGTACGTACAATCAATCCTCGACACCGACCTCTACAAGTTCACCACGTCGTACGCCTATTTCAAGCTCTTCCCGCAGGCCGAGGGGACCTTCGTCTTCCACGACCGCGACGAAACGGTCTACGACCAGGCGTTCGTCGAGCGCCTGCGCAGCGCCTTCGACGACCTGGGCCGCCTCGCCCTCACCGACGAGGAGTTCGCCTACATGGTCGCCAACTGCCGCTTCATCCCGCAGAACTACTTCGAGTGGCTGCGCGGCTTCCGCTTCGACCCCAAGCGCATAAGGACGTGGATCGACGAGCACGGACACCTGCACATCGAGGCGTCGGACTTCATGTATAAGGTTACGCTCTACGAGATCGCCGTCCTCACCACCGTCTCGGCCCTGCGCAACAGTACCCACGCCGCCGACATGAGCGGCGTCATGGCACGCCTGAAGGAGAAGATCGAGCTGTCGAACGCCGAGCACCTGCTCTTCTCGGACTTCGGCACGCGCCGCCGCTTCTCGTTCGAGGTACACCGCGCCGTGATGGAGTACATACGCCGCGAGGCACGCTACTGCGCCGGCACGTCGAACTGCTACCTTGCAATGACCCTCGGCATGAAGATGATCGGTACGTATCCCCACGAGCTGCCCATGTTCATCGCCGCCGTCAACGGAGGCCCGCGCCAGGCCAACTACCTGGCCATGGAGCACTGGGTGGACGTATATGACGGCTATCTGGGCATAGCGCTCACCGACAGCTTCGGCTCGGAGGTCTTCTTCAAGAACTTTTCGAAGAAACACGCATCGCTCTTCGACGGAGTACGTCAGGATTCTGGCGACCCGCTGCGCTTCATCGACATGGCCGTGGCGCGCTACAAGGAACTGGGCATCGATCCCATGACCAAGACCATCATCTTCAGCGACGCACTCGACTTCCCCCGCGCCGCCGAGATCAAGAAGGCGTGCGAGGGCCGCATACGCTGCTCGTTCGGCATAGGCACCAACATAACCAACGACACGGGATACACGCCCTGCAACATAGTGATGAAGCTCTCGACCTGCCGCATGAACGACAAGCAGCAGCTGCGCAAGTGCGTGAAGCTCTCCGACGTCGAGGGCAAGTCGATAGGCGACCCCACCGAGATAGAGCTCTACCGCCGCCTGCTGGAGTAGGCGCGGCGGAGGCCCGGAGCGGTATGCGGAGAAAAAGAGGGCGCGGGGATTGATTATTCGTAAAAAATGTTTATCTTTGCGCACCCTTATTGCGAGGGCATGCTTAACAATAACAAAACGAAACGATGAAAGTTTGCGAAATTACAGGTAAGAGCTCGGTGATTGGCAACAATGTCTCTCACTCGAACCGCAAGACCAAGCGCAAGTTCAATCCCAACTTGAAAACCAAGCGCTTCTGGTCAGAGGAGGAGGGCCGCTGGCTTACCCTGAAGGTAACCGCCGCCGGTATGAAAACTATCAACAAGAAGGGTCTCTCGGCCGCTCTGAAGGAGGCTGTCGCACCCAAGAACGTCTACTAAAAACCACAGTGACAAATGGCAAAGAAAGGTAACAGAGTGCAGGTGATTCTCGAGTGCACCGAGCAGAAGGAGAGCGGTGTGGCAGGAATGTCGCGCTACATCACCACCAAGAACAAGAAGAATACCCCCGACCGTCTGGAGCGTCGCAAGTACAATCCGTATCTGAAGAGGGTTACGTTACATCGTGAAATCAAGTAAACAGCAACTGAACTATGGCAAAGAAAGTCGTCGCCACCCTTAAAACGGGTACAAACAAAAAATACACCAAGTGTATCAAGATGGTGAAGTCGGAGAAGACGGGCGCTTACGTGTTCAAGGAGCAGAGCATCCTCGAGGAGGCCGACATCAAGGCATACTTCGCCAACTAAGCACCATTGCATTAGACCACGGCGTCTAATACAAAAGGCGTCTCCCAGCGGGAGGCGCCTTTTGTGTTGCCCGCAGTGCGCCATCGGCCGGGCCATATTGCGTATATTGCGGAAAAATCGTATTTTTGCGGAATATCAGTCAAACGCAAAACATCCAACGATATGGGATTCTTCGATCTCTTCAAGAAAAAGCAGGACAATACCGCCGATCAGGCCGCAGCACAGAACCAGGCCGAGCAGCAGCGCGAGCGCGAGGAGCTGGCCGAGGGCCTGCAAAAGACCAAGAGCGGGCTCTTCTCGAAAATAGCACGCGCCGTGGCGGGCCGCTCGACGGTCGACGTCGAGGTGCTGGACGACCTGGAGGAGGTGCTCATAACCTCCGACGTGGGCGTCGAGACCACCGTCAAGATCATCCGCAGCATCGAGGAGCGCATCGCACGCGACAAATACATGAACACATCGGAGCTCAACGCCATCCTGCGCGACGAGATTGCCTCGCTTCTCGAGCAGTCGCACTCGTCGACCGAGAACTTCGGCCTCGAGGTCAAGGAGGGCATGCCCTACGTGATGATGGTCGTGGGCGTCAACGGCGCCGGCAAGACCACCACCATCGGCAAGCTGGCGGCACAGCTCGTCAAGGCGGGCCGCAAGGTATACATAGGCGCCGCCGACACCTTCCGCGCCGCCGCCATCGACCAGCTGGCCGTGTGGGCCGAGCGTGCGGGCGCCACGATGATACGTCAGGAGATGGGGTCGGACCCCGCATCGGTGGCGTTCGACACGCTGAAGTCGGCCGTGGCGAACAAGGCCGACGTGGTGCTGATCGACACGGCGGGCCGCCTGCACAACAAGGTGGGCCTGATGAACGAGCTTACGAAGATACGCAACGTCATGGCCAAGGTCATACCCGACGCGCCGCACGAGGTGATGCTCGTGCTCGACGGCTCGACGGGACAGAACGCCTTCGAGCAGGCACGCGAGTTCACGCGCGCCACGAAGGTGACGTCGCTCACCATCACCAAGCTCGACGGCACGGCCAAGGGAGGCGTGGTGATCGGCATCAGCGACCAGTTCCACATCCCCGTGCGCTACATAGGCATAGGCGAGGGCATCGACCAGCTGAAGATATTCGACCGCCGCGAGTTCGTAAACGCCCTTTTCGGCGAGAAGAAGGAGTAACGCACCGGGGCACGGGCAAGCCAAAGGCCGCCCGCCGGGCACACACATTAAAATCCGTAAAAAGGTGAAAAAGATAAACGTCATAACCCTCGGCTGCTCGAAGAACACCGTCGACAGCGAGCACCTGATGGCACAGCTCGCCGCGTCGGGATACGAGGTGCGCTTCGACAGCGACCGCACCGACGCCCGCACCGTCGTCATCAACACCTGCGGCTTCATCGGCGACGCCAAGAAGGAGAGCATCGACACCATACTCTCGGCCGTGGCGGCCAAGCAGGCGGGGCGCATCGACCACCTCTTCGTCATCGGGTGCCTGAGCGAGCGCTACGCCGACGAGCTGCGCACCGAGATACCCGAGGTCGACCAATACTTCGGAGTGAAGGACTGGGCGGGCATAGCCGCCGCCCTCGGCGCCGAACACCGCACGGAGCTGGAGACGGAGCGCCTGCTCACCACGCCGCGCCACTACGCCTACCTCAAGATTTCGGAGGGGTGCAACTGGAAATGCGGCTACTGCGCCATACCGCTCATACGCGGGGAGCACGTCTCGGTGCCGATGGAGACCATCCTCGACGAGGCTCGCAAGCTCGCCGCCTCGGGCGTGCGCGAACTTATGGTCATAGCGCAGGACACCACCTATTACGGCATCGACCTATACGGACGCCGCCGCCTGGCCGAGCTGCTCACGGCACTCTGCCGCATCAACGGCATCGAGTGGATACGCCTCCACTACGCCTACCCGACGGCATTCCCCGACGAGGTGATCGACGTGATGGCATCGGAGCCCAAGATATGCAAGTATCTCGACATACCCTTCCAGCACATATCCGACCGCATGCTCACGGCCATGAAACGCCGCCACACCAAGGCCGAGGCGATGGCCCTCATCGAGCGGCTGCGCAGCCGCATACCCGACATAGCGCTGCGCACGACGCTGCTGGTGGGATACCCCACCGAGACGGAGGCCGACATCGAGGAGCTGGAGCAGTTCGTGCGCGAGGTGCGCTTCGAGCGCCTGGGCGTATTCCCCTACTCGGAGGAGGAGGGTACGTACTCGGCCCTCAATCTGCGCGACGACGTGCCGGAGGAGGAGAAGCAGCGCCGCGTCGACCGCATCATGCGCCTGCAGGAGGGCATATCGCTCGAGAACAACCTCGCCCGCGTCGGCCGCACGATGCGCGTTATAGTCGACTCGCGCCAGGGCGACTTCTACGTGGCCCGTTCGCAGTACGACTCGCCCGAGGTCGACCAGGAGATACTTATCCCCGCCTCGCAGCGCCAGTTGCGCCGCGGCACATTCTACGACGCCCGCATCACCGCCGCCGAGGACTACGACCTCTATGCCGAGGTGGTGCCTCGCCGATAACAGCTGGGCGAAGCAAATGAAAAATCTCAACTTATATAAAGAGGGGCAGATATTTACGGTATCTGCCCCTTATCAATTGCCGGATTACGTCGCCACTCGGTCGGAGAGCACCCTCTGTGTTTACGGAAGAACTTGTTAAGATGACTTTCGTCGGCAAATCCCAACTCGTCGGCAATCTCTCCCACACGTTTACGACTGTGTAACAGCCTGTTTTCAACCAACATCAGACGGTAACGCGTCACATATTCCTGCAAAGTCTCACCTGTATGGCGTTTCATGTAACGGCCAAGGTAGCTTGCGGCAATACCAAAACGGCGGCTTATATCGCATGCTCGAGCGCGCCCGGTATCATAGATCGAAGACTGTATGCAACGCAATATATCCAGCGTACGCGTATCTGCTCGTTCATCGATACCCTCCGACATAAACATGGCTATATTACGCGCCACGACTACGATTATCGTATTGACACAATGTGCCACGATTTCGTCGCCGTAAGGTTTTCTATCGGTTTGTTCCCTAACTATGGCCTCTACCAAGGGCTTAACCAGCCGCTTGTCGGACGTATTGCGAAGAATACAGCCCGGTCGGTGATTGGCATGCTGCAGGATGAACTCAAGCCGGCGGATATTCTCGGCTCCGAACACAGACGAGTGCACATATATATCATTAAAGCGAATATTTACGAACTCTGTCGGGGTATGTATCTCGAACGAATGAGTATCGCCAGGCGTTATCATGAACAGATGGCCGTCGTGATATGGGAAACAGTTGCCATTGATCCACTGCAAACCCGTACCGGAAAATATGTAGACCAATTCGAAGAAGGTGTGGCCATGCTCCTTTAGTCGCATAGAATCATGCCGACTGAATCCGATTTCAAACGCGCTGTGAAGATTTTCCCGTTTCATATTCGAATATAACCTAAAAAATCCGATTTTTACCGAAACGACGAAATAATATACCGCATTCAGACTGTAAAGAATGTATATTTTTGTCATAAACCATCAAAAAAACAGCTGATATGAATGCCGAATACGAAAAATGTATGGCTGGAAAGTGGTATGACTGCCACGATCCGTTCTTTCTGGAATTGAAAGCCCGTACACAGCATCTGCTTATGCAATACAACGCCCTGCCATATGACGCATCGGAACAGAAACGCATTCTTCTGCTCGACATGCTAGGCAGCATAGGCCACAACGTATCGGTGGGACACTCTTTCACATGCGACTACGGATGCAATATACATATCGGCGATAACGTCACGGTCAACACCGGATGTACCTTTGTCGACTGCAACCGTATCGACATAGGCAGCAATGTACTCATCGCACCCAATGTCCAGATATACACGGCCACGCATCCCGTCGACCTCATCGAAAGACTGGCCCCACACCCCGAAGCGGGCGGCATCCGCTACGAACGCCGCACCTACGCCCTGCCCGTATCCATCGGCGACGGATGCTGGATAGGAGGCGGAGCAATCATCCTGCCGGGTGTAACCATAGGTCCCGGCAGTGTTATCGGCGCAGGCAGCATCGTCACAAAAAATATTCCGGCCAACGTACTGGCCGCCGGGAACCCCTGCCGCATACTGCGGCAGATAAATATAAAGTAAAACGATGTTACGGCTTGTTGCATTCGATCTCGACGGTACCATAGGCGACACCGTCGACTTAAGCCTGCGCGCTCTGCGCGAAGTCGTCGAGCGACATCTCGGCCATACCGTAACCGATGCGGAGATAGACGCTTCAATCGGACTCAACGATCGAGGCACGCTGTTTCGCCTTCTCGGATACGATGACCCGAATGCCGTGTCCACTTTTACCGAAATATACAGAAGCTTGCACCATATATGTCCCAGCGCGTTTGATGGCATACAGCAACTGATAACATACCTGCGGCAACAAGGGTTGACAACCGCATTGGTGACAGGCAAAGGTATCGGCAGTTGCTCGGCCACCCTTGAGCAATTCGGGCTGCTTAACACGTTCGACTCCATACTCACGGGCGGTTTTTCAAAAGATATCAAGGCCGATAACTTGCGGTACCTGCTGGATAAATACGGGCTGGAGAAACAAGAAGCGATATACATTGGAGACACCGTACGGGACATAGAATCATGCAGAGATGTCGGTATATGCTGTCTTACGGCCGCATGGGCCTCTTCCGCCAACGAACGCCGCCGATGCGAACAACTCAACCAAGGGCTCGTATTCAGTTCCGTAGATAAACTTTCCACATATATTAGGGCACTCATAAGACACAACTCGACGTAAGGCACTATGTAGTAAAAATAGTTTACACTACCACTAAAATTTGTTCCGTAGATATTTTTTTACTACCTTTGAGTGTCAAAACCTCGTATAGACCGTAGCAGATGGCTTGCAAAAGCATCATAACGCATATCGAAGCACAGGCGGCAAGGATAATCGGGCAATACGAAAAGCTCGAGGCCGAATACGCGCAACTGCTTCAACAACGAGATGCGCTGCGGGCCGAGGCCCGGCAACGGGAGGAGACGATACGTGACCTCAAGGCCGAGGTCGAACGTCTCCGCTTAGCCGAAAGCCTCAGCGGTAATACGACCGACAAGACCAAATCGCGTGCGCGCATCAACCGATTATTGCGGGAGGTTGACAAGTGCATAGCGTTGCTCACGAAAGTGCAGCAGAGCTGACGGATGACCAATGACTGCATCGAAACAGAAAATACGTCTCAGAGTATCGGGCCGCGTCTACGAAATGGACATAGCACCCGAAAAAGAAGAGGTGTACCGTCTGGCAGAAAAACAGGTCAACACCAATGTGGGCAAGTTGCAGAAGACATACGGTGAGAGCGTCTCGGCGCAGGATTGCCTGGCCATAACGGCGCTGCAGTTCGCCATAGACAACATAGCCATCGCCCGACAGAACCAGCTATCGGATGACGACATGAAGGCCCTCGACGAACTCTCGCAGAAGCTCGACCGCCACCTCAACCGCATCCCCGCCCAGCGCAAGGGGACGAAATAGCCGGCCGCCCGATCCTGCCCCGTAAGGAGCGAAGGTCAGAGCAGCGACAGAAGCCTCCGCGAGAGGCCTACTGCGCCGGCACACAGGACGAACGACAGACAAACGAGATATTTACACGAGTTCTTTACATACAGAAAATCTACCCGCATAGATTCCTTAAAGCTTTGCGAACCTGAACACTTTTTACATTGGGTCAACTCTCGGTTTTTCAAAATCAGGCCTTAACCGGTTTCGGCCGGTGTGTCTGCGGACACCGTTGGAAGATTGCGAGCTCTCGGAGCCCCACACATTGACTTATCGGCAGATTCGTCAAACAAGTTAAGGATTCTCTATGCGGGTTTTTTATATTTTTACCGGTCACGGCCGCCTGCGGCACGGTACGGATACATTACATATATTTGACAACACTTACTACAACTACTTAATATTAACAACCAAAAAACAGTTCTAAACCATCATGGGAACACCGTTAATAATACTCATCACCGCCATCATATCGGCTCTTGTGGGTGCCGGCATATACGTGCTCGTGGCCACATATATCACCAAGAACACGATCCGCAAGCAGTGTGCCGCCGCCCTGAAGGAGGCCGAGGCCGAAGGTGAAATGATAAAGAAGGAGAAGATCCTCCAGGCCAAGGAGAAGTTCATCCAGCTCAAGAGCGAGCACGACCGCCAGGTCAACGAGCGCAACCAGAAGATCGCCCAGAGCGAGCAGCGCGCCAAGCAGATGGAGTCGAACCTTGCGGCACAGCAGCGCGACCTCGACAACAAGATCAAGGAGAACGACCGCCTCAAGGAGCAGGTGCAGAACCAGCTGCAGAGCCTCAACGCCCGCAAGGAGGAGCTGGCCGGTGTCATCCGCGAGCAGAACGCCCGTCTGGAGCAGATCTCGGGCATGAGCGCCGACGACGCCAAGAACATCCTCATCGAGAACATGAAGTCGGAGGCCAAGGCCGAGGCTGCGGCATACGTCAACGAGACCATCGAGGAGGCCAAGCTCACCGCCACCAAGGAGGCCAAGCGCATAATCGTCACCTCGATACAGCGCGTTGCGACGGAGACGGCCATCGAGAACGCAGTCACCGTCTTCAACATCGACAGCGACGAGGTAAAGGGCCGCATCATCGGCCGCGAGGGCCGCAACATCCGCGCCCTGGAGGCTGCGACGGGTATCGAGATCATCGTCGACGACACGCCCGAGGCAATCATCCTCAGCGGCTTCGACCCCGTACGCCGCGAGATAGCCCGTCTGGCACTGCACCAGCTGGTAACCGACGGACGCATCCACCCCGCCCGCATCGAGGAGGTCGTGGCCAAGGTAAAGAAGCAGATCGAGGAGGAGATCGTCGAGGTAGGAAAGCGTACGGCCATCGACCTCGGTATACACGGACTACACCCCGAGCTCATACGTCTTATCGGTAAGATGAAATACCGCTCGTCATACGGACAGAACCTGCTGCAGCACGCCCGCGAGACTGCCAATCTGGCAGGCATCATGGCCTCGGAGCTGGGCCTCAACCCCAAGGCGGCACGCCGCGCCGGTCTTCTGCACGATATAGGCAAGGTGCCCGACGACGAGCCCGAACTGCCGCACGCAATAATCGGTATGAAGCTCGCCGAGAAGTACAAGGAGAAGGCCGACATATGCAACGCCATCGGCGCCCACCACGACGAGGTGGAGATGTCGTCGATGATCGCGCCCATCATCCAGGTGTGCGACGCCATATCGGGTGCACGCCCGGGAGCACGCCGCGAGGTGGTGGAGTCGTACATCAAGCGTCTGAAGGAGATGGAGGACATAGCCCTCTCGTACCCCGGCGTGGTGAAGACCTACGCCATCCAGGCCGGACGCGAGCTGCGTGTCATCGTCGGCGCCGATAAGCTGTCGGACCAGGAGTCGGAGGCACTCTCGCACGACATAGCAAAGAAGATCCAGGACGAGATGACCTACCCCGGACAGGTGAAGATCACCGTCATCCGCGAGACCCGCGCCGTAAGCTACGCCAAGTAAGTCAGCAACGGCAAGGGCCGAACGAAAGGATACCGCCAAGCGAACCGCCGCAACCCGTATCGGGGTTGCGGCGGTTTCCGTTTTTGCCGCGAAGGCCGCAACGCAGGCCGCCACTGGCTGTTTTGACCCTATTTGTAACTCTTTTGATACTTCAACGGCCGCCGCACGGGACGCTGTTGTTTTTATCCGCCGGAATCGGTATATTTGTAGATAAGTGCAATCTTTCACAACCAACCATATGAAGAGACTACTCGCTGCGGCCGCCGTCACGGCTGCGCTGGCCATCACAGGAGCCTGTACCTCGTCGGGCGAACTCGCCCGCAACTTCGCCACACCGCCCGAATCGGTACAGACGGGCGTATACTGGTATTGGATCTCGGGCAACATATCCGAGGAGGGTGTCGTGCGCGACTTGCACGCCATGAAACGCGCCGGCATAAACCGCGCCTTCATCGGTAACATCGGGCAGGACGGCCTCTACACCGACCGAAACGTGCTGCTCATGAGCGACGAGTGGTGGAAGATACTCCACACGGCACTAAAGACCGCCACCGAGCTGGGCATTGAGATCGGCATATTCAACTCGCCGGGATGGAGCCAGTCGGGCGGCCCGTGGGTCAAGCCCGAGGAGGCGATGCGTTACCTCGCCTCGGCGCAGATCGTCGTCGAGGGCCCGCGCCATATCGAGACCCGTATCGAGGCTCCCGCCGCCGACTTCGAAGATGTACGCACGATAGCCTACCCCGCTCCCGAGGGTTATGCCTCACGCCCCGACGCCAGGGTCAAGACCGACTTCAAGGCCAAGGACGCGGATGCCGTAATCGACGGCGACGCCGCCACGGGCATCTCGCTGCCTGCGGGCCGCGCGAACACCATAACATTCAACTGCCGCGAGCCGTACACGGCGCGGTCGCTTACGCTCAAGCTGCTGCCCTCGCCCGCGGCTTACGGCGCACGTCTCGAGGCCGAGACCGACGGCGAGTACCGCACCATAGCCACCTTCGCGGTCGACCGCTCGAACCCCGCCCTCAACGTGGGATTCGACCCCTATGCCCCCGTAACCGTATCGTTCCCCGCCACCACGGCACGCCGTTTCCGCCTTGTGACCGACGCCGCCGGTCAGGCCGGAGGCCTGGCCGAAGTCGAGCTCTCGGCACAGCCGCGCATAGCATCCTATGCCGAGAAGACACTCGCCAAAATGTGCCAGACGCCGCTGCCCTACTGGAGCCACTACATGTGGCCGGCACAGGCCGAGATCGACCGCACGGAATGCGCCATCGACCCCGCATCGGTGAAGGACATATCGGCCTCGATGTCCGCCGACGGCACCCTCAAGTGGGACGTGCCCGAGGGGCGCTGGATCGTCATGCGCACGGGCATGACGCCCACAGGTGTAACGAACGGCCCCGCCACGCCCGAGGCGACGGGTCTCGAGATCGACAAGATGAGCAGCCGCCACGTCCGCACCCACTTCGATGCCTTCATCGGCGAGATCCTGCGCCGCATACCGGCCGAGGACCGCAAGTCGTTCAAGGTTGTCGTGCAGGACAGCTACGAGACGGGCGGACAGAACTTCACCGACGACTTCATGCAGACCTTCGAGTCGGTCTACGGCTACTCGATGCTGCCCTACCTGCCCGCATACTACGGTTACGTGGTGGGCGACCAGGACCGCAGCGACCGCTTCCTGTGGGACCTGCGACGCCTCATAGCCGACCAGGTCGCGTACCAGTACGTAGCCGGACTGCGTGACGTGAGCCACGAGTACGGACTCACCACATGGCTCGAGTGCTACGGCCACTGGGTCTTCCCGGGCGAGTTCCTGCAGTACGGCGGACAGTCGGACGAAATCGCGGGCGAGTACTGGAGCGCCGGCAGCCTCGGCGACATAGAGAACCGCGCCGCCTCGTCGTGCGGACACATCTACGGCAAGCGCCTCATCTGGGCCGAGTCGAACACCTCGGGAGGCCCCGCCTACTCGCGCGCCCCCGTCGACATGAAACAGCGCACCGACCGTTTCTTCTCCGAGGGTATCAACTCGACGCTGCTGCACCTCTACATCGAGCAGGCCGACACGTCGCGTTACCCGGGCATCAACGCCCCCTTCGGCAACGAGTTCGACGCCAACAACACGTGGTTCAGCCAGATGGACCTCTTCACCGACTACCTGAAACGCTGCAACTACATGCTGCAGCAGGGCCTCAACATAGCCGACGTGGCATACCTCATAGGCGAGGACGCGCCCAAGATGACGGGCGAACAGTCGCCCGCCATGCCCGCAGGCTACCAGTTCGACTACATCAACGCCGAGGTGCTCATGCGCGACGCCAACGTCCGCCACGGATACATCTCGCTGCCCCACGGCACGGCCTACCGCGTGCTGGTGCTGCCGCCCGTGGAGACCATGCGCCCCGAGCTGCTGGCCAAGATCGAGCGTATGGTCAACGACGGAGCCATCGTCCTCGGACAGCCGCCCCTCCGTTCGCCCAGCATGCAGAACTACCCCGCCGCCGACACCGAAGTTGAGCGCATGTCGCGCGAGATGTGGGGCGAGTGCTTCGACCGCAAGGGTTCGAACGCCTACGGCACGGGCCGCGTATACAACGGATACTCGCTCGAGGAGCTCTTCGCCGAGATAGGGCTCGAACCCGACTTCCGCACGGAGAGCGGCGCTCCGCTGCTCTACAACCACCGCTCGATGATGGGAACGGAGATATACTTCGTCTCGAACCAGAGCGGCGAGGCCGTAACGTCGACCGTAGAGTTCCGTGTCGATCCCTCGATGGCGCCCGAACGCTGGAACCCCGTCGACGGCTCGATCGCAGTGCTGCCGCAGTTCGAGGCCACGGCATCGGGCGTATGCGTTCCGCTGCATCTCGAACCGCTGGAGAGCTGTTTCGTGGTATTCCGCGGCAAGGGTACGCCCACCGCCGGTACGGAGAACAGCCCCGCCCCCGACGCCACCGTGGAGATAACCGCCCCGTGGCAGGTGGCCTTCGACGGCAAGCTCTCGTCGCCCGCAGCCATAGAGATGGCATCGCCCGCCGACCTGGCGCAGAATGCCGCCCCCGAAGTGCGCTACTTCTCGGGAACGATAACATACACGACGGAATTCGATCTCGACAATGCCGGCGCCGAGCGCACGCTGCTCGACCTGGGCCGCGTCGAGGCCATGGCCAAGGTGTATGTCAACGACCACTACGCCGGCGGCGCATGGTGCCCGCCCTACAAGGTCGACATTACCGACTGCGTCAAGAAGGGACGCAACACGCTGCGCGTGGAGGTTGTGAACAAGTGGGTAAACCGCATCGTCGGCGACATGCAGCTGCCGCCCGAGGAGCGCAAGATATCGCTTCTGGTGAACCCCTACAACGCCTCAACCCCGCTGCCCCCGTCGGGCATAACCGGAAAGGTTGCCGTAGAGATATACGAGTAGGCAGCCTCATGACGGCTTGACACGAAACGGCCTCCCGCGATGGGAGGCCGTTTCATTTATACTTCCTTGCGCAGATACCTCGGGCCGCCGCATACGAAAAAGGCCGGCTTCCAGTGCGAAGTATTGAGGCCGCACGGCTCCGCCTGCCTGCAGCGGCGCAGGCAGACACAAAAAGGGGACGCCCGAAAAGGGCATCCCCTGAAATGATGCAAGCGCTGTAAGCCGAGTTCTGTTCCCCCCGAAAGGGGCCTCTATCATTTATCTACGACCGCAGTCACCTGCGGCCTCCAGCAACCTACCCCTCGACATCGGGCGAGCAACCCTTAATTGTCGATATACATGGTCTTGCAACCCGCAAGGCGTACAGCCGGACGACATTGCTGCCTCCGCGGTGGGCTCTTACCCCGCCTTTTCACCCTTACCGGCCGCCGGCACAGGCCGCGGCAGGCGGTTATTTTCTGTTACGCTACTACACCCTCACGGACGTCGAGCCGTTAACTCGTGCGGCGCTCTGCGTTGCTCGGACTTTCCTCCCTCCGCCGAAGCGGACAGCGATAGAGCGCGCTTGCATTTTTCGTTGTCAGTCGTTCCGCCGTAGGATCGCCGTCAGCGGCCGACAGGCTTTATATCCTTTATACGCAGCTGCGTCGTAACCGTACCGCGGTAGTGGTTCTCGACGATCTGGTAACATACGTCGATGGCCTTGCCCGAGCGTATCCACTCGTAGTGCGTGGGCTGCTGGAAGGCGATGGTCTGCATCGTCGTATTGGGTTTTTGCTTCTGCACCAGGTCCATGCGCAGGTGCTCCATCTCGGCACCCACAAGACGCGCGTCGCCGTGGTTGCTCGCGCCGTAGGTCACAAACACCGGCGCCGTATTCCCGGGTCCGAAGGGCTGGAAACTGCTCAGCTGGCGATAGAACGCCGGCGTGATGTCAGAGAATAACAGCTCGCTGTCGATATCCACCTGCGGCACAAGTATCTGCGGGTCGATGTGCTCCTCGACATAGTCGTTGAAGCGTTTGGTGAAGGCCTCGACATTCTCGGGGCGCATCGTAAGGCCTGCGGCGTACATGTGGCCGCCGAAGTTCTCCAGCAGGTCGGAGCATGACTCCACGGCCTGGTAGAGGTCGAATCCCGGCACCGAACGCGCCGAACCCGTCACGAAGCCGTTGCTCATCGTCAGCACCACCGTCGGGCGGTAGTAGGTCTCGATAAGGCGCGAGGCGACGATGCCCACGATGCCCTTCATCCACTTGGGGCTGTAGATCACCGTGCTCTTCAGGTTCTTCATCTCGGGGTGCGACTCGATGTAGTCGTGCGCCTCCTGCGTCACGCTGCGGTCGATGTTCTTGCGGTCCTGGTTGTAGGCGTCGATTATGCCGCAGAACTCCTGCGCCACCTTCTCGTTGCCCTCGATGAGCAGGTTCACCGCCGCATGTCCGCCCGAGGGGGCGGCATTCTCGTCGTGCTCGTCCATCCGCATGCGGCCGGCGGCATTGATGCGCGGGCCGATCTTGAAGACGATGTCGTCGATGGTGATGTTGTGCTTGTCCAGACCGCAGATCTTGATTATCGAGTGCAGTCCCGACGAAGGCATGCGGTTCAACCGCTCCAGACCGTAGTAGGCAAGGATGCGGTTCTCCCCCGTCAGAGGTACAATGTCGGAGGCGATGCTCACGACCAGCAGGTCGAGCAGGTGCTCGATCTGCGAGAACGGGATGCCGTGCTTCATGGCATAGGCCTGCACCAGCTTAAAGCCCACGCCGCAGCCCGACAGCTCGTCGAACGGATAGTTACAGTCGGCCCGCTTGGGGTCGAGTACCGCTACCGCCTCGGGTATCTCCTCGGCGGGGAGGTGATGGTCGCAGATGATGAAATCCACGCCCTTTTCTTTCGCATAGACAACCTTCTCCACGGCCTTGATACCGCAATCGAGCGCAATGGTCAGCGTCACCCCCTTGCGGGCGGCGAAGTCGATGCCCCGGATCGATATACCGTAGCCGTCGTTGTAACGGTCGGGAATGTAGAAAACCAGGTTCCGATGACCTATCTGGCGAAGGAATTTGTAGACCAGAGCGACGGCCGTGGTGCCGTCCACGTCGTAGTCGCCGTAGACCATTATCTTCTCGTTGTTGGCCACGGCACGCTCGATGCGCTCCACCGCCTTGTCCATATCCTTCATCAGGAACGGGTCGTGCAGGTCGGAGAGCTGAGGGTTGAAAAACTTATTCGCCTTTTCTACTGTGTCTATGCCTCGTTGTACAAGTAGGTTGGTGAGCACGGGCGACATGCGAAGGTGGCTCGCCAGACGGGCCACGGCCTCGGGATCGCCATGGGGTTTCACCACCCATCGCTTCTCTATAGGCATAACTTACGTTTTTATTATTTATATATTCTAACATTTAATTTCTCTTCTAAATGACGCACCAGGCGCCGTTTTACATCGTCGAAGTCCACCTTTCGGCCCGCCTCGCGCTCGATGCTCGTAACGCCGCGGTCGGTGAACCCGCACGGATTGATATGGGTGAAGTAACGCAGGTCGGTCGCTACGTTGAGCGCCAGGCCGTGCATGGTGACATAGCGCGACGACCGCACGCCTATGGCGCAGATCTTGCGTGCGCGCGCCCCGTCGGGATCGATCCACACACCCGAGGCGCCCGCTATGCGCCCCGCCGCTATGCCCCACTCGGCCACCGTGTCGATGACGGCGCCCTCGAGCCGGTCGATATAGTCGCGCAGGCCCAGGCCCACACGCTCAAGGTCGATGATCGGATATGCCACGATCTGTCCGGGACCGTGGAAGGTGACGTCGCCGCCGCGATCGATGTGGTAGTACTCGGCGCCGATCGAGCGCAGGTAGGCCTCGCCGACAAGCATGTTCGACTCCTTGCCGCTCTTGCCCAGCGTATAGACGGGATCGTGCTCCACCGTCAGCAGCCAACCGGCCTGCTGCGGACCGGGCTCCGGCACGGGTATTGCCGCCGCGGCCTCATCGGCAAACATGGCACGTGCGCCCTTCGCCCGCAGCACCGCGTCGAACAACGCCCGCTGCAGAGCCCAGCATTCGCCATAGCCCATACGGCCAAGATCTTTGTACAATACCTCCATACGCACGCTCTACAAACGTACGCCCGCGCCGCGCGCCGCAGGGGGATTGCCCTCTGCCGTCACGCTACGCCCGCGCCTTGCGTCTTACGCTCTGAAGGGCGGCATCGGCCAGATACGACGACCGCACCAGCGGTGCGCTCGCACAGTAGCCGAAGCCCATCTCCAGGGCACGGAGCCGGTACCATTCGAATTTCTCGGGAGTGATATACGCCGCAACGGGATAGTGCTCCAGAGATGGCCGAAGGTACTGACCAAGCGTTACAATCTCGACACCCGCATCACGCAGGTCCCGCAAGGTTTGCAATACTTCATCATCGCTCTCGCCAAGTCCGACCATCAGTCCACTCTTCGAGACCGCGCCGCTGCGGGAGATCAACTCCAGTGTACGCAGGCTCGTGCGATACTTCGCACGGGAGCGTACAAGCGGCGTGAGTCGCTCGACGGTTTCGATGTTGTGCCCGATGATATCGGGCTCGGACGCCGCCACGATCTCGATGAGATCGGCCCGTGCGTCCAGATCGGGAATAAGGAGCTCAATTGTTGCGTCGGGATTCTCTTTGCGCACGGCCCTGACCGTAGCGGCCCAATGTTCGGCGCCGCCGTCGGGAAGGTCGTCACGCGTAACAGAAGTTACGACGACATGTCGAAGACCCATAAGCCTCACGCTCTCGGCCACCTGCCGGGGCTCCGAGGCGTCGGGTGCAAGGGGAATGCCTGTCTTTGTAGCGCAGAATCGGCATCCGCGGGTACATATGTCGCCCAGAATCATGAAGGTCGCCGTTCGGCGCCGCCAGCACTCGGCCTTGTTGGGGCAGAGACCGCTGCTGCATATCGTGTGCAGCGAGTGCTCCTTGACTATACGTTCCACCTCGGCGGATCCGTCGTCACTGCGCAGGCGTATCTTCAACCATTCGGGTTTATGCAACACATTCACCTTGTCATAAAACTTCGGCATTTTAAGTTCATTATTTTCCAATTGATGCAAAGATAGCAAAAAAAACAAAACTGCGGAGAGTTTCGCCCCAAAATACTTCCGGCGTATGATTTTTTTTACTACTTTTGTTAGCCCGCAGCCCAGGGCGGCGGAAGCTAAACATCACAGCAGATGAAAGATACACTGAAATTCTACAACAACTTTCCCAAGCAGGGAATAGTATTCGTCGACATCATCCCCTTCCTGCAGGACAAGAAGACGTTCAACACCCTCATAAACGAGTTGGGCAACAACCTCACCGCCCCCAACATCGCGGCTCCCGAGGCCCGCGGCTTCCTCTTCACGGCGCCGCTGCTCATAACCGATCCCCGCGTCGAGAACATCATCCCCATACGCAAGAGCGGCAAGCTGCCATTCGCCGAGGGTGACCTGCGCGAGGTGAAGGTCGAGAAGGAGTACGGCTTCGACAAGCTCTACTACCGCATCAGCGACATCGCCGCAGGCCGCGCCGACGACGGGCTCTTCCACATAGCCGTCATCGACGACGTGCTGGCCACGGGCGGCACCGCCGAGGGCATCGCGCAGTCGCTGCTCGAGCAGAAGATCACCATCGACGGCAAAGAGTACGGCGTGGCCATCGACGAGTTCATCTTCATCGCCGAGCTGGACGGTCTGAGCGGCCGCAAGCGCCTCGAGAAGATCGCCCCCGTAAAAACGCTCATACACCTCTAACGGCAACGGTTCTCCGCACGGAGGCGCTCTGCCGCAACCGCCTTTGCGACAGGCGGAAACATATATCGCACACAGGGCCTTTCCCGATCGAGGGAAGGCCCTTTTCCGTGTCCGACGCGGGCGCGCGCGAAACGCCGGCACGGCGATATCGGCATGCGGGACGTCAAAAAACGGCCGTCGGTTTGTCACTTGAGTTTATATTTCGTATATTTGCGGGATTCCGCTCCGAACGGAATTTCTTCCCGCCCGATGCGGCGCGCGAAGAGACCGATCGACAATTAAAAAACATTCGCTCTATATGAAATTCAACGAGTACAAAGGACTCGATCTGCCGAAAACGGCAGAGGAGGTTTTGAAGCGATGGGATGCCGACGATACCTTCGGCAAGAGCATCTCGACGCGCGAGGGTCATCCGACGTTCGTATTCTACGAGGGTCCCCCCTCGGCCAACGGCATGCCGGGCATACACCACGTCATGGCACGCACCATCAAGGATACGATCTGCCGCTACAAGACCCAGCGCGGATACCTCGTACACCGCAAGGCCGGATGGGACACGCACGGCCTGCCCGTGGAGCTGGGCGTCGAGAAGAAGCTCGGCATCACCAAGGAGGATATCGGCCGCAAGATATCGATCGAGGAGTACAACCGCACCTGCCGCAAGGCCGTGATGGAGTTCACCGACGTATGGCGTGACCTTACGCACAAGATGGGTTACTGGGTCAACATGGACGATCCGTACATCACCTACGACAACAAATACATCGAGACGCTGTGGTACCTGCTCAAGCAGCTCTACGACAAGGGCCTGCTCTACAAGGGATACACCATACAGCCCTACTCGCCCGCCGCGGGTACGGGACTCTCGACGCACGAGCTGAACCAGCCGGGCTGCTACCGCGACGTGAAGGACACCACCTGCACGGCGCAGTTCGAGGTGGTGCGCGACGCCCGCAGCGAGAAACTCTTCGAGGGCGTCGACGGCAAGCTCTACTTCCTGGCATGGACCACCACGCCGTGGACCCTTCCCTCGAACACGGCGCTGGCCGTAGGCCCCGCCATCGAATACGTGCGCATCAAGTGCCGCAACCCCTATACCGACGAGCAGCAGCACATCATCATGGCCAAGGCGCTGGTCGGCAGCTACTTCACCAAGAAGATGGAGGGCACGTTCGAAGTCGAGGAGACGGGCTGGACGGGTACCGACCTCGAGGGCGTACGCTACATACAGCTCATTCCGTGGGTAAAGACCCTGGCCGAGTACGGCGACGCCTTCCGCGTGATCCTGGGCGACTACGTCACCACGTCGGACGGTACGGGTATCGTACACATCGCCCCCACGTTCGGTGCCGACGACGACCGTGTGGCCAAGGCCGCAGGCATCGCCCCGCTCTTCATGATCGACAAGGCGGGCAAGACACAGCCCATGGTCGACCGCAAGGGCCGCTTCTTCCCCGTGGAGGATCTCGACCCGCAGTTCGTCAAGGATAACGTCGACGTGGCTCTCTACGGCGAGTACGCCGGCCGCTACGTCAAGAACGCCTACGACGACACGCTGGGCCCCGACGCCCCGACGCTCGACATCGACCTGTCGGTTATGCTCAAGGCGCAGAACAAGGTCTTCAAGATAGAGAAGCACACCCACTCGTACCCCCACTGCTGGCGTACGGACAAGCCCGTGCTCTACTACCCGCTCGACTCGTGGTTCATCCGCACCACGGCGCTGCGCGACCGCATGATAGAGCTCAACCGCACCATCCACTGGAAGCCCGAGTCGACCGGATCGGGCCGCTTCGGCAAGTGGCTGGAGGGACTGGTCGACTGGAACCTGTCGCGCTCGCGTTTCTGGGGCACGCCGCTGCCCATCTGGGCCACGGAGGACTACTCGGAGATCAAGTGCATAGGCTCGGTTGCCGAGCTTATGGAGGAGATCGACAAGAGTATCGCCGCCGGCAACATGACCGAGAACCCCTACAAGAATTTCCGCGTGGGCGACATGTCGGCCGAGAACTACTCGACCTATCGCATCGACCTGCACCGTCCCTACGTCGACGGCATCGTCCTCACCTCGTCGAAGGGTGAGCCTATGCGCCGCGAGAGCGACCTCATCGACGTATGGTTCGACTCGGGTGCCATGCCCTACGCCCAGATACACTACCCCTTCGAGCATGCCGACTCGTTCGACAAGGTATTCCCCGCCGACTTCATCGCCGAGGGTGTCGACCAGACGCGCGGCTGGTTCTTCACGCTGCACGCCATAGCGTCGATGCTGTTCGATTCGGTGGCATTCCGCAACATCATATCGAACGGTCTGGTGCTCGACAAGAACGGCAACAAGATGTCGAAGCGACTGGGCAACGCCGTCGATCCCTTCGACGTGCTCTCGACCTACGGCGCCGACGCCACCCGCTGGTACATGATCTCGAACTCGCAGCCGTGGGACAACCTCAAGTTCGACCGCGAGGGTGTCGACGAGGTGCGCCGCAAGTTCTTCGGCACGCTCTACAACACCTACTCGTTCTTCGCCCTCTACGCCAACGTTGACGGCTTCACGGGCAAGGAGGCCGAGATACCCGTCGCCGAGCGTCCCGAGATCGACCGCTGGATCATCTCGCTGCTCAACACGCTGGTCAAGGACGTTACGCGCTGGCTCGACGACTACGACCCGACGCCCGCGGCACGCGCCATACAGGACTTCGTCGGCGAGAACCTCTCGAACTGGTACGTGCGCCTCAACCGCAAGCGTTTCTGGGGCGGCGGCATGAGCAAGGACAAGCTGGCCGCATACCAGACGCTCTACACATGCCTTGAGACGGTATCGATGCTGGCGGCGCCCTTCGCCCCCTTCATCACCGACCGCATATTCTGCGACCTGAATGCCGTAAGCGGCCGCCACACGGAGTCGTCGGTACACCTGGCGCTCTTCCCCGAGGCCGACGAGAAGCTGATCGACACGGAGCTCGAGCAGACGATGGACATCGCACAGCGCGTATCGTCGATGGTGCTGGCCCTGCGCCGCAAGGTCAACATCAAGGTGCGCCAGCCGCTGACCAAGATCCTCGTGCCGGTGCTCGACGCCGCCACGGCGCGGCACATCGAGGCCGTAAAGGGTCTCATCGCCGGCGAGGTGAACGTCAAGCAGATCGAGCTGCTGAGCGACACCACGGGCGTGATAACCAAGCGCATCAAGCCCAACTTCAAGACCCTCGGTCCCAAGTACGGCAAGTACATGAAGCAGATAGCCGCCATGACGGCCACCTTCACGCAGGAGCAGATCGCTGCCATCGAGGCCGCCGACGAAACGACGCTCGACATGGGTGCCGAGAAGATCACCGTCACGCCCGCCGACTTCGAGATCACCTCGGAGGACATGCCGGGATGGCTCGTGGCGACGGAGGGCAAGCTCACCGTGGCGCTCGACATCACCGTCACCGAGGACCTGCGCCGCGAAGGCGTGGCCCGCGAGCTGATCAACCGCATACAGAACATACGTAAGGATTCGGGATTCGAAGTGACCGACAAGATCCGCGTCCAGATCGAGCTCAACGACGAGGTCGAGGGCGCCATCGCCGACTTCGCCGACTACATCGCCTCGCAGACGCTCGCCGTCGAGGTTACGGACGCGGCCGAGCCGCAGGGTACGTTCGTCGTCGACAGCGACGTCAACGACAAGCCGCTGCGCATAGCCGTGACGCGCGTACAGGAGGCATAGCGACGCTTTTCGGGCGAAAGATTTGGCCGTTCACGAAAAATAAGTTATCTTTACGTAAGAACCTATAACTATTTTTACCGCTATGGCAGAGGAGAGAGTAAGATATGGCGACGCCGACCTGGCCGAGTTCAAGCAGATAATACTCAAGAAACTCGAGCAGGCACGCGCAGACTACGAGTTGCTGCGCTCCACCATAACCCATTCGGGCGACAACGATACGGAAGATACCTCGCCCACGTTCAAGGTCCTCGAGGAGGGCGCCACAACCCTCTCGAAGGAGGAGAGCGGCCGTCTGGCCGCCCACCAGCTGAAGTTTATCCGCAACCTGGAGATGGCTCTCGTACGTGTCGAGAACAAGACCTACGGCATCTGCAAGACCACGGGCAAACTCATTCCCAAGGAGCGCCTGTTGCGTGTACCCCACGCCACGGAGTGCATCGAGGCCAAGGAGAAGCGCAAGCAGTAATCCGCGGCGCAGAGGCCATCCAGCCCGCAAATGCCCGGGCAACGGAACGGTCACAGGGAGAATATGCGCCTTGCCAAAACGGTTTAACATAACAAACGGAGTCCCGATCCTGCAATGGATCGGGACTCCGTTTTTACGCTATCACCCGCTGAAGCAATAAAAAACGTCCTGCCGCTGTGCTGCGGCAGGACGTTACGTTACGCGCAAGCGCTATGTCAGTGGCGCTCGATAAGCTCTACGGCCACACCCTCCTCCTCAACAAAGGCGATGGTCATGTCGCCGCAGTCGAGAGGCTCGAGCAGGATCTTCGCCCCCTCAAGCTCACACTTCAGGCAGGGGACCTCGTAGGCCACGTGTGCCTGCTTCTGCACAAGGTCGTGCATCGGGCTGTCGGGCTCGAAATAGAGGAACTCGATCTTGTTGGCGCTCTTGCCGTAATCGGTAACCGACACCTTCAAGGGCTCGATATATGCCGCCCCGGCGGGTTTCTCCGCAACAGGGATTCCGAAATGGCTCAATGTTCTCATGGTATGATACGTTTTATGTGCCGTCGGTCAATACTACAACTTCGCGCGCGGGTTGGTAAAGCGCAGGCCGGCGTTGTCGTGGTAGGTGCCGTACTCGGTAACGATGGCGCCGTTCTCGCCCGCCATAAGGAAGTGACGCGACTCCAGCTGCTTCAGGGCGCTGATGTCACCCACCTGCATCACGTGGAAGTTGCTTACGGTGATGTAGTCGCGCTGGCTCTCGGGCAGAGCGGGCGGGTTGGGCGTGGGATCGCCTATGCCGAAATTATATACGCTGCCCGAGCGTACCTGCCAGCTCTCGTGCTTGGCGGGGTAATCGGGCGAGGCTACATGGTAGTGCTCGACGATCATCTGCGAGGGAAGCAGATATATCTCGTGGCCGAAATAGCGGTATTCAGGGTTGTTGATCCAGAACACACCGCCCATACCCACATGCTCGAAGTCGCCCAGACCGAAGTCCGCAACCCAGAAATTCTGCTCCAGGAACGGGGTGAATGGCACGCCGTAGTGCTCGAACATGTCAAGGAAGGCCTTCTTGGCCACAGCCTCGTCGAAAACGCCGTCGTGATAGAAGTCGGCGTTCGTGTACTTCTTGGTGTAAGGTTTCAGCTCTTTCATATTAAGGTTATTTTCAGGTTATTTATGCTGTCAAAAGGTTTGCAGAATGGATATGCGGCACCGCAACCCACAGTGCATCATTCAAAATTAAATCTTATTTTCGAGATCTGCAACCCCTCGGGCGGGATTTTTCCGCCGCGGCGAAAAATCGACCCGTCGTGACGAAGCATGGGATTATTTTCATATCTTTGTATAAGATAGGAGGCGCCTCGGCCGAGCCAATTCCGAAAACTGCGTTTTCGATTTGTCTCTGCACTCGGCTTTCACTATCTTTGTTCTGATTTAACAGCTCGCATGCAATGAATCGCAAAAAACTCATATTCGTAACCAACGACGACGGCTACGCCTCGTCGGGCTTCGCCGCTGCCATCGACGTGGCCCGCGAGATGGGCGACGTGACAGCCGTAGCGCCGCGTACGCCCCAGAGCGGCCGCAGCCAGGCAATAACCCTCACCGAGGAGCTCATGCTCGAAAAGGTGCATGACTCGGACGGTGTCGAGATATACACCCTCACCGGGACTCCGACAGACTGTGTCAAGGTGGCCTTCGACCACATGCTCGGCAACCGCCGTGTCGACATGGTCATATCGGGCATAAACCACGGCTCGAACTCGGCCATAAACGTACTCTACTCGGGAACGATGGGCGCCGCCATCGAGGGCAGCTTCTACGGCATACCCTCCATAGGGCTCTCGCTCACCGACCACAGCCCCAATGCCGACTTCACGGCCGCCAAGCACTACGCCCGCCGCATCATCAGGGCCGTATTCGACGAGGGCATAACTCCCGGCCTGCCCTTCTGCCTCAATGTCAACGTACCCGACCTGCAGCAGGAGCAGATACGAGGCATACGTTTCTGCCGCCAGTGCCGCGGCATCTGGCGCGAGCAGTTCAGCCCCACGGTGTATCCCGACGGCCGCATCAGCTTCACCATGTCGGGCGCATACACCAACTACGAGCCCGACGCCGAGGATACCGACGAGTGGGCGCTGGCCAACGGCTACGTCTCGGTGGTACCCATACAGGTCGACATGACCTCATACGCCCACCGTCCCGACATCGAGCGCATACTGAACCGCTGCCGCGACACTCGCCCCGCGGCGCACACGACACAACATTGTTTAACCCATAACGACACAAGCCTATGATCCGCGTACTGCTATATCTGGCCATCATCGTACAGTTCATCGCACTCTACTACGCCATACGTCTGGTGCGCGTTACGAAGTACAACGCCATCTGGATACTCTTCATCATCGGCTTCCTCGTGCTTGGCGTCGAGCGCGTGGTGCAGCTGTGGATGAACTACGGCCACCCTATGCCGATGCTTACCATGACGTGGTTCGACATCGCCGTCTCGCTCTGCGTGTCGGTGGGAATAGTGCTGCTCGACAAGCTCTTCATCTACATCGACCGCCTGAACCACCACCGCCAGCTCATGGACCGCCGCATCCTCACGGCCGTGCTCCGCACCGAGGAGAAGACGCGCGCCAACTTCTCGAAGGAACTGCACGACGGCCTCGGCCCACTGCTCTCGTCGGCAAAGATATCGCTCTCGGCACTCTCGCACAGCGACATGTCGTCCGAGCAGCGCGAGATATTCAACAACACGCTCTACGTCGTGGACGAGGCCCTGCGCTCGCTGCGCGAGATATCGAACAACCTCTCGCCCCACGCCCTCACCGACTTCGGCCTGGCCCGCGGCATACAGATCTTCGTCGACAAGGCGGCCACGCTGCACAAGGTCAAGATATCGTTCGCCACGAACCTGCGCGGCGAGCGTTACGACCCCGACATCGAGGTCATAATGTACCGCGTGGTGTGCGAGCTTATAACCAACTCGCTCAAGCACTCGGGCTGCAGCGAGATACGCCTCTCGCTCTCGGTTGCGGGCGACACGCTCGAAATGCAGTACTCCGACAACGGCCGCGGATTCGACCCGCAGGCAATGATGGATTGCGGCATGGGTCTCTCGAACATAAACTCGCGCGTGAGCTCGCTCAACGGCTTGTTCGACATACGCTCGTCGAAGGGTCGCGGAATGTGCGCCTCGGTCAAGGTAAACGTACGCGGCGCCGAGCGCCTTGCCGCCAGCCCCGCCGCCATCGAGACGCCGCGCCCGGTGCGGGCAAAAAAACGCAACCGATGATACGCATAGCCCTCGTCGACGACCACTCACTCTTCCGCCACGGGCTGAAGATGCTGCTGGAGATGTGCCCCGACTTCGAGGTCGTGGCGGACGCCGCCAGCGGCGAGGAGTTCCTCGAGCAGATCGCATCGACACGTCCCGACGTGGTATTCATGGACTACGCCATGCCCGGCCTGAACGGGGCGCAGACTACGGCCCGCGCGCTGGCCATATACCCCGACATGAAGGTAATCACGCTATCGATGTTCGGCGACAGCGTCTATTACTCGGAGATGGTCGAATGCGGCGCCAAGGGGTTCATGCTGAAGGATTCGGCCTTCGACGAGGTGGTCGAGGCCGTGCAGACGGTATGCGGCGGCGGCAGCTACTTTAGCGCCTCGCTGCTTGAGTCGCTCTCGCAGTCGATACGCTCGGTACCCGGTGCCGACGGCAGCCAGGCCACACAACAGCGGCAGCAGGCAATAGCCGAGCACGACCAGCTGTCGGACCGCGAGATAGAGATACTCGTCGGAATATGCCAGGGTCTCTCGACACAGGAGATAGCCGACAAACTATTCATATCGAAGCGCACCGTCGACAAGCACCGCGCCAACATACTCGATAAGAGCGGCTGCAAGAATACGGCGAGCCTCGTCGTCTACGCCATCCGCAACGGACTGGTACAGGTATAGCGCCGGCTTACGGCACATAAAAACGGAGTTCCGCATCCTGTCTCGGATGCGGAACTCCGTTTTTTCATTATGCGATATCCGCTATTTCGTATTCGGGTGGCGCCGCAGACGCGGGAACAGCTTCTTGAAGCGTACCAGATGGCTGGTGATGCTGCCGCCGGCAACCAGCGCCGAGACGGCCGCAATGATCATGATGATACCGAATACCAGTCGCGGCGTAAGCTCCTCACCGAAGACCAGCACACCGAAGAAGACGGCGGTGATGGGCTCCAGCGCACCGAGTATGGCCGTCGGGGTGGAACCTATGTACTGTATGGCCTGCGTGGTGCAGAGGAACGATATGGCCGTAGGGAACAGAGCCAGCGCAACGACGTTGCCCCACATGTACCACACCGAGGGCATGGTCAGCGTACGGCAGAAATCGGTGCAGATGATGAATATCGAGATTCCGAAGACAAGGGCGTAGAACGTCAGCTTGAGTGTGGCTATACCCTTCAGCTGCGGGCGGTTGACACCAACTATGTACATGGCATAGGAGAGCGACGACACCATCACCCACACCACGCCCGTGGTGTTGAGCACCGCACCGTCGGAGCCGCGGTAGAGCAACGCTATACCCGCCAGCGCCACGATTATGCATGTCGCCGTGAGCGCGGTAATACGCTCATGGAAGAAGATGGCCATGATGACGGCCACCATGATGGGATAGACGAAGAGCAGCGTCGAGGCGATACCGGCCTCCATGTAGTTGTAGCTCAGGAAGAGCGACAGCGACGAGAGCGACAGCAACAGACCCATCACCACCAGCGGCACGATGTCGCGGCGGGCGACGGAGAACCCGCGGCCGCGTACCTTGAGCATGATGCCGAGAATGGGAATAGCGAACAGATAGCGGAAAAAGAGAACCGAGTAGGGATCCATGCCGTCCTTGTAGAGCGGCAGGGCAAACAGAGGGTTCATGCCGTAAGCTGCGGCAGCCAACGCACCCAGGGCGTAACCTTTGACTTTTGCGTTCATGTCGATTGTTTTTTCGTCTTTAGGGGCTTGTACTCAATACGCAAGCCCATCGGGCGACAAAGATAGTGAAAGCCGAGGCAGAAAAACAAGCTTGCTTGATTTTTTTATGCCGAGGCGCATCCTATCTTATTTAAAGATAGTGAAAGCCGAGTGCCACGCCGAATAGAAACCACAGTTTTATTATTTGGCGCAGCCGAGCCGCATCATATCTTATCCAAAGAAAGTGAAACCCGAGGCGGGAAACAGACCCGGCAGTTTTTCCCACAAAAACCCTTTGGCCGCAGCCAATCACTAAAACAGTCCCGACGGGGACTGACCGCCGTCGCCAAGGTGCTTGTCGGCACAGTATTCGCGCACCATCTCCAGCAGGTCGTCGCCGTACTTTACGACACTGCGCTTGCCGACATAGGGCACCTCCAGCAGGGCATCTATCGTGCGCGGCAGCATATTGCTTATACCGATCAGCGCCTTCTGCTGCAGGACGGTGTATGCGGGCACCTTCTGCTCCGAAGCCTTGTCGGCGCGCCATGCCCGCAGCGTCTCGTACAGTTCCGCATGGAGTATGTCCTGCGACTCGGCCACCGCCTTGCCCTTGGCTGCACCCTTTATGCGGCGGCGCGGCTGCTCGGCCAACTCGATGACCAGGCGGTTGCGGCGCGAGAGATATTCCGACACCGTAAAGCGGTTCTCCTCGACCCACGACAGCAGCGCCTCCTTGAGCCGCAGTTCGATGAGCAGTTCGGCCGAGGCCTCGTCCACACGCCTTTTGACCTCGGCGTTGTCGGTCGTGAGCGGGTTCTCCTCGACGAGGGCCACAAGCTCGCTGACACGGGGCCCGAGATATTGCGCCGCCGCACGGAACCGCTGCTGCAGGAAGTCGTCGTCCACATAGTCGGCGCTTGCGGCGACAATACGGCGGCACTGCACGATGAACCTGCCGCCCACATCGGCCAAATCGCGCACCTCGGCACCGACGTCACCCTTGAGCCGCTCGAGCCACTGCGGATAGAGCCGGTAGAGATGCTCGTCAACCAACCGCACATACATCCTGTAGAGCAGCGACAGGCGTTCGAAACCGAACAGTCCGGCCACCTGATCCTCGAAATAGGCGCGGCGCAGCCTGCCGATACGCTCCCCGTCGGGGATCTGATCGGGGATGCGGCGCACGAAATCGGTGACCACGGCGTCGGATATCACCGACGAGGCCTCGACCGGGGCACTCAGCACCAAGCCCTCGAGGCTGCGGCAGCGGCTCAACGCCACATATGCCTGCCCCGGCACAAAGGCGCGGCGCACGTCGATCACGGCCTTGTCGAAGGTCAGCCCCTGGCTCTTGTGTATGGTTATGGCCCACGCCAGCCGCAGCGGATACTGGCTGAAGGTACCGAGAACAGTCTCGGTGATCTCCTTTGTGACAGCGTCGAGCGTATACTTGCAGTTGGCCCACTCCTCGCGCTCGAGCGTCAGCGTCTCGCCCGTCTCGGTCTCGACCTGCACGCCGTCATCGTCGTCCTCCGCCCCGAGAGCGACGATACGCCCCAGCATGCCGTTGTAATAACGGTGTTGGCCCGAGACGTCGTTCTTGACGAACATCACCTGCGCCCCCTCCTTCAGCTCCAGCGCCTGCTCGGTAGGGTACATCATCGGCGGGAAGTCGCCCTCGATGCGAGCCTCGTATATGGTACTTGCCCCAGGCAGCATCTCCAGACGCCGCATGTTCAGGTCGTTGGCCGTATGGTTATGCGTCGTGAGGCATATGTACCCGTCGTGCTCACCCTCGGCAAAGCCGGGAATGCAGCGGCGGTTGAGCCGCCCGAGCAGCGCGGCATCCACACGGTTGTCGCGCACGGCGTTGAGTATGTCCAGAAACTCGGCATTGCTCTGGCGGTAGACCTTCGCAAGTTCCACCGTCACATACCCCGCCTGCGCCAGCGCCTTGCTGCCGAAAAAGTAGAAACTCGAGTAATACGGAGCCAGCATCTCCATCTCCTGCTCCTTGACCACGGGCGAGAGCTGCTGCAGGTCGCCTATCATGAGCAACTGCACGCCGCCGAAGGGTTTGCTGCGGTCGCGGTAGCGGCGCAGCACCTCGTCCACGGCGTCGAGCAGGTCGGCGCGCACCATGCTTATCTCGTCAATCACGAGCAGGTCGATGCTCCGCATCAGGCTCACCTTCTCGCGCCCGAAACGGTAGCGGTAGCGGGCATCGTCGCCGAAGTGCGACTCAGGCACAAAGGGGGCGAAGGGCAGCTGGAAGAACGAATGTATCGTTACGCCCCCGGCATTCATCGCCGCCACCCCCGTGGGGGCCAGCACGACCATGCGCTTCGACGACCGCTCGCGCAGGCTGCGCAGGAAGGTGGTCTTGCCGCTGCCGGCCTTACCCGTAAGAAAGAGGTTTACACCCGTAAACTCCACCAGTTGCCATGCCAGCTCGAGTTCGGGGTTCGACTCCATCCGCTCCTCCTGCACGGGCCGCAGCCCCATACCGTTATTGTCGTTTGCCATAAACATCGTGAAATTACGCCTTCATGCAAAGATACGCAAAGGCCCGCCTCGCCGCAAACCCCGCGCACCGGTTTTCCGACACGGCACCCACACAAAAGTATCCTCTGCAGTGCCGCCACACGTCGCCGGAAGGTAAAAAAAAGAGACCGAAACCTGCGGTTTCGGTCCCGGAACTGTGCGATGCACTACTTTGTCATTCGCTTCTCCTTGATACGAGCCTTCTTACCGGTGAGATCACGCAGGTAGTAGATACGCGCGCGGCGTACGACACCCACCTTGTTCACCTCGATCTTGTCGATGTGGGGTGAGTAGAGCGGGAAGATACGCTCGACGCCCACGCCGTTCGAAATCTTACGGATGGTGAACATCTTGGTCTTGCCCGAACCCTTGATCTGGATTACCACGCCGCGGAAGCTCTGAAGACGCTCCTTGTTACCCTCCACGATGCGGTACGTTACGGTGATCGTGTCTCCGGCCTTGAACGACGGAACATCGGCATCCGTCTTAGGCCACATCTGCTCGTTCACGAGCTTGATGATTGCATCTTTGTTCATTGTTGCAACAAAATTTGAAATTTACCGCTCAACATTATCGCTGCACACGACCTACCATACGCGCCCATTGGCCCGTAATCCCGCTGCGGGAAGCGCCCGAAACAGGCCCTTCGCCCCGCCGCCATGATCTTATGCCCTATATAAGAGGTTGATACGGGAGTGCAAATATACGTAAAAATTCAACAATCAGCCACTCTGCCGCAAAAAATATCGCCCGCGGTGCGAAAACTAAGTCTTAACTTATTAATTTTGCGGTCGGAATCATCCCCCCGACATTATGGCCAAACTCGTTTCGCGGGCAACGCTCCGCCCCCTGGACTACATTCTTATCGTAGGTCCCATTGCAACCGCATCGGCATACAGCCTGCTCACGGGCACGTTCGACATCCTCGGATTCATCATCCTCGTCGCCGGAGTCATGGGCGTGGTGCTCAGCGCCAAGCGCAGCATTCTCAACTTCCTCTTCGGCATGATCAACGTAGGGCTCTACGCCCTGGTGGCATACAAGTCGCAGTATTACGGCAGCGCCGCTCTGCATGCCCTCTACTACCTGCCCATGCAGTTCGTCGGCATCTACGCCTGGCGACGACGCCCGCAGAGCGACGACGAGTCGCGCGTGCGCGCACGCAGCATGTCACCGCGACTGGCCGGAATGTGGAGCGCGATCATCGTCGCAGGCACCGCCCTGCTCACATTCATACTGGCCCGCTACACCGAGGACTCGCAGCCGCTGAAGGATGCCGCCATCACCGTCATCGCCATCGTGGCGCAGTACCTCATGACGTGCGCCTACTGGGAGCAGTGGATACTGTGGCTGGCGATCAATCTGCTGAGCGTGGCGCTCTGGGGCGTGGGTACGATGCGCGGCGAGCCGCATGCGGCACTCATGCTGGTGAAATACCTCTTCTACACGGTAAACGCCGTGAACGGCATCATCCAGTGGTACCGTTTCAGCCGCGACTCCGAGTAACCGCCGCGCCGCTCAGGAAATAAACATGATCAGGGTATTGGCCGCCGCCAGAAGCAGCGCCAGCCGATAGACAGTCTCGGTGAAACCGACGCCCATGCGCACGAACATCAGCGGCAGCAGCATGGCCGCCGGCAGCGCCGCCAGCACGAAGGCCGTAGCCGTACAGCTCGGCACGAAGAACATGCCGGCACAGGCAATGAGCAGCAGGGCGTTGAAACGCATCGCGGCACGCGCCTTCACCTTGAGCGAGTAACGGTCCGACACCACGAGCGACGCCGAACATACCGTCATCACGATCAGCACACCTATAAGCAATATCCCCGCAGGATTCGTCGAGGCGAAAAACTCGAATCCGCTCGGCGTCATGAAGGCCTCATGCATAGCCTTCACGGGAGCGAGGAAGTCGCCGCCGCCGAGCCAGCCCACATAACAGAAGGCCGCCAGAGGGAACAACAGGCTCACCACGGCCACCGCCCAGTCGCGCCACGACGGACGCGCTACCAGCACCAGAACCGGCATCACGGCATAGGCCATAACCGCAGCGGGAGCGAAGAGCAGGGGCATCATTCCCGTCCACAGCATCGACAGCGAGAGGTCGCCGAAACGGCCGCCGCGCATCACGCAACGATGTAGATACTTCATCGAGAGAAGTCCGCACAGGGCCACGGCCGACGTAAGCAGATAGTCGCGGCTGACCATTACGCCCGCCGCCACGATGCCGAATACTGGTATGGCCATCAGCGTGTACGCGGGATAGAGCGAATACTTGACGCCGTAGCGGCCGGCATTGACACCCACCACCAGCATCATCACGCCCCACACCACGGCCGCAAACAACGGCATCTCCTGTTGCAGGCCCTGCAGCCACACGCCCAGCGGCGTCGCCACATTGCGTACCGACTCGCCGTCGGTAGGCGCCACAACCGAACGTGCCACGGCCACGGCGGCAATCACCAGCATGGTGACCACCACATCCATCAAACGGTGTCTTACGGCTCTCTTTGCTGACATTTCGCTCTCTACGCTCTTCGGGCCGCACGGCCCGCGGCAAAATTACGAAAAATGCCGCGATGAGCGGAATTTATTGCTAACTTTGTTGGACATGCTTGAAAATTGCTATCAGAAGGATCTCATCGAGGCGGGATGCGACGAAGCGGGACGCGGATGCCTCGCCGGCAGCGTCTTTGCCGCCGCGGTGATCCTGCCGCCCGACTTCCACCACCCGCTTCTGAACGACTCGAAGCAGATGACCGCCCGCAACCGCGACACGTTGCGCGGCATCATCGAGCGCGAAGCCGTGGCGTGGGCCGTTGCCGAGATCACGGCGGCACGTATCGACGAGATAAACATACTCAACGCCTCGTTCGAGGGGATGAACAGCGCCGTCATGCAACTCACCGTAGCGCCGCAGTTCCTTGCCATCGACGGCAACCGCTTCCGCACCACGCTGGAGCTGCCATACGCCTGCATCGTAAAGGGCGACGGCAAATATGCCGACATAGCGGCCGCCTCGGTGCTGGCCAAGACCCACCGCGACGAATACATGATGCGACTGCACGACGAATACCCGCAATACGGATGGGACCGCAACAAGGGTTATCCTACGCGGGAACACCGTCTGGCCATACGGCGCCACGGCCTTACGCCCTACCACCGTCTGAGCTTCAACCACGACAAGGACCAGCTCGAACTCTTCTGACAGCATCAGCCCCCGTAGATTGGGTATTTCTACTGATGTGACTCTCGTCGCGCGTCGCTACATTTGTGGTCGATAACCAAAACGGACAAAAGATGAAAGAGACCACACTTGCCGGAGTGCTGCAGGAGCAGTCGCTCGAGGCACAGGGCTACGACGAGATATTCAACCGCCTGATGGATATCGTGCGCGACAAGAAGATGGACGACACGCTCGGCAACGAGATCGAGCGCTGCATCCTCGACTACCTTGCCGCAAATCCGCCGCGCGAATTCGACCGCTTCTCCGATAAATCATACCTGCGCACCTACATCGGCCGCGACGCCGCCACGGGATGGGAGGCGATAATGATGAGCTGGCGCGAGGGCAATACGACATCGATACACGCCCACCCGCAGTTTGCCGGATACCATTTTGCCGACGGACGCTTCCGCCTTGAGATATTCGAACCCACGGGCGAGGGAAAGGCCCGCCGCGTAAAGGATATAGTCGTTACCGCGCCATGCGCATTCCATGCAATAGGCAAGACGGCAGGTTTCGACAACCACATCCACCGCATAACATGCCTTACACCCACGGGCCACAGCCTGCACGTCTATTCCGACGACGCCCGGCAAGGCAAGGTCTACACCGAAGAGGAATAGCGACGACACCCGGTATCACGCACAAAACTCGGCCTGCAGAAGCAGTTGCCGAGTTTTTTTCTTGAAACGCCTTGTATTATGTTTAATTCTCCGCCTAGCGCCGCGCTTCAGGCGCATCGGGTCGGGGTATAACGACAAAAAAAGGTCAGACTTTTTAGTCTGACCTTGAAGAGGCGGCTACCTACTCTCCCACCTAAATAGGCAGTACCATCGGCGTGAGTGAGCTTAACTTCTCTGTTCGGAATGGGAAGAGGTGGAACCTCACTGCTATAACCACCTAAAAGAACCTTGCG
>JALENN010000008.1 GCA_022767745.1 Alistipes sp. | reverse complement strand
CTTGTCCTCCTCGAAGCCCTCGCCCTCGTCGACGAGCTGGCGGTATTTGGTCTCGAACTTGTCGGAAATGTATTTCAGGAAGATCAGACCCAGCACGACGGACTTGTATTCCGACGCGTCGATATTGCCGCGCATCTTGTCTGCAGCGCGCCAGATCTCCTTCTCGAAGCCGATATCGGCCGTATTCATGGTTGCCATAGGTAATTGGGAAAGAATATTTCGAGTAAAGATAGCTGTTTTTGGGGAATGACATGCAAGTTTTCATTGAAAATATGCGTATGGCTATTCTCACACAAGCACATTAACTCGTATGCTTCCACATAGCAAAACAATAAAACGCCATATGAAGAACGAAAAAGACAAAATCCGCAGACACCTCATGCTGAAACAAAGCACGTTTGAGGATCATCTAACACAAATCTCGCAAAAAAACTTTGATAGAATATTGGACAGCACGGATAACTGCTCAATGATTACAATCAAAGGGGACGCCTCAGATATAATCAAACAGCTGCATGACAAACTAAAATCTTTACCAACACGCACAAATCAAGACATCGTCATGAAAATTGGCCACAACTCCGATGCGTGGGAATGTCTCGACATCCTCAATCAAATACTAACCATCATACAACAATCCGATCCTCAGGCAAATATAACTTGGGAGTATAGCCAAGACAGAACTTTAGACCGAGATAAATTATCGCTGCGAGTGCTCATCGCGGAACCCAAAATAAGGTAAGACACCAATCGAGACATACATTCACAACAAAATGCAATTAATGGGCATTTTAATGCTGTTTCATCCCACGAAGCCATAAACCCGATAAAATTTATTATCTGTCGTCCGAAGCTATTATATGAAACGTAATGAATTAATAACAAAATATTTACCTCCGGAAATGGTTATCTATAAGATTCTGACAATCCATGTTCCACTTGTGTTCCACCGACGGCAGAGATGGGGTAGGGATGAAAAGAAGAAGCCTCGATATTCGACTGAATATCAAGGCTTTTCGGTTTGTCGGGATGACTGGATTCGAACCAGCGACAACACGCCCCCCAGACGTGTACTCTAACCGGGCTGAGCTACATCCCGAATTCAACGCCGAGACCTTAATCTGGGATGATCCCTGCGTCGTAGCGAGAGAGAGACTTGAACTCTCGACCTCATGATTATGAATCATGCGCTCTGACCAGCTGAGCTATCTCGCCTTGTTTCTAATTGCGGTGCAAAGATAAGTCAAAAATTCATTCCTGCAAAACTTTTTCACGAAAAATATACATCCGACCGCATTTTTTTATTCCAGGTCTGCCGGTTGCCCAATCCGCGGAATACTTCCTCGACCGCACATCTATCGAATAACCAAACCAATAGCCGCCAAAACGGCCTACAAAGCCTCTTCTCCCCAAAAACAGCCTGTGGGCATCCTCTTTTACGCAATCCGACAACATATGCGCTGGATGTATCCCGACAAGGACAGACACTCCCGCCATAAAGGCTCAAAAATCGCACGACACCACGGCAACACTCCTTGTCACGCTATCGGAAACAATGTAAAACCATGCCGCATTTCCGTACATTTTCCCATATGTCACGCACGACGCAATGCAATCGACATCACAAAGGCCATTTTCAGCCATTCTAACAGCGCAAGCGCCGCAGTAAGTATATTTTCCCGCCACACAACAGCAACGCAAAAAAAACACCCCGCAATCGACGATGATTGCGGGGCGCATATTCTCAACTCGGACTGATACGCTATCCGATCTCCACCATAGGAGCATTCGAAGGTACGGCCTGCTCGTTCTCGACGAAGATGCGGGTTACGACACCTGCATAATCCGACGTGATAGAGTTCTCCATCTTCATGGCGTCGAGGATAACCACCGACTGGCCGATCGATACCTTGTCGCCGACCTTGACCTTGATCTCGATCACGCGGCCCGGCAGGGGAGCGACCACGGCGTTGCCCTTAATATCGGTAGGCATAACATACTCCGACTTCTTTGCCTCCTCGGCCTTAGCCTCGGCGGCAGCGGCAGCCTGAGCGGCCTTCTCGGCCTGGGCAGCCTCGTAAGCCTTCTTCTTCACGTTGGTGAGGAAGTTCTTGGCAACAAGCGGGAAGAGCTCCAGCAGGAGAACCTCCTTCTCGTTAGCTGCCAGCTTCACGCCACCAGCCTCGGGGAGCTCGGGGTTGGGCTGCATCTTGTACTTCGAGGTGTCGTAGGGCGTCTCCTCACGCACACCGCATATCTTGAAGCGGAACTCGGGATCGACGGGCACGGGCGTATTACCATACTCGCCCTTTACCAGACCCACGAACTGCGAGCTCTTGTTGGTGTACATCGGGCGACCGGCCTTCTCGTCGAGGGCGCAGTTCACGGCCTGAGCGCCTACGATCTGCGACGTGGGCGTAACCAAGGGAGGCAGACCTGCCGACATACGAACCGACGGGATCAGCTCCATGGCGCGGGGCAGGATATCCTCGGCCTTAAGCTGCTTGAGCTGAGCCACCATGTTCGAGTACATACCGCCCGGGATCTCGGCCTTCTGCACCAGCTCGTTGGGAGCGGGGAAACCGAAGTAAGCCTCGATCTTCTGGCTTGCGTCGAGCAACGTTGCGAAATCCTCGCTCTGTGCGGCCTTGACAGCCTTGTCGAAGAGCGCGTCGACCTCGGCGGGAAGGGTATCCTTCATGGGGTCGAAAGCCTTGGGAGCGGGCTTCTCGGCACCGAATACCGACAGTTCCAGCTCCTTGCGGATGTCCTTGAGCTGTGCGTTGATCTTCGATACGGCATCCATGTTCACGCCAAGCTCTATGCCCATCTTCTTGCAGAAGATATAGATGAACTCCAGAGCGGGCGCACCCGTACCCTCGCTGAACCACCAGCAGTTGGTATCAACCACGTCGACACCAGCGGCAATGGCGGCGAATACCGATGCCAGACCGTAACCCGGCGTACAGTGGGTGTGGAAGTCGATGGGTACATTGAGATTCTGCTTGAACATCTTCACAAGACGGCTGATACGCTGGGGAGGAATCAGACCCGACATATCCTTGATGGTGATCATGTCGGCACCCAGAGCGGCCATCTGCTTTGCCTTGTCGAGAAAATACTCGTCGGTGAAGACGGGCTTCGGTGCACGCTTGCCGAACAGACGCTCGAAGAACGACGGCTGCGGGTACTTGGGATCCACCGTATAGCATACGGCGCAATCGGCAATACCGCCATACTGCTTTACATACTTAACCGTCGACTTTACGTTGTTCACGTCGTTCAACGCATCGAAGATACGCATGATACCCAGTCCGCTCTCGATGGCATTGCGGCAGAAGCCGTCGATGATCTCGTCGGTGTAGGGAGCATATCCGAAGAGGTTGCGGCCACGCGAAAGGGCCGTCAGCTTCGACACGTCACCCACAGCCTTGTGTATGGTCTCGAGACGCGTCCAGGGGTTCTCGCCCAGATAACGCATCACCGAGTCGGGCACGGCGCCGCCCCATACCTCCATGGCAAAGAAACCGGCATCCTTGTAATAGGGCAGACAACGGTTTATCTGTTCCTGCGTCATACGTGTAGCGAATGAAGACTGCTGCCCGTCGCGCAAAGTCAAATCTCGTATCTTCAATGATTTAGCCATAGTAAATGTATTTAGTTAACAATTTATCCCTGCAAAAAGAGTTTCGATCCGAAAATCGCACGCAAATATATTAAACTTATTCGACACTACAATTATTTTGTGGCGAATTGTTATCTTTGCGCGGCAGATGATCCCACTTGTTATGTCACCCATATCGGTTTTATTGACGCTTTTCGCCTACCTGGCCGTACTTTTCGCCCTGGCCTACTTTTCGGGGCGCCATGCCGACAATGCGGGATTCTTCATAGGCAACCGCCGCACCACATGGTACATGGCCACGCTGGCCATGATCGGCGCCGCCATGTCGGGCGTAACTTTCATCTCGGTGCCCGGATCGGTCGCCGCCGACTCCTTCTCCTACATGCAGATGACCGTAGGCTTCACCATCGGACAGATGATCGTCGCCTTCGTGCTGGTGCCGGTATTCTACCGCCACGGTGTCGTTTCGCTGTACCAGTACCTCAACGACCGCTTCGGCATCACGGCGCACCGCACGGGCGCCTGGTGCTTCTTCATATCGAAAGCCATAGGCGCATCGCTCAAGATATATGTCGTGTGCGCCGTCATGCAGATACTCGTCTTCGACCATTTCGGCCTTCCGTTCATCGCCAACATCGTCTTCACCATGCTGCTCGTGTGGCTCTACACGCGATGGGGCGGAGTCCGATCGCTCATCCCCACCGACACGCTGCAGTCGATATGCCTTGTGGCGGCCATCGTGGTGTGCATATGGTGTATATGCGACAGCATGGGACTCTCCTTCTCGCAGGCGTGCGACGCCGTGGCCGCATCGCCATACTCGCAGATGTGGTTCTTCGACGATCACTCGTCGACACGCTACTTCTGGAAGATGGTGGCCGGAGGCGCCCTGTGCCTTGTGGCGATGACGGGACTCGACCAGGACATGATGCAGCGCAACCTGAGCTGCCGCACCATGCGCGACTCGCAGATAAACATCGTGCTGACGGCCATATGCCAGATCGTGGTCATACTGCTGTTCCTGGCACTCGGAGCGCTCATATACCTCTATATATCGTACGCCGGACTGCCGCAGCCGGCCAAGGGCGACCAGGCCTTCGCCATGGTGGCCGTGCAGGGCGGACTGCCGACGATTGCCGGCATCATGTTCGTCGTGGGACTCGTGTCGTGCACATATTCGGCCGCGGGGTCGGCCCTTACGGCCCTCACGACCTCATTCACGCTCGACATCATGCGTGCCGACCGCGGTGACGAGCGCCGTCTGGAACGCCTGCGCAAACGTACCCACGTGGCGATGGCCGTCGTCATGACCACCGCAATACTCGTCTTCGAGCACTTCGGCAACGACAGCATAATCAACCTCGTGTTCAAGATCGCAGGATACACCTACGGCCCGATACTCGGTCTCTTTGTCTTCGGGCTGGCCACGCGCCGCAACATACGCCAGCGGTTCGTGCCCCTCATAGCCGTAGCCGCACCCGTGGCAAGTTATACACTGCAGTGGTGGGCCGCCGAGAGATGGAATTACGGCATCGGGTTCGAACTGTTGGGCTATAACGCATTATTTTGTATCTTTGGGCTGTTTTTGATCTCCAGCCCGCAAAGCGGGAAAACCGCACAAGGCCGCAAGGGCACGACCGTAGGGCCCACGACGGCCGCCGGCGCCGACTATGCGGGGCAGGACCACACGACAAAACAAAAACTCTAAAAACCATATAGCCATGTCATTGGAAAAGACCATTTCGAGCGAGATCATGGCGGCCATGAAAGCCAAGGACGCCGTCCGTCTCAGCACATTGCGCAACATCAAGAAATACATCATCGAGGCCAAGACTTCGGGTGCCGCCGTCGACGAACTGCCCGATGCCGACGTGATAAAGATCATCACCAAGCTCGCCAAGCAGGGCACCGACTCGGCCGCCATCTACACCCAACAGAACCGCGCCGACCTTGCCGAGGAGGAGATGGCACAGGTGAAGGTCATGCAGGAGTTCCTGCCGCAGCAGCTCACGGCCGAGGAGCTCGAGGCAGAGATCAAGGCCATCATAGCCGAGACGGGAGCCTCGTCGATGAAGGAGATGGGCCGCGTGATGGGCGTGGCCACCAAGCACCTTGCCGGCCGTGCCGACGGCAAGGACATATCGGCCAAGGTCAAGGAGCTGCTCGCATAGGGCGCCGCTCCCGACACACGCAGTCGATACTGCACGACACCTACACGGCCGCCTATTGTGCGGCCGATTTTTTCAATACGCACGACAATGCACATACAAGAATACCTGCACCGCAACGTCAAGACCGTGGCCATGCCCCTGGCCATGGTTGTGGGCGCCGTACTGTGCCGCCCCGTTGCCGCCGTCGACGACTGGTCGGGACACATGGTCACGCCCGTCCTGATCTTTCTCATGCTCTTCGTCACCTTCTGCCGCGTCCGCCCGCGCGAAATGCGCCCCTCAATGCTGCACGTGTGGCTGCTGGTGATACAGATCGCAGGCTGCGTGGCCGTATATCTCGCCCTGCGCCCGTTCGACACGGTTATCGCCCAGGGTGCCATGATATGCATACTTGCCCCCGTAGCCATGGCCGCCGTCGTCATAGCCGGCATGCTGGGCGCCAACGTGGCCACGATGGCCACCTACAGCCTGCTGTGCAACATGGCCGTGGCGGTGGTCGCCCCCGTAGTGCTTTCGTTCACGGGCAACGGCGAGTGTACCTTCGCCGAGCTGCTCGCACGCATAGCGCCGCTTCTGATCATGCCTTTCGCTGCAGCGCAGTTCTGCCGCCTCGTGGTGCCGCGCGCGGCACAGTGGGTGGGTAACCATGGGCAGATATCGTTCTACATATGGCTGCTGTCGCTGGCCTTCATCATAGGCCGTACGACGTGCTTCATAATCGACCATAACGAGGCCGACCGCAGCGTCGAGGCTGCCCTTGCCGTTGCGGCGCTGGTCATATGCGTGACGCAGTTCGCAGTCGGACGCCGCCTGGGACGCCGCTACGGCGACGTCGTGGCCGGAGGTCAGTCGCTCGGGCAGAAGAACACGGTGCTGGCCGTGTGGATGTCGCAGACGTTCCTCGACCCCATCTCGTCGGTCGCCCCTACGGCATATATCGTCTGGCAGAACCTTGTCAACTCGTATCAGATCTACCGCAAGGACAAACAGAAGGCTGAAAAACAGGCATGATGAGACAATTCCTGCTGCACACGGCCATTTTCGCCGCCGCACTTGCCGCCACCTGCTGCACGCCCGACGGCAACAAGGAGCTGCTTACGGTTGACAGCGCCCTTGTCACCGAGTACCCCGACAGCGCCCTGAACCTGCTGCAGAAGATCGACATGCGGCATTTGAACCGCAACGACCGTGCCCGAAGCATGATGCTCATGGGGCTGGCCAAAGCCAACAAGGGTGACACCACGGCAAGCCGCGAATACATCGACAAGGCCATAAGGTACTTCGAACGCCACGGCTCCAGCGACGACAGGGCCGAAGCGTGGTACTCCTATGCCAGTGCATACCACCAGGCGGGCAATCTCGAAGAGGCCATCCGCGGTTACACACAATCCGCAATTTTTGCCGAGAAATCCATCGCGCAAAACAGAGGCCGCAGCAACAACATCCGATACAAGACCACCAAGACATTACTTGTGGCCGTTTACCACACGCTGGGAATACTCTACTTCGAGCAGGGACAAAATGCCGTAGAGCCGTTTGCCAAAGCCGTTGAGGCCGCCCGCTCAAACAACAATGCCGAACAGGAGGGCTACAGCCGCTTCATGCTCTCGGCCGCCTATTGCGCCAACGGCGACTATGCCAGCGCCATCGAGACGCTCGCGCCGCTGGTTGAGGCGTGCGATACCATTCCATTCAGATATTTCGCCCAACAAGTACGGCTGCAGAACCTGCTGTATCACACGTACCTCGACGACTGGTCGCCCGAGCAGTTGCTCGCCGCACGCGACAGCATCGACCTCGATGAGATACGGTCGGCACCTCTATCGTACGGCACGGCCGTCTCGGACGACACGAACCGCACATTTTACGACGTGGCCTCGGGAATCATCTTCCAGCGCAACGGACAGCTCGACTCGGCCCGTTACTACATCGAACGCACGCTGTCGCACACAGACGAATTCCACCAAGGGAATGTCGACCTGTACAAAGGCGCCGCGCAGATATACCACGAAACCGGCGACAACGCCCGCGCCTATGACTTCACGCAGAAATATATCGAGGCGAAGGATTCGCTCTTCGAGGCACAGCGCGGAGCGCAGGTCGCCGAACTCGAACGTCGGTTCCGCACGGCCAACGAGGTGGCGTTGCGCGAAGCGTCGCTGCGATACCGCGCATGGATCGCAGCCCTTGTGGCTGCGCTGGTGCTGACGACAGCCGTGTGGGTGGTGATGTGGTACCGTCGCAAGCTGCGCCGCCGCGACGAGCAACTGAGCGAATCGCTCGCGCTGCTCGATTCCTACCGCGAATCGCACGACAGCCTGACGTCACGCCTCGACGCCTCGAACGAACGTGAGGCGGCCGTAAAACGGCTTCTCGAGGGACGCGTGGCCGCCGTACGCGACATAGCCGCCACATGCTACACATACGGCGACGGCGAGCGCCTCACGGCCAAGATGCGCGAGCTGGCCCTCAGTCCCGCCATGCTGAAGGATGTGGTCGATATGGCCGACCTCTACAGCGACCGCGCCGTCACACGCCTGCGCGAGCAGTTCCCCGACTGGACCAGCCGCAACTACGACTTCGCGGCACTTGTCGTGGCCGGGTTCTCGCCGCAGGAGATATGCGTCATGCTCGACATGTCGCTCAACGGCGTCTACACGCTCAAGTCGAAACTCAAACGGCGCATCGCCGAATCTCAGGCTCGGGACCGCGACTCGTTGATGGCCTTTTTCTCTTGAAACAGTACATGCAACCCCTTCATTAGCTGTGGCAAGGGCCAAAGCCGCCGAAGCAAGATTTTTCGAAAGAGCATATATTGTATATCAACAAGTTATCACACCGACAGCAAGATAAAATAAGAACAGGCAAGGCCCCGAGTGAGTTAATTTTGCAGTACGAAAATCATTCGACAAGCTGCAAAAGATATGAAAACTCACTTTCTGAAACTACTGCTTTTTACGGCGGTGACACTCCTATCCACGATGGCCGCCGCACAGGAGACACCCACCGACACCGTCGACCCCATATGCGGCCGACTGATCGACACCGCGTCAATGCCCGTGGCGGGAGCCGCCGTCGTACTCTTCGACCGCGACTCCACATTTATCAACGTCGTGGAATCGGACCGTGACGGACGGTTCGAAATCCACACGTCGCTACGGCCCTACATGCTGCAGATCCAGCACCTGGCATACGAGCTCCGCACCGTGGAATCCGACCGCTCGGACCTTGGTGACATAACGCTGCGCGAGAGTGCCGTTGCCATGAATGCCGTCGTTGTCGAGGGCGAACGCCCCGTGGTAATGGTCGACCAGGGAAAACTGTCGTACGACCTCGGCCGCCTGACCGAGGGACAGGCCGTAAACAACGCCTACGAGGCATTGACCCGATTGCCCGGCGTGACCGAGCAGTCGGGTGCGCTGACCCTCGCCGGCGCCTCCTCGGTGACGGTGATCCTCAACGGCCGCCCCTCGACCATGACCGCCGAGCAGCTGGCCACGCTGTTGAAATCGACACCGGTCGATCGCGTCGAGAAGGCAGAGGTGATGTACAGCACGCCGCCTCAATACCACGTACGCGGCGCGGCCATAAACGTCGTACTGCGGCGCAGCCACCACACAGCCTTATCGGGCGAGGTGCACGGCAACTACACCGACCGCTACTACGGCAGCTGGGATATGGGCGGCAACTTTGTCGTCTCCTCGCCCAAATGGTCGGCCGACGTAACATACTCGGCCAACCGCGGCAAGACGCTCAACCTCTTCGACCTGCGCTCGCTACACAACCTCGGCGACGAAACCTACGACATAAGCCAGCAGGAGTCGATCACGGGCGAGGGGTGGAGCCACCAGATGCGTACAGCCTTCGAGTACGCGCCGAAGCAGCGCGGACGCCTGAGCGCCGCCTACACGGCCTCGTTCTCGCCCGACAGCCGCGGGCTCTCCGTCTCCAACGGCACCTATGTCGATTCGCGCTCCGAGACTGCCGCCGACAAGTCGCTGCACAACGTCGCACTGCGTTACACGTCACCGTTCGGTCTCGACCTCGGCCTCGACTACACCCACTACGACAACCCCGAACACTCGTCCCTGCGCAACGACTACGCCGAGGCACAGGCCACATCGTTCGACATCGTATCGGGACAGCGTATCGACCGCCTGAATGCAACGGCCGACCATGCCCACACCTTCGAGTCGGGATGGCAGATCACGGGCGGCGCATCGTACAGTTTCGCCACCTCGCACGACTGGCAGCACTATGACGTCATCGAAGGAAGCCCTGCGACACACGATACCGACTCACGCCTCGACGAGCACACGGGCAACATCTACATCGGCACGGGACGCCAGTTCGCAAACATAGGATTCTCGGCGTCGGTGGCAGGGGAGTACTACCGTCTGGGCGATTTCGAGAGCTGGTCGCTCTACCCGCAGGCCTCGCTCAACTGGATGCCCTCCGAGCAGCACATCGTGCAGTTCAACCTCTCGTCCGACAAGAAATTCCCCTCGTACTGGGAGATGCAGGGCGCCGTATCCTACATCGACGGCTACTCGGAGATACACGGTACCCCCGGTCTGCGTCCCTCACGCAGCTACGAGGCTCAAGCCATATACATCTACCGGCAGAAATACATCTTCGTTCTCTTCTGGGACGAGATGCCCGACTACTTCGTACAGGCGGCATGGCAATCGTCCGAGCGTCCGGCCCTCATATACCAGACCCTCAACTGGAACACCAACCGGCAGTGGGGCGCCAATGCCGTCGTGCCGTTCCGCATAGGCAGCTGGCTGGACTCGCGGCTCACGCTCACGGGCCTCAGGATGCGGCAGCGTTGCGACCACTTCCACGACATGTCGTTCGACCGAGCCAAATGGGTAGGGGTGGCACGCCTCGAAAACACCTTCCATCTGAGCAGCAAGCCCGACATCGCACTCGAAGTCAACGGTTTCTTCCAGTCAGCCGCCATACAGGGCACCTTCGACGTTGACCCGCTCGGCTCGGCCGACGCGGCCATAAAATGGACCTTCGACCGCGGACGTGCCACACTCACGCTGCGCTGCAACGACCTGTTCGAGACAAGCGCCCCGTTCACCCGCATACGCTACGGCGGCCAGTGGCTCGACATGGGGGCAACACGCTACACACGCACCACGACCGTACAGTTCTCCTATCGCTTCGGCGGCTACAAGGAGCGCAAGCACAAGCAGGTCGACACCTCGCGTTTCGGGCACTGACCGCATGACTGACACAACACGATGGCGACAGCCGACGGCCTATTTGCGGCAGCGCGGCACAATGTCGCCATCTTTTTCTTACATTTGCGGCCGAGGATTATACTACAATGGCAAAGCAGAAGATCGAAAAGACAAATGCCGCGCGCCTGCTCGACAAGGCCGGCATAACGTACGAGCTGATACCGTATACCGTCGACGAGGACAACCTGGCCGCAACACACGTGGCCGAGGAGCTGGGCGAGGATATCGCCACCGTATTCAAGACGCTGGTTCTCACCGGCGACCGCACGGGACACATCGTCTGCGTGGTGCCGGGCGACCACGAGGTCGACCTCAAGGCCGCAGCCAAGGCCTCGGGCAACAAGCGCGTCGAGATGCTGCACATGAAGGAACTGCTCCCAACGACGGGATACATCCGCGGCGGATGTTCGCCCATAGGCATGAAGAAGCGTTTCCCGACATACATCCACTCGAGCTGTATGGAGCACGACCACATATATGTTAGCGCCGGCGTACGCGGCCTGCAGCTGCGTATCGCCCCCGCCGACCTGATAAGGTTCGTCGGTGCCGAGGTCGCCCAGATAAGCTCCCCGATGCAATGACGCGGCACCGCCACGGCAAAAACACGGAGCAACAACTCAATAAAAAAACTTTTTATTTTGGTGGAACGAAAAATTATCCATACATTTGCACCACCAAAAACCGAACGGGCTCAGCCCTTCGCGCAATTGGCACGGGAGAATCCGTAGCTCAGCCGGTAGAGCACAACACTTTTAATGTTGGGGTCCCGGGTTCGAACCCCGGCGGATTCACCACAGGAACCGATCGGTTCAAAACAAAAAGAGAGGACACAGCAAGTGTCTTCTCTTTTGCTTTTTATACCTATCCCGTCCCCCGAAACATCAGCGGAACAGGTGGCCCGAGCCGTTATCCCGCCACGGCGAGCCGTCAGGCCCCTCGAACGATCCGTCGCCGCGGTCACGCAACTGCGTCGCTGAGCCGTCGCGGTGACGCACGAAGGGAGTTCCGTCGGCAGAGCGCTCCAGAATGCCGTCGTCGGACGACATGCCGCCGCCATCCATCGCCGTGGGGGAAATCCTGATACTGGCAAATCCCGTAAGCAGGAAGAGCGCCAGCGCTACGATCATGATCAGCCCCACGACCTGCAGGAAGAAGATTATGAAACCGCCGAACATCACGCCCGTATTGACCAGCGTACGCGTAGCTGCGGCAGCATCGCCATACGCGTCGCGATAGAAGTAATACCATGCCGCGGCCACGACAATGGGAGCCGTCCAGAAGTAGGCTTTTGCCGATAGCAGCATCGTCACCGAAACGGCAATGCCGACATATATTACGTAGAGAATCAGTTTCCGGACAAATACGCCGTCGCTCGCTCCGTTCACGTAGCCGATGAACAGACCTGCCTGCTTGAGCAGCAGGCGCAGCATGTAGCAGAAACACAGTATGGTGACGATCCAACCCACAATGTCGAAATCGCAGAACCACGGATATACGTCGGCGCCCATTCCCGCATTGCCTGCGCCGAAGACGAACTCCGCCAGTCCCAGCATGAACAGCTTGCGACGATCGCCCCAGCCGCCCGAGAAATCCATCCACAGGCTTATGGCCAGTATGGCAAACGGTAGCAGCATGTAGAGCAGGAAATAGAATTTGTGCGAAAGCGAATCCGAGGCCAGATTCTGCTTCACGAACACCACAAGGCGCGACGGCTGCGCAGCCTTCTCAGCGGCCTTGCGTTCGATATACTCCTCGTTGACCTCATACGTACGGTTTGATTTTACGGCCGCCGTATCAGCCTCGGCACACAGCGCAGGTGATGCCGTCATCGCCAATACGGCCACATAAAGGCAGGCGATGATGATGGATGCGATTTTATTCATGGAAGTCGGCAATGTATTCGACATTTTACTGCTACCGCAAAGATAAACACTGCGTGCGACTCCTCAAAACTTCAGCACGCATATTCACCCCTCCATTGCGACGTTACAGAGCGGCATGCCGGGCTGTCGGAAGCATAATTTCCAGCCGATAGACGCTTTGCCGTCCCTGCCGACGGCGACTCGGCGTGCCGTCAGGCATAAACGCACCCCAAAAACTGTGTTTTTGATTTGTCTCTGCGCTCGGCTTTCATTATCTTTGCACGATTCACCAAAACATGCACGACTATGAAAGCAGCCATAATAGGATACGGCAAGATGGGACGCGAGATCGAAAAGATCCTCCGCGACCGCGGCCATGAGATAACGCTAATCATCGATGTGGACAACGCAGCCGACCTCACGGCCGAGAACCTGCAGAACGTCGACGTGGCGATAGAGTTCACCACACCCTCGACCGCATACGGCAACATACGCACCTGCCTCGAGAGCGGCACGGCCGTTGTGAGCGGCACTACGGGCTGGACGTCGCGTCTGGGTGAGCTGCAGGATCTGTGCCGGCAGAAGGGCGGGGCGCTCTTCTATGCCTCGAACTACTCGCTCGGCGTGAACCTCATGTTCCGCCTCAACCGCCAGCTGGCCGAGATGATGAACCGTTTCCCGGCATACAACGTCGCCATCGAGGAGACTCACCACACCCAGAAGAAGGACTCGCCCAGCGGCACGGCCGTGACCCTGGCCGAGGATGTCATTGCGCGCCTCGACCGCAAGAGCGGCTGGGTAAACGAGCCCACCGACGACCCTGCGCTCATAGGCATCACCTCATACCGCGTGGGAGCCACGCCGGGCGACCACTCGGTGACCTACACGTCGGAGGACGACGTTCTCGAGATACGCCACTCGATCAAGAACCGCCGCACGCTGGCCCTCGGTGCCGTCATCGCGGCTGAATTCCTCTGCGGCAAGAGCGGCGTTTACACCATGGACGACCTCTTTTAGGCCGCACGGCAGCGTATAGCCGACCGCCGCGCCAAAAGATGCGGCGTGACATACCCGGCAACGCCTGCACAACGTTATTTTTGCACGGAGTGTAATTTTCAGGCCGCCGCGGCGACTGATAGATAAAACCAAAACACAACACCGACAATGGGAAAGATCAAAAAATTCTTCGGCAACAAATGGGTGGGATTCACGCTCGCCACTATCCTCTACGTACTGTGGTTCGTGGTGTGGACAGGCAATATGTGGCTTCTGCTCGGCGTGCCCGTGATATACGACCTCTACATATCGCGCCTCTTCTACCGCTACGTGTGGAGCAAAAATGCCCGCCTGTGCGAGAAGAGCGCCGCATACCGCAGCGTCTACGAGTGGGTCAGCGCCATCATCTTCGCCACGGTGGTGGCATCGCTCATACACCTGTTCATATTCCAGATGTACGTAATTCCCTCGTCGTCGATGGAGAAGACGCTGCTCATAGGCGACTACCTATACGTGAGCAAGGTGACCTACGGCCCGCAGATGCCCAATACGCCGCTGTCGTTCCCCTTCGTGCACCACACCATGCCCTTCTCGCAGACCAAGAAGTCGTTCAGCGAGTGCATCAAGTGGCCCTACCACCGTCTCAAGGGACTGCGGCCCATAAAACGCAACGACGTGGTGGTGTTCAACTTCCCCGCGGGCGATACGGTTCTGCTGGAGAACCAGGCCGTGACCTATTACGACGTGCTGCGCGACTACCAGCAGCAGTACGGCCCCGAACAGGGACGCCGCGAGCTGGAGAACAACTACACGATAATATCACGCCCCGTCGACAAGCGCGAGAACTACATCAAGCGCTGCGTCGCGCTGCCGGGCGACTCGATACGCATCATCGACACCGAACTCTTCGTCAACGGGGAGCCCCAACAGACGATTCCCGAAAAGCAGTACTGCTATACGGTGCGCACGTCGTCGCCGCTGACGCAGTACACCTTCGAGTCGCTGGGCATAACCGAAGGTTCGGGCAGTGGCAACCACTACTTCATGCCTCTTACCGACAGCGATGTCGAGGCTCTGTTGAAGATGGACAACGTAATCAGCGTCACGCGCTACAAGGCCGAGGACGAGGCCTTCCCGCACGACAGCCGCTATCCGTGGACGGCCGACAACTTCGGCCCGCTGTGGATCCCGAAAAAGGGTGCCACCATTGCCCTCACCGAGGATATACTGCCGCTCTACGGCCGCATAATCGACGTCTACGAGGACAATGACCTTGAGGTACGCAGCGACGGCATCTACATCAACGGAGAGCGCCGCGACTCGTACACCTTCAAAATGGACTACTACTGGATGATGGGCGACAACCGCCACAACTCGGCCGACTCGCGCTACTGGGGATTCGTGCCCGAGGACCACATCGTGGGCAAGGCATCGTTCATATGGCTTTCGGTAGATCGCAGCGGCAACAAGGGTTTCCCGTCGAACATACGCTGGGACAGAATGTTCCGCAAGATAGAATAACCGCCACATGAGCGACACGCCCGATACATACCTCACCATCGAGGGGCAGGCGCAGACCGTCATGCGCGAGCGGAGCAGCAAATTCTACTCCTTCGCCTACCATGTCGAGAACGAGGAGCAGATAGCCCGACACCTCGACGCCCTGCGCAAGGAGTACTACGACGCCACGCATCACTGCTACGCATGGCGCCTCGGCCCCACGGGCGAGCGGTTCCGTGCCAACGACGACGGCGAACCGTCGGGCACGGCGGGGCGGCCCATACTGGGGCAGATGCTCTCGCACGCCATCACCGACACGTTAATCGTAGTGGTCAGATACTTCGGCGGCACGAAACTCGGCGTGCCGGGCCTCATCGCCGCATACAAGCAGGGGGCGGCCGATGCCATCGAGGCGGCAACCATAGTGGAACGCACGGTCGATGCGCGCCTGCGCGTCGACTTCTCATATACGGTCATGAACGACATCATGCGCATCGTAAAGGAGGAGCAGCCCGCAATCGAGCAACAGACCTTCGACAACCTCTGTACGATGGTGCTGGCCATACGCAACAGCCGCGCCGCCGCACTCGAGGGACGCCTGCGCAAGGTCGAGGGAGCGACGGTGGAGCCGCTCGGGCAGTGGCCCACATAAAAGTCAGGCCCACAGACAAATCCAACGAACAATGGCAAACGACAACTGCATACATATAAAGGGTGCGAGGGTGCACAACCTGAAGAATGTCACGGTAACCATTCCGCACGACACGCTCACCGTCATTACGGGACTCTCGGGATCGGGCAAGTCGACCCTGGCCTTCGACACCATCTTCGCCGAGGGACAGCGCCGCTATGTCGAGAGCCTCTCGGCATACGCCCGCCAGTTCCTGGGACGCATAAACAAGCCCGACGTCGACGACATATCGGGCATAGCCCCCGCCATAGCCATCGAACAGAAGGTTAACACGCGCAACCCGCGTTCGACAGTAGGCACCTCGACCGAGATATACGACTACCTCAAACTGCTCTTCGCCCGCGTGGGCCACACCTTCTCGCCCGTATCCGGTCGCGAGGTGCGGTGCTACGGCGTCGACGACGTGGTGGAGTACATCACCTCGGAGGGCGACGGCAAGAGGGTAGTCATCACCTGCCCCATAACGCTCAAGCCGGGACAGGGCCTTATCGAGAAACTCCTGCAACTGCTCGGCGACGGTTTCCTGCGCGTATGGGTCGACGGCAACGCCGTCACCATGGAGGAGTTCATGCCCACGATCGGCGAGACGACCGACCCGTCGGCCGTGCGGCTCGTCGTGGACCGTCTGCGCGCCGCCTCCGACGACGACACGCTGCTGCGCCTGCGCGACTCTGTTTCGCGCGCCTACAGCTACGGTAACGACGAGTGCAGCGTCATAATCGAGGGCAGCGAACGGGCCTTCTCGGCACGCTTCGAGGCCGACGGCATAGCCTTCGAGCAACCGTCGGAACACCTCTTCAGCTTCAACAACCCCATAGGGGCATGCCCCCGATGCGAGGGCTACGGCAAGATCATCGGCATAGACGAGGATCTGGTCATACCCGACAAGAGCAAGACCATCTACGACGGTGCCATCGCCTGCTGGCGCGGCGCCACGATGAAGTGGTGGAAGGAGCAACTCATTGAGAATGCCGACAAGTTCGGCTTCCCGATACACGAGCCATACCATAACCTCACGGCAGAGCAGAAACTGCTGCTGTGGCGCGGCAACGAATACTTCCACGGCCTGGACGAATTCTTCGAATACATCGAAGGCGAACGCCGCAAGATACAGTTCCGCGTAATGAAGGCCCGATATACCGGCAAGACGACGTGCCCCGACTGCGGCGGCTCGCGCCTGCGCAAGGAGGCGCTCTACGTCAGGGTCGGCGGCCGCAACATCGCCGAGCTGGTACGCATGACCGTCGATGAGCTTATCACGTTCTTCGACACCCTGCAACTCGACGCCCACGATGCCGATACGGCACGGCGCATACTGGTCGAGATACGCAACCGACTGGGATATCTGTCGGACGTGGGACTAGGATACCTTACGCTCGACCGCCTCTCCTCGACGCTGTCGGGAGGCGAGAGCCAGCGCATAAACCTCTCCACGTCGCTGGGCAGCAGCCTCGTCGGCTCGCTATACATACTCGACGAGCCGAGCATCGGCCTGCACCCGCGCGACACTCACCGCCTGATAAAGGTTCTCAAACAGTTGCGCGACCTTGGCAACACGGTCATTGTCGTCGAGCACGAGGAGGAGATCATCCGCGCCGCCGACTACATAGTGGACGTAGGCCCACGCGCGGGCGAACACGGCGGCGAAATCGTATTCAGCGGCCCCATCGGACAGCTAGCCGCGGCCGAGGGCAGCCTTACGGCCGACTATCTGGCAGGGCGGCGGCGCATAGAGCTGCCGTCGAGGGTGCGCGGCTGGGGCAACTCGATCATAATACGCGGCGCGCGGGAAAACAACCTGCGCAACATCGACGTGCGCATACCCCTCGGCGTCATGACCTGCATCACGGGCGTGAGCGGCAGCGGCAAGTCGTCACTCGCAAAGGGCATACTGTATCCCGCACTGCGGCGCATGCTGCTCGATACGGGACTCAAGCCGGGCGACTTCGATGCCATAGAGGGCGACACCGGCATGATCGGGTCGGTGGAGATGGTCGACCAGAACCCCATAGGCAAATCGTCGCGCTCGAATCCCGTGACATACCTCAAGGCGTACGACGAGATTCGCAAGCTCTACGCCGACCAACCGCAGGCCGTACATACGGGCCTGACGGCCGCAAGTTTCTCGTTCAACGTGGCGGGAGGCCGCTGCGAGGAGTGCCAAGGCGAGGGTACGATCAAGGTAAGCATGCAGTTCATGGCCGATGTCGAGCTGGTGTGCGAGGCCTGCAACGGCAAGCGGTTCAAGGACGAGATACTCGAGATAAAGTACCGCGGCAAGAGCATATACGACACGCTGGAGATGACCGTCGACGACGCCATCGAGTTCTTCGGCGAAGACAGGGAGAACGCCACCTGCCGGCGCATAGTCGACCGCCTGCAGCCGCTGCAGGACGTGGGCCTGGGCTACATCCGCCTGGGGCAGTCGTCATCGACGCTCTCGGGCGGCGAGAGCCAGCGCGTGAAGCTCGCCTCGTTCCTGTCGAAGGACAACGACAGCAAGCGCATAATGTTCATCTTCGACGAGCCGACGACGGGACTCCATTTCCACGACATAAACCGCCTGCTCAAGGCCTTCGGCGCCCTCATATCGAAGGGGCACTCGATAGTGGTCGTAGAGCACAACATGGACGTGATAAAGTGTGCCGACTGGGTTGTCGACCTCGGTCCCGAGGCTGGCGACGGCGGCGGCAGGGTTGTCTTCGAGGGCACGCCGCGCGATCTCGAGCAGTGCGAGGCAAGCTATACGGGACGGTTCCTGCGTGAGCATAACACTCTTCATGACGGGCAATGAGAGAAAGACTGAGAGATGAAAGAATTTGAAACATACACACTGCCTAACGGCATCAAGGGCATACACCGGCGCGTGAAGAGCGCCATAGCGCACTGTGCCCTGGTGATAAACGCCGGCAGCCGCGACGAGCGGCACGACGAATTCGGCCTGGCGCACTTCACCGAGCACGCCCTGTTCAAGGGCACGCGCAAACGCAAGGCCTATCAGGTGAACTGCCGCCTCGAGAACCTCGGCGGCGAACTTAACGCCTTCACCACCAAGGAGGACACCACCATCCACGCCACCACACTGCGCAGCGACTTCTCGAAAGCCGTGGAGCTCATTACCGACGTGGCGTTCGACTCGACATACCCCGAACGCGAACTTGCCAAGGAGCGCGAGGTCATCGTCGACGAGATAAACACCTACAAGGACTCTCCGTCGGAGATGATATTCGACACCTACGAGGACCTGATATTCGCCGGTTCGGAACTCGGACACAACATCCTCGGCACGAAAGCCGCCCTCGCGCGCCACGATACCGAGGCCATACGCCGCTTCACGGGACGCACATACACCACCGACCAGATGGTGTTCTCGTCGATAGGCAACTTCTCGGTGACCACGGCTCGTGACACCGCGGCACGTTACCTGGCCGGGCGCCAGACCCCCGTACGCGATTTCGTACGTTCGGTGCCTGAGGTTACGCCCCAATTTTCAAAGGTAATGAACAAACACACCCATCAGGTGCACTGCATAATCGGCGCCCGCGCATACGACATAAACGACGAACGGCGCGTGCCGCTGTCGCTGCTGGTGAACATACTCGGCGGCCCATCGGCCAACTCGCTGCTGAACGTGCTGCTGCGCGAAAAGAACGGACTATCGTACAATATCGAGGCATCATACACGCCATACAACGACTGTGGCTTCGTGGCCATATATTTCAGTTCGGAACACGACAACGCCGACCACTGCTGCGAGCTCATAGCCCGACAGATCGACCTCATGCGCCGCGAGACACTCTCGGCACGCCGCCTGTCGATGGCCAAGAAACAGTTCCTGGCGCAGATGGCCATCTCGATGGAGAACAACGAGAGCTACATGCTCGGCGCCGGCAAGAGCCTGCTCATGCACGACGACATAGACACCCTCGAGGAGGTATACCGCAAGGTGACGGCCGTCACGGCACAGCAGATTGCGGACGTGGCCAACGAGATATTTTCATCGACATCGATGCTGATGTACAAATAGACGGTAGAATGGATGCATTAGAAAAATATGTCCACGAGCATTCGTCGCCAGAACGTCAGCTGCTGCACGAGCTCGACCGCGAGACACACCTGCGCGTGCTCAACCCGCGCATGATATCGGGACACATACAGGGCAAGCTGCTCGAACTGCTGGTGAGGATGCTGCGCCCGCGCAACATCCTCGAGATAGGCACCTTTACGGGTTACTCGTCGCTCTGCATGGCCGCGGGGCTCGACGAGGGTGGCGTGATCGACACCTGCGAGGTGGACGACGAACTGCAGCCTCTGGCACAGTCATACTTCGACCGCGCGCCATACGGCGACCGCATACACCTGCACATAGGCTCGGCGCTCAACATCGCGCCGCGCCTGGGCAAACGCTTCGACATGGTATTCGTCGACGGCGACAAACGCGAATACCCGGCCTACTACAACATGCTGTTCGACAACGACCTTGTCGGCAGCGGATCGGTAATCCTCGCCGACAACATACTGTGGTACGGCAAGGTAGTGCAGCCCGTGCCGCACAACGACCACCACACGCAGGCGCTGCTGGAGTTCAACCGCATGGTCACCGAGGATGACCGTGTGGAGAATGTAATCCTGCCCCTGCGCGACGGCATAAACATAATAAGGGTGAAGTGACACGTCGGGAACGGCGCCTGCAGCATTCCACTCCAGAAACGAAAACCAAACTGCTTTCAGATATGAAAAATATTGTTTTACCACTTGTTGCCATGCTCCTTTTCGGGACGGTCTCGGCACAGACCGTATGGCACAACCCGCTCGACGAGGGGCAGTGCGTCGTGCAGAACCAAGGGTTCGAGAATGAAATAGGACACAGCTACGTGCGCCTTCCGGACCGCATCCGCGAGAGCGTGTCACAGGCGATATGGAACCTGTCGCGCAACTCGTCGGGACTGGCCGTACACTTCTACAGCGACGCCCCGCACATCGAGGTGCGCTATACCGTAGCGCAGGGCTTTGCCCTGAACCACATGCCGGCGACGGGAGTCTCGGGCGTAGACCTCTATGCCGTCGACACCGAGGGCGCCATGACACACCTCTCGGGCAAGTATTCGTTCCGCGATACGGTAACATACACGTATGACGCCATCAAGCCCGACAACTACCACAAGATGGGCTACGAATACCGTCTCTACCTTCCACCCTACAATACGGTCAAGTGGCTCGAGATAGGCGTACCCGAAGGTGCATCGTTCAAGTTCGTACCCCGCCGCAAGGAGAAGCCCATCGTAGCGTACGGCACCTCGATAGCACAGGGCGGATGCGCCTCGCGTCCGGCAATGATATGGTCGAACATCCTCGAGCGCAAGATGGACCGCCCGGTCATAAATCTCGGCTTCTCGGGCAACGGACGTTTGGACAAGCCCGTTATCGACCTGATGGGTGAGATCGATGCCGCGGCTTACATACTCGACTGCTATCCCAACCTTACGGGATTCGAGAAATCGGAGATTGTCAAACGCACCGTCGACGCCGTGCGTTCGTTGCGCGCAGGCCACCCGACGACACCCATTGTCATAATGTCATTCAGCGGCTATCCCGACTCGCACCTCATCGACAGCCGCGCCGCCACCGAGCAGCGCATCGACGAGGCGGCACGCGAAGCCATGCAGCAGATCGAGGCCGAGGGTATCACCAACGTGCGCTACGTCTCGCCCGAGCAGCTGGCCATGCCCGAGGAAGCCACGGTTGACTACGTACATCTCACCGACATAGGCATGCAGCATCTGGCCGACACCTACGAAAACCTATTGCGCGAGATGATGCACGAGCCCTCGGGCGGCACCGTAACGACGCACCCCGTCACGCAGCGCGGCGAGCCGTTCATGTACGAATGGCGCGAGCGCCACACCCAGATCCTTACGATGAATGCCGAGGCGGCACCCGAGCGTGTCATCATAGGCAATTCGATCATAAACTACTGGGGCGGCGAACCAGTTGCCAAATTGCAGAGCGGCGCCGAATCATGGGAAAAATACATGGCTCCGCGCGGTTTCCGCAACCTCGGCTTCGGCTGCGACCGCATAGAGAACGTACTGTGGCGCATCTACCACGGCGAGATCGACGGCTTCAAGGCCAAGGAGGTGGTGCTGGCCATCGGAACCAACAACCTGTGGCGCGACAACGATGCCGAGATCGCACGCGGCATGGCACACCTCGTCAAGGCCATACGCGAACGTCAGCCCGACGCCGAGCTGAAGGTCATGGCAATACTCCCGCGCCGCGACATGGAGGAGCGCGTCGCTTCGGCCAACCGCGCCATTGCCGAGGCCCTCAAGCCGCTCGGCATAACGCTCATCGACGCGGGCGAAAAACTGCTCGGACGCGACGGCAAGATCGACGAGAGCTGCTTCCGCGACGGGCTGCATCCCAACGAAAAGGGTTACGGCAAGATCGTGAAGTTCATCTGCCGATAGCATACATTACACGCAAAACGAGCCGGTACACCGCAATGCGGGCGTAACCGGCTCGTTTCTTGTAGCGGAAGGATCACTCTACGGCCGTCAACGTATAATTGAGTTTTGTCTGCGGGCGTTCGAGTTTGTTGTTCAGCAACGTTAACGCATTCTTTTCGCGTTCGAACTGGAAGTTGAAGGTGTTGCCGTTATCGGCCACCAGCTGCCATACGGTGGCGTTCTCGTCACCCGCCATGCCGCGCAGCGTGTAACGGCGGCCGGTGTAGGCATATGACATATCCTTGCCGTCCTCGGCCTCGAGGTAGGTCATCACCAGACGGAACGTGCCGTCACCGCTATGTTCGCGGCTGTGCAGCGTCAGCTCGTAACGTATGCCGGGGCATGACGCGGCCGGCAGCAGGCCCTCCCATCGGCGGCACACCATGTCGCCCGTTGACGTGTCGGCATCGGCCGCAGGCTTGAGGGTAATCTCGCTGACGGCAGCATCCGAAACCGAGATATGCAATGCCGTGGTGCCGTCGGCTTCCCGTCTTACCTTGCACGGCAGGGTATAGTCGGCCGTACCCGACAGTTTCAGCTCACCTCCGTCGAAAGTATAGTCGTACCATCCCGGCCGGAAGTAGCCCCACGCCTCGTCGGCCGTAATCTCAACCGTACCGTCGTCCCAGAATGCAAACTTGGGCAACGTACCGACAACGCTGTTCAACGCCTCAGAAGCGCTCTTCACCGTGCCGTCAAGGACAAAATCAACAACTTCGTACTCATTCTGCGGCAAGGCTTCGGCGCCGGTCCCGGCGCGCACGCATCCGAATACAAGAACCATAGCCGCCGTCAGCGGCAACACCGCGCCCAGACGCAGCAAGGAGGCTCGGCCTCCATTGAAGGATGTCATCATAACAAATCGTTTTTTTATGGTTTGACCCTTCAACCCGCAGGCTATATCCGGATTATAACCAAAGAGTTGTCGGAAAATAAGCATACGATATTCATCTACGCCGTACCCCGAGGCAAGCACGTCGCCGTCGGCCTCGTACTCCTGCACCTCGGCCAGGAGGCGCGATGCCATCCACACGAACGGATTGATCCAGAACAGACAGCGCAACATCTCCAAAGCCAGCCTCTCGGCCGTATGTCCGTGCCGCACATGGCTGCACTCGTGCGCCAGCAGCAGGTCTCTGTCGCGGCTGTCGAACTCGCTGTTGACGAAGACCGTACGCCCGAAGGCAAAGGGCGTCCCGACCTCGTCGCTGACGGCAAGCGTATATCCCCCGCAATCCGTCCTCACGGCACGGCGTCGTAACCCGCCGATATAACGCAGCCGACGACCGAAAAGCCCCATATTAAGCGCCACACCCATCATGTAGACCACGGCAAGCACCATCGGCAGGGTTTTCGGCGACGAACCGTCACGCCCCGCCCCGGAGGCCGTTTCCTTTACCGCCATGTTATCCGCCGCCGCAGACTCCGGCGACGGTAACCGCACAGGCATACGGTATATGGCAGCCTCTACACGCGACATGCCGGCCGCAGGGTAGAGCGGTATCTCCAATGCAGGTACGGCTGCCGCCACGAACATCGACCCCACGATATAGGCGCGGGCCGCACGGTGAGGTATGCGCCCCTCGAAAAGCGCCTTGTACAACGCCACGAACAGAGCGCTGCACAACACCACCTCGAGCATATATATAAGGCCATTCATCGCTTCTCCTTTTTAAGCATCTCGATTATGGCATCGGTCTCCTCGACCGAGATGGAACGCCGCGACGCCAGAAACGACACAAGCCGCTCGGCCGAGCCGCCGAAAAACATGTCCAGCACCGACGACATGAAACCCTGCGTGTAGGTGTCGCGGTCGACCGTAGGGTAGTACTCGTAGCTTTTGCCATAGGCACGATGGGCGACGAAGCCCTTCTTCTCCAATATGCGGATTATGGTCGACACGGTATTATAGGCCGGCTTGGGTTCGGGCAACTCGGCCAGCACGTCGTTTACAAAGCCGCCGCCGCGATCCCACAAGATACGCATTATCTCCAGTTCGGCTTTCGTCAGCTCCTGCGGCCGCTGTCTCAATCTCTCTCCCATAGTTCAGGTTAGGTTATTTACGTTATTCATCACGTCTCGGACCGCTTGCCGCCCGATCGTATGCACAAATATATAACTATTATTTTAGTTATACAACTATTTTATTAGTTATTTATCAAAAAAAACAGCTTTGCGGAGCAGGGCAGCGATGTACGACATGGGGAAAAGGCAGGCGTTACAGTCAACAGGCCAGCAACATACACAAAAAGCGGCTGTCCGAAAAGGGACAGCCGCCAATATACAGACGTGAAATATTACGCTATACGAGTTTGAGCTCCTGCTTGATGCGCTCGATCTTGGCATCGAGGGCAGCCAGCACGGTGTCGTAGTCGGCAACCGATGCGAGCGGCTCCTTCACACCGAAGTAGAACTTGATCTTGGGCTCGGTACCCGAGGGACGCACCGACACGATCGTGCCGTCGGCCGTGATCCACTGCAGCACGTTGCTTGCCTCCTGCTCGATAGGCTTACGGGCTCCGGTACGTACATCCAGCTCCTCAAGCTTCTTGTAGTCGCGCACCGTTACCACCTCCGAACCGGCCAGATGGGTGGGGTGGTTCTCACGGAACTCCACCATCATGCGCTGAATCTCCTCGGCGCCGTCCTTGCCCTTGCGTACAACCGACACAAGGCCTTCGCGGTAGAAGCCGTACTTGACATAGAGCTGCTGCAGCCACTCGTAGAGCGTAAGGCCCATCGTATCGCGTGCCCACGCAGCGGCCTCGGCCGCCAACGAGCATGCCGACACGGCATCCTTGTCGCGTACATAGTCGCCGGCAAGGTATCCGAAGCTCTCCTCACCTCCGCCGATATACTTCGCCTTGCCTTCGTTCTCGCGGATGATGCGCGCTATGTACTTGAAGCCGGTAAGGCAGTCGTAGCACTTGACACCGAAACTGTCGGCCACGGCATTGGCCATAAGCGACGTCACGATGGTCTTGACCACATACTGGTTGCCGTCCAGTTCGCCGCGCTCAGCCCAGCGCGTCAGCTGGTAGCTCATCAGAAGCACCAGCGTCTGGTTACCGTTCAGCAGCACATACTCGCCGCTGCCATTACGCAACGCCACACCGATACGGTCCGAGTCGGGGTCCGTGGCCAGCACCAGATCGGCGACCTCGCGGCGGCCCAGCTCGATGGCCATCGACATGGTCTTGCGCTCCTCGGGGTTGGGCGACTCCACGGTGGGGAAGTTTCCGTCGATGACGGCCTGCTCGGGAACCATTATTATATTGGTGAAGCCGAAATTGCGCAGCGATGCCGGCACGAGGCGCATGCCCGCGCCATGAAGCGGCGTATAGACGATCTTCATGTCGTGGTACTTGGCCACGCTCTCGGGCAAGAGCTGTATGTCGTGCTTGATGCGGTCGAGATATATGCGGTCGAACTCCTCGCCCAGGATCTCGATGTTCGATGAGTTGGCACCCGTGAGCACCTGCGAGTTCTCGGTGATCTTCTCCACCTCGGCTATTATGTTCGTATCGTGCGGTGCCGTAACCTGCGCGCCGTCGGTCCAGTAGGCCTTGTAGCCGTTATACTCCTTGGGGTTGTGCGAGGCCGTGATAACGACTCCCGAATGACACTTGAGCTCGCGTATGGCAAAGCTCAGCTCGGGGGTGGGGCGCAGCGCGTCGAAGAGATATACATGGAAGCCGTTCGAGGCGAAGATGTCGGCCACACGCTCGGCAAACATGCGCGAGTTGTTACGGCTGTCGTGAGCCACGGCAACGCGTATGTCCTCGCCCGCAAAGTTCTTCTTGAGGTAGTTTGCAAGGCCCTGCGTTGCGGTACCCACCGTGTAGATGTTCATGCGGTTGGTACCCGCGCCCATGATGCCGCGCAGGCCGCCCGTACCGAACTCGAGGTCCTTGTAGAAACTCTCCGTCAACTCTTTCTTATCGTTATCAATCAGGAACTTGACCTGTTTCTTAGTAGCTTCGTCATAATCGCCGTCGAGCCATTTAAGGGCTTTCGACATTACGATTGCATCCAATTGATCTGCCATCTTTCTATAAGGTTTAGTTATAACTTATGCTCGGTGCATACCGATTTCTGATATGCAAAAATACTGCTTTTTTTTCGAATATTCAATATCAGCGACTTAAAATGGAGGGATGAAAAAAGCCCCGAGAATCTATATAGAAAAAAAATAAAAAAACAATAGCAGCGGCAATTTATTTTAACAAATTTATTCACAACTTTGTGGTGCCGAAAAAAGAACTCATCCCGAACGTTGCGACCTGACGACACGCGGTTCCCATGAGGTACCGCAGGGTCTAAATTCGCCTCTACGGAGCAGGGGTTCCACATTCGCAGAACGAACAGGAACGACAATTTGTTGTGCAAAGATGATCGACTCTCGCAGAAATAACGACGTATGGCAGGCGTGCCTCAGCCGTATCAAGGAACAGACCTCGCAGGAGGAGTTCTCGAAATGGTTTGCACCCATCATACCCCTCGAGTTCGACGGTACGAACCTGCGTCTGAAGGTTCCCAACGAGAGCTACGTCACGCACATCGAGAAGAACTACCTCAAGTTCTTCTCGCAGATAATCTACCAGATATACGGCCAGCAGACGCGCCTGTTCTACGCCGTGCCCAGCGTCGAGGAGAAGATGCCCGTGGCCGCCACGGCCGACACCACGGCCATATCGCAGTTCAACACCCGAACCGACACGGCCAACATCAAGAACCCGTTCGTAATACCCGGGCTCAAGAAGATCACGATTGACCCGCAGCTGAACCCCAACTACACCTTCGCCACACACATCGAGGGCGAGTGTAACCGCCTGGCCCGCTCGGCCGGCATGACCGTGGCGCTCACTCCCGGATCGTCGCCCTTCAACCCCTTGTATATATATGGCGACTCGGGCCTCGGCAAGACCCACATCGTACAGGCCATAGGCCACGAGGTGCGCGAACGCCACCCCGAACTGCAGGTGCTCTACGTCTCGACGAACAAGTTCCAGGCGCAGTTCCAGACCGCATACAAAAACGGCGAGATCACCGACTTCATCCGCTTCTACCAGATGATCGACGTGCTCATCATCGACGACATACAGGAGCTTACCGGAAAAGCGGGAACGCAGAACGCCTTCTTCAACATATTCAACCACCTGCAGCTTGCAGGCAAGCAGCTGATACTCACCTCCGACAAGCCGCCCGTCGAGCTCAAGGACATCGAGCAGCGACTGCTCACGCGTTTCAAGTGGGGCCTTTCGGCCAAGATCGACACGCCCGACTACGAAACCAAGGTGAAGATCATCCGCGTCAAGGCCGGCAGCATGAAGGTAAACCTGTCGGACGAGGTGGTAAACTACCTGGCGGAGAACATATCGGCCAACATACGTGAGATCGAGGGCGCGCTGTCGTCACTCGTGGCCAACGCCTCGTTCCTCGGCCGCCGCATATCGACCTCGCTGGCAAAGGAGGTGCTGAAGGTATACGTACAGTTGAACCAGAAGGAGATATCGATAGGGCATATCACCGAGACCGTATGCCAGTACTTCAACATCGACGAGGAGAGCTTCAACTCGTCGAAGCGTACGCGCGAGGTGGCACAGGCCCGTCAGATAGCGATGTATCTTGCCAAGCAGCACACCAAGGCTCCGCTTGCCGCCATCGGTGCCGCCATCGGAGGCCGCAACCACGCCACCGTGCTACACTCGTGCAAGGCCGTCACCAACATGATCGAGACCGACAAGGGCTTCAAGAGCCAGATCGAGGAGCTCGAGAAGCTCATCCTCGGCAAGTAAGCGCCGTCGCAGCGCCCGAGCGGTTACGGCACGGACGTTGCAGCAGGTTGAAGACACACTGCGCCGCGGCAATATTTCCACCCACCCGAAACACACCGGCATTATGGCAGACCAGACCACCGAACGCACCATAAAGGCACTCGAGCGCAACGGTTTCGACGTGCGCACAGCCGCAACGGCCGCCGAGGCGGGCGAGATAATACGATCAATAATCGATGAGAACAATCCCGCCAGCATATCATTCGGCGACTCGATGACACTCTACGCCACCGGCACCATCGCATGGCTGCGCGAGCAGACGCAGATACCCTTCATCGACACCTTCGAGCCGGGGGTCCCGTTCCGCGACCTTATCGAACGCCGCCGCCAGGCCCTCACCTGCGGGTTGTTCCTCACGGGCATAAACGCTGTGTGCGAGGACGGGTCGCTGCACTGGCTCGACATGATAGGCAACCGCATTGCCCCCATAGCCTTCGGGCCGCGCAAGGTAATTCTTGTAGCGGGGCGCAACAAGATCGTGGCCACACAGGAGGAGGCCTTTGCCCGCATACGCGACGTGGCCGCCCCGCAGAATGTCGCCCGTCACGAAGGATTCAAGACGCCGTGCGCCGTCACGGGCCGCTGCCACGACTGCTCGTCGCCGCAGCGCATATGCAACGAACGGCTCATACTGCACAAATGCCACCCCAAGGGCCGCATAACGGTAATACTAATCGACGAGGAGCTCGGATTATAACAACCTCGAACCCAAAAAAACACAGAACCGTGAACCGCATATACTATTACAAGATGCTGCGCATGATACTCATACTCTTCATCGCGGCACCGGCGATGATAGCGGCATCCATATATGTCATATTCATCCCGATAGGAATCATAGCCAAAGTGATAGGGTATATCGGGGCAGTTTTTTTCTCCCTGTGTTTCATTATAGGCCTGCGCAACTTCCTCCGCGGAGAGTTCGGCCGCGAGGCCCTGACACTGACACCCGCATCGCTCATCATAAACGCCATGTCGAAGGGCAACTTCGCAGTAAAGTGGAGCGACATAGCCGATACCCTCACAACCAAGATCGGCAACGAGCGGATGCTCGTGATACAACTCTACGACCCGCAGGCTTTCATCGATCAACACGGCGGTTCGGCCATTGCCCGCCGCATAATGGAGGCAGACATGAAGTGTGTAGGGTCGCCATGTTCGGTGGTTCTGAGCAACATCGACACCCGTGAAGACGACATCGAGCTAATAATCAAGCAATATATAAGGAAATACGGCCGCAGCGCCGCCCATGACGATGGACCAGCCCAAAATTGAGCGGATGCTGCGTCTGATGAAGATGCTCACGGCCAACACGCTCTACACGGTGGATGACATCGCCGAGCGGCTGGGCATGTCGCGCCGCACCGTCTACCGTTACATCGACACCTTCCGCGACGCGGGCTTCGTCATCAAGAAGAACGACGGCATCATACGCCTCGACAAGGAGTCGCCCCATTTCAAGGACATATCGCAGCTGGTACACTTTACGGAGGAGGAGGCCGTCATCCTGAAACGTGCCATCGAGAGCATCGACGACACCAACCTGCTGAAGCAGAACCTCAAGCGCAAGCTCTACTCGGTGTACGACAACAAGATTCTGGCCGACACCATCGTGCGCGGCGGCAATGCCTCGAACGTACGCAACATAGTGGAGGCAATCGAACAGCAGCGTCAAGTCGTGCTGCACGACTACCGCTCGGCCCACGGCGCCGCCGTCAGGGACCGCCTCGTCGAACCGTTCGCCTTTACCACAAACTACGTGCAGGTGTGGTGTTACGACACAGCCGACGGCGTATGCAAACTGTTCAAGCTGGCCCGCATAGGTTCGGTGACGGTAACAGACACCCCGTGGCGCAACGAGGCTGCACACGTCAAGGGTTTCGTCGACATCTTCCGTATGCACGGCCAGAACCGCCTGCGCATACGCCTCGCAATGGGCATCATGGCCCGCAACCTGCTGCTCGAGGAGTATCCCCTCGCCGAACAATATGTCACGACGATGGACGACGGACGCTGGATACTCGACACCGAAGTGGCCGACTATGCCGGCGCAGCACGTTTCACGGTAGGGCTCATGGACGATATCGAGATTGTGGATTCGCCTGATTTCAAACAGTATATCGACGATTATGTAGGCCGTTACTGGCCCACGGCATCAAACGCTTCCCACGCGGCCGAAAGATAACCACACGGCCGCCGCATCCCCGCAAAGACCATACGGCAAAGACAATAAAGGCATCCGTGACAAAAAATTTCACGGAAAGACACCCTGTGTCACAAGTTGTCACTCCGCGTCCGTTACTTTGCATTACGAAACAACGGAAAACGGATGTTAAACCACAAAAAACTTACGACCATGGGAATCGCTTACAGAATCAGATGCCAGCACTGCAACACGGAGTTCAACTACAGCGAAGATCAATCGTTCGGCATGCTGCCGCGCTGCGTAGGGTGCGAGAGCTACGTCGAGATGGAGCGGCCGATACGCTGCCCGGCATGCCACAAACGGCTAAACACGTCGCAGGAGGAGTTCGACCGACAGGTGCAGACCGTCATGATGTGGGATTAAAAAATGTGCACGGAATTTCGGTATTCGGGGAAATTTGCGTAACTTTGGGATTATTGTAACCCATAAGATTCGCTGTTATGACCAAACTCAAGATTGGAGTCATCGCCCCCGACTTTACCGCTACGACGCAAGACGGTGAGACTCTATCGCTTGCCCAGCTGAAAGGTACGCGCACGATACTCTATTTCTACCCCAAGGACAACACGTCGGGCTGCACGCTCGAGGCCAAAAGCCTGCGCGACGGCAAGGCCGAACTCGCCCGGCGCGGATACCGCATCATAGGCGTAAGTCCCGACAGCGAACGCTCGCACCGCAACTTCTGCGACAAGCACGAACTGAACTTCACCCTGCTGGCCGACACCGACCACGCCATATGCGAAGCCTACGGCGTGTGGGTCGAAAAGTCGATGTACGGACGCAAATACATGGGCGTGGCACGCACCACATTCCTCATCGACGAGCAGGGACGCATCGACCGTATCTTCGAGAAGGTCGACACAAAGAACCACTACACTCAGATTATAACCGAACTGGATAAAAACGAATAACATCAAAATCATATATGGCAACCGAAAAGACACAGGTCAACCCCGATAAGCTCAAGGTGCTTAACGCGGTGATGGAAAAGATAGAGAAGGACTTCGGCAAGGGCTCGATAATGCGCATGAGCAGCGAGTCGGTCACCGACGTCCCCGTAATACCGTCGGGATCGATCACGCTCGACATAGCCCTCGGCGTGGGAGGATACCCCAAGGGCCGCGTAATCGAGATCTTCGGCCCCGAGTCGTCGGGTAAGACGACGCTGGCCATACACGCCATAGCCGAGGCTCAGAAGGCCGGAGGCATCGCCGCCTTCATCGACGCCGAGCATGCCTTCGACAGCTTCTACGCCCAGAAACTGGGTGTCGACGTCGACAACCTGCTCATATCGCAGCCCGACAACGGCGAGCAGGCCCTCGAGATAGCCGACTCGCTCATCCGCTCGAGCGCAATCGACATCATCGTCATCGACTCGGTGGCGGCGCTCACGCCCAAGGCCGAGATCGAGGGTGAGATGGGCGACTCGAAGATGGGACTCCAGGCCCGCCTCATGTCGCAGGCGCTGCGCAAACTCACGGCAAGCATCTCGAAAACAAAGACCGTATGTATCTTCATCAACCAGCTGCGCGACAAGATCGGCGTCGTATACGGCAACCCCGAGACCACAACGGGCGGTAACGCGCTGAAGTTCTACGCCAGCGTCCGCATCGACATACGCCGCGCCTCGATAATCAAGGACGGCGAGGAACAGCTCGGTACACGCACCAAGGTAAAGGTCGTAAAGAACAAGGTGGCACCCCCGTTCAAGAAGGCCGAGTTCGACATCATGTTCGGCGAGGGCATCTCGAAGATAGGCGAGATCATCGACCTGGGCGTCGACTACGGCGTCATCCGCAAGGCGGGTTCGTGGTTCTCGTACGGCGAGCAGAAGATTGGACAGGGTCGCGACGCGGTCAAGGAGCTGCTGAAGAGCAACAAGGAGCTTTGTGACGAGATCGAAGCCAAGGTACGCGAAGCGATGAAAACGCAAAAATAGACGACATGAATTACACTGCCGAGGATGAGAAGCTCATCGAGAGCGACTGGGGCGAACTGTTAGAATCGTGTAAGAAGATATGCAAGAAACCTGAGGACTGGACCCTCATCAAACGTGCTTTCTTCCTTGCCAAAGAGGCCCATCAGGGGGTACGGCGCCGTTCGGGCGAGCCGTACCTCCTGCATCCCATTGCAGTGGCCAGGATCGTTGTCGACGAGATAGGACTCGGCGTCAAGTCGGTAGTCGCGGCGCTGCTGCACGACGTGGTCGAGGACACCGACTACACGGTGGAGGATATCGAGCACATCTTCGGGCACAAGATAGCCACGATGGTCGACGGCCTGACCAAAATGTCGGGCGTCTTCAACGCCGACACGTCGCTCCAGGCCGAGTATTTCCGCAAGGTGCTGCTCACACTCTCGGACGACGTGCGCGTCATCCTCATAAAGATAGCCGACCGCCTGCACAACATGCGTACGCTGGGCTCAATGCCCCAGAACAAGCAGATCAAAATCACCAGCGAGACCATATACCTCTTCGCGCCGCTGGCATACCGCCTAGGACTCTATGCCATAAAGACCGAACTCGAGGATCTCTGCATGAAATACCGCTTCCCCAAGGAGTACGAGGAGATCACGCGCCAGATAAACGAAACATCGGCCGCACGCGAGGAGTACATACGCCGCTTCTGCGCACCCATTGCGGATGCGCTCGACCGCAACGGCTTCAAATACGAGATATCGGGACGCGTCAAGAGCGTCTATTCAATCTGGACGAAGATGATGCGCAAACAGATCCCGTTCTCGGAGATATACGACCTGTTTGCCATACGCATCGTCTTCCAGCCACTGGAGTTTCCGTCGGAGAAGACTCAGTGCTGGCAGATATATTCGTCGATTACGGACATCTATACCCCAAAGCCCGACCGCCTGCGCGACTGGATCAGCATACCCAAGGCCAACGGCTATGAGGCGCTGCACTCGACCGTCATGGGTCCCGACGGCATCTGGGTCGAGGTGCAGATACGCACGCAACGCATGGAGGAGATCGCCGAGAGGGGATTCGCCGCACACTGGAAATACAAGCACGCCACCATCTCGCACGACGAGGACGAGTTCGACAAGTGGCTCAAGAAGATACGCGCGGCGCTGGACAGCCCGACCGAGAACGCCGTCGATTTCCTCGACAACTTCAAACTCTCGCTCTACACCTCGGAGGTTGCGGTCTTCACCCCCAAGGGCGAGGCCCGACGTCTGCCTTGCGGCGCAACGGCACTCGATTTCGCCTACGACGTACACACCAAGATAGGCAACACGGCCATAGGTGCCAAAATCAACCACAAGATTCAGCCCCTGACCACGCAGCTCAACACGGGCGACCAGGTCGAGATCATCACCTCCGACTCGTCAAAGCCCAAGGCCGAATGGCTGGAGTTCGTCCTTACGTCGAAAGCCAAGCAGGCCATCAAGAGCTACCTTAAGCGCGAGCAGGAGCACAACATACAGCGCGGCATGAAGCTCCTCGACGAGAAACTCGCCGAGTTGAACCTCACACCCAACGGCCGCGTCATACGCAAGCTAATATCGGCATACGACTGCAGCACGAAGGAGGAGCTCTACACCAAGATCGGCGCCGGCATAGTCACGCTCGACAACCTCGAAAAGGTGGTCAAGTCGAATGCCAAGAGCAAGCTGCTGAAGTTCTGGACGCTCTTCATCAAGGACAACGACGAGGAGACGGACGATGATGCCGACCTGCAGGATACGAAGGAGGAGTCGGCACAACCGCCCGCCGAGACCCCGACATTCGTCATAGCCGACTGCTGCAAGCCCATTCCGGGAGACAGCGTCGTAGGATTCAAGGATCCCATAACCCACCAGATAATCGTACACAAGGCCTCGTGCGACGAACTCAACCGCCTGGCCTCGCAACACGGCGAGTGCATCATGAAGGAAGAGATACAGTGGTCGCAGTGCAAGAAACTCTCGCCCCTGTCAACAATCGAGATACTGGGAATCGACCGCATGGGACTGCTGCTCGACCTGGCGAATGTCGTAACAAACGACTTCAGCATCAACATGCGCGAAGTGAACATACAGTCGCATGACGGCATCTTCGAGGGAACGATGAGCCTCTACGTACGCGATGCCGAGAGCCTTAACGCCCTGGTAGAGCGACTGCGACGCATAAAGGGCATGGAGACCGTAAAACGAGTGATAAATTAACCGCCGATGGACAATTTATGGCTAATACTGCTCATCGTGGGTGCCGTTATCTCTCTTTCGCAAAAGAGCCAGAAACGCCCGCAAAACGAGCCTGAGGACGACGAGCAGGCACGCGACGTGCTGCAGAAACAGCTGGAGGAGATATTCGGCCGCCGCGAAGGAACGCCCGACACATCGCGCCCGACAGCCGCGCCCACACCGGCACCTGCACAGCAACACAAAACCGTGCCACGACCCGCCGCGACACCGGCAAAGCAAACAAATGCTATTCCAGCAACACCGGCACATCGGAATGCCGTGAAGCCCCGAACACAATCCTCCGCAACGGCTCAGGCACGCGACACTTCACACCGCAATGCCGCAATATCCCAGGCCAATGCCAAGCGGCAGCTGCAGGACAAACCCGTGGCGGCAATCGTAAGCACACACGAAAACAATGATTTAGGGCGCATAGTCGAAGAATTCGACATGGAACGCGCCGTGATATACGACGCAATCCTGAAACCAAAATACGAGGAGTATTAAGCAGGTAGCGACGCGACTATTCAACAATTAAGAATTTCGCACATAAAAAAAATAGATACAGCATTACCAGCCCCACCTAAAGCTTTACTTTAGGTGTGTATAAATAAAGCATAAATGGATTATAATTATACAACAGAGCGAAACAGGTGGGGTATGAACGGCTTATAACAACAATAAGGCCCGAATCCACATCTATTCCCATAAAAGCGCCTCAGAGCGTTATATCAGGCCGTAAAACCGCCATCTGAACAAAATGACAAGGAACCAAACCAAACGACTATGGCAACGATATTCTCAAAGATTATAGCAGGGGAGATCCCCAGCTACAAAGTCGCCGAGGACGAAAACTATTACGCCTTCCTCGACATCAACCCCCTGGCCAAGGGACACACCCTCGTAGTACCTAAAAAGGAGGTCGATTACCTGTTCGACCTCGACGACGAGACCCTCGCAGGCATGACCATTTTCGCAAAAAAGGTAGCGCACAAAATTCGCAGTTTTTCAGGATGCAAAAAGGTTGCAATGGTGGTGCTCGGGCTTGAAGTTCCGCATGCACACATACATCTCATCCCCATGAATAGCGAAAAAGATGTCGATTTCAGCGCTGAAAAGCTGAAATTAACGGCTGAAGAGTTTACAAATATCGCACAGTCGATATCGGCTCAGCCGGAAGAGTAAACATATATCATACTAAAAATCAATAGGGTAGCGTTACAAACGTTACCCTATTTTTATTTTTAACATAATATCCGCTTCAATAAAACTATTAACAGTTGTAAACAATACGAGGGTTCAAATAAAGAGAATTTGTCCTCGGACAAAAAATTTTCACATTACAAATGTAACCAGTTATGACTATTTTACAATTATAATACCCATCTAAATCTACCATTGTAATCCATGTGGATGATTGGCAAATGTTAATTGTTACATTTGTAATGATAGGGTAGGAGTCGGTAAACGGCTACGCATTGAGACCAAAAACCCTGAATCAAAAAGCTGAATATTCAAACATAAAGCACATAATACCAGCATTTTGTGGCAAACATATGCATATACACTTCAACAATACAACCTCGGACGAGGCATCTTGACCAAATATAAGCATACGCGACATTTATGCCGATATAATAAGATTTATATCAATGAATTACACGTCATAATCAAGAGTAAAGCTTTAATAATAACATATGTCGCATTTTAACCTAATATCGATCGTTACAGTTGTAAACATTTTCATCACTTTGTTCGCTTTTACATTTGTACAAATCAGCTTGTTTACAAAAGAAAAATGTGTTATATTTGTAAAAACTTACGATATGCGTGAAAAATTGCTCAGTTTGATGCGAAGCGAAGGGTTGACATCCAGCCGACTTGCAGAGTTGCTCGGAATACAACCCTCGGGGATCTCCCATATCCTATCGGGGCGTAACAAGCCGAGCTTCGATTTTGTCCAGAAGATACTCCGCCGCTTTCCCTCTATCAATCCCGATTGGCTGCTGCTCGACCAGGGACCAATGTACCGCAGCAACGACGCAACACCGGAATCTGCGACGACATCGGAACCGCAAACTCCGCAACTGTTCGGCAACGGCATCGAGCCATCACCCGGAGGAACGCCACCGGCAACTGAAGAGACGACCGCCCAACCGTCGGCCACAATCAATGCGGCACAAGCGATGGTGTCGGATGCTGGCCGCCACGGAAAGGTAAAACGTATCATCGTCATGTACGACGACCACACCTTCGAGAGTTACACTCCGTCGTGACACACCGAAAACGCAGACGCGTTCAATCCGTCGTACGCGAAACAGAGGCCTTCAAAACGAGGAAAAATTATTTAACATAATTATCCGCGACAATTCGCACCAGACAAAATCATGCACACGGGAGCAAGGCTATACGGGAAGGCTCCGTTTGAGCTTTTTCTGCTTCACGGCGGACCGGGTGCTGCCGGATCCATGCGCCCGCTGGCCGAATTGCTCGCAGGATCGAACGGCAAAGCATCCCGCGCGCCCGGTATCGTAGAGGCCTTTCAGACGCAAAACTCCATCGACCCGGTCACACTTGAACTCCGTCACCAGATAGAACTATATTCAGCGACTCGATCCGTAACGCTTATCGGCCACTCATGGGGTGCGTGGCTCGCCATACTTTACGCAACCCGATACCCGACAGACGTACGCCGGATAATTCTCATCTCAACGCCTCCGTTCGAGGTACGTTATGCCGATATGATCACAATCCGCCGCGAGGCCAGACTCGATGCAGAGCAGCGCACCGCATTCAAGAGAGCCGTCGCCACACTCGAATCGTGTGAAGGACATACGCCACAACAGCAAGCGGCACTGCGTGAGGTTGAACGCCTGACCAATATAAGCGATAACGTGGAGGCTATTCCATTCGTAAATGACATGCCGTTCGACGCCGCAGCATACACGGCGCTGTGGCCTGAAGCTGTACGCCTGCGCAACGACGGCCGGTGGCACGATATACTTCGCACGATAGATTGTCCCGTTACAGTTATACACGGACGCGAGGATCCTCACCCGGCGGAAGGTGTCACAGAACCGCTCACGCGCGCCGGCGTTGAGTTCGACGCTCACATACTCGACCTATGCGGCCATACGCCATTCCTCGAGCGCCACGCCGCAACGGAAGTCAAACAAATCATCCTGAGTTCTATCAATTCGCGATAAGATAAACATGCAAGAACAAGGGTCAAAGCCTCACCTCTTTTGCGGAATCCTTTTGATGTAATATTTCTCTTATGTTAAATTAATGGCGGGGGATAACAACACTCCGACTACTCCACCCAAAATATAAAACGCCGTGCATCACGCACATGTATTGTATCTGCATCCGCGCCGCCGCATTACAGCAACAGCAAAACGACTGCGGAGATATGTTCCAGTCATATAAATACAACGCGCAGCCATACAGATTTATCAAACAGAAAACCAACTGATTAACACTCGCGAACAATATTTGCGACGCCAAATTATCGCGCTCGGCCCATAATTTAATAAAACACACTGATAATAAATCATATAAATCACACGCCAGCGCCCGACACAAGCAGAAAAGGCAGAATATTGTTTATCAGATGTAGCACTACGGCAACGCCGAAGCCATGACGCAATCGTACATAGCCGAACATCAATGCACTTGGTATCCTGGCCGTCTCGGCAAGCAGAACTCTGATCCAGCCGCCAACGCCGACAATGTCGGAACCATAATTTGCCATATGCAATATCGAGAACAATACGGCAACGCCCCAAAACCACACTCGGAAATCAACCCTGCGTGTCCACGCATACCCCCATTTCCAGAATATTGCCGCAGCCGCTGCGGCAACGGCAATACGAGGCCACGACACCTCGTAAACCATAGTTCCGGCAATCGGAGCCGAGACGATAAATGCCAGAGCCGCAGCCGACAACGCCACAAAACCGCGGCGGCGTCTCAACGGCAGGCGGAACGCTATCTCCTCGAGCAGGGGCGGCACAGCAAGTATAAACCACACAGGAAACTTATCCGCAGCACTGCCCACACTGTTCGCAGGCTTAACATCGCCGAACAACGCCAAATCGGCCACATGGAACAATACCGTGACAGACAGATGTATTACGAAGAACCACAGGAATGTTTTGAGGATACTGCCTGCGGCACGATCGGCCGCGTCATACTCCACGGGCGAGACGACAAAGCGCACCATGTCGCGCAATTTCGCACTCCGACCGTAGGCCGTACAGGCCAGGACAGCGGCGCACAGCATCGCTGCGACTGCGCCAGCAACAAAAATCCAATATGGGATATGCTCTATCATGGAAACACTCCGCAACCTCAATCACCCCTGCCCAACTGCGCTTTACGCTACAGACGCCGTATTACCCGGCACGGATTTCCTACGGCAACGCAACGAGGCGGTATATCGTGCGTCACAACGCTTCCGGCTCCGATCGTACACTCGTCGCCTATCGTAACGCCGGGCAGGATAATAGCCCCACCGCCTATCCACACGTTGCGGCCTATGGTTACGGGAGCCGTACGCGACCGCCAGAAGTTACTCTCGCACGAGAGCCTCTCTGCGGGATCGGTCGGATGATACACCGTATATATATGTACCCCCGGCCCTATTCCGGTATGGTCGCCGACGCGTATCGTGTTGCAGTCGAGGAATACGCAATTCATATTTATCTCGACATTGTTGCCCAAGTGGATATTCTCGCCGTAATCGACAAAAAACGGAGCCGCGATCCATACATTCTCACCGCGCGAACCGAGCAGACGGTCGAGCAGCGAGGCTATACGTACCGTATCGTCAGTCGCCGCAGCGTTATATGCCGACTGTAAACGCTTGGCCTCATGCCACCGCGCCAACAGCGACGCATCACCGCAGTCGTAATATTCCCCCGAGAGCATCTTCTCCTTTTCCGTCTTCATATCGTTACATCATAACACATTCTACCCTATCGCACCACTGCAGCCGTAGCGTTTTCCATTTGCAGCAGGAATCGCTTGGCCTCCAGGCCGCCGGCATAACCCACAAGCCGCCCGTCGCCGCCTATGACGCGATGACACGGCACCACAACCGACATGGGATTGGCCCCCACAGCCGCTGCCACGGCACGCACGGCGCGACGGTCGCCCAAACGCTCGGCCAACGCCCCATACGAGATGGTCCCACCATACGGTATGTCGCAAAGTGACTTCCAAACTCGGCGGCGGAACTCCGTCCCGATAAACCGCAACGGAAGATCAAACGACCTGCGGTACCCGGCAAAATACTCATCCAACTGCTGCGCAGCCATTTGTGTCACGGCAGAAGGTGCAACGCAGAACTCCGCTCCCGAAAGACGCAGCATGGCCGCATCCACAGCCCGGCGTTTCGGATTTGCCACCCAGTCGCACAGACATAGCGCCCCGCCGAGTTCGCCGAGCAGCATATCGCCGCACGGCGAGCGGTAAAGGCTCGTGAGTATCAGATTCGGTCGGTTCATGGCGCACTGTTTTGTCAAAGATATGAAATTCCATCCGAAAGCCGTGGTTTTTCGAAGTAAAATGTTCCAAATAGCTTACACACATTGGTGTTTTTTAAGTTTTATTTGTTATTTTTGTATCGGGATGACTGTGCGACTGCACCATCGGCCACCCCGCCATGCAGTCGGTCCCCCCGAGTGAAAAATGTACGATAATTTGAAGATTTCGATTCGACATATCGCAACCGTGCTCGTGATGGCCGCCGTAGCGTCGGTTTTCATCTACGCATACGACACGGGCTACGGAGCAGGACATATCGCCGCCACGGACACCGGCACCGGTCTGCCTTCGCCATCGACGCTCGACGTGATATACGAACGCAACAACGGTGGCAGCAGCGATTTCCTTCACCTGCAGGTCGATACCACCTATACAGCCCGCGGCAAGGGATCGTTCCGCCTGCAGCCGTCGTGCAGCCGCCGCCTGTCGGCACGCCTTTTCGACGGAGAGTACCACCCTACCGACATACGGCCCGAAGAGTGCTTCGTATTCAATACCGAGGCCGCATCGCGCTGGCGCGAGACGGGCACGACACGACGCATCGCCGGCTATGACTGCCGCTGTGTCGAGGCCACGTTCAACGGCCGCACATGGCAGGTATGGTACACCGACCGCCTGCCCCACTGCGCCGACGGAGCCGTCGCCGCAGACCACCTGAAGGGCCTCATACTCGAGGCCACGGCCATGCAGGGCGACCCGTATACGTTAAAGGCAAGATACATAGACCAAAAGATCGGCTGACACAAATAACGAGACACCAACGATACACACAACTATTTTAACCATAAACACTATGAAGAAATTTCTATCCATGATCGCAGTTGCGGCACTCGCCACGGGAGCTGCGACATCGTGCCAACAGCACAACACGCTCACCGCAGCCGAGGAGGCCGACGGCTGGCAGCTTCTCTTCAACGGCGAGAACCTCGACGGTTGGCGCGACTACAACGGCGACTCGCTCACCAACGGATGGCGTGTCGTAGACGGCTGCATCCAGGCCTCGGGTGAGGGCGGCGACGCCTCGGGTTACATCGTAACCGACAAGAAATACGCCAACTTCGAGCTGGTATGGGATTGGAAGCTCACCCGCGGCGGTAACAGCGGCATGCTCTACCACGTGGTCGAGAACCCCAAGTTCCCCGTGCCCTATGTAACCGGTCCCGAGTATCAGCTCATCGACAACGAGGGCTGGGAGGAGATTAACGCCCCCGCCAAGCTCGAGGAGTGGCAGAAGCTGGGTGTTGACTACGCAATGCACCTGCCCGACTACGACAAGATGCATGTCAACCCCGTCGGCGAGTGGAACACCTCGAAGATCGTCTTCGACAACGGCCACGTCGAGCACTGGCTCAACGGCGAGAAGATCCTCGAGTTCGAGGCTTGGACCGACGACTGGTTCGCAAAGAAGGCCAGCGGCAAGTGGGGCGACGCCACCGAGTACGGTCTGGCTCACGAGGGCGTGATCTGCCTGCAGGACCACGGCGATCCCGCATCGTTCCGCAACATCAAGATCAAGGAGCTGCCCCGCAAGGCCGGCAAGACCGTCGACCTGTTCAACGGCAAGGACCTCAAGGGTTGGGAGCTCTTCGGCAGCATGCGCGTATCGGTTGACGAGGAGGGCAATCTCGTTACCGAGAACGGCGAGGACCTGCGCTACGGCTACCTCGGCACGCGCGAGTACTACGACGACTTCGATCTGACGGTAGAGTTCAAGCAGGTGACCAACGGTAACTCGGGCCTCTTCTTCCACTCGTTCGTCGAGGGCGGTTACAAGAACAACATCGTCAACGGATGGCAGTGTGAGGTCGCTCCCAAGGGTTACGACACAGGCGGTATCTACGAGTCTTACGGCCGCGGTTGGCTTGTTCAGATCCCCGACGAGAAGGAGTCTATCCTCAAGGAGGGCGAGTGGAACACGCTCCGCCTGAGATCAGAGGGTAACAAGGTTCAGACGTGGCTCAACGGCGAGCCCATGATCGAGATCGAGGACGAGCTCATCGGCAAGACCCCGGGTCGTATCATGCTCCAGATCCACGACGGCAACAACATCAAGGTGCTCTGGAAGAACTTCAAGCTCACCACGCTCTAACAAGCGTCCGGCTTGCAATACAAGTCCGGTCCCATTTCGGGGCCGGACTTTTTTGCTGCCGTCTCTTCACTGCCGCGCCGCACGATGGCATATGCAACGGTCAGTCGCATCGCCTGTTTTTGGGAGAACACATCAGAACATATCGGTAAAATTAGTATATTTGCACGTTTACGCCCGCCAGGGCCGACATACCGCATTGACACAATGAAACTCTCCGCATACATATCATACGTTGTTACCGCCGCCCTGCTTTTCGTCGCGTGCGGAGGCAGCACCACGGCTGTGGAGACACGGCCGGCCGTCACGGCGACAATCCTGCCGTTGAAATATCTGGTCGAGCAGATTGCAGGACAGGACTTCGCCGTAGAGGTTCTCGTACCCACGGGAGCAAGTCCCGAAACGTTCGAACCCACGCCCAAGCAATACATACGCCTGAACGAATCGCAGATGGTATTCGCAACGGGGCTGATCGACTTCGAGAATGCCCTGCTCGCACGCATGGACAACAAGGACCGCCTTGTGGATCTAAGCCGCGGTATAGAGCTTATGGCGGGATCGTGCTCACACGACCACCATGCGGCACACAAGATGGCCGCATCGCGCCAGGCCGCAGCCGAAGGCATGCCGCACGGCATCGATCCCCACATCTGGACTTCGCCCCGCGAGTTGCGGACAATGGCTCGCAACACCTACGAGGCCATCATGTTGCGTTATCCCGACTCGGTGAAATACACGGCATCGTACGAGGCTCTCGACACGCGGCTGCGCGATCTCGACAGCTTGTGCAGCCAAATGTGCCGCACATCCTCGGCACGGGCTTTCGTCGTCTATCACCCCGCCCTCACATACTACGCACGGGCCTACGGGCTCGAGCAGATCGCCGTCGAGAACGACGGCAAAGAGCCGTCGGCACGCGAGCTGGCACGGGTAATAGACCGTGCGCGCGAGGCGCATGTCACGGCCATGCTCTACCAGTCGCAGTTCCCGCGCTCGGTGGTCGAGGTCGTGGCACGCGACATAGGTGTGGAATGCCGCGAGATTGACCCCATGGCCGAGAATGTCGAGCAGAACATCATCGACATAACCCGCACGATAACCGGCCACGGCGAGCAATAACGGGGAAAACGGGAAAGGACAGTAAAAACCGACTCACAATGCACAACAAGACACTCATATCGCTGCGCGGTGCAGGCGTATCGTACGACGGCCATGTAGCCCTGGAGGGAGTCGATCTCGACATCTACGACGACGACTTCATCGGTGTCATAGGGCCCAACGGCGGCGGCAAGAGTTCTCTGGCCAAGGCCATACTCGGCGCCGTACCACACAGCGGCACAATCACCATAGACGAATCGCTGCGCCACGGCAACCACTACAAGATAGGCTATATGCCCCAGGTGTCGCAATTCGACCGCCGCTTCCCGATCTCGATCGAGGAGGTGGTCCTGTCGGGCCTGCAGAGCGACAAGGGGTTCTTCGGTTCGTACCGCACGGCCGACAGGCGCCGTGCCGCACAACTGCTCGACGAGGCCGGCATCGGCGACATAGCCTCGAAGCCCATAGGCGAGGTCTCGGGCGGACAGATGCAGCGAGCGCTGCTGTGCCGAGCCATAATATCGGACCCGCGGCTGCTCATACTCGACGAGCCCACCAACTTCGTCGACAGCCGCTTCGGCCGCGAACTGTATGCCATGCTCCAGCGTCTGAACGACCGCATGGCCATAGTAATGATCACGCACGACGTGGGAACCATATCGAGCGTCGTAAAGTCGATCGTCTGCGTAAACCGCCACGTACACCGCCACGACTCGAACGTAATTACGCCCGAGCAGTTACGCAACTACAACTGCCCCATACAGATAATATCGCACGGCGACATTCCGCACACGGTGCTGTGCCACCACGAGGGCGACGGTTGCACCGACCATGCGCACGACAACAGCCTATAGCTAGCAGCTCACACGGCAAAAATAAAGAGCAGAACCCTGCATCAGGATTCTGCTCTTTGTTTTCGAAGCGGGGGCTACTGCCCTACTTTGCCTCGTTGAGCTTGCTCAGGTCGGCGAACATGCTCTCGAACGACGAAACCATGTCGCGGCGCATTGCAGCGTAGTACTTGCGCACGAGCGATGCATTGTGGGGCTCGGTAGGATTGTTAGCCTTGACATAGAGAGCATTGCGCAACTCAACGGCTTTCTCCATCAACTCCACGACAGCATCCTCCTTCGAGGGCTGAAAATATATCGCCATCTCGCAATCGAAGACGAACTCCTCCAAACGATAGTCGATCTCTTTCTTAAGATCTCTCAAATTTGCCATATCGATTCAGTTTTTACCTTATTATTAAGATATTGTTTTCGACAAAAGTAGTAAAACGATTCCACTTTTGCAAATCCGCAAACGCCCTATTCCGCCCATTCGGCCAAGCCCGGCCCCGATGTAACGCCACGCAGCATGCACGCCACGTAACTCACCACCTGACAGCCGCCTGCGGCCGAAGGCTCCGGCGTCACGACAGGCTACTCGACGCTGGTGAGGTATATATTGCGGAACTCGATCGGGCCACCCTCGCTCTGCAGCGCGATGTAACCGTTCTTGTACTCCGACGTAGCCTCGTTCTGCAGCTCGCCGTTGATGTAGACGGTGATCTTGCCGCCCTTGCAGATGATGTCGGCCTCGTTCCACTCGCCAACGGGCTTCTCGCACTCGCCGCCGACACGCTCCTTGACGGGGAACTCGCCCACGCACTCAACCTCGGCGATCTTGGCGCCGCCCAGCATGACGAAATCACCGGCAAGGCCCGACTTCAGCTGGCACTCCACAGCCGTGGGCCATACCTTGTCACCATCCTGAACACGCTGGAACAGACCGCTGTTGGTACCCTCGCCAATCCAGCGCCACTCGACATGGAGCTGATAGTCGCCATACTTTTTATAAGTACGCATATAGCCGAAAGGCTGACCCTCGATGCGGATATTGCCATCCACAACGCTGTACACCTTGCTTGCGGGCACATCGCTGGCGCTGTCTACGACACATACCCAGCCGTTGAGATCCTTACCGTTGAACAACGACGTCTTGTTGTTGTCGGCACACGACGACAGAATGGCCGCCAGCGCGACCACAGCGAACATAAATTTCACTTTCATCTCTTAGAATTTAATTGCTTTTCCGTTAAACCTTGAACTGCAAAAATAACTATTTATCCACTATCGGAGAAAAAAATTCGACCTTTTTTCGCATCCCTCGCAAGATGCGTGGCGGCTTCGGAGCCGCGATCAGAAACCGCCGTATAATTTTGTCTTTGAACGCGCCTTTACTTATATTTGTACCTTGTACTATATGTGCGGCCCTGTTCCGCACGCATGGAATAGAACCAAAAATCGCATGAAACGACATCTTATCACTCTCCTTGCCCTGCTCGGCATGGCATCGGCCGCCGTGGCAGCAACGCCACAAACCGACCCCGTCCCTGAAAAGGACTATGCCGGCTACCTTTTCGTGTACTTCACGGGTAACCACATATCGCAGGAGGCAATATGCTATGCCGTCAGCTATGACGGATTCAACTTCCGCGCCCTGAACGGCAACCGTCCCGTGCTCGACTCCAAGCAGATAAGCTCCACGGGCGGCATGCGCGACCCCCACATCCTGCGCGGCGAGGACGGCCGCACGTTCTACATGGTAGCCACCGACATGGTATCGGACAACGGCTGGGACTCCAACCGCGCCATGGTGCTGATGCGGTCGACCGACCTGGTCAACTGGACACATTCGGTTGTCAACATGCAGAAACGCTACGAGGGACAGGAGAAACTCAAGCGCGTATGGGCCCCGCAGACGATCTACGACCCCGAAGCGGGGAAATACATGGTTTACTGGTCGATGAAGTATGGCGACGGCCCCGACGTGATCTATTATGCCTATGCCAACGAATCGTTCACCGACCTCGAGGGTGAGCCGAAGCCGTTGTTCATCCCCGAGAACCGTCTCTCGTGCATCGACGGCGACATCGTGCTGCGCGACGGCGTCTACCACCTCTTCTACAAGACCGAGGGACACGGCAACGGCATAAAGTCGGCCTCCGCCACGTCGCTCACATCAGGCAAGTGGGAGGAGCAGCCCGACTACAAGCAGCAGACCACCGATGCCGTCGAGGGCGCCGGCACATTCAAACTCATCGGCGAGGACCGCTACATACTCATGTACGACGTATACATGCGCGGCCGCTACCAGTTCACCGAAAGCAGCGACCTGCGCTCGTTCAGCGTCATCGACCACGAGGTGAGCATGGATTTCCACCCGCGCCACGGAACCGTGATGCCTGTCACGGCCGCCGAGCTGCGCCGGCTGTTCGAGCGCTGGGGACGCCCCGAGGGCATGCCCGAGCCGCCGAAGAACCCAATACTCACGGGATTCCACGCCGACCCCGAGATACTCTACTCGAACAAGACGGGGAAATACTACATATACTCCACAACCGACGGCCTTGACGGCTGGGGCGGATGGTACTACACCGTATTCTCGTCGGACGACCTGCAGCAGTGGCGCTACGAGGGCGTGGCGCTCGACCTGAAGGAACAGTCGCCGTGGGCCGACGGCAACGCATGGGCCCCCGCCATCGAGGAGAAACTCGTTGACGGCCAGTACAAATACTTCCTCTACTTCAGCGGCAACCCCAAGGCCGGCGGCGGCAAGCAGATAGGTGTGGCCGTGGCCGACTCTCCCACAGGCCCGTTCACCGACATCGGACACCCCATCGTGACCGACTCACCGACGGGACACGGCCAGCAGATCGACGTCGACGTATTCACCGATCCCGTCTCGGGAAAACCCTATCTCTACTGGGGCAACGGATACATGACAGGCGCCGAGCTGAACAAAGACATGCTCTCAATAAAGCCCCGCACTATAAAGGTCATGACCCCCGAGGGCGGCACGCTGCAGGACTACGCCTACCGCGAGGCCCCCTATGTATTCTACCGCAACGGCCTCTATTACTTCATGTGGTCGGTCGACGACACGGGTGCGGCCAACTACCACGTGGCATACGGCACGTCGCGCTCGCCCCTGGGCCCGATAGAGGTTGCCGCCGACCCCATCGTGATCATACAGGACCCCGCACAGCAGATCTACGGCACGGCCCACAACTCGGTGCTGCAGATCCCCGGCACCGACCAATGGTATATCGTATATCACCGCATAAACCGCAACCACCTGTCGGACAGCCCCGGCACACACCGCGAGGTGTGCATCGACCCTCTTGAGTTCAACGCCGACGGCACAATCAAACGCGTCACGCCGTCTCGATAACGAAGGCCGGCCCCACGGGAAAATAACGTACATAACAGACAAAAAGATATGAAACGGACAATCATGACATTTGCCGCACTGCTCATTGCCGTTGCGGCATCGGCGTTCACACGCCAGGAGTTAAAGGTACACAGCGAAGCCATGAACAAGGAGGTTCCGGTGATCGTGATCCTGCCCGACGGCTACGAGGCCATGAACGCCCTGCGCACGGTATACCTGCTGCACGGCTACGGCGACAACTACACTGCCTGGAGCGAGAAGGGCGACGCCGGTGTGCTGGCCGACACCTACGGTGTGATTCTGGTCATGCCCGACGGCGGCTTTGACAGTTGGTATCTCGACAGCCCCGTCGATCCCACATACCGTTACGAGACGTTCGTAGCCAAAGAGCTCGTCGAGTACGTCGACTCGCACTACCGCACCAAGGCCGCTCCGACGGCACGCGCCATAGCCGGCCTGTCGATGGGAGGCCACGGGGCGCTCTATCTGGCCATACGCCACCAGGACACCTTCGGCGCCGCCGGCAGCCTCTCGGGAGGAGTCGACATACGCCCCTTCCCCGAGAACTGGGGCATGTCGAAACGCCTGGGCACCCTCGCCGAGCACCCCGAGAACTGGGAGAAGAACACCGTAATCAACATGGTCGACCAGATCAATCCCGATTCGCTGAAGATAATCTTCGACTGCGGCACCGAGGACTTCTTCTACGGCGTGAACTGCGCCCTGCACGACAAACTCATGGAGGCAGGCATACCGCACGACTTCTATCAGCGTCCCGGCGTGCACAACTGGGACTACTGGCGCTACTCGATCAAGTACCACATGCTATTCTTCGACAAATTCTTCCGTTCGAACAAGGACAACTAACACATAAACGATGAAACGACTCTCCTTTCTTCTGTTGCTCACCCTCTGCGTCACGGCGCTCCGTGCCCAGGATGGCGATGCAACACGCCAACGCAACCGTTACGCTCTGGCCGAGCGTTTTACGGCATCGAAGCTAAACAACATGCTCTTCTCGACCACGGTCGACCCCCACTGGTTCAAGTCGGGCGAGAAGTTCTGGTACTCATACAAAACGAGCGAGGGCACACGGTGGTATGTAGTCGACCCCGACAAGCGCCAGCGCAAGCCCCTCTTCGACCATGCCCGCCTGGCGGCGCAACTCACCGAGATAGTGAAGGACCCCTTCATAGCCGAGCAGCTGCCCATCCGTAACCTCGACGTCGAGGAGGACGGACGCACCTTCACCTTTGAGGTGGTGTCGTCGCAGGATGCCAAGCCCGAGAAGCTCTCGCGCGAGGATTCACTCGCGGGCAAGAAGCCCAAGAAGGCCGAGGGCAAGGAGGTTTTCTACTTCTCGTACGACTATGAGAAGGGCGAGCTCACCCACCTCAAGGACAAGGAGAAGGAGACCAAGCAACTGGGCTGGGCCTCGGTTTCGCCCGACGGCAAGACCGTTGTCTACGCCAAGGACATGAACCTCTACCGCATGTCGCGTGAGGATTACGAGAAACTCAAGAAGGACGAGAAGGACTCGACCGTCGTCGAGACGCAGATCACCACCGACGGCGTCAAGGACTTCGGCTACGGCCAGCCCTACAGCCTGCTCAACACCGACACGCTGTGCAACGGCAAGCGCCGCGGCGTCTACGGACTCTGGTCGCCCGACTCGCGTTACTTCGCCACCATCGTCACCGACGAGCGCGACGTGCGCGAACTGTGGGTTATAAACTCGATGGCCAACCCGCGCCCCACGCTCGAGACCTACAAGTACCAGATGCCGGGCGAGGCCGAGGCCCCGATCTACCACCTCTACCTCTTCGACATGACCGACAACTCGCGCCGCGAGATTGCTACGGGCCGATTCAAGGACCAAACCCTGTCGATAGCCTCCAGGCCCCGCGAACAGAAGCAGCGCCACATGTACGACCAGCCGCGCGTATGGCTCGGCGACAGCGAGCGTTTCTTCGTGACGCGATCGAGCCGCGACCTGCACCGTATCGACATCTGCTCATACACCATCGGGCAGGACTCGCTGCGACCCATCGTCGAGGAGCGCATGAACACCTACATCGAAGTGCGCCCCCTGTCGGCTGTGAACGACGGCAAGGAGCTGATACAGTGGAGCGAGCGCGACGGATGGGGACATCTCTATCTCTATGACGACGAGGGCAACCTCCTACGCCGCCTCACCGAGGGTCCGTGGCATGTGCACGAGATTCTCGACGTGGACGAGAAGCACCGCACGGTATATTTCACCGCCATGGGACGCGAGGAGGGTGAGAACCCCTACTACCAGCACCTCTATTCGGTAAGTCTCGACGGCGGCGACGTGAAACTGCTCAACAAGGGCGACTACTTCCACACGACACAGGTGGACGACGCCTGCCGCTACTTCGTCGACAACTATTCGCGTGTGGACACCATTCCCGAGACGGCACTCTACGACTGCCTCGGCAACAAGCTGATGGTGCTCGAAACGAGTGACTTCTCGCAGCTGCTGGCCAACGGATACAAGTTCCCCGAGACTTTCACCGTGAAGGCCGCCGACGGCGTTACCGACCTCTACGGCGTGATGTACAAGCCCTTCGACTTCGACTCGACCAAGCGCTACCCCATCATCGACTACGTATACCCGGGCCCGCAGGTCGAGGCTACATCGTACCCATATACGCGTATGAACCTGCGCACCGACCGGCTGGCACAGGCCGGATTCATCGTCATCACGGTGGGTAACCGCGGCGGCCACCCCGACCGCTCGAAGTGGTACCACAACTACGGCTACGGCAACCTGCGCGACTACGGACTGGCCGACCAGAAGACCGCCATCGAGCAGCTCGCCGCACGCTACGACTACATCGATATCGACCGCGTGGGCATCCACGGACACTCGGGCGGCGGATTCATGTCGACGGCGGCAATACTGCAATACCCCGACTTCTTCAAGGCGGCTGTATCGTGCGCAGGCAACCACGATAACCGCATCTATAACCGCTGGTGGAGCGAGACGCACCACGGCGTCAAGGAGCAGGTGAGCGAAAAGGGCGACACGACGTTCGTCTATCGCATAAGCACCAATCCCGAGATCGCACGCCAGCTCAAGGGCCACCTGCTGCTCGTGCACGGCGATATCGACAACAACGTGCATCCGGGCAATACGCTGCGTGTGGTCGACGCCCTGATCCGCGCCAACAAACGCTTCGACATGCTCATGCTGCCGCAGCAGCGCCACGGCTTCGGCGACATGAACGAATACTTCTACTGGCGCATGGTCGACTACTTCACCGACTACCTTATCGACGGCCGCCAGACCGAGGTGGACATTCCACAGAGGTAAACATAGACCAAGTCCAAAAAACGCCTCAATCCCGTGCGGATTTGAGGCGTTTTTTTCATTTGCACGCCGTTAATTACAATTATTTTTACTATATTTAGACCACATATCGCACCATCAACATCGCAATAACATATCCGTCAAGCAAATTTTAATTTAGCATATTTTATTTACAGAATAAATCCCCCTCACGGAAGCCGCATTTCAAATTTCAAGATCCTAACTGCATCAGAACAATGAAACGCGTAATATTACTCCTGACAGCAGCATTGACGGCAGCATTCGCCGTCCGCCCCTGCACGGCACAAACGCCGCCCCCGGAATACATCACAGTGGAAGACTCCCTCTTGTTTAAGAACAGCCGTAAGGCTACCGAAGCCGCCATACAGGATACCATAGCCGCACAACTGGCTGCAGCCGCAGCGGGACAGCCCGTGAACTTCTATTCGGGAAGGGACACCGTTTACGGCATGAACGTAACATACAAAGTTATCCGAGGCGAAATAATATCTGAAAAGTGGAGGGGCACTGGTCCTTACATATTGTCCAGCACTCTGAACACAAAAGGAAGTAGCGGAATGTACGCAAACGGCAGACCGATGATATCATCATTCGAACGGTATCCGGAGTTTACAGTAACTAAAAGGAATAAAAGACAACTCTACAGAGCGTTGTTCAAATCCTTCAGCAAGGAACAGATATGCAATATGTGCTACACGATGTGGGATATCGATAAAGGGAGTTTTAACGCGATCTTATGTGCCAGTCCCAACGGCAGGATCGATGAGGTGAGCATATGCTTTACCGATGACTCTAGATGTATATATACATTCATTCCGCCGGACCAATATTTCGAATTCGAGAAAAACGTAAAACGCCATGTACGGTTCTATCGCAACAAAAAAGAGGTCGCCGACATTATGGCGTGGACTTTAATGTCTATGAGCTGTATTCCCTCTAGGCCTGAACGAGCTATCGGGCGGTTAAAACGAATTGCAAAAGAATATATGAAACAACATCCGGCCGAAAAAGATTAATCACAGACGTCCAATCTCAAGTCCCTAACTGCATCAGAACAATGAAACGCGTAATTTATATATGCCAAGCAACCTACAAATAATAAAATACATATGAAACCAATAAAACTACTTACCTCGGTACTTGCTGTTATTATATGCGGCATGGGCTGCGATTTCGAGCATAATACAACGCCTCAAAAGCAAGAGCAGGACATATCTGACAATAAGTTTTTTACGATAGACGAGGCGAAAAATGACTTCGACAACTACCCATACATACAAAATGGAGTCAGATTACCCGTCCTCAAAGCCGGATTCGATTTCGGCCAGATAGAAATTGACTGGGATAACTTCAAAATGTACAATAGCGACGCACAATACTATATTGAAGCACCAATCGACACCCAATACGAGTATCTGGTTGGTGTAGACGGCATCACCGTACGTACCTACTGTAATTACTTAAGCACCAAAGACCGAAGTCCGCATCCGATTAATTCGTATATAAAAATATTCATACCATCAGCCGATTACGCACATTCGCATGGCATGAGCGACATGCGGTCAATAATAAACGTCGGGAAGCAAGACGATTTTTCGGGAATAATTATATACACGGACTTGTCGGGCCTGCCATTGTATGTATCGTATATAGAAGACGGATATAAAATAATAGAAGCAACCATATATCAGCCGACTCACACCATATGGGAAAATTGCATGGCCATCAACCATGTTCTTAGGAACTGTACATTCTATCGCCGTCCCGTAGACAGAACGCGTTCGGATGATAACACCATAATCGCCTCCAATAGGTACAGTATTCAAGAGCAGCCTACCGACACAAGAGGACTTTATGATTCATTCATGCTGTGGCAATCGAAGCCTCATCAATAGTCTAACAACATGACAATTTAACGGATCAGGACACACCTTACCCAAACCCATACGGCCGCAGCGGATTCTCCGCTGCGGCCGTTGTCATATCCGACGCCGCGGAAACGCGGAAAAACACATACCGCATATTCACCCTCTGCGGCACAAAATGAGACGACGGTTTGTTTTTGCGCCCGCCATTGCGTATCTTTGGAAGATAATTATTTTTCCGACACCATGAAGATCGCATCTTTCCTGGCGGCAACAGTCGCAGTGTTTGCCGTCACACTATGCCAAGCACAGGCTACGCCCTCGGACAAAGGTTACGTCATCGTGACCGACTACCTCACGGCAGACGGCCTTACGGACGTCAGCGCCGCCATACAGAAGATCATTGACGACAATCCCAACCGCACGATATATTTCCCCGACGGCGTCTACCTCATCACCACCCCGATACTTACACCGGCCGACCCTGCCAGAAGCGTTGCGCTCGAGTTGTCGAACTACGCCGTCATCAAGGCCTCGCCCGAGTGGTCGCACGATGAGGCCATGATACGTCTCGGAGGCAAACATGCCGCCAACAACATCTCCACCCCGGGCAGCAACTACTACCTCGCGGGCGGCGTCATCGACGGCAGCGGCGTCGCGGCGGGCATATCCATCGACAGCGGCCGTGAAACCGTCATACGCGACACCTCGATAAAGAACGTCACCACGGGCATACACGTCAAGCACGGCGTAAACAGCGGTTCGTCGGACTGCGACATACACGACGTCAACATCGTGGGCAACAACCGCCCGGGATCGGTCGGCGTGCTGGTCGAGGGATACGACAACACTTTCACCAACATGCGTATCGGAGGCGTGTATGTAGGCTTTCACCTTCGTTCGCAGGCCAACAGCCTGCGCAACATACACCCGCTATACTACGGCGCCTCGGACGACTCGTATGACGACAGCTGCGGTTTTCTCGACGAAGCAGGCAACAACTGGTACGACTTCTGCTACAGCGACGAATTTGCCACAGGATTCCTCTGCAGCGGCCGCAGCCTCTATGACAAATGCTATGCCTACTGGTACTCGAAGCGCGGAACGAAACATACGGCATTCCGTTCTACGGGCCGTTTCCTCTCGCTCGTGCTCAATCCTAACATCGGGTTCGGCACACACAACGCAACCGAACAGAACTGCATCCTCGAGGAGGGTGAACCAGGCGGTACGGGCCGCATCGAGAACCTCATCGTACTCGATCCCAACCTCGTGACAGGCAAGGCACACCTTCCATACATCAAAGAGTAAACAACGACCCGCACCATGCGATACTTCATCGAGCTAAGTTACGACGGCGCAGCCTACTGCGGCTGGCAGCGCCAGCGCGACGTGGCCACCGTTCAGCAGACCTTGGAGACGGCGCTGACGACACTCCTGCGCCGCGATACGGAGACCGTCGGCGCCGGCCGCACCGACACGGGCGTAAACGCCTCCTACTACGTGGCCCACTTCGACGCCGGGGATGGAATCGACTGCCGGCAACTGACGGCAAAGCTCAACCGCATGCTGCCGCCCGACATCGCCATAGCAGCTGTACACCCCGTCGAGGACGAAGCACATGCCCGTTTCGATGCCGTGGAGCGCGAATACACCTACTACATAACTCGCCGCAAGGACCCATTCCGCCGTTTCTCGTCGTGGCACTACGGTGTCACCCTGGACGTCGAGGCGATGAACCGTGCCGCCGTATTCCTGACCACGGTGGACGACTTCACCTCCTTCGCCAAGCTCAACTCCAACAACAAGACCAACATCTGCCACGTCATGCAGGCCGTGTGGCGGCAGGACGGCGACCTGCTAACATTCACCATCCGCGCCGACCGTTTCCTGCGCAACATGGTACGGGCCATAGTCGGCACGCTGGTCGATGTCGGCCGCGGGCGATACACTGTCGAGCAGTTCGAGGATATAGTCCGCAGCCGCGACCTCTCGCGCTCGAGTGCCGGAGCGCCGGCACAGGGGTTGTTCCTTAGCGACGTACGCTACCCCGACAACATATTCAGGCGCGGCAACGACAGGTAACCTTTAGGCCGTATAAACCAAAAGGCGCGTTGGAGGCATTTCCAACGCGCCTTTATCATGCTTTCCGCAACGCTCCTATAGATGTATGGCGTCACCCATGGCGGCCTCGGCGGCCTCCATGATGCCCTCGTTCATCGTCGGATGTGCATGCACCGTGCGGGCTATGGCATGAGCCGTGGCACCGAGCGTACGCGCCAGCGCGGGCTCGCCCAGCATCTCGGTGACGTTGGCCCCTACGAGGTGTGCACCGATGAGCTTGTCGTCGGCGCCGAATATCAACTTGACGAATCCGTCGCGGTCGCCCGCAGCCGTCGCCTTGCCCGATGCCGTGAAGGGGAAGCGCCCGACCTTGTAGTCGATACCTGCCGCGCGCGCCTGCTGCTCGGTCATGCCCACCGACGCCACCTCGGGCGAGGTGAAGACACACGACGGTATAGCACCATAATCCAGAGGCTCGGTCTCCATGCCGCATATATGCTCCACGCATCGTATGGCCTCGGCCGAAGCGACATGCGCCAAAGCCGGCGTAGCTATTATGTCACCGATAGCATATACGCCCTCGGCTGCCGTGGCATAGTGCTCGTCGACCTGTACCTTGTCGCGCTCGATCACCACACCGGCCTCCTCAAGGCCCATATCCTCGATATTAGACTTGATGCCGACGGCTGACAATACGACCTCGGCCGTAAGGGTCTCGGCGCCCTTCTTGCCCTCAATCTCGACATGGCACAGGCCGTCGTCACCGACCGTGACACCCTTGACCGTGGTCGATGTAAGCACCGTGGCACGCAGCTTGCGGAACGCGCGCTCCATCTGCTTGGCTACCTCCTCGTCCTCCAGCGGCATTATCTGCGGCAGGTACTCCACAATCGTGACCTTCACGCCCAGCGTGGCGTAGAGGCATGCGAACTCGCTGCCTATGGCACCCGAGCCTACCACAATCATCGACTGCGGCAGCGACGGCAGAGCCAGCGCCTCGCGCGATGTGATCACATGCACGCCGTCGACAGGCATAAAGGGCATCACGCGGGGACGCGCTCCCGTTGCGAGGATGATGCTGTCGGCCTCGTACACCGTGCCGTCGACATCGACACGGCCCTTGCCTGCCAGACGGCCGAAGCCGTTTATCAGGTCGATGTTGTTCTTCTTCAAAAGGAAGGCCACACCCTTGCTCATGGTCTCGGCCACCGAGCGCGAGCGCGCCACGATCTTCGTAAAGTCGGGCTTTACCTCGCCCTCGATCTCCACGCCATAATGTGCGGCATTCTTGCAGTAGGCATACACCTGCGCACTCTTCAGCAGGGCCTTGGTCGGTATACAGCCCCAGTTGAGGCATACGCCGCCCGCCTCGGCCTTTTCTACTATGGCCACCTTGCGGCCAAGCTGCGCGGCACGGATGGCGGCTACATAACCGCCCGGACCGCTTCCTATGACTATAATGTCGTATTTCATTGTCTTAAACCGTTTTTTAATGTCTGTCGAGATACCTTATAAGCGACTGCAGCGCCTTGACTCCATAGACGAGGAATATGATTATGAGAACTTCTATTACAAGGCCCAGGAAGGCGCCGAAAGAGCCCAGTCCCGATAGGACGTTTAATCCGAACATAAATCTGTAGTTTTAAAGGTTATTGTCAGTGTGTTGGTCTGTCGCCGTTATTTTGCCTGCAGCACCTCGCCGTTGTCCTCCACTACGGCACGCTTCCACTTGTCGTTGTAGCCCGGGAACTGTATGTTGTCGGGGATGTCGCGGCCGTTGCCGTTGTCGACAAAGTGCGACGCGTCGCCGCCTTCGCCAATGACGTAACGCAGTACATCGTCGTGCTCGCTCTTTACGTTGCCGTCCATATACTTTATCAGCAGATACTTGTCAAGCCGCGTCCAGTTCTCGAACATAACCTGCGCCGTGTTGACGCTGAACTGCGTAACGTGCTTGCGCTGCTGCCTGGGCGACATGCCCTCCACCACCATATCCACGCCATCGACGGCCTTCAGCATCGAGCGCTCCCAGAAATCGACCACCTTGCGTATGTCGGCCGACATCATGTCGTAACGCATGTAAGCGAAGTTGGTCACACGGTTGAAGAGCCAGAATGCCGACGTGGGAGTGTACTCAAGCATCGAGCCGTTACCCTCGGCCATGCACTCGGGAACCTCCGTAGTGTTGCAATAGATGGGCGTGAGGCACGACGTGGCGGCATCGTCCAGACCGAACCACAGGATACCCGTCTTTCCCGTGCGGGCCTGCCCTACCATCCAGAAACCGGTCTGCTGCGTGGCCGTGGCACGCTCGTTGACATACTCCTTGCCGTCCACCTCGAACGACATCGGACGCCAGCGATACGGCAGGCCGTGGCCGCCGGCACCAAGATCCTTGGTCATATCCATCGGCGTACCCTCGTAGTGGTCACGCATGGCGTCGAACACCTGCTTGGGCGAGATCTTGGCCGAGGGCTTTACCCATAGGGGCATGCGGTTGTCGGCGTTGTATCCCATGGCGTAGTCGACATACTTGTCCATATCGTCGGCAAAGGTGCGGAAGAAGCTCCACACGCGGGCCTCGCAGCCACGCATCGCACTGAAGTTCAGCGGAGCATAGGCGTCGCAGAACGAGAAGTCGTCGTCCTCGCCCGTAAAGTAACCCTTCTCGCGGGCGAACGATATGACGTCGGGGGCATAGAGGCAGTTCTCGGGATCGTCCTTCGGAAAGGTGGTGATGCGCGCCTGGTTGGCATGTGCGCAGATGTATCCGTCGGGAATGCGGCGTGCCACCCACACGATACCCTTGTTGCCGGGCCCCTTGCCTATGAGTTCCATGATCCACGCCTCCTCGGTGTCGGCAATCGAGAAGCTCTCGCCCGACGATGCGTAACCGTAGGTGTTGGCCAGGTCGACAATCACGTCGATGGCCTCGCGTGCCGTGCGGGCGCGCTGCAGCGTGATGTATATGAGCGATCCGTAGTCGATGCGGCCCTCGGGGTCCACAAGCTCCTCGCGGCCTCCATAGGTGGTCTCGGTGATGATGAGCGAATGCTCGTTCATGTTGCCGACGGTGGAATAGGTCTTCTCCGCCTGCGGTATGTCACCCAGATACTTGCCCGTATCCCACTCATATACAGGCATCATGGCTGCCGGGCGCTTCGCGGGCGTGTACTTGTAGAGGCATCCGTAAAGCTGGTGCGAGTCGGCGGCATAGGTCACGAGTATCGACCCGTCGGTCGAAGCGCCGCGCGTGACTATGAAGTTGGTGCAGGCCGATGCTTCGCGGCCCGCGAAGGCTCCCGCCACGGCGAGAGCAAGTGTCAACAATATCTTTCTCATCAGTTTATGTGTATTTATACATTATCCGTTTCTCCATTCGTGTGTCCCCGCTCGGCCTCGAACGCGGCAACGGCCCTTGCCACCGAGCCGTGCAACAGCAGCAGGCGCTGCGCCTGCTCGTAGGAAAGGCCCAGCGTATCGACTATCATTCGCGTGCCGCGGTCGACCAGCTTGGTATTCGTCAGCTGCATGTTCACCATACGGTTGCCCTTCACGCGGCCGAGGCCGATCATGGCGGCCGTACTGATCATGTTTAGCGTCATCTTCTGCGCCGTACCGGCCTTCATGCGCGAGCTGCCCGTGACGAACTCGGGCCCCACGACCACCTCGATGGGTATCTCGGCCTCCTGCGCCAGCGGAGAGCCGGGATTGCATGCTATCGAGGCCGTCAGTATGCCGTGACGGCGTGCCTCGCGCACGGCGCCGATAACGTACGGCGTAGTGCCCGACGCGGCTATGCCCACCAGCGAGTCGGCTTCGCATATGTCGTGCGCCTGCAGGTCGAGCCATCCCTGACGCTCGTCGTCCTCCGCACCCTCGACCGGGTTACGCAGGGCCGTATCGCCTCCGGCAATGATACCCACCACCACCGTCGGCGGCATGCCGAACGTGGGCGGGATCTCCGAGGCATCCAGTACTCCCAGACGGCCACTCGTGCCGGCCCCGATGTAGAACAGACGGCCGCCGCGGCGCATGCGCTCGGTCAGCCGCTCGACAAACCGTGCGATCTGCGGCAGGGCACGCTCGACGGCGTCGGCCACACAGTGGTCCTCGCGGTTCATGGCGGCGACGATCTGCGCCGCACTCATATTCTCGAGTCCGTCGTAATGCGACGGCTGCTCGGTTATCTTTACAAAACTCATTTTTCGTCGGTATGATATCTCACCATTCCCATAATGGGCGAAGCCTCCACGCAGCCCACCGTTATCGAATAACGCCCCAGAACATCGCGCAAACGGCTCTCGAACACCGCCGCGACGCCGCCCGTAAAGTGTACGGGCACCGAGGTTATACCCTCATACTGCAACAGGTTGCGCTCCACAAAGGCTTCAAATGCCCGATCAACGCAACGCGCAATCTCCGGCTGCGCAATGTGACGCACGGCAAAGGGCACGAACGAGGCCAAAAAGCGGTTGGCATTCGGCCGGCGGTATACGTTCTCGATAATATCCCCGTACGACGTGCCGCACTCCGCAAACATGGCCTCCACCGTCTCGCGGGGCATCAACCCCTTGAGGGCATCGGCCACAACCATACGGCCGATACATGCGCCGCCGCCCTCGTCACCGAGTATATACCCCAGCGGGGGGACGTTGGCCGCAAGGTTCTCTCCGTCGTACAACGCCGAATTGGAGCCCGTACCGAGAATGCAGGCCACGCCGCGCTCACGGCCGCACAGGGCGCGTGCCGCACCGAGCATGTCGCTGTGCACCCCGACCGTGGCGTCGCGGAATATTTCGCACAACGAACGTTCCAACTCCTTCGTTGCCGACGCGCCCTCGATACATCCGGCGCCGTAGAAGTATACTGCCGAAACCCCGTCCCCGTGCAGCGCCGGCAGCAACTCGTCGCGCAACACTCGCGCCGTCTCCGTAGGCGACATGGTAACGGGATTTATCCCCGACGTGGTGATTATGCCGTCGCGGCGCTCCGCTACGGCCCAATGGCACTTGGTGCCTCCGGCATCGGCTATCAATTTCATTCGGCGACACGTTTTTTGAGTGAGAGCAACCACATGCCGGCTGCCGTAAAGAAGGCATTCAGCAACAATATCTCGTAACTGAACCTGTACCCGCCGAACCAGCGTTCGGAATTAAGCTGCAGCATGAGGCACAGCGCCACGCCCACGACAGCCGCCACGGGCACGTAACGGTCGGCCGTCCGCCGCCGCGACAATATACCGAAGGCGAACATGCCGAGTATGGGACCGTATGTGTAGCTGGCCAGCGTATAGACCATATCGATAAGGCTCGTATTCTTGCAGGCATCGAATATCAAGATGAAGAGGCCCATCGTCACGGCCATCGCCACGTGTACACGCTTGCGTAGCAGTGTCAACTGCGCCTCGTCGTAACGTTTCGTGCCGTGCATTATATCCACCGTAAACGATGTCGTCAGGGCCGTCAGGGCCGAACCCGCAGCCGAATATGTCGAAGAGACAAGCCCCAGCACGAACAGCACTCCCACCACCAGCGGCAGACCGCTGCGCGTGGCCACATAGGCGAAGACCTCGTCGCTGTCGCCTATGGCTGCCGCGCCCGCGGCATCGGTCATGGGGAACAACGCCCCGGGGGCATGCGTTATGCCCTTGCCGGCAAGATAGATGTAGAACAGTACTCCGAGAAAGAGGAACATCGCAATGACCACCGCCTGCAGCAGGATCGATATAACGAGGTTCTTCTGCGCCTCGCGCGGATTGCGGCACGAAAGCGTGCGCTGCATCATGTCCTGATCGAGTCCCGTCATGGCTATGGCCATGAATATTCCGGCCAGGAACTGTTTCCAGAAGAAACGCCCGTCGTGCGCATCGTCCAGGAACAGCGTCTGCGAATAGTCGTGTGCCGCCACCTGCCCGAACGCCTCACCGAGGCCTATTCCCAGCTCGCGCATCATGAATACGATACACAGCACGACACTGCCCACGAGGCAGAACGTCTTCAACAGGTCGGTCCCGATAACCGAACGCACACCGCCGCGGCGCGTATACAACCACACCAGCGCCATCATCAACGCCACATTCACCACAAACGGCACACCGTAGGGATCGAATACAAGCGTCTGCAGCACGGCACATATCAGAAAGGCGCGCAACGCCGCCCCCGTCATCTTCGAGATGAAGAAGAACCATGCGCCCGTTGCGTAGGATCCCGCACCGAAACGGTCGTCGAGATACTGGTACAACGATATGACGTTCAGCCGATAGAACATCGGTATAAGCACATACGCTATGACAATGTTACCGACGACGAAGCCGCCCACCATCTGCAGATATGAGAATCCGCTCTGCGCCACCGATCCCGGCACCGAGATGAAGGTCACACCCGAGATTGCGGCGCCGACCATCGCCAGCGCGGCCACGAACCACGGCGTGCGGCGGCCTCCGGTGAAGAACGTGGCGTTGTCGCCGCGGCGCGAGGTGCGCCACGAGATAAAGAATAGCACGGCCAGGTAGAGTGCGACGGTGATCGCTACGGCAACAGGTTTCATGTCGGAAATACATCTTTAGCAGTCAAAGTTACACAAAAATTACAGTAAACCGAAAGGTTGCGCCGCAAGTTTCACCGCCCGCGGCACAAATCCACGCGTTGCGGCAGGCGCAACGTGCCGATGAAGTCATTATAAAAATGGCTTTTTCGCTGCATGATTTGACTCTTCGTGCCGTCACCCCCGTTTTATTGCTTATCTTTGGATGAAACGCCGCCGCACCGTGCGGCAAGGCGTCCAACCCGAAACCAACCCATACACATACTACGCCATGAAAAAGATCGACCGCCGAACCTTCCTGCGCCGTGCCGGCGCCTCGGCCGCAACCATAGCCGCAGGAGCATACCTGAGTCCATATGCTGCCGCCGCCGTCAGCGACAATACCGCCACAGCTCCGGCTAACGACACGCCGCCGCGCACTCCGGCGGGAACCGTCACAGCCGACGGCAACAGCATGACATCACGGCCCGAGGACAACGGACTTGCGCGGGTAAACCCCCACATGGGATGGACGATGCACTTCTACTCGAACATTCTCGACAACTACGGATCGAAACTCGACCCGGCCGATACGCTCGACGACTTTCCCGGGCTCAGCACGGTCTACCTGCGCGTGCCGTGGGCCTTTGTCGAGCCCGAGGAGGGACGCTTCGTGTGGGAACTGCTCGACACACCCGCACAACGGTGGATCGACAAGGGCTGCATGGTTGCCTTCCGCATCAGCGCCATGGAGAGCTGGCTCTACAGCGCCACCCCCGAATGGGTCTTCGAGGCGGGAGCCGCGGGATACGACGTCGACGGCCACTACAAGGAACCCGAATACGACGACCCAATATTCCTCGCCAAGGTCGAGGCTTTCGTCAGCGCCATGGCCGAGCGATACGACGGCAAGGCGCATGTCGCCTTTGTCGACATAGGCCACTACGGCATGTGGGGCGAGGGACATACCGTCATGACATCGCCCGTACACGGGCACACATGGGGCATCGAGACACAGAAACGCATGATAGACCTCTACCTGCGCCACTTCCGCCGTACGCAGCTCTGCATATCGGACGACTTCGCGGGACACAACGCCCCCGGCAGCCGCTTCCCCATAACGGACTATGCCTTCGAACGCGGCGTTACCATCCGCGACGACAGCATCCTCGTGCAGCCATACCCCGATTCGTGGTACCATTCCGAAATGGCGCAGCTCTTCTGGCCGACGATGCCCGTCATTCTCGAACACGAACACTACGGCAACGCCATCAAGCGCGGCAGCTGGGATAAAGACCTGCTGCTCAAGTCGGTCGAGGACTACCACGCTTCGTACATGTCGATACACTGGTGGCCGCGCATACTCCTCGAAGAGAACCGCGACATAATCGACCGCATCAACCGCCGCCTCGGTTACCGCCTGGCAGCCGAGAGCATAACATGGCCTGCGCGCGTGGCCCGCGGTGAGGAGTTCGAGATAACGTCCGCATGGCGCAACACGGGCGTGGCCCCGTGCTACGACGGCGGCTGGCCCTGCTATACGATCAAGGACAGCGCCGACGGCATCGTATCGGTGCTTGTGGACGAGACGCTAGATGTCCGCACGCTCGAGGTCGCGGCCGAGGGAAAGGCCACGGCCACGCACAGCACGCGACGTTTCCGCATAGCACCGCGTTATGCCGACCGCGCCGGGACATTCTTCCGGGCCTGCCGCGCGGGCGACTATGAGATTTATTTCTCTGTCGGCCAACGCAACGGCACACCGGTCTACCGTCTCCCGTATTCGGGCGACGACGGCCACAAACGTTACCTGCTGGGCAAAATAACCATCACCGAATAACCATTCCGAAAGACACCCGAACATGAACCTTCTCAAAACCATACTCCTGCTGCCGCTGGCAGCCGCATCACTCTCGGCCGCGGCACAGAACTACGGCAACGGCCTGCCCGCAACCGACGCCCTCGGACGCCGCCTGCCCGAAAGCGACGAGGCCGGCACGCCGCGCAAACGCTACGTAGGACTCTTCTACTGGACATGGCACAACCACTTCGCCGAGCAGGGAGTCTGCATCCCGAGCCAGGTCATTGCCCGCCATCCCGACGCAGCGTTCGACTACGAACATCCGGCGTGGCCCAAGGATATAAACACCTGTTTCTGGGGCGAGCCGCTCTTCGGCTTCTACCGCGACACCGACCGCTGGGTACTGCGGCGCCACGCCGAGATGCTGGCCGACGCGGGTGTCGACGTCATATTCTTCGACTGCACCAACGGCTCGTACACCTGGCGCGAATCATACCAGGCCCTGTGCGAGGTATTTGCCCAGGCGCGGCGCGACGGCGTGCAGACGCCGCAGATAGCCTTCATGCTCGCATTCGGGCCTACGGAAGGCAGCCGCGACGCCATCAAGGAGATATACCTCAACCTCTACAAGCCCGCCGTATATGACGACCTCTTCTTCCGCTGGGAAGGCAAGCCGCTGATCATGGCCTACCCCGAGATGCTGGGCGACGTCGAGGGCGACCCCGCCGCCACGGCCCTCCACCGCGAGATACGCGAATACTTCACCTTCCGACCCGGACAGCCCGTCTACAACAAGGGGCCCGAGCGTCCCGACCACTGGGGATGGCTCGAAGTCTACCCCCAGCACGGTTTCGCCCCGACGCAGTCGGGCCGCTTCGAGCAGGCCACCGTAGGCGTGGCGCAGAACTGGACCGCAGCGCACGGTCTCAGCGCCATGAATACCCCCGGCGCATTCGGCCGCAGCTACACCGACGCACGCGGGCATGACACCTCCGACGGCGCCGTCCTAAACGGGTACAACTTCCAGGAGCAGTGGGACCGCGCCATAGAGCTCGACCCCGACATGATATTCATCACCGGATGGAACGAATGGGTCATGGGACGCCATCGCGAGTGGAGCGACCAGCCCAATGCCTTCCCCGACCAGTTCGACCAGGAGCACAGCCGCGACATCGAGCCCATGCGGGACGGCCACGGCGACAACTACTACTACCAGATGGTGGCCAACATACGGCGGTTCAAGGGTATGCCCGAGGCCGACGTCACCGCCACGGTGCCCAAACGCATCGCCATCGACGGCAACTTCGACGACTGGTCGGACGTCGGTCCCCGATACCGTGCCTCGCGCGGCAACGCCATCCGCCGCGACAGCCGCGGCTGGGGCGACCTCCACTACCGCGACTCGAGCGCCCGCAACGACATAGTCGAGGCTCGCGTCGCCCGCGACGACAACTACCTTTATTTCTATGTAGAGTGCGCCCAACAGATATCTCCCGCCACCGACCCGCAATGGATGCGTCTCTTCATAGACATCGACCGCAATCACGAGACGGGATGGGAGGGATATGACTTTGTTGTCAACCGCATCTCCCCCGATGGCCGGCATGCCGTTGTTGAGCACAGCAGCAACGGCTGGGAGTGGACCCCGGCGAGCGAGGCTCTGATGCGTGTCGAAGGAGAACGGATGGAGCTGCGCATACCACGCAAGGCGCTCGGGCTGGAGCGCGGCGCCGAATTCGAGATCGAGTTCAAGTGGGCGGACAACACGCAGCACGACGGCGACATATCCGACTTCTGGGTAAGCGGCGACGCCGCCCCCGCAGGACGCTACAACTACCTCTACCGCACAAGCCCTAAGGCCCAACGGTAATCCGCACCCGCGACGGCCGAACGGCGGCGACGCAACCGGCACCGCGACGCAAGATTTGGCCTTGTGCGGAAAAATGCGTACATTTGAAGTGTAAAAAACACATTCCAATGTCTCTCATAGAGGATAATCTGAACAAGGTTCGGTCGACGCTGCCCCAGGGGGTTGCCCTGCTGGCCGTATCGAAGTTCCACCCGGCCGAGATGGTGCGTCAGGCATACGACGCCGGACAGCGGCTCTTCGGCGAGAACCGCCCGCAGGAGCTAAAGGAGAAGTACGCCCTGCTGCCAAAGGATATCGAGTGGCACATGATAGGCCACCTGCAGACCAACAAGGTTAAATACATCGCCCCGTTCGTGGCCATGATCGAGTCGCTCGACAGCGAGCGGCTGGCCGAGGTCATCGAAAAGGAGGCGGCCAAGTGCGACCGCGTCATCGACTGCCTTCTGGAGATACACGTGGCACGCGAGCAGACCAAGTCGGGCTGGGATTTCGACAGCCTCGAAGAGTTCGTGCGCACGGGCGGATTCAAGGCATACCCCCACATACGCATACGCGGCGTGATGGGTATGGCCACCTTCACCGACGACGAGGCCGTCGTCCGCGGCGACTTCATGCGCCTGGCCGAGTGCAAACTCACGCTCGCACAATATTTCGGCGAAGAGTTCGACACCCTGTCGATGGGAATGTCGGAGGACTACCCCATCGCCGTCGAGTGCGGCGCCACACAGGTACGCATAGGCTCGACCATATTCGGGCCGCGGGTATATTAATTATCGGTACAAAAACAGAAATGGTCGGATGATGTGCACGTCATCCGACCATTTCTTATATCACACGCGGCAGGTTATCTCACGCGTATGCGCTGGCCTATGCTCAGACGGTCAGGGTTCTTCAGGCCGTTAAGCTGGCACAGTTTGGTCACAGTCGTATGGTAGTTGATAGCGATGCGGCCCATCGTGTCGCCCTTCTTGACGATATGGTACTTCACGGCGGCGGCCTGCACGGCAATCTTCTTGTCCTCCTCCTCGCTCTTGATCTCCTCGTCGAAATCCTGCGTAAACTTCGAGTAGATGCTGAAATAGCTGCGTTTCAGAAGGAATGTCTCGCGGCGCAGCGTACCGGTACTGAAATCGATCAAACGCTCGGGGTCGAACGACTGTCCCTTGTATCGTGTCTCGAAGTGGAGATGGGGGCCCGTACTACGGCCCGTACTGCCGCCATAGCCTATCACCTGACCCGCCGTAACCCACTCGTTGGGTTTCACGAGGCGCTCCGACAGGTGGGCATAGTAAGTCTCCAGGCCGTTGTCGTGACGTATAATAATAAGGTTACCGTAACCGCCGTTCTGATAGTCCGATATACGAACGCGGCCGTCGAAGGTGGCATAAACCGGATCGCCCACTTTCAGCGCTATGTCCGTACCCTGGTGGCTGCGGCGACGGCGAACGCCGTATTTCGAGTTGATCTTGCCGACATAGGGATAATGGTAGCTCTTCAGCGAGTCGACCAGATCTATAACGACCGATATGGGCATGTCCTTGAGTTCGATGTCATAGGCCTGCAGCTTCACCGTATCCCAGTCCGAGGTGAACACCGTATCGTCGTTGGCCGAGATGCTGCGGTTGCGCACATAACGCCACGTATTGTCGTTGAAGAGAACGATGCTCACGCCCTCGTTCGACGAAGGGATGGTGTCGACGACTATCACCTCGTCGTCGAGGGTCATGCACGATTCGACCGGCACGCGGCGTATAACGATCACGTCCGATGAGTCCTGTTTCACGCTGTCGGCAGCCTCCTGCACAGCATTTGTACGCAACGAATCGCTCTCCGATGTCGTCACCTCCTGCGCCGAGGCTCCGGCCACGGCAAGGATCAGACCCGCAAGCGCTATTATTTTCTTTTCCATGAGGGTGTTCGTTTTATTTCAGGTTATTGTCTATTTGCTATTCTCCTCGCGCAGCATCTCCTCGGCACACTCCAGCGCCTTGTAGAACTCCTCGCCGAAGCGTCTCACGATAGGCTCGCGCAGCGACTTGTAAACGGGCACTCCAGCGCGGCGGCCGCACTTTACGGCCGACGAGCATACATGCCAGCGGTGGTAGTTGAGGCCATAGGCCCCGTTCGAGAAACGCACGACGCGTATGGGATAGAGGTGGCACGACACGGGCTTAATGAAGCCGCAGCGTCCCTCGCGGTATGCACGCTCGATGGCGCACAGCGTAACGCCCTTCTCGGTTATGGCGTAGGCGCACTCGGCGCCTTCAACCAGCGGCGTTGTAAGGTCGCCGTCGTCGTCCAGCACAGCATATCCCTGCTCCTGCACGGCACGGCGTCCAGCCTCGGTCATGTAAGGAGCATAATTCGCATACTCGGCCTCGAGTATGGCGGCCTCCTCCTCTTCGAGCGGCGCCCCGGCATCGCCCTCGACGCAGCATATGCCCTTGCAATGCTTCAGGTCGCAGAGGAAGGGTTCGAACAGTATGTCGTCGCTGACTATCTTGTCTTCGATTTCGATCATCGTATCTCTCGATCAGGGGTTATATATATCCTTGTAGCGGAACTGGAGTATCTCCTCGGCCATGTCGATGAACTGCCGCGCCTCGTCGTTATCGGGTGCAAGCTGCCCGGCACGGCGGAAGTCGTTGATGGCGGCACCCCACTCGTTGCGGCGGAAATAACACTTGCCGCGCTCGATATAGAGCTGTGCATCATCGGGCGTCTGCCCTATGGCGGCCGTGAGGCCCGCTATCTTCGAGGCCGCGGTCCAGAGGCCGCGCTCGCGGATATACTTCAGCACCTCGCCATCGACCATGTCCGACACATCCTCTCCGATCTCCAGCGCCTCGCGTATGCGCGTCGACGAATACTCGTACTCGGGGGCATCCTCCAGCACCGTCGTGCGCGGCGTCGAGAAACGCACAGGCTCTTCGGGCCGCGGATAGACCAGAAGGTCGTAGCCGGCAATGATGGCATCGGCCTCGCGCCACAACGGCAGCTGGTTCACAAGATCGCTTCCCATAAGTATCGCGAAGCTCATCTGCGAGCCGTAGTTCTGCTCGAGATGCCGCAGCGTGTTTATCGTGTAGGATGGTTTTTCGAGCAGGAACTCTATCACCGAAGGGTGTATGCGGTCGGCATGGCGCGAGTTGCGGCACGCCAGCTCGACCATCTCCAGACGGTCCATCTCGGGGGCCTGCATCCACGCCGCCTTGAATGGGTTCTGCGGCGATACGATCATCGCCACCTCGTCACCCAGGTCCTTGTCCATGACATGCTCGGCCATGGCCATATGGCCCTTGTGCACCGGGTTGAACGACCCGAAGTAGAGAATCATCCGTCGCTTGGCCATCGGTATCAGCGCTCTGCGGCAAGGAATTTACCTATGATGCTTTCGGTCTCGGCAACGGCCGTATCCAGGTCGTCGTTCACGACGATATGGTCGAACGACCCCGATTTCGAAATTTCGAACTCAGCCTTGGCCACACGTTTGTCGATCGTCTCCGCCGAGTCGGTGCCGCGCCCCTCGAGGCGGCGGCGCAACTCCTCGACCGAGGGCGGCATGATGAATATCGAGCAGGCATTCTCGCCGAAGATACGCTTCAGGTTGATGCCTCCCATCACATCGACATCGAAGACGATGACGTTGCCCTTGGCCCAGATACGTTCCATCTCGCTGCGCAGCGTGCCGTAGCACGTGCCGCCGTAGACCTCCTCCCACTCGACGAAGTCGCCGGCCTCAACGCGCCGCGCAAACTCCTCCTGCGTGAGGAAGAAGTAGTCGACACCGTCGCGCTCAGTGCCGCGAGGCTTGCGCGAGGTGGCCGAAATCGAGAACTCGAACTGCGGGAATACCGACAGAAGGCGCTTGACGATCGTGGTCTTGCCCGAACCGCTCGGCGCCGAGAATATGATGAGTTTGCCTTCGTTTGCCATCGTTTACAGAATGTTCAGTACCTGTTCCTTGATCTTCTCCAGCTCGTCCTTCATCTTGACGACGAGGATCTGCATCTCCGACTGGTTGGCCTTCGAACCGAGGGTGTTGATCTCGCGGCCCATCTCCTGCGCTATGAAGCCCAGCTTGCGGCCGGCCTCAGGCTCGGTGTCCGCCACCTCGCGGAAATAGCGGCAATGGTTCGTCAGACGCACCTTCTCCTCGGTGATGTCGAGCTTTTCGATGTAGAATATCATCTCCTGCTCCAGACGGTTGCTGTCAACCGGCACCTGCAGCTGCGCGAGGCTCTCGCGTATGCGGGCGCGGATGGTGTCGGCACGTGCGGCCTCGAAAGGCTCGACCTCGAGCTTGTACTGCTCGATCTTGTCGACACGGCGCAGCAGGTCGGCGATAAGCGTGGCGCCCTCCTGCGCACGGAATGCATCGAGGTTGGCAAGCGCCTCACCCACGGCACGCATCACGGCGTCGCTCTCCTCCTGCGAGAGGGTCTCGGCCTCGGCCGATACCACGTCGGGCATACGCAGCACGGCGGCCACGATGTTGTCGTAGTCGGCCGATATGCCCGAAAAACTCATCGCATCGTTAACCTGACGTACATACTCGCGGAACACGTCGCGGTTTATCACCGCCGAGGTGTGTGGCACGGTGCTCTCGACCGTCACCGTGAGATCTATCTTGCCGCGGCGCAGGGCGGCACTTGCGGCCGAACGCACGGCATACTCCAGCGAGCGGTAGAGCATGGGCAGCTTAACGTTCAGGTCGAGCTGCTTGGAGTTGAGCGAACGGACCTCGGCCGTTATCTTTTTCGTAGGCAGCGATACCTCGCTCTTGCCGAATCCCGTCATCGATTTTACCATATCGAAAGGATTTAATCAGTTGATCCGTAAAGGAAAATTCGAATCCGCCGTCAGGCCTGCGGCCGCCGGCGGGAAAATCCCGACAAAGATAATCATCGACGCCCGTTAAAACAAACACGGAAGACAAAAATAAATTAAAAATCCCCCTCTCGCAACGCGCGCAACGGCCCGGCCGCCCGCCCCGATACGTCACGGCGGGTATGCGGCATCACACGATCCGGACATCACGAAGCGGCTCATACGGCCTTTCGCCCTGACTCTCAATCACCAGATGCACTACAGTCTATTTCCGTCCCCTCAACGGCGGTCTTTTCCCCTCGCGCCGTAACGCCCCGACGGTTAACAATTTATAGCCGGCCGCCGCCACACGCCACACCGTGAGGCCCGCAAAACGCCTCCGGAGCCTGTCGTATGCATACGGCCGGCGAATATGTTAAAAAGTGTAACCGCTGCAAATTGTTTCGGTTTATTACACATTTGAGGCCGCAAAACGCCATATTGTTATTAAAAAATCTTAATAACTAAACATTTTACATGATTTTTGTTAAAAAAGACTATGAATCGAGCAAAAAAATATGCATTATTATTTTGATTAATCATAATTTTCGAGTTACTTTGTAATGCGAAGCTAATGTAATCACCATATAAAACTATCGACAGTATGAAGAAGTACAATTTCAATGCGGGACCCTCTATCCTGCCCGACGCGGCTCTGGAGGCTGCGGCCAAAGCCATTATCGATTTCGACGGCACGGGACTGTCACTGCTCTCGATATCGCACCGTACGAAGGAGTTCGAGGGCGTATTGGAGGAGGCCAAGAGCCTGTTCAGGGAGCTGCTCAACATCCCCGACAACTACAGCATATATTTCGTAGGCGGCGGTGCCAGCACGCAGTTCTTCCACATCCCGGCCAATTTCCTCAAAACCAAGGCCGGATATGTCAACACCGGCGTATGGAGCAAGAAGGCCATCAAGGAGGCCTAGTTCTACGGCGAGGTGGAGGTCGTTGCCTCATCGGAGGACCGCAATTTCACCTATATACCCAAGGGCTTCGACATACCGTCGGATATCGACTACCTCTACATCTGCAGCAACAACACCATCTACGGCACCGAGTACAAGACCGACATCGACTCGCCCGTGCCCCTTATCGCCGACATGAGCTCCAACATACTGAGCCGTCCGGTCGACGTGTCGAAGTACGCCATGATCTACGGCGGCGCGCAGAAGAACCTCGCGCCCGCAGGCGTAACCTTCGTCATCATCCGCAACGACATGCTCGACCGCGTGGTACGTCCGCTGCCTACGATGATGAACGTAAAGACCCATGTCGAAAACGACTCGATGTTCAATACTCCGCCCGTATTCCCCATCTACGTACTGCGCGAGACGCTCAAGTGGATGAAGTCTATCGGCGGCATGGAGGAAATGTACCGCCGCAACCAGGAGAAGGCCGCCCTGCTCTACGCCGAGATCGACCGCAACAGCCTCTTCCGCGGCACGGTCGAGAAGGAGGACCGCTCGCTGATGAACATATGCTTCGTCATGAGCGAGGGCAACGAGGCCCTGGCTCCCGAGTTCCTCGAGTTCGCCAAGTCGAAGGGCATGGTCGGCATCAAGGGCCACCGTCTCGTTGGCGGATTCCGCGCTTCGTGCTACAACGCCTGCCCCAAGGAGTCGGTGGAGGCACTGGTGGCATGCATGCAGGAGTTCGAAGCCATGCACAAATAACACGATAGGAGGATGCGGTGCGCGCGGCCGCGGCCGCGCGCATACGCCCGCCTTCGAAAAGTCAGCCCGACTGAACCGTTAAAACACACAATCCGATGAAAGTATTGATTGCAACCGAGAAGCCCTTCGCACGCGAGGCCGTCGAGGGCATAAAGGCCATATTCGCCGAGGCCGGATATGAGACCGTCCTGCTCGAAAAATATACCGACAAGGCACAGCTGCTGGAGGCTGTGGCCGATGTCGAGGGCCTCATTATCCGCAGCGACAAGGTGACGGCCGAAGTACTGGCCGCAGCGCCCAAGCTGCGCATCGTTGTACGTGCCGGCGCCGGCTACGACAACGTCGACCTGGCGGCTGCCAAAGCCCGTAGCGTGGTGGTTATGAACACCCCCGGCCAGAACTCTAACGCCGTGGCGGAACTCGCCCTCGGCATGATGGTATACATGGCCCGCAACCAGTTCACCCCCGGCACGGGAAGCGAGCTTCAGGGCAAGCGTATCGGCATACACGCCTACGGCAACGTGGGACGCCTCGTGGGCCGCAAGGCCAAGGCCCTGGGCATGGAGGTCGCAGCCTACGACCCCTTCATCAGCGACAGCGCCGTATTCGAGGCCGACGGCGTACACAAGGTGGACAGCGTTGAGGAACTCTACGCTACGTCGGACTACCTCTCGCTGCACATCCCCGCAACGGAGCAGACCAAGCGCTCGATAGGCTACAAACTGCTGATGTCGATGCCCAAGGGTGCCACGCTGGTGAATACGGCACGCAAGGAGGTGATCGACGAGGAGGGCCTGAAGGCCGCCCTTACGGAGCGTCCCGACCTGAAGTACATCACCGACATCGCCCCCGACTCGAAGGATGAGCTGGCCGAGCTCTTCGGCAAGCGTTTCTTCGCCACACCCAAGAAGATGGGCGCCGAGACGGCCGAGGCCAACATCAACGCCGGACTTGCCGCCGCACGCCAGATAGTGGACTACGTCGAGAACGGCAACACGCGTTTCCAGGTTAACAAATAATACGACACGACCATGGTCAAGATAAAACCATTCCGCGGCATACGTCCGCCCGCAGAGTACGCGGCCGAGGTGGCATCGCGCCCCTACGACGTGCTCAATTCGGCAGAGGCGCGCGACGAGGCTACCGAACGCTCGCTGCTGCACATAATCAAGGCCGAGATAGACTTCGACGGCACGGTCGACGAGCACTCGCCCGAGGTATACGACAAGGCCGTCGAGAACTTCCGAGCATGGAAGGAGCGCGGCTGGCTGCTTCAGGACGACGAGGAGCACTACTACATCTACGCCCAGACGATGGAGGGCCGCACGCAGTACGGTATCGTCATGTGCTGCCACTTCGAGGATTACCTCTCGGGGGCGATCAAGAAGCACGAGCTCACGCGCCCCGACAAGGAGGAAGACCGCATGAAGCATGTCCGCAACCAGAAGGCCAACATCGAACCCGTATTCTTCACCTATCCCGACGACGCAGCCATCGACACCATCGTCAGCGAGGTGGTGAACGCCTCGGCCCCGGAGTATGACTTCACCTCGGACGACGGGTTCCGCCACCAGTTCTGGGTTATACGCGACGCCGACAAGAACCGCCGCATCACCGAGTTGTTCGAGGCCATACCGGCCCTCTACGTGGCCGACGGACACCACCGTACGGCAGCCGCCGCACGCGTCGGGCAGGAGTGCATGAAGCAGAACCCGTCGCATCGCGGCGACGAGGAGTACTGCTACTTCCTTGCCGTCACCTTCCCCGCCTCGCAGCTGCGCATCATCGACTACAACCGCGTGGTGCGCGACCTAAACGGCCTTACGAAGGAGGAGTTCCTCGCACGCCTCGGCGAATCGTTCACCGTAGAGAAGAAGGGCGCGGAGATATACAAACCCGACACGCTGCACAACTTCTCGATGTATCTCGACGGCGAGTGGTACAGCCTCACGGCCAAGCCGGGAACATACGACGACAACGACCCCATCGGTGTGCTCGACGTCACCGTGCTGTCGAACCTCGTGCTCGACCGCATCCTCGGCATCAAGGACCTGCGCACATCGAAGCGCATCGACTTCGTGGGAGGCATACGCGGCCTTGGTGAGCTGAAGAACCGCGTCGACAGCGGCGAGATGAAGGTAGCGTTCGCTCTCTACCCCGTATCGATGAAGCAGCTCATCGACATCGCCGACACAGGTAACATCATGCCGCCGAAGACCACATGGTTCGAGCCCAAATTGCGCTCGGGCGTGGTGATACACTCCTTCGACGACAAGTAAACCCTACCGCAACGACAAATCGGGAGGCTCTCACACGAGAGCCTCCCGATTGTTTTTGCGCCCAAACACTTTACGGTCCCTATTCGAGCAACGAATCGATGCTCGAATACGGCAATTCGATGCGCGGCATGCCTACGGCGTAGCATCCGATCTCATAGGGCGTAAAGAGGAACGTTATGCCGGTCGAGGTGACAAAGAAGTTCTCCGTCGGCTTTATGTTCTCGGGATAGTAACCCATCTCGGAGAGCCTGGCCGGGTCGGCATCGGCCATACCCAGCTGCCAGCACAGCAGGCGCGTAAGCGCGGCGGGAAGCTTGGCCTTCTGCTCGGGCGAGAAGAAGTCGTCGAGCGTAAGCAGCTGCCCCGTCTCAAGCGAATAGTTGAGGCCCTTAACCCAGCTCATGCCGTGTGCGCCGCCCGTAAACTGGTAGCCCGTAATGACATACGACAGGGTGCAGTCGAATACTTCGATATCGGACTTCACCATCAGTTCGTAATCGCCATGCGAGAACTGCTCCTTGTCGCAGTTGTTCGCATCGCGGAACTGCGCGGCGGCCATGTCGAAGGTCTTCTCCATCGTACGCGGCAGTTCGCCTTCCAGGGCAAAGAAGGCCTTGCGGTTCGACGTTTCGATCGCCTTCAGGGCATCGTTCTTGTCGGCGTTGGTTATGCGGATATATGACATGTCAACCTTGAAAGGCTGCTTCGTATCGAACTCCTGCTGGTAGTTCTCGAACATGAACGTCGGAGCGGTGGAATCATCGCACGCGGCCATCGTAAGGCTGAGTGCGGCGGCAAGCGGAAGGATCAGGTGTCTGTTTTTCATTGTTTCTCGGAATTAAATTCGGTATCGAACATGTGATATCACAAACATAATGATTTTTTCCCAATAAAACAGTCCTCAAAAGGCTATTCGGATAGTAAAAAACGCCACGCGCTGTATAGTTGCACTTTACCTTTGCGCCCCCGCTGCCGCGCAGACGACATACGGATAATTAAATACGTCGATACGGACAACATTCGAAATAAAGTAGTATCTTTGTTGGAGATTTTAATCGTATTGATATGGCTAAGATTAAGGGAACCCTTGTGATAGACACCGAGCGCTGCAAAGGCTGCGGCGTGTGCATAGCCTCGTGTCCGTGCGATGTGCTGGCATTCTCGGACCAGGTCAACGGCAAGGGTTATCGATATGTGATGATGGCCCACCCCGACTCGTGTACGGGATGCGCTTCGTGCGGAATAATCTGTCCCGACAGTTGTATTGTGGTCTACAGACAAAAATTCGAATAGCAGATATGGCAGAGAGAGAGGTTAAATTGATGAAGGGCAACGAAGTGATAGCCCATGCTGCCGTCCGTTGCGGCTGCGACGGATATTTCGGATACCCCATCACGCCGCAGTCGGAGGTCATGGAGACGCTCATGGAGCTCAAGCCGTGGGAGACCACGGGCATGGTCGTACTGCAGGCCGAGTCGGAGCTGGCGTCGATAAACATGGTTTACGGCGGCGCGGCAACCGGCAAGAGAGTGATGACATCGTCGTCGAGTCCGGGCATCAGCCTCATGAGCGAGGGAACGAGTTATCTTGCGGCATGCGAACTGCCGTGTCTTATAGTAAACTGCCAGCGCGGCGGCCCGGGTCTGGGTACGATACAGCCCTCGCAGGGCGACTACTTCCAGGCCTGCAAGGGCGGTGCGCACGGCGACTTCCACCTCATAGTGCTGGCTCCCGCTTCGGTACAGGAGATGCACGATTTTGTGGAGCTCGGCTTCGAGCTGGCATTCAAATACCGAAACCCGGCGATGATCCTCGCCGACGGCGCCATCGGCCAGATGATGGAGAAGGTGGTGCTGGCACCCCAGAAACCCCGCCGTACCGACGCCGAAATCGAGGCCGAGTGCAGCGAGTGGGCCGCCTGCGGCAAGGGCAAGCGCCGCGAGCGCAACATATGCACCTCGCTGGAGCTGCAGTCGGAGAAGATGGAGAAAATCAACCAGCGGCTTCAGGCCAAGTACGCCGCCATCGAGGCTACCGAGGCCCGTTGGGAGGAGATCATGTGCGACGATGCGGAGTATGTGATCGTGGCCTTCGGTTCGTCGGCTCGCATATGCTCGGCTACGGTAGAGGCGGCACGCGAGCAGGGCATCAAGGTCGGCCTGCTGCGCCCGATCACGCTCTACCCCTTCCCGATGAAGGCCGTGGCGGCACTGGCCGAGCGCGGCGTCAAAGGATTCCTGTCGGTTGAGCTCAACGCCGGACAGATGGTCGAGGACGTACGCCTGGCCGTCGAAGGCAAGGCCCCCGTGGCACACTACGGCCGCCAGGGCGGCATGATGTTTACGCCCGACGAAGCGCTCGAGGCGTTGAAAGAGAAATTCATAAAATAACGAATCATGGCAGAGGTTGAAATAAAACGCGAAAATCTGGTATACGAGAAGCCGCGCCTGATCACCGACGACGTCATGCACTACTGCCCGGGCTGCAGCCACGGTACGGTACACAAGCTGGTGGCCGAGGTGATCGACGAGATGGGGCTCGAGGGTTCGACCATAGCCGTCTCTCCCGTCGGCTGCTCGGTCTTCGCATACAAATATGTCGACGTTGACTGGGTCGAGGCGGCACACGGACGCGCCTGCGCCGTGGCTACGGCCATCAAGCGCCTGCATCCCGACAAGCTCGTCTTCACCTATCAGGGCGACGGCGACCTTGCGGCTATCGGTACCGGCGAGACGATACATGCCGCAGCCCGCGGCGAGAACATAGCCACCATCTTCATCAACAACGCCATCTACGGCATGACGGGAGGACAGATGTCGCCCACCACCCTGCTGGGCATGAAGACGGCAACCACCCCCTACGGCCGCGACGCCCATCTGAACGGTTTCCCGTACAAGATAGCCGAGATGCTCGTACACCTCGACGGCGCCACGTACATCACGCGCCAGAGCGTCCACACGCCGGCCAACGTGCGCAAGTGCAAGAAGGCCATACGCAAGGCTTTCGAGAACTCGCTCGCCGGCAACGGATACTCGATGGTGGAGGTGGTATCGACATGCAGCAGCGGCTGGAAGATGTCGCCCGTCGAGGCGAACAAGTGGCTTGAGGAGAACATGATACCCTACTACCCGCTGGGAGACATAAAGGTATCGGAACTCCCGCGATGAACCAAGTGGAGAAAGAAAGAGCAAACGATATGAAAGAGACGTTGATTATAGCCGGTTTCGGCGGTCAGGGCGTATTGTCGATGGGCAAGATACTGGCCTATTCGGGTGTGATGCAGGATTACGAGGTTACGTGGATGCCGTCGTACGGTCCCGAGATGCGTGGCGGTACGGCCAATGTCACCGTGATACTGTCGGATCGCCGCATATCGTCGCCCATAGCCAACGACTACGACTCGGCCATCATACTCAACCAGCAGTCGATGGACAAGTTCGAGAGCAAGGTCAAGCCGGGCGGCATACTTATATACGACACCAACGGCATAACGCACGCTCCCACCCGCACCGACATCGAGGTGTGGGCCATCGACGCGGCTGCGGAGTGTGCCCGCACGGGTCGCGCCAAGATGTTCAACACGATGATTCTGGGCGGCTACCTCAAGGTACGCCCCATCGTCGCCATGGAGAACGTCATGACGGGGCTCAAGAAGTCGCTGCCCGAGCGCGCATGGCCCATGCTGCCGCAGAACGAGGAGGCCATACTCCACGGCGGCCAAATCATACGCCGCGTGCGATAACGCCCGCTGACGGCAACGTAGCCGTATTTTAACACCGAAAACGATGACCGACGGCCGCGTTTTGGTATTTTTGCAAGCAGGAAAGAAGTATTTATGATTCACAGGGCACAGCCCGCAAATTTCGAGTTATGGATAAAAGACTGACGGTAGCCTTGGTGGCACACGACAACATGAAACACGACCTGGCCGAATGGGTGGCGTGGAACTGGGAGAAACTGCTCTCACATCGTCTGGTATGTACGGGAACTACGGGCCGTATCGTAGCCGAAACGCTCATGGAGCGCCGCAGCAAGGATGCCGCCAACTCGCGTTTCGACATCACCATGCTCAAGTCGGGCCCTCTGGGCGGCGACCAGCAGTTGGGCGCGATGATCGCCAACGGCGACATCGACATGCTCATATTCTTCTGGGACCCCATGTCGGCACAGCCGCACGACGTCGACGTCAAGGCCCTGCTGCGCGTGGCCACGCTCTACAACGTACCTACGGCCATCAACCGGTCGTCGGCCGACTTCCTCATCTCGTCGCCGCTGATGGGACACGAGGAGTACACCCCCGTGCTGAAGGACTACACGTCGTATATCGAGCGCAGCCTCAAATAGCAAGGAGAGGCTATCAATATTAAGGCAGACTACGCCGCAAGGTCGTAGTCTGCTTTTTTGTATTCACGATATTATATTTGTTTCTGCGCAGGGTTTTGCGTATCTTTGGATAAAACAAACACTCAAAATGAAAAACGACCAGCGTGTAGCCGCAGCTTTGGCCCAAGCTACAGATACCGTAGCCATGGAGATCGGTATCGGCATCCTCGACCGCATTCCCCGCCTCATTGCAGAGGTATTCCCGCAGAAAAGGGCCATTATCGTGGCCGACGACAATACATGGCGTGCCGCAGGCCGGGCGGCATACGCCCACATGACAGCCGCAGGCATCGACTGCGACGGGCCCTTCATCTTCACCGACCGCGACCTTCACGCCGAGTGGCACTATATCGAGATGCTCGACGCACGCCTGGCCTCAACCGACGCCATCCCCGTAGCCGTAGGTTCGGGTACGATAAACGACCTCTGCAAGCTCTGCTCGCACCATAACGGCCGGCAATACATGTGCGTGGCCACGGCCGCCTCGGTCGACGGATACTCGTCATACGGCGCATCGATAACCTACAAGGGCATGAAGCAGACATTCACCTGCCCCGCCCCGCGCGCCATCGTGGCCGACGTGGGTGTCATGGCCGCCGCCCCCGCCGAGATGACCGCTGCGGGATATGCCGACCTGGCAGCCAAGATACCCGCAGGCGCCGAATGGATCATAGCCGACTTCCTAGGCGTGGAAGCCATACACGACGCAGCATGGCATATCGTACAGGACGGGCTGAAGGAGTCGCTGGCCGATCCCGAGGGCGTCGCCGCCCTCAGGCCCGAGGCGATAGCGCCCTTTGTCGAGGGACTCATGCTGAGCGGTTTTGCCATGCAGGCGGCACGGTCGAGCCGTCCCGCGTCGTGCACCGACCACCTTTTCAGTCACCTGTGGAACATGCGCAACCACACGTACAACGGTGTCACGCCATCGCACGGATTCCAGGTAAGCGTCGGCACACTCTTCATGTGCGCCATGTTCGACCGCATGTACCGGACTGACTTCACGGCACTCGACGCCGACCGTTGCGTAGCGGAGTGGAAGAGCCTCGACGACACGCTGCGCGACACCGAGGCCCTGTTCCGCGGCGAGCCCTTCGCCGAGCTGGCCATGACCGAGGTAAAGGCCAAATACAACGACCGCGACGAGGTGCGGCGACAACTGTTGTGCGTCAAGGATAACTGGCCCGACCTGAAGGCAAGGTTGCAGGCTCAATGCCTCACATTCGACGAAATGTACCGCATGCTGCACATAGTCGGTGCCCCCACGCAACCCGAAGATGTGGGCATCACGCGCCAGCAGATGAAGGCCGACGTACCCTACATACGCCAGATACGCCGCCGCTACGGCCTGCCCGACCTCGGGCTGCGTGCCGGCCTGCTCGACACATGGGTCGACGGAGTATTCGGCCCGGGCGGAGTATGGGAGATCAGATAACCTTTTACGGCACACCACGGAAACCACAACTACCCAAACCATACCAACCATGAAAAAGATCCTGCTGCTGATTCTCGCATCCGTTGCCGTATCGCTGCATGCCCGGAGTGCGGAACCCGAAACCGAAGATTTCGTTCCATATTACAAATACCGCGTCTACCTGAAGGACAAGGGAAGCCGCACGGCCTCGCTCATGAAGCATCCCGAGCGTTATCTCTCACCGCGGTCGATAGAGCGACGCGAAAGACAGGGCCTCGCCATCGACTACACCGACCTGCCCGTATACGGGAAATACATACGCAAGGTGGCCGCTACGGGCGTCGAAGTATTGCTCCGCAGCCGCTGGAACAATACGCTTGTCGTGCAGTGCGAGGACACTACGCTGATTGATGCCGTGCGCGAGCTGCCATTTGTCAAGGAGGCCGTACAGGTGGCACACTACGAGAAATCGCCGCTCAACATAGACAAGAACCGTCTCAACCTCCTCTCGCAGGAGCCGCACAAGCCCGATACGTCATACTACGCGCAAGGGCGATTTCAAATAACGTCGCTGAACGGCCTGCCGCTGCATGAGGCGGGTTTCCGCGGTGAGGGTATGTGCATAGCCGTCATCGACGGCGGTTTCCTCAACACCGACACCATCCCCGCAATGCAAAACACCCGTATCGCGGGAACGCACAACTTCGTGATGCCCGGCGTATCGGTCTGCGACTGGAATAATGACCACGGGCAGTCGGTTCTATCGTGCATGGGCGCCAACACGCCGTACGTTATGGTCGGCACGGCACCCGAAGCCGAGTATTGGCTTCTCTTATCAGAGGACGGAAACTCGGAACAGCCCGTCGAGGAGGATAATTGGGCCGCCGCCATAGAATTCGCCGACAGCGTCGGCGCCGACGTGATAAACAGCTCGCTCGGATACGGATCGTACGACGCCCCTTACGGCAAGGTTCCATCGTACGAACATAACGGACGCACGCGCCTCATATCACGCACGGCATCGATGGCGGCCTCGAAGGGTATGGTCGTATGCTGCGCCGCCGGCAACGCGGGCGAGGAGATACTAAGCACGATTGCAGTTCCGGCCGATGCCGACAACATCATCACCGTAGGCTCTGTCGCCACCATATACTCGAAGCAAGGAAAGAGCCGCGACGTGATGTTCTTCTCCTCGCGCGGCGGGTCGTACGACGGACGAATCAAGCCCGACGTCGTATGCGAAGGACTACAAGTCATCGGCAGCAACGGTGCACGTACATTCTCATACGGCACCTCGATCTCGTCGCCCGTAATGTGCGGCATGGTGACGAGTCTGTGGCAGGCATTGCCCGAACTGACGGCCTCGGAGATTATCGACATCGTACGCCGCAGCGGCAACCGTGCCGATGCGCCCGACAACACATGGGGTTACGGCGAACCCGACTTCGCCAAGGCGTGGGAGATGGGCAAGGCTCTCGCCGCACGAAAGACGGCCACGGCAGGAAACTGACGCGCAGACCAATAAAGAAACAGTCCCGACCTCCTTTTCGGAAGTCGGGACTATTCTTATCATCCCGGACGGCCTATTCGCAATGGTATGTATCGAGGTCCTTCAATCCCAGCAGCAGGTCGCGGTTGCTCATGCGGCGCTTGCCCGCCATCTGCATCGAGAGGATATGCACCACGCCGTCGGCACACGTCACGGCAATGCTCTCGCGACCGTCGCATATGATGCGTCCCGTTTCACCGGCGCTCTCACTGGCCTCGAAACGCACCTCAAAGACCTTTGCCGAGGTCTGTTCCTCTGCACCCTCGCGTGTACGGCTCATCGACATCCAGGCAGCCGGATACGGCGACAGGCCGCGCACAAAATCGACAATGCGGCGCCCTCTGCAACTCCAGTCAATACGGCAGTCGTCCTTGAATATCTTCGGCGCGGGACGCAGCGACGCTTCGTCGACATGCATCTGCTCGATGGGGGTATAGTCGCCCGATGCGATCTTGTCGACCGTATCGGTCACAAGGCGGCAACCCTCGTGCATGAGTTTGTCGTACATCGTGCCCACCGTATCCTCCTCGCCGATGGGCATCTCCGACTGCGCTATTATCGCGCCCTTGTCGATCTCGTGGTTCAGCAGGAACGTAGTGACACCCGTACGGGTCTCGCCATTGATTATGGCCCAGTTGATGGGCGCGGCACCACGGTACTGCGGCAGCAGCGACGCATGCAGGTTGAACGTGCCGAAACGCGGCATGGCCCATATCACCTCGGGCAACATGCGGAAGGCGATAACTATGCCCAGATCGGGCTGCAGCGCACGCATGGCCTCGACAAATTCGGGTGCCTTGAGTTTCTCGGGCTGCAGTATCGGCAGGCCCAGTTCGCGCGCGGCGACCTTGACGTCGCTTTCGTGCATCTTCTGCCCGCGGCCTGCGGGCTTGTCGGGCGCCGTAACCACGGCAACCACATTATACCCCTCCTCGACGAGCCGACGCAGCGACGGCACCGCAAATTCGGGCGTTCCCATAAATACTATGCGGAGTTCCTTTCCAGTCATGATTTTACGAATAACATTTAACAAAACGGCACCGTTACAGCCATGTATGCCCCGTCGCCACCGTTATCGGCGGCGTATGCGCGACTTGAGCGACGCGGCACATGCGCCAACACGCGACGTGACAGGCTCCAGACGATGTTTTATCTTGAGCCACTTGCCGTGGTACCAGTCGGTATCGAGCAGCGACGAGTCCTTCGTTCCCTTTATCATCAGATATACGGCAATCGGGGCGAGTACGAACGTCGATATCCACATACCCATGAACGAGCTCCACGTACCCTCCTTGGCCATCTTCTCGCCCGATATGCTGATGATGTAGTATATAAGGAAGAATGCTATCGATATCACGATCGGCATGCCCAGACCGCCCTTGCGGATAATGGCACCGAGCGGCGCTCCGATAAGGAAGAATATGAGTACCGACACGGGCAGGGCCAGCTTGCGGTGCCAGTCGGCCTTGCTGCGGTAGAGCTGGTTGAGGGCATCCTTGGCGGCCGTCTCGTCGAAGGAGAAGGCGTTGCGCGAATTGAGGGCGATGGTACGGGCCGAGTTCCACAGCGCGCTGCGCTCACGTACGTTCAATTTCCCGATCGAGTCTATCAGGCAGGCATCCCTGAATCCCGTCTTGTCCTTGCGCAGCGAGTCGGGCAGATCAAGCACCTGTATGTCCTTGGTAAAAATGTTGTCGCGCAGCAGAGGCTCGTACGACTTGGCCGTCATGCTTACCACCATGTCGTCCAGCGAATCGATGTCGCCCTGCAGCTGCACGATGGTCCGCGCCTGCGAACTGCGTATCATCGAGTTGTCGTCCGAACGCTGGAAATCGAATCCCTCCATCGGTATCTTCGCCTCCTGCACGTCGAAACGATCGTGACGCATGGCATTCTTCGTGTACCACTGGTTGCTGCGCGTCTGCTCGTAATTCTCGCCGTCGTAGAGCGTCACGTGCAGGTATTTCTTGTCGGGTGTAAGCCGTATGTAGCCGGTCTTGGCGATGGTTGTTGTCATGTCGCCGTTGGCCGCACGGTTGTCGTAGATGAGCACCCCCGACAACAGACCCGTCTGCGGGTCCTGATGCTCGACACGAATGCTCATGTTGTCGATACCCTCGAAGAAGAGTCCGTCGTGAAACTCCAGCACCTGCTTCTGACGGCGTATGTCCGACAATATGATGCCCATCTGCCTGAAGGCATACGGCACAAGGTTGTTCACAACGAAGAAACTGCCTATCGAGATAAACACCGCGACGATGATCAGCGGCTTCATGATGCGCATGAGCGACATGCCGGCCGACTTCATGGCCAGCAGCTCGTAGTTCTCGCCCAGGTTGCCCATCGTCATGATCGCCGCCAGCAGCATCGCCAGCGGCAGGCCCATCGGGATCATGTTGATGGTGGCATAGCTTATCAGTTCGATGATGACACCCGCATCGAGGCCCTTGCCCACCAGCTCGTCGATATAACGCCACACGAAGTTCATCATCAGCACGAAGGTGATGATGAAAAAGGTGAGTATGAGCGGTCCGAGGTAGGATTTCAGTACCAGCTTATGTATGGTTTTGAGTCGCATCGGCCGATTTCTTGCTTCGCAAAGTTAACAGTTTTACTGCAATCAACGCTACGGTGAGGGTAAATATTATGCTGGCGCCGGGAGGCACCTCCATGTTGTAGCTTATGAGCAGCCCTATCACGGCTCCGGCTACGGCTATCACGGCCGCCAGCCGCGTGATGGCGGCATATGACCTGGTGAGTGCGTTTGCCGTAACGGCAGGGATGGTAAACAGCGACAGCAGCAGCACGATGCCCATGACGCGTATCGACAACACGATCGTGAGGGCCACAATCACCGCCATGACGTAGGATGCCGTGCGGGTGGCGATGCCCTGGCTTGCGGCAAAGTCGCGGTCGAAGGCCAGATACATCACCGGACGCCACCACAGCAGCGCGCCGACAACGCAGAACAGGGTCAGCGCACCGAGCGTCGCCACGTCACGCGTGGTGACCGTCACGATGCTGCCGAACATGTAGCTCGACAGGTCGCCCGACGTATATCCCGGCGTGAGGCTCATAAAGAGCGCACCCACGGCCATTCCCACCGACCATATGATGCCTATGGCCGAATCCTCGCGTATGCGTCCGCGGTCGCCCGCCCACTCGATGCCCATTGCCGAGAGTACGGCGAAGACCATGGCGCCCGCTATGGGGTTCGCCCCCATGTATACGGCAATGCCCAGCCCGCCGAACGAGGCGTGCGTGACGCCGCCGCAGAGGAATACCATGCGCCGCGCCACGACGTACGTTCCCACGATGCCGCAGGTGATGCCGGCAAAGACGGCCGCCAGCAGGGCGTTCATCAGGTAGTCGTAGCGGAATATGTCGTAGAAAAAATCCATCGCTGCGTCGGCATTCGTTTTTTTGACGGACGCAAATTTACTCCAAATATCGGATTGCATCAAAAGTTTTTACATTTCCGACAACTTTTTATAATTTCGCACGATATTAGAGAGTGAAAATACAAACCGAACGTTTCTATGGACAAACGTCGCGTCAGCTTCCATACGCTGGGCTGCAAAATGAATTTTTCGGAGAGTTCCACCCTTGCGCGCATCTTCGAGGAGGGCGGGTTCGAACGCGCCGATTCGTGTGTCGGCGCCGACGTATGCGTCATCAACAGCTGCTCGGTCACCGAACATGCCGACAAGAAGTGCCGCAACCTCATACGCCGCATACACCGCCTCAACCCCAATGCGCTGATTGCCGTAACGGGATGTTACGCGCAGCTCAAGCCGCACGAGATAGCGGAGATAGAAGGCGTCGACATCGTACTGGGCAACAACTACAAGGGAGATTTATATCAACGTGTGATGGAGCTCTCGGGCAAGGGCCGCGCACGCATATACAGCTGCGACACCGAGTCGCTCACACGCTTCTTCGCCGCCTTCTCGTCGGGCGACCGCACACGGTCGTTCCTCAAGGTGCAGGACGGCTGCGACTACAAGTGTGCATACTGCACCATACACTACGCCCGCGGTTCGAGCCGCAACATGCCCATAGCCGACATCGTCGAGGAGGCCCGCACGCTGGCCGCCGCCGGCACCAAGGAGATAGTCGTCACGGGTATCAACACGGGCGACTTCGGCCGCACGACGGGCGAGCGTTTCGTCGACCTCATCAGGGCGCTCGACACGGTCGAGGGAATAGAGCGCTACCGCATCTCGTCCATCGAGCCCAACCTGCTCACGGACGAGATAATAGAGTTCTGCGCCTCGTCGCGCAAATTCCAGCACCACTTCCACATACCGCTCCAGAGCGGGTCGGACCGCATACTCGGCGCAATGCGTCGCCGCTACACCTCGGCACGCTTTGCCGACCGCGTGGAGAAGGTACGTTCGCTCATGCCCGACGCCTTCATCGGCATCGACGTCATAACGGGATTCCCCGGCGAGACGGAGGAGGACTTCATGCAGACATACTCGCTCATGGAGCGGCTGGCTCCCTCGTACCTCCACATATTCCCCTTCTCGGAGCGTCCCGGCACCCCCGCCGTCGACATGTCCGACAAGGTGCCCGCCGCCGTCTCGACCGAGCGCGCGGCACGGCTCGAGGAGCTTTGCGGCCGCCTGCACCACGACTTCTGCACCCGCTACGCCGGCAGGGAGGCCGACGTACTCTTCGAGAGCACCGTGCGCGGAGGCATGATGTCGGGATACACGGGCAACTACATACGCGTAAAGGTACCCTACCGCCGCGACCTGATAAACCGCATCAGCCGCGTGCGCCTTCTCGAGGTCGACCCCGCGGGCGAGGCTACAGCCTCCATATTAGAGTAACATCGCCCATGTTAAATAAGCAAAGAAAAGTATCATAGAGATATCAATCATGAAAAGATGTGTTTTTATTTATCTGTGCTTTTTATGCAATATTGTCATGTCACAAAATATAATGACAGTAAAAGAGCATTCTTTTAAATCATCAACATATCATGACACACGCTCATTCAGAGTAGCATTACCCACATCCACGACACAAAATATCAAGTACAACATAATCTTGGTATTAGACGCAGATTATATTTTCGACGTTATCGCGTCTACTGCAATATATTTACAGACTTTTGACTACATACCACCGACTGCTGTAATAGCCATAGACTACTCTTCGCCGGGAAATCGTAACGATATCGGATACGACATGCAAAACAACAGTCTTAACTCAAGCGGGAAACTTTTCTACAACTACATCAATACAGATCTGATCAATGAGATAAGCAAAATTCTTCCAATGTCGGGTTTTAATACAATAATAGGACATTCGTACACAGCTAGTTATCTAAACTACTTCATCAGTAAAAACAACGACAGTATATCATCATATATACTATTCTCGCCGGAGCAAATGCAACAAATTCCTAATATAGAAACGCATTTACCAACTAAAAGGCATCCAATTATACGCATAATCACAGGTTTGAACGACATAGAAGAACGACAATCATTTGGTCGAAAGTTATACGACACCTTCAAAGAAAAACAATATGACGTTAAAATAGACAATATCGAAGCAGATCATATGTCTATAATCACGGCAGGAGCAATGAAGGCATTGACCGAATTATATGATAAATATTATAACATAGACAGTATATACAACATTATAGATCAGGCCGGGACGTCAGTACCGATATGGGATTCTTTTACAAAAATCAACGACCATAACAAAACATACTATAATCAGGAATTTCCTATCACTGGTTCATATATATCTGCATTCTTATGGGCAGCCATCCAAACCGATGATAAAGAATCTATTGACAGGTTACAAAATTATTATGAAAATGCACTCAAGGACGAGAAGTCTGACCCCAATGCATTGGGTGTAATGGGGGATCTATTGTGCAAAATTGGATCATTTGAAAAAGCAGATCATTACCTACAACGATGTCTGGAGCGTTACAAAGAACTTGGGCAAAACCACGAAACATTATATTGGCGACGGGTTTACTCATTGAAAGTATTGCCAAAGCTCGGACAATGTAAAAAAGCATGGAAAATTCTAGAAGAATGTAAAAAGATATACCCTGATGATAAAGCTATTTTTTGTTATTATCAGGGAGTCTTGTCGACAAGCAACGATTTTCGCATTAAAGAAGGTATAGAACAATTAAAAGTAGCGATAAAATATCCAGATATATTGTCTAATAACTTTATAGAGATAAACGAAGCTAAAGAACTTTTAAACCAAGCCGTCCATATGGAGCATAAAGATAATATAGACTAAAAATCACACTGTTACATACCATTCTTTTTACTATACTAAATCAATTGATTTCACGCTCCACCCTCACCAACCAATACCGACAAATACGACCATACAAATAATAGCTTCAAAATATTTTTACCGGTTTCGAACATTACAGAATTGGCCATATCGGTAAATCAAGTAGCATCCTATATGAAAAACTCTGTTTTTCCATTTGGCTCTGCACCCTACTTTTTATATCTTTGTACAAAAGTATGCATTGAATATTATGACAGGTATTCGCAAAAGAGTGACGATCGGATTTCTGAGCATCGTAGCACTGCTCTTCTTTTCGGGACTGGTGTCGCTCTTCGAACTTAGTCACATGAGCAACGACATCGAGGCCATCTTCGACAGCAGCCGCAAGAGCATCGAAATGTCGAAGAACATGCTCGACGCCATACACAACAACGAGCGCTCGGTAGCCTACTACACCGTGCTGCGCGACAGCCTCTATGCCGACTCGTGCCGCACGTCGCTCGACGACTTCAGCGCACTGCTGCGGCAGGCGCGCAAAGACGTCTCGGCCGAGACACAGTCGCGGTTCGACTCGCTGGAGGTATACACGTCGCTGCTGAGCGAAACGCTTGCAGCGGTACTCGACCCAGCCACGCCCGCCACCCGTCCCTTCGACGGCCGCCGCTGGTACAACAACGAGTATGCCCCGCTCTACGACCGCATCACCGACGAGATAACCAACGTCATGGGATACGTGCAGAGTGCGCTCAACCCCCGCGCCGAGCGCCTCAGCCGCAACGCCTACCGTTCGGTGACACCCGTGTTCATATCGCTGGTGGTGATGATCGTCATACTGCTGCTGTTCTACTACTTCGTCATGATATATTCGGTGCGGCCCATCGTCGAGATGAACAAACGCTTGGGCGACTACCTGCGCTACAAGCTGCCGTTCGACGTCAAGGCCGAATGTCAGGACGAGATGCTGGAACTGAAGGAAAAGATAGAATCGATGGTGAACAACACCTCGAAAATGAAATAACACAGGGCTCGATGCCCGCACACGGACAAAAGGCTGAAAGAAGACCACTGTTATGAGATTCAGCGTGGTGATACGATATATCGGCATGGTGCTGCTGCTTGCGGCAGCGTTCATGCTGCTGTCGGCCGGCATATCATACTGTAACAACGTCGACACGGCCTACTTCCCGCTGCTCATGTCGTCGCTGCTGACGCTGCTCATGGGTTGCTTTCCCATGATATTCGTGCCGCGCAGCGACCACATAACCAACAAGGAGGGATACTGCATCGTCGTCGGCGCATGGATCGTATCGAGCGTCGTCGGCATGTTCCCCTACCTGATGTGGGGCGGCGAGTTCTCGATCATAAACGCATGGTTCGAGAGTGTCTCGGGATTCACCACCACCGGAGCCTCGATACTGAACAATGTCGAGGGGCTGCCGCAGGGACTGCAGTTCTGGCGCATGTCCACCTGCTGGATGGGCGGTATCGGCGTGGTGATGTTCGCGCTGGTGATACTTCCCGCCATAGGCAAGAGCAAGATGATGCTGTCGAATGTCGAGCTCTCGTCGATGGCCAAGAACAACTTCCACTACCGCAGCCAGACCGTCGTGCGCATCGTCCTGTCGGTATACGTGGGACTCACGGCCATCACGACACTGGCGCTCAAACTCGCCGGCATGAGATGGTTCGACGCCCTGGCGCACGCCATGTCGGCATGCAGCACATGCGGCTTCAGCACCAAGAACATGAGCATGGCGTTCTTCGACTCACCGCTGATGGAGGGCATCCTGATCGTGGCCATGGCCCTGGCAGGCGTACACTTCGGCGTGATATACGCCACCGTAAGCGGCCGTCCGAACAACCTCTTCCGTTCGGAGATCACGCGTTTCTACTTTGCCGTGATTGCCGTCGCCAGCGTAGCCGCCGCGATAAGTCTCTGCGTGGAGGATGTCTATCCGTCGCTGCTCACGTCGCTGCGATATGCAGCCTTCCACGTGGTGTCGTTCATAAGCACCACGGGACTGGCCACGGCCGACTGCAACACGTGGACGGCATTCGCCATGATGGTGCTCATATTCTGCTCGATAATATGCGCCTGTGCGGGATCTACGGCCGGAGGCATGAAAATGGACCGCATGGTGCTCGCCATAAAGATGATACGCAACCGCCTGCGCTCGCAGCAGCACCCCAACGCCATCTTCCGCACCAAGGTCGACGGCGTGCCGCAGGACCGCGACATGCTCAACAGCGTGATGGTATTCGCCGTGGCATACATGCTGATCATTCTGGGCGGTACGTTCGTCAATGCCATGTTGGGGTGCGACCTGATGACGGCCTTCTCGGCATGCGTGGCGTGTATGGGCAACGTGGGTCCGGGATTCGGCGAGGTGGGCTCGATGGACAACTATGCCGCCATGTCGGGCGCGATGAAGATGAATGCGACGCTGCTGATGTTGTTGGGGCGTCTTGAAATATTCGGATTGATTCAACTGTTTTTTATACGTTGGTGGAGATGATAAAACGAGGATTGTTCGTTTGCGGAATAATAGCCATGCTGTGCGGTACGCAGGAAGCATCGGCACAGGATGTCTCGGCCCGCATCTCGGGCCTTGAGGATAACGGCGAATACATGGGGCTGCTGCGCAACGACGCGCTGCTGCGCAACCGCGAGGATTCGCTCATAGGTGTCATACGGTCGGTGCGCGGCGCCATGGCCGAGAATGCGGCGACACGCGATTCGCTGGCGCAGGTGCGCTCCGATTCGCTGCTGCTCATGCTCTCGGACGCCGAGAATGCGGTCTTCTCGCTGCGCATGGAGAAGCTCAAGCTCGTTGACCGCATAAACGCCATCGAGCAGAATTTCGTCCTCTCGAACATGGGCGACATAGGAGGCCAGGCGCAGAGCAACAGCGGCGGCAGCGACTTCATGAACAACCCCTATTTCGTAAAGAGCATCGACCCCGAGGACTACAAGGAGCTGCAGCGCGTGCAGAAGATGGAGGCCGAGACCCAGGGTTACGTCTCGACCTACATGAAGAACTACGAGAAGGTAAAGTCGCTATACGACCGCTACATTGTGGCCGAGACGGAGGCTGACGCCGAGGCCGTATATGCCGAGCTAGAGGCCGCCATGGACGACAACATCGTACTCGAGCGCCGTCTGGCCAAGGCGTGGAGCGAGATATTCGACCAGAAATCATACGTCTACTCATACTTCCTTGAGAAGGAAAACCGCGAGGACCTGCTCGACCTTACCGAGAACATGATGACCAAGTCGCTGCAGGAGAAGCTCGCCGCAAGCGAATACTACGCATCGGATGCCGTAGCTAACTACTGCCTGCAGAAGCCCATCATCCTCAACTACGAGATGTATGTGGCCAAACTGCTCAACCAGACGGCGGCGATAGACTCGCTCACCAACGTGTCGAAGACGGTGCGGCAGATCGACTTCCGCATACCGAAGATCGACGTCGAGCGCCGCTCGTTCGTCGACTACCAGGCCATAGAATTCACGCCCAAGAGCATCTACAACGCGTCGAACCCCATCCCCGACTGCGTCGTGTACGAGTACGGCACCATCTACCGCATACTGCTGGGCAACTACAAGTACAAGCAGTCGGTGTCGATATTCCGCAACGCGTCGCCCCTGTTTGTCGAGGAGGGCGAGGACGGACGGTTCAGCTACTATGTAGGCGGCCTGCGCACGCGCGCCGAGGCCGAAGCCGCCCTCGAGGTGCTCAAGAAGAAGGGATTCCGCAACCCGCAGATAATCGAGTGGTGCGACGGCCGCAAGACCAACCTCTCGGAACAGGACGAGTCGGCACAGACGTCGTTCCGCGTGGTGATAAAGGGCGGCACGCTGGATGACACCGTACGTGACGTGATAGCCACCATGGCCGAGGGATGCGCCATATCGAAGGTGTCGGAGGATACGTTCATCGTCGGCCTGTTCGACAGCCGCGCCATGGCCGAGCGTGTGGCCCAGGCCGTGGTCAAGTGCGACGAGAGCCTCACGACGGAGATCACCGAGATAAGCACCGCACCCGCCGGGGAAGAGGCTGCCGCGCAGGAATAGCAGAGTGCGCAGCAGAATGCGCGGACGACGAAACAAAACGATTTGAAACCCCAAAAAACGTAACCTATGGGACTCATAATATTGCTTGTGCTGCTGGGAGTATTTTTCCTCGTAGTCGAACTGGTGCTCCTGCCGGGTGTCACCGTCGGGACCATTCTCTCGCTGGTGAGTTATGCCGTGGCCGTATACATGGCCTTCGAACGCTTCGGCCTCACGGGCGGCGCGGTGACGCTGGCCGTAGTGGTGGTCATATCGTTAGTGGCGGTGGTGCTGTCGTTGCGTGCCAAGACCTGGCGCCGCTTCTCGCTCCGCCAGAAGATCGAATCGTCGAGCATGGAGACCCCGTCGGATACGGTTTCGGTCGGACAGTGCGGCATCGCCGTATCGCGCCTCTCGCCCATGGGCAAGGTTAACATCGACGGCCGCGTCTACGAGGCCAAGTCGATAGACTCATACATCGACCAGCGCAGCCGCGTCGAGGTGACGGGATTCGAGAACTTCACCGTCGTGGTAAAGCGCGCCGAGGACAAATAACGTCCGGCACAACTACAATACTAACAACCAAACCAACTATAGACTATGGAACTGCAACTTGGATTATTCGCCGTGGTAATCGTACTGGGCCTTATCGCCATATGGCTCATATTCTATTTCATCCCCGTGGGCCTGTGGTTCTCGGCACTGGTATCGGGCGTAAAGATCAGCCTGCTGCAACTCATCCTCATGCGTTGGCGCAAGGTGCCGCCTTCGGTGATCGTATCATCGATGATCGAGGGAACGAAGGCTGGACTTAACATCGACCCCAACGAGCTCGAGGCACACTATCTTGCCGGCGGTAACGTCACCAACGTGGTGCATGCCCTCGTATCGGCACAGAAGGCCAATATCGTACTCGATTTCAAGATGGCCACCGCCATCGACCTTGCGGGCCGCGACGTGTTCGAGGCCGTGCAGATGTCGGTCAATCCCAAGGTGATAAACACGCCTCCCGTGGCTGCCGTGGCCAAGGACGGCATACAGCTCATAGCCAAGGCCCGCGTTACGGTTCGCGCCAACATACGCCAGCTGGTGGGCGGTGCCGGCGAGGAGACCGTACTGGCTCGTGTCGGCGAGGGTATCGTATCGTCAATCGGTTCGGCCGACTCGCACAAGATAGTCCTCGAGAATCCCGACTCGATCTCGCGTGTGGTGCTTGAGAAGGGCCTCGACGCAGGTACGGCCTTCGAGATTCTCTCGATAGACATTGCCGACATCGACGTGGGCAAGAACATCGGCGCCCAGCTCCAGATGGACCAGGCCGATGCCGACAAGAACATCGCACAGGCCAAGGCCGAGGAGCGCCGCGCCATGGCCGTAGCGCTCGAGCAGGAGAACAAGGCAAAGGCACAGGAGGCCCGCGCAAAGGTTATCCTCGCCGAGGCCGAGGTGCCGCTGGCCATGGCCGAGGCATTCCGCAACGGCAATCTGGGCATAATGGATTACTACAAGATGAAGAACATCATGGCCGACACGCAGATGCGCGAGACCATATCGCGCACCGACAAAAAGTAGTCCTCGCGCGAGACGTACGGATGCGGCCCCGATCCTTCACTATGGATCGGGGCCGCACTATTTGGCCATGATCGGAAATGCAAAGGGCTACGGACGTGCTACGAGCAGTTTTCCTGCTACAGAATTCCTGTCGCGGGATAACTTTCGGGCTTCACATATAATAAATGTATGATCGATCCGTTTGCACAATAGGCGTGTGCATTTTTGACAATAAGCAAAGGTACGACCCTAACAGGCCCGGACCAGCGGTTTCGACTTTACATTGCACCGACCGTTCCGTATATTTGATAATACAGGATGCGGTTGTGCATGACCGAATTCGAAAACTGCGTTTTGAATTTGTCATTGCGCTCACCTTTCATTATATTTGCCCAATATTTTGAACCGACAATAGACAAGACAATATATGAAGTCTCTTTTTAGAAACCTTTTCGTCGCAGCAACCGTCCTGACGGCATCGCTGACGATGTTATGGTCATGTACTACAAACGAAGAGTACGATTTCTCGTTCTCGCTTCCGGGACAGATAGTAACCGAACTCGAGAGCACGGTGGTAATCCCCATCACGGCACACAACATCACCAGCGTGTCGGTCACCTCGTCGCCCAAAGGTTGGACCGTCGAGGATATCGACCTGGTAAAATGGACGGTAACGGTGAAGGCCCCCTCGGCATACACGGCCGATGACGCCACCGTAGAGGAGAACGGAACCCTCAAACTGTCGGGCTTCACGGCCGCAGGAACCTCGGTAACGGCATCGTCATACCTGTCGTTGCTCAACAAGGAGATCGATCTTACCGACCGCTACTCGAACTGCTACGTCATCAGCCAGATGGACACCCGTTACACCATCGACGTGACACACAAGGGCGAAAGCTCGGAGACCATCCGTCCCGACAAGGTCGAGGTGCTGTGGCAGAGCGAGCGCGAGCTCATCAAATACTCAAGCTACGATGCCGACAAGGGCCAGTACACCTTCTTCATCTCACACACCGACATTACGGACGACGACGATAACGTCACCGACACCGTCACGCCCGACGGCAACGCCGTCATTGCAGCCTACGACGAGGCGGGCAACATAATATGGAGCTGGCACGTGTGGATCACCGAATCGGACGTGGAGGCATCGGCCATCGCCACCTCGGCAGGCGTATTCATGGACCGCAACCTCGGCGCATACCACAACAGCGACGGCTCGACCGACACCGACGACATATTCAAATCATACGGTCTCTACTACCAGTGGGGACGTAAGGACCCGTTCATCCGTCCCGTCGACTACAACTTCTCGAACAACGAGGACCGTACCGTATACACGGGCGCAGGTCTGGTGAAGCGTTTCGCCTATGTCAATGCCGAGAAGGGCGAGGATGTCGGCACGATTGAATATGCAATACAGAACCCCATGGCATTCGTTATGGGTTCGGCCGACAACGATTACGACTGGATATACGACTCGCACGACAACACTCTTTGGTCGTCGGAGCAGAAGAGCATCTACGATCCCTGCCCCCGCGGATGGCGCGTACCCGACGGCGATGCATTCCTTATGATGGACATCGACCAGTCGGAGGATCTCGCCTCGCTGGGTGACATTCGCGACATGTACGGCTGGCACATAGTCGACGCGGCCGGAGTGAAGATGTTCATGCCCGGCGCAGGCCGCCGTAGCTTCGAGAACGGCGTGCTCACGAACGTCAACAACTACGGTTACGAGCATACGCCCATGCCGTGGGTAGGATACTACTGGACCACGGGCATAGCCACGGCCGACAAGAGCAAGGCGCAGTCGATGTTCTTCGACCTGAACACCACGCGTGCCGTAAACAACCGCTACGAGGCACAGAAGGAGATGTACCGCGCCAACGGCATGCAGATCCGCTGCGTAAGGGACGAATAATACGCAGATGCGAACTATATGTAAAAGGCCTTCCCCGAAACGGGGAGGGCCTTTTTCGTTATTCATGGCTACGGCAGCAAACGTATCGACAGCAGACCGGAATCCAGACTATAATATTAATATTAAAGGATTATAACCGCCGCGCAGTAATAGTCGGCAAAGAAAGATGGGCGCCACGCTCTTCGATGCGTAAGCGTACGGATGTCGTTTATATCGTTAATGCCATACGCCGAGCACTGATCAAAGCAGCGAGTTTACGCCCTCGATGGCGTATATCAAAATGAGGTAACGCACGAATTTGCCGATGAACATCGTAACCGTGGTAATGTATATGTTGCTGCGCATAAGTCCCAGCAGCACTATTATCACCTCGCCCACCCACGGCAGCACGCCGAAGAGGCCCATCCAGGCGCCGCGCTTGCGGACAAAGCCTTCGACCTTGTCCATCTTCTCCTTATCGATCTTGAGCCAGCGCTCGATCCACTGCATGTTGCCAAGATATCCCAGCCAGTAACACAGCAGTCCGCCGAGCGTATTGCCAATCGATGCCGATATGAGGCAACCGACCGGGTCGGCACCCATCTGCACCAATACGGTAAGCACCACCTCGGAACTGAAAGGCAGTATGCTGCCGGCAAGCAATGCCGACAGGAACAGTCCGATATAACCCCAGTCGATGAAGAATTGTATTACGCCATCCATACTTACGATGTTGAACGGTGCAAAAATAGCGAATTTTATCGTAGTTGAAACACACGGCACGGGGGATAGAGTCAAAAGCGGGATTTTTCGGTATGAAAATATTGTGTTACGGCATGCTCTTCGTAAAAAATTTTATATATTTGTACCCGTCGATCGCAAACGCCTTACGTGCGCATGGGTCCGACCCACATGCAGACGGCGTCACGACGGCACTATTGTTTAATTTGCACCTTAAATAGGTGCCCAAAAAATGTACTATGAGAAAACTCGTCTGTCTTCTGCTGACAGTATTGAGCTGTGACGTCATGGCTCAGATCACCACCGCCTCTCTGCGCGGCGTAGTAAACGATTCATCGGATCAGATTCTTGCAGGTGCCGTAGTAACCCTCTCACATTCAGTCACGGGCACGGTATATACCGTCGCAACCAATGCCGAAGGCTACTATTCGATTCACGGCATACGTCCCGACGAAGGTTACAGTCTGGAGGTCAACTACCTCGGATACAAGCCCTACCGCATCGACGGCATGGCCCTGCGTGTGGGCGACACGCATGTCGAGAACATCACCATGAAGGAGGACTCGATGCTCGATGCCGTCGTCGTCGCCACCTCCTCGCGCGAGGATGCCGACATGCTGGCCAAATTCGACGAGAAGGCCATCGAACGCGTGCCGTCGGTTACGCGCTCGCTCTACGACGTGGTGCGCCTTATTCCCGAAGCTATGGCCACCAAGAACGGAGGCATGTCCTACGGCGGCGTCAACAACCGTTACAACTCGTTCATGATAAACGGCATGGCCAACAGCGACATGTACGGACTCTCGACCTCGGGCACCAACGGCGGCCTGTCGAACGCCAACCCCGTGGCGATGGACGCCATAGCACAGATACAGGTAGCCGTTGCACCCTACGACGTGCGTCTGAGCGGTTTCGGAGGCGGCGTACTCAATGCCGTGACCAAATCGGGCACGAACGAATTCCGCGGCAGCGCCTACACCTATTACAACAATCAGGACTTCTACGGCTCGCGCCCCGCAGGCATAGGATCGGGCCAGCGCAACAGCCTCGCGCAGCAGACCACACAGATCTACGGCGCCACGCTCGGTGGCCCCATCGTCAAGGACAAACTCTTCTTCTTCGTAAGCGGCGAGTATGACTTCGAGCAGTCGCCCTCGTCGTATTATCCCGGATATGAGGGTGTCTCGATCACGACCGAGGAGCTCGACCGCATATCGGCACGCTACGAGGAGCTGACGGGCTTCGACGGCGGCGGTTACGGACGCCGTGACGTGACGCAGCGCTCGGGTTCGCTGCTGGCCGTACTCGACTGGAACATCAACCGCCGCCACCGTCTCTCGGCAAGCTACAGCTATCTCGACGCCCGCGCCGAGGACTACGGCAACTCGCTCACGTCGTTCACCTTCGCCGGATCGGGCTACGCCAACTACAGCCGTGCGCACTATGTGGGCCTGACGCTCGAATCGCGCCTCACCGACCGCATGCACAACACCTTCCGCGCAGGGTACTCGCGCGTGGCCGACGGCCGCGACCCCGACGGCGGCACTGCCCTGCCGAGCGTTATAATCAAGAATACGGGATCGACGGGCGGCGTTACCACATACATCGGCACCGACCGCTATGCCGGCACCAATGCCCTGACGCAGAATGTAGTGACCCTCACCGACGACCTTATCGTCGACCGCGGTGCACACTCGATAACGATGGGCATGCACCACGAGCTATACGACATACACAACATCTACGTGGCCAACGCCTACGGCACCTATACCTACAACTCGATCGACGACTTCGAGAACAATCTTGCGGCCGTCTACGAATACAACTACAGCGACCCCGACGTAACAGGTTCAACGGTATGGGGACCGCGTTTCCGCGCCGCCGAACTCAACTTCTACGCACAGGACCGCTGGTCGCTCGGACGCCGCCTGCTGCTGACATACGGCGTGCGCATGACGCTACCGCTGATATTCAACACCCCCACGGCCAACGACAGCTTCAACGCCGGCGACATCGCCACGTCGAACGGCGTAAGGGTCGGCGACGTACCGCAGACGCAGGTGCTCTTCTCGCCGCGCGTGGGCCTGTCGTGGTACAAGCAGACGGAGGCCGGCCGCATCGACATCGCGGGCGGGGCGGGCATATTCACCGGACGCGTACCCTTCGTGTGGATAGTCAACAACTACTCGAACACGGGTGTCGAGCAGAAGGGCGTACGCCTGACAGGCACAAGCCAGAACGGCCAGATAACGGAATCGGCCGCCGACTTCACCGTCGCGCCCTCGCCCACCGACATGTCGAACCTGCGCTTCATGCTCAACGTCATGGACCGCCGTTTCCGCTACCCGCAAAACCTCAAGGCCAACCTGTCGGCCGACTTCACCACGCATGACGGCTGGAACTTTGGCGTCGAGGCTCTCTACACCAAGACGCTCCACAACGCCGTATTCCGTAACCTTGCCGTCGAGAGCAACGGAGCGACCATCTCGGCCGTAACGCCCGAGGCCGGCAACGCGGCCAACAGCATGCCGCTCTATTCCGCCGCCACCGACGACTATTCGGCCGTATATTATATGGGCAACACCTCGCGCGGGTACTCCTACTCGATATCGGCACATGCGGCCAAGGATTTCGCATGGGGACTGTCGATATACGCATCGTACATATTCGGGCACTCGTATGCCGTATGCGACGTTCCCTCGTCGTCGTCCTCAACCAACTGGAACACGGCCTATGCCACCGACCTGAACAACACCCCGCTATCGCTGTCGGTATATGACGTGCCGCACAAGCTGTCGGTGGCACTCGGATACACGAAACGCTATGCCCGTATGCTGGAGGTGTCGGCAGGACTGGTCTATCAGATGACCTCGGGACAGCGCTACTCGCTCTGTTTCGACGAGGCCGTGGACTTCAACGGCGACGCCGCCTACGGCTCGACACTGATGTATATACCCACCGAGCAGGAGCTCGACATGATGAAGTTCGCCGACAACACCTCGCGCAAGGCGTGGAACGACTTCATCGAGAGCGACCGTTACCTGCGCTCGCACCGCGGCAGCTTCTCCGAGCGCAACGCCCTGCAGGCCCCAGCCGAGCACCGTGTCGACCTGCACCTCGCACACGGATTCTACTTCGGCGCGCAGTCGAAGCGCAAGGTGGTGCTGTCGCTCGACATAATGAACTTCGGCAACATGCTCTGCAGCAGCTGGGGCACATACTACAACACCTCGGGATGGCGCCTGCGCCCCGTTACCGTCACCGCCGTCGAGGATGGCGCGCCGGTATACCGTTTCACGGGCGCAAAGCTCACGCCCGACGACCTGCTCTCGCGCTGGCACATGCAGATAGGCGCCAAAGTGGTCTTCTGACGGCAAGCGGAGCCCGCATTGTAACATTGTCGTAATTTTCGGCCGCACGCTGTGTGACGAATAAAATATTTTGCTTACCTTTGCAGCCAAGAACGGCTTGTCATGAAACGCGGAACTCATACATATCCCAAACAGGATGTCATTTACGCGAATGATCACAAGTGGTATTGTTTTTCGCTTAACGCGGGTTTTCGACAAATAGTCAATATTGTTTATTGTTTTTAATTATAAGGCGGCTTTATTGGTCGCCTTTTTCGTGCAGATACATATATGGAGGCAAATGGCAGAATCGTGTTGAAGGGAGGCCGCATAGTACGCGGCACGGAGAGCTTCGTGGCGGATGTCGTCATATGCGGCGACCGCATCGCCGAGATTACGGCAGAGGCAGCGCTGCAACCCTATGACAAAGTCATCAACTGCAGCGGACGCTGGGTCACGGCGGGCCTTGTCGACCTGCACGTACACCTGCGCGAGCCGGGATTCGCATCGAAGGAGACCATCGCCACGGGTACGGCCGCAGCGGCTCACGGAGGCTTCACCACGGTATGCTCGATGCCTAACCTCGAGCCGGCTCCCGACTCGGTGGAGAACATGCGCCGCGAGACGGAGATAATCGAGCGCGATGCCGTCATCAATGTGCTTCCCTACGCCACCATAACGCGCCGCAGGGCGGGCCGCGAGACGGTAGACTTCGCCGCGCTCAAGCCCTATGCCGTAGCCTTCACCGACGACGGCAGCGGCGTGCAGAGCGACGACACCATGCGCCAGGCCATGCAGGCCGCAGCGGCGCAGGGCTGCATCATAGCCGCACACTGCGAGGTGAACGACCTGCTGCACGGCGGTTACATACACGACGGCGAGTATGCCGCCGCACACGGCCACAAGGGCATCCGCTCGGAGAGCGAGTGGCGGCAGATCGAACGCGACATAGCCCTGGCCGAAGAGACGGGATGCCGCTACCACGTGTGCCACATATCGACCAAGGAGAGCGTAGCCCTTATACGCGAGGCCAAACGCCGCGGCGTACGCATTACATGCGAGACGGGGCCCCACTACCTCACGATGTGCGACAACGATCTGCGCGAGGAAGGACGCTTCAAGATGAATCCCCCGATCCGCTCGGCGGCCGACCGCGACGCCCTCATCGAGGGTGTGCAGGACGGCACCATCGACGTCATAGCCACCGACCACGCACCCCACACGGCCGAGGAGAAGTCGCGCGGGCTGGCCGGCAGCGCCATGGGCGTGGTGGGACTCGAGACGTCGTTCGCCGTCATATACACGAAACTCGTACTGCCGGGCATCATAACGCCCGAGCGCATGATCGACCTCATGGCCGAGGCTCCGCGACGCATCTTCGGACTGGGCGGAGGCTTAGAGACGGGCGCCAAGGCCGACATCGCCGTCTTCGACACCGACACCGAGTTTACGGTCGATCCCGCGACATTCCTCTCGAAGGGTCGCAGCACGCCGTTCGAAGGGTGGCGCCTGCGCGGCACGTGTCTTCTGACACTGTGCGGAGGCCGAATAGCATATCAAGCCAAATAACAAACAATTAATCCATTATACGAACGAATGAAAGCATTTACGAAAAAGTTAGTTCTCGAAAACGGTTGCGAGTTCCTCGGCTACAGTTGCGGAGCCGATACCGAGCGTGTTTGCGAACTGGTCTTCTGCACGGCCATGGTGGGCTATCAGGAGATACTCTCCGACCCGTCGTGCGCAGGGCTGATGGTTGTGATGACCTATCCGGTCATAGGCAATTACGGCATCACGGACGAGGATTTCGAGTCGAAGTCGTCATTTGTCGGCGCCATGGTCGTACGCGAGTGCAACGACAACCCCAGTAACTTTCGTTATACCAAAACCTTCTCGGAGGTACTCGAGGAGCAGGGCATACCGGGCATCAGCGGTGTGGACACCCGCATGATCACGCGCATAATCCGCGACAAGGGTTGCCGCCGCGCCGCTATCGTCAACATTGAGACCTCGCGCGAGGCCGCACTGGAGATGATACGCACCACGCCTGCCGCCACCGACCAGGTGAAGCAGGTAAGCTGCCGCAAGCGCTGGTTCTCGCGTACGCCCAACCACAAATACGACATCGTGGCAGTCGATTGCGGTATCAAGTACAGCATCATCCGCTACTTCAACGAGCGCGGCTGCAACGTCACGGTGGTACCGTACAACACCTCACTCGATGAAATCATGGCTTTCAACCCCGACGGCGTGCTCATCTCGAACGGTCCGGGCGACCCGACAAACGTTCCGGAGGTGGTAGAACTCGTCAAATCGCTGCGCGGACGCCTGCCAATCTTCGGCATAGGCCTCGGACACCAGCTCATATCGCTGGCATACGGCGCCAAGACCTACCGCATGGAGCACGGCCACTGCGGAGGCAATCACCCGGTACGCAACCTCGACACCAACGGTATCGAGATCACGAGCCAGGGACACAGCTATGCCGTCGACGCCGCATCGCTCGAGAACACGCCCCTGCACGTGACACACGTCGACCTGCTCGACAATACCGTCGAGGGCGTTGAGTGTGCCGCCGACAAGGTCTTCTCGGTACAGTATCACCCCGAGAGCGCTCCCGGCCCGCACGACAGTTTCTATCTTTTCGACAAATTCATTAAAATGATGGAGGAATATCAAAATGCCTAAGAGAACAGATATAAAGAAAGTTATGGTGATCGGCTCTGGCCCGATCGTCATAGGCCAGGCCGCAGAGTTCGACTACGCTGGAACGCAGGCCTGCTTGGCCCTCAAGGAGGAGGGTTACGAGGTAATCCTCGTCAATTCTAACCCCGCAACGATCATGACCGACACCGACATCGCCGACAAGGTCTACATGGAGCCCCTGACGCTCGAGTATGTGGCCAAGATCGTTCGTTACGAGCGTCCCGATGCCATTGTGCCGGGCCTTGGCGGCCAGACGGGTCTTAACCTGGCCGTTCAGCTGGCAAAGAAGGGTATTCTCGACGAATGCCACGTGGAGATTTTGGGAACATCGTTCCACAGCATCGAGAAGGCCGAGGACCGCGAGCTGTTCAAGGAACTGTGTATAAGCATCGACGAGCCGGTGCTGCCCTCAATCGTGGTCAACACGATGGAGGACGGTGTCAAGGCCGCACTCGAGATAGGTTACCCCGTTGTGCTGCGTCCCGCCTTCACGCTGGGCGGTACGGGCGGCGGCTTCGCCGACAACGAGGAGGAGTTGCGCGAGATCATGCACAACGCGCTCATGCTCTCACCCGTACACCAGGTGCTGGTGGAGAAGAGCATCAAGGGTTACAAGGAGATCGAGTTCGAGGTGATGCGCGACAGCAACGATACGGCCATCGCCATCTGCAGCATGGAGAATGTCGATCCCGTGGGTATACATACGGGTGACTCGATCGTCGTAGCCCCCAGCCAGACGCTCACCGACAAGGAGTATGAGCTGCTGCGCGGCAGCGCCCTGAAGATTATCCGCGCACTGCAGATCGAGGGCGGCTGCAACGTTCAGTTCGCACTAGACCCGCTGTCGTTCCGCTACTACATCATCGAGGTCAACCCGCGCGTGTCGCGTTCGTCGGCCCTCGCCTCGAAGGCGAGCGGTTTCCCCATCGCACGCGTCAGCGCCAAGATAGCCGTGGGCCTCACGCTCGACGAGATACGCATAGCCAACACGCCCGCATGCTTCGAGCCGGCACTCGACTACGTCGTGACGAAGGTGGCGCGTTTCCCCTTCGACAAGTTCAGTGACGCGTCGAACGAGCTCGGTACGCAGATGAAGGCCACGGGCGAGGTGATGAGCATCGGCCGTACACTCGAGGAGAGCCTGCTCAAGGCGGTGCGTTCGCTCGAGACGGGCGTATGCCACATCTACAACAAGAAGTTCGACGACTACACCGTCGAGACGCTTTTGGAGTATATCCGCAAGGGTACCGACGACCGTCTATATGCCATAGCACAGCTCATCCGCAAGGGAGTCGACCTGCTCATCATCTACAACCACACCAAGATCGACATGCTCTTCCTCGAGAAGTTCAAGAACATCGTCGAGATGGAGTCGGTCGTAGCCGCACACAAGGGCGACATTGACACCCTGAAGGAGGCCAAGCGCATGGGCTTCAGCGACAAGTATATCGGCCAGCTGTGGGGCATGAGCGAGTCGGAGGTGTTCCTGCTGCGCCGCAACGAGGGCATCTTCCCCGCATACAAGATGATAGACACCTGCGCCGGCGAGTTCGCCTCGTACGTACCCTACTTCTACTCGACCTACGAGCAGGAGAACGAGTCGATCGTAAGCGACCGCAAGAAGATCATCGTGCTGGGCTCGGGCCCGATACGTATCGGACAGGGTGTGGAGTTCGACTACTCGACCGTACACGCCATCTGGACCATCAAGGATGCCGGATACGAGGCCATCATCATAAACAACAACCCGGAGACCGTTTCGACCGACTACACGATCAGCGACAAGCTCTACTTCGAGCCGCTGACGGTCGAGGACGTGATGAACGTCGTTGAGCTGGAGCGTCCCGAGGGCATCGTCGTATCGCTCGGCGGACAGACCGCAATCAACCTTGCGGAACCCCTCGCCAAGCTGGGCGTGAAGATCATCGGCACCGGCATCGAAGCCATAAACAACGCCGAGGACCGCAAGTGTTTCGAGCGCATCATGAACGAGGTGGGCATACCCCAGCCCAAGGCCGAGGCCGTCACCGACATCGAGGCCGGCGTAGCCGCCGCCGAGCGCATCGGCTATCCCGTGTTGGTTCGCCCGAGCTTCGTGTTGGGAGGCCGCGCCATGCAGATCGTGGGCAACGAGGAGACGCTGCGCCACTACCTGCGTTCGGCCGTGGAGATCAACGAAAAGTCGCCCGTGCTGGTCGACAAGTACATCATGGGCAAGGAGCTCGAGGTGGATGCCATATGCGACGGACAGGACGTATTCATCCCGGGCATCATGGAGCATGTCGAGCGTACCGGAATCCACTCGGGTGACAGTATCAGCGTCTACCCCACCTTCAGCGTAAGCCCGCAGGTGAAGGACACGATCATCGCCTACACCAAGCAGCTGGGTCTGGCCATCGGCATCGTCGGCCTCTTCAACATACAGTTCATCGTCGACGAAAACGACAAGGTATACGTCATCGAGGTCAACCCCCGTTCGTCGCGTACCGTTCCGTTCCTCTCGAAATCGACGGGCGTGCCCATGGCCAAGATAGCCACGCTGGTGATCCTCGGCCACTCGCTCCGCTCGCAGGGCATAACCGAAATCTACGGCAAGGAGCGCAGCCGCTGGTTCGTCAAGTCGCCGGCCTTCTCGTTCGCCAAGATCCGCGGTGTCGACTCGTACCTCTCACCCGAGATGAAATCGACGGGCGAGGCCATAGGTTACGACAACAGCCTCACGCGCGCACTCTACAAGTCGCTCCAGTCGTCGGGCATGACCGTGGCCAACTACGGTACGATCTTCGTCACCATAGCCGACCAGGACAAGGAGCGCGCCCTGCCCCTGATACGCCGTTTCTACAACCTCGGATTCAACATCGAGGCCACCAAGGGAACGTGCGAGTTCCTGCGCAGCCACGGCATACGCACGCGTCACCTGCGCAAGCTGAGCGAGGGCAGCACCGAGATATTCGACTCGCTGCGCAAGGGACATGTAACCTACGTAATCAACACCATCGACGTCAACCAGCACAGCACCCGCCGCGACGGATACGACATACGCCGCGCTGCGGTTGAGAACAACGTGACGATATTCACCGCACTGGAGACCGTAAGCGTTCTGCTGGACGTACTGGAGGAGATCACGCTCGGAGTATCAACCATCGACGCCCAATAGTCCATGTACAAAAAGGGAACATACCGCATAGTCGAAAACCGCCCCCTCACCCCGAACGTCTACCGCATGACGATCGAGGGCGACACGCAGTGGATAACGCGTCCGGGGCAGTTTGTAAACATCGAGATCGAGGGGCTCTACCTTAGACGCCCCATCTCGGTGTGCGACTACTCGCAGAGCGATATCACACTAATATACAAGGTTGTGGGTCGCGGTACCGAGGCAATGAGCCGCATGCAGGCAGGACAGACACTCGACGTGCTGACGGGCCTGGGCAACGGCTTCAATGCCGACATCGAGTGCCACAGGCCGCTTCTGGTAGGCGGTGGCGTGGGTGTGCCTCCCCTCTACCGTCTGGCGAAGGATCTTATCGCACGCGGCCGCAAGGTGAGCGTAGTGCTGGGATTCAACACCGCGGCAGAGGTCTTCTATGCCGACGAGTTCCGCGCGCTTGGTGCCGACGTGTACGTCTCTACCGCCGACGGATCGCTCGGCGTTAAGGGCTTCGTTACCGACGCCATACGCGACAAGGGTATCGACTTCGACTACTTCTACGCCTGCGGCCCGCTGCCCATGCTGCGAGCCCTGTGCCAGGCCTGCGCGACACCGGGCGAACTGAGCTTCGAGGAGCGCATGGGATGCGGTTTCGGCGCCTGCATGGGATGCAGCTGCAAAACCCTAACGGGCAACAAACGCATATGCAAGGAGGGCCCCGTGATGAAACGCGAGGAGATAATATGGTAAACGAACGAACTATGGCAAACGATTTCGACCTCTCGGTAGATCTGTGCGGCGTGGCTCTTGACAACCCCGTCATCCCCGCAAGCGGCACCTTCGGGTTCGGCCGCGAGCACAACGAGTTCTACGACATAAACATCCTGGGGGCCATCTCCATCAAGGGCACCACGCGCGAGGCCCGCTTCGGCAACCCCACGCCGCGCATAGCCGAGTGCCGCGCCGGCCTGATCAACTCGGTCGGGCTGCAGAACCCCGGCATCGACGCGGTCATAGCCGAGGAGCTGCCCCGCCTGCGTGCGATATTCCACAAGCCGATCATAGCCAACATAAGCGGGTTCTCGGTTGACGAGTACGCCGAGTGCTGTGCCAAGATCGACCGCGAGCAACAGGTGGAGATAATCGAGGTCAACGTCTCGTGCCCCAATGTCCACAACGGCGGCATGAGCTTCGGCACCGACTGCAAGGCCGCAGCCGAGGTGACGCGTGCCGTGAAGAGCGTAACCACCAAGCCCGTATTCATTAAGCTCAGCCCCAACGTCACCGACATCGCCTCGATAGCCCTTGCGTGCGAGGAGGCCGGAGCCGACGGAATATGCCTTATCAACACGCTGCTCGGAATGCGCATCGACACCATGCGCCGACGCCCCGTCATTGCCAACACGATGGGCGGATTCTCGGGCCCGGCGATCTTCCCCGTAGCGGTGCGGATGGTATACCAGGTGGCCAGCGCATGCAAGATTCCGGTCATGGGATGCGGCGGCGTGGAGTGCGCGGCGGACGTGATAGAGATGATGATGGCCGGAGCCACCGCCGTACAGGTCGGCGCCGCCAACCTCAAGGATCCGTACGCCTGCAAACGCATCATCGAGGAGCTGCCGCACGAGATGCAGCGCCTCGGCATAACGCGTCTGCGCGACATTGTCGGAGCGGTGCTGAAATAGCACGACACTCGATTGCAACTTCTGACGGCCGCCGGATACCCGGCGGCCGTTTTTATTGCATTGTTATCTAAATAACACTATAACAAAGGGGTAAGTGTGGCCGAAAGGACCCTCAAGGCCCCTTTTTGTGATGAATGTACCCTATCCTGTGACGAAATTTCCCCTGCCGATTCTTTTCTTTCGGGGCGGATGGCGTACCTTTGCGCAGGTTTTTAAGAATATTTAGTATTGATGAAAGGTTTGAAAATCGCGGTACTCGTGAAACAGGTGACCGATACCCGCGAGACGGTGGAGGCAAAGGTCGGTGCCGACGGCACGATCGACCGCAACGCCCTGCCGGCTATATGCAATCCCGACGATCTGAACGCCCTTGAGCAGGCGCTCCGCCTCAAGGACCGTATCGAAGGAAGCCAGGTAATATTGATAAGCATGGGTCCGCAGCGTGCCGAGGAGGTGCTGCGCGAGGGAATATACCGTGGTGCCGACGAGGGAATACTCCTCTCGGACCGCCGCTTTGCCGGTGCCGACACCATGGCTACGTCGTACGCGCTGGCTATGGCTGCGCGCAAGATCAACCCCGACCTCATACTGTCGGGACGCCAGTCTATCGACGGCGACACGGCCCACGTCGGCCCGCAGACGGCACAATGGCTCGGATGGCCGCAGGTGACCTACGCCGAGCAGATCAACCCCTGCGACGACGGCCGCATCGAGGTACGACGCATATCGGACGACGAGGTGCAGACCGTACGCACGACCCTGCCCGCAGTGGTTACCGTCGGCGGCAGCAGCGCTGACGAGTGCCGTCCGTGCAACGTGCGACGCATACTCGACTACAAGAAACAGCCCGTGACGGTATGGACCGTCGACGACCTCGGCGGCGACATGGCCCGCTACGGTCTGAGCGGATCGCCCACGCAGGTAGTGGACAGCCGCACCATCGTTGCCGAGCACAAGGATACGGCATGGATCGGAAGCGACGAGGAGGCTCTCTCGCAGTTCGTCGCACAGCTGGTCGAGAGCCACATTGTCGAATAGCATTAAGCGTTGAGAAGATGAACAAAGTCATGATATTCTGCCAGACCCGCAACGGCGCCCTGAGCGAGGTGAGTCTGGAACTTCTTACCAAGGGGCGGCGTCTGGCCGCCGAGACGGGCGGCGAGCTCGAGGCCCTCATCATAGGCGACCGTACGGCACATCTGGCCGAGGAGGCATACCGTTACGGTGCGGTTAAGGTATTCTGCGCCGAGGATGCGCGTCTAAAGGATTACCTCACACTGCCCTATGTCCGCATAGCAAAGCATGTAGTGGAGGCCGAGCAGCCCGACATCTTCCTTGCAGGAGCTACCTCGGTAGGCCGCGACATGTCGCCGCGTCTGGCCGCCGAGCTGGGATGCGGCCTTACGGCCGACTGTACGGCTCTCGAACTGGGCGACTGCTCGTACAAGGGCACCGAGTACAAGGGTGTGCTCAAGTGCATACGTCCGAGCTTCGTGGCAAACCAGCTCACCACCATCATCTCGCCCTCGACACGCCCGCAGATGGCAACCATCCGCGAGGGTGTCATGGCCAAGGAGCCCCTCGCTGCGCCCGTACAGGGCGAGTGCGTGATGGTTGACACCGCCACGCTGGTCAAGGCGGAGGATTTCGCCGTGTCGATCATCGAGAAGACGGCCCGCGAACGCGGCGTCGACCTCAAGTCGGCCAAGGTGATCGTTGCCGGAGGTTACGGTATGGGCAGCGCCGAGAACTTCAAGGTACTGTTCCGCCTGGCCGAGGTGCTGGGCGGCGAGGTAGGTGCCACGCGTGCCGCCATCGACGCTGGATATGTAGGCGGCTACGAGCGCATGATCGGACAGACGGGTATCACCGTACGCCCGAAGCTCTACATCGCATGCGGTATCTCGGGACAGGTGCAGCACACCGTCGGCATGGACAAGTCGGCCTGCATCATATCGATAAACTGCGACGCGGAGGCCCCGATTCACCGCATCGCCGACTACGCCATCGTGGGCGACGCGGTGCAGACCGTGGAGCGCATGATAGCACTCATCAAAAACAACAGACGTTAGGAGGAGTATACAATGAACAATTTCTATAAGGACAACGACCGTCTCAAGCGTCAGATGACGCACCCGATGATGAAGCGCATCGTCGCACTCAAGGAGGAGGGCTACACCCAGAGCCGCGAGTACCGCTCGGCACCTGAGAACTTTGCCGACGCGGTGGATTCCTACGACAAGGTGATGGAGGTCATGGGCGAGATCTGCGCCAACACCATTGCCCGCAACGCCTTCGACGTCGATGCCGAAGGCCCACACTGCGAGGGCGGCCGCGTGACCTACGCCTCGGGCACGCAGCGCAACCACGAGATACTGACGCGTTCGGGCCTCTACGGCCTGACGCAGCCCCGCCAGTACGACGGCCTGAACTTCCCCACCGTGATGTTTGTCATGGCCTCGGAGATGGTGGCACGTGCCGATGCAGGTTTCGGCAACATATGGTCGCTGCAGGGCTGCGTTGACATCATACGCGAATTCGGCGACGAGGAGCTCAAAGCCGAGTTCATACCCCGCATCGCCCGCGGCGAGACCTGCTCGATGGACCTCACCGAGCCCGATGCCGGCAGCGACCTGCAGTCGGCCATGCTGAAGGCCACGTGGAGCGAGGAGCGCGGCATGTGGCTGCTGAACGGCGTGAAGCGTTTCATCACCAACGGCGACGCCGACATCAAGCTGGTGCTGGCGCGCTCGGAGAGCGGCACGACGGATGCCCGCGGACTCTCGTGCTTCGTCTACGACCGCAACTGGGGCGGCGTGACGGTACGCCGCATCGAGCACAAGATGGGTATCAAGGGATCGCCCACGTGCGAGCTGGCTTTCAACAACGCCCCGGCCAAACTGCTCGGATCGCGCGGACTGGGCCTCATCAAGTACGTGATGTCGATGATGAACGGCGCACGCCTCGATATCGGATCACAGTCGGTCGGCATCATGGAGGCCGCGCTGCGTGAGGCCGTACGCTACGCCAACGAGCGCCGCCAGTTCGGGGTGCCCATCGCAACCTTCCCCGCCGTATATTCGATGCTGAGCAACATGCAGGCAAAATTGGACGGCGCCCGTGCCCTGCTCTACGAGACGGCGCGATATGTCGACATAGCGAAGCTGCTCGCCGCCAAGAAGGACCTTACGGACGACGAGCGCGCCGAGATGCGCCGCGCATCGAAATATGCCGACATGTTCACCCCGATGCTCAAGCTAATGGCCGGCGAGTACTCAAACCAGGTGGCATACGACGCCGTACAGGTATACGGCGGTTCGGGCTTCATCAAGGAGTTCCTCGTCGAGCGTCTCTACCGTGACGCACGCGTGACGACCCTCTACGAGGGTACGTCGCAGATGCAGGTGGTGGCTGCAGCCCGCTATGCGGCCAGCGGCGTACTGCTGAACCGCATACGCGAATACGAGGCCGACGCTGCCGTCATGGACGTCGGCGTAAAGGCAAAGGTACGCCTGCGCAAGATGACCGACGAATTCGAGCACATGTGTTCGGCCGTTGCGGCCATGGAAGCCGAAGGGAAGTCGTACCATGCTCGCAATCTGGTGGAGATGGGCGCACGCATAGTCATCTCGTACCTGCTGCTGATGGACTCTAAGAGCGACAGCCGCGCCGCCCTCTCGGCTGCGGTATATCTCGACATGGCCGAGGCACAGAATCTCCAGGCCGTTGCCGCCATCACCGCAAGCGGCGACAAGGAGCAGCTCGAGAGCATGAAGGAAATGTTCGTAAAGGCTGACTGCGGTTGCAAATAGCGCCGTGGCACACATAAACGGAAAAGGCGACGGATCCCGTCGCCTTTTTTATTTACAAGCGCTATAACGCCTCAATTCCCGATCAATATACATTTTATCTACTCCACATCCACAATTGCGATAGACACCGCAGAATGCGGCAAAACGAGCATATCTCCACAAGACGCAGCATACAAAGAAAAAGCCCCGAAAGGAATCTTTCGGAGCTTCTTGCGGTGCGTAGGGGACTCGAACCCCTGACCCCGTGCGTGACAGGCACGTATTCTAACCAGCTGAACTAACGCACCGTTCTTGGTTTGCGAGTGCAAATATAGTACAAATTCCTTAATCGGCAATAGTTTTTTGCAAAAAAATCATCATTTGAAGATAGAAAAATGTACGCTTCCGTAATTTCGCACATCCGAAAGACGCGGGTGCGAGGCAAAATTCTTGTCCTTGGAATGTTCGAAAATGAATATTCCGCCGTCTTTCAGCAAGTTACCGTCGAGGACCGCATCCACTACCCGCTCACTGCCTTCGAGGTCGTACGGAGCATCGGAAAATATAACGTCGTAACGCTTCGAGCAGTTTTTCAGATAGAGGAAAACATTAGCCTTGACCGCATGCACGGCATCGAGGTGAAAAGCGCGCGCCGTCGAGCGTATGAAGTCGTAATGCACGGCATTTATCTCCACCGACGTAACTGAGGTCGCACCGCGCGAGGCAAACTCATAACTGATAGAGCCGGTGCCGGCAAAAAGGTCGAGCACCTCCAGTCCCTCGAAGTCGATGATATTGCCCAGCACATTGAACAGGTTCTCCTTGGCAAAATCGGTCGTCGGGCGTGCCCTCAGATTCTTCGGCGGGACTATGGTACGTCCGCCGCATGTTCCGCTGATTATTCTCATGGTCTCTCTGTTTCGTAGATTATATCCGCAGCCATACCCGCCGTGTACGGCCATTGTCTTATTCCCCTTCTTCCGGCAAAAGCTTGCCACACAAAGACGGGCGGCACGGACAAAAAGAATGTCCGCCCACAGACGGAGCGGACATTGTTTCCTGTTACCTGACCGGAGGATTACTCACCCCAGTTACCGGCCTCGTTGTTACCGCCCTCGAGCGAACCGAACTTCAGACCTGCATACTGGTTGAAGTTGTTGACCTGGTCGTCGATGAGGTTGATAACGTGCTGACGGTACTTTACGGTATCGAGATAGAGTTTGTAGGGTGCGCGGCACTCCACAACGGGGATCTCCACCTTCGACTCGGTCACGATACGGGCAGCCTCGAGGAGGAACTCGGTCTTGTTGTCAGTGAAGGGGATGTAACGCAGGTTCTCGATATCCTCACGCGAAAGCTTGCGGGGCGAGAAGATGGTATCGATGACGGCGATGTTGAACTTCTCGATATTCTTCTTACCGGCCTTCTTCAACTGTGCCATTGCAACCGAGTCGTCCTCGTCGACGAACTTACGCTCCATCTCGAGCGTGTCGGTGAGTACAAAGTTGATGAGCGTGTCGAAACTGCCGGTGAAATACTGATACTTCTTCTTGAAGGCGCGCTCGGCGGTACGTATGTCCTCAAGGCGCTCGATAACAGCGGCATTCCTCTGTTTCATCTCTTTCTTGAAGGCCTGCGGAGTGTGTATCTCCATGGCGATCACGTATACCAAACCGAGGATCACTAATGCAAGTACGATTTGTATTCCCTTTTTCATTTTTTGATATTTGTTATTAAGTTTGTATCAGTTTTAGCGGTACAATAATCTTTACGACCGATGCTTAATACGTATATTGCAGGCCAAATTTACGCAAAAATCTCTTTTGACGCAACAGTTAGCCAGAAAAAAGTTGTGGAAAATTTATCGGAGTATCTCTCCTCGCCCGATTATTCGTCGATTTTCATACTGAACGGTTATGCGGGTACGGGCAAGACCACACTTATCGCCGCTCTGGTTCAGGTGCTGCGCGACATGAAGGTGCCATGCGAGCTGCTTGCGCCCACGGGACGTGCCGCCAAGGTGCTGGCGCAATACTCCGGAGCCACGGCCCACACCATACACAAACGCATCTACCGCCAGCGTACGAACGCCGACTACGAATCGAAATACTCGCTCGACATCAACCGCCACACGGGGTGCGTCTTCATCGTCGACGAGACGTCGATGCTCTCCGACCACACATCCGACGGCCAGGTCTTCGGCAGTGGCTCGCTGCTTGAGGACCTCATATCGTACGTACGCAGCGGGCGCCAGTGCCGCCTCATACTCGTGGGCGACGACGCCCAGCTGCCGCCCGTGGGGGCCGACCGCTCCCCCGCCCTCGACACCGCCACCATGCGCTCGTTCGGCGACGTGGCCTATTCGTCGATGACGGACGTCGTGCGTCAGGATGCCGACTCGGGAATACTATACAACGCCACCATGCTGCGGCAGATGCTCGAGCGCGGCGAGTGCGACATACCACACATCGACCTGCATTATCCCGACATAGAATCGATCGACGGCGGCGAGTTCCTCGAGCGCCTCGAGGATGCATACGCCCGCTACGGATGCGACGAGACAATCGTCATCACCCGCTCGAACAAACGCGCCAACCGCTTCAACGAGGGCATCAGGCGCTACATACGCTCGGCAGAGGAGCAGATCGAGAGCGGCGACCGCCTGATGGTCGTCAAGAACAACTACTACTATACCGAGCGCATCGAGAATTCGCCCATGAGCTTCATCGCCAACGGCGATATCGCCAGTCTGAAACGCATCCGCCGCTTCGAGGATTTCTACGGATTCCACTTTGCCGACGCCGTGCTGTCGTTCGGCGACTACGGCGACACGGAGATCGAGTGCAAGGTCCTGCTAGACACGCTCACCTCGGAGTCGCCATCGCTCACGCGCGAGCAGAGCCGCCAGCTCTTCGACGAGGTCGAGAAGGACTATACCGATATAAAAAGCCGCCTCAAGCGTTTCCGCGAGATACGCGAAAACCCCCACTACAATGCCCTGCAGGTGAAGTTCGCCTACGCCGTGACCTGCCACAAGGCGCAGGGCGGACAGTGGCGCGCCGTCTTTGTCGACCGCTGCCTCTTCGGCGACGAGCCCATGACGCGCGACATGCTGCGATGGCTATATACGGCCGTAACGCGTGCCACCGAACGGCTCTACCTGGTCAATTTCGACGAGCGATTTTTTGAATAGTCGTCGAAAATAAGCTATCTTTGCAAGATAACGATTCCAGAGATGGCTGCTGAAAAAAAATACGTCGATACGCCGCTGATGAAGCAATACTATCAGATCAAGGCGGTACACCCCGATGCCATATTGTTATTCCGCGTAGGAGACTTCTACGAGACCTTCGGCGAGGATGCCATAAACGCAAGCTCGATACTGGGCATTACGCTCACACGGCGCGCCAACGGCGCCGCCTCGTACGTCGAGCTGGCAGGCTTCCCCTACCATGCCATAGACGTCTACCTGCCCAAGCTGGTCAGGGCCGGCAAGCGTGTTGCGATATGCGAACAGCTGGAGGACCCCAAGACGGTGAAGGGCCTCGTAAAACGCGGCGTCATTGAGCTCGTCACACCGGGCGTGGTGCTGGGCGACAACATCCTGCCCAACAAGGAGAACACCTTCCTGGCGTCGGTATTCTTCGGCGACAAGGCCACGGGCGTGGCCTTCCTCGACATATCGACCGGCGAGTTCTACATGGCGCAGGGCGACGACCGCTACATCGACAAGCTCATGTCGAACCTCGCGCCCAAGGAGGTGATATACCAGCGCGGATGGGACGAGCGCTTCGACAAGGCCTTCGGCAACCGCTACTACACGTACCGGCTCGACGACTGGGTCTTCTCGTCGGATCTCAACTACGACAAGCTCTGCAAGCAGTTCGGCACCAAGTCGCTGAAGGGATTCGGCGTCGAGCCCCTAAAGGAGGGTATCGCCGCTGCGGGAGCCATACTCTACTATCTGGAGTTCACCGAGCACAAGGAGATATCGCACATATCGTCCATATCGCGCATCGACCAGAAAGACTACGTCTGGCTGGACAAATTCTCGATACGCAACCTCGAGCTCTTCTCGTCGAACGGCTCGGCCGACCGCCACAGCTTCGCCGACGTGATGGACCGCACGCTCACCTCGATGGGCGGCCGCCTGCTCAAGCGGTGGATATCGATGCCGCTGCTCGACGTCGCACGCATACGCCGCCGCCAGGATGTGGTCGAACGGCTTATCGGCGACCGCGACATGGCGCACGAGCTGCGCGGACACATCTCCGAGATAGGCGACCTGGAGCGCATCTCGGCACGTGTGGCTGCCGGGCGCGTCACGCCGCGCGAGATGGTGCAGCTCAAGTCGTCGCTCACGGCCGTTGAGATGCTCAAGGCGCTGCTCGACTCCTCGGACGACGAGGCCCTGCACGCCATAGCCGAACAGATCGACCCGGCGACGCAGGTGCGCGACCGCATCGCTCGCGAGATATATCCCGACCCGCAGAACAACCAGATACAGAAGGGCGGCGTGATAGCCGACGGCGTATCGCCCGAGCTGGACGACCTGCGCCGCATAGCCCTCCACGGCAAGGATGTGCTGCAGCAGATACAGCAGCGCGAAAGCGAGGCTGCGGGCATACCGCTCAAGATAAGCTACAACAACGTCTTCGGATACTACATCGAGGTGCGCAACACCCACCGCGACAAGGTGCCGCCCACATGGGTGCGCAAACAGACCCTCACCAATGCCGAGCGCTACATCACCGAGGAGCTGAAGGAGTACGAGGAGAAGATACTCGGGGCGCAGGACCGCATCCTGCAACTCGAGCAGCAGATATACGACGAACTTGTGCACTTCGTCACGCAGCACCTGCGCGTAATCCTGCGTGACGCCGCCGCCGTGGCCCGCATCGACTGCCTGCAGTCGTTCGCTACGATGGCAGAGGAACAGCACTACGTACGTCCCGAGCTGGACGAGGGCAAGGTGATCGACATACGCGAGGGACGCCACCCCGTCATCGAGAAACTGATGCCCGTGGGCGAGGAGTATATACCCAACGACGTGCTGCTCAACGACGACGACCAGCAGATAATGATGATCACGGGACCCAACATGTCGGGTAAGTCGGCCCTGCTGCGACAGACGGCGCTGATCATACTCATGGCGCAGATGGGGTCGTTCGTACCTGCAAAATCGGCGCACATAGGCGTCGTCGACAAGATATTCACCCGCGTTGGCGCGTCGGACAACATCTCGCAGGGCGAATCGACCTTCATGGTCGAGATGCTCGAGTCGGCAAGCATACTGAACAACCTGTCGGACCGCAGCCTCATACTGCTCGACGAGATCGGCCGCGGCACAAGCACCTACGACGGCATATCGATCGCGTGGGCAATGGTCGAGTACATACACAACTACCCCACCGCCCACGCCAAAACCCTCTTCGCCACGCACTACCACGAGCTCAACGAGATGGAGAGCCTCTTCCAGCGCGTGAAGAACTACCACGTCAGTGTCCGCGAGGTGGACAACACCATCGTCTTCCTGCGCAAGCTCGTACGCGGCGGCACCGAACACTCGTTCGGTATCCACGTTGCTCGTATGGCCGGTATGCCGCAGAGCATCGTCAAGCGGGCAACGGAGATACTCGCCAACCTCGAGAGCGCATACAGCAACGATGTGGCAGCCGCCTCATCCACGGCCGAAGGATCGGAAACCACCGCACCGGCTCACGCTGCTGAGGCCGAGAGCGACACGCGCATCGTACGCCGCCGTCGCCAGCCCTCGGCCAAGAAGGTTGCCGAGGTGGCGCAGCAGGGCAACATACAGCTCGCGATGTTCCAGCTCGAAGACCCCGTACTGCTGCAGATACGCGACCAGATAAAGGATCTCGACATCAACTCCCTGACCCCGATCGAGGCGCTCAACAAGCTCAACGAGATAAAGAAGATCTCGGGACTGTGACGCACCTGGCCACCACTCAGTCTGCGGCATCACGACTTCCGGATACGGGTAAAGTAATTTTTCCGATACGGCCATAAAATGAGGCGCGGCCCCGACACCGGGAGCCGCGCCTCATGATTTACGCCACTATTTGTTTTCGTCGATAAACGATCGTATGCTCTGTATAAGCATCGCCACGGCCACGGAGTTGAATCCGCCCTCGGGGATGATAACGTCGGCATACTTCTTCGATGGCTCGACGAACTCCTCGTGCATGGGCTTGACCGTAGCGATATACTGGTCGACAACCGACTGCATCGTACGGCCGCGGTCACACACGTCGCGCAGGATACGCCGTGCCAAACGTATGTCGGCATCTGTATCGACGAACACCTTGATATCCATTAGGTCGCGCAATTCCTTGTTCTCGAAGATCAGGATTCCGTCCACGATTATCACCTTCGACGGCTTGACCGCCACTCGCTGCGGCATGCGGTCGTGCTCGACGAACGAATAGACGGGATGCTCGATGGGGACATTCTCCTTCAGCGCGCGTATGTGCGCCACCATCATGTCGGTGTCGAAAGCCTGCGGATGGTCGTAGTTGAGTTTCGTACGTTCCTCGTACGTAAGTTCAGGGTGAGCCTTGTAGTAGTAATCGTGGCACAACGTGGTTACGTCGTTCTCGCCGAATGCCTCCTGAAGGCGTTTTACCAGAGTGCTCTTGCCGGAACCCGTTCCGCCGGCCACACCTATTACCGTAACTTTCATGGCGTTGAAGGTTTTGATTGAAAACAATGGGGACCGCATCGGCCACGTCGGGCCAAGCGATCCCCAAATTATCTGTTGCCGCTATGCGTCGATGTTTGCGTAGTGGGCGTTCTTCTCGATGAACTCGCGGCGGGGCGGCACGTCGTCACCCATCAGCATCGAGAATATACGGTCGGCCTCGGCCGCGTTCTCGATATTCACCTGGCGCAGTATGCGCGTATCGGGATTCATCGTCGTCTCCCACAACTGGTGGGCGTTCATCTCACCAAGACCTTTGTATCGCTGGACATGCACACCCTTGACACCGAACTCCTCGGTGATGGCGTCGCGCTCCTGCTCGGTCCAGCAGTAACGCTCGCGGTTACCCTTCTTTACGAGGAACAGGGGCGGCGTGGCGATATAGACGTGACCGTTCTCGATCAGTTCCTTCATCTTGCGGAAGAAGAAGGTAAGCATCAACGTGGCGATGTGCGAACCGTCGACATCGGCATCGGTCATGATGATAATCTTGTCGTAGCGCAGTTTCTCCATGTTGAGCGCCTTGCTGTCCTCCTCGGTACCGATGCTGACACCCAGCGCCGTAAACATGTTCTTTATCTCCTCGTTCTCCCACATCTTGTGCTCCTGCGCCTTCTCGATATTCAGAATCTTACCTCGCAGCGGCATGATGGCCTGGAAGTTACGGTCGCGTCCCTGCTTGGCCGTACCGCCTGCCGAGTCTCCCTCGACGAAGAATATCTCGGCGATCGAGCGGTCGCGGCTCGAACAGTCGGCCAGCTTGCCCGGAAGTCCCGCTCCCGACAGCACGGTCTTGCGCTGCACGGCCTCGCGGGCATGGCGTGCCGCGTGGCGCGCCGTGGCGGCAAGGATCACCTTCTGCACGATGGCCTTGGCATCCTTCGGGTGCTCCTCGAGATAGTTGGCCAGCGCCGCCGATACGGCCTGGTTGACCGCAACGCTCACGTCGTCGTTACCGAGCTTGGTTTTGGTCTGACCCTCGAACTGAGGCTCGGCCACCTTGACCGAGATTACGGCCGTAAGGCCCTCGCGGAAGTCGTCGCCGTTGATGTCGAACTTGACTTTCGAAAGCAGGCCCGAATCGTCGGCGTACTTCTTGAGCGTACGCGTCAGCGCCGTGCGGAATCCCGTAAGGTGGGTACCGCCTTCGATGGTATTGATATTGTTGACGTACGAATGCACGTTCTCCGAATAGGAGTCGTTATACTGCATGGCCACCTCTACCGGAACGCCGTTCTTCTCGGTGTCGATATAGATGATCGACTCGATGATAGGCTCGCCGCGCGTGGCGTCGAGATACTTGACAAACTCCTTGAGGCCCTCCTCCGAGAAGAAATGCTCGCTCGGGTGTTTGCCCTCCTCGTCCACCGTACGCATGTCGGTAAGCGTCAGGTGTATACCCTTGTTAAGGAATGCCAGCTCGCGCAGGCGGTTGGCCAGGATGTCGTACTTGTATTCGGTCGTATGGGTAAAGATCGAGCCGTCGGGCTTGAAGGTCACCGTCGTACCGCGGTCGTCGCAGTCGCCTACGACCTGCAGTTCGGTTACGGGAGCGCCCTTGCTGTAGGTCTGTCGGTAGATCTTGCCGCCACGGTGCACCTCGGCTATAAGTTTGGTCGATAGCGCATTCACACACGACACACCCACACCGTGCAGACCGCCCGACACCTTGTAGCTGCCCTTGTCGAACTTACCTCCTGCGTGCAGCACCGTGAGCACCACCTCGAGGGCCGACTTGCCCTCCTTCTCGTGGTAATCGACCGGAATACCTCGGCCGTCGTCTCGGACCGTTATCGAGTTATCCTCGTTGATGGTAACGTATATGTGCGAACAGTATCCGGCCAGAGCCTCGTCGATAGAGTTGTCCACCACCTCGTACACAAGATGGTGAAGACCCTTCTCGCCAATATCGCCGATGTACATGGCGGGGCGCTTGCGCACGGCTTCGAGGCCTTCGAGCACCTGGATGTTGGATGCCGAATATTCCTCTTCCTGCTTCTTGATATTTTCCGGTTCAGTATTCATGGGTTATATTTTTTTCTTATTCCTTCTTCTTTCGTTATCTCCGCAAATCTTCAGCATAAAGTATACAAAAGTACGGTTTTTTCTCGGTTTTTCCAAACCTCAGCCGCCTCTTTATCGCGTCTCCTCGCCGGGGTCGGCATCGAGGCTGCGCGCGAAGTCTATCTCCCTGATGCGGCCCTTCGAGAAGAGTATCGTGCGGGCGGGGAACTGCTCGATAAGGGCGGTGTTGTGCGTCGACATGATTACGGCGCAACCCGAGGCCGCGATCTCGCGGAACAGGCGCATGATGCCGTCGGCCGTAACGGGGTCGAGGTTGCCCGTAGGTTCGTCGGCAAGCAGCAGGCGGGGCGAATTGAGCAGGGCACGGGCTATGGTAAGGCGCTGCTGCTCGCCGCCCGAAAGTTCGTGCGGCATCTTGTATGCCTTCTTGTCAAGCCCCACAAGCGTCAGCACCTCGTCGATGCGGCGGCGGATATCCGACTCGCGTTTCCAGCCCGTGGCCTTCATCACGTCGTAGAGGTTGAAGAAGACATTGCGGTCGTCGAGCAACTGATAGTCCTGAAAGACAATACCCATACGGCGGCGCAGGTAAGGTATGGCGCTGCGACGCAGGTGCCGCAGGTCCATCCCCACCACATAGCCTTCGCCCTCGTACAACGGCACCTCGGCATACATGGTCTTGAGCAGCGAGCTCTTGCCGCTGCCGACACGGCCGATGAAATAGACGGTTTCGCCGGCGGCGACCGAAAGGTTTACATCCGAGAGAACCAACTCGCCGTCGGAGCCGGAGCCGCGACGCGACGAGTCGCCGCTGTGGTATATCGCTACGTTGCGAAGTTCGACCACGTTGTTGCCTCTATCCATATTCGTTCAGGGTCTGTTTTGATTCGTTCGCAAAAAAGCCGAAACCGCTGTCATACAACAACTTGACAGGAGTCAATCCGGCCCGCCATCCCGCTCCGCCCACTTCGTAGATGCGGCGCCGGGCACGCTGCGGCAAAGGCTGCAGGCAAGGCGTATTGCGACAAATTATTTAACTTACAAATATACGTATTTTTCATCAAAAAGCATATCCCGCAAGGCAAAAAATCATCACCTCCGCACGACGCGAAACGCTCGCCGACAGATAGTTTTTTTGTAATCACTATTTTTTACTATTTTTGCGCCGTGAAAGCCCCACGAACGGGGCCTCAATCCGAGATGCAGATCACCAGAGCCCAATTCGTATGCAGTTCCGAGAAGATAACGCAGGTGCCGCGCGACGCCATGCGCGACATCGCCTTCATCGGCCGCAGCAACGTGGGCAAGTCGTCGCTCATAAACATGCTTACCGGCGTCAAGGGCCTAGCCAAGGTCTCGGCGACGCCCGGCAAGACGCGGCTCATAAACCACTTCCTCATAAACGGTTCGTGGTACCTGGTCGACCTGCCCGGATACGGCTACGCCCGCGTCTCGAAGACGCAGCGCAGCGGTTTCGCCCAGATCATACTCGACTACATCCTGCGGTGCGAGCGCATGCACTACCTCTTCGTGCTGGTGGACAGCCGCCTCGAACCGCAGAAAATCGACCTGCAGTTCATCGAACTGCTCGGACAGAACGGCATACCCTTCGGCATAATCTTCACCAAGTGCGACAAGCTGTCGGCCGCGAAGACCTCGCGCAATGTCGAGACCTACCGCCGCACGCTGTCGGAGCAGTGGGAGGAGCTGCCGCCGATGTTCATGTCGTCGAGCGCCTCTGGCGCAGGACGCGACCAGATATTGCAATATATTGAGGATTGTTTATAAATAGTTGACAATTCGGGCCGCACGCTGCGCCCGGAGTATTGTTGTGCGTATTATATTTGTAACATATTTCAAGCAAAAATGGCAATTCACAAGATCAAATTTTTCTCGGGGCGCAGTTCGCGGTATCTTGCCGAAAAGATAGTTGCGAGCTACGGCACGACGCTCGGTGATTCCGAGGTCCTTCAGTTCAGCGACGGCGAGTTCCAACCCTACTACAACGAGTCGATCCGCGGATGTACCGTATTCATCATACAGTCGACGTTCCCATCGTCGGACAACCTGATGGAGCTGCTCATGATGATCGACGCGGCACGCCGCGCCTCGGCATACAAGGTGATTGCCGTGATGCCATACTTCGGCTGGGCGCGTCAGGACCGCAAAGACCGTCCCCGTGTGCCCATAGGTGCCAAGCTCGTAGCCAACTTGCTCGTTGCGGCGGGTGTCGACCGTATCATGACGATGGACCTGCACGCCGACCAGATTCAGGGTTTCTTCGACGTTCCGGTCGATGCGCTCTACGCAAGCGGTATCTTCGTACCCTACATCCAGAGCCTCAACATCGAGGACCTCTCGATTGCAGCGCCCGACATGGGCGGCGCAAAGCGTGCCAACGCCTACGCCAAGCACCTGCACACCCCAATCATCATCTCGCACAAGGAGCGCGCCAAGGCCAACGTCGTGGGCAGCATGACCGCCATCGGTGAGGTCGAGGGCCGCAACATCATCATCGTCGACGACATGATCGACACGGCCGGTACCATCTGCATGGCAGCCAACATGCTCATGGAGAAGGGTGCCAAGAGCGTCCGCGCCGTCATCACCCACCCCGTGCTTTCGGGCGCGGCATACGAGCGCATCAACGACAGCCAGCTGCAGGAGGTTATCGTAACCGATACCATCCCCCTGAATCCCGAAAAGGATCTGCACAAGTTCACCGTGCTGTCGGTGGCCGACATCTTCGCCAACGTTATCGAGCGCGTACACAACTACAAGGAGATCAGCTCTATATTCTACAAATAGAGTCTTTCCTCACCTAACACATACGGCGGGAGTCCCATTCGGGGCTCCCGCTCTGTTTGGTAGCGTCGCAGGAGCTGCCTCGGGTGGCATTTTGAAATGAACCTAAAAATCGGTATATTTGTTTGAATCAACCCTAAGCACCGAACAATGAACATCCTCACACGCACATGCATCACTGTGGCAGGCATCGCCCTGCTCGCCGGCTGCGGCGGCACACACGACGGAAGCGACACTCCCTTCTTCACCACGCGCGGCATAGTCCTCTCATGGGACGACGTAAAGGATCCCGACCGCCTGGACTGGGTGGCACTGGCCGACAGCGCCGGAGTCAACACCCTTAGCATATATTGCAGCGAGGCGACCAAACAGACGCCCGAATACCGCACCTTCGTCAACCGTTGCGCCGAACATGACATAGCCATCGAGTTTCAGGAACACGCCATGGCCGAATTGCTGCCACGCGCGATATACGACGAGCATCCCGAATATTTCCGCATGGACGAGCAGGGCAACCGCGTCAGCGACTACAACTGCTGCCCCTCATCGTCGGAGGCTCTGGAGATCATCGCGGCCAACGCCAAGCGCCGCGCCGAAAAATATCCGCCGACGAACCACAAGTATTACTTCTGGCTTGACGACGGAGGCAAGAAGTGCTATTGCGAAAAGTGCCGCCATCTGAACGACAGCGACCAGGCCCTTCTGATCGAGAACCGCATCATGCAGGCGCTGCGCGAGGTTGACGACAAGGCCATGCTGGCGCACCTGTCATATCATAACACGTTAGAAGCTCCTACATCTGTAAGGCCTGTGGATGGAATATTCCTCGAGTTCGCACCATTCTACCGCACATGGGAACGCCCGCTCGACGAGCACAATGCCCGCCGCGAGGGAATGCAGATCACTCACGGCGAGTATCTCGACGCCCTCGAGGCCAACCTTAAGGTCTTCCCCGCAGCCACGGCGCAGGTTCTGGAGTATTGGATGGACATATCGCTCGTGAGCGGATGGAAGAAACCGGCCAAAGAGCTAACTTGGCACGGCGACGTATTCCGCTCGGACATAGCCACATATGCACGGCTTGGCATACGCAGCATCACGGCCTACGCCATATATCTCGATGCGGACTATGTCGACACCTACCGCGACATATCGTTTGTACACGACTACGGCAAGGTTCTCTACGAATACCGCCCGCCACAGCAGAAGTAACGCTATAGCCTCAACCCAACCCGGCCGACACAAAAGCAGGGACGCTCTCACGGAGAGCGTCCCTGCTTTATGCACGTGCAGCCACAGCGGCCGCAAAAGCTACTTTATGTATACCTCGAGCAGTTTGCCGCTGCCGCTTATCGTTACGCTGTCGGCCTCGGCAGGGATCATCACCAGATCGAGCGGCGAGATATGCTCGCAGCACTCCCCCATGCGCACGTCGGCCTCACCCTCGGCACAGATATAGAGCACGAACGAGTCAAGGTCGGCGCAATCGCGCTCCAGCCCGCCGTCCAGGTCGATCATATTGGTCGTAAAGTAGGGGCAGTCGACCAACGTTACGGGGCGGTTCTTCTCGGCATGGTAATGCATGTGACACGAAGCGCCGTCACGGGCGAAGTCGATGGCATCGACAGCCAGCGCCGTATGCAGCTCGCGCGAACGGCCCTCCGCATCGACACGGTTCCAGTCGTATATGCGGTACGTGATATCCGACGTCTGCTGTATCTCGACCACCTCGATGCCCTTGCCCAGGGCATGCACCGTACCTGCCGGGATGAAGAACACGTCACCGGGCTCCACCTCGACACGGTTCAGCAGTTCGGGAAGACGGTCCTCGTTCACCGCCGCGATATACTCCTCGCGCGTGATCGACGTATCCTTGAAACCGACATACAGCGCAGCACCCGGAGTACGGTTCACGACGTACCACATCTCGGTCTTGCCGTACGAGTTGTGACGCTCGGCCGCAAGCTCGTCGTCGGGATGCACCTGCACCGAGAGCACGTCGTGGCAGTCGAGGCTCTTGATGAGCAGCGGGAAAGTCAGCCCATAGCGGTCGTATATCTTGTCGCCGATCAGGTTGCCCATGTAGACCTCGATTATCTCCTCGAGGTTGTTGCGCTTGAGATAGCCGTTGGCCACCACCGAGACATCGCCCGCAACGGCCGACAGCTCCCAGCTCTCGCCGTATGCCTTCGTGGCATCAACGTGCTGCGCCTTGCCGGCCTTGGCCTTGGCAAGCAGCTCGTGACCGCCCCACAGGCGCTCCTTAAGGCGAGGTATGAATCTTATGGGATATAACATCTTTCTTGTACTCTTTATTCGAACATAGACTCTACCGTAGACACAACCTTGTCCGCATCGGCATCGAGCGGGAAGACGTGCGACGGCTCGAGATATACCAGGTCGTGCTCCTCGCGGAAACGCTTCTCGCCGGCACCCGTAATGTTGAGCATCACATACGCGTCGCGGGCGATCTTGCCGTCGGCAACCTGCTTGATGAGCGACGCTACGGCCACACCTGCGGCGGGGTGGATATCCACACCCTCCAGCTCCTCGAACAGACGCGCGGCCTTGCGCACCTGAGCGTTCGTAGCCGTCAGCACATCGCCGTTCGTAGCCTTGAGCGCATCGTACAGACCGCCGCGCAGGCTGTAAGGGGGCTTGCGGTTCGACAGCACCTTGGCGTCGATTATGCCGGCATCGCGGCGGGCCTTGTCAGCCGCATAGGGCAACATGTCGCGCGAATCGGCACGCCATGCATCGTACATCGGGACGAAAGGCGCATTCTGCGACACCATCAGGCGCATCATGTTGCTGCCGAAACGTCCGTCCTCCACGAGGCGCATGTTGGCCTCCCAGGCGGCGATGGCACCGGTACCGCTGCCCACACCCTGGAAATAGTAGTCGGGGATGCGGCCGATCGTAGTTACGGCCGACAGCACCGTGGTACCCATACCGTCGCGGCGCGCCACGTTCTTGGCACCGCCCTCGGCATAGAATCGGGGCGACTTGAGCAGCATGTCGCTCAGGCGTATGGCATCGAAATAGTCGCCGCCGCGGTCACACGCGATGAGCTTTACGCACGGTGCGAGCGGCTTCTCGAACCACATGGCCGAGAGGTTGTCGGCCGGAACCGACAGCAGCAGCTTGATATTGTTCTCCGAGCACACCTTGGCAAAGGCACGGGCCGTGTTTCCGGCCGAAGCCACAACCAGAATACGCTCCTCGCCGGCAGCGGCACGGCCGCAGACACTGTATGCCTCGGTCTCCTTGAACGAGCAGGTTGTCATGGCGGCGCCACGCTCGGGGCAGTAACCGTTAAGGGTTATGAAGAGGTTGTCGAGACCGATGTGGCGAGCCAGCCCCTCGCTTCGGTAAGTCACAGGGGCGGCCGAGCCCTTCAGCATGCGGCCGATGGGAAGCCAGTCGCAGAACTTGTAGAGTCCGTAGCTGTCGTCCTTTACCTCGATTTGTTTCTTGGCATATACTGTCCTTACGAGCGAAGGCTCAGAACACTGCTTATACTCCAGCGTCCAGCCCGCATCCTCGAATTCGTGGTCCGTAGCCACGCATTTAAGCGTATAAACGGTAGGTGTGAAATTCTCCATTTCGTATTTACAGCGATGATTTATTTACCGGGGTGCAAATTTAGCGATTTCGGGGTAATAATGCCACACATTCGTTTAGAATTTTGTACATTTGTCTATCCCTTGAAGCCGACAAACCCAAAAAACAACATATGAAACACTTTTTACTTTCAGTAGCATTTATCGCCATGGCCGCCTGCGCCGTGGCGCAACAGAAGGATTGGGCCGCCTTCGGCCGCTACGCCGAGGCCAACGCCGCCGTCAAAGAATCGCCCGACGTGGTATTCATGGGCAACTCCATCACCGACAACTGGGCCCGCATGGACCCCGAGTTCTTCGAGAAGAACAACTTTGTCGGCCGCGGCATCAGCGGCCAGACCTCGTCGGAGATGCTCGTACGCTTCCGCCGCGACGTGATCGACCTCAAGCCCAAGGCCGTCGTTATCCTCTCGGGAACCAACGACATTGCGCAGAACAACGGCTACATAGCACCCGAGAATACGCTGGGTAACATAATCTCGATGTGCGAGCTTGCCAAGGCCAACGGCATAAAGGTGATACTCTGCTCGATAACCCCCACGTCGAAGTTCGGATGGCGCCCCGAGATCGAGCCGGCGCAGAAGATCCGCGACCTGAACAAGATGATCGAGGCCTACGCCAAGGCCAACAAGATCCACTTCCTGAACTACCACCCCGCCCTGACCGACGAGAAGGGAGGCCTGCCCCCGAAGTGGAGCGGCGACACGTGCCACCCCAACCTCATCTGCTACCGCACGGTGATGGAGCCCATGGTATGCGACGCCATAGCCAAGGTTATCAAGAAGAAGCGTTCCGACATGTTCGTGGCGCCCGCACCCGAAAAATAGTCAGTCCACTGGCTAACAGACAGACGGAGAGCCAATCGCGCGATTGGCTCTCCGTCCGTTTTCTTTCAATGCGGCAAAAGAGGCCCGCCTACCTCATCGCATCGAGGGCGATCACCTCGCGCACGAAGTAGACGCCGTCATACTCGGCAGCGAAGCCGTCGTCCCACTTGCCGTTGTACTCGACCTTGAGCGTGGCACGGCACGGCTTGCCGTTCTTCTGTCCGCCGGTAGCGTCGTCGTACATCTGCTCCAGACGTCCCGTCTTGTCCACTACCCAATACTCCTTGCCGTCATCGGTGCGGAACGATCGCACCTCGTGGCCGATGGTCAGCACACCGTCCAGACGGTAGAGCTCGTCCATCGAGAGGCCCTTTTCCGCCCCCTTGCCGGCAAACTCCACGCTCTCCTCGTCGAACAGAGGAGCATCCTGCCCTATCTCCATGAAGATAGCCTTGCCGGGCATATCATCATGGACCTCGAACCAGCGCATGCCGCTGTTGCCCACGCCCCAGCCGTTGCAGGTAGAGGGTACGGGCTCCGTCTTCATGGCCTCCTCCATACGGCGCGCATAATCGCCGTCAGGCACCATCACATAACGCTTCACACCGCGGCGCGGCGACTTCTTAGGCTCGAAACGGCACGTCTGGCTATCGTCCCAGCCGCCCTCGGCACGCAGCACGTCGACCACATCCTCGATCGCCCCGTTCCTGAGGTCGAATACACGTATCAGTGTATGCGGACGCTCGTCGCCCTTGCGCACCATAACGATGCCCGGCACCTCGGCATCGGCCACAAGGCGTATGTTTTCGTTGTGCTGAGCCCTCAGCTCAAGGCCGGCACCCTTGACCGTACCCCACTCGAAGCCCTCGTATGGGACCCGCAACGTAGTGTCGGCGCCACCGCCGCATGCCGCCGCACACAACGGCAGCAGTAGAAGGAATAGTTGTCGCAATCTCATATCGCCATCTGTTTATCAACCGTTAATGTTATCATAACGCATACCGGCACACGACCGACATGTCACAATCGAAAAAAAATGTGCCGCCGAAGCACTTACACCTCCGTGCGGCACACCGCAAACATAATTTTCCAACCATCATTCGTTTGCACACCGCGCCGTCACTCGGCGGCACGGCGATATGTCACGCTGGCGCCACGACGCGATACCGTCATGCTCTGCCCGTCGAGCTTCTCCACACGCAGCGTATCCGAGAACTGCAGTGTCTGCCCGTTGCCGATACTCTGCCCCGTCAATATCAGACGGTCGCCCTGCATGCTCCACGACTCATACTTGAGCGTAGCCATATTCACCGAGCTGGCACGCCCGCCCTTTTCGAGCGTAAAGCCCTGCTCACCCTCCATTCCGGGTATAGGCTCCAGCCATGTACCCTCGACGCCGGCACCGCCGCACGCCGTAAGCGACATGGCTGCAACGGCAACCGCGCCGCATAAAATCTTCGAAATACTCATAGCAAAATCAGACACAAATAAAAAACGGATGTTTCATGCACGATACATGCGGCAGGCCAAGGCAACACCGCCCCACCGCACACAACGGTATGCCAAATTTACGAAACTATGCCTTACGGGATGAATGCGCCGCCGCAAAATGAAAAAACTCTTGATTCAAATCAATATTTTGCATCGCCGCCACCATTTCGGCGGAGGTATGCCGTGCGCATGCGGCTCAGGGTTTCGGGCGTGACGCCTATATACGACGCGATGTCCTTAAGGTTGACGCGCGAGAAGATGTCGGGCACACGCGCCTGCAGGCCGAAATACCGCTCCTCAGGGCTCTCGCACGCCAGCGACAGCGATTTGCGCATGTGGCAGAAGGCCAGCTCCTCGATAAAGCGGCGGACATACACACACCCGTCGATCTCGCGTTCGAAGAAGTCGCGGTGGTCGGCAATCGATATGCGGTAAACGACCGAGTCCTCCATCGCACGCATATCGATCACCGCCGGCGTGGCATTGCGCGCCGGCAGGTAGTCGGCGATGAACTCGCCCTCGAACATGAATGCCAATATACGCTCCTTGCCGCGGCAGTCCGTGCGCCCGCACTTGAAGCTGCCGTGACAGATATATCCCACCGCGCCGCAATAGTCGCCCGCCTGCACGAAATATCCGTTACGCGGGATCTCGATGCGTTCGCCGCACTCCATGATCATGCGCTTGAGGTCATCCATATCCCTCCTGTTCGCCTCGGTAAATATGTCGAAATCGGGCATGGCAGCTACAAAACGGAAGTTATAAATTCACACTTGCAACGGTTTCATTACGGTCGATTCCTTGGTGCGGCCCGTCAGATGTCGTGCGCCAGAGGCGGCGGTACGGCAGCCCCCATGTCGTAGTCGCCCCAGCGGTCGGCTATCGAGTCGATAACCTCCACCAGCTCCGCAGGGTCGTTCAGCGTGACCAGCTTCAAACGCGTGGCCTTGAAATCGGGCAACCCCTTGAAATAGTTCGACAGGTGGCGGCGCATCTCAAGAATGCCGACACGCTCGCCCTTTATCTCGATCGACTTGGCCAGATGCTCCTTGGCAATGGCGACACGCTCCACCACCGACGGCTGCGGCATCACCTCGCCCGTGGCCATGAAGTGCTTCACCTCGCGGAATATCCACGGGCGGCCGTACGTCGCGCGGCCTATCATCACACCATCGACACCATAACGGTCGAACATCTCCTTGGCCTTGGGGCCCGAATCGACATCGCCGTTGCCCACGACTGGAATCCGCATGTCGGGATGGTGCTTAACCTCGCCTATAAGCGTCCAGTCGGCCTCGCCGCGGTACATCTGCGCACGCGTACGGCCGTGGATCGTAATGGCGGCGATGCCGACATCCTGCAGGCGGAGCGCTATGTCGACAATGTTCTTCGAATCGTCGTCCCACCCCAGGCGCGTCTTCACGGTGACGGGTGTATTGACCGCCTCGACTATGCGGCGCGTCATCTCCACCATCAGCGGCACGTCGCGCATCATGCCCGAGCCCGCGCCGCGGCCCGCGATCTTCTTCACCTGGCAGCCGAAGTTTATGTCGATGAAGTCGGGCGAAGCGCTCTCGGCGATACGCGCCGCCTCGACCATGGGCTCGATCAGGTGTCCGTATATCTGTATTCCGACCGGACGCTCGGCATCGGCTATATTCAATTTCGCACGCGACTTCCACGCGTCGCGTATAAGCCCGTCGCTCGAGATGAACTCCGTCGTAACCACGTCGGCCCCGAAACGCTTGCACATGTATCGGAACGACGGGTCGGTAACATCCTCCATCGGCGCCAGGAAGAGCGGCTGCGGCCCAAGATCAATATCAGCTATTTTCATCCTTCAACGAAGAGTCGGGCGTCACGAGTATCTTGTCGATACGCGCGCCGTCCATATCCACTATTTCAAACATGAAACCGTTCCACTTGAGCGTCTCGCCCGTCGAGGGTATATGCTCAAGGCTGTCGAGTATAAGACCGCTCACGGTGTTGTATTCCGTATGCGGGAAGAGATCCTCCACCCCGAAGTGCACCAAAAAGTCGTAGAACGGACACTGGCCGTCCACCAGGCACGAGCCGTCCTCGCGCTCGACGATGTCGGGCTCCTCGCGCTCCTCGGGCATCGTACCCACCAGCGCCTCGAGTATGTCGCGCAGCGTGAATATGCCCTGCGTGATGCCGAACTCGTCGCACACGATGCCGTAGCCGACATGTTCGTCGCGCAGCTGGTCGAGTGCATTGTATACCTCGGTCTGCTCGTGGAAGAACTTCACGGGCTGCGAATAGGCCCGTATGTCGAACTCCTCGTCGTCGAGGTGAGCGAAGAGGTCTTTCAGATAGACCACGCCCAACAGTGTGTCGGGGTTGCGCTGCGCCAGGGGATATATCGAATGGGGATCGCTGTTCACGCGCTCGCGGATCTCGCCGCGCGTCATCTCCACGTCGAGCCACACCAGATCGTTGCGGTGCGTCATGATCGACTCCACCGTACGGTCGCCGAGCGAGAAGACACGGCCCACGATACGCTGCTCGACCTCCTTCACCTCGCCGTGCTCGGCGCCCTCCTGTATTATCGACTTGATCTCGGCCTCGGTAACCTTCGAATCGGCCTCGTGCAGGTGGAATATGCGCGACACCAGCTCGATGCTGCCCGACAACAGCCATACGAAGGGTGACGCCACAACCGACAGCGCATGCATGGGACGCGCCACAGCCTTGGCGACGCCCTCGGCAGCGTTCATTCCGATGCGCTTGGGCACAAGCTCGCCGAAAACTATCGTAAGGTAGGTCACCACGATAACGATGGCCGCCTGCGCTATGGTCGTCGCCGTCGCCAGCGGCATACCCAGACGTGCCAGCATCTGGCCGAAGCGGTCGGCCAGCGTAGCACCCGAATAGATACCCGTAAGGATACCGATCAGCGTGATGCCTATCTGCACCGTCGAAAGGAAACGGTCGGGATCCTCGGCCAGACGCAGCGCCAGCCTGGCTGAGCGGCTGCCCTGCGCCGCCTGCGTCTTGAGGCTCGACTTGCGCGCCGAGATGAGGGCCACCTCCGACATGGCGAACAGGCCGTTGAGAAGAATAAGAATTACAATTATGAATATTTCCATCGTTTAGACTATTGCGCAAAGATATGAAAAGCGCGCCGCATACACAAATCTATTCCGCACCCAGGTCGCGGCATCCGCCACGGCCGCCCCGCACGCCGCACTCAGCGCGGGCCGGAAGCGCACCCCGGCCGGTATCGCGACGACTTAAAATCCGAAATATGACGCGACAAGGGTGCTTATTCGGCGAAAAACATTAAATTTGCGGCAAAATCGAAACAAGCACCATGAACATCGAAAATCTCATTTCGCAGATTGCCCGTCAGGCCGTCGAGGAGCTCTACGGCCCCGTCGACGCCTCGGCCCTGCAGATACAGAAGACACGCAAGGAGTTCGAAGGCGACTACACGCTCGTAACATTCCCGCTGCTCAAGAAGAGCCGCAAGTCGCCCGAGGCCACGGCCGAGGAGATCGGCGCACGCATCGTGGCCGACAACCCGCAGATCAGCTCATACAACGTAATCAAGGGCTTCCTTAACCTGAGCCTCGCACCCGCCTTCTGGATCGGCCGCTTCGCCGAGATCGCCGCCGACGCCTCGTTCGGCAACGCGGCACCCACGGGACGCACCATAATGATCGAGTACTCGTCGCCCAACACCAACAAGCCCCTGCACCTGGGCCATATCCGCAACAACCTGCTCGGATATTCGGTGGCGCAGATACTCAAGGCCAACGGCCACAACGTCATAAAGGTCAACCTGGTGAACGACCGCGGCATACACATCTGCAAGTCGATGCTCGCATGGCAGCTTTACGGCGGCGGCGAGACGCCCGCCTCGTCGGGCATGAAGGGCGACCACCTGGTCGGCAAGTACTACGTCGAGTTCGACAAGCACTACAAGGCCCAGATCAAGGAGCTCGTGGCACAAGGCATGAGCGAGGACGAGGCCAAGAAGAAGGCCCCCATCATGCAGCAAGCACAGGAAATGCTGCGCCGCTGGGAGGCCAAGGACCCCGAGGTATACCAGCTCTGGCAGACGATGAACGGATGGGTATACGAGGGATTCGACGTGACGTACAAGGCTCTGGGCGTCGATTTCGACAAGGTATATTACGAATCGCAGACCTACCTGCTGGGCAAGAGCCTCGTGCAGGAGGGACTCGACAAGGGGGTCTTCTTCCGCAAGGAGGACAACTCGGTGTGGATCGACCTTACGGCCGACGGCCTCGACCAGAAACTGCTGCTGCGCGGCGACGGCACGTCGGTATACATGACGCAGGACCTCGGTACGGCGCTGCGCCGCTTCGAGGAGAACAGCCTCGACGAGATGATCTACGTCGTGGGCAACGAGCAGAACTACCACTTCCAGGTACTGAAACTCGTGCTCAAGAAGCTGGGATACGCATGGAGCGACGAGATATACCACCTTTCGTACGGCATGGTCGAGTTGCCCGAGGGCAAGATGAAGTCGCGCGAGGGCACCGTTGTCGACGCCGACGACCTCATAGCCGACATGGTGGACACGGCACGCGAGATGTCGAACGAACTGGGCAAGCTCGACGGATGCACCAAGGAGGAGGCCGACGAGGTCTGCCGCATGGTGGGACTGGGCGCACTCAAGTACTTCATCCTGAAGGTCGACCCCAAGAAGACCATGCTGTTCGACCCCCGCGAGTCGATCGACTTCAACGGCAACACGGGCCCATTCATACAGTACACCCACGCACGTATCTGCTCGATACTGCGCAAGGCCGACGAGGCGGGCATCGACTACAAGTCGCACTCGTGCTCGGAACTGCTGCCCGAGGAGACGGCCATCATCAAGTCGCTGGCCGACTTCCCGTCGGTGGTTGCCGCCGCAGGCGAGAACTTCGCCCCCTCGCTCATCGCAGCCTACGCCTACGACCTGGCCAAGACCTTCAACGGCTACTACCACGACCACTCGATCCTGCGCGAGGAGGACGAGCAGAAGCGCCGCATGCGCCTGATGCTTGCCGCCGAGGTCGCCCGCGTAATACGCCGTGCGATGAATCTGCTGGGCATAGACGTTCCTCAGAGAATGTAACAGGCTCTGTACAACGCGTTAAAAAACATACTCCGGGAAATCCGGAAGGCCCGGGGCTGTTCCATATGTGGAACGGCCCCGGTTGTTTTTTCCCGTAACGGAACGGCCGTAGGGCATACGACGGGAGCAAACCCGGACTATTTTCGCCGCCTCACGCTTGTATTTTCATACAAAAAGCGTAATTTTGTTACGCACAACATCGGACTGCGACTGCCGCAAAATCTTCTGCGGCACAACGAACGCACTCGAAACAAACAACATACAAACATGAAAAAACTGATACTTCTGCTGACATTGCCATGCGCTCTGCTGGCATGCCAATCGAACGGCGACAAGGAGGCTCCCATCCTGAAGACCTACACCAACCCCGTGCTCAACCGCGACGCACCAGACCCGACGGTCATCCGTGCCGAAAACGGCAAGTTCTATGTCTACTCGACCGAGCGCGACGGCAACACCCCCGTCTACGAATCGAGCGACATGGTTACATGGGAGTACCTCGGAGGCATATATCCCGAGGGCGGACGCCCCAACTTCGTGCAGGGCGGCGGCCTGTGGGCTCCCGACATCAACTATGTCGACGGCAAATACATACTCTACTACTCGATGTCGGTATGGGGCGGCGAATGGGACTGCGGCATAGGCTGCGCAACGTCGGACTCGCCCACGGGGCCCTTCACCGACCACGGCAAGCTGTTCATCTCGAAGGAGATCGGCGTGCAGAACTCGATCGACCCCGTGCTCTTCGTCGAGGATGGCCGCAAATACCTCGCATGGGGCAGTTTCCACGGCATATACATCACCGAACTCTCGGAGGACGGACTCTCGGTAGCCGACCCGAAGGACCTGGTACAGATAGCCGGCACGGCATACGAGGGCGCATACATCCACAAGCGCGACGGTTACTACTATCTCTTCGCCTCGGTTGGAGCATGCTGCAACGGCCTGAACAGCACCTATAAGACCGTCGTAGGACGCAGCAAGTCGCTCTTCGGCCCCTACGTCGACAAGAACGGCAAGCAGATGCTCAGCAACAACCACCTCGTACTGCTCGACAACAGCAGCACGGTAGTAGGCCCCGGCCACGATTCGCAGATCATCACCGACGATGCCGGTCAGGACTGGATCTTCTACCACGGCTACACCACCTCCGACGGTGGCAGCGGCGGCCGCAAGCTCTTCCTCGACAAGGTAATATGGGTAGACGGCTGGCCGAAGATAGGCACCAACGGCAAGCCCTCGGGTAAAATGCAGATGCCGACAATAAACGGCATGGAGTAACCCGCCCAAACGATACGGTACGGGCCCGAATCATTCGAGATTCGGGCCCGTATTTCGTTTCTTCGGCCACATAAGCAGCACGGCCCGCCTTCTGGCGAAGGCGGGCCGCACAGACCGTATCGCAGCGGCTATTCGGCCTTTGCAGGCTCCTCGGCCGCAGCTTCGCCCTCCTCGTCGGGCAGCTTGAACTCCGTGAGGCCGGCGCCTACGAGGATGTTGAACCACGAAAGCGCCTTCTTCATGTCCGACACATGCACGCGGTCGCGGTCATACTCGGGCAATACCTCGGCAAAATATGCCTTGATGCGCTCGGGCGACTCCTTGTGCGAGAGACCCTCCTTGCCGCCCGTGTGGGTATACATGCGGGTGAAGACCTCGGCCAGAGCTATGTCGTCACCCTCGGTGAACATCGAGATCTCCGACAGCGCGCTCACACGCGACGTGCCTGCGACGTTCATGCGCTTGCCGTCAACAAGCGACTCGACGATGATTCCGCGCGTAGACTGAGCCACATAGCGATAAAGGCCCGGCATACCCGAAATGGCCAGAATATCCTTGAATTCCATAATTTTGAAGTGTTTGATGAATTATATATAAAACATATTCCTTTACGTTCAATTCTCCTTCGACAGATGAACATCCAGCTGCGGGAAGGGGAAATTGGCGCCGCGCTCGGGAAGCTCCTTGTAGAATGCCTCCATTATGCGGTCCAGCACATCCCAGTAGTCGGCGTTCATGACCCACGCGCGCGCCTCGATCACCACGGCGCTGTCGGCAAGGTTGTCGATACGCACATACGGCGCAGGGTCGTCCAGCACGCGGCTGTCGCGCTTGATAATCTCGAGCATGGCGGCGCGTATCACGTCGTAGTCGTCGCCGTACGAAACCGATATCTTCCAGCTGCAACGGCGCTTGTCGGCCGCCGAGTAGTTGTTGATGATGGATGTCGATATCGAGTTGTTGGGGATGTATATCGTCTGCTTGTCGAAGGTCGTAATTGTGGTGGTAAAGAGCCTGATGGCCTGTACCGTACCCTTTACGCCCTGCGCCTCGATGTAGTCGCCCACCTTGTAGGGGCGCAACACAAGTATCATGACTCCGCCGGCGAAGTTCTGCAACGTGCCGCTCAGGGCCATACCTATGGCCAAACCCATCGATGCCAGTATGGCCACGAACGACGCCGAATCGACACCCAGCACCGACACAATAACCACCACCAGAACGATGTATCCGCACGTGCGTATCAGCGTCAGCAGGAACGTGTGGAGCGTGATCTCGGTGCCGCGACGCGTCATTATGCGGTCGAACATGTTCACCAGGCGGTGCAACAGCCACCGGCCGACGTAATATATCAGCAGCGCGATGCACACCTTAATTCCGGTCCACACCAGCCACGAGAGGATCTCCTTGAAAATTTCGTGCATGTCGAGGTTCGACAACTCCTTGATGGTCTCGGCAAAACGCGCCTTCTGTACGCTGTCGGGCACGATCAGCTGCTCGATGGGCTCCGCAGCGGGAGTCTGTATCTGAAACTTAAACATAGCGGCAATCAGTATAGGAGACAAAAATACACATTTTTCCGTAAAAACAGCTATCTTTGTTCATATGCGGTTTCCAATCTCACATCGTATCGCAAGGCACGCGCTGCTGTGCGCCGCCGTCGCCGCCGTGACAGCCTCCGCAGGCGGCTGCCGCGACTTCGACGACCCGGCATCGCAGCCCGTCGCGCCCCCTGTGCCCGACATGGCGATTGCCGACCTGCACGACCTGTGCCGCGACGGCACGATAGTGATCGACCGCGACATCACCATCGGCGGCTATGTCACATCGAGCGACGCCGCCTCAAACTTCTACAGGACATTCACCATCGAGGATGCCTCAGGCGGCGCCGAAATCATGGCCGGCATCACGGGCCTGCACAACATCTATCCCGAAGGGTACTACATAACCGTCACGCTCGACGGCTGCGCAGCGGGCGAACATTACGGCGTCATGCAGATCGGCCTCGCGCCCGAATCCTACGACTACTACCCCACGGCATACTTCTCGGCGCGCGCCGTCATCGACCGCCACGTCATGCGCAGCGACGTGCGGCGCCCCGTAGCCCCGCAACCCGTCACCACGGCCGGCATGACACCCGACATGTGCGGGCGGCTGATCACCGTCGGTAGGCTGCGGTGCGTCACCGACGAGCAGTTCGCCTCGGCATGGGAGGCCAACACCGAGGGTACATGGCACGGCTACAACTTCTTCGCCGACGCTGCGGGCCGCATCGTAGCCGTATACACATCGGAATATGCCGTCCATGCCCGCCACGCCGTGCCCGACGGCACAGTCGCCATCACGGGAATACTGCAGCGCGGCAAGGTCGGCAGCGACGAATACTACATGATAAAGATGCGCGATGAGAGCGATTGCACGCCATATGAATAACATCGCGCTGCTGGTCGCCGCCCTATGGTGCGCCGCATGCTCCGACCCCGCTCCCGGGTACGGCAACGATCCTCGCGGCACCATCTCCATAGCCCACCTCAAGACGCTGTGCACGGCCGAATCGTTCACCATAACCCGCGACATATACATCACGGGCCACGTTGCCGCCAACGACCTCTACGGCGAATACGACCGCACGATAGTCATCTGCGACGCCTCGGGCGGCATCGAGATTGCCGTCAACTCGCGCCGCACGGCCGAACTGTTCCCCATAGCCGCGCGCGTAACCGTACACTGCACGTCGCTCGCCCTGGGCGACTACGGCGGCCGCATAATGCTCGGCGCCGCCCCGACGGGCGAATACTCCGTCGACCGCATAGCCGAGGGCGACATCCAGCGCTACTTCCGCACCGACACGGCTTCGGCCGAGGCCGTCATTCCCGTCGCAGCCGGCCTCGGGGAGATAAACCCGTCGCTTGTCGGGTCGCTGCTGCAGATAGACGGCGTGACCTTCGGCAGCGAAGCCGGCCTCGCATGGTGCGACACCGACCCCATAACGGGCGACCATGTCGACACCTCGCGCACCGTCACCGACCGCAACGGCCGCACTCTGGCCATACGCACCATCGCCCGATGCGACTACCGCGACGAAAAAATCCCCGCAGGATACGGGACCATGCGGGGAATATTGGAATACTTCAACGGCGAATACTCGCTGCGCATAGCCAACCATCAGATACTATTCCCCTCCGACGGCGGCAAATGACCGCGGCTACTTCTGCAACGCCTCCCAAAGCATATCCTTCAGGCGGGCGATATTGAGGCCCGAGACCGACGATATGAATACCGTGGGCACGCCCTCGGGCAGGTGGGGCTGCATCTGCGCCATAAGTTCGTCATCCAGCATGTCGCACTTGGTGACGGCAAGCAGGCGCTGCTTGTCGAGCAGTTCGGGATTATACTGCGTAAGCTCGCCCAGCAGCACCTCGTAGTCGCGCGCGACGTCGTCGCTGTCGGCCGGGACCATAAACAGCAGCACCGAGTTACGCTCGATATGACGCAGGAAACGTGTTCCGAGCCCGCGACCCTCGTGCGCGCCCTCGATGATACCCGGTATATCGGCCATGACGAACGATTTGTGGTCACGCACCTCCACGATGCCAAGATTCGGCTCGAGCGTGGTGAAGGCGTAGTCGGCAATCTTCGGTTTGGCGGCCGACACCACCGACAGCAGCGTGCTCTTGCCGGCGTTGGGGAAACCCACCAGGCCGACATCAGCCAGCACCTTCAGCTCGAGGATGAAGGCACCCTCGTCGCCCTCCTCACCGGGCTGTGCATATCGCGGAGCCTGATTGGTCGAAGTCTTGAAGTGCCAGTTGCCAAGACCTCCGCGACCGCCCTTCAACAGCACCAGACGCTCGCCGTCGGCCGTAACCTCGCCCACATATTCGTTGGTGATCGATCCGTCCTCGTGCTCGACGACGCGTCGCGCCACCGTACCCAGAGGTACCGGGATCACAATGTCGCGGGCATCCTTACCCGTCGACCGCGCTCCGTGGCCGCACTCGCCGTCCTCGGCAAACTGGTGACGCTGGTACTTGAGGTGTATAAGCGTCCAATACTGGCGGTCACCCTGCAGCACGATGCTGCCGCCCTTGCCGCCGTCGCCGCCGTCGGGTCCGCCGAAAGCGACGAACTTCTCGCGACGGAAGTGGCACGAGCCGGCCCCGCCGTGACCCGAGCGGGCAAATATCTTCACATAATCGACAAAGTTCGATCCTGCCATAATCTTCTCGTTTAATAGGATTTCGGCCGCCGGCGCTAACGCGGCGATCCGTCCGCAAAGATAACGCCTTCCCGCCAAACGACCAAATCGTCGCGCCACACGTCCGCCGCGGGACAAAAAAACGGAGCGACCCGCGCTCCGTTGCAAAAGTAACCAAATACAAAAAACATATCATAACCCGACCGGTTCGTAGGGAAGGTTCCACGCCTCGGCAACGCCGCGATATGTAACCTTGCCTTCGACTACGTTCAGGCCACGATATAGCTCCATGCTCTCACTGCATGCTCTCTTCCATCCCTTGTCGGCCAGCTGCACGGCATATGGCAGCGTGGCATTGGTCAGCGCCGCCGTCGATGTACACGGCACGGCGCCGGGTATGTTCGCCACGGCGTAGTGAAGCACGCCGTCGACGTAATATGTAGGATTCTCGTGCGTCGTGGGACGCGATGTCTCGCAACAGCCGCCCTGGTCGATGGCCACATCGACGATGACGGCGCCGCGTTTCATGCTGCGCACCATATCCGCCGTCACCAGCTTCGGCGCCGAGGCCCCGGGTATGAGCACGGCCCCTATAACCAGATCGGCCCGTTGCACCTCCTCGCGCAGGTTCAGCGTGTTGGACATAAGCGTACGCACATTGGCCGGCATCACATCCTTCAGGTAGGACATCCTGCGCTGCGACACGTCGCATATAGTCACGTCGGCCCCCATGCCTGCGGCCACACGCGCCGCGGCCGTGCCGACGACACCGCCGCCAATGACAAGCACCTGCGCCGGCCTTACGCCCGGCACACCGCCCATGAGTATGCCGCGACCGCCGCGGGGGCGCTCCAGATAGTAGGCCCCCTCCTGCGCCGCCATGCGTCCCGCCACCTCCGACATGGGCACAAGCAGCGGCAGCGTATGGTCGTCGCGCTCCACCGTCTCATAGGCACAGCAGACGGCGCCGCTGTCGATCATGGCTCGCGTCAACGCCTCGCTGCTGGCAAAGTGGAAGTAGGTAAACACCAGCTGTCCCCTGCGGACAAGCGCATACTCCGATTCGATAGGTTCCTTGACCTTCATCAACATCTCGGCCGAGGCATACACGCTCTCGATCGATGGCAGGATCTCGGCTCCGGCAGCAACGTAAGCCTCGTCGTCGAAGCCGCTGTTAAGGCCCGCCGTAGTCTGTACAACGACCCTGTGACCGCGTCCGACAAGCTCATGAACACCCGCCGGCGTAAGCGAGACACGGTTCTCGTTGTTCTTTATCTCCCGAGGTACACCTACAATCATAATTATAAAAATCAGGAAGTCGCGCACTACAAATATATACATTATTTCGACAATAACAAATTTCGATTACTGTTTTTTAATTAACAGTAATCAGAATTTCCATGCAGCAACGCAATAAAACGTTCGGGGATAAGAATAAGTTATAATATTGTCCAACGGCCGGAAAACGGTCTGCGCCCCCGAGGCGACACGTCGCAGGCGCGAAGATTCATACCCGCCGTACACCGTATCGCGTTCCCCGAGCAGGTTGCGCACCGACAGCGTCACCACCACCCTGCCGCGCCGCGTGTAGAACCACCGCGACACCGAAGCATCGACCGTGACGGCATCGCCCAACCGCTGCTGCGACATGAACTCATCGTATATCTCGGCCGAGACCGAGGCCTGCCGCGCCACGCGCTCCGTACGCCGCACAAACGACGGATCGACATACCGCGCCGCCGCCACACCCGCACCGCACGAGAGGGCCCAGCCGCGATAGTCTAACCAGGTCAACTCGGCCGTGGCGCACAGCTGCGGCGCCCCGCCTGCCGTGCGGCCATCCATGTAGCTCACCGAACGGATGCACACCTCCGAATTGTCCGTATCGGAATAGTGCGACACACGAGGATTCCCGTCATAGCGGTACCGTGCCGCCGCCAGGCCGAAAGCACCGCGCAGACGCTCGGCGAAGCGCACCTCGGCAGCCGCCTCCACACCGTAGCGCAACATACCTATGCCCTCGACATCGACGTCGCAGTAGAGGTACGACAGGTCGTCGTAGGCACGCATCGTACGGCGCGCATCGCGGGTCTGCGCCGCAAACAGCGTCAACGACACATCGGCCGCACCCATCACCATACGGTATCCCACCTCGGCCGCCCGGCGACGCTCGGGCACGGCGTTGTCAACCACGCGGTTGTTGTACTGCGCATTGAGGAACATATCGTCAGCCGCGGGAGCCACCGCCGCCGACATCAGCGACAGCGACAGGGAGTGCCGTGCCGACAGCGAATACCCGACCGACACCTTGGCCGTATAGGGCGCAAATGTCTTAACCGCAGAGCGTCCGTACGACCCGCTGCCCGCAAAGAGTTCCTTCTCGTAATATCCGCGGCGGAACAGCTGCTCCCCCGCCACCTCGATGCCGCAATCCACCAGCCAGCGATCGCCGGCATACTCCAGATGGGCATTCAGGGCCGCCCGCCGATCCGTCAGCGCATAGTCATAGGCGAAGCGGTCACCCTCGACAATGCGCCGCCCCGGGTTACGCAGGTCGTTCTGCAGCATGTTTGAGAAGGTGTCATCGTCGGTAAGAAAGTAATCGATATCCTCGAGATAGGCCGCCCCCAGCAAGTCGCGCATACGCTTATAGCGCCGCACGTTGTCGTAACGGCCGCGCACGCCCCAGCCGAGAGTGAGGCCGCGCCCCACGTCATGTTCGACCGTCACGGCCACCTCGCCGCGGGCGATACGTTCCACACGGTCGTCGAAGGCATATACGGCCCCGCGCGACGACATTCTGTTCTGGGCGTATAGTTCCTCCCAGTCGATCTGCGTATAGCGCTCGTCGCCCGCACGCCATGCCTCGGCCACGGCCGCCGCAGCCGACGGCGAGGCAAAGTAGCTGGGCAGGTTACGGTAGTTGTCGGGCATGGGTGTTGCTGCGTCGTACCACCCCAAAGCGCCATACTGGCGTTCGCCCCAGTCGCCGCCCGCCGAGACACGTATGCGCGTACGCTCCCACGGCGAGGAGTTGTATGACACCATCACGAATGGTACCGCCTCGCGCCGCACGCGGCCGCTGCGCTCGCGTCCGTCCTGACGGCCCCATACGGGGTTATACAACCGGTCGCCCGTAAGCGAAAATGCCTCCTCGGTAGAACCCGAACGCAGCCCCCGCTCCGACAGCGCTGCCGCCGCCACCACGGCAAACGTACCGCCCGAGCCCAGCTCCTTCGTCAGGCGGAGCCCCATGTCGGCGGCCGTCGTGTACACACCGTCGACATATAGGTCGCTGCCGCCGCGCCCCGCGGCATAGAGCGACATGCTCCACCCGCGCCGCATAGTGGCCGACAGGGCTGCACGGCCGCCGCCGAGATATCCACGGCCCGAGAAGAAGACCCCGACGTTGCCTCCTTCCAAAGGCACACCCTCCGCCGTCGAGAAGATATCCGCCCCGACCATACCGCCGGCTGAAACGACTGACCCCGACAATCCCGCCTGTCCATACTCTAAAAGCCCGAGGCGCCGCACCACCGCCATATTGGCCCGACGGATTGCAATACCGTCGATCAGTGCCGGGCGGTCGGCATAATAGATGCCGCGGCGCGAATAGTCGACATGGATGAACGAATATTCGGTGATGCGTCCGTAGAGATCGTCGCCGCGCTGTACGGCACGGTAGAAGAGCATCGTATCGGTCTCGACACGCCGCGGCTCGGCCTGCTCCTGCCCCTCGAGTTTGTAGAGGTAGTAGTCGTCGGCCTCCTCCTGCGCCACGGCGGCAGCGCAGGCCAGTATCATAAAAAGCGATATGATGATTCTCCTCATGGGCGGTGTGCATGGATATCTCGGCAATCCAAATATACTGTTTTTTGCATAAATGCGCCTTATTTTGTCATGCAAAACTGCCGCATACGAGCGCCTCGGGGCAAAAGCAGCGTACGTGATTGCAAAAAGCCGCTATCTTTGCAGCACGGAACACACCGCCGCGCGGCCCAGCGACGGCGACGGCGACAGAACTCGAATTACGATGGAGATAAGCGAACTGCAGCAGCGTGTCGACGCCTGGATCAAGACCTACGGCGTACGGTATTTCAGCGAACTGACCAACATGGCCGTCCTCACCGAGGAGGTGGGCGAGCTGGCCCGAATCATGGCGCGGCGTTACGGCGACCAGTCGGCCAAGAGCAGCGACGAATGCTCGGACGAGCGCATGGCCGAGGAGATGGCCGACATAATATGGGTAGTAACGTGCCTGGCCAACCAGACGGGCGTCGACCTCACCGCCGCCATCAAGGCCTCCTTCGCCAAGAAGACGTCGCGCGACAGGGAACGTCACCTCAACAACCCCAAGCTGCAATACCCATCCAACAAAAAATAACACGACCGCGCGCCGTCTGCCTCATACTCGGGCAACGACGCGCGGCCGGCATGTTTCAGGCCGATCCGCTCCGGCTTCTACTTACCGGCCGAACCGGTTTTCTTACCGTTTTCGGGCTTCTCGCGTTTTGGGAACCAGCCCTTCTCTACCCGCTTGCGCTGTTCGAACAGCTCGCCGATACTCCAGAACGACGAAGCGCCCCACACCGCCAGCAGCGTCGAGACAAGAACATTCTCCGTAAGCAGCGACGCCGCCACCGTCACCACGCCCGAGAGCGCGAATACCCACCAGATGCGTACACCGAAATAGTATTCCCCCTTGATGACAAGCGGGTGGAAGATTCCTATGACAAGGAATGTAGCTATGCCTATTATAAGTCCCGTAAAGTACATAATCCACGCTGTTGAAACCGTGCCGCACAAAACGGCCGTGCCCGCCACGTTGCGGCAGGCACGACAAAGATACGTTTTTTTCGCAAATAATCGGCGCCACGGTTAGCAGCCGCAGCGCAGCACCGACGGCAAATACCGCTAACGGGCAAGGCTTTCGAGGTGCTTGGTGTAGAGACCGTCGATGATACCGTCCGAGAGTCCGATCACGGGCACATAGATGTAGGTCGCGCCGGTAATCGTGGCTATCGTGAGGAATATCTCCCCCGCAGGCACAATAACGTCGGCACGGTCGGGCTTGAGGTTATACTCGTCCATGCGCTGCTTGACCGTCATCTCCTTCAAACGGTCGTGAAGCGCCTGCAGCGACGAGGTATGCATACGCGCCTGACGCTTGTCGCGTCGGTCGACCAGTTTGTAGAGTTTGTTTATGTTGCCGCCCGAGCCGACGATGTTTATCCCCGGGTAAGAGGCCGCAAGGTCGGCCATATCGGCACGGAAACGCATCCATTCGCCCTCGGTGACGGCATTGTTGAGCATTCTGACGGTACCGATGTTGTAGGAGCGCGAACAGATCAGCCCGCCGTCAACCATAAGGTTGATCTCGGTGCTGCCGCCGCCGACGTCGACATACATGTAGTTTCCGCGGCGATCACGCATGTTCTCGATGTGGTTGTTGTAAATCACCTGCGCCTCCTCCTGGCCGTTTATAATCTCGATGTCGATACCCGTCTTCTTGCGCACCTGACGTATCACCTCGTCGCCGTTCACGGCATCGCGCATGGCCGAGGTGGCACAGGCACGGTAGTCCGACACGTCGTAGATCTTCATCAGGTTCTTGTAGCACTTCATCAGCCGTATCAGGTCCTTGCGCTTGCCGTCGGATATGCGGCCGCCGTTGCGGAACACGTCGAAACCGAGCCGCAGCGGCACGCGCAACAGCAACACCTTGTTGAACAGCGGGCGGTGGTCGTCCTCCAGCTGCTTGATGAGCAGACGGACGGCATTCGAGCCGATGTCGATAGCCGCATAGGTAACGGCATGATCGTTATATTTCCTTATATCCTCTTCCATAACACGCAATGGTTAGTCCTCACTCGAATCGTATTGGCGTTCCGTCCGCTCCAGCTCCCGATAGTGGTCGTAAAGGGCTTTCTGCGAACCGCCCGGCAGCGGATCGTCGCACGTCCACGGAAGGTTGTTCCCCGTGCCGTCCACAAGACGCCCCTGATGCACGTCGCGCAGCGCGCTGTCGACGATGAGTTTCATTTCGCGCTTTATCGTCGGGTCGTACACCGGAGCGACCACCTCGATACGGTTATCGAGGTTGCGCAGCATCCAGTCGGCCGAGCCGATGAACACCTTCTCCTCGCCGCCTGCCGCAAAGATAAATATTCTTGAGTGTTCGAGGAAGCGGTCGATTATGCCGTTTATGCGCAAATGGCAGTTTTCGGGCAAGCCATCGGTCACGATCGAGCAGTTTCCCCGCACCGAGATGTCGATGTCAACGCCCGCAAAGGCCGCCTCGTAGATCTTGTCGACCATAACCGGGTCGGTTATATGGTTGAGCTTCATACGTATGTAGGCGGGCTTGCCGTTGCGTTTGTTGCGTATCTCGGTGTTTATGAGAGATATGAAACGGCGCTTCATGTCGTTGGGCGAGACGAGCAGCTCCTTGAAATGGATCGGGCTGTAGGGGCGCTCGATGAACTCGAACACCTCGCTCACCTCGCGGACGATGCGTTTCGACGCCGTCATCAGTATGCAGTCGGTATAGGCGCGGGCGTTGCCCTCGTGGAAGTTGCCCGTGCTGATGCACGCCAGGTCGGCCCCGCGTTTCATGCCTATGTGCAGCACCTTCGAATGCACCTTCAGGCCCTCGACACCGAATATCACCTTCACGCCGGCCTCTTCGAGTTTCTGCGACCACTCCATGTTCGACTCCTCGTCGAAGCGGGCCAGCAGCTCGATTACAACCGTCACCTTCTTGCCGTTGCGGGCGGCGGCTATCAGCGCCCGCACCACCTTAGAGTCCTTCGCCAGGCGGTAGAGTGTGATCTTGATGCTGCGCACGTTATGGCTCGTAGCCGCCTCGTGCAACACGCGGATAAAGGAGTCGAAACTGTGGTAAGGCACATGCAGGAAACGGTCCTGCTGCGCAATACGGTCGAGGATACTGTCGGCCCCCTCCAGCGAGAAGCGGTGTATGGCCTCGAAAGGAGCATAGTTGAGTCCGCGCTCGGGGAATGAGGGGAAGTGCATCAGGTCCTTGTGGTTCTGGTAGCGTCCGCCCTTCATTATGGAGTCACGCTCGCCAAGGTCCAACTTGCCGAGCACCCTGCGCAGCAGGTCGTCGGGCATGTTACCGTCGTAGAGGAAACGCAGCGGCTCGCCCTTGCGACGGCTCTTCAGACCCTTGGAGATCTTCTGCAGGATACCCTTGCGCTGGTCGTTGTCGATCTCCATCTCGGCATCGCGCGTGAACTTGAACGTATAGGCCGAGAAGGTGTCAAAACCGTTGCCCTCGAACACCTCGGGCAAGCAGCAGCGCACGACGTCGTCGATATACATGATGTAGCTCCGGCCATCCTTATCGGGCAGACGGACAAAACGCCCGCAGCTGCTCACCGGCAGGCTGAAATAGGCATAGTCGCATGAGCGCTTGCCCGATGCGGCCGTACGGCTCGCCTTGACCGCGAGGTATATCTTCTCGTCGGTCTCGTAGTCGAGGTGCTTGACGGCCGACAGCCAGATGGGGATCACATAGCCATCGATGCGCCGCTGGTAATAGTCGCGTATGAACGCCAGCTGCTCGGCATCGGCATCGGTGTCGGATATGATGCAGATGTTGTTCTCGGCCAGCAGGCTGTTGATCTGCCTTACGGCCAGTTCGAAATCCTTGACATAACGGCTGTTTATGCGGTTGATCTGCTTCACCACTTCGGCCGCCGTCTTCGACTCGCGCGAGCGCCTGTCCCACTCGGCCACACGGTTTTGCGAAGCCATTCGCACACGGAAGAACTCGTCGAGATTGTTGGAGTATATTCCCAGGAAATTAAGTCTTTCCAGCAAGGGAACATCCTCTTTGCAGGCCTCCTGCAAAACCCTTCGGTTGAAGTACATCCAGCTGACATCGCGGTCGAGATAGGGCCGTTTGATTTCGTTCTTTGGCATAAGAATCAAATTTGGGGGCAAGATATGTAAAAAAGCGATACACGGATATTAATATTTTGTTACAAGAATGCGTCATCGCCCATGTACCTATCGCGGGAGGGCCATCCGCGGGGCCGCGACGCCTTACGCAGCGAATAAAACAGCAAAAACCTCGGGCCATTAGGCTGTAATGACAAAGATTTTATATCTTTGCATGATTTTCACATGATAAACATATCCGAACACTAACGAAAAAGTCATAACGCCGATGTTTGAGAACTTAACCGACAAACTTGAACGATCGTTCAAAATACTCAAGGGCGAGGGCCGCATTACCGAGATCAACATAGCCGAGACGCTCAAGGAGATACGCCGCGCGCTGATCGACGCCGACGTCAACTACAAGGTAGCCAAGGCCTTCACCGACGAGGTGAAGCAGAAGGCTCTGGGCCAGAACGTGCTGACGGCCGTCAAGCCCGGACAGATGATGACCAAGATCGTGCGCGACGAGCTGGCACAGCTCATGGGAGGCACGGCCACCGACATCAAGCTCGAGGGCACGCCCGCCGTCATACTCATCGCCGGTCTTCAGGGTTCGGGTAAGACGACATTCTCGGGCAAGCTGGCCTCGATGCTCAAGACCAAGCGCGGCCGCCACGTGCTGCTCGTTGCAGGCGACGTATACCGTCCCGCCGCCATCGACCAGCTGAAGGTGCTGGGCCAGCAGATCGGCGTGGAGGTCTACACCGAGGAGGGCAACATGAACCCCGTGCAGATCGCACAGAACGCCATACGTTACGCCCGCGAGAAGTCGTACAACGTGGTTATAGTCGATACGGCGGGACGTCTTGCCGTCGACGAGGCCATGATGCAGGAGATAACGGCCATCAAGGGCGCCGTGAAGCCGAGCGAGACGCTTTTCGTGGTCGACGCCATGACGGGACAGGACGCCGTAAACACGGCCAAGGAGTTCAACGACCGTCTCGACTTCGACGGCGTGGTACTGACCAAGCTCGACGGTGATACGCGAGGCGGTGCCGCCATCTCGATCCGTTCGGTTGTGGACAAGCCGCTGAAGTTCATCTCGAGCGGCGAGAAGATGGATGCCCTGCAGGTATTCCACCCCGAGCGTATGGCCGACCGTATTCTCGGCATGGGTGACGTGGTATCGCTCGTGGAGCGCGCGCAGGAGCAGTACGACGAGGAGGCCGCACGCCGACTGAAGAAGAAGATCGTAAAGAACCAGTTCAACTTCAACGACTTCATCGACCAGATCAACCAGATCAAGAAGATGGGTAACCTGAAGGATATAGCATCGATGATCCCCGGCATGGGCAAGATGCTCAAGAATGTCGACATACCCGACGACGCCTTCAAGCAGACCGAGGCCATCATCGGCTCGATGACGCCCGAGGAACGCGAGAAGCCCGAGATAATCAACGCCCGCCGCCGCGAGCGCATAGCCAAGGGCAGCGGCACGACGCTGGCCGACGTCAACCGTCTGATGAAGCAGTTCGAGGAGACGCGCAAGATGATGAAGATGGTTGCCGGCGGAAACATGAAGATGCCCAAGATGCCGCGCGGATTCCGCCGATAGCGCATTCTTCGGACACGACCGGACCGCAGAAACCCGACAGTTATGACCCTTGCGTTTGCAAGGGTTATTTTTTATGGCTATATTTGCCAATCTTATAAACATAAGGATGCACCGTTCAGGATTCGTAAACATCATAGGCAATCCCAACGTCGGCAAGTCGACGCTCATGAACGCCCTGGTAGGCGAGCGCCTCTCGATCATCACATCGAAGGCACAGACCACACGCCACCGCATTATGGGCATCGTCGACGGCGAGGATTTCCAGATCGTATATTCCGACACTCCAGGAATACTCAAACCGGCATACAAACTGCAGGAGTCGATGATGAACTTCGTACGCGGCGCCGTCGACGACGCCGACGTCATACTCTACGTCACCGACACCGTCGAGCAGAGCGACCGCTCGGACGACATCGTCGAGCGCATCGTCCGCAGCGGCATACCCGCCGTGGTGGTAGTCAACAAGATCGACCTCACCACGCCCGAAGCGCTCGAGGCCATCGTCGACCGCTGGCACTCGAAAATGCCCGATGCCGAGATCGTACCCGTATCGGCCAAGGAGCAGTTCAACATGAAGGGACTGCTGGAGGCCATACTGCGTCGCCTGCCCGAGGGCGAGCCCTTCTACCCGAAGGACACGCTCACCGACCGCCCGATGCGCTTCTTCGCCTCGGAGATCATCCGCGAGAAGATAATGCTCAACTACGACAAGGAGATACCCTACTGTTGCCAGATCGAGATCGACACCTACAAGGAGGAACCCTCGATCGACCGTATATCGGCCACGATATACGTGGCACGCAACTCGCAGAAAGGCATCGTCATAGGACACAAGGGCGAGAAGCTCAAGCGCGTGGGACAGGCCGCACGCGAGGATCTGGAGCGGTTCCTCGGCAAGAAGGTCTTCCTGCAGCTCTTCGTCAAGGTACAGGAGGATTGGCGCGACAACGAACGCCAGCTGCAACGCTTCGGATACGACCCGCAATGACACGGCGGCCGACAACGACAAAATAATATGTCCCGCCGATACGTTCTATAACGGACATCGAACCAGGGAACCCAACAGAGAGCAAAACTTGAGATGCGATTACGCGCGATAAGAAAAACCGTCATCACCCTCGCTGTGCTATTTGCGGCATGGAGCGCCAGCACACAATACAACAAGGAGTATTTCTTCTACATGGGACGCCGTTTCATGATGGAGGACAACTACCAGGATGCGATAAACACCCTAAACGTACTGCTGCGCTTCGACGACGACGCCTATGAGGGCTACTTCCTGCGCGGCATCGCCAAGTACAACCTCGACGACCTGCTGGGTGCCGACGCCGACTTCTCGGTGGCGATCGAGAAGAACCCCGTCTTCACCAACGCCTACACCTACCGTGCCATAACGCGCTCACGTCTGGGCAACTACGACGATGCGCTGAAGGACTTTCACGAAGCCATTGAGCTGCGTCCCGACCTGCCGGGCCCCTACTACAGCCGCGGCGTGACGCGCCTGCTCAACCAGCAGTTCGAGGAGGCGATCTCCGATTTCGACATGTTCATACGCCAGGAGAAGAAGGTCGCCGACGCCTACATCAACCGAGGCATGTGCTACCTCTACCTTAAGGATACGCTCAAGGCATACGAGGACTTCGAGACGGGCATACGCACCAACCGCGAGGACCCCAACGGCTACAACCGCCGCGGCACGCTCTACATGCAGCAGAAGCGTTTCGCTGAGGCCGAGCAGGATTTCGACACGGCCATAAAGTACGACTCGGCATACATTCCCGCCCTGTTCAACCGCGCCGTGGTATACTCCGACACGCAGCGGCCCATGCTGGCGCTGCAGGACCTGAACAGCGTCATCGCGCTCGACTCGACCAACTCGCTGGCATACTTCAACCGCGCCATCGTCCGCTCGCAGATAGGCGACTACAACAACGCCCTGCAGGACTACGACCGCGTGGTGGAGTACTCGCCCAACAACGTGCTGGTATATTACAACCGAGCCAACCTCTATTCGCAGGTGGGTGAGATAGAGGCCGCTGTCGAGGACTACACCAAGGCCATATCGCTCTACCCCGACTTCGCCAACGCCTACCTCAACCGCAGCTACATGAAGTTCCTGCTGAACGACCCCGCCGGTGCGCGCGACGACAAGCAGACGGCCGAGAAGAAGATCGCCGAATACCGCTCGCGCCTGAGCGACTCGACCTACTCGATATACGCCGACACGACGCAGAAGTTCGACAAGCTGCTCTCGTTCGACGCCAAGATGGCGGGCGACGCATTCGAGACCACCGCCATGAACACGACCGACGCCGGCCCGAAGATCATACCGCTCTTCAAGTTCACGCTCATGTACCCCGACTCGGCAATCGTGGCCCGCGACGAGCTCTACTACGCACAGCGCGCCGAGGACTTCAAGCAGAAGGTGGGCAACCCGCTGCTGGTGATCTCGCGCGACGAGAGCAACATCGCCGCCGACTCGCTCGTGGCCATGGACCGCGCACTGCTCGACAGCATGCGCATACAGGAGCCTTCGTGGGTGCTGCTCTTCCAGCGCGGCGTGACGCAGTCGCTCATAAAGCAGTACACCAATGCCGTCAACACCCTCTCGTCGGCCATAGCGGCCAACCCGTCGAACCCGTTCCTCTACATAAACCGCTCGACCACTCGCGCCGAGATGATCGACTTCATATCGTCGATCGACAACTCCTACCAGCGCATATCGATAGACTCCGACCCGGCCAACCGACTGCGTAACTCGGGATCGCGCACCTACGACTACAACGACGCAATAGAGGATATAAACAAGGCCATAAAGCTATACCCCACCTTTGCATACAGCTACTACAACCGCGCCAACCTGCACGCCATATCGGGACACCTGCCCGAGGCCTACGACGACTACTCTAAGGCCATAGAGCTTAACCCCGACTTCGGCGAGGCGTACTACAACCGCGGTCTGGTGCAGATCTTCATGAAGGATACGCGCAAGGGATGCCTCGACCTGTCGAAGGCGGGCGAGCTGGGCATAGAGAACGCATACGAGGCGCTGAAGTATTACACGGCAGGCACCATCGACCAGTAACGCCACGTGATGGCCGCCCAACGCCCCGAACCGACACCGCGAAACACAAATACTGACAATATGACACAAACCTACAAGAGACTCAACGACTCGGCCGCCATGCGATGGACAGCGCTGGGTGTGGTGGCCTTCACCATGATGGCCGCATACTTCGTCAACGACGTGGTGGCGCCGCTGAAGACCATCCTCGAGAGCGACCTCGGCTGGACAAGCCGCGAATTCGGCTTCTTCACCGGAGCATACAGCTTCCTGAACGTGTTCCTGCTGATGCTCATCTGGGGCGGATTCATCCTCGACCGCTTCGGCGTACGCTTCACCGGCAAGCTGGCCGCCACGCTCATGGTGGCAGGTACCGCAATCGAATACTACGCCATGACCGCCATGGCCGGCAGCACGGGCACCATCCTCGGATACAAGTCGGGCGTGATGATCGCCTCGGCCGGATACGCCATCTTCGGCGTGGGCGCCGAGGTGGCCGGTATCACCGTAACCAAGATCATCGCCAAGTGGTTCCGCGGCAAGGAGCTCGCCACGGCAATGGGCGTACAGGTAGCGCTGGCGCGCATAGGCTCGCAGGCCGCATACTCGGCCGCCATACCCATCGCCCGCTCGTTCGGGCTCACGGCCCCCGTACTGCTGGGTCTGTGCCTGCTGCTGGGTGGACTGGTGGCATTCTTCATCTTCTCGATGATGGACCGCAAGCTCGACAGCCAGATCGAGCAGACGGACGATGCCGACGACGAGAAATTCTCGTTCAAGGACGTTGGCAGCATCCTCACCAACCGCGGATTCTGGCTCATAGCCCTGCTCTGCGTACTCTTCTACTCGTGCGTATTCCCCTTCCAGAAGTTCGCATCGGAGTTCCTCATGAACAAGTACGGCATCAGCGAGCAGCTCACGGGTACCATCGCCGGCATGCCCGCCATCGGCGCCCTCTTCCTTACGCCCCTCTTCGGCGGATATATCGACAAGCGCGGCCGCAGCGCCTCGATCATGGCGCTGGGTGCGGCGATGCTCATCTTCGTACACGCAATGTACGCCATGCCCTTCGTCAGTGCCCCGGCCGTGGCCGTCATCCTCATGGTAATCCTCGGCATAGCCTTCTCGCTCGTGCCCTCGGCCATGTGGCCCGCCGTTGCCAAGATCTTCCCGCAGCACCAGCTGGGCACGGCATACGCCCTGATATTCTTCATACAGAACATCGGCCTGTGGGGTGTACCCAACCTCATCGGATGGATACTCGACACCTTCTGCATCACGGGCACCAGCGGCGGCGCCAACACCTACGACTACACGCTGCCCGAGCTGACCTTCACGTTCATCGCAACGCTGTCGCTCGTAATAGCCCTGCTGCTCAAGGCCACCGACCGCAAGTACGGATACCGGCTCGAGGAGCCCAATATCAAGAAATAGGATCCCTGCGCGATACATACTACGGGAAGCAGTCCCGCCGTTATAGTCATAACGGCGGGACTGTTTCTGTAAAGGCCCTTGCCCGACACCTAAAACCCGAAAGGGACACTGTCACGACCCGAAACTGCCGACCTGCTATAACGGACCTGATATTGGTAAAGTAACCTTTAACTGATATTAAATATGTGCGGAATAGTAGGATACACAGGTAACAGACCTGTCTTGCCCATTCTTATCGGAGGGTTGAAGAAGCTGGAATATCGAGGTTACGACAGCGCCGGATGCGCAATCGTAACCGGGGAAGGCCGTATGGAGGTCTATAAGGCCACCGGGAAGGTAGCCAACCTGGAGGATAAGACCAGGGAGTGCAACAACCATGGCACGCTGGGCATAGCACACACGCGTTGGGCCACACATGGCGTACCGTCTGTCACAAACGCCCACCCACATGTCTCACAGTCGGGCAATCTGGCCATCGTCCACAACGGTATAATCGAAAACTACGCAACGCTGTGCGAGCAGCTTAAAAAACGAGGCTACACGTTCAAAAGCCAGACCGACACGGAAGTCATCGTACAACTCATCGAATATATCATGACCATACGGGATTGCGATCTGGCGGCCGGAGTACTCTCCGCACTGAAGCTATGCATCGGAGCCTATGCCATTGCCGTCATTGACAGACGTAATCCCACACGGATTGTTGCCGCACGCAAATCCTCGCCGCTGGCAATCGGGGTGGGCGAAGGCAACGGCGAGTTCTTCATAGCCAGCGACGCCAGCCCTATTGCCGAATATACAAAGAAAATAGTATATCTGAATGACGAAGAGGTGGCAATCATCGAAAAGGGCAAAGAGCTGCAGGTCGAAAACATCCGCACGGGCTCGGTAGATTTCGAGATAAAGGATATCGACCTCGACCTGACGATGCTCGACAAGGGGGGATTCCCGCACTTCATGCTGAAAGAGATATTCGATCAGCCTGCCGTACTCAAGGACTGCATGCGCGGCCGCGTAATAGCGGCCGACGGTGGGTACCGGGTCATATTAAGCGCCGTCGAGCAGCACAAGCAGAAGTTGGTAAACGCCAGCCGTTTCACTATCGTGTCGTGCGGCACGTCGTGGCATGCCGGGCTAATCGGCAAGCAGCTGATAGAACATTTCTGCCGTATTCACACCGAAGTGGCCTATGCCAGCGAATACCGCTACAACGACATTGTGGTAGATCCCGGAGAGATAGTAATAGCCATAAGCCAGAGTGGAGAGACAGCCGACACGCTTGCGGCCATAGAGGCGGCACGGGAACGCGGCGCAATGGTTTTCGGCATCGTCAACAGCGTTGGCAGTTCAATCGCCCGCAGGGCCGATACAGGTACATACGTACACATCGGGCAAGAAATAGGCGTAGCATCAACCAAAGCATTTACGGGACAGGTAACCGTACTCGCCATGTTTGCATTGGCACTGGGCATGGAACGCGGAAGCGTCGATCCCGCCGAATACAACGAGGTGCTGCGCGAGTTGACGCTCCTGCCAGACAAGATAGAACGTGTCCTGCAACAGAACGACAAGATACGCGACATGGCCCGCACCTTCACATATGCCCGCAACTGTCTCTATCTCGGTCGTGGCTGGAATTATCCCGTGGCGCTGGAAGGCGCGCTTAAGCTCAAGGAGATTTCGTACATACACGCCGAGGGTTATCCCGCGGCAGAGATGAAACACGGCCCCATAGCCCTGATCGACCAGGATATGCCCGTAATATTCATTGCCCCGCACGATCGGCTCTACCATAAGATCATATCCAACATGCAGGAGGTAATCTCGCGCAAAGGACGCATATTCGCCATTATAACCGAGAACGACCACACGATAAGGAAGATATGTTCCGACGTGATAGAGATCCCCGAAACACCGGCATGCCTCTCACCGCTGCTGTCGGTCGTACCGCTGCAGCTGTTGAGTTACCATGTCGCTGTAGCCAAACAATTAGATGTCGACCAACCGCGAAACCTTGCAAAGAGCGTAACCGTGGAGTAACGGACATGCCACACACATGACAAGGCGGCACGAAGCCCCGTAAAGGGGACTTGTGCCGCCTTTGATTATCCGGCTTCGGCTACCGTTTGGTCATGCCGTAAACCTCCTCGATGCGATCGCACATGGCGCCCCACGAGAAACGTTCGCGTTCGGCAACAATGTTCTGCCGCACCTGCGGCATAAGCCCCTGCTCGTACATGCGTCGCAATGCGGCCTCGATACCCTCCTCGGTAGGCGGGCAGACGGCGCCGGCACGGCCGTCGCGCACAATCTCGGGGAGGCCGCCCACGTCGGTCACGATCATCGGCATCGAGAAATTATAGGCGATCTGCGTCACGCCGCTCTGCGATGCCGTACGGTACGGCAATACAAGGGCGTCGGCCGCCGAGAAATAGTAACGCACCTCGTCGTCGGGAATAAAACGGTCGCGCAGCACGACATCCGCCGCAAGGCCCTCACGCGAGATAAGGTCGAGGTACTTCTCGCGCGACGTGTAGAACTCACCCGCCACAATCAGCTTGCGGCGTGCGGGACGCCAGCGGCTCCATGCACGCAACAGCATGTCGAGACCCTTGTAGTCGCGTATCAGGCCGAAGAACAGCGTGTAGTCGAACGACGGATCGACCCCTATACGGCAGCATGCCTCCGCACGGTCGACCCTACTGCCGAAGTTCTCGAACATGGGATGCGGCGAGAAGAGCATCGGCGCCGACGTATAGGCCGCCAGCTCGCTGCGCACCTGCTCCGACATGTAGACATAACCGTCGACAGCACCCAGATACCAGCGGTTGAACGGGCGGTCGATAAAATGATGTTCGTGCGGCTCGACATTGTCTATCTGGCAGATTACCTTCGTGATGCCGTTGCCGCGCGCAAGGCGGGCTATGGTACCGAAGCACGGCGCCATGAACGGCGTCCAGTACTTCATGAGTATCATGTCGGGCCGTTCGCGCCGCAACCGCAATCCCACACGCAGCCAGTTGAAGGGATTGACCGTACTCACCGCGCGCTCGATGGACACATCGCCGGGGGCGGGCGTCGACACATACTGGCTCTTGCCGGGGAAAAGCAGCTCGGGATACTGCACCGTAAATGTAAGTATGCGCACGTCGTTGCCACGGCGCGCATACTCGCGTGCCATGGTCTCCATTATCGTAGCTATGCCGCCGCGATATGGGTGCGCGGGGCCCAGAAGGCAAATTTTCATCCCAACAGGTTTATGCTTACCTACAAAGATAATACAACGGCGCCATCAAAACAAGAGATGAAGCCCCGTATCGCCACCCCGTTATGCCGCCGCACGGATTGTCCCGACAAAGACAAAACAAATTGGAACACACCGCGTGATGTGTTCCAATACGTGATTGAGAAAAGACCTCCGCGCCGCTTCATTACACGTCAGCCGCGTATCTCCAGAGCGGCACGGCACAAGGCCTCGCCCGCCTCGTTGCGATATTCGAACGTGCGGCCCGAGCCCTCGCCCTCCATGCATAGCGTCAGTTCGTCGCCGTAACGCGCCTCACGCATGAAGTTAAGGTCGAACCTCAACGCCTGCATGTGCTCCAGCGCCTCGATGGGCATGGCATCGCACAAAAGGTCGATATAGCGCATCGTGTTCATGTGGCGGTTGAAGTCAATGTCGCTGTATGCCACACGGTGTCGTGACGCCACCGCACCCTCCACGGCACGTATGCGGCGCGGGCGCTCGCACGGCGAGGGGGCATCGACAATAACGCCCTCGTGCATGCCAGCAATGGTATTCATGTCGGCAGGCATACGCGTCGTGAAGTCGATCATGCACCACTGCGTCACGGCGCGGCAGAACTCCCGCCCCGAAGCGTCGGTGAGGGTAAAGTTTCGGGTCGAGGCGAGGCGGTTGTAGTCGCTGATCCACGTATGCAGCGTGAACTCGTCATACTCGGCGGGCAGCGCGTCGGCCTCGACACACATGCGCGAAAGCACCCATGCCAGATTCTTCCCGCCCAACACGTCAATACCGAAGCCCAGATTGTAGGCATCCTCCCCCGCGGCGTTGAGAATGATGTCGCACAGCGACGATATCGACACGCGCTGCGTGAAATCGACATATCGGGGATCTACCTTGTAACGGAATACGCTTTTCTCTGCCATAGCAACACATTTTTATATGGCAAATATACATTTTTTTTACCACAAAGACAATTCCCCAACCTGCCGAAAGCAACGTCACCGCCCCAGCACCACATATACGGGCAGATGGTCGCTCACGCCGCCCATGTAGTCCGAGCCACGGTATGTGGCATACGGATCTCTCCCGCGCATCATCCAGTCACGACGGAACACGCGGCCCAAAGCGCGGCCGCCGACAGGGCGCAACTTCAACCCCCGGTCCGCGTCGCCGCGCCGCACAAGGTCGGGCGATACGACTATCTGGTCGAGCATGTTCCAGCGACCGTCGTAACGGTATGTCCCGCGGCCGACACGCCGTTTCGCCGCAAAGGGGTTGTAGAGCGCCTCCCCGTCGCAACGCCGCCGCGCCCCCAGGTCGCGGGCGACGCTGCGGTTGTGCGGCTCGTCGTTCATATCGCCCATGACAATAACCTTTACCGCAGCATCGGCCCGACGCACCGAGTCGACCATGCGCCGCACCTGACGGGCGCACAGGCGGCGCTGCGCCTCGCTGCGCTCTCCGCCGCGACGCGACGGCCAATGGACAGCCACGACATACAGCCTCTCGCCACAGATGCCGCCTTCGAACACCGCCATATCGCGCGTCGGCGGGTAACCGCACTCCATCGCCACGCTGCTGAAACGATCCACCTGCAGTACATCGGGCCTATACAGTACCGCCACGTCGATGCCGCGGCTGTCGGGCGAATCGGCATGGCATACGGCATAGCCAGCCGAGGCAATCGCAGGTTCCGCAACCAGATCGTCCAGTACGGCACGGTTCTCGACCTCGGCCAAACCTATAATGGCGGGAAAGCCGTGCTCCCCACCCAACTCGGCCACGACACGCGCCAGCGACTGCAGCTTGGCACGGTAACGCTCCGCGGTCCAATGGCGGTCGGCCAGCGGCAGCATGTCCTCATCGGCCGTAAGAGGGTCATCCTCCGTATCGAACAGATCGCCGACATTGTAAAACGCAACCACATAACGCTGCGCCGTATCCGTCTGCGCCGACACAAACGAAGGCTGCATCCACGCCGCGGCAAACAGCACCAAATATCGCAAGCAGGCCACCATACGCATCACTCTTGTCTGCCGATACGTATCAATACGATGGCATTGCCCTGCTCGTCGGCCGCAACCGAACGCAGCAATGCCTCGCGCGCCGTCCTCGACACCACCATACGGACGAACTTGTCGCCCGAGAGCAACATGTCGAAGCCGCCCGACGGATTCTCCGTAACGATCCAGTACTCGACCGGCGATTCGGTAAAACGCAGCTTGCCCGCGCCGCTGCCCGTGGCCGAGAGGTAGCCGTCGCCCTCAAAATGCAGGTAATAGCCGTTCCCGACACCCGCACTCTCCAGCGTCACCACCGCAGCCTCAGCCCCCAAGGGCGTGAGTTTGCCGTCGGCAAAGAGGAACTCCGACGTCATGCAATGGTTCACCTTTGTCAGACCGCCCGTAGCAAGATATAGGCTGCCATTCTGATAACCACCTATATGATACCGCCCCGCGCGCAGTGCCGACAACGATGTCACCATCTCATATCCGGCGCCGGTATCGGGTTCCTCGACCGGAGGAGTCTCCGGATCGGTCGTGTCTTCGAGCTCCTCGACCGACGGATTGTCGGGGTCGGTAGGCTCCTCCGTGCAAGCAAAGTCAGCGACATCCTCGCCGTTGCGCGGCATGAGCACCGCCTTGCCGCCGATTACGGCAGCAAGGCCCGCAATGTCGCCGCTTACGGCCGAGAAGCGCTGATCGGCAAAAGTCGCCGCGGCAAGCGTTCGCACCGTCAGCGTACCGTCGTCGGTATCGAAGAGCACATCGCCGCCCAGCACGCCATCGTACCATAAACCATCACGACGCGGAACAGCATCTTCGACCCTCACCACCATTCCCTGACAGGCAGCAAGTTGCGATGCGGGAATCGTTACGGTCGGTATCGCGCAACCCGACTCCAGTATCTCGACCTCGGTCCACACGGTCGAGGCATCGCCCGTCACCTCGTACATCCCCTGATAATTCACCACAACGGCAGCCGATGCACGCAGCGTAACGGCCACCTTGTCGCCACGTTTGACGCCCAACGCCGAAGGGCGTACACACGACCCGTACAGAGTGATGCCGTTCCCCGCCTCCGTCGCACCCGGCGTTGCAAGAACAAGATGCGAGGCGTGGCAGTTGCCACCCTCGACGTCGTTCATAACCACAGCCGTAAGCACACGGTCGCACTCGGCATCGATAACGGCAGGTCGGCCGTCAGACGGCATCATGGCTATGAGTTCGGGTATGGTCACAGGAATTGGCTCAGGCGGCGCAACAGGCTCGAAGGCCGCTACATCCGCCGCATTGCGCGGGCACAGCCACGCCACGCCGCCGCGCATGGTCACCACGCCACGCATTTCGCCGCTTGCCGCCCCGTACCTGCGACCCGCAAAATCCGCCGCACCGCCACGGACAAAGACATGCAGCGTCTCGCCCGACACCCGAAAGAGGTGTTCGCCGTCACTGTCGCCGCACCATACACCCTCGCCGCCCGATTCCACGCCCCGCACGGCGACCGTCATATTCTGATAACGCGCCAGATCACGCACGCCGACCACTGCGACCGCCACATCGGCTATCGACCCGTCCGACGTAACCTCGAACCACGGCGCCGAGCCCTCTCCCGTAATACCGAGCGCGCCACCCTCGTTACACAGCATTGCCGCACCGCGCAACAAGCGAACACGCACCCGCTCGCCCAGCACGAGACCCGCCGCCGCAGCCTCCACGCCCGGTCCCGCGAGGCTCACGCCGCAGCCTGCCTCCACAGCGTTCTCCGCAGCCAGACACAATACGGAAGCGGCGCAGTTGCCTCCCTTGCGGTCGGTCTGCACCACGGCATCGAACCACAGGTCGCTATTGGCATCAGCCACAATACGCCCCTCCGCGGCAGGCATCATGGAGACTAATTCCGCCACGGTCACCTCGCGCTCCGACGGAGGATCGACCGACGGCTCCTCACGGTCGATCTCGCCGCCAAGGTCGAGGTCAACGACATTGCCGCCATCGCCGACACCCAACGATACATCATCGATTCTCACCACGGCATCCGCGTCGCACACAAATGCCACGCACAGCGACTCGGGAACCGCGGCAAGCGAAAAGTCACACGACGCGCCGCGCCACCCCTCCGCAACCGTATCGTCGACGTATTCGATACGGCTCCACCGCTCACCGTCGCCGCTGATCCACACCGACAGAGGTTTTTCCACATCTTCACCGACAGCTGTCCGCCCGCTGTCGGTCCAAAGGCCGAACGCGAGGTGCAGATCGGCATCCGCCGCATCCAGAGCCACGCCCGACACCTGCATCATGGCGCCACCGCCAAACAGCAGGTTATTGCATCCCGAAGCCCCGGCATAACCGTCCGGCACCGATGCCATGTCGCTGCGGACCGACACGCCGTCGGCCCCGTAACGTACCCCGTCAGAGCCTCGGCCCTCAAAGGCCGCACAGCCGGGAATCTCGGCAAGGGCGGGCCATGCGTCACCCGTCGGGCCGTACTCGGCACGCGCCTCTGCGCCGTCGAAACTGTCACGGTAGATTATACCCTGCAACGGATCGTCGGGTTCTTCGGGATCTTCGGGTTCCGTCTCCTCGACTCGCTGCACCACATTGAACGATATGCGCACCTGCGGCGCCTGCGTCATCGACACCTCGACCACAGCGCTGCGCGAGCTCTCGGCCGCGGCGGCCGATATCCTCACGGCACCGTCTCCCGTGCCGGACGAAGGTGATATCTCCAGCCACGAGGCTCCGCCAGTGATGCTCCAGCCGCCATTCGACCGCACGACGAAATCCGTCGCTCCGCCCCCGGCATCGTAGTTCACGCTGCCGTCGGCCAGCGACACTCCCGAAGGCAGCAACACCTCCAATTGCGGGCGGAATTCCTCATGCTTGGGACCACACGACACCATACACGTCACCGCACAGGCCATCACCGCCACGCAGAGGCCCACCCTGCGAACAACATATCCGGCAGAAATCATATCACATAAAGGCATTTTCAGGTAAACAGCAACCCACAGCAACACCACACAAGGTCGCGATTATACAAATTTAATCATTTTTGTCCTCAACGCAACAGCGCGGCACAAAAACGCCGAAGGCCAAAGCATCACAGCTTTGGCCTTCGGCTTAAGGCAATACTTTCCGTCTATCGGATACGGTCAAGCGACTTTACAAGCAGCTCGTCACGGAATATGGCACGCATGGCCAGGTAATCGAACACCAGCGCCACCAGCGGGAAGACAGCCGAGATACGGAATCCCTGTGCGTGGAACTCCGCCTGCGAGACCATACGTCCGCTAAGGTAGTAATATATGCCGATAAAGGCCACCGTACCCAGCAGCAGCACCAGTTCCACGGCACAGAGGCGTATCTGCAGCATGCGACGCTTGAAAAGGAATATGTTCACCAAGGGCACGACTGCCGCCAGAACCATGACGATACCCATGTATATCGTGGACTGCGACGTCTCGCCGCCGCCAAGAGCAAAGGCACGGAGCAGATATTCTTCGGAACCGGCGGCAAAGTATGCCAGCGGCGTGAACAGAGCCGTCGTCATCAGGGCCGCCGCGGCAAACAGATAGAGTGTTTGAATGCGTTGTATCATATACAATTGTGTGTTTTGTCTTCGAGTTTTATTCTGCGGTCGATAAGATATGTGTTTCGGTCCGTCGAGTTACGGTTGATCAACTCACCGAGGAATCCCGCAAGGAAAAGCTGCACGCCGAGTATAACAGCCAGAATGGCAACAAAGAAGAGCGGCTGGTCGGTTACGGCACGCAACGGCAGGCCGTGCGCCTGCTTGTAGAGTTTGGCGGCTATGACCCACACCGTGGTAAAGCCTCCGACGAGGAACATAAGCGTACCCAGGCTGCCGAAGATATACATCGGCGAGCGGCCGAAATGCGACATGAACGACACGGTGATAAGATCCAGATAGCCCTTCACCATGCGCTCCATTCCGAACTTCGACACGCCGTACTTGCGCTCGTGATGGTGTACCACCTTCTCGCCTATGCGCTTGAAACCGGCATGCTTGGCAAGGATGGGGATATAGCGGTGCATCTCGCCGTACACCTCGATCGACTTGACCACCTCGCGGCGGTAGGCCTTAAGCCCGCAGTTGAAGTCGTGCAGCTTGATGCCCGACACGATGCGTGCCGTCATGTTGAAGAACTTGCTCGGCAGTCGCTTGCCCGCGGGATCGTAGCGCTTCTTCTTCCACCCCGACACAAGGTCGTACCCATCCTCGAGAATCATGCGGCGCATCTCGGGAATCTCGTCGGGCGAGTCCTGCAGGTCGGCATCCATGGTGAATACCACCTTCCCCTCGGCAGCCTCGAAGCCGCAGTAGAGGGCCGCCGACTTGCCGTAGTTGCGCGCAAAACGTATCGCGCGAATGGCCGGGTACTGTCCGCTCAGGCGCTCGATCTCCCCCCACGAACCGTCACGCGAACCGTCGTCCACCATGATAATCTCGTAGGTGAGGGTATTCTCGCGCGCCACGCGGTCGATCCACGCCACCAGTTCGGCCAGCGATTCGCGCTCGTTGTAGAGCGGCACCACGACCGATATGTCCAAACCGTTTTTTTCCATCTTACTCTTGCTCCGAATCCTTCTTCTGCCCGGGCTCCTGCTCGGCCTCGCGCTCCGACTCCGACTCGCTCTCCGGCTCGACCGTCTGGAAGATATCGGCCTCGCGCTTGGTCCCTATCGAGATGAAAAGACCGTAGAAACCGTAGCTCAGCACCAGCGAGAAGATCTGCGTCATCAGCACCGGAACGGGCGAGAACAGCATCGAGCGGTAGAGTTTCGACATGCTGTCCAGAGCCGCATTGTCGAACGTTCCCATCTGCGAATATACGGCGATAAGGTTGTTCAGGCTGGCCTCGTATTTCTCGGTGAAGAGGAAGTTGCTTGCAATAATCTCGTAGGCGCCACTTACGATACCGGCAAAGATACCCATCGAGACGATGAAACCGAGGCTCTGCGAGTACGAGAAGCCCTCCTGCACATAGAGCGCCGAGCGCTGGCTCGTAAAGCGTGCCAGCAACCATATCTGCGCCACCAGCGAGACGAGAGATATAAGCAGCGCCATCGGCTGGAAGCACATACCCAGACATGCAAACAGCACGTGAACCGCACCTACTATGGCTCCGCACCGCGAAGCATCGTTCCAGAAAGTGTTCTTTGACATATTTTTCAGATTTTATTCGTTTGTTTCCATCGTTTTACGCCCTCCGCATGCAGCACCGCAATCGTGTCGCCGCAACGTATGCCACGCGTACTGGCGGCAATGCGTTCGGCAAATATAGTGAAAGCCGAGCGCAGAGACAAATCGAAAACGCAGTTTTCGGATTTGGCTCGGCCGAGGCGCATCCTATATTATCCAAATATAGTGAAAGCCGGGCACGCGGACATATCCCAAACGTAGTTTTCGGATTTGGCCCGGCCGAGGCTCACATGAAAATCTCGCCCGACAAACCGTTCCGCCGCGACGAGCCGTCACTTGATCTTGCGCTTGTTCAGCTCGCGCTGGTAGGCCCGCGCGTTGGCATTGTGCTCGGCGAGCGTGCGGGCAAAGTTGTGATAGCCGTCAAACGTCGGACGCGCGCAGAAGAATATGTAGTCGTTCTCCTCGTAGTTGAGCACGGCGTCGATGGCGGCAATGCTCGGCATGCATATCGGCGAGGACGGCAAACCGCGGTTTATATATGTGTTGTAGGGCGACTCGTACTTCAGATGGCGGTAGAGGATACGGCGCAGGCCGAAGTCCTGCATCGCATACTTTATCGTCGGGTCGGCCTGCAGGGGTATGCCCTTGCGCAGGCGGTTCATGTAGACGCCCGCTATGCGTGGCATCTCGTCCGTCTTGCGCGTCTCCTCATACACGATCGAGGCCAGCGTCGAGACCTCGACACGGTCCAGACCGCTGCGCTTGCGCTTCTGGTCGCGTTCGCCCGTCCAGAAACGCTTGTACTCCTTGTACATGCGCTCGATAAATTCGTCGGGCGTCACCGTCCAATAGAACTCGTAGCTGTTGGGCAGGAATATCGAGAACATGGTCAGCGGCGACGAGAAACCCAGCCGTTCGGCCATGGCCTCATCCATGAAGGCCGTGGCCAGCGCCGCAGAGTCGGCCTCGATCTGACGCGAGAGCTTGGCCGCCAGCTGCTGCGGCGTCTTGACATTGTTCATCGTCACCATTACGGGGGTCTGCAGACCCAGTTTTAGCATGCGTACCACGTCGATGACGTTCATGCCCGGCTCCAGAACGTAGTGGCCCGCCTTGAACGTATCGGCCAGGTCGAGCCGTCGGGCGTATATGTCGAACGCCCACTTGTGCTTGATGTTGACGGCCACCGAGTCGGCAACCTGCTCGTAGGGATAGTCATGATAGACGTAAAGGCTGTGCTGCTCGCGTACACACCCTCCGTAGAACGACTCGTAGAGCCACCATGCCGCCGCAACGGCCGCAACGGCCAGGACAACGGCGATGGAAATAACAATCTTCTTCATATCTGCAATATCAGGCTTTATGCCGATCGACTATCGGCAAAAGGTCTATTTCATCAACCATCTGTTAAGTACCGTATTCGGCGTCGCCACGGCAAACTTGTAGAAGCGAGACTTGGGGTACTTGTCCAAATCGACCGTAAAGGTTCCCTCGCGGGCCTTCACGCGGCCGACCTCGATCCACTCGTCACGGCCGCCCGTCTTGAAGTTGTTGGTCGTGGAGATATACACCACGGCATCGTCGCCCGAACGGCCGCAGTTCCAACGCAGCTCCACAACGTTGTCGTAGGGATGCGTCGTAAGCTCGCCGATGTCGGCCTTGCCGTAGAACGATACGCCGTCCTTCTCGAAAGCCTGGTCGCGTGGCATCTCGAAGCCCATGAAACGGCATATCGAGGGCAGTATGTCGACCAGCGAGAGCGCAGGATCACCGAAACGGCTGTTCAGGTCATCGACATTGGTAGAGATCCACACGCTGCGCTCGCGCGCCGACTGGCCGCCGTGGTGATGGCCGCTCTCGTCGCGGCCGTGGTCGGTGGTGATGATCACCATCCACTCCTCATCGAAGTTCTTCTCACGGTACTTGACGGCCTCCCATATATGTGCCACCTGCTCGTCGGTCTTCCGCACATAGGTGTCAACATAGTTGCCGTCGCCGTGGCCGTGGAACGCATCGTCGGTGTACCACAGATAGACCCAGCTTAGGTCGGGCGCCTCGCTGCGTATGCACTCGGCCGCCTCGCGGCATACAACCGAATCGATGGCAAATATATCGGCGCTGCCGTCGGCACGGCGCAGACGCGACTTGTCAAGCTCGTATCCGTCGCGCACGATGTCGATCTGCAGGTTGTCCGTCTCGGGCCGTCCGGCACCGATAAGCACCGTGCGGTTGTCCGTCCAGCTCGAGAACAACGCCGTCTTGCAATCGCGCTTCTGCTCCTTGGCAATACGGAACAGCGACCAGTAGTTGTAGTTGGGCTCGAGGTTCGAGTTGCCGGGAACGTTGTGCTTGTTGAGCCACGTTCCCGTGAGTATGTTCATGTAGCCCACGGCCGAGATGGTGGGCGTCTGCGAATAGGCGCCTATCTCGCCGCCCGTATATGCGCGGGCATAGCCGCCGCAACGCGCCACGTCAAAGACGGTAGCGGGATGCACACGCTCGATATAGTCGGCCGGGATTCCGTCCAACACCACATACACTACCTTGCGCGTCGAGGCCTGCGCCCCTGCAATGGCAAGCAGCGCCAACGCGACAAACAGAATGCGTTTCATAAAGAGAACCTTTGATTGGGTTTGTATATTCAGGACAAAGATACTAAAAGCCGAGCGCAGAGACAAATCGAAAACACAGTTTTCGGATTTGACTATGCCGAGGTGCAACAATCTAAGCGCGCAATATATTAAAAGCCGCGTGTAGAGACAAAAGAAAGCACAGTTTTACCTCACCGACTCTCCATTTCGGCCCGGCGCGCGGGGCTGATGCCGTTTTTCGTGCCCGGCGGCCCGCCACGAAGCGGCACCGCATCCCGCAGGACGGCCCGTCGGAGGCAATTCGGCACATAAAATTTCGGCCATTGTTTGCACGTTGCGAAAAAATTCCTACCTTTGCGCTCGGGTAAGTCTTATACGACCAGCTCCTGCAGAACCCCCCAGGTGCGGAAGCAAGCAAGGGTATGCGGTTGTAGCGGTGCGATATGAGTAGCTTACCCTTTTTTCGTATCCATCTGTCTGTGCGGAATCCGCCAGCCGGAATCCTTGCCGCCAAATCCCACAACACGCCCGCCAGCTGCTGCGCGACGCCGGAATAGGCTGACGCCGAGAGCCCAAACAGCAAAAAAATGGTCAGAATCCTTTGCAATAGCGATAATTATGTGTATCTTTGATCTACACACAACAACTTTTTCACGAAAGGAGCTATTATTATGATTGGCAAAGTAAAATGGTTCGACAGCAAAAAAGGATACGGATTCATCCTTAACGAAGAGGGCCGCGAGATATTCGTACACTACACGGGTATCGTAGCCGACGGCTTCAAGGCGCTCGCCGAGGGTCAGAACGTCGAGTTCGAGATCGAGAAGAACGACAAGGGCGAGCAGGCCGTAAACGTCACAGTGCTGCACAAGAAACAGCAGTAGCGGACCGCCCCCTGCAGCATGGCCCTGCGCCCGATGCGCCGAACGGAGTTACCCCACACAGGGTAACTCCGTTCGGCGTTAATCGAGACCATACGGAATGACTCACTTCTGGAAAGGCATCGTAAAGTTACGCAGCCAGCGCATGACGGGCCCCGACACCATACGGCAGAAAGGTATCAGCAGACGGAACCACCAGTCGGGGACAATACACCGCCGTCCGCGCCACATGGCCTTCAGCGACCGCCGCGCACAACTCTCGGGCGACATGAGAACCCCCAGTCGCAATCCTATCTTCTGCCACCGCCGCGGCAGGCCGTAGAGATCCGTCGCTATGCCCGCCGGGCACACCGCCGTCACCGTCACCCCCACTTCGCGCACCTCCTTCGAGAAGGCCACCGAGAAACTCTTCAGGTAGGCCTTGCTCGCACTGTAGAGCGACAGACCGGGATATGGCATCCATATCGAATACGACGACATGTTAAGTATGCGGCCGCCCCCGCGCGAAGCCATGTCGGCAGCAAACTGGCGGCAGAGAATCGTGGCCGTAATATCGTGCAGCATGATGATGCGGCAGATGCGCTCGACTGGCGTATCGAGTATGTCGCAAAACGAGAATATGCCGGCGTTGTTGATCAGCACGTCGACATCTATCCCCTCGGCCTTCACCCACGCGAAGAGCTCCTCCGCAGCCGTGGACGTCGCTAGGTCCTTCGACAGCCACCGCACCCACACCGAGGCATTGGCCGCACGCACCTCGTCGGCCGCCTGCGCCAGCTGCTCGCCGTCGACGGCCACCATTACCACGTTATACCCCGCCTGCGCCAGCTGCAGCGCATAGCAGCGGCCTATGCCGCGCGAGGCTCCCGTGACAAGCGCCGTACGCTCCCCGGCGGCAAAAACATCCCTGCGGCTCATCTCTTGCGCGGTAATCCGAGTTCACGACATATCGTATCGGGCAGGTCGGGACAGTTGTGGCAGCACTGCATATCGATCGAGTACATGCGGGCAATACAGTAATCCTTGTGGTCGCATCCCGAACGCGTATCGATATCGCCCTCGCGCAGGCGGTTCACGAAGGCAGGATCGTTCACCAGCGCACGCGCCATCTGCACCATCTCGAAGCCCTCATCCAGCACGCGCTCGATGCCGCGGCGCGACACCAGTCCACCGACATATACGAGCGGACACTTCAGCTCGTGGCGGAAACGCCGGGCGTTCTCCAGGAAGAAGCACTCCTCGAAGTCGTACTGCTTGATCATCCACTGCCCGAACAGCGACACAACGATCTTCTGCGGCCACATCGTCCACGGCATGTAATATCCCATGGTTTTTGTGGGGATGCGTCCTCGCATCACGGCCATCGGCGCCCGCGACACGAATCCCGACGAGAGGACTATGCCGTCGACGCCGAACGACTCGATGCGTTTGGCTATCTCGATCGACTCGGGCACCTCGATGCCGCCGCGGAAACCGTCCTCCATGTTATGCTTCACGAGCACCGCCATACGGCAGCGCGCCGCAGCCTCCATCACCTCCTCGAGGCACATGTCCATGAAACGCATGCGGTTGGCAAGCGACCCGCCGAACTCGTCGCGACGATGGTTCGTATAGGGCGAAAGGAACTGCGAGATAAGGTATCCGTGGCCGGCATGCACCTCGACGCTGTCGAAACCCGCCTCGTGCGCCGTCACGACGGCACGGCCGAAGTCGCGCGCCATCTCCGCGATCTCGTCGCGGCGCAGGCGGCGGTGGAACGTGGGCGAATAGAGGTTGAAGCCGTTCGAGGCCGACACGGGGAAACATCCCGCCGTCGACCAGTGGGTCATGTTGCCGCAATGGCCTATCTGTATGCCCACGGCCGCGCCCTCGGCATGTACGGCATCGGTGATGTCGCGCAGCGCCGGCACTATCTCGGGCCGCAGCCACAGCTGGCTGTTGAACGACACGCCGCTGCGGTTGACCGATGCATAGGCCAGCGTGGTCATGCCTATGCCGCCGCGGGCCACACTCACGTGGTAATCCTTCAATTTCTGCGTCGGGCCGAAATCCTTGCCCATCGACTCGAACGCCGCCGAACGTATCGTGCGGTTACGCAGCGTCACTGGCCCCATCCTGTAGGGCGTGAAGAGCTTCGAGTCTTTCAGATCCTTATCCATCGTATTTTCCATTATTCACGTATCAATAGATGAACGGTATGATTCGCTTGCGGCCCAGCGAGGTGAACTCCTCGCCGAACTCCCGTTCGTAGCGCTTGTACAGCGATGCCGACCGCGGCGCCAGATTGGCAAAGGTCCACCATACGAACACCGCTCCGGCCCACGACCACGAGGCCACGGCAAAGCCCGTCCACTCGAGCAGCTCGCCGAAATAGTTGGCCGACGAAACATAACGGAACATTCCGCCGCGGGGAATGTAGTGTCGCGTGTCGCCCTCCTTGCGCAGGTGGCGTATGATGTAGTCCGAATGCAGGTTGATGAACATGCCGGCAAAGAACAACGCGGCACCCACATATATGAACGGCCGGCCGAACCAGCCGTCGTAGTAGCCCTCGGGGGCGAAGTAGAATATCCATCCGCCCTGCATCAGGGCATTGAGCGTATTGAATATCATGCCCATGACTACGATTCCGAGCGGCATCTTCGACCGCCCGCGCATCAGCAGCGGGAAGACGAACGACCGCTGGAAATAGTGCAGCTGGAACATGGCCAGCAGCGTGAGCGGCACGGCATCCCACATGCGATCGGAACAGGCCCACAGCACCCACATCATAATGAAGACGGGCGACTCCATCATCACCCACCCCACCTTGTTGGGAACGGGCGGGCCGTAACGGCGGTCGAACAGATAACCGTAACCCGCCTCGAAAAAGTGCAGCGCCACGAAGACGCCCAGCGCAATGACGGCCATCACCGCCAGAAACGTATTGTAGGCCTCGAGATATTGTTCCATAACCTTTTCCGTTCGGCTTGCCTTCGGGCTACATCCCGCCGCGGCGCAACCGCATCCGCCCGGGCCGACGCCGACGCAAGCCATATCGTACAAAGGTACTAATTTACTGTGCAAAAACCACCCGGCAAGGCCAAAAAATCCCTTTCGGAACATAATCACAGACTTTCAACGCAATAATATTCTTGAAAAAAAGGTTAAACTTTGATCCGCAACCGACAATACCGCAATTTTTTTCCTATTTTTGCCCTCGCGGACCGACCCTCTACGGCCGCAGGGAATATAACATTTTACAAACAAAACAACACTCCGCCCCCAGTCTACGTACGATTGACCGGGACAGACAGGTGCAGCCGTCCGCTCCATGCGGCCAACGGCTTCGTGCCTCTGAGACGGCGGCCACAACGGAAAACGACACATTACAATAACCAAACCACAAACACATGAAAAAAACTCTACTACTGATTGCAACCGCACTGGTTGCCGCAACTCCCCTGACAGCCGCCGACAACGGCAGCAAGGTGAACGCCGAAGCCGGCACCGAGGCTCCGGCACCCGCATCGAAGAAGGACGACGGTGTCAAAGCCAAGAAAGGCCCGTGGGACCGCAAGAAGTATTTCAACATCGGCTACGCCATGCAGGATCTCACGCCCGAAAACGGCGAGACCTTCGAGGGCAAGTTCGGCGTGTCGATGGTAACCGGCCGCAACATATTCCTGCACAAGAAGCCCATCGCCAACATGCTGAAGTTCGCCATCGACCTCGGCTCGGACATAAACTATGCCCAGTACAAGGAGCGCATGAGCGACCTAGGGACATCGGGCTCGGACGGTGAAGACTACGGCGACGACTATGGCGACGAGGATATGAACATGGGACGCCACCACATAGACATAGGTCTGCACGTCGGTCCCTCGGTATCGATCAACCCCGTGTCGCACCTCAAGATAAGCGCCTTCTTCCGCTTCGTACCGTCATATTCGATGATACTGCTCAACAGCGAGCTGTACCAGAACTTCACCCCCATGTTCACCTACGGAGGCGAGATATCGTACAAGGTAATAGGTATAGGTATCGAAGGCCGCAGCGGCAGCGCCAAATACAGCGACATGCTGGCTGAGACAGAGGATGGCAGCGAAACGATGAAAATGAAGTACAAGACCAACGCTCTGCGCGTCTACATATCGTTCCGCTTCTAAAGCCGAACGCCGCCAATACTGTAATCGGGCCCGACGGAGTTATACCGTCGGGCCCGATCTTTTTCCACAAATACAACATGCGCCACACCATCACCGAGCGGTCATTCCGATCCCGACCCGTCAAGCCACATAAAAAAGGCAGGCATCCGCGCGCGGATACCTGCCGTATGATCATACCCTATCGGAGCATTACTTCACGAAAGGAGCAGCCTCGAGGTATGCGGCACTCTTGGCCACACCCTCCCACATGCGGGCGAAGCGGGCCTCGTTGGTCTCACCCTCGGGACCGCGCGGCATCTCCTGCTCTACGACAAAGTCCTTGTAGCCGTTGGCATAGAACTGGTTGAAGATAGCCTCGAAGTCGATCTTGCCGCTGTCACCGATGACCATCTCGTCCTTGATATGGAGCATCTTGATACGGTCGGGATACTTCTTCAGGTAGTCAACGGGGTTCTTGCCGCCCATCGTGGTCCAATATACGTCCATCTGGAAGAAGACGCACTCGGGATCGGTGTGCTCGATCATGTACTCCCACATGACCTGACCCTCCATCACCTGATACTCGTGCGAGTGGTTGTGGTAACCAAGCAGGAGGCCGTACTCCTTGGCCAGCTTACCCACCTTGTTGAAGTAGTCGCACACGCCCTGCAGCTCCTGCAGGTTGCTGCCCAGACCGTAGCCCGGGATAACGCAATACTTGGCACCCATTACGTTCAGCGCCTCGAAGAGCTTGCGCCACTTGTTCATCGTGCCCTCCTCGTCGTTGGGATCGAGGCCGATGGCGGCATGCGTCGAGATGATCGAGATGCCGTACTTGTCGCACAGGGCCTTGAAAGCCGCGGGATCCATGCCGAAACATCCCGGGTCGCCGCCCAGCGTCTCGACTACATTGTAACCGGCCTCGGCAACCTTCTGGATCGAAGCCTCCACGTTAGACATGTCCTGCGACACGGAATAGAGCTGCAGACCGATCTGCTTCTTGGCGGGTTTGCAACCCGTGAAGCCGACCATCGCAACAACGGCCAGACAGACCGTAGCCAATGAGATAAGTTTTTTCATAAGCATAAAAATTATTAAGTTGAGTCGAATTGTCGTATCTGTATCCCGCAAAGGATCATATACACAAAAGTAAAAAATTATTCTTTTAGGACAAAATTATATTGCCACAAGAATAGCCGCACGGCGGCACAACGGCCATCTTTTGCATTTTTATGCGGTCAGGCGTCCCGCTTTCCGCCCTAAAGGCTCACATACAGTCCCGCCGGCATAAAAAACTCCCCGCATGGCTCGGCTGCGGGGAGTGTACAAAAGAGACTATCGGCGCCCTACTTGACGAATGGCGACGTGGCCACAAAATCGTAGCATTCGCCCAGCCCCTGCCACAGATCGGCAAGGTTACGCTCGTTCTCGGCGGCATTGTCGCCTATGGCAAACGGAAGCTCGAACTCGACATAGTAGTCGCGGTAGCCGTTGGCGTAGTACTTGTTGAAGACGGCCTCGAAGTCGATCTTGCCGCTGCGACCCAGGACGCGCTCGTCCTTAACGTGCAGCAGGCGCACGCGGTCGGCGTAGCGCGTAAGGTAATCCATCGGGTCGGCCCCGCCCATGTTGGCTACGTCGAGCTCGAGCAGGAACAGCTCGGGATCGGTGTGTGCGAGCACGTAATCGAGTACCGTCTGCCCCTCGACCTGCACGAAATCGCCCGCATGGTTGTGGTAGCCGAGTTTCAGGCCATATTCCGTGGCCAGCTTGCCGACACGGTTGCAGTAGTCGCAGCTGGCGTCAATCTCGGCCAGCGTCGAACCGAACGCATAACCCGGCATGATGCAATACTTGGCGCCCATCGTGCGCAGCGCGTCGAAGAGCACGCGCCAGCGCTCCATTACGGCCTCCTCGTTGGCGGGGTCGTTCTGTATCGAAGCGTGGGTCGAGGTTATGGTCAGGCCCACCTTGTCACACAGGGCCTTGAACTCCACGGGCGTCATGCCGAAACAGTTCGGGTCGCCGTTGCCGTTGAGCGTCTCGACGGTGGTGTAACCGATGTCGGCGAGTTTCTGCAACGTGGCCTCGACGTTCGTCATATCCTGATGTACCGAATAGAGCTGTATGCCCACACTCTTTTTGGCGGCACCCGGGCCGCAGGCCGCAAGCATACCGACACAGGCGACAAGCGACACGAAAGCGAAAAATCTCTTCATAATGAATGGTAGTTATTGTTGGTAAAACGGTAGTGGCTACAGGATCGGCACGCATCACGGGCCCTGCGGCCAATGCGCACCGTACATCATTCAAATGTACGAAAAAAATTCGCATGCAGATGCCCCCGTACGCAAAAAATATCATTCCAAACATCAAAGCAGTATCGCCACGGCGGGCATCTTCCCCACCCCGTCGCTACCCCGCACGAAAAGCCCCGCACGGCATGCCGGGAAATATTCGCAGGCAAAAAAAGACGACAGGCATGGCGCGTAATGTTATTTTTTGTATTTTTGCGCAGATATAAAAGTCTATTCATTCACATAAAAAACAATACACCATGAAAGAGGCTATTGCAATTCTCACGGGCGGTGGTCCGGCACCGGGCATGAATACCGTTGTCGGCAGCGTCGCCAAAACTTTCCTTGCAAAGGGTTATCGCGTAATTGGTCTGCATTACGGCTATTCGGGTCTTTTCAACGCCAACCCGCGTTATGAGGATCTCGACTTCGTAAAGGCCGACTACATCTTCAACCAGGGCGGATCGTACCTCACGATGAGCCGTTTCAAGCCCACCGACAAGGATTTCGAGGAGAATTTCAACCTTTCGTTCTTCCAGGAGAACAACGTGAAGCTGTTGGTAACCGTAGGTGGCGACGACACCGCATCGACGGCAAACCGCATCGCCAAGTTCCTTGAGGCAAAGCACTACCCCATCGCCAACATCCACGTTCCCAAGACCATCGACAACGACCTGCCCCTGCCCGCAGGCTCTCCCACCTTCGGCTATCAGTCGGCCAAGGAGGGCGGTACCGTAATCGGCCGCGCCGTATATAACGACGCCCGCACCTCGGCCAACTGGTTCGTTGTTGCCGCCATGGGCCGCTCGGCCGGTCACCTCGCCTTCGGTATAGGTTCGGCCTGCCACTACCCCATGATCGTCATCCCCGAGATGTTCAACAAGACCGAAATCACGGTCGAGAAGATCGTCAACCTCGTGGTTTCGTCGATCATCAAGCGCAAGATCATGGGCATCGAGTACGGTGTTGCAATGATCTCGGAGGGTGTGTTCCACGCCCTGAGCAACGAGGAGATCAAGAAGTCGGGCGTACACTTCACCTACGACGAGCACGGACACCCCGAGCTCGGCAAGGTATCGAAGGCCCACATCTTCAACGAGATGCTCGAGAACAAGCTCAAGGAGCTCAAGATCAAGGTAAAGTCGCGTCCCGTGGAGATCGGCTACGAGGTTCGTTGCCAGACCCCCATCGCATACGACTTGGTATACTGCTCGGAGCTGGGTATGGGTGTCTACAAGCTCTTCTCGGAGGGCAAGACCGGCTGCATGGTTTACATCAGCCAGGACGGATACGTATCGCCCCTCTACCTGAAGGATCTCCAGGATCCCGCCACGGGCAAGATTCCGCCCCGTTTGGTCAACATCGAGTCGGACAAGATCCAGCAGGTAATCAACCACATCATGAACTACATCACGCCCGAGGACTACGAGGCCGCCAAGGCATACGTAGCCAACCCCGAGGCTTACGATTTCAAGAAGATCCTCAACTGGTAATCGCACCAACAAACGTAAGCCGCAAAAGCCGTCAGAAGACTGTTTTTGCGGCTTTTTTGTTTTACACGCAGCCACACAAACCCGACCTCAAACCATGACCAGAGAAACATCACCCCACACACCGCCCCGCAACCGGGGGAAGAAACTGCTCGAGGTGGAACAATCCGTCGCGGCCTCAACCCCGGCCAACCACACGAACACACGCCTCTACCGTCTCGCATCGCAGCTCTACCAAACGGCACGCACATGCTGGCTCGAAGAGGAGGACACCGAATCGGCCGAAGAGATGCTGCTCGCCGCCATAGAGTCGTGCGACCGCTACACGGGACAACGCCGCGAGATGCCGCACATGCGCATAGCGGCAATAAACATGTTGACGATGCTCTACCACAGGCTGGGACGCCTGGCCGATGCCGAGCGCACGATGCTGCTGCAGTTAGAAGCGGAACGCGCCCTGGCGGCGAAGAACGGGGAGGTGTATACGGAGAATGTGGCCGTGACGTTGTGGTATCTGGGCAACTTGTATGTCGAGATGCACCGCGACAGGGATGCCGAAAAAGCATATCTCGAGGCTTTGGAACTCCGCAGCCGCTTCGACGACGAGGACATATACCGCTACCGCCCCGCCACGGCACAATGCCACCGCAGCCTCGGCAACCTCTACTTCTCGCGGCTGAACGATCCCGACACCGCCGAAAGGCATTACAGGGCGGCGGTCAGCATATCGGAGGAGTTGTGCGAAGACGAATACGAGCACTGCAACCACATACGCGGCCTGGCCATGTCGCTGCGGCTGCTTGCAGCCTTCTACGAGGAGAGCGGCCGCAAAGAGCAGGCGCAGCCCATAGCCGAACGCGCTGCCGCCCTCGAAGCTGAGTTTGAAATACCGCTGCCGTTCGACATGCCGGCCGACAGCGAGGAATCATAAGCCGTCGAAGCTGAGCTGCTGCGACGGACGCAGGTTGATGACGGGCACACCACGGCGGCGTGCCCGTCTTACCGTATATGCCGTACCGCCCTCGCGGCCGCCGTCGTACCATGCCACCACCACGGCCGCATTATCCACCAGAAAGTCGTTGCGCCGGCGGTAACACATCACGCTGCGGTTCGCGCACACCGTCACACGCTCGTCGCACGCCGCCAGCACCGCGTCATACTCGTCGGCATAGGCACCACTGAAAAGCCCCCTGAAGCCTGCATAGGGCTCTACGGCCACAAGCCGCACGTCGTCATGCTGCCGCCGCAGGTCGATCACGGCACGCGCGGCCGCCAGATCAAACCCCCACGCCATCCCGGTCAGGAAACGGCGGTAGCCGTCGCTGTAAAGCATGCGCAGCACGTCGTCCAGCTGACGGCGTCCCTCGCCGGCATAGGTGCGGTGGCCGGTAAACGCCACACTCAAACGCTTCGTTGTCTCCATACCGTACAAAAATATTCACCTGCACGCAATTTTGCAACTCCGCCCCGGCCAATCGCGACGCCATGCGCCCATAAAACTGCTCGGCCGCCGCCACCGCTAGCCACGGGCATAAAAAAGGCGCCGCACACCCAAGTGTGCAGCGCCCGGATATCTGCCCTGCGGCTATTACTTGCCGAAGTAGCGCTTGTAGAGGCCCTGGAAGCCTGCACCGTGGCGGGCCTCATCCTTGGCCATCTCGTGTACCGTGTCGTGTACGGCATCGAGGTTCTGCTCCTTGGCCATGCGGGCCAGACGCATCTTGTCCTCGCATGCGCCGCTCTCGGCGTTCATGCGCTTGTAGAGGTTGGTCTTCGTATCCCATACAACCTCACCGATCAGCTCGGCGAACTTGGCTGCGTGCTCGGCCTCCTCGAAAGCGTAGCGCTTGAAGGCCTCGGCGATCTCGGGATAACCCTCGCGATCGGCCTGACGGCTCATGGCCAGGTACATACCTACCTCCGAGCACTCGCCCATGAAGTGGTCGTTGAGACCCTTCCACAGATCCTCGCTCGAACCCTTGCCGTCGCCGAGCTTGTGCTCGGTTACGAACGTCAGGTCGCCGTCCTTCTCCTCTACCTCGACGAACTTGTCCTTGCTAGCCTTGCAAAGCGGGCACTGCTCGGGTGCCGAATCTCCCTCGTGGATGTAACCACATACCGTACAACGAAATTTCTTAGCCATAACTTTTCTATTTTGTCTGTTTATAAATTTGTTTGCGAATTTTGCTTTTCCGCGTCAATCGGCGACGAATGTCAGAGACCTCCGTTATTTTACCTCGACGAACTTGTCCTTGCCAGCCTTGCAAAGCGGACACTGCTCGGGCGCCGAATCTCCCTCGTGGACATAGCCACATATCGTACAACGAAACTTCTTTGCCATAACTTCAATTCTTTACCTGTTAGTCTATTTTGTATGTCAGCCGTTCTGTCATTCAGCCTGCACAAAAGTATTATTTTTTTCGATCATCACGCATAAAACGCCGATCATATTTTTTTATCACGCCATAAGCCAAACTTATCGTTCGGCGGCAGACGATACAATATCCTCTATATATGCCACATCGACACAATCCTTGGCCAGGACGCGCTTGTCGGCGTCGAGCAGGTAGAGCGACGGGATGGCCCGCAGGTCGTAGAGACGCTGCTTGGTAATCTCGCACCCGTAGTCGTAGGCGTTGATCCACGACTCGGGATACTCCGGCAGGTGCTCGCGCCACGACTTGAGGTCGGCATCGGGATATATAACCAGCACCTTCATCCGTCCCTGCCCGACAAGGTCGGTCAGCACCTTCGAGGCCTTGATCCGCTCGCGCACGTCGCGGCACATCGGGCAGCCCGGGTTACTGATGAACAGCAGCAGGTAGTCGGCCCGGATGTCGTACATGCGCGCCGAGCGGTCCGACGCAAGCGTATAACGGAAATCGTTAGCCTTGCGGCCTATACGGTTCTGGCGCGCGATCTCGAGGTCATACTCGTACGGCATCCGCTCGTACTTGTCCAGCAGGTCGCTCGCAAGCACCGTCTCCAGCACGGGGATGTAGAGTTCGTCGTTGCGGAACTGCGAATTGGGGTCGTGCAGCACATTCTCGGCCAGCATCGCGAAGTACTCGAGCATGGGTTTCGACACGGCGGCCTTCTCAAAGAGCCGCGACATCGACTCCGCCGCCAGCGAGTCGGGCACGAACTGCTGAACGTAGAGGGCGAACGAGGTCATCATCTGCATGGTGTCGGCCTCGGCAAGGAAGAGCGTGTCGGCAAAGTCGAACGTATCCCAGAAGTGTTCGTTGAGATACCCCGCCTGCTGCTCGGGCGTAAGCATGGCGGGAGGTGTCGCCGGACGGAAAACTCGCTGTCCGGAATCCGCAACGTCGGCAACCGCGCTCGCGGCATTGCGCCCGCCGCCACCGCCGCAGCCGCACAGCATCGCGGCGGCCGCCAACACGGCCATAAACAGATTCTTCATATTCACAATGCATTTACATTCATGCCAAAGATACGACTTATATTCTTCAAAACCATCTCCGCGCCACACAATATGTCTGCGCCGCCGCCCGATCAGCACGCATTCCACCTCCCCGCACGGCAATCGTCCCCCACCGTTTCACCTCCACACGTTGCCATCGAGTGATCGACACACTGTCCACGTGCCATAAAAAGGCATTGCAGAGCCGTAGAACGGGGTTTTTATGCCGCACACAAACATCCATTATTGATAAAAATTATTAATTTTGTTTTCATGAACTGGATCATCCTCATATTGGCCGGATTCTTCGAGGCCGGGTTCGCCTTCTGCCTCGGCATGATCAAGGAGACGACTGAGACGGAACACATCATGTGGATCGGCGGATTCGCCCTCTCGCTCACGCTGAGCATGGTCCTGCTCGCCCGCTCGGTACGTACCATACCAATCGGGACGGCATATCCCGTGTGGACGGGCATAGGCGCCGTAGGCACCGTGCTGGCGGGCATAGTATTCTTCGACGAACCCGCGTCGTTCGCAAGGCTGTTTTTCATAACTACGCTCATCTGCTCGATCATCGGGCTCAAGGTAGTCTCACATTAACCATCGCACACAATGGACTGGATGATATTGATAACGGCCGGACTCTTCGAAACGGGATTTGCCTTCTGCATGGGAAAGATGAAGGAGGCCAAAGGCTTGCGCCACGCATTGTGGTGCGGCGGTTTTGTCGTTTGTCTTGCGCTGAGCATGATGCTGCTCGCCACAGCCACCCGCACCATCCCCATAGGCACCGCCTACCCCGTATGGACAGGCATAGGGGCCGTCGGCACCGTGCTGCTCGGCATCGCGGTCTTCGGCGACCGCGCCACGGCGGCACGCCTGTTCTTCATAACGACGCTCATCATATCCATCATAGGACTGAAAACCGTATAACGTAACCATAAAACCACTAACCACCATTTTCCATGAAACAACCTCACTCACTCATCCTGTTTCTGATTCTTGCGCTGAGCATGATGTGCATCTCATGCGGCGGTTCGAAGGTAGGACGCGCACCCGTACGCGACCTCGTACTCATATACGACGGCGGCGAGCACCGCACCGTCAACTGGAACGCCGAGCAGTTTGCCGACTACGTCGCCACCGACGGCGACAACCCCGAGTGGCTCTTCGACGGCTTTCTCTTCCTCGAGATACACAGCGGTACGGGCCTGACCTACGCCTCGGGCTACACCCCCACGGGCGCACGCCAGCAGGACTGGGTCGGACTCATCGACAAGTACCTCACCCCCGGGCGCGACATAGCTGCGCTGAACGAGTGCGTGGGCAAGATGCGCGAGCGCATACCCGGGCCGTTCCACCGCCGCAAGGTGGTGCTCTCGCTGCCCGAGCCCATACCCGGCCAGACCGACTGGGGCCAGATCGACGGCCGCAGCCTCGACTTCAACAACGACGCCGACCGCACCGCCGCCTGCAAGTGGTACATCGACCTGCTCATCGAGCGTTTTGCGGCCGCGGGGCTCGACAACCTGCAGCTGTGCGGATTCTACTGGCTGGCCGAGGAGGCAACCAACACCCGCACCTTCGTAGCCGAGGTGTCGGACTACATACACGAGAAGGGTCTCGACTTCTACTGGATACCCTATTTCAAGTCCGACGGCTACAACCAGTGGCGCGAGTTGGGCTTCGACAACGCCTACCTGCAGCCCAACCACTTCTTCAACGACGCCATACCCGACTCGCGCATCGACGAGACCTGCCGCCTGGCAACCGAGGCCGGCATGTCGCTCGAGATGGAGTTCGACGAGAACGCCCTGCAGGGCAAGGGCCGCGCAGCGCGCATGACGGCCTACATCGACTCGTACGAGCGCAACGGCATCTTCGAGAACAACGACCTGGCCTACTACCAGGGCAACAACGCCTTCTCGCTGCTGCGCCACGGGACCGAAGAGGACTACGCTCTCTACAAGCGACTGGCCGACATCATCGCCAAACGACAGAAAGAGTTCTACGGCGACAAATAAAGCGGCGGCATGCAGCAAATACGACGGCGGGATGAGTAGTAGAGAAAACTCATCCCGCCGTCGTTTTCACGTCCGCCGACGCATCACAGTGCGCGGCATTCGCCGTCGCAGATCTCCAGCACGGCACTGAATATATAGTCGGGATCGACACGGCTGTCGACCGTCGCGGCGATATGTTCCGCACGGCGTTTCACCTTGCCGCGGAACACCTCGCGCCCGTCGACAACCACACGCACGGGCTTCGACAGGTCGACGAAACGGTCGTTGAGCCATATGCGCAGCGTACGGTAGTCGTTGCGCGTAACGGTGAATGTATTGCCGTCACGGTCGACATGCACCTCACGCCCGCCGGCAGCCTCCCCGGCCGGCACCGAGAGATAGTAGAACGTCTCGCGCGGGTTGCTCGGCTCCTGACGCCATACGATACGCCCGGGATAGGGGTTGCGTCGCAGACGCGACATCCACTCGACGGCAACCGTGTCGGCACGGTTCATCCAGTGGCCGCACTCGGGCAGGATGTGTGTCTGGTGGAGATAGCCTTCGGGGTCGTCGCGCTGCAGCGAATCCATCCGCCGCCCGTACTCCGCAGCCAGCGTGTTGCGGTCGTAGGCCGCATCCTTGCCTCCCATCCATATCATGTAACCGATGTTGCGGAGGTTCACGGGCGACGACTCGCCCGGGTGCCCCGCCATCATCGACGCCGCTGCCCAGTGGTCTGCCATGCGCGGCGCCATGCGGTAGACACCGTCACCACCCGCCGAATAGCCCATAAGATAGACCCGGTCCGGATCGACATCCTCCATAACCACGGCCATGCGTATGATCATGTCGAACAGAGTGTCGATATGGGGGCGGAACCACATGTTCCAGTCGTCCACAGCCGCACGCGGTGCAAGATACACGCCCTCGGCGGGACGGTACAAGCGTTTCTGGTTCTCCCACTGCCCATCGTTCACCTCGGGGGCCGTGTTGCCGCCGCCGTGCATCGAGATGTAGAGGCTGCGCCCCTCGGCAGGCTTCCCGCCATACACGGCATACCAGAACGGCATGCGCAGATCGCCCAGCTCCATACACCGCGTCTCCCACATACGGCCATACGCCTCCTTGAGTTCCGCCTTCTTCCATTCCCACAGCTCCGAAGCCATCGTCTCGGCCTTTCTGGCACTCAACGCACGGCTGTGACCCGCATCTCTGCAGAAGGCTGCGCCCGCGACGCTTACGGCCAGCATCGTAGCCAGCCCTATCCTGACAAATCGTCTCATGTCTCGATATTTTGTGTTGAAAACCAAAAAACGGAGGTGGCTTGCGCAGCCCCTCCGTTTTCACTTTCAGCGCGCCGTCGTTAGCAGGCGGCCTCCACCTCGTGGATCAGATCTACGTCGCTGCCCTCCGAGTTGTTGATGGCGGTAGACGCGGCGGCGATGTTCGCCTCGGCTATCTTCAGGAAGAGCTTGGCGTCCGACACATACTCCGCAGCCTCGCCGGCCTCGCGTGCCAGCAGGTAGGTAATGATGATGTGTCCCGCGCTCTCCACCAGACGGCGTGCGTGCAGATCCTTGTAACCCGCATGCTCGCGGTTCACCTCCTCGACACGCGCCACCATGGCGTCGAACGTTGCACGCAACTCGCGCAGCTTGGCCACAACGGGCTGCATGGCCTCGCAATACACGGCCTCGTCGTAACGCGAGATCTGCTCGGCGAAGGTACCCTTCGTCACGGCGTTGATGGCAGCAACGACCTGCAGCTGCGACGTACCCTCGTAGATATTCATGATACGGGCATCACGGTAGAGACGCTCGCAGGCGTAGTCCTTCATGAAACCCGAACCGCCGTGGATCTGAATAGCGTCGTAAGCCAGCTGGTTGGCGTACTCCGACGAGAAGAGCTTCACCAGCGGCGTAAAGCCGTCGGCCAGACGGTTGTAGAACTTCATCTCCTGACGCTCCTCGGGCTCGAGCGAACGCTCCGACGAGATGTGCATGTACTGCTTGTAGATCTCGACGAAACGCGCCGTCTCATACAGCAGCGCACGGGCGCCGTGCAGCTTGGCACGCATGTTCGACAGCATCTCCGCAACGGCCGCGAACTTGATGATGGGCTTGCCGAACTGCATACGCTCGCCGGCATACTTCAGCGCCTCGCGGTAAGCCGCCTCGCACAGACCCACCGACTGCGCGCCGATACCCAGACGGGCGGCGTTCATCAGCGACATCACATATTTGATAAGGCCCATCTTGCGGTCGCCGACCAGCTCCGCGGGAGCATTTGTGAAGACCAGTTCACACGTGGGCGAACCCTTGATACCCAACTTGTTCTCTATACGGCGAACCTTCACGCCGCCGTTGCGCTTGTCGTAGATGAGCATCGACAGACCGCGTGCGTCGGTCGTACCCTCCTCGGTGCGTGCCAGCACCAGCGAGACGTCGCCGTCGCCGTTGGTGATGAAGCGCTTCACACCGTTGAGCAGCCATGTGCCATTCTCCTCCGACCACGTTGCCTTCAACATCACGGCACCCAGATCAGAACCGGCATCGGGCTCCGTCAGCGCCATGGCGCACGTCGCTCCGGCCGACACCCACGGCAGGTACTTCTGCTTCTGCTCCTCCGAGGCGAACTCGTTGATAGTCTCGGCGCAGTCCTGCAGTCCCCATATGTTCTCGAAGCTGGCATCGGCACGGGCCACCATCTCGTTGGCCATGACGAAGCAGATGAGCGGGAAGTTCAGACCGTCGTACTTGCGCGGCAACGTAAGGCCGCTGAGGCCGGCATCGACCACGGCCTTCATGTTCTCGACCGTACCCGAAGCGTACTCCACGTGGTCGTTCACCACGCGCGGACCCTCATGGTCGACACCCTCGGCGTTCGGGGCGATAACGTCGCCGCACACCTCGCCCGCGATCTCCATAACGCGGCGGTACGAGTCCATGGCATCCTCGAAATTCTGCGGAGCGTAGTCGTAGAGATCCTTCTCGGCGAAGCCGCGCTCCTTCAGTTCCACGATCTTCTGCATCAGCGGATGCGAGAGCTGGAACTGCAAATCCTTATTATCTAAAAAGAAATTGGCCATAATTCTGTTTCGTTTTTTCGTTTTGTTTACTCCTCCTTCTTCGGTGTTAATACTACGCCCATCACATAGAAGTGCGGCACGGAACCCACTATCTCACTCGACAGGTCGGGAGCGATCTCACTCTCGCCGCATTGACGATAGACACCGGCCTTCTCGTCGTACCACATCGAGCCGAAAAATACCAGCGGGATGAACTTCCCCGCCTCAAAGCCGCTCTTCGCGAACGGACGCGACTCATAGCTGTAAAAGGGTTCTTTGTCGGGCACTTGTACGGCCTTCAGATCGAGCTGCATCGACCCGCGGCCGCCGTTCTCCAGACTAAATACCCATCGTGCAACCGAATCGGTCATCGACGGGTAACGTCCCAATACAAGTCGTCCGCTCTGACGGACAATGCCACGTTTCTTATCCAACAGCATGCTATCGGGAATCTCCGCACGCGTCTCGGCCGAGAAATCACTCAACAGCACCCGTGTAGAACCGAGATGGAATGTCCAGTCATCGACAGGCTCCTTGCCCCCGTCATACTCCTTAACAGAGACAGCCACTTCATAACGCGTATCTTCTTCGAGCAACGAGCTGAGGTCATAGGCGTAGGTTTCAAATCCGGCACTCTCCAGTACCACACGCATATCGTCGAACGTCACATCGGCAGGAGTGATCTCCTGCGCATCGACCGCCGCCGCCATACACAGTGCTCCGACCAGAAAGAGAAGCCTTTTCATGGGGTTACTTCGAATTTTGCTTGTAATACTTGATCATCTTGGGTATAACCTCGTTCACGTCGCCCGTGATGGCGTAGTCGGCGATCTTGTTGATCGGAGCCTCGGGGTCGGTGTTGATCGAGATTATCATCGACGACTGGTCCATACCCGCCGTGTGCTGTATCTGTCCCGAGATACCGCAGGCGATGTAGAGCTTGGGACGCACCGTAACACCCGTCTGTCCCACCTGACGCGCATGCTCCGTGAAGCCGGCATCGACGGCGGCGCGGCTTGCACCCACCTCGGCACCCAGCACCTCGGCCAGCTCGTGCACCAGTTTGAAGTTCTCCTTCGAGCCCATGCCGTAGCCTCCGGCCACGATCACGCTCGCACCCTTGATGTTGATCTTGCGCTCCTCGATATGGCGGTCGATGATGCGCACGGCAAGATCCGTATCCTTCACATAGTCACGCCATGCGATGGGCTTCACCTCGCCTGCGGCGGGCGTAGCCATCTCGGCCTTGCGCATAACCCCCTCGCGCACCGTGGCCATCTGTGGACGGTGGTCGGGGTTGACGATCCATGCTATGATGTTACCGCCGAACGCGGGACGTATCTGATAGAGCAGGTCCTTGTACTCCTTGCCCGTCTTGGCATCCTTGTGGTCGCCGATCTCGAGCTGCGTACAGTCGGCCGTAAGACCGCTGTGCAGCGCCGACGATACGCGCGGCGCGAAGTCTCGGCCCACGGGCGTGGCGCCGAACAGTACGATCTGCGGCTTCTCGGCCTCGATAAGGCCGCACATGACCGAGGTGTGGGGCAGCGTGCGGAACGGTGCGAAGATCGCATCGTCAGCCACCCATACCGTATCGGCTCCATACTTGGCCAGCTCCTTCTCTATGCCGGCGAGGTTCTCGCCTATGGCCACGGCCTCGAGCTTCACGCCCAAGCGGTCGGCCAGCTCGCGTCCCTTGGTGAGCAGCTCGAGGCTCACGTCGGCGACAGCGCCGTTTTCGAGTTCTATATATACGAATATGTTATTCATGATACCCTCCTTCGATTAACCGAGCGTATGGCTCGCAATAAGTTCCACCATCAGTTCATTTATATCGGCATCGGCGCCCGTCAGACGCTTCGCCTCCTTGGCCTGGAAGACGATGTTCTCGATCTTCTTCACCTTGGTGGGCGAGCCGGCGAAACCGAGCTGGTTCTCGTCGGTGTCGATGTCGGCGACGGTCAGCTCCGTGATCTTCAGATAGTCTCGCGCAGCGACCATTGCAGCCTGCTCAGAGTCGGGGGCGGCGGCAATCTCCGTAGGTATCATCGCATACTTGTACTTCATGATGCGGCGTGCGTTCTTGGGGCGCGCCGCCGGGGCCGACGCATTGACCGTGATGACGGCGGGCATGGGGCATTCCACAACCTCGCTGCCGTGGTCCAGACGGCGGCGGATAACAAGCTTGTCACCCTCGGCACACTCGATCTCCTCGACATAGGTCACCTGCGGCAGGCCGAGCTTTTCGGCCACCTGCGGACCTACCTGCGCCGTATCGCCGTCGATAGCCTGACGGCCGGCAACGATAATGTCGTAGCCGATCTTGCGCAGCGCGCACGAAAGGGCATACGACGTAGCCAGAGTATCGGCACCCGCAAACTTGCGGTCGGTGAGAAGGTAGCCTCCGTCGGCACCGCGGAACATCGCCTCACGGATGATGTCGGCGGCACGGAACGGGCCCATGGTCAGAATATGCACCGTAGATCCCGGACGCTGCTCCTTGAGGCGCAATGCGAGCTCGAGGGCATTCAGATCTTCGGGGTTGAAAATGGCCGGCAGCGCCGCACGGTTAACCGTGCCTTCGGGAGTCATGGCATCCTTACCCACATTGCGGGTATCGGGCACCTGCTTGGCCAGAACAACGATTTTCAATGCTTTGTTCATCAGTTATAAGTTTTAGTTTCAAGTCGGGGACGGGCCTCGGCGGCCACAATCCTTTTTCCTTATTCTCAATCCATTCGCTGTGGCGCGCCATACCTTTAATATAGAGCGCCACGCCGGCGGCGGAATGCTACGGACGGCGTGCGAGCTCGAGTATCTGCACCTCGGCCCCCAGCGGCACCGTCACACTATCCGTCGTCCCATACGCGGACACGGCCGTGTCCGATTCGTTCGGCACATAACGCCGCACGTCGAGACGCCGCCCCGTACGCACCACGACATCGACGGGATCGACCGCCACATCCTTCATGCGTTTGAGATCGTACACCTCGCACTCGCGCATCAGCGCCAGAAACCATCTGCCGTCGCTCGTCTGCAACAGCGTAGTGCGCACCGTAACGCCCTCGGGCGTCTCAACCTTTACGGCCAGCGGCCGGCACTTGTATTCCCTCTTTGCGTCGTCGGCAACGATCCGCAGCAGATTACGGATGGCCGTAAACGACGGTTTTACCGACCCGTCGGCCCGCACCAGACCGAAATGGCACTCCATGTCGGTCATGGCATCGTCCCTCCTGAGGTCGAGCAATTCATACTTGTAGCTCCTCTCCACACCCTGATTGAAATATATGAAGAAGAGATGCAGGTGATATATCGCCGCAGCGCGTTCACTCACGCCCGGATGGTTCGGGTTACGCTCCTTGTTGTGGTAGCCGCACTCGGTCACCAGCAACGGCCGGCTGCCGCTCACGCGGCGCGCCTCCGTCAGAGCCGCATCCATGGACATGCCCCATCCCCAATGCCGCGCAGGGTATTGCCCTGCGGCATAGGGATGCATTCCCCCATAGTCCATCCATTGCGATATGTCGCCAAGTCGCGCCGGACTGTCCTTGATATTGGCCAGCGACAGACCCACAACCGCCACGTCGCGCATCGACGCATCGGCCCGTACCGTCTCGTAGAGCCGCTGCTGCGCCTGGCGCGCCACACCGACCCAGTCGCCGCCGCGGCCGTCGGGTTCGTTCACGGCCTCGACACCCCACAGCATGGGACCGATGGCCTCGGCCTGCTCCGCCACACGCTCCGCCGAGGTGATCAGCAGCAGGCGTACGCCCGACTGCCCCACCTCGCGGTATTTGCGTGCCACGTCGGCATTGAACGTACCGTCGCGTATATGTTTCACACCCAACTCCAGCAGGCGCGGGCGCAACACCTCCTCGTAGAGGCCGTATTGCGTGTCGTAATACCCGAAGTGGGTATTCACGCCTATCGAGTTGACAAAGTCACATGCGCGGCGCGGCACCATGCGCTGCATGTTGCCATCCGCCGTGCGGGCCTGCGACAACGCCGTCGCACAGACCGCAAGCAGCAATGATATCAACCCGCGCACCGACATCGGCACCGGTTATCGAACCACCGTCTCGCTGCGGTCGGGACCCACCGAGATGATCTTGACGGGAACACCCGTCTCGCGCTCGATGAACTCGACGTATGCCTTGAACTCGGCGGGGAACTCCTCGTAGCTGCGTACGCCGCAGATGTCGCACTTCCAGCCCTTGAACTCGGTATATACGGGCTCGAGGTCATCCGTAGCCTCATAGGGGAAGACATCGGTCTCCACGCCGCCTATGCGGTATGCCGTAGCCACCTTGATGGTATCGAAGTCGTTCATCACGTCGGCCTTCATCATGATGAGGCCCGTAACGCCGTTGATCATGACGGCATACTTCAGAGCCACCATGTCGAGCCAGCCGCAGCGGCGGGGACGTCCCGTCGTGGCGCCGAACTCGTGGCCCACCTGACGCAGCGTCTCGCCCACCTCGTCGAAGAGCTCCGTGGGGAACGGACCGCTTCCGACGCGCGTGCAGTATGCCTTGAAGATACCGTAGACGTCGCCGATCTTCGTCGGAGCGACACCCAGACCCGTGCAGACGCCGGCACATACCGTGTTCGACGACGTAACGAAGGGGTACGTTCCGAAGTCGACGTCGAGCATCGAACCCTGGGCGCCCTCTGCCAGGATGCCCTCGCCCGAGGCGATGTAGTCGTTGACCGTCTGCTCGCTGTCGATGAAACGGTAGCCGCGCAGGAACTCTATGCCCTCCATCCAGGTCTTCTCGTACTCGGCGATGTCGTACTGGAAATCATACTGGCGCAGCATCTCCACGTGCTTGTTCTTGAGCTTCTCGTAGCGGGCCATGAAGTCGGGAGCCAGCACGTCGCCGAAGCGCAGACCGTTGCGGCCCGTCTTGTCCATATAGGTGGGACCGATGCCCTTGAGCGTCGATCCGATCTTCGACTTGCCCTTGGCGGCCTCGCTCGCAGCATCGAGGATGCGGTGCGTGGGCAGGATGATGTGTGCCTTCTTCGATATGAGCAGGCGACTCTTCACATCGACACCCTGTGCCTCGATGTCGGCAATCTCCTTGGCCAGAATGACCGGGTCGACCACCACGCCGTTACCGATGATATTGACCGAACCGTCGCGGAAGATACCCGACGGAACGGTGTGCAAAACGAAACTCGTATCGCCGAAATGGAGTGAATGTCCGGCATTGGGACCACCCTGAAAACGGGCGATAACCTTATATGAAGGAGTCAGTACATCGACTACCTTACCCTTGCCTTCGTCGCCCCACTGTAATCCGAGAACTACGTCTACTTTTTTCATTATACCTTGTAATTATATGCAAAAGACGTTTTTTGCTTTCAAAGATAAGCATTATTTCCGAACCTTGCGTCCCTGTCGCGCAATATTTTGTCAACATATTCTCACCCGTGCACCGCGGCGGCCGCTACTCCTCATCCCGCAGCGCGCGGCCCGGCCGCGGGCAAAAAAAAGGGAGAGAAACTTCAGAGTCCTCTCCCGTACATTGGCATAACCTGCGGCTAATCGTCCATGTCGTCGTCATCGCCGTCACCCATGGCACCGGCATCGTCCGAAATCTCGTCGGCACCCTTTATCTCATCGTCGTCGTAGTAGTCATCCTCGGCAACATCCGCGGCCGAATCGTCGATCTTGACGTCGATCTTGACCAGATAACAGGTGTCGGCCGTCTCATACGGAACTGCGTAGAAGAAGTCGCCGTTGGGCTTGTCGATGCGCATCATTACATCCGAAAAGCCCTTAGGATAAAGGGCTTTCAGATCTTCCTGCTGCTCGGCCGTAAGGTTATGCATGTTGGTCACTAAACGTTTTTTCGTGCTATTTGGCGTCATATTTCCAAAATTTTCTGTAAGTATAAGCAAAAATTACATACGTCGTTATTTATGTATATTTTTTTTCTGTTTTTTTTATTTCGCTGCCATGAACCAAACAAATTGCGTACCTTTGACAAGTTGTTACAATCCCGTTATGACAGAAGAACAACGCATAAAGGAGCTCAGGGCGCACCTCAACTACTGCAACTACTGCTATTATATCGAGAACGCCCCCATAGTATCCGACTACGAGTTCGATACCATGCTGCGTGAGCTGCAGGACCTTGAGGCCGCACATCCCGAGATGGCCGACCCCAACTCCCCCACGGCCCGTGTCGGCAGCGACGTGACCAACGAATTCCGCAGCATCGAGCATACCTTTCCCATGCTCTCGCTCAGCAACACCTACTCGCTCGACGAGCTGCACGAGTGGATCGACCGCGTGCAGAAGGAGATCGGCGAGTCGGAGTTCGTCTGCGAGCTCAAGTTCGACGGCACGGCCATATCGCTCACCTACCGGCACGGGGCACTGCTCCGCGCCGTCACCCGCGGCGACGGCACGCGCGGCGACGACGTCACGGAGAACATACGCACCATACGCAGCGTACCCCTTACGCTCACGGGCAACGACTACCCCGACTTCTTCGAGATACGCGGCGAGGTATTCATGCCCTACGCCTCGTTCGACCGCCTGAATGCCGAGCGCGAGGCAAACGGCGAGCCGCCATTCGCCAACCCGCGAAATGCCGCGGCCGGCACGCTCAAGCAGCAGTCGTCGCAGGTGGTGGCGCGGCGCGGCCTCGACTGCACGCTCTACCAGCTGGCCGGCGACAACCTGCCCTACGACTCGCACTGGGGTAGCCTCGAGGCGGCACGCAAGTGGGGCTTCAGGATATCCGACAACAAGGCCATCTGCCGCAACACGGAAGAGATAGATGCCTATATAAACCATTGGGACACGGCCCGCAAGGCCCTGCCCTTCCCCACCGACGGCGTGGTGATCAAGGTCAACCGCTTTGCCGACCGCCGCGCGCTGGGATCGACGGCCAAGGCCCCGAAGTGGGCCGTAGCCTACAAGTTCAAGGCCGAGCAGGCTCTTACGCGACTTCTCAAGGTGACATACCAGGTAGGACGCACGGGCGCCATAACCCCCGTTGCCAACCTCGAACCGGTGCTGCTGGCCGGCACCGTCGTCAAGCGCGCCACGCTGCACAATGCCGACCAGATCGCCGCCCTCGACCTGAGGGAGGGCGACATGGTATATGTCGAGAAGGGAGGCGAGATCATACCCAAGATCACGGGTGTCGACCTCTCGCAGCGCCCCGCCTACAGCCGCCCGCTGGAGTACATCACCGAGTGCCCCGTATGCCACTCGAAGCTGGTACGCTACGAAGGCGAGGCGAAACACTACTGCCCCAACCAGAGCCACTGCCGCCCGCAGATACTGGGTCGCATCATACACTTCATCCGCCGCAAGGCGATGAACATCGACAGCCTGGGCGAGGAGACCGTAGAGCTGCTTTTCGAGAACGGTCTGGTGGGCTGCATAGCCGACCTCTACGACCTCAGGGCCGAACAGCTGGCGCCGCTGCCGCGTCTGGGCGAGAAATCGGCCGAGAACATCATCGGCAGCATCCGCCGCTCAACCGAGGTGCCGTTCCACCGCGTACTCTTTGCGCTGGGAATACGATTCGTGGGCGAGACTACGGCGAAATACCTCGCCGCGCACTTCCGTTCGCTCGACGCCATGATGGCCGCCTCACGCGAGCAGCTGATCGAGGCCGAGGAGGTGGGCGACAAGATTGCCGACTCGATACTCGACTACTTCGCCGACGAGCAGAACCGCGCCATCATCGAGCGCCTGCGCTCGGCAGGCCTGCAGTTCGAGGCACGGCAGCAGACTCCCGCCTCGGAGGCTCTGCAGGGCCTTACGTTCGTCATCTCGGGCACGTTCCACAACCACTCGCGCGACGAACTGAAGGCCATGATCGAGGCCCACGGAGGCAAGAACCTGGCCGCCGTGTCGGCCAACACGTCATACCTGCTTGCGGGCGACAAGATCGGCCCCGCCAAACTGCAGAAGGCGCAGAAGCTGGGTATAGCCATCATCTCGGAGGATGATTTCGAGCGTATGATCGCCGACAGGATGGTAGGCGGCAACCCATCGGACGAGGCAGAAGATACGGGACTCATCCCAGATACCACAACCGACTCGACGAAGAACCCGGCCGAGGAGAACAGCGGGCAACCGCAACAGGGAACCCTATTTTAACCCGCAAATCAACTGTAAACAACGACAACGACATATATGGATACAAGCAGATTCCGCGGCACAGGCGCCGCCCTTATAACACCTTTCAAGCAGGACCTCTCATACGACATCGAGGCCCTGGAGAGCCTTATCGACTACATCATCGACGGCGGGACCAACTACATCGTTGCCCTCGGCACCACGGCCGAGACCCCCACGATTAAACCCACGGAGCGCGGCCACATACTCAACGTCATAAAACAGCGCGTCAACGGACGCGTGCCCCTCGTGGCAGGGCTCGGAGGCAACTGCACGGCCGAGGTCGTGGAGTATGTCGAGCACACCGACCTCGGCGGCATAGATGCCATACTGAGCGTCACGCCCTACTACAACAAGCCGTCGCAGGAGGGTCTCTACCGCCACTTCCGCGCCATAGCCGAAGCTTCGCCCGTGCCCGTCATACTGTACAACATACCGGGCCGCACGGGCGTGAACATGACGGCCGAGACCACATGCCGTCTGGCTGCCGACGAGCCCAACATCATCGCCGTCAAGGAGGCGTCGGGCAACATCGCCCAGATCGAGCAGATCATACGCAACCGTCGCGACGGATTCCGCGTCATCTCGGGCGACGACAGCCTCACGGTCGAGGTCATGCGCCGCGGCGGCGACGGCGTGATATCGGTTGCGGCCAATGCCTTCCCGCAGTTGGTGTCGCAGATGGTCAACCTGGCCGCAGCGGGCGACTTCGACGCCGCCGACCGTATCATGAGCCGCCTGCGCGACGCCATAGCCGCCCTCTTCGAGCAGGGCAACCCCACGGGCATAAAGGCTGCCCTTGCGGTTATGGGCCGCGTGCAGAACGTGCTGCGACTGCCTCTGGTGCCCGCGACCGAACCCCTGATGAAGAGACTCGAAACACTCATTGCGGAATACGATTTGCGGTAGAAATACGTTATAACAACAAAACCGTAACGTATGAGACTGCTATACATGCTTCTGGCGCTGCTGATGATACCGTCGCTGTCGTGGTCGAAGATCCCCGACGAGGACGATATCCTCGACCGCACGCTCGATTCGTCATCGCCCTACTACTACCCGTCGCTGATGATGCGGTACAACAACCTCGACACCCTCACGGAGGAGGACTACCACTACCTCTATTACGGCTACGCCTATCAGGAGAGTTACAAGCCGCTGGCCACGAACCATGCCGTCGACATGCTCTACGAGTCGCTCATTGGACTCGATCCCGATGCCGTCACCGACGAGGAGATGCGGCAGGTGATCTCCATCTGCGGCGAGGCGATGAAGGTAGACCCCTTCAACCCCACGGTGCTGAACATGCTCGTATTCGCATACGGTGCCCTCGGCGACAAGCCGAAGGAGGAGGCCTACTTCCGCCATCTGAACGGCGTGCTGGAGACGATCAAGGCCTCGGGCGACGGCCGCAGCGAGAAGTACCCGATGCACATACTCATGTTTTCGCACGCGGTGGACGTGGTGGCGTCGATGGACCTCACGGGCAAGCGCGCCGAGATCATCAGCCGCGAGGTGGAGTACATACCGCTCATAGCTCCCGTCAAGGCCCCCGACGGCAAGAAGATACGCGGCTTCTACTTCGACTACAGCCGCATCTACCGTAACAAGCCCGACGACGTGACATTCAAGAAAAAACGCACGTGGCAGTTCAACAACCTCAAGCCGCGCGAGTACAAATAAAAACAACGCCCATGCGCCATACACTGCGACATATCGTCCTGATGCTCACGGCGGCGGCAACGCTGCTCGCCACGTCGTGCGGCAAGAGCAAAGCCCCCAGGGAGGACGGCCCCACGCCGCAAACGCTGATGTTCTACTTCACGGGGACGCAGCTGTCGTACTACTTCGCCCGCAACATCGATGCCGCCGCCGAGGCCATAGCTCGCGGCGCGGCCGGCAACTGCCGCGTAGTATGCTTCTATCAGGGCAGCAACCGCAACAGCGGCCGCATAATAGAGCTGTCGAACCAGAACGGCAAGTGCATCGAACAGACCCTCGCCACATACGAGATGCCGCCCATAGCCGACGGCGAGGACATGTCATTCTTCCTCTCGGAGATGATGCGCCTGGCCCCGGCCGAGAGCTACGGTTTGGTAATGGCGGGCCACGCCACGGCATGGATACCCGCCGTGATGCCCTCGACCACGACCGCAGCAACACATCCCGGCGCTGCTACGGCCGACTACTGGCGCAAGGCCCCGAGCGATGTCGTCACGCGTTTCTTCGGCGAGATATACTCTGCCGACGCCTCGAACCACTTCGAGATAGCCACCATAGCCGACGCCTTGGCCGCCACGGGCGAGAAGTTCCGTTACCTGCTCTTCGACGCCTGCTTCATGGCCAACATCGAGTCGGCCTACATGCTGCGCAATACGGCCGAGTACATCATCGGCGCACCGTGCGAGGTCATCGGCGACGGATTCCCCTACAGCGACGTGCTGCCGCAACTGCTCGCGGGCAACGGCCTCACGCCCGACATCGACGGCACATGCCGTGCATTCCACGACTACTACGCCTCGATATACGGCTATTCGGGCTCGGTTGCCGCAATCGACTGCTCGCAGATAGAGGGCCTGGCCTCGGTGATGAAACAGATAAACGCCTCGGATGCCACGACACAGCCCGTCCTGTCTAAGCTGCAGTCCTACGAGGGACAGTGGCAGCACATATTCTACGACCTGGGCGACTACGTCGACAAGGCGTGCGGCGACGCTGCCCTCAAGGCTTCGTTTGCCGAGCAGCTGGAGCGGTGCGTACCATATAAATATACGCTCTCGTCGTTCTGGTCGAACTACGGCGTTGCGGGATCGTACCCCATCAACACCTATTCGGGCCTGAGCACATCGGCCCCAGCCGAGGTCTATCGCTACGAATATACTCTCACTCCGTGGTACAAGGCGACGCATTAACAACGACTCCAGTTCATACAACAAAAATGGCGGAAACCCGTATGGAGTTTCCGCCATTTTTCATTTATCGGGATTCGCCCCGCGGTTACGTTACTCGTAACGTCCGCTCTTGAGGCGCTCCACCTCTTCGCGCGTAAGGAATCGCCATGCACCGCGCTTGAGGTTCTTCTTGGTGATACCGGCATAATATACGCGGTCGAGCTTCTGCACAGCATAGCCCAGATGCTCGAATATGCGTCGCACGATACGGTTGCGGCCCGAGTGTATCTCGATGCCCACCTCCTTCTTGTTGTCGCTCGTATAAGCAATCTCGTCGGCATATACCTCGCCGTCCTCGAGCGTGATGCCCTCGGCTATACGCTCCATGTCGGCACGCGTAAGGGCCTTGTCGAGCGTCACCTGATAGATCTTCTTCTTCTCGAGCGAGGGGTGCGTAAGCTGGCTGGCAACGTCGCCGTCGTTGGTGAAGAGCAGCAGGCCGAGGCTGTTCTTGTCGAGACGACCCACGGGATAGATACGCTCCGTGCAGGCGTTCTTCACCAGATCCATCACCGTCTTGTCGGCATGGGGATCCTCCATCGAGGTGACATAGCCCTTGGGCTTGTTAAGCACAAGGTAGACTTTCTTCTCGCCCTGGATGCGCTCGTCGTTGAAACGCACGTCGTCGGTAGGCTTCACCTTCGTACCCAGCTCCGATACGATAACGCCGTTTACGGTAACCAGACCGGCCTGTATGTAGTCGTCGGCCTCGCGGCGCGAGCAGAGACCCGACTGCGCCAGAAAACGGTTCAGACGCATCTCGGTCGGCATCTTCGACGGCGCGTACTTGGGATAGTGGTCGGGCTTGTCGCCGGCACGGTACGAACGCTTGCCGTTCTGCTCCGGACGGCTGCCACGGCCTGCCGGACGGCCTCCATCGTTACGATTGAATCGCGACGAGGCTCCGTCGCGATAGGACTTGCGGCCCTGCTCCGAATCCGAGCCGCCGCGCTCAAAGCTACGGCCGCCGCGTGAACGGAACTCGCGGCTTTCGAAACCGCCATTGTCGCCGTCGCGGTGCTGACGGCCTCCGAACGAAGGACGCTCTCCGCGCGCCGTACGATCACCGTACGAAGGGCGTTCTCCATGCGGCGCATGATCGCCACGCTCCGAGCGGAAATGCTGCGGACGCGACTGGCGTGTCGGACGCTCGCCGCGTTCGTCGCGGAACGAGCCCTGTCGCTCGCCGCGCACTGCATCGCGACCGTATTCGCCTCCCTCACGCAGGCGGTTGTCGGCCGAGAAATTGGGGTTGAACGATGCGCGTTTGCCTGCATGCTGGCGTTCTCCGCCGCGCTGCGGATACCCGTCGCCGTCGACTTCACGCCGTGGACGAGGGTTGCGGTCGACATGCTCGGCCGAGGCTGTGCGGACGCGTTTGTCGCGGCCGAAGCGCGATACGGCAGAGGTCGAATCCTGTTTGTTGCTTCTCATAACGATAGACATAAGATTTATGCGGCAAAGGTAATCAAATTTCCTTACGTGGGGCACTGCCGCACCGAATAACCGGCCAAAAAAGCACTCGCCGCCGCGCGAACGGCCTCCATATGCGGGAATGTTGTATCTTTGTCCCGAACTTACAGCATACGTATATGGGCATGAACCGCGAAATACTGCGCATAGCGCTACCCAACATCATCTCGAACATCACCGTCCCCATCATGGGAATCGCCGGCACCGTCATCGCCGGACAATGGGGAGGGTCGGCCTCGACGATAGGCGCACTGGCCATCGGCGTGTCGATTTTCAACTTCATATACTGGAACTGCAGCTTTATACGCATGGGCACAAGCGGCCTTACGGCACAGGCATTCGGTGCCGGCGACATGCACACAACGACCCTGATGCTCGCCCGCGCCGCCTTCGTATCCTTCGTCGTAGGATTCGGCGTGCTCATACTACAGCGCCCCATAGGACTGGCCGCCATACGCATCATGCACGGCGACACGATGGTGGCCGACTACTTCTTCGCCCGCATATGGGCCGTACCGGCCGGAGTCATGCTCTTCGGCCTCAACGGCTGGCTCACGGGCATGCAGAACGCCATAATACCGATGATAGTGGCCATCGCCGTCAACGTCATACACATCGCCTGCAGCGTATGGTTCGCCTTCGGCTTCGACATGGGCATCGTCGGCATAGCCTACGCCTCGGTCGTGGCCCAGTGGACGGGTGTGGCAGCGACGCTCGTCATAACGTGGCTGCACTACCGCCGCCGCTTCGTCGCCATAACGTGGCACGAGGTAATGGACCTCTCGGCCATGCGCGAGTTCTTCGTCATCAACCGCGACATCATCATACGCACGCTCTGCATCGTGGCCGCCTACACCTTCTTCACCGCCGCCTCGGCCCGCATGGACGACCCCATACTGCTGGCCGTGAACACCATCCTGCTGCAGCTGTTCACCCTGTTCTCGTACATGAACGACGGGTTCGCATACGCCGCCGAGGCCCTCACCGGCCGCTTCATCGGCGCACGCGACCCCCACTCGCTGCGGCGCTGCGTACGCCGCTGCATGGCGTGGTGCATGGTGGTGGCAATAACCTACGTCGGCATCTACATTGGATGGTGGCAACAGCTGCTGCACCTGTTCATCGACGACGCCACGGCCGACGCACAGCTCATCGTCGACTATGCCGGCAACTACATCGGCTGGATCATCGCAATACCGCTCGTAGCGGCCATGCCCTTCGTCATGGACGGCATCATGGTCGGCGCCACGCAGTCACGCATCATGCGCGACTCGATGCTGCTCGCCACAGCGGCCTACTTCGGCATATTCTACGCCACGCACCCGCTGATAGGCAACAACGCCCTGTGGCTGGCGTTCACCTCGTTCATGCTGCTGCGCGGAATATTCGAATTCCTCATGTCGCATCGCCTTACAAAGGTGTTCGTGCAGGCCGGGCCCGACAGCAAATAAGGCCCCGTAAGCCGTGCTGCAAAAAACAAGCGGAAGCCCTGTCGGACTTCCGCTTATTGCATTTCGGCTATCGGCCCTTAGAAGGTGAACTTCACACCCAGAAGTCCCTGCGCCGTATCGTAATAGTAGTATGCCCAGTCATACACCGCGCTTCCCGTAAGGTTACGGCCCTCGGCAAAGACGGCCCAGCGGTCGTTTATGCGCCACTCGGCATCGAGATTGAGGCAGAACGTCGAGGGCGTACGGTACTCGACGATCGTATTGCTGTTCATATCCATGTCCATCCACTTGATACGGTTGCGGTAGTCGAGCGTCACGCCCGCCGTGATCTTGCGGCCGATGTATCGCAACGCACCGCCCACCTCGGCGCTCGGACGGCTGCTGTAGAAGCCGTCATAGTTCTCCCACGCATAGACGCCGGCATGGAACTCGGCCTCGAACTGACCGATGGGACGGAACTTCAGATTTCCGTCAATGCGCAGGCTCTGCTGATAGGCATTCGTACCGTTGTAGTCGGAATAGTTGTAGCTGTACCAGTAGAAGTGGTTGTCGTTCAACGCCAGCTCGGCCGATACGTCATAGGCGAAGACGCCGCCGCCGAAGTTGCCGCCAAAACCCACGCGGCCGTTATATACCGACTCGTTGGGAATAGCGAGGAACGCCTCCTCGCCACCCTCGGGCAGACGCAGATAGGGGTTTTCGTAGATCAGCGACCCGTAGTCGTGACGGCGTATGCCACCGTCGACCTCGACATATGGAACGAACTTCTCCGACGTGTTCTTCCACGTGAGCTTCAGGTATGGGAACACCTTGTGGGGGCTGTCGGTAGAACCGTCCAACTTGTCATAGTAGTAGTCGCCACCGATAAGGAACTCCATGCGGCGGCCGCTTATGCCGTAACGCAGGCCCGCCATGACCGTGTTGTCGGTATATTCGCTCAGCGCAGCCGACCCGAAGACTCCCGTATATCCGGCATGCACCTTGAATATATGGCGTCCGCCCAGCAGCTTGCCCAGCTCGAAGCGGGCATTGGCCTGCGACTGGTTGTGCTTCTGCACACCTTCGGGAACATAGTTCTCGCCGAAGATGTTGCCTCCGATCTCGATATTGAAGTTCCAGCGGCTCATGTCGGTAAAGTCGTCGCCGAAACGTATCTTGCCCGCTACGTTGCCGAAGAGTATCTTCTCACCCAGTGCGGGATAACGGTGGCGCAGTTGCTGGTCGCCATAGATGTCAACCTCCAGCATGTGGCGCCGCACGATAAGGCCTGCACGGCCACCGACACGGTTGCTCATCTCGGTGATGTCGGACGTGACCTTATCGCCCAGATAGTTGTGGCGGTTGCGGTAGTCGCCCCAATGGTTCACATAGGCCATGGCATAGCCGCGATCCTTGTTATAGGTCGAGACATAGAGGTCGGCCTCGCTCGTAAGAGGTACTCCGAACGCCCCGCGCAGATAGAACGGGCGCGAACGGTTGAAATCCCAATAGGTGATTGTCGCCGGGCGGAAGTTCTCGACCAGCATCGAGGTCTGGTACGACCGCGGCGTAATCTCATACTCGATATCGGGCTGCATGGTGACCGTATCGGTCATGTCGGGGATGACCGAGAGTTTCTGCGCCGACTTGACCATCGGCACATAGTCCTTCGTCACCTCCACCTGCTTGGCCACCTGCGCCGACGCCACCACGGGCAGCGCCAGCATCAGCACTATATATGACAGTCTCTTCATAATCAGTTGATTTTAGCAATTTTCGACTTGGCCTCCTCGACTATGCCGTCATCGGCAGGCGAGTAGCCGTCCACAACGCTCTGATATGTAGCACGGGCCTGGAAGCTGTCGCCGCGGCTCATGTATATGTCACCCAGAAGGATGAAGGCCTTGGCCAGCCAGTAGTTCTGCGGCGTGTTGCTGTCCGAGAACTCATATACCATCTTCTCGGCGCGGTCGTAGTTCTTGGCCGCAAACTGGGCCTCGATCAGGCGATAGCGCGACTCGGCGCCCTCGGCGCTCTTGGTCTCGGTGGCCAGTTTCTCGAATATGGCCATCGCATCCTCGCCCTTACCCTGACGCTGCAACACCTTCGCCTTGGCGAACTGTGCCTTGCGGCGTGCCGTATCGTTAACCTCGGCCATCGACGCCACGTCGTCCGCCATGGCCATGATGCCGTTGTCGTCGGCATACTTCAACGTCGAGGCCACATAACCCGAAGCGGCATTTATCTTGGCGGCCGACGTCGAAGCCTCGTCATAGAGCGAACGGAACGCACCGGCAGCCTGCTCGAACTGCCCCGCTTCGTAATACATCGACGAGAGGCGGTCCAACACGCGCTCCGAATACTGCGTATGTCCCTGCGCCGCCAGCTCCGAGAGAGACTTCATGGCCTCGTCGTTGCGGCCGTCGCGTATATGGCAGTCGCTCAGGTAGAAGAGTGCATCGTTACGATAGTATCCCTTGGGGAAGTTCGACAGATAGGAGGTAAACGACGTTGCGGCCTCCGTGGTCTTGTTGTCGAGGTAGAGTTTCTGCGCCGCCGTGTAAGAGAGCGAATCGCGCGTCATCTCGCTCATGTTGCCCTCCAGACCGGTCTTCTTGGCATAGTCGAAGTAGGAATCGACATCGCCCTGCGCAATGTATATCTCGCGGATGCCCTGCATGGCGCTCTTCGACTGCGCCGACTGCGGTGCCGACTTGACCACCATGTCGTAATACTTGAGCGCCTTGTCCCTCTGGCCGAGGTTCATATACGCCAGGCCCAGATCCGACAGCGCCTGCGTATGGTAGCGCGAGTTGGGATACTGACCCACGAAACGCTCCAGCACCTTCACGCCGGCCTCGTACTGCGCATCGCCGATATAGGTGCGGCCCAGCTCATAGGTCGCCGCATCGACATAATCGCCGCGGTCCTGCTGCACGATACGCTGCAGGCTCTCGATCTTCTGCGAGACGTTGTTCTGCGCACCGAGCGTTACGGCACGCTGATACTGCGAGTAGTAACGCTCCGCCGTACCTATTGCCGCAGCTGCGTCGTAGCACTTGACGGCCTCGTCGAACTCGCGCGAGGCGTAGTGCACGTCGCCCAGACGGTTCAGCGCATCGGCACGGTACGAGTCGCGCTGGCGGTAGAGCGATAGGAACTTGTCGAAGGCCTCGCCTGCGGCCGCATACTCGTCCTTGTTGAAGTAGCAGTATCCGATATTGTACTGCGCCATGGCGTACTCGTTGCCCGAGCGGGGTGCGCGCGCCATATAGTTGCGGTAGCGCTGCAGCGCCTCGGCCGTATCGCCCGAAGCATAGGCTATCTCGCCGAGCCAGAACGATGCCAGCGCGTTGTACTTGGCATTAAGGCCCACCTCCAGCGACTCCTGCAGCGAGCTCTCGGCCTCGGACAGATCGCCCGACACGTACGACTCAAGGCCGTTGAAGTAGGCTATCTTCTGCAGTGCCTGCATGGCGTCGGCATCGGGGTTGGGGAAGTTGCGTATGGCGTGGTATGCCTCCGAATAGTTGTGCGAATTGTAGTACGCGGCGATGAGCAGGCGCCGTGCCTCCATCACGCGCGGCGACGAAGGATAGAGCTCCACATAGCGGCTCAGCACGTTGATCGCCTCGTTGAAGACGCCGCCGCCCAGTTCGTACTGCAGCTTGCCGTAGTTGAACAGCGCATCCTCGGCTATATCCTTGTCGTAGGCCGACGAGGCGGCCATGGCGAACGAACGCATTGCGTTCTCCTTGTCGCCGGCACGGAGATAGCAGTCGGCAAGGTTGTACGACGCATTCTGCGTGAGCATGTCGTCGGCACCGCACGCCTGGCGCAGGTACTCCTCGGCATCGGAATAGAAAGTCTGACGGTAGAGCGAGTATCCAAGGATATAGTTCTCGACGCGCTTCATCTCGCCGCCGGCCTCACGGTAGGTGTTCATGTATGACACAGCCTTGTCGTAGTCGCCAAGCTGGAACCACGACTCGGCCATCATGCGGCGTATCTGCACGGCCTGCTCCTGCGTGGTGTGAGACAGCAGCTCCTCTCCCTTGTCGGCCACAGCGCGGTAATCGCCGCTCTTGAAGTCGATCTGCATGAGGTAGAAAGGCATCAGGTCGCGGTATATCGGGCTCTTCAGCAGCGCGTTGAAACCGTTGCGCGCCGTATCGAAGTCGCCGCGCGAATAGGCCATATAGGATTTATAGTAGACGGCATGGTCGGCATATTCGCTCGAGGGAGCGATACGGCCGAAATAGCGGTCGGCATTGTCGTAGTCGCCCTTCATGAAGGCCATGTAGCCCATGCGAAGGTCGTACTTGTCCTTGTACTGGGGGGCAAGGCTCTCGTAACGCACCTTCGAGAGCTCCTCCTCGGCGCGCTGCGTGTCGTCCAGCATACAGTAATATGCGCCCAGCGAGAACTGTATCTCGTTGGAATACGACGAGCCGTTGTACGAGTCCAGGAAACGCCTCATACGGCTTTCGGCATCAGCCGTGCGCAGCTCCATGTCGCACAGCGCAAGATAGTAGTCGATCTTCTCGACACGCAAACGGTCCTTCACCGGCGAGAGCTGCTCGCGGGCATTCCTAAACTCCGTACGCGCTTCGGCCCAATGACCGAAGTTGTACAACGAGACACCTCGCTTTATGGCATCGTCTATCGACGGAGCCTGTGCGGCGGCTCCGAACGTACCGGCAGCCAGCAGCGACAGGGCCAATAACAATACTCTTCTCTGCATACGATTCACTTCGGATTATATACGAGCAAAGATAACTATTTTGCCATAAATTATGCAATAAAGCTACGATTATTACCATTGTAACGGCAAACAGGACACCCCCTCGGCACCCATATGCCCGCGCTTCGCGGCGGCAAGCGCGGCATCAGGCGGAGCGCACACAAAAAAACAGACCTTCCGCACAGAAGGTCTGCTGTCTCACGACGATTGCCCGGAGGCCATTGCCGCCCCGTTACAGATCGATGCTGCCGCAGTTGTATTTTGCCTCTATAACACCGTCACGCAGCACCACAAGGCCGTTGCGGGCACGCAGCACGGTCTTCATCACCGTAGCGTCGATATTGTAGCAGCGCACCTCGTCGCTGCCGTCGAAGCGGTAATAGGTGACGCTGCGCAGCGGCTTGGGCGTGATGCACACAACCGTCGCCCCCTGCCCGCGGGCATGCTCCACGACGCGGCGCAGACGATGGCGGCAGCCGTCGCCTATGTCGTCGAAATCGGTGACACAGATAAGGTACACCTCGCCCGCGCGTGTGAGCAGGTCGTCGGTCACGTTACCCTCGGGATCCGACAGCGAGAACTCGCTCACCAGCGTCTGCACCGCCGACGACTCGTTCTCGACACGCGTCTCGACCCACTCCCAGCGCGACTCGTCGCGCCACTCCTCGTCGTCGATCGAGAACTCGTGCAGCTCGCCCGTCTCTATGTTGCGGTAGACAAGCACATACTCCTCCTCCGACATCGTCTCGGCGCCCGTGTCGTGCTGCGCCGTGATCATCTCGTGAATGTTGGCGCCCTTCTTGTACGGCAGGAAGTCGATCAGCGGCAGCGTGAAGTAACAATATGTGCCCAGCCCCATCGACAGCACGAAGAACAGCGACGTGAGGAATATCTCGATCTTCTTGAACTCCCATACGGGACGCCCGCGGTAGCGGTACCACACCACGAACACCATGGGCAGTATAACCACATTCTTGGCAAAGGTCTCCCACGGCGTAAGTTTCAGCGCGTCGCCGAAGCAGCCGCAGTCCTCTACCGGTATCCACGTGGCACTGAGGAAGGTCAACACCGTGAAGAATATCATCGACGCCAGCGCGAAGATCGACACCAGCCGCGTACGCACCTTGAAGAGCAGCATAAGGCCCATCATCAGCTCGGAGCCGCACAGCCATATCGAGAAGACCATGCTGACGCTGCTCAGATGCTCCATGCCGTAGATCGACAGGTACTCGTTGACCTTCAGCGCCGTACCCCACGGATCAACCGCCTTCACGAAACCCGAGAAGACGAATATGAGGCCCACCAGGGTGCGGCACACGTGCGATGCTATCTTAAACTTGCGGCTCATCATTCCCCACGGTCGACATAGCGGTTAACAATGCTGCGTATGCGGGCGAAGACTTCGTCGGGCGAAGCCATCTCGCGGCCTGCGACGCTGCAGTCAACGACATGCAGGTCGTGGTCGTGACGCACGGCATCGATGTAAACGTCGCGCACCGACCGCTGCAGGTCGAGCGACGACTCGTGTATGTCCTTGCCGCCGTGCAGGTACTCGCGGTCGTCTCCCTCGCGCGTCTCGGCCAGCTTGCGCTCGGTGAAGGCGAAAGGTACGTCGAGAAAGATCGACAAATCAGGACGCGGTATCTTGAAATATTCGTACTCGAGATCCATGATCCAGCGCCGCAGTGCCGTGCGCTGCGCCTCGTCGGCAAGTTTGGCACACTGATACCCTACATTCGAATATACATATCGGTCGGCGATGACCACCTTGCCCGTATCGAGCCAGCGGCGTATCAGGGCGGCGGCATCGCGGCGGTCGCACGCATAGAGCAGGGCCACGATGTAGGGATCGACCTGATCGACACCTCCCAGCTCGCCACGCAGGAAGCGGGCGATCAGCTCGCCGAAAAACGGCGAGTCGAAACGCGGGAAATGGATGTACTCGCTCTCGATGCCCCTCTCGGCAAACATTGCGCGCAGCTTCTCTATCTGTGTGGATTTGCCCGATCCGTCCACACCCTCAAGCACTATGAACATGAAATATCCTCTTTTCTTTTGTTAACAATCCCCCGGCATCCGGCACTGCCGCACCTGACGCGGACAACACGACGGCATCCGACGCCGCAACCGCACGCCATTGCCGTTCAGCGGCACGGGCGTCATGTACTACTTCACGGCATACCCTCTATCGCACTACCGCAGCATGCGCACCGCACGCCGCACGCCGGCCGCCAGCGCGTCGATCTCCTCGCGCGTGTTGTACATCGCCAGCGAGGCACGGCACATGCCCGTCACGCCATAATGATCCATCACAGGCTCGGCGCAGTGGTGTCCCGTGCGGACGGCCACACCCAGCTTATCGAGAATCATACCCATGTCGTAGTGGTGCACTCCCTCGACATTGAACGATATGATCGACGACTTGCCCTTTGTTGTTCCGTATATCCGCAGGCCCTCGATCTCGCCCAGAACAGCGGCCGCATACTCGGTCAACGCGTTCTCGTGGGCCTCGACCTCGGCCGCATCCAGCGACTGCACATATCTCACGGCCTCGCCTAGACCTACGGCCCCGACGAAGTTGGCCGTTCCGGCCTCGAACTTCAGCGGCAGCGGCGCATAGGTCGTACCCGCGAACGATACACGGTCGACCATATCCCCACCGCAGAGGAATGGAGGCATCGCCTCCAGCAGTTCGCGGCGGCCATACAGTACACCGATACCCGTCGGCCCGTATAGCTTATGTCCCGAGAAGGCATAGAAATCGCAACCCAATTCGCCTACATTCACGCCGCCATGCACAATGCCCTGGCATCCGTCGACGGTGACCAGCGCCCCGGCGGCATGCGCGCGCTCTATTATCGGTTTGAGATCGGGACGCGTTCCCAGCGTATTCGACGCCTGCGTCACGGCCACCATACGCGTGCGCGAGTCGATAATGTCGTCCAGACGCTCGGTCATCAGCCGCCCCTCGTCGTCGAAAGGCAGCATGCGCAGCGTGGCGCCCTTGCGCCCGGCAATCAACTGCCACGGAACAAGGTTAGAGTGGTGCTCCATCTCGCTCACCACGATATTGTCGCCCTCGCGCAGGAACCGCTCGCCCCAGGCGTAGGCCACCGTGTTGAGCGACGCCGTCGCCCCGGCCGTGAATATGACCTCCTCGCGCGCCGAGGCCCCGATGAATGCCCGCACCATCTCGCGCGCCTCCTCGTAGCGCTCGGTGGCCTGCTCGGCCATGAAGTGCACGCCACGGTGGATGTTGGCATTGAGCGTGCGGTACATCTCATCCACACAGCGCAGCACGCACTCGGGTTTCTGGGCCGTGGCGCCGCTGTCGAGGTATACCAGCCGGCGGCCGTTCACCTCGCGGTCGAGAATCGGGAAATCCTTGCGTATCTTCTCTACGTCGAACATTACAACTCCTCCAGTTTTGCCGTCAACTCCTCGGCCAGCGCATCGCTCAACGAGCCGGCCTGTGACACTATGTCGCGCACGAAGCCCTCGATCTGCAGCCGTCGCGCCTGTGCCTCCGAGAGGCCGCGCTGGCGCATATAGAGGATAGCCTCGTCGTCCAGCTGACCCACCGTGGCGCCGTGCGAACACTTCACGTCGTCGGCATATATCTCCAGCTGGGGTTTCGTTACGATGCGTGCATCGTTGCCCAGCACTATGTTGCGGCTCGTCTGCCGTGCATCGGTCTGCTGCGCGTCCTGCGCGACATACACCAGGCCGTTGAACTCGCACGAGGCCGTACCTCCAGCCACACCTTTCACCACCGAATTGCTCGTGCAGCAACCCTTGTTGTGCGACACCCGCAGCCCGAAGCGTACACGCTCCGCACCGCCCGCGATGAACGCCCCGCGAAGGGTGTTCTCCGCGCCGCTGCCATCCAGATCGATGGCATAGTCGGCCTCGGCCGACCCCGTCACCACCGACGTTATCTCGCAACGGCTCGACGCCGCCTGACGCACCCTGCACGAAGCCATCGCCTCACCGCAGAAGGCCTCCACGAGGTGCAGCGACGCTCCCTCGCCCAGCTCCACCTCCAGCGACGACGGCGCAGCCGTGGCATGCACCACAACCAGCGACATACGTCCGCCCGCCCCGATGCGACGCACCTCACGGGTGGGGTTCACCAGAATCTCGGACTCGCCCGCAGCGCCGTGCGCTATGTATTCGAGCAGTTTCATTCCTTATAGTCGTTTATGAGCCAGTCGTAACCCTCGCGCTCGAGTTTCTGCGCCAGGGTCTTGTCGCCCGAGTATATTATGCGGCCCTTGTAGAGCACATGCACCACGTCGGGCACGATATAGTCCAGCAGACGCTGGTAGTGCGTGATGACCACCGTGGCATTGTCCTTCGTGTGGAGTTTCGTCACACCCGTGGCCACGATGCGCAGCGCGTCGATGTCGAGGCCCGAGTCGGTCTCGTCCAGCACCGCCAGCTTGGGATCGAGCATCGCCATCTGGAAGATCTCGTTCTTCTTCTTCTCGCCGCCCGAGAAGCCCTCGTTGACGGCACGGCTCGTCAGCTTCGAGTCCAGCTCCACAACGGCGCTCTTCTCGCGCATAAGGCGCAGGAACTCGTTTGCCTTCAGCGGCTCTTCGCCGCGATACTTGCGCTGCTCGTTAACGGCCATCTTCATGAAGTTGGCCATCGTCACGCCCGGAATCTCCACCGGATACTGGAATCCGAGGAACAGGCCCATGCGCGCCCTCTCCTCAACGGGCAGGCTCAGCAGGTCACGCCCGAGGACCTCGACCGAGCCCTCGGTGACGGTATATTTCTCATTTCCGGCCAACACCGACGCCAGGGTACTCTTACCCGACCCGTTGGGGCCCATGATGGCATGCACCTCGCCGGCACGGACCTCGAGGTTTATGCCCCGAAGTATCTCCTTGCCCTCAACCGAGGCATGCAGATTCTTTACACTCAACATATCTTTCTTGCCAATTTTTTACATTTTTCACATTCGCGCCCCTACCTCCGCCTTTGTCCGCCCATGCGGACGGCACGTACGGAGACCAGGCTATCCGACCGAGCCCTCGAGACTTATCGCAAGCAGTTTCTGCGCCTCGACGGCAAACTCCATGGGCAGCTTCGACAGCACCTCCCTGGCATAGCCGTTTACGATAAGGCCCACGGCATCCTCGGTCGAGAGGCCGCGCTGGTTGCAGTAGAAGAGCTGCTCCTCCGATATCTTCGACGTCGTGGCCTCGTGTTCGAGCACAGCCGACGCATTGCGCGAATCTATCACGGGGAAGGTATGCGCCCCGCAGCGGTCGCCGATGAGCAGCGAGTCGCACTGCGAGTAGTTGCGGGCGTTGTCCGCCCCCTTGGCCACGCGCACCATGCCGCGGTAGGCGTTCTGGCTGCAGCCCGCCGAGATACCCTTCGAGACGATACGGCTGCGGGTGTTGCGGCCAACGTGTATCATCTTGGTACCCGTATCGGCCTGCTGGAAGTTGTTGGTCATGGCCACCGAGTAGAACTCCCCCACTGAATTGTCGCCCTGCAGCACGCAGCTCGGGTACTTCCACGTTATGGCCGAACCGGTCTCAACCTGCGTCCACGACAGGCGGGCATTCTCGCGGCAGAGGCCTCGTTTGGTAACGAAGTTATAGATACCGCCGCGCCCCTCCTTGTCGCCCGGATACCAGTTCTGCACCGTCGAGTACTTCACCTCGGCGTCGCGCTCGACTACGATCTCCACAACGGCCGCATGCAGCTGGTTTTCGTCACGGCGCGGTGCCGTACAGCCCTCGAGGTAGCTTACGTAAGCCCCCTCGTCGGCCACCAGCAGCGTACGCTCGAACTGTCCCGTGCCCTCGGCATTGATGCGGAAATATGTCGACAGCTCCATCGGGCAACGCACCCCTTTGGGCACATAGCAGAACGACCCGTCGGAGAAGACGGCGGCATTGAGCGCCGCGTAGAAGTTGTCGGTATAGGGGACGACCGAACCCAGATAGCGTTTAATGAGGTCGGGATACTCGCGTATGGCCTCCGAAATAGAGCAGAAGATTATGCCCTTCTCGGCCAGCGTCTCACGGAAGGTGGTCTTCACCGACACCGAGTCCATGACGGCATCCACCGCAACGCCCGCAAGGGCCATCTGCTCCTCGAGCGGAATACCCAGGCGGTCGAACGTGCGTTTGAGTTCGGGGTCGACCTCATCCATCGAGCCCAGCTTCTTGCGCGGCTTGGGCGCCGCGTAGTAGATTATATCCTGAAAATCTATCTCGGGAATATCCAGATGGGCCCATGTCGGCAACTTCATCGTCTGCCAGTGACGAAAAGCCTTCAGGCGGCGCTCGAGCATCCACTCGGGCTCACCCTTCTTCTCCGAGATGAGACGTATGACGTTTTCGTCGAGTCCGCGACCTATGGTCTCGGTGTCGATATCCGACGTGAAGCCGTACTTGTACTCGCCGCGTTCGATATCCTCGATCAGTTCTCTGTCCTTGTCAGCCATAAAAGTCATTTATGATCGGCAAAAATACAAAAAATTTACGAAACGCGTATCGGCACCCGCCGCGGCTGACGTCATATCTTCAGGAATACCTGCTTGCGGTAGAGGAAGTAGAGGAACAGCCAGCACACGGCCACATATCCGGCCGAGGTGATCACGGCACCGACCGGCTCGGGGCAGAGGCCCGCAATGCCGCCGAAGAAGAAATCCGAGATACCGCCAAAACCGACGATGCGCTGTGCCATGTATATCGTGATGGAGTTCATACCGACGACGCGGAAGAACAGCGTCCACCCCTTATGCCCGCGCACGTCGATCACATAGTAGAACAACGCCATCATGGCCAGCGAATAGGCTCCCACGGCGCACACGAAGGTGCTAGACCACAGCATCTTGTTCACGGGCACGAAACCGTTGCCGACGATGGCCACCACGGCCAGCACGGCGGCACCCGCCACCATCCACAGCGTCTTGCGGCCTCCCGACATGCGCTCCTCGGGCAGGCGTATCAGCTCACCCGTGAACATGCCGAGCAGCGCGGTGACCACTGCGGGAAGCGCCGAAAGCAGACCCTCGGGGTCGAAACGACCGTTGTCATATATCAGACGCCCGGGCAGCAGGCAGCGATCGACATAGCCCACAAGGCAGCCCTCGCGGCTCAGCGGGTCAGCCCCCGGAACGTCGGGCGCACCGACATACTTCGACAGCAGGGCATACCCTACGAGTATCACAACCGAGATTATGGCGCGCGTACGTACGCCGAAGTTGACGAACAGCAGCGCAGCCACCATCCACGCGATACCTATGCGGCCCAGCACGCTGGCACAGCGCAGGCTTGAGAAGTCGAGCGTAAAGAGTCCGTTATATATCAGACCGAAGAGCACCAGCAGCGCTCCGCGGCGTATGATCTTGGCGTAGATCTGTCCCTGTGTGCGGCCCGCCTCGCGCTGTTTCGCGAGCGAAAAGGGGAACGACACTCCCGCCAGGAAGAGGAACAGCGGGAATATGGTGTCGTGGTGACGCAGGCCGTTCCAGTCGACATGGCTCATCGAGCGGGCGATGGCATCGGTCACGCCGCAGGGCCACAGTGAACAGAGGGCCACAACCAGCGAAGCAAGGCCCATGATGAAGAGCATGTCGAATCCGCGCAGTGCGTCAAGCGACATCAGACGTTCGTTTTTCATGTTATACCGTAAATTTTGAATTGCCAGACCCATGGTGGCACTCCCCCGCATATCCGTACGCACATCCGCCACGCGCGGCCGCGACATCGCCGCAACCGACGGCCGACTACAAATATAACCTTTTTTCGCCACACGCGAGCCATATCGGCACGATATGTCGCCCCCGAACGTCATATTTTTCAGCGACAGCCCCACCCGCCGCATGCCGCCCCACAGACGAAACCTTCGCCGCCGCCCGCCGGCACACCCCGGCAACACATACAAAAGCCTCCTGCAACCCCTTCCGGCGCACATAACGGCCGGCAGAGACACATTACATTCAAATTTTAGCCCATTTTTTTTGCACAGTTATTTTTTTTATCTACATTTGCACCACTCTTTTAGAGAATATCGGTTTGGAAGGATGGGTGAGTGGCTGAAACCACCAGTTTGCTAAACTGACGTACTCGAATTTGGGTACCGGGGGTTCGAATCCCCCTCCTTCCGCTTCGACAGGCCAGGGCCGAAAGAAAAGCCGGGCGTTACGACAGTAACCGCCAGCGATGTAGTGGAAAGGCAGGGCAGGCAAGGTATCAGGCCGTTGCATCACAAAGCCCGAAGTTGTGCGGAAAGGCCCAATGTCGGATCGCATGGTCCGGCACCGCGGAAAGTCTCTCAAGAAAAATCAACAAAGCGTCGTCACAAACCCGGGTTCAGCAGGTACGCCGTTTTGTCACGATTTCACCGCAGCACAACGGCTTGTAGAAGGAGGCTAGTTAACGACTGAGAATCGGTCCACCTCCGGAAAGAAATGGTTTGACAAAGCCATGAGGTTAATTAAGGGTATTGCAGCGATGCCGCGAATCATCCGATTCCGCGGCATCGCTTTTTCAGTATCGCCCACAACCGGCCTCAACGCCCGTCACGCTCGTAAGTATATATCGGATTCACACTGAACGAATCGCCCTTGTAAAGCTTCATCCCGCGGTCGGAGTACTCCATACGGTACAGAATGTCGAACATACTCTTCATGCCGCCCTTGTAGATGGTATATGTACCCTTGCCGTCGGAGGTAATCGTATACAAGGCATCCAACATGCTCTCCATGCCACCCTCATAGACCACCCATTCGTTCTTGCGGCAACGGATCGTATACACCACGTCGAACATCGTATTGCCCTTGCCGTTATAGATGCAATGCTTGCCTTCGGGCATATTCATTATCCTAACCACATTGTATATCAGCTCGCGGTCGGCCTTCGGAATGGGCAGACGGCCCCACTCCTGCGCCGACACCGTGACCGCCGCGACGGTGAACATCAGCGACATCACCAGACGTACCATTATTGATCCTGACTTCATATCCACATCAAATTTCATGTTACCGCAATCCGTGCGGCTCGGTCATTTTCCTTCCGGCGGGAACGGCACATCCAATAGCGCCTCTCGACCCGTCTGCGGCAAATATACAAAATACGGCAATAAAAAGCCCGCACAAAAGCCTTTTTTGCGGGTACACGATTTCGACACAAATACTGACTATTCGGCCGACCGGCACCCCACTACCCTGCCGCCACACCTCACCGGGCGCCATACTAAAGGAAGCAATATCGATATTATGCTTTTTCACTGCTCCATCCACGCCTTTTTTCACCGCCATCACTTCAATGTCCACAAAGCACAAATAAACAACACTTTATAGTCTATACAAACGTAAACATGCACACCGGCACGACGAGATAAGGGAAAATAAAAACGCAAAAAATTGATAAATGATTTGGAGATTGAGATTTTTTGTTTACCTTTGCACTCGCAACGGTTCGGGTAGAACACTTCGAAAGTGAAAACGCCGACGAATATCTCGAAGACCGCCTGCAAATGATGGTGCCATAGCTCAGTTGGTAGAGCAAAGGACTGAAAATCCTTGTGTCCCCGGTTCGATTCCTGGTGGTACCACACAAAGGCTTGATTCTTTACGGATCAAGCCTTTTGTTTTTATTACATTATTTCCTTTCCTCGTCTGACACCCCGTGCGATTCTACAGCATTCATTATGAGCCACGGTTCTACAAAAATATTTATGATTATGTGAGCCATGACAGCCGGCAATACATTACGGTCGGCAATTATATATACCACAGCCAGTAGTAATCCCAATACCGTTGTCGACAGAAAAGAAGCCATACCGACACGCCAGCTTCCACCGAAAAGGGACCACGACAGATGTACCAAACCAAATGCCACACCCGAAACGAATATCTGAATCACAATTCCGCACTCGCCCCAATAAAGCCAATCCATTAACATGCGCCTAAAGACCAATTCCTCCACCAATCCTCCCGACAAGGCGGCGTAAATGCCCATCCATTTAAGCAAACCTCTAAAAACAAATATATTACTCCTGACCAACGGCACCATGCAAGCCGTATAGGCCACGTACCCGACTGCCGTACATAGAGCGACCACCCATGCCACCGGAATACACAGCATAGTTTCATTTATACCGACATAATCGGCAAACCCAGCAATATCACGACATGACCACATAACGATAAAAACAGTCATGAATACCGATATTACGGCCAACAGCATAAAAGCCCTGCGATTCAATACACGTTCCATAATTCTTATATTTATTTGATTTAAAGTTCAATTATCATATTCCTACTTCGCATCCTTTTTCTCCGCACAATGATATCAAACGCGCCATTTATGATTATAAATAAGTTTATCTTATAAACCATAAAGTAAAAATAGAAAAATTTCTCATAAGCAACAAATCCACTCTCCGGTTTGATAAAAAGAACCAAAGGCTGGACCAGAAAAGTGGAAAAACAACATACAGTACCCAAAAAGTTACAGTCAGAAGACCCTTCATTCCGAATAAACAATCAGAAAACTACCGCACTATCGGCCTCGACTGCGAAGTGCCGGCGCGTTACAGAACCTCTGAATTAAATTTGTCTTGGCACACTCATTTCACTATATTTGCACTATGCGGCGCGCGGAAAAGGGAGAGCGGCCGCGACATGCGACACATACAAATAATCAAACATATGAAGAGACTACTGTTACTGATTCTCCTTCTGCCGTTGTGTTACGCCACATCGGCACAGGAGTGGCTTCAGCTCAAGGCACAGGCCGAAGCCGACCCGACACTGAAGTCGAGTTCCACCGTGTGCCTCATCGACCGCACGGCCGTCGAGATTGCCGAGACGGGATCGGGGGCCTTCGACATCTACCGCGCCGTACTCATCGGCAACGCGCAGGGTGCCCTGGCCAACCGCGTACTGAAGTACGACTATGACCCCCTGACGGCAGCCGCACGCTTCACCTCAGTGAAGGTCTACCACGCTGACGGCAGCGTCGACGAGATTCCCGTCACCGACATGCTCGACTACGCGGCCCCGGCACGTGCCATATATTGGGGAGCTCGCCAGATCATGATCGAGGTCGGCGCACTCGAGGCCGGCGACGTTGTCGAGTACTCGATCGAGAAGCACGGTTTCACCTATGCCCTGCTCGACGGCGGACAGTCGGATGACGAGCGTTTCATCCCGCCCATGCGCGGCCACTTCTACGACATCGTCCCCTTCTGGGTGTCGGAGCCCACGATGGTAAAGAACTATACGGTATCGGTTCCCGACAGCAAGCGCGTGCAGTACCGGTTCTACCAGGGCGTATGCTCGCCTTCGGTACGCTTCGCCGACGGACGGCAGATACTGTCGTTCACGGTCGAGAACGCCCGTCCCTTCGAGCGCGAGTCGAACATGGTCGACCTCTACGACGTGGCACCCAAGCTGATGCTCTCTTCGACCGACTCGTGGCGCGACAAGTCGCTGTGGTTCCACGGCGTAAACGAGGACTACGGCAGCTTTGAGCCTACACCCGAGGCGCAGGCCAAGGTCGACCAGCTCCTGCGCGGCATCAGCGACCCGATGCGCAAGATTGCCGTACTTACCCACTGGGTAGCCGACAACATGCGTTACTCGGGTATCTCGATGGGCAAGGGCGAGGGCTACACCCTGCACAACACCCGCACCAACTTCACCGACCGCTGCGGCGTCTGCAAGGACAAGGCGGCGCTGCTGATCTCGATGCTCCGCATGGCAGGCTTCGAGGCCTACCCCGCTATGACGATGGCCGGCTCGCGCATCGAGGCCATCCCTGCCGACCACTTCAACCACTGCGTCGCTGTCGTCAAGCTCGACAACGGCACCTACATGCCGCTCGACCCGACATGGGTACCATTCAGCCGCGAGCTGTGGAGCAGCGCCGAGCAGCAGCAGAACTACCTGCCCGGCATACCCGAGGGCTCAGACCTCTGCCTGACGCCCGTATCGGCCCCCGAGAACCACTACTTCCGCATCCACGCCACGTCGACCCTCGATGCACGCGGTACGCTCAAGGGCAGCTTCGTAGTCGAGGCCGAGGGACTGTCGGACGTATCGGCACGCCGTCCCTTCACCACGGGCATGCGTGCCCGCGTACGCACCGCCATCGAGCGCGAGCTGCTCAACATATCGCCGCAGGCGCGCCTCATATCGTACGATGCGGGCAAGACCCCCGCCGACTACCAGCAGGGCCCGCTCTCGATGACCGTGCGTTTCGAGATTCCCGGCTATGCAGCCGTGGGCGACGGCGTCATTATATGCCGCCCGATAGTCAAGACGGCGCTCTACAACTCGATATATTCGTTCCTGCGCGTGGATCTCTCGCCCGAGACACGCCGCTACGCATTCAAGGACTCGACATCGCGCCTTGTGGAACTCGACGAGCAAATAACCCTGCCCGCAGGCTACACGCTCGTAAACGATCCCTACGAGGCCGAGGCCGGAGGCGAAACGGTCAATTACGAGGGCAGCTGCTCGCAGTCGGGCCCGACACTGCACCTGCAGCAGCGCATATCGCTCGGCAAGCGCGTCTACGACGCGGCCGACTGGACGCAGTTCCGCGAGTCGGTTACGGGATTCAACGGGATAAAGGATTTGGTATTCGAAAAGAGATAGTGTAAGATGAAACGATACATAACAACCATACTGTGCCTTCTGGCCTTCACGGCGGTATACGCCGGCGACGAGGCCACATACGAAAAACTACACACCAGCTACACGCTTGCGGCCGACGGTTCGCAGCAGTACCGCCGTGTGATGGACCTCAGGCTCGAAACCCATGCCTCGTTCAACGACCTTTTCGGCGAGACGTTCGTGGTGTACGATCCCGAGTTCCAGACGCTCACCGTCAACGAAGCCTACACCACGCAGGCCGACGGCACCGTCATCGAACTGCCCGACAACGCCATCAACGAGTCGCTGCCCCACGCCGCAGCCAACGCCCCGGCATACAACCGCCTGCTGGAGGCCGTCATAACACACACCGGACTGGAGATCGGCGCAACGATACACCTCGACTACACGCTCACCACAAAGGCCGGTTTCTACCCCGCGCTGGAGGTGTGTGAGGTACTTACCGAATCAGCTGCATCAGTCAAGGATCGCCGCATAGAGATCACCGTACCCGCAGGCACCGAGCTGCGTTACGACCCGGCCATGAAGCCCCGCCGCTCGGGCGACACCTACACGTGGCAGTTCCGCAATCTGCCCGCATTCTACGACGAGGGCTACACGCCGCAGAACGGCGAAGGCCGCCCCGTGCTCTGCGCCACGACATTCCCGTCGACGGCCGACGCCCTGCGCCGCCTTGCCCGCGCCGAGCGCGACATCGTCAAGATTCCGGGCCTGGCACGCGACTCCAAAGCCGAGACCATAGCCGCCTATGCCTCATACATGGGATCGAATATGGCATCGAGCAACGTCACCCCCTACATGGCCGGCTACCGCACCCGCCCCGCCGCCGAGGTTCTCGCCTCGGCCTACGGCACCGAACTCGAGAAGTGCAAGCTGCTGGCGCGTTCGCTCTCGGCCGAGGGTATCGAGGCCGAGATGGTGGCGGTATATCCCGCCTACCACGCCGTCAAGATGCTGCGCGACATCAAGCGCTTTGCCGTGCGCGTACAGAACGACGGACACACCGAATACTACTCGGCCGCAGGCACGACACTCGACCTGCAGCTGCGCAGCGACCGCGACGAGGTCTACTCGATCTCAAGCGGCGAGAAGATCGACTTCGCCCCCTGCAGCAACAGCTGCAAGGCCGATGTTAAGATCACGGTGAAGGGTGCCGAGGCCTCAGCAACAGCCGACGTTGTGACCGACCGCAGCGGCGTATCGAAACAGCAGCAGACAACGCCCGCCGTAACCGTGGCCGACAATTCGGGATACCGCCTCGTGCAGCTGCCCGCCGTAGGGTTTGCCGAGTCGTGGGGAATGTCGCGCCTCGGCACCGAGCGCAGCCAGTATGCCGAGATGCCGTATGTATGCAACGACGAAGTCTCGTTCACCGTCGAGACCGACGGCCGCATCCTTACTCCGAGCCGCGAACTGAAGATCGCCAACCCGGTCGGCGAGGTAACGCTCCGCATCGAAGTCGACGGCAGCAAGGCCACCGTCACGCGCAACGTCAGCATCAACAAAACAATCGTTACGCCTGCCGAATGGAAGTCGGTACGCGCACTCTTCACGGCACTTGCCGACCGCGCATACAGCGAGCTGATCGTAAAATAGCCCGAAGCGACCGAAAACGAACGGGTGCGACTCTTTTCATTAGAGTCGCACCCGTTTTTTTATACCTGCCGGCCGCAGCTTCGGCCAATGAGCGCCTACCCGCGCCGCGGCCACTCGCCTATCTCCATGTCGCGCATCTGGTCGCCGTCGATGGTAAACCGCACCGCCGTGCGCACCTTGTGGAAGCCGTACTCCCCCGCCGCGCCCGGATTGATATAGAGGAGCTGGTATACGGGATCGAACATCACCTTGAGTATGTGCGAGTGCCCCGCCACGAACACATCGGGCCGTGCGCCGTGCAGCAGCTGCAGCGCAGCGGGCGAATAGTGGCGCGGATAGCCTCCGATGTGGGTCATCAACACGCGTTTCCGCTCACACTCGAAGAAGGCCGAGCTGTGGTAGACACGGCGCATCAGGCCGCCGTCGACATTGCCGTAGACCCCGCGCAGGGGCTTGAATGCCGCAATGGCGTCAGCCGTCTCCATCGAGCCGAAGTCACCCGCATGCCATATCTCGTCGACACCGTCGAGGAAGTGTTTCAACACGTCGTCGAAGGTGCCGTGAGTATCCGAAATTACGCCTATGCGTTTCATAAATCAAGATTTAAGCCGCCATACGCCCCGTCACTCGGCGTAGTTGGCGCGCACGTAGTCCATAACCTTGAATTTGGTCTTGCAGCGAGGAAAGTCGTCGCTGCGCACCGCCGTCGTGGCCTGCATCGGGCGACCGTCGCGCACCATCTGCTCGAGGAAGGCGAGTATCTCGTAATGCTTGTCGCGCATGGGCGATACGGCCATCGAGTGGTCCTGATAGTCCACCGTATAGAACCAGTAGGGCCAGCCCTGCTTGTCGAACTGCTTGACAAGGAACTTCGAGCCGAAGAATCCCACGCCGAAGACCGAAGCCTTCTCGAAGGGCACCTGGTTGTCGGCGCTGCCGTGGAACATCATCACGGGCGCGGGCTTGCGAGCCCACTCAGGCGCACCGTCAACCGAGAATACCGCCCCGGCAAACGACACAACGCCGGCGTAGTCGAACGTTTCGGGCATGACGGCCGCCTCCTCGGTGCGGTTGCAGAGCGCGTACTCGGCCTGCAGCACGGTGATCGCACCTGCCGACGAACCGCACGATACGATCATGTCGGGGTCGACATTCCACTCGTCGGCCTTGTCGAGCACGAAGCGCGTGGCGCTGAAGAGGTCCTCGACGGCCATCGTCACCGCACGGTTGAAGAGCGTCACCATCTCGCGCACCGACATGTCGGTAGCGCCCTTGACGTCCTTAAGCCCCAGGCGGTAGTCTATCGACACCACGTCGTAGCCGTTGTCGTTCAGGAACTCGAAGTAGGGAATATACTGTTTGTTGTCGCGCACGCCGCCCGCAAAGCCTCCGCCGAAGACGAAGATCATGCAGGGACGCCGCCCCTCGACATCGGCCACATAGTGGTCCAGAAAGAGCGAGTCGGCATCCTTGACGGCATAGAGCAGCGTCTGCTTCGCGGCCGTGGCGGCCACGGCATGCAGCGCGGCCAGCAGCGATACGATCAATAAAAGTGTCCTTTTCATAACGTTTCAATTAGATTTTCGTGGTAAATCGGGCGAAACATCCCGCGCCGCACCGCTGCGGCCGGGGCTATTTCGAATATTTGTCGCCCCACAGCGTGCGGATACGCTCGGCGATCTTCGCCTCCGATGCGTTCTGCGTGTTGGGACGGTAGAACTGTTTTCCGGCGATGGAGTCGGGCAGGAACTCCTGCTCGACGAAGTTCCCCGCAAAGTCGTGGGCGTACTTGTATCCCTTGCCGTAGCCCGCCTCGTCCATCAGCTTGGTGGGAGCATTACGCAGGTGCAGCGGCACGGGACGGTTTGTCGTGTCGTGCGAGACGAACGCCAGAGCCTCGTTTATGGCCATATAGGCCGAGTTGCTCTTGGGGCTCGTTGCAAGGTATATGGTTGTCTCGGCCAGCGTGATGCGCGCCTCTGGCATACCGATCTTGTGCACCGTGTCGAAACAGGCGTTGGCCAGCAGCAGGGCGTTGGGGTTGGCCAAGCCCACATCCTCCGACGCGAGTATAACCAGACGCCGCGCTATGAACCGAGGCTCCTCGCCCCCGGCCAGCATACGCGCCAGATAGTATATCGCCGCATTGGGGTCGCTGCCGCGCACCGATTTTATGAAGGCCGAAATGACGTCGTAGTGCTGCTCGCCGTTCTTGTCGTAGAGGGCGATGTTCTGCTGCAGGCACGAGGTGACGTAGCTGTCGGTGATCTCAATGTCGCCCGACGTGGCGCCCGCCACGATGTCGAGTATGTTGAGCAGCTTGCGCGCGTCGCCTCCAGCGAAGCGGAACAGCGCCTCGGTCTCGGTCACCTTGACATTGCGGCTGCGGAGCTCCTCGTCGACGGTGATGGCCCGGTTGAGCAGCGTCGACAACTCCTCGTCGGTCATCGGCTTGAGGATATATACCTGACAGCGGCTCAGCAGAGGCGATATGACCTCAAACGACGGGTTCTCGGTCGTGGCGCCGATAAGCGTCACTATACCCTGCTCGACCGCCCCCAGTAGCGAGTCCTGCTGACTCTTGTTGAAACGGTGGATCTCGTCGATGAACAGGAACGCCGCCTTCTGGTTGAATAGGCTCTGTTTGCGCGCCGACTCTATCACCTCGCGCACCTCCTTCACGCCCGACGTCACGGCCGAGAGCGTGTAGAAAGGCCGCTTCAGATGGTTGGCCACCAGCTTGGCCAGCGTGGTCTTGCCCACGCCCGGAGGCCCCCACAGTATGAACGACGGCACGTTCCCCGTCTCGAGGAACTTGCGGAAAACGCCGTCGGGCCCCACAAGGTGCGTCTGCCCGATATACTCTTCGATGGTCCGCGGACGAAGCCGCTCGGCCAATGGCATAGTGTTCATATCCAAATGTTTTCGGCAACAGCGGCGGGCCGCGGCCTGCCGCCGTTGCAACCGCCGCCGTGTGAAGGCAAAGATACGCATTATTTCCGGGGCGGCAAAATCGCACCGGCAGCAGTCATTTTTATTCGCACCGCGCGCCGCGACGTTGCCCGAAAGCGAAATTTTTTCAGTAAATTTGTACAAACCACTATCCTTATGAGAAAAATCATACTTCTTCTGACACTCGCGCCCCTGCTTGCTGCAGGCGGCTGCACACGCACCCTCGAATACGACATCTGCGTCTACGGCGGCTCGTCGGCCGGCGTCATCGCCGCCTACTCGGCCGCCATGCAGGGCAAGACGGTCGTCGTGGTGGAACCCGGATACCGCGCCGGCGGGCTCTCGTCGGGCGGACTCGGACAGACCGACATCGGCAACAAACAGGCCGTCGAGGGCCTCTCGCTGGACTTCTACCGCCGCGTGGGCCAGCACTACGGCGAACTCGAGAAGTGGATCTTCGAGCCGAGCGTCGCACTCGACATCTTCAACGACTACATCGAGCGCGGAGGCATCGACATGCTCTACGGCCACCGCATAGTGCGCGCCGACAAGCAGGGCCGGCGCATCGAGTCGATACGCCTGCAGAACACCTCCAAATATTTCGGCCGCACCGTCGTGCGCGCCAAGCAGTACATCGACTGCTCGTACGAGGGCGACCTGATGGCGCGTGCCGGCGTATCGTATGTCGTCGGGCGCGAGGACAACGCCACCTACAGCGAGACATGGAACGGCGTACACATGCGCCCCACGCACCAGTTCCCCGACGGCGTTGACCCCTACGTCATCGAGGGTGACAGCACGAGCGGACTGCTGTGGGGCATATCCGACGGTACGCTCGCGGCCGAAGGCAGCGGCGACGACAAGGTGCAGGCCTACAATTTCCGCATCTGCCTTACCGACGTCCCCGAGAACAGTCTCCCCATCGAGCGTCCCGCCGACTACGATTCGACGCGCTACGAACTGCTGCTGCGCCTCATCAACGTCAGCGGCAACCACAACCTCGGCGCCTACATGCACTTCAGCCCCATGCCCAACCGCAAGACCGACATCAACAACAACGGCGGCTTCTCGACCGACATGATCGGCATGAACCACAGCTACCCCGAGGCATCGTACCGCGAGCGCGAGAGAATCTTCGACGCCCACCTGAGCTATACGCTTGGACTGCTCTACTTCCTCGGCCACGACGCACGCGTGCCCGAGAAGATGCGCACCGAAATGCTGCGCTGGGGACTGCCCAAGGACGAATACACCGACAGCGGCCACTGGACGCCGCAGCTCTATGTACGCGAGAGCCGCCGCATGGTGGGCGAATATGTCGCCACACAGGACGACTGCGAGAACCGCACCACGGTCGACGACGGCGTGGGCATGGCCGCCTATACGATGGACTCGCACAACTGCCAGCGCATCGTCGTCCGCAAGGAGGGCAAGACCATGGTCAAGAACGAGGGCGACGTGCAGATCGGCATCGGATCGCCCTACCCCGTATCCTACCGCTCGATCACGCCCAAGCGCGAGGAGTGCACCAACCTGCTGGTACCGGTGTGCCTTTCGGCCAGCCACATAGCCTACGGCTCGATACGCATGGAGCCCGTCTTCATGGTTCTGGGGCAGAGCGCCGCCAAGGCCGCATGCCTTGCCATCGACGGCGGCACGGACGTGCAGGAAGTCGACGTGCGGCAGATACAGCGCATGTATGATGAAGACCCGCTGCTCGACGGCACGGCCCCCGACATAATGGTCGACGACACGGCCGTCGAACCGGCCGCAGGGTCGGCATGGCAGCGCGTGAACATCTACGGCGGATACGGCCCCTCGCTCTACAGGCTCGACCCGACGTCGCGCCCCGAGGCCCTGCGCTATCCCTTCAGCGTCAAGCGCGACGGACGTTATACCGTCTACACCTACTACAGCAAGCGCGGCGGCATGTCGAAGCTCTCGCAGCTCACCGTCAGCGACGGCAATACGGCCAAACGCATGACTCTCGACTACGACGCCATCACCATCCACGGCCAGACGGCGGGCGAATGGATCAGCCTCGGCGAGTATGACCTCCGCGCCGACACGCCGGGATATGTCGAGTTCGACAACCGAGGCGAGGTGTCGGGCACGCTCTACGCCGACGCGGTGCTCGTCGTACCCAAACGATAGATGCCGCAAGCGGTGCCGAAAGATGAAAATGGTAAAAATATCCGTAACGGGTGTACGCCGCAACGGCACGCATACGCTACCTTTGCAATGTAAAAAACATACATATCATGGCTAAGAAAGTTCTGATCATCTCATCGTCGCCGCGCCGCGGTGGCAACTCCGACACGCTGTGCGACCAGTTCATGCAGGGAGCCACAGAGGCCGGACACACCGTGCAGAAGATCTTCCTGCGCGACAAACACGTAAACTACTGCGTCGGCTGCAGCATCTGCACCACGGGCAAGCCATGCCCGCAGAAGGACGATGCCGCCGAGATCATAGCCGCAATGCTCGACGCCGATGTCATCGTGCTGGGCACTCCCGTCTACTTCTACGCAATGAGCGCACAGCTGAAGACGCTTATCGACCGCTGCTGCGCCCGCTACACCGAGATGTCGAACAAGGAGTTCTACCTCATCATGACGGCCGCCGAGAACGACGTCGAGTCGATGCAGCCCACGGTGGCCATGCTCAAGGGATTCCTCGACTGCCTCGACAACCCAGTCCAGCGAGGCATAATCTACGGCCTCGGGGTATGGCAGCCCGGCGAGGTGAAATCAACCCCCGCCATGCGCGAGGCATACGAGGCCGGCGCCGCCGTATAACACGCAGCGGCCGCCCCGCTCCGGCGACAGACAGAGACCCGAATCGCCTGATGTCCCAAATCGGACATCAGGCGATTCTCTTTGTCCGTATTGGCCACAAGGCCGCCCGGGACGGAAAATTTTGCTATCATAACCATACTGAGGATTAAAGAGATATATTTTCGCTGCGCATTTAACATAATATCGCAATACGTTTTTCCGTTATAAAGCCGAAAAACAACAAAACACACATACGATGGATATAAGGATATCGAAGACCCTGGATGCCATGATCTCGCGCGTCGTGTTCGACACTACCCGCAACGACGTGCGGCAGTCATACAAGGACCGGCTCGCGCTGGAGATACTACGCGAGGAGGTCTCGATGGGTTACCGTGCGCTGGCCTCGCATCTGCGCAACTGGGAGCTGCGCCTGCTGACGCAGCGCATCGAGACCCTGACCAAGAGCCATCCCCGCGCCGAGGAGCTCCCGCCCGAGACCTTCTACATGAACTACCGCGAGCACCTGCTTGCGACATACGGCCACGCGCGCAACATAACGACCGCACATGCGCTGCTCGACATATTGCGCGACCGCAGGACAGCGACCTCGCAGACGGCCGCGCTATACGGCGTCGGGGCACACTCCGTAGAGGAGGCCATCGCCGAACTTACGATGCCGGCAGCCGAGCCGTCGGCCGCACACGTGCCCTTTGCCGACCTCGGCGACATCCCCGACAAACCCGCCGCGGACAACTCTATCGAACGCTTCGGCCTCGACCTTACGCAGCAGGCACGCGATGGACGCATCGACCCCGTCGTAGGTCGCGAAGCCGAGATCGACCGCATCATACAGATACTCTCGCGCCGCAAGAAGAACAACCCCATCCTCATTGGCGAAGCGGGCGTTGGCAAGAGCGCCATCGTCGAGGGGCTGGCGCTGCGCATAGCCGAAGGCGACGTTCCCTGCACCATACGCGACAAGACGATATACTCGCTCGACGTGCCGTCGATAGTGGCCGGCACGAAGTTCCGCGGCGAGTTCGAGGAGCGCATGCAGCAACTGCTCGACGACCTGCGCCGCCGCAACGACACCATCGTCTTCATCGACGAGATACACACCATCGTCGGGGCCGGTGCCACGCAGGGCAGCCTCGACACGGCCAACATACTCAAGCCGGCGCTGGCACGCGGCGAACTGCAGGTGATTGGGGCGACGACGCTCGACGAGTTCCGCGAGAACATCGAGAGCGACGCGGCACTCGAGCGCCGTTTCCAGAAGGTGGTCATCGAGCCGCCCACGGCCGCACAGACGCTCGACATACTGCACAACATAGCCCCGCACTACGAGCGTTACCACAACGTCCGCTACACCGAAGAGGCCCTGCGCGCCTGCGTCACGCTGACCGAGCGGTATATCCCCGACCGCAACTTTCCCGACAAGGCCATCGACGCCCTGGACGAGGCCGGGGCCCGCATGCGCATACTCGCGGCACAGAAACCCGAATCCATACGCGAGACCGAACGGCAGATAAGCGAGGCGGCGCGCGAGCGGCGCGAGGCGGTGTCGGCCCTCACCTACGACAAGGCCTCATCGGCACGGCGCCGCGAGCTCTCGCTCAAGACGCGCCTCAACGAGCAGCGCGCCCAATGGCGCCGCAACCTGCAGAGCGGCCCGGCAACAGTCGGCGCTGCCGAGATCGAGCAGGTGATAACCACCATGACTGGCATTCCCGCCGCAAGCATCTCGAACGGCGAGGCGGAGCGTCTGCGCTCGTTGTCGGAACACCTGCAGGAGCGCGTCATCGGCCAGAGCGATGCCGTCGAGCGTGTCGCACGATCGCTGCGCCGCTCACGTGCCGGCCTGAAGGAGGCCGACCGCCCGATCGGGATATTCCTCTTCGTGGGACCCACGGGCGTGGGCAAAACGCTGCTGGCAAAGGAGTTGTCAAAATGGCTCTTCGACGGCCGCCGCGGGCTTATCCGCATCGACATGTCGGAGTACGGCGAGAAACACAACGTGGCGCGCCTCATAGGCTCGCCCCCGGGATATGTAGGCTACGGCGAGGGCGGACAGCTAACCGAGGCCGTACGACGCCAGCCCTAGTCGGTCGTGCTGCTCGACGAGATCGAGAAGGCGCACCCCGACGTCTTCAGCACCATGCTGCAGGTTTTCGACGAGGGACACCTCACCGACGGCACGGGCCGCACGGTCGATTTCCGCAATACGGTGATAATAATGACCTCGAACGTAGGTTCGCGCGCCGCCACGGAGAACGTGCACCCCGTCGGGTACAACACCACTTCGAAGGAGACCGGCGCAGCCGCCGCACCCGAGGCCGAGTACCGCAAGGCTCTGGAGCGCACCTTCGCACCGGAGTTCCTCAACCGCATCGACGACATAATATATTTCCGCACACTCACCATCGACGACGTCGAGCGCATCGTCGACCTCCAGCTCGAGGGTATGCTCTCGCGCACCCGCCGCCTTGGCTACGACGTGACCATAACCCCCGAGGCGCGCCAGCGGCTGGCACAGATGGGATACGAGACACGTTACGGGGCGCGGGCACTGCGGCGCACGCTGCTCGACGAGGTGGAGGATCCCATCGCGTCGCTTATCATCGACGGCAAGCTCCGTGCAGGCGGCAGCGTCACCGTCGACCTGAGCGACAACCGCAGCCTGACGCTGCGCGTGGCCTAACACTCCCGACGCACAAAACGGCATCCGGCCTTCCCGTCGCGGGAAGGCCGGATGTTTTCATTTCTGCCGCACATACCGCGGCGCTCAGATGTCTCTTTTGGCGACTGCCACCCTACCGGCGCTCGCCCTCGCTGCGCGCCGACTTTGCGGCCGCACGCTCGTTGACCACAAAGCGGTAGGTCGAGCCGTTGCCCTTGATCTTGTATACACCATCGGTGTAGATCGTGGCCGTGGTATTGAGGGGGATCGTCACCTCGAGAATTATATGGTTACGGCTGCGGTGCCATGCCGAACGCACCACGCCGCGCACCGAGTGGTACGACGCCTCGGCCCAGTCCATCTCGGCGGGGAAGTGCGGACGGATGATGATATTCTCAAAGCCGGGTTTCTCCGTGTCGTAGTTTATGCCGGCAATGTCGCTCTGCATCCAGGCCGCAATGTCGCCGAAGAAGACATGGTTGGCCGACGAGTCGGCGAAGTTCTCGCGCAGGGCCCACGTCTCGAGCGGCGTGGTGAAGCCCTCGACTATCCAGTTGCCCCACGACGGGCGGCGCGTCTGCGTAGCCAGACGGTATGCCGTCTCGACATAGCCGTATTTAACCAGCATGCGCAGCGCATAGCGGCTGCCCAGGAGTCCGAAGTCGCACGTATATCCATCCTCCACTACGACGTCGTTCAGCCGCGCCGCCACCTTCGCCTCCAGGCCGTCGGGCACGATGCCCAACGCCAGGGGCACAGCCTGCGCCGTAACGCGGCCTATCGAGTAGACACCGGTCTCGGCATCGAGATACTTCGTATTGATCAGCTCGCGCAGGGCGGCCGCCTTGGCCTCGTACTTCGAGCCGTCGCGTCCCGTCAGGGCCGCGAAGCGCGCCATGAGCTTCTGGTCGTAGTAGTAGAAGCATGTGGTGGTGAAATCCGACGGCGTCTGCGTCTTGTAGAAACACCAGTCGCCCAGGCCGTAGGTCACCGTACCCTCCTCGTTCTCGCGCGCGGCAAGATACTCGAGGTAGCGCTCCGCCACGGGATATATCTTCTCGATGGCGCGCGCGTCGCCATAATAGTTGTACAGTGCATCGGGTATGATGAACATGGCGGCATCCCACACGGGACCGATCCAGTCGTCGTAGCCCCACCCCGCACTCGGGATGATACCCGATATCGAGCCGTTGTCGCGCTGGTTGTCCACCATGTCGTCGATCCACTTCTCGTATACGGTGATGGCATCGTAGTTGGTAAGACCGATGTCGATGCTCACGTGGGCGTCGGCCGTCCAGCCGTTCTTCTCGCGGTGCGGGCAGTCGGTAGGTATGCCCTGCAGGTTGCACAGATACGAACGGCGAACCGCCTGCCACAGGCTGTTGAGCAGCTCGTTCGACGAGCGGAAGTCACCCACCGACGGCACGTCCGTATGCAGGAAATGCGCCGTGAGGCTGCTGCGGTCGAGCTCCACGGGGCGGTCGGCCGTAACCGTCACATACTGGAATCCGTTATAGTGGAACCGCGGCGTGAAGCTCTCCATCGTGCCGTCGCCGCTGAGGTAGAATATGTCGCGCTGCAGCGAGTAGTCACGCACGGCGTGAGAGTGGAAGTCGATGTTGTGCATCTCCACCGTACCGTCGTCGCGCAGCAGTTCGCCGTGCTCCATCGTAATGCGCGTACCCTTCTCGCCGCGCACGCGCAGCGTACATACGCCCGTCATGTTGCGCGCAAAGCTGAAGACGTACTCCTTGTCCGAGATACGGCGCACCGACACCGGTTCGCACGTCTCGCTCTCGCGTATGGGCGGCATCTGCTGTGCCACCAGCAGCGGCGAGGGAGCCTCGCACACCACGGCCGAGGGATAGGCGCTGTCGTCCATCGCGGGGTCGTTCCAACCCTCCACCGCACAGCGGGCATCTATTATATCGCCCGCGTAGATCACATTGCCGCGCACCTCGCCCGTCGTCGTACGCCATGTACCGTTCGACAGCACCTTCTGCGTGCGGCCGTCGTTGTAGAGTATGTGCAGCTCGCATATCATGCGCGGGCGGTTGCGCCAGCGCGCCGACTCGAACTGCCACACGGCCATGCCCGAATACTCGTTGTAGAAACCGTTGCCCAGCGTCGCCGTAATCACGTTGTCGCCCTTGCGCAGCAGTTCGGTCACGTCGTACACCATGTAGAGGTTGCGCTTGTCGTAGTGCGTATATCCGGGCGAGAGCCAGTCGTCCGATACGCGGCTGCCGTTTATCGCGGCATCGTAGTAACCCGCCGCGCTGATATAGAGCGACGCGCGCGCCACATCGCCGCTCAGGCGGAAGCGCTTGCGGAACATCGGCGCCGGCTCGTAGTCCTTGTCGAAGGAGTCGGTTATCCACTTTGCGCTCCACTCCGCGCCGTGCAGTTTCGCCGTCGAGAACCATGCCACGGGCGAGACCATGGTCTCCACGCCCAGCGCATTGTAACCGCGCACCTGCCAGCAGTAGCGGCTCTCGGCCTTGAGGCTGTCCGTCGGCAGCACCACCATCTGGCCGCCGCGCACACGCCCGCTCGTCACCACACACGTCTCATCGTCGGCCAGCGAGGCCTCGTCGGCAGCGATACGCACCTCGACCTTATGCTGGCGGAACGACGCCACGGGCTCGTCGCTCTCGTAGCGCCAGGTGAAACGCACGCTGTCGCCGTCGATCGCGAGCGGCTCCTCGGCATACTCGCACCGCAGCCCCACAATCGACACACGTTCGTCATCGCCTCCGCACGCCGTCAGCGACAGCGCCGACACCGCAACGGCTGCAAGCGCCGCACGGCGGCACAGACGCGCCACGGCAGAGGCCGCAGCTGCAACTTCAATATTCATACCGTAATCGTTTTTCAGTCGTTAACAATATCTACTCCCGCGCCACGGCTGCCACGACCTCGCGCAGCAGGCGCCAGAACTTATCCACCGAAGCTATCTCCAGCCTCTCGTCGGGCGAGTGCACTCCGCGCATCGTCGGGCCGAACGACACCATCTCCAGATGGGGATATTTCTCGAGGAAGAGGCCGCACTCCAGACCCGCATGTATGGCCTTAACCTTCGGCTCGCTGCCGAACAGCGTGCGGTAGCTCTCCACCGTACGGCGCAACAGCGCCGAATCGGGATTGGGCGTCCAGCCGGGATATCCGTCCGAATGCGCCACCTCGGCCCCCGCGAGACGGAACACCGACTCCACCATCTGCATGGCATACACCTTGGCGCTGTCCACCGACGAACGCTGCGACGTGGTTATCACCACACGCCCCGCCTCGGGCTCCTTCACCGAAGCCAGGTTGGTCGAGGTCTCGACCAGTCCCTTCACCGTCTGCGACATGGCTATAACGCCGCACGCGACGCCCATCAGCGCGTCGGTCAACGCCTGCTGCGACGCCGTGCCGAACACCGTAGCGGGAACTGCCTCCGATTTAAGCTCCAGGCGCATGCGCGGCTCCGTAGCGTGGTATTCGGCCTTTACCTCGGCCGAAAAACTATCGAACAACTCCTTCAGGGCCTCCTTACGATCGGCCGCAACGCCCACAACGGCGTACGACTCGCGCGGGATGGCATTACGCAGGTTGCCGCCCTCGACAGCAGCCAGACGGGCACCGCAACGTGCCGCTGCCGCCGCAATGAAACGCGCCGCCACCTTCACCGAGTTGGCACGTCCCTTGTCAATATCGTCGCCCGAGTGTCCGCCAAGCATGTCGGCGGCCTCGAAACGATAGAATACATATCCTGCAGGCGCAGCCTCGCGCGCGCACTGCAGCGTAGCAACGGTGTCGACACCGCCTGCGCAACCGATGAAGATCTCGCCCTCGTCCTCCGAGTCGAGGTTTATCAGGTACTTGCCGCCGATCATACCCTCGCCGAGGTTGAAGGCGCCCGTGAGGCCCGTCTCCTCGTCGACGGTGAACAACGCCTCGAGAGGCCCGTGCTCCGTCGGCGGGTCGAGCAGCAACGCCAGCGCCGCGGCCATGCCTATGCCGCAGTCGGCGCCCAGCGTCGTACCCTCGGCACGTACCCAGCCATCCTCGACACGCGTGCATATAGGGTCACGGTCGAAGTCGAACTCCACGTCGCCACGCTTCTCGCACACCATGTCCATGTGCGACTGCAGCGTCACCGTAGGCACCGCCTCGTATCCCGCCGTGGCGGGTATGCGCATCACCACATTGCCCGCATCGTCGCGCTCCCATTCGAGGGCATGGCGGCGGGCAAAGTCAATCAGATACTCTATGATCAAGCCTTCGCGCTTCGAGGGGCGCGGCACACGGGTGATGGCATCAAACTCCATCCACACCCGACGGGGTTCCAGATCTTTCAGGGTCATATCGATATTTATTTTAGGCTAAAGAATTATTACATGTCAAAAACAAAGTTACAAAATCTCCCCCGGATAACCAACCCCCGGTAGCGTATAATTGGCCGCGCAAAACGCCCGAACCGCCATCCGAGCGGGCAACTTCTGCCGACGCCACTGCCTTATCAGCCCGCCGCGGCCTCTATCACACCCCGTACAGCACCGCTGCACGGGGAAAACAGAACCGTATCGCACCCCTGCATGCCCGACGCCATCCTAAGCGTCCTATACATGCAATGGTACGATACGGCACCGCATACGGCAAAAGCCGCATGAAAAAGATCATTTCAGCAATCGGCCTCCTCCACGGGCAGGCGACGCCTATCTTAACGACAGGCTGCCCACACACCCGACATACGGAAGCCTAAAAAGAATAAACTACGAATGCTCTACCATACGTAATCCTCTTCTTCCATGCCCTCATGTGTAGCAGTTCCTCCACCCGAAAGACAGAGTCCGCGTTCGGCATTGATTGCGACTATCTCGCAGCTGGGAGCAACGTATGCTCCGTTTTCATTCATTTTTTTCATGGTCAGGTCGGTTTTATTGTGTCAAAGGTTAATTCCCAAATAGTGGCTGCTACCCTGCTTACCGCCGCCCCCCGGTCCCAAGCCTCGGTCTCTACCGAAGCCACAGTCAGCTGCGGCAGGCGTCGTTTCAAGAAAATGCAGCACTACAACCAATATAAAGATAGCAAAAACATCGCATGGTTGTACCCGACAGCGCCGATTTTAATCGGCACATGCGTAAAAAAACGGCATAATATGCCGTAATCATGCTTTTCCGCCACGCGCCGCTCCGCCCGATCAAACAAAAAACCCTTGCGAACGTGCCGCAAGGGTTTTTCCCTGTATAACTTTCGGAACTGATTATGCCTCCAGAGCGAAACGCTTGTAAGCAACAACAGTAGCCTCCTTGTCAGCGTTCTTGATGTACTCGCGGATCGAGATCTTCTCGCCCACCAGCGTCTGGTTCAGAAGCGTGTTCTCCTCGAAGAACTTACGCATCTTACCCTCGGCGATCTTCTCAAGGATAGCCTCAGGCTTGTTGGCGTTCTTGGGATCCTGCTTCATCTGCTCCAGAGCGATAGCCTTCTCGTGAGCTACCGTCTCGGCGGGGCAGTCGTTCTCGTCGATCGAGATGGGAGCCATGGCCGTAGCCTGCATGGCAACGGTGTGGGCAACCTCGTCCGACACCTCCTTGTTGAAGCCGAGGATGGTACCGAGCTTCTTGTTGAAGTGAACGTATGCGTGGCAGTAGGGAGCCTCGATGCGGCCATAGTAAGCCAGCTCGACCTTCTCGCCCGTCTGACCCGACTTCTCGGTCACCATCTCCTCAACGGTGTGACCCTCGTCGTTCTTGATGGCGAGCAGAGCAGCCGTATCGGCAGCGTCGTTCTTGACGGCGATGTCGAGGATGGCGTTGGCCGAAGCCGTGAACTCGCTGTTCTGAGCCACGAAGTCGGTCTCGCATGCAAGGCACAGAAGATATGCCTTACCGCCCTCGATCTTCGTTACGACAACGCCCTCGGTAGCGCTGCGGTCAGCACGCTTGCTGACAACAAGCTTACCCTTCTCACGGATGATATCCTTGGCGCGCTCGTAATCGCCCTCGGCCTCGATGAGAGCCTTCTTGCAGTCCATCATGCCTGCGCCCGTCATCTTGCGGAGCTTCATTACATCTGCTGCTTTTATTTCCATAGTCTTTTCGATTCGTTAAAAGGTTAAAAACTAACTTCGGCGATGCCAGTCGTTACTCGGCCGAAGCCTCGTTCTTCTCTGCAGCGGCCTCGGTTGCAGCCACTACGTCGGCTACGACCTCCTCCTCGGCATCAACTGCGGCACGCACGGCCTTCTTGATACGGGGCTTACCCTCCTTCTTGGCGGGAGCTGCAGCCTCGGCCTCCTGTGCCTCCTTCTCCTTCTCGAGCTTGCGCTCCTCGGTGCCCTCAGCTATGGCTGCGCACACAACGTCGAGGATGGTAGCGATAGATTTTGCAGCGTCGTCATTTGCCGGAATAACGTAATCAATGTCTGTCGGATCACAACAAGTATCAACCATGGCAAATACGGGGATGCTCAATCGCTTGGCCTCCTTTACGGCGTTGGCCTCCTTCTGCACGTCGATGACGAACAGGGCAGCCGGAAGACGCGTCAGGTCGGCAATAGAGCCGAGGTTCTTCTCCAGCTTGGCACGCTGACGTGCGATCTGGAGCTTCTCGCGCTTCGAGAAGTTATCGAAAGTGCCGTCGCCCAGCATCTTGTCGATGGTGGCCATTTTCTTGACGGCTTTACGTATCGTGGGGAAGTTTGTAAGCATACCGCCGGCCCAACGCTCCGTTACGTAGGGCATGCCGACGGTTGCCACCTTTTCGGCTACGATCTCTTTGGCCTGCTTCTTCGTGGCAACGAAGAGCACACGGCGACCGCTCTTTGCGATCTGCTTCAATGCGGCAGCAGCCTCATCGAGCTTCACCACGGTCTTGTGGAGATCTATGATATGGATGCCGTTCTTCTCCATGAAGATGTAGGGAGCCATTTTAGGATTCCACTTGCGCTTCAGGTGACCGAAGTGAACGCCTGCATCCAATAATGTATTGAAATCTGTACGTGACATTTTTGTTCTGTTTTTAATTTTGAATTCTCTTTACTTCAACTTCCGCGGTAGAGACCCCGAGGCCAATCCCGGAAGTTTTCCGCGAAGGGGCAATCTGTCGGTAATACCTTATTATTATATATTGCAGGCAGTCCCACAGATTTGAAACCCGCATCGTGCTTAGCCGAATGTTCTGGTCGGGTAAGGTTTAACGCTTACTGAACTGGAACTTGCGACGTGCGCCCGGCTGACCCGGCTTCTTACGCTCAACCTCACGCGAATCACGGGTAAGGAATCCGTTCTTCTTCAGTACCGAACGGAACTCTGCATCGATCTCGCACAGTGCGCGAGCGATACCCATGCGAGCGGCCTCGGCCTGGCCCTTGATGCCACCGCCGTCGAGGTTGATCTCAACGTCGTAGCTGCCCAGCGTGTCGGTTACCATAAGCGGCTGCTTAACCTCATACTGGAGAATGTTCAGGGGGAAATAGACCTCGAGCTCCTTGTGGTTGATTGTAATCTTACCATTACCCGGCTTCACGTATACGCGAGCGACAGCGGCCTTACGGCGACCTACGGTGTTTACAACTTCCATACTCTGCTACTTAATCTCGTTTAACTTAATTTCCTTGGGGTTCTGTGCGGCGTGAGGATGCTCGGCGCCGGCATAAACCTTCAAATTCTTGAGTATGGCCTCGCCAAGACGAGTCTTGGGGAGCATACCCTTCACCGCGTGCTCGATTACGAACTCGGGGCGCTTTGCCAGATAGTCGGCCGGAGTTGCGAAACGCTGTCCGCCCGGATATCCGGTGTGACGCGTGTAGACCTTGTCGGTCATCTTGTTGCCCGTGAGCTTCACCTTCTCGGCGTTGATAACGATGACGTTGTCACCGCAATCGACGTGAGGGGTGTAGCCGGGCTTGTTCTTGCCTCGGAGGATCTTAGCCACCTGCGATGCAAGACGTCCCAGTACCTCGTTGGTCGCGTCGATCACGTACCACTCCTTCTGAACGGTACCTGCGTTCAACGAGATAGTCTTGTAACTTCTTGAATCCATCTTGTTACGTTTAGTTAATACTTGTTATGTAATCCATCCCGCACTTTACGGGTGCGCAAAGATAGCAATATTTTTTCACACAACCATCCATCTGCTAAAAATATTGCAAATAAAGCGAATAAATCGCCCGCCATGACGCACCCGCGCGTACGGTTGGCCGACATGCGACGCTGCGGATCACCCCAGCGACATCAAGAACTCCCTCAACGCCACGGCATCGGCCGCCATCGGACGGCTGTGGCGTTCGCGGCGCATCATCGCTTCGAGTGCGGGAGGCAGCGGAGCCTCGGCGCCCGTTGCGCAGCGTACCGCATCGCCGAATTTTGCGGCATGCGCCGTCGAGAGCCAGAAGCCGTCCGCGCCCAGCGCCCTGGCCGCACCGTAGCCAACGGCACTGTGCGGATCGGAGAGATAGCCGTAGCGGGCATGCATCTCCCCCATCAGCGACAATATATCGTCGTCACCGCACGAGAAGCCGCACAGCTCGCGCCGCAAAGCCTCCGGATCACCGCCGCAGAGCCACAACATGCGCTCGAAGTTGCTCGGCGCGCCCACATCCATGGCGTTGGCCACGGTCCGCACCGACGGCCGCGGACGGTAGACTCCCGTACGCAGGAACTCGGGCACCACGTCGTTGGCATTCGACGCGGCAACGAACCTCCGCACGGGCAACCCCATGCGCCGCGCCAGCATTCCCGCCGCCAGGTTGCCGTAATTGCCGCTCGGAACCACCACGTCGGGCTCGTCGCACCCCGTCGCGCGGCGCCATGCCGCCCACCCGTAGAAGTAGTAGAACGACTGCGGCAGCCACCGCAGCAGGTTGATCGAGTTGGCCGACGTGATCCGCACCCGACGGCGCAGCGCCTCGTCACGGAACATCTCCTTCACAAGCCGCTGGCAGTCGTCGAAGGTACCGTCGACACGCAACGGGTGGATATTGCCGCCGAGCGTTGTCATCTGCGCCTCCTGCAGCGGGCTCACCTTGCCCTCGGGGTAGAGTATCACCACGCGCACGCCCTCGACGCCGCTGAAGCCGTGCGCCACGGCGCTGCCCGTGTCGCCCGATGTTGCCGCCAGCACGGTAAGCTGCCGCCCGCCGTTGAGCAGACCCGCCACGCGTCCCATGAACCGCGCCCCGAAATCCTTGAAGGCGAAGGTCGGCCCGTGGAAAAGCTCCAACGTATAGAGGCCGTCACCCACCTCGTGCAGGCTGATCGGGAAGTCATAGGCCGCATGCACGGCGCCACGCAGCATGTCGGGATCCATGTCGTCCATAATCGCAGCCGCCACATAAGCCGCCATATCTGCATAGGAACGCTCCGCCAGCTGCGCCACCCGCTCCATATCCACCTGCGGGATACGCTCGGGTACAAACAGGCCACCGTCGGGCGCCAGCCCCATGAATGCCGCCTCGTCCAACCCGCAGGGGCTGCGGCGGCCGGTATCTCTTGTGCTGTAATATTTCATAGTTCAGTCCTCCTCATTAATCGTTCAACACACGGGCTCCGCGGTTCGACACCTTCGAAACATATATGTCCGACGAGATTCCCCGCCCGGCAAAGTGGCTCTTCATCACCTCGCCAACGCGTGCCGCCGTCTCCATGTCCGACGAGAGGGCAAAGACCGAAGGCCCGGCACCCGATATGTTCATGGCCAACGCCCCGGCCGCAATTACGGCATCGCGCAACTCGTCGAAGCCCGGAATGAATCGCTTGCGGTGTGGCTCCGCCACCACGTCGCGCATCGAGCGCCCCACAAGCTCGACGTCGCCCGACATGAGGCCCGCGACCAGACCGCCCACATTACCCCACTGGCTGACGGCGCTGCGCAGCGGTATCTCGTGCGGCAGTACCGCCCGCGCCTCGCGCGTGCTGACGACTATTCCCGGGTGCGCCACCGTACAGCAGAACCGCTCCGGCACGGGCAGCCGCACCACATCCAGCGGCTCATACCCGCGCAGCAGCACAACGCCGCCCAGCAGCGAAGGGCCGACGTTGTCGGCATGGGGCGTGCCGCCGCTGATGAGTTTTTCGCCCTCCATGGCAAACTTCACCAGTTGCTCGTCCGAGAAGGGACGGCCCAGCAACTCGTTAAGCCCGTAGACCGCCGCAGCCGACGAGGCAGCACTCGAACCTATGCCGCTGCCCGGCGTGATCTTGTGCTCGACGGTCACCTTCACCGACATGGGTACGCCGTAGAGCGCCATAAAGGCCCGCAGGGCGGGCGTAATGACATTGCGCTCGGGGTCCTCGGGCAGGTCGGCCGCACTGCGGTTCTCGATCCGTATGCCGTCCTCGACACCGTCGCCGGCCACAGCCTCCACCTTCAACACATCGCCCACGGCATCGAGCGTCATTCCCATTATGTCGAATCCGCATCCCATATTGGCCACCGAGGCGGGAGCGAATACTCGTATCTCTTTCATTGCATTCATTGCATCATTCGTTTTTTGCCGCGCCGCACGCATACGGCAACACCATACGGCATGCGGCGGGCGTGATTTGTAAATTGTGATTTTGTGAAACCGAAGATCCGACTCTCCGCAACCTGGGCGGAACGGCGCAGACTCGACGCGCCTCTATCGGCAAATATGAACTCGTACCCCCACAGGGGTGGTACCGGTACCGATACCCGTACCGACAGCAATAATGGTAATCGTAGAAATGACAACGACGGCAGCGGCGACCATAATCGTCGCGCAGCGGCCGTTCGTTATGTCATTCCAAAAACCCATAATTACATGCTGTCGCATTTGGTTTGCTTTTGCGAATGCAAGTATATGATAAAAATCTTTAACCACCAAACAATCGAGCCAAAAACCGCCACAAAACCGCACAAAACGCCGTTTTATGTATCTACAAAATCAAAACAGAGACCTCAAGCCGTCATTTTCTCCCCGCATTACTTATAATATATAAGCATACTTCCCGCAACCGACCGTTCTACCGTTGCCACACCCCGCGTGTGCGTCACACAGCCCCGCACGGAGTCTTCCGACGCCAACATTCGGCCCCATCTCGCGGGCCGGTGGCGACAATCCTTAACCCATATATGCACATTGCACACGCCTGTGGGGGCAAAACGTCCTTCACGCATAAAAATTCACACTAATTTAACCTTGCATTTACAATCCGTCACACCCTGACTCCCTAAACATACTGTCGAATCAAGGCACACTCATTACGGGAACAGCGACAGCCGCCGCCCGGACGCAAGCGGCAGAACGGGCGCGACAAATACAAAAAACCGCATACGGGCAAAATATTTATAACGCCGCCCCTATCATACTCCAATGCACCAACCCGACCAACACATGGGCCACCATATATCGGCATCGCTATCATCACCGAGGCTGCGCTACCCGCTTCCGACAAGCCGCATCGGCGGCGCAGAGTGTTGGCGAGAAATGCAAACTATAATTTTTATGCACAAAAATGCCAAATTAGCGGTATATAAATGCACATTATTAAGAAATTTCACTAACTTTGTACCTGACAAACGACGATAAGAGCTAACCATTAACGACAAAGTATCATGACCAAGGAACAGTTATACGCCGAGGCTCTCCGGTATCACACCGAGGGACACCCGGGGAAGATCGAGATACGCCCCACCAAACCCCATGCAACACAATACGACCTGTCGCTGGCCTACTCGCCCGGCGTAGCGGCGCCGTCGCTCGCCATAGCCGCCGACCCCGCCCGCAGCTACGACTACACGGGACGCGGCAACCTGGTCGCCGTAATCAGCAACGGCACGGCCGTTCTCGGACTGGGCAACATCGGCCCCCTGGCCGCAAAGCCCGTCATGGAGGGCAAATGTCTCCTGTTCAAGGCCATGGCCGGCATCGACGCCTTCGACATCGAGGTTGACGCCTCGACGCCCGACCAGTTCGTCGAGTGCGTACGGCGCATAGCCCCCACCTTCGGTGGCATCAACCTCGAGGATATCAAGGCACCCGAATGCTTCGAGATAGAGCGCCGTCTGGTCGAGGCCCTCGACATACCCGTCATGCATGACGACCAGCACGGCACGGCCATCATAATTTCGGCCGCCATGATCAACGCCGCAATATGCACCGGCAAGGAGCTCACCGAACTGCGCGTCGTGGTGAGCGGTGCAGGAGCCGCAGCCATCGCCGCCGTGCGCATGTTCATGCAGCTGGGACTCAAGCGCGAGAACATCGTCCTCTGCGACAGCCGCGGCGTCGTCACGGCCGAGCGTCAGGACCTCACGGCCGAGAAACGCGAGTTCGCCACCTCGCGCCACCTCGCATCGCTGGCCGACGCCATGGTCGATGCCGACGTATTCCTCGGCGTATCGAAGCCCGGCGTACTGTCGGCCGAGATGATACGCACGATGGCACCCAACCCCGTGATCCTCGCCCTGGCCAACCCTGACCCCGAGATCACGCGCGACGAGGCTCTCTCGGCACGCAACGACGTAATATACGCATCGGGACGTTCCGACACACCCAACCAGGTGAACAACCTGCTCTGCTTCCCCTACATGTTCCGCGGGGCACTCGACTCGCATGCGCGCCGCATAAACGACCAGATGAAGATCGCCGCAGCGCACGCCATAGCACAGCTCGCCCGCGAGGAGGTTCCGCAGCAGGTGCGCCAGCTCCTCGGCCGCGACGACCTGGCCTTCGGCCCCGACTACATCATCCCGTCGCCTTTCGACCCGCGTCTGCGCGAAATCATCCCCGCAGCCGTAGCCAAGGCCGCAATCGAGTCGGGCGTGGCTCCCAAGGCGGAATAAGCCCAAACAAAACTTTCATACATAAAGACAAGCAAGGCGGCCTTACCGAAATGGTAAGGCCGCCATTGTATCTGCCGCTGCACGACGGCGCGGTTGCTTTTCAACCAATTTATTCGTACCTTGCATTCCACAACGGAACAACCCTTAAACTACCCGCACCATGAAACGGAACCACATTCCGGCGGCACTCTTCGCCGCCACGGCCTTCGGCACGGCTGTCCTTACTGCCTGCGGCAACGCGAACGCACCCCAGACAATCGGGTCGGCAGATGGCCCGACGGAGATAACCGTATCGGATGAAAATGATGCCAATATAGGCATTATAGGCGGAGCAGACGGCCCCACAGCCATATATGTAACCGACGGCAGTGACACCCCCGACGCAGAGACGATGCTGGCCGCAAAGGGACTTGAGCTTATCTCCCGAATGAACAACCTCGCACGCAGCAATGAGTACATCTCCACGGCGACCTCGTCACAACCCATACTCGACCAAATCGAACTCATCGCCGCCGCAGACTACACCTCGCCCGAGGAGATATTCGTCATCGACGGATCAGGATTCGCCGCCGACACCACCGACTTTGTCCGCGGATATATCCGCGAGAAGGCAATACGCTCAATACCCTCGATGCTGAATGCCCTCGACGGAGCGCAAACGCTCTCCGCAGCGGCCATACTGCAGGTAGACGAGACCTTCCGCTGCAACGCTCCCGGCCACACGGTAATATATCTATATGCCTACCGCGCCGCATACAGCGTCATGGTCACATACAGCCCCGGCGAAGACGGCACGGTCGCAGCCACGGCCTCGTTCGTAAAGTTCTCTTCCACCGAGCCTGCCACGATATCACACCACGTGGCCGAAGCCATAGGTTCGGTTATCGACTCCACCGACATAACCGTCCGCAGCATCGACACCGCCCAGCAGTAACGCACGGCACCACAGCCGCACAAAAACGAAGGCCCGACCTTGACAGGTCGGGCCTTTCGCAATATGCAGTGTTCACACTATCCGAGGAACGACAGCAGGATACCGGCAGCAACAGCCGAACCGATCACACCGGCCACATTCGGACCCATGGCGTGCATGAGCAGGAAGTTTGCAGGGTTCTCCGACTGACCGACCTTCTGCGATACGCGCGCAGCCATAGGCACGGCCGACACGCCTGCAGAACCGATCAGCGGGTTGATCTTCTCCTTGCTGAAGAGGTTGATTATCTTGGCCAGGATCACACCGCCTGCGGTACCGAGGCAGAATGCCGTAACACCCAGCACGAGGATACCCAGCGTCTGCCAGTTAAGGAATGCATCGGCCGTAGCCGTAGCACCTACCGAGATACCGAGGAAGATGGTAACGATGTTCATCAGCTCGTTCTGAACGGTCTTGCTCAGACGCTCAACCACACCGCACTCCTTCATCAGGTTACCCAGCATGAGGCAGCCGATCAGAGGCGCAGCCGAAGGCAGCAGCAGCGAGATGATAATCGTAAGCACGATCGGGAAGAGTATCTTCTCGGTCTTCGACACGGGACGCAGCTGCTTCATCACGATCTTACGCTCCTCCTTCGTGGTGAGGGCCTTCATGATGGGAGGCTGGATCACCGGCACCAGTGCCATGTACGAGTAAGCGGCAACGGCGATGGGGCCGAGAAGGTGGGGAGCCAGCTTCGAGGTGAGGTAGATGGCCGTGGGACCGTCGGCACCGCCGATGATACCCGTCGAGGCAGCCTCGGCAGGCGTGAAGCCCAGAGCCGTGGCACCAAGATAGGTGGCGAAGATACCCAGCTGCGCAGCCGCACCGAGCAGGAGGCTCTTGGGGTTGGCGATCAGGGGACCGAAGTCGGTCATGGCACCCACACCCACGAAGATCAGGCAGGGGTATATTCCGAGCTTGACACCCAGATAGAGGTAGTCCACAAGTCCGGCCAGAGAGTCGAAGCCCTGCCAGTGCACGTGACCGCCGGCAAAGAGCTCCGAGTGGTACATGCCTGCACCGGGCAGGTTCGTAAGTATCATACCGAACGCTATGGGCAACAGCAACAGGGGCTCATACTGCTTTACTATGGCAAGATAGACCAGCACGCAGGCGATCACAAGCATGACGATGAAACGCCAGTCCTGTATCAGGCCCACAAAACCCATGCTCTGCACAAAGTTCATCAGCGATTCGCCGATCTGTATGTCGGCATCGGCGGCCGTCTGTTCCGTGGCCGGCGTCACAGCGACCGTACCGTCCGTCTGCACCGAGGCCGAGCCCCACGCCTGCACGGTAAGTCCGACTGCCGCCACAGCCAGCAACATAAACAGGTATTTCTTAATGTTCTTCATCTGTAGCGAGGTTTACGGATTAAGCCAAATCAACCAGAGCATCGCCCTGCTGTACGGCCTGACCTGCCGATACATGCACGGCCTTAACCGTACCGTCGGTCGGAGCCATCACTTCGTTCTCCATCTTCATGGCCTCGATGATCAGAAGCGTCTGGCCAGCCTTAACGGCGTCACCGGCCTTGACGTTGACAGAGATAATGCTGCCCGGCAGGGGTGCGGTGATCGAGTTGGCCGAAACCGCAGCCTTGGGAGCCGCTGCTGGCGCAGCCGCGGGAGCTGCTGCCGGAGCGTGCTTGGGCGTCGGCAGGTGAGGCATGGCAACGCTCTCGGCGCGCTCTACCTCCACGACATACTTCTTGCCGTTGAGTTCCACTTCGGCCACATTGTGCTCCTTCTCCGCTACCGTAGCCTCGTACTTGGTTCCGTTTATGCTGAATTTAAGTTTTTGCATCTTGGTTTCAATTAAAATGATACATTATTTTCCTGGCTGAGGGGCCAATAGGGAGAATCCTCGTGCCTGAACGTAAGCACGTCGCTCTCCTCGTCGTGTACGTCGTAGTACAGGTGCAGGGCGAAAGCCACGGCGGCCATCTCCTCGTCGCGCGTATCCGCAACGGGGGCAGGCGCTGCCGCCACCTGAGGCTGAGCCGACTTGCGGGCGAAGATCTTGCCGAAGGCCACGATCACGCCGATGAGCAGCATCAGCACAACGAACACCAACGAGAAACCGATCACCGTGATGATCAGGGCGTTTCCCCAGTTTATCGCTAACATTGTCATAATCGGAATCTGTTAAATTACAACGGAATGTTGCAGTGTTTCTTATTGGGATTGTGCGTACGCTTGTTACGCAGCGACTCCAGGGCGCGGATCACGCGGAAACGCGTGTTGCGCGGCTCGATGACGTCGTCGATGTAACCGTAGCGGGCAGCGTTGTAGGGGTTCGAGAACTTGTCCTTGTACTCCTGCTCGAGCTTTGCAACGAACTGCGCCTTCTCCTCGGGATCGGTGATGGCGGCCAGCTCCTTGGCGTGGAGCACCTCAACAGCACCGCTGGCACCCATAACGGCGATCTCGGCCGTAGGCCATGCGTAGTTGATATCGCCGCGGATGTGCTTCGACGACATGACGATGTATGCACCGCCGTAAGCCTTGCGCAGCGTAACCGTAACCTTGGGCACCGTAGCCTCGCAGTAGGCGAAGAGCAGCTTGGCACCGTGCGTGATCACGCCGCCGTACTCCTGACCCGTACCCGGCAGGAAGCCCGGAACGTCCACCAGCGTTACGATGGGGATGTTGAATGCGTCGCAGAAACGCACGAAACGTGCGGCCTTGCGGCTGGCGTTGATATCGAGCACACCGGCCATGAAGTTGGGCTGGTTGGCGATGATACCCACGCTCTGGCCGTTGAAGCGGGCGAAGCAGGTGATGATGTTCTTGGCGAACGAAGCGGCGCTCTCGAGATACTCGCCGTTGTCCACGATGCCGCGGATAACGTCATACATGTCGTAGGGCTTGTTCGGGTGATCGGGGATGATCTCGTTGAGCATGTCCTCCTTGCGGGCGATATCGTCGGTGCAGGGAACGACGGGAGCGGCCTCAAGGTTGTTCTGAGGCATATACGACAGCAGGTCGCGGATCAGGGCTATACCCTCCTCCTCGGTATCGACGGCGAACTGAGCCACACCGCTCTTGGTGGTGTGCATCGTGGCACCGCCCAGCTGCTCCTGCGTAACGTCCTCGCCCGTTACGGTCTTCACGACCTTCGGGCCAGTGAGGAACATGTACGAGGTCTCGCGGCGCATGATGATGAAGTCGGTCAGTGCAGGCGAATATACGGCACCGCCGGCGCAGGGGCCGAAGATAGCCGAGATCTGCGGGATCATACCCGACGCCATCACGTTGCGCATGAAGATGTTGGCATAGCCGGCCAGAGCGTTTACACCCTCCTGGATACGGGCGCCGCCCGAGTCATTCAGACCGATGCAGGGAGCACCGTTGCGCATTGCCATGTCCATCACCTTGCAGATCTTCTCGGCCATCGAGATCGACAGCGAGCCGGCCGTTACGGTGAAGTCCTGTGCAAACACATATACCAGACGGCCGTCGATGGTTCCGTAACCGGTCACCACGCCATCGCCGAAGGTATGCTTCTTCTCCATACCGAAATCATAGCAGCGGTGCGTGACGAACATGTCGAACTCCTCGAAGCTTCCCTCGTCCAGAAGCATGTGAATACGCTCGCGGGCCGTGTACTTGCCCTTCGCATGTTGTTTCTCGATAGCTTTCTCACCGCCACCCATGCGGGCAACTTCGCGGTTCTCGATCAGATTCGCTACCTGTTGTTTTTGAATTTCGCTCATAGAACTGTTTACGCTTATTTATTTGATTATTTCTTGTTCTTGTTCTCGCACAACTCGGTCAGGATGCCCTGCGTCGACTTCGGGTGCAGGAATGCGATGGTCATGCCCTCGGCTCCAGCGCGGGGGGTCTTGTCGATAAGGCGCAGGCCCTTGGCCTCGGCGTCGGCCAGCTGCTCCTCGATGTTCTCGCATGCGAGTGCCATGTGGTGGATACCGATGCCGCGGTTCTCGATATACTTGGCGATGGTCGAATCCTCCGACGTAGGCTCCAGAAGCTCGATCTTCGTCTGACCCAACATGAAGAAAGCGGTTCTTACCTTCTGGTCGGCCACCTCCTCGATGGCATAACACTTCAGACCCAGAACATTCTCCCAATAGGGAATTGCTTCGTCAAGGCTCTTTACAGCGATGCCAAGATGCTCAATGTGTGAAACTTTCATAATTGCAAAGTTTAGTGATTATTGGTTTTTATCGTTATGTTTTTTCGGTTCGTTCCCTTTTGCACAAAACAGTACAAAGATATAAGTAATATCTGAATAATGAAATATTTTTAATCGCTTTTAGCCCGATTCGGATACATTTTGATGCCTCGAGGCTCCTTTTTTCCACCTCCGCGGCGGGCCTCTGCGGCACGCGGCGCCACCCCCGCACGGATACACGCCGGACGGGTGCCGCCCGTCCCTGCCACCCCTCGGCGCAGCGGCCGCGGCGGGGCTCCGACGCGCCTTGCGGCGGATTGTCGCCGAAGGTTTGTATCTTTGAGCGAAAGTTGCTAAATTCGCTCCAACAAACGATACGTTTTACGCACGATGAAACATACACTCGTCATATTCCTCGCGCTGATAGCCGCCACGACGCTGCGGGCCGAGAACATCGTCATCGGCGAGCCCGTGCCGAAGGTGCACATACGCCAGTGGCTGATGGACTTCCGTCCCGATCCGGCCGAATACACGTGCATCGTATTCTACCACTCCGAAAGCCCGCTATGCCGCGAGGCGCTGCCCAGGATCAAACGCATCGTGGACCACTTCGACGGGGGCATGAACGCCGTGATCATCACCAAGGAGGACTACGACGCCGCAGGTGTCACCCTCACCGAGCACCTCGACGACCACATAGGCGTGGCCTTCGACGAAGACTGCCGCACCTTCCGCTATTTCCAGGTCACCTACATACCCTTCTGCGTCATCTGCGACCGCAAGCACCGCGCCGTATGGTGCGGCAACGCAGCCTCGATGGACGAGAAACAGCTGCAGCGGCTCTTCGACGCCTCGAAGGTGAAATTCCGTCTCAAGGACAAGGACAAGAAACGAAACGACAAGAACAGATAACCACAAATAAAACGGAACAGCCATGACATCCTATTCAAAGATAGAGCACTACGAGAAAGAGTATGCCGACACCCACCACGGGACGGCCCTCAACGTCAGCGAAGGGGTTGCCGACCAACCCATCGTAAACCCCCACTTCGTGCGCAAGCGCCGCCGCACATACACCACCGACGAGTATGTCGAGGGCATCCTGCGCGGCGACATAACCATACTCTCGCAGGCCATCACCCTCATCGAGAGCAACAAGCCCGAGCACTACGACCAGGCACAGCAGATAATCGAGAAGTGCCTACCCTACTCGGGCAACTCGGTGCGCATCGGCATCACGGGCGTCCCGGGCGCCGGCAAGTCGACCTTCATCGAGGCCGTGGGCAACATGGTCGTATCGCTGCACCACCGCCTGGCGGTGCTGGCCATCGACCCCAGCTCGGAGCGCAGCGGCGGCTCGATCCTCGGCGACAAGACCCGTATGGAGAGTATCTCGTCGAATCCCGACATCTTCATACGCCCCTCGCCGTCAGCCGGATCGCTCGGCGGCGTGGCCCGCAAGACACGCGAGACGATCGTGCTGTGCGAGGCCGCCGGCTTCGACGTCATCTTCATCGAGACGGTAGGCGTGGGACAGTCCGAGACGGCCGTACACTCAATGGTCGACATGTTCATGCTGCTGCAGATATCGGGCGCCGGCGACGAGCTGCAGGGCATCAAGCGCGGCATCATGGAGATGGCCGACATGATGGTCATCACCAAGGCCGACGGCGAGAACCTGCACAAGGCGGAACTGGCACGGGCACAGTTCCAGAGTGCGCTGCACCTCTTCCCCATGCCCGAATCGGGATGGCGCCCCAAGGTCTTCACCTGCTCGGCCGTCGCGCAGACGGGCCTCGAGGAGGTATGGAAGGGCGTAGAGGAGTTCCTCGACCACACGCAGGGCAACGGCTACTTCCAGTCGAACCGCAACCGCCAGAACAAATACTGGATGTACGAGAGCATCAACGACGCCCTCAAGGACAGCTTCTACCGCGACCCCGCCGTTGCCGAACACCTGGCTCAGGTCGAGCAGCGCGTCCTCGACGCCAAGCTCAGCTCATTCATCGCGGCCAAGGAGCTGCTCGACATATACTTCGACGACAAGCGCCGCGGCAACTGATCCCACTGCGAGGAAGACATCGCAAACAAAAATCCGCATCGGAGTGTCCGATGCGGATTTTTTTGCTGGTTACGGCATTGTATCGCGACATTACAGGCGCAGGAATATGCGGCGGCGATACATAACGACAAGTATCAGGAATATGATCAGATAGTTGGCAAAGTTGAGCCATACGCCGTAGTAGTCGCCCATATACTGCTCCAGCCCGTAGGTCAGCGACGAGGCTATGCAGCGGAAATTGACCACCTGCGCCAACACGTAGGCCGTGATGGAGTTCATGCCGTATACCTTCAGCCACCCCAGCCCGCGGGTGTGCCCTCTGTAGTCGATCCAGTAGTAGAATATACCGAGCAGGATGAAGCATATGCCGCCCGCAAAGAGCGTCATGCTGCAGCTCCAGATAGTCTTGATGATGGGCATCTGCAGGCTCCACAACAGACCCGCCGCCACCAGCGCAACGCCCACGCCCAACAGCCGTTTTACGGCCCTCGCGTGCGATGCGCCCGGCGAAGCTGCCCAGCAGCACGGTAACGCCGAACGTGAGGCTGCTGAGGATCCACGTATAGTGGTAGTAGTCGGCAAAATGCCACCCCGTCTCGTCCCAATATACGCCGTCGCGGAAGCGGCCCAGCACGGCGCGGTCGACCGCCTCGGCAAAGTTGCCGTCGGGGGTGAAGTCGCCGAGGAATGTCATCGGCGCCCAGTATGCCGCCAACAGCAGCACCGCCACGGCTATCTGCCCGCGCAACGACAGGTGGAGCATCGCCACCGAAGCGATGAGATAACCCGCCGCTATGGCCTGCAGCGTGTTTGAGTAGAGATATATGCGGTGCGGATCGAGCCCCAGCAGGTTGCCCTGCACCACCATGCCCAGGATGAAGAGCAGCACCACGCGACGTGCGATGCGCAGATATGCCGCTCGTTTGTCGCCGCCGTACTTCGCCATCGAGAAGGGCATCGACGCCCCCGCCATGAACATGAACAGCGGCATGATGATGTCCCACACGCGGAAACCCTCCCACGCCACATGCTCGAACTGACGCATTACGCCCCCGAGCCACGGCACATCGAGCGTGCGCGCCAGCGACATGAATACGGGTTGGAAGAATACCAGAAGGAAGAGGTCGAATCCGCGCAGGATGTCGAGCGAGGCCAGACGCCCCTTTTCGGATTGGGTTTGAGCGGTCATAAGGGTCGGTTTTCAGCTTCGGGACAGGCCGCGGCCCGCCCGTCGGCAGGTTAGTTGTTGTTCAGAAGATAAAGATATGAAAATTATGCGTTCCGACACAACCATCGGCCGAAATTAATGTCTGTAGGCCCACAGCACCACCTGCCGCTCGCGTTGCAGTATGGCATCCAGCGTCGCCATGTCGCGCACCGACAGCACGGGACATCCCCAGCTGCCCACCGTCGCCACGGGCCATATCGGGAACGGGGTCGTATACCGCCACCCATGCAGCACGACACAGCGCCGCCGCAGCGAGGCATTCGTCGCATCGAGGCCGTCGAGACGGTATGCCACCCCGTAACGCCCCTCGTAACGTTCCGCCACAAGGGCACGGCCCTCGGAGCTCAGGTGCGAACCGTCCGCGTCCGACACCCGCGCACGGGCGCTGCGCACATGCGACTCCGCGCTCCCGCTCCCGTGACTTGCCACAAAGAGATGCTCCGCCCGCCCCTCGCGGAAATTCCACACGGCAAACCTCCGCCGCCCCGAGTGGCGCGAGAGATCCCACAGCAGCGCCACACGGTCGTTATACCCCCTCTCGCGGCAGAATTCCAGCAGCTCAGCCGCATGGCCCGCAAACGACGAGCCGATCATAACGCGGCCTCCGCCTCCAATTGGCGCACCAGTTCGGGCATACCCTCGGCCGCACGCTTCCTGATATGCGTCAGCGGGTTGCGTATAAGGCCAGTATCGGGCGATCCGGGATCGACCAGCCATATGGGCACGTCGCGACGCACATAGTGCACCAGCGACGCGGCGGGATAGACGGCCAGCGACGTGCCTACAACGATCAGCAGGTCGGCCGTAGCGGCAATACGCGCCGCCTTGTCGAACATCGGCACCGACTCGCCGAAGAAGACTATATGCGGACGCAGCAGCGCCCCGTCAGGGCCACGGTCGTCGAGATGCTGTTCCCAGCCCTCTATTGGGACAATCACGTCGGGATTGCGCTCACTGCGCAGTTTGCGCAACTCGCCATGCAGGTGCGTCACGCGGCTCGAACCGGCACGCTCGTGCAGGTCGTCGACATTCTGCGTCACCACATCCACATCGTAACACCGCTCCAGCTCGGCTATGGCACGGTGCGCCGCATTGGGCTCGACACGCTCCAGTTCACGGCGGCGCTTGTTGTAGAACTCTATCACAAGGGCGCGGTTTCGCGCCAGAGCCTCGGGCGTACATACATCCTCTATGCGATAGTTCGCCCACAACCCGTCGGCATCGCGGAAGGTAGCCAGGCCGCTGTCGGCACTCACCCCCGCACCAGTAAATACCACGATCTTCTTCATATCAGGCAATGTTTTCATACTACCTACAAAAATACGCAAAACGCCCGCCGATAGCAACCGCCGCGGCACAAAAAAAATCTCCGGTCGCAACCTGCAACCGGAGACATTCGTAACACAACATTTCGGACGGCAGCTCCTGTCACTGCACATTTGAGCCTTTCCAATACCGCAGGCGCAGATGCGCAACGGCAGCAATGGCAAGAGATACGGCAGCAATGGACAACGTCAAAGGCAGATCGTCCCATTTGTCCTTGTATGCAAACATGGCCGTAGGGATTATCAGCATGCACCCCCCCAACTGCCAGCACCACCTGCGGCAGCGACGCCACCACAGACGCTCGCTATGACGATAGACCTCCACATTACGCACTACAATCAGCGCCACGGTCAGCGGCAACATTATCACCATCAACGTATTGTCCAGAGTCTTCATGGCTGCACTCTGCGCCAGCGCAGAATCCGACCACCTTATAAAACGGTTCACCGCAAAGGCGATAAGACACATCGTAAGCCACCAGCGGCCGAGCCACTTCTTCCATTCCTCCATATGCAAAATGCTTTTACTCTTTCGCCGCAGTTTCGTCCACGACCGATGGCGTATCCTTATCCGCGTCAGCCCCGGCCGTTGCAGCCGCTGCCGCCGGCCTTTTCAGGCGGCCGCTGCGGCGCAGGGCATCGGCGATGATCCACTGCAGCTGTCCGTTTATGCTGCGGAACTCATCGTCGGCCCACTGCTCGAGCGCCTCCATCGTGGCGGCATCGACCCTCAACACGAAACTCTTATTTCCTCCACCCTTGGCCATTGCAGACGGTTTTCCTACTCACCCAATTCATTAATGATGCAGCGTACCTGCGTTCACGACGGGCTGTGCCGACTCGTCGCCGCACAACACTACCAGCAGGTTGGTCACCATGGCCGCCTTGCGCTCCTCGTCGAGCTCCACCACCTCATCCTCCGAGAGGCGGTCCAGAGCCATCTTCACCATCGACACGGCTCCCTCGACAATCTTTTCGCGCGCCGATATGATGGCATCGGCCTGCTGGCGGCGCAGCATCACGGCCGCAATCTCGGGGGCATAGGCCAGGTAGTTGATCCTCGCCTCCACAACCTCGATGCCCGCTATGGCCAGACGCTCGCCCAGACGCTGCTCCAGCACCACGTTTATCTCGTCGCTGTTGCTGCGCAGCGTAACCTCGCCCGAGTCGGCGCCGTTGTCGTCGTAGGCATAGAGTCCCGCCACCTGACGCAGCGCGGCGTCGCTCTGCACGGCCACGAAGTTCTCCAGCATACGCATGCGGGCACCCTGCGACACCTGTCCCTGGGCGTTGGCCGCCACGTCGATGTCGAACACGGCGCGGTAGATCTCGTCGGCCTTCAGGCGCCATACCAATACCAGGCCGATCATTATCGGATTACCCGTCTTGTCGTTCACCTTGATAGGCTCGGCATTGAGGTTGCGGGCGCGCAGCGACAATTCCTTCTTCGTCATGAAGAAATTGATCCACCAGAAACCCGTCTTGTAGAACGAACCGCGATACTCGCCGAAGAAGGTCAACACGCGCGCCTCGTTGGGCTCCAGCAGCATGAATCCCTTGCAGGCAATAAAGAAGAAGAGCAGCAGCAACACTCCCGCCGTCACGATCCATCCGGCCGCGGGCGCCTCCTGATTGGCCCCGTATATGATCAGCGCCACCGACGCCGCCATGCCGAGCAATACAAGCGCCAACGCCACGAAACCGTTGGCACTCCATCCGTTGTATTCGTAATTCTTGTTCTCCATAGCTAGTTAGATTTAGTTGATATTATTTTGATATCACAAAGATATAAAAATAAATTTCACCTTACCAAATTTTCACACATTTTTCTTGGCCGAGCGCACTCCCGGCAATGGCATCATGCCGAAAAATAGCTATATTTACATCCACAAATTACGACAACATCCAATTCATCCAAACCTGTGCCATGAAACATCTTCTGCGTACAATCATCCTGCTGGCGGCCGCAACGGCCGTCCTCGTCACGCCCTCGTGCCAGAGCGGCTCGAAGGCCGAACTGCGGCTTATGAGCTACAACGTCCGCAACTGCCGCGGCCTCGACGACTCGGTATCCTTCGAGCGCGTGGCACGCATAATCAACGACGCCGCACCAGACATAGTCGCCGTGCAGGAGCTCGACAGCATGACCACCCGCAACCCGGGTCAGGACGTGCTGGGCAACCTCGCCACGCTGACGGGCATGTACCCCACCTTCGCCCCCTCGATCGACTTCGCGGGCGGAAAATACGGCATCGGCATGCTCTCGCGCGAGAAGCCGCTGTCGCACCGCCGCGTGCCCCTGCCGTGCCGCTCGGAGCCGCGATCGCTACTCATCGTCGAGTTCCAGGACTGCTACTACTGCTGCACGCACCTATCGCTCAATGCCGAGGACCGCGTCACCGACGTACTCATCATAATCGACGAACTGTCGAAGCTCGACAAGCCCGCCTTCATCGCGGGCGACTTCAACGCCGAGCCGCAGGAGGAGGCCATGCAGCTGCTGGCACAGCACTTCGCCGTCTTCGCCAAGCAGCCTTCGGCAACATTCCCCGCCGACAAGCCCTCGACCGAGATTGACTACATCTGCCAATACACCGCAACGCAGCCCCATGCGCCCGCCGAGGTTTCGAACCACCATGTGATCGAGCCGACGGAGTCGCCCGACGTCGACAAGGCATCGGACCACCGCCCCATCGTCGCCAACGTACGCTTCGAGAAATGGGTCGCCTCGATGGCCGAATAACCCGCCCGACGAACCCGCCTGCCGGGGCGCACCTCCACAGCGGGGTGCGCCCCGATCTGTTACAGACACCCCTCAAGCCGGGCCGCCGCCCCGAAATCCGACTGCGGCAAAGGCACACACACCTTAAAAATCCACAAACCGAACCCTATCATGCCATTACATTGCAAAAAAGTATCCACTTTTTTTGCTAAAACCAAAAATCGGCTATATCTTTGCACCACGAAATCGGTAAGGATTTCCCTGACCGCCTGCTTCGGCAGCGTCAGGACGACGGGATGTGGCGCAGTCCGGTTAGCGCACCTGCTTTGGGAGCAGGGGGTCACAGGTTCGAATCCTGTTATCCCGACCAAAGAGGGCCTACGAAAACAAGCGCTTCGAGGTTCTGCAAAACGACCTGCAAAGGTTGTCATATATCAAGGTCATCGGGATGTAGCGCAGTCCGCTTAGCGCACCAGCTTCGGGAGTTGGGGGTCACAGGTTCGAATCCTGTTATCCCGACAGATGACGAAAGCCACCGCTTTACAGCGATGGCTTTTTTGTTTCCTTCAGTCACCCCTACCGTATCATATCAGCGGCAGAAGGTATATCGAGGCCGCATAGGCCGCAACAAAACATACCGCAAACGCCGCCACGCCACGGCCGCCGCGCACGTTGGCCGCCACGGCAAAAGCCTTGTAGCTCCAGTAGATATACCACACGAAGAAGGCCAGCATCAACACCCCGATCACCACGACCGACCCGACATACTGCATGGCCGTGTCAACGCTTCCGTCCGACAGCAGGCCCAGCACACCGCGCCAGCGCGGCACGGCGAAGACCAGCAGCGACACATCGAACGGTATGCGCGCAAAGAGGTTGTCGGCCACGACATCGCGGAAACGGATCTTCGAGCCCGACAGCGACACCCCTGCCACATAGAGCAGCACGGCAAAGATCAGCCACGCCGCCACCTGACGCGCCGTTGCGGCCCACAGCATGTCGCCCGCGAAATTAACCTGCGTCAGCGACGAGAGACGCAGCCCCGTCTGCCATACGAATATCGACGTCAGTATCAACGCCGCCACGCCCCAGCAGAAGGTCTTGCGCAGGGAGAGATATTCGAAAGGATTCAAAAACGTTTCATATACCTTATATTATTGATTATTCACTTCCCCGACCGCGCTACGGCTCCTGCACATCGGCCGGAACAACGCGCCGCAGCGCCTCGATTATGTCGTCGAGACGGTTACGCACCGATGGATAACTCAGCCCCATGCGCGCCGCCATCTCCTTCAGCGAACCGCTGCACATGACAAAGTCGGCAACGAAACGCTGGTCCTCCTCCGAAAGCCGCATCAGTGGCGGCAACATATAATCTCCCACGATCTGCGTATCGCAACCGTGGCAATACATCGACCGTACGCGCAACAAGCCGCCACACGCGGGGCAGGCTCTCGGTAATCGCTTCTTCTCCATATCACTCTCAATCTTGTTCCCGCACATACGGCCACAACAACCTGCCGGGACATACATTACGTATTACTCACCCTGTTTATTGCCCGCACACTTTATTATATATGCGCCTACAGCGCCGAGTGCCGCGCCGCAATCCATGCGGCCATGTCGGAGAGCGCCTCCTCCGAGAATGTCTCCCCGATATTGTAATACTCGTCCGAAAGGCCCGTAACACAATGCTGGAAAAGATGGTTCAACCCATCGTAACGGCGCACCGTTAGCCTTCCCGACAACTCCCGGCAGCGCTCCAGCACCCCGAGGTTGGCCTCGGCATCGACCTGCGTATCGGACGTGCCGTTCATCGCCAGCACATCACACCGCGTGCGCCGGACATCCTCGGCGGGATCATACCCGACAAAGAAACGGAACCACGGCGTAGCCGACGCCACACTCTTCACCAGCTCCGCCCGCATAACCGGCGGCATATCCGTCACCCCTGCTGCACCGGCAGCTTTGGAGACTATCTCTTCCGCCTCTTCGGCCGAAAAGGCCCGCCCGGCCTCCGACATCTGTTCAAATACCAGGTCGATCACCGTGCAGTATCGGTCCGCCGACCGCTCGGGCACGCCGGCTCGCAACAGCGCCTGCCGGTTCTGCCAAACGATGCACTCCCGACCCGGGATCGTCATGCCGGCCATCGATATCACAAATGCCACGCTGTCGCAACGCGCCGCACACATGAAAGCAATCGTACCGCCCTCGCTATGCCCGGCAATGCCCACACGCGACGGATCGATACGCCTGTCACGCCGCAACACAGCCGCGGCACTCAATGCGTCCGCAGCGTAATCCTCGGTCGTGGCACCGTCATATGCGCGCCCCCACTCTCGGTCGTCATAGCGCAGCACGGCTATACCACGCCGCGTGAGGTAGTCGGCCACCACCTTGAAAGGCTTGTGCCCCAGCAACTCCTCGTCGCGGTTCTGCGTACCGCTGCCCGTAACCAGCACGACAGCGGCAAAGGGCCCATCACCCTCGGGCAGAGTCAGAGTGCCGTGCATCTCCACGTCATCGGTCCCCGAGAGAAACGTCACCTCCTCGCATACATACGGAAACGGAGACTGCGGCTCCTGCGGCCGCCGCGGCTGCGCCGAAGTGGCATCGCCGCACTTAAGCACCAACGGCAACTCAAGCCCGCCCTGACGGAACACGGCCGTAATGGTATCGCCACGACGCATCCCCTCCACCTCAACGCCGAGGCCCGTAATCGCCATCCGCACAACCATACCGTCGTACGCGACGCTGTCGACGGGGATACCTTTCGCACCCTGCGCCGGCGAGTCCATCACCGCAACGGGAGCTCCACCGCCATCCGTTATACGGAACACCAGAGGCAGCCGCTTTCCACCCACCTCAATCGCACCGCTCCATACCCCCGCAAGCGACTGCGCCGCCGCCGAGGATACCGACGCGGCACATGCCAATACACCCAAAAGCATCGGCAACACAATACGACGCAAACTACGAAGTCCCATATACACCAATCTTTCTCTACAAAATTAGCAATCAAACTTCATATCAACAAATATATATTTAATAATATTTATTACATAATAAATATAATACAATATTTAATTGATTTTATTCATACAACCATGAATACACGAATACGGTAGCTGATCGACGCCACGACTCCGTATTTTAAGTCGGATCATGACAGCACCGACACACATGCCGCAACCGCCGCCGCATGCAACAACAAAACGGGCCGCCCGATTGGGCGGCCCGACCGTTTCGTTATTAATATACCGAATTACTTCTGCTGACGCTGTGCGTTAAGCTCCTCGAAGATCTTGTTGTACTTCTCGTACTTCTCCATAACGCCGGCCTCGTCACGCAGACGGAAGCAGAGCACCTTCAGAGTCTCGACCGTAGCGAAATCCGTAGGATTGAGCTCGTGAGCCTTCTCCAGATAGGGGATAGCCTCCATATAGATGGCGTTCACGCTCTTCTGATCCTCGTTGTAGGCGGCCATGCTCTTGTAGTCGCGCTTGTTGATCTCGTCGTTCAGGGCATCACCCTTGGCGATATAGAAGTAACCGAGGAAATACATCGACTGCGCGTCGTTGGGATCCAGTTCTACAACCTTCTTGAACGAAGCGATGCTCTCGTCGTAGTTCTTCATGCTGTAGAAGATACGGCCACGGCCGAACCACATGTCCTTGTTCTTGGGATCGCGCTCCAGTGCGCCGTCAACCATCTTGATCAGCTCGGTGGGATCACCCACGTTGCTGTCCGACGTATAGACGTTGATCAGGCCCTCCACGATGCGGTCGTTCTTCGGGAACTTGGCAAGACCCTCCATAAGCAGGTCCTTAGCACGCTGCATGTTGGCCACGCGAACCGACGAATCGGTCTGACCATAGTAGCAGTGGTAGAGGTAGTAGTAGATGTTACCCTCGGCATCGGTGTAACCGGCCTCGAGAGCCTTCGTCAGCATCTCGGCACCCTTTACATACGAAGCGTTGTTCGTAGCGCCGTCGATCGTGTAGAGGTAACCTGCATAGTAGAGATATGAAGGATCCTTCATACCGGTGAATGCGGGGCTCTCCTGCACCTTGTATGCCTGAGCGTAGGCATAGGCAGCCTCGGCGTAACGGGCAGCCTCCATGGCCACGTTACCGTTCTGCGAATAGTAGTTCTCCAGCTGCTTCAGACCCTCAGCCAACTTGGCAGCCGTCTTGTTGTCCATCTCGTAGGCCTTGTTGTAAGAGTCCAAAGCCACGGCAGCCAGATCCTCGTCCTTGATGGTCTGCGTTACCGCCCACGTTGCGATGGCGCCATTGGCCATATAGATCTTCAACCAGGGATAAACCAGCTCGGTAAAGGCACCCTCACCGACCTTGACACCCTCGTTCACTGCGTCGGCCTTGCCCAAAGCGAGCTCCAGGTCAGCCTGGGGCATTCCCACGAAGATATCCTTCGTCGGAGCCGAAGCTGCCGCATAGTAGGCCTTACCGCGGTTGATCCACGTGGCAGCCTTGCTGCCCTTCTTTGCATCGGCCACATCGGCATCGGCTTTAGTCAGCTTCGCCAAAGTCGCATCCTTGTTGACCTTCTGCGCATTTGCCATCGGTGCCGCCATAACCATTACGGCCATCACCGCGAAAATTAATTTTTTCATAATTAATTTTGGTTAAATGAAGTATTTTTTCTGATTCTGTTTATTCGTTATCCGTTGTCTCGTCGCTTCCGACCGTCGCTGAAATCTCCTCCGCAGGTTGCGTCGCCTCGGCTGCGCCCTCGGCCTGAGACTCCGCTCCGCCGACCGTTGCACCCTCCTCGTCAACATCGTCGCTCGCAGGCACCGCCGTAACCGACGCTATGGCATCGCCCTCGCGCAGGTTGATTATGCGCACGCCCTGCGTTGCACGGCCGGCGACACGTATCTGCGACACCTCGGTACGGATCGTAATGCCCGAACGGTTGATGATCATGATGTCGTTGTCGTCCGTAACGGCCTGTATCGAGATCAGGTGACCCGTCTTCTCGGTTATGTTGATCGTCTTGACACCCTTGCCGCCGCGGTTGGTGATGCGGTACTCGTCCAGATCGGTACGCTTGCCGTAACCGTTCTCCGAGAGCACCAGCACATCCTTCTTGGCGTCGGGCTCAATGCAGATCATGCCTACAACCTCGTCGTCGTCCTCGATCGAGATACCGCGCACACCTGCACCGACACGGCCAATCGGGCGGACCGTATCCTCGTTGAAGCGGATGGCCTTGCCGTTGCGTGCCGCGATGATGATCTCGGCGCTGCCGCTCGTGAGCTTGGCGTCGATAAGCTCGTCGCCCTCGCGGATGACGATGGCGTTCACTCCGTTCTGACGCGGACGCGAGTAGGCCTCCAGCTTGGTCTTCTTGATGGTACCGTTCTTGGTACACATCACGATATAGGTGTTGTCGATGTACTCGGCGTCATTGAGGTTCTTCGTATTGATATATGCGCGGACCTTGTCGTCGGGATCGATCTGTATGACGTTCTGAATGGCACGGCCCTTCGATGCACGCGTTCCCTCGGGAATCTGGTACACCTTGAGCCAGTAGCAGCGGCCCTTCTCGGTGAAGAACATCATCGTATTGTGCATCGACGCTACGTATATGTGCTCGATGAAGTCCTCGTCACGCGTAGCGCTGCCCTTGACACCCACGCCGCCGCGGTTCTGCGTGCGGTACTCGGCCAGAGGCGTACGCTTGATGTAGCCCATGTGCGAGATGGTGATGACCATGTCGTCGTCGGCATAGAAGTCCTCGGGATTGAACTCCTCCGACGAGTATATGATCTCGGTGCGGCGCTCGTCGCCGTACTTCTCCTTCATCTCGAGGAGCTCGTCCTTGATGATCTGCATCTGCATGTCGACGCTGCCCAGCACATCGGTCAGATATGCTATCTGGTTCTCCAGATCGCGGCGCTCGGCCTCCAGCTTGTCGTGCTCGAGTCCCGTCAGCGCACGCAGACGCATGTCCACGATGGCCGAAGCCTGTATTTCGCTCAGGCCGAAACGCTCCATAAGGGTCGACTTGGCCTCGTCGATATTCTTCGACGAACGGATTATGTGAACCACCTCGTCGATGTTGTCCTGCGCGATGAGCAGTCCCTGCACGATATGCAGGCGCTCCTGCGCCTTCTTCAGGTCGAAACGCGTGCGGCGCACGACCACGTCGTGACGGTGCTCGACAAAGTAGTGTATCAGATCCTTCAGGTTGAGCAGCATCGGGCGGCCGTTCACCAGCGCGATGTTGTTCACCGCGAACGACATCTGCAGCTGCGTGTTCTTGAACAGCGTATTGAGGATCACGTTGGGCGAGGCGTCGTGCTTCAGGAAGATCGTGATACGCATACCCGAGCGGTCGCTCTCGTCGTTGATGTACGATATGCCCTCGATCTTCTTCTCGTTCACCATGTCGCCGATCTTCTTGATCATCTCGGCCTTGTTCACCATGTAGGGGATCTCGGTCACCACGATGCACGGACGGCCGCTGGCCGTATGCTCGATCTCGGTGCGGGCGCGCATCATGACGCGGCCGCGGCCCGTGAGCAGAGCCTCGCGGACACCCTCGTAGCCATAGATCAACGCTCCCGTCGGGAAATCGGGACCCTTGACATAGTGCAGCAGCTCCTCACACTCGCAATCGGGATTGTCGATGTAGGCGCAGCAGGCATCCACCACCTCGCCGAGGTTGTGCGGCGCCATGTTGGTGGCCATACCTACGGCGATACCGCTCGATCCGTTCACCAGAAGCAAGGGTATCTTCGTGGGCAGCACCGTGGGCTCCTTCAACGTATCGTCGAAGTTGGTGGTCCAGTCAATCGTCTCCTTCTCTATATCTGCCATCACCTCGTCGGTGATCTTCTGCATGCGGGCCTCGGTATAACGCATGGCGGCGGCTGAGTCGCCGTCCATAGAACCGAAGTTACCCTGTCCCTCCACCAGAGGATATCGCATCGACCACTCCTGGGCCATGCGCACCATGGCCTCGTACACCGAGCTGTCGCCATGCGGGTGGAACTTACCCAGCACGTCACCCACGATACGGGCCGACTTACGGGTGGGTTTGTCGGAGTAGAGGTTCAGCTCGGCACTCATGTCGTAGAGGATACGGCGGTGCACCGGCTTGAGTCCGTCCCTCACATCGGGAAGCGCACGCGACACGATCACCGACATTGAGTAGTCGATGTAGGCCGACTTCATCTGCTCCTCGATATTGATAGGGATTATCTTGCCCTCCAATCCGGCATTCTTCTCTTCTTCAGTCAACATGTTCTATCAATTTATAAAAACGAACGTCGGAACGCTCTTTTTCAATAAACAAAAATAGTGTTAATTTTGCTAACGACCAATTTTAGGATGCGATTTTTGCCCCGATCGGGACATATTGCCCCCGTAACAGGGCATTTTAGGCCTGTTTCGTCCGATTTGGCGGCATCAAATTTTTTCTCCGACAGGGTGTCGGGACAAACCGCGGCCCGTCACCGCCGCAGGCGGCTGCCGCCCGTCATCTGAAGTCTATCGTCTCGTAGCCGTCGTAGGCCTTGGGATCGTATCGCCGCACGCCGCGGCGGACGCTCTCCAGATGCGTCACCCTCACATCGACACGGTCCTCGTAGAGCACGTAGACCACACGCTGCGGACGCCCCGAAGCGGTCTCCACCGTAAGGAATATCTCGCCCTCGACCTTCTCGTCACGCGAGCGCAGGCGCAGCGTCGTCGACGCGTCGGTACGCTCCGTAACCGCAGCGTCGTAATCCGTGCCGACGAAATCGAAACAGCGCGTCGGGTTGTCCAGCACGTTGCGGCTCGACGTATCGACATCGTCGACGTTCACCTCGCGGCGCGTGTTGTCCACCTCGTAGCGGGTCTTGCCGTCGGAATAAACCTCGGCACCGTCGACCTCGATGTAGTATGCGTCGCCGTCGACGGCATAGCTGCCCTGCGAGGAGTACTCCCCCGCCGCGATCTCGAACTGCGCGTTATAGCGCCCCAGCGAGGATATATAGTCGGCCGTGCGCCGCAGAAGCGTCTGCGCATCGTCGTCGGCTGCGAGGGCCTCCGTCGGCAGCAATACGACCGCAAGGGCCGCCAGTATAAGATTCTTCACCATAATGTCAGAATACACCCAAATCCTGCAATTTAGCCTCCAGCGAAGGCAGGTCATAGAACTTTATCTCGCGCGGCTTGGCCCCGATCTGCGGGCCCACGATACCGGCGCGCTCGAGTTGCAGCATGATACGGCCGGCACGGTTGAAGCCCACCTCGTAGTTGCGCTGTATCGACGAGGTTGAGATCATGCCGTTGGTGACGGCCGCACGCGCTATCTCACCGAAGAGGACATCGTACTTCACGGGAGCGTCGCTCTCGCCCGAGTTCGTGCCCGAAGCGCCCTCCTCGCCCTCCATGCCGCAGTCGGGCAATGCGTAGGCCTCGGGGTAGCCCTGCTGCTTCGATATGAAGTCGACCAGACGCTCCACCTCGCGCGTTTCGACCAGCGCACACTGTATTCGCGTCAACTCGCCGTCCTTCGAGAAGAGCATGTCACCGCGGCCGATGAGCTGGTTGGCTCCGGGCTGGTCGATGATCGTACGCGAGTCGATCATCTGCATCACGCGGAATGCTATACGCGCGGGGAAGTTGGCCTTGATACCTCCCGTTATAACCTTCACGTCGGGACGCTGCGTGGCTATGATGAGGTGTATGCCCACGGCTCGCGCCTTCTGCGCCAGACGCATGACGGGCACCTCGACGGCCTTGGCCGTCATGATAAGGTCGGCGAACTCGTCCACCACAACCACGATGTAGGGCAGATAGCGGTGACCCTTCTGCGGGTTGAGCCTGCGGGCGACGAACTTCTCGTTGTACTCGACGATGTTTCGCGCCGTGGCCATCTTGCACAGCTCGAGACGGCGGCCCATCTCCTCGACCAGCGAGTTGAGTACGCATACCGCCTTCTTGGGATCGGTCACAATGGCCTCGTCCTCCGATTCCATCTTTGCGAGGAAGTGATGCTCGAGCTTGTTGTAGACCGAGAACTCCACCATCTTGGGGTCGATCATCACGAACTTCAGCTGCGCCGGATGCTTGCGGTAAAGCAGTGAGGTGATGATGGCGTTCAGGCCGACCGACTTACCCTGTCCCGTAGCGCCCGCCACCAGCAGGTGAGGCATCTTGGCCAGGTCGAACGTGTAGTTCTCGTTCTGTATCGTGCGGCCGATAACGACGGGCAGTTCGGCCTTCGACGACTGGAACTCCTCCGAGCAGATGGCCGAGTACATCGACACGGTCTGCTTGTCGCGGTTGGGCACCTCGATACCGATCGTGCCGCGGCCGGGGATGGGGGCGATGATACGTATGCCGAGCGACTTGAGGCTCTGCGCGATATCCTTCTCCAGTCCCTGTATCTTCGATATCTTCACGCCCTGCGCCTGTACGATCTCGTAGAGCGTGACCGTCGGGCCCACAGTGGCATGGATGTCTATGATAGGAATACCGAAGTACTTGAGCGTCTCCTCGATGCGGCACTTGTTGTCGTATATCTCGGCGTCGCTCACCTTCTGCGGCGAACGGTAGTCCTCCAGCAACGAGGCATAGGGCTTGCGGTAGTTCTCCAGGTCGCGCAGCGGGTCGTAGAGATCCTGCGCCATATCCTCCTCGCCAACCTGCCGTATGCGGTTCTCGTGCACCTTAACGACTATGCCGCCCTCATCTTCCGCAGCCGCGGGCTCCGTCGCGGCGCTGCCTGAGCGGGGTTCGGCCGCAGCTGCATCGGCATGTGCCGTCACGTCGGCATGGACATCATCCGCCTCGTAAGCGGCACCCTCCGTGAGGTGCGACGGCTGCGGGGCGGCATCCGCCTGCACCGCCGTTCGCGGAATGACGGCAAAGCCATCCTCGTCGACCTCGGGCTCCGAAGCGCGCATAGGCTGCGGCTCGGGCTGATGATGCGGCTCGGGTTGCGGCTTCTCGGGCGCAAGCAGTGCATCGACATCTATCTTGTTGGGCACGGCGCCGTTGTTCGGGATAACGATAAAGCCGTCCTCGTCGGGCTCGGGCAACCCCATACTCTCGAGCGTGGCGTCACGCTCCGGCTCCACGGCCGCCTTCTCAAGCACGATATCGTCATCGGCATAGTGCTGCGGTTCGGGCTCGTCGCCCACCAGCTCCGTGCGCGGATAATCGGGCTGCTCTTCGGCCTGCAGCACCGGTGCGGCATCCCATCGCCGCGGTTGTGCAGGTTCCGCAGTAGCCGGCGCGGCACTCGTCACGGCCGGCGATGGCATAGATGCGGAAGGCGACGGTTTCACCGCCGACGCAGGCGTCACCTCCGCGGCGGCGCGGTCACGCCACGGCTCGGGCGCAGGGCGGCGCTCCTCGCGCAAAGGCTCTGCCGCACGCGGCTCCTCGCGGCGCTGCGGCACAGGGTCGGCGGCAGGCTGTGGCCCGTCAGCCTCATCGTCCGCCTCGTCATCGTATTCCTCCTCGGTGTCGTCAGCCTCGGCATCGTCCGAGTGGCGGTTCTTTATGACACGTTCCTTGACCACCGACACCAGGCGCTCGCTCTGCAGCACCATCTTGTCGCTGGCCTTGTCCACCGTGCGTATGAAGTTGCGGTTGATGAACACTCCCGTAAGGATCCACCCCGCGAGCAGTATCAGTATCGTGCCGAAAGCGCCGGCCAGCCCCGCCAGATCGGTGGCGCAGGCCTGCCCCAGAGCGCCGCCTATGTCGTACGCCGCACCGACGTGCGTGCCGATGAAGCCCAGCGTCAGCGAACCCATCACCAGCACCAGCGCCGCACTCAGCGTGAAGTGGTTCATGCGCAGCCTGCTGCGGCGGAATATGCGCCACCCTATCACCGTGATCACGATGGGGATAATGATGCCGAAGACGCCGAACGTGCAGTCGACAACCCAGTATGCCACCCGGGCACCCGCACTGCTGCACATGTTCTCGAACGGGATCTCGACGCCAGACAGTGCCACATCGTTGCGCAGCGCCGTCAGGTCCGACGCCCAGTGGACATAGTGCGACAGGACTGAAACCACTGAAAATATGCCGAATATGAGCATAACGAAGCCCAACATCCACAGCATGTTGTCATTCGAAGCCGAAGCGGGGGCCTTGGCCGCCGCGGCCTTGTCATATCTCTTTTTTTCGTTTCTTGCGCGTTGCGTCATAACCTACAAAAAGTACGATGAAAACAGCGGGCATCCCACGTCGGGCACCCCGCTCAAGTGAGGCTAAATATAATCATTTTTTTCCTGTCGCACAACCTCGTCGGCGAAAGCCTTGCGGCGCAGACGCTCGCAATAGTCGCCGTCGGCCATCGACAGGAATCGGTATACGGCCCCGTGCCCCGCCGAGGCCCGCAGACCATGCGCGTCGAGAAGGCTCTCGACACGTTTCTCGACCGCCGCGCCCGAGTCAATCACCTCGATGTCACGGTCGCCGATGACCCGCTCGATCACGGGCCGCAGGAATGGATAGTGCGTGCATCCCAGCACGATGATGTCGGCACCAGCCGCAATCACCGGCTCCAGCACTTCGCGCACGCGGCGCTCGGTCTCGGGCGCCTGCTCGGCGTCGGCCTCAACGGCCTCGACCCAGCCGCGGCCAACGGCCGTGACTATGCGTTTGCCGCCGCCGTAACGCGCCACCGTCGCGAGGAACTTGCGTCCCGAAAGGCTGCGCTCCGTGGCCACGACACCCACCACGCCGCTGCGCGTACGCAGGCAGGCGGGTTTTACGGCAGGCTCGAGCCCCACGAACGGCATCGCGGGAAACATCTCGCGCAGATGCTCTATGGCGGCGGCCGTAGCCGTATTGCACGCCACCACGATCAGCTTGCAGCCCTCATCCATTAGGCGCCGTACGGCCGCCTCGGCCAGTTCGGCCACACGCTGCTCGGGCAGCGACCCGTAGGGACAATTCTTGCCGTCGCCCAGATATATGAGCGACTCGTCGGGCAGCGCGCGGCGTATCTCGCGCCACACGGTAAGCCCCCCGAAGCCAGAATCGTATATCCCTATCGGAGCGTCACTCATCGCCGCGGAACTTTGAAAGGATCATATCTATCAACTCGTCGTCGCTGCGCTCGGCGCAGTCGATGCACCACAGCGCCTGCGAGTAGAAGGGCTCGCGCTCGGCCATGTTCTCCGTCATGAACGCCACCAGCTCCTCGTCGTTCAGGCCGCGCAGCTTGGGCCGCTTCTGCCGCCCGTGGGGACTCAGGCGCGAGGCTATCTGCTGCGGCGTACGCCGCAGGTAAACCGTCATGCCGGCAGCATTCATGCGCTGCATGTTGTCGCCCCACGCCGGGGCTCCGCCGCCTGTCGAGACGACCATGTCGTCGGGATCGGCCGCGAGGCTGTCGATAAGAGCACTCTCCATGCGGCGGAAGTACTCCTCGCCCTCAAAACGGAATATGTCGCTGATCGAGGCGCCCTCGCGCTGCTCGATCTCGGAATCCATGTCCACGAAACGCACGTCGGCACGCCTGGCCAGACGCCGCCCGAGCGAGCTCTTGCCGCAACCCATGTATCCGATAAGAAAAATCTTCATCCGTATCCGTCGTTTTTGTTCTGCGTCAGAACAGGTTCAGTTGTTCGGGATCGATCGCTATAACCGTATCCCCCTCTTCGGCCGGCGCACCCGCCGCAGGACCGGCGCCGTCAGCTGCCTCAACGGCCGATGCCGCATCCTCAACGTCGGCATCCGCTTCGGCATCTATATCGCCACCCTCCTCCGTCTCCGCCTCGGGGTCGGGCTCGGGCAGCTCGGGCTCCACGAAGGTCAGCGTCGCCACGTCGTATGTGGTGATACGCTTGCCCTTGGCGCGGTGGCTCTTCACGCCGACAAACGAGTCGACATCGATCTCGTCCGCCGGACGCGACGCCTGCGCGCCCTGGTACGTAACCACAAGCGTGGCACCGCCGCGGTCGGTCATTGCGACGAAACGCACCTGCGCGCCCTCGTCGAGGAACGACTGCATCTTCTCGCTTACCTCGAGCTGGAAACGCTTCATGTAGTAGTAGCCCTGCTCGCCGTCGAAGTAGCATACGCTGTAAACGCGGCCCGGCACATAGCGGTCGATGCGCACCGTCTCGTCGGGGAAGTGCTGGCCGACATTGAAGTCAGTGATATAGTACTGGTTCTTCGAGGTCCACACGACGATCTTGTCGTCGCCCTTGAACTCGCCCAGCAGGATGCCGCGACCGTCGGTATTGAGGCGTCGCACATCCTCGTCATACCATATGTTCTGCCCGCCGAGGGTCGACGTACCGCGCTCCTTGAGCGATATCTTGTGTATGCCGTAGCGCGAGAATAGGTTGCCCTGACTCTGGCGTCCCTTTATGGCCACGGTCGAGAAGTCGAGGTCGACGATCACCTTCTTAAGGCGCGGGCGCGGGCGGAAATATATCTTCAGCACCTCGGCCTCGCCGTTCGGGTTGACTGACATGTAGAGTATCTCGCTCTTCGGCGTACCCTTCGTAAGGTCGTACTCCCTGTCGCGCGTGATGCTCTTTATGGCGCAGCGCTTCATCATGATCGGGCCGCCGCGGCCGTCGCGGTAGAGGACGTTGTAGATGGTGCGCTCGTCGTTGCGCTTGAACACGCCTATGTAGTAGATGCCCTTGTCGAAGAAATCCTTGTCCTTGATCTTCGTAACCTTGTATCGGCCGTCCTTCAGAATCACGATGACGTCGTCGATGTCGCTGCAGTCGCACACGAACTCCGAGTCCTTCATGCCCTTGCCAATGCCGAAGAAGCCCTCCGCACGGTCGACATAGAGCTTGGCGTTGGTGACGGCCACCTTCGTGGCCTCAATGGCATCGAAGCTGCGTATCTCGGTGCGGCGCTCGCGTCCCTTGCCGTACTTCTCGCGTATGCGCTCGTAGTAGGCCACGGCGTAGTCGGTAAGGTGGTCGATATCGTACTGCGTAGACTTTATGTCGTCCTCGATGCGGCGTATCTCGTTGTCGGCCTTGTCGGCGTCGTAACGCGATATGCGGATGAACTTCAGTTCCGTCAGCCGCTGCACGTCCTCGATGGTGACCTCGCGGCGCAGCAGTTTCTTGAACGGCTCCAGCCCCTTGTCCACGGCGGCGTATGCCTCCTCGTGCGAGCGACAGCCCTCGATCAGCTGGTAGAGCTTGTTCTCGATGAAGATGCGCTCCAGCGACGCGGCATGCCACGCCTCGTTCAGCTCGTGCAGGCGTATCTCCAGCTCGCGGCCCAGCAGGCGGCGCGTATTCTCGGCCGAACGGCGCAGAATCTCCTTCACGCCCATGAAATGGGGCTTCTCGTCGCAGATGACGCAGGCGTTGGGCGAGATCGACACCTCGCACGAGGTGAAGGCGTAGAGCGCGTCGATGGTCTTGTCGCTCGACTCGTCGTTGGCCACGTGGATCACAATCTCGACCTTGTCGGCCGTGAGGTCGTCGACCTTCTTGATGCGTATCTTGCCCTTCTCGTTGGCCTTGACGATCGACTCCTTGATCGACTCCGAGGTCGTCGAGAACGGTATTTCGGTTATCGCCAGCGTACGCTTGTCGATCTTCGATATGCGGGCGCGCACCTTCACGGCGCCGCCGCGCAGACCGTCGTTGTAACGCGACACATCCATTATACCACCCGTCGGGAAGTCGGGATAGAGCTGAAAATCCTTGCCGCGCAGGTGCGCGATGCAGGCGTTGATCAGCTCGTTGAAGTTGTGCGGCAGGATCTTCGACGCCAGACCCACGGCGATGCCGTCGGTACCCTGAGCCAGCAGCAGCGGGAACTTTATGGGCAGCGTCACGGGCTCCTCGTTGCGGCCGTCGTACGAGCGCATCCACTCGGTGGTCTTGCGGTTGAAGACCACATCAAGGGCGAACTTCGACAGGCGGGCCTCGATATATCGGCCCGCGGCGGCCTCGTCACCCGTGAGTATGTTGCCCCAGTTACCCTGGCAGTCGATCAGCAGGTCCTTCTGTCCCAGCTGCACCAGGGCATCCTTTATCGAGGCGTCGCCGTGCGGGTGGTACTGCATGGCCTGGCCCACGATGTTGGCGACCTTGTTGTAACGGCCGTCGTCGCAGCACTTCATGGCGTGGAGTATGCGTCGCTGCACGGGTTTCAGTCCATCCTCCAGATGCGGCACGGCTCGCTCCAGTATGACGTACGAGGCATAGTCCAGAAACCAGTTCCGGTACATGCCCGTGAGCTTGCGTACATTGCCGCCTTCTTCTCCGAAAAGACGTCCGTAACGTCCGTACGACCCCGTCTGCGCGGCCTCGTCGGCCGGCATGTCGACGGGAAGGTCGTCGGCGCCGATCTCCTCTTCTCTCGTATCTTTGTCTTCTGCCATCTACGGTAGATTTTTTATTTGCTTCATCTTATTTCTCCCTCCGGAACCATGTCCTTACACGGCTCCGGCTCTGTCGCGGGACGTTCGTACCGTCCCGCCCGCGGTGCGCGTCTCGCGCCTGCCGCTATACGGCCGTATCCTCGACCAGATCCTCCTCTATGCGCAGGTTGTCTATAATGAATCCCTGGCGCTCGTAGGTGTTCTTTCCCATGTAGAACTCCAGCAGGTCCGATATGGGATCGTCCTTCGTAAGGCGCACCTTGTCGAGACGCATCTGCTCGCCTATGAGGTCCTTGAACTCGTCGGGCGAGATCTCTCCCAGCCCCTTGAATCGCGTGATCTCGGCCGTCGGGCCGCAGCGGCGTATGGCACGCTGGCGCTCCTCCTCCGAGTAGCAGTAGTAGTTCTCCTTCTTGTTGCGCACGCGGAACAGCGGCGTCTGCAGTATGTAGAGGTGGCCGCTGCGGATAAGGTCGGGGAAGAACTGCAGGAAGAAGCTGGTCATGAGCAGGCGGATGTGCATGCCGTCGACATCGGCATCCGTCGCTATGATCACCTTGTTGTAGCGCAGGTTGTCCATGTCCTCGTCGATGTTCAGCGCCGACTGCAGCAGGTTGAACTCCTCGTTCTCGTAGACCACCTTCTTCGTGAGGCCGAACGAGTTCAGGGGCTTACCGCGCAGACAGAACACCGCCTGCGTCATGGCGTTGCGGCTGGCCGTGATGGGGCCCATGGCCGAGAGTCCCTCGGTGATGAATATCATCGACTGCTCGGCCAGTTCGTGCTTGTCGGTAAAGTGCACCTTGCAGTCGCGCAGCTTGCGGTTGTTGACGGCCACCTTCTTGGCCGTCTCGCGGGCCTTCTTCTGAATGCCCGATATGGCCTTGCGCTCCTTCTCGTTCTCGACGATCTTCTTCTGCAGCACCTGAGCCGTCTCGGGATGCTTGTGCAGGTAGTTGTCGAGGTCCACCGAGAGGAAGTCGTTCACGAACTGCTGCATCGACACGCCGGGCGCAACCTCCTTCGAACCGAGGCGTATCTTCGTCTGCGACTCGAACACCGGGTCGTTCATGCGCACCGACACGGCGGCGATGATCGACGTACGCACGTCCGAGGGATCGTAGTCCTTGTGATAGAACTCCTTGACCACCTTCGCTATCGAGGCACGGAAGGCCGCCTGATGCGTTCCTCCCTGCGAGGTGTACTGTCCGTTGACAAACGAGTAGTAGCTCTCGCCGTAGCCCGAACCGTGGGTGATCACCACCTCGATGTCCTGTCCCGAGAGATGGATGGGCGGATAGAGCGGCTCCTCCGACAGGTTGTCGTTCACCAGATCTAGAAGGCCGTTCTTCGAGACATACTCGCGGCCGTTGAGCGATATCTTCAGGCCGAGGTTTAGGTAGGTGTAGTTGCGCACCATCTGCTCGACGAAGTCCATGTTGTAGGCGTAGGTGCCGAATATCTCCTCGTCGACACGGAACGAGATGCTCGTACCCGTACGCTCGTCGACACCGCTCTCCCACTTGTCCGACACCTCGAGACCCTTGGCAAAGGTAACCGTGTGGGCCTCGCCGTCGCGCACCGAGCGCGCCGTGAACTCGCTCGAGAGCATGTTCACAGCCTTGACACCCACACCGTTCAGGCCCACCGTCTTCTTGAACGCGTCGCCCGAGTACTTGCCTCCGGTGTTCATCTTGCTCACCGCCGCCGAGAGCGACTTGAGCGGGATGCCGCGGCCGTAGTCGCGCACCGTCACCACGTTGTCCTCAATGGTGATCTCGATGCGGTCGCCCGCACCCATGATGAACTCGTCGATCGAGTTGTCGACCGTCTCCTTTATGAGCACATAGATACCGTCGTCGGGCTGCGATCCGTCGCCCAGCTTGCCGATATACATTCCGGGGCGCAGGCGCAGGTGCTCGCGCGGCGAGAGTGTCTTGATGGCATCGTCGTCGTAGGCCACAGCCGACGTATTGTTATTGTTAATCTCCGTCATATATGCGAATCTCCGTTTTTTCCCTCTCGTACGGCAGCCGGTGCCGCACATCGAACACTATCGGCTGCCCTTTGCTGCGGCAGCATCCTCCTCGCGCATGGCGGCAAGGGCCGCGGTCATGCGCTCCTGCACCGACTGTGCCAGCTCCTTGACATCCATCGACGAGACCTCCTCGACACTCACCGCTGGCAGCACGCGTATGTGCATGCGGTTGGTCCAGTTCATGCGCCAGCCGCGGAACATCGACGCCGTGCCGGTCATGATAACGGGCAGTATCTCGACACCCGCCTCCTTCGCCAGGCTGAACGCGCCGGCCTTGAAGCGGTGAATCTCGCCGTCCTTCGAACGGGTGCCCTCGGGGAAGATCGCCACGCTGGCACCGCGGCCGAGCCATATCTTGCCCTCGTGTATCACCTTGGCCATCGCCGCGGCGGCATTGCCGCGCTCGATTGGTATGTCGCCGTGCACGAGCAGCATCGGCCCGAAGAAGGGCAGGCGGAAGACCTCGCGCTTCGATACCCAGCGGAAGTTGAGCGGTATCTTGTAGGCGGCGATGATGTCGACGGCCGACGAGTGGTTGAGCACGATGACATAGGACTTGCGGCGGTCGATATTCTCCAGTCCGTCGACCTTGCGGCGCACCCTCGGCGGCAGGCCGAAGAACACCCACGTCATGTAACGCGAGATCTCGTGCACCCAGAGGCGCGACTTGTCGAACGGATAGGTCAACGCCAACACGATGACCGACACGATACACCATACGGTGGTGTGTATCACGGTAAAGATATAGTACAGGATCGACAGCATGGCTATATGGATCGATAAAAGGTTATACGAAACAAATCATCCCGCAAATTTACTCTTTTCGGCGGGCAGCCACAAAAAAATCGCCGCATTTTTTTGTTAAAACATACGGCGATTTTTCAACCGCAGCCCGAGTGCTGCGATATGGCATAAGTGCAGCGGCCGCAACCCGCGAAGAGCACGGCACACGCATGGCGTCACACCAGCGTGGTGATCCACACCGCCACGGCCACATATACGGCCATGAGCAGCATAGTCACCGCCTTACGCACCTTGTAGGCACGCAGTTTGCCCGAGACGCGGTAGACGTAGATCGACACGACGGCCGCCACGATGGCCGCCACGAAAGGCATGACGGCAGCCACCACGCTGAACAGGCCCATGATCACGTAGAACAGCGCCACGGTGATCATGAAAGGTATGAGCACGAGGTTGGCCGCAATAGGGAATATCCACTCGTAGACATTGTCCACCACGTCGCGGTTGCGGGTCTTCTTTCCCGTCTCGTCATCGACCCAGTATGACTTGAGTTCGAAGCTCACCCAGTGGGGCAGATACATAACCCACACCACCAGTGCCAGCACGCTGCTCAGCGGCGAGGTCATCATGTTCCAGTTGACGAGGCTCTGCCAGTCGTAGCCCGACGTAAGCAGGTCGTAGCACAGATAGGCCGCCACGGCCAGCCCCGCCACAAGGCACGAGAGGCGGAAAACGCCGTATGACGACGACCGCACCTCCGACTCGGGCACCTTGAGCGATAGCGCGCTGCGCATACGCTGCCCCAGCGGCTCGCGTACCCGCCCGCTGCTGTCGGTGCCGTATTTTGCCGTCAGGCGCGAAAGGTGCTCGCGGCAGCGTTCGTCGCCCGCAGCCAACCCTTTCTCGAAGTACTCCTGCGACCGCTTCGCCGAACGTCCGTCATCGCCATAGCTGTAGGCCAGGCCCAGGCGGTACCACAGCTCCCGCTGCCACCGTTCGGGCAGCTCGGCCTCGTGACGCTCGGCCTCCTGCAACGCCTCGATGCGCGTCATGCGCACACCGCCGCGCTCCGGCGCCGCAATGATGGAGTCGCGCCCGTCGACCAGTATGCCGCACAGCAGGTACTGCAGCGGACTGCCCGCCTGCTCCAGACGCTCGTACTGGCGCCGCAGGTCGGCACGCGGCTCGTCGAGTGCCTGCGGCAACGACATGAAAGGACCACGGCACAGGCCGAACTTGTCATACAGGCGTACGGCATAGTCCATGATCGCCTCGTCGTCCGCACCCTCGGCGGGGACGGTATCGGCCACGGCGCTCAACTCGCCGAACATTTTGCGCTGATATTGCGTCTTGAAGTTGTCGAACAGGTATCCCATGATTGGCTTTTTTTAGTCTTTGACAAAACAAATATACCCAATATCCGACAAAAAGGCAAATGCCGGCCGCCGTCACGAGATTTGACAGGCCCGATTTTTTCCGTATTTTTGCGCTATACGCTTAGACAGGATGCGCCCCGGCATAGCCAAATTGAAAACTTTGGTTTTCATTTGTCTCTGCGCTAACCTTTCACTATCTTTGTAATAATGGATGCGGCCCGCCCGTGGGCGAACAGCCGCAACCCGAAAATATTATGAACCATATAACCGCATACACAGCCATGGCTCTGTTTTCATTCTTCACGGGCGGCGGCAGTTCAAACACCCCCGCCTACCCGACCGACACAATCACCGCAGCTGACGGTACCGAAGTTACCTTCACCTTCTTCAAGCATGCATCGCTGGCCATCGAGGTGGCCGGCAAGCACATATACGTCGATCCCGTCAGCGACTACGCCGCCTACGCTCACCTGCCCAAGGCCGACGTCGTTCTGGTGACGCACTCGCACTACGACCACTTCGACCGCGCCGCCATCGACGACGTCACCACGCGCCACAGCATAATCGTATGCGACAAGACCTCGGCCGAGGCATTCGATGGCGACTGCGTCACCATGACGCCTGGCGCCGTGGCCGACCCGATACCTCAGCTACATATCGAGGCCGTGGCCGCCTACAACACATCGGAGGGCCACACCGACTTCCACCCGCAGGCGCGTGAGGACTGTGGATACATACTCACCATCGCCGGCCTGCGCATCTACATCGCGGGCGATACGGAGGATACACCCGAAGTACTCGCTCTGCACGACATCGACGCGGCATTCCTTCCCGTAAACCAACCCTATACGATGACCGTCGACCAGGCCGTGCGCGCCGTGAAGGCCATACGTCCGCGCATATTCTACCCCTACCACTACGGCGAGGTGGACGAGAAGACCGACATCGACCGCCTGAAGCGCGAGCTGGAGGATGTTACCGACGTGCGCATCTTCCCCATGGAGTAGCACGCCGCCGCATAAACAACCGAGCCGGCGGTGGATTTCCCGTCGGCTCGATTTGTTTATGTCGTGTACTCCCGAAAATATCAATCCTGCTGTTTGTCGTAGAGTTTATGCTCAATAATAAAAGCTACAAGCAGGCCGAGACCGCCACAGAGGAGAATACAACCGAGAACAATCTCATCCATACGATAAACGTTGTCGCCCACATATACAAATTCAGCTAAAAAACGTCCCAGCACAATTCCCAGCCCCAGGCCCACCAGCACGGCACCTATACGCAGGGGCCATGCGGCGGCATGTTGTGGACGCGGCGCTTCGGAAGGTTGTACGCTGCCTATACGCAGACCCGAGATCTTCACGTAATCGAGCAATGTGGAGGGGTCCATCCGTTCGATTATCATATGGCGCTCCTTGCGGCATATCAGCAGCTCGAAGAACTTGTAGAGGAAGAAGGCCACGATCAAAAAGACCAGAGGCACAGAGATAAGATTATACATATTATAAGGTTTTAAAGGTTAAAAATTCCGTTCGTGCAACGGGCGATTCCTCCCGCGTTCGTAATATTTGACGCAACCCGCCCGAAAAGGTTACAGGGCATAAGAAAAAATTTCGTCACGGTGTAACCTTTCGGCCGCGGCCGCGTCTAAATGTATGCCATGCGACAACAACTGGAATACGAACTCATAGAACGTATCGCCGGCGGCGACACCGAAGCCTTCGCCGTGCTGGTCGACCGCTACGCCCACACAGTACACGCACTCGTGGCGCGCATAGTGGTCACGGCCGAGGATGCCGAGGAGGTGACGCAGGATGTGTTCCTCAAGGTGTTCGACAACCTGTCACGGTTCGACGGCCGCAGCTCGCTGTCCACATGGCTCTACCGCATAGCCTACAATACGGCCGTATCGCACGCGCGGCGGCGCCGCAGACCGACATGCCCCATCGACGAGCGCCGCATCACGGCCGTCAGGGACGACGAGGCCGATCGTCTTGAGGAGATGGTCGAGCAACAGCAGGCGCTGGATGCCCTCGCCGCGGCGATCGAGGCACTCGAAGCCGACGAGCGGGCCCTGGTGACTCTGCGCTACTACGACGACCGCCCCATTGCCGAATGCGCCGAGATAACGGGCCTGACGGAGGCCAACGTCAAGGTGCGCCTGCACCGCATACGCAAGAAACTGTTTGTAATGATAAAGACCCCTGCCGATGCAGACAAATGACACCATACGCCGCGCCATGATGCGCACACCGCAGCCCGCGCTGCCCGCCTCGTTCACCCCGCAGCTGATGGTGCGGGTGCACCGCCGCAACCGCATGCGCACGCTGCTGAACAATGCCGCCATCACGGCCGCATCGATACTCGTAACGGCGGCAGCCATAGCCGCCCTCGTTTGGGCCCTGCCCGAGAAGAGCCTGACGCATCTGATACCGAAGATGCCACCGATGCCCGCGCTGCCGCACATAGAGATGACCGACGCGCTGCAAAACCAGATTTCATACTGGACAATCATATTCGGTTCGATGCTCCTGCTGCTGACGGCCGACCTGCTGCTGCGCCAGCACATGCGGCGCCGCCGTCGCCACATGAAATAACGGCAGCGCCATACGACACAAGAGCGGCTTCGGGACTCGCCCGAAGCCGCTCTGTGCGTTACGCAGGCCTGCGGCCTACTTCTTCTTGTCGGCGGGTTTCTCAACCTCGGCCGCAACCTTAATCTTCTTGAAAGCCTTCACCAGACCCTCGTCGCTGGTCTTGGTGGCGTCATAAGTCACGGTCACCTTCTTGGTGGGGATGTCGATCTTCACATCCTTCACACCCTTGGCAAAGGGGATCGAGTTGTTGATCTTCTTGGCACACTGCTCGCAGTGCAGGTCGGTGACAAAGACGGTGGTCTTCAGCGATGCCGACTCCTTCTTCTGGGCCGAGGCCGACCCGATGCCGAGGCCCACCAGGGCCACCAGGCACAACATTACAATCTTCTTCATGGTTTCAGTGGTTTTGGTTTCAGAGTTTTCAAATATATTCACAGTCAATCAAATCAATAGATATTGAAGCGCAGGCCGACGTAGAACTTGCGCCCCATGAGCGGGCCCCACACGCTCGACGAGTTGAACTCGGGCGAGAAGGGGGCGTCGGCCGCGATTATGGGGTCGTGCTGCATATAACCCGCTATGTTCTCGCAGCCGACATATATCTCAAGGTTGCGGATCTTGTGGCTCACCTGAGCATAGAACATGGGATACGATGGCGAGAGGCGCGCGTTCGACAAGTCGCCGTCGAGCGAGGGCAGGCGCATCGGGCCGTTGTACTGCGCCGTGACGTCGAACACCCAGCGGCGGTAAGGCGTGGCGTACTGCAGGTTGAGCAGCGTCTTGTAGCGACTGGTCAGGGCACGCTCCACCGTCACGGGACCGTCTTCGCGGTCAAGCGTCACGCGGCTGTTCGTATATCGGAACGTGGCGAAGACGTCGAAGCCGCGCAGCGGCGTCCACTGGAAGTCGACCTGATAGGTATCCGAGAACGAGCGGCGCGCGTTGTTGTAGACCACAATGTCGCGCGAGGCGAACTCCTGGTCGGCCAGCACCGTATTGAATAGCTGCGTGCGGAAGTAATCGACGCTGAGCGTGGCGTCGGAATAGCCGCCGAGCGGGATATACTGCGTAATGCTTCCGCCCGCGGTGAGGGCCGTCTCGATGTCGTCGTCGAGATCAACGCTGACGGCACGGCTCGTGGCCAGCATCCACACGTTGTCGGTGACGATGCTCGCACGGCGGTAGCCCAGGCCCGCCGAGGCCCGCACGACGGTCGACGGCGTGATGTTCCAGCGCAGGTGCGAGCGGGGCGTTACGACAAACCGCTGCGCGGGGTCGTAGTGCATAGCCGGCGCGCCGTATTCCGTATCGACACCGTGGTCGGCATTGCGCGCCCCCATCCAGTCGCCGCGCATGCCCAGCACCAGCGAGAACTTGTCGGGCACCGAGTAGGTGTATTCGGCATACACGCCCGGCTCGACATTACGCATGGCGTTGTGCGAGAGGCTTGCGCCGAACTCGCGGCCCTCACCCTCGCCGCCGAGCAGCAGGCGGTTGAAGATCGACTCGTCGGCGCGCGACACCTGCGCCGACGCTCCCACGATGAGCGACGAACGCACCGAGAAATAGTGCGCATACATCAGGTTCAGCCACCAGGCACTGTCGTGGGCATCGTAGTCGTTAAGGCCGAAGTAGGCATCCTCGCTGAAGTAGTTGTAGTCGGCCACAAAGGCAATGTTCGAGCGCAGCTCGCTATCCGTAGCCTCGTCGTAGACACCCGCGCCTACGGGAATGCCAGCCTTGAAGTAGGCGTTGGCACCGCGGTTGGCCATATGCGAACCGTAGACCGCAAGGCTCTCGGTCATGCTCTCGTACAACGACTTGCGGTAATCCATCTCGCCGCCAAGGCGGTTCTCCGAGACATACTTCCAGCCCCAGCGCAGCTGCGTGCCGCCCGGAGTCTGCCACAGCCACTTGTTGGCCACGTTTATCTGGTCGGTCTCGGGCAGGTCGCGGAAGCCGTCGCCGTTGTCGTCGTGCGAGCGCGTGTCCATCGACCCGTGCAGAAGTATCACCGTCGAAAGGCTCTTGTCCTTGTTCAGCGGCAGGGCCGACGAGAGGTTGATCTCGGGGCGCAGCTCGCTGTCGAAGTAAAGGTTAAGGAAGAGCCGCTCCTCGTCCGTCGGCTTGCGGTGCTCCATGTTTACCTGACCCGTGATGGCCTCGTGGCCCGCCGTCACCGACGCCACGCCCTTCGACACCTGTATCGAGTTGAGCCACATGCCGGGCGTGTAGTTCAGCGCATAGGGTGCGCTCAGACCGCGCATCACGGGGCGGTTCTCGTCGAGCATCTGCGTGTAGGTGCCCGTCAGGCCGAGCATCTTGATCTGCCGCGCGCCCGATATGGCATCGCTGTAACCCACCGTAACAGAGGCCGAGTTCTCGAAGCTCTCGGCAAGGTTGCAGCACGCCATCTTGCAGAGGCCGGCGAACGAGATGGTCTCGCCCTTGAGTATGCCGTCGCGCTTGATATAGTTGCCCGTCTGACCCTCGACAACCACGCTCTCGATCTGCGTATTGTCCGCCAGAGTGAAGTCGGCGCGGTCGACGCCCTGCGCCACGGTGAGCGTGTCGTTCTCATAACCGACGTATGCCGCCACAAGGCGGTCATAGCCCTTGACACGGTGTATCGAGTAGCTGCCGTCGGCGTTGCACGCCACCCCCACCGACGTATCGGCCCAATATACCGAGGCGCCTATAAGGGCCTCGCCGCCGGCCGAACGCACCGTTCCGCCGACACTCTGGGCCGAGGCGTCGACCGCGGCCGACACGGCAAGACCCGAGAGGAAAAGAAGTAGTGTTTTTCTGATTTTCATTTCTCCTGCTATATGATTATACCGATATGACGGCATGCGCACACGCATGCCATGAGCCGCACCACAGGGCGCGGTTTCCACCCCGAAGGGTCACGTCATACCAAAGCAGGAGGAGCGCGCAAGGGAGGTTGCGCGCAGAGCGGTCCCGGCAACAGCGGCCGCAGATATTCACCGTAGTCGAACGCTACGGCATAAAGCGACGGTTCGACACCGTCGCAGGGCGTAACCGCATGGGCCGCCACCGACACAAGACGCATGCAGGCGTCGGTCAGCGGTCGCACCTGCGTATAGAGCTCGACATCGGTCGAATGGCTGTGGTCGCAGCAACGCTCGCTGCGGTACTGCGCCCCGGCCTCGGGCGCACGGCAGCAGTCGTGGCGGCACTCGGAAACGGCACTGCACGAGTTACGGCCATGCTGCATGATGCAGCCGCAGGTCAAAGCGACCACATGGCTGCCCATCGCCACCGCAAGGTAGACGACAAGAAGCACCGCTGCATATATCCTCACCGCCGAACGCCGCATAAGCACCTACGTCACGCCGTTGTCACTACTCGACGAGTTTGCACTCCGTCAGGCGGTCGATCCACGCACGGGCATCGCGCTCGGCAACGGCCGCATCGACCTCATAGTTGTCGGTCAGCACGCGCACGGCGTCCTGCAGGCCGAAATCCTTGCCCTGAAGCTCGTTCCACAGCAGCAGCGCGCTGTCGTTGAAGGTGATGATGCGGGTCATGTCGGCGCCCGCCTTGCCCTGCATTATCACCACGTTCTCGCCCGCGATCTCGCGCACCTTGTATCCTTGTCTGATCTTCATAATTCGATTCGTATGGGAGCAAATATAGCGAAAAAATAGAGAACACACGCTTTTTTCGTATTTTTGTCTTCGGTATGACAAACGACGAGATGCGCCGACGGCTGCTTGCCGTCATGGAAAAATATTGGGGCTACAAGGATTTCCGCCCCGGGCAGGAGCAGATCATGCTATCGGTGACCGAGGGGCGCGACACGCTCGCCCTGATGCCCACCGGAGGAGGCAAGTCGCTCACCTACCAGGTGCCCGTGCTGGCTCGCGAGGGGCTGTGCATAGTCGTAACGCCGCTCATAGCCCTGATGAAGGACCAGGTCGACCGCCTGCGCCGCCTCGGCATACCGGCCGCGGCCATACATTCGGGCCTGTCGTACACGCAGATCGACATAGCGCTGGACAACTGCGTATACGGCGACATGAAGTTCCTATACGTGGCGCCCGAACGCCTCGCGACCGAAGCCTTCCGTCTGCGCGTGCAGCGCATGAAGGTATCGCTCATAGCCGTAGACGAGGCGCACTGCATATCGCAATGGGGATACGACTTCCGCCCGTCGTACCTGCGCATAGCCGAACTGCGCAGGCTGCAGCCCGAGGTGCCCGTTCTGGCACTTACGGCTTCGGCCACGGGACTCGTCGCCGAGGACATCATGCTGCGGCTCGACTTCGAGAGCCCCAACATCATACGCAGCAGCTTCGCCCGCCCCAACCTCTCCTACGCCGTGCGCCGCACCGACGACAAGCAGGAGCAGTTGATGCGCATCGTAGAGGCCGTTCCGGGAACGGGTATAATCTATATGCGCACTCGCGAGGGGTGCGAACAGATGGCCGAGCAGCTGCGGCAGGCGGGACACTCCGCGGCATTCTACCATGCCGGGCTGCCTCACGCCGAGCGCGACATGCGGCAGGAGGAGTGGACGTCGGGCAAGGTGCGTATAATGGTGGCCACGAACGCCTTCGGCATGGGCATCGACAAGGCCGACGTGCGGTTTGTCGTGCACTACACGATGTGCGACTCGCTCGAGAGCTACTATCAGGAGGCGGGGCGTGCCGGCCGCGACGGCCGCCGCAGCTATGCCGTGCTGCTGGTATCGTCGGAGGACCGCCAGCTCATCGAACGCCGCTTCGAGGCGGAATTTCCGCCGCTGGAGACCGTAAAGACCATCTATGAAAAAGTGTGCGACTTCGTGCAGGTGGCCGTGGGCGACGGACTCTATGCCTCGTTCCCGTTCAACATGCGCGAATTCTGCTCGCGCAACCACATCTTCGCAGGCAAGGTGATGGCCGCAATGAAGCTCCTGCAGCAGAACGGCTACCTGACCCTGACCGAGGAGATGGAGAACCCGGCACGCATACTCTTCTGCGTCAGCCGCGACGACCTCTACCGCATACGCATCGAGCGCAACGACCTCGACCACATGATACGTACCGTGCTGCGCCTCTACAACGGCGTCTTCACCGACTTCCGCCCCATCGACGAGCGCGAGATAGCCTCTGTCAGCGGATATACCGTGGCCCACGTCAAGGAGCTGCTCAAGCGCATGTGGCAGATGCGCATCATACGCTACATACCGTCCAACCGCTCGGCCATACTCTTCTTCGACGAGGAGCGCCTGCCGACAAAGGACATATACATATCGCCCGACACCTACCTGCGGCGCAAGCAGCTCATGACCGAACGCTTCGAGAACATGCTGCGCTATGCCGATAACGACGACACGTGCCGCAGCGTGCTGCTGCAGAAGTATTTCGGCGACGAACAGGCCGACGACTGCGGCGTATGCGACGTATGCCTTGCAAAACGCCGCCGCGCCCGCGCCGCACAGGCCGCCGCCCCGGGCGCCGATGCTGCCGCTGCGCTGCGACAACAGATAACGGACGCCCTGCGCGACACCCCCATGACGGGCAAGGAGCTGTGCCGGCGCATAACGCTCGACCCGCAAAATATTGCCGCCGCCATCGACGCCATGATTGCCGATGGCAAAATTTCCGCCACGGCAAGCGGGAAACTCGTATTAATTGAGTAAATTTGCATCCGCGATTCAATACGCCAGGAATGACTTTTCGATCTACCATATCAAACGAGGAGGCGGCACAGCTGCCTGCAGCCCATTTCGACGGCCAGATAGTGATCGTCGACAGCGACGAGCAGATCGAGAGCGTATGCCAGGACCTCGCATCGCAACGCATCATAGGGTTCGACACCGAGACCCGTCCCTCATTCAAGGCCGGGCAGATGAACAAGGTGGCGCTGCTGCAGCTCTCGACGCACGAGCGCTGCTACCTGATCCGCCTCTGCCGCATGAAGCTGCACAACCCGCTGCTCGCCATACTGAGCAACCCCGACATCATAAAGATCGGGGCCGATGTCGAGGGCGACATACGCGCGCTGCATGTGCTGCGCCACTTCCGCGAGCGCGGCTTCATCGACCTGCAGCGCATAATAGCCGACTGGGGCGTCGAGGAGAAGAGCCTGCGCAAGATGGCCGCCATAGTCCTCGGCGAGAGGGTCTCGAAGGCCCAGCGCCTGAGCAACTGGGAGGCCGCCGTCCTCACGCCGCAACAGCAGATGTATGCCGCCACCGACGCGTGGGCATGCATCGCCATATACGAAAAACTCCTCGCCACGCCGACCTGCAGGGCCGCATCGGGCGAGACGAAATAAACACCCCACCCAATGACAACCCAGATCTTTCTCCGCCGCGGAAAAGAGGAGTCGCTGCTGCGGCGCCATCCGTGGATATTTTCGGGCGCCATAGCTTCGGTCAACTCCGACAAAGCCGAAATTGCCGAAGGCGATGTTGTGGACGTATATACGCATACGGGTGACTTCATCGCCCGCGGACACTACCAGATAGGGTCCATAGCCGTACGCGTCCTCACCTTCGAGCGCGAGCAGATCGATCAGGCGTGGTGGAACCGGCGCGTGGCCGTCGCCTGCGACGTGCGACGCTCGCTCGGACTCTCGACGGCACCCGACACCGACTGCTACCGCCTCATCCACGGCGAGGGCGACTCGCTGCCGGGACTTGTGGTCGACATCTACGGCACGGTGGCCGTAGTGCAGTGCCACTCGGTGGGAATGTACCGCTCGCGCATGGCCATAGCCGAGGCCCTGCGCACGGCCTTCGGCGACCGGCTCACGGCCATCTACGACAAGAGTTCGCAGACCGTGCCCTACAAGGCCGCGCTTAACGCCGTCGACGGATACCTTTTCGGCCACTCCGACTGCAAGTCGCACGTCGTAGTAGAGAACGGTCTCAAGTTCAAGGTCAACTGGGAGGAGGGCCAGAAGACGGGATTCTTCCTCGACCAGCGCGAGAACCGCGCCCTGCTGCGCCGATATGCCGCAGGGCGCACGGTACTCAATACGTTCTGCTATACGGGAGGCTTCTCCGTAGGAGCCATGGCGGGCGGCGCCCTTGAGGTATGCTCGGTCGATTCGTCGGAGCGTGCCGTACAGCTCGCTGACGAGAACATGCGCCTTAACTTCGGCGACCAGGTGCGCCATCAGGCCGTGGCGGCCGATGCGGTGGAGTACCTCAAGCACATAGGCGACAAGTATGACCTTATCGTGCTCGACCCCCCGGCCTTCGCTAAGCACCACAAGGTGCTGGGGAATGCACTGCAGGGATACAAGCGCATAAACGCACGCGCCATGTCGCAGATACGCAGCGGCGGAATACTCTTCACCTTCTCATGCTCGCAGGCCGTGTCGAAGGAGCTCTTCCGCACCACCGTATTCTCGGCCGCAGCAATCGCCGGACGCAACGTGCGGATCCTGCACCAGCTAACGCAGCCGGCCGACCATCCCATCAACATCTACCACCCCGAGGGCGAATACCTCAAGGGACTGGTGCTGTATGTAGAGTAGCAAAGCACAATGCCACAATAAAAAACGGGGACCGATCCATCAAGGAACGGTCCCCGTAAGTTTTACTGCGCTGCGCATCAGAATTTATAGCAGGCGCCGACGCTGATAACAACCGGATTCTTGCGGTAGTCGTCGAACATGGGCTGCCACTTCAATCCTGCCGAGAGATCCCAGTTCTGCACGATCTGCACGTCGAAACCGCCACCGAGGTTAAGACCTGCCGCCCAACGGCCGATTTCGTTGGCTACAAAGCCGGCCTCGGGATAGAGCGACCATCCGCTGCCCAGATGGAACACATACTGGGCGTTGCAGCTCAGCTCGATCGAGCAGCCGTCATGCAGAAGACCCATAAACGCGGGCTCAATACGCCAATGGTCATCAAAGCTGTAGCGGCCGTATGCACCAAGACCAACAATAGTGCTTGTATTGGTGTAAATGCTCATGCGGGGACCCACAGCCCACCTGCCGGCATCCTGGGCCGACGCCGACACGGCGAACAACGCCGCAACGGCCAGAATAAGTAGTTTTTTCATAGTCTCAAATTTTACGGGACAGGTTCACACCATAAATATACGAATAAAAAACCGTTTTATCAAATCCCGTACCTATATTTCCGTTTTCAGCCGCGAATGTATAGCCCTCCGGCAACACGCCCGGCGCTGCAAAAAAAGAGGCTGCCGGCAAGTGACCGGCAGCCTCCGAATTATTGTCTTAAGACGGAACGACGTTTAGTACTCCATCTTCGACAGACGCACGTAGTTGTTATAACGCCACTTGGCATTCTCCTCGGCTGCGCGGAAGAGCTCGTCGGCCTCCGTCGGGAACGCCTTCTTGAGCGACGTGTAACGAACCTCCTTCATAAGGAACTCCTGGAACTTCGACCAGTCGGGCTCCTTCGAGTCGAGAACGAACGGGTTCTTGCCCTCGGCCTCGAGCTGCGGGTTGTAGTGCCACAGATGCCAGTAACCGCATGCTACGGCCTCCTTGCCCACGGTCTGCGTGCGCGTCATGCCGCCCTTGATACCGTGGTTGATACACGGAGCGTAGGCGATAACGAGCGACGGTCCGGGATAAGCCTCGGCCTCCTTCAGGACGCTGAGCAGCTGGTTCTGCGATGCACCGATCGAAACCTGTGCAACGTATACATAACCGTAGGTCATGGCGATGGCACCCAGGTCCTTCTTGCGGATACGCTTACCGCTCGAAGCGAACTTGGCAACGGCGCCCACGGGCGTAGCCTTCGACGACTGACCGCCGGTGTTCGAGTAAACCTCGGTATCGACTACAAGGATGTTGACATCGGCACCCGAAGCGAGGACATGGTCCACACCGCCGAAACCGATATCGTAGCCCCAGCCGTCACCACCGATGATCCACTGCGACTTCTTCACGAGCCAATCCTTCATCTCGAGGATCTTCTTGCAGGTATCGCAACCGCAAGCCTCCATCATCGGGACAAGGCGTGCCGTAATCTCGGCCGACTTGGCCGACGAACCGCGGTTGGCGATCCACTCCTTCATCACGCCCTTGAGCTCGTCAGAGCACTGCGTGCACTCGGCGATGGCGTGCTCCATATACTTCTGTACGCGGTCACGCAGCTTCTCGATACCGATGTGCATACCCAGACCGAACTCGGCGTTGTCCTCGAACAGCGAGTTTGCCCATGCGGGACCCTGACCCTTTGCATTGGTGCAGTAGGGAGTCGAGGGAGCCGAACCTGAATAGATAGAGGTACAGCCCGTAGCGTTGGCAACCATCATCTTGTCGCCGAAGAGCTGCGTAATGGTCTTGATGTAGGGAGTCTCGCCGCAACCTGCACAGGCGCCCGAGAACTCGAACAGGGGCTGTGCGAACTGCGAGTTCTTCACCGTCTTGGTGGTATCCACCACACCCTGCTTGTAACCTATCTCCGACGTGATTTTTTTCCAGTTGTCGGCCTGAGCCATCTGCGACTCGAGCGGCTTCATAACCAGAGCCTTCGTCTTGGCGGGACATACGTCAACGCAGTTGCCGCAACCCGTACAGTCCATGGGCGACACCTGAACGCGGAACTTGTATGCCTTCGTCTCACCCAGACCCTGCTTCCATGCAAGACCCGTAGCCGAAGCCTCCTCCTCCGTTGCCAGGAACGGACGGATGGCAGCGTGGGGGCAGACATACGAACACTGGTTACACTGGATACAGTTGTCGACGATCCACTCGGGAACGTTAACGGCGATACCGCGCTTCTCGTATGCGGCCGTACCGTTGTCCCACGTACCGTCCTCGCGGCCGTTGAAAGCCGAAACGGGCAGGCTGTCACCCTTCAGGGCGTTGATAGGATCAACGACGTTGCGTACGAACTCGGGACGCGACATGTCTACACCGTGCGAAGCATCCTTCTCGACGATGTTGGCCCACTCGGCGGGAACCTCCACCTTCTCTACGGCATTGCCGCCGGCGTCAACCGCAGCGTAGTTCATGTTGACGATATCCTCGCCCTTCTTGCCGTAAGACTTCAGGATGGCGTGCTTCATCTCCTCGACAGCCTTCTCGTAGGGGATCACGTTGGCGATCTTGAAGAATGCCGACTGCATGATGGTGTTGGTACGCGATCCCAGACCCAGCTCGGCGGCGATCTTCGTAGCGTTGATTATATAGAAGTTGATGTTGTTCTTGGCCATGTATACCTTCATGTGGTCGGGCAGCGTGGCGCACGTGGTAACGGCGTCATGCACCGAGTTCAGAAGGAACGAGCCGCCCTTCTTCAGACCCTTCAGCACGTCGTACTTGTCGACATACGAGGGAACGTGGCAGGCCACAAAATCGGGCGTCGTAACCAGATAGGGCGAACGGATCGGGTTGTCACCGAAACGCAGGTGCGACGAGGTGTAACCGCCCGACTTCTTCGAGTCGTACGAGAAGTATGCCTGGCAGTACTTGTCGGTCGAACCGCCGATGATCTTGATCGAGTTCTTGTTGGCACCTACCGTACCGTCAGAACCCAGACCGAAGAAGAGGGCCTCGAAGGTTCCGGGCTTTGCGAGCGATATCTCCTCGCCCATAGGCAGCGAGAGGTTCGTAACGTCGTCGTTTATACCCACGGTGAAGTGATCCTTGGGCTCGGCCGAGAAGAGGTTCTCGACAACGGCCAGAATCTGTGCCGGCGTGGTGTCCTTCGACGAGAGACCGTAGCGGCCGCCGATGATGAGGGGCTGCTGCGACTTGCCGTAGAACATGTCGCGTACGTCGAGATAGAGGGGCTCGCCGTTTGCTCCGGGCTCCTTCGTGCGGTCGAGCACGCAGATGCGCTTTACGCTGGCGGGAACTGCATCGAAGAAGTACTTCTCCGAGAAGGGACGGTAGAGGTGTACGGTGATAAGACCCACCTTGCGGCCCTGCGTTGCCAGGTAGTCGATGCACTCCTTGATGGTCTCGGTAACCGAACCCATCGCCACGATCACGTTCTCGGCATCGGGTGCGCCGTAGTAGGTGAAGGGCTTGTAGGTGCGGCCGGTGATCTTCGAGATCGAAGCCATGGTCTCGGCAACCATATCGGGAACCGCGTTGTAGAACTTGTTCGAAGCCTCACGCGTCTGGAAATAGATATCGGGGTTCTGGGCCGTACCGCGCGTAACGGGATGCTCGGGATTCAGGGCGCGGGCACGGAACTCCTTCAGAGCCTCACGGTCGAGCAGCGAGGTGAGCGAAGCGTCGTCGATAACCTCAATCTTCTGAATCTCGTGCGAAGTGCGGAATCCGTCGAAGAAGTGCAGGAACGGAACACGTGCCTTGAGAGCCACGATGTGAGCCACGCCGGCAAGGTCCATTACCTCCTGTACCGACGAGGTCGCGAGCATGGCGAAGCCCGTCTGGCGCGTAGCCATAACGTCCTGGTGGTCACCGAAGATCGACAGCGACTGTGCGGCCAGCGCACGTGCCGAAACGTGGAACACGCCCGGGAGCAGCTCGCCCGAGATCTTGTACATGTTAGGGATCATAAGCAGCAGACCCTGCGATGCGGTGAACGTCGAGGTGAGTGCACCGCTCTGCAGCGAGCCGTGTACGGCACCGGCGGCACCGGCCTCCGACTGCATCTCGACGACCTTTACGGTCTCGCCGAACATATTCTTCTGACCCTGCGCAGCCCACTCGTCAACCAGCTCGGCCATCGTAGAGGAGGGTGTGATGGGATATATGGCAGCTACCTCAGAAAACTTGTAGGCTATGTGAGCCGCTGCATAGTTACCGTCACATGTGATAAATTTCTTCTCTGACATACTAAATTGCAATTTTGAGTATTTTATGAATTTACGTGTGAATTCCAATCTATTCGTCAAAACGCATATTCACGAATTGCCGCAAAGTTACAAAATTCTAATCTTTTTTCATACACTTTTTTACACTAAAAACAGCCTCCGTGGCCCGGGCTGTACTCGACTGCACACTAATAAGTTATACGTTACACATGCCGTCGGCAGCACTATCGGCTGCGCGTAAAAGGCTGCCCGGCACGCCACTCGTCTGCCGTCAGGCGTAAAAAATGTTCCGTACGCAGGTCCCCCAGCGGCGAGAGTTTACCGGTCTCGGTATGGTGAAACCTGAAACCGCACTTCTCCATCACACGACGCGACTGGGCATTACCGTCGTAATGGCCGCACCACACGGCAGAGAGCCCCAACTCTTCAAAGCCGCGCTGCAGCAACCGCTCCACAGCCTCGGGAATAAGGCCTCGGCCCCAATAAGGCACCCCTATCCAATACCCTATCTCGGCCTCTCCGCCCTCAATACATGCGCTGTGCACCCCGTCGGCAAACATCAGCCCAATGCTACCTACGGGTTCCCCGCTCTGCCGCAGCACCACGGCATAGGTCTCGGGCGAAGAGAATACGGTGCGGATGATCTCCAGGCTTATCGCCTCGGACGTATGGGGCGCCCAGCCGGCAACGGGACCGATCCTCGGATCACGCGCATAACGGTACAACGCCGCAGCATCGTCATCGTGCCACGGCCGCAGGATAAGGCGCTCGGTCTCCATCACGACCTCGCTGCCCAATGCCATATGTAATATAGGGAAGGGATTTCCAAGATAGTCCGTCGCATCGCGGCCGACTGTGTTAAAGCCCATATGACGGTAGAAATTCACTGCACGGGGATTCTGCTCGTTCACATCGACACGGTCTGCGCCGCAGCTCTTCACGGCTAGCTCTACCAGGCGCCGTCCTACTCCGCGCCCCATCATGCGGGGCGAGAGAAACAACATCTCTATTTCTCGTCCTGCAACGCCCATAAAGCCCGCCTCCACTCCGTTGTCACAGACAACAAAAAGACGTTCGGTATTGAGTATGGCCTCGGGTACGAAGGGTTCAAGATTCAGGATATCCTTCTCCGTAAGGAAACGGTGGCTGGCACGCACCGATTCGCGCCACACGCCAAGCAAGGAGGCTAGAAGGGTCTCCGTCCGTTCCGGCAGCAGTATTTCAAATATCCCTACCATATCGGTTGTGCCGACATCCGGGGTGTGTCCGGATGCCCATTTGCAAAAATAGCAATTAATACCCTTGTTCAGGTATAGCGACAAAAAAAGGTCAGACCTTTTAGTCTGACCTTGAAGAGGCGGCTACCTACTCTCCCACCTAAATAGGCAGTACCATCGGCGTGAGTGAGCTTAACTTCTCTGTTCGGAATGGGAAGAGGTGGAACCTCACTGCTATAACCACCTAAAAGAACCTTGCG
>JALENN010000011.1 GCA_022767745.1 Alistipes sp. | reverse complement strand
TAGAGGGCGCACAGTTCGTCGATCATGTTGCCGCCCGTGGTCACGAGCAGCCGTTTTCTCAGCAGCCACTCCGATATGCAGGCCTCGAGCAGTATGTCCTTGCTGGCGAAGTGTATGTAGAGCGTGCGCTTGGATATGTGCATCTCGGCGGCGACGGCATCCATTGTCAGGTTGCGCAGGCCGTATTCGCCGATCTGGCCGAGAGTGCAGTCGATGATACGCTGTTTCATGACGCCGTCGGGGTTTGGTTTGCCTTGCCGCTGCCGACGGTCTCTACGGCCTTGCCCTCCTCGAGGAAGCGCATGCCGCTCACGGCGACGACATCGCCCGAGGCTATGCCCTGCTCGACGGCTATGCGGCCGTCGGGCAGCAGGTCGCCGAAGACGATACTGCGGCGCGAGACATATCCCGTGGCGGGATCGACGGTCCATACGTAGTCGCCCGAGTTGGACGAGTGGCACACCGCCTTCTGGGGTATGGCCACCGTCTTGACCGACGCCTCGGGCAGATCGAGGCGTACGCGTCCCGAGAGACCCGCGGGCAGCGCCCCGTCGGGGTTGGGCAGCAGTGCCGTGAGCAGGTACGAGAGGTTGTTGGGGGTGGTGCTGCGGGCGCACTCCACAACCCTGGCGCGGAATGTCTGACCCGGGGCGTGGTCGAACTCGAGTTCTACCTCCCTGAGCGAGCCGGCCTGCATGGCTATCTCCTGCGTGACATACACCTCGATACGCAGCGACGAGATGTCGGTAAGCGTCACTACGGGCTGCGAGGCCCTTACGTCCTGGAAGCGCTCGATGTATACCTCGCCCACATATCCGTCGAAGGGTGCGGTCAGCTGCGTGTCGTTGAGGGCGTTGAGGGCGGCGTCGCGTGCCGTCTCGGCGGCGACCCATGCGGCGCGTGCCGTTTCGTAGCTGCTGGCGGGCAGGTTGTCCTTCTCGTAGAGGGCCGCTATGCGCTCGTAGTCGGCGAGAGCCTGGCGGTAGGCGGCTTCGGCATTCTCGAAGCGCAGGCGGAAGTCGCGCGGGTCGATGGCCGCGATGACATCGCCGCATGCGTAGCTGTTTCCGGCATAGACGTCGAAGGTCTCGACGGGGCCCGAAACGCGGAACGACAGGGTGGATGTGCGCAGCGGTTTTGAAATGAAGGGGAATTCGCGCGTGGGTGCGGTCTCGAACTCCTCGGCGCGGGCGGTCTCCACGAGGAGCTTCGGCTCGGGTGCGGCCTGCCGCCCCGAGCATGATGCCGCGAGCAGCAGGATGGAGAAAAATAAGATTCTTACGTTCATCGTGAGGTATTTTGTTTCCGGTGTGCAAAAGTATGCGGACGGGCGGCTGAGGCGGGGGATAATTTTCCCAACCGCCGAAAACGCTCACCGGAACCCGCCGTCGGCCGATGAATCGCGCGGCGCGGGAACGCAAAAGCCTCCGGAGAGTTTCCGGAGGCTTCCGTGCGGGCGCAGGCCGGCGTGTCAGAACGCCACCCCGAGCCGTATGCCGCAGTTGTTAAGGCCGCCGATGCCGAACGTGGGGCTGTCGTTGGTGGCGTAGCTGTAGTATATGGCGTACTGGAATCCGAGATTGCGGCGGTCGAAGGGGTGTATCGAGAAGCCTATCTCGGGCGAGACGTAGAATCCCCACGTCTTGTCGGTGCAGACGGCCGTGCCGACGTACGATGAGAACTCGGCATATTCGGCGCCCGCCTTCAGTCCTATGTGCGGCTGCCAGAAGCCCGCGGCGAGGCGGTAGCGGCAGCTAAGCCCGAAGGGTACCTGGAACATCGAGTGCTGCATGTCGGTGGTGTAGTCCGAGCCGCCGGGCCCGGGATATGTCATGCGCGGAATGTACTCGTTGTTGGTGCCGTAGCTGACGAATCCGCCGAGGGCGAAGCTGCCGCCGATGCCGTGGCCGCCCTCGAGGTAGGCGCCCCAGCCGCTGGCCTTGCCGGCGAAGGAGTTGCAGACGGGAGCGTTGAACTGCCATCCGATGTTGATGTAGTGCCGCGGCCATTCGTCGGGGGCGGGACGGCGTCGTGGGGCCGCCATTGCCATGCGGTCGGACTCCAGCAGCCAGCGGTAGGTCTCCATGTCGATCGACTGGGCCGAGGCACCCGTGAATGTGATGATGCAGACGAGGCCCGTTATCAGAAGTTTGGCGTGTCTCATAGCTTTTGTGTATTGGGTTGAACATTTTCGTTTGCGAGGTATGGCGACTGCCCGAAGGCCTGGCGTATGCCGTCAGTCATGGCCCACAGCCCCGATGCATAGCCTTCGCGCGAGCCGTGTATGAAGCAGTCCCACAGCACGGGCAGCTGCTCGTCACGGCCCTGCGGCGCCGTGAGGTCGACCATCTCGGCCAGAAGCGAGTGCGCGGAGTATGTGAATGTCACGGGGTAGGCGTAGCCCCAGTATCCCCAGTCGCCCCAGAAGGATGGCATCCAGTATTCGGGATAGCCCCACCACCATATGGGGCCGGCGTAGTCGAGAAAGTGCAGCGTGTGCTCGATGTAGCTCATCTGGATTCCGAGGTCGGCCTCCCCGATGTCGTGGACACGGCGGTAGCCGCATGAGTTCATCTGCGCGGCGAATTCCGAGATTAGTTCCCTGGCGGCGCGGCCCTTGGCGTAGGCGGGATCGTTGCCCGTGCCTATGACCAGTATGCTGTCGGCGATGAAGTAGGTGCCGTACGCCGAGAAGTCGGTGGCGCTGTCGTGGTTGGTGTAGGTGAAATAGCGTCCGTCGAGGTCCGACATGTCGGGCTCCTTGTGGCAGGCCGTCAGCGTGAAGAGCAGTGTCAGCAGAAGTAGCGTTTTTTTCATGGCTGGAATTTTTTGTCAACTTGTCGAACCGAAGTTAACTGTCGCCACGTAGGTCGTGCCGGGTAAAGAGACCGAAACGGGAAAATTCGTACCCCAAACTGGCTCTTGCCGCAGTGTGGTTCCGCCCGACGGCGAGTTGGGTCTCCGATTTCCGCGCTCGGGTAACTTTCCGTGCGTGTGGGACACCGCGCGGGATAACTTTGTGCCGTTGCCGTTCGGGCGCGGAGCTGCGGTTGGATGCTGCGGCGCGACCGGCCCGTCGGCCGAAGGCGGGCACATGCCCCGGAAAGTGATTTTGACGATGAAACATCTGTTGCAAACGATAGCGGCCGTGGCGGTGCTGTTCCTCGCTGCCGAGCGGGTGGCGGGGGCCGAAACTTTGGACTTGCTTCCTCGCGACAGCGTCATGGCAGCGGACGGGGCTGGGAGCCGCTCCCGAGGCGGGGCGCGGCAGCTGCGGCGCGATTCGATCCGCCGCCGCAGGAATGTGTGGGTATCGGTGCTCGGGGGCCCCTCGTATACGCCCGAGGCGTCGTTCGGCGTGGGCGGGGCAATGCTGATGTCGTTCCGTATCGACCGCGATGACACCCTCTCGCAACGCTCCTATCTGCCCATCGGGTTCAATGCCTCGCTGAACGGTACGGTTGTCGTGTCGGGGTCGGGCGCGCTCTTCTTTTCCCTCGACCGTTTCCGTGTCGACCTGAAGTACTCCTACCGCGACGAGCCGAGCAATTACTACGGCGTGGGATACGGGACCATCGAACACACCGAGCGTGGCCCCGCCACGACCGAGTTCCATAAAAGCGCGTTCCAGTTCTCGCCGCGGCTGGTGTGGCAGTTCCGGCGCAACTTCTACCTCGGGGCCTCGTTCGACGTGGGCCACACCGTTTCCGACCGCATCAACCCGACGATGGCCGCCGATCCCTACTTCCTGAAATATGCTCCCCGCTATACTACCGTAGGGCTTGGCCCGACACTGCAGTACGATAGCCGCGACGATGTGGCCACACCCTCGGCGGGCGTGCTGCTGGGTGTCTCGGGAATGTTCTACGGGAGGTGGCTCGGCAGTACGTACGGCTTCGGCAAGGTAGATGTCGAGTACCGCCATTTCGTGCCTCTGTTCCGCCGCCGCAGCGTACTGGGCTGGACTCTCCATTCGCAGATGGGGTTTGGCGACATACCGTTCACCGAGCTGCCGATGTTCGGCTCGCCGTTCGATCTGCGCGGGTACTATTGGGGCAAGTACCGCGACCGTACGATGGCCTACGGCCTTGTCGAGTACCGCCACATGTTCTGTAGCGAGGAGGCGAGGAGGCGTGGACGGTTCCTTTCGAGGCTGGGTTTTGCCGTGTGGGGCGGTGCGGGGAGCATAGGTGCCACGCCCGTCGATTGGACCCGCTGGAAGGCCAATTACGGCGTCGGCCTGCGCTTCGAGGTGCAGCCGAAGAAGAATTTCCGTCTGGACGTAGGCCGAGAACCGGGCGTAAAGGGGTGGCTTTTCTACATGAATATGACCGAGGCGTTCTGATTGCTATGGTCATGGCTGTCCGTGCCCCGTGACGCGGAGCCGCATTGCGGGCGGATGTGGCTGTGTGGGATTACTCCCCGGCGGCGGCCATGGTGCGGTGGATGATGCGCCGTCCGACGGGGCACTCGTGGCAGCGGCGCTGGCGGCAGTATTCATTCGTGAGCTGCAGCAGGGCCTGGCTGTCGAATGCCGACTGTGGCGTGACGCCGTACTGGCGCCATGCCCTGATGATGGAGTTGTCTTCGGCGTCGGTGTTCTCGAGCAGCGAGAGGGCGCTCGTGCGCAGCGCTTCGCGCTCGACGTAGGCGCCGTAGGCGAACTGCATCTGCGAGACGAGGTTTATGGCCAGCAGGTTGCACTTCATGTGGCCTATGCGTTTGGTCGCTGCGGGCGACTCCTTGCCCGGGATGTAGTGCCTGATCCAGTAGGGCGAGGCCTCGGCGCTGAACAGCTCGTAGACGTCGCGCCCGTTGCGGCAGGCGAAGAGGCGGTCCATCACCTCGCGCGTGGAGGCCAGGAACGATGCTATCTGCGAGATGCGGAGTATGGGGAAGTTGTTTGGGCGTATGTTATGCAGGCGCCACGCCGAGGCGCGCATGGGGACGATGCCGTATTTGGCCGCGAGATACTCGAAGTTGCGGCGCAGGGCCAGTATGTATTCGTCGTGAGGGTATATGTCGAGAAGCCCCGACGCCCCGGCCAGCATCGCCTCGATGTTCTGCTGCACGAGCCTCTCGCGCAGGATGGCGGCGTAGGGCACCGTACGCGCGAGTGTGGTGAAGGGCTCCTTGTTCTCGGGTGTGCCGACGGTGCGCAGCAGCATCAGATAGGCGGTCTGCTGCCAGTCGTTGCCGCACTCCTCGTAGAAACGGCGTATGTCGTTGTTCTTGCGGGTGAGGCGTTCGTAGCCCAGCGTGTTGTATATCTCGGCGCGGTGAAGCGCGTCGAGCGATGCGAGGAACGGGCCGCACGACATGGTCGAAGCCCCGGCACGGAGCCTCTCGACGATCTGCTCTTGGGTATTGTCGCGTGCCATACTCCCCGCGGCGGGTTTAGAGCAGGTTCAGCTCCAGGAGCGCCTCCTCCGACATCATGCTCTTGTCCCACACGGGGTCGAACGTCAGCACGATGTTGACCTCCTTTACGCCCTTTATCTTCTTTACCTGCGTGTTAATGTCTTCGATCAGCATGTCGGCCATGGGGCAGTTGGGCGCCGTGAGCGTCATGCGTATGTTGGCTACGCCCTCGGGGTCGAACTCAATCTCGTAGATGAGTCCCAGGTCGTAGATGTTTACCGGAATCTCCGGGTCGTAGATGTTCTTCAGCGTGAGCACAATCTCGTGCTCGACATTCAATATCTCTTCGGGTGTCATGTTTCGTCTTTTTTGCTTGCTGCTGCGCCCCGTGTCAATGTGCGCCGGTCTCGGTGCTGAAGGCGAGGGCGTAGGTGCGCATCTGCTTTATCATTGCCAGCAGTCCGTTGCTGCGCGTGGGCGAAAGGTTCTCCTTGAGCCCTATGGCGTCGATGAAGTAGAGGTCGGTGTCGAGTATCTCCTGCGGCGTGCGGCCGTTCATCACGCGTATGAGCAGCGCCGTGATGCCCTTGGTTATGATGGCGTCGCTGTCGGCCGAGTAGTATACCTTGCCATCCTCCAGGCGGGCGTCGATCCACAGGCGCGACTGGCAGCCGTTGATCAGGTAGTCGTCGGTCTTGTGCTGGGGCTCCATGGCGGGGAGCGAGTCGCTCAGTTCGATAAGGTAATCGTATTTGTCGAGCCAGTCGTCGAATACGGCGAACTCCTCGATTATCTGCTCCTGTATGGCGTCTTTCATATCTGACGGTTGTTTTGTTGCGGTGTTTCTACAGCTCGATTGCGGCTCCCTCGGCGGCCGACGGGGCGTCGATGCCGAGAATGCGGGCCTGGGTGGGTGCGAGCGAGGTCATGTCGACGGGGGTGTCGATGGTGGCGGCCGCAATGCCGCCGCCGTAGATCACCAGCGGTATGTGTGTGTCGTAGCGGTACATCGATCCCGACGTCGAGCGTATTTCCTCGCGCTCCTCGATCCAGTCGGGCATGAGGTTCACTACCACGTCGCCCGAGCGGCGGGGGTAGTATCCGTTCTGTATCTTGCGGCCGTATCCGCTGCCGAAGTAGGTGCTGCGCAGGGCTTCGGCCGAGACGGCGTGCGATACGCCGCGCAGCTGCATGAGGAACGTGGCCACGTCGTGCTGCAGGTCGGCTATCGAGAGCCCCTTCTCGTAGATGAGGTTGTGGTTGAGGTAGAACGCGCGATCGATGTATCCGAGGATCCATTCGCCGTTGCCGTGCTGTGCGCCGATGAAGGCGTTGGTGATGACCTCGGCCTGACGCACGTTGAAACGCTCCTGCTGCGTGGCCGTCTCGTCGAACGAGGGGCTGGTGCCGTGGTCCGAGGTGAGGGTTATGACCACCTGTGCGGGGTCGGTCACCTGCGAGAGCACGAAGGCGATGAACCGCTCAAGGTCGCGGTCCAGACGGTAGAGCATGTCCTCGTACTCCATCGACTCGGGCCCGAAACGCTCGCTTATCTTGCGCGGCGTGTCGAGCACGATGTTGAGCATGTCGGTGTGCTCGTCCTTGCCCATCTCGTTGTTGGCCACGACCTGCTGCGCGAAGGCAAGCAGGGCGCTGTTGCCGGCGGGCGTATAGCACATGCGGGCATATTCGTCGACGGGGGCCGCGCCGTTGGACTGGTCGCCGATGCACTGCATGCGGCGGCTTCTGTTGCCGCCCTCCTCTCCGTCGGCCGTCTGCGAGTTGAAGTAGGTCTCCGACGGCAGCAGCGGGGTCCACTGGTCGAGCAGGTAGCCGAGGTTGGCCTCGTTGCGGTTGTAGTCGGCGATCCACGTGGGCAGCGTCTTGGTGTAGTACGACGAGGTGGTCCATGCCGTCTGCAGCGTCTCCATCCAGTATACCTCGCCCGAGTGTCCCGCCGTGACGATGGCCGAGACGGGCTCGACGGCTACGGTGGCGATGCGGCTGGCCTCGTCCTGGCGGGCGAGGGCGTCGCTCAGCGTCTGCGCTACGAGGTTGCGGGGCGAGTATCCGCCCGATCCGCCGCTGAAGTTGACGCTCTGGCACTCGCTGTCGTCGATGAGCGTTACCGGCTTGTTGGTGACGTAGTCATACCAGCGGTCGGCCACCACGCCGTGCGTCGAGGGCATGGCTCCCGTCGATATGGTCGCCAGCGATACGGGCGTCGTGGTCTGCATGTAGCCGTATTCGGCCTGGGTGAACTGCGTTCCGCCATTGGTCAGGCGGCGGAATCCCGCCTCCGAGAAGTTGTCGGCATAGCGCTGCAGGTCGTTGGCGCGCATCGAGCTGACCACTATGTTGACCATTATGCGGGGTGCCTGTTTCTCGGCGGCGTGCGCCGGGGCTATCATAGCTGCGGCAAGCAGCAGGGCTGTCGTTATGTTGAGTCGTTTCATCGTTTGCGTTGTTTCGTCGGCAAATGTACAAATTTTTCGTATAACGTATAATTAAAATATCCCTTGCGGGTTCCGCCCCGAACGCGGCGCGTCACTCGGCGGCGCGGGCGAAGAGGGCCCTCTCTTCCGTAAAGTCGATGTCGGGGCATTCGGTCTCGAGGTCCTCGATGCGCCTGATCATCGTACGGCAGAAGGAGCGGTACTCCTCCGAGCCGCTGTCGAAGGGGCGGTGTTCCGCCGCGCGCGTTATGCGCCGTGCGGCCTCGGCCGTGCGGCGTGTCGCCTCGTCAAAGGCCGCCTCGGCGAAGCGCTGCCAGATGTAGTCGACGGCCACCTCCGACGGGTGGGTCATGTCGTCGGCATAAAAGCGGTAGTCGCGCAGCTCGTCGCACACGATTTCGTACGAGGGGAAATACTCCGCCTGCGGATGCCGGCGGCACAGCTCCTCTACGGCCACGCGCAGCAGCGCCTTGCTCAGGGCGTTGCCCTGCAGTCCGTCGCCCAGGTGCCGCACGGGGCTTACGGTGAAGATCACCCGCTTCGAGCGCAGCGGCCCATCGAAGAGTGCGTCGTAACGGTCGACGATGCGTTGTACGGTGAGCAGTTCGCGTTCGAAGAGCGCCTGCGGCTGCTTGTGGCAGTTGGCTACAACCTCGCCGTCGCGGCGCAGGCGGTAGACCCATGCCGTGCCGAAGGTTATGATCAGCGTGTCGCTGCCGCGCAGGGCCTCGGCACCGTTTTGCAGCGCCCGTGTCATGCCGGCGCATGCCGCGGCTCGGTCGGCTGCCGAAAGCGACGAGTGGAAGTCGTAGCTGAAATATCGGCCCGATGCGAACTCGATGTCGCGTACCGCATGCGGCAGCGACGCCGCCGTGGTGTCGGGTTGGGCGCCGATGCTGTCGAAGGCCTCGATGGCGCGCGCCACCGACTCGGGGTTGAAGAGTATGCCCGTGGGCGATGCCGTGACGCGGAACTTGGCCAGCTGCATGCGCCGCGCCATGTTGTCGGCGAAGCACGACCCGAGCGACAGCAGGCGGTTGCCGTAGCCGATGCGCGTGCGCAGGGGCTCGATGCGTACCACCGTGCGGAAGAGTGTCGTGGCGGCTGTGTCGTTGCTTTTCATGGCCTTACGATATGTCGTTGAGTTCTATCCAGCGGGTCTCGAGGGCATCGGTGCGCTGCAGTATCTCGCCCATGCGTGTCGTGAGGCGTTCCAGTTCGTCGTGCGCCAGCGTGCCGCTGCCGAGCGAGGCCTCGATTGCGGCCTTCTCCGATTCGAGTGCCGAGAGCTCGGCCTCGATCTGCTCCGACTCGCGCTGCTCCTTGAACGAGAGCTTGCGCCGCGGCGACGGCTGTGCGGGTTGCTGTGCCGCCTTCTGCGCCTCAGCCTTGCGCGCCTTCGCCTCGGCCGCACGCGCCGCGCGGGCCTCCTCGGCCTGCTGCTCGCGTGCATACTCGCGGTATTCGCTGTAGGTGCCGACGAAATCCTTCACCGTGCCGCCCTCGCGCATGACGAAGAGGTGGTCGACCGTCTTGTCGAGGAAATAGCGGTCGTGCGAGACTATGATGAGGCAACCCTTAAACGTCGAGAGGTACTCCTCCAGCACGTTGAGCGTCATGATGTCGAGGTCGTTCGTCGGCTCGTCGAGGATCAGGAAGTTGGGGTTGCGCATGAGTATCGTGAGCAGGTAGAGACGCCGCCGCTCGCCGCCGCTGAGCACCTCGATATGCTTGGCATGGGTCTCGGGCGGGAAGAGGAAGCGGTTGAGCATCGACATGGCCGATATGGTGTGGCCGTCGGCCGTGGTGGCCGTCTCGGCTATCTCCTGCACGATGTCGAATACGGTCTGCCCCGGGCGGAACGACATCCCCTCCTGGCGGTAGTAGCCTATGCGCAGGGTCTCGCCGCGCTCGATCGAACCCGAGTCGGGTGTGAGGCTTCCCGTCAGCAGGTTGAGGAAGGTACTCTTGCCCACGCCGTTCTTGCCGACTATGCCGACGCGTTCGAAACGCGAGAATTTGTACGAGAAGCGGTCGAGCATGCACCTCGTGCCGAAATTGAGCGACACGTCCTCGCAGTCGATGATCTTGCCTCCGAGGCGCGACGTCGCCACGTTGATCGACATCTGCTGCTGCGCGAGCGACACCGATGCCTTCTGCTTGAGGTCGTAGAATGCGTTTATGCGGTAGCGCGCCTTGCCCGTGCGAGCCTGAGGCGTCGAGCGTATCCACTCCAGCTCGCGGCGCAGCAGGTTGTGCGACTTGTCGATGTCGGCCTGCATGTTGCGGTAGCGCTCGTCGCGTTTCTCGAGGAAGTAGGAGTAGTTGCCGCGATATGTGTAGAGATTGCCGCGGTCGAGCTCGAAGATCGTGTTGCAGACGCGGTCGAGGAAGTAGCGGTCGTGTGTCACCATCAGCAGCGTGCAGCGCGACTTCTGCAGATATGCCTCCAGATACTCTATCACGTCGATGTCGAGGTGGTTCGTCGGCTCGTCCATCACCAGAAAGTCGGCCTCCTGCAGCAGCATCGAGGCTATGGCGGCGCGTTTGGCCTCGCCTCCTGAGAGCTGGCCCATCTTCTGGTCGAGGCGCGTCAGGTGCAGCGACGACAGTACTTGCCGCACCCGCTGCTCGGCATTCCAGCAGCCGCCGGCATCCATGGCGGCCATGGCGCGCTCGATGCGGTTGCGGTCTTCGGTGGCGATGGCGCGCTCGTACTCGCTGATGATGCGTCCGGCCTCGCCCATGCGCGAGTATACCTCGTCGAAGAGCGTGCGCTCGGGGTCGAAGTCGGTGTGCTGATCGAGGAAGGCCACGCGTATGTCGTGCATGAAGCGTACCTCGCCGCCGCGGTCCGACGAATCGACCCCGGCGAGGATCTTCAGCAGCGAGCTCTTGCCTGTACCGTTGGGGGCTATGAGGGCGATCTTGTCACCCTCGTTTATGTTGAAACTTATGTTGCGGAAGAGCACCCGGTCGCCGTACGACTTGCTGAGGTTCTCCGCCTGAAGGAAACTTGCCATCGTTGTGTTACTTTTCGTATATGGTCATATCCTGCGTGACGACGTCGACGTGCCCCTTCCATCGCGCCCTGGCGGGCCTGGTGACGGGGCGTGCCTCGAATACCTTGCGGCGCGGGCCGTGCGCGGCACGCCATGCCGCCTGACGGCAGTAGGATGCCATGCGGTCGTCGACCTTCATGTCGCCCCATGTCGAGAGCAGCGAGTTGCCCCGCATCGAACGGTGCGTGAATGGGCGTATTAGCACCTCGTACCATGTGCAGGCCAGGGCGTAGCGCCCTGCGCCGAAGTCCATGTGATAGCCGTCGCGCGTGAAGTCCATCGGCGGGTTGTTCACCTCCGACAGGCGTAGCGACTCGATCACCTGCCCCGACGGTATGAGGTAACGGAACGTGTCGGGGTGCTCGGCCTCCATCAGCTGCACGGCGTCGCATATGGCGTTGTACATACGGGTGCGGTCGCTGCCGTAGTCGCCGAACTGCGGGTGTGTGCTCCCCTGGGCATAGGCCCATGTCATGTGCCAGGCCAGGCGGGCGCGGGGCTGTGCGCGGCGCACCACGGCGATGAGGCTGTCGAGGTATGGCTTGTAGCTCTCGTAGCGGCCCGAAAAGCTCGACGCCTGCTGCATCACCACAATGTCCCATTCGCCCTGGCGCAGCGCCTGACGCAGCGAGACCTTGCGCGCCGACTTGACCCAGCGGTTGCGGCCCGCCTCCGAGCGGTAGTACTGGTATGAGGCCTCGTCCCTCTCATACATGCGCATGTGCCGCTCGAGCGAGCAGCCCGCAACGTAGAGGCGTGCCAGCTCGACATTGCGCACGCCGAGGTTGTCGAGCAGCGCGGGCAGGTACTCCATGGCGTCGTCCGTGAAGCTGTTGCCGATGGCCAGTATGCGCAGCGTGTCGGCGTCGCGGCCGCGTGCCGAGGCCGGTGTGGCGATGAGGATAAATGCGAATGCCGCCGCCGCGACGAGGACAAGTGTCCGGGTGACGGAGCGTAGGGTGCGGGTCGGATGCATATCGGTCGTATTAATAGAGGTTGTCGTACATCGACTGGCTCTTGTCGTACTTGAGGTCCTGCAGCGAGGCGGCCTTGACGCCTATGTGGAAACTCCAGCTCTTGTAGTATCCGAACGGAATCCACGAGAAGGACATCTGCCAGCAGTGCAGGTCACGCGTGATGCTTATCGACGAGGTGGTCAGTTTGTTCTTTGCAATGTCGTATCCACCCGAGAAGGTCGCGGCCATCTTCGGCGAGAAGGTGATGCTGCCGTTGAAACCAATGGTCTGGGTGATGTTGCGCTTTATACCCGTCGTGCAGTTGTTGACGTAGCTCACGGAGTAGTTGACCGCGTAGTTGAATCACACGTTCCACGGCAGCGAGAAGTCGTAGTAGGCGTTGGCCATGTATTGCCGTCGCAGTACGGGGTCCATCGTGCCGTAGGGGTCGTAGAAGGGGTTCATGTACTCGGGCGGGACGCTGTTGATGTCGTTGATGGCGGGCTGCTGCGAGCTGGCGCGCGACTTGAACGAGTATCCGAAGCTCCATCCCGTGTTGATGATGCGGCCGAGGTTGCCGCGGCGCCACGTGAGCTTGTTGTAGCGGATACCCTCGGGCGACACCTCATAGGGGTCGAGCGTGGCGCGCAGGTTGATGCCTATCTTGCCCGAGAATGTCGAGCGCAGCGAGAGCGATATGTTCGAGAGCTTCATCGAGTCGGCCAGGAAGTTGTACGAGCCGCTTATGGTGAAGTCGTCGATGAGGCTTATCTTCTTTATACCCGAGGTGTCGCGCTTGCTGAGCACCTTGGCCTCGAGGCTCTGCGAGAGCGAGAAACTCATGGCCATGCTGCGGCCCTGCGAGGGGGTGCCGTAGGCGTTGTCGGCAAAGGGCGAGTAGACGGTGGTGCGGCCCGTCGAGTCGGACTGCACGGTCTTGAAGTAGCCGTATTTCTGGTTGCTGAAGTCGGGCGCATACGAGAAACTGATCGACGGGGCGAACGTATGGCGTATGGCCTGCAGCTTGAAGTTCTTGTACTTTTCCCTTACCTGCCACATGCCGTAGAGGGTGGTCGAGAACGACAGGGCAGTCGTATAGTCGTAGAGACGGTAGAAGCCGTATTCGGGGTCGAGCTGCTCGGCCGTGTTGGTGTCGGGGTTCCACTGCTGTTCGACCTTCTTGAAGTACCAGCGTTCGTTGTAGTTGAACGACGGGGTGACGTTAATGTAGTTGAGAATGTTGAACGACGCCTGCACGGGGATGGTGTGCTGCACGCCGTTGCGCATCTTGTCGAGCGTCTCGCGCGAGAAGATGTTGTCCTCCGACGCCGACACCGAATTTGTGAGCTTGCCCGAGTAGCTCATCGATATCTTCTCGTACCAGCGGTCCTTGCCTATCTTGACCGAGCGTTTGAATGGGTAGAAGCGCGATACGTTGAACGACACGGTGGGCAGCGTCACCGAGAGGGCCTTGGTCTGCGAGTTCTGCGACACGGCCATGTTCATCGACAGCGAGAAGGGCGTGCCTGCCCAGTTCTTCGAGTAGGATATCGACGAGTTGGTCTGCGTCGAGAGTATGTCGTTTATGTTCGTGGCCGAGTATTTGCTGTAGCCGCTCGAGGCGAGGTTCACCGATGCCGAGAATGTCGAGCCGGGGTTGGCCTTGGGATCCTGCGAGTGGGTCCACTGCAGCTTGAATGAGTTCTGCTTGATGTAGTCGGCGTCGCCCTTGTCGCCCGTCTTTACGCTCGAGAAGTCGAAGTTGAGGTTGCCCGAGTACTTGTATCGCTTGATGTAGCGCGAGCGTGCGTTTGCCTCCCACGATCCGAGGGTGTAGATGCCGCCCGTCAGCGCCAGGTCCATGTGCTCGCTCAGCGTGAAGTAGTATCCCAGTCCGCGGATGTAGAATCCTCGCAGGGCCTCCTCGCCGTAGGTGGGCATCAGGATACCCGACTTGGGCCCCGTGTTGAGGGGGAAGAATCCCTCGGGCACGCCGAGGAAGTATATCGGCACATCCTCCATGACCAGATATGCCGGGCCGGTGATGGCCTTCTTGCCGGGGATGACCTTGGCCTTGGTCATGGCCAGGTAGAAGTGCGGGTGGTCGGTCTGGTCGCATGTGGTGTACATGCCGCTCTCGATGTTGATGGTGTTGTCCTCCATCTTCTTCACGCTCGTACCCACAAGCCATCCGTCGCCCTGCTGCGTGGCTATCGACTTGATCTTGGCGCGCTGCGACTCGATGTTGTAGGTTATGGTGTCCATGTTGAGCGTGGTGGTGCCCTGCGTGAAGACGGGGCGCGTGACGACGGGGGCGCCGTCCACCGTGTCGGCCTTGCCGTAGGCGTAGATGTTCTTGTTGTCGAGGTTGATGTTCATGAAGTCGGCCTTCAGGTTCATGTCCCCGTAGTTGACGTCGCCCTGCTCGTATATGTAGACCATCTTGTTGCGCAGGTCGTAGTAGAGCGAATCTGACGCCTTGCCGCTGATGGGGCGGTCGAGCCCCGCCTTCTTGGCGCGGCGTGCGGTGTCGGGATGCTGTGCGCCGAGCGTGTCGGCCGCGGCCTGCAGCGTGTCGGCCTCGGGACGGAGCATGCCGGCCGTCGTGTCGGTTGCGGCGGCCGGCAGGGTGTCACGCCGTGCCGCGCGGCGTGCGGTGCGGCGGGTGCGGTTCCGCGAGGTGTCCTGCAGGGCGGAGATCTCTGCTGCGGCGGGCTGCTCGGGTTGGAGTCGGTGTGTCGGCGCAAATCCGAAAACGAATTGCGATAACAGCATTACGGCCGCAGCCGGGAGTATATATTTTAGCCTTGTGTTGCCCAAAATGTCAATATAATTTCGTACCTTTGCCGACAAGTCGGCAAAACCGCCCGGGGAAGCCCTTGCGGGCCTCTCGGCACGGGTATTTTAACCGACAAATATAACGTTTTTTTTGCGGAACTTCCGCTTCTTACGGCAGTTTTTGTATGAAACATACGGTTTGCACTCTGCTTCTTCTCCTGCTCTTCGTCCTTGCCGGCGGACGATGCCTCGCCGATAATAACGAGGTGGGGGTGCGGGTTATTGTAATCGACGCCGGTCACGGCGGCAAGGCCTTCCCCGGCGCCTCGTACGGCGGTGTCAAGGAGAAGGACATAAACCTCGGCGTGGCCCTCAAGCTGGGCGCGTTGATCGAGAAGGAGCTGCCGCAGATAAAGGTGGTCTACACGCGCAAGACCGATACGGCGCTGGGCAAGACCCTGAACGAGGACCTCACGGCGCGTGCCGACATTGCCAACAAGGCCGGGGGCGATTTCTTCATCTCGATCCATGCCAACGCCGTGCCGGGCAAGCCGTCGGTGGCGGGTGCCGAGACCATCATCATGGGCGAGAGCGAGAAGGAGACGCGCTACAACGAGGATGCCCTATACAATAACAACAAGGACGAGCTGATCGATATGTCGGACGAGAATACGGCAGCCATGGTCCGCGCCTACATACAGAACCTGCAGTTCACATACGGCGAGTACAGCGAGATGATGGCCCGCATCATGCAGTCGCACTACGCCAAGGGCGGCCGCAATGCGCGCCGCGTGAATCGCCAGCTGCTCAAGGTGCTGTATGCTACCGACATGCCGAGCGTGCTGACCGAGCTGGGTTTCATGACCAATCCCAAGGAGCTGGCCTACATGACCTCGGAGAAGGGACAGAACCACTACGCCCGCATCCTGTGTGACGCCGTAAAGGAGTATGTGGGATATATCGACAAACTGTCGGGGGCGGCGTCGGCGGCGCAGGCTGGCGGCGATGCCGTCGTGCGTGGTCAGAGTGCCGCCGCTGCGGTGAATGCCGCGGCACGGAGCCGTGACGAGGCGGATGAGAGCCCCGCCGTGGAGACCAAGTCGCCCGCCGTGGAGAAGACCGTGACGGATGCGGCTGCGGAGAAGAACACCAGGCCGGTGCGCAAACCCGAAACGGCATCGGCGTCGAAGAGCCAGTCGTCGGCGGGAGTCTCGCGCAGCGGCTATGCCATCCAGATCATGGCTTCGGACAAGAAGATAGCGGCGGACGACCGTCAGTTCGGGTCGTATCGCGGCAAGGTGAAGTGTTACGAGGGCGGCGGAGTCCTCAAGTATAAATATTGCTACGGCGAGTTCACCTCGCGCGAGCAGGCGCAGCGCAACCTCTCGTCGGTGCGGCGCATGTTCCGCGATGCGTTCGTGGTGCGTTACGAGAACGGACGCATAGCGAAGTGACGGCCGTGACAACAATGCCTTTATGCAACAGATGAAAAGAGAAGTAAAAGTAGGAGTTTTTGCCGTGGCGGTGCTTTTGGCCGCATGGTTCGGCGCGCGCTTCCTGAAGGGTAGCGAACTTTTCAGCAACAATTACAAATACTACGCCTATTACGATCAGGTGGGAGGCATACAGACCGCCTCGCACGTGATGATCTATGGCGTCAAGGTGGGCTCGGTGACCCGCGTCACGCTCGACGAGGACCCCTCGAAGGGTGTCGAGCTGGAGCTCTCGGTCGACAAGCGCTACCGCATCCCGGCCGACTCGAAGGCGCGCATCTTCAGCAACGGAGTCATGGGCGGCAAGGCCATCGACATCGTGATGGGGGCGTCGCCGCAGTATGTCGAGGACGGCGGCACGCTCGCCTCGGAGGTGGGTGTCGACATAATCGACATGGCCGGCTCGGAGCTCGAGTTCTTCAAGGAGAAGATAACGGAGGTCGTGGGCAGCCTTACCACCACGCTCGACGGCATCAACGTGCTGCTTAACGAGAATGCCGAGCACCTGACCAGCATCGTCGACAACGTCGACGGCATTACGGCCAGCACCGACGAGATCCTGCTCGAGCAGAAGGTGCACCTGAAGGAGGCCATCGCCTCGCTCAACGTCTTTGCGCAGAGCCTCGGCGACAATGCCGGACACATCGACACGATAATGACCAATCTCGACTCTATCTCCACGCAGCTGGCCGAGGCCGACCTGGTGGGCGAGGTCGAGCAGACGATCGGCCACCTGAATGCCGTGCTGGCTGCGGCCGATGCCGAGACGGGCACCGTGGGCAAGTTGCTCAACGATGCCGAACTGTATGACAACCTGTCGGCGGCGAGCGACAACCTGTCGCTGTTGCTGGCCGACCTGAAGGCCAATCCGAAGCGCTATGTCCACTTCTCGCTCTTCGGCTCGAACCCCGAGCGTGCCGCCGAGCGCGCCGCCAAAAAGGAGGCCCGGCGCGAGGCGAAGGCTGCCCGCAACGGGACGGCGACCGTGGCGGCGGATTCCGAGGCCGTGAAGAAGTAAGCATAAGAGATGATATATCCAGCAAATTTTGAGCAGAAGATCGGTTTCGACCGTCTTCGTGCGCAGGTTGCCGCGCTGTGCAGTATGGAGGCGGCGCGGCGCCGCATAACTGAGGAGGCGTTCAGCTCCTCGCGCGAGGAGATCGAACGCCGCCAGCGCACGGCCGACGAGATGCGCGTGCTGCTGATGCTCGACCCGGATGCCCCGCGCGAGGAGTATCCCGACGTCGAGCATATCGTTTCGAAGATAGGTGTCGAGGGCAGCTTCCTCGATACGGAGGAGGTAGCCGTGCTGCGGCGTGCGCTGACGGCCGTGGGCAACATGGTGGGGTTCATTCTGAACCGCCCCGAGTCGCAGTATCCGTGCCTGCGTGCGCGCAGTGCCGACGTCTGCGTCTTTCCCGACATAATACGGCGCATAAACCAGATACTCGACGACGAGGGCCGCGTGCGTGACGGCGCCTCGCCCGAGCTGTTGTCCGTGCGCCGAGCCATCCGCGACCACGAGGGTCAGGTGGCCAAGCGCCTGCAGCAGGTGCTGATGAATGCCAAGCGTGCCGGCATAGTGGATGCCGACGCCATGCTCTCGGTGCGTGACGGCCGCACGGTGATACCCGTCTCGGCCGCAAACAAACGCAAGCTGGGAGGATTCATCCACGACGAGTCGGCCTCGGGCCGTACGGTCTATATCGAGCCTGTCGAGGTCGTGGAGCTGAACAACGAGCTCAAGGAGCTGGAGTATGCCGAGCGGCGCGAGATAGTGCGCCTGCTGCAGGAGTTCACCGACTCGATACGCTGCGATGCCGAGCCCATAGCCTCAGCGGGCGAGTATCTGGCCGACATGGACGCCGTGAGGGCTAAGGCGCGCTGGGCCATGGAGAACGGCGCGGGCATGCCCATCGTATCGACGGACGACCGCATGGTGCTGCGGCGGGCATTCCACCCGTTGCTGGCGCAGACGCTGCGCCGCGAGCAGAAGGAGCTGGTCCCGCTGGACATGGAGCTCGACCGCAACGGCCACATACTGGTCATATCGGGTCCCAATGCGGGCGGAAAGTCGGTCTGCCTGAAGACTACGGGCATCGTGCAGTACATGTTCCAGTGCGGATTCCCCGTCACGGCGCTCGAAAACAGCGAGCTGCCCGTCTTCGACAGCATATATATCGACATAGGCGACGAGCAGTCGATGGACAACGACCTGTCGACCTATTCGTCGCACCTGCTCAACATGAAGCAGATGCTGCAGGGGGCTTCTCCGCGTACGCTGGTCCTCATCGACGAGTTCGGATCGGGTACCGAGCCCGTGATAGGCGGCGCCATCGCCGAGGCCATCCTCGAGCGGCTGCTGGAGCGCGGCTGCTACGGCGTTATCACCACCCACTATACCAACATCAAGTACTATGCTACGGGACGCGAGGGCGTGGCCAACGGCGCCATGATGTTCGACGTGCAGAACATACGCCCCCTGTTCAAGCTCGAGCAGGGCAAGCCGGGCAGTTCGTTCGCCATCGAGATCGCGCGCAAGATCGGTCTGCCGGAGGATATAATCCGTGCGGCGAGCGACAAGGCCGGCAGCGACTACATAAACCTCGAGAAGCAGTTGCGCGAGATTGCGCGCGACCGCCGCTACTGGTCGCAGAAGCGCGACCGCATACGTCAGACCGACCGCAAGGTCGAGGAACTTGAGAGCACCTATGCGGCGCAGCTGGCACGCATACGCAGCGAGCGTCAGGTGATCCTGCAGAAGGCCAAGCAGGAGGCGCAGCAGCTTATAGCCGATGCCAACCGCACCATCGAGAATACGATACGCACCATCCGCGAGGCGCAGGCCGAGAAGGAGATGACGCGCCTGGCGCGCCGCGAGCTGGAGACCTTCCGCGGGGAGGTGGAGCAGGCCGACGCCCCGATGCAGAACAGCGCCGAGGTGGAGCGCGAGATGGAGCGCATTACGCGCCGCATGGCGCGGCGCGAGGAGAACCGCCGCCGTCGCGAGGGCGAGCCGGCTGCGGCGCCTGCCGTGAAGGCCGAACCCGAGAAGCTGCCCGTGGAGGTGGGTTCGAAGGTGCGCATCGAGGGTCAGGAGATTCCGGGTGTGGTGCAGAGCATCAAGGGAAAGAAGGCGCAGGTGGCCTTCGGCCAGATACTGACGACGGTGGACGTGTCGCGGCTGACGGTGGTGTCGAACGCCGAGTACAAGAAGGCGGTGCGGCCCGTGGCGCCGCGTACGGTGGTGTCGGTCGACATATCGTCGCGCAAGCTGAACTTCCGCGACAGCGTCGACGTGCGCGGCATGCGTGCCGTCGAGGCGCTGGCCGTGGTGCAGGATCTGGTGGACGATGCCCTGATGGTGGGCGTCAGCGGCGTGACCATACTCCACGGCAAGGGTACGGGCGCGCTGAAGGAGGAGATACGCCGTTATCTGCAGACGGTGCCGGCGGTGGAGTCGGTGCGTGACGAGCACGCCGACCGGGGCGGCGCCGGTATTACGGTGGTTACGTTCAAGAACGATTGAGTGATATGAGATACCGATTGTCGGATATAGCCCGCATGTGCGGCGGTGAGCTGCACGGCGAGGACATCGAGGTGCGCGGCGTCACGGTCGACTCGCGCAGTTGCGCCTATGGCGACGATGTGATGTTTGCGGCCATGCGCGGTGCCAACCGCGACTCGCACGACTATGTGTCGGAGATGTACGGCCGCGGCGTAAGGGCCTTCATGGTCGAGCGTATCGACGGGGAGATGCCGCGCCGGGGCGCGGGATATGTCGTTACGGAGAACTCGGTTGAGGCGCTGCAGCGGCTGGCGGCGGCACACAGGGCGTCGTTCCGCGGCGTGATGGTGGGCATCACGGGTTCCAACGGCAAGACCGTGGTGAAGGAGTGGACGGCCTGCTCGCTGCCCGTGTCGGTGCGTTTCCTCGCCTCGCCCATGAGCTACAACTCGCAGCTCGGCGTGGCGCTGTCGCTGCTCATGATCGAGGGCGACGAGGATGTGGCGCTGATCGAGGCCGGCATATCGGAGCGCGGCGAGATGCAGCGTCTGGAGCGTATGATACGTCCCGACGTGGTGCTATTCACCTCGATAGGTGAGGCGCATCAGGCCAACTTTGCATCGTTGCGCGAGAAGGTCGACGAGAAGATGGTGCTGGCGCGCAATGCCCGCACCTTTATATACCACAGCCTTTACGGCGACGTGGCGGCCGCATTGGCGTCGCTGCCCGCGGCGTGCCGCGTGGTGGATGCCTCGGCGGAGGACGTGGCGGAACTGCCCGCATGCAACGAAGCGCTGCGCGTGGATGCGCAGGAGGTGAAGAGCCTCTGCCGCGAGCTGGGATACGGCGCGCCGCGCCTGTCGCTGGCCGACGCCGCCATGCGCATGGAGGTCAAGGAGGGCATAAACGGCTCGACCGTGATTGTCGACTCCTACAATTCCGACATCAACTCGCTGGCCCTGGCCCTCGATACGCTGCGCGATACGGCGGCGGGAGGGGCTTCGACGGCGGTGATATACGACATTGCCCACAGCGGCATGGAGGACGGCGAGCTGTACGGACGTGTGGCCCGCCTGATCCGCAATGCGGGTGTGGAGCGTGTTATAGGCGTGGGGGAGCGTATCGGTGCCCATGCCGACGCCTTCGACTGCGACAAACGGTTCTACGCCACGGCCGAGGAGCTGCTGAGCTCGCTCACGCATGACGATGTGGCGGGGCGTTCGATCCTGCTCAAGGGCGACCGCCGTTCGCAGTTCGACAAGGTGTGCCGCTCGCTGGAGCGACGCTGCCATACGACGGTGCTGGAGGTGAACCTCAATGCCATGACGCACAACGTCAACTATTTCCGCCGTTTCCTGCCGATGAATCACCGTCTGGTGGCTATGGTTAAGGCCCACAGCTACGGCGCGGGCGATGCCGAGGTGGCGCAGTTGATGCGGCACCTGGGTGTCGATTATCTGGCCGTGGCGTTTGCCGACGAGGGCATCACGCTGCGCGAGCGCGGGGTGACGATGCCTGTGGTTGTGCTCAATGCCGATGCCGCGTCGTTCGATAAGATGATAGCATACTCGCTCGAGCCCGAGATATACAGTTTCCATTCGCTCGACGACTTTATACGCTGCGCCGGGAGATATGGGGCGCGCAACTATCCGATCCACATAAAGCTCGACACGGGCATGCACCGCTGGGGCTTCGTGGAGGAGGAGATCGACCGTGTGGCCGAAATACTGTGCGCGACGCAGCAGGTGCGTGCCGCAACGATCTTCTCGCACCTGTCGTGCGCCGACGATCCCGCGCAGGACGACTTCACGCGCGAGCAGATCGCACGCTTCGACCGCATGAGCAGCCGCCTGTCGGATGCCCTGCCGTATAAGCCCATACGACATACGGCTAACTCGGCCGCCATAGAACGCTTCCCCGAGGCACACTTCGACATGTGCCGTCTGGGACTGGGCCTCTACGGCTACGGCTATTGCCACAACGACGAGCTGCAGCCCGTGGCTACGCTCAAGACACGCATCGTGCAGATACGCCGCCGCAGCGCCGGCGACGCCATCGGTTACGGCCGCTCGCAGCGGCTCGGGCGCGACAGCCTTATAGCCACCGTGCCCATAGGCTATGCCGACGGACTGGACCGCCATCTCGGCGGCGGGCGGTGGTCGATGTTGGTGGCGGGACGTCCCGCACCTACCGTGGGCCGCATCTGCATGGACAGCTGCATGATCGACGTGACGGACATCGATGGCGTGCGCGAAGGCGACGAGGTGGTGGTGTTCTCGGCTGCGGCGGGGAACACGCTGGAGGATATGGCCGCGGTGCTGGGTACGATCTCGTACGAGATCATGACCTCGGTGGCCATGCGCGTGAAACGTATTTATACAAGGGAGTGATGGTAGAGAAGGGTACGCTCTACATGATACCGTGTCCGATATCGGACGCAACGGAGGTATATGACGTGACGCCTGCGGCGAACGGCCGCATACTCGACACGCTCGACTACTTCATCGTCGAGAACGTGCGCTCGGCACGCCGGTTCCTCTCGCGGGCGAAGGTGTCGCGCCGCATCGAGGAGCTGGAGTTCGTCGAGCTGAACGAGCATACGCGCGAGGCGGAGGTCGCCGCCATGATCGACCCCGTCGAGGCCGGGCGTTCGGCCGGAGTCATATCGGAGGCGGGGATGCCGGGCGTGGCCGACCCCGGGGCGCTGGCTGCGGCCGAGTGCCACAGGCGCGGCATACGTGTTGTGCCGCTGGTGGGGCCCTCGTCGATACTGCTTGCCCTGGCGGCGTCGGGTCTCAACGGTCAGTCGTTCGCCTTTGCCGGATACCTTCCCGTGAAGCCCCCCGAAAGGGCCCGCGCGCTGAAGAACATCGAGCGCCGTGCCCGCACGACGGGCGAGTCGCAGATATTCATCGAGGCGCCGTACCGCAACGTCAAACTGCTGGAGCAGATGTTGTCGGTATGCGACCGCGCTACGATGCTGACGGTGGCGTGCGACGTCACATCGCCCGATGAGATAATCGTTACGGACAGCATCGGCGGATGGTCGCGCCGCACGATGCCCGACATAGCCAAACGTCCGACCATATTTATCGTGGGACGCGGCTTGGGCATATAATTTGTGCGATAGTGGGTAGAAAATATGATAAAAACAAATAGATATGGCAAAGGAAGAATTTGTAGATCAGGATGTTGAGCAGCGTCACGATGAGTGTGGCGCAGACGGCGGCAAGACGGCGGAGCAGGCCGCGGATGCCAATATGGCAGACGAGGCCGCTGCGGCAACTGACAAAGTGTCAGACGATGCCGGCCAGGCGGCACAGCAGGAGCCCGCAGCCGAGGCAAAGGAGCCTTCGGCCGAGGAGCAGGTCGAGCAGTGGCGCGACAAGTATCTGCGTCTGCAGGCCGAGTTCGACAACTACCGCAAGCGTACGCTGCGCGAGAAGATGGATCTGGTGGCCAGCGGCGGCGCCGACGTGCTGAAGAGCATGCTCTCGGTGCTGGACGACGTGCACCGTGCGGTGGCCGCATCGGAGAAGAGCGACGACATCACGTCGCTGCGCGAGGGCGAGCGTCTGGTGGCGCAGAAGTTCGAGGAGACGCTGCGTCAGAAGGGCGTTGTCGAGATCGTGGCCGTGGGTGAGGAGTTCAACCCCGACTTCCACGAGGCCGTGGCTCGTTTCGATGCCGGCAAGGAGAAGAAGGGTAAGGTTATAGACGTTGTTCAGCGTGGTTACATGCTCGGCGACAAGGTGCTGCGTTACGTCAAGGTTGTCGTGGGCGAGTAGCCCGGCGGCAGTGGCGGCAGAGTCGCATATCGTGTGTGTAATTTAAGGATGAAAGGATAATACGATGGCAGAGAAAAGGGATTATTACGAGGTGTTGGGTGTTGCACGCAACGCCAATGCCGACGAGATAAAGAAGGCCTACCGTAAGGCGGCCATAAAGTATCACCCCGACAAGAATCCGGGTGACAAGGAGGCTGAGGACAAGTTCAAGGAGGCGGCCGAGGCCTACGACGTGTTGTCTAACCCCGAGAAGCGTGCCCGTTACGACCAGTTCGGACATGCCGGCATGAGCGGTGCCGCAGGCGGCGGCTATGGCGGCTTCAGCGGCGGCGGTTTCTCGATGGAGGATATATTCTCGCAGTTCGGCGACATTTTCGGCGGCCACTTCGGCGGCTTCTCGTCGTCGGGCCGCGGCGGTGCGCGCAGCGTAAACCGCGGGTCGGACATACGCGTGAAGGTGAAGCTGACGCTTGCCGAGATAGCCAACGGCACGACCAAGAAACTAAAGATCAACAAGACCATCGCCTGCGACAAGTGCGGCGGCACGGGTGCCAAGGATTCGTCGTCGTACGCCACCTGCTCGACCTGTAACGGTTCGGGCTATGTGACGCGTGTCGAGAACACCTTCTTCGGCCGCATGCAGACGCAGAGCGTATGTCCCACCTGCGGCGGTACGGGCAAGACCATCACCGCCAAGTGTGACAAGTGCGGCGGCGAGGGCGTCGTCCGCGGCGAGGAGATCGTCGAGATAAAGATCCCCGCAGGCGTGGGCGAGGGCATGGCCGTGACGGTATCGGGCAAGGGCAACGCGGCACGCCACGGCGGCGTGAACGGCGACCTTCTGGTGATGATCGAGGAGGAGCACAACCCCGAGCTGGTACGCGATGGCAATGACCTGATACACAATCTTAATCTTCCGCTCACGACCTGTATCCTGGGCGGCGAGGTGGAGGTTCCGACCATCGACGGCCGCGCCAAGATAAAGATCGCTCCGGGTACGCATGCGGGCAAGGTGCTGCGTCTGCGCGGCAAGGGACTGCCCGACGTGAACGGCTATGGCCGCGGCGACATACTCATCGTGGTGGACATAACCATACCCGACACGCTCACGGCCGAGGAGCGCCACCTTGTGGAGAAGCTCTCGACGCAGCCGCACTTCAAGAGCGCGGTGGGCAGCGACAAGCAGAATATTTTCGAGCGCATGAAGAATTTTTTCAGATAGCGTAACGTTATAGCAGTACAGCAACTTAAAAACACTACCGACATGTCGTTTTTTTCACCCTACAAGCGTCACGCCAACAAGTTCAACTACAAGCCGCGCTATTACGACCCCGATCGTGAGGAGCGCGAGCGCCGCCGAGCCGAGCTGCGCGGCGAGCGGTTGGACGACACCGAAGAGTATACCCCCGGAAAGTATATCCGTACGCGGCAGGCTGCGCGCGAGGCGCGCCGAGCTGAGAGCGGCGAGGGTACGAGCCGCATGCGCATGTGGGTGCTGGGCATGGGTGTGATGTTGCTTGCGCTGTTCATCTATCTGATTCTGCCTCGGCTGATGGCCGTGTTCGAGATGGCGCAGGAGCCTGCTTCTGGCCCCCGGCAGGAGTCGGTCGAGGAGTTTAACCCCTATGCCCCGATAGTGGTCGTACCGAACGACTACGAGGAGGGCGACCAGATAGAGATCGTCGAGGAGTAACCTCTCCCCGCAGAGTGTGGAAGCAATATGGAGAACAAGATACGACTGTTACCCGAAATCGTAGCCAACCAGATCGCCGCGGGCGAGGTGGTGAACAATCCGTCATCCGTAGTGAAGGAGATGATGGAGAACGCCATCGACGCCGGCGCCACCTCCGTTACGGTGAACTACCGCAACGCGGGTCTGGAGCTTATTCAGATCGTCGACAACGGGTGCGGCATGTCTCCCCTGGATGCGCGCATGGCTTTCGACCGCCACGCCACCAGCAAGATCACCACGCTCGACGATGTCTACCGCCTGCATACGTTCGGCTTCCGCGGCGAGGCCCTGGCCTCGATTGCGGCCGTGTCGCAGGTGGAGCTGCGTACGCGCCGTGCGGAAGACGAGGTGGGCACGGTGACCATAGTCAACGGCGGCGAGTTCGTCTCGCAGACGCCGGCCATGTGTCCCGCGGGGTCGCAGTTCCTGGTGCGCAACCTCTTCTATACGGCACCCGCGCGCCGCAAGTTCAACAGCGACCGCACGCGCATGGTCTCCGACATAAAGAAAGAGTTCCGCCGCGTGGCGCTTTGCTATCCGCAGGTGCGCTGCGAGTTGATGTCGAACGACATGCCCATCGTCACGCTGCCTGCGGCATCGCTGCAGGAGCGTATAATCGACGTGGTGGGCCGTTACATACGTACGAACCTGCTGGAGGTGTCGGTCGATACCACCATCGTCAAGGTTTCGGGCTTTGTCGGCCGTCCCGCGGCCGCCAAGCAGAAGAATGCCGAGCAGTACCTCTTCGTCAACGGGCGCTATTTCCGCTCGCCGCAGATCTACCGCTCGATAATGAAGGCCTACGAAAAACTCATTCCCGAGAACTGCTCGCCCTCGTTCTTCCTCTACCTTACGGTGGATACCGACCGCGTGGATGTGAACGTCCACCCGCAGAAGACCGAGGTGCGCTTCGCCGATGCCGAGGATGTGACGCAGATCGTCACGGCCGCCGTGCGCAGTACGCTGGCCAAGAGCGGCGCGGTGTCGATGATGGATTTCGACAACAGCTCGGCCATCGAGATCCCGGTGATGAAGTCTCGTCCCGAGGTCCTGTACAGCGAACCGCGCAGTTCGTCGAACGACGATTACAACCCCTTCCGCGAGGATTACACCGCAGGGGCGTCATCCGACGGGGATGTCGATTTCACGGGCTTCGACGCACCCTATGACGGGTCGATGGAGGGAGCACCTGCGGCGGGCCGCAGTTCGGCTGCCGCAATGAAGGATATACCTTCACGCGGGTATTCGTCGCCGTCCGTAGGGTCGGACCGCGGCCTGCGCGACATGTCGTGGGGCGAGATGCCCCTGAGCAGCGAATTTGCCGTGGAGACGGATGCGGCGGTGCCGATGGCGTCGGACGGCTATCGCGAAATAGCGTCGTCGGCTGTTTCGTCCGCAGAGACGTTCGAGGTGCCGTCGTCGGCTGGCGAGAGTACTCTGGAGTTCATCGCTTCGGGTGCCGTACAGCAGTCGATAGAGCATGCCGAACCGATATCGTTCTCTGACTGCCTGCCTTTGGGCAACGGCTACGCCGTGGCCATATGCGGCGGCCGCAGCGTGGCTGTGGATCTGCGCCGCGCCAGGGAGCGTATCGTCTACGACGGCTGCATGGCGGCCGTAGGGTGCAGTGCGGTGCCGTCGCAGGAGTTACTGTTCCCCGAACGGCTTGTGCTCTCGGAGAACGACTACGCCCTGTTGGCGGAGCATGCGGCGGAGTTGGCCGCCGTAGGTTTCCATCTTGAGCCGAGCGGCGACTGCGCCGTCGAGATGCGCGGCATACCGTCGTGTGTCGATGCCGAGCAGGCCGACAGCCTGCTGTTCGACCTGTTGCGCGAGATCGAGGGCTCGGGCGATGCGGGCGAGCGCATGCGCGAGGAGATGGTGCGTACGATAGCTTCGCGGGCGGCGCGCTCGACCGTGCGCGGACTCTCGCGCGAGGAGACGGCAAACCTGCTGCGACAGTTGTGCGAGTGCGAAAACTTCAGTTTCTCGCCTTCGGGCAAAGCCATAATGACCGATTTGACGGCCGACGACCTCAAAGCCAAACTAAGTTAAACGAAAAACACGATTGCCTATGAACGGGTTCCGCTATATGACCCCGCCTGTAGTAAAGAATCTCATCATCGCCAACTGCGTCATGCTGCTGGCCACCACCCTGTTGCCCTTCGGCAACGAGATAATAGCGCGTCTGGCGTTGTTCAACGCCGAGAGCCCGCTATTCCACAGCTATCAGGTGGTGACATACATGTTCCTGCACGGCGGTGTGTCGCACCTCTTCTTCAACATGTTTGCGCTGTGGATGTTCGGCCGTGCGCTGGAGTATGAACTGGGTTCGCAGCGCTTCCTGACGTATTATCTGGTGTGCGGTATCGGCGCGGCGCTGCTGCAGCTGGCCGTGGGATATGCCGAGTACTCGCATGCGGTGGAGGCCATGGGGCAGATCGCGGCGATGGATTTCCTGCGCGTGCCTACGGTCGGTGCCTCGGGCGCCGTCTTCGGCCTGCTGATGGCCTTCGGCGTGCTGCACCCCAACGACATTATAATGCTCATATTCCCGCCCGTGGCGCTGAAGGCAAAGTGGTTCGTGGTGATATACGGACTTGTGGAGCTCTTCTTCGGCCTGTCGGGATACCAGTCGGGCGTGGCGCACTTCGCCCACGTGGGCGGTATGCTATGGGGGCTGATGCTGCTCTACTGGTGGCGCAGCCGCGGCAAGATATACTTTTAGCGGGGACGTAACGGAGCGGATGCGGACAAACAACCTAACGGTATAGTCATGGCGGAGTTCTATCGCGACATAACGAGCTACGGCGAGCGGCGCAAGAAACGGCGCTCGGTTGCCGGATTGGTGTTCGACATCGTTATGATGGCGCTCTCGGCGTGTGTTGCCGTGCTGTTCGTGGCTACGCTGCTGGTGCCGGCGCTGGGCCCCGATGTGACGGGATGGGTCTCGACGGTGGGGCTGATAGCCCCTTTCGTGTATGCCGCGCAGCTGCTGCTGACGCTCTACTGGATCGTACGCTGGCGCGTGGGCATGATGGTGCCTATGGTGCTGCTTACGGTCATTGCCCTGTTCAACCTGTCGATGTTCTATAAGGTGACGTTCCGCCGCAGCTACGGCGAACCCGAGTACGAGCGTACGGCGGTGAAGGTTATGACCTATAACCTGCGCAGCTTCATCGGCGACGACCGCGAACGTTGCATCGACTCAATAGTGGCGCGGGTGAAGGAGTTCAATCCCGATATCCTCTGCATTCAGGAGAGCGGTTTCAACGACATCGCCGACTCGCTGCTCGAACCGCTGCACCCGCTGCCGCGCAAGGTGTCGCGGGCGCAGCTCAGCCCTGCGATTTACAGCCGCTACCCGATGGTGCGTGCCGGCCGCATAGATACGATGAAGAACTTCGTATGGGCCGACGTGGCCATGCGTGACGACACGGTGCGTGTCTTCAGCGTGCACCTGCATACGACGGCCATAAACAGCGACGACAGCCGCTATATCGAGCAGCGCGAGTTCCTCGACGACGGTGACAGCGAGAAGAAACTGCGCGACATAGTATCGCGCCTTGCCGAGAACAACCGCAACCGCGCCCTGCATGCGCGCATGCTCGACTCGATGATCGTTGCGTCGCCCTATCCGGTGATCGTATGCGGCGATTTCAACGACACGCCTGCATCGTACACCTACCGCACCGTAAGCCGTGACCTGAAGGATGCCTTCCGCGAAGCGGGGTCGGGATATTCGCATACCTACCGCGGTTTCTTCGACCTGCTGCGCATCGACTACGTACTCTGCTCCGACGAGTTCGAGCCGCTGTCGTACGGCGTGGTCGATTCTATGGAGTATTCGGACCACTATCCCGTATTCGTGCGCCTGCGCTACAACGGGCGTTAGACCGGAGGCGGGTGGCAGCAAAAGAGTCAGTCCAAACAAAAACAGATATAGACCATGATTCTGGATTCATTGAAAAACAAGGAGCGTTACGTGTCGCTCCACCCGCGTTTCAAGGCCGTGTTCGACTTCATCGACACGCACGACGTTGCTGCCCTGGCATGCGGCCGTCACGACATCGACGGCGACAACATCTTCGTCAACGTGCAGGAGCTCGACCTGCGCGACCTGTCGCAGGCCCGCCTTGAGCTGCATCGCCGTTATATCGACATCCAGCTGCTGCTGCGCGGCCCGCAGGAGACCTTCGGCTGGAGCGAAATGAAGGATTGCACCAAGGCCGAGACCGAGTTCGACGAGGCGAAGGACATACAGCTCTTCACCGACATACCGCAGTGTTTCTACACCGTGGGTGAGGGGCAGTTCTCGATCCTCTTCCCCGAGGACGGACACGCCCCCATGCTTGGCGAGGGCCACGTCAAGAAGTGTATTTTCAAGGTTAGGATCTGAGGCCGAAACGCCCGAAACATATGCATAAGCCGCACTTCCAGTCGGGGGAGTGCGGCTTATGTGTTTGATGCGCCGGGGCAGTGCTATACGACGAAGTACCGTGCGTGGGGCGAGGCAATGTATAGACCGCACACCGACGACTGGGGATACATCGCCCCGTTCTCGGTGAGGGTGATACCTGCGGCGGCGAAATCGAGCAGCTGCGCGAGCGGGAATATGGCCCGCTGGTCGGGCAGCGAGGGGTAGCCGACGGCGGGGCGTATGCCACGGTATGCAGCCTGGTACATCTGCTTTACAGTCAGATTCTCGTCGGGGGCGTATCCCCACAATTCGCGACGCACGCGGGCGTGGAGCATCTCGCTGGCCGCCTCGGCCAGACGGTCGCCTATGCTCTGCATGAGCAGTGCCTCGTACTGGTCGCCCTCGGCCTTGAACCGCTCGACCTCCTGCACGAACGATGGCGATACGGTTACGGCGAAGGCTCCTATGTGGTCGCCCATCCCCTCGGGTGCGACGAAGTCGGCAAGGGCAAGGCATTCGCCCCCGGCATTGGGACGCCGCTGGCGGGGGGTGGCGATGGCGATCTGTTTCGTGTCGCCGCCGCAGCACGGGCATCCGGCCGTGTGCGAGACGACGATGCTGTCATCGGTGCCGTAGGCGGGGAAGAATCCCACCTCGGCGCGCAGGTGGTGCCGGCGGGCTATGCGGTCGAGCGCTTGGCGGGCTTCGTCCATGAGATGCTCGGCTTCGGGTGTACCGCTGCGTACGCCCCACAGGTTGCGGAAGTGTATCCAGTTGATATATTCACGTACCTCGTCGACGGCGATGTCGAAGGTGCGCACTCCCTCGTATGAAGGCTTCGGCAGCTCTTCGTGTGCCCAGTCTATTGCGGGGCGCATCTCCAGCGCCTGTGCCTCGGTGAGCGAGGCAACCTCGGTCTGCTGCATCTTCTGCCGCAACTGCTCCTGTTCGAAGCGCAGGCAGGCGATTGTCCGCTCACGCTCGTCGCCCGCAAGACGCATGGCGAGGATGGGGTTCTGTGCCGCATCCTTTACATGTAATACGGGACCGCCGTACAGTGGGGCAATCTTCACGGCCGTATGGAGTGCCGAGGTGGTTGCGCCGCCGATGAAGAGGGGCACGTCAACGCCCGCCTCGCGCAGGCGCTCCGCCACGCGGCACATCTCGTCGAGCGAGGGCGTTATCAGTCCGCTCAGTCCGATGAAGTCGGCCTTGCGGGAGATGGCCTCCTCGACGATCTTCTCCGCCGGGACCATCACCCCGAGGTCCGTTACCTCGAAGTTGTTGCATGCGAGCACCACGCCCGCGATGTTCTTCCCGATGTCGTGTACGTCGCCCTTGACGGTGGCTATCAGGAACCTGCCGGCCGAATGCGACGGTGTGGCGCTGCGGGTACTCTCGATATGCGGGCGGAGAATTTCGACGGCGCGTTTCATCGTGCGGGCCGTCTTTACTACCTGCGGCAGGAACATCTTGCCCGCGCCGAAGAGTTCGCCGACGCGTGTCATGCCGCTCATGAGCGGCCCCTCGATTATGTCGGCCGCGGCGGGGTATGCGGTGAGGGCCTCGTTGAGGTCGGCCTCGAGGTATTCGTCGTCGCCGCGTTCGAGTGCCTCGGCGAGGCGCTGTTCGAGTGGTATGGTGCTGCGGTCGACCGTGGCGGCGGTGTCGGCGGCGGCCTCCTCGCCGTTGAAGCGCGCGGCCATGGCCACAAGGCGCTCCGTGGCATCGTCGCGGCGGCAGAGAATCACATCCTCGAGGGCCTCGAGCAGATCGGCCGGTATGTCGCCGTACATAACCTTCGAGGCGGGGTTGACGATGGCCATATCTAGCCCTGCGGCGATGGCGTGGTAGAGGAATACGGCATGCATCGCCTCACGCATGTAGTTGTTGCCGCGCAGCGCGAACGACAGGTTGCTTATGCCGCCGCTGACGCGGGCGTGGGGCAGGTGCTCGTGTATCCAGCGCGTGGCGCGTATGAAGTCGAGGGCGTAGGCGTCGTGCTCCTTCATGCCGGTGGCTATGGTCAGCACGTTGGGGTCGAAGATTATGTCGCGGGGGTCGAATCCCGCCTGCTCGGTGAGGAGACGGTAGGCGCGGGCGCACACCTCGATCTTGCGTTCGTAGGTGACCGCCTGTCCCTGCTCGTCGAAAGCCATGACGACCAGCGCCGCTCCCAGCTCGCGCACGCGGCGCGCATGCTCGAGGAAGATCTGCTCGCCCTCCTTTAGCGAGAGCGAGTTTACTATGGCCTTGCCCTGTATGCACTTCAGTGCGGCCTCTATCACCTCGAAGCGCGACGAATCGATCATCCACGGCAGTCGTGCCACCTCGGGGTCCGATGCCATGAGGTTGAGGAAGTGTACCATCTCGGTGCGCGTGTCTATCATCGCGTCGTCCATGTTGATGTCGAGAATCATGGCCCCGTCGCGCACCTGCTTGCGGGCTATGCCGAGGGCCTCGTCGTACGACTTCTCCTTTATCAGCCGCAGGAACTTGCGGCTGCCGGCCACGTTGCACCGTTCGCCTACGTTGATGAAGGCGCTGTCGGCGGAGAACTCGTCAAGGCCCGAGAGCCATCCGCGCGGCGTGGCCGCAGTGTGCCATTTGGCTGAAGGCGTGGCCACGGCCTCGGCTATGGCGCGTATGTGGTCGGGTGTCGAGCCGCAGCAGCCGCCCACGATGTCGACAAGGCCCTCGTCGACGAAGCGGCGTATGTCGCGCGCCATCATCTCGGGCGTCTGGTCGTAGCGGCCCATGGCGTCGGGAATGCCGGCATTGGGGTGTACGCTCACGTGGCAGGGCGCGGCCTGTGCTAACTGCCGCAGGAAGGGTGTCATCTGCGCCGCCCCGAACGAACAGTTGAGTCCCACCGAGAAGAGCGGCGCGTGGGCCACCGAGATGATGAGCGCCTCGACGGTCTGTCCCGAGAGGGTGCGTCCCGCGGCATCGGCTATCGTTGCCGAGAGCATCAGCGGCACGCGCCGTCCCGTGCGGCGGAATGCCTCCTCGGCGGCGTCGAGTGCCGCCTTGGCGTTCAGGGTGTCGAATACGGTCTCGATGAGCAGCAGGTCGACGCCGCCCTCGACGAGGGCCTCCATCTGTTCGGCGTAGGCCGCGCGCAGCGTGTCGAAGTCCACGGCACGGAAGGCGGGGTTCTCGACGTCGGGCGACATCGAGGCCGTCTTGCCCGTAGGCCCGACCGATCCGGCCACGAAGCGCGGCTTGTGGGGCGTTGCGGCCGTCATGCGGTCGGCCTCGGCGCGCGCGATGCGTGCCGCAGCCCCGTTGATGCGGCGTACGAGCGATTCGGTGTGGTATTCGGCCTGCGATACGGCCTGTGCGTTGAAGGTGTCGGTCTCGATTATGTCGGCACCCGCCTCAAGGTACTCGCGGTGTATCGATGCGATCACGTCGGGGCGAGTCAGCACCAGCATGTCGTTGTTGCCCTGCAGCTTCACGGGGTGGTCGCGGAACTCCTCGCCGCGGAAGTCCTCCTCCGTAAGGCCGCAGCGCTGTATCATGGTACCCATGGCGCCGTCGAGGACGAGTATGCGGCGGCCGATGGCCTGTTCTATTGTTTCTCTGTCGGTCATGTCTTGTCGGTCTCTTGTGCCGCCGTGGCGGCGTCAGGGGTCAATATACCTGTCGGGCTATGGCCTCGACACTGGCCGTGGCGTTCATCGAGTAGAAGTGTATGCTGGGGACGTTCGCCGCCTTCAGCTCGCGCGCCTGTGCCGTGCCCCACTCCACGCCGAGGGCCTTCACGTCGTCGTTCGTGCGGCAGCGGCGCAGCTCGGCCGCCAGCTCCATCGGCAGGTCGATGTGGAAGGTCTTGGGCAGCAGCGCCTGCTGCGTGAGCGACGTCAGGGGCTTCAGGCCCGGGATTACGGGCACGGTGATGCCAGCCGCGCGGCAGCGGGTCACGAAGTCGAAATAGCGGCTGTTGTCGAAGAACATCTGTGTCACGACGTAACGGGCGCCGGCGTCGATCTTGGCCTTGAGGTACTCGATGTCGGTGTCGAGGTTCATCGCCTCCTCGTGCTTCTCGGGATAGCCCGCCACCCCGAACGAGAAGGGGCGCTCGAGCGGAGCATACTCCTCGCCGTCGGTCATGCGGCCGGCGTTGAACTCCTCGACCTGGCGGCAGAGTTCAACGGCGTGTTCGTGTCCTCCGTCGGTGGGGATGAAACGGTTCTCGCCGCGGGCGCGGTCGCCGCGCAGCACAAGCAGGTCGGTGATGCCGAGATACGACAGGTCGATGAGTTCGTTCTCGAGTTCGGCGCGGGTGAAGCCGCTGCAGATGACGTGCGGCACGGCGGGTATGCCGTAACGGCCACGCAGGGCGGCGGCTACGGCTACCGAACCGGGGCGCGTGCGCTGTGACGTACGCTGGAAGACGCCCTCCGAGATCTGGCGGTAGACCACTTCGGTGCGGTGTGTCGTTATGTTGATGTATGCCGGATTGAAAGGCATGAGACGGTCGATCGAAGCGAAGAGCTGTTCTATGCCGCGTCCCCTGAGGGGTGGCAGCACCTCGAACGAGAAGGCCGTCGTATGTGGCTCGGCGAGAAATGTTGCGACGCTCATTGTCGGTATTATTTTATATCTGTATATACGCAGCAAAGGTACGACAAGCGGGCCGTTTCTCCAACCGTGCGGGCGCGGAATATGGCGCTGCGGCGTAAAAAACCGAAGGCTGCGGCAGACCTGCAGTCCGCCGCAGCCTTCGCTGCGATGTGGGTCGGCGATCCGTCAGAGCGCCTTCTCGAGAATCATGCGCACCTTGTCGGGCGTCACGTCGCCGCGCTCGCCCCATACCGAGCCGCGCTCGGTGAAGCGGCGCACGATCTCGTCGACGGTCTGCTGTCCGACGCCGTACTCCGACAGGCGGGTGGCTATGCCCAGCGAGTGGAAGTACTCCTCGGTGCGGCGTATGGCCTCGTCGATGCGGGCCTCGTCGTCACCCTCGGTGATGCCAAGCACGCGCTCGGCATATTGCAGCAGCTTGTCGTGCTTGTCGTCGCGCATCACGCGCAGCAGCTGCGGCAGCACGATGGCCAGCGTCACGCCGTGCGTGATCTCGTGCAGGGCCGTCAGCTCGTGGCCTATCATGTGCGTGGCCCAGTCCTGCGGTACGCCCATGGCGATGAAGCCGTTGAGGCCCATCGTGGCGCAGAGCATGAAGTTGGCCATGGTGTCGTAGTCGGGGTTCTCGGCCATGGCTGCGGGCGATATCTCCATCACCGTCTGCAGCAGGCCCTCGGCCCAGCGGTCCATGACACGGGCATCTACGGGGTAGGTCATGTACTGCTCCATGACGTGTACGAAGGTGTCGGCCAGACCTGCGGCGACCATCTTCTTCGGCAGCGAGAAGGTTACACACGGGTCGAGCACCGAGAAGCGCGGATAAACCAGATCCGAGTGGAATGGGAACTTCTCGTGTGTCGAGCGGCGCGAGATGACGGCGCCGTTGTTCATCTCCGAGCCCGTGGCGGGCAGCGTGAGCACCGTGGCCAGGGGCACGGCCTTGGTTACGACGTCGTGGCGCGTGATTATGTCCCAGGCCTCGCCCTCGTATGGTATGGCTGCGGCGATGAACTTCGTGCCGTCGATTACCGAGCCGCCGCCTACGGCCAGCAGGAAGTCGACACCCTCGCGGCGGGCCAGCGCTATGGCCTCGACAAGGGTCTCGTATTTGGGATTGGGCTCGATGCCCCAGAATTCGACCACGTCGCGCCCTGCCAGCGCCTTGGTCACCTGATCATATACGCCGTTGCGTTTTACGCTGCCGCCGCCGAAGGTGAGCATCACCTTGCTGCCGGCGGGAATCTCCTCGGCGATACGGGCTATCGAGTCCTTGCCGAAGATGAGCTTCACGGGATTCTGAAATTCGAAATTATACATCTGTCTTTCTGTTATTAGGGTGTTTGTCCTTGTTGCAGTCCTGCCACGACGGAATGGTTTGACTTTCAGTCGGAGCGGGGAATGCCGTTGCAAATTTAATGTTTATTTTCGGATTGCGGTGCGTGTCGCGACGCCGGGAGTGGCGGCGGCGGGGTGCAGATACAGAAAAAGGGTTACGTTTCCGTAACCCTTTTCAGTGACTCCGACAGGATTCAAACCTGTAACCGCTTGATCCGTAGTCAAGTACTCTATTCAGTTGAGCTACGGAGCCATTTTGCTTGTTGCGAGTGCAAATGTATGGCGAAAAATTATAAAATGCAAATTTATTTTACACTTTTTTTTCGTGTGCGGCATTCCGGGCCACCCTGCGGCGGGTGTCAGTTGCCGAAATACTTCTCCAGTGCGGCCAGCAGTTGCTCGCCCCGCAGGTTGCGGGCGATGATGGTGCCGTCGGCGGCGATGAGGAAGTTGGCCGGGATGGACTGCAGCCCGTATGTCTCCACGGCGCAGGTGCCGGCGTCGTCAGGTCCGTGCACGTCTATGGCATTGGTCCATAGCATGTCGTTGCGCATGATGAATTCGCGCCAGCGGCCCGGCGAGCGGTCGAGCGATATGCTGCATATCTCCAGCCCCTGAAGCGCATAGCGCGTGTATGCTTTCTGCAGGTAGGGCAGTTCGAGCATGCAGGGGTAGCACCATGTGGCCCAGAAGTCGAGCAGCACGAGCCGTTTGCCGTCGCATACCTCGGCGAGCGACGTGTCGCCCGATATTGTGTGCAGGGGCATGTCGATGAATTTCTGTCCCACCTCGGTACGCTCGTATATGTCTATGTACTCGGCAAAGCGCCGCATGGCCGTCAGTTCGCGCATCTTGGCCGGGAACTGGTCGAAACGCCTGCGCATCTGCTCGGCCGACATGCCCTTGCTCTCCTGATAGAGGAAGAGCTCCACGCCTATAATGTTGTCGATGTTGTCGTCGACGGCCGTGGATACTATGTCGCGGTATTTCGTGGCCAGGGCGTCGAAACGCTCGCGCGAGAGGCTGTCGCTCGGGTCGAGGCGGTATGCCTCGCGCGTTATGTCCGCAAGACGCCTCGCCACGATGTTGTACTTGTCGTTGACGGGACCGCCCTCGACCACATACCCTTCCGTGGGTACGGGGCGCATCTGCAGGGCGTTCTTCTCCAGGAGCAGCGTGGTGAGCGTGTTGCCGTTGTCGTCGCAGATGACGGCCGTGGTGGGCTCGTCGGCGTGGCCCGTGATGCGGAAGCGGTTGTCGCTGCCGACGGCGGCTGTGGCGAGCGTGTCGGCCGAGGTCTTCTCGACGATGAGATATACCTCGCTGGCGGCATTGTCGACCAGCTGTCCCTCGATATCGAAGTTGATGCCGTGGGAGCAGGCGGTGGCCAGCGACGCGACGATGGCGGCGGCCGCAATGCGGTATTTGGTCATGATGTGTTTCATTGCTGGATGGCCTCGGCGCAGACGCGTGAGGGCTATACCACAAATGTAGCCAAAATCTTCGATTTACGGCTCCGTTTGCGGCTTTTTCTTCAAAACGTAATCTTTTGTGGTTTATTATGCGCCGCGCGGGCTGTTTGTGTGTCGAGCCGTGGCCGCGCGGAGACCGCAAGCTGCGATTCAGGCTTGGTGCGGCGTCCGGCGTTGACCATATTTTGATAAGATAGGATGTGCCCCGGCATAAAAAATCGGGCAAGCCTGTTTTTTCTGCACTCTGCTTTCACTATCTTTGCCACTCCGCAGCGGCACGTGCCGCTGTCGGGTGAATTGAGGAACAACTAATCGCATAGATACAACATGACTCATGTCGAGATATGGGCCCTGGCCGTGGGGCTGTCGATGGACTGCCTTGCCGTGGCCGTGGCCAGCGGTGTCATCATGGAACGTATACGCTGGCGCCCCATGCTGACGATGGCGTTGGCCTTCGGGGTGTTTCAGGCGCTGAACCCGCTGATAGGGTGGCTCGGGACGAACTATTTCCGCCATCTGATCGAGAGCGTCGACCACTGGATAGCGTTTGCCATACTGCTTTTTCTGGGCGGGCGCATGGTGGTGGAGTCGTTCGGCAAGGAGGAGAACAAGCATTTCAATCCGCTCGATACGAAGGTCATACTTACCATGGCGCTGGCCACGAGCATCGATGCGCTGGCCGTGGGCATATCGTTCGTCTGCATGGGCATGAACGAGGTGTCGGACCTCATATATCCGTTGTGGGTGATCGGCCTGGTGTCGTTTGCCGTGACGATGGCCGGACTGCTGTTCGGTATAAAGTGCGGCGGCCGCTATGCGCGGCGTATCAGGGCCGACCTGTGGGGCGGCATAATCCTCATAGCCATAGGCGTACGCGTGCTGGTCGAGCACCTTGGCGGCGGAGCGTGACCCCGTCCCCATAAGGTGAAAACAACGGCGGCGACCCCTTCAAGGGCCGCCGCCGCGTTTGTATGTCCTGCCGTCAGAGGGTGAACTTCAGTCCCACGAAGAACGTGCGCGGCTGCGTGGGTCCGTAGATGTAGACCGAATCCTTGGCCGGGCCGTAGTCGAGGTCTCGCTGGAAGCTGTCGAAGATGTTCTTGATGCCGGCGCTCAGCTCCATGCCGATGAAATCCGACAGGCGGAACTCGTAGGCCATGCGCAGGCCCATGTCCCAGAACGAGGGCGTAAGGCGCTCGGTGTCCTGGGCGATGTATCCGGCGTTGTGCTGCACGAGCATCGGGCCCGTGTAGTTGCCGAAGAGCGATGCCGAGAAGCGGCGCGTGACGTCGAAGTCGGCGGTCATGTATCCGTAGCTGTCGGGCGAGCGGAACATGCGACGCTGCGGCTCGACGTTGTCCGACCAGCGCTCGGGTTCGTCGTAGCGGCTGCGCTGGAAGGTGTAGCCCGCCTGCAGCTCGAATATGCCGGGCATGCCGACCTTGAACTCGGCGGTTATGCCCTTGACGGTGGCGCCCGAGGCGTTGTGGCGCAGCTTGATTATGTTGCCGGCCTCGTCCTCGCCCACCTTCGAGAGGGCGAACACATCCTTCAGGTCGGTGTAGAAGCCCTCGATGAGCAGGTTGGTCTGCACGCGGCCGAAGTTGTGGTAGAGGTCGGCCGAGGCGCTCACGCTGTGCGAGTGCTCGGGCTTGAGGTTGGGGTCGATTTTTATGATTGCCGCCTGGCGGTTCAGGACGTCGATGTGCAGGTCCTCGTTGTAGGCCTGCGGGGCGCGGTAGCCGCTCGAGTAGCTCAGGCGCAGCCCTACGTTGCGGTGGGGCGAGTAGCGTACGTTGGCGCGGGGCGAGAAGATCGGTTTGTCGACCATGTTGTGGGCGTCGAGACGGCCGCCGATGATGATGTTTACCTTCTCGCTCTGCCACTCGTTCTGCAGGTATGCGCCTCCCGACTGCACGGTCTGCGTCATGTGGCGGCCGACGGCGGGGAAGTCGTCCGACAGGTCGTTGTAGGTGTACTCGGCGCCCGCGGTGAGCTGCGCCGGCAAGAAGAGGCAGCGCTCGAACGAGTAGGTGTACTGTGCCGATGCCACGATGGTCAGGTCGTTGGTGTGGCCGTAGGTGTCGGGGTTCTTGTCGGTGCCGTAGTAGCTGTCGCGGTGTATGCCCTGTGCCGAGATGCCGACGCCGTAGCGGTGGCGCGAGTCGGCCGAGAAGCCGTCGAAGCGCAGGCTGCCGCCGTCGATCTGGTGGTCGAGCTGCTCGGCTATGTTGGTGAGGTGCGGTGCGAGCTCTATCGAGTCGCCGCCGCGGCGGAACTCGTGTATGTGGTGGTACTCGGCCGTCAGTTTGGTGTAGGCTGAGGTCTTGTAGTAGCCGCGGAACCCGATGGTCTCCGATTTCAGGTGCGGGATGTCGGTGTAGCCGTCCTTGTTGCGGTCGTAGGCGTCGCGGTTCTTAACCATGCCGAAAAGGTATATGCCCGCACGGCGGTCATCCGATACGAACGAGCCGTTGAGGGCCGTGTTGAACTCCGCGGTGCCGTCCTTTGCCACGTTGGTTACGTTCGAAAGCGTGAGCGAGTTGCGCAGCGGCTCTTTGGTGATGATGTTCACCACGCCGCCTATGGCGTTCGAGCCGAAGAGGGCCGACCCGCCGCCGCGGATCACCTCCACGCGCTCGATCATCGACGTGGGCAGCTGCTCAAGCCCGTATACGGCCGCCAGCGAACTGAATATGGGGTTCGAGTCGAGCAGTATCTGCGAGTACTGGCCGTCGAGTCCGTTTATGCGCAGCTGTGTGGTGCCGCAGTTGCCGCAGTTGTTCTCGATGCGCAGTCCCGACTGGAATTTCATCGTCTCGGCCAGGTTGGTCGACGCCGTGTTGTCGAAGAGCTTCGACGAGGCGACGTTGACGATCACCGCCGAGCTCTTCTTGTTGGTCTCGTTGCGTGTGGCCGATACGACCACCTCGTCCACGGCGAGCGTCTGCTCCTCCATGACGAAGTTCACCTCCACGGTGCTGTTGCGCTTGACTTCGATCGTCTGCTCGACGGTGCGGTAGCCGATCGCCTCGGCTACGACGGTGCATTTGCCCTCGGGCAGGTTCTTCAGGTAGTAGTGGCCCGTGGCGTCGGCCGTGGTGCCTATGGTGGTACCCTTTATCGAAATGGTCACGAAGGGGATGTGCTCGTGGCTCTCGGGCGATACGATGTGTCCGTAGATGTTGGCGTCGATGCCCTTGCGCTGGTCGGGCGAGTCGGTGCCGGCGGTCTCGGCGGGCGGGGTGTCGGGCATTCCGAAGGTTGAGGCGTTGGTGTCGATGAGCGGTGCCGCAGCCATCAGTATGGCGGCGAGCATATATATTGTCTTCATTTTATCGTGTCGTTAAGTAATGGATATGGTTTGTGTGTACGGCACAGCCGTACGTCATGCCGTGGCATGCGTATGCATACGGGCTGTCTCCGTGCGGCTTTTGTGCGGCACGAAGAAGTCATGGTAATACATGAAATAGAATCAGACTGTTGCCGGCGGCGAACGCAGGCCGAAGTGTACGGCGGGCGTCAGGCGCAGTACCGAGGCGCGGCGTACGGCCAGTGCGTGCGACGGCATGCTGACGGCGAGCGACGGCAGTCCGAGGATTGCGGCCAGCGCCGTGAAGAACGACAGCAGGCTTATGGCCTTGCACTGCTGCGTCGAGTGTGAGTGGTTGGGATTGTCGGTTGTGCCGGAATAGGGGTGCGAGTGCACGATCAGCTGCCCGTCGATGTGGTGGCTGTGCACAAAGAGCGTCGTGCTGCCCAGATATTCGGTGAAGAGCAGCAGCAGGAGCAGGGCTCCGAGTTTGCGGGCATATCCTGTTCGCGACGTTGCCATTGTCGGCAAAGGTAATTCAATTTTTCGGGTAAAAAAGCAAACAGGCGATTTTTTGGGCAAAAAGCGTGCGGCCGGGTGCCGGTGTCTGCTGTATTATACGAAAACACCCGGCGGAATCCATTCCGTCGGGTGTATCTTGTCGGCCTTCGATCCGGCCCTGCTGTCGGTGCCGTCGGGGGTTGCCCTCCGCCGTTGCGCCGTTTAGCGGATGCGCTCGTAGTACTCGCGCGTGCGGGTGTCGACGCGGATCTTGTCGCCCGTGTTGATGAAGAGGGGAACCTTGATCGTAGCGCCCGTGTTCACGGTAGCGGGCTTGAGCGAATTGGTAGAGGCGGTGTCGCCCTTGATGCCCGGCTCGGTGTAGGTAACCTCCATGTCAACGATGGGGGGCAGTTCGGCCGAAAGAACGATCTCCTTGTCGGTGTGGAACATCACCTCTACGATCTGGCCGTCGGCCATCAGGTCGTAGTTGTTGATCAGGTTCTTGTCGATGTTGATCTCCTCGAAGGTCTCGGTGTGCATGAAGTGTGCGCCCAGGTCATCCTCATAGGTGAACTGGTAGGGGCGGCGCTCGACGCGTACCTGCTCGATCTTCTGGCTTACCGACGAGAAGGTGTTCTCGATGACGCGACCGTTCTCGAGGTTCTTGAGCTTCGAACGAACGAAAGCGGGGCCCTTACCGGGCTTGCAGTGCTGGAAATCGACCACGAGATAGGTCTTGCCGTCCATTTCGATGCACATGCCGATCTTGATGTCTGCTGCTGTGATGGTCATAAGTTCTGTATTTTTTTACGATTTGAAATTTTCAAGCGGCGCAAAGATACTAAAAAATCCGGAAAAACACGTGCGCACGTACGCATTTTATTTACCCTCAAACTCATAATGGGGCGTGTCGATGCCGGCCTGTGCCAGTGCGCGTTCGGTGACGGTGGCGGCCAGATCATCGATGGTCGCGGGGTGCGAGTAGAACGAGGGCGAGGCGGGTACGATTATGGCGCCGGCATCGGTCAGTGCGGCCATGTTGCGCAGGTGCAGCGACGAGTATGGCGTTTCGCGCACCACGCACACGAGCCTGCGGCGCTCCTTGAGCATGACGTCGGCAGCGCGCTCGATGAGCGAGAGCGACACTCCGGCGGCGATGCGGCCGATGCTTCCCATCGATGCGGGCACCACGATCATGGCCTCGTAGCGGGCCGAGCCGCTGGCTGCGGGGCAGAACATGTCGTCGTTGCGGTATCGGACGATACGGTCTGATTCGGGGATGCTTTCGCCCTCGTACTCCATCACGCGGCGGCCGTTGTCGCTCACGATGAGTGCTATCTGCTCCACCTGCGGGGCACGGAGCATCCGCTCGGCGCATTGCCGGGCGTAGATGGCGCCGCTGGCGCCCGTGACGGCCAGTATTACCTTCATGCTACAGTTCTATTATCTTGCATTTGAGCCCCATCTCCTTTATCCGCTCCAGCACGCGCGGCAGGGCGTAGCTCATGTTGCGGAACGATTTCTCGCTGTCGTGGAAGGCGATGATGCATCCGGGCTGGATGTACTTCACCACGCCGCGGTAGCACTCCGCGGGCGATATGGCCGAGGTGTAGTCGCGCGAGAGGATGTTCCACATGATGATCTTGTAGCGCTGTCCCACAGCGCGCATCTGCGATGGGGTGACGCGGGCGTAGGGCGGGCGGAAGAGGTCGCTGTGGAGTATGTCGTCGGCGAAGTCCACATCCTCGATATACTTCTCGAGGGGCATGCCCCATCCCTTCTGGTGCGAGTAGGTGTGGTTGCCTATCTTGTGGCCCTCGTCGCGCATGCGCTGGTAGAGGTCGGGATAGAGTTCGGCGTTCTTGCCCAGCACGAAGAACGTGGCCTTGGCGTCGTAGCGCCGCAGCGTGGCGAGTATCCACTCCGTGATGCCGGGCGTGGGCCCGTCGTCGAAGGTGAGGAATACGCCGTTGCGGTCGTCCATCTCCCATATCATGTCGGGGTAGAGGCGCCGTATGAACTTCGGTGGATTTATCTTCATGTATGGTCTTTTTTCGCTGTGGGGCGCGGCCGCTGCGGGCCATTGCCGCAGGCTGCGGCGGCGCATGGCAAAAATAGTGCTTTTTTACGTAAAACGGGGTATCTATTTTGCCGAAAGTGTTTTTTGGCATATATTTGTGAGTGTATTTGGGCCGCCGTGCGGGCGGCTCTGGACTGAAAACAATGCGATTATGAAACGTGTACTGAAAAATATCGCGGCCATGGCGCTGTTGTGCGTCGCGGCCGTCGGATGCGACGCCTTCCACAAGGTGTCGTCGGAGAGTTCCACCACGGGCAATCCCTACGAGGTGATTGTCGTCTGCGCGCAGCCCGACTGGCAGAGCGAGCTGGGCGATACGCTGCAGGCGGTGCTGAAGCAGCCCGTGTCGGAGCTGACGACATACGAACCCATGTTCGACGTGCTGCGCATCCTGCCCAACAACTTCGGCAGCCTGGTGGAGCGCCACCGTAACATCATCACCGTGCAGGTCGACGGCGCCGTTGCCGAACCCTCGATCACGGTGCGCTACGACGTTACGGCCAAACCGCAGATCTTCGTCTCGATAAAGGGTCCCGACGACAAGACGCTGGCCGAGTATGTATCCGCTAACCGCGACAACATCGTCCGCGTGCTGGAGAAGGCCGAGCGCGACCGTTCGGTGGACTACGGCAAGCGCTACTATTCGCAGCAGACCGAGGCGCTGCTGCGCGAGAAATTCGGCATGCAGATGTTCGTTCCCGATAACTTCACCGTGCGCACGCAGAGCGACGACATGGTGTGGATCTCGCAGGAGTTCCCCGCCTCGAGCCAGGGATTCTTCATCTACAAGTACCCCTACGGCGGCAAGGGATCGCTTTCGGTCGAGTCGCTGATTGCCGCGCGCGACAAGTTCGCCGCCCGCATACCGGGTCCGGCCGACGGGTCGTACATGTCGACAGTGAAGCAGATCGCCGACGCTTCGGGCGAGAACTATATCGACTTCGAGCCGCAGATGCGCATGCTTGAGATCGGCGGCCGCACGTGGATCGAGATGGCGGGCCTGTGGGACGTCGAGAACTACGTCATGGGAGGCCCCTTCGTAAGCTATACGACGGTTAACCAGGCCACGGGCGAGGTCGTTACGCTAGACTGCTACGTCTATGCGCCCAAGGGCGAGAAACGCAACATGGTGCGCGAGCTGCAGCACTTCGTCTACCTGATGAACTTTGACGGCGCTGTTGCCGCAGACGGGCAGACGGCGGCACAGTAGTACGGTTGGCGAGTGTAATGTCGGGGCTCCGGGCTGCGGCTCGGGGCCCCGGCTGCGTTTACCCGGACGCAGAGGACGGGACCGTCGGGGATATTACGTCGGGCCGGCGGTATGAGTGGCCGGCGGCACGGTTCGGATGCCTTTTTGTCGCTGAAAAGTTGGAAATTAGAAATATTCTGCTTATCTTTGTTTCAGTTATTGAAAATCAATTGTTAATAAGGGATTCTGATCTTTCGGCTTGTTCGGCAGGTTGGAATTCTAGTTTTTTACTGTTTTAGTTATGGCGAAAGAGGTTATTTATCTTACGGCGGAAGGATTGCAGAAGCTCAAGGATGAGCTCAATCATATGCGTTCGGTGGAGCGTCCTGCCATATCGGCGGCTATTGCCGAAGCGCGCGACAAGGGCGATCTGTCGGAGAATGCTGAGTACGATGCGGCACGCGAGGCGCAGGGTCTACTGGAGATGCGCATCGCCAAACTGGAGCAGACGCTCACCAATGCCCGCGTTATCGACGAATCGAAGATCGACAAGAGCAAGGTGCAGATCCTTAGCAAGGTGACGCTGCTTAACCACAATAACAACAAGCAGGTGGTATACACCATCGTCTCGGAGAACGAGGCCAACCTGCGCGAGGGCAAGCTCGCCATCGGCACGCCCATCGCCAAGGCCCTGCTGGGCCGCAAGAAGGGCGATCTGGTCGAGGTGACGGTGCCCGCCGGCGTTATCAAGTTCGAGATCCTCGACATCAGCATCTGATGCCCGTGGCCGCGGCACGACGGCTTCGGCCGTGAGCCGCTGCGGCAAAAGAGCGGGGACGAAAGCCTACAAGGCTGTATAAGGCCGACGAGGCAGCACAAAATCAAAACGGAGAGAACCTGTATGGATTCTCTCCGTTTTTTTGTCGGATTCGGTCCCGAACGCGGCGGGGCAACGCTTCTGCGGCTGGCCGTTTGTTCCCCATTCGTGGCCGTTGTTTCCTTTTTTTAGGCAGATTTTTGCGGCGGTTATTTTGTGCCTATGGTGGCGTAACGGCTCTCGATGACGCGCCAGTCGATAACCTGCCACAGGGCCTTCACTCCGTCGGCGCGGACGTTGCGGTAGTCGATGTAGTAGGCGTGCTCCCATACGTCTATCGCCAGCAGCGGGTGCAGGCCGTCGGTGAGGGGGTTGCCGGCATTGGGTTTGCTTACTATCGAGAGGGTGCCGTTAGCGTCGGCGGCGAGCCATACCCAGCCCGATCCGAAGAGTCCTACGGCCGCCTGCGTCATCTTCTGACGGAGGGTGTCGGTGTCGCCGAATGCGGCGTTAACGGCCTCAAGCAGAGTGCCTGACGGCATCTGCTGCGGCGCGGGCGAGAGGGCCGCGAAGTAGAAATCGTGGTTCCATGCCTGTGCGGCGTTGTTGAACAGCGGACCGTCGGCCTTGCGGATTATATCCTCGAGAGACATCTCCTCGTAGGGAGTTCCGGCGATGAGTTCGTTGAGCTTGGCGACATAGGCCGCCGTGTGTTTGTCGTGGTGGTAGAGGAGGGTCTCCTCCGAGATGTGGGGCGCCAGAGCCTTCATGTCGTAGGGCAGGGGCGCGAGCGAAAACTTCGTTGAAGCAGCCATGATTGTAAAATTTTATGTGAAAAGGTGTTGTGTAATCTTATCCTTGCCAAACAAATATAATGTTTTTTTGCGCGAAAAGCAAACAAAACACAACGAAGTTGGCCGCATGCCGCACTTTGCCGGGCGCGGGGCGCTTCCGGTGGCTTTTGGAAAATTGAAGTTTATGTGTTATCTTTGCCCAGCAGAGGATAATTCGTATGCCAAAACTCTATGTCATATCCGGGTGTAACGGGGCCGGCAAAACAACGGCTTCATATGCCGTCCTACCGGAGATGCTCGAGTGCCGCGAGTTCGTCAACGCCGACGAGATAGCGAAAGGCCTGTCGCCGTTCAATCCGTCGCGCGTGTCGATCGAGGCAGGGCGGTTGATGCGTCAGCGCATGGATGTGCTGCTGTCGGACAATGCCGACTTTGCGTTCGAGACGACGCTGGCTACGCGTTACTACGCGCGATTTATCCGAATGGCACAGGAGAGGGGATACTTCGTTTCGTTGCTGTACTTTTGGCTGCCTACGCCCGAGCAGGCCGTCGAGCGCGTTGCACGGCGTGTGGCCGAGGGCGGACACAACGTCCCGCCCGAAGTGGTGCGTCGCCGCTACTATCGCGGTCTGCGTTACCTCACGACGCTCTATATGCCGATCTGTGACTACTGGGTCATCTACAACAACAGTTCGGCCGACGGCGTTAAGAAGGTAGCTTACGGCGCGCGCGACGAAATAAGGGAGGTGGTCGATTCGTTAGGATATAGACAAATATGCAAACTGTAAAATACTTGGACTTATGAGTGAGATAGAGATTGAGCAGATGCAGGAGAAAATAGATGCAGGGATACTCCTCGCCCAGCAGCGCTTGAAAGAGAGAGTGAAGAAGGAGGATGGTGAACTTGTGATCATGCGTGACGGCAAGATCACCCATGTGAAGGCCGAGGAGCTTTAGTCTCGGAGGCATTCGGGCTGCCGAGCCCCAGTACGGATACTACGCCCCGACTATTTCGGATAGCCGGGGCGTAGTTTTTTTGTCTCGTGCCGACGGGTGGATCGTATCATCCGAACCAGAAATGCCACCAAACGGGCCGAAAACGCACTTTTCGGGGACGTTTGGCGGCATTGTGCGGCACGCATTGCGCAAGCGGCCTGTCAGCCTGCTGCGGGGCGGCCGGCTATGCCGTGTCACGGCTGCGCGAAAGCCTCGTATACGATGCGCGATATGGTGGCGGTGAGGGCGGCGTTACGTCTGTCGTCGAGGTGCGAGTCGGATACATATACGGCGATGGCGTAGCGGCGGCCGTCGGGCAGCGTGACTATGCCTATGTCGTTGTCGGCGATCTTGACACCCTCGGGCGTGCGGTCCGACGAACCCGTCTTGTGGGCGATGACGGCCTGCGGCGGTATTCCCGCGCGCAGCTTGTCGGCTCCAGTGGAGGTTGCGGTCATGTGGCCAATCAGCGCTGCGGTGTATGGCTCGGAGAGCAGTTCCGCGGCCTCCAGCCGCTGGAGCAGGCGCACGGCCGAGCGCGGTGTGCATACGTTTGCCCGCTGGTTTTCCAGCGCACGGTGCATATCATCCTCGGTTGCCTCGATGTTCATTGGGCCGACGTCGGCGTCGGCTGCGCAGCGGGCCACGCTGTCGATGCCGCCGGCATAGCCGATCAGAATATCGCAGGCGTTGTTGTCGCTCATAGACACCGAATAGGCTATGAGCGAGTCGAGCGTCGCACCCACCCATCCGTCGGGATGGCGCTCGCGCATGGGCGAGTAGGTGTCGGGGAGCAGTTGCCCGGGCGTGATGTCGATACGTTGCGTGAGAGGTGTTCCCTCTCGCTCCATGCGCTGCATGGCGGCTATGGCCACGGGCACCTTGAAGGTGCTCAGCATGGGAAAGAGCTCGTCGGCGCGGACGGCTATCGTGCGGTCCCCGCACTGCGCATATACGCCCACGCGGGCCGGAACGTCACGCAGCAGCGAGTCGATGCGGCGCTGGGCGGCCGTGTCTGCTGAGGTCCTGCCTCCTCCGTTACATGACGTCGCAGCGATAAGGGCTATCGCTGCGACGAGAATTGCGGTGATTCTTTTCATTGTCATCAATATTCCAGTTGCATGCCGTCGACCCACAGTACGCTCTGCGTGCTGCCTGTGAAGTAGTCGCCCAGCATGCTCGATGCGCACGATACGATGATGTGCGTGGGCTTGCGCGATGTCGAGCGGTACTCGATCGGTATCTCCACCTTGATCCATCCGTCGGTGGCCTTGTCGCTTACGTAGGCACCGTAGCCGATGACGGCATCCGAGTCGGGTTTGAAGAAGGTGCTGCGGTCGTTGGTGTTGACCTGCACGGGGCAGTCGGGCGTACCTCCGTATGTGCGGTAGTCCCAGTCGCCGAGGGCGACGAATACCTGGCAGCGGTCCATGTCACCCAGCTTGACGGGGTCGTTGTCGGGTGCGCCGCTGAAGCGGTCGATGGGGCCGTTGGTGTATTTGAGCCACAGCGAGAGCTTGCGCGGCCGCTGCGTGAAGGGACGTCCGAAGTTGACCACGCCGCCCGAGGTGCCGATCACGCGGTCGAACTCGCCCACGAAGATGTTGCCGGCGGCGAACTTGATGATCACATACTGCGACTGCATCTTCACCGAGTGTTCACCCTCCTTCTTGTCCGCGGCGTCGGGCATGGTGATGGTGTAGCTCGAGCCTACGGTCGTGGAGCCCTTGTTACCGCTGTCCCACCACTTGGTCTGCAGTGCCGTTACGGCCGACGACGGGTCGTAGAACGAGTAGTATTTCGACGATTCGGCGTTGCTGAAGGTCTCGAATCCCGAGTTGGGCATCTGTACCGCAGCCTCGGTCTCGAAGGTTGTCACCTCGGTCACGTCGTCGCCGCTGTATGCGCAGCACTCGTACGAGGTGAGCGGCTGCAGCCCCTCGACGCAGGCCGAGAAGGCGCCTCCGTCGGCGGTGATGGCGTCGCCGCTGACGTCGATCCACTCCGCCGCGCCGCTCTGACGGTAGCGGAAGCCGTTCTTGCGGTCGGCCACGCCCGATGCCTTGAGCCATACCACGGCTGTCCATGCGTCCACCGACACCATCTCGACGACGGTCTCCGTCTGCTCGACGTGAAGGCTCCACGTCTCCTCGATGTCGTGGTAGGCCACCTTTACCTGCACCGCATCGGTGAAGTCGTGCAGCTGCGTCGGGTCGGGCGTATATGTGGTTATATCCTTGGGCCCGAGCTTGAGCGACGTTACGCTCACGTTGCCGAGGTCGGTTGACGAGTTGACATAGGCCACGGCGCGGCGGTTCGCGACGTCGATCTCGCTGCTGCCGACCTGCCCATTTACGGTGAAGTAGCGCTCGACTGGCTGCTCGGCCGCGATGGTCCACACGTAGTCCTGATATATCGACAGGGTTACGGCGACGGGGCGCGTGAGGTCCTGCGTCTGCGTGGTGTCCAGCGTCGAGCACGTGCGCTCGTCCGAGTATGTTACGCTGCGTATGTTGACCTTGCGTATGTCGGTGGCCTCGTCGAGGGTGATTGTCACCCTGCGCTTCTCCGAGTCGATGTTTACGGCCGTGGCGCCGTCGACCTCCATGGCCGTGATGCGCGGCACGACCACCGGCAGCGGTATGTCGTTCTTGATGCAGCCGCCGAGGGTGACTGCCGTGAGCATGTATATGATGAATCGCTTCATGCTTGCTTCGGGGTGTTTAGAGGTGTATTGTCAGGCCTATGTTTATGTCCAGCACGTTGAGCTTGAACTTGGCATGCGAGTAGTTGCGGGTGCCTATCACTTCGCCGGCCTTGATATACTTGGTGTTGTTGTACGATATGCCGCCGATGCCCATCGATACGTGCGTGCTGACGTTGTTCATGGCGAAGACGACGATACCCGGGTGCAGGCTCAGCTTGAGCTGGTTCGAGCGCGTGTAGGTGTCGGCCGTCTCGGCATCGTAGGTGAAGACGGTCTTGCTGTTGGTGTACGATAGCGATACGTCGTTGAAGAGTCCTATGCGCCCGCGGTCGTCCAGACCGATGTACGAGCGGTGGTAGACCGACGTCTGGAACGAACTCATGTTGGCGTTTATGTCCTCGACGTTGAACTGCAGGTCGTCGCTCAGGAAGTCGAGGTCGCCTTCGCGTATACTGCCGTTTGCCGCCGAGTATTGCAGCTTGACGCCTATCGAGCGGTTGTCGTGGTAGGAGTATGCCACGAAGGGCGCCACCTTGGTGATCGAGCCGTTGGCGTCGAGGTTCTGTACGATGAGCAGGTATTCGCTGTCGTTGCTCGAGAAGCTCACGTGCGACACCTGCGCTCCCACCTGCCATTCGCCCTTGGGGATTATGAGGTGCTGCTGCAGGCCGCGGCGGTGCTTGCGGCTGAGGCTGTCGCGCTGTTTGATCTCGGCGCCGAGCTTTATGGTCTGTTTGGGCGGCCGGGCGTGCTTGACACGTTTGTCCGTCTGACCCATGGCCGCGCCGGCAAGGAGTATTGCCGCGGCTATGATTACTGCCTTGATTGTGCTCTTTATCATGATCGGAAACGTGTTACAGGTAGTACGCCATGCCGAAGCCTATGGCGAGGATGTTGACCTTGAAATTTATCTGCGAGGCGCGGCGCGAACCCGTCGCCACCTGGTTGTGTATCTGGTCGGTCTGGGCATATTTCAGACCGAGCATGCCGACGTTGAGCTCCACCGCCAGGCGGTCGTTCACGAAGGCTATCATGCCGGGGCTGAGGCCTATCGAGGCGAGCTTCGTCTTCTCGTATGTGCCGATGATGCTGGCGCCGTGGCCGTCGATGAGCTTAGCCTGGCCGCCGCCGAGCGAGAACTGCACCTCGTTGTAGAGGGCGAAACGTTTCGAGTCGCCCAGGGGGATGTAGTTGCGGTAGATGGCTATCATTGAGTAGTCGTGGCTGAGCGAGTAGTAGTCCTTGACATTGATGTTGATCTCGTCGAAGCTCACGCTGGCCGAGTCCACCTTGAGCAGGTTGCGCCCGTAGGAAAAACGCATGCCCACGCCCATGTTGTCGCGCACCATGTAGCAGAATACGGGGCTGAACGCGAGGCGGTAGCCGTTCGAGTTTATGTCGTCGACGATGATGAAACGGTAGTTGTCGTTCCGGTGCGTGGAGTATGCCACGGTGCCGCCCACCATCCACGTGCCCTTCTCGATGAAGGTCGAGGGGTTGCGCTCGAAGCCTCGGTCATAGCGTTGGGCTGTGGCCGAGGCGACGAGTGAGGTGAACAATATTGTGAGTGTCAGTATCCTTTGTCGTAACATGTGTCTGTTGCGGTGTTTCGGGGGCCGCGGCCCCCGTAGCCTATTCGTATATGAGTTCCATGCCGTCGAGCCACATACGGCTTCCCGAGCTGCCGGCAAAATAGTCTCCATACATGCTGGCTGCAGCCGAAATGATAATATACTTCGGAATGGCAGTTTCATCTTTGTAGTCGAGAGTCAGAGTTACCTGTTGCCATTCGCCCTCACTGCCATCTCCCTGCAATATGATGTCGGCATAGGCTATGGTACCGTCAATCGAACTAATGTCCCAAAAAGTGCTTTTGTCGGCGGTATATACCTGTACGGGGCATGATGCCGACCCTCCGTATTTCTTGTTGTCCCATGTGCCGAGCGCGAACTTTATTTGTCCTTTGTCGAAGTCTGAAGTAGTTAGTGCGCTGCCTTCGGGACCTCCGGCTTTGTCAACTTTGCCTCCAATATATTTTACCCAAAATCGCAGAGCCGTAGGGCGGCCCGAAAACGGTCTTCCGAAGTTTACTCTGCCGTTTGTACCGTCTACGCCGGCAAACTCACCGCAGAAGATATTTCCGGCGGCAAATTTGACGCTCATAACGGTTTCCGAGTGTAGGCGTACCGATTGCGCTCCTTCCTTGAATACCGAGGTGTCGGGATCGGTGATGGTTGTTGTGCTGATACTGTATGTCGATCCGGCATTTCCCGAATCCCACCATTTGGTTTGGTCGGCAGCTATTTCCGAGGCCGGATTGTAGAATGAGTAAAATTTGCTAGATTCAGTCTTCGATATGGTTTCAAAGCCTCCGTTGGGAATTGCCGGAGCCGCCTCGGTGGTAAATGTGAGAGAAGAACCTGCAACTGTGGGTTCCTTGGTCTGCGGATCAGGTACAAGTAGGCGGTATTCGTATTCGGTCTCGGGGGTGAGGGCCTTCAGTACGGTGCTGTAGACGCCTTCCTCGTCGCGCGTGGCGGCTATACGGCTCCACTCGCCTTCTGATACCGACGGGCGGTATTCGAAGAAGATGTTCTCGGTGCCGTACTCCGTCTCGTCGACGTCGGCGTGAACGGTGGCATGGCCCGCCCATATCTCGTATGCGCTCGAGGCTGAGAGTCCTGTCGAGACGGGCTCGAAGATTATCTCGTCATCGATTTCGTCGGTCGAGGTGTCTACGACGAGGTCAAAAGCCAGCTCCCCGTTGCGGTTCGTGTACTTGATGTTCATCGTGTACTTCTTGCCGGGCTCCACGGCGGCGATCTCGCCGCTCTTGGTGAAGGGCTCCGACCCGTCTATGCGGGTGCCCGAGAATGTCCAGTAGAGCGACGGCTCGAATCCCGAGGCGATGAAGTACCCCTCGGCGCCGGCGTTCGCGGCCGTATATACGAGCTGCTGTGCGGCATCCTCGGCGTCGAGTCCTATCGTGAACTTGTAGTCGGTGAAGGTGGCGGGGACGGTCTCGTCGAAGGTCACGGCCGTGATGGCGTTGCTGACCGATGCGGCAACCTGTACGGTCGTGGTGGTGCCGGCCGTCACGGTGAACTCCTGCGAGCCCTTGTAGCTCTTCTGGTCGAACGAGGCCACGGCGGGCTTGGCCTTGGCCTCCTCGCCTGCATGGACGTCGATGCGGTAGCTCTCGGCGGGCAGGTATATCGGGCCGGTCATATCCGAATAGGCAAACTCGCGGACAAGGCCCGTGAAGTCGCCGTTGTAGATCTTTACGACGGTCGAGTTGAGCAGTTCGTCCTGGCTCATGGCTCGCGTGGGCGTCGTCGCGGCGGCCTGCTGTTCGCTCTGCTCGGGCATCACGATGCGGAGCGTGAGGGCGCCTGTCGCGCTCTGGTCGTCGGCGTACTTGCTGCATGCAGCCGAGGCTATGGCTGCCACCAGCGGTATGATGAGTTTCAATCTCGTTTTCATCTGCTGAACAACTTTATTCTACGACAAGTACTACGGGTATCTCGTTACGGCAGCCGGTGTTGTCGATGACGACCATCGTGAACGTGTGCGTTCCCTTGAAGGCTGAGATGGGACCCTTTGCGGCGCTAAGATCAAACGGTATCTGAGTCTGATTTTTAACCTTGTCTCCGTAGGGGAATGGTATGAGCGTTGTGAAAACGTCTATGGCGCCATCTGATGGATTTACCAGATCGAGTGTTGTACTGCCGCCGTTGATGTCGCTGAGTGCTGATATAAACAGCGGTTCTGTTGATGAGACCTCCACGGTGAATTTTCTTACGCCGTTGGGGACTATGGCATCCATTGTGAGAGTGAAAGGATCGTTTTCTCCAGGAGGAACAACGATGGGCTGCGTAATGTCTATGTCGCATGTGCTGACGAGCTTTATGCCGCCGTCGCCCGCCGGGGCGTTGGGGTCGCTGCCGATGATCTCCTCATCGCCGGCCACGTCGTTGTCGAGCGTCTCGTCCTCGACGTAGTCCGAGATGGTGATGTCGAACGTGGCATCGCCCTCCTCGTCGATCTTCTGCACGAAGGTTATCTGGCGCCACTGCTTGGGGGCCACGCCGGTGAAAGTCTTGGTCATGCGCTGCGTCTTGCCTGCGATCTGGCCGCGGAAGGTTACGGTGAGCGTGGTGCCGCTCACGGCGAAGTAGCCGTTGCGCTTCTCGTATTTGGGGCCCTCGTCGGGCGTGTAGGTCATCTTGTATTCGAGCGGCGAGCCGGCGGTAAGCTCCACTGTCGTGGCGCCTTCGCCCGTTACCATGGCAAGGAAGTCGTCGTTGTACGATACCGATACCTTGCACTGCAGCAGCGAGCAGGTGAGTGTCCCCAGCTCGGTGGTCTTGCCGGCCTCGATGGTGAACTCCTTGGTGGTGCCGTAGACGGGGCTCTCGAACTCGGCCGTGGGGATCTCCTTCGACGACTGTACGGTTAGGGTGTAGGAGCCTGCCGGCAGCTCGATGTTCTCCTGCAGCTCGCCGTAGGTGGTCGAGAGGTGGCGCACACCCTCGGCGTCGTCGATGTAAACGGCATACATGTCGGCCGAGGCGCGTGTCGGGGCCGCAGCTATGGGCAGCGTCTCATCCGACACTTCGATGGCAAGCCCGCTGAACGAGAGCGTTCCCATGGCCGTCCCCGTGCCGCCGTAGTTGAACTTCTCCTTCTTGCAGGAGCCGCATGCGACCAGTGCGATCGCCATCATGAGTAGTATCCTTTTCATAATTGACTTGTTTTTTTCGGCCTTGTGTCAGTCGTTGAGCTCGATATCGCCGAGGTCGACCGTTTCGGTTGTGTCGTTGAAGGTTATGGTGACGTCGGCGCCTCCCACGTTCGAGGCGTCGAAGGTAACCGTATAGCACGTGGCGGGGTTGATGCCCGACTCGTAGGTCTTGCTGAAGGTCTTCTCGCTGCCGCCCTGGTTGGTGAGCGTGCCGTCGATGGTGAACTTGTAGGCGTCGATAAACGCGCCGCGGTTTTCACCCTTCGGGAAGTCGATCACGGTGCCTGCCGCCGTGGTTATCTTGAACGAGTAGTCGGGATAGTACTTCTCGAACATCTCGGTGCATGCGACCTTCACGATGGCATTGGACAGGGTTACGGGTATCGAGACGCTCTTGTTGTCGCCGCCCTCAATGGTGAAGGCCGTGTTGCCCGTAAAGCAGGGTTTGTCGAAGCCTTCGGTCGCGATGTCGCCATATTGGGCTGTCGCAGTGTAGGAACCTGCGTCGAGTGTGTATTCTCCCGTCATTTGGTCCAACTTGCCGCTCCATACGGTCTGCTTCTTCGAGTCCGTGATAGAGAGCGTGAAGTTCCCCGTATCGGGTAATGCCGTTATGTCGGAGATGTTGCTTCGCGTAACATCGGTAACCTCTGTCTGCGTTTGCACGGCGAAGGCTACGCTGCCCTTGCCCTTTTCCGGGGCCTCGGTTTTGTTGCATGACACCGCGGAGGCGAGCGCCAGAAGCATGATTGATGCTTTTATAAGTTTCATCACTCCAAGGTTTTTATTCTCAATTTGCAATTCGTTATTTTACTTTACTATCTGTACTCGTATGTTGTCGATATATAGCCAATAGTTTCCATTACTGCCAAATTCTCCACCACGGTTTGTCCCCACTCTCCAACTTAGGCGCGATTCCGGACCACATGTTGCATCATATGAATTGGTGTGGCGCGTCTCATACGACTTGTCTGTTTCGCTGATATCAAAGTCTCTATCAATTGCAGTTTCTTGAATAATTATGTTTTCAATGTCAGTATCACCTTTCAATTTATCGGTATTTGTAGTCGTCCCGGCCCAGTAGGTCGTTTGGCCGTTATTATGACTTTGTGCGCTTGAGTAGTCAAAGTAGACGCGAACCTTCACGTTTTTGCCTTTTTTGATAGCAGCCATAGGAGCCGAATCCACGCGGCCTCTGTATATTGCTTTGACCCACATTCCCGATTCGTAGCGGCAACATATGCGTATTCCGATATCAGTCTTGCCGCCTATACGTGCGCCACTCCATTCATTCAATCCATAATCGTTTAGCCATATTGCATCAGGATTTCCGCTGTCAGAAACCGTGTGTTCTGTATGGTTCTCAAATGATGAACTCAACGACGAGAAATCTTCATAATAAAGATATGGAACATCAAGGTTTATCGTGGCAGGATTACTCGTCGAGGCTCCTGCTGGGATCGTTACCATACTAGTTACGATAGCACTCTGCGATTCATACGTTACTGTAATTGTTTTGCCTTCTAAAATTTCAATGTCTGCTTTGTTGTAAAATGCAAATTCAAAATAATCGTCTGCTCCAATCGTATTTCCTTTGGGGGCGGATATGGTTATATCTTTTTCTCCGAAAGTATAGGTGTATGAGGCAGGAACGTTTACTGATAAATCCCAGTTTATATTGTCTGGAGCCGTAATAGTTATTTTCTGAATATCCTCGCCAAGGTTGTTGGTCGCAATTCTGAATCGAAGTTTTGGCCTTATCTGTTTTTCCTGGCTAGGTTTTATTGACACAGGTGTTACATGTCCTGCGGCAAAGGTGCGTCCCGCAAGCAAGATGTTATCTACCGAGGTGGCATAATTCTGTGAATAGAGTAATACCTGCATCACGTCGTCGGGGCCGTACTGCTCCGAGGGGAATATCGCCGCGCAGGCATATTGGTAGCCGTCTGCCGTTGAGGCGTCGATTGGGTTTGCGAGCTGCATCTCGACCGTATTGCTGCCTTCGGCGAGGGTCATTGCCGCCCCGGCGTCGGTTATGTCGGTCGTGGCCTTGCCCGATATGTTCTGGGGCATGGTCACAACGATGCGCTCGACGGGCTCGCCGAGCGTATTGTGTCCTTCGGGAATGTAGAAGCGCAGTACGTGCAGCTTGTGGCGCATCGTGAGCGAGAGGTCGGGATCCGCCTCCAGCGGGCCGAGCTGCGAGGCTTCGGCCGGCACGGCCACCATGATGTCGGCGCCGCCACTGACGCGTCCGTCCTGTACGCCGGGTATCGCGAACGTGGCCTGCGTCCCCTCTACGCTTTCGGGCAGCGGGTAGGCGGCATAATAGGTATAACGTCCCTCGGGCATTGCCTGCGGGAGTGTCGATGTGAAGTATGCCTGTGTATTTCCCGACTCGCGGTAGAAGATGCTGAATGTCTGGTTGGCCAGGGTGAACTCCTGCGCCCCGTTGCGGGCCCATAGGGCTATGCGGTCGCCTTTCTGCCACGAGGTGCTGTGCCCGTCGCCGTTTATCTGTGTGCGGGTGACGGCGTTGTCGGCGCGGAAGGCCACGGTGACGGGCCCTTGTTCCACGTCAGTCGGGATCTTCTCGGTCGAACACGACACGGCCGTGAGGCAGACAAGCGATATGATGGTGGCGAAGAGTCTGTTCATCTCTCTTTTTGCGACGGCACGGTTGCCGTGCGCCTTCTGTTTTCCGGTTTGCATTTGGGCCAAAAGTACTAACGTCGGCATTTAAAAGGAAATAAATTCAACGAACGGGCGCTTTTTTATCATGAACACCCATGTCGGCTCAATGTCCGCAGCCTTGCGGCGGCACCAAAAGTGACAGTAACGGCGGGATCCGGTGCGTGAGCAGGAGATCCCGCCGTTGAGCCGCTGCGTGGTGACGGCTACTCCTTGAGATACTTGTCGAGCCAGCCGAAGAACTCGCGGTTCCATACCATCGAGTTCTGGGGCTTGAATACCTGATGCCCCTCGTTCTGGAACTCCACGAGTCGGGCGTCGAGACCCTTGAGTCGGGCGGCCGTGAATGCCTCGAGCGACTGCGTGTAGGGTATTCTGAAGTCGAACTCGCCCGTGATGATCATGATGGGCGTGTCCCACTTGTCGACGAAGTTGTGGGGCGAATTCTCATATGAGCGCATGGCCGTGGCGTTCTCCTTGTCCCAGTAGGGGCCTCCGTAGTCGTGGTTTATGAAGAAGAGCTCCTCGGTCTGGCCGTACATCGACTCGAAGTCGAATATTCCGCAGTGCGAGATGAAGGCCTTGAAGCGGCCCTCGTGGTGGCCGGCGAGGTAGTAGACCGAATATCCGCCGTACGAGGCGCCGACGCATCCCATGTGGTCGGTGTCGCACCACGGCTCACGGGCGACGTCGTCGATGGCCGCCAGGTAGTCCTTGATGTTCTGTCCCGAGTAGTCTCCCGAGATCTGCTCGCGCCACTCGCTGCCGAACGAGGGGCATCCGCGACGGTTCGGCGCCACTACAACATAGCCCTGAGCTGCCATTAGCTGAAAATTCCAGCGGTAGCTCCAGCCGTTGGTGATGGTGCTCTGCGGGCCGCCCTCGCAGTAGAGCAGCGTGGGGTATTTCTTTGCCGGGTCGAAGTCGGGCGGCAGGATCACCCACGTGAGCATCTGCTTGCCGTCGGTGGTGGTTACCCATCGCTTCTGCACCTCGCCCATGCGTATGTTGTCGTATATCTCCTTGTTGACGAAGGTTATCTGCTTGCTGGTGCCGCCGGCGAGATCCATGGCGAAGAGCTCGTTGTCGCGGCTGATGGTCATGATCGTCGCCACGCACTTGCCGTTGCTGTAGCAGAACGACGATATGTGGTGGTCGCCCTTCGTGAGTACGTCCACCGTGACGTCGGCGCCGTTGCCCGACTCGGGAATGGCTACCGAGCAGATCTGCTGCGTGCCCTCGATGGCCGATATGAAGAGCAGCTTGGCGTTGTCGCTCCATACGACGTTCTGGGCGCTGTGGTCGAAGTTCTCGGTGAGGTCTGTCATGCGCTGCGAGGAGGTGTCGTAGATGAACAGGCGGTCCTTGTCAGACTCGTATCCGGGCGTGGCCATCGAGCGGAAGGCTATCTTCGTGCCGTCGGGCGACCATACGGGGTAGCGGTCGTAGCCCGGGGCCTCGGCCATGTCGACCGCAGGCGAGGCGGGATTGGTTGCCGCGCCGCCCGTCATGGGCTTGTTGATGTTCACGGTCGAGCCGTCGGCCGTGTCGTAGACGTAGATGTCGGAGTCGGTCGATACGGCATAGGCCGTGCCCGTGAGTTTCTTGCATGTGTATGCGAGTTTGGTGCCGTCGGGGTTCCACGTTATCTCCGTAGCGTCGAAGTAGGGCGCCAGGGGAGCGTCCCATGCGGCATCCTCGCCCAGGATATCGGTTTGGTTGACAAGGCCCTCGGGGTGTATCTCGGCGATGAAGATGTGGCTGTACATGCCCTCGTCCCAGTAGTTCCAGTGGCGGCACATCAGGTCGTCATAGATGCGAGCCTGCGACTTGTCCATATCCTTGTATATGTCCGACGAGCGCCGGTCGGCCGCCTGTACCTTCTTGGTGAAGAAGAGCCGCTGCCCGGTGGGGTCCACGCCGTAGGCGTCGATGCCGTCGTGTATGTCCGACACCTGGCGCACGTCGCCGCCGTCGGGGTTCATCGACCACACCTGCATCGAGCCGCTGCGGTCAGAAAGGAAGTATATGCGTTTCGAGTTGCTGCTCCATTGCGGCGACGAGGCGTTCGACGAGGCGTCGGTCAGGGGGCGCTCATCGCCCGTGGCCATGTCGTGCAGGTAGAGCACCGAGGTGCCCGAGTTCTTCTGCATGTCGTATCGGGTGACCGTGTATACGGCCATGGCGGCGTCGGGCGAGAGTGCCACTTCGCCCAGACGGCCCATCTTCCACATCACTTCGGGTGTGAAGCGTGCGGCGCTGATCTCCTCGGCGGTGAGCACGCCCTCGACACTGCTCGATTCGGGTGTCTGCACCTGTGTGCACGAAGCCAACGATAAGGCTGATGCGATCATAATGGCTGGTATTGCTTTTTTCATCATATGGTGTGTTTTTTTATTTTTCGTATCTTTGCAGTCGGGCCGCATGTTATGGGCGGCTTCGAAAGGTATGGATACATACACAATATATTTTGCCGATGTGTGCGTCGTAATCACGTCGCAACCGGTTCCGCCTACATATTCCGTCATGGAATGTGATGGGCAGCAGCGCATTTTACGCGCGAATTTAGTCAAAAAAGCCGAAACGGACAAATATATCGCCGTGAAAACCCCCGATGCGGACCGTACGATGGCCTCGCTGGCGTCGCAGTTCGTGCAGGTCGAGGCCGCTGGCGGCGTTGCCGTGGACGGCCGCGGGCGCAAGCTTATGATAAGCCGCAACGGCCGCTGGGACCTGCCCAAGGGCCACCGTGAGGCGGGCGAGTCGCTCGAGGCGTGCGCCGCGCGCGAGACCGAGGAGGAGACGGGCGTGCGCGTGGCCGAAGTGGGGGAGCTGCTCTGCCGCACGACGCACTGCTACAACCTCTACGGCCGCTGGGAGATGAAATATACGTCGTGGTTCCGCATGACGGCGGCCGACGACGGCGCCGCGCCGCGTCCGCAGGCCGAGGAGGGCATCGTCGCGGCCGAGTGGGTCGGCGACGACGAGGTACGGCGGCGAATTAAGACCTCCTATCCCACAATTCGGGAGGTGTTCCGTACGTTATACGGATGGGAGGACCGTCGCGATGCGGCGGCGAGTGTGTAAAAAACGCTGAACGACTATGGTAAAGATACTTTGGGTGGACGACGAGATAGATCTTCTGCGTCCGCATGTCTTTTTTCTCAAGGGCAAGGGCTACGAGGTGGATACCTGCAACAACGGTTACGACGCCATTGACATGGTGCGCTCGACGCCCTACGACCTGATCATCCTCGACGAGATGATGCCCGGCATGACGGGGCTCGAGACGCTGCCCCTGATCAAGGAGGTGCGCCCCACCACGCCCGTCATCATGGTGACCAAGAGCGAGGAGGAGAACATCATGGACAAGGCCATCGGATCGAAGATCGCCGACTACATAATCAAGCCGGTGAACCCCAACCAGGTGCTGCTCTCGATCAAGAAGTGCGTCCATTCGCAGCAGCTTGTGACCGAGCAGACCACGGCCGACTACCGTGCCGAGTTCGGCCGCATCTCGAACATGTGCCAGATGGCGTCGTCGTTCGAGGCGTGGTGCGCGCTCTACCGCAAGATCACGGGGTGGGAGATCGACCTGTCGGAGTCTACCGACCAGAGTATCAAGGAGGTGCTCGTCTACCAGAAAAGCGAGGCCAACCAGGAGTTCTGCAAGTTCGTGCGCCGCAACTACTACAACTGGATCAACAAGCGTGTCGACGAGGACGAGATCCCCGTCATGTCGCACACGCTCATGCGCAAGAAGATCCTTCCCGATGCCGAGTCGCACGGCCGCACGACGCTGCTGCTTATCGACAACTTCCGCTACGACCAGTGGCGTTCGATCAGTTCACTGCTGCGCGGATACTACGACGTCGATGTCGACGACTTCTACTGCGCCATCCTGCCCACGGCGACGCAGTATGCGCGCAACGCCATTTTTGCCGGCCTGATGCCCCTGGCCATCGACAAGCTGATGCCCAACAAGTGGCTCAACGACAACGAGGAGGGCGGCAAGAACCAGTACGAGGAGGAGTTCCTGGCGCGTCAGCTCACCGCCTGCGGCAAGACGTGGAAATGGACCTTCGACAAGCTGGTGCGTCCCGAGGCTGGGCGCAAGCTCATCGACAACATCAACCGCATTTACGAGGCCGACTTCTCGGTCATCGTCTACAACTTCCTCGACATTTTGTCGCATGCGCGTACCGAGACCGACATCATCCGCGAGCTGACCGAGGATGAGGCGTCGTTCCGCTCGCTGACGCGGTCGTGGTTCGAGCATTCGGACCTCTTCGTGCTGCTGAAGCTGTTGTCGGAGCGCGGACATACGGTGATCATAACGTCGGACCACGGCACCATACGCGTCGATAACCCGGTGAAGGTTACGGGCGACCGCGAGACCTCGCCCAACCTGCGCTACAAGACGGGGCGCAGCCTGCAGTACAACTCGCGCGAGGTGTACGAGGTGCTTCGGCCCGAGGACATACAGCTGCCGCGCATAAACCTGTCGTCGAGCTACATCTTCGCCTACAACTCCGACTTTTTGGTCTACAACAACGACGCAAACCGTTTCATACGATATTATCGCAACACGTTCCAGCACGGAGGCATCTCGATGGAGGAGATGATCGTGCCCTACATCGTGTTGAAACCAAAACTGTAACTTTCACATGAAGAAGATCGAGATCGAATCACTCTCCGACCTGCCCAAGGTGGCCGACGCCGTGCTCGGGGAGTTGCACGGCCGCAGCGTCGTGCTGTTCCGCGGCCCCATGGGTGCGGGCAAGACCACCCTCATCAGCCGCATAGCGGCGGCGCTGGGGGCGCAGGACACGGTTACAAGCCCCACGTTTGCGCTGGTGAACCAGTACGAGGGCGAGGGTGGACGCCGCATATACCACTTCGATTTCTACCGCATAAACACCCTCGAGGAGGCTCTGGACCTCGGTTACGAGGAGTATTTCTACTCGGGCGACCTCTGTCTGGTGGAGTGGCCCGAGAAGATCGAGCCGCTGCTTCCCGACGACGCCGTGACGGTGACCATCACCGTGGGCGAGGACGAGGAGCGCGGTTTCGTCATCGAGTGACGGTGCGGTTGCGGTCGCCCGCAGGTGAGTTTTATCCGCATGCCGGCCGGGGCTGCTGCTCCGCCGGTATGCGGTTGTTTTGTCTCTGCCGGGCGGCTTGCGGGTGCCGGATTTCGCGGCGGCGGGGTATGTCGCGGCGGCGTGAGGGCATGCCGGGCCGCCGCAACGATTTGCAGATGCGAGTTTTTTATGATATTTTTGGCGCCGATATCGCTCCGTGAGCGTACGGGGCTGTAATGTAGGAACAAAACAAAAAAGTGAATATAGCAATGGCGAGATTATTCAAACGTATCTTTATCGCCTGCGTCGCGCTGATGGCCGTGATGCCGTCGTGGGCGCAGCAGATGGTGGACCCCGTGAAGTGGAACACCAAGGTTAACGAGCTGGAGGAGGGCCTCTACCAGATAGTATTTTCGGCGTCGGTGGCGGCCGGGTGGCATATCTACGACCTCGGCCCCTATGAGCTTGGCGGCCCGATGGCCACCTCGTTCGAGTTCACGCCCGATGCGTCGTACACGCTCGAGGGCGGGGTATATGCCCTCTCGGAGGCACACCGCGAGTTCGACCCTATCTACGAGATGGAGATCGGCTATTACGAGAACGGCGTGCAGTTCGCCCAGAACGTGCGCAGCGAGGGCGGTGCCACGGTGGACGTAACGGCCGACTGGATGGCCTGCAACGATACCAACTGTGTTACGGGCGACAAGGATTTCTCGATAAAGGTGGGCGGTGCTGCCGAGGCGGCGGAGCCTGCCGCAAAGCCTGCGGAGGAGAAGGTCGAGGCTGCTTCGGCGGCAACGTCTGGCGGTTCGCTGTGGGGATATATCCTCAGTGCCATTGGCTGGGCGCTGGTGGCTCTGCTTACGCCCTGCGTCTTCCCGATGATCCCGATGACGGTGTCGTTCTTCCTCAAGGGCTCGGGCTCGGCCGCTGCGGGACGTTTCCGCGCGCTGATGTACGGCCTGTTCATCGTGCTGCTCTATACGGTGCCCATCGGCATCATAATACTCATAACGTGGCTCGTAGGCGGTGATGTGGTCACGGCCGACATATTCAACTGGCTGGCGACGCACTGGCTGCCCAATCTCATCTTCTTCGCCGTGTTCATGATCTTCGCCGCGTCGTTCTTCGGCGCCTTCGAGATCGTGCTGCCCGAGAAACTGGTCAACGACAGCGATGCCAAGGCCGACAAGAAGGGCCTTGCGGGCATATTCTTCATGGCGCTGACGCTGGTGCTGGTGTCGTTCTCGTGTACGGGCCCCATCGTGGGTTCGGTGCTCATTCAGTCGACCTCGGGCGAGTTCTGGACGCCGATCATCACCATGCTGGCCTTCTCGGTGGTCTTTGCGCTGCCCTTCACGCTCTTCGCGCTCTTCCCGTCGTGGCTCAAGAAGCTGCCCAAGAGCGGTGGCTGGCTCAACTCGGTGAAGGTGGTGCTGGGCTTTGTCGAGCTGGCGCTGGGTCTTAAGTTCCTCAGCGTGGCCGACCAGACCTACCATTGGGGTATCCTCGACCGTGAGGTGTACCTCGCCCTGTGGATCGTTATCTTCTCGCTGCTGGGCCTCTACCTGTTGGGCAAGCTGCGCTTCAAGCACGACAGCGACATGCCCTACCTGTCGGTAGGCCGTCTGGCGCTGGCCATTGTGACCTTTGCGTTCGTGGTGTATATGATCCCCGGCATGTGGGGCGCTCCGCTGAAGGCCCTGTCGGGATATATGCCCCCGATCCAGACGCAGGACTTCGTGATGACGGCAGGCGGCGGTGCCGCGGCACCGGCTGCGGCGGGCAAGTCGGCTCCCGAGGCGGGCGTCAAGTACGGCGACGTGCTCAAGCTGCCGCTCGGGCTGGAGGGATTCTTCGACCTGGAGGAGGCCGAGGCCTATGCCGCCGAGGTGGACAAGCCGCTCTTCGTTGACTTCACGGGCCACGGCTGTGTAAACTGCCGCGAGATGGAGGCGCGCGTGTGGTCGGATCCCCGCGTGCTGGAGCTGCTGCGCAATGAGTATGTCATCGTGGCTCTTTATGCCGACGACAAGCTCAAGGTTGACGAGGCCGATTGGGTTACCACCGACACGGGCAAGGTGCTCAAGACCCTCGGCAAGATTAATTCTTACTACGCGCTGAAGACCTACGGCGTGAACGCGCAGCCCTATTACGTCCTGCAGGGCCGCGACGGCAAGCCGCTGGTCGAGCCCCGCGGCTACGACCTCGATGTTGATGCCTTCGTGCAGTTCCTGCGCAGCGGTGTCGAGGCCTATCGCAACAAATAGTCTGGTTCGGGCATAAAACGGCGGCGGCCAACCTCAAAGGGGTTGGCCGCCGCTGCTTTGCTGTCTGCGCTGCGGATCAATCGTACGATATGTTGCGCAGCTCCTTTATTTCGTCGTTGCCCTGCGTGCGGAAAAGCGCCTGCAGCTGCTGTGCCGAGATGGCGGTGTCGGGGGCAAAGTTGTCCGACGACATGTAGTGCAGCAGCGAGCGTACGAACTGCCGTACCTCGGGCAATTCGGCCACGGGACGCAGGTCGGCCATGCAGACGAGGAGCCGGCCGCGGCCTACGGCCACCTCGAAGAGCAGTCCCAGACGGTGGTTGCGCTCGATGTTGTCGATCACCTGCACCGTGGGGCGGTAGCCTTCGGGCATGGCGTCGAGGATGAGCGGATAGCTGTTCTTGACGATGGCGTACCACTGCCAGTCGGTGTGGAAGTCGGTCGGGAAGCCCTCGAATGCCGGGTGTGCGGGGTCGGTGAGTATGCCGAGCGTGCCTGGCGAGGCCTCCTTGCGCATGTTGTCGCAGATGCTCTTGAACATGCGGTAGTTCCAGTAGTCGGTCTGGAAAAGGCCTCCGACCGTGGCCTCGGCGCACTGCGAGCGGTCGGGCATAAGGAGTACCTTCTCGCCGCGGTCGAGCGCCGTGAGTGTCGCGCGGTCCAGTGTGCGGGTTACGGTTACGCCTGCGTCGGCGCTCTCGGCCTCGATGTCGAGCTCACCATTGTCGGGATATACCCAGAAGGGGTAGCTGTTGCGGTAGGGCGTGCCCTGTATCTCGAGCGTAAGCAGCACCTCGTAGGCATCGTCCGATGCCGGGAGCTGTGCCGAGATTGTGCCTACGTCGATAAGGCCTGCCCCGGCTGATTCGATGCGTATCTTACCCGAGGCTATGGCACGGCCTCCGTCACGGCGCGTGAAGCGCCATGCCACCTGGCGGCCTTCGAGGCTGCGTGGCGAGTAGTGGGCAATGCGTATGTCGCCGTACATTGCCTTGTCGGCCGTCCAGCACATGCTTTCGCATATGAACAGGGGAACGGTCTCGCAGCAGAACTCGCGCCATGCGTCGGGCGTGATGAGGCCCTTCGAGTCCATGAAGGCGTCGAGTATGCCGACATAGGCCGAACCCTGTCCCGGGTAGTCCTGCAGGTCGAGCAGCTGGAAGCCTCCGAAGCCGCGCGTGCGCAGGTCCATCTCGATGTCGGCGCGGTAGAGCCGTACGGCCCATTCGCCCGATGCGCGGGCGAAATCTCCGGCCTGCGACTCCATGCCGGCGTCGCGCAGACGGCGTCGGAACTCCTCGAGGTTCCACGGCGCCAGAACGCCCGTATATTTGTCGATCTGCGCATAGTCGGGGTATATCTGGAACTGCCCCGTTTCGTGGCTTATAATGGGTACGGGACAGGTCGATATGGCCTGCGTGAAGTCGGTTGAGGTGTTGGGGTAGGTGTTGTTTATGAGTCCGCCCTGCTCGGCATCGGCGAAGGAGAACGAGCCGCGCGTGTGGGTGGAGTAGTCGTCGGCCCAGCCGTTGCGGCACGTGACGAAGAAGTCCTCGCCCTCGGCATGGCCGCGCGAGCCGAGGAAGTTGTTCGACCCGTAGGCGTAGAGGTGGCGGTCATCCTCGCTGCGGAAACGCTCCACAAAGGCGTTCATCACCTTCTGGTCGCCCGACATCTCGTTGCCAAGGGCAAACATCACGAACGAGGCGTGGTTGCCGTAGGCGTGCTGTATGGCCGTGCCGTCGGTGGTGAGAAAATCGTTGAGGCGCTTGTCGGAGCCGAGCGATCCCCATATCGGCAACTCGGCCTGCAGGTAGATGCCCTCAAGGTCGGCAGCCTCGAAGCAGGCCTCGGGCGGGCACCACGAGTGGAAGCGGCAGTGGTTGATGCCGTATTCGCGCAGCGTGCGGAAATAGCGCTGCCACGACTCCACGTCCATGGCCGTGTGCGCGGTGAGGGGGAAGACGCAGGCGTCGTGCTTGCCGCGCAGGAATGTCGTCTGTCCGTTTATGGCGAACTGCGTCCCGCGTGCCTCGAAACGGCGCAGGCCGAAGGTGGTCTGCATGCGGTCGCGGCCTTCGATGTCGGCCGTGAGGCGGTAGAGTGCGGGAGAGAACTCGCTCCACTCTAGGGCCTTGTCGCCCATCTGCAGCGTGACTTCGTACTCCGCGCGGCCGCGCTCGAGAGTCGTGCCGACGGCCTTCACGCGGTGGCGGCGCGGCGAGTTGAAGGATTCGGCCGCCAGGGTCAGCGTCATGCCGTCGGTGATGGCGTCGGCTCCCGCTACGGATACCTTCACGCGGGCGCTTTTCGATTCGGGGTCGGGATATACCTTGATGTCGGAGATGTGGATCGGGTCTGCGGCCTCCAGTTCGATGCGGCCGATGATGCCGTTCCAGTTGGTCTGCGTCGATTCAGAGCAGGCGTGCGAACTGTTGCGTACCTGCGCGGGGATACTCTCGCCGTTGTCGACGCATACGGTTATGCGGTGGCGTCCCGCGCCGAGATATTGCGTCAAGTCGTAGCGCTGCGGTGTCGAGATGCGGCTGTCGGAGCCGACGTAACGGCCGTCGACCCACACCTTCGTCGGTCGCGTGCGCTCCATGGTGAATGTTATCGAGCGTCCCTGCCACGAGGCCGGTATCTCCACTTCGCGGCTGTACCATGCCGCTCCCGTGTAGGTGTGGTAACGCGACAGGTGGGTCGTCTCCTGCCGGTTGTCGTTGGGTGTTCCCTTCCCGTTGGTGTCGGTGGTGCCGGGCAGCACGACCTTGTCGGTCAGGGTGGCGGCAGGGTAGCCTTCGGTTTCGCCCGTCCCGTCGGGGTCGAGGGCGAAACTCCACTCGCCGCCGAGGTCGATTGTCTCGCGAACGGCATTCTGCGCCGCGAGCGGCTGACACAGCAGCAGTGTCAGAAATAGGGTCAATACTCTCATGTAGAAAATCTGTTGTTGGATTATGTGTACAAAGATATTGTTTTCGTGCGACAATAGTTGCCTAAAAGGGAACATATATGCCTGCATAATGCAGATCTCCGGCTGTTATATAGGGTATTTAATAATATTAAAATTATTAAAAATATCTTTCTGTCGCCTTTTTGGGCACATTTTGCAATCCGAATCGTCTGTAACGACCGTGATGTTTGGGGGTATGAACATGCTGCAGATGCCGCCATTGTGCATATGGGTTAGCGTACCGTCTTACGCGCACGCGCATATATAATGTATTACTTGCGGGTTATTTGCTTGTTGCATAGTGTATTGGTGCGAAGCCTGCTTTGAAGACATTGCAAGTGTATTGAAATTAAAAATTTTCCAATTGAAAGTTGCTGGCGATAAAAGTGAAAAAAAATATAATAAAAAAAAGATGCGCCCTGTTGTGTGAATGCAAATAATTGTTAACTTTGTAAACGAAGAAGGAAAAATGGACTGAATATGCCCCAAACCTGTGTGAATAAATTTTTGCCCGTTGCATTGAGTTGCAGTTGCGGCAAGAGCGAAGGGAGAAAATTGCCCCCCCCCTCGCAGGGCGTATCATTTCACGGTAAATCACAGACTTATGAAAACAGCGGACGGCGCGTGAGCGTAGCCGTCGCAGTCGGTGTGGCCTGTAGTTGAGAACAGTGCCGCATCGGCCGATGCGTTTTTGTGCCATGTGTTCGGACGGGCGGTGCGGCCCGTAAAGGAACCGGAGCGGTATCCGTACGGGAGTGCGGAGCGTGGCGGATATGTGCGTGATACGTATTCGGCGCCAATGGCCGGGGAGCAGTTCGGAGGACAAAACGAGACAAAAAGAATGAACCCAACCCTAAAAAACATATGACCATTACTAACCTAAATGTTTTGCCTATGATGTGACAACAACTTCGCTTTCTTTTAATCTAAATCAACGCATGTGACATACCCGTAGGGCGCAGGTGCGTGCCCGGAGCGTAAGAGCGGCAGTGTTCGCAATATTCCGCAAGGAGTATTCGGACGTTGCCTTTGGGGTATATTTTCAATGTGTTAAATAAAGACCAACCCAACATAACTAAATTTTCTAACCATGAACAAACTTAACATGAGAAAACCCTTTGTGTCTTTAGCGTTATTGTGTGCTATTGGCACGGTCGGGTGTAGCGACGATTCGACTGGCGGCGCGGCATACGATCCGTCGAAGCCTATCGAGTTGACCGATTTCTACCCAAAGGAAGGAAAGTATCAGGAGAAAGTGATTCTGCAGGGCAGCAATTTCGGAACCGATCCCAGCGCCATCAGAGTCTACTTCAACCAGCGTCCGGCTGCCGTTATCGGCACCACCGGAAGCGAGATCTATGTTCAGGCGCCGCGTCTGCCGGGAGACGAGTGTACGCTGTCGGTTGCCATCGGACAGGATTCGGTCGTATATAACGACATCTTCCTCTACGAGGCGTCGATGACCGTGGCTACGGTTGTCGGTAACGGAACCAAGATCTACAAGGCCGGTCCTCTGTCGGAGGCACAGGTTTCGCCCTATTACTGCTGCGTGGACGAGAGCGGCAACATTTTCGTCATCAGCCGTAACGGCGACAGCGGCGACGTTTACTCTATCGCCCGTATCGACGAGGTGAACAACGAGCTGGTTACGCTTATTTCGAACTGTACGGGTAACGTTCCCTGCGTCGACCCCGAGTCGCAGATCGTACAGTTCCCCACCGAGACCACGATCGGTTCGTTCGTGACGCTGGATCCCAAGGAGATGTGGGCTCCACGTTACCGCGAGATGAAGTGGCCCAGCGGTATCCCCGGACAGATCACCAGTGGTTACAAGCACTGTATGGTGGTTAACCCCGATGACGGCTACATCTACTGCCGCTTCTATTTCGGACATGTGGTTCGTATCGACCCCAAGAGCTATGAGACGACCGTGATTGCCGTAACGCCCCAGGGTGATACCTACGGTATGACGTTCCACCCCGACCATCCGAATATCCTTTATCTGAATATCGACAGCAACGGTCTTGCATACGAGACTCCTGCCGGAACGTTCGGTACGGCCAACAGCTTCTGCTGCATCGACGTATCGGCATACAACGGTTATGACGATCCGGCCGAGGCTCAGGCTGCATGCCTTGAGACTTTCGAGCGTCTGTCGTCTCCCCAGACGTCGGGCGGTCACCGCGACGGCAAGTTGGAGAATGCCCAGTTCCGCCGTCCGTTCCAGATGTTCTGCGATGCCGATGGTAATATCTACATCGCCGATTCGGACAACCACTGTATCCGCCGCGTGATTATCGACAAGGACAACTACCGTACGGGAACCGTCGAGACGGTGCTCGGTATGCCCGGAACGGCAGGCTGGCAGGACGGTACCGAGGATGAGGCATTGTTCAATGCTCCCCGTGGTATCGGTATCGCCGAGGACGGTACGGTTTACGTAGCCGACTATGGCAATGCCCGTATACGCAAACTCTCGATTAATTAATCTTTAACGAACCAATCTGATTATGAAATATTCAGCATTTATATGTTCCCTATTTATATTCGTATTTATAGGCGTACAGTCGATATTTGCCCAGGAATATACAATGAAGGGTAAGGTATCGGACAGCAACGGCCCGTTGATAGGAGCGAGCGTTACGGTGAAGGATAACCCGGCGATCGGTACGATGACCGATACCGAGGGTGTGTTCTCGATAAAGGTTCCGCGCGGAAGCACGCTTCTGTTCTCGTACCTTGGATATAAGGATGTCGAGTATCTTGTCACCAAGCAGGAGCAGAACCTCGACATCAAGTTCACCGAGAGTGCCACCCAGGTGGAAGAGGTGGTGGTAACCGCACTCGGTACGCAGCGTAAGATATCGACGCTGTCGGCCGTGACGAGTGTCGACGTGAATGACCTGCAGCAGCCGGTGGCTTCGGTTGCCAACCTCCTCGGAGGTCGTGTTGCGGGTGTGATCTCGACCATGTCGAGCGGTGAGCCCGGTAAGAACATCGCCGATTTCTGGATCCGCGGTATCGGTACCTTCGGTGCCAACGCTTCGGCCCTGGTGCTCATCGACGGTCTGGAGGGCGATATCAACGCTCTTGACCCGGCCGATATCGAGAGCTTCTCGGTACTTAAGGATGCATCGGCAACGGCCGTGTACGGTGTGCGTGGTGCAAACGGCGTTGTGCTCATCACCACCAAGCGCGGTAAGATCGACAAGCTTGACATTACGGCCCGTGTGGCATTCACCCTCTCGCACCTGAAGCGTCTGCCCGAATACGTGGGCGCTTACGAGTATGCGCAGCTGGCCAACGAGGCCCGTGCGGTACGCGGCGAGGAGCCCCTCTACTCGGATATCGAGATGAACATTATCCGCAACGGTCTGGACCGCGACCTCTATCCCGACGTTAACTGGCAGGACGAGATCGTGAAGCGCAACTCGTGGAAGCAGAGCTACTATGTCAGCGCACGAGGCGGTGCTCAGGCCGCACAGTACTTCCTCAGCTTGGGTGCCAGCATCGAGGATGCGGCTTACAAGCAGGACAAGTCGAGCATCTACAGCTCTAACGTAGGTTACAACACCTATTCATACCGTGCCAACATCGACATCAACCTCACCAAGACGACCAAGATCTATTTCGGATCGGACGGCTTCCTGAAGGTGCAGAACGAGCCCGGTGTTGCCAATACCGACTACATATGGCAGGCGCAGGCTTCGATCAACCCGTTGCGTCTTCCCATGATCTACTCTAACGGCCAGATGCCCGCCGTGGGATCGGGTGCCGAGACTTCGCCTTACGTGATGATCAACCAGATGGGTCGCCGCTCGTCGCAGGAGTTTTCTGGTAAGACTACCCTGAGCATCGAGCAGGACCTGTCGATGATAACCGAGGGCCTCAAGATCCGTGCGCAGGGCGCATACGACATCACCAGCTGGTTCAACGAGTCGCGTCTGATCCAGCCCGCCCTCTATGAGGCCGTGGGCCGTACGCAGGAGGGTGAACTCGTGACCATTCTCCGTGTGCCCGAGCAGGCAGCGTCTTACAGCAAGAGTACCGACCAGTATCGCAAGTATCACTTCGAGAGCACGCTGAACTACGACCGCGTATTTGCTGACGACCACCGTGTATCGGCTCTGGTTTACTACTACATGAGCGACGAGAAGACGGCAAGCGCTGGAACCACCAACATGAACTCTATCCCGATGCGTTACCAGGGTATTTCTAGCCGTCTGACCTATGGCTTCCGCGATACCTACATGGTTGACTTCAACTTCGGTTACACCGGATCTGAGAACTTCCAGCCGGGCCGCCGTTTCGGTTTCTTCCCCTCGGTGGCATTGGGTTGGGTGCCCACGCAGTATGAGTTCATGCGCCGCGGCCTTCCCTTCCTGAACTTCCTGAAGATACGTGCATCGTACGGTACGGTAGGTAACGACCGTCTGGCCGGAAACCAGCGTTTCCCCTATCTGACCCTGGTTAACCGCGGTACGGTCAATCCGTTCGGATCGTCTGCAGTGGAGAGCCTTGTCGAGTCGTATATCGGTGCCGACAACCTGCTGTGGGAGAAGGCTATCAAGGCCGACCTCGGTATCGAGGGACGTCTGTTCAACGACAAGCTGACCTTCGTGGTCGACTTCTTCAACGACAAGCGTGACGGTATCTTCCAGCAGCGTGTGCAGGTTCCGCAGTACGTGGGTCTGATCTCGCAGCCCTACAGTAACGTGGGTGCCATGCGCAGCTACGGTGCCGATGGTAACATCAGCTTCACGCAGCGTCTGGGCAAGAACACCTACCTGACCCTGCGAGGCAACTTCACCTACTCGAAGAACGATGTGGACAACTGGGAGGAGGCTAATCCCGCATATCCCTATCAGGAGGCTTCGGGTTATCCCTACGGCGTGGTTCGCGGTTATCAGTCGCTTGGCCTGTTCAAGGACGAGTACGATATCGAGACCAGCCCCATCCAGACCTTCGGTACGGTTAAGCCGGGTGATATCAAGTATCGCGACGTGAACGGTGATGGCCGTATCGACAGCGACGATATGGTGCCCATCGCCTACAGCTTCAATCCTCTGTTGATGTACGGTTTCGGAGGTGAGTTCCAGTACAAGAACTTCACCATCGGTGTGCTGTTCAAGGGTACGGGCCGTACCGACTACTTCCGCGGCGGTGCCGGTTACACCCCCTTCTACGAGGGTCGTACGGGTAACGTGCTGAAGCAGGCTGCCGATCCGCGTAACCGCTGGATCCCGATGGACTACGCTCTGGCCAACGGCATCGATCCCAGTCTGGCCGAGAACCCCAACGCCATCTATCCCCGTCTGCAGTACGGATACAACAGCAACAACTCGCAGACTTCGGATTTCTGGAAGGGTAATGCACACTATCTGCGTCTGCAGGAGGTAACGTTGAACTATAACTATAAGGGCAATGCCTTGAAGAAGGTCGGCATTTCGTCGATTGACTTCCAGCTTGTGGGCAACAACCTCTGCGTTTGGGACCAGGTCAAGATATTCGATCCCGAGCAGGCTACCAAGAACGGTAAGGTATATCCTCTGCCTTTGTCGGTTACGTTCCAGATGTATGTCCATTTCTAACCTTAAAAACGTGATTTAAGATGAAGCGATTATATATGATAGTTCTGTCTCTGGCAGTTGCTTCGATGTTCGGGTCATGCAACTTCCTCGATGTAGACAGATATTTTTCCGACGAGATAAAGATCGACTCGGTATTCAACAGCACGCGTAACGTCGAGGCCTACATGTGGGGCATCACGAGCTACTTCGCCGACGAGGGTTCTATCCATCAGAATGCCGATACGCCGGGCCCGCTCGCTACCGACGAGGCGTTTACGATGTATGAGACGCTGCACGGATACAACGGCCTGCGTCTGGTGCTGAACGAGATCAACGCCAGCAACCTCTACTCTTTCGAGACGATGTGGAAGAATTCTTACATCGCCATCCGCAAGTGTAATACCCTTTTCCAGCGCATCGACGAGGCTGCGGATATGACGCCTCTGGACCGTGCCGAGATCATGGCTACGACGCGATTCCTGCGTGCCTATGCCTACTATAAGATCCTGACCGTGTTCGGACCTCCCATCATCGTCGGTGACGAGGTGATTCCCTCGAACGAGGATCTGGCAGCATACGACTGCACGCGTTCGACCTACGACGAGGCTGTCGAGTATATCTGCTCGGAGCTGGAGGCTGCCGCCGTGTCGCTGCCTACGACGCGCCCCATCATGGAGTTCGGCCGTCCGACGCGCGGTGCCGCCTATGGCCTTATCGCCCGTATCCGTCTCTATCACGCCAGCCCGTTGTTCAACGGCGGTGCCGTTGCCAAGCGTTGCTTCGGTACGTGGAAGCGCAGCTCGGATGACGCATACTACGTATCGCAGAACTACGACGAGTCGCGTTGGGCTCTGGCCGCTGCCGCTGCAAAGCGTGTGATGGAGATGACCAACGGCGGTGCTCCCATGTACCGTCTCTATACGGTTGAGGCCGACTCTGATACTCCGGCTCTGCCCGAGGGCGTTACCAGCGATCCCAACTACTACGAGCCGTGGCCTGTCGGCGCAGCCGGTATCGACCACTACCGTTCGTATTCGGAGGGTTTCAACGGCGAGGCCGTGCTTGCAACCAACCCCGAGTTCGTGTGGGGCCGCAACAGCGGTACGCTGCGTGAGAATACCCGTATGGCATTCCCGTTGAAGGCCGGCGGTTGGAGCGGTATGGCTGTTCCGCAGAAGATCATCGACAACTATGCGATGGTGGACGGACGTCCTATCGACAACTCGAGCGAGAAGTATCCCTATTCGGAGAGCGGTTTCACCACCCAGCAGAAGAACTTCTCGGGATACCGTCTCAACAGCGGTGTGTTCAACATGTATAACAACCGCGAGATGCGTTTCTACGCCTCGATCGGTTTCAGCGAGTGCTACTGGCCCTGCAGCTCGAGCACCACGTCGGGTCTTTACAATCTGACGATCACCTACTACTACGATTCGGCCAACGGTAAGCTCAACAGCGCCACCGACTACACGCCGACAGGTTACGTGATTAAGAAGTTCATCCACCCGGCCGACGCATGGGACGGTACGAATGCCCGCCGTATGGACAAGGCGTTCCCCATCATCCGCTACGCCGACATTCTGCTCATGTATGCCGAGGCTCTGAACAACCTGACCACGACGCACACCGTGCAGCTGGGCGACCAGACCTATACGCTGTCGCGTGACGTGCAGGAGATCCGCAACGCCTTCGACCAGGTGCGTCACCGCGCCGGTCTGCCGGGCCTTTCGGACAGCGAGTTGGCAAGCGCCCAGACCGTACAGGATCTTATCGTCAAGGAGCGTATGATAGAGCTTCTGCATGAGAACCACCGTTACTTCGACGTTCGCCGTTGGGGTATCTACGAGGAGGTCGAGAGCGAGCCTATCACCGGTATGAACGTCGACAGCGGCAAGGCCGGATTCTATACCCGTGTTATCCCCAATACGTCTCGTATCGGTTCGCGTCTGGTGAACAAGAAGCTTATGTTCCTGCCGCTGCCTCTGAGCGAGATCCGCAAGCTCCCGTCGGTGGACCAGAACCCGGGTTGGGAAGATTAATTGTTTCACGGATAAAAAGTTGAAATTATGAAATTCAGATATATATTGACTGCTGCGGCTCTTCTCGGCTTGGTCGCGTGTAACGATAACAAGGTCTTCGAGAGGGAGCAGTACAAGAATGTTTTCGGTTTCATAAGTGATGCCGACAACATGAACAGCAAGGTCTTCAGTCTGCATAAGGCCGAGTCGGAGGGCTATCTGTCGTTCTCGATGGGCGGTACGAACAACATCAAGCAGGATGTGGTGGTGAATATCGTCGAGGATCCCGAGCTGATAGAGACCTACAACCGCAACAACTTCGACCAGGATGTGTCGAAGTATGCCAAGCCCATGCCCAAGGACAAGTACGAGATTACGTCGTTGCAGTGCGTGATCAAGGCTGGCCAGACCGGCGGCGTCATTCCCGTGAAGGTGCGTCCCGCAGGACTCTCGCCCGACACAACCTACCTGATCCCCGTGCGCGTCGATACGTACGACCACTGCGAGATCAACCCCGACAAGTGCTATCTGCTCTACAAGGTGCAGACCAAGAACCGTTGGGCTGTCAGCGACGGTACGACGAGCTATACGCTCCGCGGCAAGCGCCGTATCCTGGGTGACCAGTCGGAGCTGTCGATGCCCGGAACCAAGGTGCTCTTCCCGCTTACCGATAACCGCGTGCGTACGATGGTCGGCAACGAGGCTTACGAGGCCAACGAGGAGACCCTCTATCGCGGTGCCATGATTCTCGAGATCGCCGATAACGGCAAGGTAAAGATCCTTCCCTATCGCGACGTGCAGATCGTGCAGCTCGACAACGAGGATCCCGAGTATCCCAACAAGTTCTATATCGAGGATGACGGATTCAACACCTACAAGACATTCCTGTTGTGCTACCAGTACACGTTCGAGGGTGTCACCTACGTGATGAAGGAGGAGTTGCGTCTGCAGTTCAACCCCGATGACGAGGAGGATCTTGACGATGAAACAGTAGAAGAATAACTTAACGAACGTGCACTATGAAAAGATACATTAGTAATTTGGCAGCTCTGTTTGTCGCCGGCGCTCTGACCTTCGCGGGATGCGACGACTTTGACAGAACGGAGGTGGATTATTCGATATTTGTAAATCAGCAGTCTGTTACGTTGTTCGTAGGCGAGCAGACCCAGTTGGTTGCAAGTCCCAACGATGGCGGAAGTTTTCAGTGGTACACCGACGACCCCGAGGTTGCTACCGTGGAGGCCGGCCTTGTATCGGGTGTCGGCCCGGGTTCTACCGACATCATCGCCGAGCGTGACGGCATGACTTTCCGCGTGGAGGTGACCGTTCAGGAGAAGATCGAGCTTACCGACATCAAACTCAACGCCTACGATCTCGAGATCACCGTGGGCAGCACCACGGAGATGACCGTGGAGATGGTTCCCCTGGAGGCAAACGACGTGCCCCTGTCGGATTTCGACTGGTGGTCGGATGACGAGAACGTGGCTCGCGTGAACCTTGCCGGCGAGATTACCGGTATTGGTGAAGGCAGTACCACGGTTCACTACCGCAAGGGCTCTATCGTAAAGGATATCAGTGTTTATGTATCGACGACGCTGCCGTTCAACGGCCCGCATATCCTGAGTGCCGATGCTCCTCTGGAGTTGTGGTTCCGCGATTTCGATAAGGGTGGCCGAAACGTTGCCCACTACGATGTGGATACCAACAACCAGGGTGGCTCTACCTACCGTGCCGATGGTGGTGATACCAACAGTCCCGGTGTTGATATCGAGGGCGCCGGTAATATCGGTTATACCTCTTCGGGTGAGTGGCTGCTCTTCACGGTCGATGTTCAGGATGCAGGTACGTACCGCGTACAGGTGAACGCATCGGGTAACGGCGGAACGTTCCATGTCGATCTCGATGGCGAGACCATCACCGAGGAGCTTACGATTGCTGCGAGCGGCGGCTGGGGCAACTACATGGACCACACCCCGTTTGAAATCGAGCTTCCCGAGGGCAAGCACAAGATCAAGTTCTACATGACCAACGCTGCATACAATATTAAATATTGGACCTTCACCTACGTGAAGTAGCGGTTGGAAATAACATGAGGCGGCGAATAGCAATATTCGCCGCTTTTTTGTGCCCGTCGGATTGGCTCCCGTTTATCGGGGAAGGGTGATTCGATGGCTTTTGCTGAAAGGTAGGTGCGGGTAGCGGCCGGTTTCTTCAATATTTATAAAATTGGGCCGTGTATATGATGTGCCGCGGATGTTGGATATGCTGTATCAGTCGATGGTGTGTGACCGGTGAATGGCAGGGTAGTGGAGATGGGTGTGGCCGGGTATGAAAAAAGCGGGATACATCGTATCCCGCTTTGCTTCGACCGTCTCGGCATCCCGATGGGGCAGTGCGTAGCGATCGTCTGTCGAGGTTCGGGGTCGCGCCCCGGCCGACAGGCTATTTAACTGCGTTAACTATTGCTTCGAAAGCCTTGGGCTCGTTCATCGCCAGATCGGCCAGAACCTTGCGGTTCAGGGCCACGCCTTTGGCGTTAATCTTACCCATGAATTCAGAATAGGTCATACCGTAGGTGCGTGCGGCGGCGTTGATACGCGTGATCCACAGCGAACGATAAGTCCTCTTTTTGATCTGACGGTGAGCATATGCAAACTGCAGACCTTTCTCGACAGTGTTTTTGGCGACTGTCCAAACGTTTCCCCTTGAACCAAAGTTACCCTTGGCAAGCTTCAAAACCTTTTTTCTCCTTGCGCGTGACGCAACAGCGTTGACTGAACGTGGCATAGTAAATAAGTTTTTGATGGAACTCGCAGCGGCACGATTCTCTCGTACTCTTTGGGGCTGCTTTGTCCCGCGTTAATTGTTAGAAATTGTCCCGTCGGTCGGACTACTTTACGAGCAGACTCTTGATCTTGGCCTCGTCGGCAGCCGACACGGTTGAAGCGTAACAGAGATTGCGCTTCTGCTTCTTAGTCTTTTTGGTCAGGATGTGACTGTGATAAGCGTGCTTACGCTTGATCTTACCTGTGCCGGTGAAAGTAAAGCGTTTCTTTGCAGCGGCATTAGTTTTCATTTTTGGCATTTTCGAAAAAAGTTAATTTAGTTAAACATAGCGTGCAAAGATACGTTTTTTTTTCGAATTTGTGCATTGCCGCGAGATTTTTTACGCTTAGCCTTTTACTTAGGGGTAATGTGCTGCGGTATGGCACAGGTGCCGGCGGGTTGATGGCCCGATTGTCTGGCCGCTGTGTGAGTGAGGCGAAATCCATATTCCTGACCGTATCTCGTGATATGGAAAATCTTTATTCCATGGTGCGAATTATAACGTGTCTACGATCAAAATAGAAAGTGAACTGATTTATAAATATTTTATACATGTAAGGGGCTGTTTTTGCGCTGGTGAACTTTCTCGATTTATATATTTTTTTACTATTAAATTACCTCTGAGAGCCCGAATTTTTGTCATAAAAAAATATTTTTCTGCTAATGCGCTAATGTGTAATTTGTTACTGGGGTATGCGTTTTTCGTAATCCCTATTAATATGGATTTATACAGCTTTCAAGCTGAAAAAAATTTGTATCGAGAGAATTAAATATTAAATTTGCATAACCGAAAACTCAACCGACATCATGCCGTATGTTCGAGATCCAATGTCTGATTTGATATCGGCATGGGGTGCCGTGTTTGTGTTGACGGGGAAAGCGGTAGCCGGGGGCGCTTTTATTTAATGTCCCGGCACTAACCTTTTTTTTAACCTAATTATTAGATTATGGTCAATTTCTACTCATTCTTAAGGAATGTAGGGGAGGGGAAATTCCGAAGCACTGTGATTTCAGTGTTTGCCGTAGCATTCGTGCTCTTTTCGGTAAATGCCAATGCACAGCAGTTAACCGTTACGGGTACCGTTACTGATGCTAACGGCCCGATGGTCGGAGTTACCGTAATTGAAAAGGGTAACGAAACCAACGGTGTCATGACCGACATCGACGGTAAGTACTCTATCAAGGTCCCTGCCTCAGCTGAGATTGTATTCGAGAGCATCGGATACCAATCGCAGACGGTAAAGGTCGGTTCTAAAACCGTTATCAACGTCAAGATGGAGGAGAGCACTCAGCGCCTCGACGACGTTGTCGTTACGGCTTACGGTACCCAGAAGCGTGCGTCGATCGTAGGAGCAATCCAGTCGGTCGAGCCCGAGAATCTCGATGTGGGTACTACGTCAAACATCAGTAACACGCTTGCAGGTCAGATCGCAGGTATCATCGCCTATCGTCCTTCGGGCGAGCCGGGATACGATGCCTCGAGCTTCTGGATCCGCGGTATCTCGTCTTATCAGGGTACAACGACGCCTCTGGTTCTTGTCGACGGTATCGAGCGTACGCTCGACGACCTGGATGTGGAGCAGATCGAGTCGTTCTCGGTACTGAAGGATGCATCGGCCAGCGCCATGTACGGTGTGCGCGGTGCAAACGGTGTTATCGTGATCACTACCAAGCGTGGTAAGATAGGTAAGCCGAGCGTTAACTTCCGTATCGAGCAGTCTATCCAGACGCCGACGAAGCTTCCCGAGTTCGCAGGTGCCGCCGACTACATGGACCTGTTGAATGAACTTTATGCCGATGAGAAGGGTGAGGGTTCATATGTATATGCTCCTTCAATCATCGAGCGTACGCGTACGGGTTACGACCCCGAGCTCTATCCCGACGTGAACTGGCTTGAGTCTATCACCAACAATCTGGCGGAGAATACGCGTGCCACGCTGAATGTAAACGGCGGTAGCGAGATTTTGCGTTATTCGTTGGTTGCAACCTATTTCCGTGAGCACGGTATCATGGCCGTAGACCCCAATGTCGATTTCGATACGGCTACGCGTCTGAACAAGTTCACGGTACGTTCTAACGTCGATGTCAACATCACCAAGACTACGTTGCTGGGTATCAGCATCGGCGGTTATCTGCAGCAGCTGCGAAAGAGTGCCCAGTCTACCGATACGGCATTCGATATCGCATTCCAGACTCCTAGCTTCGTGCACCCGCCCATCTATGATAACGGTGCAATACCTATCCGTTCGGGCCGTAACAACCCGTGGGCAGAGCAGACCCAGAAGGGTTATTCACGCGTGACGGACGCTAAGCTCGAGACCCTCGTTACGCTCGATCAGAAGCTCGATTTCATTACGGAGGGCCTTTCTGCCAACGTTAAGTTCGCATTCGATAACTACCAGAGCAAGACTCTTACCCGAAGCAAGACTCCCGATTACTATAACGTAGCTACTACGCGTGACGAGAACGGTGAACTTATTCTCGAGATCTCGAGCTACGGTCAGGAGTTCCTCGGCACTTCGGCCAGCGGTACTTACGGTAACAACCGTACCTACCTCGAGGGTAGCATCCACTATAACCGCACCTTCGGCCAGAAGCATAACGTAGAGGGTCTGTTGCTCTACATGCAGGACAGCTACGACAGCGGTAGCTACCAGCCTTATCGTCACCAGGGTTTCTCTGGTCGTCTCTCATATAACTTTGACAACCGTTATGTTGCCGAGTTCAACTTCGGTTACAACGGTTCGGAGAACTTCGCCAAGGGCCAGCGTTACGGTTTCTTCCCCTCGGGAGCAATCGGCTGGATCATTTCGGAGGAGCCTTTCTTCAAGCCTGCAAAGCATATCTTCTCTACCCTGAAGCTGCGTGCTTCATTGGGTCTTGCCGGTAACGACCAGATCGGTGGACGTCGTTTTGCCTACATCACCACCATCAAGGAGGGTCAGGACGGCTATACTTGGGGCTACCAGGGCGGTTACTCGCGCAACGGTGTTACTGAGGGTGACCCGGGTATCAGCGACCTGTCTTGGGAGACCGTCCGTAAGGCCAATGTAGGTATTGAGATCGGCTTGTTCAACGAGCTCAACCTGCAGTTCGATGTGTTCGACGAGTATCGTACCGATATCTTCATCCAGCGTTCGTCGATACCTACGCAGAACGGTTTCATCAGCACTCCTTACGCCAACTACGGTATCGTAGACAACAAGGGTTTCGAGGCGGCGCTTACCTGGAGCCACCGCTTCAACAAGGACTTCTACATGCAGTTGCGCGGTACGGCATCGTACGCAAAGAACTGGGTTCGAGAGCGTGATGAGGCCGAGTCTCTGAAGGGTACTTACCGTAGCGCTACCAACCGTTCGGTGAACGAGCATTACGGTTATATAGCACTCCGTCTCTATGAGGACAGCGACTTTATCAATGGAAAGCTTGACCCGACGCTGCCGCAGCCTGAGCTCGGTGCCGATCCCATGCCCGGTGATATCATGTATGCCGACCTTAACGGTGATGGTACTATTACGGCTATGGATGAAACCTACTTGGGACATACCACTGCCCCGCGTTTTGTATACGGTTTCGGTGGTAACTTTGTCTACAAGAACCTCGATTTTAATGTATTCTTCCAAGGTGTAGGGGACGCTTACAAGATTATCGGTAATGGATCGAACTACTTCCTGCCCGGTTCGGGTCAGGGTATTCTCGGTAACCCCTATTCGAACTATCAGGACCGCTGGACCGTTGACAACCCGTCGCAGGATGTTTTCTGGCCGCGTCTGCACTACACTTCTACGATCAATAACCTGCCCTCTACCTGGTGGCTCAAGAACATGTCGTTCCTGCGTCTTAAGAACGTCGAGATCGGCTACAGCCTTCCCAAGTCGTGGATTGAGAAGATCCGTCTGAAGAAGCTCCGTGTATACGTAAGCGGAAACGACCTGTTGACCTTCTCTCCGTTTGACATGTGGGATCCCGAGATCGATACCGCTACGGGTCTGCGTTACCCCGGAATGAAATCGGTTGTATTCGGTATTGATTTGAACTTCTAATCGGAAACAATTCAAGGATTATGAAAATATACAGATATATTTTAGTTTTGGTAGTGGCGTTGTCGACAATGACCTCGTGCAACTACCTCGATAAGGAGCCCGATACCGAGCTTACGTTGGATATGGTATTCAACGATAAGGTCCGTATGGAGGGGTGGCTGGCCTATGTGTATTCGGGTCTGCCGGATCCTCTGTGGGGTTACTTGAACAAGTATGGTTGCGCATCGTTGGCAGATGATGTGCGCCCCTCTTATCTGTGGTATCAGTGGGGTTGGGACTGCAACCGGCGTGCTATAGGTATGTGGGCAACCAATACCAGCTGGAGCGGTGACGTTTGGGCCAACATGCCCAAAAAGATACGCGAGGCCAAGGTGTTCATGGAGAATGTTCATGCAATCGAGTCTGATAACGTATATCAGAGCGATGTGGACAATATGAAACTCGAGTGCCGAGCACTGATAGCATACTACTATTGGTGGTTCCTCTATTGGTATGGTCCGTGCCCGTTCGATCCCGAGTCGCCGTCGGTACCGACGTCTACTCCTATCGAAGAGTTGAAGTATGGTCAGAAGCCTTGGGATACCATTGTCGATTGGATCGACCAGGAGCTCAAGGAGGTTGGAGATGCCCTTCCCGTTGAGTACTCGCAGGGTGTTAGCATGTACGGTAGAATCAATCGCTTCTTCTGCTATTGTACCCGTGCCCGTATGTTGCTTTTCAATGCCAGCCCGCTGGTTAACGGAAACCCGATGTATTACGACCATGTGAACAATGAGGGTGAGAAGCTCTTCCCGCAGAGTTACGACGAGAACAAATGGCAGCGCGCCCTAGAGGCCAACAAGGCTGTTATCGATCTTGCGGAGGAGTATGGCTATGAGTTGTTCAAGGCATATAATGACGATGGTACGCTTGATCCGTTCATGTCGTTGCTTGGCAGCAGCACTACGCCGTTTGACCCCTCGCGCGGTAACAACCGTGAGGTTCTGTTTGCAAAGCCTTCAATTTCATATAAGGATTGGGTTAACTTCAGTACTCCTCACGGATACGGAGGTAATGGTGGCGTATGTGTTTCACAGTCGCTTGTTGACGCATTCGCGATGAGCAGTGGTGTATATCCTTTCGATCCCCTTGCCGGAGACTATGAGGGTGATTATTACGAGAAGGATGCTAATGGCTATAAGACCATTCCTGTAATCAACCCCGAGGCTATCCGAGAGGGATATTCGGAAACGGAGTTCTCGAATGCTCCCGAGTACCGTAAGACCAAGTGGGGCGGTGCCGTGTCGTTCCGCGATGACGGTATGGCTATGATCACGGACGTTAACACGTTTAAGATGTATGTGAACCGTGAGCCGCGTTTCTATATGGCCGTTAAGTACAACGAGATGTGGTATGTGCCCGCAAAGCGTAAGTGCTGTTTCTATAACAGTGCATACCTTAACTCAGGCGAGACCTTTGAGGATCTTGTAGGACACACCTCTATCGATAACGACGGTACGCATGACGCACCTGGCAGCGGTTATCTGCTTAACAAGTCTATGAATCCCGGTGATGACAAGAAAAACGGTAGTTACTCTTATCAGCAGGGTAAGTTCTATGGTTTGCCCGAGTTCTATCTCAACTATGTTGAGTGTCTTAACAAGCTTCATCCGGGTCACGAGGACATCCTTAAGTATCTGAACCTTATTCGCGAGCGTGCGGGTGTTCCCAAGTATACCTGGGGCACTGCCGGCGAGAATGAGATTAAAGTATCTTCGGATCAGGAAACTATGGATCGTCTTATCAAGCGTGAGCGTCGCGTGGAGCTTAGTGGAGCCGATACAAATATTCGATTCTCTGACCTTCGTCGTTGGATGATGATGGAAGAGGTTTGCGACGGCCAGGATTACTATCATGGCGGTATGAACTTTACCGGTACGAAGCGTTCTACTGACAAGAATGATCCTCGTGCATTCTACGTACGTACGGCTAACGGTCTGCCCCGTGTATGGAAGCAGGAGTACTATTGGATGCCCATCTTCCAGACCGAGATCGACAAGAATGAGAATCTTGTGCAGCTTCCTTTCTGGGAGGATGCTTCGGCCGAGAGCGGCGAATAGTTTTGAATAACGCAAAAAAAAGAAGATTATGAAAAACATAATGAAATTAATGTTGCTCGTCGGAGTTCTCGGTTTCACGGCCTGTGAGGATCCTGACGGTTTGGACAACTGGTTTGACAAGCCGGAGGCGGATCGCAACATGGTTCTGACACTTCCGGCCGAGGAGTTGATCCTGACGGAGGATGCTGCTGCCGAGGAGTTGACTTTCTCGTGGAACACTATCAATCCGCCGACCGACGAATATACAATACGCTATGTGTTCAAGATTGGAGTTCAGGGTCAGAATTTCACGCCTGCATTATCAAGCGGCGATCTGACTTCGGATATTACTTCTTACACGATATCTAAGCGCGCCTTGAATCGTTTCATCATTCAGGATTGTGCTATGGCTCCTAACGTTGAGTTCATGCTCGAGGTTAAGGTCCTGGCATATATCGAAAACGGTCCTTTCTATTACAAGCCGACGATCGCCGAGAGCTTTGTCAAGACCGTTGCTTATGATATACCGTTGCAGCACCTCTATCTGGTAGGCGATGCAAATCCTGCTGGAAGCGGCATCGAGAATGCCATGGAGATTACGAACAAGAACAAGAATCTCTTCTACCAGAAGATTGCGGTTCTGAATCCTAACTCAACGTTTGTGGTATCGACGCAGAATACAGCCAAGTATCCCGCTTTTGTAAAGAAGGGCGACAGTGAGATGGTGTATGTAACCTCTGATGAGGAGGCTGCAAAGTATGCCGAGTTCGCTACGCTTGATCCTTATGTGAGTGGAGCGTTGGGAACGGTGAACAATTACGCCGTCAGCGTCGATTACAATGACGAGGGAGATGTTCCTACCGGCAATTGTTATGTAGGTCGTTACTGTTCTCTGCCTGTTTACATCATCGGCGATGCAGCCGAAGGTTGGGGTATGCCGAGTAGTCTCCGTCAGTTGGAGTACGATTATAAGAATCCTGATTGTCTGGTGTACAATACGGTTTCGAAGAAGGGCGAGTTTAAGATGTATGGCGATACGAGCGGATGGAGTTCTACTCTTTCTTGGCGCCCTGCAGTATCTGGAGCCGATCCTTCTGCCGATAACCGCGTTGTTACGTCGTTCACCGGTGATCCCAAGTGGGTACTTGCTGCTGCTGCACCTGAAGGTTCGCACATCGAGTTCAAGAACCATGAACTTTGGATTTCTCTCGTAAAGTAAATTGTCAGCATCTTAGGGTGCAAGACTTAAAACCTTAATTCCTCTTAATTTGTCGGCGGCGATGCAGAAATGCATCGCCGCTTTTTTTCTGCAATTAGTGAAGAAGCCTGTGAGCCTTTGTATACGTCACGCTTGACTTATGTAATAGGAGTATCATGATTGCCAGTAGCAGCTTTTAGGCAAGTAGGGTAGTACTTTATTCTTGTGCATGGAGCCGCTGTGTGTAGACTATGAGTAGTGAGTACTGATTAGTATTTACATATATAATGTATGTATATAGTAGCGCTGCTCGACTTGAGTCGAGGGTATAATCTCTTTATTGTAGCAATATACTTTTATATAAAGTATGCGGTTTATCCTGTACGCGGTGGTAATAGTGCCAAGTGATGCTTTGTTCCTATGTTTGGATCGACAAGGGTTATTGATGTGGGTTTGTTGTACCAAATACGTAAGTAGTGAGTGCCCCGGTTACAAGATTCAGAGTGTATGTTAGTCCAATAGAAATAGTGTTACCAGGTTTTTACATAGCAACTAAAGCTGTTATCTGCTATTTCTCATAATTTAGGCCTCCGCGCAAGTGCCATTTACACAGCGTCTTGATAAATGGGGTTCAAATTTGTCTTAAAAAATGTCCAAAATGATTTGCACATTACAAAAATATCCCTTTACTTTGCACCCGCTTTGATGAAGGATATACTTCGGACAAGCAAGGTTCTTAAGATGAGTTTTTCAAAAAAACTTTTCAAAACATTTGGATAATAAGGAAAGATGGTCTATCTTTGCACCCGCTTCGATGAAGATAAGATGCTTCGATGAGGCGCAAGTTCTTAAGGCGGTCTTGAAAACGAAAAAAAATCCAAAAAGATTTGGAAGTTTGAAAAACTTGCCTTACCTTTGCACCACTTTCCCGCTTTTCGGAGCGAGGTGGTAAAAGAGAGAAGTTCCGAACAAAATTGGAATAAAGTTCTTTGAAGATATTGAGCAGCTAAGAAAGTTTTATCCACTCTTGCAAGAGAGTGATTTCAAACAATACCTTTGAGATTAGAGCTAAGATTTAAAAAATTCTTTTAATACTATGGAGAGTTTGATCCTGGCTCAGGATGAACGCTAGCGGCAGGCCTAACACATGCAAGTCGAGGGGCATCGGGAATGAAGCTTGCTTCATTTGCCGGCGACCGGCGCACGGGTGCGTAACGCGTATGTAAC
>JALENN010000004.1 GCA_022767745.1 Alistipes sp. | reverse complement strand
CAAACAAAAAAACAAGAAAATAAGATAATTCGTGTTTCTGTTCCTAATTTGTTTCTTGATAAAAACACATCACAATATAAACTATTGATTTACAAGATATTATGATGTGAAATTTTGAGATATAACTAAATTTACCAGATTCAACATCGAGAATAAACTTACGCTTCCCGTAATTAGTATGTTTCACAAATATATGAAACATTTTCGGAAAAACCACAACCTTATCTCCTTTTAGGGGTTGCTGCAAGTATATTTGTTTCTATGGTGCTAGCATAACAGTATTATTTAATAGTTAAACAAAAAAACAGACCTTGCAGTAGGTTATCGCTGCAAAGTCTGTCGCCTTTTACTTATTCCAATCGTTGTATTCATCGATTGGATAGAAGTTTGGGAAAAGATCGTGAAAATGGAATGCGAAAAAAGCCATGTCGGTACACATTGCATTGCGGAAGCATACCTCCATCGCAAAATCGTCTTCGTCATAGACATCATAGTCTACGCTGCCGAACACAATGTTTTGACGGCCGATTTTCAATCCACCTTCAGTAAAGCCGATGTAATAGTAGGATTTTTGTCCTGTTCTACGATTGAAACGTCGATTAAAAAGGATTGCATCCTTTTTAATCGTGTAGGCAAGATGATTGCGTTCCAATAGCCGTCGAACTGATTTCATCGACAACTCTGCATTCTTGATTGTCCCCATTTTTCGAATGTTTTATTAATATTAACATATGACGGGACAGGATGGGGTACCCGTTCTGAAACGCAATAATCTATTTAGTACTACATATTTTTCTTGCCTTTATTTGATTGTTGACGCAAAAGTAAACAATATTATTCGTATTTGCAAGGAAAATCAATTAATTATCTCCGAAAATTTCCTGCATTACATGGTCCATGTAGATAGCCTGTCCGCTCGACATTCGTCCCCACCAGTGACAGCCAAGTTCATCGATAACGATCTCGCCCTGTTCTCTCAACCGATCGGCCAGCCACGATGTTACCAACCACCATTCCAACACCTCTTCGCCATTAAAGGGATAGATGTACTCCTCATCGATTTTCCCAGCTTGGATTAACTCTTCTATTACCGAACTTTGTCCCCATAGAACATGGATGTCCGTCATTTGTTTGGCCTTTTCTTGTGTATAGCTCATAGCAATTTGAATATATGTTTGTCATATATACGCTGTAATCCAACTACAAAAAATTTTAACTATACCATGTAAAGATTAAGTCTCGGACATGGATAGGGGTGGCCTGTTTAAAGTGGAATCCTATTATATGGTAAAGGAAATAATTTTGTTTTCCATCAGAAAAGGGGCGGGGCGAGAAATAGAGAGTGTTGGCTCAAATAAAAGAAGAGGAGTTGAGGCTCCTCTTCTTTTGATTTAATGAATTGTTTAATAGGTCTTAACGAGTGTGTCAATTATTTGTTTGTAATAGTCCGTTTTTGAGTAATAAATTATATAAAAAATTAACAGAAGCCTTGCGTTGCTTGTTAACAGACAATGTATTATTCTCTGGTTGTTGTATAATATATTTTGTGTTTATTAAATCCTGGATTTCAGCTACTCGTTGCTCATGCCACTTTCTCTGGTTGTTGTTTAATGTTAACGGAGCGTTTGATGTTATATAATTTAAAGATTGATTATATTTTCTTGTTATTGTTTCATCAGAGTCTTTAAGCGCCTCACAAATTTGTATTATTCGCTTAGCTCCATGTACAATATAATCTTCCCTAACTGTAAAATCAATTTGATGGGGGCCTAATATGTTTTTCAGACTTGATTTCCTTTTTTTCTTTGCTATATAATTAGGAATAGCAACATAGAAAACCCATAGGAGGCAAAAAAGCAAGATCAGAAACGATATACCATAGCAGAATATCCTAATAATTTGTACACTCCATTTACCATAAAAAGCTTGGTGAACTAAATTAGGAGAAGCTTTCGCTATATTTTTTATATATATATTTTTCTGACCTACAATTTTCCCCTCACTATCAAAACTCGGAATTGAGTCATTATGATGAATGAGTCCAAACTTGATTATATAATAGTCTTCTATATCCAAAGAAGTTTTAGGTATCTCAATAAAAACACTATCTCTTAATTTTAAGAGTCCGCGATTGATTTTTCGTTGTAAATATTCTGTTGACGCAGATATAAGTACAGGAGGCTCAATTACAACCCCATTATTGATATTTAATCCAAAATAGCCACTATCATATGATTCAGAGGATATGTGTTTATTCCCATTATTTGCTATTTTGATAGTAAAAAAACTAATATTAGCATGGCTTTTTTGAACATCAAGACTATCAATAAAAATGCGCAATAATGAAATATTTTCTTGATTATTAAATATGCTTGTCTCAGATAAGATTTCGTACTCAAAATTAGGGCTATCTTTTTTTATGAAATTATCATAAAATATCCATATAGCACCAATGGCTGTAAAAATAAAAGCGGCCCATTTCATCAAAGAGCTATCCAATATTGAGGGTACAGTTCCTTTCTCTTCCATTTATGATATAATTTAAGAATGATTTACAAAGTTATATCTTTTTAGGTTTAAAGAGAATAATGCAAGGAGTTATTAGGAGGCAAAAGATATATTATAGTGATTTTTATATGCCTCAATTTAGATTGAATAAATGTAGGGAATGAGTCTATTCTATTTGTGATTAAGTAAATTACCTGTTTATCATCTTGTCTCTTATGATTATTACACAAGTAGTCGGGGTTCCGTTAATTCGCATTGATATGTTCTTTATTTCGTACCATTTGGCCAGATCTGTAGATTTGGCTTTTCGTTTGAGCCCCAGAGCGTCGTAAATATTCTGTAATCGTTCTTTTACTTTGCTCTTTGTAATTGGTGTTTGTTTTTGAAATTCAGCGTTTATCATTTTCACGATTTTATAGTCGTCGCCTATTGAAAGGATCTTTACCAATTCTCGTCGTATGTTGCCCACATGGTATTTTAATGCCTGAACCTTTGCAACCCCCAATTTATCATAAGCCTGTTTTACTAAAGGATTTCGTTGCTCTATTCTGGTACATAATTCTGCGGGACTCTCTAACACGAAGAATGGTGTCGTCATTGTTTTCAATCGGCAATATTCATCGAATAGTTCTTGAAATGTTATTCGGGCTTTGGGTTTAGTTGCTAGCTGTTCAATGACTTTGCTGTATGTACGCACTGCTACTTTATAGCCATTACGTTGCAGTTCATCGGTAAGATTCACATAAGTCGCGTATATGTGTCGGCTGATTTTGAAATTAACGATGTCCATGTTGGCAAGGTTCTTATCCACAACCAATCTGTTATCCTCTATTCTTACATATTGCTCGTTAATATAGGGGATTTTTGAGAGGGTTTTGATTCGAGTCGCCTCACTTAATGAATTTATCTCGGCGGCATAATCTTCTGCCTCTGAAAGTGTCTTTTTTGTTGCCCTTATAAATTCATTGAGCGTTACTGTCTTGCTGTATTTGGTTGTGGAATAAACATGTATGATCTGCGTCTTGTAACGTGAATTTCGGATGCGGCCACATATCTGTGTGAAAAGGGTGGAAATATCCAATAGAGTGTGCGCTTTTCTTCCGTCACTGACAATGAATGTCACTCCGTTTTCGTCGTATATATCGCACCCCTCAAAACAGGTCGAGGTATAGAAGTTGATTTTCTTTACGGGATCTGACGGTTGACTGATGGAATAGGAGCTACCCAATTTCCTCTGGTTCTCTTGTTTGCTATCTCCACTTGTGGAGCAAACAATCTTGACAACTTCGGGAGCGAGTTTTATTGAGTCAATAATCTTCGCGATAAAATCTACACTATTTACGAAAATATGAAGATTGTATGGCAATTCGTCCTGTAAAACCTTGAGGCACTTTGCTGCAATGTATAAGTATGGGTTGTTAGTCTGCCGCGAACGTACGTTTACTTTCGTAAGGTTAGGTCAGTTTATTTCGCAGGTCGGCAGGTGTCGCAGTTCCTCCAAGATGTATTCCCTCTCGATGGGTGTTGCTGTCATATAGGTTACACGATCGAAACGTGCTGCCGTTGCAAGCAGTTCTGTAATGGCTCGGTGTCGGAACGAATATGAGTTGAACAGAACATGCCACTCGTCTACAAGCAAAAACAGATCTGTGTAGGGGTTTATGCCAATGCTCTGTAAAGCGGCTACAACACGTGGAAGAGAATCGTAAGTCGTAGCTATCTTTAAGGGGGAATGGGTGCTGGCAAATTGCGTAATATCCCATTCGGTAATGTCTTCGTAAACACCTAACACCTCTATATCATCGGTGCGGTAGATTGTCTTGTTCTTTACCAATGCCACATAAGGCATGGCGATGATCGTCGGTACATCATTGCGTATGGCCAGTTCGGTAGCCCCGCATCCCGTCTTTTTCTTGTTAAACAGGCAGTTGGCGGGAACCTCTTTCATAAAGTCCATAAGATAATTTGCACCTTGGGGTGCGTTGATTGTTCAATCTTTCATAAGCTATTAGTTTAAAGTGAAATAAAATCTGTAATTATTTTTGATCTTGTATGTTTATTATTAAAGAGACAGTCCATTTCAGAATCAAAAAATATTACGTTTGGGTACAAGAAAAAGAGGTGCTGAAACACACCTCCTGTTATGGACGTACACAATCTTGGACTACTCCTTTTTTCTATTATAAAGATAGCGCTTTTTTTATTGAGAACAAAGGTCGAATGCAATAAATTTTAAAATTTTTATCCTTGTTATATAGGATGTTATAGTGTTATTATATGAGGGTGGAATGTGTTTGAACTGCTGAAAAACGTCTAAAAGGTTAATATTACGCGAGAATTTACATGCTAATTGTTCTAAATCGCCTTTATGAGAGTGTAATTCACTATTATTAGCGGTATAATGTTATTGCTATGTTGTCTTAAAACTCCATTGAAACACATGCTTCAAGAGCTGATAGCTGTTTTCGGTTGCTCACAAGTGTACTTTACAAGGAAAAAGGCTAACTTTGAAAAACAAACTGCCTTTTGTTATGAGTATTAAGAATGATGAGTTCGGATATTATGAACCCGACGAACAGGAAGAACGGGATCTGGAGTATGTATATGCGATTGTCAATTCTTGGAATGAACTTGACAATGATGCTATATATAGTTTCCCGCTTCGATTCTGGGATCGCGTTTGCGAGGGTAAGATAAAAGCTCCGTTTACAAAAGAGATGTTTTTACAAGAGACAGATATTATAGCTACAATAAAAGGTTTTGGATTGGATGTAAATAAATTTTGGTGGGCTGTGCTGTTTGTTTATGATTGGACAATTGAAAAGTTTACCAAATGCTTTTCATTGGAGCCTCCTCCAGAATCCATCCGCAGGATGTTGGATTATATCGGAGAATCTCGGGATATTGAAATAACATTTCGAGTAAAGGGTAAAAATAGTCGTAAAGCAGACCAATATGTAAAAACCGCAGTCATGTATGGATTAAGAAAAACTCTTAAAGAGAGTAAAGATAAGTCGTTTTTGCGAGTGATAGATTATTCTACCTACACCACAACATATTCAAATGCCTCATATTATATGTGCTTTGCGGCAGAAAAATTCAGATATTTGTTTGGTGCGTTGAAATTGCCCAATCGCAGAACCGCCAATGAACACCGATTTGACAAGGATGTCTCTTATAATAAGATGTTGCTTATTTCCCGCCTCTTCTATTTTATGCGATGGACGCGAAATAAGAATTTTAAGGATAATGATGAGTCTCTGAAAGGTGTGTTAAAAGCCTATGCTAATAAGTTGCCGAACACCGAATCTGCCATATATGGGTATTAGGAAGTAGTAAATAGGCCATTTTTTACTCCCAATACAAAGCCTCTGGAGGTAGTATGTTTGCAGTGTCGTAAGAATAGTTCTTACGATCTGCGCTCCCTCTGGCAATGGGATGTGACAGGATCAAACGCCCTCCGCAAAGGCGGAGTATCTAAAGCTATGACAAACATAGCCAATTTTAAGTCGGCACAGGATGTGGCCAACAACTCAATCTCGGCTTCTGCCGCAACTCCCAATGTTACTTCTGTTACCGAAGAGAAAGAACAGCAGACAACGCAGGTTTCTCGTCGCCGTCGTCCGATGACGCCTCCAATGTGGCGAGTGATGAAGCAAGCACGGCCTGTTTTCGAAGTCCAACTGAAAAAGGACAATGAAATTAAGCTGGCCTGCATCGAGAAGTTTATGAATGCGGCTTACTCCGATGTGAGCAAATTCTGGTCCGATTTCATGGAGCAGGTGAACGCCTTGCTTGACAGCCGCAAGTATTGTCGAGAGTGTGAAAATCTGGGTCTAGCTCCCGAATGTGTTGCCGAACATATCGTCTTCTTGGGAAGTGCAACTATGAAAAAAGTTCTTAAGAATGGCGTATATCGAACTCTTGGGGCCGATGTGCATCTCTATAAAGAACGATTCTCTCCAAATGACGCAAGTCTGTTTTTATCGAAAGATGTAAAACGCCTTCCTGAACACCCATTGGCTGTATAATTCTAACTGTCTGTTGTTTAAGAAAAGGACACTCCGTCTGGAGTGCCCTTTTTTCTGTTACAGTAAATGCTGCATGGCCTCATCGATCTGCGAGTTTTCGAAACTATCCAGATAGATTTGTGTCGTCGATAGATCGGAATGTCCTAACGACTCGGAAATTAGAGCTACACTTACCCTAGATCGTTTCAAGACGGTAGCGTATGTGTGGCGGGCCACATAGGTGGTTAATGGGACCTCCAATCCAATCTGTTCTCCCAGCACTTTCAATTCTCGATTGATTTTTGCCAGTACCTTATGGATGCGGTTGAAAATCTGCTGTGCGGTCTTGTGTTCCGTGCGGTCGAGAATTGGAAATATGTAATCTTCTTGTGCGTGGTTATCCTTGCTGTATTTTCCGATAATCTGCATGGCATTTGGTACAAGTTGAAAGGATAGTAACTTCTGGGTTTTATGTCGGGAGTAGTATATCCTGCCTTTAATTAGGTCCTTGTAACGCAACCTTGCCATATCTCCGAAATTCATCCCTGCTGTAAAGTAGGAGAATAGAAATAGATCCTTGGCAAGCTGTCTGTACTCTGTCGTATGTCCATCTTTAATTTCGAGATCTATCAACCGTTGGATGTCCACTTTGTCGATGGCTCGTTTGCGGGTCTTGGTCCACAAACTGCCCACCTGATAAAGGCTGAACGGATTTTGCTTTGCTTTGATCCGACCCTCTTTAACAGCCTTGTTGTAGATGGCTTTGAAGATGGCGAAACGTGTGGCGATGCTGTTGTCCTTGTTGCCTCGTTTTCGCAAGTATAATTCCAATCCTTTCAGATAGTCGAGATCGATTGCTTCCATGGCTATGCTTGTTGGCTTGTAGCCACTCAACACTTGTACGGCATATCGATGTTTGGTTGCAGAGTGAATTTTTCCGAGTGATTCCAGCCGTTCGATCTCCTCTTTGAATCCTTGTTCGATAGTGATTCCTGCGATATGGGTGGTTTTTACCTCGAACAGCGTATCGAAGTTCACGGGAATATCCAACGCTTCCAGCCTTTTGATTTTCTTCTGAAATCCTGTTAATGTACCGTCGATCTTGCTTTGCAGGGTGGCACGATCGGGGCAATCCGCAGTCAGCATTTCGGTCTCTTTGTCCCAGTAATGCGGTTCGATGGAGATGCCGAGTGAGACGAGTTTGTGGGCTCGTTGGTGGGTAAAGCGGATAGCCAATGGGGATTTGCCGTTTTTGTAAATGATTTCGCTGCGGCAGATTGTTCTGATTTTCATGTGTTTGCGTATTAGGCAAACAACACGGGACGCTTGGATTCTATGTGTAACATTATGTGTAACATTTGCACTAGAAAGCCCCTTTTTGCCCCTTTCCTGCTCCCTAAACGACACAAAAAAAGAGGTTACTTAAATTGTAACCTCTTGATTATGTGAGCCGAATCCGAGACTTGAACTCGGGACCCCTTCATTACGAGTGAAGTGCTCTACCACTGAGCTAATTCGGCAGCCTGTGTCAGGTACGTGCCCTGTTTTCGGGTGCAAATATCGTAATTATTTTCAAAGTTCGTGCATGTTCGGGCAAAAAAATATCGTTTTCCCCGAAAATTTATTATTTTCGCATGGAGATACCGATAAAAATCCCATGCGATGGTAACGTTTTTCATTTGTCTCGCCCTGCTTGTGGCGGCATATTTCACCTATGGCCGCTATCTCGAGCGGGTGTGCCGCATTGACCCTGCGGTCGAGGTACCCTCGAAGCGTCTGTGCGACGGTGTGGACTATGTGCCCATGCCCCTGTGGCGCACTTTCCTCATTCAACTGCTCAACATAGCCGGCATCGGCCCCATCTTCGGCGCCATCATGGGCGCCTGCTTCGGCCCCGTGGCTTTCCTGTGGATAACCTTCGGCGGCATATTTATGGGCGCCATGCATGACTTCATATCGGGCGTCGTGCTGGTGCGCAACGACGGCCTCAGCATACCCGAGGTCATCGGCCGCTACCTCGGCGGCGGCGCGCGGCAGTTCATGCGCGTCTTCTCGGTGCTGCTGCTCATACTGGTGGGCGTGGTCTTCCTGCGCTCGCCCGCGAGCATCCTGGGCGAGATGATCCCCGCCGTGTCGTACTGGTGGTGGATCGCCATCATCGTCGTCTATTACTTCGTGGCGACGCTGCTGCCCATCGACAAGATCATAGGCAAGGTCTACCCGCTCTTCGGCGCGGCCCTCATATTCATGGCGCTGGGACTGCTGGGCGTGATCGTTCTGGGCGACTACGAGGTGCCCGAGATGACCACCTTCCGCAATTTCCAGATCAACGCCCACGCTCTGCCCATCGTGCCCACGCTCTTTATAACGATCGCCTGCGGCGCAATCTCGGGCTTCCATGCCACGCAGTCGCCCCTGATGGCGCGCTGCGTCAACAACGAGCGCGAGTGCCGCACGGTATTCTACGGCGCCATGATCGCCGAATCGATCATAGCCCTCATCTGGGCGGCCATTGCAATGGCCTTCTTCTCGGGGGCGGACGGCCTGGCTGCGGCGCTGGCCGAGCATGGCAATAATGCCGCATGGGTCGTAAATACCGTCTCGACGACGACTCTCGGCGTGGTGGGCGGCATACTGGCCGTGCTGGGCGTGGTGGCGGCACCCGTCACCTCGGGCGATACGGCGTTCCGCTCGGCGCGCCTTATAATAGCCGACGTCTTCCACATCGAGCAGCGCGGCGTGGCGCACCGTCTGATGATAAGCGTGCCGCTGTTTGCCGCAGGCGTGGCCATCACGTTCGTCGATTTCGACGTCGTGTGGCGTTACTTCGCATGGACGAACCAGGCGCTGGCCACGGTGGTGCTGTGGACCATCGCCGCATACCTGCACGGGCGGCGGGCCAACATGTGGGTGATAATGCCCGTGGCGGTATTCATGACCTTCATCTGCTCGAGCTTCGTGTTTGTGTCGGGCCAGTTCTTCGGCATGGAGAACCGCCCGCTGGCATATGCCCTGGCTGCGGTGGTAACCGTGGCGCTTACACTGTTTATGAATTACAGATTCCGACACAATGGAAAAGTTCTCGGTTAGGCCTACGGCCTCGGGCCTGCTGCGTCTGAGCGGCGGCGATTTTGCGGGCGCGCAGCGCCGTGCGCGTGCGTGCGAACGCGAGGGACGCGGCCAGGAGGCGTGCCGCATACGTTTCGAGGCGGTGCAGCGCCTGATCGACGGCCTCGACGACGATGCCCGCCTGGATTGGGACGATGCCGAGGCGCGCGCCGCCATGGAGTTGCTCTACGCCTCGGCGGCGGACCACTTGGCGGTGGGCGATGTCGAGATGGCGGCGGCGATATGGGAGCGGCTGATGGACTGTGACGAGGAGGACCGCATGGAGGCGGTCGTCATGCTGGCCTTCTGCTACCCGCTGATGGGGGAGTGGGAGTGCTTCGACGAGGCGATGTTCGACATTCCGATGAAGAGCCCCGAATACAGCCTGCTGACGCTATGGTGCGGCTTCTGCCGCTGCGGCGGCATCGACCGCGACGCGCTGCGCACGCTGCGTACGCGTCATAAGGCGTGGTATGCCGAGTTTGTGGCTGTGGAGCATCCCGCAACCGAAGAGTTTGTGGCCGAGATACGCGGCGAGCACCCCTCGCCTCAGGCCGAGGCGCGCGAACTGTGGTTTGCCACGGCGCCTCTGTGGGCGAACCGCCCCGACTTTATCGAGGCCCTGCGCAAGGCGTGACGCGAAGAGTGAAAGAACGGGAGAAATATATATGTATATGAATATGATGAAACGAATGGCCGCGCTTGCCGTGGCATTGATAGTGTCGGTGGTGTCGTATGCCGCCGACTACACGTTCAAGCGTGACATAAACTACAAGTCGGGCGACGAGTATGTCGTCGAGCGGTGCCGCCTCGATGTGGCCACGCCCGTCGGGGCGCACGACGCTCCGGTTATAGTGTGGTTCCACGGCGGCGGGCTTACGGGCGGCAACAAGGACATACCGCGCGAGCTGCTGGACGGCAATGTCGTGGTGGTGGGTGTCGGTTACCGCCTATCGCCGCGTGCCGCAGTGACGGATATCATCGACGACGCTGCGGCGGCCGTGGCGTGGGTCTTCGGCAACATAGCCATGTACGGCGGCAGCCCCGAACGCATCTATCTGGCGGGGCACTCGGCAGGAGGATATCTGGTCGACATGGTGGCGCTGGACAAGGACCGTCTGGGTCGCCACTGCCTCGATGCCGACAGGATTAAGGGCGTGATACCCTTCAGCGGGCAGGTCATCACCCACTTCGAGGAGCGCCGCGTGCGCGGCATATCGGACCGCCAGCCCATAGTCGACAGCCTTGCTCCGCTCTACCATGTGCGTGGCGACGCGCCGCCGATGCTGATCCTGTCGGGCGACCGCGAGATGGAGATGCTGGGCCGCTATGAGGAGAATGCCTATTTCCGCCGCATGCTGCTGCTGGCGGGGCACAAGGATGTTACCCTCTATGAGTTCGACGGCTACGGCCACGACATGTGCGCCCCGGGCTACCCGCTTCTGCTGCGTTTCGTACGTGAGCGCGAGGCGGCTGAGAAAAAGTAGCGTGCACGGCACGCCGAAAAAAGAGACATGCTATGGCAGAGAGAAAGAGTGGAGATTTTGCTGAAAACATATTCTCGCGTCCCATGACGCGCGCCGAGGCGCTGCGCAACATCGCCGCCGGCGTGGCAGCGGGGTCGCTGGGACTTGCCGCCTGCGGCGACGGGCCGCAGCGTAAGGAGACTATGGCGCCCGTGCCGACGGCCGAGGGGCGTGTTACGCTGCGCCGCAACATGCGCAACGGCGACGAGGTGTCGCTGCTGGGATTCGGCTGCATGCGTTTCCCGACGGTCGGGGGCGACCGCTATACGGGCACCATCGACGAGGCCCCCACGCTCGAGATGCTGGACTACGCCTATGCCCACGGCGTCAACTACTTCGATACGGCGTGGATGTACCACGGCGGCAAGTCGGAGGAGATGGTGGGCAAGGCGCTGAAGCGCTACCCGCGCGAGAGTTTCTTCCTGGCGGACAAGATGCCTCCCACGGCCAAGACCCTGGAGGAGGCAAAGGAGATATTCGCGACGCAGCTCGAGCGCTGCGGCGTGGAGTACTTCGACTACTACCTCTGCCACAGCATCAGCCGCCAGTATGTATTCCAGAACCTCTATATCGACGAGGGCGTGCTGGACTACCTCCTCGAGCTGAAGGCCGAGGGGCGTATCCGTAACCTCGGGTTCTCGTTCCACGGCGACATGGCCCTGTTCAAGTGGCTGCTGTCGCAGCCCGTTGAGTGGGACTTCGTGCAGATACAGATGAACTGGCTCGACTGGCGTGACCGCAAGCTGCAGGCCGAGCGGCTCTATACGATGCTGGCCGAGCGCAAGATACCCGTGATAGTGATGGAGCCGATCCGCGGCGGTGCGCTTATCGACCTGCCGGGGAGCGTGAAGTCGCTGCTTGCCGCGGCCGACGAGTCGATGACGGCGGCGGCGTGGGCGCTGAAGTTCTGCGCCTCGTATCCCTATGTGCTTACGGTGCTGAGCGGCATGTCGCGCCTGGAGCATGTGGTGGAGAACTGTGCCACGCTGACGGGATTCGAGCCTTTGTCGGAGGAGCGCCTTGCGCTGCTGCAGCGTGCCGCCGACATCTACCGCAACAATACGCGCATCGACTGCACCGACTGCTTCTACTGTATGCCCTGTCCCTACGGGGTCGACATAGCGGGCATATTCCGCGTCTATAACCGTTGTTCCGACGAGCAGCTGCTGCCCGATCCCGAGGGTGAGCACGACGACGAGTACCGTCGCCGCCGTCGACGCCTGCTGAACCGCTACCGCAATACGGTTGCCGAGCGCAGCCGCGCCGAGCACTGCATCGGCTGCAACGAATGTTCGCCCAAGTGCCCGCAGGGGATTGACATACCGCGTCAGATCGACCGTGTCGGGGAGCTCATAGAGTCTCTGCGCATGGGATAACCCGCAAACCGTTTGAGAGATGAAGACCAATCTGTTGAGAATATTGCGCATGTCGGCCGCCGTGGCTGTCCTCGCCCTTATGGCGGTGCTGTTTGCCGACTGGGGCGGCGATACGTCGATGGGGGCGCTGCGCGGTGCTGCCGCGCCGCTGGCACGGTGGCAGGTGGTGCCTGCCGTTATGGCCGTGAGCGTGGGGACGCTGGCGGCGCTGCTGTTGCTGACGCTGCTGTTCGGGCGTCTCTACTGTTCGGTGCTGTGCCCTCTGGGTGTGATGCAGGACGGTGTGAACGTGGCGGCGAAACTTTCGTCGAAGCGCGCGGCCACGCGTTTCTCGTATCGCCGTCCGCGGCGGTGGATGCGCTACGGCGTGCTTGCGCTGACGGCCGTACTTATAGCCGCGGGCGTGGGCGGCGCGGTGGCGCTGCTGGACCCGTACAGCATATTCGGACGCATCATATACGACGGCCTGCGTCCTCTGGTGCAGGGCTGCAACAACTTCCTCGCGCTGGTTGCTGGCGACGATTTCGCGCGCCAGGGCATCACCGTGTCGTGGCTGAGTGCCGGTCTGGCCGTTGTGATGCTCGCCGTGACGGGCATCTCGGCGTGGCGCGGCGGACGGTCGTACTGCAACTCGTTCTGCCCCGTCGGGACGCTGCTGGGCGAGGTGTCGCGCGCATCGCTGCTGCGTGTGCGTATCGACGCCGACCGCTGTGTCTCATGCGGCCTGTGCGAGCGCAAGTGCAAGGGCTCGTGCATCGACGCCGCATCGCACCGGGTCGATCCCACGCGTTGCGTCGTCTGCTTCGACTGCATCGACGCGTGTCCCCACGGAGCCATATCGTTTGGCCCGTCGTGGGGCGGTGAGAAGAACGCCGCCGGCGTGAAGCCTGCGAAGGGAGTGACGAAAGAGGGTGCCGTCGACGAGTCGCGCAAGCGGTTCCTGACGACGGTGGCCGCAGCGGCGGCCGCGGTGCCTGCCGCAAAGGCGCAGTCGCTGCAGAACTCATTCGCGACGGTGGCAAGGGTGAAGCGCCCCTTCGAGCGGCGCCATCCCGTGGCTCCGGCCGGGGCGGTGAGCCTCGACCACCTGCACGCCAAGTGCACGTCGTGTCACCTGTGCGTGAGCAAGTGCCCGGGCCATGTGCTGCAGCCTGCCGTCATGGAGTATGGTCTGGAGGGCATTATGCACCCCGTAATGCGTTTCGACAAGGGTTACTGTCTCTATGAGTGCACCCTTTGCGGCGAGGTGTGCCCTGCGGGGGCGATACTGCCGCTGGATGCCGAGCGCAAGAAGGAGACCTTCATCGGACATGCCGTCTTCCGCAAGTCGCTGTGCGTGGTGCATACTGACGGCGTGACCTGCGGCAACTGCGCCGAGCACTGTCCTGCCGAGGCCATACGCATGGTGCCGTCGCCCGACGGCCGCCTCTATCCCGAGGTGGAGCGCGAGTTGTGCATCGGCTGCGGCCGATGCGAGTATGTGTGTCCCGCCTCACCCGTGAGCGCGATACACGTCGAGGGCTATGCCGTGCATAACGACCTCGGTTCGTGCGGCGGTGACGGATGCGGCGGCAGCCGCGGAGAGGGTCATGGCCGTGGCCGAGGAAGGAACCGCGGCGGGGAGGCTTAACATGGTATCGGAAAAAGACAAGTCCCGACGGGTCGGCCGTCGGGACTTGTCGCGTTTATACGGTGCGCCCTACTTGAGCCATGTGGCGCGTTTCCACAGATACTCCAGCGGGCCGTGTTTGTGCGTGCGCATCCAGCGGCGGCAGAAGGCCAGCTGTGCGACGAAGATCACCACGCCGATGGCGAAGCTCTGCGTCGTGGTGGCCTGCAGCCCGAGCCCCCAGTGGTAGAAGAGGGCCGAGCCGATGATGCTCTGCGTGATGTAGTTGGTGAGGCTCATGCGGCCGAAGGGCGAGATCTTCGACATGAAGCCGCGCAGGTCGGAGCGGTAGTATATGAGTATGAGCCCCGACACCAGTACGAGCATGAAGGCGCACTTGTGCAGCGACGTGACGATGAGCGTGAGCGACGACAGGGCCGCCTGCGACCGTATGTACGAGGGTAGCATGTCGGCCACGCCGTAGAGGGGGAAGAATGCCACGAGCGACCATGCCAGCACCTTGAGCCAGAAGTCGGCCTTCGCTTCGGTGAAGAGTCCGCGGCGGCCGATGAGCATGCCGTACATGAAGAGCGCGGCGGTCTGGAAGAAGCGTGCGTTGTCCCACGCCCAGGCGAGGCTGGCGAGCTGTCCCTGCGTGAGGTTCACGCGCAGCATCTCGAGGAACGAGGTTTGGCTCTGCGCGGCGAAGGTGGCGTTCCACAGCTCGGCGGTGGGAATGGCGGGCAGTGTGAAGGTGGGGTCGAAGGCCGCAACGGCGAGGTATATCCAGTGCAGGGGCTGCAGCAGGCAGACGGTCGCTATGATGAAGACGGCGCGGTCTGACAGGCGGCATGTGGCCACCAGTACGAAGCCCACGATCGAGAAGAGCACCAGTACCTCGGCCGTGAAGAATGCGGCGTTGAGGTTGCCAAGCAGGAAGAGCAGCACCAGGCGCCAGCAGAAGCGCAGGCGGAAGTCACGTCCCTGTAGACGCTGGTTGTCGTCCTGTATGAAGAAGCTGAAGCCGAATAACAGGGCGAAGATGGCGTAGGCCTTGCCGCCGAAGGTGAAGAAGAGACCGTCCCAGATGGCCTTGTCGGTGAAGTTGAGCAGCGCGCACTGCCCCGAGGTGTCGGGGAAGGAGTAGAAGTTGTAGTGCTCGATGGTGTGCAGCAGTACGATGCCCATCACGGCAAAGCCGCGCAGCACGTCGGCCACGTCGATTCGCGAATGTCGTTTTGCGGTTGTCTGTTCCATTGAAGAGTGTTTCGGGGTTGGTTTTTCCGGCGTTCACGGCGCCGCGCGGGGCAAAAGTACGAATATAAGGGGCGGCGGGCAAATTTTTTTGTGTTGATTTTCCGCATCATGGCTTTTGCTGCCCGCGGGGAGCGCTTTTGCGGCCCGGGGCTGGCGCGGGTGGGGCGCGGAGCGTAAAATCGTCGTTCAAAAAGAGCGGTTTTAGCCGATAAAGTGTTATTTTTGTGGTGCGGGCGGCGGTGCGGCCCGCTTAACCGATGTGTGGCATGACTAACGGAGGCGAGGCAGTTGCAAGACTTGAGAGGCGGGGCGTGAAGCCCACCGCCAACCGTGTGCTGGTGATGGAGGCCATCCTCTCGGCGCAGCGGGCCGTGTCGCTTGCCGACATCGAGGCCATTATCGGCACGGTCGACCGCTCTAGCGTCTTTCGTACGCTGGGGCTCTTCGTCAAGAGCCATCTGGTGCATGTGATCGACGACGGCAGCGGCTCGGTAAAGTACGAGGCGTGCGACAGCCGCGACGACTGCTCGGTGTCGGACATGCACACCCACTTCTATTGCGAGGTGTGCCACCGCACCTTCTGCCTGAAGACTATCGGCGTGCCCGTGGTGTCGCTGCCCGCGGGATTCGTCACCCACGCGATAAACTATATCGTCAAGGGCGTGTGCGACGAGTGCTCGGCCGCAGGGCGCGGCGACATGTAGCGGCGAGGGCGCCGCGCGGGCCCGGCTTTCGGGGCCAATCATCTGCTTTCCTTTGTGTTCGTATGGACGCGGCCGGCGTGGCCGCAGCTTCGCTGCCGGGTTGTTTGCAACTCGGTTGCAGCGTTTTTGGCTTATCTTTACGGCGTTTGTACGCATAATATGATAAAATCTTACGATATGAGAGCAAAACTGTTTTTGATCATGTTGTGCTGCGCGGCGTGGACGGCATGCCAGAGCAACGGCGGCGCGTCGCACGACCATGCACACGGGACCGATGTCGAGGCGCACGACCACGCATCGCACGACCATGAGGGTCATGACCACGAGAGCCATGATCACGAGGGCCACGACCACGAGGCCGAAGCGCATGACCACGAAGGCCATGACCATGAAGCCGGGGCGCACGATCACGCTGCCGAGGCCGATGCACATGACCATGCCGCCGAGGCTGCTGCGGGCGAGATCTCGCTGCCGGCGGCAAAGGCTGCCGCCGCGGGTGTCGAGGTGCAGACGGTGACGGCGGGTACGTTCCGCGACGTGATTGTCGCCAGCGGTCGGGTGATGCCCGCGCCGGGTGACGAGACCACGGTCGTGGCGTCGGTGTCGGGAGTGGTGTCGTTCGCCCGCCCGCTGGTGGAGGGAGCGCTGCTGGCCAAGGGGGCGCCGATGTTCACCATCTCGTCGGAGCGCATGCAGGACGGCGATGCCGTCGAGCGCGCACGCATAGCATACGAGAAGGCGCGTGCCGAATACGAGCGCGACAGCTCGCTGGTGGCCGACCGCATCGTCTCGCAGAAGGAGTACGAGGCTACGGTCGAGCGTTACCGCACGGCGCGTCTGGCCTACGAGGCCGTGGCGCGCGATGACGGCCAGGGCGGCGCCGTGGTGGAGGCCCCCGCGGGCGGCTATGTGAAGAGCTGCTCGGTGAAGGAGGGCGACTACGTGAGCATGGGCACGCCGCTGGCTGTTATGACGCAGAACAGGCGTCTTAACCTGCGTGTCGATGTGCCCGAGCGCTACTACGTCCTGCTTGCCAATGTCACGACGGCCAACTTCCGCGCCGCCTCGGGCGACAAGCTCCACCGTCTGGCCGACCTGAACGGACGCATGGTGGCCTACGGCCGCAATGCCGACGATGCGTCGGCCTATATCCCCGTCACCTTCTCGTTCGACAACGCGGCCGATGTGGTTGCCGGGTCGTTCGCCGAGGTGTGGCTGCTTGCCGCGGAGCGCGAGGGCGTGCTGAGCCTGCCCGTCGAGGCTCTCACCGAGGAGCAGGGTGTATATTTCGTATATGTGCAGTTGGACGAGGATTGCTACCGCAAGCAGGCTGTGACCACGGGCGCCACTGACGGCGAGCGCGTGGAGATAACGGCGGGCCTGACCGGCGGCGAGCGTGTCGTCACGCGCGGTGCGATACACGTCCGCCTGGCCTCGGCGTCGAACGCCATACCGGCACATTCGCATAACCACTAAACCCGACGGCCATGCTTAACAGAATAATACGTTTCTCGTTGCAGAACCGTCTGCTGGTGCTGGTGGCGGCGGTGCTGCTCTTTGTCGGGGGACTCTACCGCGCATTCCACGCCGAGGTGGATGTCTTCCCCGACCTGAACGCCCCGACGGTGGTCGTCATGACCGAGGCGGGCGGCATGGCGGCCGAGGAGGTCGAGCAGCTGGTGACATTCCCCATCGAGACGGCCGTCAACGGAGCTACGGGCGTGCGCCGCGTGCGTTCGTCGTCGACGACGGGATTCTCGGTGGTGTGGGTCGAGTTCGACTGGGGCACCGACATATATCTCGACCGTCAGATCGTATCCGAGAAGCTCGCCACGCTGGGCGAGACGCTGCCCGAGAATGTGGGCAACCCGACGCTCGGGCCACAGTCGTCGATTCTGGGCGAGGTGCTTATCGTGGGCCTGACGGCCGACAGCACCTCGATGCTCGACCTGCGTACGATAGCCGACTGGACGATACGTCCGCGCCTGCTTTCGACGGGCGGCGTGGCGCAGGTGGCCGTGCTGGGCGGTGACATCAAGGAGTATCAGGTACTGCTGCATCCCGAGCGGATGAAGCACTACGGCGTGACGCTGGCCGACGTGATGGCCGTCACGCGCGACATGAACCGTAACACCAACGGCGGCGTGATATACGAGTACGGCAACGAATACATCGTGCGCGGCGTGGTCTCGACGACCGACGTGCGGCAGATGGCGCGTGCCGTGGTGAAGCGCGTGGACGGCGTGCCGGTGACGCTGGAGGATGTCGCCGACGTGCGCGTCGGGGCGCAGCAGCCCAAGTTGGGCCTTGCCTCGGAGCGCGGCGAGCAGGCCGTGCTGCTGACCGTGACCAAGCAGCCCAATACGGGTACCATCGAGCTGACGCAGCGCCTGGAGGAGGCACTGGCCGACCTGCAGAAGAACCTGCCGAAGGATGTGCACGTTTCGACCGACATATTCCGCCAGTCGCGCTTCATCGAGAGCTCGATCGACAACGTGCAGAGTTCGCTGCTCGAGGGAGCCTTCTTCGTGGTGGTCATACTCTTCCTCTTCCTGGCCAACGTGCGCACGACGCTCATCTCGCTGGTGACGCTGCCGCTGTCGCTGCTGGTGTCGATCCTCGTGCTGCACTACATGGGCCTTACGCTAAATACGATGAGCCTCGGAGGTATGGCCATCGCCATAGGTTCGCTTGTCGATGATGCCATTGTCGACGTCGAGAACGTGTGGAAACACCTGCGCGAGCGGCGCGCTCTGCCTGCGGCCGAGCGCAAGTCGGTGACCGAGGTGGTGTTCGAGGCCTCGCGCGAGGTGCGTATGCCTATTCTCAACTCGACGCTCATTATCGTGGTGAGCTTCGTGCCGCTCTTCTTCCTCTCGGGAATGGAGGGCCGCATGCTCATACCCCTCGGCATAGCCTTCATCGTGGCGCTCTTCGCCTCGACCGTGGTGGCGCTGACGCTCACCCCCGTGCTGTGCAGCTACCTGCTGGGCGGCGACAGGGACGGCGGCATGCCCAAGGAGGCTTTCGTGGCCGTATGGCTCAGGCGCTACTACCGCGTGGTGCTGGAGTGGGCGCTGCACCACAAGCGTACGGTGGTGGGGGCGACGGCCGTGCTCTTCTTCGTGGCGCTGGGGCTCTTCTTCACGCTGGGCCACAGCTTCCTGCCTTCGTTCAACGAGGGGTCGTTCACCGTCAACGTAAGTTCGCTGCCCGGCATCTCGCTCGAGGAATCGGACCGCATAGGGCGTCAGGCCGAGGAGCTGCTGCTCTCGATACCCGAGATCGAGACCGTGGCCCGCAAGACGGGCCGCGCCGAGCTGGACGAGCACGCGCTGGGTGTCAACGTCTCGGAGATCGAGGCCCCCTTCACGCTGGGCGAGAGGTCGCATGCCGAGTTGCTGGCCGAGGTGCGCGAGAAGCTCTCGACCATCGTCGGGGCCAACATCGAGATCGGGCAGCCAATCAGCCACCGCATCGACGCCATGCTGAGCGGTACGCAGGCGAGCATCGCCATAAAACTCTTCGGTGACGACCTGAACGAGATGTTCGCGATAGGCAACCGCATCAAGGAGGCCATAGCCGACGTCGAGGGCATCGCCGACCTTAATGTCGAGCAGCAGATCGAGCGCCCCGAGCTGAAGATCGTGCCCAAGCGCGAGATGCTGGCGCGCTACGGCATACCCCTGTCGGCCTTCAACGAGTTCGTCGCGGTCAACATGGCGGGCGAGACGGTGTCGCAGGTATACGAGCAGGGACGTACGTTCAACCTCGTGGTGCGTGCCGCCGAGCAGAACCGCGGTACGATGGAGCGCATACGCGACCTGATGATCGACGACGCCGACGGCAACAAGGTGCCGCTGTCGTATGTGGCCGACGTGGTGTCGTCGTCGGGCCCCAACACCATCAACCGCGAGAACGTGAAGCGCAAGATCGTCATCTCGGCCAACACGAGCGGCCGCGACCTGCGCAGCGTCGTGAACGACATCCGCGAGCGTGTGGATGCGCAGATCACGCTGCCCGAGGGCTACCATATCGAGTACGGCGGCCAGTTCGAGAGCGAGCAGGCGGCCAGCCGCACGCTGCTGCTGACGTCGCTCATGAGTATCGTGGTGATATTCCTGCTTCTGTACGTAGAGTTCCGCAACGCCGTGCAGAGCGGCGTGGTGCTGCTCAACCTGCCGCTGGCGCTTATAGGCGGCGTCTTCGCCCTGCTGCTCACGACGGGCGAGGTGAGCATCCCGGCCATCATCGGATTTATATCGCTGTTCGGTATCGCGACGCGTAACGGCATGTTGCTGATAAACCGCTACAACCACCTGCGCGAGGAGGGCATGTCGCTGCGCGAGAGCATCGTCACCGGTTCGCTCGACCGTCTGAACCCCATCCTCATGACGGCGCTCACGTCGGCCCTGGCGCTCATCCCGCTGGCGCTGCGCGGCGATTTGCCCGGCAACGAGATACAGAGTCCCATGGCGAAGGTCATCCTCGGCGGACTGCTCACGTCGACCTTCCTCAACGCCTTCATCGTGCCGATAGTCTACGAATGGCTGCATCGCGGCGAGAAGAGAGTGAAACCCGAAAACGAGATCGAACTATGAAACGCATGACGATACTTCTGGCGGCGCTGTGCGCGGCGACCGCCCTGCACGCACAGGATGTGGAGAGCGTCCTGGCGCAGATCGAGCGCAACAACAAAAACCTCGAGGCGCTGCGCATGGAGAGCGAGGCCGCCGTGCGCGAGGTGCGCGCACAGAACAACCTCGAGGATCCGTCGGTCGAGTACAGCCCCTTCTTTGCGCACGGTGCCGACGGCATCGCCAGCTCGGAGCTGGTCGTCTCGCAGGGATTCGACTTCCCTACGCTATATGCCGCCCGCCGCAAGTCGGGGCGTCTCGAGAAGCAGGGTATCGACTCACGCTACGGCGTGGCGCGCCGCGATGTGCTGCTTGAGGCGCAGCTGCTCTGTTTCGACGCCATACGTCTGGAGCGTGAGCGCGATCTTCTCGAGCGCCGCATGACCGCTGCCGACGAGCTGCTGGCGCTCTTTGAGCGACGTCTCGAGACGGGCGATGCCACGGCGCTGGAGGTGAACAAGATCCGCATGGAGCGCATGAACGCCGCGGCCGAGCTCGCGCAGAACGCCACGGCCCGCACCACGGTGATGGAGTCGCTGCGTGCGATGAACGGCGACGAGAGTGTCTCGCTCGACGGGGCCGACTATCCCGTAATGCCGTCGGTGGGCAGTTTCGACGAGTTCCGCGAGAAGATGCTCGCCGACGAGCTGGAGATTCAGGTGTCGCAGGCCGACGAGCTGGCGGCCGAGCAGCAGGTGAAGGTGAACGCCCAGAACTGGCTGCCCAAGCTCGAGGTGGGATACCGCCGCAATACCGACATGGACGAGGCGGTGAACGGCTTCCTCGTGGGGGCGTCGTTCCCGATATTCTCGGCACGCCACAAGTCGGGTGCGGCGAAGGCCCGCTATGCCGCCTCGCAGCTGCGTACCGAGGATGTGAAGGCGCAGACCGAGGCGCGCGTACGTTCGCTCTACAACGAATTGGAGCAGTCGTCGGCGACGATGCGCACCTACGACCTGCAGCTGATGCGCACGACGCTCGACCTGCTGCGCCGTGCCGTCGAGAGCGGCGAGCTGTCTGTCATCGAGTACTACGTCGAGGCCGACGGCATATATTCCAACATGCTGGCATATGTCGGTATCGAGAACGGCTACTACCGTACGCTGGCGCAGATCTTCCGCAACGATCTGTAACGCGGCGGCCCCGGTATGACAGAACGCCCCCGGCCTTGAGCAAGGCCGGGGGCGTTGTCTTGTGCGCGGCTCGCGTTTAGAGCCACTTGACGCGCTCCTCGCCCTCGTATGGGGGCAGCGGCGCGGGGGTGAAGTCGGAGTAGCCGAGGGCTATGGCGCAGAGTATGCCGTAGTGCTCGGGTATGGGGAGAATCTTGCGCAGGTACTCGTCGGCCTGCTCGCCGTCGGGCTCCTTTACGAGGCAGGGGCGCCCGTTGACATGCACCCAGCACGAGGCCAGCCCCTCGTCGACGACGGCCAGCTGCATGACCGTGGCCGTGATGGCGCAGTTGTCGATCCAGAGGTCGGTGGCGCGGCGGTCACCCATGACGAGGATGGCGGCGGGGGCTCCCGAAACGAATGCCGAGCCGTAGTCGCGCATGGCGGCGATCTTCTCGAGCAGCTCGGGCTGCTCCACCACGAGCAGGCGCGTCGAGCGGCTGTTGCGCGACGAGGGCGCCTGTAGCGCCATGTCGATTATGCGTTGCAGTTTGTCGTGCTCCACCTTGCGGGGCAGGAATTTGCGCGTGCTGCGCCTGTGGTCGAGAATCGTTTTGAGTTCCATGGTCGTATCGTGTTATCTGTTTGCTGATAGTGCGGTGCGCTCCGCCGAAGCCGATTGCCGCCGGAGGCCCGTTTGTGCAAATTTACGAAAAAAATCGATCGCCGAAGCCGTGCCAAGCCGATTTGGCGCCTGCATGCAAAAGGGAGAGGCCCCGTCGGGGCCTCTCCATGCAATATACGTCCGTCGTGTCGGATTACAGCGTCCAGCCTGCGGTCCAGTCGCTGTCGGCGCTCACGGCACCCTTGTAGTCGGCGCTCGTGAAGAAGCTGTCGTCGGGGGTTGCGCCGCCGGCGATGGTACCTACGTAGTCGTCGGTGAGCGTGTTGACATAGTCGGTCGAGTTGCCGGTAGCGGCGGCGAACATCTCGGGGGTATAGATACCCTCTTTCGAGCTGAGGGCCGAGCTCATTGCTATGTTCTGGAGCTTCGACACGCCCTCCTTGAGCGCGTTCTCGGTCATCTCGGTCTCGACGGTCAGGCAGTTGGCCTTGCCCGTGATGATGGCGTTGTAGATCTCGGCCTGCGTACCGGCGCGCAGACGTATGCCGCGCGTGTTGTCGGCCGAGCCGTCACCTACGAGCGTGAGGTTCGAGAGTACGGGGTGCGATACGGGCGTTGCGCCGTTGTTCTTGTCGTTGTTGTCGCACTCCATAAGGCAGTCGCACGTCTCGGCACCCGACTGGTATGCCACGAGGAACTGTCCCTTGCCGTTCCAGCCCTCGGTCCAGTCGAACGAGTCGTCGGTGCAGTCGGTAACGACCATGTGCTTTACGTTTACCGAGCCGCCGAAGAACTCGAAGCCGTCGTCAGAACCCTTGTAGGCCTGTATGTACTCTACCGTGGTGCCGTTACCCACGCCGTAGAACGAGATGCCGTTGGCCTCGTGCTCCTCGTCCAGGGCAAAGCCCGTGTACTCGAGGCGTATGTAGCGCAGCGTACCCGAGTTGTCGGTGTCGTCGCTGCCGCCGTAGGGGGCGTTGCCTATCTCAGAGAGTACGCCCGTGCCGGCATTGGTGTGGGCGCGGCCGCAGATGTGGATACCGCCCCATGCACCGGTCTTCTTCAGCTCGCTGGTCATGACGATGGGGTTCGATGCCGTACCCTGGGCGTCGATCTTGGCACCCTGCTCGATGAGGAGGTAGTCGGCTGCGTCGTCGTCGATGGCCTCGATGACTACGCTCGGCTGTATGGTGAGCGTGTTGCCGGCCTTGACGTGCAGGCCTCCGCTGAGCTTGTAGCTGCTGCCCGAGGTGAGCGTCACGTTGTTTTCGATGTTACCCGTGAGGGTGGTGCCGGTAGGAATCTCGCCCTTGAGCGAGCCGTCACCCTTGTCGTCGTTCGTGTTGTCGTTGCAGGCCGTTGCGAATGCCATTGAGGCGATGACGGCTGCGGTCAGGAATTTGAATTGACTTTTCATCTGTACAAAAAATGAATTGGTTTCTTATCTTGTTTGTCCTGTGATGTTTCGGTTGTGTCAGAACTTGAGTGCCACGCCTATCTCGAAGCCCAGTCCGGCGCGGTAGCGCTCCACCTCGATCGACTTGTTCATCAGGGGCACGTCCTGCTCGAAGATCATGGGGCGGTTGAGCAGGTCGGTGAGCTGGAGCTTGACCTCGGTGCGGGTGCCGAAGCGGTACGAGGCCGCCATGTCGAGCGTGTGTACGGGGCGCTGCGTGATGTCGCCCAGACCCGAGATACCCACGGCGTGGATGCGCGGACCCTGAAGGTTGTAGAGCAGGGCGAGGTTGAGCTGGTTGTCGTCGCCCAGGCGCGGCGACCATGTGATGTCGGCGTTTACCAGGTAGGGAGACGCACCCTGCAGGGCACGCTCCTTGTTGGTGTATGCGCCGCCGTCGGGGAGCTTGACGTTGGTGTACATGTATGTTCCGTTGACACCGGCGCGGAGGCAGTCGGTGATGGTCTTGCGCAGCTCGATCTCGATACCTGCGGCCATACCGTTGTCGGCGTTGCGGAAGGTGTGCACGGCGGCACCGCCCGAGAGCATCTGCACGCGCTCGATGGGCTCGTCGAGGAACTTGTAGTAGGCCGTGGCCGAGATCATGTCGCCCTTGTCGTTGAGCAGCTCGTAACGCAGGTCGACGTTGTAGTTGTAGCTGTTCTGCAGCTCGGCGTTACCTCGCAGCTGGGCCGAACCGTACGACTCCTGGTAGAGGAACGGGGCCATCTCGATGAACGACGGGCGCGTTATGGTGCGCGACACGGCCAGACGCAGCTGCTGCGTGTCGTTGAGGTCGTATTTCACGTTCAGCGCGGGGAAGAGGTCGTTCTTGTTGAGGTCGCGGCGCTCGGCCATACTCTGGTCGTTGTAGTAGTCGACCCACTGGCGCGAGGCCTCGTAGCGCAGGCCCAGGTCGATGAGGAGCATGTCGCTGGGGCGCAGTCCGAGCGAGAAGTACCCGGCGTAGATCGTATTGCCGGCCTGGTAGCTGTCCTTGGGGTTGCGCTGGCGGTCGATTACGAGCGAGCCGTTGGCCACGTTGTCGAAGTTGAGGTAGCCGTCGGTGTCGTATATGTCGTCGATGGCGGGGTTTATCGACGAGAGGTCGTAGTAGAATCGCGTACCGGCATAGTCGCGGCCCTTGTCCTTGACGGCGGCGCCGAAGGTCAGGGTGTGGCGGCCGAACGAGAAATCGGCGGCCAGGTGTCCGTTCCACTCGTCCTCGTCGAGCGTGCCGAAGTAACGCATGGTCTCCTGCTGGTTGAGGCGGAAGAGGTCGAGCGTGCCGTCGGCGCGGCGTATGAACATCACCTGGCGGCGGTCGGGCTCGTCAGACGAGGTCGAGGTGTATGATCCGCTCCAGCGCAGGCTCCAGCGCTCGCCCAGATGGTGCGTACCGCTGAGCTGGTTGGTCATGAGCGTGTAGACGTGCATCACGTCGTGGCTGCCCGTCAGGTCGTGTCCCTCCTGGTCGAATCCCTCGCGGCGCATGTAGGTGTCCGAGGCGTTGCGGGCGTAGAAGAAGGTGTAGTTGATGCGGTCGCGCTCGTGCAGCGAGAGTGAGAGGCTTCCCAGCGCGGCGATCTTGAGGCTCGCCTCGTAGCTGTCGTAGGTGTAGTCGTCGGTGATGGTACCCGTGGCCTCGAGCTGGCGGTAGGTGGCGTCCGTCATGCGCTGCAGCTCGTTGCTGACACCCGCGGCGGCGAGGATGCCGAGCGTCTGGTTGCCGACCGCGATGTTGCGGCCGAAGCCTATGTTGCCGCCCAGTTCGGGCAGTGCCGTATGCTTGTCGACCGAGAAGTCGGTGTCGAAGATATCCTTCGTGGTGACGTAGTCGCGGAAGTCCTGCTTCTCCATGGTCAGGGCTGCGGGATCGACCGCGGGCTGCGTGAAGAGCGAGCGGTGGTCCATGCGGTAGAAGTCACGCCCCAGCGTGTTGGCGCGGCCGCCCGTGTGGAAGTCGACGGTGAAGAAGTCGTCGCCCATGTTGTCCTTGGTGTCGATGTTGATGTGTGCGCCCGAGTAGTCGGCGTATGACGAGGCCTCGTAGACCTTGCTTACGGTGATGTTCTTTACGGTCGACGATGGGAATATGTCGAGCGGTATGAGCTTGTTGTCGGGGTTGGGCGAGGCGATGGGCTGGCCGTTGAGGGTGGTTATGCTGTAACGGTCGCCCAGGCCGCGCACGACGAGCTGGCCCGACGAGGCGATGGATATTCCGGTTAGCTTCTTCACTCCCTCCTGCACGTTAGAGATACCCTTGAGGGCCATCTCCTTGGCGCCCATGTTCTCGACGGCGATCTCCGAGGCCATGCGCTCGCGCTGCAGGATGCGCTCCGACTCGAGATTCTTGCGCGTCTTGACCGTCACGGCCGAGAGTTCCTGGCTTTCGGGCTCCATCTCGATGCGCATCTCGGCCATCGGGTCGGTCACCTCAATGTCGATCTGGCGCGTTACGTACGATATGTACGATACCACGATGCGGTAGCGGCCCTTCTCGAGCGGAAGCTCGAAGCGGCCGTCGGCATCGGTCGATGTTCCGCGCGTGGTGCCGTCGACGACGACGGCGACGCCTATGAGCGGTTGTGAATTGCTTTTGTCTACGACGATTCCCTTGAACGTGGCTGCCGAGGCGATCGTTGCCGTGAGCGTCAGCAGCAGGGTGAGAATAGTTTTTCCGATAGTCATCTGTTTTTTCGCTTGTTTTCCGCCGCAAAGGTGGCTAAGTGATGTTACGGGAAAATGTCGCACGTGTAACGATGGAATTTCACACCCATGACGATTGTGTTACAGCGGCTGCCGCACGTGTGGCGGCCCTCTTGCGCGGTAGCGAGAAAATCCGTACCTTTAGCGGCATAAAACAGGCGATATGAACCATAACACACATCCCGGCCGCCGCCTTCCGGCCGAATGGGAGCCGCAGAGCTTCGTGCAGCTGACGTGGCCGCACGCCGATACCGATTGGGCGCCATATCTCGACGAGGCGTACGAATGTTTCCTTGCCATAGCGCGGGCTGTGGCCGTGCGCAGCGACCTGCTTGTCGTCACGCGCGACGTGCGTGCGACGGAGGAGCAGTTGCGCCGTGCCGGTGTGGCGATGCGCAGCGACGGCGGACGCGGTGCCGTCCTGTTCGAGGCGCCGACCGACGACACGTGGGCGCGCGACCACGCCTTCATCACCACGATCGATGGCGATGCGGGATGCGTGCTGCACGACTTCCGTTTCAACGGCTGGGGGGCGAAGTTCGCCGCCGGGCGTGACAATGCCATCAACAGAATGCTGGCTACGGCCGGCATGACGGGCGGGGCGACGTACGAGGACGATATGGATACGGTGTTGGAGGGCGGGTCGATCGAGTCGGACGGCCGCGGCACGATCCTCACCACGTCGTGCTGTCTCTTTGCCCCGAACCGCAACGGCTACCGCACGAAGGAGGAGGCCGAGGCGATGCTGCGCGGGCGGCTGGGGGCCGAGCGGGTGCTGTGGTTGGACCACGGCGACCTTACGGGTGACGATACCGACGGCCATATCGACACGCTGGCGCGCCTGTGCCCCGACGATACGATCGTGTATGTGCGCTGCGACGATACTTCAGATCCCGACTACGAGGGGCTTGCCGCCATGGAGCGCGAGCTGGGCGCGTTGCGTACGGCCGACGGCCGTGCCTACCGTCTGCTGCCGCTGCCTATGGCTGCACCGGCATATTACGACGGCGAGCGTTTGCCGGCGACGTATGCCAACTTCCTCGTCATGAACGGTGCGGTGCTGATGCCCTTCTACGGCGATGCGGAGCGTGATGCCGTCGCCGCCGGGGTGTTGCGGCAGGCGTTTCCCGACCGCGAGGTCGTGGGCATCGACTGCCGTGTGCTGATACGCCAGCACGGGTCGCTGCACTGCGTGACGATGCAGTATCCCGAGAGCGTGACGCTGGGCGGCAGATAAGTTGGATTGTATAATTAAAAGTATATAAAGGATGAAGATTGCATTGATACAGCAGCAGGCGTCGGCCTCGGCGGCGGAGAACCGACGCCGTCTGGCCGAGTGTGTCGGCGAGGCTGCCGCGGCGGGTGCCGAACTGGTGGTGCTGCAGGAGCTGCACGACTCGTTGTACTTCTGTCAGACGGAGTCGACCGACAACTTCGACCTGGCGGAACCGATACCCGGCCCTGCCACGGAGTTCTACGCCGAGGTTGCGCGCCGTTGCGGCGTGGTGCTGGTGACGTCGCTCTTCGAGCGGCGCGCGGCGGGCCTCTATCACAATACGGCCGTGGTGTTCGAGCGCGACGGCTCGGTGGCGGGCCGCTACCGCAAGATGCACATTCCGGACGATCCGGCCTATTACGAGAAGTTCTATTTCACGCCCGGCGACTTCGGGTTCCGCCCCATACGCACGTCGGTCGGCGTGCTGGGCGTGCAGGTGTGCTGGGACCAGTGGTATCCCGAGGGCGCACGCCTGATGGCGTTGCGCGGTGCCGAGATACTGATCTACCCGACGGCCATAGGCTGGGAGAGCAGCGACACGGTCGACGAGAAGGCTCGTCAGCTGGATGCCTGGCGTACGGTGCAGCGCGGCCACGCCGTGGCGAACGGCCTGCCCGTAGTGGCGGTGAACCGCTGCGGCCATGAGGCCGACCCGAGCGGTGCCACGCACGGCATAGAGTTCTGGGGCCACAGTTTCGTGGCGGGACCGCAGGGCGAGATCCTCGCCGAGGCGGGCACCGAGGCCTGTGTCAAGGTCGTGGAGGTCGACATGAAGCGTTGCGAGCAGGTGCGCCGCTGGTGGCCCTTCCTGCGCGACCGCCGCATCGACGAGTTCGACGACCTGCTGCGGCGATATGCCGACTGACGCGGCCATACATATATAATATATAAATAACACGGCGGCATCCGGGAGCAATGAAAGCCCATCGGATGCCGCCGTCCGTTTTGTCGCCGTGGCGTTAGTCCATGCGGTCGCGGTAGTCCTCGTAGCCGTAGCGGCGCAGCACCTCGACCGTGCCGTCGGTGTGGAGCATGGCGATGGCGGGGTGTCCGATGCCGTTGAACATGCAGGTCTTGACGGTGGTGTAGTGTATCATGTCCTCGAAAACGACATGGTCGCCCACCTTCAGCTCGTGGTCGAAGGCCCATGTGCCCATGAAGTCGCCGCTCAGACAGCTGTTGCCGCCGAGGCGGTATAGGTGGCTGTCGGCGGGGGCCTCCTTTGCGGCCTGGGCCCAGTCCGATGAAAGCGTCACGGCGCCGCGTACGGCGGGCTGGTAGGGCATCTCAAGGCAGTCGGGCATGTGGCAGGTGAAGCTGACGTTGAGGATGGCCGTGCGGATACCCTTGTTCTCGACTATGTCGACCACCTGCGAGAGCAGCGGTCCCGTCTGCCATGCGAAGGCCGAGCCGGGTTCGAGTATTATCTGCAGGTTGGGGTAACGGTTGTGCAGGCCGCGGATGGTCTCCACAAGCAGGTCGATGTCGTAGCCGCGGCGCGTCATCAGGTGTCCGCCGCCGAGGTTGAGCCACTTGAGGCGTGGCAGCCATGCGCCGAACCGCGCCTCGATGTGTTCGAGCGTGCGGGCGAGGGCCGTGCTGTCCGACTCGCAGTGGCAATGGCAGTGGAATCCCTCGATGCCGCGCGGAAGGTCGGCGGGCAGCTGCGAGGCCAGCACGCCGAAACGGCTGCCCGGCGCGCAGGGGTTGTAGAGGTCGACCTCAATCTCCGAGTATTCGGGGTTGATGCGTATGCCGCAGCTCACGCGGCGGCCCGAGGCCTCGACCATGGGGTGGAAGCGCTCGTACTGCGTGAGCGAGTTGAAGGTTATGTGGCTGCTGCAGGCGACGATCTGCGGGAACTCCTCCTCGGTGTATGCCGGCGAGTAGGTATGGGCCGGGCTGCCGAACTCCTCGGCGGCGAGGCGCGCCTCGTTGAGCGAGCTGGCCGTCGTGGCGTCGATGTACTCGCGGAAGACGGGGAAGGTGCGCCACAGGGCGAAGGCCTTGAAGGCGAGTATTATCTGGCAGTCGGCACGGCGGGCCGTGTCGTGTATGAGCTGCAGGTTGCGGCGCAGCAGGCGCTCCTCGACAACGTAGCAGGGCGACGGAAAACGACCGTAGTCGCCGGGACGGATATCCGATTCTATCATCTTCAGTGTGGTGTTGGTTCTGCGGTACGCTGTCGGGCGGGCCCGTGCGTCCGCATGCAAAAATACGCAAAATGCCGTGCCCGCGCAACAGCGCGCCGCGCCGTGATGCGGCCATGTCGGGCGGAAGGAAGCGACGCGGAGTGTCAAAGTGTCGGAAATTGGCAATTTTCATCTGCCAAAGTCTGCCAATAGTGGTCGGTAATGTCCGATTACGCCTCCTGGCAAAGGATTTGCTCTGTTATACTGTCGAAACCGGAAACCAAAAGGAAAACGAATAACAAAACCATATTATGAACATCAATTCATTAACCATCAAAGCGCAGGAGGCACTGCAGGGAGCGGTGAATCTTGCAAAGGAGCGGGGACATCAGGCCGTGGAGCCTATGCACCTGTTGAGCGTTCTCATCGCCGAAGACGATTCGCTGAGCGCGTTCCTGCTGGGGCGTGTGGGTGTGAATGTTCGGTCGCTGCGCGAGGAGGCGCGCAAGGCTGTCGATGCCATAGCCCGCGTTTCGGGCGGCAACGGCGAGCAGTATTTCTCGGGCGATACGTCGAAGGTCATACAGCGTGCCGTCGACTTCACCCGTAACTTCAACGACAAGTACGCGTCGGTCGAGCATCTGCTTCTGGCCCTCGTGGCCGAGCGCGGCGCCGCAGCCGACATGCTCAAGCGCAACGGCGCGACGGAGAAGGAGCTCATTGAGGCCATCCGCAGCTTCCGCCGCGGTGCGACGGTCGACTCGCAGACCTCGTCGCAGGAGTTCAACGCCCTGGGCAAGTATGCGGTCAACCTGAACGAGATGGCGCGCAACGGCAAGCTGGACCCCGTCATCGGACGTGAGGAGGAGATACGACGTGTGCTGCAGATCCTTTCGCGCCGTACGAAGAACAACCCCATCCTCGTGGGTGAGGCCGGTGTGGGTAAGACGGCCATCGCCGAGGGTATCGCCCACCGTATCGTGGACGGCGACGTGCCCGAGAACCTGAAGTCGAAGGTTATCTTCTCGCTCGACATGGGTGCGCTGATCGCCGGTGCGAAGTATCAGGGCGAGTTCGAGGAGCGTCTGAAGGGCGTCGTGCAGGAGGTCATCGCCAGCGACGGCGAGATACTGCTCTTCATCGATGAGATCCACACCTTAGTGGGTGCGGGCAAGAGCAGCGGCGCCATGGATGCGGCCAACATACTGAAGCCTGCGCTGGCGCGTGGCGAGCTGCGTACGATAGGCGCCACGACGCTGGACGAGTACCAGAAGTACTTCGAGCAGGACAAGGCACTCGAGCGTCGTTTCCAGATGGTGATGGTCGACGAGCCTACGACCGAGGATGCCATCTCGATACTGCGAGGCCTGAAGGACCGTTACGAGAACCACCATCAGGTGCGTATCAAGGATGAGGCGATAATCGCCGCCGTCGAGCTCTCGCACCGTTACATCACGTCGCGTTTCCTGCCCGACAAGGCCATCGACTTGGTGGATGAGGCTGCGGCTCACCTCCGTCTGGAGATGAACTCGGTGCCCGAGGAGATCGATAACCTCGACCGCCGTATCCGCCAGCTGGAGATCGAGCGCGAGGCTATCCGCCGCGAGAACGACGAGCAGCGTGTCGAGAACCTGACGCGCGAGATCGAGGAGCTCAAGTCGAAGGAGTCGGCGCTGCGAGCCAAGTGGCAGGGCGAGCGCGACCTGTTGCAGAAGATACAGTCGAACAAGGACGAGATCGAGCGCTTGAAGATCGAGGCGCAGCAGGCCGAGCGTCAGGGCGACTACGGCAAGGTGGCCGAGATCCGCTACGGCAAGATCGTCGAGGCGCAGAAGCAGATCGACGCCCTGCAGGAGCAGCTGAAACTCACCACCTCGGGCGGCGAGGCCATGATCAAGGAGGAGGTCGACGCGCAGGATATTGCCGAGATCGTATCGCGTTGGACGGGTATACCCGTACAGCGTATGCTGGCCTCGGAGCGCGAGAAGCTGCTGCACATGGAGGACGAGCTGCACAAGCGTGTCGTCGGGCAGGAGCAGGCCATCGAGGTCATCTCGGATGCCGTGCGCCGTTCGCGTGCCGGACTGAACGACTCGCGCAAGCCTATCGGTTCGTTCATCTTCCTCGGTACGACGGGTGTAGGTAAGACCGAGCTGGCGAAGGCGTTGGCCGAGTTCCTCTTCAACGACGATACGATGATGACGCGTATCGACATGAGCGAGTACCAGGAGCGTCACAGTGTCTCGCGTCTGGTCGGAGCGCCTCCCGGATATGTCGGCTACGACGAGGGCGGACAGCTCACCGAGGCCGTAAGGCGCAAGCCATACTCGGTAGTGCTGCTCGACGAGATCGAGAAGGCGCACCCCGATGTCTTCAACATCCTGCTGCAGGTGCTCGACGACGGACGTCTGACCGACAACAAGGGCCGTACGGTCGATTTCCGCAACACGATCATCATCATGACCTCGAACATGGGTTCGCAGATCATACAGGAGAACTTCTCGAAGGCCTTCGACGGCGACAAGGTATCGCCCGAGGTAGTGGAGAAGACCCGTCGCGAGGTGATCGAGATGCTGAAGATGCAGCTCAAGCCCGAGTTCCTGAACCGTATCGACGAGATCGTCATGTTCGAGCCGCTGACCAAGGCCGACATCGAGAAGATCGTCGACATACAGATGGGCATCATACGGAAGATGCTTGCCGAGAACGGCATACATCTCGAGTATACGGCCGCCGCGCGCGAGTTCATCGCACGCGCGGGCTACGACCCGATGTTCGGCGCGCGCCCCGTCAAGAGGGTGATCCAGCGAGAGGTTGTGAACGACCTGTCGAAGCGTATCCTCGCCGGCGAGGTGAACCGCGAGCGTCCGATCAAGATCGACGCCGAGGGCGACCATCTGACTTTTGCAAACTGACGCTGCGGCGGCATCCGCCGACAGCTTTCCCGGAAGGGCCGATTCCGATCGGCCCTTCTTTTTTTGTGTCTGCCGGAAGAATTTCATCCACGGAACGGGAAGGGGATGCGTTGCGGCGAACCATGATTACGAAAGCCGCATTTTGATTTGTCCATACGCCGGCCTTTTCGTATCTTTACATAATACTACCTGATGAATCACGACTATGAAGAGACTTTTTGCGGCGGCTGCGCTGGCCGCAGCGTGTATGGTCATGGCGGCGTGCGGCCGCCGTGGTACGATTACGGTGGAGTGCGAGAGCGAGGGATCGGACCTGTTGCGTATAACCAATCCGGCACGATACCTCCTGCTGCCCGTCGAGGAGGCGTGCGGCGAGGCGCGTGTTACGCTGGTGACGGGCGGCCGCGATGATGTGCCCATGGATGTGCGCCTTGCGCACGGCGAGGTGGACTATTTCGTCCCGTTCGAGCTTCCCGAGGATGCGGAGGAGGCTGTGGTGCGTGTCGAAGGGGTGGAACCCGATGCCATCTTCTGGGAGCATGTGTCGCTGTCGGATAGTTTCGATACGGAAAATACCGACATCTACCGACCGCTGTACCACCATACGCCTTCGTATGGGTGGATGAACGACCCTAACGGTCTGGTATACAAGGATGGCGAATATCATCTCTACTATCAGTACAACCCCTACGGCTCGATGTGGGGAAACATGCACTGGGGCCACTCGGTAAGCTGCGACCTGGTGCACTGGGAACCGCAGCCGCTGGCCATCGGGCGCGACACCATGGGACATATCTTCTCGGGCTGCGCCGTCGTTGACCGGAACGGCGACGCGGGTTTCGGCCGTGATGCTCTGATTGCGTTCTACACCTCGGCAAGCGACCGTCAGGTTCAGTGCATGGCTTACAGCACCGACAACGGCCGCACATTCACCAAGTATGAAGGCAATCCCGTGCTGACGCCATTTGACGGGCTGCGCGATTTCCGCGACCCGAAGGTCTTCTGGTACGAGCCTGCGCAGCGGTGGTACATGATAGTTTCGGCCGACAGGCAGATGCGTTTCTACTCGTCGCGCGACATGAAGCAGTGGAAGTATGTGAGTGCCTTCGGCGACGGGTACGGGGCGCAGCCGTCAATGTTCGAGTGTCCCGATTTTGTCGAACTGCCCGTGGCTGGCGACGAGAGCAACCGCAAGTGGGTGATGATCGTCAACGTAAACCCTGGCTGTATGTTCGGCGGTAGCGGCACGGAGTACTTCGTGGGTGAGTTCGACGGGCGCGAGTTTGTCTGTGACAGCGATCCCGACAAGGTGAAGTGGCTCGACTACGGCAAGGACCACTACGCCACGGTATGCTTCTCGAATATGGGTGATCGTGTCGTTGCCGTGCCGTGGATGAGCAACTGGCAGTATGCCAACAACACCCCGAGCCGCCAGCACCGCGGCGCGAACGCTCTGCCGCGCGAGCTGTCGCTCTATACCATGGGCGACGAGACGTACGTCGCGGCCGATGTGGCCAAGGAGGTGCGCAAGTTGCGGCGAAGGAGTTCCCGTGTGAGTGACATTACGGTTGAGGCTGGCGAACGTATGCTGCCCGAGACGGTTATCGGCAAAAGCGGCGGGGCCTTCGAGATCGAAATGGACGTTACGCTCGATGATGGAGGCCGAGCCGGTCTGGAGCTCTGCAACGGGGCGGGTGAGAGAACATCCATATATCTTGACATATTTAACAGACGTCTTGTAATGGACCGCAGTGTTAGTGGTGTGGTCGATTTCGGCGGTTACTCAGACGATATTGCGGCGGCGACGAACAACGGATTCGAGATGGCTCCCGACCATTATCAGAACGACTTTGCCCTCGCGACATGGGGCCCCCTGGCGCTGTGTGAGGGCGGAACATACCATTTGGATATATTTGTGGACCGTTGCTCGGTTGAGGTCTTCGTCGATGGAGGGCGCATTGCCATGACCAACCTCGTATTTCCGACGCAGCCCTATGACAGGGTACGCCTCTTCGCAGAGGAGAATACCACGGCGCATTTTACCGGCATCAAGGCCTACAGGCTTGCTCTCTGAGGGTAACGGACGCTGTTTGTTGCGGCATGCGTGCCGCAATATGGCCGAAATGAGTATCTTTGCTGACGAAAGAAAAAAATTGATACATACCATGAAAAAGTTTTTGATCATGCTGTGCCTCTTCGCGGCGACGGCGACGGCGGCCGCGGCACAGGATAAGTTTCCGATGGTGACTATCCCCGAGGAGGTTACCGACCCCATGCAGCGCGCAAGGTATCTGAGCGACCACTTCTGGGAGAATGTCGACTTCGCCACGGCGTCGGATGCACTCATCGAGGAGGGACTCTCGGAGTTGCTGCCTATACTGCGCATCGTCGATTACGAAGCCGTCACGGCGTCGTGGACGGCGGCCGTGAAGCAGGCCGAGGGCGCGAAGACGGGTGTGGCACACCTGCTGTCGGTGTGCAGCCGTGTGCTGAACGACCCGGCACTGGGGACCTACGACGAGGAGCGTTACCGTTCGCTGTTGCACGTGGCGCTGGTGTCGAAGAAGATATCGAAGGCCGACAAGGAGCCTTTCCAGCGCGAGCTGGTGATGCTCGAGGTGAACAATGTCGGGTCGGCCGCTACCGACTTCGAGATGACGGCGGCCGACGGCTCGAAGGTGAAGCTTTCGGAGGTGGAGTCGCCCGTGACGGTGTTGTTCCTCTACGAGCCGGGTGCCGTGAACAGCAAGCTGGAGCGTTTCCGTCTCTCGCAGGCGCGCCTGACGAGCTATCTGGTGCGTGCCGGCGGCCTGAAGGTGGTGGCCGTGGCCTGCACGTCGGATGCCGCGCTGTGGGAGAAGAACCGCGGCGATATCCCGTCGGAGTGGACGAGCGGTTACGACGCCTCGGGCGAGCTCACGGGCGAGGGCCTGTACGATCTGCGCGTAATGCCGCGCCTCTATCTTCTGGACGAGAAGAAGGTGGTACTGCTGAAGAACACCGATACCGAAGGCATCGAGAGTTATCTCTACGAGGTGCTGCGCAATGCCGCCGAACAGCAGCAGGCTGCCGCCGGCGGAGCCGCTGCGGAGGGCGCGGCGACGGAGTCGAAGTAGCGGTTGCCGATTGGATTAAAAAAGCGTAAGGCCTGCGTTGCGGGCCTTACGCTTTTCTGTTTGGGCGATGCTGTTACCATTCGACCTTCTCCGCCAGGATGGTACCGTCGGCGGCATCGTCGGCGGTAAACGAGTTACCCTTATATTGTATGCACAACATTATGAGCGGCTCGCTTCCATTGTTGCGTACCGAACGTCTTCCTGCTGGCGCTACACGTACCACGCACCCTTCGGTTACGGGGAACACCTTGCCGTCGACCTGGAACTCTCCGGTGCCGCTGAGGAAGAAGTATAGCTCTTCATGAGTCTTGTGCGTGTGGAGGAATCCCGTTTCCGAACCCGGTGCGAATACCTGAAAGGAAAATTCGCTGCCGGTGGCTTCTGTGGCGTTGCCGCCGAATACCTTGCCCGGGATTCTGATGTCACCCATTTCGAGTACATAGTCGTTGAGTCGGTTAAGCTTGCCTACGTTTACAGCCGTAAAATTCTCGGCGGCAGCGATTTTTTCGATACTTTTCATATTCCTTTGTCTTTATTGATAATGTGGTTCTTTTAAACTGTGTGGCGGTTTATGTATGCTGTGTCACGATGGGCGAATATTATCGATTGTGCAGCAAAAGTAAGATGTAAATTTAATTTGGTCAAGAAGTTACATTTTTGTTATATAGTAACCTTTTGCTCGGTATTGCAGGGTTACAGTAAGTTGTACATGTGAAAAAATCATAAGAAATACGGTGGTAACAATGTGCATATAATAGATTCGGCTATTAACTTTGCAAAGTAAAGCTTGCGGTTGTCCTGCGGCCGTGTAAACATGCTGCCACCATGAAAGGAGGAGAAAAGAATTCGATCATAGAGATATGCCCTGTGCGCAATGTCATAGCGCGTATCGGTAACAAATGGGCATTCCTGGTTATAATGATACTCGACGAGAAGGGAACGGTTCGATTCAACGAGTTCGGACGCGAGATACCCGATGTCTCTTCTCGCGTCTTGGCTGGAACGTTGCGTATGCTTGAGGCAGACGGCCTCATAAGCCGCAAGGCCTATGCCGTGGTGCCGCCTCGTGTCGAGTACAGCCTTACGGAGATGGGGCGGTCGCTGGTTCCTCTTATAAACGAGATGACGCGTTGGGCATTGCAAAACATGGGTGATATAATGGAACACCGCAGGAAGAGCGAATTGCCCGACGGCAGGAAAGAATGACAGCCGAATATCGCGGCCGGTGATGGAATAGAGCGAAGAGGGATACGGACAGCCTTCCGTACCCCTCTCTTTCTTGATGTATCAGTTCTGGCTGTATTATCGCCCGGCCTGCCGCATGCGCTCACGCATGGTGTCGAGCTCCTTTTTCCATGTTATGGCGCAGATGATGGTGGCGATGACGCATGCCGCCGTGAAGAGCCAGAATGTGGCGTTCCATCCCAGCGACGAGTGGCCTGCGATCTGTCCCACGACGATCTTCGACAGCACGGCGTCGCCCAGCAGGTAACCGAAGAGCCCGACGAAGCCCGCGGCGGTACCGGCGGCATTCTTCGGCACGAAGCTCAGGGCCTGTATTCCGATCAGGGCGATGGGGCCGTATACGGCGAATCCCGTCAAGGCCAGGGCGGCGTATATGACCGTACGGCGCGTTGAGTCGAAGTCGCCGCCGAGGAGCGAGGCCACGGCATCCGACTGCCAGTATGCCAGCACGCCGATTATCACCAGCACCATATATATAACGTTTACCGGGGCGCAGCGTCCGTTGAAGAAGCGTGACGAGAGCCATCCGCATACGATCGTGCCGGGAATGCCGGCATACTCGAAGAGCGAGAATGCCACGCGGCTCTGGTTCTGCGACATAATCTGCATGTCGTGCATGTATGTGGGTGACCAGTCGCTGATGCCGTAGCGGACGAAGTAGACGAAGACGTTGGCTATGGCGATCATCCACAGCAGACGGTTGCGGAAGACGTAATCGACGAAGAGGCGGCGGAAGGGTATTTTTTCCTCCTCGCCTGCGGCAGCGGCGCGGCCCGTGTAGTCGTTGCGGTATTGCTCGATGGGGGGCAGTCCGCACGACTGGGGCGTGTCGCGCATCGTCCACCAGCAGAAGATGGCTACGGCCATGGCCACCATCGAGGGGAAGATGAATGCGGCGCGCCAGCTCTCGGTGATGCCTGCGGCGGCGAAGAGGGCTATGCCGACCGACACGAGCAGTGCGAGCGAGCCGCCGCCCACGTTGTGGGAGGTATTCCAGATTGACATCTTGAAGCTGCGTTCGTTCTGCGAGAACCAATGCGCCATGATACGGCCGCACGGGGGCCATCCCATGCCCGAGATCCATCCCGCCACGAGCATGAAGGCGAAGAGTATGCCGCAGTTGACCGGTATGGATGTCGAGTAGGGTATGAGTCCCACGCTCATCATCACGGCCGAGGCCATGACGAGCCCCACGACGAGGAACTTGCGGGCGTCGGAGTGGTCCGACAGGCTGCCCATGATGAACTTGCTGAAGGCGTAGGCTATGGGTATTCCGGCCATTGCCATGCCGGCGCTCTCCTTGTCGAGCAGCCCTTCGGCTATCATGCCGGGGGCGGCCAGCGAGAGGTTCTTGCGGACGAGGTAGTAGGCGGCATAGCCGAAGAATGCTCCCAGGAAGACGCGGAGCCGCATGCGGCGGTATTCGGCGTCGACCTTGTCGGCGGCGAGGCGCGGCGCGGGGGCGGGCGGGTTGAAGAATTCCATCATCGTAGTTTCGGTTTTTCGTGTTGCAGGTGTAAAGATACGCAAAAATCGCGTGCGAAACATGCCGCGGCGGCCGTTGCCGGGCGCTTTTTTCGGTTGCGGAGGGGCTGCGGCCGTGGCGCGGGGCCGGGTGGGGGCATGCGCCGTGCGGTGGCGGGGATGATATATTTCGGTTAATTGAAGGACGTTATATTTCCGTATTTCATATTTTTTATTATCTTTACAATCGTAACCAACACTTCGAAAGCCATGACCATCAGCGAAAGGCATGATCTGATCATCCGCGAACTCGATACCCGTGGATCGGTGAGCGTAACCGACCTGTCGTCCATATTGAACGTCTCGGAGGTTACCATCCGCAAGGACCTGACGATGCTCGAACAGAAAAATGTCCTCTACCGTGCCCACGGAAAGGCCATCAAGATAAATCCCTATATCAACGACCGCGATGTCAACATCAAGGAGAAGCAGAACATCGCCGAGAAGATCGCCATCGGCAAGCGCGCGGCCGAGATGATCGAACCCAACGACTCGATCATCATAGCCTCGGGTACCACCGTGCAGTTCTTTGCCCGCGAGGTGCACCCCGCCGGCCACCTTACGGTGATAACGTCGGCGCTGAACGTGGCTTCGATCCTGTCGAAGGACCGCAATACGGAGGTCATACAGCTGGGCGGCATTGTGCGCGGCAATTCGCTCTCGGCCGTGGGGTGCGATACGGAGCGCATGCTCGAGAACTTCTCGGGCACGAAGCTCTTCATCGGCGTCGACGGCCTGGATGTCGAGTACGGACTCTCGACGACGAATCTGCTGGAGGCGAATCTCAACCGCGCCATGATACGTTCGGCGCAGAAGATCATCGTCTTGACCGACAGCACGAAGTTCGGCCGCCGTGGCTTCAGCCGCATATGCGACGTGGACGAGGTGAACCAGGTTATAACCGACCCGGGCATCCCGCAGCACATACTCGAGGAGCTGCGCCAGAGGGGCATCGACGTGGTTATCGTCGAGCCGTAGCGGCGGCGTGCGGCGTGAAATTGCGCCGCGATGCGGCAGGCCGTTGCGAATGGCCCGAAAAATTACTACCTTTGCTCCGTTATGAGTGATTTTATCGTTTCGGCACGAAAATACCGCCCCGCGACGTTCGCGTCGGTAGTGGGCCAGCAGAGCATCACCTCGACGCTGAAAAATGCGATCGAGCGTGGCCAGTTGGCTCATGCCTACCTCTTCTGCGGGCCGCGCGGCGTGGGCAAGACCACCTGCGCGCGTATCTTCGCCAAGGCGATAAACTGCATGAACCCGCACGGGGCTGAGGCCTGCAACGAGTGCGAGTCGTGCCGCGCCTTCAACGAGGGCCGCTCGCTCAACATTCACGAGCTGGATGCCGCCTCGAACAACTCGGTGGACGACATCCGTTCGCTTATCGACCAGGTGCGCATCATGCCGCAGGTGGGACAGTACTCGGTCTTCATCATCGATGAGGTGCACATGCTTTCGCAGCAGGCCTTCAACGCCTTCCTGAAGACGCTCGAGGAGCCGCCAAAGCATGCAATCTTCATCCTCGCCACAACCGAGAAGCACAAGATCCTGCCCACGATTCTGTCGCGCTGCCAGGTCTACGACTTCAACCGCATACGCGTCGAGGATGCGGTGGGATACCTCAAACACATAGCCGACAACGAGGGCGTCTCGTATGACGAGGAGTCGCTCAACCTCATTGCGCAGAAGGCCGACGGCGGTATGCGCGACGCGCTGTCGATGTTCGACAAGGCGGTGTCGTTCTGCTCGGGGCAGCTCGACTACAAGGAGGTGGCCAAGACGCTCAACGTCCTCGATTACGATACCTACTTCACGATGACCGACCTCCTGCTGGCGGGCGATTACGTGAAAGCACTGGTGCTCTTCGACGAGGTTTTGTCGAAGGGATTCTCGGGCCAGACCTTCATGGCGGGCCTCTGCGAGCACATGCGCGACCTGTTGCTGGCCAAGGGGCCGGCCGTGTCGCTCATCGAGCTGACGGGTACGCTGCTCGAGCGATACCGTTCCCAGGCGGGACGGTGTGATGAACAATTTCTGTTCGGTGCGATAAACATTCTCACCGAAGCCGACGGCAGGATACGGCAATCGTCAAACGGACGGCTGCTGGTTGAACTGGGACTCATGAAAATCGCGGGTCTCGGCAAAAAAAAAAATGACGGCGACCCATTCCTAGAGTCGTCCTACACCCTGCCCGATCTTCCCGACAAGATAACCCCCGCCGGGGGTGCAGCCGTGACGCGAGGCGCAGCATCCGCTGCCCCGTCGCCCGCCGTTGCCGCCGCTGCGGCTCCTGCAGCCGCTGCAGCAGCGACGCCGCAGCCGCCGCAGCCGAAGCCCTCATCGCCCGCACCGCAGCCTTCGGTCTCGGCGCCGCATGAGGCGAAGACGACGTCGCAAGGCGACGCGTCCGCCCCGCGCATGCGCCGCTCGGCCGTGTCGGGCATGTCGATCGCCTCGCTCATGAGCGAAGCGGCGGCAGCGACGGCAGTGCCCGGAGCCGAGAAGCAGGAGCAGACTGCGAAGGCCGAGGTGTCGAACATCGATCCCGACAGCGAGGCCAAGATCGAGCAGCACCGTGAGCGAATAGTGAGCGGCATTCTCGAGGAGCGTCCGCGCTTTGTCGTGGCGTTCGAGTCGATGCGTGTCGAGGGCAACAGGATTACGGTTGAGGTGCCGTCGTCGACGCTGTGCGAGGAGATCCTTCGGTCGAAGACCGAGATTCTGCTCTTCGTGGCGCGCACGGCGGGTATCACGGGCATGCTCGAACTCGAGGTGCGGGTGAACGAGGCGGTGAAGGCCTCGCGTCCGATAAAGCTCGAGGACCGCATACGCTACATGACCGAGAAGAACGCCATGCTGCTGGAGCTGAAGCGTGCGCTCGACATGGAGTACGAATAGGGCGCAGGAAGGTGCCATGCAGTCGGCCGACAGCCGCAGCGGCAGAGAGATGCGGCGAACGAAAAGGTAAAAGGAAAGGATACAAAACAAACGATAAAAACAACGTAATTTACGAAAATGGCAAACAAGAATTTTGTCGAGGAGCTGGAGTGGCGCGGTATGATCCACACGATCATGCCCGGAGCCAAGGAGCAGCTCGAGAAGGAGATGACCACGGCATACCTGGGTATCGACCCCACGGCCGACTCGCTTCACATAGGCCACCTGGTGGGTGTGATGATACTCAAGCACTTCCAGATGTGCGGACACCGACCCATCGCCCTCATAGGCGGCGCTACGGGCATGATCGGCGACCCGAGCGGCAAGTCGCAGGAGCGTAACCTTTTGGACGAGGCTACGCTGCGGCACAATCAGGAGGCGATCAAGCGCCAGCTGTCGAAGCTGCTGGATTTCGACTCGGACGCGCCCAACGCCGCCAAGCTGGTAAACAACTATGACTGGATGAAGGACATGACCTTCCTCGATTTCGCGCGCAATATCGGCAAGCTGATCACCGTCAACTACATGATGGCGAAGGATTCGGTCAAGAAGCGTTTCAACGGCGAGGGCGAGGGCATGTCGTTCACCGAGTTCACCTACCAGCTGCTGCAGGGATACGACTTCCTGCACCTCTACCAGACCGAGAACTGCAAGGTGCAGCTGGGCGGTGCCGACCAGTGGGGCAACATCACCACGGGTACGGAGCTTATCCGCCGCGTGCTGGGATCGGAGGCCGAGGCCTTTGCCATCACCTGCCCGCTCATAACCAAGGCCGACGGCACGAAGTTCGGCAAGACCGAGAGCGGCAACGTATGGCTCGACCCGCGTTACACGTCGCCCTACAAGTTCTACCAGTTCTGGCTCAACGTCAGCGACGAGGATGCCAAGCGTTATATCCGCATCTTCACGCTGCTCGACCGCGAGACCATCGAGTCGCTCATCGCCGAGCACGAGGCCGCACCGCACCTGCGTGTGCTGCAGCGCCGTCTGGCCGAGGAGCTGACGGTGATGATCCACTCGCGCGAGGAGTACGAGAAGGCAGTCGAGGCGTCGTCGATACTCTTCGGCGGTTCGACGTCGGAGGCGCTGCGCCACATCGACGAGCGCACGCTGCTGCAGGTGTTCGAGGGCGTGCCGCAGTTTACGGTGGCCAAGTCGTCGCTCGGATGCTCGTTCGTGGATCTCTGCGCCGACCTTACGAAGGTGTTCCCCTCGAAGGGCGAGTGCCGCAAGATGGTGCAGGGCGGAGGCGTCTCGCTCAACAAGGAGCGTGTGACCGACGCTGCGCGTACGGTTACCGAGGAGGACCTTATCGCCGGGAAGTATCTGGTGGTGCAGAAGGGTAAGAAGAACTACTATCTGGTAACGGCCGAATAGCGATGCTCTACGACATTCGTCTCGAAGGCATGGAGTTTCGTGCCTATCACGGTTGTTACGACCTGGAGCAGCTGGTGGGCAACCGCTTCGTTGTCGATATGAAGATCACGGTCGATCTGGGCCGTGTGGCCGGGGATGACGACGTGACCAAGGCGGTCAATTACCTCACGGTTTACGAGCTTGTGCGCGAGACGATGGCTGTAAAGCAGCGCACCATCGAGCGCGTGGCCTGCAACATAATCGCGGCCGTGCGCGGGCGTTTCCCGCAGATCGAGGCCGTGGAGTGCCGCGTGGCAAAGCTCGCACCGCCGTTGGGCGGCAAGGTCGACCGCGTGAGCGTCACGCTCCGCGGGTAGCGTTGCGGCATTACTGTACTGAATACGGCGCGGCCGTCGGACCTGGGGTCCGGCGGCCGCGCTTTTTGCGGTGCGATGCTTGTAATTTCGGCAGTTGATCCCTATCTTTGTTATGACCTAATTAAAACCCAATTTAATCCGACAATAATGAAGCGTATATTTTTAGCGGTTGCGTTGCTTGTCTCTTGTGCGGCATTTGTGGCGTGCAATGACGGAGGCAGGGACGACGAGAATCCTCCTGTCGAGCAGTGGACGGTGCAGCGTATCGGTTGGCGACTGGCCGCCGATGGGGGAGTGGAGTATGTCGATCAGGTGATCGAGCCCTGGCAGGTGGTGAACGACACCTCGGAGGAGAGGGAGTATACGATTGACTGGTTGAAGGACATGAGCGGTACATCGACCTTCGAGTGCAACGACGACGCCGACAGCGAGTTGTTCGCTCTTGCGTCGGAGGCGGTGTCGGCGGTGATAGTGCCGTCGGAGGAGTCGCTGCTCTCGACCGACGATTGGCGGTATATGGCCTCGGGCTACGAGGCTCCGCTGGTTGCGGGCAGCAGCGATCTGCCCTTTACCACGTCGGCGAGCGATAAGTTTACGCTTACGCCCATGTCGAGGTATGAGTTCGGCGGTACGGTTACGCTCAAACGGTTGAGCGCCGACTTCCGTATCGAGATGTGGGAGGAGAACACGAGAGAGGTCCGTTACATAGACGGCCGCTGGCAGGGTACATACTTCTACAGGCTCGATTCGGAGACTACTGTTTCGGATTTGGAGTAACGTTACCCCTTGTCGCATAAGCCCGCAGACCGATAAGGTCTGCGGGCTTATGTTGTATATTGCCGGGAACGGGTATACAAAAAACGGCCTCAGATCACTCTGAAGCCGTTTTCACTCGGGTCGCAGACCCTTGTGCCCAGAATAGGACTCGAACCTACATGCCGTGAAGCACTCGCACCTGAAACGAGCGTGTCTACCATTTCACCATCTGGGCATCGTTTCGATGTGCAAAAGTAGTATTTTTTTTTGTTTTGCAAGTGTTTTTGCGAAAAAAAATCACGTCGGAGCGTTTTTTATTTTGCGGCACTTGCCCATGTCAGCCTCTCGGGTGAGGCTATCGTGCACATTGATACCATATTAACCCCCGTGTGCGGCTTCGGTGTCTACTCCTGGAAAAAACGGTAGTGGAAAATGAGCAGGTAGACTACCGCCACCGATATGTAGGCATCGGCCAGGTTGAATATCGGCCCGAAGAAGTAGTTGTTCTCGTCGACCAGGAACGAGAGCCACTGCGGCACGCTGTCCCAGCGGAAGAGCGGAAGGTAGAACATGTCGACAACCTTTCCCATCAGGAACGGGGCGTAGCCGTCGCCGAGGTGGGCGGGGGTGACGGGGGTCGAGGCCGAGAAGACCAGCCCGTAGAATGCCGAGTCGATCATGTTGCCTATGGCTCCGGCTACAACGAGCGCGAGGCCTATCAGTACGCCCTTGGGCACGTCGCTGCGTTTGCGCACAAGATACCATATGTAGTATATGAGCAGGCCTATAAGCACGATGCGGAAGAGGCTCAGGGCCATCTTGCCCCAGTCGAACGCACCCGCCGAGGCTATGCTCATGCCGAAGGCGGCGCCGTTGTTCTCGATGAAGCGCAGCTGGAACCAGTCGGGGAAGACGACGATCGACTCGCCCAGGCACATGTGGGTCTTGATCCAGATCTTTAGTATTTGGTCGAGTATGAGCAGCACGACCACGAGCAGAGATATGTTTCTCAGTTTCATGTTAGGAATAATTTCGTTTGAATGACGACAAAGATAGTGAAAGCTGAGTGCCGAGCCAAATCGAAAACGCAGTTTTCGGATTAGGCTCGGCCGAGGCGCCTCATGTCTTATTCAAAGATAGTGAAAGCCGGGTGCCGGGCCGAACCGGAAACACGCTTTTCGGGCCGCCCCGCCTTGTCGGGCGAATAAGGCGGGGCGACATGGCATCCCCGTATGTGGCGTGCGTCACCTGCCGGCCTTGCGCAACAGCAGCGCGTCGACCATGTGCAGCGAGGCGTCGTCGCGCGGGTTTGTCCAGCGCAGGGTGATGGCATGCGTGCCGGCCTTGAGATCGAAGTTCCACCACAACTCGTGTCGGCGGCGGTTCCAGTCGGCCGGCATTGTGAAGTTGTCGACGACGCGGCCGTCAACCTCGACCTCGACACGCGCCTCGTAACTCTTGTCGCCGCAGTCGATACTGCCGCGGATGACTATGCCCTCGCACTCGGCCTCGATTGTGTGGCTGCCGTCAAGGTCGCGGCCGATGGCCTGACGCTCGACCGGCTGCAGCCTGCCGAAGCTCTGCTCGAAGCGCACGGCACGCGGGTGCTGCGTACGGATTGTGACTGCGTCGCCGTCGATGCGGCCGCCGTTGCGGATTATGTTGTCGAGGGCGTGGCGGAGACTCGTGTCGTAGACGTCGGCGAGCGACATGTCGGTATATGCGAACTCGAGATCCTCGGCCCGCTCGACCGCCGTGCGCCACTCCGCAGGTATGGCCTCGTATCCCAAGGCCGTGCCGAGGATGCCGGCCGCCGAAGCGGGGTTGCAGTCGGAGTCCTGACCGCAGCGTGTCGCTATGTCGATGGTGCGGCCGAAGTCGCCGCGGCCGTACAGCAGTCCGATGACAACGTATGCGCCGTTGAGCTTGGCGTCGATGTTGAACGGCAGCAAGGCGCCGTCGCCGCATGCCGTGTCGTTGTTCCATCGCTGGTCGCACATGCGCCACGCCTCGTGCCAGTCGTGTGGCGCGCGGCGGTAGGTCGCTATCACATCCTCGATGCAGCGGCGGTAGGTGCTGCGCGCGGGCAGAGTTTTCAGCGCCTCGGTGACAATGTACTCGATGTCGTCGCTCACGAATGCCAGAGCGTACATCGCCGCCATATATACTCCGCCGTACCATCCGTCGCCGTAGTTCATTATGTGTCCCGAGCGGTCGCATATCTCCGCGGCGGCGTTGGGCATGGCTGGCGACATGAGACCGGCGAAGTCGGCCTCGATCTGGAAGTCGATGTCGTCGGCGTGGGGATTGTTGCGCCAGTGGCCCGATGCCGGGGGCATCATGCCGTTGAGTATGTTGTAGCGTGCCGCCTGGTTGGCGTGCCACAGCGGGTAACCGGCGTGGGCAAAGGCCATGGCCATCGAGTCGGCTGGGGCGTCGATGCCCAGGCGGTCGATCACAGCAACGAAGGTCAGGTCCATGTATATGTCGTCGTAGACCCCGGCGGCATTGAGCATCGTCGTACGCACGTAGTCGGGATCGCCCCACGGTATTTCCACTTCGTCGCCGATGAAACCCTCCGTATGGCGGAACTCGGTCGGGCCGCCGTAGGTTACGCCTATCGTCTGGCCGGCCCAGCCGCCCTTGATCTTGTCGAGCAGTTCGGCTCGCGTCATGGTGACGGTGCGCGGCTGCGGGGTGCCGGTCGTGGCGGATACTTCGTGCCGCGCCGCCCCCGAGGCGTGGCGTGCGGGCGCGATAAGGCAAATCAATAGCGCGAGCAGCGCAATACGTGCGTGTGCGAATTTCATCTTAGGGTATTTTTTTGTTGATGGTTTCGGGTGGTATCGTAACAAAGATAGCATTTCGGCCGCTCTTTGACAACTGTATGGAGGGGCTGTTTTCAGAAAATCCTATATATGCGGTTTGGTTTGCTGCACTTTTTATATGGTTGTGCCGAAAATTTTTCGGGCGGCGGCGTCCCCTTTGTCGGAATGAGGGACCGATTTCGCGATATTCGTCTGATTGTTTCATGTTGGGAGCGGTGATTCTTGGCGGCACCAACATGTCTTTTTGTGCGGTACGGTTGCGGGTGGCGCAATGTAACGCCGTGCCGTTTTGCTCCGAAAGCGCGAGTTGCCGATTTTCTTCCTGCGGGCGACTGCGCCTTCACCCTCGTCGCTGAGGTAGAGAAAAGCTATATATTATATATGTATAAAGGGCCAAAATGAAGAATTTTTAAGAAAAATGATAAAAAAGAGCGGGAAATGTTTGCACGTTTCGAAATTATACCTACCTTTGCATCCGCAATCACGAAAACAGTTCTTCGAAAGTCTTGAAACGAATGTGGCGAAGGGTAACACCGACGCCGGTTCCAAAAGATGCTTTGAAAAAAAGTTTTCGAAAAAGTTCTTGAAAAATTTGGTGGTTCAAAAAATATCACTTACCTTTGCACCACTTTCCGATATGAAAAAATGATCGGAGATTTTTCAAACGGTTCTTTGATTTACTGGTTTTTACAGAGAGAAAATGTAGTATTTATCTGTCAATTCCTTTAAACGAGGAAGAGAAGCAGTCAGGACTCTAACAATACATAATTTTAATACTATGGAGAGTTTGATCCTGGCTCAGGATGAACGCTAGCGGCAGGCCTAACACATGCAAGTCGAGGGGCATCGGGAATGAAGCTTGCTTCATTTGCCGGCGACCGGCGCACGGGTGCGTAACGCGTATGTAAC
>JALENN010000010.1 GCA_022767745.1 Alistipes sp. | reverse complement strand
GATGGGCTTGCCGTTCTCCATGCGGACGACGGTCGTGGTACGCTCGTTCTCGGTCGACGACTTGGGGTGGTAGGCTATGAGGAAACGGCCGGGGTGGTACTTGTAGTACTCGACCTTGCCGCTCACGGGAACCCAGTTCATGTGAACGTTGGTTATCGACATGAAGATCGATATCTGCAGCATGTTCTCCTTGAGATACTCGTCGTCATGTACGATTTCGGTTACGACGACACGGCCGTCGCAGGGCGAGAATACCAGCTCGGGGTCGTGTATCTTGACACGGCGCGGCTCGCGGAAGAAGGCCACGATGAAGAACCAGAAGATAATGAGCAACAGGGCTCCGGTGACGAGCAGCCCCACGCCCGAATGCTTGCTCTCGAAATAGTATAGCAGCAACCAGAATACGAGACAGATGAATCCCGAGATTGCGATGATCTTGTAGCCTTCCTTGTTTATCTTCATGGCTTGAGTCTGTTAATGTTCTAATTGATACAGAATACGAGGTATATGAATACGAAGGGGATCGACAGCAGCAGTGCATCGAAGCGGTCGAGCCATCCTCCGTGTCCCGGGAGTATGTTTCCCGAATCCTTGACATCGACCGAGCGCTTGAGCAGCGACTCCACAAGGTCGCCGAAGACGCCCGTCACGGCGGCTATGAGGGCCATGCCTATCCATATGGCGTGTGTACCCTCCATGAAGGTCGAAGCCACATATCCCATTCCCATGGCACCAACGAGGCCGCCGACGAATCCCTCCCACGACTTCTTGGGCGAGATGCGCTGGAAGAGGCGGTGCTTGCCTATGCTCATGCCCACGAGGTAGGCGCACACGTCGTTTGCCCAGATGATGAATATGTAGAATATGAGCGCCCAGGGGCTCCATACGCCGCGTCCCAGCAGCAGCGGTATGAAGAAGAGCAGCGCCAGCGGCATGGCCACATAGACGATGCCCATGAGCGTCGATCCGATGTTTGCAATAGGGGTGGGGCTTTTGCGGTAGAGCTCGCAGATGAACATCACGGGTATGAGCATCATTATGTAGAGTACCAGTCCCACGGCTATCATCAGGTATTGCGTGCTTGCGCTCGAGTGCTCGTCGACGAGCCACATTATGATGAAAGCCACCATAAGTATTATGGCTCCGGCGACATATCCCAGCATCTTCTGCGGCGAGTAACCGGCCTTCTGGGCCATGCGGTAGAACTCCCATTCGCCGCCGAGGAGTATTGCCATGAGCAGAGCGGCGAAACTCCACTTAGACCACAGGATGGCACCCAGCACTACGACTACGAGTATCGCTCCGCTCAGCGAGCGCACCCAGAGATTCTTCATCTTATCGTTCATGACGCGTATGCTATACTGTTTCCGTTACTCTCCTTTAGGTTCCTCCTTCTTGATCTCGGGGTCGAGGCCTACGGTTATGACCGTACCTCGTGAGGCCCCCTCTTCGGCCTTGGCCGCAGCCCCGGGCTCATTGCCTTCGGCCTGCTCATGACCGGGACGCAGAGCTTCGGCCTCCTTGCGCTGCTGTGCGGCCTCGGCTTCGGCGCGCTCGCGCATGATGTCCTTCTTGCGCTTGCCGAATATGCGCTCCACATCCTCGGTGAAGACAACCTCGCGCGAGAGCAGCAGCTCGGCCAGCTGCTTCAGACCGTCGGCATGCTCGGTGAGGACCTTGCGTGCCATGGCGTAGGCCTCGTCGATGATGCGCTTGGTCTCGGCATCAATCTCCTGTGCCGTCTGCTCCGAGTAGGGCTTGGTGAACGACATGTCGCTCTGTCCCGTCGAGTCGTAGTAGCTCAGCGTTCCCACCTTGTCGCTCATGCCGTAGTATGCCACCATGGCGTATGCCATCTTGGTGACGCGCTCAAGGTCGTTCAGCGCACCCGTCGACACCTTGCCGAAGGTGAGCTGCTCCGATACGCGGCCTCCGAGCGTGGCGGCCATCTCGTCCATGAGCTGCTCGCGCGTGGTGATCTGACGCTCCTCGGGCAGGTACCATGCCGCTCCGAGGGCCTTGCCGCGCGGTATTATCGTAACCTTGATCAGCGGGCTGGCGTTCTCGAGTATCCAGCTCACGGTGGCGTGTCCCGCCTCGTGATAGGCTATGGTGCGTTTCTCCTCGGGGGTGATGATCTTGTTCTTGCGCTCCAGGCCGCCCACGATGCGGTCGATGGCGGCGAGGAAGTCCTCGCGCTCGATGCGTTTCTTGTTGTGGCGTGCCGCTATGAGGGCCGCCTCGTTGCATACGTTGGCTATGTCGGCGCCCGAGAATCCGGGCGTCTGCTTGGCGAGGAACGAGCGGTCGAGCTGCGGGTCGAGCTTCAGGTTGCGCAGGTGCACGTTGAATATCTCCTCGCGCTCCTTGACGTCGGGCAATCCTACCTCGATCTGACGGTCGAAACGACCGGCACGCATCAGCGCCTTGTCGAGTATGTCGGCACGGTTCGTTGCGGCGAGTACGATGACTCCCGTGTTGGTCTGGAAACCGTCCATCTCGGTGAGCAGCTGGTTGAGGGTGTTCTCGCGCTCGTCGTTGCCCGAGAATCCGGCGTTCTTGCCGCGGGCACGGCCTATGGCGTCGATCTCGTCGATGAAGACTATGCACGGAGCCTTCTGCTTGGCCTGCTCGAAGAGGTCGCGTACGCGCGAGGCGCCCACGCCGACGAACATCTCGACGAAGTCCGATCCCGAAATCGAGAGGAACGGCACGTTGGCCTCTCCCGCTACGGCCTTGGCCAGCAGGGTCTTACCTGTGCCCGGAGGGCCTACCAGAAGCGCTCCCTTGGGGATCTTGGCTCCGAGTTCGCGGTACTTGTCGGCCTTGCGCAGGAAGTCTACAATCTCCATTATCTCGACCTTTGCCTCCTCGAGTCCAGCCACGTCCTTGAACGTGATGCGGCGGTTGGCGTCGTCCTTGTCGAATACTTGTGCGCGGGCCTTGCCCACGTTCATTATGCCGCCACCGGCACCCCCTCCGCCGCGCGACATGCTGCGTATGAAGAAGATGTATACACCTATAAGGAATAGCCACGGCAGCAGGTTGAGCACGATGTCGCCCCAGCCCGTGCGTTCGTTGGCATATTCGAGCCTTACGGGGTTGTCGGCGACGGTCGTTTCGGCCAGCGCCTGGTTGACGTCGCGGTCGAGTATGTCGACCGAGCCGATGGTGAACGTCAGCTGCTCGCCCTGACGCGGCAGGTGCTTGAAGCGCTCGTCGTCGCCCTCGCGGTATTTCTCGATGGCCTCGGGCGTGAGGTATACCAGCGCGGTGTTCTTGTTCATCACCTTTATGCGCTGCACCTCGCCGTTGCGGATCATGTCCGAGACGGTATACCAGTCGCTGGTGACGGGTTTCGAGTCGCCGCCGGCGAAGAACGAGTATCCTATTATGACCATCACCATGGCGGCCCATATCCACATGAAGTTGGGCCGTATGGTTTTGATATTGCCTTTCTTGTTATTGTTGTTTGCCATGTTTACAGTTCGTATTCGTATTTCTTAATCGGAGCGTCGGCCCACAGCTCTTCGAGCTTGTAGTAGTCGCGCAGTTCGGTCTGGAAGATGTGCACCACCACGTCGAGGTAGTCCATCGCTATCCAGAATGCGTTCTGCTGACCCTCGATGCGCCAGACCTTCTGTCCCAGCTCCTCGAGAACCTTCTCTTCGATTCCTGCGGCTATGGCCGCCACCTGTGTTGTCGAGTCGGCGTTGCACACGACGAAATGCGAGCAGATGGCCCCATCGAAGCCCGTGAGATCCAATGATACAATATTCTGTCCCTTTTTGTCCTGTATGGCATCGACTATCGTCTCAATCAGTTTTTCCATAATAAAAAATTGCGCACTATAACTTCGCAAAGATATGTTTTTTTTGTGATACTACGAAAATATTGCCGCGACTTCGGCCGTGTGGAGCAGCGAAGGCCCTCGGCTGACCATTTTTTGTGCCTCTCGCGGGGTCTGCTGCGGGGTGTTTCGGGGCCCTCTGCGCCCATAGGGGAAAAGATTCGATTCGCTCCCGTCACGCGTTTCGGGTGCGGGCGGGGAAAGTTGTTGCGGTATGATTATATGGTGAACTGTGACGTTGCCGTAACGTCGGCCGTCTCCTTTGGGGCGGCTTTGGCGAGAATGGTCGATTCGAGAGCTGCGATGATCGAGTTCTTGACATAGGTGCGGCGCACGACGATGGCTATGCGTCGCGACGTGGCGCCCTTGGCTAGGGTCTTGACCTGGTTGCGCCGCTCGGCGGGGATATACTCCAGTGCCATCTCGGGTATTATTGTGAGGCAGGCGGTGCAGTCGACAATGCGCATCAGCGTGTCGAGCGAACCCGACTCGAAGTAGTAGTGCGAGGGTATGCCGCGCCGCGCCTGGCACAGCTCGATTATCTGGTCGCGCATGCAGTTTCCGCGGCTGAGCAGTATGAGGTCCTTCAGGTCGATGTCCTCGATGCGTATGTTCGAACGCTCGAAGAGCGGGTTCTCGGGCGAGACATAGGCATAGAAACGGTCGCTGAAGAGGTCGTGTTCCGTGATGCCGTCGCCGCAGGTGCCGCTGGCGACGATTGCGGCGTCGATGTTGTCGTGCTTGAGCGCCTCGATTATGTCGGCCGTGATCATCTCGCGTATCTCGAGCTCCACGCGCGGGAACTCCTTCACGAAGTCGGGTATGAACTTGTGCAGCAGGTAGGGCGCTATGGTGGGTATTACGCCGAGACGCAGCTTGCCCGAGGTCTCGCCCTTGAGTTCGGCGACCGATTCGCGTATGTAGTTGTAGGCGCGCAGCGTCTCCTGGGCCTGCGCTATGACTATGTTGCCGGCGTCGGTGGGGATGACGGGCTTCTTCGAGCGGTCGAGCAGTATCACACCCAGCTCGTCCTCCAGAGCCTTTATCTGCATGCTGAGCGACGGCTGCGTCACGAAACAACGCTCCGATGCGGCCGAGAAACTGCCGCAGTTGGCCACCTCGATAAGGTATTGCAGTTGAATGATAGTCATAAGCAGACTTGCGATTGGAAAAGCGAAGTTATAAAAAAAAATTATAGCATCCAAGTTTTTTTGCCCCTCGCGCATAAATTGCTACTTTTGTGGTCAATGTGTCCGTGCCGTGCGCGATGTGCGGACTGATAAGTTTTTAACCCTAACACGAATGGCAAAAGTAATTTTAACGGGCGACAGACCCACGGGCCGTCTTCATCTGGGCCACTATGTGGGATCGCTGCGCCAGAGAGTCGAGTTGCAGAACTCGGGCGAATTCGACAAGATATTCATCATGATAGCCGATGCGCAGGCGTTGACCGACAACGCCGACAACCCCGAAAAGGTGCGCAGCAACATCGTCGAGGTGGCGCTCGACTACCTCTCGTGCGGCATCGACCCAGCCAAGTCGACGATATTCATCCAGAGCCAGATTCCGGAGCTTTGCGAGCTGGCATTCTACTATATGAACCTGGTTACGGTGGCCCGTCTTGAGCGCAACCCGACCGTAAAGGCCGAGATCCAGCTGCGCAACTTCGGCAAGTCGATCCCCGTAGGCTTCTATACCTATCCCATCTCGCAGGCATCCGACATCACGGCCTTCCGCGCCACGACGGTGCCCGTTGGCGAGGATCAGGAGCCTATGATCGAGCAGACGCGTGAGATCGTGCACAAGTTCAACTCGGTCTACGGCGAGACCCTTGTCGAGCCCGAGATACTGCTGCCGAAGAATGCGGCGTGCCTGCGCCTGCCCGGAACCGACGGCAAGGCCAAGATGAGCAAGTCGCTGGGCAACTGCATATACCTGTCGGATACGGCCGAGGATGTGCGCAAGAAGGTTATGAGCATGTACACCGACCCCGACCACATACGTATCGAGGATCCGGGCAAGATCGAGGGCAACTGCGTCTTCACCTATCTGGATGCCTTCTCGTGCCGCGACCACTTTGCCGAGTTTCTGCCCGAGTATGCGTCGCTCGACGAGCTGAAGGATCACTACCGCCGCGGAGGTCTGGGTGACGTGAAGGTGAAGAAGTTCCTCAATTCGGTGCTGCAGCAGATGCTGGAGCCTATACGCGAGCGCCGCAAGGAGTACGAGCGCGACATCGAGGGCGTCTACGACATGCTGCGTCGCGGATGCGAGGTGGCGCGTGCCGAGGCCGCCGAGACGCTGGCCATGGTAAAGCGGTCGATGAAGATCGACTATTTCGACGACGTGGAGATGATCCGCCGTCAGTCGGAGATGTACCGTAATGCGAAATAACTAAGGGCGTTTGCGGCCGCGCCTACGGGCGCGGCCGCGATACGGCCGTCCCATCGAACAACATATGCCGTCGATCACGAAGGAGAAGATGTCCGAGTGGATACTCGGACGGATCAAACGCCTGAGCAACCGCCAGATGATGGTGTTTCTGGCCATCGTCGTGGGCTTTCTGGCAGGCGTCGGCACATACCTTTTCGAGATGCTGTTGTACGGCATCCGTTCGGCGCTGGTCACGTGGTTCCCGGTCGACAGCGCCCATTTCCTCTATCTGATATATCCCGCCATCGGTATCGTGCTGGCCACGCTCTTTGTGAAGTATATCGTCAAGGACGAGATCTCGGAGGGTGTGACGCGGGTGCTTTATGCCATGTCGCGCCGCGATTCGCGCATAGCATCGCACAACTGCTGGACGTCGATCGTGGGCGGCGCCACGACGATCGGTTTCGGAGGCTCGGTGGGTCCCGAGGCCCCCATCGTGCTGACAGGTGCGGCCATAGGCTCGAATGTGGGCAAGCTGGCGCGCCTGAACTACAAGGAGCTGACTCTGATGCTCTGCTGCGGTGCCGGTGCCGCCGTGGCGGCCATCTTCAAGGCCCCGATCACGGGTGTGGTGTTCGTGCTGGAGATACTGATGCTCGACATTACGGCCGCATCGGTCATCCCGCTGCTCGTATCGTCGGTGACGGCCACGACCGTGGCGCTGGTGTTCCGCGGTTTCGATCCCATAATTTCGGTCACGCTAAGCGCATCGGATGTTTTCGTCATACGCCAGATACCGCTTTATGTGTTGCTGGGCGTATGCTGCGGCCTCATGTCGTACTACTTCACGACGATGAACTCGGCCGTGGGGGCGCGCGTCAAGGCCGTGAGCTCGCAGTACAAGCGGTGGGCTTTGGGCGGCGTGGTGCTCGGCGTGCTGATATTCATATTCCCGCCCCTCTACGGCGAGGGTTACGAGGCGCTTACGGCTCTCATGCACGGCAATGTCCCCGACCTGTTCGACAACTCGCTCTTCTTCCGCTTCCGCCACGTGGAGTGGGTGGCGCTGATATACGTCACGGCGGTGATGTTCTTCAAGGTCATAGCCATGGCCACGACCAACGCCGCAGGCGGTATCGGAGGTACGTTCGCCCCGTCGCTCTTCGTGGGTGCCTTCATGGGTGCCATTGTGGCGCTTGCGTGCAACGCCTGCTTCGACTGGAACATATCGGTAGTCTCGTTCACACTGGTAGGCATGGCGGGCGTCATGGCGGGCGTGATGAAGGCGCCGCTGACATCGATATTCCTCATAGCCGAGCTGTCGAACGGCTACGGGCTCTTTATCCCGCTGATGATCGTGGCGTCGATATCCTTCGCCGTGGACTATACGCTGGACCGCGACTCTATTTACACCAAACAGCTGCGCCAGCGCGGTGAGCTGCTTTCGCACGACAAGGACAGCTCGGTGTTCGTATTCCTGCGGCTGGACGACCTTATGGAGACCGATTTCGTGCGCATCAAGGAGAACTTCACGCTGGGTGACGTGGTGAGCATCATCTCGTCGGCACACCGTAACATATTCCCCGTCATTGACAACTTCGGCCACCTGCTGGGCGTGGTCCAGCTGGACGACCTGCGCGAGGACATGTTCAAGCGCGAGATGTGGGGACGCTCCATCATCGACTATATGATACAGCCCCCGTACAAGATTCTCGAGCACGAGCAGGTGCAGAGCATCCTGCCGCGTTTCGAGGAGAACCACACGTGGATGCTTCCTGTCGTGGACCGCAACAACCGCTATCTGGGCTTTATCTCGAAGTCGCGCATCCTGAATGCCTACCGCGATGCCCTTGTGCGTATCTCGCAGACCGAGAACGACGACTGATGGCGTCGGCAAGGCCGTGCGGACGGCGTGGCGGCTTATGGTTGAAGAATCAAACAATTGTAATTCATGATAAGGAACATAGTATTCGATTTTGGCGGAGTGCTTGTCGACTGGAACCCGCGCTATCTCTACGATCCCTATTTCGGTGATGCGGAGCGCAGCCGGTGGTTTATCGACAACATATGTACGGGCGAGTGGAACGCCACGCTCGACGGCGGCAAGCCGTTCGACGTGGGTGTCGAGGAGCTTACGGCCCTGCATCCCGAGTGGGCCGACGCCATTGCCGCCTACCGCGACCGCTGGATCGAGATGATCGGCGGCGAGGTGCCCCATACGGCCGCTCTGGTGCGCCGTCTCAAGAGTGCCGGATACGGCGTTTACGGCCTTACGAACTGGTCGGCCGAGACATTCCCCATGGTTCGCGACCGTTACGGCATATTCGACGAGTTGCAGGGTATTGTCGTCTCGGGCGAGGAACACCTCCTGAAGCCTGACCCACGCATATACCGCGTTTTGCTGTCGCGTTACGGGCTTGAGGCGGGTGAGTCGCTCTTCCTCGACGACAACGAGGCCAATGTCGAGGGGGCGCGTGCCGTCGGCATGGCATCCGAGCGTTTCGTTTCGGCCGAGCAGGCCGAACAGGTACTGCGCGGGAAGTACGGCTTGAAATTTTAACTGAAGCCGCTGGAATCTGCATAAATGAAATCGGGGAGTCTTGAAAGAGACTCCCCGATTTTCGTATCTAAAGGTGCAGAGCGGATCAATATCCGAATATCTGCTCCTGCGTAACCTCCGTGACGGGACCCAGCGTGCGCAGGTAGTCCATGTCGATGTCCGACTTGTCGCCAAGCACGGCATAGGTGTAGGTGCGGTCCTTGACCCACTTCTGCTGGTAGGCCTTCACGTCGTCGAGGGTCATGGTCTTCACCTTCTCGTAGATGGCCTTGTTGCGGTCCTCCTTGACACCAAGGTAGATGACGTTGGTCAGGTAGCTGTCTATAACCTGGCTCTTTATCGTGCGCGTGGTTTCGATCGACCCGAGCAGCGACTGTTTTGCCAGCTCGAAGGCGGCCTCCGACTCGGGCATGTCGTTTATGATCTGCTCGAAGGCCTCGACGGCCTGCTGCATCTTGTCGTTCTGCGTGGCGATGAAGGCGGTGTAGGTGTAGGGCTCTGTGCTCTTCGTACCCGTCGACATGTATGCGCTGGCCGAGTATGCCAGGGCACGGGCCTCGCGCATCTCCTGGAAGACGATCGAGTTCATGCCGCCGCCGAAATACATGTTGTAGAGCTCCTCGGCGGGGTCCATAGCTACGTCGAACAGCTCGCCGCGGTTTGAGAACTGCAGGTAGTATATCTGCTTGGCGTCGTACTGCGCCACCACGACCTTGTTCTCGGGCGTGAGCTGCATCTTGAGCTCGCCGGCGGCGGGGTAGGCCTCCTTGCCCAGCAGGCACTCGTCGGCTATCGTCTGCTTGATCTGTGCCGCGTCGGTGGGGCCGTAGTATGCCACGCGGTGGGCGTAGCGCGCCAGGTCGCGGATGCGCTGCAGAAGCTCGTCGGAGGTGATGTCGCGCAGGCGGTCGTTGCTCAGCGTCATGGCCTTGACACCCTCCTCGCCGTAGGTGATGTACTTGCGCAGGGCCGCGAAGTTGGCTCCCTGGCTCAGCTTGTCGTCGGCGCGCGACTTCATCATGTCCTGCTTGAGGGCTGCGAGGATGGTCTCGTCGCCCTTGATGCCGTTGATGTACTCCTTGATGAGCGCCAGGGCGCGCTGCTCGTTTTCGGCTATGCCCGATACCGAGAGCATCATCATGTCTGACGCCACGCTGACGCGCATGTCGCAGGCCATGGCGTAGAGCTCGTTCTGTATCTGCTCGGCCGTTTTGCTGTCGGTGCCCAGATAGCTCCAGTACTGCTGCAGGGCCATCGAGAGCGCGGGGTCGTTGTTTGCGCCGAAGTCGTAGATGTAGAAGAGCGAGAAGAGCTGGTTTGCCTCGTTCTTCTTGTAGAGCACCTGCGTGCCGTCGACGTCGAACAGGTCGAGGTCCTTTTGGTAGTCGACGAATACTGGCGTCATGGGCTTCACTTCCGACGTCTGTATCGAGGCGAGGAAGTCGCTCACGCAGTCGCGGTTGGTGGCGATGGGGGTGATCTGCGGCTTGTCGATCTTCTTCTGGGTGGTGTCTTCGCCTTGAAGTTTGTAGAGCTGGGCGTAGTTGTTGTCGCCCAGCACCTTGTTGGCCCAGTCGATAACGTCCTGCTTGGTGATCTTCTCCATGCGCTTCAGCTCGGCTACGTCGTAGGCCCAGTCGGTGCCGTTGATGAAGCTGCGCACATAGGCCTGGGCACGACCGCTGTTCGAGTCGAGACGGCGCATCTGGTTGCGCTTGTAGTTGGCTATCGAGGCCGCGATAAGACCCTCGTCGAAGTCGCCGCTGCGCAGCTTGGCCACCTCGCCGAGGATGATCTGCTTCACCTCGTCGAGCGTCTGCCCCTGCTTGGGGTAGCCGATGAACCACATGCCGCCGTAGTCGGCTCCCGTATCCGAGTATGCGGCTACCATCTGCGCCTTCTGCTGCTGGTTGACGTCGAGGTCAATAAGACCGCACTTGCCGTTGTAGAGTATGCTCGAGGCTATGTCGGCCACCTCGGCATCGCGCGTGCCCACGCCGCCGTAGGGCCATGCCAGGTAGATGAACTCGGCCTCGTTGCCGTAGACGGTCTTGGTGCGTACTTCGGTGATGGGATCCTCGGCCGGAGCCTTGAACTCGGGAAGCGACGGGTTGGGCTTCATGTCGCCGAAGTAGCGGTCGATGGTGGCGATCATCTCGTCGGGATCGAAGTCGCCCGAGAGGCAGATGGCCATGTTGTTGGGTACGTAGTAGGTGGCGTAGTACTCCTTGATGTTGGTGATCGAGGGGTTCTTCAGGTGCTCCTGATAACCCAGCACGCTGTGGCGGCCGCTCGGGTGGTTGGGGTAGAGCAGCGACAGGATGCCGTAGTAGGCCTTGTTGTCGTCGCTCGTGAGCGACATGTTGTACTCCTCATATACGGTCTCCAGCTCGGTGTGGAAGCCGCGGATGACGGCGTTCTTGAAGCGGTCACTCTGTATGCGGGCCCAGTTCTCGATCTGGTTCGAGGGTATGTCCTCGGTGTAGACCGTCTCGTCGAACGATGTCCAGGCGTTGCTGCCCTCGGCCGAGATGGCGGCCATGAGCTTGTCGTACTCGTTGGGGATGGCCAGTTTCGAGGCCTCCTGCGACACCGAGTCTATCTGTGCGTAGATGGCCTTGCGCTCGGCCTCGTCGGTCTTGGTGCGGTAGACCTCGTACAGACGCTCTATCTCGTCCAGCATGGGCTTCTCGGCCTGGTAGTCCTGTGTGCCGAACTTGTCGGTACCCTTGAACATGAGGTGCTCGAAGTAGTGTGCCAGACCCGTGGTCTCCTCGGGGTCGTTCTTGGCGCCCACCTTCACGGCGATGTAGGTCTGTATGCGCGGCTCCTCGTTGTTTACCGTCATATACACCTTCAGCCCGTTGTCGAGCGTGTATATGCGTGTGTGGAGCGGGTCGCCTGCGACGCTCTCGTACCTGTACTGCGAGCACGAAACCGACGCTACGACGGCGACGAACAGAATAAGCAGTTTTTTCATCATATGTTTGCGTTTTGGATGATTTTTGTCGGAAGGTCGGCCGTCGGGGCTTATCCGTACGGCTTGGTGGCGTGCATCCCGTGCGGGCGTGTATGTCGTTTCGGCTGGCGGGGTGGGTGGCTTTCGGACGCTATGCGATCATGTTCCAGACGTCGCGCCAGATGTAGAAGAGCATGAATCCCGAGGCTATGATCTTGATGCCCGAGCCGACGATGAACGATATGAGCGAGCCGATGCCCACCTTGAGGGCCTTGCCCAGTTCCTGTTTTTCGTGGAGTAGCTCGCCGATGACGGCACCGAAGAAGGGGCCTAGGATGATGCCCGCGGGCCCGAAGAAGAGACCTACGAATACGCCGACGGTGGCTCCTATGACGCCGGCGCGCGTGCCGCCGAATACCTTGCTGAAGTATCCGGGCAGGATATAGTCAAGCACGGTGACGATGACGGTGACCACCGCCCCGTTATGGCCGTCGAGTCGGTCCAGTAGGCGCACAGCAGGCCGAAGTACGAGAGCGCCGGCCCCGGGATTACGGGCACTACCGCCCCGAGGATACCGCCCACGCCGCACAGAACGGCAAGTATGGCCAGAAATACGTCCATCGTCTCAATGTTTTTTGCGTACGGAATGCGCGCGGCGGCACGAGGCCGCCGCTGCTGCTATCCGATGATGTGGTTGGTGGCCGAGTCGGGGAATATTACCGTCGGCTTGAAGGTCTTGGCCTCCTCGAAGTCCATGAGTGCGTACGACACGATTATCACCAGGTCGCCCACGGCAACCTTGCGCGCCGCCGCGCCGTTGAGGCATATGCAGCCGCTGCCGCGCTTGCCCTTGATGATGTAGGTCTCGAGACGCTCGCCGTTGTTTATGTCGAGGATCTGTACCTTCTCGCCCTCGATCATGTTGGCTGCCTCGAGCAGCGCCTCGTCGATGGTTATGCTGCCGACGTAGTTGAGGTTGGCCTCGGTGACCGATACTCGGTGAATCTTCGATTTCAATACTTCTATCAACATCGCCTTGCTTACTTTATGCGTATATTGTCAATCAGACGGATCTCTCCGGCCTGTACGGCTATGCAGCCCTGAATGCGGTCGCTGTCGCTCCATGCTGCCACCTGCTGCATGGTGAGGGCGTCGACTGCCTGGAAATATATCACCTTGAGGAGTCCGTTGTTCTCGACCTGACGGACAACCCACTCGGTGAGCTGTGCGGGCGACATCTCGGCGGCCTTGGCGGCGCACTGCGAGAGTACCTCGTATATGTGGGGCGCAGCCTTGCGGTGATCGGCGTCGAGCAGCGTGTTGCGCGACGAGAGGGCCAGTCCGTCCTCACCGCGGACGATGGGGCACTCGACGATCTCGACGGGCAGCGCCAGCTGGCGTACCATGGCCTTTATGACGGCTATCTGCTGGAAATCCTTCTCGCCGAAGTATGCCTTTGCGGGCTCGACGATGGCGAACAGACGGCTCACGACCTGTGCTACGCCGTTGAAGTGGCCGGGACGGGTCGCTCCCTCCATCACCTTGTCGATCATGCCGAAGTCGAACTGACGCGTGTCGGGTTCGGGATACATCTCCTCGACGGCGGGCATGAATACGTAGTCTGCACCGGCTGCCTCGAGCAGCGCGCGGTCGGCTTCGGGGGTGCGGGGATAGTTACGCAGATCGTTCTTGTCGTTGAACTGGGTCGGGTTGACGAATACGCTCACCACTACCGTGGTGCACTCGCGGCGCGCTTTCTCGACCAGAGAACGGTGACCGGCATGCAGGGCTCCCATCGTGGGGACGAAACCTATGCCTTTGTGGTCTACCGTTGCAAGCTCCTTTTTCAGGTCGCTTATTGTGTAGATTGTCTTCATTTTTATAGTAGCCTATAAAACTGCGGCAAAGTTATACAATATATTCGAATAAAAAAGAGCCGCGCTGGGACAAAAATCCCGGCACGGCGTAAAAGCGGCCTGCCTTGCAGCCCGTTCACATGTGAGTGAAGACATTTGCGGGTCATGTAACGCTGCCGCGGCCTCAGATGCGGGCGTCGGCGTAGCACCACAGCGCCAGCAGCAGGCACAGCGCCAGCGCCGCTGCCGATACCGCCCCGCTGAATAGGTTGGCGAAGACGGCCGTGGCGAGAACGGTTACGGCTACCATGATGGCGGCGTATACCGTCTCGCGCGGGCGCCACACGGGTGCGAAGCGTCCGCGACGTGCCGCTATGGCGGCATCGGCCGAGTAGCGGCCTGCGCCGAGAGCCGCTACCAGCAGGTAGAGCATAAGGAATATCATCGGCAGCACCTTGGTCTTGAAGGGGTCGAAGAAGTGGTACTTCGTCGCTACGGCCATGTGGAAGGCGAGCAGCATGGCGAAAAGCCTCGTCTGCAGGCCGGCGATGAGCATGACGGTGAATCCCACCTGTGCCGCTATGGTGAGCACGAGCGACGGCTCCATCCCGATGCCTATCGGGTCGCCGAAGAAATCTACGGCCAGGGTGTCGTAGCGTGCGATCTTGTCGACACCGTAGGGTATTGTCACAAGGGCTGCGAAGACGCGCAGAGCGAAGAGTACGATGCTGCGGCGTTCGCTGTCGAACGACTCCTCCGAGAGAAGCCATGAGCGGAAGTTTTTCATCATGAGGTATGTTTTAGGGTTGTCTGTGGTTACTTATATATTATAACGACAGGCCGCATATGCGCGGCCTGTCGTTGCGGTGTGTCGCGTCGGGTTGCGGGACGCTTCGCATGTCAGTTTATCAGCGGCAGGAACGAGTAGTTTTTCGAGTAGTCGAGCATCTGGCCTACGTAGTCGTCCGTGTAGACGATCTTCACGTCGGTGATCTCGCCGTCGGTAAGTACGGGTTCGTAGTCGGGGTTGACAAAACCGCTGTAGGGCTCTATGCCCAGCTTGCCGTAGCGCTCCAGCACTTCGGCGTGCAGCGCGGGGTCGATCTTCACGGCGTAGTCCTCGACAAGGGCACGGCCCGCCTCATAGTCGCCCGTCGACTTTATGCGCTGCACCTCGTGCAGCAGCTCGCCGAAGAGCTTGCGCAGGGCATCGAAGTCGTTTACCACGACATAGCTCTTGCCGTCCTGCTTGACCCACTCGATGACGTTGTCCTGCTTGCCGTGCTCGTAGCACCACTCGGCTATGAGCTTGCGGTTGCGCATGTGGGCCTCCTCGACATTCTTGCCGGCCTCGATACGCGAGAACTGCGTCATCATGCCGTTCATTATGTACGATGCGTACTGGGCCTTGGCCACGTCGAGCGAGGGGATGAGTCCCAGCTCCACCATCTTGGGATCGCCCAGGTAGTAGAGTCCGAACAGGTCGGCGCGTGCCTCCTCGAGCGTCGAGGTGTAGTTCTTCAGCTCGCCGCCCTTGGTACCGGGAGCCAGCTGTCCCGATCCGTGTCCCAGGCACTCGTGCAGGTCGGTGTGCAGGTCGTCGGCCAGCTTGCCGTAGAGCTTCATGCGCTCGCGGTCCTCGGCGCGCAGCACGAACTCCTCATTGAAGCCGTTGCCCTGTGCCGCCTTGTCGTAGGCGTAGGTTATGTTGTCGATTGTTACAGACTTCGATCCGTACTCCTTGCGGATCCAGTCGGCGTTGGGCAGGTTGATGCCGATGGGCGTTGCGGGGTAGCAGTCGCCGCCCAGCATGGCCGCCGTCACCACCTTGGCCGAGACGCCCTTGACCTCCTTCTTGCGGAAGGCGGGGTCGATGGGCGAGTTGTCCTCGAACCACTGTGCGTTCTCCGATATGATCTGCGTGCGGTGGCATGCGGCGCTGTCGACGAAGTTCACCAGACCCTCCCACGAGGCTTTGCGGCCCATCGGGTCGCCGTAGTCCTCGATGAATCCGTTGATGAAGTCGACGTTCGACGAGTTATCACCCACCCACAGGATGTTGTAGCGGTCGAACTCGCGCAGGTCGCCCGTGCGGTAGTAGTTGACCAGTGCGTCGATGATGCTCTTTTGGGGCTCCTCGGCCACCTGGCGCGCCTGCTCGAGCCAGTAGACGATCTGCTGTATGGCGGTGGTGTACATGCCGCCCAGATGCCACGTGCGCTCGACGATCTTGCCGTCGGGGAGCTTCACGAGCTTTGAGTTGAGTCCGTACGATATGGGCTGCGGGTCGTTGTGGTCGACCTGTGCGGCGTAGAAGGCCTCGGCCTCCTTCATCGTGACGCCCTCGTAGTAGTTGCAGGCCGAGGTGGCGAGCAGGTCGTTGCCGTCGGTCTGGTCGAGACGCGTGGCGTAGAGCGTGGGGTCGAATATTATGTCGCACAGCTGCTCCTTGCCTATGGGCAGTTCGGCCACGTCGACATATTTGTCAATGGCGCCCTCGAACCACTCGCGCGAGAACTCGGGGCGGAACTTGTCGTTCGAGTAGTGGTGGTGTATGCCGTTGGCGAACCACATCTTCTTGAGGTACTTCTCCATGGCGCGGAACTCCGTGGAGTCGCTTTCGCCCTCGTGGCGGAGGTAGATGTTCTCCAGCACGCGGCGTATGGTGAGGTTGTACTTGAAGTTCTGGTCGAAGAGTATGTCGCGGCCGCACTTGGTGGCCTGCGCAAGATAATATATGAGTTTTTTCTGCTGCAGGGGCAGCTTCTCGAACTCGGGTACTTCATATCGCAGCACCTTGATGTCGTCGAAACGGTCGACGACCCACGGCTTCTCGGCCTGTGGAGTCTGCTCCTGGGGCTTGTCGTCGCGGCACGAGCAGAGTGATGAAACGGTGATGGTCATAATCGCTGTAATTAGGATTGATCGTGGCGTTTTCATAAACTGTTACCTCTTGTTTGGGAAATAAAACGTGTCAAAGTTATGATTTTCGGCGCTCAATTCCAATTTTCTGCCCCTATAATCGGCCATCTGGCCACTCTGTTCGGGCAGTTGCACTCCACGGCATGCGTTTGGCAGCTGCTTGTCGTCGCTCCCGAAGCCGTGTCGCCTTTGACGGTCCGCCACGTTTTTCGCCCCGCGAGTTCGCCTTTTTATCACAATTTCGCCACTTATGTCTGATTTTCGCCCCGTATTCGGCCGTTTGGGAACCTTGTGGCGGTGCATGTCACTAAAATTTTCGGGTGCGGCGGCTATTTGCGATATTCGCATAAGTCGCCGTCGGATTCTGTTTGTGCGATAGCCTGCGGCACGACCTTCAGGCTCCCGTTTCGGGCGGACGATAATGTTAAACCACGATATTTTAATATACCATGAAACACTTTCTCGATCTTTTGCAACATGCCATACGCGAGAACTGGAACGCTCCCGCACTGTCGGACTACCGCGGTGCGACGCTCACCTTCGGCGAGATGGCGCGCGAGATATGCCGCATGCATATCCTCTTCGAGGAGGCGGGCATCGCCGCAGGCGACAAGGTGGCGCTGTGCGGCCGCAACAGCGTGCGGTGGTCGGTGGCATATTTCGCCATACTCTCCTACAAGGCCGTGGCGGTTCCCATATTGTGCGACTTCACGCCGTCGAGCGTGGCGGCGCTGACGCTGCACTCCGATGCGCGTCTGCTTATCGTCGACCGCAGCATCTGGGAGGCTATGGACGCCGCCTCGCGCGGCTCGATTGCGGAGGCGGTGTCGTTGGCCGACTGTGCCGTGCTGCGCTCTGCGGGCGGATTGCTGCCCGTGGCGGCATCGCGCGTGGATAGGCTCTATGCCGAGCAGTACCGTCAGGGTATCTGTCCCGACGACATACACTACGACACCTCGACACTCGACGAGCTGTGCATCATCAGCTATACGTCGGGCACCTCTGGTACGCCCAAGGGTACGATGCTTTCGGCGCGCAGCATCAGCTCGAACGTCGCCTTCGCCCGACGTCTTATCCCGACGCGTCGCGGATGGCGCATACTGTCGATATTACCGCTGGCGCACCTCTATGGCCTGATGTTCGAGCTTATGTATCCGCTGTTGAGCGGTTGCCACATAACCTTCCTCGGGGCCATGCCCACGCCCTCGGTTCTGACCGACGCCCTGCGCCAGGTGCGCCCCTACATGCAGCTGGTCGTGCCGCTGATACTCGAAAAGGTATTCCGCAACAGGGTATTCCCCGAGTTGCGCCGCCAGCCCGTGCGTACGCTCATGCGCATACCGCTGCTGAACAGGCTTGTGTATAGCCGCGTGCGCCGCAGCATCATCGCTTCGTTCGGCGGCGACATCCGGCACTTCATTGCGGGCGGTGCGGGTATAAATCCCGAGGTGGAGCGTTTCATGCGCCGCATAAGGCTGCCCTATACCGTGGGCTACGGCATGACCGAGTGCGGCCCGCTGATATGTTACTCCGACTGGCGCTCGTTCGCCGAGGGGTCGTGCGGCCGCGTGGTTGACCGCATGGAGCTGCGTATCGACTCGTCGGACCCTGAGCATGAGGCGGGCGAGATACAGGTGCGCGGCGACAACGTCATGCTGGGCTATTACAAGAACACGAAGGCTACCGACGATGCCTTTACCGACGACGGCTGGCTCCGTACGGGTGACATGGGCGTCATGGACGCGGCGGGCAACGTATATATAAGGGGACGCTGCAAGAGCATGATCCTCGGCGCTAACGGGCAGAACATCTATCCCGAGGAGATCGAGGAGCGGCTGAACGCCATGCCTATGGTGGCCGAATCGCTCGTTGTCGGGCGCCGCAACGGTATCGTGGCGCTGGTGGTGGCCGACGTGGAGGGGCCGCGCCGCACGGGCGATGCCGAGGTGGAGCGTGTGATGGCCGAGAACCTGCAGCGGCTGAATGCCGTGCTGCCGCCATACAGCCGAGTGTCGTCGATCGAGTTGCGTGCCGAGGATTTCGAGAAGACCCCCAAGCAGAGCATCAAGCGATACCTGTATGAATAGCTGACGGCAGGTCATAATGAAACCGGCGCGCAACCTGATTGTTGCGCGCCGGCTTTGTCTTTCGGGCTTGTCACCGTGGTCAGAGCTTGCAGTTGGCACCCGTAGCCACGAACCACGGGTTGTGCAGGTCGGCCTTGTTGTAGAGCAGGGGCTCTCCGTCGGGGAATGAGACGGTCTTGCCGCCAGCCTCGGCGAGGATCAGTTCGCCGGCCGCCGTATCCCACTCGTAGGTGTTGGTGGTGCGGACGTAGTAGTCGACCGTGCCCTCGGCCAGCAGGCAGAACTTGTACGAGCTGCCCTGCTCGACGACCTCGAGGTCGGGGTGGGTCTTGCGTATGCGGTCGATCTGCTCGAATGTCTCGGGCGTCTGGTGCGAGCGCGACACGGCCACGCGCAGATGGTCGTGGCGGCGGCTTTCGAGCGGCAGGCGCTCCATCGTCGAGTGTATGCGGGCGTAGTCGTACGACGGGTCGTCCTGCGGCTCGATATCGTGCAGGACGTAGGCGCCGTGTCCCTTGAATGCGATGTACATCTTGCGGTGGTAGGGTACGTAGAGCACCGACGTTACGCAGCGGTTGTTGGCCATAAGGGCTATGTTTACCGTGAACTCGTTGTTGCCCTTGATGAACTCGACGGTGCCGTCGAGCGGGTCGACCAGGAAGAAGAGATCCCAGTTGCGGCGCTCGTCGTAGTGCATCTCGCGTCCCTCCTCGCTAAGGACGGGTATGCGGGTCGAGCCGAGATACTCCTTTATGGTGGTGTGTGCGACGCGGTCGGCCATGGTGATGGGGGTACGGTCGCTCTTGAGGCTTATGTCGTAGTCGTCTATGTTTTTGTATATCTTCATTATGGCCGCTCCGGCCTTTACCGCCGCGTTGAAACATTGCGGCATGAGTTGGGTCTTTATCTGTTCGCTTATCTGATTTTGGGTCATCATTGTTTTAGTAGGTATTAGATTGTTTCGTAAAAGTAGTCATATTTTGTGAAATAGTAAATTTTTGTTTGCCGAAAATGGCAAAAAACCGTCAAATGTAACATAAAGCACTCCTTTCCTGACGTTTGTGTCAGCCACGTCCCGTGTGGGGCGGCGGAGGTAGCGGAGTGCGGAATTTTGTCGGGCGGATCACCCGTGCCGCAGCCGCTGCGGAGCGCAGGCACGGCCGGCGGCTGCCGTTCCTGTATAATAACGTTGCGGCATGGCAAAAAATTGTTATACGAGTAGCGTTTATTATGGACGGTCGCCGTGCGTTGCGGCGTGTGGCCGTGTGGGGTTGTCGTGCGGCAAAAGGCTCTGACGGAACGGCCTGTTCGGCGCGGCGAAGAAAAAAATTGGGCGGGAATGGTGCGGCATGGAAATTTTTTTGTATATTTGCAGGCCAAATCAGGCAAAAACACTTATTAATTTTTTAATAAATGTACGTTATAGTAGAGATCGCAGGTCAGCAGTTCAAGGCTGAAAAAGGTCGTAAGCTCTATGTTCACCGTCTTCAGGGTGAGGTTGATTCGCCCGTGAGCTTCGACAAAGTCCTGCTTGTAGACAACGACGGTCAGGTTAAGGTAGGTGCACCTGCAGTAGAAGGCGCCTCGGTAAAGTGTAAGATCGTGAAGCACCTCAAGGACGATAAGGTGCTCGTGTTCAAGAAAAAGCGTAGAACCGGCTATCAGAAGTGCAATGGCCATCGCCAGTATCTGACTCAGGTTCTCGTGGAGGATATCGTCGCATAACCAAAAAATTAGAGAAACATGGCACACAAAAAAGGCGTTGGTAGTTCAAAGAACGGCCGTGAGTCGGAGAGCAAACGACTCGGAGTGAAACTTTTCGGTGGTCAGTTCGCTAAGGCTGGCAACATTATTGTTCGTCAGAGAGGTACGGTGCACAATCCGGGCGAGAACGTTGGCATGGGCAAGGATCACACCTTGTTTGCCTTGATCGACGGTACGGTTGCATTCTGCAAGAAGTCGTCGGGCAAGTCATACGTCAGCGTATTGCCTCTGAGCGAGCCTCAGGCCTAAGCGCACCGCTGTGGCATTTGCCACGTGGTATGAAGAAAAAGTCGGCAGGTCGGATTTCTCCGGCCTGCTTTTTATTATTCGTTTCGAATCATTAAATTTGGACAAAAATCATTGGTATGAAAGTACTGGTATTCGGAGCGAATGGGGGGATTGGGACGTTTGTTGTCAGGTATGCTTTGGAGAGTGGGTGTGAAGTTGTCGCTTATGTTCGTCGTATTCCGCCTGAGCTGATTTGGGGCGAACATGTAGAATTGGTTGTCGGAAATACCGATGATACCGGATTGATGACCGAAACGATGTGTGGGTGCGATGCCGTGATAAATTGTATAGGCGTTTCGATGCGGCCGTTTTATGAGGACCAGGCGGCTGTGGAGGCGAATCGCAATATAATTTCGGCCATGAAGAAAGTTGGGGTATGTCGCTACATAACATGGGCGACTCCGAGTGTGCGTTCGCAGGAAGATGTACGATCATATGTTACTTTGTTTCCGGGTTTGATGGCCTCGATTTTCCTTCCTGGAGCAAAAAAATGCATTTCAAGCATCGTTGCCGATATAGTAGATTCGGGGCTTAGATGGACTGTGATACGTTTTGTTGCACCGAAAAACAGTACGCCGACGGGTAATGTGACGGTCTCTTTCGGCGATATACGGCTGCGCTTCAACATCGCGCGGGCTGATATAGCCGCGTTTATGGTGGCACAGTTGACTTCCGATGAATTTGTTTGCCGCATGCCTATTATAGGGTCGTGATTGCGGTATCCTATGGCTTATGCAATATGTGCTTTTTGCAGTTATGGGGATGCGGCAGTATGCAATATAGTGTAAAGTGAATGAAAGAAGTTTTGAAATTCCTGTCAGCCTTGTCGCGCCACAACGACCGCGAGTGGTTCGAGGCGCACAGGGCCGATTACCTGCACGTGAAGGAGCGCTTCGAGGAGTTCGCCGCACGTTTTATCGAATCGGTTGCGGCGTTTGACCCTACAGTCGAGGGACTTTCGGTGCGCGACTGCACCTACCGTATATACCGCGACGTGCGTTTCTCGGCCGACAAGCGCCCCTACAAGACACACATGGGCGTGTATGTGGCCCCGCACGGTAAGAAGGCCGGATATGCCGGCTATTATATCCATGTGCAGCCCGACGAGGAGAACTATTTCCTCTGTGCCGGGCTCTATAACCCCACGCCGGGCGTTGTGCGCAGCGTGCGCGAGGAGGTGATGACCGACGGAGCGGCGTTCGATGCCGCCGTACGCGCCTGTGGCGATTTCGGCTTCGACTGGGAGGGCGCTTGCAAGCGCATGCCGCGAGGCTGGAGGGCCGAGGACGAGTACTCGGATTATTACCGTCTGCGCACCTATGAGATATACAAGAAGGTTGACCGCGACTATGTTCTTGCCCCGCATTTCCTTGAAAATGCCGTGGCCGAGTTGCAGCGCGCGCGTCCGCTGAATGCCATACTTAACCGTTGTGTCGACTATGCCCGCGAGATGGGGTGGTAGCGTCGTGCCCTTCGGGAAAAAACAGCCGCCGGAACCATCGGGTTTCGGCGGCTGTGTAGTGTTGTGACGTCGGCCTGTTATGGCCGGCGTGCGGTTGTGCTAACATTTGGTCTGTGCCTGAGCGTGGTCGATGTCGCACGCCGAGCAGTTGCCCGTGCAGCCAAGGTCGTTGCAGTCGGTGCCGGTGTCCTCGCGCGACTCCTGTACGGCACACTTTATACCCAGGCGCTGCATGTTCTTGTTGGTGGCAATTTCCGAGTCGATGAAGTGACCCTTGAAGATTATCGTAAGCGACATTCCCACGACGAAGAACGCTACGCATGCCACCGATACGAGTATTACTATCCACAGATTTGACATGGCCTTGTGTTGTGATGGGGCGAAATTGGAGCCCCGTGTTGAATATACCGCGACAAATTTATATATTTGTACATAATTTTGCAAAATTGGGGCTGTTTTTGCTCTCTCTTCCCCGCCGCCGCATGGCGTGGGGACGGGCCAACTGTCGCCTTGTGAGAGTGCTGACGGCCGATATGTCGACATATGAAGATAGTTATTTCGGGCATAGGCGAGATGGGCAGCCATCTGGCGAAGATGCTGAGCGGCCACGGCCACGACATCACGGTCATCGACAGCGACTCGAAGGCGCTGGACGAGCTGGGCAGTTTCGTCGATCTTATCACTGTCGAGGGCGACACCACGGCCTTCGCCGTGCTGCGGCGTGCCGGCGTGCGCCGCTGCGACCTGTTCATTGCGGTTAACCACGACGAGAACCAGAACGTGCTGGCGGCGATCATGGCCAAGCAGCTGGGGGCGAAGAAGACCATCGCCCGCATCGACAACAACGAATACCTCGAGCCCAACAACAAGGAGATGTTCATCAACATGGGTATCGACTACCTGTTCTATCCCGAGAAGGTGGCCGCGCGCGAGGTCATAAACCTCTTGGGGCACACCTCCACGATCGACTATGTCGATTTCTCGGGCGGCAAACTCTCGCTTGTGGTCTTCCGTCTGGAGCCCACGTCGCCGCTGCTGGGGCGCAAGCTGGCCGACCTTGCGGCCGACGGCTCTATCACCGAGTTTCGTGCCGTGGCTGTCACGCGCGGCAGCCAGACGATAATCCCGCGCGGCCAGGACGAGTTCTTCGAGGGTGACACCGTATATATCATCTCGCGACAGGACGTGGCCAAGGAGGTTATGGAGCTGTCGGGACAGAAGAGCGTCGAGGTGAAGAACCTCATGATCCTTGGCGGCTCGCGCATAGGCGTGCGCGTGGCCACGCAGCTGCAGGACGAGATGAACATCAAGCTGGTGGAGTACAACGGCGAGAAGGCCTACAAGCTGGCCGAGGTACTCGAGAAGACGCTCATCATACACGAGGACGGTCGTAATCTCGACGCCATGATGGAGGAGGGCCTCTCGCACATGGATGCCTTCGTGGCCGTGACGGGCCGCAGCGAGACCAACATACTGGCGGCGATGCAGGCCAAGCGTCTGGGTGTGAAGAAGGTGATTGCCGAGGTGGAGAACCTCAACTACATAAGCATGGCCGAGAGTGTCGGCATCGACACCATCATCAACAAGAAACGCGTCACGGCGTCGAACATATTCCGCTTTACGATGTCGACCGACGTGCAGGCGATACGTTGCCTCACGGGCAGCGAGGCCGAGGTGCTGGAGTTCATCGTCAAGCCCAACTCGCCGGCCACGAAACACCCCATAAAGGAGATGCGCCTGCCGCAGGATGTGATCATCGGCGGCATCGTGCGCGGCGACAAGGTGTTCATCGCCGTGGGCGACACGCAGATCAACGCCTACGACCGCGTTGTGGTATTCTCCATGCCGGGGTCGATCCCCAAGGTGGGCGACTATTTCAACTGATGCGCCGCTGTGCATGCGGCGACGTGTGCCGGCCGTCGGCGTCGGATAAAATGACAGGGTCATGTCGGTAAGGACGAAGCAGTGGCGCGGGGTGTCGCGCCGGTCGGACCGCGCAAGGACGGTCGGGGAGCGCGATATGGATTCGCGCCGCTCGGGTTGCCGCGGGGATATCCGCGACGGGGAGTCTGCTGCGGCCGGAATGTCTGCGGCGGAGGGTTGCGACATAAGCGAGGCCCTGTTGCGCGCCTGCTTCGTTACGGGAGCCGTGGCGGAGGAGTATGCCGCGGTGACGCTGTCCGATGCCGATGGCAGGGTCGTGGGCATAGGGTGGCTGGTGGAGTTCTCGCAGCGGCCCGAGAATGTGTCGAGGTTTGTCTCCGAGGCGCGTGCTGCGCTGCGCGGTGCCGATGGCTGCGGCCGCAGGGAGCGCAACGTGTTGCGCGAGATGCCTGCGGGGGCCTTGAGGCAGATGTTCGGCGAGATGGGCATTGCGCCCGTGCCGCACCGCCTGATCACCGACCGGGCCACGGTCGAGGAGCTTCTCTACCGTGCGGACGCAGCGGATCTTGTGGCCATGCGCTGACGGCGTGCGGGCGACGGCGCGCCGCAAAGTATAATAGAAAAAGAAACATTGTATAGATATGTATGTAGCTATTGCAGGCAATATCGGCAGCGGGAAGACAACCCTCACCGAGATGCTGACCCGGCATTACGGGGCCAAGGCCTATTACGAGGAGACCGACAATCCGTACATCGGCGACTTCTACAACGACATGAGCCGATGGGCGTTCCATCTGCAGATATCGTTCCTCGGGAGCCGCATACGCCAGACGCTCGACATGCTGGCCGACGGCAGCGATTACATATTCCAGGACCGCACGATATACGAGGATGCCCACATCTTCGCTGACAACCTGCACCAGATGGGGTTGATGGCGAGCCGCGACTTTGCCACCTACATGCGTATCTTCGACCTGACGACCAATCTCGTGCCGCAGCCCGACGTGCTCATATACCTGCGTGCGAGCATCCCTACGCTTGTGTCGCAGATCAAGCGCCGCGGCCGCGAGTATGAGATGAACATCGACGAGAACTACCTCAGCCGCCTGAACGAGAAGTACGAGAACTGGATCTGCAACATATACAAGGGCGAGGTGCTGATCGTCGACAAGGATGTCGAGGATTTCGTGCAGGACGCCTCGGTATTCGACAGTATATGCGGGCGGCTTGCCCGCTTCGATAAAACGGGCCGCCGATGATAACCCTTCCCGAAAAGTTCGTCGAGCGCATGCGGCTCGAACTGGGCGCTGAGGAGGCCGCCGCCCTTGTGGCGTCGCTGGAGCACGAGCCCTCGACCTCGGTGCGGTGGAATGCCGCCAAGCGCGGTGCGGCGCAGCCGTCGGGGCGCGGGATAGGGTGGAGTCCGCAGGGACGTCGTCTGGATGACCGTCCAGCCTTTACGCTCGATCCCGATTTCCACGGCGGGGCGTATTATGTGCAGGAGGCCAGCTCGCAGTTTGCGGGATATATACTCGCCTCGGCGGCGGGCGGTGCCGAACGGTGCCGCGGCATGCGCGTGCTGGACATGTGCGCCGCTCCCGGCGGCAAGACCACGCATTACGCGTCGCTTGTGGGGTGCGAGGGACTCGTCGTGGCAAACGAGATAAACCGCTCGCGTGCGGCCGTACTGGCCGACAACATACGCAAGTGGGGTACGGGCAACGTGGCCGTGACGTGCGGCGATTCGGCCCGTGCGTCGGCGCTGGCGGGGTGGTTCGATGCCGTGGCTGTGGATGCCCCATGCTCGGGCGAGGGCATGTTCCGCAAGTCGGAGGAGGCGCGCCAGCAGTGGAGCGAGGCGGCCGTGGCCATGTGTGCCGAGCGTCAGGTGGAGATCGCGCTGAACGCATTCCGCACCTTGCGCCGTGGCGGAATATTCATATACAGCACCTGTACGTTCAACCGTGCGGAGGACGAGCAGGTGTTGCAGCGTCTCATGGCCGAACTGGGCGACGAGCTGTGCGAGTCGGCCGACGTTGAGGTGGACGCGTCGTGGGGCGTTGTCGAGGGGCGCGAGGGCGTGTTCCGTACGTTCCGTTTCTTTCCGCACCGTGTCGAGGGCGAGGGCATGTTCCTTGCCGTGGCGCGGCGGGCGGGCGAGGCGGAGCGTGTGCGCGAACCCAAGGCGCGCCGCAGCGTGCTGGCGGCGGTGGATTCGCGTACGGCGAAGGAGTTGTCGCGCTGGGTGGCCGAGCCCGAGGCGATGCGTTTCATGTCGGCTGGGGATACGCTTTACGGTTGTTATGCCTCGCGCTACGACGATGTGGCGCTGCTGGCGGGAACACTCGCGGTGATATACTCGGGCGTGGCCATGGGACAGATATTCAAGGGAGTGTTGCGTCCCGACGGCGCGCTGGCGCTCTTTGCCGGGGTGTCGCGCGAGGCGGTGCCGTGCCGCGACGTGCCGACGGAGGAGGCGCTGCAGTTCCTGCGCAAGCAGGAGATGGCGGCCGCGCCGTTCGAACAGGGCGTAAACATGGTTACGCACGGCGGCCTGCCGCTGGGCTTTGTCAAGCGCGTGGGGGCGCGTGTGAACAATATGTATCCCAACTCGTTGAGGATACTCAAGTGACGTGCCGCGGCCGTCAGCTTATGGTGAAACGAACAGTTTTGTAAAGGTTATGACTGCAAAGAAGATGTTTTATTCGATGGGCGAGGTGTCGGAGATGTTCGATGTCAATCCGTCGCTTATACGCCACTGGGAGTCGAAGTTCGACTGCCTGCGCCCGCACAAGAACAAGAAGGGCAACCGTATGTTCTCGCCGTCGGATGTCGAGAAACTCAAGCAGATATATCACCTGGTCAAGGAGCGCGGCATGACGCTCGAGGGTGCCAACAAGGCGATGAAGGGCTCGCGTGGCGGCGTGTCGCGCGATACGGAGCTGCTGGAGCGTCTGCAGCGTATACGTGCTGCTCTGGAGGAGGTGCGCGAGGAGTTGCGTGACGGCTCGCAGGACGAGATCGTGGACGCCGATGCCGATCTGGTGCCCGATGCCGCCATGCCGTCGGAGACGGTTGAGACTGTAGCGGCTGAGACCGATATGGTGCAGACGGCGGATGCCGATGGCGCCGAAGACGTTGCGCAGGAGCCCCTTGCCGAGGATGTCGCGGCGCAGCAGGCGGAGGCCGTGGAAGAGCCCGCGGCTTCGTCGGAGCCGCAGGTTGAGGCGCAGGCTGAACCGCAGCCCGAACCTCGTGCCGAGGACAAGGCGGAAGAACAGCCGGAGCCAGAGCCGATACAGGATTCACCCGGGCAGCCCGAACGGCCGACGGCTGCGGCGAGTGCCGTGTCGCCGAAGAGCCGTACACGCCGTCGCCGCAAGAGCGACGACGAGGACAAGGAGAAGGAACTCTTCCCGTTTTACGAACAATCGTTGTTTTAACTTGATATGAAGATCAGAGATATTGCGGCGGCGATCGAGGAGTTTGCGCCGCTCGGCCTGCAGGAGTCGTACGACAATGCCGGGCTTGTCGTGGGGCGTGCCGATACGGAGGTGCACAAGTTGCTGTTGGCGGTGGATGTGACGGAGGAGGTGATCGAGGAGGCGGTGGCCGAGGGCTGCGACCTTATCGTGACGCACCATCCCGTGATATTCCATCCGCTCAAGCGTCTCAATTCGGCCTCCTACACCGAACGGTGTGTCGAGCAGGCCATACGCCACGGCATAGCGCTCTATGCGGCGCATACCAATCTGGACAGTGCGCCCGAGGGTATGAGCTGGCGCGTGGGTCACATGCTCTCGCTCGGAGCCATGCGCGTGCTGGAACCGTCGGCCGCAGGCGGCGGTGCGGGCTTCGGCGTGGTGGGTGAGCTGTCTCAGGCGCAGCCGAGCCGCGGGTTCATGCGTCAGGTTATGGAGCGCTTCGGCGTTGGGGCGTTGCGGCATGGCGATGTGGTGTGCGACGAGGTGCGCCGCGTGGCTGTCTGCACGGGTGCCGGAGGTTCGCTCATCGACGAGGCGCTGGCTGCCGGTGCGGACATCTATCTGACGTCTGATTTGCGGTATAACGACTTCATGCGCCACGAAGGACGCATGATTTTGGCCGATATGGGACATTTCGAGAGCGAATATTGCGCAATTGACATATTATTTGATATTTTGTCAAAAAAATTACCTATCTTTGCAATTCGCAAAAGTGTGCGTTCGCGCAATCCCGTGAACTATATGGTCTGAGCGGTTGCGCGACGGGGCTTCTCCGGCGCGTCCGGGGTACTTGGCAGGCGTAAAATTTAATTATATCATATGGCACAGAAGAAAACATCCGACGTCGACTACTCGATGCAGGAGAAGATCCTGGCTCTCTACGAGTTGCAGAAGATCGATTCGCAGATCGACGAGATTAACAAGGTGAAGGGAGAGTTGCCTCTTGAGGTGCAGGACCTCGAGGATGAGATCGAGGGTCTGAAGACCCGCATCGACAACATCAACGGTGAGATCGAAGAACTCAATACGCTCACCAAGCAGCGCCGCCGCGAGGTGGATCAGGCCAAGATACAGATCAACAACTACAAGGCGCAGCAGAACAACGTGCGCAACAATCGCGAGTTCGATGCCATAACCAAGGAGATCGAGTACCAGGAGCTGGAGATCGAACTGGCCGAGAAGCGACTGAAGGAGTACGCCGCCGGCATCAAGCAGAAGAAGGCCCTCCTGGAGGAGGCCGAGGGTGTTGTGGCCGACCGTACGATCGACCTCAACGACAAGAAGTCGGAGCTGGAGAGCATCGAGGCCGAGACTGCCGACCAGGTGGCATCGCTCACCGAGCAGGCCGCCAAGGCACAAACCCGTATCGACGAGCGTCTGCTGGCCGCCTACGAGCGTATCCGTCGCAGCGTGCGCAACGGCCTTGCCGTGGTTACGATCAAGCGTGACGCCTGCAGCGGATGCTTCAACCGTATCCCGCCCCAGCGTCAGGCCGACATCCGTCAGGGCAAGAAGCTCATCGTGTGCGAGTATTGCGGCCGCATCCTCGTAAACGATCCCGAGGTGCACGAATAACGGCTGCCGGAGCCGCCCTGCGGGCCGATTGACCCGCGGCGTGTTTCGCAACGAAAGCTAACGGAATGAATCCGAAATGGTTCATTCCGTTTTTTGTTAGTAAAAAATGGAGTTCAACAGGGTGCATTCAAAAAAATAATGACTACATTTGCGTCGGATTTTATGGTTGTCTAATCTGTTAATCTGAAAAGAGGATAATGAAGATAGCTCTAGCCCAATTGAACTATACCATAGGCGATATCGAAGGCAATACCGCCAAGATAATCGATGCCGTCGAAAAGGCCGAGAAGGAGGGTGCCGATCTTGTGTTGTTCGCCGAGTACGCCGTGAGCGGTACGCCGGCATACGACCTTCTGCGGAAAACGACGTTCCTGTCGCTCTGCGAAGAGGCCCTCGAGCGTATCGCCAAGTATTGCCGCAAGGTGACCGCTATCGTAGGATCTCCTCTTTTGACCAACCGTGGCACGGTCAGTGCCGCCGCCGTGCTGCACCGCGGCCGTATAACCGACGTGGTGGAGAAACACTACATCACGGCACGCCGCGAGATGGGCTTCATCATCGAGGGCGAGGGCTACAAGGTTGTCAAGGTCGCAGGCCGCAACCTGGCTGTCATGGTGGGTGACGATCTGTCGCACCTGCACGAGCTGGAGGAGGATGCCGACTTCGTCGTTAGCATCAACTCGCGCCGCTACGGCAAGGGCCTGCTTACCTACCGTTACGAGACCATGCGCCGGCTGACATATACCGAGTGCCGCAACATCGTCCTGATCAACCAGGTGGGCGGCTCGGGCGATCTGGTCTACGACGGCACGTCGGGCGTAATGAACCGCCATGGCAAGATCGAGCTTATGATGAAGAGCTTCGAGGAGGATTTCAGCATCTTCGACACCTCTGTCCCCCACAACGAGCTGGAGGTTCCCTATACGACATATAACGACCGCACGCGCATCATATACAAGGCTGCATGCCTTGGACTGCACGACTTCTTCCACAAGAGCGGTTACAAGAAGGCCTGCGTGGGCCTCTCGGGCGGTATCGACTCGTCGGTGGTGGCTTGCCTTGCCGTGGGCGCTCTGGGCGCCGAGAATGTGCGCGGCCTTATGATGCCGTCGCAGTTCTCGTCGGACGAGTCGGTGGAGGATGCCAAGCGTCTGGCCGAGAACCTCGGTATCGAGTACAGCGTGTTGCCCATAAACGAGGCCTATACGGCCATCGTCGATACGCTTAAACCCGTGACGGGCGGAACCGAGTTTGACGCCACGGAGGAGAACATACAGTCGCGTATCCGTACGGTGCTGCTCATGGCACTGCAGAACAAGGACGGTTACGTGCTGATCAACTCGTCGAACAAGAGCGAGAACGCCATAGGCTGGTGTACGCTCTACGGCGACACGGCAGGCGCGTTCAGCGTAACGGGCGACCTCTACAAGAGCGAGGTGTATGACCTGGCCCGATATATCAACCTCAAGTTCGACAACGTAATTCCCGAAAACATATTGAAGAAAGAGCCTTCGTCGGAGCTTCATCCCAACCAGCGCGACAGCGATACGCTGCCTCCCTACGAGGTTGTTGACGCCATCCTCTACCGTATGATCGAGGAGGGCCAGCACCGCGAGGAGATCATCAATGCGGGCTTCGACTCGGATGTGGTGGAGAAAATACATACCATGATCATGCAGAACGTCAAGAAGCGTTACCAGTATCCTCCCGTGCTGCGTCTGTCGGTATGTTCGTTCCGTCACGAGTGCCTGCTGCCGCTGATAAACAAGTATGGATATTAGTCTTGCCCCTGGTATCGGATTGACCAATGGACAGTGCTGAGATCAAACATCGCGGCGAGGTGATACGCATCGAGGGTTCTACGGTATACGTTCGCATGAAGGTGCAGAGCGCATGCAGCGCCTGTCACGCACGTGCGGTGTGCGGTGCCGGCGAGAGTGCCGACAAGATCGTCGAGGTGGATACTCCGTCGGCGGCGGCATACCGAGCGGGCGAGGAGGTGGAGGTGGCCCTTCAGCGCAAGGGTATGGGAGCCGAGTCGGTCTTGTTGGCCTACGTGGCGCCTTTTTTCGTTTTAATGGCCCTGCTCGTGGCGCTTGTCGCGGCGGGTGCGGGCGAGGGTGTGGCGGCGCTGTCGGCCATCGGCGGCGTACTGCTCTATTACGGCGTGCTATATCTGCTGCGCGACAAAATCCGAAAAGAGATAAAATTCACAATAACTAAACAAACAAAATGACGGTATTACTATCTACTATTCTGACACTCAGTGTGCTGGGTATCCTTGCCGCCGTCGTGCTCTATTTCGTGGCACAGAAGTTCAAGGTGGAGGAGGATCCCCGTATCGACGAGGTTGAGAAGATGCTTCCGGGCGCCAATTGCGGCGGTTGCGGCTTCGCAGGATGTCGCGGCATGGCCGATGCGCTGGTCAAGAACGACGACATCTCGGCGTTGTTCTGTCCCGTCGGCGGAGGCGACACGATGAAGGGCATCGCCTCGTATCTGGGTAAGGCGGCTCCCGAGAAGGAGCCCATGGTGGCTACGGTGCGTTGCGGCGGCGTGTGCGACAAGCGCCCGCGTACCAACACGTTCGACGGTGCCAAGAGCTGTGCCGTTGCCTCGTCGCTCTATGTCGGCGAGACGGCATGTTCGTTCGGCTGCCTCGGTTACGGCGACTGCGTCGATGCCTGTGCATTCGATGCCATCCACATCAACCCCGTGACGGGTATTGCCGAGGTCGATGTCGAGAAGTGTACGGCATGCGGCGCGTGTGTTAAGGCTTGTCCGAAGAACATCATCGAGCTGCGCAAGAAGTGGCCCAAGGGCCGTGCCGTGTATGTCGGCTGCGTGTCGAAGGACAAGGGCGCTGCCGTGATGAAGGCCTGCAAGGCTGGATGTATCGGTTGCGGCAAGTGCGAGAAGGTGTGTGCCTTCGGTGCCATTACGATCGAGAACAACGTGGCCTATATCGACTCGCAGAAGTGTAAGTTGTGCCGCAAGTGCGTGAACGAGTGCCCGACGGGTGCCATCAAGTTGGTAGGCATGGAGCCTCTGCCCAAGACGCCGAAGGCGCCTGCAGCCAAGCCTGCGGAGGGTGCCGCGGCCAAGCCCGCAGTCGCCGCAACGCCGGCCGGGGACGACAAGAGCGCCGCTACGGCGAAGAACGAGAGTGTTAAGGAGCAGAAATAAACGGTGCATAGTATGAAGACATTTCCAATGGGCGGAGTTCATCCGTCGGACAATAAAAAGTGGAGCAACACCAAGGCGATAGAGGTGATGGACCTTCCCGATGTCGTCAACATTCCGCTCGGACAACATATCGGCGCACCGGCTACGGCCAAGGTGGCCAAGGGTGACAAGGTGCTGACGGGCCAGCTCATAGCCGAGGCTTCGAGCTTCATGTCGGCCAATATCCACTCTCCCATATCGGGTACGGTTACGGCCGTCGACATGCAGGTCAACGGTCAGGGACTGCGCCAGATGATGATAACCATAAAGCGTGAGGGCGACGAGTGGCTGCCCTCGATCGACCGCACGCCCGAACTGGTGCGCGAGTGCAAGCTGGAGAGCGCCGAGATCATCGCCCGTATCAAGGATGCGGGTATCGTCGGCATGGGAGGCGCAACGTTCCCCACGCATGTGAAGTTGTCGGTACCTCCGGGCTGCAAGGCCGAGTACCTTATCATAAACGGTGTGGAGTGCGAGCCTTACCTTACGTCGGACCACCGCACGATGCTCGAGCGCGGCGACGAACTGCTGACGGGCGTCGAGATCCTGAAGCGTGCCGTTGGCGTCGAGAAGGCCATCATTGGCGTTGAGAACAACAAGCCCGATGCCATCGAGCACCTGCGCCGCCTGATTGCCGAGAAGGGCTACGGCGTTTCGGTCGAGCCGCTGAAGGTACAGTACCCGCAGGGTGGCGAGAAGCAGCTGATAGCGGCCGTTACGGGCCGTCAGGTGCCGCCCCCTCCCGGACTCCCGATACATGTGGGAGCCGTTGTGTGCAACGTCTCGACGGCGGTTGCCGTGTATGAGGCCGTGCAGAAGAACAAGCCTCTTATCGAGCGCGTGGTGACGGTTACGGGAAAGCATGTGTCGTCGCCCCGCAACCTGCTTACGCGTATGGGTACGCCCATCTCGAAACTGCTGGAGAAGGCCGGCGGCCTGCCCGAGGGCGATGTGAAGGTGGTAAACGGCGGCCCGATGATGGGACGCGCCATGGTGAACCTCGACTCGCCCGTGACGAAGGGATGCTCGGGTATCACGGTGCTGGACGGTGCGGAGGCGCGCCGCGGTGTTGAGTCGCCCTGTATCAAGTGTGCCAAGTGTGTTGCCGCCTGCCCTATGGGTCTGGAGCCCTACCTGGTGTCGAAGCTCTCGCGCCGCAAGATGTGGGAGCGTGCCGAGCAGGAGCGCGTGACCGACTGTATCGAGTGCGGCTGCTGCCAGTACTCGTGCCCGGCCAACATTCCGCTGCTGGACTACATACGTCAGGGCAAGCAGACCGTAATGGGTATAATCCGTGCCCGCGCCGCGGCTGCCAAGAAGTAACGTTTTAACGCAAATTAAAAAAGAAGAGATAAAATCATGGCAAACAAGTTTTATGTAGCTCCGTCGCCCCATGTGCACAGCGCGCAGTCGACCCGCTCGATCATGCGCGACGTGCTCATCGCGATGCTGCCCGCGCTGGCGGTGTCGACATGGGTGCACGGCGTCGATGTGCTGACAGTGTCGGCCATCGCCGTAGTCAGCTGCGTCGTTATCGAGTTCCTTATCCAGAAGTTCCTCTTCCACGGCGAGTGCACCGTGTCGAATCTCTCGGCTGCGGTTACGGGTCTGCTGCTGGCGTTCAACCTGCCGTCGTCGATTCCATGGTGGATCGTGGTGATAGGTTCGCTGGTGGCCATAGGCGTTGCGAAGATGACCTTCGGCGGTCTGGGCCGCAACCCCTTCAACCCGGCTCTGGTGGGACGTGTGTTCCTGCTTATAGCCTACCCCGTGCAGATGACCTCGTTCACGGCCCCCGTTGTCGAGGGTTACACCGACGCCATGTCGGGTGCCACGCCCCTGGCCGCAATCAAGGCGGGTGTCCCTGTCGGGGATGTCGACCTGCTGAGCATGTTCAGCGGTACGATCCCCGGTTCGCTGGGTGAGATTGCCGCTGCGGCGCTTATCGTGGGCGGTATCTACCTGCTGTGGCGCCGCGTCATTACGTGGCATATACCCGTTGCTGTGCTGGGTACGATGGCCGTATTCGCATTTATCGTCGCCCTGACCGACGGCGGCGGTGCGTTGCTGTGGCAGCTGCCTGCGTTCCATGTGCTGGCCGGAGGTGCACTGCTGGGTGCCATCTTTATGGCTACGGACTACGTGACCTCGCCCATGACGCACAAGGGTATGATAATATACGGTATCGGTATCGGTGCGGTGACGATGGTAATACGTCTGTGGGGAGCCTATCCCGAGGGTATGTCGTTCGCCATCCTGCTGATGAACGCCGTGACTCCGCTTATTAACAAGTATGTGAAACCCGTACGCTTCGGTTTGGCTACGGATAAAAATAGGAAGGCATAAGGATATGAAGAGTACACTGTTTAATATGGTTGCCGTCCTGTTTACCATCACGCTGATAGCTTCGGCCGGCGTGGGGGCGGTTAATATGATTACCGAGGATGCCATTGCCGAGGCTAACCGCCAGGCTACGGTGGCTGCCGTTGCCAACGTGCTGCCGGCGTTCGAGAAGAACGAGATGACGACGCAGACGATCGACGACATGCCGATCAACGTATATACGGCCGTAGACGGCTCGGGTGCCGTCGTAGGCTATGCCGTTGAGACGATGACCATGAGCGGCTTCAGCGGCAAGGTGCGTATGATGGTTGGCTTCGCCGCCGACGGCAAGATCCTCAATGTGAACGTTCTGGAGCAGAGCGAGACCCCGGGCCTGGGCTCGAAGATGTGCGACGAGGGCAACCCCCTGCTCGCCAGCGTCAAGGACAAGAACCCGGCCGACATTACGCTCAAGGTAAAGAAGGACGGCGGTGACATCGACGCCCTGACGGCCGCAACGATATCGTCGCGTGCCTATGCCGATGCCGTTGCCCGCGCCTACGAGGCGTTCAAGGTGGCAAGCGGCGCGCAGGCTTCGACCGACGGCGTTTCGGGTGCTACCGCTACCGATGAAAACTATGAAGAGAAGGAAGGAGGCGACAATGAATAAGCTCAATATCATACTTCGTGGGATAATCAAGGATAATCCCACCTTCGTGCTGGTGCTGGGTATGTGTCCCACGCTGGGTACCACGACCTCGGCCATGAACGGTATGGGTATGGGCGTGGCGACGATGGCCGTGCTTACCATGTCGAACATGGTGATATCGCTCATCAAGAACTTCATCCCCGACAAGGTGCGCAGTCCGGCCTTTATCGTGGTCATAGCCTCGTTCGTGACCATCATACAGATGCTCATGCAGGCATACGTTCCGTCGCTCTACGCCAGTCTCGGAGTGTTCATCCCGCTGATCGTGGTTAACTGTATCATCCTGGGCCGTGCCGAGGCCTTCGCCTCGAAGAACGGTGTCGTCGATTCGATCTTCGACGGTATCGGCATCGGAATTGGTTTCACGCTCTCGCTTACGGTCATCGGTGCCGTGCGTGAGGTGCTGGGCAGCGGTGCCATCTTCGGCATGCCGCTCGGCATATCGGACTACACGCCTCTGGTATTCGTGCTGGCTCCCGGCGGTTTCTTCGTGCTAGGATATCTGATGGTATTGTTCAACAAGTTTGTCAAGAAGTAGTTATGGAGATCTCGTATTTCGCAATTATCATAGGTGCGATCTTCGTCAACAACGTTGTCCTCGCACAGTTCCTCGGTATATGCCCCTTCCTGGGCGTATCGTCGAAGGTCGAGACGTCGCTCGGCATGGGCGCCGCCGTAACCTTCGTCATGGCCCTCACGGCCGTGGTTGCATGGTCGATACAGACCTTCATACTCGATCCGCTGGGTATAGGCTACATGCAGACCATTGTCTTCATCCTCGTTATCGCCGCTCTGGTGCAGATGGTGGAGATCATGCTCAAGAAGGTGTCGCCGTCGCTCTATCAGGCGCTGGGTATCTTCCTGCCGCTCATCACTACGAACTGCGCCGTTCTGGGTGTGGCGATCCTGATGATACAGAAGGAGTTCAACCTGCTGCAGAGCGTTACCTATTCGGTCTCTACGGCTTTGGGCTTCGGCTTGGCGCTGGTGATCTTCGCAGGTATCCGCGAGCGTCTGGAGCTGGACGGTGTACCTGCCGCACTGAAGGGCACGCCCATCGCGCTCATCACGGCCGCCATCCTGGCCATGGCCTTCATGGGATTCTCGGGTCTGGTGTAGTGCAGGACACGGGCCGGCAGGGCTTTTTTCGGCCGATGGAGGCAATATTTTGCCGCAAACGGGATTATCCCTTGCCGATTACGTTATTTGTATTATTTTTGCATCGAGAGCATGGGCCGCGCATGATGGCCGCAGCTCGATAACAATTAAATTTGAACAGAACTATGGACAAGTACAGATGTACGGTTTGTGATTGGATTTACGATCCCGCTGTGGGCGATCCCGAGGGTGGCATCGCTGCAGGTACGGCATTTGAGGATATACCCGAGGATTGGGTTTGCCCTCTGTGCGGCGTAGGTAAGGATCAGTTCGAGAAGGTCGAGGAGTAGTGCCCGACCGGCGGAGCCTTTCCCGCAGCGTAGGATGTGCCTCGGGAGGGCTGCGAATGACTGAAGATTGAAAATATTTGTGGCATGCGGCTTGTGCCGCTGCCCATAATGGAAACGGGGGTGCCTTTATCGGGCACCCTCGTTTTGCATGTATTGCCGTATGTTGTCCAGCGCCTTCCGCGACAGGCGTTCGATGCTTTGCACCGACTTGCCCGATATGAGCGGCGTGTACAGGACGTTGGGGTAGGGGGCGAGTTCCGCTTCGAGGGCTCCCATACCCGTCGCGTCGCACAGGTAGTAGCTCTCGGGAGAGCGCTCCAGCCAGCGTTTAATGGCCTGCGTGTCGAACGTAGGGCCGACCGAGGTGTTGACCAGTATCTTGCCTTTACCCATGATGTCAAACTCTGGGTCGCCGAGCAGCAGGTTGTTGCGCGGCAGGCATGTGCATACGATCTCGGCCTCCTCCAGCAGGGCGTGCAGATCACGGTAGGCGATGCCGCGTGCCTCGGCGTCAGGCTTGCGTGTGCGGCTGTAATAGATAACGTCGGCTCCGAAGAAGAGCATTGCGTCGGCTATCATGCCTCCCGTCTTGCCCAGGCCTATGATGCCCACCTTGCGGCCCGTGAGCTCGCTGCTCTGCTCACGCCAGCGCGTGCCGCCGAAGCCGTGCATGAGGCGTACGAGTTCGCTTATGACGTATTCCACCACGCCCTCGTCGCCGTAATCCTTCACGCCGAGGACGGTGATGCCGCGGCGCCGTGCCTCGACGACGTCGACGTTGCTGCTCTCGGGGTTGTAGAGCGTGCAGCACATGCCTATGTAGCGTATGTTGGGGCATGCGTCGAGCACGCTGCGGCGTATGGGCGTACGGAACGATACAAGCAGGCAGTCGGCGTCGCCTATGCGGCGTATCACCTCCGACTCCTCGGTCGGGAAATCGTGGTATATGGCCACCTCGCGGCCAAGTGTCGAGAGCGTGGCGATGGCCTTTTCGTTGAGCAGTGTCTCGTCCACTGCTACGATCTTTTCAAATATCATGTTCGCTGTTTATCGGTTAGTGTAACGTCTGGTTTCCAAACAAGGAAACCACCCGCGCGCGGATGGTTTCTCTTGTGGTGTTATGGTCTGCGGCGACTCTATTCGGGCTTTACAAGCGAGAGATAGAGTTCGTCGAGCTGCGACTGGTCGATGGCCGAGGGGGCGTCGAGCATGACGTCGCGGCCGGCGTTGTTCTTGGGGAAGGCGATGAAGTCGCGGATCGAGTCCGAGCCGCCGAAGAGCGAGCAGAGGCGGTCGAAACCGAATGCGAGGCCTCCGTGAGGGGGCGCACCGAACTTGAAGGCGTTCATCAGGAAGCCGAACTGCTCCTGCGCGCGCTCGGGCGTGAAGCCCAGCACCTTGAATATGAGAGCCTGGAGCTGTGCGTCGTGGATACGTATCGAGCCGCCGCCGATCTCGGTGCCGTTGCAGACGAAGTCGTAGGCGTTGGCGCGTACGCGGCCCGGGTCGCTCTCCATGAAGGGTATGTCCTCGGGTTTGGGCGAGGTGAAGGGGTGGTGCATGGCGTAGAAGCGCTGCGTCTCGTCGTCCCACTCGAACATTGGGAAGTCAACTACCCACAGCGGGGCGAACTTCTGCGGATCGCGCAGGCCGAGCTCCTCGGCCACGTGCAGACGCAGGGCGCAGAGCTGTGTAAGGGCCTTGAACTTCTTGCCGCAAAGCAGCAGCGCCAGGTCGCCGGCCTTGGCCTCGACGCGAGCGGCGATGGCCTTCAGCTCGTCGGGCGTGAAGAACTTGTCGATCGACGACTTGACATTGCCCTGCTCGTCGAGACGTATCCACACGAGGCCCTTGGCACCCACCTGCGGACGCTTTACGTATTCGGTGAGGGCGTCGATCTGCTTGCGCGTGTATGAGGCGCAACCCGTGGCGGCGAAGCCTGCGATGTACTCCGCATCGTCGAATACCGAGAACGAGTGTCCGTGCGCAAGGTCGGTCACGTCATGCAACTCCATGCCGAAGCGGAGGTCGGGTTTGTCCGATCCGTAGCGCTCCATTGCCTCGATCCACGGCATGCGGCGGAACGGCTCGGTGAAGTCGATGCCCAGAATCTCCTTGAACATGTATTTTGCCCAGCGCTCGAATACCTCGAGAATGTCCTCCTGCTCGACGAACGACATCTCGCAGTCGATCTGCGTAAATTCGGGCTGACGGTCGGCGCGCAGGTCCTCGTCGCGGAAGCAGCGCACGATCTGGAAATAGCGGTCGTAACCCGCTACCATGAGCAGCTGCTTGAGCGTCTGCGGCGACTGCGGCAGGGCGTAGAACTGGTTGGGGTTCATACGGCTCGGTACGACGAAGTCGCGCGCACCCTCGGGCGTCGATCCCACCAGATAGGGGGTCTCGATCTCGAGGAAGCCCTCCTTGTCGAGGAACGTGCGCACGGCGTGTGCCATGCGGTGGCGCAGGGCCATGTTGCGCTGCAGGGGCGGGCGGCGCAGGTCGAGGTAGCGGTACTTCATGCGGAGGTCGTCACCGCCGTCCGAGTTCTCCTCGATGGTGAAGGGCGGGGTCTGCGCCTCGTTGAGTATGATCAACTCGTCGGCTGCAACCTCGATATCGCCCGTAGGCATCTTGGGGTTCTTCGACGAACGCTCTATCACGCGTCCCTTGGCCTGAAGCACGTATTCGCGGCCGAGGCTTGCAGCCACGGCGCGGGTCTGTTCGGGCGAGTGTTCTTCGACGACGATCTGCGTGATGCCGTAGCGGTCGCGCAGGTCGATAAAGGTCATGGCGCCGAGGTTGCGCACCTTCTGCACCCATCCGGCGAGCGTCACGGTGCGACCGATGTCGCTGCTGCGCAGTTCGCCGCAAGTATGACTCCTGTACATAGTATTTTTGTTTAAGTTCGTTTGTTCGAATTTGGTGCCGTAAAGATAGTAATTTTTGCTCACATTCAACTCCCGCGGCCGTCGTACTTCATCAAACTGCCGCATAGTGCCTTGCGTGTGTCGGGTCGGGTCGGGCGCCGGAACGGTGGCCGTGCGGCGGGTTTGTATATTTGGAATATTTTGTTATTTTCGCATTGGGATTATGGAAGAGAACGATAAAACACTCCGGCGCGACGAGAAATTCATGCGTATGGCGCTGCTCGAGGCGCGCAAGGCGCTTGCGAACGACGAGGTGCCCATCGGTGCCGTCGTCGTATGCGGCGATGCGGTGATAGGGCGCGGGCACAACCTCGTGGAGACGTTGTGCGACGCTACGGCACATGCAGAGATGCAGTGCATAACGGCCGCGGCGTCGACGCTGGGCGGAAAATACCTGAAGGGCTGTACGATATATGTCACGGTTGAGCCGTGCGTCATGTGTGCCGGCGCTTTGGCATGGAGTCAGATCGACCGTGTGGTCTATGGCGCTGACGATCCCAAGCGAGGCTTTTCGCGTGTGGGTACCCAACTGCTGCACCCGCGTACCACGCTTGTGCGGGGTGTGCTGGCCGGGGAGTGCGAGGCCCTGATGAAGGACTTTTTCAGCCGTCTGCGCTGATTTGCCGGCCTTGTGACGAGTCGGAGACAGTTATGCATGCGGCGTGCAAAAACCGCCGCAGGTATTGCATAAAACAAAAACAAAATGTATTTTTGTAATCGTGCCGCCCGGAACGGGGCGATTTGCAACGTAAAACGCGACGAGAATTATAACCTAAATAAATTTTTTGATTCTATGAACAAGATTGTTTTTATGGCAATGGCGCTGATGTGGGCCTTTACGGCCTCGGCGCAGAGTGATGTGGTTGCATCATACAATGAAGGCGCCGAGGCGTTGCAGGCGAAGAATTTTGCCAAGGCGGTAGAAGCTTTCGAGAGTGTTATTGCAAACGGTGACGACGCCGTCGAGGATGCCGAGCTTAACTGCGTGGCCAATGCGAAGAAGTATCTTCCCATGGCATACCAGGGCAAGGGCGCCCAGGCTGCCGCTGCGGCCATGAAGGCCGAGAAGCCCGAGGATGCTGATGCAAAGTTTGCCGAGGCTATCGACAACCTTACCAAGGGTGCTGCCAAGGCTACCGAGTATGACAACGCTCCCATGGCACAGAAGATAAACGCCCTGCTGGGTAAGGTTTACCAGGCACAGGGTGCTTCGGCTTTCAACGGCGGTGATTTCGCCAAGGCTATCGAGATCTTCGCCAAGGGTTACGCTGCCGACCCCAAGAATACGGGTATGGCTCTGAACCTTGCCGAGAGCTACTTCAAGATGGACAAGTACGAGGACGGTATGAAGGTGTGCAGCGAGGTTGCCGCACTTCCCAGCCCCAAGTACGACGAGGCTATAGGCGAGGCCCGTGCCAAGATGAACATGTATACCAACAACCAGATTGCCAAGCTGCAGCAGGCAAACGATCTGGACGGCATCATCGCAATGTCGGAGAAGATCGCCGACAAGGCCGTTGCATCGCGTGTGGCTGTGCAGGCATACTACCTGAAGAAGGACTACGCCAAGGTTATCGAGCTGGGTGAGGCTGCCGCCGCCCTGCAGACCGATCCCGAGGACGTGAGCGCCGTATATTTCAACCTTGGTTCTGCATACAACGGCAAGGAGATGAAGGATAAGGCTATCGAGGCCCTCAAGAAGGTTACCACCGAGCCTTATCTGACCCCTGCTAAGGCTGCCCTTGCAGAGCTTACGAAGTAATATGACTCATAAGGCGTAACGTACGCCGTAATATACAGGCCGACCCGTTTTGCGGGTCGGCTTTTTTGTGTTTTAGAGTTATAGTTTCTTCTCGCTGCATTCTTCGGCTTTCTATTTTCTTTCTTCTCGTTTCTCTCCATCACTTTATTTCCCGCATATCTGATCCGCCATCACCTCACGTTGCGTATTTGGGCATTTATTTACCTTTGGATATCATTTTAGGTGCGAGTGGATACTTGCATGGATAATTGCCGCTTTTCGTCTTATAACCGGCCAATAATGCGGTAGGGTAGGGGCTGTGGCTCTCCCTTTATCGAGAGGAAATTGTTTTTAGTATGAGCTGTACACAGTTCAAAGTAGCATATCAGTAGAGGGGTCGCGTCATGCTGTCCTATTTGTTGATTTTTTGGCCCGTTTTTGCGCTGTTTTATATTATGTGGGCGGTTTAGTGTTGATTGTGCGAACGTTGTCAGAAACGAGGGAAATGCAGTAAATCGAACGCCTCGAGCGGATCTTGTCATGCTGTGATATTGTGACTTGAATATCGTTGCTGACATGTATGCAGTTGTACTGAATGTCCAATGTAATGGAAGCTTCTTTCGGGCATAGGACAGGGTATAAAAACAACGAAGCCGCCCCGTTTGGGGCGGCTTCGTCTTTTTATGTCATGCGGCTTGCAACCGCGTATCGACTACAATGGGTTCTGATCCGCTGCGGTGATGTAGGGGTTCGAGTTGATCTCGATCGACAGAGGAATCTGGTAGGTGAACTCCTTGCCGGCAGGCTTAACAACGCTGTGAGTATGATTCGTTGAAGACTGACGATCTACACCCTTGTTGAAACGCTTGTTGGTGAAGAACTCATGACCCTCGCCCCACAGCTCGATGCGGCTCTGGAGGTAGATCTCCTCGAGCAGGTCTGCACCCGTCTTGGTAGACTTGGTGTAGGCTGCATCACGCTGCGATACCAGTTCGTAGAGGGTCTGCTGTGCTGCAGCGTCGTTTCCGCCGCGAGCCTCGGCCTCAGCTTTCAGCAGATAAGCCTCCGACAGTCGCATGTAAACCTCGTCCGTACGGTAGGTCTCGTTGTAGAACTTCTTGTTGGCGTATGCGGGGTATGCGCCCTCAGCCGCAGCAAGGAAGTTGTTTTTACGATAGTCCGTATCGGGGATCTGGTTGTAGAGACGCTCGTCGATGCACATGAATATGTTCTGGTTGTTCGACAGGCTGTTTGCGTTGCAATAGATCGAAATCCACGATGCAAACGACTTGTTCTCGATTGAAGAGGCCGACGACCAGGTGTATCCCCATACAGTCTCGGGAAGTGCGGTCGACAGGAAGCCCGACGTGGTGTACTGCTCCTCATTCATGAGGCTGTAGGGCTCGCCGATAACGGCAGCTGCAGCCGATGCTGCGGTGCTGTAATCACCGGTGGTGAGTGCTACACGAGCCAGTACCATGTTGGCTACGCTCTGGTCGATATCTGCCGTTGAAGACATGGGATCATAACCCTGCTGCTCGAACATGTTGATGGCATTTTTCAGGTCTTCGATGATGGTCGAGTAAACCTCGGTCGAGGGGGTACGGCCCATTGCGCCGCCAACAGTCAGGTGGAGGGGTACTCCGGCCTTGTCCTTGCCGCCGTGCATGTAGTCGTCCTGATATATTGCCATAAGGTAGTAGTAACCAAGTGCACGATAGGTCAAAGCCTGTGCCTTGTATACAAGAGCGCTGCCCTCGGCATCCGCGGGGATAAGATCGAGGATCTGGTTCGAGTAGTATACGATTTTGTAATAGTCGTACCAAAGATCTGCGGTAAGAGCTGCAGTCTGCTGGCGCAGGTTCTCGAACATGTACTCGTCTGCCAACCAGTTGGTCAGCGCGCTGAGTACCATGTCGTTGCCCTGGAGATCCATACGCAGGTTCCATACCATGAAGCTGGTATCGTTCGTACCGTCGGCACGAGTACCGCTGTGCATGAAGTTAACCGCTCCAAGCATCATGGGCTCAAGTACAAGGTCAGGATTAACCTTGATGAGCTCCTGCAGCTGCTCATCCGATACATTACCTCCCTGAGGTTCGGTGTCGAGCTCTGCTGCGCATGAGCTGAAGAGCAGGGCTGCGGCCGCAGCCATATATAATATGTTCTTTTTCATATTTGTCCTCCTTGTTTTTACATGTTAAGCGTTATACCGAAAGTGAAGGTTCTCGCCTGCGGGAACACGAAACCGCTCATGCCGGTGAAGCCCATACGGGGATCGAATCCGTCGTGTGCCGATACGAAGCAGAGGTTGTCGGCATTGAAGAATATGCGGAGCGACTCCATGCTGAGCTTCGACGTCCACTTCTTGGGAAGCGTGTAACCTATGTTGAGGTTCTTCAGGCTGAAGTAAGATGCGTCACGATAGAGGGCATTTACGTTCGATGCGGGGAAGTTCCACGTTCCGTTGAACATCAGGCTGGGGAACTCGGCATTGGGGTTCTCGGGAGTCCAGGTGTTACGTATGAGGTCGTCCGATACGGTGAACATTACACGTCCCGGATCGTACATGTTGGCCGAAGCACCGTCCCACTGCTTTCCACCGATCTGGAATGCGGTCTGAACGTTGATGTCGAGGTTCTTCCAGCGGAACGAGGTACGCAGACCACCCGTCATGTCGGGCAGAGCGTCGCCCATCTCGTACTGGTCGGCCTCAGCGAAGTTGTAGGTCAGCTCACGGCCGATTACGTTACCCTTATCGTCGGTAGTGTTCTTCCAGTACTGCTCGCGACCAGTCTCAGGATCTACGCCTGCATAGTCGAACAGGTAGAGGTTGTAGTACGACTTGCCCTTACCGCGGAGGAACGAGCCCGATACGTAGTTGCCGCCAAGAGCTGCATTACCCAACTCCTCGGGGAACTCGATCAACTTGTTCTGGGCGAAGGCACCGTTGATACCGATGTTCCAGTATACGTTGCGGTTCTTGATGATGTCAACCGTGATGTCGAACTCGAAACCTGCGTTCTGCAGTACGCCGATATTCTCAAGACGTGAAGACAGACCCGTAGATGCAGGGGTAGGACGGTTCCAGATCAGGTCGTGCGTACGGCGGTTGTACCAGTCAAACGAACCGTAAACGCGATCCCACAAACGGAAGTCGAGACCAAGGTCGATCTGCTTGTTGCGCTCCCACGACAGTTCGGGGTTACCAACCGACGACTGCGAGATGGTCGGCTTGCCGTCCGACTCGCCTATGGCCCAGAGGTTGGTGTAGGGATAAGCCGAGTTGAGCTGGTTACCCGAAACACCGTAGGTAGCACGCAGACGGAGGTCATTTACCCACAGGGCGTTCTTCATGAACTGCTCCTGGCTGATGCGCCATGATCCGCCGACTGACCAGAAGTGGCCCCACTTGTCGTACTTGAAGAGCGACGAACCGTCGTAACGGTAAGATACCGATGCGCTGTAGCGATCGTCGAAGCTGTAGTTGGCACGCATGAAGTAACCCTCGAGCGTAGATACTACGCGCTGCGAAGAAGAGTTGTCGAGATATGCGCCTACCGCGTTACCGAGCTCGGGAACACCGGGGTAGAAGATGTTGATCTTGTATGCCGACAGAGAGTTGTTGTCGGTCTTGCTGAACTCGTGACCGATCATCACGTTGATGTCATGCAGGTCGTTGATCGACTTGTTGTAGCTGAGCATCTGCTGCGTGTTGTACGATGCGTAGTGCGAAACGCTCTTCTGGACGAATCCGTTCTGCGATACACCGTAACCGTACTCGTTGTTCTGGAAGTAGGTGGTGTAGTTGTAAACGTTGTCGAGCGTGAAGTTGGCCGTGAACTTGAAATCCTTCAGGAAAGTGATGTCAACATATGCGTTTGCATAGATGTTGTCGCGGATCATGTTGTTCACGTCGCGGCTCATAGACTCCTTGGGGTTGGCGTAGTTGTTGAATGCATTGAACATATCCTCAGTTGCGCCGAAAGGAGAAAGGGTCGTTCCACCACCGTTCTCGAGCATCTTCGTGCCGTCGGGGTTGTAACGGATGTTACCGTCAAGGTCGCGGGCGTAGAAGGGAACGATGGGGGTCTGCCACTGAGTCCACATGAAGACATTGCCGGTGTTGGCACCTTCGCCGAATCCGGGATCGTCGGTGTCACGACGCGAGTAAGATACGTTGGTACCGATCTTCATCCAGTTGGTCACCTGTGCGTTTACGGCAGCACGGCCCGAGTAACGCTTGAAGGCCGACATGATAACGTACGAGGGATCGTCGAGGAAGTTACCCGATACATAGTAGTCCATCTTCTCGTTACCGCCGCTGATGCTGAGCGTGTACTCCTGACGGAACTGCTTCGTGAAGAGGTAGTCGTCGTAGTTGTCAGCGTAGAGGAGCTGAGCGTTGGGGTTCAGACGGCCGGTTTCGAGGTCGATCAGAGTCTCGCCGTCGGGAACCTTGTAAGCCATGTAGTTGCCCAAAACACCAAACAGGTTGCCGTATGCTGCATTTGCAAGTGCGTCATGAGGCGCGCCAGGGTTGTTTGCTGCCAAATAGTTGTAGATACCGCCGTATGCCCACTCGTAGTAGTCGCCGGGGTTCTGCATGGTCTCGTGCTCGCCGACACCCATCTCGTTCCAGCCCCACTTGGCCTCGAAGGTGATGTTTGCCTTCTGGTTGCGGGCACCCTTCTTCGTGGTGACGAAGATGACACCGTTTGCTGCACGCGAACCGTAGAGGGCGTTTGCAGCGGCGTCCTTCGAAACGACAACCGACTCGATGTCGAGCGGGTTGATCGTAGACAGAGCCGACGAGTAGGGGACACCGTCGACAACGATCAGGGCAGCCTGGTTACCGTTGATTGAACCGATACCGCGGATGTAGATTGCGGCGTCGGTACCCGGCTGACCGGTCGTGCTGTATGACTGAATACCGGCTACGGCACCCTCGAGGGCGTTGCTAACCGACGAAACCGTCATCTTCTGGAGATCCTTTGCCGTAACGGCGGTGATAGATCCCGTAAGGTCCTTCTTCTTGACCTCACCGAAGGTCTGCACCGTTACGCCCTCGATTGCGGTGTAGTTGTCCTGCATCACCACATCGATAGCGGTCTTACCGGCAATGGCGATCTTCTGATCCTCATAACCGATGAACGACACCAGCAGGCTACCGTTAGCCGGAGCTGAAATACGGAACGAACCGTCGGTGCCCGTAGTCGTACCATTGGTGGTACCGTCGACGAGAACGGTCGCACCCACAACGGGGTTGCCGTTAGCGTCTTTAACTGTACCGCTCACTTGCTTCATTTGCGCCATGGCCAAAAAGCCGCAGGTCAACGAAGCTACCAATAATAGTACAAGTTTCCTAACCATAAGCATTAATTTTTGTACGTTTGTTTTACTGTATTTTATTATCAAATACGATCGCAAATGTACGCATTAAATTCATAATTATCAAGTGATTTTGAAATAAATGACATTTGTGTTACAATGTTTAGGTCATTTGGTTGCCGTAACTTACACAGTGTAAGTATCTACGCCTGTAATATGTCGAAATGGTAACGTATGCGCATATATGAATAAATATTCAGCATCATTATGCGATAAATATGTGATTGCGGCGGCTGCCACCGGCGGCGGGTGATAATCCGTAATATGACGGCACGGCTTTCTTGGATGCACGCTATATTTAATTATATCAGCGTTTTATGGTAATGGATGTGTCCTTCTTGTCGTTTTGTGTGCGTTTTGTCGCTTTATGCTGCGATGCTGCTCGTGTTGCATGTCGCCTGTCGCATGCGTGCGATTAAGGAGGGAAGGAGGCTGAAAAACTTGCCTGTTGCAGGAGACTTTGTGAGGTTTTTTGTCGTTAATACCTATATTTATATGTCAGAAGAAAAATCAGGCCGCCCGTCTGACGGGCGGCCTGCGTGTACGTTATATTCAGCGCCGGTTACTGGCGGGCATTGTCGCCGTTGCGGCGGAAGATTACGTGTTCGAGTATGATCACGGTTATTACGCCCATCACGAAGCCGTTGCCTATGATCGGCCGTATGATGGCTGGCACGACCTGCATGGGTATATAAGAGAACAGGAGCGCCATCATGAGCGGCAGGCCCACCACGAGGCAGTCGTCGAAGGTGAGCGTCGAGCGTGTCGTGCCCATCATGTGGATGGCGGCGGCGAGCTGTGTTCCCATCAGGTACAGCAGTATGACGCCGATGACGGTGTTGGGTATGGCCGAGAGAAGGGCGATGAGCGCCGGCACAAATGCGCACACTACGAGTCCTATGCCGGCCGGCAGCAGGGCATATCGCGAGGCGCACGATGACGAGGCTATCACGCCCGGCGACATTGAGTAGTTAACGGGGCCTATGACGCCGAGTGCACCCGATACCATGTTCATAATGCCGGTTATGCCTATGCCGCGTCGGCAGCGTTTGTCGGTGTCGGGGGTCTCGAGCATGGCGCCGAGAGACTGTATCGACCCGATGTCGTTTATGAGCAGTGCAACATAGCAGAAGAAGAATGCGGCTATCATACCTCCGTCGAACGAGAGGTTGGGCAGCAGCAGAGCTCCGTCGGATTCGGTGTATGAGGCGAACACCTCGCCGAAACCACCGTATATAATGTAGTATACGACGCTGCCTATGACGAGCGCTGCAGGTATGACGATCGATTTCCACACTCCGCGTGCCGTGTGCGAGGCTATGGCCATGGCGAAGACGCCGATGATGGTAAACCACAGCCCGAAGCTGTAGCGTGCCTCCTGGCCTGCGGGGAAGATGAGGTTGCGGATCGTGGGCGAGAGTGTGAACGCTATGAGCATGAGTATGACGACCACTATGCGCGGTGTGAATATGCGCTGTATGCGTTCGAGCAGGCGTCCCGCGGCGACGAGGGTGACGATGGCGCCGCCAACGATGAGCGAGGTGTAGATCTTGGCCGTGTCGACGTGCTCACCCTGCGATGCGAGGGCTGTGATTATGCCCACGAGCAGCACGGCGGCGGGGCCTACGACGATGGGCATGCGGTGTCCCCAGAACACCTGCAGGATGGTGGTCACACCCATCAGGGCGAACACCTTCTGTGCATAGAGCACCCGTTCGGCGGGTGAGCCTACGGCGATGAACAGCGACGTGGTCACCACGGCTATGGCGAGCACGAACCATTGCAGGCTGTAGAGCATGAGCTGTCCGAAGCGAGGACGGTCGTCGATTCCGAATTTCAGATTCATATGTTTGTCGTGTTTTGTCTTCTGAGGGATATTCCGCCGCACCGGGGCCTGCGGCACGGAGGCATGAAGCCTTTGCCGGGTCGGCTGTGTGTGGTGTGGCGTTTATGTCCTGGTTGGTCTTTCCCTGTGCGGAGCACTCTGCGCAAACGGCGCAGAATTATCCTAACAAAGATAGCCCAATGCCGTGCGGCCGCCAATAAAGGTGTGGCTTGTTAACCTAAATTTAACATTGGGCCGATGGCGGATTCATGTTTGCGCCTCGGCATGGCAGGCGGGATCTGGCGGATTGCGCGGGTGTTTGCTTGATGAAAAAATATCCCGCCTTTTTTAAAGGCGGGATATTGAGGCGGTGCCGTGGAGGTCTGAAGTTTATTTGCCGAGCAGACGGTTTGCCTCGACGGGGTTGTCGGTGGTGATGTAGTCGACGCCCTGGTCGATGCACCACTTCAAGTTGGCGGTGTCGTTTACCGTCCATACGTTTACGGTCATGCCGAGGTCATGGCACTGCTTGATCCATTCGGGATGCTTCTTCATCGTGCCGAGGCTGTAGTCGATACCCGTATAACCGAGGCCCTTGCAGTATTCGGGCGTGAGCGATCCGTTCAGGTATGCCACCTTGGTACCCTTGGGGGCGTACTTGAGGATCTCGTCGCATACGTGCTGGCGGAAGGCGATGTACTCGACGTCGTTCTGCAGCTTGTGCTTCTTGACGGCGGCCACGATCTTCTTTACCACGCGGGTCTCGCGCTCGGGCGTGGGGTGGTCCTTCACCTCGATGATGAGCTTTGTCGCGGTGTTCTTGGCTGCCTGCTCGAGGTACTCGTCGAAGGTGGGGATGCGCTCGCCGTTGGCGAGGGCCTGGGCGTGGAGGGTGGCGTAGTCGGTCTGCTGTACGTTGAGCTTGCCGTGCATCAGGCCGTGGATTACGATAAGCACGCCGTCCGACGTCTCGTTAACGTCGCACTCCGAGCCGTAGACGCCCAGCTCCTGTGCGTTTTTGAGGCTTGAGATGGTGTTGTCGAACGAGCCGCTCTTGGCGTGGAAGCCGCGGTGGGCAATCACCTGAGTCTGTGCGCTCACCACCGATGCGGCGATGAGGCATGCTGCCAGCATGAGAATTTTTTTCATGTTATCGAGTTTGTTTGGTTGTGTCGTGGTTGCGGAACGGCGTTGCGAATCGGTTTCGAAACGAAATTCCACAAACAAAGATAGCACTTTATTTCCCAAAATGCCATTCGGTGGTGTTATATTTTTGCGAAAAACGACGTTTGCCGTTAAGGATTTTACGTTGCGCGGGGCGTTTGCCTTTCCTTTTTTATGCTATATGGCGGCATGTGCCGCATAATGTTAGCCTGAAATGCGTATTTCTCTTTCAATATTTTACCGCGGCGGGCGATTATATGAGAAAAATTCCTAATTTTGCGGTAGGGCCGTGCGTGTGCGGCCGAATGGCTTCGCCGGCCGCGGTGTGCGGCTCGGGCGCGGCTCTCGGACACAGAATTGAATGTTTAATACTAAATAAGTCAGAAATCATGAAAAGCAAGTATTCGTTACCTCAGGACGGAGGTCTGATCTTGGAGGGTACACCCAAGGACATTATCCACCGTTACGAGAAGATCCCCACCTCGATTTTCGAGTCGGAGAGCGACGGTGTGAACTATGTGGCCGACATGATTGTGGAGGCCATCCGCGAGCATGAGCAGAGCGGCGGCAAGCGCCTCTTCGCACTTGGCCTGACCACGGGTCAGACGCCGCTGGGTGTCTATCGCGAGCTGGTTAAGCGTTACCAGCGCCGCGAGGTGTCGTTCAAGGGTGTGGAGGTCTACAGCCTCGACGAGTTCTATCCCATCAAGGCATCGGAGCAGCAGAGCCGCAACTACCGTATACACGAGGATTTCCTCAGCCATGTGGATATCCTGCCCGAGAACGTGCATGTGATCGACGGCTCGGTTCCCGTCGAGAAGGTATCGGAGTATTGCGCCGAGTATGACCACATGGCGCGCAACATCGACCTCATGGTTATCGGTTTCGGCGTGCAGGGCCAGATCGGATTCAACGAGCCGGGATCGTATGCCAAGTCGACGACGCGCATGGTGCAGCTGACCTACCAGTCGCGCAAGGCTCAGGCGGGCCTCTTCTTCGGCGTCGAGAACACCCCGAAGATGGCCATCACGATGGGCCTGAACACGGTGATGAATGCCAAGAAGATCATCCTCATGGCATGGGGCGAGGACAAGGCCGATATAGTGCGCAAGGTTGTCGAGGGCGAGGCTACGACGCTCATTTCCGCGTCTATGCTGCAGAACCACGCCAACATCGAGGCCGTCGTCGACGATCCGGCTGCCGACTGCCTCACGGCCAAGAAGGCGCCGTGGCTGGTCGGCCCCTGCAACTGGACGCCGCGTCTGGTGCGCAAGGCCGTGGTATGGCTTTGCGGCGTGGTGCAGAAGCCTATCCTGAAACTTACCTACAAGGACTATATCGAGAACTCGCTGGGTGCGCTGCTCGAGGCCGTGGGTATCTCATACGACAGCGTGAACATCAAGGTCTTCAACGACCTGCAGCATACCATTACCGGATGGCCGGGCGGCAAGCCCAATGCCGACGACTCGACGCGTCCCGTGCCGTCAACGCCCTTCCCCAAGCGTGTGGTTATCTTCTCGCCTCACCCCGATGACGATGTGATCTCGATGGGTGGTACGTTCATCCGTCTTGTGGAGCAGGGCCATGACGTGCATGTGGCATACGAAACCTCGGGTAACGTCGCCGTACATGACGACGTGGTGATCCAGAACCTCGACACGGCACGCGAGCTTGGCTTCGGCGACCATGTTGACGAGGTGCGTCAGATCATCGCCTCGAAGAAGAAGGGCGAGCCCGAGCCGCGTGCGCTGCTCGACATCAAGGGCGCCATCCGCCGCGCCGAGGCACGTGCCGCGGTGCGTTCGTTCGGCCTCAATGAGAACACCAACGCCCACTTCCTCAACCTGCCCTTCTACGAGACGGGCGGTATCAAGAAGGGACAGCGTACCGACAAGGATATCGAGATCATCATCGACCTGCTGCAGAAGGTGAAGCCGCACCAGATCTACCTGGCCGGCGACCTGGCCGACCCCCACGGCACGCACCGTGTCTGCACGGAGGCTGTGCTGGAGGCCCTGAGCCGCCTCGAGGGTGAGGAGTGGCTCAAGGATTGTGTCGTATGGCTCTACCGCGGCGCATGGATGGAGTGGGAGATCGGCATGGTCGACATGGCAGTGCCCCTGAGCCCCGACGAGCTGATCAAGAAGCGTCACGCCATCTACCGCCACCTCTCGCAGAAGGATATCGTTCCCTTCCCGGGCGACGACAGCCGCGAGTTCTGGCAGAGGGCCGAGGAGCGTACGCAGAATACGGCCCGCCTGTACGACATGCTGGGAATGGCCGAGTATCAGGCAATCGAAGTTTTCGTTAAAATGAAGTTATAAAAAGGAGATTTGTTATGAGACTTATCATAGAGAATACGGCCGCCGAGGCTGGCCGCTGGGCTGCGGAGCATGTTGCCGCCCGTATCAATGCCAAGGCTGCCGTGAGCAGCAAGCCCTTCGTGCTGGGCCTGCCTACGGGATCGACGCCCCTGGGCATGTACAAGGAACTCATCGCGCTGAACAAGGCCGGCAAGGTGTCGTTCGCCAATGTCATCACGTTCAACATGGACGAGTATGTGGGCCTTCCCGAGGAGCACCCCGAGAGCTACCATTCGTTCATGTGGAACAACTTCTTCTCGCACATCGACATCAAGCGCGAGAATGTCAACATCCTGAACGGCAATGCCGCCGACCTGCTGGCCGAGTGCAACGACTACGAGCGTCGCATCGAGGCTGCCGGCGGTATCGACCTGTTCATCGGCGGCGTGGGTGAGGACGGCCACCTGGCCTTCAACGAGCCCTTCTCGTCGCTCGACTCGCGTACGCGTGTCAAGACCCTTACCGAGGATACGATCATCGTCAATTCGCGCTTCTTCGGCGGCGACGTGACGAAGGTGCCCAAGCTGGCGCTGACCGTAGGTGTGGGTACGGTATGCTCGGCCGATGAGGTCATGGTGCTGGCGCTGGGCCACAAGAAGGCGCGTGCCGTGCAGCAGTGCGTTGAGGGTGCCCTGTCGCACGCATGGACCATCACGGCGCTGCAGAGCCACCCGAAGGGTGTGCTCGTGTGCGACGAGCCTGCCGTCGGCGAGCTTAAGGTCAATACCTACCGCTACTTTAAGGATATCGAGAAGAACAATCTGTAATACTACACGCTATGGCAAAGGTTCCAACACCCCATATCGGGGCGCGCGAGGGCGAGATCGCCGATCGCGTCATCATGGCGGGCGACCCGCTCCGTGCCAAGTTCATGGCGGAGCGTTTCCTTGAGAACCCCGTGCAGTACAATTCGGTGCGCGGCATGCTGGGTTTCACGGGTACGTACAAGGGCAAGCGCGTGTCGGTGCAGGGCCACGGCATGGGTATGCCGTCGATAGGCATCTACTCGTATGAGCTGTTCAACTTCTACGGCGTAAAGCGTATCATCCGCACCGGTTCGGCCGGTTCTATAAACGCGGGCGTGAAGATGGGCGACGTGGTCATAGGCATGGGTTCGTGCACCGACTCGAACTATGCCGCACAGTACTGCCTGCCGGGTACGTTTGCTCCGATTGCGGACTTCGGCCTGGTGCGTGCCGCCGTCGAGAAGGCCGAGGAGCTGGGCGTGCGCTACAAGGTGGGCAACCTGCTGGCGAGCGACGTCTTCTACGGCGACAATGCCGACAGCTGGAAGCAGTGGCAGAAGATGGGCGTGCTGGCCGTCGAGATGGAGGCTGCGGCGCTCTATATGAACGCTGCGCGCTGCGGCGGCGAGGCGCTCTGCATCTGCACCGTGTCGGACTCGCTGGTTACGGGCGAGGCCTGCTCGGCCGAGGAACGACAGACGAGCTTCACCAATATGATGGACATCGCTTTCGGTATAATCTGACGTGCTTGTCCGCATATCGTCAAATCCCCTCCCATGGTGACGTATATCATTGTGGGGTGGGGATTTGACGGTTTTGTACATGCCGTGTGAACTGATAGAAATTTGGTCACGTTTGCAATATACGATGAAGACAATAGTCTTTTAACCGCCTGAAATACCAATCTTATGAATCGTTTCTACAGATGTGGAGAGAACCGTCCGTACGGTGTGGTGCGCGAGTGTTGCTTGCGCATGGTTATTGGTGTCGTTGTTATTGTTATGTCATGGCTGCCCTTGTCGTGGCGTGCTGTGGCGCAGCAGCGGGAGCTGCCGAAACTGACGAAGGAGCAGATGTATATGGATTATGACAGCCTGCGTATGGTGCTGCGCAAATATTGGCCTCACGGCGAGGTGCAGCGTCTGGTTACGGGATACGATGCTTACGGTCGTATCGACGAGCTGCGCGGCGCCATCGACACGGTGACGTGCGAGGCTGGCTTTTTCAGCGTCATAATGCAGATGATGTTTGCCTGTAACGACCAGCATGTCAGTCTGTCGTGGGAGTCTTGGTGCCGTGAGGAGTCTGCCATGACAGGCGAATGGTCGAAACGCTACAATACCTTCGGATATGACCAGAAACGGGCCGTAAAATATGTCGGCGGCCGTTACTATACGTTGCGTCAGGTTGATACGGCAACGGGCGAAGAGGTCGTGCCGCTGGGTGCACGCCTTTTGGCCGTTGGCGGCATTCCGATTGATGAATATGCCTCTGGGGCGAATATGCGTATGCAGGCCAATACGCTGTGGGACTGGAAACGCGGAAAGTTCTATACGGTCGATCTGAACGACCCGCGCACCATCGGCGCTGCAGAACGTAACACATGGACGATCCGCCACGGCGGTCGCACGCGCACGGTGGATCTCGACGGGACTCGCACGGAGGCGGAGATGGGGCCTAATGCCGGGTTCCGCGGTGTGCGGTATTTCGAGCGTGACGGTATATTGTTCGTGCGCCTGCCGTCGATGTCGCCGCAGTTGAGTGCCGAGATATGCGAGCAGTTGCAGTCGTATGCCGGACGTCGTATAGACAAAGTGGTGATAGACGTGCGCGGCAACGGCGGCGGCAGCGATCTGGCATGGATGGATCTTTTGGCGGCGATAACCGACAGGACGATCGCGCCCGATTGCCGCATGGCATTCAAGGAGCGTTGGCGCGCCGAAGAGATCGGGGCAAATGCCGAACGTGTGTTATATGGCCGTGATACGCTCTATGCCGTGGCGGGTACGGACAAGATTGTGCCGTCGGAGCGGTCGCTCCGTTACGGCGGCAAGATATATGTTATATTCGATGCCGACAGGTGCTATTCGTCGACGGGATCGCTGCTCTCGGCCTGTGCCATGGATGAGCGTCTTGTGAGCGTCGGCCAAAGATCGGGTTTCCTGCTCGGGGTGGGGACAACGCCCATGCCCGGGTTCCTCGACCACTCGAAGATCGTCTATCGTGTACCTATGGCGCTGGAAGTGACAGGTGCGCGTGAGGGGCATCCCGAGGATTGTTATATGGGGCGTGTCGATGTTGAGGTGCCGATACGCAGTTTCAAGAGTTTCTATGCTCCGTATTACGAAACGGACGATGATATATACGGTGAGGAGTTTCTGTATAACCACGATGCCTGTTTCCGCCGTATTTTGCGGCTGAAGTGATGCAGGCAGACTGAACGTAATAGGAATTGTGCGCGGGAGAAGATTCATATCAACGCCCGCGCCGTTTTTTTGCCGTGCACCGAAAAAAGGGTATCTTTGAGAAATAAAACGTGTGGAGATGAAAAACATCGTTGTAATAGGCAGCAGCAATACCGACATGGTGGTCAAGACGTCGCACCTGCCCGCGGCGGGGGAGACGGTTCTCGGCGGCGAGTTCATGATGAACGCCGGCGGCAAGGGGGCCAATCAGGCCGTGGCCGCGGCGCGGTATGGCGAGCATGTGGTCTTCGTGGCGCGTGTCGGGGACGATATGTTCGGGCGGCAGACCCTTGAGTCGCTGCGCCGCGACGGTATTGACACCTCGTGCGTGAGCGTGGATAGCGACCGCATGTCGGGCGTAGCGCTCATATCGGTCAATGTCGAGGGCGAGAATTCGATCGTGGTGGCCTCGGGGGCCAATATGGCTCTCGGCCGTGAGGACATTGACCGCGCGGCGGAGGAGATACGCCGTGCCGACGTGGTGCTGATGCAGCTGGAGGTGCCCATGGCAACGGTGGAGTATGCCGCCGAGGTGGCTGCCGCGGCGGGTGTGCCAGTGATACTGAACCCGGCGCCTGCGCCGGCGGGGCCTCTTGGTGCCGGGCTTCTGTCGCGGATCGATGTCATCACGCCCAACCGCAGCGAGGCGACGCGTATCTCGGGCATAGAGGTTACCGACATGGCAAGCGCGCGCCGTGCCGCGGAGGCTATACATGCCATGGGCACGCGTCGTGTGATAATCACGCTCGGAGGCGAGGGGTCACTTATATATGATGGCGGCGAGTTCGAGCATATCGGGGCCACGCGTGTCGAGGCTGTTGACACGACGGCCGCGGGCGACACCTTCAACGGTGTGCTTGCCGTCGGTGTGGCCGAGGGGCTCAGCCTTGCCCGTGCGGCACGTGAGGCGAGCGTGGCGGCAGCCATCAGCGTTACCCGCATGGGGGCGCAGACGGCGGCTCCGACGCGGGCGGAGGTCGAGGCTTTCATCAGCGAAAGGAGATAGGTAGGTATGGCGGAGAATGTTATTGAACGTATCGAGCGCGAGTTGCGTGCGATGGCCGACGAGCCCTATCGCCTGTTTCAGGCGCGGTTGATTCCTACGCTCGACGCGGAGCGCATACTGGGTGTGCGCACGCCGCAGTTGAGGCGATATGCCCGCGATGTGGCGCGCGACGACGCCATGTCGGAACAGTTCCTTGCCGAGTTGCCGCACCGCTACTACGAGGAGTATAACCTCCATGCCGAGCTGGTCACTCGGCGCGTGAAGGATATCGACCGCCTTATCGTGGAGCTGGACCGCCTGCTGCCGTATGTCGACAACTGGGCCACGTGTGACCTGATCTCACCCAAACTATTCGCCCGTTATCCATCGCAGGCCGAGGCGGCGATCAAACGGTGGTTGAAGAGCGGGGGTACATATACGGTACGCTTTGCCGTGGTGTCGCTGCTGGGGTTCTTCCTCGACGAGCACTTCCGCACGGAGCATATCGGTTGGGTGTGCGGCCTGCGCAGCGACGAGTACTACGTTCGGATGGCCGTGGCATGGTATGTGAGCGTGGCGCTGGTCAAGCAGTGGGACACGGCCATCGGGGTGCTGCGCCGCGGCGACCTGCCTCGCGAGGTGCATAACAAGTCGATACAGAAGGCCGTGGAGAGCTTTCGCATATCCGACGAACGGAAGGCGCTGCTGCGGTCGCTGCGCCGCCGTTGAGGTGCGCGGCCCATATTTTTGCGGCTTTATGCCCCGGCGGCGACTCTTTGTTGCCGCTGCGGGCGGTAATATCGGCCATTTTTGGTATCTTTACACCGTAATGCCGCGGCCTCGGGGCCGTCGCTCTGTTTTTGTCCTGAATGATACGTAACCTTCTTCTTGTTTTCCTGCTTGCGCAGGCCGTTGTGGCCGCGGCGCAGGATAGCGTGCCGTCGCTGCGCGGCCGCGTGACGGATGCCGCCACGGGTGCGGCCATTGAGTATGCCGATGTGGTTGTGACCGATGCCGAAAATCGTACCGTCGCCTCGACAACGGTGCGTAACGGCGCGTTTGAGATCGGACATGTGCGCGAGGGCCGCTTCTTCGTTGCGGTAATGCTGGTGGGGTATGTGCCCTACGAGAGCGGCGAGGTGGCCTTTGTCGACGGCCGTACGGTCGATCTGGGCGAGGTGCGCCTCTCGATGGTGGAGAACGGCCTCGAGCAGGTGGTGGTGCAGGGCGAGCGCAGCAAGATAGTCTATCGTCTCGACCGTCAGGCGGTGAACGCCTCGGCGGCGTTGTCGGCATCGGGTGGCACGGCCGTCGACGTGCTTCGGTCGACCCCCTCGGTGCGTATCGATGCCGACGGCGAGGTGTCGTTCCGCGGCAGTACGGGATTCCTCGTCTATGTCGACGGCAAGCAGAGCATGCTGGAGGGAACGCAGGCGCTGGAGCAGGTCGCCGCCGCAAACATCGACCAGATTGAGATCATAACCACTCCCTCGGCGCGTTACCGTACCGACGGCGATGTGGGCATAATCAACATAACGACAAAGCGTCACGACGACGCCGGTTTCAGCGGCGCGGTGAACCTCTCGGGCAGCACGGTGGGGTTGTGGAGCGGCGATGCGCTCTTCTCGTACCGCCACGGCCACAGCCGCTGGTATGTCGGGGGCGCAGCCTCGGAGATAAAGGGTAAGAGCGACTTTGAGCAGAGCAAGACCACCATCGTCGACGACTTTGTCACCACGTCGGATGCCGACGGCGTGCGTCACAGCAACAACTCGTCGTACATAGGCCGCGTGGGCTGGGAGTACGGCCGCGGAGGCCATAACCTTACGGTGGAGTTTCAGGGCGGCGACACCAAGACGGCGCGCGGCGGCGACATGAGCTACTACGAGCACCGCATGCAGGGCGAGACGCTGCTCAACGACAACCTCTACGACAGCCACGACCGCTACTCGAACGAGAAGAGCCTTGCTCAGCTATCGACCGACTACACCTTTAAACTGAACGACCGCGGCGACCGCATAGCCGTGACTGGACGCCTGCGTTACGACTGGTATGCGCTGGAGTATACCGAGAGCAACATGTTTGACACCTCGGGTGCGCGTTACGAGGGTACGCGCGGATACGAGAAGGAGCACCACTGGGATTTCGACGGCGGGGCGTCGTATCTGCTCAATTACCGCGACGGGGGAACCCTCGAAGTGGGTTACCAGTACACCTCATACAGCGAGCACGGCGGCTACAACATCAAGTACTGGGACCGCGCGAAGCAGGACTTCGAGTGGCAGGAAGACCTGAGGGCCCCGTTCTTCTACCGCCGTCAGATACACTCGGCATATGCCATGGTGAGCGACCGTGTGGGGCGTGTCTCGTTCGACGCGGGAGTGCGTGCCGACAATACGATCGACGAGCTGACCATCGACGTCGAGGGTGCCGACCGCTACATAAAGCGTCTTGAGCTCTTCCCCTCGGCACACGTGGCTTACGATGCGGGGGGCGACAACACCGTTTCGGCTTCATATTCATACCGTACGAACCGCCCCGGCATCTGGCAGCTGGAGCCATACATCACCTACGAGGATTACTATACCAAGCAGATAGGCAATCCCGATATCCATCCCGAGTACATCCATTCGGCGGAAGTGGGTTACCGTAAGACCATCGCCGAGGAGAACTCGGTGGTCGTGACGGGTTTCCTGCGTTCACGCCGCGGCATGATCGACCGTGTGCGTGTGGCCTATGAGCCTGGCGTTACGCTCGACTCGCTTATAAACGCCGGCCACGACCTTACGGTGGGCGTTGAGCTCAACGCCCGCGTCAAGACGGCACGCTGGTGGACGATGACCGTCAACGGCAGCCTTTTCCGCTACGCTTTCACGAGCGAGTACGAGGGTTGTACCGACGCCTCCAACACGAGCTATGCGATGGGGTGGATAAACAACTTCACGCTGGGCCGTACGACACGCCTGCAGTTCGACGCCAACGTCGTGGGCCCCACCGTCCTGACGCAGGGACGCGAGAAGGCGTACTGTTACTTCGACCTGGCCGTGCGGCAGCAGTTGTGGCACGACCGTGTGACGGCATCCCTCGTGGTACACGACATGTTCCGCACGGCGCGTTACGACAACCGCCGTGCTACGCCGACGCTGGTATCGACGACACACGTGCGGCCCTATTATCCCAACATAGTGCTGTCGCTGAGCTACGCCTTCAACGTGGCCGAGAAGCGCGCTCCGGCGCAGGGGGCCGTGTCGTCGGGAGCCGCCTTCGTGGGCAAGGATTTCTGACGTGCGGCATGCGGCGGCTTGCTCGCGGGTGCGTTTTTTTGTAAATTTGCTGCCGCATTTCTCATGTCATGAATAACATTGTCGGAAATACCGAGTGGAACGGGCTGCCCATGCCCCGCAGGCTCGGGGCCATCGTTGCGGTGGCGTTCGGCGTGTCGGTGTCGGTGCTCGACAGCGTCATAGCCAATGTCGCCCTGCCGACGCTGGCTGCCGAGTTCGGGATATCGTCCGCCAATTCGGTGTGGATAGTAAACGCCTACCAGCTGGCGCTGATCACTACGCTGATGATATTCTCGAATCTGGGCGACATAGTGGGCTATCGCCGCATATACATCTTCGGACTGCTGCTCTTCACCGCCGCCTCGGCCGGGTGTGCCCTCTCGGAGGGTTTCGCCTCGCTTATCGTGTGGCGCGCCGTGCAGGGCGTGGGTGCCGCAGCCATCACGAGCGTTAATACGACACTCATACGCATCATCTACCCGCGCCGCATGCTGGGGCGCGGCATGGGCATCAACGCCACGGTTGTGGCCGTGTCGTCGGTGGCGGGGCCGTCGGTGGCGGCGGCCATACTGTCTGTGACGTCGTGGCACTGGCTCTTTGCGGTGAACCTGCCCGTCGGCGTGGTGGCCTTTGTGCTGAGCCGCCGTTTCCTGCCGCAGAATCCCGTACGTGTTGAGGGTCGCCGCTTCGACTGGCGCAGCGGCGTGATGTGCGCCCTGACGTTCGGGCTGGTGATGTCGTGCGTCGAGGGTTACTCGCACGGTATGTCGCTGCAGGCATGGCTGCCGATGGCTGCCGTCGCGGCCTTTGTGGCGTGGCGTTTCGTGACCGACCAGTTGCGCAGGCAGATGCCCATACTGCCATTTGACCTGTTGCGCATACCCATCTTCTCGCTCTCGATCGTCACCTCGATATGCTCATTCACGGCCCAGATGCTGGCAATGGTGGCCCTGCCCTTTATCCTGCAGCACAGCATGGGGTACGATGCCGTCAGTACGGGACTCATATTTACGGCATGGCCCATGGTCATAATGGTCGTCGCGCCCGTGGCCGGAGTGCTGTCGGAGCATATCCATGCCGGTTACCTCGGGCTTGGCGGCCTGCTTGTAATGACCTTCGGGCTGGTGATGCTGGGGTTGCTGCCCGCCTCGCCGTCGGATTTCGACATAATCTGGCGCCTCGTGGTGTGCGGCATGGGATTCGGCCTCTTCCAGTCGCCCAACAACAGCATAATGATAGCCTCGGCACCGCAGCACCGCAGTGGCTCGGCGAGCGGCATGCTGGCCTCGGCACGCCTTGTGGGGCAGACGCTCGGGGCGGCGCTTGTGGCCTTCTTCTTCCACTGGCACGACGGCGAGACTACGATGACGCCGTTGTTCGTGGCGGCGGCATTCTCGCTCTTCGGGGCCGTCTTGTCGGCTTCGCGCATACACCTGCCTCTGCCCGAGGGCCTGAGGCGTAAATAGACGCAGTATATTATGAAAGCGGTTTTCAATATAGAATATTTTACCGACGCCTCGCTGTGCATCTGTTTCGACGATGGCGTGCGGGTCGACATGCAGCCTCTCGCCTCGGGCGGGTGGCGCGGTGAGCGGGAGATTGACGACGCGGGGCTTTGTTACCGCTATTGTGTATGCCGCAGCGGCCAAACGGTAAGGGAGGAACCCCGAGCCGTGCATGATCTGACCATGTGCAGCGGTCTGCAACGTGTCGAGGTCTACGACCGTTGGTATGAGCCCTCGGCCGATTCGCCGTTCTGCAGTTCGCTTTTCACCGATGCCGTGTTCCGCCGCCAGGAGCAGTCCGGTAAGGTCGCAGCGGCCGACGGACATATCCTGCTCGAGGTCGAGGCGCCGACGTTGCGCGGCGACGAGTGTCTGTACGTTACGGGTAGCTCGGAGGCCTTGGGATGTTGGGATACGTCGTCGGCCGTCGCCATGAGCGGCGCCGATGCCCCGCTGTGGCGGGTTTCGCTGCCGATTGCGGCGGCAGGAGCGGAGTACAAGTTCGTCGTAAGGGATTGTGCATCGGGTGAACTTCGCTGCTGGGAAGATGGCTGTAACCGCCGCCTGCCTGCTGCGGGGGTCGAAGCTGCTGTTGTCGTTGCCGGGTTGCGCCTGCGCGACGGACGGCCGCGTTGGCGCGGGGCGGGTGTCGCCGTGCCGCTCTTCTCGCTGCGCAGCGAGCGCGACTGGGGCGTGGGCGAGTTCCGCGATGTCGCCGTTCTGTCCGAGTGGGCTGCGGCGGCGGGTCTGTCGGTGATACAGCTGCTGCCCGTGAACGACACTTCGGTAACGGGGACATGGCGAGACTCCTATCCCTACAATCCGCTTTCGTGCTTTGCCCTGCATCCTTTGTATCTGTGTGCGGCGGATGCCGTAGGTCAGTGTCGTGCGCTGTGTGCGCCGCAGCAGGCCGTGGCTCTCGAGCGGCTGTTTGCCGATTGCCTGCATCGCGGGGCGGAGCTTAATGCCATGTCGGAGGTCGATTACGAGGCGGTGATGGAGCTCAAGAGTGGTTTTCTGCGCCGCATGTACGACATATGCGGAGAGGAGGTGATCGCCTCGGATGCGTGCCGGCGTTTTGTCGGTGCCAATGGCTACTGGTTGCGTCCCTATGCCGTGTTCTGCGCCATGCGCGACCAATATGGCGACGACAGGTCGAAGTGGGGACCGCTCGGGCATTATGATGCGGCTGCGGCCGAGAAGTATGCCGCCGACCGTCGCCGCGAGGTGGATTATTACTGTTTCGTGCAGTATATTCTCGACGGGCAGATGCATGCCGCGCGCGAGGCGGCGCATGCCTTCGGTATAGCGCTGAAGGGGGATATCCCCATAGGTGTCGCCCCGACGGGTGTGGACGTATGGCAGAGCCCCGAACTGTTCAATGTAGCCATGTCGGCCGGGGCTCCGCCCGATGCCTTTTCGGCCGAAGGGCAGAACTGGGGATTCCCGACCTACGACTGGGAATGTATGGCGGCCGACGGTTACGACTGGTGGCGGCGCCGCCTGTGCAAGATGGGCGAGTACTTCGATGCCTACCGTTTGGATCACGTCCTTGGTTTCTTCCGTATATGGGAGATCCCGCGCACGGCCGTGAGCGCCCTGCTCGGGCACTTCAACCCGCAGCTGCCTCTGTCGCGGCGCGAGATCGAGGGGTACGGGTTCCGGTTCGACGTTTCGCGCCATGTGGCCTGCGACCTTGCCTCGCGCGATGTGCTGTTCCTGGCTGCCGAGGGGTGTGATGATGCATGGTTCCCGCGTATCGGCGGTTGCGAGACAGAGGCGTTTGCCGCTTTGGACGCGTCCGACGCCGAGGCCTACCGCCGCCTGCATGACGACTTCTACTATCGCCGTCACGACGCTTTCTGGCGCGACAATGCCCTGCGCAAGCTGCCGTCGCTGGTTGCGGCGTCGCGGATGCTTGCATGCGGCGAGGACCTGGGAATGATACCCGCTTGCGTGCCCGAGGTGATGGCGCGAGAGTCGATCCTGTCGCTCGAGATAGAGCATATGCCCAAGCATGCGGGCGTGCGCTTTGCCGATCCGTCGCGCTATCCCTACCTTTCGGTCGCTACGACCTCGACCCACGATATGCCGACAATGCGCGCGTGGTGGCGCGTGGATCGTGAGGCGGCGCAGGCATATTGGCGCGAGGTGCTGCATTGCGGCGGCGAGGCGCCGATGGACTGCACGCCGCAGATTGCACGCCGCATCGTTGAGCGGCATATGCTCTCGTCGTCGATGCTGGCCATACTGCCGTTGCAGGACTGGCTGGCCGTGGACGGGCGCCTGCGCCGCGTCGATGCCTCCGAGGAGCGTATCAACGTACCCGCCATCACGCCCTATTATTGGCGTTACCGCGTGCACCTGACGCTGGAGCAGTTGCTTGCCGCGGATGACTTTACTGCTACGGTGAAGGAGATGGCGGCGTTGCGCGCTGTGTGCCGATAGCCTTGTATCATGCAAAAAGTACGACGGAGGATGCCCGTGAGGCGTCCTCCGTCGTTTTGCTATGTCCGTACCGAGCTCTATCGCCACACTACGGTGCGGCCGAAGGGCATGAGCGCATAGCTCATCAGCTTGAAGTGCTGCATGCCGAACGGTATGCCGATAATGGTGATGCAGAAGATGACACCCAGCGCGAGGTGCGTGAGGGCGATCCATATTCCGCCGATGAGGATCCATATTATGTTGAGCAGCGTCGAGAGGCATCCCGTGGCGCACTCCGTGTTTCTCACCTCGCCGCCGAAGGGCCACATCGCAAAGAGCCCGAGCTGCATGACCTGGAGCCCGAAGGGTATGCCAATGATGGTCAGGCAGAGTATGATTCCGCCCAGAAGGTACTCTACGGCGATGAAGAGCCCGCCGAAGATTATCCATATCAGATTTCCAAGTATGTTCATACGGTTGCCGTTTTTAGTGTCTTGATATCGTTACATTCGGTCGCATGCGTCAGCCGATCAGGAACTCGAACAGGCCGGGGTTGTCGTTCAGGTATTCGTATACGATGTCGTTGCGCTTCATGCGCTCGGTCAGGCCGGCGAAGTCGTCGCGGTTCTGCAACTCGATACCTATCAGCACGGGGCCCTTTTCGCGGTTGGTCTTCTTCTTGTACTCGAAGTAGGTGATGTCGTCGTTGGGGCCGAGCACCTTGCTCACGAAGTCCTGCAGGGCGCCGGCGCGCTGCGGGAAGTGTACCACGAAGTAGTGTTTCAGTCCCTCGTAGAGCAGCGAGCGCTCCTTGATGTCCTCCATGCGGACGATGTCGTTGTTGCTGCCGCTGACGATGCAGACGACGTTCTTGCCGCGGATCATGTCGCGGCATAGGTCCAGGGCGCTGATGCTGAGCGCTCCGGCCGGCTCGGCCACGATGGCGTCGAAGTTGTAGAGGTTGAGGATCGTGGTGCAGACCTTGCCCTCGGGGACGGTGACTATCCGGTCGAGTACCTGCCGGCATATGTCGAACGTAAGGTCGCCGACGCGCTGCACGGCGGCGCCGTCGACGAACTTGTCGACGTGGGCCAACTCGGTCACCTCGCCGCGCTCGATCGATAGCTTCATGCCGGCCGCGCCAGCAGGCTCAACGCCTATGATCTTGGTCTGAGGCGACATCTGCTTGTAGACGCTGCCGATGCCCGAGGCCAGGCCTCCGCCTCCGATGGGGACGAAGATGTAGTCGACGGCGGCACGGCTCTGCTGCAGGATCTCGAGGCCCACGGTGCCCTGTCCCTCGATGATGCGGGGGTGGTTGAAGGGCGGGATGAAGGTCTTGCCCTCGCGCTCGCAGGTCTCCATGGCGGCGCGGTTCGACTCGTCGAACGTATCGCCCGCGAGTACCACCTCGACGGCCTTGCCGCCGAACATGCGCACCTGGTTGATCTTCTGCTTGGGTGTGGTCACGGGCATGAATATCTTGCCCTTGATGCCTAGTTTGTTGCACGATAGGGCCACGCCCTGGGCGTGGTTGCCCGCGCTGGCGCAGACGATGCCGTTGGCCGTCTGCTCGGGCGTGAGCGACTTTATCATGTTGTAGGCGCCGCGTATCTTGTACGACCGCACCACCTGCAGGTCCTCGCGCTTGAGCATCACGTTGGCGCCGTAGCGTTCCGACAGGTTGCGGTTGGTCACAAGGGGCGTGGGCGTGAGTATCTCGCCGAGGGTGTGCTCGGCGGTCATCACGTCGTTGAGCGCGGGAAAGTATTTTTTCGTTTCGTTACTCATCTGGGGGTAGTGTGTTATTGGGTGTGAAATCACTCGCCGGCGGCTATGCGCGAGGCGATGAAGTCGCCCACCTCGGTGGTCGTGCGCGGCGTGGCGCCCTCGGCGGCTATGTCCTCGGTGGTGAAACCCTCGCGTATCGAGGCATCCACGGCGCGGCGTATTGCGGCACCGGCCTCCATGTCGGCAAAGGCGTACTCGAACATCATGGCGGCCGAGAGTATCGTGGCCACGGGGTTGGCTATGTTCTTGCCTGCGGCCTGCGGGTACGATCCGTGTATGGGCTCGAAGAGCGACGTGCCCGTACCTATCGAGGCCGAGGGCAGCAGTCCGAGCGATCCGGTGATGACGCTCGCCTCGTCGGTCAGGATGTCGCCGAACATGTTTTCCGTTACGATGACGTCGAAGTGGCGCGGCTGCTGGATGATCTTCATGGCGGCGTTGTCGACGAACATGAACTCGGTCTCGACCGTGGGGTAGTCGGCCGCGAGACGTTGCGCCGTCTCGCGCCACAGGCGCGACGTAGCCAGCACGTTGGCCTTGTCCACTATGGTGAGCTTGCCGCGGCGCTTGGCGGCATATTCGAATCCGAGGCGGCAGATACGCTCGATCTCGTCACGCGTGTATACGCACGTGTCGTATGCCGTATTGCCATCCTCCGAGCGGCCCTGCGGGCGTCCGAAGTAGAGGCCTCCCGTCAGCTCGCGCACGCAGAGGAAGTCGGCGCCCTCAACGAGGTCGGCGCGCAGCGGCGAGCGGTGCAGCAGCGAGGTGAAGGTGGTGACGGGGCGCAGGTTGGCATAGAGCCCCAGCTTCTTGCGCATGGCCAGCAGACCCTGCTCGGGGCGTACCTTGGCATTGGGGGCGTTGTCGAAGCGCGGGTCGCCTATGGCGCCGAAGAGCACGGCGTCGGCCTCCATGCAGATGTTGTGCGTGGCCTCTGGGTAGGGGTCGCCTACGGCGTCGATGGCGGCGGCGCCCACAACGGCGTGGGTGTATTGCGGCTCGTAGCCGAAGCGTGCCGCAGCGGCATCGACGGCCTTTACGGCCTGTGTCACGATCTCGGGTCCTATGCCGTCACCCGGAAGTACGGCTATCTTTATCTTTTTCATCGGTTTCATCTTTTTCGGCCATTCGCCTTGTGCGCCACGCTTGGCTGGCGTTTCGGGCGGCGACGGCCATATTTCTTACTCTTTTGCGGCGGCGCGGGCCTGCTCGAAGGCGGCAATCTCGTCGCGTATGCTTACAAGGTAGTCCACGTCGTCGTAACCGTTCATCAGGCACTGCTTCTTGTATGCGGTTATCTCGAACGACTCCTTGCTGGAAGTGCCGGCGATCTCGATCGTCTGTGCCGGCAGGTCTATGCGCAGCTGTGTGGCGGGGTCACGTTCCACGGCGGCGAATATCTCGGCCAGCATCGCCTCGCTGACCTTGACGGGCAGCAGCCCGTTGTTGAGGGCATTGTTGCGGAAGATGTCGGCGAAGAAGCTCGACACCACGGCGCGGAAACCTGCTCCGGCGATGGCCCATGCGGCATGCTCGCGGCTCGATCCGCAGCCGAAGTTCTTGCCAGCAACGAGTATCTCGCCGCCGTAGCGCGGCGAGTTGAGCACGAAGTCGGCCTTGGGGTTGCCCTCGGCGTCGTAGCGCCAGTCGCGGAAGAGGTTGGCGCCGAATCCTTCGCGCGTGGTGGCCTTCAGGAAACGTGCCGGGATGATCTGGTCGGTGTCGATATTCTCTATCGGCAGCGGCACGGCCGTCGACGAGAGTGTGGTGAATTTGTTTCTCATGGCTCTTGGCTGTAGGGTGTTACATGAGTTCTCGCGGATCGGTTATCACGCCCGTGACGGCGGCAGCGGCCGCTACGAGGGGTCCTGCGAGCAGCGTGCGGGCATTGGGTCCCTGGCGACCCTCGAAGTTGCGGTTCGAGGTGGCGACGCAGTATTTCCCGGCCGGGATCTTGTCGTCGTTCATGGCCAGGCATGCCGAGCATCCCGGCTGGCGGAGCGTGAAGCCCGCCTCCTCGAGGATGTCGCGCAGACCCTCCTCGATGGCCTGCCGCTCGACCTGCTTGCTGCCCGGCACGATCCATGCCGTCACGCCGGGAGCTTTCTTCCGTCCCTTGACTATCGAGGCGAAGGCGCGCAGGTCCTCGATGCGGCCGTTGGTGCAGCTGCCAACGAAGACGTAGTCGACCTTCTTGCCCTCCATCTTCTCGCCCGCATGGAATCCCATGTAGTCGAGAGCCTTGTCGAACGAGGCTCTTGCGGCGGCATCGCCCTCGGCCTCGGGTATCGTGCCGCCCACGGCCACACCCATCGAGGGGTTGGTGCCGTAGGTTATCATCGGCTCGATGTCGGCGGCCTCGAACGTAATCTCCCTGTCGAATACGGCGTCGGGCTCCGAGCGCAGTGCGCTCCAGCGCTCCACGGCCTCGTCCCACGCCTTGCCCTGCGGGGCGAACTCGCGTCCCTTGAGGTAGTCGAATGTGGTCTGGTCGGGGGCGATCATGCCGCCGCGGGCACCCATCTCGATGCTCATGTTGCAGACGCTCATGCGCGCCTCCATCGACAGCGACCGAATGGCCGAGCCGGCGAACTCGACGAAGTGTCCCGTGCCGCCGCCCGTACCTATCTTCGATATTATGTAGAGGATGATATCCTTCGAGCAGACGCCGGGGCGCAACTCGCCCTCGACGTTTATGCGCATGCTTTTCGGCTTCGACTGCAGTATGCACTGCGAGGCGAGGGCCATCTCCACCTCGCTGGTGCCGATGCCGAAGGCTACGCACCCCAGGGCGCCGTGCGTCGAGGTGTGGCTGTCGCCGCAGACGATGGTCATGCCGGGCTGCGTGAGACCCGTCTCGGGCCCTATGACGTGGATTATGCCGTTGCGCGGCGACCCTATCGGGAAGATGGTGATGCCGTTGTCGGCACAGTTGCCGTAGAGCGTGGCCACCTGCGCCGCCGACTGCGGGTCGGCTATGGGCAGATGCTGGTCATGGGTCGGGATGTTGTGGTCGGGGCTTGCCGTCACCTGCGAGGGGCGGAAGATCCCCACGCCGCGCTCGCGAAGCGAGGCGAAGGCCTGCGGGCTGGTCACTTCGTGTATGTACTGGCGGTCGATGTAGAGCACGCACGAGTCCCCGTCGAGGACCTTTACCGTGTGTGCGTCCCATATCTTGTCGAAAAGCGTATTCATCTGCTTGTGGTGTGTGGGTTATGCTATTTTCGAGATGGCGTCGATGAACGACTCCACCGAGGCGGTTACGATGTCGGTGTTGGCGCCGAAACCGTGGTACATCTTGCCCTTGTGCGAGATCTGTATGTGCACCTTGCCCAGATCGTCGCTGCCGCGCGTGATGGCCTGCACGAGGTACTCCTCGATGTGGACACGGCGCTTGGTGATGTTCTTCACGGCGGTGATGGCCGCATCGACGGGGCCGTTGCCGCATGCCGTTTCGGTGAAGGTGTCGCCGTCGAAGCTTATCTGCACCGTGGCGGTCGGTATGCTCGACTTGCCGCAGACAACCTGCAGCCCCGTGAGCTGTATGCTCATGCGGCGGCGCGAGGCGGCCGTGCCGATGAGAACCTCGAGGTCGCGCGTGGTGACCATCTTCTTCTTGTCGGCCAGCTCAAGGAAACGCTGGTATATCTCGTCCAGCTCCTCGCCCTCGGGCGTGTAGCCTATCTCGGCAAGGTGGTGCTTGAGCGCCGCGCGGCCGCTACGGGCCGTCAGAACGATGCTCGACTGGTCTACGCCTACATCCTCGGGGTCGATTATCTCGTAGGTCTCGCGGCTCTTCAGCACGCCGTCCTGGTGTATGCCCGACGAGTGTGCGAAGGCGTTGCGTCCGACGATGGCCTTGTTGGGCTGTACGGGCACACGCATGAGGTTCGACACCAGACGGCTCGTGGCCACAATCTGGCGCGTGTCGATACCCACCTCGAAGTCGAGGTTCTTGTGGCACTTGATGGCCATCACAACCTCCTCGAGGGCCGTGTTGCCGGCACGCTCGCCCAATCCGTTTATCGTCACCTCCATCTGGCGGGCGCCGTTCTCGACGGCGGCCAGCGTGTTGGCCGTAGCCATGCCCAGGTCGTTGTGGCAGTGGGTCGAGATGATGGCCTTGTCGATGTTGGGGACGTTGTTTCTCAGGTAGGCGATCTTGGCGCCGTATTCGCTGGGCAGGCAGTAGCCCGTGGTGTCGGGTATGTTGACCACGGTGGCGCCGGCCGCGATGACAGCCTCGACCACGCGGGCGAGGAACTCGTTCTCGGTGCGTCCGGCATCCTCGGCGTAGAACTCCACGTCGTCAACGAAGCGGCGGGCGTACTTCACCGCGTCGATGGCCTGCTCGATGACCGTTTCGGGGGTCATGCGCAGCTTCTCGTATATGTGGTATGTCGAGGTGCCTATACCCGTGTGGATACGGCCGCGCTTGGCGAACTCAAGCGATTGTGCCGCCACGTCGATATCCTTCTTGACGGCGCGCGTGAGGGCGCAGATGACGGGTCGTGTCACCGCCTTCGAGATCTCGACCACCGAGTTGAAGTCGCCCGGACTCGAGATCGGAAAGCCCGCTTCGATGATGTCCACACCCAATTTTTCGAGCTGCCGCGCAACCTCGATCTTCTCGATGGTGTTGAGCTGGCATCCCGGAACCTGCTCCGCGTCGCGGAGGGTGGTATCGAAGATATATACTCTTTCGCTCATGATCTGCGTGTATTGAAGAATCGGCATCGGGACGTTGCGACTCCCGATGCCGGTTCGGGGTTTTGGGGTTTAGTTGTTCTCGGGACGCAGCTTGCGCACTACGGCGCCGGCCTGCCACATCTCGGTCTCGCGCATCTCGCGGAGCTCCTCCTCGAGCTTTACGCGGTAGTCGGGCTGGCTGTTCGAGTCGATGCTGCGCTGGGCCTCGTTGCCGGCGGCAACCTCGCTGTAGAGCTCCTCGAAGACGGGACGCGTTGCGTCGCGGAACTTCTTCCACCAGTCAAGGGCGCCGCGCTGTGCCGTGGTCGAGCAGTTGGCGTACATCCAGTCCATACCGTTCTCGGCGATCAGCGGCATGAGGCTCTGCGTGAGCTCCTCGATGGTCTCGTTGAAGGCCTCCGAAGGGGTGTGTCCGTTGGCGCGGAGCGTGTCGTACTGTGCGGCGAAGATACCCTGGATGGCACCCATCAGCGTACCGCGCTCACCCGTAAGGTCAGAGTATACTTCGCGCTTGAAGGTGGTCTCGAACAGGTAGCCCGAGCCGACACCGATGCCGAGTGCGATGACGCGGTCCCATGCCTTGCCCGTAGCGTCCTGGAAGATGGCGTAGCTCGAGTTCAGTCCGCGGCCCTGCAGGAACATGCGGCGCAGCGAGGTGCCCGAACCCTTGGGGGCTACGAGTATTACGTCGATGTCGGCGGGGGGGATGATGCCCGTGCGCTCCTTGTAGGTGATGCCGAAGCCGTGCGAGAAGTAGAGTGCCTTGCCCGGGGTGAGGTGCTTCTTGATCTGGGGCCATACGGCGATCTGACCGGCATCAGAGAGCAGGTACTCGATGATGGTGCCGCGCTCGGCAGCCTCCTCGATGTCGAAGAGGGTCTCGCCCGGTACCCAGCCGTCGGCAACGGCCTTGTCCCAGCTCTTCGAACCCTTGCGCTGGCCTACGATTACGTTGAATCCGTTATCCTTGAGGTTGAGCGACTGGCCGGGGCCCTGTACTCCGTAACCGATCACTGCGATGGTCTCGTCCTTGAGAGTTTCGAGTGCTTTTGCCAGAGGATACTCCTCGCGTGTTACGACGTTCTCCTCGACGCCGCCGAAATTGATCTTTGCCATAGTTGATTGTAATATTAAGTTGAAAGTTTTGAGTTAAGTCAGTCTTTATTGTTTGTCCGTGCTGCCGGCCTGCTCCTGCTGCGAGGCGAGGAAGCGGCGGTAGCGGTCGTTTACATAGTCGAGGTACTCGTTGAGCAGCTCGCGGCGCGACTTGATTATTGCCACCTGACCCGACCGTACGAACTGGTACACGCCGTAGGGTTCGAGCATGCGGTAGAGCGACTGTATCTCGTCGCGGTGGCCCGTCTTCTCGAGGACGATGTAGTCGTCGTGTATCTCGAGTATGCGGACGTTGTGGCGCCGCACCAGATCCTCGACGTTGCGGCTGCGCTGCACCTTGTACAGAGCCAGCTCCTGAAGCACCACCTCGTCGGGTGTGTAGCAGAAGACCTTCATCACGTCGATCTTCTTCTCGATCTGCTTTACGAGGTTCTCGACCTTCTCGGGGTCGTTCTTCACCATGATGGTGTACTTGTGTATACCCTCTATGGCCGACTCCGAGGCAGTGAGCGACTCGATGTTGACGTTGCGGTGGGTGAATACGGTGGTTATCTGGCTCAGAAGGCCCACCTTGTTCTCCGAAAATATCGTTATGATAAACTCCTTTTCCATCGTGTGTGCGGTTTCGTTATTCGAGGCGTATGTCGTTTACGGGCATGCCGGCGGGCACCATCGGGAAGACGTTCTCCTCGCGCTCGACCCTCACCTCGAGGAGAAAGGCCGTGGGGCACTCCTTCATTTGGGCGATGGCCTCGTCCAGCTCGGCGTGGCTGTCGATGCAGCGGTAGGGTATGTGGTTGCCGCGGGCGATGAGCTCGAAGTCGGGGTTCGTAAGCTCGGTGAACGAGTAGCGGCGGTCGTAGAAGAGTTCCTGCCACTGGCGCACCATGCCCAGGAAGCCGTTGTTCATGAGTATGATCTTCACCGGCACCTGCGACTGGAATATCGTTCCCAGCTCCTGAAGCGTCATCTGCAGGCCTCCGTCGCCCACGAAGAGGCATACGTCGCGCTCCGGAGCGCCTATCTTGGCGCCGATGGCGGCGGGCAGGCCGAATCCCATCGTTCCCAGGCCGCCCGAGGTTATGATGCTGCGCGTGTGCTTGAAGCGGAAGTATCGCGAGGCGAACATCTGCTGCTGGCCGACGTCGGTGACGAGTATTGCGTCGTCGAACTGCCGTGCCACGGCATCCACCACCTCGCCCATGCGCAGGTGCGGGCCGCGCCGCTCGATGGCGGGCTCGATGATCTCCTCGCGCTCGATGTTGTAGCATACGCGGAACTCGTCGATCCACTCCGAGTGGTCGCACTTCGATATCTTCTCGGTTATCATGGGAAGCGTGCGCTTCACGTCGCCCAGCACCGGCACGTCGGCATAGACGAGCTTGTTTATCTCGGCAGGGTCAATCTCGAGGTGTACGATCTTGGCGTTGATGCCGAAGTTCGACGGGTCGCCCGTGACGCGGTCGTCGAAGCGCATGCCTATTGCCACCAGCAGGTCGCAGTCGCGGTTCTTGATGTTGGGGGCGTAGTTGCCGTGCATGCCCAGCATGCCTACATACTGCGGGTGGTCCGACGGCAGGGCCGAGAGCCCGAGCAGCGTGGCGGCGGCGGGCATGCCGCTCTTCTCGAGGAACTCGCGCAGCTCCTTCTCGGCGCCGCCGAGGATGACACCCTGTCCCACGAGGGCCATGGGCCGGCGCGCGAAGTTTATCAGGCGTGCCGCCTCGAGAATCTGGTTTTCGTCGATTTCGATCTGGGGCTGGTAGCTGCGGATGAAACCTACGGGCTTGTATTCGAAGTCGAGCATTCCGACCTGCGCGTCCTTGGTGATGTCGACCACCACGGGTCCGGGACGTCCCGTCGAGGCTATGTAGAAGGCCTTGGCCAGAGCCTCGGGTATGTCGGCGGCGCGCTTTACCTGGCAGTTCCACTTGGTGACCGACTGCGTTATCTCGATGAAGTTGATCTCCTGGAAGGCATCCGTTCCGAGCTGCTTCGATCCCACCTGTCCGCTTATGAGCACGATGGGCGTCGAGTCGAGCATGGCGTCGGCCAGGCCCGTCACGGTGTTCGTCGCACCGGGACCCGAGGTGACGATGCAGACTCCCGTCTTGCCGCTGGCGCGGGCATATCCCTGTGCGGCGTGTACGGCGCACTGCTCGTGGCGCACGAGTATGTGGTTTATGCGGTCGCGATAGTCGTAAAGTGCGTCGTAGACGGGAATGATGGCGCCGCCCGGATAACCGAAGATGGTCTCCACGCCCTCGGCCAGGAACGACCGTATTACGGCCTCCGATCCCGATATGTGCGGGAGCGTGGGCGCGGGCTGCTGCTCCGGTGTGGCGATATCCTTGAAACCTGATGTCATATGTTTGTTGCGTTTTTTCTTGTTTACTCTCTCTGTTGCCTTGCCTGTTACTCCTCGGGGACGATTCTCACGGCGCCCTGGTCTGCCGAGCTTACCAGCAGCGAGTATGCCCTGAGCGACTGCGGCACCACGCGGTCGCGGTTCTGCGGACGGTGGTCGTGCCATGCGGCCAGGCGTGCGGCCAGCTCCTCGTCGGTGATGCGCAGCGATATCGAGCGCGACGGTATGTCGATGTCGATGGTGTCGCCGTCGCGGATGATACCTATCTCGCCGCCCGATGCCGCCTCGGGTGATACGTGTCCTATCGAGAGTCCCGACGTGCCGCCCGAAAAGCGTCCGTCGGTGATCAGGGCGCACACCTTGTCGAGGTGCTTCGACTTGAGGTACGAGGTGGGGTAGAGCATCTCCTGCATGCCGGGGCCGCCCTTGGGGCCCTCGTAGCGTATTACGACCACGTCACCCGCCTTGACCTCGTCGTTGAGGATGCCGTGCATGGCCTGCTCCTGCGACTCGAATACCTTGGCCGTGCCGCTGAAGCGGAACAGTGCGGGATCGACACCCGCCGTCTTGACGATGCAACCTTTGCGCGCGATGTTGCCGAAGAGTACGGCCAGGCCGCCGTCCTTGAAGTAGGCGTGCTCCATGTCGCGTATGCAGCCCGTGGCGTGGTCGTCGTCCATCGTGGGGTAGTATTCGGCCTGCGATGCCATCTGGCGGCTGTAACGGCCGGCGGGGGCGCTGAGGTATGCCGTGCGGGCCTCGTCGCAGAACGCGGGAGAGCCGAAGTAGTATTTGTCGAGAGTGGCGGCCAGCGACGGCGAGTCGACGCGGCCGACCGTGGTGTCGATGAGGCCCGCCGCGGCGAGCGTGCCGAGTATGCCCATGATGCCGCCGGCGCGGTTGACGTCCTGCACGTGGTACGAGCCGTTGGGTGCCACCTTGCACAGTACGGGAATCTTGCGCGAGAGGCGGTCGATGTCCTTCATCGTGAAATCTACGCCCGCCTCGTGTGCCACGGCCAGCAGGTGCAGCACGGTGTTGGTCGAGCCGCCCATGGCGATGTCGAGCGACATGGCGTTCTCGAAGGCGGCCTTGGTCGCTATCGATCGGGGCAGAACCGAGTCGTCGCCCTCGAAGTAGTAGCGCTTGGCGTTCTCGACGATGAGCTTGGCGGCGCGGGCGAAGAGACGCTTGCGGTTCTCGTGCGTGGCTACTATGGTGCCGTTGCCGGGCAGCGCCAGGCCTATGGCCTCGTTGAGGCAGTTCATCGAGTTGGCGGTGAACATTCCCGAGCACGATCCGCATCCGGGGCATGCCGTGGCCTCGATCTCGTCGGCATCGGCATCGGTGCACGAGGCGTCGGCGCTCATCACCATGGCGTCGATGAGGTCGACGCCGCGGCCGCGGTACGATCCGGCCTCCATCGGGCCGCCCGAAACGAATACGGTGGGGATGTTCAGACGCATGGCTGCCATAAGCATGCCGGGCGTGATCTTGTCGCAGTTGCTGATGCATACCAGCGCATCGACCTTGTGGGCGTTGGCCATGTACTCGACGCTGTCGGCGATGATGTCGCGCGAGGGGAGCGAGTAGAGCATGCCGTCGTGGCCCATGGCTATGCCGTCGTCGATGGCTATGGTGTTGAACTCGGCGGCGAAACACCCTTCGGCCTCGATGAGCGATTTGACGTATTGTCCTATTTCATGCAGGTGCACGTGGCCGGGAACCATCTGTGTGAACGAGTTGGCTATGCCGATTATGGGCATGCCCATCTGCTCCTTGGTCATTCCGTTTGCGCGCCACAGGCTCCTGGCTCCTGCCATACGGCGACCCGTTGTGGTCGCGGCGCTTCGTAAGAGGTGTTTCATGGTCCGAATTCTTTTTTCTTGTATCGAAAAAGGCCTTTCCCCCGCATGGGAGAAAGGCCTCATATAATTACGTCCGCATATATACACAACCTTTCTCCCGTTATCTACGCAAGACCACGAGGATTAGGCTAATAATAATATGCAGGCTGCTTGTCATCGCTGTTTCAGGTTTGGTTCTTTTGTCATGGTCGCCAGTGGTTGTGCCGCCCGGTTTCCATCTTTGTCTTTGCAAAACTAATAATAAAATTTATTAATAACAATACTCGCCGCTACTTTTTTGCATATAAATTTCTGCTTTGGTCTGAATTTGGCGTGTAACAGTTTGCAGTATAGGGTGATCGTTGTATGCGTATATAAATATTTATTCGTTACATCTTATAAGCCGCGGTTGCCGAGCCTCATGTTGCGGAGTAATGCTTTGTGCGCCGTGCAGTGGTGCGGGGGCGATTGCGGTCGTAAGCCGTTGCACGGGCGGCGTCGGATTTTTATGCGCGGTACGCAGCATGCCTGTCGGGTGGTGAAAACACGCGGTGCGCACCCGAAAGGTGCGCACCGCATCGTTATATATATGTACCCCCGGTGGGTTATCGTACGTCGGGGTTGACGGCATCGGTAATCTCGCGCGGCAGGCGTGGCATGGCCCCGTGTTGCGTACATACGTATGCCGAAGTGGCTACGGCCACCTCGTGTGCCTTGCCGACGGGGCATCCCGAGAGCAGCGCGGCGCAGAAACCGGCGGTGAATGAGTCGCCGGCGCCGACCGTGTCGGCCACGGTTACGTGCGGCGTGGGGAGCGACGATATGCCTCCGTCGTGGAATACGTGGCTGCCGTTGGTGCCGCAGGTGAGGATTACGGCCCGAAGGCCGTGCTGCTGCTTGAGCTGCAGGCATATCTGCTGCTCGTCGTCGGTGCCGAGCGAGAGCAGGCGGGCTACGGCGTGCGTCTCCTCGTCGTTGATCTTTACTATGTGGCAGCGCGAGAGCGAAGCCTCTACGACGTCGCGGCCGTAGTACTCCTGTCGCAGGTTTATGTCGAAGACCTTGAGTGCCTGCTGCGGCATGGCGTCGAGCAGGGCCGTTATGGTGGCGCGCGATACGGCGCTGCGCTGCGCCAGCGACCCGAAGCATACGCAGCGGCATGCCGAGGCCAGCGACTGCAGCTCGGGCGTCAGCGGGATGAAGTCCCACGCCACGTCGCGGCGTATGTCGTACTGCGGTACGCCGGCCGAGTCGAGCGTAACCTCTACCGTGCCGGTGGGGTGGTCGACGCGGGGCATGAGATGTTTCAGGCCGCGGCTGTCGAGCTCCGAGATCAGGTCGTCGCCCGCCGCGTCGCGCCCTACCGCGCTGACGGCCGTGGCGTCGAAGCCGAACTGCGACATGTGGTATGCGAAGTTGGACGGCGCGCCGCCCAGCTGGCGTCCTGCCGGGAGCATGTCCCACAGCGCTTCGCCTATTCCTATTATGTGATGGCTTTCCATATCGTTCATCTGTCTGTTTTATGTGGTGCGTGCCGTTCGTGGCTGTTTATTCGGCAGCGGTAGCTGGATTTGTATCTGTATCTGTATCTTGTGCTGGTGCTGGATCCGGAGTTGCGGGCTTCTCGATTCCTTCGCTTGTGGCCCTCTCCTCCATGCGCTTGATGCGCATGTCGAGGTCGGGGTGCGTCGAGAAGAGCAGGTTGATTTTGCCCGTACCGGCGGCTCCGCTTCCGCTCTCGCCCTGCAGCTCCTTGAGCTTTTGGAACGACAGGGCCATGGCCCAGGGGTTCTTGCCGGCATTCTTCAGGAACTCGTAGCCATAGTCGTCGGCGTCGCACTCCTGTTTCTGCGAGTAGCGGGCATTCACCAGCGCTTCGGTCAGGTCGCCCAGCTGCGAGTCGGAGAGCTGGGCAGCCTTGCCTCCGTTGATGCCGATGCCGTCCTTGAGGGCCGAGGTGAGCAGCGCCGTGCGGAAACCCTTTTTCGAGTCGTGGTGGGCCACGTGGCCGATCTCATGGCCGATGACACCAAGCAGCTCCTCGTCGCTCATTATGTCCATGAGAGCGGAGAAGACTCTCACGCTGCCGTCGGCGCAGGCAAAGGCATTTATCTCCGATGTCTGGTAGACCTTGAAATTCAACGGTATGCCGTCGGCTTCGCCAAGTCCTTCGGTGAGCTTTTTCAGTCGGATGGTGTATTCGCTGTCGTCGGCGCACACCTGGTTTACGCTGTCCATCTGCACGATGTACTCCTTGACGTACTCGCTCATCTGTTCGTCGGTCAGCGTGACGGCCTTGGTCACTTTGGCCGCACCGCTGATGGCCCTTTTCAGGTTGAACTGGGCCATCGACCGTGTGGCCGAGGCCAGACATAACGCCAGCAGAATTGTCTTCAGTAGTCTTGAATGGTTCATATGATATCGATTCCGTTTGTTGCGGGGGGCGATTTTGGTCCCGCCCTCGACGAATAACGTACAAAGATATTAATTTCCTCGATTCGTGCGCGCTCAATTGGCGGATAAAAGATTCTGCGGCGCACGGCGTGGCCAGTCTGCCGGGAGTAGGGACCGTGGCGGAGAAATTGATAATTTGCATAAAAAGTTGTACTTTTACCCCGTAAAAAATAATTGGTATGGTAATCAACGAACGCGACATTCGCAACGAGACGGTGCGGGCTGTAGCCCAGGCCGTGATGGCGGCGGCGCGCACGGCGCCCAAGGCCAAGGGCCGCGATACGGTTGAGGTGGCGGTGGTCACCGGTGAGGATATCGGGCGGCTTTCGGCCACGATGATAGAGATGAGCGGCGAGTCGGGCATGAAGTTCCTGCTACGCGATGCCGAGAACCTGCGCCAGGCTCAGGCCGTTGTGGTTGTAGGCATACGAGAGGCGCAATCGACCTGCGGCCTTAATTGCGGTTACTGCGGCTATGCCACGTGTGCGGGCAAACCGTCGGAGGTGCCGTGCGTGATGAACGGCGTGGATGTCGGCATAGCCATAGGATCGGCCTGTGCCACGGCCACCGACATGCGTGTCGATACGCGTGTGATGTTTTCGGCCGGGTGGGCGGCACGGCGTCTGCGGATGCTGGGTGACGCCGACCTTGTGTTTGCCATACCCATGTCGGTGGCGTCGAAGAACCCATTCTTTGACCGCAAGTCGACGGCGCCGGCAGCCGCGGGCGCGGAGGAGAAAAAGTGATTTGAATAAAGTATAAACAACCGAAGATATGGAAAGCAAGAAATCGGTGGTGTCGTCGTTCGACGTCGACCACCTCACACTCAAGGAGGGCCTCTACCTGAGGTCGGTATATACGATCAACGACACGCTGGCCGTGCATTCGTGGGACATGCGTTTCCGTGCCCCCATGGCGCACGCGCCGCTTGGCTCGGGCGAGGTGCATACGATCGAGCACCTTATGGCCTACTATCTGCGTCTCGATCCCGTTATCGGCCACAGCATCGTGTCGTTCTGCCCGATGGGCTGCAAGACGGGATTCTACCTCTCGACGATGAACGACGTCGACGCCGGGCAGATACGTGCCGCCCTGGCCCGCGTCTACAAGCAGGTGTTCCCCATCAAGTCGAAGGAGGACATCGTGGGCCTGAACGAGGTGCAGTGCGGCAACCCGGGGCTCTATGCCGTTGCCTCGACCAACGAGGCTATGGCCCGCTACATGCGCTGCCTCTATACGCGCGAGCAGGCCGAGGAGGCGGGCATAGGTTCAATCTATAACTGCGAGTGGTAATGGAGTATCTGGTTCTGGCTCCCACCGACCGTGAGTATGCCAACATCACGTCGGCGCTGGCGCGGGGATCGTGGCGCAACCGTTACGAGGTATGCAAGTGCGGCGTGGGCAAGGCTCTCGCCTCGGCCAACACCGTGGCGGCGCTGCTGCGCGGAGGCCTGCGCTATGACCGTATCGCCGTGATAGGCTATGCCGCCGCTACGGCGGGACAGCAGCGCGGACGTCTTGTCGCACCGCGTACGGCACGCTATCACGACTGCCGTGTACCCGAGGCGTTCGTTCCCGAGCTGGCCGAGACCTATCGTCTGCTTGGCGGCGACGACATGCAGGTGTGGACGGGCGATGCGTTCGTCGATGCCGGCATCGCGGCCGACGTGAAGCGCCGCTTCGGCATTGAGGCCGGCCTGTTTGATATGGAGACGGCCGCCATCTGCCAGGGTGCGGCGACGGTAACCGACATCCCCGTAGTGGTGGTGAAGATGGTGTCGGATATCCCCGAGGAGTGCGACACCGAACACTCGTACGATGAATTTGTGGATTCGCACTCGGACTTCGGCCCGATTGTAGAATATATCGACAACCTGAAATAACCCCAACGAAGCATGATCGACGTAGCCGTACTCTACGGCCTTATGATACCCTTTGCCGGCACGACGCTCGGCGCGGCCATGGTCTTCCTGCTGCGCCGCGACATGTCGGCGCGTCTGCGCAACCTGCTGCTCGGATTCGCTTCGGGCGTGATGGTGGCCGCCTCGGTGTGGTCGCTGCTCATACCCTCGATAGACATGACCGTCGAGCAGGGCGGCATAGGTTGGCTTCCCGCCACGGTGGGATTCCTGGCGGGTATGTTCTCGCTGCTGCTGTTCGATACGCTCGTCCCGCACCTGCATATCGACTCCGACGAACCCGAGGGCATGAAGTCGCACCTGCGCAAGTCGACCATGCTGCTGCTTGCCGTAACGCTGCACAACATACCCGAGGGTATGGCCGTCGGCGTGGTGCTGGCGGGAGCCATGGCCGAGGGCTCGGGCATCTCGATGGCCGGGGCGATGGCACTGTCGTTCGGTATTGCGATACAGAACTTCCCCGAGGGGGCGATCGTATCCATGCCGCTGAAGATGAGCGTCCGCAGTCGCTGGAAGGCATTTGCCTACGGCGCCGGGTCGGGCGCGGTGGAGCCGCTGGCGGGTATTGTGACCATATTGCTGATCGACCTGCTGTTGCCCGTATTGCCCTATCTGCTGGGCTTTGCCGCGGGTGCCATGATATATGTGGTGGTCGAGGAGCTTATCCCCGAGTCGCAGAGCGGCCACCACTCCAATATAGCCACTGTGGGTGTGGCTCTGGGCTTTGCGCTGATGATGATCCTCGACGTGGCGTTGGGGTAGTGCCGGTGCAAGGCGCATCACATGTACATTCTCATTTATGGAATATCTTGATGTAGTCGATGAGGCGGGAGAACCCGTCGGGCGGCGTGTCGAGCGTGCCGAGGCGCATGCGTGCGGCATACTTCACCGTACGTCGCACCTGTGGGTCGCGCGGCGCAGGGATGGTGCCGTCGAGGTGCTGCTGCAGCTGCGTGCCGCTGCCAAGGAGTCGTATCCGGGACGTTATGATGTCTCGAGTGCGGGACACATACCCGCGGGTGCGGGCTTTGTCGACTCGGCCCTGCGCGAACTGCGCGAGGAGCTTGGGCTGGAGGCCGACGCCTCGGAGCTTGTACCGTGCGGCGTGCGGCGGATACACCGCCGTGAGACGTTTGGCGGACGGCCGTTCGTGGACAATCAGGTGAGCCGTGTTTTCCTCTTGTGGCGCGATGTCGACGAGGCTGAGGTGCGCTTCCAGCGTTCGGAGCTGGACGGTGTGCGGTGGATGCGTCTCGACGAGTGTATCGAGGCGGTGCGGCGGCATTCGATACCGACGTGTATCGACCCCGAAGAGCTGGAGATGGTAGCCGCAGCCGCGGCGCCTATCGCATGAGCCAGCGTGTGACGCTGTCGCAGTATGTTTTCGAGATTGGTATGTCGGGGATTCCGGCTATGCCGAGTTCGATGGTGACGCCCGTGTTCTGGCGGCGCATCACCTTGACGTGGTCGAGGTTGACCATGTAGGAGCGGTGGCAGCGGACGATGCTCGAACCGTCGAGGTCGCGTGCCATGCACTTCATCGTGTTGCGGATCATGGTCTTTCGTACCGTGTCGTTATTCATGTACCATACGCATACGTAGTTGTCGGCCGATTCGAGCAGAATGAGGTTCTCCTTCTTTACAGACATCTGCAGCTCGCCCTTGTCGTTGTAGAGGGGGATGAGTCCCGTCGAGGCGGGCGAGTCGCCGTTCTCGAGCTGCTCGGTTATCTGGCGCAACTGGCGGTCCTTCTCGCGCCACGATACGTAGATGATGAATATGACGTAGGGTATGAACAGCACCAGCACGGTGTTTATCACCGTATTCCGCCACAGCTGCAGGAAATCCGACGGCTCGCCGTTCGACAGCACGGCATAGAGCGTATAGACCGACGCCATGACTATGGTCTCGACGGCCACCCACAGCGCGAAGACTCCGTAGACCATCTTGCGCCGGCGTGTATAGATGCCCATGATTATGCGGCTGAGGACTAGCACCAGCAGGCCTGCGGCCACAAGGGCCGTCGATATGAGCAGGTAGGCGGCGTTGCTGCCGCGGTAACGTATGTAGGGTATCCACTCGAACGAGCTGAAGGGTTTGTAGGCGTTGATGAAGATCAACGAAAAGAGAGCCACGAAGACGATGAATGTCGTCTGGCTCGACCGCCTGTAGAGAAAATGCGGCAGTGGCTGTGTCAGTATGTTCTGCATGCTGCGGTTCTTCCTTTCGTTTTGGTCGTTGCGCTATGTGGCCGTGTCCCCAATGCGGCCTTTGGGTCCATTTCCCGCCCGGCGCGGACCCCTCCCCGCCGTTACGTCCGTTTAGGGCTTACTCCTCCTCGTCCTCGGCATTTGCCGCGCTGCGGATCTCGTCATCCGACTTGGCCTTGGCGATGAGCGTTATCAGCGCGTCGGCCTCGCGGCACGACACATAGGTGCGCGAGTCGTATATGTCGGTTATCTCGACGAAGTTGTTCCACTCCGACGCGTACATGTTCACCGTGTCGAATTCCTTGAGGTCGAAATATTTGCCATAGTAGCCGAAGAAGCCTATGCCGCCCAGCAGCGGTACGATCCAGCGCATGCGGCGGCGGTCGACGCGGCGCACGGAGGCTATCTCGCGTATGTTTATCTCGGTGATGTCGAGTATGCACTGTATCTCGAGCGTGCGATCGAGCAGCACGATGCGGCGGGGTATCGACAGCGCCATGAGGGCCATCAGCGCCATGATCACCGACGAGAACCACGCCGAGAGGTATCCTCCGCGATAGAGGAAGAAGAGCGCAACGGCTATTGCGGCAAATATTATGCACTGCAGCACGGTGCGTATGATGGTGCTGCGGTCGATGTTGTATTCGAAACTACGCTTCATCGTCGCGGGCGTTGAGTATAGCTTCGGCCATGGTGAGGTCCGAAGGCGTTGTTATCTTTATGTTCTCGCGCTCGCCCTCGCACAGGGCTACGTTGTGGCCCGCGGCCTCGACAACCGATGCGTCGTCGGTAAAGAGCGGAGAAAAAGGCTGCATGTAGGCTTCGCGCAGCACTTCGGCGCGGAACACCTGCGGTGTCTGTACGATGCGCAGCGCCGAACGGTCGATCGGGTGTGACGAGCCGTCCCCGGCAACCTTACGGTAGGAGTCGGCCGGTGCGACGACGGGGATGGCGGCGCCGCTCTTCTCGGCCTCGAGCAGGGCGCGGAGGATGAGTTTCTTCGATGCCAGCGGGCGCACGCCGTCGTGCACGGCTATCAGGCGCACGTCGTCGCCCAGTGCTGCCAGGCCGTTACGTACGGAGTGGAACCGTTCGCTGCCTCCGGCAGTGACCTCGTGTGCCGCAATGTCGAAGCGTGCCGCAAGGTTGCGCCACAGCGCTATGTGCTCCTCGGGCAGCACTACGACGATGCGTGCCGCAGGCAGCGCCTCGCGTACGCGGTCGATGGTGTGTGCCAGCACGGGGCGGTTGTGCAGCATCAGAAACTGCTTGGGCATCGCGGTGCCCATTCTGCGGCCTGAGCCTCCGGCCACGATTATCACTCCTATTCCTCTCTCTGCCATATGAGTTTCTTTCCGAATCCCAGTGTATTGTCCGTATATTTCAGCATGTCGGCCTCCAGCCGCCACAGGGCCAGGTCGGCAAGTGCGGCATAGGGGAAGCGCTTTATGTAGGCGTGTTTCGACGCCTCGTCGTCGGCCCTGACGGCGCGGCCCGTTATCTGCAGCCCTTGTACCTTGCCCACGATGCGGGTCTCGAGCACAACCGAGGCGGCCACGCGGCCGTTGCCGCACATCATTGCGGCATGGCGGGTCTCCGCGCCCGAGGTGAAGACAAAGGCTCCGTTGCCGTCGTAGGCGTAGAAGACGTTGCAGCAGTAGGGTGCCCCGTCATCGGTGGCGGTGGCAAGCGTCAGCACGTGGTGGCGGCGTATGAATTTTTCAATCCTCGGGTCTATCTCCATCGTTCCGCGTCGTGTAGGTTATTCGGCCTGTTTCTTGTCTTTGTCTGCCGTCTCGGCCGCAGGCACTGCTGCCGTTGCGGCAAGCGAGTCGGCCACGGCGGGCAGGCTGTCGAGCTGCGTTACGATCATTTCGGGCGTAGCCGTACCGTTGAGCTCGGCTACTATGCGGTCGCGTATCTGCTCGAAGGCAGCCATGTTCTCCTTCTTGATGGGCTCGGCAGGCTCCTGCGGCACCTTCAGCGGGTCGATGGCCGTGCCGTTCTTCCAGATGCGGTAGTCGAGGTGTGGGCCCGTAGAGGCTCCCGTGCTGCCGACGTAACCTATGAGCTGACCCTGCGAGACGCGCGTACCGTTCGATATGCCTTTGGCGTAGCCGCTCAGGTGGAGGTATCCCGTCATCAGGTTGCCGGCGTGCTTTATCTTTAGCGTGTTTCCGCCACCGCCGCTCCAGCCCTTGAATATGATCACACCGTCGGCCACGGCATGTACGGGCGTGCCCTTGGGCGCGGCGTAGTCGACACCCAGGTGCGGGCGGTAGACGCGGTAGATGGGGTGGAGGCGCGCACGCGAGAAACGCGAGCTGATGCGCGTGAACTTGAGCGGCGCCTTGAGCAGCTGCTTGCGTAGCGAGGCTCCGTCGTACTCCCAGTACTGTATCTTGCCGTTCTGCTTGAATGGTATGGCGTAGACCTCCTTGCCGCCGTGGTTGAACTTGGCGCCCCAGATGCGGCCTATGCCGACGAAGGTGGTGTCGACAAGTTTTTCGTCATAGATGACCGTGAACGAGTCGCCCTCCTGTATGCCGAAGAAGTCGACGGTCCACTGGTAGATGTCCTCGAGCTCGGCCGCGAGCGAGTAGGGCAGGCTGTCGCGCATGATGGCGCCCCAGAGCGACGACTCGATCTGCGACGAGCACTTGCGGCGTTTTATGGTCACGTCCTTCTGCCCGGTGGTGATTGAAACCGTGTCGCCGGGGAAGCCGAATACGACATAGTCGGTGAGGTCCTTCTCGTAGACCAGATAGTCGAGCCGTCCGGCGTTGAGCGAGTCCTTCGAGAGGAATGCCGTGTAGTCGCGTCCGGCGCGTATCTGCCGCAGCGGGAAGATATCCTTCGAGGCCTTGTCGAGCTTGTCGACCGTGGCGGCCGATACGCCGTAGCGGGCGAGTATCTTGCCGAGGGTCTCGCCGCGGTCCACGGTGCCCTCTTCGGTGCGGTAGTTGTCGATGTTTATGCCGAAGCGTATGTTTTGTGCGGGGGCCTCGGTGACGGCATTTTCGTCTGAGGCCTGCTCCTGGTCCTGCTTGTCGCGGCATCCGACGGCCAGCAGGATGGTTGAGATGATGATTGTTCGGAAAATATGTTTCATAACGTACAAAAATACAAAAAAAATCGCGGTTCGGCCGAAGAAACCTTCGGAAATGCGGCTGCGGAGGCAAAAAAAGGGGATTAGGGTTGTTTACTATGAAATAATTGGCTACCTTTGAAAATTGGTATTTTTGAGGGGCATGCGGGCATTGCCTTTTGGACGTGTGCCGCGCGGCTGTGGCGCGGTTGGCTGACACCGACCGCCGGTGACGGCTGTGCGATGTCCCCCGAAGACCTGATGAACCGAACGAACGAGAACGCACGATATGAGATTTTTGCTCAAACTCTTGTCTTATCCCTATCGAATGGTGGTGAATATCCGCCATTGGATGTTCGATTGCGGTCTGCTCAAGAGCGAGAAATTCTCTACGCCGATAATCTGCGTGGGGAACATCACGGTCGGAGGTACGGGCAAGACCCCTACGGCCGAGATGATCATGGAGTATATGATGCCGTATTGTCGCGTGGCCTTCCTCTCGCGCGGCTATGGACGCCGCACGAAGGGTTATGTCGAGGTGTCGTCCGATTCGTCGTACCGCGACGTGGGCGACGAGCCCCTGCAGGTGAAGCTCAAGTTTCCCGAGGCGCTGGTGGTGGTGTGCGAGAAACGTGCCGATGCCATCCGCCGCATCGAGGCCGAACATCCCGAGACGGAACTCATAATCATGGACGACGGTTTCCAGCACCGTTATGTCGACCCGCGCATAAACGTGGTGGTGATAGACTCCACGCGCCCATTCTACAAGGACGACTTCCTGCCTTGCGGCTCGCTGCGCGACAAGGTCGACTCGCTCTACCGCGCCCATTACTTCATTGTCACCAAGTGCCACGAGAACATGTCGTTGCTTGACCAGCGCCTGTGGCGCAAGGAGCTGCACAAGGTGGCGTATCAGAAGATATACTTCACGCGCATAGTCCCGGCCCCGGCCATACCTCTATTCGACACGCCGCACCGTCTCGATGCGGGCGCCGAGGTGGTCGTGATGGCGGGCATAGGCAACCCTCGTCCGTTTATATCGGGGGCGAAGGATATGTACAACGTAGCGGCCACGATGACATTCTCGGACCATCACGTATATTCGGTCGCCGACATAAACCGCATAGTGGAGTGTCTGAAGCACCATCCCGACGCCATGCTGCTTACTACGGAGAAGGATGCCGTGAAGTTGCGCCGCAGCCGCCGCGTGCCCGACTACATGCGCGAAAGACTATTCTACCAGCCGGTGAAGCTGGCGTTCCTCGAGGGGTCGGACGAGGATTTCCTCGGTACGCTCAAGAACGACCTCGAAGGCAAGGTGCACCTCGGTGACATGTCTATAGGCGGCCGCGAGGAGGGCGAACAGAAATAATTACTCAATAAGATATATGGTAAACAAGGTTATACTGGTGGGTAACGTGGGTATCGATCCCGAGGTGCGTACCACCGAGTCGGGCGTGAAGGTGGCCCGTGTGCGTTTGGCCACGACCGAGCGCCTCTACGACAGACAGAGCAACGAGACGAAGGAACTTACCGAGTGGCATACGATAACGTTGTGGCGCGGTTTGGCCGACGTCGTGGACCGATATGTGCGCAAGGGCAGCCAGCTCTACATCGAGGGACGCCTCCGCACGCGCGAGTGGGTCGACAAGGACAACATCAAGCGTTACACTACCGAGATTCTCGCCGACGAGATGAAACTCCTCGGCCGCCGCAGCGACAACATGCAGCAGGGCGGTGCGCCGCAGGGTATGGCGCCGAGTGCCGCGCCGCAGCCGCGTCCGCAGGCAGCCCCCGCGGATGTCCCCGCAGCGGCGGACGATCCCGACGATCTGCCGTTCTGACGGCGGTGCCGGAGTGCAGGCAATAAAACGAAAAGGAGCGGTAGGTGTTGCCGCTCCTTTTCGTTTTGCTGTGTCAGCCGTTATTTGAATGGCGAATCGGGCTCCTTCGACATGACGTAGTAGAAGAGACGGTCGACAAGCCCCGGGGCGAACTTCTTTACAAAATGCGTGGCGCGACCCTCGATCTCCATAAGGCACAGACGCTTGCGATGTGCTATGCCGCGGGCGACGATGCGGGCGACCTGCTCGGCCGTCATCATCTTCTCCTCCTTGCGGGGCGTTGCGCCCTGCTGCGATCCGTCGGCCGTGAGGGCTGAGAAACGTACGTTCGAGGCGGTGAAGCCCGGGCATGCGACCATGACGTGCAATCCCTTCTTGAGGTTCTCGATGCGGATGGTCTCGAGGAATCCCGTCATGGCGAACTTCGATGCCGAGTAACCCGTGCGTCCCGGCAGGCCGTGGATGCCGGCTACCGACGAGATGCCGACGAGCGAGCCGTGTGATTTCTGCAGGTAGGGCAGGGCATACTTGGTGCAGTAGACCGTACCCCAGAAGTTGACGTCCATCAGGCGGTGCAGGACGTCGAGGTCGACGTCGTCGAAGAGCGCGCGCATCGAGATGCCGGCGTTGCAGATCATGACGTCGATGCCGCCGAAGAGCTCGACTGCGGTGTCGATGAGCCGCTTGCAGTCCTCGGCGCGGGTGACGTCCGTCGCGCACCATGCGGCACGGCCTCCGGCCTCCTCGATGCGTCGGCACAGGGCCTCGAGCTTGTCGGAGTGGCGTGCGCCGAGAACAACTTTTGCCCCCATCGAGGCGTAAACTTGGGCCATGGCCTCGCCTATGCCCGACGAGGCTCCCGTGATGACCACGGTCTTGTCCTTGAGTGTGTTTTTCATATCTTTCTTTGAGTTTTTTGTTTCATGCTTTTAGTCCGTTCGGCATTGTCGGCATCGGCTGCGTTATTCGTCAATCTCGATCGACAGCGTGTCGTATGCCAGATGCACGCCCTCGGGCATGCGCCTCGATGCCTCGGCGTGCAGACCGATGTCGTGCGACATGTGGGTCAGGAATGCCTGGCGTGGCCCGACCTTTGATATGAGGTCGAGCGCTTCGGCGACGTTGAAGTGCGAGTAGTGGGGCTCATAGCGCAGGGCGTTGACCACGAGTGTGTCCACACCGCGCAGTTTCTCTATCTCGCCATCGCGCAGTGTCTTGAAGTCGGTCATGTAGGCCAGGGGCCCGATGCGGTAACCCGTAACCTCGAATCGCTCGGAGTGGGTGCCGCGGATGGGCACTATCGTGACCTCCTTCACGTTGAAGGGACGCGAGGTGTCGATGTCGTGCAGCTCCATTTCGGGGGCGCCGCGGTATTTGTCGGCGATGAAGGCGTAGTCGAAGGCCTTGCGCACGTATGCTGCGGTGCGCGGTGCGGCGTATATGTCGACACGGTGTATGACAGGGTAATCGACGAAGTTGAAGGCCCGCACGTCGTCAAGCCCCGCTATGTGGTCGCGGTGCTCGTGCGTGAGCAGTATGGCGTCGATGTGGCGCGCGCCCGTGCGCAGCATCTGACAGCGGAAGTCGGGCCCGGCGTCGATGACAATGCGCCGCCCTGCGGTTTCGACCATGGCGGCCGTACGCAGACGGTGGTCACGTTCGTCGGCCGAGGTGCATACCTCGCACCGGCATCCTATTACGGGCACCCCCTGCGAGGTGCCTGTTCCCAGAAATGTGAATCTCATATCTTGTCGCTGCTTGCAGCAATCTTTTTTCCGTGAGGCTCGTTTGCCTGTGTCAGTTTCGTCGGGCGGCGTGCCGGCCGTGCGCGTCAGGCGTTGTCGGGGTCGTATCCCGTATCCTCGGCCAGTGTCGTGGAGTTGGCGGCTGCGACGGCAAGGGCGTCGCAGCGGTTGTTCTCGACGGTGGAGGCGTGTCCCTTGACCCATACGAACCGCACGCGGTGGCGGCGGTATATGCGCAGGAAGCGCATCCACAGGTCGGGGTTCTTCTTGCCGGCGAAACCCTTCTTCTCCCAGCCGAAGACCCATCGCTGGTTGACGGCCTCGACCACATACTTCGAGTCGGAGTAGATGGTCACCTCGCAACCCTCGATCTTCAGCGCCTCGAGAGCCACGCACACGGCCATAAGCTCCATGCGGTTGTTTGTCGTCAGGCGGTAGCCTGCCGAGAGCTCCTTGCGGTGCGGGCCCGAGATGAGGACTATGCCGTAGCCTCCGGGGCCGGGGTTCCCGAGCGACGATCCGTCGGTATATATCGTTACGTTTGGCATCTTATCAAATAAGGTGTGTTAATGGTTGGCGCCATCGGCCGTACGCCCGACATACAGCGCCGTGCTCTGTGGCGGAAGGCTTACCTGAATACGGCCGCGGCGCATTGCGGCGCGCTCCGAGACGGCAATCATGCTGTCGTCGTCGGGAAGCCCGTGTGCGGTGTACCGGTAGACGTCGAAGCGTCCGCGGGCTACAGCCGGGTTTTCGATTACGGCCTCGAAATCGTGGTCCGAACCGTTGGCCAGGGCGTATATCCACCGCCCGTCGGGCGTATGTATGGCCGAGGCCTGCACGAACTCGTCGCCCGTCTGCAGCGCATGCAGGCGCGAGGCGGCGGGTATGTGTCGCGTGAGCAGCGCGTAGGCGTAGTATTGCGGGCGCGGCTCGAAGTCCTCGCTTATGGTGTTGTAGACGGCATCGCCGCGGTACTCCTCGCGGGCCGAGCGCCACAGTCCCAGCTGCTGCATCGAGGCGTAGGGGTCGGTGAAGGCGTAGTACTGGTCCAGCAGCGACCAGTAGCTTACGCCCGCCGCACCGCCGTTGAGCAGCGAGAGGGCTATGCGTGTCATGAGCACGCCGCGTTCGTAGCGGTCGATGTCGGTCTGCCGCGACGCTCCCGTCGTAAGGTTCGATCCGAACTCTCCGATGAAGTGTCGCTTGCCCGTCGGGGCTACTATGTCGCAGTTGCGGCGTTCCCATGCGACAATTGTCGAGTCGGGAGTCTCGTATCCGAACAGATAGGTGTGCGAGTTGTAGCAGTCGGCCGCACCGTCCACCGTCGCAACGGCATGGCGAAGGAAATCTGGGCTCTGCGCGTCGTCCGAGAGGTTGAACCGCACCTTGTCGCGCAGCCCCTCCCGTCGCAGGCGGGCATCGACGGCCGCGCACATGCGGCTGTAGGCCTCGGGCGCGGGTGCGCCGTCGACGACGTACGACCAGCTGGGTTCATTCATCAGCGTGAACTCGCCTATGCAGTCGTATCCCTTCGTCTCGATGAGCCACCGCAGCAGGACGGCGATGTTCTCGCTCCACTCCTCTTCGTCGGTTGAGGGTATGCACCAGTCCTGCGTAGTGTTCTCGGCGGCGAGCCAGTATTTGTCGGCCGAGCGGTAGGCGGTGTCTATGACCGAGGCGCATGTGCGGTTGCAGCCCCACATGACGAGTGTCACCGTGGCGTCGCACTCCTCGGCAAGGTCCAGCACGCGGTACAGCGACTCCATCTCCGTGGAGTTCATCGTGAAGCGCTCCATGTCGGCCGCAAGCGGGTCGCCGTTGTCGTTCGCGGGCTCGTACCATGCCGGCAGAACCATCACGCGCATGCGCTTAAGTCCCATCTGCAGGACGCGGCGGCGGGCGGTGTCCCATGCCGTGGAGTCGATGCCGCGCATGACGATGTTCTGCGACCAGAGGTGCGGGTCGAACTCCGCGCCCATGGCCTCGATAACGTGTCCGCGGTCGGGTACGGCTATATGCCGCCGTGCGTCGCTGCGGCACGAGGCGCAGAGAAGGCACAGCCCCAGAATCAAGGCCTGTATGGCGGTTCGCCGTGCGGTCATTGGTGCGTTGCTGTTATGGTCCATAAAAAGCGGGCGGGCAGAGCGGATGCGTCGATAGCGTCCGGCTCGTGTCCGCCCGCAGTGGGTTTGTTACTTCAATGCGGCCAGCTGCTCGCGTATGGCGGCAATCTTGGCCTCGGCGTCGGCCTTCTTGGCGCGCTCGTTGGCTACGACCTTTTCGGGAGCCGAGTTGACGAAACGCTCGTTCGAGAGCTTCTTCATCACGCTGGCGAGGAATCCCTCGAGGTATTCGAGGTCGGCCGTCAGGCGCTTGGTCTCGGCCTCGCGGTCGATGCTGTCACCCAGCGGCACGAAGTACTGCGTCGTCTTGACGATGAAGGCCGCAGCGGCGGGATCCTTCTCGCTGACCGTGTCGATATTCTCGATATTGCCCATCTTTACTATCACGGGAGCGTAGGCCGCAGGGTAGTTCTCGTCGGCGATGACCTTGAGCGTGAGCGGCTGCTTCTGCGCGATATTCTTCTGCTTGCGCACGTTGCGGATGCCCGTGATGGCCTCCTTCACCAACTCGAAGCGGGCGAGCAGCGTCTCGTCCCACTGCTCGGCCTCGGGGGCGGGGGCGTACATGATCGACTCGCCCTTGGCGCGGGGAGCCAGATCCTGCCATATCTCCTCCGTCACGAAGGGCATGAAGGGGTGTATGAGGCGCATCAGCAGGTCGAAGTAGTGGCGCGTGGCGTCGATGGTCTTGCGGTCGGCGGGGTGGCCGTATGCGGGCTTGACCATCTCGAGGTACCAGCCGCTGAAGTCGTCCCAGAAGAGTTTGTAGATGCGCATGAATGCCTCCGATATGCGGTACGAGGCGAAGTTCTCTTCGATCTCGGCGAGAGCCTTGGCGAAGGCGTGGCGGAACCACTCGACGGCCAGTGCGTCGTTGTCGCTCTGGGCGAGGGTCTCGTCCACCGTCCAGCCGTTGATGAGGCGGTAGGCGTTCCATATCTTGTTGCCGAAGTTGCGTCCCTGCTCGCACAGAGCCTCGTCGAACATCACGTCGTTGCCGGCCGACGACGAGAGCATCATAGCCACACGCATGCCGTCGGCACCGTACTTGGCGATAAGGTCGAGCGGGTCGGGCGAGTTGCCGAGCTGCTTCGACATCTTGCGGCCGAGCTTGTCGCGCACGATTCCCGTGAAGTAGACGTTGCCGAAGGGCTTCTCGCCGCGGTACTCGTATCCGGCCATGATCATGCGCGCAACCCAGAAAAAGATGATGTCGGGGGCGGTGATAAGGTCGCTCGTGGGGTAGTAGTACTCGATCTCGGGGTTGTGCGGGTTGCGTATGCCGTCAAATACCGAGATGGGCCACAGCCACGAACTGAACCACGTGTCGAGCACATCCTCGTCCTGGCGCAGGTCGGCCGCCGTGAGCGTGGCGTCACCCGTCTTCTCGCGGGCCAGTTCGAGAGCCTTCTCGGCGGTCTCGGCCACGACGTAGCCTCCCTTGGGCAGGTAGTATGCCGGGATGCGCTGTCCCCACCACAGCTGGCGCGAGATGCACCAGTCCTTGATGTTCTCCATCCAGTAGCGGTAGGTGTTCTTGTATTTTGCGGGGATGAACTTGATGGCGTCCTCCATGACGGCGCGTGTGGCGGGCTTGGCTATCTCCTCCATCGACATGAACCACTGCATCGAGAGCTTGGGCTCGATGGCTACGCCCGTACGCTCCGAGTAGCCCACGTTGTTGGTGTAGGGCTCGACCTTCTCCATGAGGCCGGCCTTCTCGAGGTCGCCCTCGATGACGCGGCGGCACTCGAAGCGGTCCATGCCCACGTAGAGGCCCACCTTGTCGTTGATCGTGCCGTCGTCGTTGAAGATGTCGATCGACTCGAGTCCGTATTTCTCGCCCAGCATGTAGTCGTTGACGTCGTGGGCGGGGGTAACCTTCAGTGCACCCGTACCGAACTCGATGTCGACATAGGTGTCGCGGATGACGGGGATCGAACGTCCCACCAGCGGCACGATGACGCGTGCGTCGGCCGGGATATCCTTATACCGCTCGTCGTTGGGGTTGAGGCAGACGGCCGTATCGCCCAGAATGGTCTCGGGACGCGTGGTGGCCACCACGAGGTAGCGGTCCGTGCCCTCGATCATGTAACGCAGGTAGTAGAGTTTGCCCTGAGACTCCTTGTATATCACCTCCTCGTCCGAAAGGGCCGTCTTGGCGGCGGGGTCCCAGTGTACCATGCGCACACCGCGGTAGATCTTGCCCTTGTTGTAGAGGTCGACGAAGACCTTGATCACGCTTTCGGTGCGGGGCTCGTCCATCGTGAAGCAGGTGCGGTCCCAGTCGCACGAGGCGCCCAGCTTGCGCAGCTGCTTGAGGATGATGCCGCCGTGCTTCTCCTTCCATTCCCATGCGTGGCGGAGGAACTCCTCACGCGTTAGGCTCGCCTTGTCGATGCCCTCGGCCTTGAGCTTGGCCACCACCTTGGCCTCGGTTGCGATCGAGGCGTGGTCGGTGCCGGGAACCCAGCAGGCGTTCTTGCCCTTCTGGCGGGCACGGCGCATCAGCACGTCCTGCAGCGTGTTGTTGAGCATGTGTCCCATGTGGAGCATGCCCGTCACGTTGGGGGGCGGGATGACTATAGTGTAGGGTTCGCGGGCGTCGGGCTCCGAATGGAAAAGTTTGTTGTCGATCCAATACTCGTACCACTTCGATTCGATCTCTTGCGGCGTGTACTTGTCTGCTACCATATCGTGTTATCCAAATTTGTCGTGTCGTAGGTAATCTTCCTGCCGTCATGCGCGTTTCGGCCTGAGTGTCAGCCCGGGGCCGCTGCGGCCGGCGGTGCAGGTGTCGGTTTAGCCGCAAAAATACAAAAAAAATGGTTACGATAGGCGCCCCGTACCCCTATTCTTTGCCAAAGGGCTAATATCTATCGAGATAGGCGGCCTCAAAATAAGTTGCCTAGAAATAGGATATTGTCTTAAATTTCTGTATATTTGTATATAACGGTCGAAAATGTCATTCCGGCCGCACTTTAGATGAAACCTGCAATATGCAACTGTTGAGCAAGATACTCCTGTTGGCGGCTTCGGCGGGCCTTTGTGCCTGCGCCTCGGAGGTGCCGTCAGCAGGCGGCAAGTCGGACGATCTGCCGCCGCTTTTCCCCGATTATGTGTCGGTTACGGTGCCGTGTAATATCGCACCGCTCAATTTCCTCGTACGCGGAGCCGACCGCGTCGCGGCACGCTTTGACGTACGCGGGCGCGAGAGCCTCAGCGTGACGGGCGACCGCGGGCGTGTCGATATCCCGATTGACGGGTGGCGGGCGATGCTCTCCGAGGCGGCGGGTGACAGCGTGAGGGTGACGGTCGCGGCCTGGAGCGTTGAGCATCCCGAGGGTGTGGAGTATCGTCCCTTCTCGTTCCGCGTGTCACCCGATTCGGTTGACGGATGGGTGGCCTACCGCCTCATTGAGCCGAGCTACGAGGGGTGGATGCAGATGGGCATATACCAGCGCGACCTCTCGTCGTTCGACGAGAAGGTGCTGGTCGACAACTCGGTCAACGGAATGGGGTGCGTGAACTGCCACTCGTTTGCCGACTATTCGCCCGACAGGATGATGTTCCATGCGCGCGGCGAGGGCGGCGGTACGGTGTTCCTCGACGGCGGGCAGGTGCGCAAGGTTGATCTGACGCGGATGGCTCCCGGCAAGCAGGGCGTATATCCCATGTGGAGCCGCGACGGGCGCTATGTGGCATTTTCGTCGAACACCACCTATCAGTCCTTCTTCGGCGGTCACGGGCAGCCTTTGGAGGTTTACGACCAGGCGTCAGACCTGATGATATACGACACGCGTACGGGCAAGATGATTGTCGACGACCGCTTTCAGACCGAGGACCGCTGGGAGACATTCCCGGCGTGGACGCCCGACGGGCGGGCACTGGTCTTCTGCTCGGCCGAGCCTCAATCGATGCCGCTGGAGCGCGAGAAGGTGCATTACGACGTCCTGCGCGTGGGATTCGATCCAGAGGCAGGTACGCTCGGCGAGCGCGTGGATACGCTCTACGACGCGCGCCGTGACGGCGGCAGCGCCTCGTTCCCGCGCGTGTCGCCCGACGGGCGGTATGTGATGTTCGCGCGCGCCGACTACGGCACATTCCCCGTATGGCATGACGAGGCCGACCTGGTGATGCTGCGCATGGACGATGGCACACCCGTCGACGTGTCGGTGCTGAACAGCCAGATGAGCGAGGGGTGTCATGCGTGGTCGTCGTCGGGACGATGGGTCGTTGTGGCCAGCCGCCGTCTCGACGGGCGTTATACGCGCCTCTTCCTGGCGCACGTCTCGCCCGAGGGCGTATGCGGCAAGCCTTTCCTGCTGCCGCAGCGCGACCCCGAGCACAACACGTGGCGCCTGAAGTCGTACAACGTGCCTGAGTTCATACGCGGCGAGGTGCGGCTCCCGAAGAACCAATTGAAGAACCTGTTCAAATGATGCGGTCATGAAAAAGATAATCCTGCTGCACTCGGCCGTGCTGGTGCCGACGCTGTTCCTGTTCTGGCTTTTGGCCTACCGCAACACCATGTGGTGGATGGAGGGCATGTCGTTCTTCTCGACGCTGCCCGATTTCGCCATACTGCAGGCGCGCCTGCCCGAGGGTGTGGTGAAGTATGCCGCGGCATTCCTGCTGCAGTTCTACCACTCGTCGGTGATGGGGGCGCTGTTGCAGACGCTCTTCGCGTGGATCGTCATGGTGTGTGCCGACGTGGTGGCATGGCGCCTGTTGCGTCGCGTGCGCTATTCGTGGCTGGCGATGCTGCCCGTGGCGGTGTTTGTGGCGCTGCAGTGCCGTTACCGCGATGCCGAGGGCGCTATCGTGTGGTGTCTGGTATCGGCCGCCGTGGCTCTGATAACGGTATTCCTTACGCGCCGCCCGAGGCGTTACGTTGCCGTAAGGCGGGGCCGCCTGCGCGGCGGTGTGCTGCTGCCGCTGGCGCTTGTCGCGGTGGGCATCGTGGTGTCGCTGTCGGTGCGCGAGTTCCGTGTCCGTGAGCGCTTGCACCGTGTCGAGCGTCTGGCCGAGGCGAAGGACTGGGAACGCATACTGGATATAGTCACGCCCGAGGTGGCCGCTTCGGACCCCGTGCGGATGCGCTATGCCCTGCTGGCGTTGGGTGAGCGTGGCGAGCTGGCCGAGAGGGCGTTCCGATATGGCATAACCGACGCCGACGACTTCTTCTTCGCCGGCAGCCGCGATATCGTGGGGTGCAACTTCAATGCCCTGCTGGCGCGCAGTCTCGGCCTCGACAACGAGGTCATCCACCAGTCGTTCCAGCTCAACTCGCTCTCGCCGCTCGGATATTCGTTCCGCTCGATGCGCCGGATTACGGACGCGTTCCTGCATACGGGCAATGTGCCGCTGGCCGACAAGTATATGCGCGTGCTGCTGCACTCGACGTTCCACCGTTCGTGGGTCGAGAGCCGGGTGGGCCGCATGGTTGATATCATGTCCAACCCCGTGCATAACGACGAGGACCGCATCCTCACCTGCTCTACGGGCAATGCGCCGCTGCTGATGGATATGGCGTGTCTCTACGACGCTCGGCCCGACGACCGCCTGTGTGCCGACCTGTTGCTGTGCGGACTTCTTGCGTCGCGTGAGATGGACCGTTTCTCGCTGCTCTTCCCCAGGGTCTTCGCAAGTGCATATCCTGCCGATGCGGTGCTGCCGCGTTATTACGAGGAGGCGCTTCTGGTGCTCTCGCGCGAAAATCCCGACGTGCTGAAACGCTATCCCGTAAGCCGCTTCCGCATCGATGCCTTCGACAAGTTTGCCGCGCTGATGGATGCCGGTCGTTACGACGATGCCCGTGCGGCATTCCCCGACAGCTTCTGGAGCTATCTCTATGCCGGACGATGATGCGGTGTCGGGCTGCGTAATGCGGTCTGTCCTGCAAGAAACAAAACGCCCCGAAGCGCAATAGCTGTCGGGGCGTTTCCGTTATGTCTGTTCCGCGGCGGAGCGGATGCCGTCAGAGGAATATCAGCTGCGTGAGTACATAGACGGGCAGCAGGATGATGAGCGAGAACTTGGCCATGTATCCGAAGAAGCTGGGCATGCGTATGTCGCTCTGCTCGGCGATCGACTTGACCATGAAGTTGGGTCCGTTGCCGATGTAGGTCATGGCGCCGAAGAATACCGCGCCGAGCGATATGGCGGCCAGCAGCGGCTCGGGGACGTCGGCTATGTATCTCACGCCGTCGACGTGCGGCAGGCCCGTGGCTACGGTGTGGAAGGCCAGGGCCGTGGGGGCGTTGTCGAGGAACTGCGACAGAGCTCCCGTGCCGTAGAAGAAGTGCCAGGGGTGTGTCAGGCCGAGTGATGCGGCATTGGCGTTGAGGTATATGAGTGCGGGGGTCATGGTGGCGAAGATGCCCACGAAGAGCACCGCTACCTCGGTTATGGGCTCCCACGAGAAGTTGTTGGCACGGCGTATGCCGCGGCCGGTGACGGCCAGCGAGGCTACGGCGATGATGACGAGAACTATCTCGCGCAGGAATCGCATGAAGACCGGAGCTTCGGGATCGCCCATGGCGGGGATGTACGAGCGGTTGACGAGCGACACGGTGAGTACGATGCCCACCAGCAGGAGTATGTTGCGCTTGCCGACGATGCGTATCTTCGAGCTTCCCTTGGCCGGCTTGAGGCGTGCCTCGGCGGGCTCCTTGGCGTAGTAGTAGCGGTCGGTGAAGTAGTAGATGATCATGAGCAGTCCGCCCGCAAAGAGCCATTGCGGCGCGAGGTTCATGAACCAGAAGAAGTCGGCGCCGCGCAGGTAGAGCAGGAAGAGCGGTGGATCGCCCAGCGGTGTGAGGATACCGCCGCAGTTGGCCACGAGCGCGATGAAGAATAGTATGGTGTGCGTTTTGTACGTGCGGCGCTTGTTGATCTCGATCAGGCGTCGTATGAGGAGCATCGCGGCGCCGGTCGTACCCATGAACGAGGCGAGGACAAAGCCGCTGCACAGCACCGATACGTTGGCTGCGGGCGTGGCGGCGACGTTGCCTTCGATGCGTATGCCGCCCGTGACGATGAAGAGCGCGCCCAGCAGTACGATGAAGGGCATGTAGTCGTATAGCATCTGGTGGAGCAGTTCGGCTCCCATACCGTTTACGGCAAGGTATATGCCGGCGGCAATGGCCAGTGCGAACGATACGTAGAGTTTGTGCAGGTTGCTGTGCCACCATTTTTCGGCGGCGAGGGGCATGACGGCGATGCTTAGCAGCATCATGGCGAAGGGGATCATCGCCCAGGGTTCGACTTCGTGCATCGGGTTACTGATTTTGGGGCGAAGATACTAAAAAAAGGACAATTGCAAGCGTCGTGCCGTCGGATTGGCCCATAATGGGGCGCGGCGGATATAAAATCGTCCGTTTCGGACATTGCGACATACGATGGCGCGTCGTTGTGGCGTTTTGGATGAAAGGGGCCGGAATATGCCCGTAACGGCTTCGTGTGCCCGGAAGTTATTAACAAAGTGTTAAAGGGATGGGCGATTCCGGCCAAAAAATATTATATTTGCAACCGTGAAAGAGTGTAACTATGAGTAAGAAGAAAGATAATATCGATTTGACTGATTTGGAAACCATGCCCGATGTCCTCGACGGAAGACATCAGGTCATACCCATCATAACCGGTGGCGACGAGGTGACCGAAAATGTGGCCATCCCCGAATCGCTGCCCATACTGTCGCTGCGCAGTTCGGTTCTCTTCCCCGGCGCCATCACCCCCATCACGGTGGGACGCGAGAAGAGCATCAAGCTCGTGCGCGACGTCAACGCCGAAGGCGGCCTGCTGGGCGCCGTGCTGCAGCGCGAGAGCGAGGTGGAGATACCCGCGCCCGACGACATGTACAAGGTCGGTACGGCTGCGCGCATAATCAAGATACTCGAGATGCCCAACGGTAACCTGACGGTTATCCTCAGCGGTCTGGAGAAGATCGAGGTGGGCGAGTACCTGCAGTCGGAACCCTACCTTAAGGCTACCGTGCGTACCATACGCGACTCGCAGCCCGATGCCGGCAACCTCGAATTCCAGGCGTTGGTGGACTCGGTGCGCGAGGTGTCGCTCAACATAATCAACATCTCGCCGTCGATGCCCAAGGAGGCGGCTTTCGCCATAAAGAACATCGACTCGCAGCGCGGTCTGATCAACTTCATCTGTTCGAACATGGACTTCTCTGACGAGGACCGTCAGGCTCTGCTCGAGGCGCCCGGCCTTCTGGCCCGTGTACGCAAGTTGCTCGAGATACTGGTGCGCGAGCAGCAGCTGGCCGAGCTCAAGGGCGAGATACAGGAGAAGGTCAAGCGCGAGATAGACAAGCAGCAGCGCGACTACTACCTGCAGCAGCAGATGCGCAGCATACAGGACGAGCTGGGCGAGAGTACCGATGCCGAGATCGAGCAGATGCGCGAGGCGGCCGCGAAGAAGAACTGGCCCAAGGAGGTCGGCGAGCTCTTCGAGAAGGAGCTTTCGAAGGTCGAGCGCCTGAACCCCGCCGTGGCGGAGTATTCGGTGCAGATGACCTACCTGCAGCTGATGCTCGAACTGCCGTGGAACGACGTGACGCAGGACAACCTCGACCTTAAGTGCGCCCGCGAACAGCTCGATGCCGACCACTTCGGCCTCGAGGAGGTGAAGGAGCGTATACTGGATTATCTGGCCGTGATGAAGCTCAAGGGCGATCTGAAGTCGCCCATACTCTGTCTCTACGGTCCTCCGGGCGTGGGCAAGACGTCGCTCGGACGCTCGGTCGCCACGGCCCTGGGCCGCAAGTTCGGCCGCATATCGCTGGGCGGACTGCACGACGAGGCCGAGATTCGCGGACACCGCCGTACCTACATCGGTTCGATGCCCGGCCGCATCATACAGACCATCAAGCGGTGCGGATCGTCGAATCCCGTGATCATCCTCGACGAGGTGGACAAGGTGACGGTAAGCAACCACGGCGACCCGTCGAGCGCACTGCTCGAGGTGCTCGACCCGGAGCAGAACACTACCTTCCACGATAACTATCTCGATACGGAGTACGACCTGTCGAAGGTGCTCTTCATAGCCACGGCCAACGACGTGAGCGGCATCAACCCCGCGTTGCGCGACCGGATGGAGATGATCAGCATCCCGGGATATATCACCGAGGACAAGATACGCATCGCCTCGCAGCACCTCGTGCGCAAGCAGCGCGAGGCGCACGGCATAAAGGAGGGCGAGATGGAGATATCGGATGCCGTCATCGAGAAGATCATAACCGAGTACACGCGCGAGTCGGGTGTGCGTTCGCTGGACAAGAATCTGGCTAAGATAGCGCGTGCGCGTGCCAAGAACATAGCCTTCGACGAGCCGTACGAGGTATCGGTTACGGCCGAGGAGGTGGAGAAGATTCTGGGCAAGCCCAAGTTCCTCAAGGACGAGTATGAGATCAGCGGCATGATCGGTGTAGTGACCGGTCTGGCATGGACGTCGGTAGGCGGCGAGATACTCTACATCGAGTCGGTCCTGACGCCCGGCAAGGGCGGGCTGAGCCTGACGGGAAATCTGGGCGACGTGATGAAGGAGTCGGCGACGATAGCCTACGAGTGGGTGCAGGCCCACTGCGAGGCGTTGAATATAGCGCCCGAGATGTTCGAGAAGCACAACCTCAACATACACGTCCCCGAGGGTGCCATACCCAAGGACGGTCCTTCGGCGGGTATCACGATGGTGACGTCGATCGTCTCTACGTTCACGCACCGCGAGGTGCGCGACCGCATAGCCATGACTGGCGAGATGACCCTGCGCGGCCGTGTCATGCCCGTGGGCGGCATCAAGGAGAAGATCCTGGCGGCCAAGCGTGCCGGCATAACCGACCTGATCCTGTGCGACGAGAACCGCAAGGATATCGAGGAGATAAAGCCCGAGTATGTAAATGGTCTGACGTTCCACTACGTGAGGACGATAGACGATGTGCTCGAACTGGCGTTGAAGAAGTAGAACGGACTCAGCGGCCGTGTCGCGACGGATGTCGGCGATACGGCCGCGCGCCGTATAATAGCATAAAAACATGCGATTCATAGCAATCATACCGGCGCGTTATGCGTCGACGCGTTTCGAGGGCAAGCCTCTGGCGCTGCTGGGGGGCGTCCCGGTTATACGGCGCGTCTACGAGCGTGTCGCTTCGGCCGTGCCCGATGTTCTTGTGGCGACGGACGACAGCCGCATAGCCGAAGCCGTTGAGGCATTCGGCGGACGTGTCGTGATGACCTCCGACAAGCACCGCAGCGGTACGGACCGCTGCTACGAGGCCTACTGCAAGCAGGGTGGCGAATTCGACGCCGTGATAAACGTACAGGGCGACGAGCCCTTCATCACCGCCTCGCAGCTGCATGCCGTCATGGCGTGCTTCGACGACGTGTCGACCGAGATAGCGACATTGGTAAAGCCCTTCTCGGAGCAGGACGGGCTGGCGGCGCTGGAGAATCCCAACTCGCCGAAGGTGGTGCTCGACGGCAAGAACCGCGCCATCTACTTCTCGCGTTCGGTGATACCTTATCTGCGCGGGGTCGATCGCAGCGAGTGGCTGCACCGCCATACCTTTTATAAACATATAGGTATGTATGCATTCCGTACCGACGTGCTGCGGCGCGTGACGGCATTGCCGCCCTCGACACTCGAGCTGACCGAGTCGCTCGAACAGCTGCGATGGCTCGAGAACGGCTACCGCATAGGCGTGGGCATAACCGACGTGGAGACGGTAGGCATCGACACGCCCGAGGATTTGGCGCGTGCCGAGGCGTTCCTGCGGGAGCACCCCGACCGTTAGCGGAGCATTGTTTATTGGTATAACGAAACTTGCAGGCCGCAAGGCTGAGTGATGGAGATATGATGAAATTCGTAGCAGGACCCTGTGTCATCGAGTCGGCGGATTTGCTGGATGCCGTGGCCGGGCGTCTGGTGGAGATAAACCGCCGCCTGGGTGTGGAGATAATATTCAAGGCTTCGTTCGACAAGGCCAACCGTACGTCGCTGTCGTCGTACCGCGGTGTGGGCATGGAACGCGGCCTGCAGATGCTGGACGACGTGCGCCGCAAGTGGGGGCTCAAGCTGCTTACCGACATACACGAGTCGTACCAGGCCGCTCCCGTGGGCGAGGTGGTCGACGTGATACAGATACCGGCGTTCCTGTGCCGCCAGACCGACCTTTTGACGGCGGCCGCCGCAACCGGACGCACGGTGAACATAAAGAAGGCGCAGTTCCTCTCGGGCGAGGACATGAAGTTCCCCTACGAGAAGTGCGTCAAGGCGGGTGCGCGCGAGGTGTGGCTCACCGAGCGCGGCAACATGTACGGCTACAACAACCTTGTGGTCGATTTCCGCAACATACCCGACATGCTGCGCATAGCGCCTACGGTGGTGATGGACTGTACGCACAGCGTGCAGCGTCCGGGTGCCGCGGGAGGCAAGACGGGCGGCAACCGCGAGTTTGTGCCGGCGATGGCCATGGCGGCCAAGGCATTCGGTGCCAACGGCTTCTTCTTCGAGGTGCACCCCGATCCCGACAATGCGTTGAGCGACGGGCCCAACATGCTGCGGCTGGACGATCTGGAGGGCATAATCGCCGCGTTGATCGCATAACGGGCGTGATGCCGCCGGAGAGTGTAAAACAAAAGCAGGACAGAACCGATTTTACATGGACAGTATATTGACTTCAAATGAAATTCTCGACCTTGCGCGCCGCACGCTGCACACCGAGGCCGAGGCGTTGGACCGCATGGCCGAATTGCTCGACGGCAACTTCGTCGCCGTGGTGAACCGCATACTCGAGAGCCGTGGCAAGGTCATTGTCACGGGAATGGGCAAGTCGGGACTGGTGGGCCGCAAGATTGCGGCGACGCTGGCCAGTACCGGTACGCCGAGCTTCTTCCTCCATCCGGGGGAGGCGTTTCACGGCGACCTGGGCATGATATCGGCCGACGACGTGATTCTGGCGCTGTCGTATTCGGGTGAGACGGACGAGGTGCTGAAGATCGTACCCTTCATCCATAACAACGGCAACGTGCTGATCTCGATGACGGGGAATCCCGAGTCGACGCTGGCGAAGAACAGCGCCCTGCATCTGGATATCGGCGTGCGCGAGGAGGCCTGCATACTGCACCTCGCACCCACGACGTCGACCACGGCACAGCTTGCCATGGGCGATGCGCTGGCCGTGGCGCTGATGAAGGCCCGCAACTTCACGTCGATGGATTTCGCGCGTCTGCATCCGGGCGGCAGCCTCGGGCGGCGTCTGCTGATGACCGTGGGCAACGTCATGCGCAGCCACGACCTGCCTGTTGTGGGGCCCGACTGCGGCGCTACGGAGATGATACACACGGTCAGCCGCGGCGGACTGGGGCTTATCGTGATTATGGAGGGTGACCGCATCGAGGGCATCGTCACCGACGGCGACATACGCCGTGCGATGGAGAGCCGCCAGAGCGAGTTCTTCTCGATAAAGGCGATCGACATAGCCACGCGCTCGCCCAAGACGATAAGCGTCGATGCGAAGCTCATCGAGGCCGAGAAGAAGATGACGCGGTACAAGGTCAACTCGCTGTTGGCCGTCGACGGGAAGGGACGGCTGCAGGGCGTGATCCAGATATACGACATAAAATTGTAGAACATGCGGCCCGCCGTGTGCGGCCGGAATAAAACAGACCCTATTATGAAGAGACTAATGCTGGTGTGTCTGCTCGTTGCAGGCTTCTGTCTTACCTCGCAGGCCGAGGAGCGCGACGGTTGGGTGTCGCTCTTCAACGGCCGTAACCTGAAGGGATGGACCAAACTCGGAGGCAAGGCCGTGTTCAAGGTCGAGGATGGCGCCATCGTCGGCGTGAGCACGTTGTCTACGCCCAACACGTTCCTGGCGACAAAGGAGCGTTACGGCGACTTCATCCTCGAGATGGAGTACAAGGTTGACGAGGGTGTCAATTCGGGCGTGCAGTTCCGTTCGCAGTCGCGCAAGGATTATCAGAACGGCCGCGTACACGGCTACCAGTTCGAGATAGACCCGTCGTCGCAGACGGGCAACTGCGGCGTCTACGACGAGGCGCGCCGCGGGTGGCTCTACTCGCTAGAGAACGAGCCGCAGTCGCAGCAGGCCTTCCGCCACGGCGAGTGGAACAAGCTGCGTATCGAGGCCGTGGGCCAATCGCTGCGCGTGTGGGTCAACGGCGTGCCGACGGCCGATTTCATCGATGATGTCGACAGCGAGGGATTCATCGCCCTGCAGGTGCACGAGATAGGCGACGCGAAGGATAAGGCGGGCACTACGGTGCGCTGGCGCGACATCCGCATCAAGACGGGCGACATAGCGTCGGATCTCACGCCCGCGAGCGATGCCATTGCCGAGCGCAACCATATCATGAACAGCATCTCGCCGCGCGAGGCGGCCGAGGGCTGGCGCCTGTTGTTCAACGGCCGCGACCTCGAGGGGTGGAAGAGCCTCTCGGGCGGCGACATGACCAAGGGCTGGGCCGTCGAGAACGGCGAGCTGGTGATACATGCCAAGTCTGGCGCTGGCGATATCGTGACCGATCGCATGTATGGCAGCTTCGACCTTAAGATCGACTTCCGCATCACGAAAGGCGCCAACAGCGGTATCAAGTACTTCATCAACTCAAACGGCAGCGTGGGTTGCGAGTTCCAGATCCTCGACGACGACAACCATCCCGATGCCAAGATGGGCTTCAACGGTAACCGCCGTTTGGGTTCGCTCTACGACCTTATACCGGCGCAGGGTTGGCAGTATGTCGACAAGTACGGTTGGAATACGGCCCGCATCGTGGTGCGCGGCAATAAGGTCGAACACTGGGTCAACGGCCACAAGATACTCGAGTATGAGCGTGGCAACATGATGTGGGACACGATAGTATCGCACAGCAAGTTCGCCCGCGTGAAGGGCTTCGCGGCCGACAGCGAGGGATACATACTGCTTCAGGATCACAACGACGAGGTGCATTACCGCAATCTGAAGATCCGTGTGTTGGACTGATTTGAATGTAGGAAGTGAAGATATGAAGGATACGGTTATTACGGCGGCCGTCAAGCGTCGCGAATTGTGGATATGGCTTACGTGTTTCATCGTGGCCAATGTGGTCAACGTGACCACCATAATATGTTATGCGACGCCATGGTATGAGATATTCACGCAGTTGGGATATGTGACGGTGCTGTCGGTGATGCTTTATGTGCTGACGGTGGTGGTGCGGGTGATATGGTTCCTCGTGCGCCGTTTCACCTCGTCTGAAGGCGGTCATTGACGGTGGAGGAGTTCCGATACAGTACCAAGAATGCGCTCTACCCCGTAGCCTACGCCTCGATGCGTGCCATGCACACGCGTCTGGAGATGGTGCTGGTCGGGGTGGCCGAAGCACTTGCGCGCGAGCTGGCCGAGGCTGTCGAGGCCGATACGGCCCGCATGGAGCGCCTCTTCAACCGCCATGCGGCGGGTGCCGGGCTCAACGTGGTCAACATGCTTGGCCGTGCCGGGGATGTCGCCGTCGACGACGAACTGTTTATGGTACTGGAACTGTGCGAGGCGTTTCGCCGTGGTACGGAGGGATATTTCGATATAACGGCCTGCTCGGAGCGGGCGGCGGATACGACCGCAGGATATACGCTCGATGCGGCGGCGCACACGGTGCGTCTGCACGGGGCGGGGGCGCTGCTCGATCTGGGCGGCTTTGCCAAGGGCTATGCTTTGGAGCGTCTGCGCCAACGTGTGTCGGAGGCGGGCGTGCAGCAGGCGGTGCTTAATTTTGGCGACAGTTCGATTACGGCCATAGGTCACCACCCCTACGGCGAGTGGTGGCCCATAGGCGTCGAGCCCGATGCGCGGCGTTCGGCCGTGGCGCAGGAGTTTCGCCTCAGGGACAGCGCCATGTCGGTGTCGGGCCGCGGACGGGGCGGCGAATACCACATATTTGACCCGCACAGCGGTGAGAGGGTAGTGCGCGAGGAGACGATGGTGGTCGAGGGACGCTCGGCTTTGGTGTGCGAGGTACTTTCGACGGCGTTGTATGCCGCGCCTGCAGCGCGCCGCGAGGGGATAATGGCCCGTTACGAGGGATACACGGCAACGGCGTTGCGTTGCGGCGCTACGGGCGGATGCGAGGTGCTCCGCATAGGGCGTCAGCCGCAGCGGAAGGATATGGACAAAGAATAAAAATTGCGATACGATGGACAGAAAGGAATTTTTGAAGGATTGCGGCCGCATGGGTTTTGCAGGATGGATGCTGTCGCTCTTCCCGTGGTTGGAGTCGTGCAGCGACCAGACGCGGCGCGAGGTGCAGGGCGAGAAGGCCCGTATAGGTATCATAGGCACGGGTTCGCGCGGTCAGTTCCACATACAGCATCTGCTGCAGATGCCGCACGTGGAGGTGACGGCGCTGTGTGACGACTATACGCCCCATCTTGAGGATGCCGCACAGTATTACCCCTTGGCCAAGCTCTACAGCGATTATCGCAAGCTTCTCGAGGACAAGAATGTCGACGGCGTTATCATCGCCACGCCGCTCTACCTGCACGCCCCGATGACGCTCGACGCACTGGAGGCTGGCAAGCGCGTCTTCTGCGAGAAGGCTATGGCCTATTCGCAGGAGGACTGTCTGCGTGTATACAACCGCCGCAAGGAGTTGGGCGGGGTGCTCTTCATCGGCCAGCAGCGACTCTTCGACCCCAAGTACATCAAGGCCATGAGCATGATACACGAGGGTCGCATAGGCGAGGTCGTCGGCGTGCGCAACTACTGGTATCGCAACAACAACTGGCGTCGCGACGTCCCCTCGCCCGAACTGGAGCGCCGCATCAACTGGCGTCTCTACAGCGAGTATTCGCGCGGACTTATGACCGAGCTGGCATGCCACCAGTTGCAGAACGGTTCGTGGTCGATGGGCATGCTGCCCGAGCAGGTTATGGGCTCGGGACACCTGGTGCACTGGACCAAGGAGGACAAGCGCGACGTATATGACACGGTGAGCGCGATATTCACCTATCCGAACGGGGTGAACATGACCTTCGAGTCGGTGATATCGAACAAGCACTTCGGCATGGGCGAGCAGATACTCGGCTCGCAGGGTACCATCGACCTTGTCGCCGGCCTCATATACAGCGACGATCCCATGCCCAAGGGCAGCGGTATACACCAACTGGTGACGCAGATCGAGAACGGCATCATGAGCAACTCGGTATTTGCGGGCACGAGCTGGGCCGCCGAGACGAGCCCTCTGGCTCCGGGACTGCCCATCATGCCCAACGTGACGGTAAATACGGGCGAGAGCACGATAGGTGCCGAGGCCGACGGCTCGAAGGAGATAATCGAGGCTTTCGCCAATGCCGTCATCACGGGCCGCCAGCCCGAGAAGATTCTCGAGGAGTCGTACTACGCTACGCAGTTTGCGCTGCTGGCCGACCGTGCCATGCACGAGAACAGGATACTGACGCTCGACGAGCAGTTCCGCATCCCCTACGAGCCCATTCGCTACAAGGCCTGACGCGGGGACGGGCGGCACGGCATGCCGATTCAGGGCATGGCGGGCGGCGATTTTTTGACATGAATTAACCATAGATGAGCCATGTATAAAGGTTTGCTTGATTATATCGGTGAGTTGGAGCGCCGCGGCGAGTTGCTGCGCGTGGCTGCAGCCGTGTCGCCACGGTTCGAGATAGCCGAGATCACCGACCGCATGGCCAAGAGCGAGGGCGGCGGCAAGGCGCTGCTCTTCGAGAATACCGGTACGGAGTTCCCCGTTCTTACGAACATGATGGGCTCCGACGAACGTATGGCCTTGGCGCTCGGCGTGGAGCGTCTGGACGACATTGCCCGGCGCATAGGCGACCTGCTGGGTGAGGCCTTGACGCCGAAGGGTTCTCTGATGGACAAGCTGCGTGCCCTGCCGCTGCTGGCGGAGGTGTCGCGGTGGTTCCCGCAGCAGGTGTCGGGACGCGGGGCATGCCAGCATACGGTCTACCGCGGCGAGGATGTCGACCTGCAACGCCTGCCCATGCTGCAGTCGTGGGAGTGCGACGGCGGGGCATTTGTGACGCTGCCGATGGTGCATACGGTCGATCCCGATACGGGTGTGCGCAACGTGGGTATGTACCGCATGCAGCGCTTCGATGCGCGCACGACGGGCATGCACTGGCATGTGCACAAGACCGGAGCGCGCCATTACGACGCCTACAAGCGTGCCGGACGGCGCATGCCCGTGGTTGTGACGCTGGGCGGAGATCCGGTATATACCTATGCCGCGACGGCTCCCATGCCCGACAATATGGACGAATACCTGCTGGCGGGGTTCCTGCGGCGGCGTCCCGTGCGTCTGGTCAAGGCTCTGACTTGTGACATATACATACCCGAGGACTGTGACTTCGTGCTGGAGGGGTATGTCGATCCCTCGGAGGCGAAGGTCATGGAGGGCGACTTCGGCGACCACACGGGATTCTACTCTTTGAAGGACCTTTATCCGCTCTTCCATGTGACGGCGCTGACCCACCGCCGCGATGCTGTATATCCCGCCACGGTCGTGGGCATACCGCCGCAGGAGGATGCCTACATAGCCAAGGCTACCGAGAAGATATTCCTGGCGCCGATACGTCTGGCCGTGCAGCCCGAGGTCGAGGACCTGTGGATGCCGACTGCGGGAACGGCGCACAACCTGGCCGTGGTGTCGATTGACAAACGCTACGGCGGCCAGGCACACAAGGTTGCGCAGGCGCTGTGGGGAGCGGGGCAGATGATGTTCAACAAGTACCTTGTTGTCACGTCGGCCGCGACACCCATCCGCTCTTACGGGGCGCTGGCGGCGCTGTTGCGGCGTGCCGACCTGCGCAGTTGCATTATCCGCAGCGAGGGTATACTCGACGTGTTGGACCACGCCACGGCGACGTGCGGCTTCGGCGGCAAGATGGCGCTGGATCTCACCGAGACCGATCTCTGTGCGGACGTTATCGCTGTTACGCTGCCGTCGGAGGCGCATCCCGCGGGCGGTATCGAGCTTTATGACGCGCGCCATGCGGAGGATCTGGGGCTGGTGGTGCTCTATGCGGCAGAGTCGCGTCCCGACAGTGTCGATGCCGCGAAATATCTCGACGATAACGGTTTCCGCAATGTGAAATATGCCGTCGTCTTCGATTACCAGGCGGCGGGAACAATGCGTGACGAGGACCTGCTGTGGCTTGCGGCGGCCAATACCGACCCGCGGCGCGACGTGCTCCTTACCGACGGAGGTACGTTGATAGTGGATGCCCGTAGCAAGCGTCCGGGCGTGGGTGCAAACCCCGCGCGTTTCCCCAATGTGGTGATGTCGTCGCAGCAGACGATACGTCTGGTGGACGGACGGTGGGAGGAGTACGGCCTCGGGCCGCGTCTGGAGTCTCCTTCGCGCCGTTACCGCAAGCTGTGGCTGTCGGACCGTGCCGAGTGGTAGGCGGGCGGCCAGGGCCGCTGTGTGCCGAGTGTGGCCTGCGAGGGGCTATATTCTTTCCGAATTTCCTTTTTCACGATATGTTTTGACCGATACCGATGAAGATCTTTACCGATGAACAACGGCGGGGATTTGCCGTCGTGATACCCCTGTTGCTGATCGTGCTCTTGCTGTCGGTGCTGGTTGAGCGCAGGACGGAGCCCGTGTTGCTGACACGGGACGTGGAGACGGAGGCGGATGCAGTGGACGACAGCGTCGTGTTACGCCCGTTCGATCCCAACGAGGCCGGGTACGAGGAGCTGCGTCGATGCGGTGTGCCGCCCACGGCAGCTGCGGGTATCGTGCGCTGGCGCCGCTACGGCAAGGTCTATCGCATGAAGGAGGATGTGGCGCTGTGTACGGGTGTGGACGACTCGCTCTATGCCGTGCTGAAGCCATATATCGTCATAGGGGAGAAGTATGCCATAACGCCGCGTTCCGGCGGGGAATATACCCGCTCGGGGTCGGCCGGTTCATCACCCGCAACGGAGCCTTCCGGCGTGGAGCGCGATGCGGCGGAAGGAGGCCGACAGGCTTTGCTGCGCAGTTTCTCGCTGGACACGGTGTCGGCGGCGTTTCTTGTCGAGGCGGGCTTCTCGCCGCGGCAGGCCGAGGTGGTGTTGCGTTACCGCGACGCATCGGGGGGCATACACAGCGAGGAGCAGTTCCGCCGCTGCTATGTGGTGAGCGAAGCGATGGCCGACCGTCTGGTACCGTACATCGTGTTTACGGCGGCGGAGCCGGAACACACGGCGGAATCAGTCGGCGACGCGGCAGTTGGCGAAGAGTCCTTGCCGCGGCCGCTTGTGGAGATCAACGCGGCCGATTCGGCGCAGCTGCGGTCGGTGCGGGGTATCGGCGAGAAGAGCGTCACGGCCATAATGCGTTACCGCGAACTGCTCGGCGGATTCTACTCGGTGGAGCAGCTGGCGGAACTGGATGTGGTCACGGAGAGCAATTATGAAAGAATTTTGACGCAAATTTGGTGCGATAGTTGCAAAATATCGAAAATTGATATTAACTTTGCGGGTCCGAAAGAGTTGATGCGACACCCCTATGTGTCGGCGAAGGCTCTGCGGCGCATAGTGAAGCAACGTCAATTGAAAGGAGGTTGGAGCGGAATCGGAGAGATGATCGACCAGAACATATTAAGCGAAGAGGAGGCCGAAAGGCTTGCCCCGTATCTTCGATTCGTACGCGATACCCTCAACAGCACAGCGCAGACGGAGAGCCCGCAGTAGGTGGAGCGCCGTACAGACGACAGGCCGCAGTGGCCGCCGCAAGACAAAAACAAAACCGTTAACAATTAAAAAAAAGAGAATATTATGATTATCATGCCGGTAAAGGAGGGCGAGAACATCGAGAAGGCCCTCAAGAAGTTCAAGCGTAAGTATGAGCGCACGGGAGTGCTGAAGGAGCTGCGTCGTCGCCAGTACTTCACCAAGCCCTCGATCGCAAAGCGCGAGGCCCGTCAGCGTGCAATATACGTTGAGCACACCTACCGTCTCGAGGAGTAATACCCTGATGGCCGGTACCTTCCCTTTCTGGGGCAGGACGATGTGCAGGATAAGAGGTGCGGATTTTTCCGCACCTCTTTTTTTGTCGGCTACGGCCGATGGAGGCATTATCGCGTGCGGGGAGTGTTTTTTGCCTGCGATAGTGCGGCCGACGATTTTCTCGTTAGGAAAAAAGTTACTAACTTTACGCGGATTTATATATGCTGAGATGATTGTAGAACTCATATCGAAATATCTCGAAACGCACAAGCGTTTGGTCGTGCCCAATCTTGGTGCGTTCATAGTGAAGGTGCCCGGACAGACGGTGCTCTTCTCGAACCTGATAAAGAGTGATGACGGCGTGTTGCGGTCGCTGCTGGCTGCCAACGGCGTCTCGGATATGGAGGCGGCGGCTGCGGTCGACCGTTTCGTGTTCGAGGTGCGTTTCCGCCTGCAGAACAACGGCGTATGCCGTCTGGGCGGTTTCGGCGAGTTGCACAGCGGCGCCAACGAGACCGTTACGTTCATATATTCGCCCTCGACGCAGGGCGACGGCGGTGTGGATGAGGCTACGAAGCAGGGCGCAGCCGCTCCAGCCGCACCTGCCGCACCTGCCGCACAACCTGTGCGTCCGGCTCCGGCACAACCCGCAGCCGCGCAGGCAGTGCGGCCGCAGGCGGTAAACAGGGATGCCGATGCCGCAGCGGCGGCCGGAGTGTCGTCTCGGCAGGTACGCCGTGCGCCCGATGTTGCGGCGCCCCGTGCCGCGGAGCCCCAGCCCGAGATGGTTCGGGAGCGCAGCCAGCGCCCCTATGAGCCCGAGGCGGAGGGCGGTGAGGATTTCGCTATGGAGCAGCGTCCGCGTCAGGATGCGCGTCGCGACCGCATGAAGTCGCTCTACGACGGGCCGCAGATGACCGTCTCGCCCAAGCGCCATCCCGCCGACTATGTCAAGGGGCTGCGTTACGGCAAGGGCCGCAAGGTGTCGCCCGACAGGGATATGGGCGGAGCGCGTTCGCGCCGTCGCAACGACCGCATACTGATAATAGCCATCGTGGCCGCGGCGCTTGCCATAGCTGCCCTCGGCTACGGATACTACTGCGACCTGCGGGCCGCACGCATGGAGAGCGAATATTATGCCGGTCCTGAGTCGGAGACGGCAAATCCCGATATGGAGAACATCGAGACTCCCAACGAATAGCCAACCGTAGAAGCAGACCACAATGGCTGAGAACATCGACATAACCTCCGTCAAGCAGCGTTTCGGCATCATAGGCAACTCGGAGCTGCTCAATCGGGCGCTTAGTGTGGCATTGCGTGTGGCGCCTACCGACCTGTCGGTGCTGGTGGTGGGCGAGAGCGGTGTGGGCAAGGAGTTCTTTCCGCAGATAATACACGCCTACTCGGCCCGCAAGCATGCGAAATATATAGCCGTAAACTGCGGTGCCATACCCGAGGGTACGATCGATTCGGAGCTTTTCGGCCATGAGAAGGGTGCCTTCACGGGTGCTACGGAGGCCCGCAAGGGTTACTTCGAGGAGGCCGACGGCGGTACGATTTTCCTCGACGAGGTTGGTGAGTTACCCCTTTCGACACAGGTGGGCCTGCTGCGCGTGCTGCAGTCGGGCGAGTTCCTGCGGGTAGGCTCGGCCAAGGTGCAGCGGACCGATGTGCGCGTGGTGGCCGCTACGAACAACGATCTGTTGAAGTCGATCGAGACGGGGCGTTTCCGCGAGGATCTCTACTACCGTCTCAATACGGTGCCCATCGCTGTTCCCGCGTTGCGTGACCGTCCCGAGGACATACCGCTTCTGTTCCGCAAGTTCGCCAGCGACGTGGCTGTGCAGTACCACATGCCAGCCGTGACGTTGGACGACGGCGCGCGGCAGCTGTTGCAGAACTACTATTGGCGCGGCAACATACGTCAGTTGAAGAACGTGGCCGAGCAGATATCTGCCCTGGAGCGTACGCGTACCATTACGGCCGACGTACTGTCGGGCTATCTCACGCCCGTGCAGCCATCGTCTTCGGCCGTGGCGCCGAGCGGCACGGCCGCCCATACGGGCGACATGTCGACGGAACGCGAGCTGCTGTACAAGATACTCTTCGACATGCGCAGCGACATAAACGACCTGAAGCGCATGCTTACCGACCTGATGCAGGGGGCGGCACACCGTGCGCCCGCGGCGCCGTCGCAGCCGCATGAGGTGATAGGGCTGTTGCCCTCGGTCTCGCATCCCGCCGTGGTGGACTACGCCGAGAGCGAGGAGGTGACCGAGGAGGCTCCGCATGCGGAGCGTACGAAGGCCGACGTGCAGCGCGAGTTAATCGTGCGTGCACTGCGTAACAACAACGGCCGCCGCCGCGATGCGGCCCGTGAGCTGTTCATGTCGGAGCGCACGCTTTACAGACGCATCAAGGAGCTGGGCATAACCGACGACGATATTTAGTGATGAAGTTTAGGATGAAGAGATTGACATATCGTTGTGCCCTGTTGGCGACAATGGCGCTGTGCGTGCTTTCGCTGGGCGGGTGCATATTCTTCAAGGGCGGATATTCGCTCTCGGGAGCCAGCATCCCGGCCGGGGCCAAGACCTTCAGCGTGGCATACTTTCCCAACAATGCCCCCATGGTGTCGCCCACGCTGAGTACGACGCTGACGGAGGCGCTGAAGGACAAGTTCTCGCGTCAGACCAAGTTGCAGATGGTGGACGAGGGCGGCGATTTCGCCTTCGAGGGCGAGATCACGGGATATACGTCGACCACGGCGTCGGTGTCGAGCGACAACTACGCGCTGCTGAACCGCCTGACGATTACGGTACGCGTGCGCTTCACGAATGCCATTGAGCCCGACAATTCGTTCAATCAAGTCTTTACGGCATATACCGACTACGAATCCACGCAGCTGCTCACCGACATACAGAGCCAGCTCGATGAGGAGATCGTATCGCAGTTGGTGACGGATATTTTCCAGGCTTCGGCCTCGAACTGGTAATAACGATGGAAAAGAGATCAAACAAGGCGGCCGCAGCGGACAAGGTGCTCATCGAGAAGACTGACATCGAGGCGCTCATGCGTTCGGAGCGATGGCACGATGCAGCCGGGGCGGCGTCACGTACGGCTGCGGTTTCGGCCGCGGCGGCAGAGTTGTGCCGCATGCCGCATGTGGAGAATAAAAGCGTTGACGTGGAGAAGCTTACCGAGGTGACGGCAGATGATATAATCGACCGTTTCCTGCGGTCGGACAACTACCGTATTGTGGCTGACGACGACGGCCCTGCCGAAGAGATACGCACCGAGCCGGAATTCAGCACCGAGGACGACCTCGTGAGCGAGGAGCTGGCCGAGGTTTACCTTGCTCAGGGGCTGAAAGATATGGCCAGGGAAACTTATCGCAAATTAAGTTTGCTAAATCCCGAAAAAAGTGTTTACTTTGCGGAACTTATTGCCAAGTTGGACGGCCGCGGGGGCGGAGAGGACAACGCGGCGGAGGCAAAATGATTGCCGTAAGTGAAAATTTGAGGCGAAAAAAATAATTAAAAATATTATAGGTTTATGTTATACACTCTTTGTATCGTACTGATTCTCATAGCAAGTGTTATTCTCATTCTGGCCATCCTGGTGCAGAGCCCCAAGAGCGGAATGGCTGCCAACTTCGGCGCCGCCAATCAGGTGATGGGTGTGCGTGAGTCGGCCAACATTCTCGAGAAGACTACCTGGACGCTTGCTGCACTGATCGTAGTGCTGAGCCTTGTTGCAACGCTGGCAATGGACCAGGATCTGGTTTCGACCAGCAACAGCGCTCTGCAGAATGACGCCAATGCCCTTATGGAGCACGTCAACACCTCGGCTCCGGTGAACGCAATGCCCAATGCCGAGATCCCGGCATCTGACGCTGCCGCAGCTACCGAGGGTGCCGCTGCCGAGCAGCCTGCACAGGCCGAGTAGCCGACAGTTTATATAGCGACGCCGCTTGGGTGAGGGGCGGGCAGGACCGGAGTCAAGGTCGCCCGAAAGGGAGACCCGAGGAAGAAGAAGTCCTGCAAGGATTGGCGACTGGCCCGGCGGATGTTAGTCGTAGCAGTTTAGAGTGAAACGGAGAGCATGAGCTCTCCGTTTTTTGTGTGGTGTTGTTACCTGCGCGCAATGCATAGTGGATATAATGGGTGCTGTTGCTGCGTGTTAATATTAGAAGAGATCTGCGAAATGAACCATCTTGCGTACAAGTAGGGTTAATGCCAGTGGTGCCATGCACTTTGCCGTGATGGGGAGACGAAACAGTGGCTGGTAGTTATATAAAAATGCGGCCCGCACAGTATCACGCTGTGCGGGTCGCCTGTGGTTAAAACATGGCCTGCATGGGGCCTCACTTGGGATTACTTGTTCTCGGCGTTTCCGTGAGCCTCGTTGGTCGGGTTTGCCTCGTGTGAGGCTGGCTGGCGACGGTGACGGCGCTCCTTTTCGTTGTCGTTGTTGACGAAGTGGCGCGATATGGCCTGCGCGAGGTTGTGCGGGGCGATGTTGCGCTCGATTTTGCCGCCGAAGGCTACCGATATGCCGCCCGTCTCCTCCGATACAACGACCACTATGGCATCCGATGTCTCGGTTATGCCTATGGCAGCGCGGTGTCGCGTGCCGTATGATTTTGGCACGTTAGATTGCGTCACGGGGAGTATGCACTTGGCGGCCACGACACGGTTGTTCATTACGACGGCGGCACCGTCATGCAGGGGTGCATTCTTGAAGAAGATGTTCTCCAGCAGCGGCTGCGAGAGCTGTGCGTCGAGGTGTATGCCTCCGTCGATGATGTCGCGCAGGTCGCTCTCCTGTGCCAGCACGATAAGTGCGCCGGTCTTGCTCTCCGACATATCGGTGCAGGCCGATACGATGGGCGTGAGGTTCGGGCCCGTAATATCGTGGGCGTTGAATATGCGGTTTATGAAGTTGAAGCCCTTGCGCCGCATGCCTATCATCTGCAGGAAGCTGCGCAGCTCGGGTTGGAAGACTATGATTATGGCCAGCACGCCGACGCTGACGATCTGTCCCAGTATGGATGACAGCAGCTCCATGTTAAGGGCGCGTACCACCACCCACACGATGTATATGATGATGATGCCCGAGAATATGTAGGGGGCATTGGTGCCGCGCGTCATGCGGTAGAGGCCGAACATGATGAGCGCAACGAAGAATATGTCGATGAAATCTATGAATGTAAACGGTATGAAATCCATGATCGATCGGTTTGGTGTGACAAAGGTAAAAAAAACGCAGACATATGGATATGTCTGCGTCGTATTTTTTCGTCACCCCCTCATGCGGCGTCGGCCGTTGTGTCAGCGGGGCTCGCAGGCGCGGGCGGGGTGCGCATTACTTGTCGCTCTTCTCCGATGAGTTCTTCTCGGCGGCATAGAGCTCGTCTACCTTGGCCAGGACGGTCTCGGTGATATCGAGTGCGTCGGCTGCGTCAAGCAGGGCCGTGGCGTTGACGATGAGCTTGTATTTCTTGTCGGCGTTGACCTCCTTGATGGCGCGCATGATAAGGTCCTGCGTGCGGTTAGAGAAGACGTAGTTCTCCTCGTCGAGGGTCTGAGCCTCCTTCTGTGCGTTGTTCTGGTAATTGGCGATCTTCTTCTCGATGCTCTGCTGCTGCTTCTGTGCGTCGGCGGTGGTTATGAGTCCCTTCTGGTACTTCTCCTGAAGCTGGGTAGCCTCGTACTGGAGATTCTTCTCTTTCTGAGCCCAGGCGTTCTGTGCCTTCTCGGTCTTGTCCTTGAGAGCGACGCCCTCGGTCTGGTAGATCTGGCTCTGTGCAAGTACGTAGTCGACTCTTACGAATGCGATGTCGCCTCCGGTGATGGTTTCGGTCGCAACCTCAGATGTCTCGGTCGCAGGCGCAGTCGTCTTGTTGTCGCACGATACGAGCGGCAGCACGGCGACGAGCAGTGTCCAAAAAACTTTTTTCATGGTATCTCTGTTCCTTTTTTAGTTTTTGAGATAAAAATTACCTATAATTCACAAAGGTAGAAAAAAATATTTATTTTTGTAACGTTCCAAGTTAAATTTAACCTATGTACGAATATATTTCCGGAAAAGTGGCGGAACTCGCCCCCACGTACGCCGTGGTGGAGGCCGCCGGCATCGGATACTATATCAATATCTCGCTGCAGACATTCTCGGCCGTGGAGCATGCCGATAACGTACGGCTCTATGTCCACTTTGCCGTGCGCGAGGATGCGCAGACTCTCTACGGATTCGCCACGAAGGAGGAGCGCGAGCTCTTCCGCAGTCTCATAAGCGTGTCGGGCGTGGGTGGCAATACGGCGCGCACGATCCTCTCGACATATTCGCCCTCGGAGTTGCGCAACATCATCGCCACGGAGAATGCCGTGCTGCTGAAGAATGTCAAGGGCCTGGGCCTGAAGACGGCGCAGAAGATTATCGTGGAGCTCAGCGGCAAGATCGCCCTGATGGGGGCTGCATCTGCCGTGGAGACGGCGCCCGTGGCCGACGGCGGCATTTACGACGAGGCCATGGCTGCGCTGACGATGCTCGGATTCCAGCGCGCAGCCTCGGACAAGGCTCTCAAGGCCATACTCAAGGAGTCGCCCTCGATTGCAGTCGAGGAGGCCGTGCGGCAGGCTCTGCGGCGCATGTGACGCTGTGGAGGGCGATGTCGCGGCAACATATTGCCGCCGGCGGTTGTCCGAGTCGATTATTTTTCATATTTTTGCACGAATTGTTTGCTATGAAGAGAATATTTGCCTGCATGATGCGTGTGGCGGCGCTGGCGGCGTGTCTGCTGACCGCGGCCTGCGAGGACAACGACGACGCCCTGACGACTCAGCGTCAGAGGATCGTGTCGTACCTCACGTCGACGCATGTGCCGCAGCTCGTGTCGGAGGACGAGGCCGAGACATCGCTCGACCCCGAGCCTGCATTCTACGAGTTGCTCGACCAGCAGGTATACCGCTACATCTCGACATACTACGACGACGGCCGCGAGAACCGCGCCGTGGTGGAGATGGGCGACCAGGTGCAGCTTACCTATACGGCATATATCTTCACGGGCAGCGTGCCGCGCACCACGTCGGTCTATATGACCAACGACGCCACAGTCATCGCGGCTCTGGTCGAGGAGGGGCTCAATGCCGAGCACTGGAACAGCGACCCGCTGACGGTGAATTTGGGGCAGACGGATATAATAAAAGGCCTCGAACTGTCGTTATTGGGATGCAGGGAAGGCGACCAGGTAGAGGCCTACATGACCTTCGATGCGGCTTACGGCAGCGACCAGGTGGGCATCGTGCCCGTCGAGTCGTCGGTGCTGTGGGTGTATACCGTGAACAAGGTGGAGAAGAAGTGATGTGCTCCGTCGGGCGGTGTCGGGCCGTGGCGGCGGGGTAGTGAAACGATAATAAGAGTATAGATTAACATATGAAATTTGTAAACCGTTTAATCTGTGTAGCCGTTGCCTGCGCGATGGCCATGACATCTTGTGTCGAGTCGAGCGAGATGGAGTTCAACGAAGTGGAGCGTATAGCCCTGCAGGCATGGATCGAGCAGCACCATCCCGAACTGCTGGAGAACTATCAGGAGGATGGCGGGTACTATGTCGAACTGCTCGACCGCGGCGTGGCCGACAGCCTTCCCGTGAGCGACGACAATGCATGGCTGTGGTTCGATGTGACGTGCCGCGACCTGTCGGGAAACGTCTGTCTCACGCGTGATGCCGACCAGGCCCGCATGCAGAACGCATATACGGAATATACGCACTATGTGCCGTTCTTCCTCTTCTGCGGTAAGGACAACACCTCGATGCTCGAGGGAACCTACATGGCGCTGCGCAACAAGCTCAAGATAGGCGACGAGGAGTATACGGTGCGCTACGGTACCAAGATGCGTCTGTACCTGCCCTCGTCGATTGCCGCAGGCCCGCAGGGCATGGGCGGCGACGGCGGCTACGAGGGCCAGTACAAACTCGACGCCAACCGTCCGATGATAGTCGATGTCGAGGTCTGGGGCCATGTGAACAACCCCGTGGCATACGAGGACCAGTGGGTAAAGTCGTTCGCCACGCTGAACGGCGGCCTTGCGCCCGAGGAGGATGACGACGAGGAGAAGGCCAGACTGCGCCGCTCATATATGCGCAACGTATCGCGTGCCGACGAGGGTACGGATGACGGCGAGGAGGAGGTCGTATATGACGATCTGTGGCATCTGGCCGTGGACTCTATCGCGGGACTCTATATCAACTACAAGTATACGCCCAAGAAGGGGCTCGACTTCAACTGCCTGCGCAGCGATACGATGATGTATGCCGGACAGACCGAGTATGCCCGCGGAAAACTCTACGGCACGAAGAGCATGGCCGAGATCAACAAGGAGATCGACGATGCGCTGCTGGAGCGTTTCGGCGACGGTCTCGACCCGGCCGATGCCGAGCCGATGGATTCGACCGATGTGGCCAAGGTGTGGTATGTTGCGCGTCTGTTGGACGGTTTCGTGGTGGATACGAATATCCCCGAGATAAAGAAGATCGTATATCCCGAGGAGGAGATCGATGAGGACGAAGAGGAAGGCGAAGCCTATGAGTTTGATACCGATGCAAGCGACAGTTCGAGCTCGACCAACAATACGGTCGACGCGTGGAAGTACGGTATGCCGCAGTTGAAGCTCGGCGCGTGGAACGCGATATTGACCGTATCGTCGAACGCCTACGGTGCAACGGGCGTGACGGGTACCACGACTTCGTCATCGAACGGTTCGAACTACTACAACTACTATTACGACTACTACAACTATTACAACTACTATAACAGCTACTACGGCAACAGCTACTACAACAACTATTACAACAACTACTATTACGACTATTACTATAACAACTACTACAACAGTTACTACTACAACAACTACGGTAACTCATCGACCGAGGAGTCGGAGATCATCACCGTGTCGGAGGTGCTTCCCTATACGCCCCTGCTGTGGCAGATATACGTAGAGGAGCGCGAAGACGAGGAGTAGATTCAGGCCTCACGGGTCTAAATAACACAAAATCTGACAAAAGGGAATTTTCCTGTTCGGGAAGTTCCCTTTTTCACGTTTTTTTAACGGAAATTTTGCAAAAAGAAAAAATATTCGTAACTTTATCTTGTAAATAAACCTGACATTTACTTAAACCTAAAATAAGATCGTTATGATTATTACGTTCAATGAACTGCGCCGAATCAAGGATAAGTTGCCCAGCGGCAGCTCGCAGCGTATCGCGGATGAATTAGGTATAGATGTGGAGGCCGTACGAAACTATTTCGGAGGCAAGCATTTCGATGCCAAGAGTGGCGTCGGCATACATATCGAGCAGGGGCCCGACGGCGGCGTCGTCACTTTGGATGATACGTCGATACTCGATGCTGCGATGCGTATCCTGAACGAACCAAAATAGCATTCGGTGTTAAAACATGACGGGCCCGGGTCGAGCGTAAGTTCGATTCGGGCCTTGTCGGTTATATACGTGGGTGTGGCGCGGCAGGATGAAAATCCGTTGCGTGCCGGATTACGGAGGGGCAGATAACTTAAAGGAATGTGGAGCTATGAAACGGTTGATAATGTTGCTGGCGGCGGTTATGCTGGGATATCTGCCGCTGTTGGGGCAGACGGGCGGCGAGGTGCCCTTTAACGGTTTGGTTGAGACACCCGCGGGCAAGGGTGTGGCTCGTGTGTCGGTGCAGGTCAGGGGTGGCGACAAACGGACGTCGACGGACCGTCAAGGCCGCTTCGGGCTGGTCGATGTGCCGGCGGATGCGGTGCTCATACTGTCACACCGCGGCGAGGAGTGGGAGGTGCCGCTCGAAGGACGGCGGAGCATACATGTCGTGCTGTCGGATGAGGGCATAGCCGAGGCTGAGGAGTCGGAGGAGCTGATATCGCTCGGATTTGCGTTTGTCAAGCGGCGCGAGTACAACTACAGTTCCGACATGATTACGGGAGAGATGTTGCGGCGTTCGGGACAGCAGGATCTCGAGTCGGCGCTTCTGGGACGCGTGGCCGGCCTTGTGCGCGTGAACGGCGAACTGTCGATACGCGGCATAGCGTCGGCCGGAGGCACAACGCGGCCGCTGTATCTGGTCGACGGTGTGGAGACCATGTCTTTGGAACATGTCAATATCAACGATGTGGAGTCGGTGTCGGTGCTTAAGGACGGTTCGATGTACGGTCTGCGCGGTGCGGGCGGCGTAATATCGGTAAAGACCTACCGGCGGTAACCACGACGTGGCGAATGTGCGGGTTCATGCGGCGAAGGCATGCTATGAGGCGGCGGTACCGTTTTGCGGGCCGCCGCCTTCGTATGCCACGGTCCGTGCCGCCCGTGCGACACGGGTCGTGGCGTGACAGAGCCGTTTCTGCCATTTTGTCGGACAAAAGGGCGGCTGTGGCAGGATTTTCCGCCATAATGCCGCCGTAGGGGCATAATTTGTTTTTGGTATGTGGTTTGTTCTTACAAATGTCGACCGCCGGTTCCGGAAGGGCCGGAGGGGAGAATTGAAAAATTAGTAAATGACAAATAAAAATTCAGGTATTATGGGAAAGATTATTGGTATTGACTTAGGTACGACTAACTCTTGCGTAGCGGTCATGGAGGGCAACGAGCCCGTGGTTATCCCCAACTCGGAGGGACATCGTACGACCCCGTCGGTCGTAGCGTTCACCGACAACTCGGAGCGTAAGGTGGGCGACCCCGCCAAGCGTCAGGCTATCACCAACCCCAAGCGTACGGTCTTCTCGATAAAGCGATTCATGGGTGAGACCTACGACAAGGTAGCATCGGAAATTTCGCGTGCTCCGTACAGCATCGTACAGGGCGCCAACAACACGCCGCGTGTGGATATCGACGGCCGCCAGTATACGCCGCAGGAGATTTCGGCCATCATCCTGCAGAAGATGAAGAAGACGGCCGAGGACTATCTCGGTCAGGAGGTGTCGGAGGCCGTGATCACGGTACCTGCATACTTCTCTGACTCGCAGCGTCAGGCCACGAAGGAGGCCGGTGAGATCGCAGGTCTGAAGGTACGCCGTATCATCAACGAGCCCACGGCTGCGGCTCTGGCATACGGTCTGGACAAGAAGAACCAGGATATGAAGGTGGCCGTATACGACCTTGGTGGAGGTACGTTCGATATCTCGATCCTTGAGCTGGGTGACGGCGTGTTCGAGGTTAAGTCTACGAACGGCGATACGCACCTCGGAGGTGATGATTTCGACCACGTGCTTATCGACTACATGGCCGAGGCATTCAAGGCCGAGCACGGCATCGACCTGCGTCAGGACCCGATGGCATTGCAGCGTCTGAAGGAGGCAGCCGAGAAGGCCAAGATCGAGCTTTCGTCATCGACCACGACGGAGATCAACCTTCCCTACATCATGCCCGTAAACGGTATTCCGCAGCACCTTGTAATGTCGCTGACGCGTGCCAAGTTCGAGCAGCTGTGCGATCATCTGATCCAGAAGACGGTCGAGCCCTGCAAGCTGGCGCTGCGTGATGCAGGCCTGCAGGCAAGCGATATCGACGAGGTGATCCTGGTGGGTGGTTCGACGCGTATCCCCGCCATACAGCAGATCGTAGAGAAGTTCTTCGGCAAGACCCCCAACAAGTCGGTCAACCCCGACGAGGTGGTAGCCGTAGGTGCTGCAATCCAGGGCGGTGTGCTCACGGGCGAGGTTAAGGATGTGCTTCTGCTGGATGTTACGCCGCTGTCGCTCGGTATCGAGACGCTGAACGGTGTCTTCACCAAGCTTATCGAGGCCAACACCACCATCCCGACCCGCAAGAGCGAGGTCTTCTCGACGGCAACCGACAACCAGCCTTCGGTGGAGATCAACGTATGTCAGGGCGAGCGTCCCATGGCGCGTGACAACAAGTCGCTGGGCCGCTTCCACCTCGACGGAATACCTGCCGCACCGCGTGGCGTGCCCCAGATCGAGGTTACGTTCGATATCGATGCCAACGGTATCCTGAACGTATCGGCCAAGGACAAGGGTACGGGCAAGGAGCAGAAGATACGTATCGAGGCATCGTCGGGTCTTACCGAGCAGGAGATCCAGCGCATGCGTGACGAGGCCAAGGCAAACGAGGCCAAGGACAAGGCCGAGAAGGAGCGTGTCGACAAGATCAACGCCGCCGACTCGAACATCTTCGCCACCGAGAAGCAGCTCAAGGAGTACGGTGACAAGATCCCCGCTGACAAGAAGTCGGCCATCGAGGGAGCCCTTGCCAAGTTGAAGGAGGCTCACAAGAACCAGGATGTAGCCGCCATCGACACTGCCATCGCCGAGCTGAACAGTGCATGGCAGGCCGCTTCGCAGGACATCTACTCGGCTCAGCAGGCACAGGGCGCTCAGCAGAACGCCGGTGCAGGCAACGCAAACGCCGGAGCCCAGCAGGGCAATGGCGGCCAGCAGCAGCCCGAGGATGTAGAGTTCGAGGAAGTGAAGTAATATAGAGAACAGCTCATAATCGTGGGCGGACCGAATTTTCGGCCCGCCCTTTTTTTTGCCCTCTGTCAAAGTCGAATCCGAAAGATTTCATTTGTCTTTACACTGTAATTTTCTTATATTTGTAGATGAGGGAATTTAGACGGCGGGCGGATAAAATCCGGTGTTGAAGCCGTGTGCAACCTTGGAATGGGAATACGATTCAAACAAATATCGCTTATGAAGAAAATATCCGTTTTTGCGGCCGCTCTCCTCTGTTCGGCCGTTGCTGTGGCACAGCCGCAGAGTGAGGTGCAGATGACGCTGCACAATGCGGGCAGTGGAGACGTTATCCCGCGTGAGATATACGGACAGTTCGCCGAGCACCTCGGCCGCTGCATATATGGCGGCATTTGGGTAGGCGAGGACTCAGACATCCCCAACGAGCAGGGCTACCGTGTCGATGTACTTGAGGCGCTGCGGGCGTTGAAGGTTCCCGTATTGCGCTGGCCGGGCGGGTGCTTTGCCGACGAGTACCACTGGATGGACGGTATCGGGCCACGCGAAAAGCGTCCAAAGATGATCAACACCCACTGGGGCGGTACGGTCGAGGACAACAGCTTCGGTACGCACGAATTCCTTAATTTCTGCGAATTGCTGGGATGCGAGCCCTATGTCAACGGTAATGTCGGCAGCGGTTCGGTGGAGGAACTTTCGAAATGGATCGAGTACATGACTTCTGATGCCGACAGCCCGATGGCCAACCTGCGCCGCGAGAACGGTCGTGACAAGCCGTGGAAGGTGAAGTATATAGGCGTTGGCAACGAGTCGTGGGGTTGTGGCGGCAACATGTACCCGGAGTATTATTCGGATCTCTACCGCCGCTATTCGACCTATTGCCGCGAATATCCGGGCAACCGCCTCTACAAGATCGCCTGCGGCCCGAACGCCGCCGATTACAACTGGACGGAGGTGCTGATGAAACGTGCCGGAGGCATGATGAACGGCCTGTCGCTGCATTACTATACGGTCTATGACTGGGGCCGCAAGGGTTCGGCTACGCAGTTCAACGACGAGGACTGGTATGCTGCCGTCGGCCGCTGCGCTCAGATCGAGAATATAATAAAGGGCCATTGCGACATAATGGACCGCTACGATCCCTCGCGCCGCATAGGCCTTATCGTCGACGAGTGGGGCGCATGGTGGGACGAGGAGCCGGGATCGGTGCGCGGTCACCTTTATCAGCAGAACACGCTGCGTGACGCCATGGTGGCAGCCGTGTCGCTCAACATATTCCACAAGTATGTCTATCGTGTCAGGATGGCCAACATTGCGCAGATGGTAAACGTGTTGCAGTCGATGATCCTCACGCGCGACGACGAGATGGTTCTTACGCCTACGTATTACGTATTCCAGATGTACGTGCCGCATCAGGGGGCCGAGGCGTTGCCGTTGCATTTCGAGACGGAGAGCATTCGCGACCGTTATAACGAGAAGGTTGACCTGTTGTCGGCGACGGCATCGCGTGCCGCGGACGGTACCATAACCCTCTCGATGGCCAATGTCGATCTCGAGAAGCCCTGCAAGGTCACTGTTAAACTCGACGACGACAGCCGCTATTCGGTGAAGGGCCGCCTGCTCACGGCTGAAAATATCAACGACCACAATACGTTCGAGAATCCTGACTGCGTAAAGCCCGTCGATTTTGACGGCTTCGATTCGTCCAAGGGCGTCATTACGGTTACGGTGCCCGCCAAGTCGATTGTCTCGCTTACGCTGAAATAGGCGGTAATGGTCCCAAGTTGCGGTAAAAGTCCGAAAATCGGCCTGATGGTTTCGGTTTTTGGACTTTTTTTTTATATATTTGTCGCCTAAAAAAGGGCAGTGGCCTGAACGCGTGTCGGAAGGCACGGGAAATTTTGGGAAGAAACGCAAAAAATATAAAGAATATAAACAAAATTTTAAACGACAATGCAAAGCAAAGGTGCGATTAAATTCCTCACGATCGTTTTTGTGATCGCGTGTGTGTACCAGCTCATGTTCTCGTTCAAGACGTACAACGCCGAGAAAAAGGCGGCCGAGTATGCGGCTACGTTCGACGAGGCGGAGCAGGCCGAAAAAGAGGCCTACTATCTGGACTCGATCCAGAACAAGCCCATCTACAATTTCCTGGGCCTGAAGAATTTTACCTACAAGGAGTGTAAGGAGAAAGAGGTGAACCTCGGTCTCGACCTCAAGGGCGGTATGAACGTTATGCTCGAGATCGAAGTACAGGATCTCGTCAAGTCGCTCGCCGGCGACAGCCAGAACGACCCCGCCTTCATCGAGGCGATGAACCGTGCCAACGAGGCCATGAAGGCCGGCACGAACGACTACATCGGAGTCTTCGCCGAGGCTTACAACGAGATAACCAACGGCGCGCCCCTGGCCGCCATCTTCGTGGGCCCCGACCGCAAGGATATCACCCCGAACAGCACGAACGAGGAGGTGGTGAAGGTCCTCAAGGAGGAGACCGACGCCGCAATCGCAGCTTCGTTCAATATCCTGCGCAACCGTATCGACCACTTCGGCGTTACGCAGCCCAACATTCAGCGCCTGCCCAACTCGAACCGCATCATGGTCGAGCTTCCGGGTGTCAAGGAGCCCGAGCGTGTGCGCAAGCTCCTTCAGGGTTCGGCTTCGCTTGAGTTCTGGACCACGTTCGATTACGGTGAGGTCCTGCCGCTTCTGTCGGAGGCCGACCGTCTGATAAAAGGTTCGATGGATACAGCTGCAGAGCCCGCCGACAGTGTCGCTGCCGCCGCTGAGGCTACCGCAGAGCCTGCTGCCGAGGCTAACGATCTTGCAGCCGAGGTTGCACAGAACGCATCGAAGGATGAGCAGACGGCACAGAGCGCAGCTCACTTCACGGCCGACGAGAACCCTCTCTTCGCACTGCTTGACCCCTATTATGGCGGCGGTGCCATCGTAGGTGCAGCCATGGCGGCCGACATACCTGCCATCAACGCATATCTGGCACGTCCCGACGTGCAGAACCTCTTCCCGAGCGACCTGGTGTTCAAGTGGGGCATCAAGGGCGAGCCTATGTTTGACGGCCGCTTTGCCCTCTATGCACTGCGTTCGATCGACGGCAAGCCCGCCATGGATGGCGGTGCCGTGTCGACTGCGTCGGAGACCTATGCCGAGCGTGGCGCTACGGCAGAGGTTAACCTGACGATGACCTCGGCCGGTACGTCGGAGTGGGCACAGCTCACGGGACAGAACGTCGGCAAGGCCATCGCAATCGTTCTCGACGGCTATGTATACTCGGCTCCGAGAGTCGAGGGCAAGATCGACGGCGGCAGCTCGCGTATCACGGGTAACTTCACCATACAGGAGGCTCAGGACCTGGCCAACGTGCTCAAGTCGGGTAAGGTTCCCGCTCCGGCACGCATCATCCAGGATACGGTGGTCGGCCCGTCGCTCGGTGCCGAGTCGATCAACGCCGGTATGTTCTCGTTCGTGCTGGCATTCCTGCTGGTACTCCTCTACATGGGTCTCTTCTACAAGACGGCCGGTTGGATGGCCGACGTGGCCCTTATACTTAACGTCTTCCTGCTGATGGGCGTGCTGGTATCGTTCGGCGCCGTGCTGACGCTGCCCGGTATCGCCGGTATCGTGCTGACGATGGGTATGGCGGTCGATGCCAACGTCATCATCTACGAGCGTATCAAGGAGGAGCTGCGTGGCGGCAAGGGTCTCTCGCTGGCTATCAAGGACGGTTTCTCGAATGCATACTCGGCAATTATCGACGGTAACCTCACCACTATCATCACCGGTATCGTACTCTTCGTATTCGGTACGGGTCCCGTTCAGGGCTTCGCCACTACGCTTATCATCGGTATCCTGACGTCGCTCTACTGCTCGATCTTCATCACGCGAATCCTGCTCGAGTGGATCGTTGACAAGTGGGGCAAGGTTTCGTTCTCGCGCTCGTGGTCGGAGTACTGGCTTGCAAACGTATCGTTCGATTTCATCAGCAAGCGCAAGATATCGTACATCCTTTCGGGTACGCTGGTCGTAGTATCGCTCATATCGCTCATCTTCCACGGCCTTAACACGGGTGTGGACTTCACCGGTGGCCGTACCTATGTTGTACGCTTCGACAGCAACGTCTCAGTGGAGGCCGTTCGCGAGGCACTGGACAAGACCTTCGTCAGCGACAACGAGGCCATGAAGTCGAACGAGGTTAAGCAGTACGGTAGCGGCAACCAGATGCGTATCGTTACGCAGTACAAGTTCGACGATACGTCGGAGGAGACGACTGCCGAGGTTGATGCACTGCTCTACGAGGCACTCAAGGGATTCTACTCGTATCCCATCACGCTCGAGGGCTTTGTCAGCACGCAGGACGATGCCAACGGTATCATCTCGTCGGACAAGATCGGTCCCTCGATCGCAAAGGACATGACCTACAATGCAATCTATGCGGTGCTCTTCTCGCTCATCGCAATCGGTCTGTACATCACCTTCCGATTCAAGAGATGGCAGTGGGCAACGGGTGCAACGCTCGCCCTGGCGCACAACGCATTCCTCGTGATCGGTATCTTCTCGATACTCTACACAGTGATGCCGTTCAACCTCGAGGTTAACCAGGCCTTCATCGCCGCCATCCTTACCATCATCGGTTACTCGATCAACGATACGGTGGTGATCTTCGACCGTATCCGCGAGTACATGACGCTCTATCCCAAGCGTCAGCTGACCGAGAACATCAACAAGGCCATCTGCTCGACGCTGTCGCGTACGATGAATACGTCGGGTACGACGATCGTCACGCTGCTGGCAATGTTCATCCTGGGTGGTGAGACGATGCGCGGTTTCATCTTCGCGCTGTTGCTCGGTGTGATCATCGGTACCTACTCGTCGGTATTCGTGGCAACGCCTATCGCATACGATATTCTCCGCCGCACCGACAAGAAGGCTGCCAAGGAGGAGAAATAGTAAACACTTGGACGGGGATATTCCCCGCAGCCGGAAAAAAGAGGTCGTAACCCGCGGGTTGCGACCTCTTTTTTTATAATTTTGCATAAGCAAAAGTTTTTTTGAGACAATGAATCTGTTGAAGAGATTATCGTTACTTGCAAGACGTTATGTGTCGCCGGCATTCGTGACGCTGTTCTGCGCCTCGTTCGTGTTGTGGTATATCGTGAAACTCGACCATACGTATACGGCCGAATACGCCGTGCATGTCAACATCGACGGCGAGAGACTGCGTGTGCCGTGCGTCGTCGAGGGCAAGGGAGCCACGCTGTTTGGCTATCGCGTCTACATGCAGCGTCAGATACGAATCCCCCTCTCGGAGTTGAAATATACGGTCGAGGAGCGCGCTGCCGAGCCGCAGGGCGGGGATGTCGCCGGCGAAGCGACCCCATGCGAGCGTTACTGCATACTCGATCCGCAGTCGCTGCACAACGCCATCTCGGTGCGAGTAAGCGATATCAAGGTTATATCGGTGGGCAATATCCCGCCGCTGCCGATGCCCGAGGCGGATGCCGCATCGGAGGCTGAGGATACGGCAGCAAAGAAATGATTTGGACGTTATGTACAAGATAGGAGTTACGGGAGGTATCGGCAGCGGCAAGAGTACCGTATGCCGTCTGTTTGCCGCGCACGGCATTGCCGTTTACGATTCCGACACGCAGGCCAAAAGGCTCATGAACGAGAGTGCCGCGCTGCGTGAGGGACTTGTGCGGGCATTGGGTGCCGGGTGCTATGCCGGCGGCGAGTTGGACCGCCGTTATCTCGCGTCGCGCGTATTTGCCGACAAGGATGCGCTGGCCACGCTGAACGCTCTGGTGCATCCGGCCGTACGGGATGACTTCCGCGCCTGGGCCGGGCGGCAGGCCGGGGAGTATGTGATACTGGAGAGTGCCATACTCTTCGAGGCGGGCTTTGCGGACGAGGTGGATACTACGCTTGCGGTGCTGGCTCCGGTCGAGGAGCGCGTGAAGCGGTGCATGGAGCGCGACGGCTCCACGCGTGAGGAGGTGCTGCGCCGCATGGCCAACCAGGCCGACGACGACACGCTGCATCGTCTGGCCGACCGTACGATAGTGAACGTGCGTCGTGATTATCTTGAGAGCGACGTGCAGCGATTGCATGAAATATACAGCCATGAAGCTAAACGGTAGGGTCGTCGATCTGTCGGAAAGGCAGGTGATGACAATCATAAACGTCACCGAGGATTCGTTCTACGACGGCAGCCGTACATTCACCGCCGACGAGATCGAGCGGCGTGCCGCCTCGGCCGTCGAGGCGGGTGCGTCGATATTCGACGTCGGGGGCTATTCGTCGCGTCCGGGTGCGGACGACGTGCCCATGGAGGAGGAGTGGCGGCGTGTCGATCGCGGCATCGCTGCCGTGCGCCGCGTGGCGGGCGACATGCCCGTATCGGTGGATACGTTCCGCGGCGAGGTGGCGCGGCGCGCTGTGGAGAACTTCGGCGACATAATCATAAACGACATATCGGCCGGTGAGATCGATCCGTCGATCGTCGATGTCGCAGCCCGTTGCGGCGTGCCATACATCGCCATGCACATGCGCGGTACGCCGCGCACGATGCAGTCGATGACGGGATACGAGGGCGGCATAGTTGACGCGGTGTACGGCTATTTCGAGCAGCGGTGCGCCTTTCTGCGCGAGCGTGGTGTCGAGAATATAGTGCTCGACCCGGGATTCGGTTTTGCCAAGGACCTGCAACAGAACTACGAACTGATGGCGGGCCTGCACCGCATCTGCGCTATGGGTTATCCCGTGCTGGTGGGAGTGTCGCGCAAGTCGATGATATATCGCCTGACGGGAGCCACACCCGCCGAGGCTCTGGCCGGTACGGCGGCGCTGAACTGGGAGGCGCTGCGGCAGGGTGCGTCGATATTGCGCGTGCACGATACGCGCGAGGCGGCCGACGTGGTGAAGATGTTCGGACTCTACCGTACGTATTGTTCGGCAGAGTAAAGGTGCATGACGATATGATAAAGTGCGAGGATATACACAAGAGTTACGGCGATCTTGAGGTGCTCAAGGGCGTGTCGCTGGAGGTTGCGCGCGGTGAGGTGGTCTCGGTTGTGGGGCCCAGCGGTGCGGGCAAGACGACGTTGCTGCAGATTATGGGCACTCTGGCGCCAATGTCGGCCGGGAGGTTGGAGATCGACGGCGTCGACGTTACATCGATGGGTGACGATGCCCTGTCGGACTTCCGTAACCGCCACATAGGTTTCGTCTTCCAGTTCCACCATCTGCTGCCCGAGTTCACGGCGCTGGAGAATGTTATGATGCCGGCACTGATCGGGGGCGTGTCGCGCGGCGAGGCCGAACGCCGTGCCGTCGGGCTGCTCCGCATGATGGGGCTCGAGTCGCGGGCGGCGCACAAGCCGAGCGCACTGTCGGGCGGCGAGCAGCAGCGAGTATCGATAGCGCGGGCGATAGTCAACCGCCCGTCGATATTGCTGGCCGACGAGCCGTCGGGAAACCTCGACTCGAAGAACCGCGAGCAGGTGCACGGCCTCTTCTTCCGCCTGCGTGACGAGCTGGGGCAGACGTGTGTCGTTGTCACGCACGACGACTCGCTGGCGTCGATGGCCGATCGCAAGATTGTGATGAGCGACGGCATGATTTTATGATTTAACCTGACCCGAAATGGAGAGAGAGGAGTTGCGCGGGATGCTGGAGCATCTCTATGACAAATACAACCGTCCCGAGTTCATCGAGCCCGACCCGATAAGCATACCCCATGCCTTCGAGGGGCGCGACGACCGCGAGATTGCGGGCTTTCTGGCCGCTACCATTGCCTGGGGCAACCGCAAGGCCATCGTGCGCAGTGCGCGCCGTATGGTGGAGTATATGGACGGTGCGCCGGCCGATTTCGTGCGCCATGCGTCGGAGCGGGAGCTGGCGCGTCTGCAAAGTTATGTCCACCGCACGTTCAACGGCAGCGATTTCCGCGATTTCGTGCTGGCCATACGCGGCATTGTGGAGCGTTTCGGCGGCATAGGCGAGTTTTTCGAGTCGCGGTACGAGGCTACGGGCGACCTGCGGCAGGCAATGTCGGATTTCCGCCGCGAGTTCTTCGCCGCGGATCACTGTCCGCGTTGCGAGAAGCACCTCTCGTCAATAGACAAGGGTGCGGCCTGCAAGCGTCTGAACATGTACCTGCGCTGGTTTGTGCGGCGCGACGGCCGCGGGGTCGATTTCGGCCTCTGGACGCGTATCCCAATGTCGGCGTTGTACCTCCCGCTGGATGTCCACTCGGGTAACATGGGACGTGCGCTTGGCCTGCTTCACCGCCGTCAGAACGACTGGAAGGCGACCGAGGAGATTACGGCCTCGCTGCGCGAGTTCGACGCGGAGGATCCCGTGCGGTATGATTTTTCGCTCTTTGGCGCCGGTATCGACGGCTTCCTCAAGTGATATGGGCGGCGGAGGATTCACATTCAAGCAGTTTCACATAGACCACAGCCGGTGTGCGATGAAGGTCGGCACCGACGGCGTGCTCATTGGCGCATGGTGCCGCCTGCCGCAGACGGGACGTATTCTCGACGTGGGCACCGGTACGGGCCTTATCGCCATCATGGCGGCGCAGCGTGCGCCGCAGGCATCGGTCACGGCCATCGATATCGATGCGGCATGCGTGGCGCAGGCGCGCGACAACGTGGCCGCAACGCCGTGGGACGGACGCATCGAGGTGGTGGAGTCGCCGCTGCAGGATTTCTTCCCGCAGGAGCGGTTCGATGCCATAGTATCTAATCCGCCCTATTTCGAGGAGTCGCTGCTGCCGCCTGACGAGCGTCGCACGACGGCGCGGCATACATGCTCGCTGCGGTTCGGTGAGCTGGTCGACGGTGTGTTGCGGCTGCTGGCCGACGACGGGCGTTTCTCGCTCATACTGCCTGCGGCGGAGTCGGAGCGTTTCCTTGCGGCGGCGCACGGGCGGTTGTTTACAGTGCGGCGGTGCGAGGTGTGGACGACACCCGCGAGCGGGGTGAGGCGCGTGATGATGGAACTTGCGGCACGTCCGCCGCATGAGGTGTCGCAGCAGGAGAGGCTTGTAATCGAGGATGGCTGCCAGATGCGATACAGCGCTGAATATAGGGCTCTGACGCGGGATTTTTATCTTAAATTTTGAAAATCCGGGCGAAAAGGGTTATATTTGCTCAAATAGTAAAACCTAAAAGATATGAAACGGATCATTTCCTTCATGTCGCTGGCCGTGCTGACGTGCGGCGTTGCGACGGCGCAGAATACGGTATACAAGGCTATCGTTGGCCCGTATGTCGATGCCACGGGCTCGGTGGTCGTATCTGACCCCTCGACGAGCGTTGCGGTAGATCTGGTGATCGAGAAGGAGCAGACGATAGTCGGCCCCTACGCACGCTATGCGCAGAAATTCCTGAACATGCGCGGTTCGCTGGTCGACAAGACCGTCTATGCCGTCAGGGAGGTGAAGCTGTCGGTGGCGGGCAGTGACGATGTCATGGCTGCGGAGGTCCCTGCCGATAAGGTCGACGAAACCTCTTATCTGGGTTCGGCAACCGAGTTCGCAAAGGTGCTGCCCGACCGCATGAGCTCGATGGCACAGAGCGAGGAGGAGGCTGCTGCACAGGCTGCGCAGGCCATATTCTCGATACGCAAGCACCGCATGGACCTTATCACGGGCGAGGCCGGTGAGAACGTCTTCGGCGCTGGTCTGAAGGATGCCCTTGCGGCGCTGGATGCCAAGGAGCAGGAGTTCCTTGAGCTCTTTTTCGGCAAGCGCGTGGTTACGACGTCTGTCAAGCGCGTCGTGGTGCCCATGACCGAGGGCGTGCAGAGCTATGCCGTGGCTCGTGTCTCGGCTTCGGCCGGTGTGGTCGGTGCCGATGCCAAGGATGGCGACGTCGTGACGCTGGAGGTTGCGCCTTCGGGCAAGAGCCGCCTGAGCAGCATCGTCGAGACCGATCCCAAGAACAAGGCTGCAATCAAGGTTCGAGTTGCCGATCCCTCGACCTGCACGGTCAAGGTGGGCGACAAGGCCGTGGCTTCGGCCGTACTTCCCATATTCGAGATGGGTCGCACGGCGTACGTAATGGGTCCTGCAAGCCGTTAATACGGTATGGACAATACGGCCCGCATGATACGTCTGCTCGGACGCCTGCGCCGCGAGATGAACGGCGCCGTGGTTGACAGCATGCGTTACTATGGCAAGGAATACGGTCTGAACTACGGTGTGAGCATACCTACAATACGCGCCATAGCCCGCGCCGAAGAGTGCGACGATGCTTTGGCGCGTTATCTCTATGTACAGCAGGTGCGTGAGCTGCGGCTCGCCGCGCTGCATATTGCCGATCCCGCACTTTTGTCTTCGGACCAGGCCGGTTTCTGGGCGGAGGGCATAATCAATTCAGAGGTGGCCGAGGAGGCGGCGTTCGCGTTCCTGAGCCGTGCTGCGGCTCTGCCCGAAATATTCGAGGCGTGGTGTGACTGTGACGCAAATGACGGCGGTGCGGATGCTGCTGCGCAGAGCGTGTCGCACGGCGAGTTGTTGGCCTACGCAGCGCTTATGGCAGGTGCACGGGCGCGTATGATGCAGCGCATGCCTGGAGCGGGCGCGAGTGCCGTGCGTGCCGTTACGTGCTATCCCGAATCGCATATTGTGGCATGTGGGGCGGCGGCGTTGCTCGGCGGAGCGCTCGATGCGGGGGATGTGATGCCCGAACGGGCTTCCGACCTGTTGTCGTCCATGCCCGACGGGGCGGCCAAAAGATATGTCGCCGATGAAATCTCGTGGCGAATGGAGGAGGCTTGAAAAGCCTCCTCTTTTTTTATCCTTTTATGTATGGTGAAGTAGCGTCTGAGTGTAGCATTCCCTTGCACGGGAAGGCGTGGGGTGGTGGTGCAGACGAGCGGGAAAGGCGTGCCCGGCGCCGTAGCTACTCGCAGAATATCGAGCGGGGCAGTTCGCCTATGTTGCTTATGCAGACGATCTCTATGCCGCGCATGTTCTTTATCTCCTTGCGCAGGAACGACGATACTATTATGCGCCGGAATCCGAGCCTTGCCGCCTCGCTTATGCGCTGTTCGGTACGCGGTGCCGGCCGCACTTCGCCCGAGAGGCCGATCTCGCCGGCGCAGCATACGCCGTCGGCGATGGGGCGGTCGTAGTAGGATGATATTACGGCGGCGACTATCGCGAGGTCGAGCCCCGTATCCGACACCTTGAACCCTCCGGCGAAATTGAGGAATACATCCTTGGTGAACATCTTCATTCCGACACGCTTCTCGAGCACGGCGAGCAGCATGTTCATGCGTTTGGCGTCGTAGCCCGTGGCCGTGCGCTGCGGTGTGCCGTAGGCGGCGTTCGACACGAGCGCCTGCACCTCGATCAGATAGGGGCGTATGCCGTCGACCGAGGCCCCGACGGCGATGCCGCTCAGCGGCTCGTCGTAATGCGAGAGGAGTATTTCCGACGGGTTGTCTACGGGGCGCAGGCCCGATTCGAGCATCTCGAACACGCCGATCTCGAACGTCGCACCGAAGCGGTTCTTTATGCCGCGCAGGATGCGGTAGATGTTGTTGCCGTCGCCCTCGAACTGGAGCACGACGTCGACTATGTGTTCGAGTATCTTGGGGCCGGCTATGGTGCCGTCCTTGGTTATGTGGCCTATGATGAAGATCGACGTGCCTGTTGTCTTGGCATACTTGAGCAGCGAGGCGGCGCACTCGCGTATCTGCGACACGCTTCCGGCCGACGACTCTATGGTCTCGGTGTAGATGGTCTGTATCGAGTCGATGACTACGACGTCGGGGTTGTATTGGGCGATCTGCGCGAGTATGTTCTCGAGCAGCGTCTCGGAGTATATGTAGCACTCCTGGTTTTCGATGCCTATGCGCTCGGCGCGCATGCCGATCTGTTCGGGCGACTCCTCGCCCGAGACGTAGAGCGTGCGCAGCGTGTGGTTCGTCAGCGCCAGCTGCAGGCTGAGGGTCGATTTGCCGATGCCGGGTTCGCCTCCGAGCAGTATGAGCGATCCGGGTACGAGGCCGCCGCCCAGGACGCGGTTTATCTCGGCGTTGTGCAGGTCGAGACGGCGGAGAGACGCCCGCTCGATCTCCGACACACGCTGCGGCGGGGTCTGCGGCATCGACGAGGTGATGGCTGCGGCAGCCGTGGCCGGGGCTTTGGCTATGATCTCCTCGGTGAACGTGTTCCACTCGCCGCACGAGGGGCAGCGGCCCAGCCACTTGGGGGCCTCGAATCCGCAGTTGCGGCAGAAATATGCCTTCTTGACCTTTGCCATACGCCTTGTGTCGTTGCTATTTGCCGAACAGGCGGTAGATGTCGTTGCCGTTGGCGTAGATCACGAGGGCCAGCAGCAGGAAGAACCCGATGTACTGCATCACCTCGAGGAACTTGTCGCTCGGCTTGCGTCCCGTGAGCATCTCCCACAGCGTGAAGAGCGCATGTCCGCCGTCGAGTGCCGGTATGGGCAGTATGTTGAGCACGGCGAGCATTATCGACAGGAATGCCGTCATGTTCCAGAATCGCAGCCAGTCCCACTCGGCCGGGAAGATGTTGCCTATGGCGATGAATCCGCCCAGCTCCTCGTACATCTTGGTCTTGGGCTGGAAGATCAGCTTGAGCTGCTGCCAGTAGTCGGCTATGGTCTCGCCCGCAAGGCGTGCGCCCGCGGGTATCGACTGCAGCAGGGTGTAGTGGCGCGTGCGCGGCTGGTAGGGGTTGCCGAGTATCACGCCTACCTTGCCGTTGCCGTCGACGGGAACGCGCATCGTGAGCAGCGCCTCGCCTCGCTTGATATCGAAGGCGACGGTGTCGTTCTTGCTCTGCGCCAAAATGTCGGTTACGGCCGGTACGTCAACGCCCTTGATGCCGTTGCATGCCACCACCTCGTCTCCGGCCTGAAGCCCAGCCGTGGCGGCCGAGGCCGATGCTACCGAGTCGACGATGAAGGGCAGACGCAGCATGTAGAGATCCATGTAACTCTTCTGGCGGCGCATCTCGAGCAGCTTGTCGAACGGTATGGTGAACTGCTCGCTGCGGCCGTCGCGCTCGATGGTGACCTGTCGGTCGCCCTCGGTGAGCAGCAGCATCGACCGTATGTCGTTCACGTCGTCGATCTTCTCGCCGTCGATTGCCACGACCTTGTCGCCGTCGCGGAATCCCATCTCCTTGGCTGCGTCGTTGAAGGTATAGCCCCAGCGGGCGTCATCGGCCGCCATGTACGACTGGCCGTGGGTGTAGCATATGCCCGTGTAGATGATGAAGGCGAGTATGACGTTCATCGCAACGCCCGCGATCATCACCAGGAAACGCTGCCATGCGGGCTTTGAGCGGAACTCGTCGGGCTGGGGCGGAGCCTGCATCTGCTCCTTGTCCATGCTCTCGTCGATCATGCCGGCGATCTTGACGTAGCCGCCCAGCGGCAGCCATCCCAGTCCGTATTCGGTGTCGCCGCGCTTCCATTTGAAGAGCGAGAACCACGGGTCGAAGAATATGTAGAACTTTTCGACGCGGATCTTGAATACGCGCGCCATGATGAAGTGTCCGAACTCGTGAATCGCCACCAGCAGCGACAGGCTCATGAAGAACTGGACGATCTTGATAAATATTTCCATCCTTGTGTGTTAAGTTTCTTTCGTGTGTTGTTTAACTTCCTTGTCGGCGCGGCTGCCGTTGCGGGCTTTACCGCGCGGGGTGCGCTCCTACAGATGCAGGAACTCGGCCGCCAGGGCGCGCGACTCGGCATTGGCCGCGGCGTAGTCCTCTAGCGTGGGCTCGGCCGTGAAGGCGGCGCGCTGCAGGGCATACTCTATGGCTGCCGTTATGTCCGTAAAGCGGCATTTGCCGTCGAGGAAGGCGGCCACGGCCACCTCGTTCGAGCCGTTCATCGTGCAGGCGGCCGTACCTCCGCGTCGCAGGCAGTCGTAGGCCATGTCGAGAGCGGGGTATTTCACGCGGTCGACGGCGGCGAAGGTAAGCTCGGGGTGCTGCATGAAGTCGAAGGCCTCCTTGGGGCGCGAGGCGCGGCGCGGGAACATCAGGGCATAGCTTATGGGCATGTGCATGTCGGGCGTGCCGAGCTGGGCCTTGATGGCGCCGTCGTCGAACTCGACCATCGAGTGTACGATCGACTGCGGGTGTATGAGCACCGATATGCGGTCGGCATCCACGCCGAAGAGCCAGTGTGCCTCGATCACCTCGAAGCCCTTGTTTACCAGCGTCGCCGAGTCGATCGTTATCTTGGCGCCCATGCGCCACTGGGGGTGCTGCAGTGCCCGCTCGGGCGTCACGTCAGGGAGCTCCTCGGCCGGCATGTCGCGCAAGGCTCCGCCGCTGCATGTTATGATGAGGCGCCGCACGGGCGAATGCTCGCCCGCAAGGCACTGGAATATGGCCGAATGCTCCGAGTCGATGGGCAGTATGGGCACGTGCCGCTGTGCGGCAAGGCGCATGACCAGGTCGCCGCCCACAACGAGCGTCTCCTTGTTGGCCAGGGCAATCTTCTTGCCGGCCTTGATGGCTGCGACCGTGGGCACGAGGCCCGCATATCCTACCAGGGCGTTGACTACGACGTCGACCTCCTGGCTGCATACGATCTGGCGCAGCGACTCCTCCCCCGTGAAGACCTTTATCGGGTAGGGGGCCAGGGCGCTCTTTAGCGATTCGTATTGTGCCGGGTCGGTGATCACGACGCAGGCGGCGTCGAACTCTATGGCCTGACGAGCCAGCAGCTGCCAGTTGCTGCGCGCCGTGAGCGAGGTTATTTCGAACATTTCGGGGTTCTCGCGCACGATGTCTAGCGTCTGCACGCCGATCGAGCCGGTCGACCCGAGTATTGAGAGTCGTTGTTTCATATATCGGGGTTGGGTGGTCTGCTTGTTTAGAATACTATGTACATTTCGGGATCTACGGCCTTGCCCTCGTCCCATATCTCGAGCTCGAGCAGCGGGTTGGTCTTGTCGCCGGCCTTGTGCATGGCGTTGTAGCCGATGACCTGGCCGCTCTTTATGGCCTGGCCCTGGCTTACGAGGGGCTGGGTGACGTTCTTGTATATCGACAGGAATCCGTTGAAATGCTGTATCGTGATGGTCATGCCCGCATCGGTGGCCGTGATGACGCTCACGACCGTGCCGTCGTCGATGCTCGAAACGGGCGAGTTGGGCGCGGCCTGTATGCCTACGCCGAGGTAGTTGTCGTTGCGCGAGAAGTGGCGCGTGATGATGCCCTCGACCGGGACGGCGAATTCGAATGCCGTCTGTGACGTCTTGTCGAGATTCTGCAGCGTGCGCGAGAGCGAATAGTTGCTCTCGCCCTCCATCTGCAGGCGCAGCAGCGAGTCGAGCTGCGAGGGCGGTATGAGCGTCTTGTCGAGGCTGGTGGTGTCGGCCTGTCCGTCACTCTGGCGCGATGGCAGGACGGGGGTCTTGCCCTGCATGATCATGGCTATGTTCTCGTTGTAGGTGAGCATGTCGTTTATGCGGCTGTCGAGCGAGTCGATGCGCATGATGCTCTGCACGAGGCGGTCGTGAAGCCGCTCGGCATCGGTACGGTAGCCCGGGAATATGTTCAGTATGGGCGTGTATGCCACGAATATCAGTATCAGCAGGAAGAGGAATATACAGAAGGCTGCCAGGCCGCCCAGCAGGGCTGCGGGCGAGGTATGCACGCTCCACTCCTCGCGGTTCAGTATGGGGTCGCTCATGCTGAAGCGCTTCTTGCGGAAGAATTTTCTCAGTTTCTGTTTTAACTTCATCTGTTCATTGCGCTATAACCGAACAAAGATAGTGAAAGGTGAGGGTATACGCAAATTGAAAACGCAGTTTTCGAGTCTGCTTTTGTCTGACTGCCGCCGGTTCTGTCTCGAAAGGCGGAAAAACGGTAACGGCTTCGGCCGTTGCGGGGTGATGGCGTGCGCTTGCGGCGGGAATACGGCAACGGCCCCGTACGCGTGCCGCAAGGCGCGTACGGGGCCGTATGTGGGTATGTCGCTCGGTGACGGCGTCAGCGCAGGCGGTTGCGCAGGAAGCTGCGGCGCGCGTAGAGGAAGTAGAAGGCCACGCCCACTACGTTTACCGCAAAGGCCAGCCAGAAGGCTGACGAGTATCCCCCGAGGTGCTCGGCCACGCTGCCGCCGCAGATGATGCCCGACCCGACGCCGAGGTCCCACGAGGTGAGGATCGTCGAGTTGGCCGTGCCGCGCCGCTCGTGTGGGGCGAGGTTGATGAACATGGTCTGCATGGCGGGGTACATGTGTCCGTTGCCGAGTCCTATGAGCAGGGCGGCGGCATAATAGCCGTAGATGTTGGGTAGGGCCGAGAAGACCAGATAGCCGCACATCGATATGACCATTCCCGCCGAGGCGTTCTGTATGATCTTGCCCTGGCGTAGCGAGCGGCTGCCGATAAGGCGTGAGAGTATGAGTCCGCAGGCGAGTATCATGAAGAAGGTGCCCGATCCCGAGGTTATGTGCAGCGTCTCCTGGCTGTATATGGCTATGTAGGTGGATATTATGCCGAACGAGAAGGCGAAGGCCGCAATGCACACGCCCTCGCTCCAGCCCTTGAGCAGGATGAAGCGGTCGAGCGACACCTTGCTCTCCTTCTTTATGGGCTGGCGGTCGCGGCACTTGATGGTGGAGTCGATTATAAGACCCGCGAAGGCTATCACGAGCGACATGGTGAAGAGCAGGTTGAAGTTGTGCACCGTGTGGTAGAGGTACAGGCCCGTCGAGGGGCCTATGGCCATAGCTATGTTGTTGCTCAGGCCGTAGTATCCGATACCTTCCGAGCGCCGTTCGGGATGGAGGACGTCGACGGCCATGGTGCTGCTGGCGACGGTGGTGGCACCGAAGGGGCCGCCGTGCAGCGTACGTATGGCAGCAAAGAGTACGAGCGAGCCGGTGATGAAGTACCCGGCGAAGAGCAGCGCAAAGGCCAGGTAGCAGATCAGCAGTACCTTTTTGCGCGGAAACGTGTCGACTACAAATCCGCTGAACGGACGCACGGCAAGCGCCGTCAGGGTGTATCCGCTAAGTACGATGCCTATCATGGCCTTGTCGGCCGAGAAGGTGTCGCGCAGGTAGAGCGGCAACAGCGGCGCCAGAAGGTAGAAGGCGAAAAAAAGCATGAAGTTGGCGATCCAAACCTTCAGGTAGTTGCTGTTCCACAAGGCGGGACGTACAGCGGCATCGGGTTGTTGGGTATTGTGAGCCATAATGCAAGTGGTTTGGGCGATTGTCGGGCGATGTGGGGTCTGCGGCGTGTCGCAAAAGGATGGGCTCGTCGTGTAGGCCGCGGGCGACAATCGGATTGTTGCGTATTTCGGCTGCAAAAATAGCCATTTTTTTGCAGACATTGCATACGCGCAGCCGTCTAAATATAGGGTGGCGATGGATCGTGCTTTGCCTCAGGCTGTTCTTGCATCGCCGCGGCAGCACAGGTTTGCGGTGACGGTTACCGACGATTCGGGCCGGGCCTGTTCGGTCGAGGTGCCGTTGGATATGGACCAAGGGGAGTGATCCGCCGGCGGTTGTGCCTGCTCCGCAATGGGCGGACGGCAGCCGGCGGTGAAAATTGTGCGGCGGAAAAGGTGAAAGATATTATAATTTGACTATCTTTGTGTTGGATTTGATATCAATAACCGTAAATAACTGTAAAAATGGTAAAACCTACATTGCTTGTCCTCGCTGCCGGCATGGGTTCGCGCTACGGCTCGCTGAAGCAGATGGACGGAGTCGGCCCCAACAACGAGGCCATCATCGACTATTCGATCTATGATGCCATACGTGCCGGTTTCGGCAAGGTCGTATTCGTAATACGCCACTCTTTCGCCAAGGAGTTCACCGAGGTGTTCAATGCCGAGCGTTTCGGCGGCCGCATCGAGGTCGAGGTGGTATATCAGGAGCTGGACTACCTGCCCGAGGGCTTCAAGGTGCCCGAAGGACGCGAGAAGCCGTGGGGCACGAACCACGCGCTTATGATGGCCGCCCCGGCTATCAAGGAGCCTTTTGCCGTGATCAATGCCGACGACTTCTACGGTGCCGACGCCTATCGCGTCATAGGCGACTACCTGAGCCGTCTTGGCGGTGAGAAGAACCACTACTGCATGGTCGGCTACGAGGTGAACAAGACCCTTTCGGAGAACGGTACCGTTTCGCGCGGCGTATGCTCTATAGACGGCGACGGCTTCCTGACCTCGATCGTCGAGCGTACGAAGATCGAGCGCAATGCCGAGGGTACGATCGTATTCCACGATCTGGGCGACGACCAGCCCCTGGCCGAGAACACCCCCGTGTCGATGAACCTCTTCGGTTTCACGCCCGACTACTTCACCTATTCGGAGGAGTACTTCAAGGGCTTCCTGAGCGATCCCGCCAACATTGCAAACCTCAAGTCGGAGTTCTTCATTCCGTTGATGGTGAACAAGCTCGTGGGCGACGGCACCGCTAAGCTGAAGGTGCTCTCGACGACGGCCGACTGGTTCGGCGTAACCTACAAGGCCGACAAGCCGCAGCTTGTGGCCAAGATCGAGCAGCTCATCGAGCAGGGCGTATATCCCCGCAACCTCTGGGGCAAGTAGCCCGATCGACGGAGGCAGGCCGCGATCGGAGCGGCCCACCCGTTATAACATGGGCCGACGGTCTATCCGCCGGCCCTTTTTGCATTTGCTTCCGCACCGTGTCGCCAGCCGCGCTGCGGACGCGGACCAGTTGGAGAACCAGTTTCACGCATCGCTTATATCGCAATATGAAGGGTCTTGTTTGTACATTGGCGCTGTGCCTTGGCGTTTTGAACGCCGCGGCTCAAATGATGCCGCAGGACAGCACGCTGTCGCGGCTGATGGGGTATGCCGAGCATCTGAACAGCTTCGGCAGCATGGTGCCGCAGGAAAAGGTGGCGCTGCATTTCGACAACACGAGCTATTATCGCGGCGACAGGATATGGTTCGCTGCGTACGTGGTGTCGGCATACGATAACCGACCCGTGCCGCTTAGCCGTACGCTCTATGTCGAGCTGCTCAATCCCGAGGGGGTGCTGGTCGAGCGGCGCATACTGCCCATCGACGATACGGGCCGCTGCCACGGCGATTTCTCGCTGACGCAGCTGCCGTTCCGTTCGGGCTTCTACGAGGTGCGCGCCTATACTAAGTACATGCTCAACTTCGACGCGCGGGGTATTTTCTCGCGCGTGATAGCCGTCTTCGACGAGCCGCAGCAGGAGGGCGACTATGCCGATCGCCACATGCAGCGCCACGACGACACGCGCTATGAATCGAAGCGCCCCCGCATGCAGCGTGAGCGGCGCGTGTCGTTGCGCTTCTATCCCGAGGGCGGCAACCTTGTGGCGGGGCTTGCCTCGCGAGTGGCGTTCGAGGCGACGGACGGGGCGGGTATGCCCCTCGATGTCGAGGGCGGACGCATCGTCGGACGCGACGGCACGACGCGGGCGGAGTTCGCCGCGCTCTACGACGGCCGCGGGGCGTTCGATTACACCCCTGCCGCGGGCGACGAGGCCGAGATCGTGGTCGACGGCCGTGCGCGGCGTTTCGAGCTGCCGACTGCCGTGCCGCAGGGTGTGGTGCTGCGTGTTGACAACCTCTCGTCGGCCGACAGCGTGCGTTTCTCGGTGTGCAAGAGCACGGCTACGCCTGCCACTACGCTGGGTGCCGCCATCATCTGCGGCGGCCGCCTGCGCAACTTCAGTATCATGGAGCTATCGGATGATGCTGCCGTGAGTTTCTCGGTGGCGCGCTCGAAACTGGCGGCCGGCGTGGCCCGCATGGTGTTGTGCGACGGCGCTGGCAAGGTGCTGGCCGACCGCATGTTCTTCACGCGGCGTGTGCCCTCTGCCGTGATGAGCGCCACGACCGACAAGCCGCAGTATGCCCCCTATGAGAAGGTGACGCTTACGGTCGAGGCGCAGGGCGCGGACGGCGGGCCATGGACTTCGCCCGTGTCGGTGGCGGTGCGCGACGGCTACAGTGAGGTCGAGGGCGCAGGGTCGGTGATGACCGACCTGCTGTTGATGTCGGAGGTGAGGGGATATGTACGGCGCCCGTGGTACTACTTCGAGGATGATGACGCCCTTCGGCGCGAGGCGCTCGACCAGCTGCTCATGGTGCAGGGATGGAGCCGCTACGACTGGGGCGTGTGGAGCGGTACGGTGCCGTTCGACCTGAAGTATTTGCCCGAGCAGTGTATCGAGGTGAGCGGCCGCGTGATACATTTCAGCACCAAGAAGCCGCTGACCGACATACAGCTGTCGGTGATGCTGCGCAAGCGCGGCGAGGAGGATCTGCCCGACAGCCTGCGTTCGCCCGTACCTATCGGCTTTGTCGATGTCGACAGCGTGGGCCGTTTCTCCTTCGGCGGCAATTTTAATGGCGAGTGGAGCATGACATTCTCGGTGACGAACGACCGCAACCGCCGCAAGTACAGCCGCATATTGCTTGATAGGGCCTTTGCTCCCGATCCGCGCGCGTACGATGCGGGCGAGATGCAGGTTACACCCGTCGAGGCTGTGTCGGAGCGTGGCGATACGGCGTCGAAATACGTTGCAAGGCCCATTGCCGACACGCTGTTGTGGCGTGAGAAGGGCGACACGACGGGCGATATTACCGAGCGTGTGCACCGCATCGAGAAGGTGGTGGTGCGCGGCGACGACATGAGCGACGAGGCGCGCATATTGCGCAACCGTTCGACGGCGGTGCGGTACTACGACATGCCGTCGGAGGTTGACGCCGTGCGCGACCAGGGCGAGCTGACGACGGACCTCTACGAGATGTTGTCGTTAATGGACGAGAACTTCCTGGTGCGTCGCGCGAGCATGGCATACGGCAGCCGCCGCGACAGCTCGTCGACGAGTAATGCCGAGGCCGGGTCGTCGGTGACGGGTATCGAGGAGGGCTCGCTGCGCAAGCGCGCCGGCGTCGAGAAGGACGACGCCAGTACGGGCCATATGGAGACCTACGGCGAGTGGAACGTCAGCTACAAGGGCAAGTCGGTGCTCTTCGTGGTGAACCACAAGCCTTCGTGGGAGACGCTGCTCAAGGCCGACCTGCTGCGGCTTGTGGCCATAAAGTCGATATATGTGAACGAGGATGCCTCTGTGATATGCGACTATGCCGAGCGCGACATGTCGCCGCTCGACGCCCTGTCGAAATACGGCTGTGTGGTCTTTGTCGAGACCTATCCCGAGAACGAGATCCCGACCGAAGCCGGGCGCGGTGTGCGCAAGACGTGGGTGGATGGTTACGACACTCCGGCCGAGTTCTACATGCCCGACTATTCGTCCATGCCTGCCGAGGGCGACTACCGCCGTACGCTCTACTGGAACCCGATGCTGATGCCCGATGCCGACGGCCGTGCCGTTGTGACGTTCTACAATAACGGACGGTGCCGTATGATGCGTATCGACGCGCAGACACTCGCAGCGGACGGCACTATGGGCGTGCTGCAACGGTAGGGGCGTACCCTGTGTGCGACGAGCGGAGGCGGCCTGCGGCGTTTTTTTCACGTGCAGGCCGCCTCCGTCTGTTTCGGCGGGTCTGCGTATGACAGTCAGCAATGGGCGTGCCGTGAGCGGCCGAAACCGTGGCGGCGGCGATTGCGGAATGAAATATTTTTTTATATTTGCATTCCGTTTTGGACCAATACGGAGGGTGTCGGGCGTGCGTCGTGCGTTTGCCGATATGCGTCGGGCCGCACCCGGCCGAATGTCTGAAAGTATTGATTTGTATAGCCGCCCAAGCGGAAGCATGCTGCGAGAGCCGGCGGCGGCGATTATTGTGTTACGAATTGCAACCGATATGAATGAAACATCGCAACCGCAGCAGCATCCCGACTGGTGCTACTCGGTGGTTCTTTACGAGATGAATGTGCGGCAGCTTACGCGCGAGGGTACGCTGCGCGCGGCGGAACAGCGTCTGGAATTTCTGCACGATATGGGTATCGATGCCGTGTGGCTCATGCCCATATATCCCATCGGGGTGGAGTGCCGCAAGGGCTCGCTCGGTTCGTATTACTCGATACGCGACTATTGTGCCGTCAACGAGGAGTTCGGCACGATGGAGGATTTCGACTCGTTCGTGGCAAAGGCTCACTCGCTGGGCATGAAGGTACTGCTCGACTGGGTGGCGAACCACACCTCGCGCGATGCGGTGTGGACGCACGACCGTCCGCTCGACTGGTACGAGCGCAACGAGGACGGCACGGCCCGAGTGCCGTGGGACTGGACCGACACGGCCAAGCTCAACTATGCCAACCACGACGTTTGGCGCGGCCAGATCGAGGCCATGCGCTTCTGGGTCGAGCGCCACGGTGTCGACGGTTTCCGCTGCGACATGGCGATGCTCGTGCCCATCGAGTTCTGGCAGGAGGCGTCGTCGGTGCTGCATGCCGTGCGTCCCGACATATTCCTTCTGGCCGAGGCCGAGGAGCTGAACCTCTTCGACAGGGCCTTCGATGCCTCGTACACGTGGGAGATACACCACATGATGTGCGACATGGCGAAGGGCGCGCGCCGCGTGTGGGATCTGCGCAACACGCTCTATTCCGACCGTGCGAAGTACCCCTCGTCGGCCATACGGCTGACCTTCACGTCGAACCACGACGAGAACTCGTGGAGCGGCAGCGAGTTCGCGCGTTTCGGAGCGGCGCTGGGCGTGATGACGGCCCTGACGTTCCTGTGGGAGGGCTCGATGCCCCTGATCTACACGGGGCAGGAGATAGGCTACGACCACTCGTTCGCCTTCTTTGACCGCGACCCCATAGCGGCGGATTACCGTGCCAACTATTACACCGAGGGCTACCGCAAGCTCATTGCGCTCAAGCATGCCGAGGCGGCGTTGCGTGCCGGCGAGCTGGGCGGCCGTACGATCGAGATCGAGAACAATGCCAAGGACTGCATCATGACCTTCGTGCGCGAGTGCGGCGAGAGCCGTGTTGTCGCGCTGCTGAACCTCTCGCCCTATACGATACATGCCGACTTCAACACGGGCATATATGCCGGGCACTATGTCGATGCCATGACGGGCGCTGACCATCTGCTGCCCTCGCACGTCGAGCGCGACATGCAGCCGTGGTCGTTTACGATACTTCACCGTCCGCATTAGCGGGCGAGCGGCCGTGCATGCCGCGTAAACGTGGTTTGAGATGAAGAGAATACTCCTTATATTGATGCTTGCCGTGGCGGGCGTCACCGTTCGGGCCGAGGGCTACACGACGGACCGCATTCCCAACGTGCAGGTTGCCGACCGCACACGCTTCACGTCGAACCCCGACGGGGTGCTGGGTGCCGCGGCCGTGGCCGCGATCGACTCCATGTGCCTCGACCTGCGCGACCGCGGCGTTGCCGAGGTGGCCGTCGTGGCGGTGCGCGAGATAGAGGGCGACGATGTATTCGATTTCGCTTACCGTCTCTTCTCGGATTGGGGCGTTGGCGGCAGCAACGACAACGGCCTGGGCATACTGCTTGTCGAGGGGCGGCACGAGATACGCTTCGTGACGGGATACGGTCTCGAAGGCGTTCTGCCCGATGCGCTGTGCAAGCGTGTGCAGATGCAGCGCATGCTTCCATTCTTCCGCGAGGGAAACTACGACGGGGGCATGGTTGCGGGCATGAGGGCCGTGTATGAGATACTCGACAGCGGTCAGGTGCCGGCCGATGTGGCCGCCGCGGACGATGGCGGATTTCCCGTGGGGCTGGTGGTATTTTTCGGCTTCATGGGCTTCTTCTTCGTGGCCGTGTGGCTGATGCACCGCGCTTCGCGCCGCTGTCCCGAATGCGGGCACATAGGGTTGAGGCTTGACGGTACGGCTCTGGTCAGCCGCAGCATGGGCATTTCGACATACGAGGATACCTATGTGTGCGACCATTGCGGCTCGGTGGTGCGCCGCCGGCGCTCGAGCGGCAGCTCGGGACCGGGCAGCCGCGGCGGACGCGGAGGCGGACCCTTCATCGGCGGTTTCGGCGGTTTCGGTGGCGGCAGTATGGGCGGTGGCGGCAGCTTCGGCGGTGGTTTCGGCGGCGGCAGCTTCGGTGGCGGCGGTGCCGGTTCGCGCTGGTAGGAGATGGTTATCGGTTGAAAACGTAAAAACGCATATATTATGAAAAGAGTGCTTTTAGCAGCCGTCGTGGCACTGTTTGCCATGACATCGTGCTCGACATACAACGGTATGGTGAGCAAGGAGGAGGCCGTCAATACGGCATGGTCGAATGTCGAGACGCAGTACCAGCGTCGCGCCGACCTCATACCCAATCTCGTGGCCACGGTCAAGGGCTACGCCGCGCACGAGGAGCAGACGCTCACGGCGGTGGTGGATGCGCGTGCCAAGGCTACGTCGGTGACGCTGTCGGCGGGGGATCTCACGCCCGAGCGTCTGGCTGAGTTCCAGCAGGCGCAGTCGGCCGTAACGTCGGCGCTGGGCCGTCTTATAGCCGTGTCGGAGAACTATCCCGACCTGAAAGCGAACCAGAACTTTGTCGAGCTGCAGGCGCAGATCGAGGGCACGGAGAACCGTATCACCGTTGCTCGGCGCGAGTTCAACGAGGCGACGCAGGCATATAACGTGGCGGTGCGCAAGTTCCCCGCCGTTATCATTGCCAAGCTCTTCTCGTTCGAGCAGAAACCCTACTTCGAGGCCGATGCGTCGGCCGCCGAGGCTCCCAAGGTGGAGTTCTGACGGCAGGCTGCCGACCATGATTCGCAAACCCCTAAAACTCCGAAAAATGAACCTTATGAGAACCCGAATGCAGAGACTTCTGCTTGCGGCCGCGGCCGTGAGCGGTCTGTTTGCCATTGAGGCGGATGCGCAGCGCCGCGACCGCGGGCAGGCGCTCGAGCAACGCGACCTCTATTCCGACACATGGGTTGCGACCGACGCCGTCGGCCGCACGATGCCTACCGTCGACGAGACCGGTGCGCCGAAGGATGACCGCCGCCGCGTGGTGGGCATATTCTACATAACGTGGCACACGCAGGGACTGGCCGACCTGCCGTCGCCCTATGCCGGCGACGTGACCCGCATCCTGAAGGCCGACCCTTCGGCACGCCTCGATGCCAACCACCCGCTGTGGAAGGTGGGGTCGTACCACTATGCCGAGCCCGAGATGGGCTACTTCCTGAGCCAGGACGAGTGGGTCATCCGCAAGGATATGTCGATGCTGGCCGATGCTGGTGTCGACGTACTGATCATGGACGTAACCAATGCCGTGCGTTACTGGGACGAGTGGGAGGTGGTCTTCTCGACGATGCAGAAGATGAAGGCCGAGGGCAACGTCGTGCCCAAGTTCTGCTTCTGGGCCTTCAACGGTCCCGTGATAACGGTGGTGCAGGACCTCTACAACCGTATCTACAAGGAGAACCGCTATTCCGACCTGTGGTTCTACTGGGACGGCAAGCCGCTGCTGCTCTACAACAGCGACCCGCGCCACAACGCCAGCGGCGGCTGGGTCGAGAATCCCAACCCCAACTATTACGAGGCAGCCGAGACCGACCCCAATGACCCGCATTACAATGACCCCGACTATACGCAGAAGACGCTTACCGACTATACGTCGGAGGTGAAGGAGTTCTTCACGCTGCGCACGATGTGGTGGGGCTATTACGAGTGGGCCGGCAAACGGTTCGTCGGCACCGAGGACAACTGGAGCTTCGGCTACAGCCTTGCCGACAAGCGTGTGCGCGACATGTCGCCCGAGGAGCTTGCGGCCAAGCATGAGGGGCGTCTCGAGCAGGTAGCCGTGACGCCGGCACAGCATCCCGTGACCATGACCGACAACCCGATGGGTGTCGACAAGTCGTGGACGCGTGAGTACGGCGAGCCGCAGCTCAACGAGCGTGATATGCCGACGGTGGGGTATATCCCCTATCTGAAGACGGTGAAGGAGAACCCCGTCCTCTACGGCGCCTATTTCCAGGAGAGCTGGGACTATGCGCTGGCGGCCGATCCCGAGTTCCTTTACATCAACGACTGGAACGAGTGGACGGCGGGAAAGTACCAGCCCGACGGCGGAGGCAAGATGCCGTGGCTGGGGCGCATGAACCCCTTCTACTTCGTCGACCAGTACAACATGGAGTTCAACCGCGGCATACAGCCCATGAAGGGCGGCTACAGCGACAACTACTACATGCAGATGGCGCAGAACATCCGCCGCTACAAGGGTGTGCGCCCGATACCGCGTCTGGAGGGATTGTCGGAGGTGAAGATCGACGGCTGTTTCCGCGAGTGGGACAAGATTGGTGTGGAGTACCGCGATACGCGCGGCGACACGTTCCACCGCGACGCCAAGGGCTATGCCGGTCTGCATTATGTCAACACGTCGGGCCGCAACGATATCGTCACCTGCAAGGTGGCGGTCGACGATTATAATGTGGCCTTCTATGCCGAGACGGCGGAGGCACTCACCCCCTGCACCGACCCGAACTGGATGCTGCTGCTGATCGACGCCGACAACGACTCGTCGACGGGATGGTACGGCTATGACTTCATCGTCAACCGCAAGGTAAACGATCCGCACAGCACTACGCTCATGCGTTACGAAGCCACGTCGGGCGAGTGGATCGACCCTGTGGAGGTGCCGATGCGCTATGCTGACAACCGTCTTGAGCTGGCTTTGCCCCGTGATGTCCTGGGACTTACCGACGACAGCTTCACGTTCGACTTCAAGTGGGCGGACAACCCGTCGGAGTTGGCTGACCCCATATCGCTCTGCCTTAACGGCGATACGGCGCCCAACCGCCGTTTCAACTACCGCTGCATATGGAGCGCTGTGCCGCAGACGAAATAACAACCTTAAGTAACCGTTCAATGAAGAGGATACGTCTGGGTGTGGTCGGCACCAATTTCATCTCCGACTGGGTTATTGCCGGCGCGCGCGAGGATGCGCGCTGCGAGATTGCGGCCGTATGTTCGCGCACGCGTGAGCGTGGCGAGGAGTTCGCCCGCAAGCACGGCATTCCGCACGTCTTCACCTCGCTCGAGGAGATGACGGCCGCCGATACGGTCGATGCCGTCTATATCGCAACGCCCAACTGCATGCACGCTCGGCAGAGCATCTATTGCATGAGCCGCGGCAAGCATGTACTGTGCGAGAAGCCCATGGCGTCGAACGCCGCCGAGGTGCGTGCCATGATCGAGGCGTCGCACCGCTACGGCGTGACACTGATGGAGGCCATGAAGAGTACGCTGAGTCCCAATTTCAAGGCCGTACGCGAGGCTCTGCCGCGCGTGGGACGTGTGAGACGCTACTTTGCCAGCTTCTGCCAGTATTCGTCGCGCTACGACAAGTTCAAGGAAGGGGTGGTGTTCAATGCCTTCCGTCCCGAGCTGTCGAACGGAGCGATAATGGACATAGGTGTCTATGCGATCTATCCCGCCGTGGCGTTATTCGGCCGGCCGCAGTCTGTGGAGGCGCAGGGTGTGGTGCTGTCGAGCGGAGCCGACGGGCAGGGTGCCGTCAACATGCTGTACGACGGCATGAACGCTACGGTACTCTATTCCAAAATATCGGATTCGCTTCTGCAGTCGGAGATCGAGGGCGAGGCGGGAAATATCCTAATCGACCGCATACAGACTCCGACCGATGTGCGTTTCTATCCCCGTTCGGCGCCCGCGTCGGGTCGCGGTGCGCGTCCCGAGCCAGAGATGCTGGGCGTTGATGCAGCGCATGACGAATACTATTACGAGATTGCCGAGTTCATCGACCTGATCGAGGCGGGCGAGCTGTCGTCGCAGGTGAACAGCCACGACGTGTCGCTGGCCGTGATGGAGATCGTTGATGAGGTGCGCCGTCAGATAGGCGTGCGCTATCCGGCCGATGACCGCCCGATGGTGGAGATGTAGCCTCGCGCCGCCATGTATATGAAAGAGGGCTGTACCTACATGGGTACAGCCCTCTTTACGTCTCCTGCGCTGCGGGGCGGTGTCAGCACTTCGAGGTCATGATGTCGAGGATAAGGCGGTCGGTCTCGTTCATGCCGTCGCGCCCGATGGATGTGAGGTTGTGTATCGTGCGGTCGACGTCGCGGTCGACGATGCCCTCCAGCTCCGACACGCAGCGGTGCTCCATTGCCAGCATGGCCGACAGTACGGCTGTCGATACGCCGCTGGCGAGTTTCATGGCGCAGCTCGGCTTGGCGCCGTCGCATATCATGCCCGTGATGTTGGCAATCATGTTTTTTACGGCCATGCTCACCTCGTCGTATCCGCCGCCCATGAGATAGGTTATGCCGCAGCTCGACCCCGAGGCGGCCACCACGCAGCCGCAGAGGGCCGAGAGGCGTCCGAGGCTCTGCTTGATGTATATCACGGTGAGGTGGCTCAGCGTGAGGGCGCGTATCATCTGCTCGCGCGAAGCGCCGCACTCCTCGCCGTAGACCACTACGGGAAGCGTTGCCGTGATGCCCTGGTTGCCGCTGCCCGAGTTGCTCATGACGGGTATCATCGCGCCGGCCATGCGTGCGTCGCACGCCGCTGCCGTGTAGGCTATGATGCGCGAGAAGATGCTGTCGCCCATGATGTCGAGCTCGCGCTTGCTGCGCAGCGTGCGTCCCAGCGAGTGGCCGTAGTCGCCCTCGAAGGCACGCTCGGCGGCGTTCTTGTTGAGGCGCATCGAGTCGAGAATGAACTCAATCTCCTCGACTGGGGTCGTCATGGCGAAGTCGTAGACGCGGCGCAGCGTCAGCTCGCCCTCCTCCGTGGCGGCGTCGCCGTCGCCGCCCGCGGCCTTGTCCATTAGAACCTGGTCGTCGCGCTGCAGATATACAAACGAGGTGTGTCCGCCGGCTATGACGGCCTTGGCGGTGTGGCGGCCGGCCGCGGCCTCCACCTCGATGTAGAGCTTCTCCTCGATGTCGGGCTTGAGCGATATGGCGATGCGTTTCTCGTCGATGTAGCGCTTGCCCTGCTCGACGGCATCGGCGTCGGCATCCTTCAGCACCTCGAGCCCGTATTCCGAGCGTCCGACAATGGCACCCAGTGCGACGGCTATCGGCAGGCCGATCATCCCCGTGCCGGGGATTCCCACGCCCATGGCGTTCTTCAGTATGTTGGCGCTCAGGCGTACGTCGATGCGTTCGGGCAGCGTGCCGAGTGTCTCGCGCACGCGTGCCGTACACAGTGCCACGGCCATGGGCTCGGTACACCCTATGGCGGGCACCACCTCGCGCTTTATGAGCGATATGATGGCTTTTCTTTCGGCTGGAGTAAGCATGATGGCTTGTTTAATTGGTGATTCGTAAACAAAATTAGTGAATCGGTTCCGATTTAGCAATTTTTGACCCTCATTTCGTGCATTCTTTTAGCGCTTTGCTCCCCGGCGACGACAAAACAGGCGGGACGAATGCTCGTCCCGCCTGTCGGTGTTGGCCGTGAGGCTGCGCTATCGTATGAAGAGTAGCTCGCGGTACTTGGGAAGCGGCCACAGCTGGTCGTCGATCACCTCCTCCATCTTGTCGATGTGGTAGCGTATCTCGTCGAAATATACGGCCACGGTGTCGTGGTAGACGATGGCCTTCTGGCGCTGGTCTTCGATCTTGTTGGCCACCTTGCGCGCCTCCACCATGTCGTGTACCAGTCGCTGGATGGTCGCCGTGTGCTCCTGTATGTCCTTTATGAGCTCGATGTCGGACGTTGACTTTATGCCCAGCTCCTTCATCTTGTATGCCTTGTCGAGCAGTACGGCCTCGTACTTCGATGCCACGGGGATGATGTGGTTCATCGTGATGTCGCCCAGCACGCGGGCCTCGATCTGTATCTTCTTGGTGTAGGTCTCCCACTTGACCTCGGTGCGCGCCTCGAGCTCAACCTTGCTGTAGATGCCCATGTCGCCGAACATCTTGAGGCTCGACGGGTCGAGGTAGCGGTCGAAGATGAGCGGAGCGGAGGTCTCGCAGTCGAGACCGCGGCGAGCCGCTTCGGCCTTCCACTCGTCGGAGTATCCATTGCCGTCGAAGTGCACGGCCTTGCAGCTGCGTATGAGCTGCTTGATGGTCTCGTATATGGCCTTCTCCTTCTTCATGCCCTTTTCGATCTTGGCGTCGACGTCGGCCTTGAATATGGTGAGCTGTTCGGCCATGGCCGAGCAGAGGCATATCATCGCCTCGGCGCAGTTGTCCGACGAGCCCGCGGCGCGGAACTCGAAGCGGTTGCCGGTGAAGGCGAACGGCGAGGTACGGTTGCGGTCGGTGTTGTCGAGCAGGATCGACGGTATCTGCGTCACGCCGCTCATCTTGAACACGCTGCGCGCGTCGAAGCGTATGGCGTCGTCGCCCTTGCTCTTCTCCAGCTTGTCGAGTACCGACGAGATCTGCGAGCCGAGGAAGGTCGAGATGATTGCCGGGGGTGCCTCGTTGGCGCCCAGACGGTGGGCGTTCGTCGCGCTCATGATGGCGGCCTTGAGTACGCCGTTGTGGCGGTATACGGCGGCCATGACGTTCACCAGGAATGTGATGAACTGCAGGTTCTCGGCCGGCGTCTTGCCCGGGCCGAAGAGGTTGACCCCGGTGTCGGTGCCAAGCGACCAGTTGTTGTGCTTGCCCGAGCCGTTGATACCCTTGAACGGCTTCTCGTGGAGCAGCACGCGGAAGTGGTGGCGGCGCGAGATCTTGTCCATGACGGTCATCAGCAGCTGGTTGTGGTCGTTGGCGAGGTTGGCCTCCTCGTATACGGGAGCCACCTCGAACTGGTTGGGCGCAACCTCGTTGTGGCGGGTCTTGAGGGGAATTCCGAGTTTGAGGCTCTCATACTCGAGATCCTTCATGAAGGAGATCACGCGCGAGGGTATGGCGCCGAAGTAGTGGTCCTCGAGCTGCTGGTTCTTGGCCGACTCGTGTCCCATGAGGGTGCGGCCCGTCAGCACGAGGTCGGGGCGTGCGGCCCATAGGCTCTCGTCGACGAGGAAGAACTCCTGCTCCCAGCCGAGGTAGGTGTTTACGTGCTCGACGTTCTTGTCGAAGTAGTGGCACACCTCCGTGGCAGCCTTGTCGACGGCGGCGATGGCACGCAGCAGGGGCACCTTGTAGTCGAGCGCCTCGCCCGTGTAGGCGATGAAGACGGTGGGTATGCAGAGCGTCGTGTCGACAATGAATGCGGGCGAGGTGGGGTCCCATGCCGAGTATCCGCGCGCCTCGAAGGTGTTGCGGATGCCTCCGTTGGGGAACGACGAGGCGTCGGGCTCCTGCTGTGCGAGCACCTTGCCGGTGAATGTCTCAAGTACGGCGCCCTTGCCGTCGGGGTCCGAGAATGAGTCGTGCTTCTCGGCCGTACCTCCCGTCAGCGGCTGGAACCAGTGGGTGTAGTGGTCGGCTCCGTTGTCGAGAGCCCATTGGCGCATGCCTGCGGCGACGCTGTCTGCAAGCTCGAGCTGCAGGGGCGTGCCGTTCTCCATGGTGTTGAGCAGAGCCTCGTAGGTCTGCTTGTCGAGATAGCGGCGCATGGCCGTACGTCCGAATACCTTCTCGCCGAAGTACTCCGACGGGCGCGATGCCGGTGCCTTTACGTCCACGGCCCTGTGGTTCAGAGCCGCTTCAACCATTTTAAATCTTAACAACATAAGCTAACCTTATTTTATACTCCCGATTGTGGCCGGAATGTTTTGTCGGAATGTGTGAGTTTTTTGTTTTTGCGGATTTTGTTCCTCGATGCAAATATACGCGTTTTTCGTCATATTGGTGTTGTTTTTGGCTATTTTTGTGGTTTTGTGTGCGGATTTTTGGCTGATGTGCGGATTTTTGGGTGCTGTTTTCGTGAAATTGCATGAAATTTGGCTTCGGTCGGAGAAAAACGCGGTTTGTGTGAAAAGGGGTAGTTTGGGGAAATAAAGGATAATATTATGCCGATTGTTGTGAAAACGGCATCTTTGGGCGGTTTGTCAAAACCTCGCCGACTGTGGCCGCAAGAGAAAGAATAGTGTTATTTTCTTAACAGAACAGGTACGCCGATATAAAAAAAGTAGTATATTTGTCAGACTAACTGTGCCAGGTTGTAAGTAAAAAACGTGAAAAGACTTTCATCGACAAATACAAAAGCACATACACTAAACTAATTCCTAAAAATTATGTCTAATACCGAAAGAGAAAAGTTGTTCACCGAGTTCCCGCCCGTCTCGACGGAGCAGTGGGAAGCGGCGATTACGACAGACTTAAAAGGGGCCGACTATGAGCGCAAGCTCGTGTGGAGAACCACCGAAGGATTCAACGTACGTCCCTACTACCGTGCGGAGAATCTCGAAGGCATCGAGTTCCTCGGATCGCAGGCCGGCGAGTTCCCCTATGTAAGGGGTACGCACAACAGCAACGATTGGCGCATTCACCAGACCGTAACGGTTGACTCTCCCGCCAAGGCCAATGCCGAGGCTCTGAAGATCCTCAATGCAGGCGTCGACTCGATCGGTTTCCACATCACGTCGGAGGGCTTCGCCGCCGAGGATCTGGAGACGCTGTTGAAGGATATCTGCATTCCTGCCGTCGAGATCACCTTCTCGGGCAAGAAGATGGGCAAGGTGGCAGGCCTGGTACTCGACAAGGTGGAGAGCCTGGGCCTGAACAAGGATGAGGTATGCATCAACTTCTGCATCGATCCCATCGTGAAGAACCTCTCGACCAAGGGTCACTTCTGCTGCAGCGACGCTACGGGTGAGCACTGCTTCTCGAAGATTGTCGAGCTGATTAAGCGTACGGCCGACTACAAGCGTATACGCGTGGTTAACGTTACGGGCAGCACCTTCAGCAACGCCGGTTCAACCATCGTCGAGGAGCTGGCCTTCACGCTCTCGGCCGCACACGACTATCTGGTTAAGCTCACCGAGGCCGGTCTTCCGATCGACCTGGTGGCCCGCAAGATACGTTTCACGTTCGCCGTTACCTCGTCGTACTTCATGGAGATCGCCAAGTTCCGCGCCGCACGTCTGCTGTGGGCCAACATCGTCAAGGGTTACAACCCCGAGCGCGAGTGCTCGGGCAAGATGTTCGCTCACGCCGTCACCTCGACCTGGAACCAGACCGTATACGACCCCTATGTAAACATGCTTCGCGGCACCACCGAGGCCATGTCGGCATCGCTGGCCGGCGTACACTCGCTGGAGGTTACGCCGTTCGACTACGCCTTCGAGGAGCCCAACGAGTTCTCGAAGCGTATCGCGCGCAACGTCGAGCTTCTGCTCAAGCACGAGTCGCACTTCGACCGCGTGGTTGACCCTGCGGGCGGTTCGTACTATGTTGAGACCCTTACGCGCAACATCGCCGAGCAGGCTTGGAACCTCTTCCTCGAGGTTGAGGATAAGGGCGGTTACATCGCTGCCTTCGAGCAGGGCTTCATCGTCGATCGTGTGAAGGCTTCTGCCGCAGCCAAGGACAAGAACATCGCAACGCGCCGTCAGGTGCTGCTGGGTGCAAACCAGTATCCCAACTTCACGGAGGTTGCCGCCGACGCCATCACCGACGCCGTTGTCGAGCGCAAGCAGGCCGAGGGCAATGTACTGGTTCCCTACCGTGGCGCTATGGCCTTCGAGCAGATGCGTCTGCACGTCGACCGCAGCGGCAAGACGCCCAAGGCGTTCATGCTCACGTGCGGCAGTCTGGCCATGGCCCGTGCCCGCGCACAGTTCTCATGCAACTTCTTCGCCTGCGCCGGTATCCGCGTTCAGGACAACACCTTCTTCAAGTCGGTAGAGGAGGGCGTGGCCGCCGCTCTGGAGGCCAAGGCCGACATCGTTGTGGTATGCTCGTCGGACGACGACTACGCCGAGCTGGCTCCCCGCGTGAAGGAGCTGCTGGGCGGCAAGGCCATCCTCGTTGTGGCAGGCGCCCCGGCATGCACTCCCGAGCTTGAGGCACAGGGTATAACCAATTTCATCAACGTAAAGAGTAACGTACTCGAAACTCTGAAGTTCTACCTCAAAGAGTTGGGTATCTAATAAGCAAGCAAAGTTATGAGAGCAAAATTCGATAAATTATCATACGAGGGTGGCAAGACGCAGTGCTGTGCCACCGCTGCCGAGGCCGAACAGCCTTGGATGACAGCCGAGCAGATACCCGTAAAGAGGGACTACACGGAGAAGGATCTCGAGGGCCTCGAGCACCTCAATTATGCTGCCGGTATCGCGCCGTTCCTGCGCGGTCCCTATTCTACGATGTACGTTATGCGTCCGTGGACGATCCGCCAGTATGCCGGTTTCTCTACGGCCGAGGAGTCTAACGCCTTCTACCGCCGTAACCTGGCCGCTGGTCAGAAGGGTCTGTCGGTGGCGTTCGACCTGGCTACGCACCGCGGCTATGATGCCGATCACCCGCGCGTTGTGGGCGACGTCGGCAAGGCCGGTGTGTCGATATGCTCGGTTGAGGACATGAAGGTGCTCTTCAATGGTATTCCGTTGGACCGTATGTCGGTGTCGATGACCATGAACGGTGCCGTGCTGCCCGTGCTGGCGTTCTACATCGTGACGGGTCTCGAGCAGGGCTGTACGCTCGACCAGCTGTCGGGTACGATCCAGAACGATATCCTCAAGGAGTTCATGGTGCGTAACACCTATATTTATCCGCCCAAGTTCTCGATGAAGATCATCGCCGACATCTTCGAGTACACGTCGAAGAACATGCCCAAGTTCAACTCTATCTCGATCTCGGGTTACCACATGCAGGAGGCCGGTGCCACGGCCGACATCGAGCTGGCATATACGCTGGCCGACGGTCTTGAGTACCTGCGTGCCGGTATCAACGCCGGAATGTCGGTCGATGCGTTCGCACCGCGTCTGTCGTTCTTCTGGGCTATCGGTATGAACCACTTCATGGAGATCGCCAAGATGCGTGCCGCACGTATGCTGTGGGCCAAGATCGTAAAGCAGTTCAACCCCAAGAACCCCAAGTCGCTCGCACTGCGTACGCACAGCCAGACGTCGGGATGGTCGCTCACCGAGCAGGATCCCTTCAACAACGTGGCACGTACGGCTATCGAGGCCATGGGTGCGGCTCTGGGTCACACTCAGTCGCTGCACACCAACGCACTGGACGAGGCCATCGCGCTGCCTACCGACTTCTCGGCACGTATTGCACGTAACACGCAGATCTATATCCAGGAGGAGACCAACGTCTGCCGCAACGTCGATCCGTGGGCAGGTTCTTACTCTGTTGAGTCGCTCACCAACGAGATCGCACACAAGGCCTGGGAGCACATCCAGGAGGTGGAGAAGCTCGGCGGTATGGCCAAGGCCATCGAGACGGGTATTCCCAAGATGCGTATCGAGGAGGCTGCGGCACGTACGCAGGCCCGCATCGACTCGGGCGAGCAGAAGATCATCGGCCTGAACGAGTACCGTCTCGAGAAGGAGGCCCCGATCGATATCCTCGCCGTCGACAACACGGCCGTACGCGAGAGCCAGGTAAAGCGTCTGAAGGAGCTGCGCGCATCGCGCGATCAGGCTGCCGTGGACAAGGCTCTGGCCGCCATCACCGAGTGCGTAAAGACCGGCAAGGGCAACCTGCTGGAGCTGGCCGTCGAGGCTGCGAAGGTACGCGCTACGCTGGGCGAGATCTCGGATGCCTGCGAGGTAGTCGTAGGTCGCTACAAGGCTGTGATTCGTTCAATTTCGGGTGTATACAGTTCAGGTATGAAACAGGATGCAGATTTCGAGAAGGCGAAGGCCATGTGCGCCGAGTTCGCCAAGAAGGAGGGCCGTCAGCCCCGTATCATGATCGCCAAGCTGGGCCAGGACGGTCACGACCGTGGTGCCAAGGTCGTAGCTACGGGTTATGCCGATGTCGGCTTCGATGTCGATATGGGTCCGTTGTTCCAGACTCCCGCCGAGGCTGCCAAGCAGGCCGTGGAGAATGACGTGCATGTTGTGGGCGTATCGTCGCTCGCCGCAGGTCACCTCACGCTGGTGCCGCAGATCATCGCCGAGCTCAAGAAACTGGGCCGCGAGGATATCATCGTCATCGTCGGCGGTGTAATCCCCGCTCAGGATTACGACGAGCTTTACCGTGACGGTGCCGCTGCCATCTTCGGTCCCGGTACCCCGATCGCAAAGGCTGCAATCAAGATTCTCGAGCTCCTTTTGGCCGAGTAATCCGATCCTTCGGTAACGATAATTTCGGGCCGCTCCCATACGGGAGCGGCCCTTTTTTTGTGCATACAGCGCTGCGGCATGGTGTTGTGGGGAAGCAGTGCAATGAATCAGCTATGGATGGTATTTTCGCTCCATTAATCCATCTTTTCGTAGAGGAAAGCCTTGATCTCGTTAAAGGGTCTTTGAACCTCTGTTTCGGCCCGGCTGCTGCTCGGTGGAGGATTACAGTCAGGATAATGCGGGTGCGTTGTAAGCGCCGGAAATGGCTCTTTCCGCGTGACGATGCTGTGTGACTGCTGTTTTGCCGATTTGTTGGCGGCAGATGTGTAATAGTGGCATAATAAAAAAGGGAAGTCCCGTGTGGAACTTCCCTTTTATGAGGTTTGTTTTCTATTTCCGTTAGAAGTACTTTCCGCGGAGATCCTCGATGTTGGCCATGCGCTGGATTGCCATAACCGAAGCCTGCATTGCCAGGTTCTCCGTGGTGGCCTGAAGGCGAACCTTCTCGGCCTCGGCGGTCTGGGCATCGCTCTTGTCGATGTTGTCGACTACGAATACCAAGGCACCCGAGTAACCCTTTACGGGGGCCGAAACCTGTCCCGTCTGCTCGGTTGCTGCGATGGCGCCGATGATTGCGGGCTCAAGGCCGAGGTCTGCGATCATGTAGTCGTTGAACTTCACGCCCTCGAACTGAGCGGCCTCGACACCGGCATTCTTGGCAACCTCGTCGATAGAGCTGCCTGCAAGCTTATCCTTGAGCATGTCGAATTTCTTGTTGCGGCCGATCTCCTGCATGATCGAGAAGTTTACGTCCTCGATAGGCATATACTTCGAGTCGTCGATGTCGGTGAGGATTGCTACGGCGTAGTCCTTGCCCACGTTGAATATCTCCGAAATCTGGTCGATCTCGGCGCCGTTTGCCCAACGTACAACCTCGCGGGTGTTGTCCAGTCCGTTGATAACGCGCTGGCCCTGTGCTATGTCAGCCACGCGGGGCGTTACGGCTGCGGCCGAAGCGGCGTTCTGGAACGCCTCGAGCGAACCCTTGCCGTCAACAGCGAAGATGCTTGCCGTGTTGTGGATGTTACGGCGCGTAGCGGCAGAGGCCTCGACGGGGTAGGTGATGGTACCTACGATGGCGAACTTCTTGGGAGCGTCGGCGCGCGTAACCTTCAGTATCTGGATGGCGTCACCCATCGTGGTCTTGATTATGTCGCCCACCTTGGCGTTGGCCAGCTGGTCGGCCATGTCGGTGGTGAAGCCCGAGAAGGGCATCACACCGATCTCGCCGCCGTTCTGTGCCGTAGCGGTGTAGGTCGAGTGCTTGGCAGCTGCCTCGGCGAAGTCGGCACCGCCCTTGAGTGCGGTGTAGAGGCTGTCGGCCAGGGCCGAATCCTGTGCCGAGAGAACGATGTGGCTCAGGCCGATCGAGTCGGGAGCCATCTTGGTGGCCACGGCGCGCGACATTACCCACTCGTTGGCCTTGAGTACGGGACCGTAGAGACCGCCGTCGAGAACGACAGCCTCATCCTCGGCCATCTGTGCGGCCGAAACGTAGTGGTCGGCAATCGTGCCCTTGATGTTCTTGCGGACGAAGGCGCGTACATCGTCAGCTGCGGCGAACTCCTCGCCTACGCCGCGAACCTCCTTCTCGATAGCCAACATGTCGTCCTCGGTGGGGTTAACCTCGAATACGACATACGATATGGTGCGGTGGGGCTGCTGCATGTACGAGTTCTTGTGCTCGTCGTAGTACTTCTGCACCTCGGCCTTCGATACGGTTACGAGCGAGTCGGCGATGGTGTTGTACTTGAGCATTACGTAGCGGCCCGAGCGGCTCTCGTTCGAAGCCTTCATGCCGGTCTCGACCTCGAGTGCGTTGGGATAGATACCGGCGCGGATCAGCCCCATGTACTTCGACATCATGCGGTCGAGCGTAGCCTGCGAGTTGAGGTACGCCCAGAACGACTGGTACTGGGGGTTGGCGCTCACCTGCGAGAGGAACGAGCTGATGGCCTCGGGACGGTACTCGCCCGTCTGGGGATCTGCGAAGGCGCTGTAGTATACCTGCGAGGGGTGCTCGCCGCTGAGCATCGACATACGCTCGGCCTCGCTCACCTCGATGCCCATCTTGTCGAATCCGGGCAGCAGCATGTGCTTGGCGATGAGGCTCTGCCATGCGGCGTTGGCCATTGCGTCGGCCTGCTGCTCGTCAGACTCCGAGCCGCCGTTGTTCGCCTTGACGGTCTCGTACTCGTTCAGATACTCCGAATAACGGATCTTGTCGCCATTGATAACACCGACCTTGGGATCGTTGTTCGAGAATCCCATGTCGGTTCTCAGAGAGAAGATGAATGCCAAAAGCGCCAGTGCTATGACTACTGAGAGCACTACGCCGAATTTGGTCCTTAAAGTGTTTAAACTCGCCATAATTGTATGTAATTACTATATTCTTGTTCGTTTTGAGCCACCAAAGATAATAAAATAATTCCTATTGCTCATATTATTGTAGGATATTTTGTTACATCTTTTTCACCCGTGCCAGCTCGACCCTTGCGCGTGTCGAGCGCAGGATGTGGATTTCGAGGCCGTCCTCGTTGAGCGTCACGCCTGCGGCGGGGATGCCCTCATACTTGCGGATGATGTATCCGGCCAGGGTGTCGTATTCGTCGCTCTCCTCGATGCCCAGGTCGTAGTGCTCGTTCAGGTACTCCACCTCCAGACGGCACGAGAAGATGTATTCGCCCTCGGCGACCTTCTTCTCGACGGTGCGCTGCACGTCGTGCTCGTCCTCGATGTCGCCGAAGATCTCCTCCAGCACGTCCTCCAGCGATATGATGCCGGCCGTGCCGCCGAACTCGTCGATTACTACCGCCACGCTCGATTTCTGCTTGATGAACGTCTGCAGCATGTTCTGCAGGGGCAGGGTCTCGGCCACGCAGTTCACCTTCTTCAGCACGTCGCCTATCGACGAGGGCTTCTCGAAGAGACTCTTCGAGTTGACGTAGCCGATGATGTTGTCAATGCTTTCGCGCCATACGAATATGCGCGAGAATTTCGACTCGATGAAACGCTGCGTAAGCTCCTCGATGCTCGTGTCGTCGATATCCACCGCCTCGACGTCCACGCGCGATACCATGCAGTCGCGTACGCGCAGGTCGGCGAAGTCGAGGGCGTTCTGGAACATCTTGATCTCGTCTTCCTCCTCCTGTTGTGGCTCGACGGTCTCGTCGTCCATCAGGCTCACGAGATCCTCGCGGTTGAACGATGCCGACATGTCGGTCTTCACGGCCTTGTGGCCGAAGAGGCGCAGTATGCCGTACGAGAGTCCCGTGGTGAAGATGGCGATGGGGTAGAGCAGCAGGTAGAAGAATAGTATGACGGGATAGAGCGTCGAATAGTAAAAGTTGGGGTTGTTCTTGAAGATCGACTTTGGCAGGAACTCGCCGCAGAAGAGTATGATGATGGTCGAGATGACGGTCTCGGTTATGACCGATCCGTTCAGCGCCAGCGACTCCCATCCCGCGGCCTGTGCCAGCAGCCGCAGCACTGTCGACATGCTGAGCGAGTAGATGACCAGGCAGATGTTGTTGCCCACGAGTATCGTGGTGATGTACTGTCCGGCGTGCTTCTCGAAGAGTCCGGCCACCATGTTGAAGAAACGGCTCTGTTTGCGCTCGATCTCCACCATCAGGCGGTTCTTGCTCAGGAACGCTATCTCCATGCCGGAGAAAAAGGCCGACAAGGTGAGCATGATGGCGATTATGATGAGTGAATTGATTATTTCTGCGGAGTACATGGTCGCATGCGGGTGTATGGTTCATTCGCGTCCGGGATGCCTTCAGGGCCGTCTATTCTGCCGGGGACGGTTCTGCCGCTGGCGCCTCCTGCTTGGCCGGGGAGTCCGCGGCGGCGGGTTTGCCGCCGGTAGAGTCGGCCTTCTCCTCCATGGTGAAGAAGGTCACGCCCTTGATCTTGCGGTAGCGCCACTCTTTCATGCTCTCGTCCGATTCGAATCCCTCGCAATAGGTGACCTCGTCACCGTTTACGATTTTCGAGTCGACGTTCGAGTAGATCTTCTTTGTGGCCTGGTTCCAGAAGAGCTGCGAGGTGTAGAGCTGCTTGCCGTCGGCCTTGATTACGACCACGTCGCCCTTGGCCTCCCAAAGACGGCGGTTCTCGTAGTAGATGGCGTAGTTGGCCGTGAGCACGGCATCCTGCGTCGCGAGCGAATCGTTGCTGTAGGTGGTGATCTTTATCCCCTTGCGGAACTCGCGGTACGGGTCGCGTACCAGGCTGTAACCCTCGATCAGCGGCGTCTCGAAATGGTACGACTTGCGTCCGTTTTCCGACATGACGATCGACATGTTTTCACTGTATTCGGTCATCATCTTCTCGTTGGCGGGGGCTTCCGTCTGGGGCTTTTTTGCGTCGCATGAGAATAGCAAGATAGCACTCCCCGTAAAAGAGAGTGCTACCGCTATGTACTTTTTCATTGACGCTGTATTCATGCAGCCGTATTATCTGTAACGTACCGTGGTGTTGACGCCGTTGGCCATACCGTGGCTTACGGTGTAACGCGAGCCCTCCGTTACCTCGGCGAAGAAGCACTCCTCCTTGGTCGGGAAGCCCTGACGGTAGTGTGACATGAGCGACTGTGCAGCCTTCTGGATCTCGGGCTCGGCGCCGAGCAGCGATACTGCCTGGCTCATGGCGTCGTATGCGGCCCAGTAGCAAGCCATGCACTGGAACTCCGAGCAGTTGGCCGAAGCGGCATAGCACTGGCCGAGGATGAAGTACGAGTAACCGTTCTCGGGGTTGAGGTTCTTCACCTGGTTGGCAGCCTCGATAGCCTTGTTGTAGTCCTTGGTGCTGATGCCGATCAGACCTACGCGGACGTAGAGCTTCTCCTTCTCGGCGGGGTCGGTCTCAACCGAGAGAGCCTCCTCGAGATACTTGAGGGCCTTGTCGAACTCCTGACGGTTCTGGAAGCCCTGGGCCAGGAAGAGAGCGGTCTCCGAAGACGGTTTGATCGAGTAGTACTTCTCGGCGGTCTGGAAGAAGAAGTCGCTGTCGCAGTTTGCGCGTGACATGAGGGCTACGGCCTGCGAGAGGACAGCCTCGTCATCGGGCGTATCGGCCAGGCGCTTCGAGAAGAGAGCCTCGAGGTTCTCGCAGCTTGCAGCGCCGCTCGAACCGAAGGCTGCGTCGAACTGCTCCTTCAGGGCTGCTGCATCCTCGCCGGCGTTTGCGAAGGCGGGGGTGAAGCGGTCGTAGTCGGCGATTACGGCATCGGCAGCCACGAGGTCGTTCTTATAGTCGTCGCACAGGGCGCCGAAGTATATCGTTACGAGCTCCAGATCGGGTGCACCGTTCTTCTCCTCGCTTGCGGCGATGGCCTCGTTGAAGATCTTGCGGATACCCTCGCGGTCGTCGGGACGGTAGGTCATGAGCTCACGGGCCTTGCGGTCGAGGATGTAGGCCTTACCGTAGCGCGAGTGGTCGGCGAAGTTTGCGAGACGGATATCGTAGAGCAGCAGCAGCGAGTCGATGTATACATCCTTCTCCTCTGCGGTCTCTGCGCGGTTGATCTTGTTCTTGTAGAGCTTGATACCGTTGGTATAGATGTTCTGAGATGCCTTCGGGCATTTCTCGAGCAGCGACTGCAGATACTTTGCCGCAAGGTTGTAGTTGCGGTTGTCGACAGCCTCTTTCATGAACTGATTGTCGAGCATGTTCTGCTTGCGCTCCTCGGCAGTCTCTCCCCAGACGGCGTACTTGGGATCGTCGAAGTTGACCTGAGCCGTCGCCGACAGCCCCACAACAGCGAAAGCCGCGGCAAGAATGAGTCTAAAACTTTTCATGTAATCTATGGTTTATTAGTTTGTATATTATGTTTGTATAGTCGTCAGTCGCTTTTTCAGTTTTCTTTTTCCTCGGCGGATCCCAGCCTTCCATTCCCGTAGTGCCCTCTTTTAGCAGGCCACAGGCCTTGCTGTCATTCCGTGTCCCTATGGCTTCCGCTCTTTGTCCCGTCCCTCTTTACGGCCGTTTCGCGAAACATCCTTTCGGACTGTCAGCCATCCGTGTCAGGCTCCCCCTCACCTCAAATTATGTGAGGTATGCCTCTTTGCCATAATCACCAAGCCTCCGTCGCCCCTTCTGCATCCATCCGTATGTTCCCTTGACTGTACTGTGGCCGTTAGTGCCGTGGCAGTCTGCCGGGTAGGGTGGGGCTTGGGGCCCGTGACGCTATTTGAACTTGTATCGTCTGAACCAGTCGTCGTCTCCGAACAACGATACGCCGAGTGATAGCTTGTAGTATCTGTTCTTGACAAGACCGACAATGTTTTCGTCGATCGTGACCTTATCCTTTGCTGGGTTACGCATTCCGAACTCGAAACCGACGTCAACCGACGAGCGTCCGAAGAGCTTTACGGGCAGACCGAAACCAGCCGTTACGGCCATCTGGTGTATGACGCTGCCGCCGAAGGTCTGATAGTAGTCGCCGTAGCGGAATCCCACGCGGTATGCCACACGGTTGAGGTAGTTACGGGTATCTATGGGCTTGGGCGTTACCTCAAGACCTACGCGTACCGTGTTGGTGTTGTGGTATGCCACCTTTATGCCCTTGCCCGAGCCGTCGCTCTCGAGGAATCCCGAGTTCTCGTCACCCCAGTTCTGATATACGTAGTCCACGCCCAGTCGCATGCCTACCGTCTGGTAGAATACTCCGGCTGCGATCTGTCGCGGCAGGCGCAGCGGCAGCGAGTTGTCCTCCTCGTTGCGCACGGTCGAGGTGAGCAGGTTGTCGATATACACGTATTTAACCGACTTGGGCCCGAGCTTGCCTCCTATGTCGTACGTCGCACCGAACGTAAGGGCGCGGCGCGCGTTGAGTATGGCGTTCCACTGTACGCCGAACTGGGCCTTTATGCGCGACACGTCGTAGGTGTCGATACCCGTGGTGGTCGAGTACTGGCCGCTGCCGGTGATTATATCCGTGGGCACGGCCTTGTAGTTGCGGGTGATGTTGCCCCAGTAGTACTGTATGGCGGCACCGATCGAGAAGTTCTTGAACGGGGTCCATCCCAGGCCTGCCTTGATTTCGGTGACGTCGCCGTCGCCGTAGTATTGGTACTGTACGCGTCCGAGGTTACCGCCTATGCCTGACGACATGTCGTCGCTGTGCATGTTGTATCCAACATTGCTGTAGGGCGTGAGGTTGAAACCGAATCCGAGGCCCTTTGCCAGCGGCATCTGGAACGCTATCTCGTGGAAGTTTATCGAGTTGTACGCCGTGCGTGAGGTCGTCGTCTGCGACGTGCCGTATTTGGTCTGCGAGTTGCGGAAGTGGCCCGCCTCGATGCCGAACTCGAAGAGGAAGCTCTTCTGCGGCGTCTGGCTGTATGCCGCGGGGTTCAATACGTTGACCATGTTGTTCGAACGCATGGCTACGCCGACGCCTCCCATCGAACGCATGCTGGTGGTTCCGGGTGTAGCCAACTCGCCCAACCCGTACATCGAGTACGGCGAGAAGGTATTGATGCTGCTGGTCAGAGTTTGGGCAGCAGCCATTGACGGCAATGCCAGTGAGACTGTAGTTATGACCTTAAATATCCGCTTGTTCAGTTGCATTGTAATCTAAAATTCTGTTCAATCCGCAAATCACCAACTCGCATTTTGCAAATATCGCGTTTTTAATTCTTTTCACAAAGTATTTTGCGTCTCCGCCTGTAAAAATTATGGATAATTTCACATTTTCATGCGCCAACGCTGCCATGTAACCCTCTATTTCGTACGTTATGCCCTGCATGACGCCCTGCTCGATGGCCTCGGCGGTCGATTGTGCGGGAAAGCACGTGCGCTCGATGGGCGAGCATTCGGGCAGGCGCGACGTGTAGTCGTGCAGTGCGCGGAAACGTATGCGCATACCGGGCGATATGTTGCCTCCGCGGAACGCCCCGCCGCTGACCAGGTCGATCGTGATGGCGGTGCCGAAGTCCACGATCAGGTAGTCGCCCCGGCCGAAGACCGCCTCGGCGCCTACGGCGGCGGCGATACGGTCGGCCCCCAGCGTTTGCGGCGTGCTGTACACCTTGCCTATGGGCACCGGGGTGTCGGGGGTCATCTCCATCACTTCGAGGCCCTGCCTTCGCAGGTACTCGACGGCATCGGCGGCGCCGCATCCCGTCGAGGCCACTATGGCCCGCCGTATGTCGTATCGGGCCGTTATCGGCGCGGTGTCCATCTCCGCCACCGACGGGAAGGTCAGCATCATGGCTACCGACGTGCCCTCCACGGCGGCGGCCTTCACATGCGTGTTGCCTATGTCCACAACAAGATTCATGGCCGCTCTACAAACTTCTGAGCACGCTCACCGCCTCGCCGACATTCATTACCCTCCTAACGGTCATCGCCAAGCGATTATTGTGCTGTTTCAATACAAATCTGTCGGGCTGCGCGGTGATCTTGCGCAGCAGTGTCATGAAAGTGTCGCTCTTGTAGTAGGGCGAGTTCTGCTCGCCCACGAAGTGCACAATCATGAGTCCGTTCTTCACCTTGACGCGCTCCATGCCCAGACGCACCGCCTCCCAGCGCAGGCGTACCACATTGAGCAGCTCGACGGCGGCCTCGGGCAGCTGTCCGAAACGGTCGACCAGACGCTCGCCGAAGGCCACGAGGTCCTCCTCGCGGCGTATCGCGTCGAGCTCGCGGTATAGACGCAGCTTTTCGGCCGGCTGGCGCACGTAGTCGTCGGGCAGCTCGGCCAGCATGTCGATCTCGATTATCGAGTCGTCGATGTAGGTGTCGTTCTTTATGGTCTCGGCCTCGCTGTCGCTCAGTCCTGCCACGTCGAGACCCTCGGCGCGCAGCTCGGCTATTGCCTGGCGCATGATCTTCTGGTAGGTCTCGAAGCCTATGTCGGCAATGAAGCCGCTCTGCTCGGCCCCCAGCAGGTTGCCGGCGCCGCGTATGTCGAGATCCTGCATGGCGATGTTGAATCCCGAGCCCAGGTCCGAGAACTCCTCGATGGCGCGCAGACGTCGCCGCGCATCCCCCGTGAGCAACTCCTCGGGCGGCGTGAGCAGGTAGCAGTAGGCCTTGCGGTTGCTGCGGCCGACGCGGCCGCGCATCTGGTGCAGGTCGCTCAGGCCGTAGTAGTGGGCGTTGTTTATGATTATGGTGTTGGCGTTGGGCACGTCAATTCCGTTCTCGATGATGGTGGTTGCCACCAGCACGTCGTACTCGCCGTAGATGAAGTCCATGATGAGCTTCTCCAGCTGCTCGGGCGGCATCTTGCCGTGTCCGACGGCCACGCGTGCCTTGGGGCAGAGGCGTGTGATGAGACCCTGCAGCGTGAGCAGGTCCTCGACGCGGTTGTTGACGAAATATACCTGTCCGCCGCGCGAGAGCTCCTCCTCGACGGCGTCGCGTATGATATCCTCCGAGAAGGTGTGCGACTCGGTGATTATGGGCTGGCGGTTGGGTGGCGGTGTTGATATTACCGACAGGTCGCGCGAACCCATGAGCGAGAACTGCAGCGTGCGCGGTATGGGTGTGGCCGTCAGCGTGAGCGTATCGACGTTGACGCTCATCTGACAGAGTTTCTCCTTGGCCGCCACGCCGAACTTCTGCTCCTCGTCGATGATGAGCAGTCCCAGGTCGTGGAAGCGTATCTGCTTGCCGAGCATCTTGTGCGTGCCGATGAGTATGTCGATCTTGCCCGCAGCCAGGTCCTCGGCTATCTCGCGCGTCTGCTTGGCGCTCTTCGAGCGGTTGAGGTACTCGATGCGCACGGGCAGGTCGCGCAGCCGCTCCATGAACGAGCGGTAGTGCTGCAGTGCGAGGATCGTCGTGGGGACCAGCACCGCCACCTGCTTGCCGTCGACGGCAGCCTTGAAGGCGGCGCGTATGGCGACTTCGGTCTTGCCGAAGCCCACGTCGCCGCACACCAGGCGGTCCATCGGTTGCGGTGACTCCATGTCCTTCTTTATGGCGGCGATGGCGCTCTGCTGGTCGGGCGTCTCCTCCCACTGGAACGACGCCTCCATCTCGTTCTGCAGGTAGCTGTCGGGCGAGAATGCGAAGCCCGGACTCGCCTTGCGCTTGGCATAGAGTGCGATAAGCTCCCGGGAAATATCCTTTACGGCCTTCTTCGTCGCGCTCTTGAGTTTCTGCCATGCGCCGTTGCCGAGCTTGTATATCTTCGGAGGCTCGCTGTCGCCGCTCTTGTAGCGCGATATGCGGTGCAGCGAGTGGACGTTGACGAAGAGCACGTCGTTGTCCTTGTAAACGAGCTTTATGGCCTCGTGCACCTTGCCGTTCTCGTTTATCTTGACCAGACCGCCGAAGCGTCCCACGCCGTGGTCGATGTGCACCACGTAGTCGCCCATCTTCAGGGCGTTGAGCTCCGCTACGGTCATCTGCTCGTCGCGTTTGATCTCGCCGTTTATGCGGTAACGGTGGTAGCGGTCGAAGATCTGATGGTCGGTGTAGAGGCAGAGCTTGAGCGTGTGGTCGACAAAGCCCTCGTGCAGCGTGATCGGTATGGCGTTGACGACAACGTCGCCGTGGCCCGTCTGGTGGAATATGTTGTCCAGACGCTCGATCTGCGCCTTGTTTTCCGACAGTATGTATGTCTTGTACCCCTTTGCGGCCGAGGCGCTCATGTCGTCGGCCAGCACGTCGAACTTCTTGTTGAACTTGGGCTGCGGCGCCGTGGCAAACCGCACCGAGGCCGTCGACGGACGCTCGTTGAGGTTGTCGCGCAGCATGCAGAGGCGGCTGGAGAGCATGTCGTCGAGCAGTATGTTGCGGCTGGTCATGAGGGTGTCGATCTGCGTGGGCTCCTCCATCTCAGTGAGCAGCCTGCGGCGCAGGTCGTTGATGCGGCGCATGACGTAGTCGGCGTCGTAGAACCAGTATGTGGCCTCTCCCGCAAACCGCGGCAGCGACACCTTCTCGGGCGATGCGGCGTTGAGGTTGGGGATGATCTCTGCCTGCTGCACCTTGTCGTTCGACAGCTGGCTCGATATGTTGAACAGGCGTATCGAGTCGACCGTGTCGCCGAAGAAGTCGATACGGTAGGGGCGGCTCTCCGAGTATGAGAAGACGTCGAGAATACCTCCGCGCAGCGAATACTGCCCCGGCTCATATACGAAGTCCACCTGCGTGAAACCCTGGTCGGCCAGCCGCTGTTCCAGCTCCGACATGGCGACCGTGTCACCCACCGCCACGCGCAGGCTGCGGCCCGTGAGGGTTGTGGCGTCGGCCACGCGTTCGGCCAGCGCCTCGGGGTAGGTGCATACGACGATGTAGGGCGCGTCGTTGCGGCGTATGGCGTTGAGCGTGTTGGTGCGCTGCACGAGCCCCTGGGCATCCTCCTTGCCGTAGAGAATCGATTTCTTGTACGACGTGGGGAAGAAGTGCACTCGATCCTCGTCCAGCAGCGTATAGAAGTCGTTGAGCATGTAGGCTGCGGCGTCGCGGTCCTCGGCCACGAATATGTGCAGGCCGCCGCGCGCCTTAACCAGCGCCGACGAATAGAGCGAAAGAGCTCCGCCGACCAGATCTTCGAGGTGGACGGTGAGGCTCTTTTCTTCGTAAAGCGACAACATGCGTCGGAAGGGGTCCGATGCGCCGATGCGCTGCATGATATTGTCTATACTCTCCAAAGCGACGTATTGTGATCTTCCTGTGAAGGGTTTGGCCGCCGCGCGGAATCAGTTTCCGACGGTCGCGGCGGCGTGTTACTCGGGGCGTGTTACTCTATGAGTGCGGCGCCGTTGCGGTCCTGGTATCGCACGTCGACCATGCCCTGGCTCTGGTCCGATACCACGTCGATCCATGCACGGTACTTCATCATCCAGCGGTTGCGCAGCGACAGCAGTCCGTGGCATATGTACGATGCGACGTAGGGGCTTACGCGAAGGCGTATGTACTTCACGCCGCGGTCCTCGGTAAGGAACTGTATCTGGTTCTCGATCTTGCGTTCGAGCAGTATCGTGGGTTCGATCTTGCCCGTACCGTTACACGTGGGACATACGTCCGTGACATCCTCCACGGCCACGGGGCGTACCCTCTGGCGCGTGATCTGCATCAGGCCGAACTTCGTGAGCGGCAGGATGGTGTGCTTGGCCTTGTCGGTGGCCATGAGCTTGGTCATCTCCTCGAAGAGCATCTGGCGGTTCTGCGCCTTGTGCAGGTCGATGAAGTCGATGATGACTATTCCGCCCAGGTCGCGCAGACGCAGCTGGCGCGCAATCTCCTTGGCGGCGGCCATATTCACCTCCATGGCCGTCTGCTCCTGGTTGACTTCGGCCTTGGTGCGGTTGCCCGAGTTGACGTCGATGACGTTCATGGCCTCGGTGTGCTCGATGATGAGGTATGCGCCGCGCTTGAGCGACACGTACTTGGCAAAGAGCGACTTGATCTGCTTCGATATGTCGAAGTTGTCGAATATGGGTACCGAGCCGCGATAGAGTTTTACGATCTTCTCAAGCTGCGGGTCGATTATCTTTATGTAGTCCTTGATTTCGCGGTACAGCGCTTCGTCGTCGACGGTGATCTGTGAAAATGTCGAATTGAGCGAGTCTCTGATTATGGTGTTTGCGCGGTTCATCTCGCTCATGAGCAGCGCGGGGGCCTGACTCTTGCGGATGTTGCCGACGGCATTGTTCCAGCGCTCCACCAGGGAGCGTATGTCTTGCTCGATGTCGGCGTCGTGGGCCTCGGCCGCAGCCGTGCGTATGATGACGCCGAAGTTCTTGGGAAGGATTCCGGCTGCGATCTGGCGCAGGCGTTTCTTCGTTTCGGTCGAGCGTATTTTCTGTGAAATGAATATCTTCGATGTGAATGGCACGAGCACGACGTTGCGTCCTGCGAGCGATATGTCGGCCGTAAGGCGCGGTCCCTTTGTCGAGATCGCCTCCTTTGCGATCTGCACCATTACGGTCTGTCCGACCTGAAGATACGAGGCGAGCTTGCCTGATTTTTCAATGTTGGGTTCGAGCTTCATGGTCTCGACCCTGATGCCCCGCTTGCCGGGCTGGCGGCTGTTTACCACCTTCTGCAGCGAGGAGAACTGACTGCCCAAATCGAGATAGTGGATGAATGCGTCCTTTTCGTGACCGATGTTGACGAACGCCGCGTTCAAACCGGGCATTATCTTGCGGACCTTGCCCAGATATATGTCCCCTACGGCGAATCCCGTTTGGCTCTGCTCCTTGTTGAGCTCGACGAGCACCTTGTCCTCACACAGGGCTATGGAGATCTCTTTCGGGGTGACGTTTATGACTAATTCTCGATTCATTAAAATTAAGAGGATAACGATTTACTTTCATCAAAAATAGGTAAAGCTAAAGGGCGTTAGAAAAAAGCGACCCTTTAGCTTTTATTTTACCTACTTGCTAACGCAACTGAATACCGGTCGAGAAGAAGATTACTTCTTCTTGTGACGGTTCTTGCGAAGACGCTTCTTGCGCTTGTGCGTAGTCATCTTGTGACGCTTGTGCTTCTTTCCGTTTGGCATAGTTTTATGATTTTAGTGAGAAATGTCTTTACAGTGGATTACTTTACCTTTGCCACGAAGCTCTTAGAGGGCTTGAAGGCCGGGATATTGTGCTCGGGGATGGTGATGGTCGTATTCTTCGAAATATTGCGGGCCACTTTCTGAGCGCGCTTCTTGATGATGAAACTTCCGAAACCACGAAGATAGACGTTGTTGTTCTCGATCAGCGAATTTCTTACGTTCTCCATGAACGCCTCGACGATCGTCTGAACCAATACCTTCTCAACGCCGGTGCTTTTGGCAATTTCATTTACGATATCAGCCTTAGTCATAGCAATTAGTTATTTGTAATTTAACATCTGGTTACTTTGTGTCCGCAAATGTACTACATTTTTGATGATAATCAAATTAATGTAAGGGTTTTTTTTCGTAAACGGGTCCGGCGGGCGCAACCGAACTGAAAACCCTGCCCGGCGGAGCACTACGCTCAGGGCATCTGATTGAAAGCGGCAGCCAGACCTTCGACCGCCTTGTCGAGTCCGCCCTGGATTTTGCCGCCTATCATCATGCGCATCATCATGTTCAGTTCGGCGTGCAGAACCATGCGTATTCTGGTGTCGGTGTCCGAAACCTGGTGTAGTTGTATCCAGAATGCGAAATCGACGGGCACGCCGCTGCCGTCGTCACCCGTAATCTTGACGTGTCGGTTCTCGGCACGTTCTGCAATGCGCAGTTTCAAAGTGAAACCTTTTACCTTGAACGAGCATGTGTCCTCGGTGGCCGACCACTCCTCGACCTTGTCCTGCAGGGCGGGCGTGAGCATGTCGAAGCGGCTTATGAAGGGGTATATGAATGCAGCGGGTTTGAATATCTGCTGCTGTTTCGATTCGTATTTTTCCAGTCCCATAGCGTGTAGAATTGCGTGATAATCTAAATTATAGCGCACAAAGATATACAAAAAAACATAACATGCACCCGTTGCGGCTCATGTGCGGCAATTTTTATGCAACAATATGCACCATTCTGACGTCGGCAATAAAACGAGCGCGAGGCGGAATTCCCGTTGCGGGATTCTGCCTCGCGCCGTTTGCATCCTGTTGCTTGCCGGCCTTCTATTGTGCACTGATGGGGCGCGACTCGGGTGCGGCGCCGAACTCCTTGTTGGGCGTTGCTCCCATGACGAATCGCAGCTCGCCGCCCGCCATGATGTCGTCGTATGTTATGTACGACTTGTCGTAGGGCTTGCCGTTGAGCGTTGCCGACTGTATGTAGATGTTGGTGTCGCTGTTGCCCTCGGCCGTGACGGTGAAGGTGCGGCCGTTCTCCAGCTCAACCGTCAGACGCGGGAAGAGGGGCGAGCCGAATACGAACACGCCGTTCGAGGGGTTCACCTGGTAGAATCCCATCGCCGACATGATGTACCAAGCCGACATCTGGCCGCAGTCCTCGTTGCCGATGATGCCGTCGGGCCGGTCGGTGTAGAACTCGCGGTCGATGTAGCGTACCTTCTCGGCCGTCTTCCACTGTTCGCCGGCATAGGGGTAGAGATATGCCACATGGTGGCTGGGCTCGTTGCCGTGGGCGTATTGTCCGATCAGGCCGCTGATGTCGCTCGACGCCTCGGCGCCCATGTCGCCCTCGACCGTGAAGAGCGAGTCGAGCTTGGTGATGAAGGCCCCGTCGCCGCCCATCAGGTCGATAAGACCCTCGGGGTGCTGCGGCACGAAGAAGGTGTACTGCCATCCCGTGCCCTCGGTGAAGTCGCCCACGCTGTGTACCGACTTGAAGGGGTCGTAGGGCGTGCGCCACGTGCCGTCGTCCATCTTCGGGCGTATGTAGTTGAGCGTGCGGTCGAAGTACTGCTCGTAGGCGTGGCCGCGGCGCATGTACTCCTCGTAGATATCCTTGCGTCCCATCTGCTTTGCCATGAGGGCCGTGCCCCAGTCGTCGGCGGCATACTCGAGGGCGATCGAGGTGGCCTCGTGTACCTTGTCGCAGGGGATGTAGCCCTTTTCGAGGATGTAGGGCACGCCGTTCTGGCTCTGGTTGGTGGCCGTCGCTACCATCGCCTCGAGGGCCTTGTCGGCATCATAGCCGCGGATCCCCTTCAGGTAGGCGTCGGCGATTATGGGCACCGAACTGTAGCCGGGCATGCAGTTGGTCTCGCCTCCGACGAGCGTCCATATGGGCAGCTTGCCCTGCTCGTCGTATATGCTGAGGAACGAACGCACGATGTTGTCGACCATCGCGGGCGAGAGTATGGTCAGCAGCGGGTTGAGCGTGCGGTAGGTATCCCACAGCGAGAAGCACGAGTAGTTTGTCCACCCGTCGGCCGTGCGCACCTTGTCGTCGATGCCGCGGTACTCGCCGTTGACGTCGCAGTAGATCGTGGGGGCGATCATGGCGTGGTAGAGTGCCGTGTAGAAGATCTTCTCGGTGCGGGGATCGCCGCCCTCGACCTTGATCTGAGCCAGGCGGTCGTTCCACTTGGCGACGGCCTGCTTCTCGACCTTGCCGAAGTTGAACCCGTCGGTCTCGGTGTCGAGGTTCAGGCGTGCGTTCTGGCAGCTGACGGACGATATGGCCACGCGGAGCGACACCTGCGTCGGGTTGCCCTCGAACGTGACGACACCCTTTACGCCGCGGCCCGTGAGGCTCTCCTTGCCGCCTTCCGAGGGCGTGTCACCCTCGAAGAGGTCGAGCGACGATATCGCCTGCTCGCTGCGCAGGCAGAAGTAGACCTTGTGCTGCGGGCTCCAGCCGTGCGAGAAGCGGTAGCCCTCGATGGTGTTGTTGTCGACCTTCGTGATCTGTGTCTCATAGGCCGAGTCGCCGTTGCCCTCCTGCAGGTTTATGAGCAGGCGGGGCGTCTCGCCGTCGGGATAGGTGTAGCGGTGCAGAGCCACGCGCTCGGTGGCCGTGAGTTCGACACTTACGCCGTTATCCATCTTCAGCGCGTAGTAACCCGGGCGCACGGTCTCGTTGTCGTGCGAGTAGAATGACGAGCACGAACCCGATATGTCCTCCTGCGAGCCGCGCGAGGTACGCACCTTGCCCGTGAAGGGCATGAGGAGTATGTCGCCCAGGTCGGCGCATCCCGTACCGCTGAGGTGGGTGTGCGTGAAGCCTATGACGATGCTGTCCGAGTGGTGGTATCCCGAACACCAGTCCCAGCCCTTGTGTATGTTCTGCGGGCCGGCCTGTATCATTCCGTTGGGGACGTTTGCCCCGACGAAGACGTGTCCGTGGCCGCCCGACCCGATGTAGGGGTCGACCTTGGCCGTGTAGTCCGTGCCGCCGCAGGCGGTGACGGCTATGGCGGCCAGCAGGGCTATTGCCGATACAATGTGTTTCATCGTGTAGTGTGTTTTAGTGTTTTTCGTTCGAGAACGAGTATGGGCGGTCGCTCTTGGCCGTGCCGCGCTTGGTGTTGGGCTTGTCGCTCATCTCGACCTCCATCTTGCCGCCCTGCATTATCTGCTCGTGGGTGATGTAGTTGTGCGTGTAGCGCTTGCCGTCGATGGTCATGGCGTCGATGTAGCGGTTGTCGGCGCTGTTGTCGGGCGCTGAGATCTCGAAGGTGTTGCCGTTCTCGAGGTGCAGCACGGCCTTCTTGAACAGTGGTGCGCCCATGATGTACTGGTCGGTACCCGGGCATACGGGGTAGAATCCCAGCGCCGAGAAGACATACCATGCCGAGGTCTGTCCGTTGTCCTCGTCGCCGCAGTATCCGTCGGGGGTGGCCGAGTAGAGGCGGTTCATCACTTCGCGCAGCCAGTACTGTGCCTTCCACGGCTGGCCGGCATAGTCGTAGAGGTAGATCATGTGCTGTATGGGCTGGTTGCCGTGGGCGTAGTTGCCCATGTTCATGACGGTCATCTCGCGTATCTCGTGGATGGTGCCGCCGTAGTAGCTGTCGTCGTATGCGGGCGGTACGGTGAATACCGAGTCGAGCATGGCGACGAACTCGTCGTCACCGCCCATGAGGTCGATCAGGCCCTGCGGGTCGTGGAATACCGACCACGTGTAGTGCCAGCTGTTACCCTCGGTGAAGGCGTCGCCCCACTTGAGCGGCGAGAAGGGCTTCATGAACTCGCCGTCCTTGTTGCGGCCGCGCATCAGGCGCGTCTCGGGGTCGAACACGTTGCGGTAGTTCATGGCGCGCTTTGCGTATAGGTCGGTCTCCTCATCGGGGCGGCCCAGAGCCTTGCCCATGCGGTAGATGCACCAGTCGTCGTAGGCGTACTCGAGCGTGCGGGCCACGTTCTCGTTTATCTTCACGTCGTAGGGCACATATCCCAGCTCGTTGTAGTACTGGTATCCGGTGCGGCCTGTTGATCCGATGCGGGGATGAACGTTGTTGGCGCCGTGGATAAGTCCCTCGTAGAGCGTCTCGGGGTCATCCACCTTTACGCCCTTCAGGTAGGCGTCGGCGAGTACCGATGCCGAGTTGTTGCCGATCATGCAGCCGCGGTGTCCCGGGCTAGCCCACTCGGGGAAGAAGCCGCTCTCGCGGTAGACGTTCAGAAGGCCCTCCTGCATCTTGAGGTTCTCCGACGGATAGAGTACGTTGAGCAGCGGGAAGAGACAGCGGAACGTGTCCCAGAAACCGGTGCCCGTATAGTAGTAACCCTTCTCGACTGTGCCCTTCTCAGGGCTGTAGTGCAGTATCTCGCCCTTGTCGCTCACCTCGTAGAACTTGTGGGGGAAGAGTGTCGATCGGTAGAGGCACGAGTAGAAGGTGCGCATCTGGTCGAGGTCGCCGCCGCTGACCTCGATGCGGCCCAGCACCTCGTTCCACGCCTTGCGGCCCTTCTCGGCCACCTCCTCGAGCGTGTCATTGCCCAACTCCTTGAGGTTTACGAGCGCCTGCTCGGGGCTGATGAACGACGAAGCCACGCGTGCATGCACCTTCTCGCCCTTCGATGTGGCGAAGCCGATGATGGCGCCGGCATGGCCAGCCTTCTGCGCGAGCGTACCCTCGCTGATATTGCCGTCGGCGACGGTGGCCACATACTCGAACGGCTTGTCGAACTCGACGACAAAGTAGTTCTTGAAGTTTTCGGGTACGCCGCCGCTGTTGCGCGTGGTGTATCCCGTGATGCGGTTGTTGGCCTTGTCGATCTCCACGGCCGAGCCGCGGTCGAAGGCGTCGACCACAACGTACGAATCATCCGAGTCGGGGAAGGTGAAGCGGAAGATGGCGGCGCGGTCGGTGGGGGCGAACTCGGTCACCACGTCGTGCTCGGCAAGGTATACCTTGTAGTAGTAAGCCTTGGCCACCTCGCCCTTGTGCGAGAACCAGCTTGCGCGCTTGTCCTGGTCGAAGACGGGAGCCCCGACCACGGGCATTATCGAGAACTGGCCGAAGTCGTTGATCCAGGGGCTGGGCTGGTGCGTCTGCTTGAAGCCGCGGATCTTGTTGTCGGTATATACATACTGCCATCCGTTGCCCATCTCGCCCGTCTGCGGGGTCCAGAAGTTCATTCCCCAGGGACGGGCTATGGCGGGATAGGTGTTTCCCGTCGAGAGTTCGAATGTCGAGAGCGTTCCCACCAGCGGGTTTACATAGTCCACGGGCGAGAAACCGCTCTCCTGCGCCTCGGCGGGCGCGGGCGCCGCCGCCAGGGCGAGGGCGCAAGCGAGTGCTGAGAGTGTTTGTTTTAGCATATCTGTTTGTGGTTGAATATAGTCTGTTCCCAAGGTTCAAATGTATGAAAAAATTGCATAACCTTCAATCTTTTTCTTGCCGTAGGACGCAAAATAAGGGGCTTCGTGCCTTTTGCGCGAAGCCCCTGGGCGCTGTACGTGCGGCTCGGCGGGCCGTGCTGCACGTTATTTTACTATGGAGCCTTTCCAGACGGTGCGGTTGCCGCAGTTGTCGGTCAGCGTGAACGACACTTCGTGTGCGACGCCTCCCGTGATGCCCTCGGCATCGAGGTGGATGGTGGCGCGGGCATGCTTGGGCGCGTAGTCGACGGCAACCCAGCGGCCGTCGATCGAGGCCGTGTAGGAACCTATGCCCGAGAAGTTGTCTGCGATGCGGAAGGTGAGAGTCCGCCGCGAGCGGCAGTCCTCGCCATCCTTGAACGACGGGCGTATGGTGGGCGGCGTCAGGTCGGCCGCCAGGCAGTAGGTGCCCAGCGTCGAGGTCTGAGCCTTGAGGCTGCCATCGGCGTATGACCCTCCGGCGTAGGCGAGCGAGCCGTTGCTTGACACCGATGCCATTGTCGTGTGGCGCTGCAGGGCCTTGTCGACGGGCGTGGTGAACGTGAGCGTGATGCCCTTGTGCAGCGGTATGCTGCGATCGAGCACTCGGTATGCCGGCGAGAGCACCTTTACCGTAGTGTCGGCATGGGGGCGCAGGTCGTCTTCGCGTGCGATGTCCGACACGACCGACTCGTAGAGCGCGCCGCGCGGTACGGTGACGCTGAAGATGCTGTCGACGCGTGCCGTGAAGTCGCTGCCTCGGCGTATGATGTCGCTCTCGGGGTCGATGTGTCCCGTGAAGCATTCGCTGTCGGGCTTGCCCTCGATCTCGAACGCAAGGGTCGAGACGTTGCCGCAGTCGTCGGCGGCCTCGATGACGACGTTGCGGCTTTCACCCTCGGCGGCCGATACTATGCCGCGGTCCTCGACCACGGTGTAGAAGTAGCTGGTACCGCCCTCGATGTGAGTCAGGCGTATGGCCTCGTTACGCGAGGCGCGCTGTATGGGGTAGTAGGATACCGAGTTGCAGTAGCGCGAGAAGTTGAACGGGAAGCCGTCGTTGCGGTATTCGAATATCGGGCGCTCGTCGAGCCGCTCGGTGACGCGGTAGACGCCGTAGGTGTTGGCGCAGTCGTTCTTGCGGTCCGACACCTCGACGATGAAGTAACCCCTGCGGCCGACCTTCAGCGGCGAGGTCTGCGCGGGGCGATATATCGAGTCGGGCCCCTTCTGCAGGGCGTAGGTGCGCAGGGCGCTGTGCACGGGGATGTTGCGCACGGTGTCAACCTCCACGTAGTGCAGCTTCATCATCAGCGGGGCGATGTCGTCCTTCGGCCGCAGTATGCCCTGCTGTATGACGTTGAGGGTCTTCTGCGTGCGCGCGTCGCGTATCTCGAAGTGCAGGTGCGGGCCTCCCGACGACCCCGTATCGCCCGAGCGGGCGATCTCCTCGCCGCGCTTGACGGTGAACGTACCCTCCTTGCAGTAGAGGTCGACGCGGTTCTTGCGCTGGCTGTGGCGCTGCTGCCATACGTAGTCGGCTATGTCCTTGCGGAAGCGCGACAGGTGGCCGTAGACGGTGGTGGTGCCGTTGGGGTGGGTGACGTATAGGGCCAGGCCGTAGCCCCACGGCGACATGAATATGCGCGAGACGTAGCCGTCGGCTGCTGCCACGACGGGCTTGCCCTCCACACCGTCGGTCTTGATGTCGGTGCCCGAGTGGAAGTGGTTGGGGCGCATCTCGCCGAAGTTGGCCGAGTAGTATCCCGCAACGTCGCGCAGCGGAAAGTCGTAATATGCCGTGTCGAGGCGCTGTGCCGACGCCCCGGCCGTGATGCCGACGGCCGCCGCGGCCGTCAGTACAAGGTGAATGTATCCTCTTCGCATGTGTCGTTTGTTATATTCTCCATTATGCGGTCGACGCTCTGCGCCACCTGGTCGAAGGAGTATCCCAGCGATGCGCCGTAGCGCATGAGCTTCGTGCGCAGCTGGTAGGGCGTGTCGTATTTCACGGTGCGCGCCTTGCGTTGCAGCCGCTCTTCGAGCCGCTCCTCGGTGTCGGTGCGCACGTACAGCGACATGGCCTCCCTGACCGTATTGTCGTCTATTCCCTTGCGGCGCAGTGCCGCCGTTATCTTGTATTCGCCCCAGGCGCTGAGGTTTATCTTCTCGCGCACGAAGGCTTCGGCATAACGCCTGTCGTCGATGAACTTCTCGTCCCGTAGCCGCTGCAGCACGGCGTCGCGCTCCTGTTGCGGCACCTGCCATGTAGCCATCAGGCGCATGGCATCGCCCGACGACCGCTCGGCTCGTGCGCAGAGGCGCATGAGCGACTCCAGGGCCTGCTGTGCCGTTTTGGCGCGTTTTATCTTGCGGTCCTGCTGCATGTCATTCTCGGTTTACCGAACAGGTCGCACCGCAGTTGCGTGTCGTCGAACCCCTCCTCGCGCAGCATTTCGGCCGTGCGTTCGGCCCACGCCTCGTGCACCTCGAAGAGCAGCGCCCCGTCGGGGGCGAGCATTCCGCGCGCCGCGCGGGCTATGGCGCGGTAGAATACCAGCGGGTCGGCATCGTCAACGAACAGAGCCATGTGTGGTTCGTAACGTGTGACGTTGACGTGCATCGAGGCCATCTCCGAGCGCGGTATGTAGGGCGGGTTTGATGCGATGATATCGAACCGCTCGCCCGCAAGCGTGGGCATCCCCTTCAGCGCGTCATCCTCTACGAAACGCACCTTGACATTGTTCGTTGAGGCATTGCGGCGTGCCGTCTCGACGGCGGCGTGCGACAGGTCGAGCGCCGTCACCTCCGCCTCGGGCAGGCGTGCGGCCAGCGCTATGGCTATGCATCCGCTGCCGGTGCAGACGTCGAGTATGCGGGGACGGGGTTTGCCTGCGGCGCACTGCGCGGCCCACATGACCAACTCTTCGGTCTCGGGGCGCGGTATGAGCACGCTCTCGTCAACATGGAATGTCATGTCGCAAAACTCCGCGCGCCCCGTGACATATTGCACGGGACGTCCCGCCGCGAGCTGTGCGGCACACTCCTCCACGCCGTCTATCGTGACTCTCTGATTGGGATCGGCCAGAAACTTCGCCTCCGCCTCGCCGCCGAGTGCCGCCGCCGCCATGATGGCTATGCGGCGCGCCTCGCGCTCGGGGTATAGCCCCAGCACGGCTGCTGCTATGTAGGCCGTTATTTCGCCCCGCGTGGCTTCCATGGTATTCAGGCTCTGAGGCTGAGGTCGGCCAGCGCGATGGCTGTAGCGGCCTCCACGACAACGGCCGCGCGCAGTGTTATGCAGACGTCGTGGCGTCCCTTTATGACAAGTGTTTCGATGCGTCCGTCGGCGCAGTTGTAGGTCTGCTGCTCGCGCGAGATCGAGGCGGTGGGCTTCACGGCGGCACGTACGACGATGGCGTTGCCGTTGGTGATGCCGCCGACGATGCCGCCGGCGTGGTTCGTCGCGGTGTGGCCCTCGGCGTCGACAATGGGGTCGTTATGTTCCGATCCGCGCATGCGGGCTGCGGCAAAGCCGCTGCCGAACTCCACGCCCTTGACCGCGGGCACCGAGAAGAGCAGGTGTGCGATGAGGCTCTCGGCCGAATCGAAGAACGGTTCGCCCAGCCCTGCCGCCACGCCCTCGGCGCGGCACTCGACAACGCCGCCCACCGAGTCCTGCTCCATGCGGGCGTGTTCGATTATCTCGCCGAAGCGCTCCTTGTCGGCGCAGCCTCCTATTTCGGTGATTTCGGTGGTGAATTTGACGCCCTCGCCGAGGATCTTCTTGGCCACCACGCCCGCCGTAACCAGCGCCAGCGTTATGCGTCCCGAGAAGTGGCCTCCGCCGCGGGGGTCGTTGTAGCCGTGGTATTTCTTCATCGCCACCCAGTCGGCGTGCGACGGGCGCGGGTGCGTCTCCAGCGACGAGTAGTCGCCCGAACGTGTATTCTCGTTGAGGAACTCCACCGTAAGCGGGGCTCCCGTCGTATATCCCCTGTAGACGCCCGACACGATGTGCGGCGCGTCGCTCTCCTTGCGCGGCGTGGTGCCTGCGGCGCCCGAGCGGCGGCGTGCGAGGTCGGCCTCGAAGTCATCTTCCGAGACAGGTATGCCTGCCGGTACTCCGTCGATGGTGACTCCTACCTGCGCTCCGTGCGACTCGCCCCAGAGCGTCACCCTGAATCTGTTGCCCCAAGAGTTCATGTCAGCGTACGGTTATCGATTCCAGATCCTCGAAGAATGTCGGGTAGCTCTTCTCGACGCATTCGGCATTCTCTATCGTTACATCGCCCTTGCAGCGCAGCGCCGATACGGCGAGCGACATGGCTATGCGGTGGTCGTTGTGGCTGAAGACGGTGGCGGGGTGTATCTCGCCGCCGCGGATCTTCATTACGTTCTCCTCGCTTATGTCGACCTCGATGCCCAGTTTCTCGTACTCCTGGCGTATGGTCTCGGCGCGGTCGCTCTCCTTGTGCAGCAGGCGCTGCGTGCCGATGATGGTGCTTTCGCCGTGAGCCGCCGCGGCGAGTGCCGCCAGTGCGGGGAAGAGGTCGGGCGAGTTGGTGGCGTCGAAGGTGAAGGGGCGCAGCGGCCGTTTGGTCACCGTTATCGAGTCTCCTTCTATTATGATGCCCGCGCCGGCTCTTTCGAGGGCGCGGCAGATGGCCGTGTCGGCCTGCTTCGATAGCGTCGAGAGGTTCTTAAGCGTTACGCGGCCCGCTATGGCTCCGGCCACGAGCATGGTCGAGGCGCCGCTCCAGTCGCCCTCGATGGCGATGTCGGCGGGGCGGTAGGTCTGGCCACCCTCGATGTAGAACTCCGAGTAGTCGCCCTCGTGGTGCATGATCTCGACACCGAAGCGGCGCGCCGTGTCGATGGTCATGTCGATGTAGGGCGTCGATACGGCCGAGCGTACGTAGAGCGTCGTGTCCTCCTTGGCCAGGGGCAGCGCGAGCAGCAGTCCCGTGATGAACTGCGACGAGAAGCTGCCGTCGACCTCGATGTTGCCGCCGTGGATGGGGCCCCTGACGACGATGGGCAGGTGTCCGCCTCCGTCGCGCACCTCGACGCCCAGCTTGCGCAACGGCTCGATCATCATGATCATGGGGCGGTGGAGCAGCGTGCCCTCGCCCTTGATGCAGATGGGTGTCGAGTTGAGCGATGCGATGGGGGTGAACAGACGTGTGGCGAGGCCCGATTCGCCGACCATGAGCGTGTCGGTCACGGGGTTCAGGCCGCCGTCGACGGCGATGGTCGAGTCGTCGAGATATGATACTTTGGCGCCGAGCGCCTCGATGCAGGAGATGGCCGAGCGGGTATCCTTACAGAATTCTATGTTGCGCAGCGTCGTGCGTCCTTCGGCCAGCAGCGCGAGGGCTATGGCGCGTTGTGCGTAACTCTTTGAACTTGGAGGAGTAATTGTTCCGTTGGCACTCCCCAAGGAGACGGTTTTGTCCATATGTATCGTTTAGTCTTGTTTTTGGTTGTCCTGTTGTCGTTCGTCGGGTTTGGGCTGCTGGGCCGCGGTGACGTGGTTGTAGCGCAGCTGGAAGTTCTTGCCCAGGTATACCTTTCGCACCATCTCGTCGTTGGCCAGGTCCTCGGCCGTACCGGTCTTGAGGATGCGTCCCTCGTAGAGCAGGTACGTGCGGTCGGTGATAGCCAGCGTCTCGTCGACGTTATGGTCGGTGATTATGACGCCGATGTTCTTGTTCTTGAGCGTGGCCACGATGCTCTGTATATCCTCCACGGCGATGGGGTCGACGCCCGCAAAGGGTTCGTCGAGGAGTATGAACGCGGGGTTGATGGCCACGGCGCGGGCGATCTCGGTACGGCGGCGCTCGCCTCCCGAGAGCTGTATGCCGAGGCTCTTGCGTACCTTCTGCAGGCGGAACTCCTCGATGAGGGATTCGCAGCGCTCCTGCTGGTACTCTTTGCTGTAGGTGGTCATCTCGAGAACGGCGCGTATGTTGTCCTCGACACTAAGGCGGCGGAATACCGACGCCTCCTGTGCGAGGTATCCCACACCCATCTGCGCGCGTCGGTAGACGGGCTCGTTGGTGAGCTCGATGACGCTCTTGTCGTCCTTCTCTAGGAATATCTGACCCTCGTTGGGGGTGATCAGACCCACAATCATATAAAAGGTAGTGGTCTTTCCGGCGCCGTTGGGGCCAAGCAGTCCCACGATCTCGCCCTGGTTGACGTCAATGGTGACGTGATCCACCACCGTGCGTGATTTGTATTTCTTTACCAGCTCGCTTGTGAACAGGCGCATATACCCGATAAATTTTTTACAAAGTTATCATTTTTTCCGAAAAAAGGTTTATCTTTACATAAAATTTCCCTTTTGGCGGCACGTTGCCCCATAAAGCACTGACAATGATGGAGCAGGATAACGACGTTTTGTACGACAAGCTCAAGGAGTACTTCGGTTTTACCTCGTTCAAGGGTAACCAGGAGGCTGTTATACGTAATCTGTTGGCCGGACGCGACACGTTCGTGCTGATGCCTACCGGAGGCGGTAAATCGTTGTGCTACCAGTTGCCTGCGTTGCTTATGGACGGCGTGGCCATCATAATCTCGCCCCTTATCGCCCTGATGAAAAACCAGGTCGATGCCATGCGTACCTTCTCCACCGAGTCGGGCATAGCGCATTTCCTCAATTCGTCGCTCAACAAGACCGCAATCAACCAGGTGCGCAGCGACGTGTTGGCAGGAAAGACAAAATTGCTCTATTTTGCTCCCGAGTCGCTCACCAAGGAGGACAACGTGGCGTTCCTGCGCAAGATAAAGATCTCGTTCTATGCCATCGACGAGGCGCACTGTATCTCGGAGTGGGGTCACGACTTCCGTCCCGAGTACCGCCGTATACGTCCCATCATAAACGATATCGGCCAGGCGCCGCTCATCGCCCTTACGGCGACGGCTACGCCCAAGGTGCAGATGGATATACAGAAGAATCTCGGCATGGTTGACGCCACGGTGTTCAAGTCGTCGTTCAACCGTCCGAACCTCTTCTATGAGATACGCCCCAAGTTCGATGTCGAGCGCGACATCATCCGCTTCATCAAGCAGCGCGAGGGTAAGAGCGGCATCATCTACTGCCTCAGCCGCAAGAAGGTCGAGGAGCTGGCCGAGCTGCTCGTGGCCAACGGCATCAAGGCGCTGGCATACCATGCCGGCATGGATGCGCAGACGCGCGCCAACAATCAGGACGACTTCCTTATGGAGCGTGTCGATGTTATCGTGGCGACGATAGCCTTCGGTATGGGTATCGACAAACCCGATGTACGCTACGTCATCCACTACGACATACCCAAGTCGCTTGAAGGCTACTATCAGGAGACGGGCCGCGCCGGCCGTGACGGCGGCGAGGGCCACTGCCTTGCCTTCTACAGCTACAAGGATATACAGAAACTCGAGAAGTTCATGCAGGGCAAGCCGCTTGCCGAGCAGGAGATCGGAAAGCTGCTTCTGCTCGAGACGGTATCGTATGCCGAGAGTTCGATGTGCCGCCGCAAGACGCTGCTGCACTACTTTGGCGAGGAGTACACCGAGCCCAATTGCGGCTGCTGCGACAACTGCGTAAACCCCAAGCCCAAGATCGAGGCAAGCCAGCAGATGAAGATGGCACTCGAGGCGCTGTCGGCCATAGGCGACAAGTTCAAGATCGACCACCTTGTGGCGGTGCTTACGGGCAAGGTTACGGCTCAGGTGAAGAGCTACGGTCACAACAAACTCAAGTGGTTCGGCGCGGGTGAGGATCACGATGCCCGCTTCTGGGGCGCCGTCATCCGTCAGGGCCTTATCATGGGCCTTATCGACAAGAGCATCGAGAACTACGGCCTGATCTCGGTCAACGACAAGGGTCGGGCATACATCGCTTCTCCGGGTCCCGTGAGCATCACTCTCGACCACAACTACGACGAGGAGGAGAAGGAAGAGGAGGCAATGTCGGCGTCAATGGGTAAGGGCGCTGCCGACGAGGAGCTCTACGCCATGCTCAAGGATCTGCGCAAGAAGGTGGCCAAGAAGCACGACCTGCCGCCGTTCGTCATATTCCAGGATCCGTCGCTGGAGGATATGGCCATTCAGTACCCCGTCACCATCGAGGAGATGCAGAATATTACGGGCGTGGGCGTCGGCAAGGCCAAGAAGTTCGGCGAGGAGTTTATCAAGCTGATCAAGGCTTACGTCGAGGAGAAGGAGATCGTCCGCCCGCAGGATATGGTCGTAAAGTCGGTGGCCAACAAGTCGGGCAACAAGATATTCATCATTCAGGCTATCGACCGCAAGATGGACTTCGAGGATATTGCGCGTGCCAAGAATCTCGACTTCGACGAGCTGCTCACCGATATCGAGGGTATCGTGAATTCGGGTACCAAACTCGACATATCGTACTACATCGAGCAGTATATGGACGACGACAAGGCCGAGAACATATACCTTTACTTCAAGGAGGATGCTGAGAGCGATTCGCTCGATGCCGCAGTCGAGGAGCTCGGATCGGACTATACCGAGGAGGAGATACGCCTCGTGCGTATAAAGTTCCTCTGTGAGGCGGGTAACTGATCGGTTTTCGATTTCATACGGCGGATGGGTGGACGCTTGTTCACCCATCCGTTCTTTTTTGCAGAGGTTGTATTTTGGCGGCAGTGTGGGACAGTGCGGATTGTACCCAAGAGAGTTGCATACGTGCGGTGCAGTTGTGCGAAAAGAGGCCGAACAGGAAAAATTTTAATACCTTACAGCTATTTTGTATTGCATAATATTAAATTTATCTATATATTTGTTTCCGTAATCGCCTCTGTGTCTGCCCCCGTTCCCGGTTTATGCGGTTGTGGTAGTGCAGGGGAATGTATAACTGTTAAAATTAATGAGTTATGGGATTGATCTATTGCAAGGACTGCGGACGTCAGATTTCAGATGCGGCACAGGCGTGCCCCTATTGCGGCAGCCCGCTTAAGGATATGGCTCCTGCTGATCCCAACAAGAGCCCCAAGGATTGGCTTACCACGCTGCTGCTGTGCTTTTTCCTCGGTACGCTGGGTATTCACAGCTTCTATGTAGGCAAGACCGTTATCGGCGTCGTACAGCTCATCACGCTGGGTGGATGCGGTATCTGGACGCTGGTCGATTTTATCATGATCCTCTGCGGCAGCTACAAGGACAGCGAGGGCAAGATCGTGCGTAACAACTAAACGCGTGCCCGGTGCCGCGCATGTTGCGATACTGGCGTGCGGCGGTGGTGGCGCTGTTGCCGTTGGCGGTATATCTGCTCCCGCGCGAGTGGATATTCTCCGAGGAGCATCCGCTGTGCCTCATCCGCAACATAACGGGGCATGAGTGCCCCGGGTGTGGCATGACACGGGCGCTGGCATCGCTGGCCTACATGGACCCTGTCGGGGCGTGGCACTACAACCGTGCCGTGGTTGTTGTGGCCCCGCTGCTGGCCTATGTGTGGGTGCGGTGGGTCGTGCGGCTGGTGCGCGAGGCATCGCGCCGATAAGCGTATTTGCATGATTCCGGCCGTGCGGAACCGCGCGTCATGCGTGCGGGTCGTAATAAAACGGCTCTGGAACGAGGTTTTACGGCCGATTTTCGTACCTTTGTCGCGTATGGATCAAGTAAGAGCCAAAAAAGCATTGGGTCAGCACTTCCTGACCGATCTGAACATAGCGCGCAAGATCGCCTCGTCGCTCGGCGGCGGCACGGCCGAGTGCCCGGCCACGGTGCTGGAGGTAGGGTGCGGTATGGGTGTGCTGACGCAGTTCCTGCTGCAGCGCGACGATATCGTGACCTACGGCGCCGAGATCGATGCCGAGAGCGTGGAGTATCTCCACGAACACTATCCCGACTTTGCGCCGCGCCTCATCGAGGGCGATTTCCTTAAGATGGACATGCGCGAGCGTTTCGGCGGCGGGGTGCGCGTGATAGGCAATTTCCCCTATAACATATCGTCGCAGATATTCTTCAAGATAATCGAGAACCGCGACCTTGTTCCCGAGTGTGTCGGGATGATACAGCGCGAGGTGGCCGTGCGTCTGGCCGAGCCTCCCGGGTCGCGCGATTATGGCATCTTGAGCGTACTGCTGCAGGCGTGGTACGACATAGAGTACCTCTTTACCGTGGGCGAGAAGGTGTTTAATCCGCCCCCGAAGGTGAAGAGCGCCGTTATACGGTTGCGCCGCAACGGTGTGAGGTCGCTCGATTGCGACGAGCGTCTCTTTGTGAAGGTGGTAAAGGCGTCGTTCGGGCAGCGCCGCAAGATGCTGCGCAACTCGCTGCGGGCGGTCTTCGGCGACCTGGGCGAGGAGCACCGTTTCTTCACGATGCGTGCCGAGCAACTGTCCGTAGCAGACTTTGTGGAGCTTACGCAGTGGGTCGACGGACGCCTGCAAGAGCGTGGCGCGGCGTCGGAACAATAAATGGATGTAGCAAAAAACGGAAGCGGAGACAGATTCGGTCTGTCTCCGCTTTCTATATCTATTGATGCCGTCAGTTAACGCTGGAAGCGGCCCGGGCGGCGTTCGTCGGGATTCTCCGATGAGGTGTGTATCGACCGTGCTGCGAGCCAGTCGCTGTCGGGGCGGCATACGAGGCGGGCGTTGCGGTAGGCCCAGTCGAGCGGGTATATGGTTTCGCCCTGATAGCGGCCGCTCTTGCCCTTCGACACCACGAGCGCCAGGTCGACATGCTGCTGGTCCTTGAGGCAGAGCGGCAGCAGCAGACACATGCTTCGCGTCTTGGGGTAGTACATCGGTATGGCTGATTTGTAGTTCCACTGTACGCGTTTTACGGCCAGCTGTACGGCGCTGTCGATCTTGTCCTTGAAGCGGTTGTAGCTGTTGACGTCGTTTTCGAGTGCGCTCTTCAGCCTGCGGAAGAATGCCGCGCGCTGACCGTCGGTGAGGTTCTCGGGACGTATCATGTCGAAGCCCTCGGGGGCGAACTCCTTGAGTATGCGGTAGGGGTAGCGTTCGAGACGCTCGATTATGATGTGACGGTGGTCGAGCGACGGCACACCCTGCTGCACGTCGTATATCGAATTGAAATATTGTGCCGGCTCGGGCTGTATGGCGAACTCGCTCACGAGGATCTTGCCCGCACGCTCCTCGCCCTCGACGCAGAAGTCGTACAGATGCCACTCCTGCTGTCCTTCGTTGCGGTTCTTGTCGAAGAGGGCGAATATCGGTTTGTAGACCTTCGTTACGAGACCCGTGTTGAAAGCGGCCCAGCGGCCGTCGTCGGAGTAGGCTATCTTGCCCTCGTCGTATATCTTGGCGAATGTGTATGTGAGGTAGTTTATCAGTATCGAGTAGTTGCGTCCCTGCGGCGTCTCGAAGTCCCAAGACTCTTCGATGGCCATCTCGGCCAGATCCTGCATGACGCTCTGGAAGTGCCCGAGCCATGCCCAGTCGACAAGCCTCGGCACCGACGGTCGGACTACGGTCACCGGCTGCGGCTCATTGTCCGGCGCAAAGTCGGAGTCCTGCATCGCCTCCTCCGTCGTGCGCAGATAGAATACGGGAGGCTGGAGCGAATCGTCTCGGTAGATCTCGAACATCTCGGGCATCGACTCAATGAACGTGCGCAGCTTTTCGTAGCCGTAGTGTTTGTAGTTTATGCCGTTGCACGAGAGTTCGAGGCCGAAGCCCGCCATGTTTACCCATCCGCCGCCGGCACCTTCGATTTCGGTGCCCGACATCGAGTCGTAGATTGTCTTCAGTTCAGAACTTAATTTCCGTATCTCCATCCTTGCAAACGATTATATCGGTTTTGGCCGCTGGTTGGTGTTGCGCTTCCGATGGTACAAATATACGAATTTAGAAGTACAAAATGCTACTCTTGCATAGGTTTTTGTGATATTTTGCCACGCACGGAGGCGGCCGCCTACGGCCTCTGGGGGCGTGTTGCCCGCATGGCAGTCGGCGGGCATGTGCTCAGCCGTGCGGCGCAATAGCTTGTTTATCCGCGCGTTATGATACGGCACGGCGGGTGACGGTACCGCCACCCGCCGTTATCGCAGGATTTTGTCTCAATCGTAAATTTTGCGGCCTTTAGTGCCCGTCGTTTTTCAGAAACTGAACTTCACGCCTCCCATCACCGTGGCGCGGGGCATGGGATATCCGGCGTTTATCTCGTACCGCTGTGCGAGGAGGTTCTCGCCGCGCACCCACAACGATACCATGTCGGCAATGCGGAATGAGGCACGTATGTTCCACAGCACGAAGTCCTCGGTGCGGTATTCTCCCTTGCCGTTTGTCGGTACGGCGGTGTAGAGGCCCGCCACATACTGTATGCCCGACGATACATCCCAGCGGCCGCGCGAGAAGCGCCCTTCGGCGTATAGCTTGTGCTCGGGAGCGGCCAGGACGGGATTCTCCATGTGGAGGAAGCTGTAGTTGGCTGCGACGTGCCATGCGGCGCTTATCTTATACGACGCCTCAAGCTCTACGCCGGCGTTGTCGATCTTGCCCGTATTCATGTTGAGCGGCGTGGCGCCCTCGCGGGGTACGGCTACGATCATGTTGCTACCGTCGATGTAGAAGAGGTTGATGCCGTAGGCGAACCGGCCTCCGAGCAGACGCTGCGAGAGCGACACCTCGTAGTTCCACATGCGCTCGGGCTGCAGGTCGGGGTTCTGCGGCGGGAACATGTACATCTCGCGTATGGTGGGATAGCGGAACCCTTTGGCAGCCGACAGCTTAAGCTCGACGGCGCGGGGCAGGTGGAACGAGAGTTCCGCCTGCAGCACCCATTCGGTACCTATGTGCGAGTGGTGGTCGGCGCGCAACCCCGCGTCGAGGGTGGCGATGCGCCCGAAGTGCTGGCGGAAGTCGACGTAACCAGCCACTTCGTGGGCCGTCTTGTCGGCTATCTCCGACTCCTGGCCGGCCTGTTCGCCCTCGACGTATCGGTTCCACGCCTCGCCGCCGAAACGGTAGTAGTCGATACCGGCCGTAAGGCGGTTGCCCGCGAAGAGCTGCACGCTCTGGTAGAGCGACACCCCCAGCATCCTGTCGCGCGAATTGAAACGGTAGTCGAGCGGAGCCTCGTCGGGCGCGTGACCGTCGTTTATGCGGTGGCGGCCCCAGTTGTAGAAGAGGCTTAGGGCGCCCGATGTGGTGCCGTAGTCGTTCTCGACTGCCATCGATGTCATGCCGCGCGTGATGCGCTGGTCGGCATCGAGCAGCGCATCCGATACGCTTCCGGGCTGCGAGGCATTGAAGTGCGTGACATCGACGTCGGCGCGCAGTTCCCATGCCTGCGATATGGCATACCCCAGCTTGGCGAAGCCGCCAGCCTGCTCGAAGCCCATGTCGGGGCGGTGGCCGTCGGTACGGTTGTAGGTGACATCAACCGTCGAGGTGAAGCGTCCCTTGCGCAGGCGGTTTGTGGCCTCGGCCTGCAGCGTGTTGTACGATCCGTAGCCCAGGTCGACATCTGTGCTGACGCCGTCGCCGGCCATCTGCCGCGTCACGATGTTCACCACGCCGCCCATGGCATTCGACCCGTACAGCACCGATGCCGGGCCGCGCAGCACCTCGACCCTCTCGGCCGTGGCCGAACGGTAGGCGTCGGCTATGGGGTGTCCCATAAGGCCCATGTACTGCGGGTGTCCGTCGATGAGCACCATCATGCGGCCTGCGCCGCCGCTCAGTCCGCGCAGCGACATGGCTCCGGCTGCGCCTCCCGATACGCCGTAGCCCATCACTCCGCGCGAGGTGATGAACAGACCCGGTATCTGCTCGGTGAGCACAGGCAGCAGCGAGGGCTGCATCGACCGTTCGATGGCTGTGCGGTCGATCGACGTCACGGTCAGGGGCAGGTGGCGGATGTCGGTACGGTTGCGTGTGCCCGTAACCACCACTTCGTCGATGGGGTGTATGCCGTCGGTGGAGGTCGAGTCGGCGCGTTGGGGTTGCTGTGCCGAGGCCGCCATTGCGGCAAGGGCGAGTGTCAGTGTGAGGTATATGCTTCGCTTCATGGTCGTGTTATGTTGCTGTGGTCTCCGCTTCGGGCGGAGGTGTGGTTTGCCCGACGGTTCGTGGCGGTCGGCCCGACGGAGCAAAGTTATGGCGGCGCGGCGTGTCGTCACGTACACGGTTTACGGATATTGATATCCTTATTACCGTTTTTACGGGCTTGGGCCGGTTTTCCGCTGTGTTGTTGACGGCCTCTCCGCCGGCCGTTTACATGAAACACCCCGCAGGATGTTGTTCTGCGGGGTGTCCCGATATTGCTGTGTGCGATGGTTACTTGTTCATCTTCGCCCACGAGTCCTTGAGCGTCACCGTGCGGTTGAATACAAGGTGCTCGGGCGTAGAGTCGGTGTCGGGGCAGAAGTATCCCACACGCTCGAACTGGTATGTACGGCCCACGGGGGCATCCTTGAGCGAAGGCTCGAGGTATCCCGTAACCTTAACCATCGAGTCGGGATTGAGGTTGTCCTCCCACGACTGCTGGCCGTTCGACGTATCGAACGGATCCTCGGTGAGAAAGAGCGGGTTGAAGAGACGTATCTCGGCCTCGACGGCGTGCTCGGCCGACACCCAGTGGATGACGCCCTTTACGCGGCGGCCGTCGCTAGACGAACCTTCGCCCGACATGGGGTCGTAGGTGCAGCGCAGCTCCACGATGTTGCCCTCGGCATCCTTTATTACCTCCTCGCACTTGATCAGGTACGAGTAACGCAGGCGAACCTCGCCGCCCGGGCTCAGACGGAAATACTTCTTCGGGGGATTCTCCATGAAGTCGTCACGGTCGATGTATATTTCGCGCGAGAATGGCACGTCGCGCATGCCGGCCTCGGGATCCTCGGGGTTGTTCACCGCCTTGCGCATCTCGACCTTGCCCTCCTCCCAGTTGGTGATAACCACCTTCAGGGGGTTGAGCACGGCCATGCGGCGCTCGGCCACCTTGTTCAGGTCCTCGCGCACGCAGTACTCCATCTTGCCCAGATCGATCACGTTGTCACGCTTGGCCACACCCACCATCTCGGCGAAGGCGCGCACCGATGCGGGCGTGTAACCCTTGCGGCGCAGGGCGCAGATGGTCGGCATGCGGGGGTCGTCCCAGCCCATGACGGCACCCTCCTTTACCAGCTTGAGCAGGTTGCGCTTCGACATCATGGTGTAGGTGAGGTTCAGACGCGCGAACTCGTACTGGTGCGACGGGTATATGCCCAGCGCCTGGATGAACCAGTCGTAGAGCGGGCGGTGTACGTCGAACTCCAGCGTACAGATCGAGTGTGTGATGCGCTCTATCGAGTCGCACTGTCCGTGCGCATAGTCGTACATGGGGTAGATGCACCACTTGTTGCCCGTGCGGTGATGCTCGGCGTGGATGATGCGGTACATGATCGGGTCGCGGAACAGCATGTTGGGGTGTGCCATGTCGATCTTGGCACGCAGTACCTTCTCGCCGTCGGGGAACTCTCCCTTACGCATGCGCTCGAACAGGTCGAGATTCTCCTCTACCGAGCGGTTGCGCCACGGTGACTCCTTACCCGGCTCCGAGATGGTGCCGCGCGTGAGGCGTATCTCCTCCTGCGACTGGTCGTCGACATAGGCAAGGCCCTTCTTGATGAGCTCGACGGCCCAGTCGTAGAGTTGGTCGAAATAGTCCGACGCATAGCGCTCCTCGGCCCACTCGAATCCCAGCCAGCGGATGTCGTTCTTGATCGAGTCTACATATTCGGTATCCTCCTTGACGGGGTTGGTGTCGTCGAAGCGCAGGTTGCACTTGCCGCCGTACTTCTTGGCCAGGCCGAAGTTGATGCAGATACTCTTGGCGTGGCCTATATGCAGGTAGCCGTTCGGCTCGGGCGGGAAACGGGTCTGTACGCGTTTTTCACCCTTGGCGATCGACTCTTCGATGATCTCCTCCAGAAAGTTGAGCTTCTCTTTGGGCTCGGTTGTCTGTGTATTCGTATCCATTGTCCGAAGTATTTTTGTTTTATCCTGTTTGTGTCGCTTTTGTCCTGTGTCGCGCGGTTAGCGTCTGCGTCCGAGGGGTATGTCCTTGAGCAGGCGTACCGACAGCTGCACCACCTGCTGGTTGCCCCAGCCCGTGCCGTCGTAGCGCATGGCCAGATATGCCTTCACGCGTACCGTGTCGTCGAAGAAGGCGCGGTCGAAGCCGATCTTTGTGCACGAGTATATGTTTTCGGTGGTGCCGAAGAATGTCTCGCCCGAGTATAACTCGCCGCCGTATCCGTGGGGGAACTCCTCGCTGCGGAACGACGAGTAGTAGGGTTGCAGGTTGGCTCCCAGGTAGAGCTGCTCGTCGATGAAGACACCCCATTTCGACATGCGGGCCTGGAGCATTCCTCCGCCCGGCATGCGGTATTTCTCCTCGTTGTCGCGGTCGCGCTGGAAGGTCTGTATGTAATGCAGGCGTATGTCAAAGTCGAAATAGGCGTTGAACGACGTTCCGACGTAGGGGTTGAGCGTGAGGTTGTCGTTCACGCAGTGGGGGATGAGCTTGCTGCCGGCGAAGTGGAACATCATGAAGGCGTAGCCGCCATAGAAACGGCGGTGGTAGTTGTCGAACCAGTAGCGTCCGGCCGATAGTATGCGGAACTTTTCGCGCGACTCCTCCGAGAACATGCCGCACCAGTCTACCGACATCTCGACATATCCGCGGCGGCCCTCATACTGGCCCATGAATCCCTGTATGCGGTTGTCGAAGAAACGCATCGAGTCGCTGAGTATGGCCCCCGAGAAATCCTCCAGCATGCGCTCGCGGGGGAAGATGCCGGCATAGGCGGTGACTTTCTCGCTCTTGAAGCGGTAGTATACCTGCGGGCGAGCCTTGGCGAAGACGACGGTGTTGTTGCCGAAGTCCGACCACAGGTCCATGCCGAACATCAGGCGGTTCTTGCCGTTCCACTGTATGCCCGCCTCGGGCGTCAGGCGCGACGAGAAGAGCGTCTGCGACTCGCCGAAACGGCAGTCGACATATTCGCGGTTGTCGAAATAGGTATCGAACGATGCGCCGAGGACGAGATCGAACTTCTCCTGTGCGCGTAGCGTCGTGGTGGTGAGCAGCAGCGCCGCAACCGCGAACGACAGACGTAATATGCGCTTCATTACCTTTGATATAAAATTATATGATCGGCAAAGTTAATGTATTTCCTGTGATTTGTATTACATTTGCGCTCAAACAGACATAAAAAATGAGAAAAATAACCAACGAAGAGCTGCATCGCCCCTCAGCGGAGGAGTATGCCTCGATGGGACGCATCCCGGTGACGGTCGTCGCCGACAACATACGTTCGGCACAGAACGTGGGGGCCTTTTTCCGCACGTGCGACGCCTTTGCCGTGGAGCATGTGGCCCTGTGCGGCATCACGGCGGTGCCGCCCTCGCGCGAGATACATAAGACGGCGCTCGGGGCCGAGACAACGGTGTCGTGGAGCCGCCACGACTCGACCGAGGAGTGCCTGGCCGGACTGAAGGCGCGCGGTTACCGCCTTCTTGCCGTCGAGCAGGTCGAGGGTGCCGTCATGCTCGACCGTCTGGAGATCGACCCCGGCTTGCGTTATGCACTGGTCTTCGGCAACGAGGTCGAGGGCGTGTCGCAGCAGGCCGTCGACATGTGCGACGGAGCCATCGAGATACCGCAGGCCGGGACCAAACACTCGCTCAACGTATCCGTTGCGGGGGGCGTGGTGCTGTGGCCCTTTTTCGCCGCGCTGCGCGGGTTGCTGCGTTGACGGGGTGGATTGAGGTTGATAAATTTCGTATAGCGACAAATTTTACATACATTTGTCCCCACATAACTTAAAACCGAATACAAAATGTCAGTAGCAGGTGCAGTCAGAGCCGTCACGACTCTGCGATTGTCGGAGATGAAACAGCGCGGCGAGAAGATCGCCATGCTTACCTCATACGATTATTCTACGGCCAAGATAGTCGATGCCGCGGGCGTCGACGTGATTCTGGTGGGCGACTCGGCGGCCAACGTCATGGCCGGTTACGAGACCACGCTCCCCATCACGCTCGACATGATGATTTACCATGCCCGCTCGGTCGTGCGCGGTGTGACGCGCGCGCTGGTCGTCGTCGATCTGCCGTTCGGAACATATCAGGGCAACTCGAAGGTGGCGCTCGACTCGGCCGTGCGCATCATGAAGGAGACCGAGGCCGATGCCGTCAAGATCGAGGGCGGCGAGGAGATCCTCGAGTCGGTGCAGCGCATCCTTTCGGCCGGTATCCCCGTGATGGGTCACTTGGGACTCACGCCGCAGTCGATACACAAGTTCGGAACATATAACGTCCGTGCCAAGGAGGAGGCCGAGGCCGAGAAACTCCTGCACGACGCCCATCTGCTCGACGAGGCGGGATGCTTTGGCCTTGTGCTGGAGAAGATCCCCGCAGCGTTGGCCGAGCGCGTTACGCGCGAGGTTAAGATGCCGACCATAGGCATCGGTGCCGGTGCCGGTGTCGACGGCCAGGTGCTTGTCGTACACGACATGCTGGGCATAACGAACGACTTCTCGCCGCGCTTCCTGCGCCGTTATGCCGACCTTAACGGCATTATGAGCGATGCCGTGCGCCGATATGTCGGCGACGTGAAGAGCTGCGATTTCCCCAACGAAAAGGAACAATACTAAAGCATAATGCCATGCGAAAGTTAGTCATAATCCCCACTTACAACGAGATTGCCAATATCTCGCCCATGATCGACAAGGTGTTCTCGCTGGCGGGAGCCTTCGATCTGCTGATCATCGACGACGGCTCGCCCGACGGTACGGCCGAGGTGGTGCGCCGCCGGCAGGCGGAGTTCCCCGACAGGCTCTTCATGATCGAGCGCCGCGGCAAACTGGGCCTCGGCACGGCCTATCTGGCCGGATTCCGCTGGGCGCTGGAACGCGGTTATGACTATGTTTTCGAGATGGACTGCGACTTCTCGCACAACCCCGACGATCTGGAGCGCCTCTACGCTTCGGCCGTCGATGAGGGCAACGATGTGGTCGTGGGCTCGCGTTACGTCTGCGGTGTGAATGTGGTCAACTGGCCCATGTCGCGTCTGCTGATGTCGTATTTCGCGTCGGCCTATGTGCGTCTGGTTACGCGCATGCCGGTGCGTGACGCTACGGCAGGGTTCGTATGCTACTCGCGCCGTGCGCTGGAGCGCATCGACCTCGATGCCGTGCAGATGAAGGGCTACGGATTCCAGATCGAGATGAAATATACGGCATGGCGCCTCGGCCTTAAGATCGGCGAGGTGTCGATCGTCTTCACCGAGCGCCGCGAGGGTGCCTCGAAGATGAGCGGCGGAATCTTCGGCGAGGCCTTCTTCGGTGTGCTGCGTCTGCCGTTCCGTACGATCCGTGGCCGGAACGAGGTGTCGCGCAAGTAGCGCCCGACTTATACAATAACGAGAGGAGAAATCATGCGATTTCTCCTCTCGTGTTTTTTATCGACCAAATGCTGGGTCTTAGAATGTGAACAGGTAGTTCATGAAGAAGTTCCATATGGTGACTACACCTATGGCAAAGAGCTTCACGAGGTAAAAGTTCCACTTCATGCGTCCGTGCAGCAGGTATATTACCGATGTGTTTATCGCCAGGCCGATGGCTGATATGCCTATAAAGCGCATGTATTGCTCGGCTATGTGCGGGTTGGTGCTGGCAAAGGTCCACATGCGGTTGAGGATGTAGTTCGACGTGGCGGCGCAGATGAATCCCAGGGCGTTGGCTGCATACTTGTTCAGCCGCAGCAGTTCCTTGCATATATAGGTGATGCCGAAGTCGATGAATACGCCCGAGCCGCCCACGATGCAGAACTTCACGAACTTCTCGATGAAGATACTGTCGCTGAGGATGCCTGTCTTGTCGGTAATGGATGTCATACGTCGGGTCTTTTATCTGTTTGTCGGTTCGCCGCAGCCGATGGTCACTCGGCCGAAAAACGTGTCTGCAGGCTTTCGCCGTTGAACCATGTGTACATATCGGCACCACGTACGGCGAAGCCTACGGCGTAGGGCTGTTCGCGCAGATTGCGGGGTACCTCGAAGCTGCACTCCACGTCGCACGTGCCCTCGGCGGGTATGGTGAATCCCTGCGTCAGCGGGAAAAAGAGGTATTGCTGCTTGCGCCATCCCCACAGCATCTGCAGAAGGTAGTTCCGTCCGTCGACACGAATGTCATAGGGGTAGGGGTTGCGTATGTGCAGCGTGAAGCGAAGCTGCTCGCCGCCGTGTACCGTTTCGGGCAGGTCGAGCCCCTCGGCCGTGATCTCGACGTTGCGCGTGGGGCGGAAGTCGTGTACCTCGACATAGTTGAACTCGCGGCCGTTGGCCATGCGCACGGTGTGCAGGCGCTCGGCCGATGCCGTGTTGCGGTACTTGCCGGGATCGACCTCTACCAGCACGTCGCGTCCGATGAAGGTGCTGTCGTAGTCGCAGTACTGCCACTGCGAGGTGCGGTGGCTTACATTGGGCTGGCTGAAGGCCTCGCCGCCGGTATAATAAAGGTATTTGGCGGCTATGGCATACTGGCTGTCGAAGATGACGGGGCGCCCGGCCGCAGCCTCGGCGATCTGCGTATATGATGTGCGGTTGTCGAATACCTCGAATTTAAGCCCTATGGGGTTGAATATCATCTCCAGGCGCACCAGAACCACCAGCACCAGCGTAACCCATCCCGCGCGCATAACATAGCGGCGCGTGCGCGTGTGTACCCTTGCATAGCTGAACAGCAGCCATATGAGGCCGAACACCGCCACTATGGCCCATTGGGGCTGGACGTATCCGCGCAGCGATGTGGCAAGGAAGAATAGTATGAACGCCACGGGGTAGAGCCACAGCGTGCGCTCGACGGGAGTCGCGGGCTTCACCTTGCGGTATGCCTGCACCCACAGCGGCACGTAGAATGGCGAGAAGACCACCAGCATGTTTGCAAGGAAGTCAGTTATGTTCGATACCTCGAAGTATCCGTTGCGGCCCGAGAGGTGGTAGGCGAACGAAGCCCAGTCGTGGTGGTATTGCCACAGCAGGTGGGGCGTTATTACGGCCAGGGCCACGACGCCCGCTGCAGCAAGGCGTCCGATAAGCCGCGGGCGGCGTATGAAGAGCCCTGCATTGGCCGCCAGGGCGAATATCAGCACCAGCGCACCGTGGTACTTGCTCAGCGCAAGCAGTCCGAGGCATAGTCCGAGCGGCAGCCATGCGGCGCGGCGCTCCTCGGTGAAGCGTTTGAACGTTAGCAGGAACAGTGCCGTGAAGAACATCAGCGGGCCGTCGGGTACGGCGATGAAGCCGTAGAGCTGCAGCACCAGCATAGCGGCGCATATCATCGTAAAGAGTGCTGCGTCGCGGCGTGTGGCATCCGCAGGGCGTATCGTGCGCCAGAATACGTAAAGGTATATCGGCTGCAGCACGGTGAAGAAGAAGCGCGTTCCCAGCTCACCGTCGAAGAGCCTCTCGCCGAGCCATACGAGGATCGCCGTCACGGGCGGGTGGTCGAAGTATCCCCATGCGGGCTGCAGCGCGAAGAGGTGGTAGTATGCTTCGTCGTTGGCCAGTTCCGAGCATCCGGCCTGTATGATGTTCAGCACCCACCACACGGCGAGCCACAGGGCTACCAGTGCGTCGGGCGTGAGCGAGCGGTATTTTTCCGTTATGCTGCTGTTCATTGTGTGTCGGTTTACATTATGTTGCCGAAGGTCTTGCGGCCGAACATGTACCGCAGTACGATCGAACTGCGGTATATCTGCCTCGATTCGGTGTGGCATGTGGCGCGCACCTCGCGCCGTTTGCGTGCCAACGTACCGTGCCACGCAAGAAAGTCACGGTAAGCCCTCAGCGTGGCACCCGCAAGGCGCAGGTCGCCTTTCGCAAGGTATATCACTACCGACAGCATGTCGGTCATGGGCCTTACCACGGCGGCCAGAAGCCGTTGTGCCGCGGGGGCGCACTTGAATATCATGGCCAGGTTGTTGCGGTAGTTAAGGTACAGCTTGTTGGGCGACTCGTTGGGCATGGTGCCTCCGCCGAGATGGTAGACGCGGCTGCGCGGCTCCACCATGACCTTGTAACCGGCGATCTGCATGCGCCAGCAGAGGTCTATCTCCTCCATGTGGGCAAAGAAGTCGGCATCAAAGCCCCCCATGCGGCGGAATATGTCGGCGCGGCAGCAGAAGGCTGCGCCGCTGGCCCAGAATACCTCGCGCGGGGTGTCGTACTGCCCCGTGTCGCGCTCGACGTGCGAGAGTATGCGCCCGCGGCAGAAAGGGTAGCCGAGGATGTCGATGAAGCCGCCCGATGCGCCGGCATATTCGAACGTGTCGCGGGTGTTGTACGACAGTATCTTCGGCGCCACGGCCGCGACTTCGGGGTCGCGCTCCAGCATGGCGACGAGTGGTTCGAGCCATCCTTCGCTCACCTCCACGTCGGAGTTCAGCAGCACGTAGCAGTCGGCGTCGACAAGCTGCAGGGCGCGGTTGTAGCCTCCGGCATAGCCGTAGTTGCGGTCGAGCCGCAGCCGTTCGACCTGCGGATAACGCTCGGCGAGGAACTCCAGCGACGAGTCGGTCGAGCCGTTGTCGGCCACGATAATACGCGTCGGCGCCGCGGTGTGAACCGTGACGCTGCCGAGGAACCGTTCGAGGTGGTGCCGTCCGTTCCAGTTGAGTATTACGATGGCCGTACGCATCATATCTTCTGTGCCAGCAGTTCGGCCGGCGGGGTGAATTTCCATCTGCGGTGCGACCACATCCACATCTCGGGATCGGCGATGATGTCCTCCTCGAGCATGCGCACGTAGCGTTCGGTTATGGTGTGCTCCGCGACATCCTCGTATCCGTCGTATATGCGCCGGAGCTCACCCTCGTATTCGCCGCGGCGTACGCGGCGCGGGCAGAAGTAATATACCGGGAGCGAGTATTTGCGTGCCAGCACCTCGGCGCCGTTGTGGAAGACGGTCCACTGGTGCAGGAAACGGTACCAGTGGAAGTTCATGCGGAACGTCGGGTTCTGGTCCGAGATAAGCCCCATGATTATGGGACGCTCGCTCTTGTGGTCGATGAAGTATTTTATCATGCGCTTCATGGTCACCAGCTTGACGTTCGTGTGCTGGCGTATGCGCTTCATCAGCTCGTCGAATACCGGGTCCTGTATCTTGTGGTATGCCGCCACGAAGGTGTGGTCGGTGGCCGTGAGGCTTATCGTACTGCCCGCCTCCCACGACCCGTAGTGCGCCGTCATGAAGATGGCGTTGCGGTCACCCACCTCGCGCAGCACCTCGTCGGCGTTATTGAAGCGTATGCGGCGGCTGAGCTCCCTGTCGCTCAGGCCCGACTGGCTGATGATGTTTATGATCTGCTCGGTAAGGTTGCGGTAGTTGAGGCCGCAGATATGGCGCAACTCGCGTTCGCTCTTGTCGGGGAACGAGTTGCGCAGGTTGGTCATGATCACCTTGCGGCGGTATCGTATGACGTAACGAATGATGAGGTATGCCGGTACGCCGAATATGTAGTGTCTGACGAAGTGGGGCAGCTTGGCGAACCCGCGGCACACCAGCCACAGAGTCTCGAGCTCAGCCTTTTGCCAGAATGACATATCCTTTGTGGAATCGTTCATTGTCTTGCAGATGTTTGGTTTTTACTCTTGCCGGCCGCATTCGCCGGCATTGCTCTCCTCCTCCGCGTGACTGGCATAGCGGTTGGTTCGGTGGCGCTCGGCCTTGGGTTCTCCGGTCACGACGATGACGAATTCGCCGCGCGGCTCGTGCTCACGGAAGTGGGCGGCGAGTTCGGCGAGGGTGCCGCGTACGGTCTCCTCGAACTTCTTGGTAAGTTCACGCGAGACCGATGCCTGGCGGTCGCCGCCGAAGACTTCGGCCAGCTGTTCGAGGCATTTTACCACACGGAAGGGCGATTCGTAGAATATCATCGTGCGTGTTTCGCCGCTGAGCTCCTCGAGACGCTTGGTGCGTCCCTTCTTCTGGGGCAGGAAACCCTCGAAGCAGAAACGGTCGCAGGGGAAGCCGCTCTGCACCAGCGCCGGCACGAAGGCCGTGGCTCCGGGCAGCGTCTCCACCTCGATCCCGGCCTCGACGCATGTGCGCACGAGCAGGAACCCGGGGTCCGATATGCCGGGCGTGCCGGCGTCGGATACCAAGGCCACCGTGCGTCCCTGTCCGATGGCGTCGGCCAGGGATGCAGCCGTGGCGTGTTCGTTGAACTTGTGATGGGCGTAGAGCCGTTTTTCGATGCCCAGATGTTTGAGCAGTACCGACGTGGTGCGGGTATCCTCGGCCAGGATGAAGTCGGCCTCACCGAGCACCTTTATCGCGCGCAGCGTGATGTCGTCGAGGTTGCCTATGGGCGTGGGTACGATATATAGCTTGGACATTCGGTCACGACAGTTTTCGCTCCAGCAGCTGCATTATGAACTTCGCACCCTCGGAGTTGGGATTCCACGCATAGTTCTCGACGATGTATATCATGCAGTCGTCGAGGTTGTCGAACGAGTCGAGCTCGTCGATGGCCTTCTCGTACTCGGCGTCGTCGCCCGCGAACAGGTCGCGTATGAGCAGGAACTTGTCGTTGATGCCTATGGCGTCGCGCAGCGACGTGGTGGCGCGGTGCGTGATCTGCTCGGCCAGCGGCGCGGGACGCGTCAGGGTGTCGGCCAGCGTGTGTTTCGATCCCGACATGGCGTCGGCAAGGGTCGTTACACCCTCCTCGGCGGCGCGGTCGGCCGTGGTGCGGCCGAGGGTGTCGCTGCCGTGCGAGGCTGCGGGTGTGTACTCCTCGTTGTCGTATCTGTCGATGTCGTACTTGGCATCGGGTGCGTAGTCGTCGTTGTCGAATATCTTCGATATGTTGACCACCTTCTCGGGCTTGCTCTCCGTATCGTAGTCGTAGATCGACATCATACGGTGGTGGCGCGAGGGCTGGCGGTGCTTCACCTCGTCGTTGCCGAAGAGGCTGTTCATCGGGTTGCGCGCGGGCTGCGGTGCGGCAGCGGGCTTGTCGGCTTCATGGCTGACGCCCGCGGTATCGGCTGCAGTGGTGGCTGCGCCTTGCGGCTCCGCCTGCGTGGCGGCGGCAGCGGGAGCTGCGGCCTCGGTTGCAACGGGTATCTCGGCCTCGACTTGCGGCTCTGCGGCTGTAGCGGCGGGTTGCATCGGCTCGGGCTGCACGGCGGCAGCGGCCTCATACACGGGAGGTACAGTGGCCGTGGCGGCGGGTTCCTGAGCCGGAGCTTCCACCGTCATGGGGGCGGCTGTCTCCGGGGCATCATCGTCGGCTGCCTGCTCCTCTTCCTCGTTGAAGATGAACTCCACTTCTACCTCGTCGCCCTCCTCCTCGTCATTGTCGGTATCCGGGGCGGCTTCCTCTTCCTTCGGCGCTGCTGCGGCTTCGGTCACGGCTGCTGCTGCGACAACGGCCGCGGCAGGCTGTGCGGGAGCCTCCTCTGCGGCGGCGGGCGTCTCCTGTCCGCTCTGCTCGATTACGGCTTCGGCCTCGGCGTGAGTCTTTGCGGCGTCGGCAAAACGTACGGCGTCGTATATGTTCTTCAGCTTGTCGAGCACGATGTCGCGCTCGATGGTTGAAATATTCTGACCCTCTTTCCACGGGCGGAGTATGAGTGTCAGTTTTTCAAATTCCGATTTGATAAATTCGATGTTCATATCTTTCGGTATAAAAGATTGTCCAAAGATAATGAAATTTGCCGAGATACCAATTCTTTATACGAAAATAGCTCCCCGCAGGGAGCTATTGAGGCGTCGCGCGGCATGTGTCATGCGGCGACAAGGGTTTGTCGGGCAACCTTTTCGGCGTTGCCCGCAGTCTATTTGCAGGGGAGCGAGTCGCTGTATACCGCGCCCGGCAGGTCGTGCAGGTTGTACTGCGATGCCATCGAGCGTCCGTAGGCACCCGCCGACTTGATGGCCAGCAGGTCGCCGCGCTGCGTCTTGCGCAGACTGACGTTCTCGTCGAAGACGTCGGTCGACTCGCACGCCGTGCCTACGACCGTGTACTTCATGCGCGTCTCGTCCTGTGAGGTGATGTTCTCGATGTTGTGGTAGGCGCCGTAGAGCATGGGGCGGATGAGTTCCGTCATGCTGGCGTCGACGATAAGCAGACGGCGGCCCGTTGCGGTGGTCTTGTTGAAGAGCACGCGCGTGATGAGCTCGCCGCACTCGCCGACGATCGAGCGGCCGAACTCGAAGTGTACCTCGCGGTCGCCGACGTTGAGATATTCGTGTACGATCGAGAACAGCGATGCGAAGTTGGGTATGGGCTCGTTCTCGGGAACGTCGTAGTTGATGCCCAGGCCGCCGCCCACGTCCACCATGCGGAACGAGAAGCCGTGCGACTGGAGTTTCTCGACGATGGCGTTTACCTTGTTGCACATGTTCTCGAAGACGTGCAGCTCGCGTATTTGCGAACCGATGTGCAGGTGCAGGCCGATGATGTTGATGTTCTTGAGCGACTTTATGAGCTCGGTGTTCTCGAGTATCTCGTCATAGGCTATGCCGAACTTGCTGTCGGCCTGGCCGGTGTCGATGCAGTGGTTGGTCTTGGGGTCGATGTCGGGGTTTACGCGCAGGCCCACGTCGACGCGGCGGCCCATCTCGGCGGCAATGGCGTCGATCACCTGCAGCTCCTCGATCGACTCGCAGTTCAGGGCCAGTATGCCCTGCTCGATGGCGTAGCGTATCTCCTTGTCGCGCTTGCCCACGCCGGCATATACGATGGTCTTGGGGTCGAAGCCCAGCTCGATGGCCTTGCGCACCTCGTTGGCGCTGGCGCAGTCGATGCCCAGGCCGTATTCGCGTATTATCGACAGCAGGTGGTCGTCGTAGTTGGCCTTGATGGCGTAGTGTACCTTGTAGTTGTACTTTTTCGACTCCGAGACCACGCTGTTGAGCGTCTGTCGGAGAAGATTTATGTCATAAAGATAAAACGGAGTCTCCAACTCCCGGAGTTGTGATGCAACCTTTCTGCTGTACATATCGCTTAATGTAAATAATTTGATTCATGCGTGACCGCTGGGGCCGAAACGGTGCAAATGTATGAATTTAGACCCTTTTTTGCAAGAAAAAAATCCCGATGCGGGCTCGGCGGGGCGGCAATATGCGCATAATGGTTATTTATGTGGTTTTTATGCAGTGTGGAGGCCCGCTCCGGGCCGCCTTTGCGGGGGCGGATCCGAAAAGGGGCGTTTTCGTCGCGGTTTGCGCTCGGCTTTCCGTATCTTTTTTCTATCTTTGCGCTACCCGTTTAGACAGGAAGCGGTTCGGTGTGGGCAAATCTGAAAACCTTGTTTCCGATTTGCCTCTGCGCTCACCTTTCACTATCTTTGCGCCGGTTTTGAATGTAAATTGAAATTTTAGATATTCATGGCTTTACAATGCGGTATAGTCGGTCTGCCCAATGTCGGCAAATCGACTCTCTTCAACTGCCTGTCCAATGCCAAGGCGCAGGCGGCCAATTTCCCGTTCTGTACGATCGAACCCAACGTAGGTGTAATCACCGTCCCCGACGAGCGTCTGGTGCGTCTGGCCGAGATCGACAAACCCAAGCGCGTGGTGCCCACCACAATCGAGATCGTCGACATCGCCGGCCTTGTAAAGGGTGCCTCGAAGGGCGAGGGTTTGGGGAACAAGTTCCTGGGCAACATACGTAACACCAACGCCATAATCCACGTGCTGCGCTGCTTCGACAACGGCAACATCACCCATGTCGACGGATCGATCGACCCCGTGCGCGACAAGGGTATCATCGACACGGAGCTTCAGCTGAAAGACCTCGAGACGGTCGAGAACCGCATAGGCAAGTGTCAGAAGCAGGCTGCGGCGGGCGACAAGGCGGCCAAGCGCCAGTTCGAGATACTGTCGCTCTACAAGACGGCGCTGGAGCAGGGCCGCAGTGCGCGTACGGTACCTCTGGAGAAGGAGGACCGCAAGCTGGTAGCCGACCTGAACCTGCTGACGGACAAACCTGTACTCTACGTATGCAACGTCGACGAGAAGAGTGCCGTCACGGGCAATGCCTACACCGAGGCCGTGCGTGAGGCCATCGCCGACGAGAATGCCGAGATGCTGATCGTGGCGGCGGCTACGGAGGCCGACATCGCCGAGCTGGAGGATTACGAGGAGCGCCGCATGTTCCTTCAGGACATGGGACTCGAGGAGTCGGGCGTGAACCGCCTTATCAAGGCGGCCTACCGTCTGCTCAACCTCGAGACATTCTTCACCACGGGTGCCGACGAGAGTCGTGCCTGGACCTTCGTGCGCGGCATGAAGGCTCCGCAGACGGCCGGCATCATCCACACCGACTTCGAGCGCGGCTTTATCCGTGCCGAGGTGATCAAGTATGACGACTATGTCACGCTCGGGTCGGAGAAGGCCTGCCGCGACGTGGGTAAGATCGGCATCGAGGGCAAGGAGTATGTGGTGCAGGACGGCGACATCATGCACTTCCTGTTCAACGTCTGATGCGCTGGCAGAGCGATTGTAATTACGGCAAATAATAATCAAAACATTCATAAGAGACATGTCACAGCAAGTAAGGGTACGTTTCGCGCCGAGCCCCACGGGGCCGCTCCACATGGGAGGCGTACGTACGGCACTTTATAACTACCTTTTCGCCCGCAACCACGGGGGCAAGATGATCCTGCGCATTGAGGATACCGACTCGCAGCGTTTCGTGCCGGGAGCCGAGGAGTATATTATCGAGTCGCTGCACTGGTGCGGCATCGAGATCGACGAGGGTGTCGGTGTCGGCGGCCCGCACGCTCCCTACCGCCAGAGCGAGCGTCGCGAGATATACCTCAAGTACGCCCTGCAGCTTGTCGAGGCCGGGTGGGCATACTACGCGTTCGATACGTCGGCCGAGCTCGACGCCCTGCGCAAGGAGTGCGAGGGGCGCGGTGAGACCTTTGCATACAACTATACGGTGCGCGAGAAACTGCCCACGTCGCTGTCGCTGACCCCCGAGGAGGTGCGCGAGCGCATCGACCGTGGCGACCAGTGGGTCATCCGTTTCAAGATGCCCGTTGACGAGACGGTCGAGATGGACGACCTTATCCGCGGTCACGTCAAGGTCAACACCTCGACGCTCGACGACAAGGTGCTCTACAAAAGTGTCGACGCACTGCCGACCTACCACCTGGCGAATATCGTTGACGACCACCTGATGGAGATATCGCACGTTATCCGCGGCGAGGAGTGGCTGCCGTCGCTGCCGCTGCACTACCTGCTCTACCGTGCCTTCGGCTGGGACCGCCCGCAGTTTGCCCACCTGCCGCTGCTGCTGAAGCCTACGGGCGGCGGCAAGCTGTCGAAGCGCGACGGCGACAAGATGGGATTCCCCGTCTTCCCGCTCTTCTGGCGTTCGCCCTCTACGGGCGAGACGGCACGCGGCTACCGCGAGGACGGTTATTTCCCCGAGGCGTTCGTCAACATGCTGGCGTTGCTGGGATGGAATCCCGGTACGGAGCAGGAACTCTTCTCGATGCAGGAGCTCATCGACGCCTTCTCGCTGGAGCGTGTCTCGAAGTCGGGTGCGCGTTTCCAGCCCGACAAGGCCAAGTGGTTCAACGCACAGTACATGCACCACAAGAGCGACGCCGAGCTGGCTGCGCTGTTCCAGCCCGTGCTGCGCGAGCATGGCGTGGAGGTGTCGGATGAGTTGGCGGGACGCGCCGCAGGCATCATGAAGGAGCGTGCGTCGTTCATCACCGACCTGTGGGACCTGACGTCGTATTTCTTCGTCGCACCGCACGAGTATGAGGAGAAGCAGGTGAAGAAGTACTGGAAGGGCGACAACCCGGCACGTCTTGTCGAGGTGCGCGAGGTGCTGGCGTCGATCGACGACTTCTCGCTGGAGAATACCGAGCGCGTGGTCAATGCCTGGATCGCCGAAAAGGGCTACGGCATGGGCCAGATCATGAACACGCTGCGCCTGGCGCTTGTGGGCGCCGGCAAGGGTCCGGGCATGTACGACGTGACGGCGTTCCTCGGCAAGGAGGAGACGCTGCGGCGCATCGACTATCTTTTGGCCAATCTAAAACCTGTGGAATAATGGAGATATTACAGCAAGTGTGGGGCTCGACCCCCGAAGGCGAGGCTATCGTGCTCTACACGATACGCAACTCGAAGGGCTGCGAGGTGCAGCTCTGCAACATCGGCGCGTCGATCGTGTCGGTGAAGGTGCCCGACCGCAACGGTAAGATCGACGACGTGGTACTCGGATACAAGGATCCGATGAGCTACTTCGGCGACGGCGCCGCCAGCGGCAAGAGTGTGGGACGTGTGGCCAACCGCATCGCCCGCGGCCGCATGACGGTCGACGGCGTGGAGTACCGCCTTGAGGTAAACAATGGTGTGAACCACCTGCACGGCGGCTCGAAGGGCTTTGCCAACCGCCTGTGGGAGAGCCGTGTGGAGACCAACCGCGTGGTCTTCTCGCTGGTGTCGCCCGACGGCGACCAGAACTATCCGGGCGAGATGTATGTCGAGGCGGGTTTCTACTTCGACGATGATGACGCCCTGGAGATCACCTACATGGCCCGCACCGACAAGACCACGGTGGTAAACCTTACCAACCACGTCTACTGGAACCTTGCGGGCGAGGGCAGCGGCAAGACCATTTTCGACCACGAACTGCAGCTCGACTGCTCGCGCGTGCTGGAGATGGATCCCACGCAGATACCTACGGGCCGTTACCTCGACGTGAAGGGTACGCCGCAGGATTTCACCACGGGCCGCCGTTTGGGTGACGACATCGACTCGGAGTTCAACCACATGAAGGATTTCCGTGGTTACGACCATTACTTTGTACTGGATGGCTGGAAGCAGAATATCCTGAGCCGCATCGGCGAACTGCGTTGCGAGGCTACGGGCCGTAAGGTCGAGGTTCTCTCGTCGCAGGCCGGTGCCATGGTCTATACGGGCAACTGGCTTGCCGGCGGATGTCCCGTCACCAAGTCGGGCAGCCGCTATGAGGACTATGCGGGCGTGGCGATCGAGTGCCAGAACTATCCCGACGCAGTGAACCATCCCGACTTCCCGTCGGCCGAACTCAAGCCGGGCGAGATATATTGCCAGAAGATCGTTTTCCGTCTTGGAACGTTCTGATCCGGCACAATGTCATCGGGGTCGGAGCTGCGGCTGCCGACCCTTTTTTATGTTTTACGGCAGCGCGACGGGCGGAGGAGAGGTGCCGTGCCTGTAGCGTAAATAAGTGTAAACAACAGTACAGTTTGGATATGGATACCAAGGATCATGAATATCTCGATGCCTTCGAGCAGCGCGTCTCGAAGGCTCTGGTCGAGTCGTGTACGGCCGACGGCCTGCTCGAGGGGCAGATGCTGGAGGTCGAGGAGCTGGATGAGAAGTGGCGCACCTCGGCGCCCGAATATATGGCTGCGGCCGTTCCGCAGATAGCCGACTATCCTTCGGCTGCGGTGGCGTGGGCATGCTACATGGGCATGGGCGCGGCGGTACTGTGGGACAAGTCGTGGGGCGAGTACAAGGATGTGGAAGACTGGTACACGCTCATCGCCTCGCCCCGCGGTTTCGACTGCATGGACGAATATGTCACCGAGTGCCTGCTGGGCTGCAAACTGGGCGGCGAGGAGGCCGCGAAGATCGAGGCGGCCGTTCGTCGTGCCGCGCACGCGGCGCTGTCGATGATCCGCAAGGAGCAGATCGAGCCGCAGAGCGCTATGGCGTTTCACGTATTTGCACGCACGACGAAGGAGTTTTTCCGTCTCGGCGTGTCGATCGCGCTGCGGCGGCTGGGATACCATTACGTAAAGGTGCGCCTTAACGGTACGGCTCCCGAGTCGTGACCCGAGGAACGGTAGCGGGATCTGATTGGCTATGGGTAGAATTATGCATGTCGTTTGCGGGGCTTCGGCGGCAGGTACGTTGAGGGAGGTCCTGCATCATATGGGCAGTACGGCTGATGTGGCGGTGTTTCCATGCGCTCTGCGTTATGGCGCTCTGTTCCGCGATTTCGGCGACGAGAGCCTGCGGCGTTATGCCGGCGAGGTGGAACGGCTTACGGGCGGCTGCGGGTTGTTCGGGCCGTTGAGGGCGTTCGTCGGAATGGACTTCGGCGCCTGCGACAGGGTGGTCGTGTGGCACGGGGATGATGTGGACGAGCGGCTGATGTATTATATGGTATGTGCCCTGGCGCCTGCTGCGCCGCTTTTCGAGGTGGATGTCGCGGCCGTGCGGCCGATGCTGAAACATTGCGGGCGAGGCGTATCGTTGTCGATCTGCTCGGTGGAGAATGTGGAGTGGCTGTATGGGCGTATCGTGCCCGTGGACGGTCCGCGCATGGAGGCGGCAGCCGCTGCGTGGAACAGGTGGCGGTGTTCGGATGCCGCGCTGCGGATAGTGTCGGATGACGGCATTGCAGAGGTGGCGGAGGATTTCTTCGACGGGGCTGTCGTGGCCACATGCGGCGCGGAGTACCGCAAGGCCGTACGGGTTGTCGGCGATGTACTTTGTGCTACGGATTTTGCTGTTGGTGGCGGCTTCCTGCAGCGGCGTATAGTGGCGTTGTTGCGTGCGGGCAGGCTGTCGGCTCGGGCCGAGGATGTATCGGAGCGGATGCGTCGGGCAATAGCGGCGGCGGGTATCGTGCCCGTGACGGTCGGCGGAGTGGATGTATCGGCATTGCCGCTGTTCAGCATCGCGGCGGTACGGTAGTGACGTCGACAATGCGAAACGGGGAGTTGCCGAAAACAACTCCCCGTTTCGCTTGTCGTTATGTTGATGTGTTATTTGTCCTTTACTGAGCTGAGTTCCATGGTGGTGGTAAGCATGCCGTTCATCGAGTCGGTCGTCTGTTTTACCACGCCTACGCCGCGCGAGATCCACGACGTGGTCTTGGTCTGGATGGTCTGTCCCATCATCTTGACCTCGGTCGTCTCCTCGAACTTCAGGCATTCGAACTTGCCAGCGGGAACCTCTATAGTCTCGGTTGCGGTAACGGCGCGGTCCTTGATCTGTGCCTCGACACCGATCTCGGTGCCCATCATGCTGGCGGCGAACTTGAGTGTGGCCGTGCCGTATGACTTACCCTGCTCGGGGTTCTTGGGGTAGATCATCTCGCCCGACGACTCGGTTACGTTGACATTCTCCATCGATCCCAGCGTCGAGGCGAGGGCGTCGGCGAAGTTGAGCGTGTAGGCTTCGTCCGTCACGGCATATTTCATCGATGTGCTCTGCGTCGGGGTGGCGGCATCGGCCGAGGTGAAGATGTCGGTGGTGACGGTGACGCTGGCGGCATCGGCGGCCGACGTGTATATGGTCGAGTAGAGGGTCTGGCTGCCGGCTATGGTCGAGGCCGTGGTCTTGTAGCTGTTGGCTTTGCCTGCGGCGGGGAAGAACCAGTTGTCCTGTGCCATGGCTATGCCCGATGCCAGTATCAGGGTCAGGGCAAGAAGTGCTTTTTTCATCGTTGGTTGATAGTTTGCGTTTTACCTTAATATAATATGCGGCAATGTCGGGTGCGACTCTTTGCCGGCATTTCAAAGATAGCGAAATATATTCGGATATGGGCAGCGCAGGATGTAAAATCCGCTGTTATGGCATTTTTATGCGTGTTTGTGGGCGCGGCATGCATTTTTTGCATCGGCGTATGGCTATTTTGGAATGAAATCGCTATATTTGCATTGACATCGGACGTGAGAGGGCGTCCGCGGACGACAAAACAACGGCAGACAAAAAACAGACAGTAATAATATGATTCGTTTCAACCATATCCATCACCACCATATCTTGCGAAAGGTACGGTAGGTCGTGGATTGGCGTGACGATTCCAGTATAGGCTTACCGCATGCGGTAAGCCTTTTTTCATGCAATGTTTTACGGCGCCCCGACCGGGGGCTGCACAAAAAAAGATATGTTATGTTGAGAATTGCTATTCAGAACAAGGGTCGGCTCAATGAGCAGAGTGTCGCTTTGCTGCGCGAGATCGGCATCAACGTCGACGAGGCCAAGCGCAAGTTCCTGTCAAAGGCGTCGAATGTCCCAATCGAGGTGTGGTACCTGCGCGACGACGACATCCCGCAGGTTGTGGCCAACGGCACGGCGTCGCTCGGCATCGTGGGACTGAACGAGGTCGCCGAGCGCGGCTTCGATGTCGAGGTTGTGGCACGCCTCGGTTTCGGCGGCTGCCGCATATCGCTCGCCATACCCAAGGGTGACGAATATACGGGCGTGGAGTATTTCCGCGGCAAGCGTATCGCCACGTCGTATCCCGCCATTCTGCGCCGCTACCTCGAGGAGCAGGGCGTGGAGGCCGAGCTTGAGGTTATAACCGGTTCGGTGGAGATAGCCCCTGCGGCGGGTATAGCCGATGCCATCTTCGATATAGTCTCGTCGGGCGGCACGCTCGTGTCGAACGGACTGAAGGAGGTGGAGCGTGTCTTCGAGTCGGAGGCGGTGCTTATCGCCGGCGGCAACCTCTCGGAGGAGGACCGTGCGCTGCTGGACGAGATACTGTTCCGCATCGAGTCGGAAAAGGTGAGCCGCGGCAAGAAGTACCTGCTGATGAACATCCCCACGTCGGCTTTGGACGAGGCCGTGAAGATACTGCCCGCCATGCGCAGCCCGACGGTGATGCCGCTGGCGGCCGAGGGGTGGTGCTCGCTGCACTCGGTGGTGGATGCCGCCGACCTGTGGGACAAGGTACGCCAGCTGAAGGCTATCGGGGCCGAGGGAATATTGGTGCTTACGTTGGACAAGATAATAGCCTGACCCATGGATATGTTCATCAATCCGCCGCGGGAGCGGTGGTCGGAGCTGTGCCGCCGCGCCGGCAGCGACGATAGGGACGTAGCGGCGCGCGTCGAGGCCATCGTCGACCGCGTTGCGCGCGAGGGCGACAAGGCCCTGTATGCGCTGGCCGAGGAGATCGACGGCGTACGCCTCACGGCGCTGCGCGTGTCGGAGGAGGAGTTCGCGGCGGCGGAGCGTGCCGTCAGCGACGAGCTTAAAAGGGCCATCGACGTGGCCGTAGCCAACATATCGGCCTTCCACCGTGCTCAGTTGCCGCACGAGGTGCGTGTGGAGACTGCCCCGGGCGTTACCTGCATACAGCGTCCCGTTCCCATACGGCGTGTCGGACTGTATGTCCCCGGCGGTACGGCGCCGCTCTTCTCGACGGTGCTGATGCTGGCGCTGCCCGCCTCGATTGCGGGATGCGGCGAAGTGGTGATGTGCACACCGACGGACCGCAACGGATGCGTGGCGGCCGAGGTGCTCTATGCGGCACGCCGTTGCGGCGTGGGTGCGGTGTATAAGGCTGGCGGTGCGCAGGCCGTGGCTGCCATGGCATACGGTACGGAGAGTATTCCGAAGGTGGACAAGATCTTCGGCCCGGGCAACCGCTACGTAACGGTAGCCAAGCAGCTGGTTAGCGGCCGCAACACCTCGATCGACATGCCCGCCGGGCCGTCGGAGGTGATGGTTATGGCCGACGGGTCGGCCTCGCCGTCGTTCGTGGCGGCCGACATGCTCTCGCAGGCCGAGCACGGGCGCGACAGCCAGGCGATGGTGGTGTGCGACACGAGGTCGCTGGCCGAGGCCGTTGTGGCCGAGGTGGAGCGCCAGGCTGCGGCACTGTCGCGTGCGGGTTACGTGGCTGAGTCGCTCTCGCATAGCCGTGTGGTGGTATTCGACGAGCGGCAGGCGATGGTGAATTTCGCCAACATGTATGCTGCCGAGCACCTTATAGTAATGATGCGCGATGCGTGGTCTATCGTAGACCGCATCACGGCCGCCGGCTCGGTGTTCGTGGGGCAGTATTCGCCCGAGAGTGCGGGTGACTATGCCTCGGGTACGAACCACACGCTCCCGACGTCGGGATGGGCGCACTCGTGCAGCGGAGTGAATATCGACAGCTTCATGCGCAAGATGACCATACAGGAGCTTTCGCGCGAGGGGCTTGCAACGCTTGCACCGACCATCGTTGCCATGGCCGATGCCGAGGGGCTGCAGGCGCATGCCGAGGCCGTGCGGGTGAGAATGAACGATAACGCAAAATGATTACGACCGATATGGAGAGAAACGACATAGACAGACTCGTGCGGCGTAACATCGCCACGCTGTCGCCATATTCCACGGCGCGGGACGAGTACCAGGGCGAACTGGGCACCTTCCTCGATGCCAACGAGAACCCCTACGAGAACGGATACAACCGCTATCCCGACCCTCACCAGCGGAGGCTGAAGACGCGCCTGTCGGCCATCAAGGGCGTGCCCGTCGAGAATATTTTCGTCGGCAACGGCAGCGACGAGGCCATCGACCTCATATTCCGCATCTTCTGCGAGCCGCACCAGGACAATGTGGTGGCCATAGCCCCCAGTTACGGCATGTACAAGGTGGCGGCGGCGATAAACGACATCGAGGTGCGCGAGGTGCAGCTCGGCGATGATTTCTCGCTTCCGGTGGATGCCATTCTCGGGCGTACGGATGCCAATACGAAAGCCATATTCCTCTGTTCGCCCAATAATCCCACGGGCAACGCCTTCCCGCGCGGCGAGATACTGCGTCTGGCCGACGCGTTCGACGGCATCACGGTTGTGGACGAGGCGTATATCGACTTCGCCGAGGTCGAGGGCCTCAAGGACGAGATATTCCGCCGTCCGCGCTTGATCGTGCTGCAGACCCTGTCGAAAGCATGGGCCATGGCCGGCCTGCGCATAGGGTTGGCACTGGCCGACAGCCGTGTCGTCGAGCTAATGTCGATGGTCAAGTACCCGTACAATGTAAGCGAGGCGACGATGCGCATAGTGAAGGATCTGCTCGACCTTCCGGTCGATGACCAGGTGGCGTCAATAAAGACGCAGCGCGCCGTGGTGATGGATGCCCTGTCGCGTATGAAGGTCGTAAGACGCGTATATCCGAGCGATGCCAACTTCGTGCTGGTGCGTTTCGACGATGCCGACGCGGTGTACGATCACCTGATCGGCGACGGCATCATCGTGCGCAACCGCAACCGCGTTAAGGGGTGCGAGGGGTGCCTGCGCATAACCATAGGATTGAAGGAGGAGAACGACAAACTGTTAAAATCGCTTGCAGAGTATGAAACGAAAAGTTATCTTCGTTGATCGCGACGGCACGATCATCGTCGAGCCGGTGGAGGACATGCAGGTCGATTCGCTCGAGAAACTGGAGTTCGTCCCCGGGGCGATCTCGGCCCTGCGGTCGCTTGCCGCGCTGGATTACGATATGGTGCTGGCCTCGAATCAGGACGGTCTGGGTACGGCTTCCTTTCCCGAGGAGACCTTCTGGCCGGCGCACGGCAAGATGTTGAAGACCCTCGGGGGCGAAGGGGTGACCTTTGCCGACCAGCTCATCGACCGCTCCATGCCCGAGGACAATGCCCCCACGCGCAAGCCGCGCACGGGTATGTTCGGCCGTTACCTGACCGATGAGTATGACATGGCGTCGAGCTGGGTCATTGGCGACCGTGCGACGGATGTCGAGCTGGCGTACAACCTCGGGGCACGTGCCGTGCTGCTGCAGCGGCCCAAGGCTGGCCGGCAGATGCTGGATGGTAAGGCCTGTGCCTCAAGCTGTGCGTTGATGACCGATTCGTGGGCCGAGGTGGCGGAGTTCCTCCGCCGAACGGAGCGCCGTGCCGTGGTCGCGCGCCGCACGTCGGAGACGGACATACGTGTCGAGGTGGATCTCGACGGCAAGGGCGAGAGCCGCGTAGATACGGGCCTGAAGTTCTTCGACCACATGCTCGACCAGATTCCGCATCATGCGGGCGTGTCGCTGTCGGTGGTATGCCGTGGAGACCTTGAGGTGGACGAGCACCACACCATCGAAGATGTGGCCATAGCCCTGGGCGAGGCCATATACGAGGCGTTGGGATCGAAGCGCGGCATCGACCGCTATGGTTTTGTGCTGCCGATGGACGAGAGCCGCGCCATGGTGCTGATAGATTTCGGCGGCCGTGTCGATTTCGCATGGGACGTGCCGTTCACGCGCGAGTATGTGGGTGACGTGCCGACGGAGATGTTCAGCCACTTCTTCAAGTCGCTGTGTACGGCCATGCGCTGCAACCTGCATGTGGAGGCCCGTGGCGAGAACAACCACCACATGATCGAGGGGGTGTTCAAGGCCTTCGCGCGCGCCTTGAAGATGGCCGTGCGCAGGGATGTGTTCAGCGGCGAACTGCCGTCGAGCAAAGGAGTGTTATAAGGCGCCGATAATATCAAGCATGGGTTTATATACAGAATGTAATATGCTGTGATAAACGGTGATGCTTGATGCAATATAAAGTAAAGGTGAAACCGAAAAACAATATTATTCTATGATAGCGATTGTGGACTACGGGATGGGCAACCTGCGCTCGGTGGAGAATGCCCTGCGGCGTGTGGGTGCGGAGTTCTGCGTCACGGCCGATGCCGGCGTTATACGCGCGGCCGACCGCGTGCTGCTGCCCGGCGTGGGTAATGCGGCCGAGGCGATGGAGAACCTGCGCCGGGCCGATCTGGTGGGGGTCATACGCCGTCTGCGCCGCCCCGTGTTGGGTATATGCGTAGGCATGCAGGTGATGTGCCGCCATACGGAGGAGGGCGATGCCGACTGCATAGGTCTGTTCGATGCCCGCGTCAGGCGTTTCGTTGCGGCCGAGGATGTCAAGGTGCCGCACATGGGGTGGAACCGTATAGGCAACCTCGAATCGAAACTCTTCAAGGGGATGGATGGCGGCGAGTATGTCTATTTCGTGCACTCGTTCTATCCCGAGCTTTGCCCCGACACCATCGCCACCGCTACGCACGGCGTGATGTTCAGCGCGGCACTCAAGTACGAGAACTTCTACGGCACGCAGTTCCACCCCGAGAAGAGCGGTGACGCGGGCGAACGGATAATTGAAAACTTCCTTAAGCTATGATCGAGATAATACCCGCAATAGATATTATAGAAGGACGTTGCGTGCGTCTGTCGCAGGGCGATTACGAGCGTCGCCGCATATACGACGCCAGCCCCGTGGATATGGCCAAGCGATATGCCGACTGCGGCGTGCGGCGAATACATGTGGTCGACCTTGACGGTGCCAAGTCGTCGTCGCCGAAGAACCTCAAGACGCTCGAACGCATGGCCGTGGGTGCCGGTGTGGAGATCGAGTGGGGCGGCGGCATAAAGAGCGAGGATGCCCTGCGCGCGCTGTTCGATTACGGTGCCGACTATGCCATCGTGGGCAGCGTCGCGGCACGCGACCCGCAGCTCTTTGTCGAGTGGCTGCTGCGTTTCGGCGGCGAGCGTATGATCCTCGGAGCCGACGTGCGCGACGGTAAGGTCTCGGTGAACGGATGGCAGGAGGATCTGACTATAGGCATCGATGATATGGTCGAAGAGTTCCTGCCGCACGGCCTCTGTCAGGCCATCTGTACCGACATCTCGCGCGACGGCATGTTGCAGGGCCCGGCGTTCGACCTCTACACGGCGTTGCAGCAGCGTTACGACAAGGTGGACTTTACCGTCTCGGGCGGCATCAGTTCGATGGCCGACATCGAGCGCCTGAACGAGCTGGCGTTGCGTCGCGTGATAGTGGGCAAGGCCATATATGAGAATCGCATAACATTGAAGGAGATAGAGAAATGGTCGCAAAACGCATAATACCGTGCCTCGACGTCAAGGGCGGCCGCACGGTCAAGGGTATCAATTTCGAGGGGCTGCGCGATGTGGGCGATGCCGTCGAGCTGGGCAGCTACTATGCCCGCAGCGGTGCCGACGAACTGGTCTATCTCGATATCAGTGCCACGCGTGAGGAGCGCGGCACCTTCACCCGTCTGGTTGAGCGTATCGCCGACGAGATAAACATTCCGTTCACCGTCGGTGGCGGCATAGGCTCGCTGGAGGATGCCTCGCGCCTGCTCGATGCCGGTGCCGACAAGATTTCGATCAACAGCGCGGCCATAGCGTCGCCGTCGCTTATCGACCGCATTGCGGCGCGTTACGGCAGCCAGTTCGTGGTTGTAGCCATCGACGCGCGCATGATGGACGACGGCGTTTGGCGTGCCACGACGCACGGCGGAACGCGTCCGACCGACCGCGAGCTATTCTCGTGGGCGCGAGAGGCGCAGGAGCGCGGCGCGGGTGAGATACTCTTTACGTCGATGAACCACGACGGCACGCGCTCGGGATATCCGTGCGAGACGTTTGCCCGTCTGGCCGACGAGCTGTCGATACCCGTCATCGCTTCGGGCGGCGCCGGTTCGGTCGCCGACATAGCCGAGGTGCTGACTGCGGGACGTGCCGATGCGGCGCTTGCCGCAAGCATCTTCCACTACGGCGAGATCACCATAGGCGACCTCAAGCAACAGTTGAAGCAAATGAATATAAATGTAAGGATATGACATTCGACCAATTCAATCTTTCGAAGTGCCCCGACGGGTTGCTTCCCGTCATCGTGCAGGATGCCGTGACGCTGAAGGTGCTCATGCTGGGCTATATGAACCGCGAGGCTTTCGAGCGCAGCGCGGCCGAGGGGCGCGTGACCTTCTTCTCGCGCACGCGGCAGTGCCTGTGGACTAAGGGCGAGACTAGCGGCAACTATCTCTACATCGAGTCGATGTATGCCGACTGTGACGGCGATACGCTGCTTATCAAGGCTCGCCCCGTGGGGCCTACGTGCCATCGCGGCACGACGAGCTGTTTCGACACGCCCGACGAGGAGGGATTCATCCGCCGCCTGCAGAGCGTCGTGCAGCAACGTCACCGCGACATGCCCGAGGGCTCGTACACTACCAAGCTCTTTATCAAGGGTGTGAAGAAGATCTCGCAGAAGGTGGGCGAGGAGGCCGTGGAGAGCATCGTCGAGGCTGTGGACGGCAACCGCGACCGCTTCATTTACGAGGCTTCGGACCTTATCTACCACCTGCTGGTGCTGATGGAGCAGATGGGATGCTCGATCGAGGACATGGAGCGCGAGTTGGCGCTTAGGCATAAATAACGGTTTGGATATGAAACGGTATTTCGGATTTGCGGCCGCCGTATCGTGTGCGGCGGTTTGCATGGCCTGCGGCGGCAATGCCGTCGAGGTGCTTCCGCGCGAGGAGGTATCGGTATTCTCCTCGTCGGATGCGGGGCTCGAGAGGGCCTATTCGTGGGCTCGGGATATGGCATTGTCGTATGTGCATGACGGCGGCGATCCCGTGGGCCTGTGGTATGAGGCGGCGCTGCCGCAGCGCGAGGCTTTCTGCATGCGCGACGTGTCGCACCAGTCGGTCGGGGCGCACATACTCGGCCTGGCGGCCCATAACAAAAACATGTTCGGCCGCTTTGCTGCCAACATAAGCGAGGGCAAGGACTGGTGCTCGTACTGGGAGATAAACCGCCACGACAAGCCCGCCCCGGTGGATTACGCCTCGGACGATGCCTTCTGGTACAATCTCGACGCCAACTTCGACGTCATGCAGGCTTGTCTTAAGATGTATGCGTGGACGGGCGACAGCGATTACGTCTCGGGCGAAGCCTTCACCCGATTCTACGACCATACCGTGAGCGATTATGTGGCGCGCTGGATGCTCGAACCGGAGAACGTCATGCGGCGTCCGCGACAGATGAACTCGCCCGAAAACTTCGACCCGAACAACAGTTTCCACGCGTGCCGCGGCCTGGCGTCGTATGTCGAGAATTTCGGCGGCCTTACCATGAGTGCCGACCTGCTGTCGGCGATGTATGCCGGTTTCGAGGCCTATGCCGACATGGCGGCCCTGCGCGGCGATGCTTCGGCCGAGAAGGCCGCCCGCGAGAAGGCTTCGGCCTACCGATCGATCCTTAATGACCAGTGGTGGGACAGCGAGCGCGGCCGCTATGAGACGTTCCTCTCGGAGGACGGTTCGTTTCACCGTGGCGAGGGTGTGCCGTTTATTCTGTGGTTCGGTGCGGCCGACTGGGGTCGCGTCGATGCCGCCGTGCGCGACATCCTCGCGCGCGAATGGAACGTCGAGAACATGTCGGCCTTTCCGGCTCTGTTCTACCGTCTGGGATATGGCGACGAGGCCTACTCGTTCCTTACGCGCCTGCCCGATGTCGAGCGGTGTGAATATCCCGAGGTGTCGTACGGCGTTGTCGAGGGCGTTGTGAGCGGAGCGATGGGTATCGAGCCCTCGCGCGACGGAAGCGTGCTGAATACCTGCTCGCGCATGGCTGAAGATGTGACGACGAGCATCGACAATATGCCTTTCCGCGACGGATATGTGAGCGTGCGTCATGACGGCGGCCTGGCCACCGAGCTGGAGAACCGCACGGGCGGCACTATCGTATGGCGTGCGTCGTTCATGGGCGGCTGCAGCAGTGTGAAGGTCGGGCGCCGCAATGCTGATGAGATGACGACATGGAGCGATCCTCGCGGCAATACCGTAACGTCGGTTACGGTGGAGGTGCCTGCGGGCCGCAAGGTGCGTGTCGAGGCACAGCGGTAACCGGTTCCGGCTGTGGGTCAGACGCAGGCATCCGTGCATTGGCGCGGGTGCCTGCGTTTTGTGTCGGCGGGTGCGGCTGCATAAAGATGCCGCAACCCGTAAAATTGGTATGAAAAACGGTATTGTGTCTATGTGCGTAAAATATAAATTCACTATTTTTGTATCGTCGTCGGAATATCCGCCTGGTGAGGCTGTCCGGCGGTTTGGAATAAGGGCAAATATTCATAAAACAGAATAAAATATGTCGATTTTCAAAAGAAAGGTACGGTCGGTATTTGCCGTCTTGGTGATATTGGCCGCAACGCTGTTGTTCGTGGACGTGAGCGGCGTGGCGCACATCTGGCTGGGATGGGTTGCCAAGATACAGCTGCTGCCCGCGATTCTGGCGTTGAACTTTGTTGTGGTGGGCGTCCTTGTGATCCTCACGCTGCTCTTCGGGCGTATATACTGTTCGGTTATATGTCCGTTGGGTATATTGCAGGATGTGATAGCGCGCTTCGGCAAGATGAGCCGCAAGAATCGCTACACCTACTCGCCCGAGCGCAAGGTGCTGCGCTATGCGTTTTTCGTAGTCTTCATCGCGGCCCTTGTCGGCGGCGTCAGCAGTTTGGCCGGCATACTTGAGCCTTACAGTTCGTTCGGACGCATCGCCTCGAACCTCTTCGCTCCCGTCTATGCCTGGGGCAACAACCTGCTGGCGTATGCGGCCGAGCGTATGGGTAGCTACGCGTTCTACCCGCGCGAGGTGTGGGTCAAGGGTATCGGTACGCTTGTCGTTGCGGTGGTTACCTTTGTGGTGCTGGCCGTGCTGGCATGGCGCAACGGACGTACCTACTGCAATACGGTTTGCCCCGTTGGTACGCTGTTGGGCCTGCTGTCGCGCTGGTCGCTGTTCGCTCCGGTGATCGATACCGAGAAGTGCATATCTTGCAACAAGTGCGTGCGCAACTGCAAGGCTGCGTGTATGGATATACCCAACCACAGGATAGACTACAGCCGCTGCGTGGTATGTCTTGACTGCATCGATGTCTGCCCGAAGGACGCCGTCAGCTTCCGCCTGCGCTCGAAGGCCAAGACTGCCGCAGTTGCCGCGGATAAGGGCGCTGCCGCGAAAAAGGCTGCCGCGAAGTCTGAGGTGAAGGCTGCGGATGCCGTCAGCCGCAAGGGCTTCATCACGGGAGCCGGCCTGCTGGCCATGTCGGCCGTGCGGGCGCAGGAGATGAAGGTCGACGGCGGTTTCGCCGAGATCATAGCCAAGAAGGTGCCCAAGCGTGAGACGCGTGTCGTGCCTGCGGGAGCGCAGTCGCTGCACCATCTGTCGGCGCACTGCACGGGGTGTCAGCTCTGTGTCGAGGCGTGCCCCAACGGCGTGTTGCGTCCGTCGGGAGGATTGATGACGCTGCTGCAGCCCGAGATGGGCTTCGAGCGCGGTTATTGCCGCCCGGAGTGTGTTGCCTGCTCGGAGGTGTGCCCCACGGGCGCAATAACCAGAATAACGGTTCCCGAGAAGTCGTCGATACAGGTGGGCCATGCCGTATGGATCCGCGAGAACTGTATCGTGCTGCGCGACGACCAGAATTGCGACAACTGTGCGCGCCACTGTCCCGTGGAGGCCATTACCATGGTGCCCCTCGATGCGGGCAACCGCCATTCGCGCAGGATTCCGGCCGTGAACGTCGAGCGCTGCATAGGTTGCGGGGCGTGCGAGAATCTGTGTCCCTCGCGTCCCTTCAGTGCAATTTATGTCGAGGGACACGAGAATCATCGAACGATTTAACGAGGTGAAGTGATGGATAAGAACAACAATAGCAAGATCAAGGCAAACAATCTGATAGGCCGCGGTGAATTCCTCAAGCGTCTGGGCGGCGGTGCGGCCGTCACGGCGGTGGCCCTGGCCGGATGCGACAAGGGTGGCGTGAAGCCTTCGCAGGCGGTGGGCGAGGTCCCCACCGACAAGATGACCTACCGTGTCAACAAGGAGAAGGGCGACCGTGTCTCGATACTGGGTTACGGCTGCATGCGCTGGCCGACGCGCAAGCGTGCCGACGGCAACGGCGAGGAGATTGACCAGGAGACCGTGAACGGTTTGGTGGACTATGCCATAAGCCACGGCGTAAACTACTTCGATACGTCGCCCGTGTACGTGCGCGGCTGGTCGGAGACGGCAACGGGCATAGCGCTGAGCCGCCATCCCCGTTCGTCGTATTATCTGGCGACGAAGCTCTCGAACTTCTCGAACCATACGCGCGAGAACTCGCTGGAGATGTATCACCGTTCGTTCCGGGAGCTTCAGACCGATTATATCGACTACTACCTGCTGCACTCGATCGGCGGCAGCATGGAGGAGTTCCGTTCGCGTTATATCGACAACGGCATACTCGACTTCCTTATCGAGGAGCGTAAGGCGGGCCGTATCCGCAACCTCGGATGGTCGTTCCACGGCCGCAAGGAGGTCTTCGATCAGATTTTGGCCATGCATGAGCAGGTGCACTGGGACTTTGTGCAGATACAGATGAACTACTCCGACTGGCGCAATGCCCGCGGCAACAACGTCAATGCCGAGTACCTCTATGCCGAGCTGGAGAAGAGGTCGATTCCCATCGTCATCATGGAGCCCCTGCTGGGCGGCCGTCTGTCGAACGTGCCCGACCACATTGCGGCGCGTCTGAAGACGGCGCGTCCCGAGAGCAGCGTGGCCTCGTGGGCGTTCCGCTTTGCCGGAAGCAAGGACATGATCCTGACGGTGCTGAGCGGCATGACCTACATGGAGCATCTGCAGGACAACATCCGCACCTATGCCCCGCTGGAGCCGCTGACGGAGGAGGAGAACGAATTCCTCTACGAGACGGCCGAGCTGATGCTGCAGTATCCCACCATACCGTGCAACGACTGCCAGTATTGCATGCCGTGCCCCTATGGATTGGATATACCGGGCATATTGCTCCACTACAACAAGTGTGTCAACGAGGGTAACCTGCCCAAGTCGTCGGGCGACGAGAACTACCGCAAGGCGCGCCGTGCCTATCTCGTGGGTTACCTGCGCAGCGTCGAGAAGGAGCGTCAGGCCGACCGTTGCACCGGGTGCAAGCAGTGCAACCCGCACTGCCCGCAGAGTATCGACATCCCGCGCGAGCTGCGTCGTATCGACCAGTTTACGGAGAAACTCAAGCAGAAACTCGAGTTTTAGGCGATGGAGGAGCTGATCCGTGAGCTGCGCGAGGGCGGTTACTCGTGCGTGATTCGCAACGGCGACGAGCGGCGTGTGTTCACGCAGCGCGGCGTTGCCGACCTTTACGACCTTCTGCAGCACGATGCCGCATTTTTGCGCGGCGCATGGGTGGCGGACAAGGTTGTGGGCAAGGCGGCCGTGTCGCTGATGATACTCGGAGGTGTGGAACGGCTCCATACCGGTGTGATAAGCACTCCTGCGGTGGAACTTGCCGCCGCGAGCGGCATGGAGATAGCCTTCGACGAGCAGGTGCCGCATATAATCAACCGTGCGCATGACGGCTGGTGTCCTCTGGAGAGGCTGTGCTACGATGCCGCCACGGCCGAGGAGTGTCTCGTGCGTATCGGTGGTTTTATCGAGCGCATGCGTGCCGCGCAGGCTCAGGCGGCGAAGTAGTCTTGCGTGCCGCGTCATGGAGGACCCGGTTGCGCGGCGTAGAATGTGAAACAGAAACAAAAACAATAAGATTATGCAGACAACGAGCATTAAACTCTATTCATTGAACTACAGGCAGACGGCCACCTATGGTGCGGCGCTGCTCTTCGTTGCGGGCAACATCGTGCTGCCGCAGTTGTGCCACCTGGTGCCGCAGGGAGGATTGATATTGCTGCCCATATACTTCTTTACGCTTATCGGTGCCTACAAGTACGGCTGGCAGGTAGGTCTTCTGACGGCGGTGCTTTCGCCTCTGGCCAACCACCTGCTCTTCGGCATGCCGCCCGCGCCGATGCTGGCTCCGATCCTTGTTAAGTCGGTGCTGCTGGCTGTTGTGGCAGGCTATGCCGCCGCGCGTATGCGCCGCGTGTCGCTCTCGATAATGGCGGGTGTGGTACTCTTCTATCAGATCGTCGGCTCGATTGTGGAGTGGGGTATGACGGGCAGCGTGATGGCTGCGCTGCAGGATTTCCGTCTCGGCATACCGGGCATGGCATTGCAGATCGTGGGCGGATATCTCTTCATAAAGTATCTGCTGCGTAAGTAGACGCGTCAGGGCAAATGAAAACGGCGGCGGTCAAATGCGACCGCCGCCTTTTTGTTTCCTGCATCCGAAATCAGAGAATACGGATGGGGCAGTTTGCCGTCGAGACGTATCCCGTGCCGTCGAGCACATATACATAGACGCGGTAGTTGCCCGGCTCGGTTATCGAGAACTCGGCCTGCGGGGTGTCCGTCGTGACCACCTCGCCGTAACGCTCGGGGCGCGGTTCGTACGAGCCGCCGAAGCCCAGCACCGTGGCCTCGTGGAGTATCTCCCACACATATTGCAGCGTGTCGCCGTCGCGGTCCTGCGCTGCCACCTGCACACGGAACGGCGTGCTACGCTTCGCCTCGGGGCTTTCGGCGGGCATCTTGCCGTCGATGAGTATCCCCGACACTACGGGGGCGCGCTGCTGCGGCTCCTTGCCTGTCCACACGCGCTGCATGGCCTCTACCGATGAGGTTTTTTCGCCCTTCAGCGGCAGCCCCTCGACCCCGTCCTCGACGAACATGCTGAACCACGTCGGGGTGCGCTCCTCCTTCTGTCCCCACAGGAACACGAACGAACCCAGACAGCGCGGGTCGCCCAGGACGGCTCCGTTGTAGCGGGCCTCGTATATCTTGCGTTTCTCCTCGCCGGTCTGCTCGATGGGGGCGCCCCATGTCGTCTTGTGGGTCTCCCACCATCCCGTGGGGCCCCATTCGGTGATGATGTACGGGCCTTTGTAGTCGGATGCCAGCACCATCGACCGCACCTCGTTTATCGGGCCGTAGCTGTTTATGCCGACCAGGTCGAGCGACGGGGCGTAGCGCGTGATAGAGTCGAGGGCGCTGCCGTTGTGGGCTATGACGGTGGCGGTGAGGTGGCGTTTGTCGACAGACTTTATTATCTTCGACAGCTCGTTGATGAAGCTCCACACCTCGCGGCCGTTGTTGCCGCTGAGCTCGACCTCGTTCCCTATGCCCCATATCAGCAGGCTGCGGTCGTCCTTGAACCGCTCGGCAGCCTCGCGGCAGAAGGTGCGCATCTCCTCCTTGAACTTCTCGTCGGCATACTTCTCGGCCTCCTTCGGAAGCCATATACCCTGCATGACGTAGAGTCCGTGTTCGGCGGCAAGAGCCGTCGTGGCTGCAATCTCGTCGATGTTGCCGCCCCAGGTGCGGCAGGCGTTGGCGCCGTTTGCCGCGGCAATGTCGGGGCGGTTGGTGCCGCCGATACCCTTTATGAAGACGGGGTTGCCGTCGACGGTGAGTTCGAAGCCCTCCTTCGTCGAACGTATGTGCGCCCCCTCGCGCGGTGCGCATGCCTCCATCGTCGCGCAGACGGTGAGGGCGATGATGATTCGGTGGATTATTTTCATGTGTCTACATTTTAAGCCATATACAAAATTAATGAAATCATAGGCTTGCGGCAAGTGAAAAACGCATGTTTCGGCATCGTATGACGCTTTCGGGTGTGCGGCATATAAGCAAAACCCCGCCGATGTCTGTCGGCGGGGCTTTGCATGAAGCAGCAGTTGCTGTTAGAAGGCAATGCGGTTGAGGCTGCGGTCAACCATTACGCCGTCCTTGGCCTTCAGGTCGAACTGCACCTGACGCTTGGCCTTGAGGCGTATTACGAAGAGTTCGGCATCGCCCTCGACGGTGGCCTTGTTGCCTACGTTTACGAAGGTGGGGTAGAGCGCCTTCGTGCCGTCGGTGTGCAGACGGTCGTTGGTGAGGTTCTCCATCCCCTTCACGGCGATAGGCTCAACCCCGACGAACTCGTACGACTGCTGGTCGTATGGCAGGGCGAAGCTCAGGGCGTTGACAGCTTTCAGTCCATTGCCGCTGACGCGTATCTCGACCATGTCGCCTGCCTTGAAGCTCTTGCCGTTGGCCGTAAGGGTAATCTCGCCCGCCACCTGCTCGCCCTCGGCAGGCTGTGCGCCCTCCTCGAGCTGTGTGGCTGCTACCGAGATGTCGTAGGCGTCGATGAGGTTGTTGCCGTCGATGTCGCCGCGGCTGATGTAGCCCTCGAAGTCGGAATCGCCCAGACGCAGGCCCGTATAGTTCATGTACGAGGTGAGGTCGTTGTGGTCGATCTTGCCGTCGTTGTTGACGTCACCCTGTATGTAGCTCTCCGTGCCGGGGACGCGGAAGACGTATATCTCGCGGCCCGATCCGTAGTCGCCGACGGCCTTCGTCACGCTGATGCGTATGTAGCGGGCCGATGGCTTGTCGTCAAAGGCGAAGCTCTTGGTCTCGGCGTCGCGCTTCCACGAGAAGGTGCCGGCCTCGGTCCATGTGTTGCGGTCCATGCTGTAGGCCACGCTGCCCTCGAGGATGGTGCCGTTGCCTGAATCCAGACGCGGCAGGTAGTCGAAGCGCTCGAGCGTGTTCACGGCATGCAGGTCGATGGTCACGTCGAACGGTACGGCCTTGGTGTTGTACTTCGTATGCCATACGTCGCCCTTCTCGACGAAGTCGAAGAGGCGTCCGACGCCGGCACCGCCCTGTGCGGGAACCGATGCCGTGCCCGTTATGCCCTCGATGGCGAACTCAAGCGGGTTGACCTTCGTGCGTATCGTCTGCTCGCCCCACTCCGACACTCCGTCGGCATTGACGGCACGTACGCGGAACGTGTAGTCGGTCTCAGCCTTGAGGTCGGCGAAGAGCAGTTCTGTAGAGCGTATGGTCGAGTAGAGCATGCTGTCGAACTCCACCTCGTAGTAGTCGGCGTTGTCGACCTTCGACCAGACGGGCTTTACGGTGTAGGCCTCGATATTCTCGTCGGGCGTGGTGAGTGCGGGCGTAGCAAGCGCGCCGTGGCTGGTACGCAGACGGTCAGCCGGAGCGAACTCGAAGCCGTCGACTACGACCTTCTGTGCGGCGGCGGTGACGTCCGTTGACGCCAGCTTGACATGCAGCACGGGGTTCTTTACGACCTTGACGGCGGCGAACTCGCTGCCCTCGGTGGCAAAGCGGTTCATGTCGGGAGCCTGCTCATAGTACCATGCGTTGTCGGCTGCGGCGAACTCCTCGGCCGAAGAGGCCTCGGTGAGCTTCACGCGGCGGCCTGCGACGTATGCCTTCACGCCGTCGGGCTCTGCCGTTACGTTGATGCGCAGCTCGGTGCGCTTGTTGCGCTCGAAGCCGGCGAAGTCACCCTCCGCGGGGTGCAGCGTTACGGTCACGCGGTCGCCCTCGACCAGCGACTCGACGGTCGTGGTGGCGAACTCGCCGCGGCGGTATGCCTCGGTGGTGCCGTCGTCGTCATATTCGGTGAACGAGGTGTGGCCCGAGGGGTAGATATCGTACATGCGCAGCGTGCGGTCGATCTGCGAGACGTTGTTGTTGGGGTTGGTCATGGGTATGACGGCGCCGGCACGCACGAACAGAGGCAGCTTCCACAGCGGGGCCTCGTAGCTGTTGATCACGCGTCCGCCGACATAACGGTCGCCCGTGAAGTAGTCGATCCACTCGCCCTCGGGCAGGTAGATGCCGTGGCGGATGTCGTTGCCCTCGTCGTCGACGGCAGTCTCCTGATAGATGGGCGCCACGAGGAACCACGGGCCGTACATGTACTGGTAGCGCGTTGCGGTGCCCAGCGTGTAGGCGTTGGGCCACTCGAGCATCATGGCTCGTATCATGGGCATGCCGTCCACGGCCTCGTGGGCGATAGAGTAGGCATAGGGCATGATCTCCGACTTGAGTTTCAGGTACCAGCGGTTGATCGACGTGGCGGGTTCGCCCAGCGCGTGGGGGTACTTCTCGTTCGAGCCCCAGCCGTCCATGTTGAGCTCCATCGGCGAGAAGGTCTTCCACTGGAAGTCACGCGTGTTGACCTTGAGGTTGCGGCCGCCGAAGATACCGTCCATGTCCGATGTTATGTTGGGCTGGCCCGAAAGGCCCGAACCGATATATGTCGGGATGTGGAAACGTATGTACTCCCACTCGCCGCCCGTCTGGTCGCCCGTCCACACGCCGGCGTAGCGCTGCGTGCCGGCCCAGCCGTCGAGCGAGATGATGAAGGGACGCGCGTCGTTGCCGTAGTAGGGCATGATCTGCGCAACGTCGGCTATGCCGTTCAGACCGAACGAGTAGCCTGCGCCGACCCACGCCACGTCGGTCTTGAGTACGCGTACACCGGCGTCGCGCACCTCCTTGATGATGTCACGCTGCAGCAGGGCGCTCACCTCGGGTTTCGGGTGCAGGTCCGACTGCGTCCAGAGGCCGATCTCGACACCCTTCTCGCGGGCATAGTCGCCGAGCTCCTTCAGGTTGCGGATGTTGCCGTCGAGCGTCTCCTCCTGGCCGTAACCTGCTCCGTAGCCGTCGTTGGGGAGCAACCATCCGAAAGGCATGTCGTGTGCCGCATAGCGGTCGATCACGGCGCGTGCCGAGAACTGGTAGTTGTTCTTCTCGCCGTTGAGCGACTCCTTTACGCCGCCGTTGTCGCGCTGGCTCTCCTTGTAACGCTTGCCGTCCTCGAAGGGGATGCCGTTCTCGTCCTCGACCCAGTAGTCGCGGTTGTAGGCGTTGAGGTGTCCCTGATAGAATCCGAACTTGGGCAGCAGCACGGGGTTGCCCGTAAGCTGGTAGAAGTCGTTGAGCAGGGCCACGGGGGTGGCGTTAACCATGAAGAACAGGTCCAGATAGTCGGCCTCGTGCGACAGGGCTACGCGTCCCGCCTCGGTGGCGCCGAAGTCGTAGGCACCCTTGCGGAAGGTGTACCACATCACGCCGTAACCCTTCGTCGACCAGTAGAACGGCGTGGGCGATGCTACGCCGCCGTCGGTCCAACTGTTCTGGTTCTCGATGGCGATTATCTTGCCCTTGTGCGAGAAGCGTCCGTTCTGCACGCCGCCGCCGTAGAAATACTCCTGCGGCTCCTCCTTGAGCGTTATCGACACGCCCTTGTCGCCGAACTCGACAGGCGCGATCTGCTCGATTACCGTGCGGCCGCTCTTGAGGTCCTTGACTGATATAAGGCGCGTGGCCTTGTCCATCACGACCTCGATGCGCGGCGTGGTGATCGAAATTGCATCCTGCTTGTCGCTCACTTCGAGCTTCGACACCTTGCGGCGCGGGTTGTCGACCAGGATTTGTGCCTCGGGCTTGGCCTCGGGGTCGCGGATGATACCTCCGTTGTTGTCCTGGAAGAGGCGGAAGATGTTGTCGCCGTAGAAATCGAACGTCATGCGTTCATTGCCGAAGATGACATCCACCGTCGTGGGGTTGATCTTCGCTGCTGTGACCTCCGTCGTCTGGGCTTGTGCGGGATGCCATGCCGCCGCACAGAGCAGGCATGAGAACATTGCCGCAAGGCGCCGTAACGGGGTTGCGTAGGTTAACAGTTTTTTCATTGGTGAGAATTTTTATTTTAGATTGTAATTCCTATCCCTGTTTCGTGTGCGTAAAAGTAATGAAATTTCGAAACATGGCCAAATCCCTGCAGCCCGTCGCCGTAGTTTTGCGGCGGAAAAGAGGTCCGGAATCGCATTATTGGGCCGTTTGCCGCTCGGTTTACGCGAAAAGGATGGCCGGTACGGCGGCGACGGCCGTTTCCGAGTGCCGTGGCCGCGTGTTCTGAAATCGGGCATCGGCTCAGGCTTTGTGCCGAAAAGGAACACGGCGGGAGATCCGTGTCGAGATCTCCCGCCGTGCGGTGTTGCCCTTGGGGGCATGTATCAGTCGTTGGGATATGCGGCAATGAAGACATTGCGGCGGCGCAGCTCCTCCTGCACGGCATGCAGGGCGCCGAGCGATATGCGGCCCACGACATACTTGTAGCTCTCCGACGAGTACTTCTCGCTGATCGACTCGAACGGGATGAGGGCCAGATCCTCGTCGCTCGAGTAGCGGTAGTAGACGCGGAAGCAGTGGTCGTTGGTGAACTCGGGCAGCTGCGAGTCGTTGCGCTTCTTGTACTCGTACTTGTAGTCGTAGAGGCAGGCGGTGATGTCGCTCAGCACGGCCGAGCCCGTGGGGTAGCCGCCGGCACCGCGGCCGAACATGAACTGCTTGTCGTAGAAGAGGCCCTTGATCACGACGCCGTTGAACTCGTCCTCGACGCTGTAGATGTACTTGTTGCGTGAGATGAGCTGCGGCATTACGCACATGATGAGGCGGTTGCCTGCTATCTTCTCGACGTGGGCCACAAGTTTGAAACGGCGCTCCTTCTCGTTGGCGAAACGTATGTCGTCGTCGTTCATGTTCGATATGCCGTATGTGAAGATACGCTCGGGCGCAACGTAGAGGCCGAAGGCGTGGACGGTGATGATGATGAGCTTGAAGAGCGAATCCCAGCCGTCGATGTCGAGCGTCGGGTTGCTCTCGGCAAAGCCGAGGTCCTGGGCCAGCTTGAGGGCGTCGGCATAGGACATCTTCTCGTTGAAGATCTTCGAGAGGATGAAGTTCGACGAGCCGTTGAGGATACCCTTCACCGAGGTGAGCAGGTCGTTGTCGTAGTACTCCTCGAGGTTGCGTATGACGGGTATGCTGCCGCAGGCCGAGGCGTCGTACAGCAGCGCAACGTTGTGCTGTGCCTGCAGGGCGATGAGCTCCTCGATGTGGTAGGCGAGCATCTTCTTGTTGCCCGACACTACGGGCAGGCCGGCCTGCAGGGCGCGCTTGACGATGGCGTAGGCCGCGTCGGCGTCGTCGATCAGCTCGACGATGAAGTTTACCTCCGGGTCGTTGAATATGTCGTCGGCCTTGTCGGTGAAGGCGGCCTCGACGTCGCGCCGTTTGGTTATGTCGCGTACGCAGATACGCTTTATTTCGACGTTCTTGGTGCCTATGCGCTGCAGTACGTCATAGAGACCGCGGCCCACGGTACCGAAACCGAAGAGTCCGATGTTGAGTTTTTTGCCGTTCATGGTATGAAGTAGTTTTCCGTTATTGGCGGTTCATGAATTTGGTTATGATGTCGTTGAGCTTCTCGTGCTCGACCAGGAATCCGTCGTGGCCGAAGTCCGAATCGATGATGTGGTACTCCACGTCGGGGATGTTCCGCACCATGATGTCGTGGTCCGACGGCGGGAAGAGTATGTCGGAGCTGATGGCTACGACGAGCGTGCGGGCCCTGATTTGCGCCAGCACATCCTCCGTGCGTCCGCGTCCGCGTCCAAGGTTGTGCGAATCGACCGCCTGCGAGAGGCGGTAGTAGGAGTAGGCGTTGAAGCGGCGGCGTAGTTTCTCGCCCTGATAGCGCTGGTATGAGAGTACACGGCGGTCGAACGACGCCTCGTCGGGGTCGGCATCCTCCTGCGTCTTGTCGTATGCCTTGCCGCCGCGATAGCTTATGAGGGCTATGCTGCGTGCCACGGCCATGCCGTCGAGTCCCGCCTCGGCCGAACGCTGGCCGAAGGTCGGGTCGCACTCGATGGCCATGCGCTGCGACTCGTTGAAGGCCGAAGCCCACGGTTTGGTGCGGGGCGTGGTGGCGATGAAGGCGGCGCGGCGTGCGAAGTCGGGCTGCATGACGCTCCACTCTAGGCACTGGAAGCCGCCGATCGAGCTGCCTATGAGCAGCGCTGCATGCTCGATGCCGAGGTGTTCGGCCAGAAGCATGTGGCAGCGTACCATGTCGCGCACGGTCACCTTCGGGAAGTCGCCGTACCACGGCTCACCCGTCGTGGGGTTGATGCTCAGCGGGCCCGTGGTGCCGTAGTGCGAGCCGAGGAAGTTGGCGCAGACGGTGAAGTAACGCTCCGGGTCTAGGAACTTGCCCTGCTCGACCGTGTGGGGCCACCAGTCCGCAACGTCGGAATTGGCCGTCAGGGCGTGGCATACCCACACAACGTTGCTGCGGTCGGCGTTCATCTGCCCGTAGGTGTCGTAGGCGATGGTTACCGACGGCAGCGTGACGCCGCTCTCGAGCGTGAAGGGATGGTCGTATGTGTAGTATCGGGCCATCGTTATCGAGCCTTTGCGAATGCCTGTTCGAAATCGTCGATTATGTCGTCGACATTCTCCAGTCCGAGCGATATGCGCAACAGCGTGGGGGTGATGCCCGCAGCCTTGAGGTCGGCATCGCTCAGCTGCTTGTGGGTGGTCGATGCAGGGTGCGTCACCACTGTTATCGAGTCGCCGATCATGGTCATGTTGCCGGCCAGCTTGAGCGCCTCGACAAAACGCACGGTCGAGTCGAGCGAACCCTTCAGTTCGATGGTGAAGATGCTCGATGCGCCGTAGCGGTAGTATTTCTGTGCGTTGGCATGGCTCGGGTGCGACTCGAAGCCTATGTAGCTCACGCGCTCCACCTGCGGGTGGCGGCTGCAGTATTCGGCCAGCTTGCGTGCCGACTCCACCTGGTGCTTCACGCGCAGCGAGAGAGTCTCCAGACCGATGAGCATGAGGTAGGCATCGAAGGGCGAGGGGCAGCAGCCGAAGTCGCGCAGGCCGTCCACGCGGCACTTGACGATGAAGGCGGCGTTACCGAAGGCTTCGTGGAAGTTCAGACCGTGGTAGCCCTCCGACGGACCGTCGATCTGGGGGAACTTGCCGTTGCTCCAGTCGTAGTTGCCGCCGTCGACGATGATGCCGCCCATGGCGGTGCCGTGGCCGTTGATCCACTTGGTGGCCGAGTCCACCACGATGTTGGCACCCCACTCGAAGGGGTTGCAGAGGAAGCCCGCCGCACCGAACGTGTTGTCGATAACGAGGGGCACGTCGCGGCGCTTGGCCAGTGCTCCGAGAGCCTCCAGATCGGGTACGTCGCACGTAGGGTTACCCATGCTCTCGGCGTATATCATTTTTGTGCGGTCGTCGATCAGTGCGTCGAAGTCCTCGGGCGACTCGCTGCGGGCGATGCGGCAGTCGATGCCCAGCTTGCGCAGCGATATGCGGAACTGGTTGTAGGTGCCTCCGTAGAGGAAGGGCGAGGCGACGATGTTGTCGCCCTGCTGTGCCAGTGCCGTCACGGTGATGAGGATGGCCGACATTCCCGACGACACGCCCAGCGCTCCGACGGCGTTGTAGAGGGCGGCGATGCGCTCCTCATAGGCCGAAGTGGTGGGGTTCTGCAGTCGGGTGTATATGTTTCCGCCCTCGCTCAGTTCGAAAAGGCGTGCCGCATAGTCGCAGCTCTTGAAGTGGTATGCGGCGGTGGGATAGATGGCTATTCCGCGCGATCCGGTGTGGTCGACATGGTAGCCTCCGTGGATCTGCTTGGTCTCGAAACGCAGTTTGTTATCGGACATAATATTGTTGGGATATGAAATTATACCTGTGAATAATATTCTCTGGGTGATTGTATGTGGTGTCTATGGACACACGGCGGTACGTAGCCGCCCGAAACAGATCGAGTGCCTAACGGCACATTCGCATTGAATGCCGCGATACGCGGTGCATACCGAATATGAAAGACGAGATATTTCCGATGAGTTCGGTCATGTGCAATGCTTTATCGTTTCGCAAATATAGCGATTTTTTTTAATAAATCGAAACATCGGCCCGGAAAATGGTGCGGCCGTGTCTGCTAACCGTTTGCATCGGTGAAATAGCTGCCGCCGCGGTACGGCCGGTGAGGTTTATTCCTTTCGGCTGTCGCAGAGGTCGTCGCAGCATGTTTCGCCCTCGACTTCGGTCTCGACGGTGACGTGTCCGGCGCCGATTTCGGCCAACGCGCGCTTGATGCGGTATTTCACGGCGGCGGCATCGGCCGAGGGGTTTGTCACGACGTGTACCGTGACGGCGGTCTCGGTGGTGCTCAGTGCCCACACGTGCAGGTGATGCATGGCGGCGACGCCTTCGACCGAGGTGATGGCGCGGCGCACGCGGTCGATATCCATGCCGTGGGGTACGCCGTCGAGCGTAAGGCGCAGGCTTGCGCGCAGCACGCTCCATGTCGAGGCGAATATGACGGCGGCCACCGTCAACGCTATTATGGGGTCGGCCACATACCATCCCGTGTATGATATCACGATTCCCGACACGAGTACTCCGAGCGACACGAGCGTATCGGCCACCATGTGCAGGTATGCTCCCTTGATGTTCAGGTCGTCCTTGCTGTCCTTGGCGAAAAGCCATGCCGTGAAGGCATTGACGGCGATGCCGACACCCGCCACCCATGTCATTACGCCGCCGTCGACGGGTTGCGGCTCCATAAGGCGTCCAATGCTCTCCCATACGATGACGCCGACGGCCGCTATCAGTATGCAGGCATTAACGAGCGACACCAGTATGGTGCTCTTGCGGTAACCATAGGTGTACCGGTCGTTGCGTGCCGCCTGCGAGAGTTTCACGGCCAGCAGCGCGAGCAGCAGCGATACCACGTCGCTGAGGTTGTGCCCTGCGTCGGACACAAGTCCCATCGAGCGCTGCCATAATCCTGCCGTAAGTTCCACGACAACGAATGCCATGTTGAGCGCTATGCCCCAGACAAGGGCACGCGTAACGTGCGTCGGGTCGATATGGTGGTGATGGCCGGCCCCATTGTGGTCGTGGCCGATATTGTGTCCCATGATGTATGAGGTTTGTGCACGCCGCAATCTGCGTGGCGGCTGCGTTTGGGTACAAAGATAGTGCATGCGGCGTGCAATACGGTTGCAAACATGCGCCCCGCACCTTAACGTGTGGGTGCGGGGCGCAACGTATGGCTCGATGTGCCTTCGCGTCAGAGCGCCATGTCGTTCTGGTCGATGAGGTTGTTCAGCAGGGCGTAGACCGTGAGGCCCGCCACCGACTTGATGCCTGTCTTGTGGGTGATGTTCTTGCGGTGCGACATGACCGTGTGTATCGATATGTTGAGCCGCTCGGCTATCTCCTTGTTGGCCATGCCGCGGGCTACGAGTATGAGGACGTCGCGCTCGCGGTCCGACAGGTCGTGGCTGTCGGAGTAGGGATTGGTCTGGTTCTGTTCGATGGCGGCGTGCAGTTTGCGTACCACCTGCGGCAGCGGGTCGAAGATGTTGATCACGCTGTCGAACTGGCGCATGAGTTCGTCGTCGCGTACGGTGGTGGCCAGCGCGGCGAGTGCCGTATGCTGCATCTCGGGGTATGTCGAGCGTATGTTCTGCGGGAGTGTCCCCGCGACCTGCGAGTTGACTATAACCACGTCGGGATCGACGATGGGGAACCGCTCGGAGAGGCTGCGCAGGTCCGTTCCCGTGAATACGACCTCGAACTCGCCGTCGTTGCGCAGCAGTGCGCACAGCCCCTCGGTTATGATGGCCGACTGCTCGATTATGGCCAGGCGGTGGCGTTTCATGACCGTGCCGCCTCCTCGGCCTGTATCGTTACGGGCGCCAGCAGCGCCGACTCGATGAGCGTATGCTTGCCGAGATCCTCCTTCATGCGGAATATGTCGAACAGTAGCTCGCACCGCTGTTGCGTGGGGCAGGTCTCGGGCAGGTACTTTATGACGACGCTCTTCATGTCGTCGATCTTGTCGCAGATGTCGGTGTGGTTCTCCATGAAGCGTGCCATCGTCGAGCCGCTGTCGGCGCGGCCCGCCGCAAGGCTCTCGACATAGGGAAATATGGAGGTCTCCTCGTAGTTGAGGTGCGCTTCGATTTCCGATATGTAGTCCTCGTAGAACTTGAGCAGTATGTCGCTCTGGCGGCGTTCGCACGAGGCGAGGACGCGCTGCATGCCGAGGCTTATGCGCGGTATAAGATGCTCGGTGTAGTAGCGGTGCGACGCCCTGAGGAACCTGACCAGGTGCAGCATGTCGCCGATGTTGAGGTGCCCGATGTCGGGCGTATACTCCTCGTCGGAGTATAGGCGGCATATCACCAGGAAGAGTTCTGTCGACATGTCGTAGCGGCGGCACATCTCCTCGACCGATATGTCGCCGAAGGGCAGCGCTATGTCGAGTCGCATGATGATCGACAGCAGGCGGTAGTCGGCGTCGATGAGCTCGATGATCTTCATCTGCTCGGAGAGTATCGCCTTGTTGTTATTATCGGTCTTGTAGCTTTTCATGGTTCGGCGGCTGTTTTTACAGTCCCATCATTGTGGCGGCGTGATAGGTGATCCATGCTATCAGCCACGCCACGACGGTGTTGTATATGATCGAGAATGCAGCCCATTTCCACCCTCCGGCCTCCTGGGCTATGGCGGCCACGGTGGCCAGGCACGGGAAGTAGAGCAGGATGAAGACCATCATCGCAAGGGCTGCCGCACGGCTGTAGTTGCCCGAGGCGATGAGGCGTTGCGAAAGCGAGGCATTGTCCTCGTCGGCGTCGTCAACCGAGTAGAGTACGCCGAGTGTCGATACGACGATCTCCTTGGCCGCGGCGCCCGAGAGCATCGCCACGCTGGCCCTCCAGTCGAGTCCCAGCGGCTGCATGACAGGCTCGCAGAACTTGCCGATGCGGCCCAGATATGAGTTCTCCGACTGTGCCGATGCTTCGTCGGCTGCGGGCTGTCCGATGATGGCTGTCGATACGGCCATGTCGGGCGTCTGCCGTGTTGCGGCGCTGTCGACGCGCGGATAGTAGCTCAGGAACCATATTATCACCGTAGCGACGAGGATAAGGCCTCCCATCTTCTTGAGATACTGCTCGCTGCGCTCCCACATGTGACGCATCGTGGCGTTGAGTGTTGGGACGCGGTAGGGCGGCAGCTCCATGACGAAGGGTGTCTCGTCGGGCCCGAACATGAAGCGTCGCAGCAGGCGCGCCGTGATGATTGCGACAATGCAGCCCAATATGTAGATTGCGAACAACATAAGTCCTGCGTGTTCGGGGAAGAACGTTCCCGCCAGGAGAATGAACACCGGAAGTCGTGCGCTGCATGACATGAACGGGTTTATGAGTATGGTAATCAGACGGCTGCTGTGGCTCTCTATGGTACGCGAGGCCATTATGGCCGGGACGTTGCAGCCGAAGCCCATAACCAGCGGAATGAACGACTTGCCGTGCAGTCCCACCAGGTGCATCAGCTTGTCCATGATGAATGCCGCGCGGGCCATGTATCCCGAATCCTCCATCAGCGAGATGAAGAGGTAGAGGATGAGTATGTTGGGCAGGAATACCGCCACGGCGCCCACGCCGCCGATGATACCGTCGACAACGAGGTCGTGCAGTGCTCCCGGGCCGATTATGCCGCCGACGGTCTCGCCGAACCAGGCAAAGGCGGCCTCAAGCCACTCTTGAGGATAGGCACCCAAAGTAAATGTGCACCAAAACATAAGGAATATTATCGCAAGGAAGAGCGGAAAGCCTGCGTAGCGGTTCGTGACGATGCGGTCGATCAGCGACGTGCGGCGGTTGGGCTCCTTGCTGCTCGGGGTGAAGGTCTCGGCCAGCGCGCCTTCGATGAAGCCGTACTTCTCGTTTGTGATGGCGCTCTCGACATCCTCGTTGAGGGCCGAAACTATTCGCTCGGCGCCGCGTTCGGCCTGCGTTTTCCACATGTTGAAGTGCTCGGCGTGCGAGAGCGTGTCGAGCACCTCGCTGTCGCCCTCGAGCATCTTTATGGCGAGGTAGCGCGGCGGGAAGCATTTGGGCAGCTCCTCGATGTGTGACTTCATCATCTTCGACAGCGTCGCTATTTCGGCCTCCACCGACGGCGAGTAGTTGATGTGGACGTGACGCACCTTGGGGTTCTGGTTCTCGAAGGTGAGGATCACCTCGTCGAGCAGGTGGTCGAGGCCCTTGTGCTCGCGCGCCACGACGGGCACCATCGGCACACCGATCATGCGGCCCAGGCAGTCGTAGTCGAGGCGGGCACCCTCCTGTTCCAGCTCGTCGTACATGTTAAGCGCCACAACTATGCGCGGGTTGACATCCATCAGCTCGGTGGTGAGGTAGAGGTTGCGCTCGATGTTCGATGCCGCCACCACGTTCACGACCACGTCGGGCAGTTTCTCCACCAGATGGCGGCGTACGTAGAGCTCCTCGGGCGTGTATGCCGAGAGGGCATAGGTACCCGGCAGGTCGGTGATGTTGATGCGGTAGTCCTTGTACTTGAACGAGCCGCTCTTGGCGTCGACCGTCACGCCGCTGTAGTTGCCCACATGCTCGCGGCGGCCCGACAGGGCGTTGAAGAGCGATGTCTTGCCGCTGTTGGGGTTGCCCACCAGCGCGATGTTTATCTCGCGGATCTTGGCGTCTATGACCTTGTCGTAGTCGAGGTCGTTGGCCGATGTCGAGTGGCTGTTCCATTCGGCCGAGAGTTTCTGTGCCTCCTGTTGGGTGATCACTTCGACCATTGCGGCCTCGCTGCGGCGCAGCGACACCTCGTAGCCCATGATGCTGTATTTGATGGGGTCGCGCAGCGGGGCGTTGAGTATGGCCTTGACCTTCTGCCCGCGGACGAATCCCATCTCGAGTATTCTGCGGCGGAATCCGCCGTGTCCCAGCACTCTGATGACTACGGCCGTTTCGTCGCTCTTCAAATCCGATAGAAACATATTATCAACTTTTTATCCTTTTCTTCTCTGTGTGGCGGCCGGCATGTTTGGCGGCGGCCGACGTTTGCCCCTACCATTGCTGGCGGTGCAGGACCTTTCCGGCCGATGTTACCGTAAGCAGGCATCCTCCGAGGTCGGGAGCCTTTGCCGTGCCGATATGGACTGTTGCGCTGCCGTAGGACTCTATGGCAGGGACGGCGGCCGTGAATACCGTGCCGTCGGCGGCTGTTATATCCAGTGTCGACGGTTTCGATGCGCTGAGGCCGAAGTTTTCGATCTCGACGACAATGCTTTGGGTGCCGGCATCGAAAGCGGGGCGGCGGCTAGAAAGCATGGCCGGGCGGTAGTCGACGTATGACAGTCTGGCATATCCGAATACCATGCGTCCCTTACGGTCGCGCCCTATGAGTTTGGGGGCGAACTCCCTGTCGTCGATGCCGCTGCCGTGGGCGTCAAAGGTGACGACGGCATCCCTGCCGCGGCGCTCGATGCCTGTGGCGCGGCATCCTCCGCCGAAGTTGACGACGGTGTATGATCCAAGGCGTAGTGATTTGAGGTCGAGGTCACGCTTCGGGTTGAAACCCTTTTCACCTCTGATTAACAGCTTGATGGAGGTGGTCTTCTCGTCTATTGGTTCGGTATTCAGAACCTCCATCCGAAGGCCCTTGTTCACGGGCAGGCAGATGTTCTTGGAACTGTGGCGGTCGTCGGGCAGATCCTCCCATTTGATGGTGTCGATTACGGCGAAGTTTATCTGCTCGACGCGGCCGTATCGGTCCTGATATACCTTGGGACGCTCGTACTTGAACCATTGCTCGATGTATCCGTCGCGATGTTTCGAAACACCAGGCATGTAGGCTTCGCCCTGCTCGGTCACCCAATGCACGCCGTCCAGCGAGCGCTGGTAGTAGGCAATGCGCCCGAGCCAGTCGTTTACGATAAGGTGGTACTGCAGCGAGTCGCGCCATACGACGGGGTCCTCGAACTCGCCGTCGACGGGCGGGTAGATACGCTGCTCGGTGATCTGTCGGTAGGGGGCCAGGCCGTCGCGGCTGATCCATACGCCGCCTCCGCGGCATACCATCAGGCGTGATCCGTCGTCGCGGCGGGTGAATGTTAGGTTGCTCAGGCCCTCGATTATGCGGCGGTCGCGGGTGTCGAATTCGAAGTGGCGGTACTCCCACGGCCCGTCGAACGAGTCGGAAATATAGTAGCCGTCGATTACGTATATCACCGTGCGCCCGTCGTCGAGCCTGAAGGCTTCGGGGTTATGTCCCTTGCCAACCTCGCCGCGCAGGTCGTAGGGGCCGTGGAGATGTTTCGACACGGCGTGATATACCGTCGAGTTGGGCCAGAACATGTGTCCCTTGGGAGAACTCTCGGGCCACCCGCATACGAACATGTGGTAGAGGCCGTCCTCGCCCTTGAGTATGTTGCCGCCCCAGAATGATGTGTCGGCGCTCTCGATGCCGTTGTCGACGAAACGGCCGGCTACTTCGGCCGTGCCCCACACATCCTTTGTCTTGCGGCCGTCGGGCATGGCTTGTATGCGGTCCATGAAGCGTGCGCCCTCGACAAGCTTGTCCCACTCCTGCGGGCGCTGGCGCTCGATCGCCTGCGCTTGGGCGTCGTGGGCGAAGGCGAGGCATGCGGCTGCGGCCGCGACGGTTATGGTTGTCCTGATGTGCGCCAGGCCTTCGAGGGCGGCTCTTCGGCTGCGGGGTGTGTTCGATCGAGATTCCATCTGTTGTCTTCTTTGGCGGTTTGTTGCCGCGTTTTTGTTCTGTTTGTTGTCTGCAGCGGCACCGATGGCGGGGCGGTGTAATGCCTTTGTATGCAATGTGTTCGCTCTCGGATGCTCGGGCGTTCCGGTTTGCCGACGGGGCATCTTTGCGGCGGCCGTTGCGCGGCGTTGCGGACTGAACGCCATAATTTTGTGCAAAAATAGGAATTTTTTGCGACATGGGACAATCATTACTATTAGTGAACCGCCCGATGCTAATCACTTTATTTGGCTATTGTGCGGCCGCCGCCGAAACGCGACCTTTGCCATTGTGAAAAGCGACGTTCCACGACGTGGAACCGAAGCTTGGGAGAATGAGTTTATTTTGTTTGTTTTATGAATAGTTTGTGAACGCCACCGCCGTGAGGCGGAGACGCTCCCGCCGGCCGCAGCGATGCTCCCGGCGGGTGTTCAAGTGAAGGCCGCAATACCGCGCAGCAAGGGACCAGCCATCCCGCGGTGAGGCCTGCCGACAATGTGCGGGGCAAGTACGAAGCCATAAAAACACGATAGAGGCCCCGCACGGTTGTCCGCCAGCAAAAAGGAGAGTCGCCAGCTCTCCTTTTTTTTGTTTGCGGCCGCGCGCCATTGGCCTGCATGAGCGCTGTAAAATGTGCCGCAGAGCGCTTTTTTCGCCCGTTTTGCCCGGGGATGCGGATCGGGGCGCGGGAAAGAGTGCCAAGTGGATAATTTGTTGATATTTTTGTTCGGCGTTTCGTTCCTTTTGTCGAAAAAATGGCGTACATTTGCATGCATGAATGCGAAGGGGGGACATACTTATCTCGGACGCCGTCTTTCGTCGTGGCTCATTCATGTGGGCAGCCGTTTGCGGCAGACGGAAGGACGTCGGGACGTGGTGTGTCCGCAGGTGCGGCGTTTGTCTGACGTGTGTGCATACGTCGGGGCTGTCCACCTGTGCGCGGCATTCGGCGCGGGCCGTTGCCAGCATCCCTGCTTGGAGAAGGAATACATAACAGGACCAATGTAGCCGTTGCAGTACTCTGCAGCGGCTGCGTCTTTAACATTATTATACTGATATTATGAAAGTTGGAGTGATTATGGGGTCGACCAGCGACTGGGAAGTCATGTCGGCGGCGGCGGATATGCTCGAGCAGCTCGGTATCGAGTACGAGAAACGTGTGGTTAGTGCGCATCGCACTCCGCAGCTCATGTACGACTACGCCACCACGGCGCGTGAGCGCGGCATCGGCGTCATCATAGCCGGGGCCGGCGGCGCGGCACATCTGCCGGGCATGACGGCGGCCATGACCTCGCTGCCCGTAATCGGCGTGCCCGTGAAGTCGCGCGCGCTGAACGGTCTCGACTCTCTGCTTTCGATAGTGCAGATGCCTGCCGGCGTGCCGGTGGCTACGGTTGCCATCAACGGCGCCAAGAATGCGGCCCTCATTGCGGCCTCGATCCTGGCGCTGCAGGACAAGGCCCTGGCCGAGCGCCTCGATGCGTTCCGCCGCAACCAGACCGAGCAGGTAATGAAATGCGAGTTGTGATGCGTACGATAGGTATCATTGGAGGTGGTCAGCTCGGGCTGATGATAGCCGAGCAGGCGCGTCTGCTCGGGGCGCGTACCATATGTCTCGACCCGTCGCACGACGCCCCGGCCTTTGCCGTGTGTGACGAGCATATCACGGCGCGTTTCGACGACTGCGAGGCGCTGGAGGAGTTGTGCCGCCGCAGCGACGTGGTGACATACGAGTTCGAAAATGTTCCGGGCCATCTGCTTGTCGACCTGGAGCGGCGTTACAACATAAAGCAGGGCTTCCGCCCGTTGTTCGATTCGCAGGACCGTCTGCGCGAGAAGGACAATGCCCGCAACCACGGGCTGGCATGTCCCGGCTACCGCGCCATATCGTCGGTCGGGGATCTGCATGCGGCGGTGGCGGAGTTCGGCTATCCGTGTGTGCTGAAGACCCGCACGCTCGGTTACGACGGCTACGGGCAGTGCCTGCTTCGTTCGGCCGACGATATGGCGGCGGCGGAGAAGATGCTCTCGGTGCCGTGCATACTCGAGGAGTTCGTGCGCTTCGACTACGAGGCGAGCATCATAATGGTGGGTGAGGGCGACGACATCGTGTCGTTCCCCATCGGCCGCAACATACACGGCGGCGGTATCCTCGACCTGTGTATCGTGCCTGCGCCCGAGATGGACGACGACGTGCGACGCCGCATGGTGGAGCAGAGCGAGCGTTTCATGCGCGACTGCGGTTACTGCGGCATTCTGGCCATCGAGTACTTCGTGCGCGGCGGCGAGATCCTCTTTAACGAGATGGCTCCGCGTCCGCACAACAGCGGCCATTACACCATCGAGGGCTGCACGACGAACCAGTTCCGCGAGTTGTGCCGCTACCTTCTGGACATGCCGCTGGAGCGTCCGCAGCTGAAGGCTCCCACGATCATGAAGAACATCCTGGGCCGCGATCTCGAGGAGGCGAAGAAGGTCGCCGCCGAGGGTCACGACAACGTGTATGTACACATCTACGGCAAGAGCGAGTCGCGTCCGCGCCGCAAGATGGGCCACATAACCTATGTGGGTATGACGCGCAAGGAGTATGAGGAGCGGTGGAGCGACCGTTTCGTCAAGGAGTAGAATAACAACAGACTATTCAGATATGAAGAATTATCGTATTTTCGTCGAAAAGTATCCTCGGTTTCAGGTCGAAGCCGAAACTCTCCGCAAGGAGTTGAACAACAATCTGGGACTGCACATCGGGTCGTTGCGTCTGCTTAACGTCTATGACCTGTTCGGTTTCTCGGAGGAGCTGCTCGAACGTAGCCGTTATGCCGTCTTCGGCGAGATCGTCACCGACTGCGTGAGCGACGAATGCGATCTTGCAGGCAAGCGTTACCTGGCGGTGGAGTACCTGCCAGGACAGTTCGACCAGCGGGCCAGCTCGGCCGTGGCGTGTGTGCGCCTTATCGAGCCTACGGCCGACATACGCATCAAGAGCTCGAAGCTGCTGATCTTCGACGACACGGTGTCGGACGAGGATATGGCCCGTATCGAGCACTACTATATCAATGCCGTAGAGTCGCGCCGCAAGGATCTCGCTGTGCTGACCGACATGGAGAATGCCGAGGTCAAGCCGGTGCCCGTGCTGACGGGACTCACCGCGCTGAAGGACGAGGAGCTGGAGCCCTACTGCAAGCAGTACGGTCTGGCGATGAATGCCGACGACCTGCGCGAGGTGGTCAACTACTACAAGGCCGAGGGCCGCGACCCATCGGAAACGGAGTTGCGCATCCTCGATACCTACTGGAGCGACCACTGCCGCCATACGACCTTCACGACGGAGATCATGAACATAACCATCGACGAGTCGTTCCTGAGCAAGGAACTGGGCGAGTCGATCGAGACGCTGCACCGCATACGCAAGGAGATGGGCCGCGAGCAGAAGAGCCTCTGCCTGATGGAGCTGGCTACCATCGGCGCACGCTATCTGAAGAAGACGGGCGTGCTGGACAACATGGAGCAGAGCGAGGAGAACAACGCCTGCAGCATATTCGTCGACGTGGACGTCGACGGCCGCACGGAGAAGTGGCTCCTGCAGTTCAAGAACGAGACGCACAACCATCCTACGGAGATCGAGCCCTTCGGCGGCGCCTCGACGTGTCTGGGCGGTGCCATCCGCGACCCGCTGTCAGGCCGCAGCTATGTATATCAGGCCATGCGCGTGACCGGTGCGGGCGATATATACAAGAGTGTGGCCGAGACCATGGCGGGAAAGCTGCCGCAGCGTATCATCAGCACCAAGGCCGCAGCCGGATATTCGAGCTACGGCAACCAGATAGGCCTTGCCACGACGCATGTGCGCGAAATATACCATCCCGACTATGTTGCCAAGCGTCTTGAGGTGGGTGCCGTTGTAGGTGCCGTAAAGGCCGGCGACGTAAGGCGCGAGTCGCCTGCGGCGGGAGATGTCATCCTGTTGCTTGGCGGACGTACGGGCCGCGACGGTATCGGCGGTGCGACGGGCTCGTCGAAGGAGCACAACGTAAAGTCGATCGAGGAGTGCAGTTCGGAGGTGCAGAAGGGTAACGCTCCCGAGGAGCGCAAGCTGGAGCGCCTGTTCCGCCGTCCGGAGGTTACGCGCCTGATAAAAAAATCGAACGACTTCGGTGCCGGAGGTGTCAGCGTGGCCATTGGCGAGCTGGCTCCCGGTCTGGACATATATCTCGACCGCGTTCCCGTTAAGTACAGCGGTCTGAACGCTACGGAACTTGCCATCAGCGAGTCGCAGGAGCGCATGGCCGTTGTGGTCGAGCGCGGCGACATGGAGCGATTCATGGAGTACTGCCACTCGGAGAATGTCGAGGTGACGCACGTGGCCGACGTCACGGATACCAACCGCATGAAGATGTTCTACGGCGGAGAGAAGATCGTGGACCTCTCGCGCGAGTTTATCGACAGCGCCGGTGCAAAGCACTATACGTCGATACGCGTGGCTGCCGTGGAGGATCGTGACCCGTTCCGCCGCGAGGTTGCCGGTGCGACGCTGCGCGAGCGTGTCGAGGCCGACTTGCAGGACGACAATGTGGTGTCGCAGCGCGGTCTGATCGAGATGTTCGACTCGACGATCGGTGCCTCGACGGTGCTGATGCCCTTCGGAGGCGCCACGCAGAACACCGAGACGCAGGTGTCGGTGCAGAAACTTCCCGTGGGCAATGCCGTGACCAATACGGCCAGCATCATGGCTTTCGGATACAACCCCTACATTACGTCGTGGAGCCCCTACCACGGTGCGGCATACGCCGTTGTGGAGGCAGCGAGCAAGGTGGTTGCCGCGGGTGCGCGATATGACAGGATGCGTTACTCGTATCAGGAGTATTTCGAGCGCATGCACAGCGAGGCGTCGTGGGGCAAGCCCCTGTCGGCTCTGCTCGGCGCGCTGAGGATGCAGATGGAACTGGGCCTGCCGTCGATAGGCGGTAAGGACTCGATGAGCGGAACGTTCCAGGATATCAACGTGCCGCCCATGCTCATGGCATTCGGCATCACGACGGTTGATGCCCGCACGGTCATCAGCCCCGAGTTCAAGGCCGGAGGACACAATATATATATCGTGCGCCATACTCCCCGCGCCAATTACATGCCCGACAGCGAGGCTCTGAAGCGTAACTTCGACTTTGTCAGCACGGCCATCGAGCGCGGCGACATAGTGTCGGCATACGCGGTCGGTTTTGGCGGCGTGGTGGAGGCCGTGTCGAAGATGTCGTTCGGTAACCGTGTCGGTGCCGAGGTGACGATGGATGAGCACAAGCTCTTCGACTACGCCTACGGCTCGATCGTGGTGGAGGCTGCCGGTGAACTGGACTTCCCCGCAGCCGAGAAGATCGGTGTGACGACAGCGGCCGCCGAGGTGGTGTTCAACGGCGAGAAGTTTGCGGTGGACGACCTGCAGAAGATCAACTCGCGCAAGTTCTGCTCGGTATATCCCGACCGCGGTATCGAGGGTGGCACGACACGTGCCAGCATGCCCGAGACCCGCGAGGTAAGGTATGAGGGTGCGCCCGTTGACGAGGTTAAGGTCTATATACCCGTATTCTCGGGCACGAACTGCGACTACGATACGGCCAAGGCCTTCGAGCGTGCCGGCGCGCATGTGGCGACGAGCGTCTTCTGCGACCTTACGGCCGAGGATATCTTCGCCTCGATCGACACGATGAAGCGTATGATCGACGAGTGCCATATCTTCGTCCTCAGCGGAGGCTTCTCGGCAGGTGACGAGCCCGACGGCAGCGGTAAGTTCATAGCCAACGTGCTGAACAATGCGAAGATTACGGATGCCATCCACGCCCTGCTGGACCGTGGTGGACTGATCCTCGGCATATGCAACGGTTTCCAGGCCCTGGTCAAGTCGGGCCTGCTGCCCTACGGACGTCTGGGCTGCGTCGGCAAGGAGTCGCCTACGCTGTTCCGCAACGACATCAACCGCCACGTGTCGCAGATCGTCACGACGCGTGTGGCTACGGTCAACTCTCCGTGGCTGTCGTCGTTCGAGTTGGGCGAGCTGCACTCGATTGCCGTAAGCCACGGCGAGGGCAAGTTCGTCGTGAGCGACGAGATGGCCGAGGAACTCTTCCGCAACGGACAGGTGGCGTTCCAGTATGTCGACCCCGAGGGCAATGCGACGCTGCGCGCGCCGTACAACCCCAATGGCTCGAGCTACGCCATCGAGGGTATCATCAGCCGCGACGGACACATTCTCGGCAAGATGGGCCACACGGAGCGTTACGAGGAGGGCCTCTTCAAGAATATCTCGGGCAACAAGGTGCAGGAGATATTCGCCAATGCGGTTAACTACTTCAAGGGAATCTGATTATGCGACGTGGTGTCATGACCGTAGTGTTGCGCCGCCTGTCGTTCGTCGTGGCGGTGGCGGCGACAGTAGCCGTTGCGGCTTTATGCGGCGGCTGCCGGCGCGAGACGCCGTTGCGCGTGCTATACTGGAATATACAGAACGGCATGTGGGACGACCAGGGCAACAACTACGACAACTTCGTTGAGTGGGTCAAGCGTTACGATCCCGACGTGTGTGTCTGGTGCGAGGCGCAGACCATCTATGAAGATGGCACCAACAAGGCCTGTGCCAAGGAGCAGCGTTACCTGCCCGACAATTGGGGTGAGCTGGCGGAGCGCTACGGCCACTCATACTGGGTGAAGAGCGGACACCGTGACAACTATCCCCAGGTGATAACGTCGAAGTACCCGATCGAGAAGGTGCTCGACATCGTGGGCGAGGAGCCCGACAGCGTGGTGACGCACGGCGCATGCCATGCGCGCATCGAGTGCGGCGGCCGCGAGGTGAATATCGTCACGCTGCACACATGGCCGCAGGCGTATGCCTACCGTGCCGTTGACCGCGAGGCGAGCAAGGCCGAGCACGGCGGCGACCGTTACCGCCGTATGGAGATGGAGTACATCTGCGGACATACGATCCTGGCTGCTCCCGAGACGGAGCGCGGCTACTGGATGATGATGGGCGACTTCAACTCGCGTTCGCCGAAGGACAACTGGTTCTACAAGTATCCCGAAGGCGATACGCGCCTTATGGTGCACGACTACATCCTGCACAACACGCCATATGTGGATATCATAGGCGACCGTTTCGCGGGAGAGTTCCACACCACGACCTACGGCAAGGCGCGCATCGACTATGTGTATTGTACGCCCGACCTCTATGGCGGCATAAGCGACGCGTATGTGGTCGAGGACGACTATACGCGCGACCCGGTACGTGACGAGGCGACGCGTTTCCACCGCCCGTCGGACCACCTGCCCATACTGGTTGATTTTGTGATAAGGTAAATTCAGACAACAACGTATAAACGTACTGTTCGGATAGACGATGAAACAGCTTGAGATGCTTTACGAGGGCAAGGCCAAGCAGATATACCTGACCGATGACGCAGACCGTGTCGTCATCCGCTATACGGATGCCGCTACGGCCTTCAACAACGTGAAAAAGGCGATCATCGCCAACAAGGGTGTCTACAACAACCGTATCTCGGCCTTCATCTTCGGGTATCTGCGCGATGCCGGTATCGAGAACCACTATATTGCGATGCTGGACGATCGCGACCAGTTGTGCCGCCGCGTAGAGATTATCCCCATTGAGGTGATCGTCCGCAATGTAGTGGCGGGATCGATGGCCAAACGGCTCGGGCTGGAGGAGGGTACGCGACCCTCGAACGTGATTTACGACATATGCTACAAGGCCGACGAGTTGGGCGACCCGCTCATCAACGACCACCATGCCGTGGCGCTGGGTATCGTCACCTACGACGAGCTGCGAGGCATATACGACATGGCGGCGAAGATAAACGATGCGCTGAAGAGTCTCTTTGCCCGTGTCGGGGTTACGCTGGTGGACTTCAAGATAGAGTTCGGCCGTACGGGCGACGGACGCATTATCCTGGCCGACGAGATAAGCCCCGATACATGCCGTCTGTGGGACATGAAGACGGGCGATAAACTCGACAAGGACCGTTTCCGCCGCGATCTGGGCCACGTTATCGAGGCCTATGAGGAGATATACTCGCGCCTTGAGAGCCTTAAGGCTGAGTAGGGGCCCGTGGGGCTGCTGTAAATGAAGCATGCAGGCGGGTGCCGGAAAGACCATGCCGACGTGATGGCGGAGGCGTGGCGGAATGAAAAATGATTATGTTATGGATTCGGAGATGATGGAGAGGCAAATATTCGGCTCTTTGCATGAGGAGTGCGGTGTCTTCGGTGCCTTCAATGTGCCCGATGCCGCATCCATAACCTACTATGCGCTGCACAGCCTGCAGCACCGCGGACAGGAAGGGTGCGGAATCGTCACCTTCGACGGCGAGGAGATGCACCGCGAGAAGGGTCTCGGTCTGGTGACGGAGGTGTTCTCGAAGGATAAGCTCGACCGCCTGCCCGGATCGGTGGCCATAGGCCATGTGCGTTACTCGACGGCCGGAGGCGGCGGCTTGGACAATGTCCAGCCCTTTACGTTCCGCCACCATACGGGTAACTTCGCGCTGGCGCATAACGGCAACATAGTAAACTCGGAGCAGTTGCGGCACTATCTCGAGGAGAACGGAAGCCTTTTCCACTCGACCTCCGACAGCGAGATACTGGCGCACCTCATAAAGAAGAACAACCACGAGGCGCAACGCCTCGATGCCATTATCGACGCGCTGAACATGATCGAGGGTGCGTTTGCATTCCTTATCATGACACCGCGACGTATATATGCCTGCCGTGACAAGTACGGGTTGCGCCCGCTGTCGCTGGGCAGGTTGAACGGAGGCTGGGTCGTGAGCAGCGAGACGTGTGCCTTCGATGTCATAGGCGCGGAGTTCGTGCGCGACATCGCCCCCGGCGAGATAATCTCGCTCGACCACCACGGCGTCCGCAGCAACGACTACTCGCAGTACAAGCGGCACAAGATGTGCGCCATGGAGTATATCTACTTCTCGCGTCCCGACAGCGACATCGAGGGGTGCAACGTCCACGCTTTCCGCAAGGAGACGGGACGGCTGCTGTGGCGCGAGGCCCCGGCGGAGGCCGACATAGTGGTCGGCGTGCCCGATTCGAGCCTCAGCGCTGCGATGGGATACAGCGAGGAGGGCGGCCTGCCTTACGAGATGGGCCTTATAAAGAACAAGTATGTGGGCCGTACGTTCATCCAGCCCTCGCAGGCACTGCGCGAGAAGGGTGTGAAGATGAAGCTGTCGGCCGTAAAGAGTATAGTCAGGGGCAAACGCGTGGTGCTGATCGACGACTCGATCGTGCGCGGCACTACGTCGAAACGCATAGTCGACATGCTGCACGAGGCGGGTGCCACGGAGGTGCATGTACGTATAGCCAGCCCCCCTATTACGCATCCGTGCTTCTACGGCGTGGACATATCGACATACGACGAGTTGCTGTGTGCCCGCAAGAGTGTGGACGAGGTGAGGAAGATCATCGGGGCCGACTCGCTGGCCTTCATTTCGGAGGAGGCTCTGTTCAAGGCGGCGCAGGCGCGCAACGACATGTGCCTGGCATGTTTCAACGGCAAGTATCCTACGGCGCTGTACTCGACGCTGGAGGAGGCAAACAAGGATGGAAAATTTTAATACAAAAACATATAAGTTATGGCTGTAAGTTATGAAAAGGCCGGCGTGAATCTCGAAGCCGGATACGAAGTGGTGCGCAGAATCAAGTCGCACGTGGCTTCTACCTCGCGCCCGGGTGTCATGGGCAACATAGGCGCCTTCGGCGGCATGTTCGACCTGGCGTCGCTCAATGTCAAGGAGCCCATTCTGGTGAGCGGTACCGACGGCGTCGGCACCAAACTCAAGATCGCCTTCGAGATGGACAAGCACGATACGATCGGTATCGATGCCGTGGCCATGTGCGTGAACGATGTGCTGGCACAGGGTGCCGAGCCGCTGCTCTTCCTCGACTATGTGGCCGTCGGCCATAACGAGCCGGCCAAGATCGAGGCCATCGTTGCAGGTGTTGCCGAGGGCTGCCGTCAGGCCGGTTGCGCCCTTGTGGGCGGCGAGACGGCCGAGATGCCGGGCATGTACGGCGACGGCGAGTACGACATCGCGGGCTTTACGTGCGGCGTTGTCGAGCGTTCGCGCCTGATCGACGGCTCGAAGGTCAAGGTGGGTGACGTGCTGGTGGGCATAGCCTCTACGGGCGTGCATTCGAACGGTTTCGGCCTCGTGCGCAAGATCGTTGCCGACAACGGCTTCAACCTGCATGAGGAGCATCCCGATCTGCCGGGCAAGCCTCTGGGCGAGGTTCTGCTTACGCCCACGAAGATATACGTAAAGCAGGTGCTGGACGTTATCCGCAACTGCGACGTGCACGGCATCAGCCACATCACGGGCGGCGGTTTCGACGAGAACATCCCGCGCATCGTGAGCGAGGGCCAGGGTATCGAGATCGACGAGGGCACGTGGGAGATCCTGCCCGTGTTCCGTTTCCTGGAGAAGTACGGCAAGGTGTCGCACCGCGAGATGTTCAACATCTTCAACATGGGTATCGGCATGGTCATCGCGCTGGACGCTTCGCAGGCGCAGCAGGCGATCGAGATACTTGCATCGCACGGCGAGCGTGCTTCGGTCATAGGTCGTATCGTCGCCGGCGAGGGCGTAACGGTAAAGTAGCGGCCCATGGCGGGAAAACACAGGATTGCCGTCTTCGCAAGCGGCTACGGCTCTAACTTCGAGGCCATAGCGCAGGCTGCGGCCGCGGGCCGCATCGATGCCGACGTGGCCCTGATGGTGTGCGACAAGCCTGCGGCGCGCGTATGCAAGGTCGCTCGCGCGATGGGTGTCGACAGCTTTGTATTCACGCCCAGGGATTATGCGTCGAAGGCCGATTTCGAACGCGAGATAGTCGCACGCTGCCAAGAGGCGGGCGTCGAGCTGATATGCCTTGCGGGGTATATGCGTATTGTTGGCGAAACACTGCTGGAGGCTTACCGTGGGCGCATCATCAACCTGCATCCGTCGCTGCTGCCGTCGTTCAAGGGTGCGCATGCCATCGAACAGGCTTTGGAGTATGGCGTCAAGGTTTTCGGTGCCACGATACACTATGTCGACGAGACGTTGGACGGGGGCCGCATCATAGCCCAGCGGGCCGTGCCCTACGATGGCGACGACATCGACGAACTCACGGCGGCGGTGCATGCCGTCGAGCATGAACTGTATATAGATACGATAAATAAATTGTTGAAATAGCATAAAATATTTTGATATGAGAGCATTGATCAGTGTCAGCGACAAGAGCGGCGTTGTGGAGTTTGCACAGCGTCTGCGCTCTGCCGGCTGGGAGATTATCGCCACGGGCGGTACGATGAAGCTGCTGCGCGAGAAGGGCGTGGAGGTGATAAACATAAGCGATGTGACGGGATTCCCCGAGATATGCGATGGCCGCGTGAAGACGCTGCACCCCAAGGTGCACGGCGGACTGCTGGCGCGCCGTGACGACCCGAGCCACCTCGAGGCCCTGAAGGAGAACGGCATCGAGTTCATCGACATGGTGTGCGTGAACCTCTATCCGTTCCGCCAGACCATCGCCAAGCCCGATGTTACGATGGAGGATGCCATCGAGAATATCGACATCGGCGGTCCGTCGATGCTGCGCAGCGCCGCCAAGAACTACAAGGATGTGACGGTGGTATGCGATCCGGCCGACTATGACACCATCCTGGCACAGATCGAGTCGACGGGCAACACCACGTTGGAAACGCGTCTGCAGCTCTCAGCCAAGGCGTTTACACATACGGCTCTCTACGATTCGTGCATTGCGTCGTACCTGCGCGATAAGGCCGGCCTGAACGAGAAGCTCTTCCTCGATTTTGATCTGGTGCAGTCACTCCGCTACGGCGAGAACCCGCACCAGCAGGCCAAGTTCTACCGCAGCGCCGATGCCGGAGCCTATTCGCTGGCTACGGCAAAGCAGCTCAACGGCAAGGAGCTGTCGTACAACAACATTCAGGATGCCAATGCCGCGCTGTGCATCGTGCGCGAGTTCGACGAGCCGTTCTGCGTGGGCCTGAAGCACATGAATCCCTGCGGTGCTGCCGTGGGTACGGACGTGAAGGATGCGTGGACGAAGGCTTATGAGGCCGACAAGGTGAGCATCTTCGGCGGCATCGTTGCCGTAAACCGCGAGGTTACGCGCGAGACGGCCGAGCTGATGAAGCCCATATTCCTGGAGATCATCATGGCCCCGTCGTTCTCGGAGGGCGCACTCGAGGTGCTGTGCACGAAGAAGAACCTGCGTCTGCTGCAGGTGGACATGAGCCGCGACGAGCGTGTCGAGAAGCAGTATGTGAGCGTCAACGGCGGCCTGCTGGTGCAGGAGCTCGACCGTCAGACCGCTGAGGTTGTGGCCGACAAGTGCGTTACGGCTGCAAAGCCCACGGCCGGGCAGCTGGCCGACATGAACTTCGGCTGGAAGGTCGTAAAGCATGTCAAGTCGAACGCTATCGTCGTTGTAAAGGACGGCCGTACGCTGGGCGTCGGTGCGGGCCAGATGAACCGCGTGGGTTCGGCCGAGATTGCTCTCAAGCAGGCCAAGGCTGCAGGCTTTGACAAGGATCTGGTGCTGGCGTCGGACGGTTTCTTCCCCTTCGACGATACGGTTGCCATGGCGGCCGAGTATGGCGTGACGGCCATCGTACAGCCAGGCGGCAGCATCCGTGACGAGGATTCGGTGAAGCGTGCCGACGAGAATGGTATCACCATGGTATTCACCGGCGAGCGCCACTTCAAGCACTAACGGATATGAAGATTCTGGTCATTGGCGGCGGCGGCCGCGAGCACGCCATTGTCGACGCGCTGTCGCGTTCGCCGCAGGCCGAGAAGATATATTGCGCACCGGGTAATGCCGGCATCGCACGTCAGGCCGAGTGTGTGGCCATAAAGGATACTGAGGTCGAGCGTCTGCGCGACTTCGCCCTTGAGAAGGGCATCGACCTTACGGTCGTAGGGCCCGAGGCGGCGCTGGCGGCAGGTGTGACGGATGTATTCCGTGCTGCGGGACTGTCGATATTCGGCCCCACGAAGGCCGCTACGCGTATTGAGAGCAGCAAGGATTTCGCCAAGGAGCTCATGCGCAAGTACGACATTCCTACGGCGGCGTTCCGCACCTTCGACAACTATGCCGAGGCTTCGGCCTATGTCAAGGCGGGGCCGCTGCCCACGGTGCTCAAGTATGACGGCCTGGCCGCAGGCAAGGGCGTAGTCATAGCCGAGACGCAGGAGCAGGCCGACGAGGCTCTGCGCGACATGCTGCTCGACAACAAGTTCGGTCAGGGACGAGTCGTCGTGGAGGAGTTCCTTACGGGTCCCGAGTTCTCGTTCATGTGTTTCGTATCGGAAACGAAGGTGTGGCCCATGGTGCTGGCGCAGGATCACAAGCGTGCCTACGACGGCGACATGGGCCCCAATACAGGAGGTATGGGCGCATACTCGCCCCTGCCGTTCATCACGGCCGAGGACGAGGCGTACGCACTGGAACATATCCTGAAGCCGACGGCTGCCGCGATGGTGGCCGAGGGTTGTCCGTTCGAGGGTGTGCTGTACGGCGGCCTTATGAAGACGCCGCAGGGCATCAAGGTCATTGAGTTCAACGCCCGCTTCGGCGATCCCGAGACGGAGGTGGTGCTGCCGCGCCTGAAGAGCGACATCGTCGATATCTTCCGGGCCGTGGCCGAGGGTGGCGATGCGCAGCCCGAGTGGCACGACTTTGCCACGCTGGGTGTGGTGCTCGCATCGAAGGGTTACCCCGGATCGTACGAGAAGGGACATGAGATAAAGGGCCTCGACAAGGTCGAGAGTGCCGTTTACCACATGGGTACGAAGGCCGACGGCGACAGGATTGTGACCGCAGGCGGCCGTGTGCTGTTTGTCGTAGGTCGCGGAGCCACTATTGCCGAGGCACGTGAGGCGGCGCTGCGCGATGTTGCGCGCATCGAGTGCGACAACCTGTTCCACCGTACCGACATTGGCCATTGGGCGCTGACGGGAAAGTAGCGGCCGCCTTTTGCCGGGCCCGGCCGTGAAGGAGCGCAGGCCCGGATGGCGGAGCGAGTGTTTAATGAAAAAAAGCAAGTGAAATGATTATAAGCGGAAAAGAGTTGTCGGCCAAACTCAAGGCCGAGATGGCGGAGCGGGTAGCCTCGTTCCCCGCCGAGTACGGACGTGTGCCCTATCTGGTGGTAATACTGGTGGGCGACGATCCGGGAAGTGTGTCTTACGTCACGGGCAAGGCCAAGGCCTCGGCCGAGGTGGGCATACGCAACACGACGATACGTCGTCCCGATACCATTTCGGAGGAGGAGCTGCTGGGCATGATCGCCGAGCTCAATGCCGATGACGAGGTGGACGGGATACTTGTGCAGCTGCCACTGCCCAAGCATATCGACGAGGACAAGGTCATTGCCGCAATCGACAAGTCGAAGGATGTGGACGGTTTCCACCCGCTGAATGTGGCGGCTCTGTGGCAGAAGCAGCCCTGCACGCTGCCCTGCACGCCGAAGGGTATAATCAAGATGTTGAAGAGCGCCGGTGTTGAGTTGCAGGGCCGTGAGGCCGTTGTCATCGGCCGCAGCAACATCGTGGGCCTTCCCGTGTCGAAGCTGCTGCTGGATGAGAACGCCACCGTTACGATGACGCACAGCCGCACGAAGAACCTCGGCGAGGTTACGCGCCGCGCCGATATTCTGGTAGTGGCCATCGGACGTCCCAAGTTCGTTACGGCCGATATGGTCAAGGAGGGTGCCGTGGTAATCGACGTGGGTGTCAACCGCGATCCCGAGACGGGCAAGCTGTGCGGCGATGTCGATTTTGCTGCCATCGAGCCCAAGGCTTCGGTCATAACGCCTGTGCCGGGAGGTGTGGGCCCCATGACTATCTGCTGCCTGATGGAGAACACGATAGAGTGTTTCCTTCGCCGCGTAAAGCGCGCGTAGCGTACGCATCGTAGAATAATGAAGGCGGGTGATTTCGGTCATCCGCCTTCTTCGTCTTTAACGCTTGGCTGCTGGGTACCCGACGCTTTGGACAAGCGTTATCATGCTCTGTTCGGGAAGTCCCATAGCCTTGCCGAGCGCATCGCGATCGACCATGGCACGCACGACCGTCGCCAGCGATTCCGAGGCGCAGAACAGGTAGACGTTCTGCGCGATGAATCCCGTATTGGCGTACGTGGCGGCGATAAGCTCATCATGGTTTTTGCCCGTTATCATCTGTGTGCGCGACACATATATGATATTTACCGGGGCATCGGCCACGAACGGCTGGGTGCCGGTCATCTGTCGCAGGTCCTTGTCGGAGATCATGCGCAGGCGGTGGTGCTCGGCATCATATAGATACAGCCCATCCTGCTTTGCCACGTAAAGTTCTATCTCCTGCTTGTCGCGTGACGACGGGGCGGTGCGTTTGTCGGGGCGATTGTAGCCCCATGCGGCCCACAGCAGGTTGGAGAGTGTCTGCCGCGGCAGGTCGCGGCGGTCGAACTCACGCGACGAGTTGCGGCGTGCCAGCGCCTCCATAAGCGGCATGCCCCCTTTGCGGTGCGGTGCGGGAAGGTCGATATCCTGTGCCGCGAGTGTCGTTGCAAAAAGCAGTGCGAGAAGAGCGGTGATGGTGTGTTTCATATTGTTCGATCGGTTTGGTCGGGCGTCACCCTCTCCACGCAATATACAGTGTGGGGCATGTCGACGCCGCGGTAATGTTTGACTATTGTGTCGACGGCTTTCATGCCGTTGCGGAGGGCCACACGCTGCGACGCGAGGTTGGTGTCGCGGATGATGGAATAGAGCCTGTCGAAATGCAGTTTCCCGAAGCCGTATTGGCGGCATGCCACGGCTGCTTCCGTGGCGTAACCCTTGTGCCAGTGGCGGTATGCGAACAGATAACCTATTTCGGGGACGAGCGTCTCGGCGTAGGGTTGCATCGTAATGCCGCATTGTCCTGCCATCTCGCCGCTCTCCTTGAGAATGACGGCCCAGAGCCCGAACCCGTAGTCGTTGTAGCGCTGCAGTTGTCTCTGCATCCAGGCGGCAGTCTCCTCCTCGCTGAATGCGCCGTTGTAGGCATACATTACGCGCTCGTCACGCAGCATGGATGCCAGCGAAGGCATGTCGGCGGGCTCCATTTCGCGCAGCAGCAGTCGTGGTGTTTCAAGGATGATGCGGGCCATAATGCGTTACTTGCTTGCCATCTCGGCGACGATATGACGTATGCCCTCGATGTAGGTGGTGACACGGAGGTCGGGGAAACGGCGTTTGAACTTCGACGAATCGAATATGCAGTCGGTGCCGTAGCGGGGCAGCAGTTCGTCGATTTCCCGCACGCGGGGATTCACCTCCATCATGCGCTCCAGTTCCTTCTTTGAAAGTACGCGGTAGGGTATGGGGCAATCGGCCGCTTTCTCCGCCTCTTCGATTATTTCACGGTAGGTCATCCGGTTGTCGTCGCAGGGCAGGTGCCACGTTGTGCCGTAGGCATCGTCGGCCATGGCGGCCGTGACGACGGCGCGGCCGGCGTCGGGTGTCCACATGAGCGTGCGCAGGGTCGAGTCGCTCAGATATACCGACGCCTCGTGATGCTGCTGCATGCGGCGGAAGATGAGCGAATTGGTTATGCTCTGCGTATTCTCGGGCCCGTAGAACTCGGCCGAGCGGCATATCATCGCCTCGATACGGCCGTGTGCCATCTCCCCGAGCAGCATCTCGGCCATGCTGGCGCGTACCGTTCCCTTGGGCCCTACGGGCTGGAAGGGTGTATCCTCGGTGAGCGTCGTGCCGTCCTGCGGGTACATGTAGGTGTTGTCGAAAAATACGAGGCGTGCGCCGTGATGCTCGCAGGCGGTAATCACGTTGTGCATCATCGTGGGAAACGACGCCTCCCACAGGGCGGTGTCGAGCGGCAGCCCGACGGCGAAATATACCGTGTGGCTGCCTGCTATGGCCTTGTTGGCCATGCCGGCAGAGGTAAGGTCGGCGGCCATGGTAGTGTCGGTGGGGCTGACGCGCCGCGGCGTGCGGCTGACTAGGCGTATGTCGTGTATGTCGCGGCGGTGAAGCTCACGTGCTATCTCCGTTGCGATCTGTCCGTTTGCTCCGAGTATTGTGTGCATGGTGCAGGGTGTTTGATTTGCCGGATCGATGCAGGGCATTTGTCCGACAAGTGTAAAGATAACAATAATTTTCCGTATGGCGGCCTCTTGTCTCCAAAGAGTTATAACTGACGGCGGAAGCCTCCGTAATGAGACCTCCGCCGTCAGTAGTATAGCGTGATTTCCGCTTATTCGGGTTTCATGCACTGCATATGGTGCATCCTGTGGCCGATGAACGACACTTCGCCCACGCGTCGGAATCCGAGCCGCGTGTATAGTTTCTCGGCCTTGGGGTTGATGTCGTCGACGAGCAGCCCCACGCGCCGATGTCCGGCGGCAAAGGCTTCGTCGCGCATACCCTCCAGCAGGCGTGCACCGACACCGAGACCGCGCATCTCGGGCATGACACCCACCGAGTCGAGGTAGAATTCACCCGCCGAGGTTTCGTCCGTGACCGTGATCTGTGTGCCGCACTCCTCGCGCAGGAAGTCGAGCACAGGCTGGCGTAGCTCATGCAGGCGTGCACCGTCGTATCCGCAGATGGCGCCGGCAACGACCCCGTCAACGAGGCATACCAGCGTGTTGCGGTAGCTGTACTGCGTATTCTCCATGCGTACGATACGCTCGATGATCTCCTCGCCGCGGTCGCCGCACAGGCGTTGCGTCATGTCCTCGCCGAAAGCCATCGTGATGGCTCGTGCTATGACGGGGGCATCGTCCACTGTGGCGTGGCGCAGGGTTATTTCGTGCGTCGTACTCATTTGCTTCGCGGCTTTACCTCAATTTCGAGCTTTGCGTAGGCTCTTTCGGCCTTGGCGAGGGCATCCTCCACGTTTTCGCCGCGGGCGAGTATTACACCCATGCGGCGGTGACCCTTAACCTCGGGCTTGCCGAAGAGACGGATCTGTACGTCGGGCTCCGAGAGTACGGCGTCGAGGTTTCCGATTACCACCTCGTTGCTGTCGCCCTCGACGACGATGGCCTTCGAGGCGCTCGGGCCGAAGAAGCGTATCGACGGGATGGGCAGGCCGAGTATGGCGCGGGCATGAAGGGCAAACTCCGACAGGTCCTGCGATATCATGGTCACCATGCCCGTATCGTGCGGACGCGGCGACACCTCGCTGAATAGAACCTTGTCGCCCGCCACGAACAGCTCCACGCCGAAGATGCCGTAGCCGCCCAGTGCGTCGGTAATCTTGCGGGCGATGTCGCGTGCCTGTGCAAGGGCCGTCTCGCTCATGGGCTGCGGTTGCCACGACTCGCGGTAGTCGCCGTCGACCTGATGGTGGCCGATGGGTTCGAGGAACGACGTTCCGCCGCTGTGGCGCACGGTGAGAAGCGTTATCTCATAGTCGAACTTGACAAAACCCTCGACAATGACCGTGCCGCCGCCGGCGCGACCGCCCTCCTGGGCGTACTGCCACGCGTGGCCGGCGTCATCCATCGTGCGCACGACGCTCTGGCCGTGGCCCGACGAACTCATGATGGGCTTGACGACGCACGGAAGTCCTATTTCGCGCAGCGCCTCGTCGAACTCCTCGCGCGTCGAGGCAAAACGGTATGGTGACGTGGGCAGTCCCAGCTCCTCGGCCGCAAGGGTGCGTATGCCCTGGCGGTTCATCGTGAGCAGCGCGGCCCGTGCCGTGGGGATGACGTTGTAGCCCTCCTTCTCCAGCTCGACAAGCGTGGGGGTGGCGATGGCCTCGATCTCGGGTATGATGTAGTCGGGACGCTCGGCTTCGATCACCTCGCGCAGGCGTTGTCCGTCGGTCATGGGAAGCACGTACGAACGGTGTGCAACCTGCATGGCGGGGGCGTCGGCATATTTGTCGAGGGCCACGACCTCCACGCCGTAGCGTTGCAGTTCGATGGCGACCTCCTTGCCCAGCTCACCCGAGCCGCACAGCAGCGCCTTTTTGCCCGAAGGCGTAAACGGGGTTCCTATCTTTACCATTCTGTCTGTTTCTCTTTTTTACTTTACGCGGGCCTCGCAATATACGCAGCGCTGGTCGCCGTTCTCGGTGGTGCGGAAGAGGTGGTCGACATCCTCGCAGTTCGAGATGCACTGGCGGTTCGAGCAGCGCTGGCTGTTGTTTACAAGCGTCGTGTCGAGACGCGGCGTGGGCGTCGTCGGACGCTCCTCGGCCCACTTGAGCAACGTATAGATGAGGGCCATACGCACGAACTTGCCGTTCTCGACCTGACGGAAGTAGGCGGCGCGCGGGTCGTTGTCGACGGCGCGCGTAATCTCGTTCACACGCGGCAGCGGGTGGAGTATGATCATGTCCTTCTTGGCGGTGCGCAGACGCTCGGGGTTGAGAATGAAGCTGTCCTTCAGGCGCTCGAACTCCTCCTCGTCGAGGAAACGTTCCTTCTGCACGCGCGTCATGTAGAGGATGTCGAGCTCGCTCATGACCTCCTCCATCGTGGCCACCTCGCGCGTGGGCACATGGTTCTTGTCGCACACCTCGCGGCGTATGTACGAAGGCAGGCGCAGCTCCTCGGGGGCGATGAGTATGACATTGATGCCCGTATAGCGCGACAGGGCCTTGATGAGCGAGTGCACCGTGCGGCCGAACTTCAGGTCGCCGCAGAAACCTATCGTGAGGTCATTCAGGCGGCCCTTCTCGCGGCGGATGGTGAGAAGGTCGGTGAGCGTCTGCGTGGGGTGGGCATGGCTGCCGTCGCCCGCGTTGATAATGGGTACCTCCGAGTAGTGCGACGCTACGAGCGGTGCGCCCTCCTTGCTGTGGCGCATGGCGATGATGTCGGCGAAGCATCCGATGACGCGCACCGTGTCGGCCACGGTCTCGCCCTTGCTTACCGACGACGAGGCCGCATCCGAGAAGCCCAGTACGTTACCGCCCAGCTCCATCATTGCCGACGTGAAGCTCAGGCGCGTACGCGTGCTCGGCTCGTAGAAGAGCGTGGCGAGTTTCTTGCCCTTGCACGCCTCGCTGTATTTCTTGCGGTTGGCGATGATGTCAAGCGCCGTCTCGAGTATCTGGTCGACTTCGGCGACCGATATGTCCGTTGTATCTATCAGGTGTCTCATAACGTCTCGGTGATTATTTGTTTATCCAGCTTTCGTCCGACGGGTTGTTGCGGAAGGCCAGGATACGCTTGCAGTCCTCGGGCTTGATGTAACCCTCCTCGGCGGCAACCTCTACCAGCGCGTCGAGATTCGAGAGCGAGTGGTTCTCGACATGTGCCTCGGCCAGGCGGTCGAGACCCTTCTGCATGCCGTAGGTGAAGATGCTCACCACGCCCAGCACGTCGGCGCCGGCCTCGCGCAGTACGTTCACTACCTCGACACAGCTGCCTGCCGTCGAGATGAGGTCCTCGACAACGACAACCTTCTGTCCCTTCTCGAGACGGCCCTCGATCTGGTTGGCACGGCCGTGGTCCTTTGCTCCGCTGCGGACATAACCCATCGGCAGGTCGAGTATCGTGGCCGTGATGGCGGCGTGGGCGATGCCTGCGGTGCTCGTACCCATGAGTACCTCGCACTGCGGGTAGTAGCGTTTTACCAGCTCCGACAAGCCCTTCTCGACGGCGTCACGCACGCGCGGTGCCGTAAGCGTCAGTCGGTTGTCGCAATAGATAGGGCTTTTGATACCGCTGGCCCACGTGAACGGCTGCTCGGGACGCAAGAATACGGCCCCTATCGAGAGCAGGTCTTTGGCAATGGTCTTTTCCATAATGCAAGTATTCGTTTTCTGTATTCCTAATTCGTTTTGTGTTTGCGCGCGGGCTATTCGAGAGCCTTGCGCAGGACGGCCTCCACCTCCTCGGGATAGATTCCGCCCTCGTGTACCTTCTCGTCGCCGACGTAGAAGGTCGGCACATAGTAGTAGTCGAACTTGTCGGCCACGGCGGGCTGCTCCGACTCCTCGATCATCTCTATCTCGACGGCAGCCAGTTCCGGGTACTCGGCCTTGAGCGCGTCGATATACGAGAGAGCCTTCTTGCAGAAGGGGCAGTTCTTCAGATAGAAGAGTTTTACGGGTTTCATGGCGCGTGCGGCTTATCCGATGAAATCCTTCAGGCAGCGCTCATATGCCGCTACGGGATCGGCGGCCTGTGTGATGGGACGGCCCACGACGATGTAGTCGGTGCCTATCTCGCGGGCGCGGGCAGGTGTCGTGACACGTACCTGGTCGCCCACCTCGCCGTCGGCGAAGCGTACGCCCGGCGTTACGGTGATGAACTGCTTGCCGCATGCCTCCTTGACCATGCCGGCCTCCAGCGGTGAGCATACCACGCCGTCGAGACCCGCCTCGCGGGCATTGCTGGCGTAGTGGGTGATGGTGTCGTTGATCGAGGCATCGATGAGCAACTCGCGGCGCATGCGCTCCTCGCTGGTCGAGGTGAGCTGCGTCACGGCGATGAGCAGCGGACGCGTGCCGTCGGGACGCGTGAGACCCTCCAGCGCGGCGCGCATCATGTCGATGGTGCCGGCGGCGTGCAGGTTGCACATGTCCACATCGAGGTGCGAGAGTACGGCCATCGCCTTCTTTACCGTGTTGGGTATGTCGTGGAGCTTCAGGTCGAGGAAGATCTTGTGGCCGCGGGCCTTGATCTCGCGCACGATCGAGGGGCCTTCGGCATAGTAGAGCTCCATGCCTATCTTGACGAAGGGTTTGCGACCGGTGAAGCGATCGAGGAATTCGAACGTTGCGGCGGCGCTGCTGAAGTCGCAGGCGATTATTACATCTCTCTGATTCATCGTATGATAAGATTTGATTGTTACGTTGCTTGTTCAGAGGGCTAAATTAGATATTTTTTGCGAGACGAGCAACAGCGCCGGGCGTAAAAAAAGGCCGGAACACTCCGGCCTTTTTCTTGGTTTGACGTCCTTGTCTCATCGTTCGACATACGCCCTGTTAGCAGTTCATGGCACCGCAGCAGTGGATCACCTGACCGCTCACATACGACGACAGGTCGCTTGCCAGGAAGAGGGCCACGTTGGCCACATCCTCGGGCGTACCGCCGCGGCGGAGGGGAATCTGTGCCGCCCATGCGTCACGCACCTCCTGCGAGAGCTGGTTGGTCATGTCGGTGATGATGAAGCCCGGGGCGATGCAGTTCGCGCGGATACCGCGGGGCCCCATCTCCTTGGCTATCGACTTGGCCAGACCGATCATACCGGCCTTCGAAGCCGAGTAGTTGCACTGGCCTGCGTTACCCGATACGCCTACCACCGACGACATGTTGATGATCGAGCCGCCGCGCTGGCGAGCCATCACGGGAACCACGGCGTGGATGAAGTTGAACGCCGACTTGAGGTTTACGTTGATGACGGCATCCCACTGGGCCTCCGACATGCGCATCATGAGGCCGTCCTTGGTGATACCGGCGTTGTTTACCAGGATGTCGATACGGCCGAAGTCCTCGAGGATCTGCTTTACAACCTCGTGCGACTCCTCGAACGACGCTGCGTTCGAAGCATAACCCTTGGCCTTGACACCCATGGCCTGCAGTTCGGCTACGGTCTGCTCGGCAGCCTCGTTGATCACCAGGTCGGTGAACGCCACGTCGGCGCCCTGCTCGGCGAAGCGCATTGCGATAGCCTTGCCGATTCCGCGTGCGGCTCCCGTTACCAGAGCCACTTTTCCTTCCAGAAGTTTCATTTTCGTTATCTGTTTTATTTGACTTCGTTTGTCGGATTACCACTTGCGCAGTGCTACGGTAGCGTTGTGACCGCCGAAGCCGAGCGTGTTCGACATTGCGATGGTCAGGTCGGCCTTGCGTGCCGTGTTGGGCGTGTAGTCAAGGTCGCACTCGGGATCGGGCTCGGTGAGGCCGATCGTGGGAGGTACTACGCCGTTTACGAGAGCCAGCGTCGAGGCGATGAGCTCGACGGCACCCGTTGCACCCAGCATGTGGCCCGTCATCGACTTGGTCGAGCTGATGATGGCCTTGCGTGCAGCCTCCTCGCCCAGGGCGAGCTTGATGGCAGCCGTCTCGGTCTTGTCGTTGAGCGGCGTGCTGGTACCGTGTGCGTTGATGTAGAGCGTATCCTTGTCGGCATCGAAACCTGCCTCCTCGAGAGCCTGCTTCATGGCACGCGATGCGGGGATACCCTCGGGATGGGGTGCCGTGTAGTGGTGAGCATCGCAGGTGTTGCCGTAACCGCATACCTCGGCGTAGATCTTGGCACCGCGCTTCTGGGCGCTCTCCAGCGACTCGAATACGAGGATACCTGCACCCTCGGCCATAACGAAGCCGTTACGGTTGATATTGAAGGGTATCGAGGCCTTCTTCGGATCCTCCGAGCGGGTCAGGGCCTTGCTGTTGGCGAAGCCGCCGATGGCGAGCGGGTGAACCGAAGCCTCCGAGCCACCGGTGATGATGGCGTCGGCATAGCCGTACTTGATGGCGCGGTAAGCCTCACCGGCCGAGTGGGTACCCGTCGAGCAGGCCGTAACCACGGGAAGACATACGCCCTGAGCCTTGAACTTGATGGCCACGTTACCGGCGGCGATGTTCGAGATCATCATGGGGATGAACAGGGGCGAAATGCGGTGAACGCCCTCCTTGATGAGCTTCTCGGTCTCGGTTACGAAGGTCTGCAGACCGCCGATACCCGAACCGATGTAGGTTCCAAGGCGCTCGGGGGCGATGTTCTCGCCGCTGACCAGACCGCTGTCCATCATGGCCTGATAGGCTGCAGCCATGGCATACTGGCAGTAGATGTCGCTGCGGCGTACGTTGGCCGAGTCGAGGCCGTTGGCTGCGGGGTCGAAGTTCTTCACCTGACCTGCCACCTTGACGGGAAGGTCGTACTCGTCGAAGCCCTTGATGAAATCGATGCCGCAGTAACCTGAAGAAATGTTGTTCCAGAACTCGGTGATGTTGTTGCCGACGGGCGAGATTACGCCCATACCGGTTATGACTACTCTTCTGTTATTGTTTTCCATGCCTGTATGTTGTTATTATTTTGTCCATTCGATAATGCATGTGCCGGTGGTGAAGCCTGCGCCGAAGGCGCTGAGCAGCAGCTTGTCGCCCTTCTGCAGCTTGCCGTCGCGGTTGAGCTCGTCGAGCAGGATTGCAACGCTGGCCGACGACGTGTTGCCGTAGTGTGCGACATTGGTGGGGAAGTGCGACATGTCGAGCTTGAGCTGTCCGCAGATGGCCTCGATGATACGCATGTTGGCCTGGTGGAGTATGTAGTACTTGATGTCGGCGGGCTGGAGTCCTGCGGCGTCAAGCAGCGTGCGGATGTCGCGCGACGACGAGAGCACGGCGGTCTTGAACACCTCGCGGCCATTCATGTACATGGGGCCCGACTCCTCCTCCTTGGTTATGTAGGGCGTGGGCTCGAGCGTGCGCACATAGTGCAGGCACTCGGTCTTGCTGACGGTGGTGAGGCGTGAGCCGATAAGGGCGTCGCCCTCGGTTACGACGGCAGCGCCGGCGCCGTCACCGAACAGGACACAGATGCTGCGGTCCTTCCAGTCGACCATACGCGTGGGCTCCTCGGCAGCTACGACGAGGATGGTCTTGGCCTTGCCGCTCTTGATGCGGTCGTCGGCCATGTCGAGTGCATAGATGAAACCCGAGCAGGCGGCATTTACGTCGACGCAGGCGCACTTGGCACCGATGGCACCCTGTATGATGCAGCTCAGACCCGGAGTGATGTATTCGTTGACGACATTCGAGCAGATAATGTAATCGATGTCAGCCGGAGTGATGCCGGCGTTCTCGATAGCCTTGAGCGCGGCCTCGGCAGCCAGATCCTCGAGTTTTTCAGAAGTGATGACATGGCGCTCGGTCATACCGGTGCGCTCTCTGATCCATTCGTCGCTCGTGTCGAGAAACTCCTCGAGCATTGCGTTGGTAACGATCTTGGCGGGGTTGGCCCTGCCCGTTCCGATAATTTTCATTTACTCAAACTTTATTTTAAATAAAAACTTGTGCGGTGTTGCGCGACGGCTTGATATGCCGTAAACCGCGGCGTTGCAAAAATATCCCAAAACCTTATAACTTGCCATCTTTCAATGGTCAAAAACGATATTTTGTGACGAAAGTGGCATTATCTGTGGTAAAAGTTATGCACTTTGAGGATATTTTACGATCTTTGCTCAGTCCAAACTGTGAAAAAATCATGGCAAAAATAGATAAAAGCAGGGAAATACCAAAGTTTCTACTCGACAAACAGTACCTCTACGGTTCGGTGTTGTTCATCCTTACTTTTTCGTTCGTGTTCATGGTCGTATACACCCCTTTCTCATATACGGCATGGTTCAGCCTGACGGACATGCGCCATCTGCTGCTCACGGCAATATTCTATGTCGGGGCACTGCTGATAATGTGGGCCAGCAAGCACATCATGTACCGCGTGCAGGACCGCGTGCGTTTCACCTTTGCCAAATACACCGCCTGGCTGCTGGCCGAGGTGGTGGTCATATCGCTCTTCTACACCATCTTCACGTCGGTATTCATCTCGCCTTTCGAGCAGACGTCGTGGGTGCTGCTGCTCAAGGCCGTGTGGTGCGTTCTCATGATAATGGCCATACCTTATACTATACAGACGCTCTATGCCGCCTACAAGGCCAAGACCGAAGAGTTGCAGATGCTGCAGTACGAGATGTCGCTCGGCGGTGAGCAGACGGTGACATATCCCTCGCTGATAAACCTCTACGACTATAACGGTACGCTCAAGCTCACCATAAACGCCGACTCGCTCTATTACATGGAGTCGCAGGACAACTACGTCAAGATATTCTACATCAACAACGGCAAGCTGCTCTCCTACATGCTGCGCTGCCGTACCAAGGCCATCGAGGAGAACCTTGCGGGTACGAGCATGGTGCGCTGCCACCGCTCGTATATGGTGAACGTGATGAAGATAAACAATATCCGCAAGAAGGGCAAGGCGCGATATGTGATACTCGACAACGGCGACATCAAGCCCATACCGGTGTCGAAGAGCTATTTCAAGAACCTTATCGGCAAGATCGAGAGGTTTAATGCCTCGGGCCGCAGCGTGACCGAGACCGAGGAGCAGGCCGGACCCGAGGAAACGTCAGCCGAGGGCGTGCAGGCCGATCAGCAGGCATAATATAAATAAGTATGGCATAATGCAGCGAGGAGTGCACCCGTTGGGGTGCACTCCTCGTCGTGTTTCCGTCCTGCGCGCGTTTGCGTCAGCGGCGGGTGAGTATGTCGACAATCTTTCGGCGCGGCTTGCCGTCGGGGGCTACGCCGAAGTCGTGGCTCTTGTAGTCCCATGCGGCGTAAGCTATGCCGCGTTCGTTGCAGAGCGATACCACGTCGTTGAACCACGCAATGCGGTCGGCTTCGGCCGTGGTGTCCATCGTGCCGAACTCGCCAAGGTACAGGCGGCGGCCCATCGCGGCGGCGGCATTGGCGGCACGCGCGATCTGCTTCTCGAGGGTCTTGCGGTCGTTGTAGCCGCTCTCGCCTGCGCCGTAGCCGTAGCGGCGTTTCATCTCGTCACTCATGGCGGCGTGGTCCTCGTCCGATATGAGGCTGCCGGGGTAGTGTACGGGGCAGGGTATATCCTTCATGTCGGTCCATGAGGCGCGGTAGTGCGTAAACATGAAGGGGTTGTAGAAGTGGAAGCTCAGGATGATATTCTCGTCGTCGGCCGGTACGTTGAGTTTCTCGACCATGTCGAACGACTGCCAGCGGTTGGATCCGATGACAATGGTGCGGCGCGGCTCCTTCTCGCGCACTGCCGACAAACATTTGTTAACTACGTCGTTCCATTGTTCGGGGTCGTCGGCCACGGGTTCGTTCATCAGCTCGTATGCGACCATTGACCTCGGATACTTCTTCAACTCGGCCGAGATCTTGCGCCAGCATTCGCAGAAGCGCTCCTGGGCCGCGGGGTCGGTGAAGAGGGGCTTCTCGGCGGCGTTGAAGTGGTGCGATCGCAGTATGTGCAGGTCGATCACGGCGCGCAGCTTGAACTCACGGCACCAGCCGAGTGCGTTGTGCAGCAGTTCGAATGCTTCGGCGTCGGGGTTGAGATTCTCGTCGAACATCTGCTCCTCGTCTATTGGGATGCGCAGGTGGTCGAATCCCATCTCGGCGATGGCCTTCACGTCGTCACGCGTGAAGTAGTTGCGGCGGGCCTCGCCGCGGGCGTCGCTCTGTGAAAGCCAGTGGCTGATGTTTACGCCCTTGCCTATGGTGAAGGGCTCCTTCGATTGGCAGCCGACGACGCACATCAAGGCCGTCAGCAACAGGATGGTTCGTTTCATGGTATGGTTGGGTTATGGTTGGTTTTAAGTGTGTAGAGGCGGCGTGTCTCCTTACAAAATTAGCTAAAAGCGGGCGTAAAAGCAATTCCAGTGTGCGATTACGTGTGCATATATGCCGAATATTTGCGTGTCAGTGGCGGCGCATGCGGTATTTTACGGGCGAGATGCCCGTCCGTTTGGTGAAGAACTTGCCGAAGACCGACTGGTCAGAGAACCCCAGCGTGTCGGCTATCTGCTTGACCTCCATGTCGGTCGATTCGAGCATGCGGCGGGCGTCGGCATATAGCAGTTCGGTTATGTGGAAGCGTACGGTGTGCCCTGTGAGACGTTTGACCGTGCGCGCGAGGTATGTGGTGGATATGTGCAGCGCGTCGGCGTAGAACTCTATGCGGTGGTGGCGGCGGTAGTTGGCGATGAGCAGTTTTTTGAAGTCGCGGAAGAGAAGGTCGGAGCGCTTCACGTACAGCGGCCCGTGTGTGGCGTTGCTGTGGAAAAGCAGGTCGGTCACCTGCAGCAGCAGGAATCCGCACAGGCGTTCGCTTATGGCGTCGTGACCGAGCGGGGAGCCGTCGCCGGTGGCGAGGAACATCCCGAGCGTGCACCGCAGATAGTCGAACGCCCCCTGCCGGATGTGCAGTAGCGGATAGCCGTATTGGCGGATGAAGCGGGCTAGCTGGCTGTACATGGTCTGCCCGTCGCGCAGCGAATCGAAGTAGTCGGGATCGAACCCGAGGCATGTCATTGCGAAGTCGTCGTCCGTGCTTTCGAACGTCGCGCGCATGCTCGGCGTGAGCAGAAGCAGGTCGCGGGGGCCCGCTTCGAAACGGCAGGCGTCGGAGGCAGATACTTCGGCCGTTCCGTTTGTGACCAACGCAATGAAGAAGCCGTCGGCCAGCACGCCGCTGTCGCCGCTGTTGTCGGCAGCGGTTATCGTGTGGCAGAATATCCTTTGTGCGCTCATCTGCGCCTGGCGGATGGCTTCGAACGGGTTGCTGTGCATGATTGGCGGATTGCGACAGCAAAGATACGAATGTGTTTTGTTTTCGACGAATAACGGTTGTACTTTAATTATTCGCGAACGGAAAAAACGACGGATCTTTGCAGCCTAAATTCATTGCTTATGGGAATATTTACTTTCAGACGTTATTTTCTGTTTGCCGTATCGCTCTTTATCAATGCGTTCGGCATAGCCTTCATAACCAAGGCTTCGCTCGGCACGTCGCCCATTACGAGCGTAACCTACGTGTCGAGCATGTTTACGCCGCTGACCATGGGACAGTGGACCATCATCCTCAACATATTGTTCGTGATTCTCGAACTGCCGTTCATGACGCGCCGCGACCTGAAATCGGATCTTCGCATGTATCTGTTGCAGATACCTATCTCGTTGTGCTTCGGAATGTTCATCGATGTGTCGATGAATGCCCTCTCGTGGCTTGCCCCCGAGGCGTATGCCGGCCGTATAGGGGTGCTGCTTGTGGGCTGCGTGATATTGTCGGTAGGTATTGCCCTCGAGGTGAAGGCCGACATAGCCATGATGTCGGGCGAGTATTTCGTCAAGGCAATTTCGCGCCGCCTGCGCAAGGATTTCGGCTATGTGAAACTGGGTTTCGACATAACGTTGGTGGTGCTGTCGTGCGTGCTGTCGCTGGTGTTCATGTCGGAGGTGCGCGGCGTGCGTGAGGGTACGGTCGTCGCGGCGCTGCTCGTGGGGCCGATCGTGCATATGATAAGTCCGTTTTACCGCCGTCTCGACAAGTGGATCTGCCGCGGTGATGCGGGGCCTGTATCCGCATCGGCTGCGGGTCGTCATGCGGGCATTGTCATAACAATCGCCCGCGAGTACGGCAGCGGCGGCCACAAGCTGGGCGAGATGCTCGCGCGCGAGCTGAATATCAAACTCTACGACAAGGAGTTTATCGGAATGGCGGCGCAGCGCAGCGGCATGGACGAGCGTTATATCGTCGAGAACGAGCAATCGATACCGTCGTTCTGGCTGAAGTGCATCTTTGCCATGAACAACGAGCGCTCGACCGAACACAGCCTTTCGCCTGACGACGTGCTGTTCGTAGCCGAGAGCCGTATCGTGCAGGAGCTTGCCGAACGCGAGCCGTGTATCATCGTGGGCCGCTGTGCCGACTTCGTGCTGAAGGACCGTCCCGACGTGATCAGGGTATTCTGCTATTCCGATGCGGCGAGCGCGTGCGACCGCTGTGTCGAGGAGTACGGCATACCGCGCGAGCGGGCCGAGGCCGAGATACGCCGTGTAAACCACAACCGCATTGCCCACTACGAATACTATACGGGAATGAAGTGGGGTGAGCCGCACCACTACAATCTGATGATCAACACGGGCAGCATCGACCTCGGAACGGCATGCTCGCTGGTGAAGGATCTCTACGACAATATGCAGGCCAATATCAGGGTGTAAAGGCAACCGGCTGCGTGCTGCATGACGCAAGGCCGTCATCCTGCGGGGGTGACGGCCTTGCGCTTTTACAGAGCCTTGTGGTATCCTATGCCGTGGCTGCGGCTGTTGCGCAGAGCCGACTTGACCCATTGCTTGAGGCGCTGCCGCATCTCGAACATCAGTCGCATGATGGCACCTTCGAGCTGTACGGACTCGGTGTCGGCATTCCTGCGGCGGGCGTATTGTTCGAGAATGTAGAGGTACGCGGGCGTAGGGCACGAGAGCCGTCGCAGGTTGTCGAGCCGCTTGCGCATGGAGAGGCGGCGGTAGAAGTTCATGCGGTTGGTGTCGATCAGCTGGAACGTGTATCGGCCCGACGGTGTGATGCCGTAGAGGATGTTGTCGATGTTAAGGTCGTTGTGCAGAACTCCGGCATCGTGCACATGAAGCAGGAAGCGGGCGAGGGCGTCGAGTATGTCGGCGCCCTGTTGCGTACGAGCAAACTGCTCGGTGGCGGGACGCGCCGGCAGAAGATTTGAACATTGCGACACGAAGTAGCTGCGGTGGAGCATGCCGTGGCGGCGTATCTCGACGAAGGCGACGGCGTCGGGCGTGCCGATGCCGAGTTGCTGCAGGCGCAATGCGTGCAGGTAGGCCCTTTCGGCCTTGCTCTTGCGCAGCGTGCCGTAGATGATGCGGTTGAACAGCGGAAGGTGGCCGTAGCTTTTTACGGCGAGGCGTCCGGCCGGCGTGTCGAATACCTTGACGGTATTGCGGCCGTCGTGCAGCGTCACCCCGTTGTTGTCGAAGAAACCGGGGGTGGCGAGCGAACGAACGAAGGTCTCGGCGCGGCGGTAGGATGGGTTTGTGGTGATCGTCATATATGTATGCGGGGTGTTTTTGATGTGGCAAAATTGGTTAAACGGCGCCGGAAAACGGCTCTCGCGATTTCCCGTAAAGTGTCTGATTTTTCCTTCGGGGCGTGCCGTCGGAACAACGGGACACTATTGGCGAAGCAATGCACACTGGAGCCGTGACATTATGCTGCGAAAAGGACGGCTGTGGCAATAATATGTCGGCAGGAGGCGTTTTTTCGAAAAAAAGTATTACTTTTGCGCCGACATTCGATGTGGAAGGATTTGGACTGCTTGCAACCACTAAAAAAATGCTAAACCAGCAATGTTGTTTTCAACGACAGTCTCGTCTTCCATACGTTTAACGGTTTAACTTTTATAAACTTTTAATGTATGGCAAATTATCTGTTTACTTCGGAATCGGTATCGGAAGGACACCCCGACAAGGTGTCGGATCAGATTTCGGATGCAATCCTCGATGAATTCCTGCGTCACGACCCCCAGTCGAAAGTGGCATGCGAGACGCTCTGCACCACAGGCCTGGTAGTTGTGGCGGGCGAGGTCCGCTCGGAGGCCTATGTCGACATACAGAGTGTCGTCCGCCGCGTAATCGACCGCATAGGATACAATCGCAGCGAGTATCAGTTCGACGCCGCATCGTGCGGCATACTCTCGGCCATTCACGAGCAGTCGCCCGACATCAACCAGGGCGTCGTGCGTGAGGAGGCCGACGAGCAGGGTGCCGGCGACCAGGGCATAATGTTCGGTTACGCCTGCAATGAGACGCGCGAGTACATGCCTGCGACGCTGATCCTCTCGCACGTAATACTCAAGGAGCTGGCCGTAATACGCCGCGAGGGCAAGGTTATGCCTTACCTGCGTCCCGACGCCAAGAGTCAGGTGACGATGGAGTACGACAGCACCACCCACAAGCCCGTGCGCGTGCATACCATCGTGGTATCGACGCAGCACGACGAGTTCATCAAGGCGGGTGACGGCCTTACCGAGAAGGAGGCCGAGCGCCAGATGCAGGATCGCATCCGCGAGGATGTGCGCACGATCCTCATCCCGCGTGTCAAGGCCCGTCTGGAGCGTGCCAACGACTGCCTTGCGGCACTTATCGGCGAGGACTACATCCTGCACGTCAACCCCACGGGCAAGTTCGTTATCGGCGGCCCCCACGGAGATACGGGTGTTACGGGCCGCAAGATCATCGTCGATTCGTACGGAGGCCGCGGTGCCCACGGCGGAGGTGCCTTCTCGGGCAAGGATTCGTCGAAGGTGGACCGTTCGGCTGCATATGCTGCGCGTTATATCGCCAAGAACATGGTTGCGGCGGGTGTCGCCGACCAGATGCTGGTGCAGTTGAGCTATGCCATCGGTATAGCACAGCCGCTGTCGATATATGTCGACACCTACGGTTCGAAGCGTCCCGCTGCACTGGAGGGTATGACCGACGGCGAGATAGCCGAGCGCATCGGCCGTCTGTTCGACCTGCGTCCCGCGTCGATCGTGCGCAAGTTCGGCCTCAAGAACCCCATCTTCGAGGCGACGGCTTCGTACGGCCACTTCGGCAACCGCCCCTACACCAAGAGCGTAAAGGTGTGGGAGAACGGTCACGAGACGGAGCGCGAGATCGAGTTCTTCGGTTGGGAGCGTCTCGATGCCGTGGAGAGCATCAAGCGCGAGTTCGGACTCTAAGCCGATTACTGATTTATGGTCGGGCTTCCCGTGCCTTCGGGCATGCGGAGGCCCGATCTGTTTTGTGGGATATGAGGATGTAAAGCCGAAAAAGGCCCTCTATCACGGAGGGCCTTTTCGGTGTTGTTGTGCGTGACGCTTATTTTGTGCGAGTCACCGTGTGCAGGATATTGCCGTTCTTGTCGAGCATGTAGAGCTTGAGCTCCTTGTCCGAGGCCGATACGATCGAGAACCCGGGCTCGTCGCTGCAGAATACCGTGCCGTCGATGGGCGACACCTTGCGGCTGAGCGATCCCGACGAGTTGACGACGTAGTCGATGTCGCTGCCTTCGGGCTTGATGTGCTGGAAGTTGTGTATGTGGCCGGCGATGTACATGTCGACGCCGTGCTTGCGCAGGATGGGATCGACGCGGCGCTGCATGTCCTCGCGCTCGACCTCGTCCTTGGGCGTCTGGGCGTAGATGGGGTGGTGGCCTATGACCACGGTCCATGTGGCGGTCGAGGCGTTGAGTGTCGAATCGATCCACTGCAGCTGCCGGTCGATATCCTGCGAGGCCACGTCGTGGTACGACTCCTCGGCCTCCTTGTGGTACTTGTCGATAAGAGGCGTCGTGTCGATGAAGAGCAGGCGCAGCGTGGCGTCGTTGTCCAGCTCGCAGGTCATGCTGTAGTAACGGTCGGGCATGTTCCAGCGGCGGCTTACGCTGTCGTAGTCGAGCACGGCCTGCGTGTTGCCGCGGTACTCGTGGTTGCCCATGACGGGGAACCAGTCGATCATAAGCTCGGGGTGCGAGTAGATGAGCTCGTAGTTGGTCATCCACAGCGGGTCGTTGACGCTGGCGACACCCTCGAAGTGGTGTACGTCGCCCGCTGCAGCCACGAACTCGATGTCGACGTTCTCGGCCATGCGGCCCATCTGCTCGGCGATGGGTTTCTGCTCGTAGTAGCCGTTGCGTCCCAGGTCGTTTGCCACGATGAAGTTGAAGTTGTCGTCGGGCAGCGAGTCGAGGTGTGCGGCCGGGGTTGCCGCCGCGGTCGGCGCCGGCGTCGAGCAGGCGGGGGCGAGAACGACGGCCGCGAGCGCGAGCAGCGCGAAGAGTGATGCTATGATTGTTTTACGTTTCATGGTATTGATGTTTTGTTAAACGTTGTCCTGTGTTAGAAATCCCACTTCACGCCGATGTTGAACGTGGGCTTGTAGTACTCTAGCTGTGCCATGCGGCTGCGTATGCCCTGGTAGTAGCGCAGCGGCTGGTTGGTGAGGTTGTTGGCCTCGACGAAGATGCGCAGGTCGCGGTATATGCGGTATGAGGCGTTGGCGTCGAGGAAGAGCTGTCCGCCGTAGTAGCGGTCCTCGAAGGCGTTGCCGGCAACCTCGTCGAGGTAGTTGCCCGTGTAGTTGAGCGATATGCGGGCCGAGAAGCGGGTGTTCTCCCATGCCAGCGAGGCGTTGAACATGTGGGGCGCCGTACCGGGGAACTCGACGTCGGTGCGCTCCTCGCCGTCCTCGTTGTAGATACCCTGTGCGATCGAGTGCGTGTAGGTGTAGTTGAGCATCAGGCTGAAGTTACGCAGGAAGCGCGAGGTGAAGAAGTCGAACTTGCGCTGCAGGGCGATCTCGACACCGAACAGCTCGACATTGTCACCGTTGAGCGGGCGTACGAACTCCCACTGCTCGCCTGCGGGTATGGGGTTGGGCAGCGAGGGGAAGTCGGCGGCGAACTTGTCGGTGGTGTAGCTCGAGTCGAGGTAGTTGTATATGAAGTTATTGAGATGCTTGTAGAAGATGCCGCCCGAGAGGACTCCCACCGACTGGAAGTAGTACTCGCCCATGAGGTCGAAGTTGTACGAGTAGGTGGCCTTCAGGTCGGAGTTACCGGCCGAGATCTCGCGGTTTTCGGCCTGAACGTCGGCGAAGGGTATCAGGGCGTAGTAGTTGGGGCGGGCGAGTGCCGTCGAGAAGGCGCCGCGGGCGATGAAGCGGTCGCTTACGTTCCAGCGGAGCGTGAGGCTGGGCAGCACGTTGGTGTAGCTGTTGCGGGCCGAGCGGTTGTCGGCGTTGTCGTAGTCCTCGTTAAGGACGTAGTTGCCTTCGTAGTCGACCTGCGTGTTCTCGATGCGGGCGCCGACGATGAAGGTCAGGTCGGGCGTGATGTCCTGGTCCCAGCGGATGTATCCGGCATAGATCTGTTCGTTGGCGTTGTAGTTGTTGACCAGATACTCCGACGGGTCGGCCTCGGGGGCGAACATTACGGGGTCGTAGATGTTGACGTTGCCGAGCCATGAGTTCGATACGAAGGTGCCCGGTATGTAGCGGTCGCCCTGCGTGAGGTGTGAGTTGTAGGTGACGTTGTCGATGCCGGCGAGCGAAGGCATGCCGTCGACGGGCGTGTACTCGAAGAAGTTGTTGTTACGCTCCTTGCTCTTGATGCGGGCGCGCAGACCGAAGTGCAGACGTCCCTTCTGACCGTCGATCACCGAGAACGGTACGCGGGCGTTGACCTTGGCGGCGTACTCCGTCTCGTCGGTGTAGTCGTGCTGCTCGGTGAGCTTGTCGAAGGCGAACAGGTCGGCGCTCTGCTCAGGAGCTGCAACGTAGGGCAGATAGGTGTCGCTCAGGTCCTGCGACATTGCGACATCCTCCTGCTTGTACTCGATGTAACGCTCGTGGGGACGGTCCTCGCTGGCCTTCGAGTAGCTGATGTTCCAGTCGAGGTCGAACTTGGGCGATATGAGGTGCGTACCCGTAAGGGCATATGACTGTACGCGCTGGTCCTCGAGACGGCGGCGCTTGTTGCGCGAGTTGTCGATACCGCCCTTGGTCTCGCGCGATATGGTACCAGTGTAGCCAGTGATGGCACCGTTGTCGTAGACGGGCTCGATGTCCTCGAAGCAGGTGCGGTAGCGGTTCTCGCGGTCGTCGCGCCAGTTGTACATGAGGTCGGCGGCGATGGTGTTGTTGGCGTTGATCTTCCAGTCGAGGTTGAGCGAGGCGCTGCGGCGTACACGCTGTACGTCGTACTTGCGGATATCCATCTCCTCGACATATACGTTGTGGTCGTCATCCTCGGCCCATACGGCTTCGATGTTGTCCGAGCCGTAGTCCTTGTTCATGTACGAGGCGCTGAATACCAGGCCGACCTTCTCCTTGGCAAAGCGGTTCGAGTAGACGAACGATCCCGATCCCGTCGCGCCGCTGCGTATGGGGTTATAGCCGCCCAGCGCAGTGAGCGATATGCGCTGTCCGCCCGAGGCGGCACGCGTCACGAGGTCGACCGAGCCGCCGATGGCGTCACCGTCCATGTCGGGGGTCAGTGTCTTGTTCACCTGTATGGTCTGTATCATGTCCGACGGTATGAGGTCCATCTGTACCTTGCGGTTGTCGCCTTCGGCCGAGGGGATACGGTTGCCGTTGAGCGTCACCGAGTTGAGCTCCGAGGCCAGACCGCGCACGATGATGTTGCGCGCCTCGCCCTGGTCGTTCTGCATGGTGATGCCCGGCACGCGCTTCAGTGCGTCGCCGATGTTCGAGTCGGGGAAGCGGCCTACCTGGTCGGCCGAGATCACGTTGGTTATGTTGCGGTTGGTGCGCTGCTGGTTGAAGGCCTTGGCCTGACCGCGGAGCATGTCGCCCATGACGACGACTTCGCCTACCGATACGGCATCCTCCTCCATGGCTATGGCGACCGATGTGTTGCCGCCGGCGGTGACGGTGGCGTGGATGTATGTCATCTTGTATCCGAGATACGAGGCTTCGATCTCATACTCTCCGGCCGGAACGTCGAGGAACTCGAAGTTACCGTTCTTGTCCGAGAAGGTGTAGCGGTTGTGCTTGTCGAGTCGGAGAATTGCGCCGGGAAGGGTGCGGTTTCCGGCCTTTTCGGTTACGCTGCCCGAAAGCACTCCGGTGTTCTGTGCTGCGGCATGACCGGCCAGCAGCATCACGAATGAGAAAAACAGTGGTAAAAGTTTTTTCATCTTTCTTATATTGGTTAATGCTGCGGCAAAAGTATCGGAGGTTTGTTACGATTTTGTTTGCGCCGTGTTAAGATCGTGTTAAACGGCGGGCTATAATACGGTTGGGGCGTGTGTGTTATGGGACGGGGCGCGTTTGCCGCAATCCGTGGCGGCGGAATGCGGCAATGCGTTCCAGCCGTGCTTGTAATGGTCGGAACGCATTGTGGTAAAATGTGAAAAAATGTAGTTGCGGTAAGGAAAATATGTCCTATCCCATGATGCAGTTGCGGGCGTAGCCGAGGCATCGTGCTACCTCTTCGACGGGTGACGAACCCTCGGGAATGCGGTATTCGAGCTCGATGTCGCAATGCACGGGCCATCCCTTGCGTCCGGCGTTCGAAGCCAGCAGGTCGAACAGCTGCGGGAGCGGGGTCTCACCCTCGCCCCAGGGCTTGTTGCGGTTGCCGTGTCGCGGCGAGGTCTTGTCCTTGACATGTATCGACACTATGCGGTCGTGGTACTCGCGTATGACGTCGCACGGATTGTTGCCCGTCGAGCCGAAATAGTGCCCAGCGTCGAAGTTGATCATTATGTTGGGGCTGTATTTCAGGTAGGTGTCGTATCCGCGCCAGTGGCGGTGCGCCGCCTGGAAGTGGTTGTGGAATATGAGTTGCAGGCCGTACTTCTCGGCGAAGGGCGCTACGCGTTGTGCCGTCTCCTCGCTCAGTTCGGTTGTCACGCCCATGGCTCCGATGGCGCGGCATGCGGCGAAGATGTGGTCCAGCTGCTCGTCGCTCATGTCGGCCGTGGGGCTGTATTTTATTATATGTATGTCGACACCGGCGCGGCGGTAGAGTTCCGCCAGGCGGGTGTATGCCCCGTAGTCGGCGGGGGTGTCGGTCTGCCGGAGCTTGCGCATCTCGTCCTGCCGCAGCGCGTGTGGTGGAATGGGACCGTTGGGCCGCTGGCCGTATGGCTTGGGGTGCGGCACGGGGGTACGGACGGCATAGCTTTCGGCAACGCCTCCCATAAGTTCGACCGAGCCGACGCCCGAGCCGAGTATGTAGAGCAGCGTTTCGGCGGCCGAGGCCGACGGCATGTCGCGGAAACTGTGGGTTATGGCACCCATCTGCACCCCCTTGAAGCAGGAGCGGTTGTCGCGGCGGCATCTTTGCATGGCATCGCACGAGGAGAGAAGGGGCATTGCTGCAAATGCTCCGGCGGCGGCCGCCCCGATACGCAAAAAATCGGCACGGCTGATTTTGTTCTTGCGTGATGTCATACGATGGTCGATTATTCCCTGCGTAAAAGTACTGAAAAGAATGTGTTACGGTACGGCAAGCAAGGCGAAACGGACAAATTGAGGGGTGAATCGCTGCACGCGGGGCGCAAACGGCCTCGGGAGCGGTTGGCGATAATATTTTTTCTAAAATTCCATAATAAATGGGGTGCGTGTTGCGTTATTAGTACGAAACTGAAAAAAAAGAAATACGGATGAGAAAAATTGCCTAATTTGGAAATAAAAACAAAAAGTATTTAACTTATCTGTGATTATGAAAAAGACGGCATTTGTATTTTTAGGAGCAGTCATGGTATCGGCAGCCGTAGGCGGCTTAGCCGGTTGGAGCATAAACAAGTTTTCGGCCTCGACATCGCCCGTATCGGCATATTTCCCTTCGGAGAAGTCCGGCGTTGCGGTGAGTGACACCATGCCCAAGGCCGGCAACCACTTTGCGGCATATCAGGCCGACCAGTATCCCGATCTGACCTATGCGGCAGAGAACGCGGTGAAGGCCGTGGTTAACATCGAGTCGATACGCGAGGTACAGTACGGAGGCGGCAGGTCGTATGACCCCTTCTTCGATTTCTTCGGCATCCCATACGGTTATGGCGGCGGCGAGCCCCAGACCCGCGAGCAGCGCGCCGGTGGTTCGGGCGTGATAATCTCGACCGACGGATATATCGTCACCAACAACCATGTGATCGAGGAGTCTACCAAACTCAAGGTTAAACTTAACGACGGACGTCTGTTTGATGCCAAGCTTGTCGGAACCGACCCCACGACCGATATCGCGTTGATCAAGATCGAGGGCGAGGATCTGCCCACGCTGCCGTTCGGCAATTCCGATGACCTGCGTCTGGGCGAGTGGGTGCTGGCCATAGGTTCTCCCTTCGACCTGCAGTCGACCATCACGGCCGGTATCGTCAGCGCCAAGGCGCGTGACCTGGGCGTGATTCCCAACGAGGCGCGTATCGAGTCGTTCATACAGACCGATGCCGCCGTCAACCCCGGCAACTCGGGCGGTGCGCTTGTCAATACGCGCGGCGAGCTGGTCGGCATCAACACCGTCATCAAGTCGTCGACGGGCAGCTACGTGGGTTACTCGTTTGCCGTGCCCGAGACCATCGTCCGCAAGGTGGTTGTCGACCTGAAGGAGTACGGCGTCGTGCAGCGTGCAATACTCGGTGTGTCGTACCGCGCCATCGACCAGACCTTCATCGAGCAGATGGGTGAGAAGACGGGTATCAAGACCCCCGGAGGACTCTACGTGGCATCGGTTGTGGATGGCAGCGCGGCTTCGGAGGCCGGTATCCGCAAGGGTGACATAATCGTGGCCATCGACGGCGTGAAGACCGACGACGCCTCTACGATGATGGAGAAGATGGCACAGCACCGTCCCAACGACAAGGTCAAGATCACGATCATGCGTGACGGCGACAAGAAAGAGGTGGAGGCCGTGTTGAAGAACAAGGTCGGCAAGAACGAAATGATGACGCGCGAGATGGTTGACGTGGCTGCCGAACTGGGCGGCAAGTTCGCCGACGCGGGCAAGAAGATATGCGACAAGCTGGAGATCCGCGGCGGTGTGCAGGTTGTGGGTATCAAGCGTGGCGGTCTGCTCGAGAGGGCCCGCGTACGTGAGGGATTCATCATCACCCACATCAACAACCGTCAGATCACCTCGCTCAGCGACATGGAGCAGATGACCGAGCCGATAGAGTCGATCGACGGAATATATCCCGACGGTCGTGCCGCAAGCTACATGATCGTGCAGTAACTTTGAAACGAATGAAACTACAATAGGGTTTTTTCATGTAAGGTTGGTTAGGCGGGGAGCCCCGATGCCGCAGGCGTCGGGGTTCCCCTTTTTCATGCGGTGTAACAGATGGGCAGTAAAACGGAGCGGCGGCGTACTTGTGTGGTACGCCGCCGCTCTCCGTTTAGGTAATAATGTTACGGCCTATTTGCGGGCCTCCTCGTTGTCCTTTTCGGCCTTCTCGTCCTCCTCCCAGTCGAACATTTCGAAATGGCGCTGTCCGCCCAGCGAGAAACGGGTGTAGGTGATGGGCAGGCCCAGCTGCAGGAAACGTGTCTCGTAGGCTGTCTTTACCGAGAGGGTTTCGTCGGCATAGCCCGAGCCGTAGATGTCGTTGTTCGACACCTCGCACGGAAGGCCGAAGCGGCGTATCACCTCGTTCGTGTAGCCGTAGAGGTGCTGCGAGTCGGTCTTGAGGTTGATCCAGCCGTCCTCGCGCAGGAACCGTGCGTAGTACTCGAGAAAGAGCGGCGACGTGAGTCGTTTCTTCGCCCGGCGCGTCTTGAGCTGCGGGTCGGGGAACGTGATCCATATCTCGGCAACCTCGCCCTCGGCGAAGAACGAATCGATGAACTCGATGCGCGTGCGCAGGAAGCCCACGTTGTCCATCTTCTCCTCGGTTGCGGTCTTCGCTCCGCGCCACATGCGTGCGCCCTTGATGTCGACGCCTATATAGTTGTATTGCGGGTTGCGGCGTGCCAAGGCTATGGTGTACTCGCCCTTGCCGCAGCCGAGCTCGAGGATGATGGGGCGGTCGTTGCCGAAGAAATCGGCGTTCCAGCGCCCCTTGAGCGGGTGGTCCTTATGGAATATATCCTCGAATTCGGGTTGTACGAGGCATTTGAATGTGAGGTTTTCGGCGAACCTTCTCAGTTTGTCTTTTCCCACGGTGATGTCTGTTCTATTGTGTTACGGGTTGAAATGTCACTCCGGCGGCCTCCACTCCGGCGACAGGCTCGCGCGGCGTGAGGCTTATCGTGTAGCAGCCCTTGCTGTGGAGCCGCACGCTGCGGCGGTAGGGGGCCTCCATATCCTTGCCGTATGATGTCGGCGGCGCGTCGGCGGCAGTCGTGGCTAGTGTCACATCCTCGGTCAGGCGCATCGAGTCGGGCGAGAGTATCTCTATCGAGAGAGGCAGCTGCTCCGACTTGAAGGCCGGCACGACGTGCAGCACGACCGAAAGGTCGTAAAGCGCCGCAGTGTCGGCATTCTCGTATGTGACGGTGACGGTATCGTCCCAGCTGCTGCTGTCGACATCGGCCATCGCCACGCGGCAGGGTTCGATGCCGCATGCCGTGCAGAAGGCAAGGCACACGGCCGCTGCGGGCATCATCGCCCAATGTCGGAATGTGTGAAGCGCGGACGCCATCCTTTACTCCTCCTTGCTGCGCTGGGGTTGTGTAGCCTGCTCGGTACGCGGCTGCTGTGCGTTGTCGTGACGCTCGCGTCGCTCACGGCGGCGCGGTGCGCCGTTGTCGCGCTGGCGGTCGTTACGTTCGGCGCGCTCGCCGCCTTCCTGCCGGCGGTTGGCGCCCTGTTCCTGTCCCTGAGGCTGGCCCTGACCTTGTGCCTGGCCCTGATTCTGCTGGTTGCGCCCGCGGCCCTGGCGTCGGTCGTCACGGCGGCGCGGGGCCTCGCCCTCGGCAGGGCGGCTGTCGCGTTGTCCCTGGCGTTTTGCCTCGGTTGCGGCAGCCTCGCCCGACGGCTGCTTCTCGGCACGGTTCGGGCGGTTGCGTCCCTCGCCGCGGCGGTTGCGTCCGCCGTTCGCATTTGCATTGGCGTTGGCGCCAGTCTTGGCCGCAGGCTGCTGCTCGGCGGTGGCCGGTGCGTTGTCGCTGCTCTCGGGTGCGGCCTTCTCCTGACGGCGCTGCTCCTTGCGGCCGCGGTTCTTGCGGCGCTTGCCCGGATTGTCGAAACGCGTGATGCTGTCCTCGCCCGTGCAGAATGTCGGCTCTTCGACCTGCGGCGTGTCGTCCTTGTCGACAATCGAATCGACCTTCTTGCCGGCGCGGTTGGCCGCAATGATCTCGCGTACGCGCGAGGTGGGGATGGTTACTACGTTGACCATGGCATCCTTGCTGCTGCTGAAGGTCATCGTGTGGGCCAGAATGTCGGTCTTGACGAGGTAGTACTCGCCGTCCATGGCCTGCAGCGGCTCCTTGACGCGGGGAATGGTCTGCCGGGCGTCGGCATAGGTGTCATACTCGTACATGAGGCAGCACTTGAGCTTCGAGCACTGGCCTGCCAGTTTCTGCGGGTTGAGCGATATGTCCTGCACGCGGGCGGCGTTGGTGGTGACGCTTGAGAAATTCGATACCCACGAGGCGCAGCACAGCTCGCGGCCGCAGGCACCGATGCCGCCTATGCGGCCCGCCTCCTGGCGCGCGCCGATCTGCTTCATCTCGATGCGTATGTGGAAACGCTCGGCGAAGACCTTGATCAGCTCGCGGAAATCGACACGCCCCTCGGCTATGTAGTAGAATATGGCCTTGATCTTGTCGCCCTGATACTCCACGTCGCCGATCTTCATGTCGAGACCCATCTCGGCGGCAATCTGGCGCGCCTGTATCATGGTGTCGTGCTCGAGCGCTATGGCCTCCTGCCAGCGTTCGATGTCGTAGGGTTTTGCCTTGCGGTAGATCTTCTTGTACTCGCCGTTGAATGGGGTGAAGCCCGTCCGGCGTATCTGCTTGGCCACCATGTCGCCCGTGAGCGATATGATACCGATGTCGTGACCGGGTGAAGCCTCCACGGCAACGATGTCGCCGCGCTTGAGATTGAGGTTGTTAACGTTCTGATAATAAGAACGGCGCGTATTCTTGAAGCGCACCTCGTATATGTCGGTCGGGATGTTGTCGGGGTAGGGATCGAGCCACGGTGTCTCGTGCAACTTGAAGCATCCCTCGACCTGCTCGACCTTGAGCTCGGGGCCACAGTCGCAGATGCGGAAACCGCGTCCCATTTCGGGTATATGTTTTTTAGAGCAACTCATCTGTATGCAAAAATTTGTGTAAATATATGAAAAATATTTCATATACGGGCCATGCTGCGCACCTCTTTGCTTCGGGCGTGTGTTCCGCCGCCTGTGGCGCGTGCGTTTTCGGCGGGGTTACGGCTCGGTGGTGCCGGCCGCAATGCGCTTTTCGGCCGACGACATGTCGCGCTGCAGTCGCCGTATAGTGAGTATGGCGCTGCACGTAAGGCCTGCGATGAGTCCCATGATAAGCCCCTTGGCGCCGAATCCGAAGCGGAATGCGAAGAGATAGCCGGCGGGGATGTTGATCACCACATACGACACGAATACTATGGGTATGATTACGCGTACGTCCTGCAGTCCGCGCAGTGCGCTTATCGAGAGAGCCTGCAGGCAGTCGGGTATCTGGAACAGGGCGATGTATATGAGCAGCGTGCCGGTGATCTGTATGACCTGGCTGTTGGTCGAGAAGAACGACGGTATGGTATATCGGAAGGCAACGAACCCTATGGCGGCCGTGACGCACCACAGCAGTCCGAGGTGGTAGGCCGAATATACCGTGCGGCGCAGGCGGTGGAAGTCGCCGCGCCCGAAGATGTGCGAGCAGAGGATGGTGTTGGCTGACCCTATGGCGATGACTATCATGAACGTTACCTGCATCATGTTGGTGCATATCTGGTAGGCGCTGATGGCGTGGGCGCCGAACGACAGCACGAGGATGTTGGCGACGACGAATGCGCTGGATTCCATGAACATGTGGAACCCTATCGGAATGCCTACTTTAAGTATCTCCCACATCGTGCGCAGGCGTATGGCCGCACGGTCGAAGGCGCGGATGAAGTGTCGGAAGCGCGGGCTGAAGAGGACGTAGCCGCCGATCATGATACACATGCAGCAGCGTGCCACGATGGTGGCCAGACCGGCGCCGACAGCGCCCATGGGCTCGATGCCGAACTTGCCGAAGATGAGTATCCAGTTCAGCGCTATGTTTATCAGGTTGCAGGTGATGATCACCACCATTGCGATGCGCGTGTTGCCTATGCCCTCGAGGAACTGCTTGAAGGTGCAGAATATGATCACGGGAATCATGCCCCATATGAGCGTGTCGTAGTAGGGCAGGGCCGCTTCGATCACCTCCGATACCGAGGCGTCGCCGCCCGAGTCGATCATTGCCTTGCCCATGATCTGCATCAGGGGGCGTACGGCCACGAGTATGCCCGAGGTGATGATTCCCGTCAGTGCGAAGAGTATGATGCCGTTGAGCAGCAGGTGCGAGGCGTGGCGCTCGTCGCCGCGGGCGAAGTGTTCGCCTACCAGCGGCGTGAGGCCGAAGGCCAGGCCCATGGCCGTGATGAATATGATGTAGAAGACGCTCGTGCCGAACGACACGGCGGCCAGCGGCGTGGGGTCGTCACCTCCGTACCAGCCGACCATGGCCGTGTCGGCCAGCTGTACGCTTATCTGTCCCACCTGCGACATTATCACGGGCAGAGCCAGCCGCAGATTGTCCTTGTAATAGGGTATGTAACTCTTAAACGATATCATAGCGGCCGCAAATGTAGTAAAAAAACACCATTTGTCGGCCGCGCGTGTCGGGCCTCGTGTCGGGCTGAAAAAAACATTCGCAGGAGCGGAAAGTCCGTCCTGCGAATGTCGTGTCGTGAGCCGCCGTGGCGTCAGAACGCCTCGTTGACGTTGAATATGAAGCCGCTGGTGTGTTTGCCGAAGCCGTAGTCGATGCGCACGTTCACGCGGTGCTTGAACTCCCAGCGCAGGCCCACGCCGTAGGTGGGCAGTATGTTGCGCCAGTTGAACTCGCGGAAGCTGGGGAATACCGTTCCGCAACCTCCCCATACCGTTCCTCCGATACGCTTGTAGATGCGTTGGCGCAGTTCGACCTGGCACGATATGATGTTGTTGTCGATATATCGTCCCGCGTAGTAGCCGCGCATGCGGGTGCTGCCGCCGAGCTGCTCGCGCAGGATCCACGGCGTATTCTTGCCGTTGAAGCGGCCGTAAATGTCGGTGGCGAGGATACCGCCCTCCCATACTCTGTTGTAGGTGTCGAATATGGCGGTGGTGCGGGCCAGCGTACAGTTGTAGGTTCCGAGAAAACTCGGGAAGAGCGTCACCTCGGCCATGGCGTAGATACCCTTCTGCGGGTTGGGTATGAAGTCGCGGCTGTCGTATTGCAGCGAGAGGCCTATGCCGGTGAAGGTGTATGACAGGTTCTGTCCCTGCAGGTAGGAGATGTCGTCGATCTTGATGATGTTGCAGTACGATATCTCGCTGCGCACGCCCAGCAGCAGGCGGTCGACCATGCGGTAGAGGTATTGTATGTCGACCATCACCTTGCGGCGCGTGTAGTCGATGGCGGGGTTGTCGGCGCACGAGGCGTAGTCTACACCCCAGAACTTGAGCGGCTGGTTGGCGAACGCTATCTCATACGACAGGCGCGAGCGGTTGCCCTTGAAGTAGTTGTTGCCGCCGACGGCTATGACGTAGAGTCCCGAGAGCGATATGTTGCCCATGATGTTGACGTCGGAGGGCTTCATGAGCGAGTCGGTGCGGTCGAGACGGTAGAGTCCCGATGCCAGGCCGCCGATGCCGAAGCTCGCCTCGCGCGTGTACGATGGCGAGAGTATGAAGCTGACGTCGAAGCGCTTGTCGAAGGTGTGGTCCTCGTTGCCCTTGAAGAGGCGGTGCCAGTAGCTGGTGCGCTTCTTCTTGCCGGCGATGGAGTCGGCCGCCGCCGTGAGCGTGTCGGCTGCGATATCCGCCAGCGTGTCGGCGGGAAGCAGTGTCGTGCGGGCGAGTTTTTGCGCCATGATATCGCGATGCGCGGTCTTCGTACGGGTCTTGACGCCGTCGTGCGGAGTGCCTGCGTGGGCAGCCACGGTCGAGAGAAGCAATAATGCAACGATAAGAATGTTTCTCATGCCAATAGTTTCGGGGCGTTATTGAAAACTGCGCAAAGATATTATAAAAAAGCGATGTATCAAAAATTGTGGCCATTACAGTCGGCAGATGTGATATTTTCGGAAACATATTGGTGATAATACTGCCGTGTGGCGAGGTGGCCCGATGGTGTAAATGCCTTGCCGGCGGTGCGGAATTTGTTATTTTGGCGCGTATGAGGTATCTTTGTGTGGACTCGGGCGCTTCGGCGGCCCGTGGCTTATGCTAACCTGTATCAATTCCTTTATGAATAGAAGTTTACGATTCATGTGCGCTGCTGCCCTGGCTCTTGCGGGCGGTGCGGCGCTGTGCCGCTGCGGCGGTGAGGCCGATGCCGTGCAGGGCGGGGCTCTGCAGCCGATACCTTTCCAGCAGGTGTCGCTCGAGGACGATTTCTGGCTGCCGCGCCTAAAGACCCAGAAACACACCCTTGTCCCCTTTGCCCTTGGCAAGACGGAACCTGCGGTTGAGAACCTGCGGCGCACGGGCGCCTATCTGCGGGGCGACAGAAGCGAGCCGCTGCTGCCGCTGCCGCGGTATGTGGCGTCGGACCTGTTCAAGGTGATGGAGGGTGCGGCCTACCTGCTGACCGTGGAGCCCGACCCCGAACTGGAGCGGCGCATGGACGAGATTATCGACATCATAGTGGCGGCGCAGGCTCCCGACGGATATCTCTACGAGCCCCACATAACGGGCACGGCTATGGTGAACGGCTTCGACGGCGGCACGGGCGACAAGCCCTATTCGTGGGTGGTGCACAGCCACGAGCTCTACAACATGGGGCACATGTACGAGGCGGCCGTGGCATACTACCAGGCTACGGGCAAGCGCAAGTGGCTCGATGCCGCGGAGAAGAGCGCCCGCCACATAAACCATGTCTTCTTTGAGGGCGACCCCGCCTACAACGGCGGCAAGCCCGTCAACCAGGCGCCGGGGCATGAGGAGATCGAACTGGCGCTGGTGCGTATGTTCCGCGTGACGGGCGACTCGCTCTATCTCGACATGTCACGGCGTTTCATCGACATACGCGGAGTGACCTACCGCCCCGACGGCGAGGGCGTGATGGCTTCCGACTATGCGCAGCAGCATGCGCCCGTGCGCGAGCAGCGCACCGCCGTGGGACATGCCGTGCGCGCCACGTATCTCTATTCGGGCATGGCCGACGTGGGCGCCCTGACGGGGGATTCGACGCTGCGTCCCGCCTTGGAGTCGATATGGCACGACATCGTGGACCGCAAGATGCACATCACGGGCGGCCTGGGCGCCGTGCCCGGCATCGAGGGTTTCGGTCCCGACTATGTGCTTCCGAACAAGAACACCTACGACGAGACGTGTGCCGGTGTGGGCAACGTGCTGTTCAACTACCGTCTGTTCCTTATGGAGCGCGACGCCCGCTATGTCGATGTGGCCGAGGTGGCGTTGTACAACAACGTGCTGGCGGGGGTGAACCTTGCGGGCGACCGTTTCTTCTATGTCAACCCGCTGGAGGCCGACGGCCGCAAGGCCTTCAACCAGGGGCATCGCGGACGCTCGCCGTGGTTCGGTACGGCATGCTGCCCGTCGAATCTGGCGCGTCTTATCCCGCAGGTGCCGGGCATGATATACTCGCAGACCGACGACGAGATATTCTGCGCCCTCTATGCCGGCTGCTCTACGACGCTCGACCTGGCGTGCGGCAAGGTGGCGCTGAAGCAGCGTACGGAGTATCCTTTTGAGGGGGATGTCGAGATAGAGGTTGCGCCCGACGTGGACGGGGCGGAATTCACGCTGTGGCTGCGCGTGCCGACATGGTGCACGGGCGAGGGCTTCGTGCCGGGCGAACTTTACCGTTATGACGACGGCGTGGATGTCCGCGCCGAGGTCAGTGTAGACGGCCGCCGCGTGCGTGCGCATGCCGTGCGCGGATTCATTTCCGTGCGTCGCGAGTGGCATGCGGGCGACAAGGTGCGGCTCAGCCTGCCGATGCCCGTGCGCAGCAGCGTGGCCGACGAGCGCGTGGAGGACGATCGCGACCGTCGCTGTATCACGCGCGGCCCTCTGGTATATTGCGCCGAGACGGCCGACAATGAATTCCCTGTGAACGAGTATTTCGTAGAGGGCCGAAAGATCGAGGCCGATTCGGTCTATCGTGCGGCCGACGGCGTGCTGAAGGGGATTGCCGTGGCGAAGGTCGCGGCCCGCGCTGTGGACGGCGAAGGCGCGTGCGATGCGGAGCTTACGCTGATACCTTATTATGCATGGGACAACCGCGGCGACGAGGCCATGAACGTGTGGTTCGCCCGCTCGGAGGCTACGGCGCGCGAGTCGGCGTTCCGTTTCGCAAGCAACGTGTCGGGTGTGGCGGCATCGTTCACTTATTCCAACGACGATGTCTATGCCGTGGCCGACGGCGAATTGCCCGACAACTCTTTCGATACGTCGATCCCGCGCTGGACGAGCTGGCCCGAGTGCGGCAAGGAGCAGTGGGTCGAGCTGACGCTGGCCGGGCCGACCGACGTGGAGAGCGTGGCCGTATATTGGTACGACGACGGCGGTGGCGTGCAGTTGCCCGTGTCGTGGTCGATGGAGTACCGTTCGCAGGGTGAGTGGCACGAGTTCCGTCCCTATACGACCGACCGCTTCGGCGTGGAGCGCGACCAGTTCAACATGGTGCATCCCGACGAGCGGGTGACGGCCGACGCCCTGCGGCTGAAGATGGTGCCGCGCCGCGATGCCGCCGTGGGAATACTGGAGGTGGAGGTAAACTGACGCCGTCGGCCGACGGGATGAACATCAGGCGGGGCGCTCCGACAAGGGGCGTCCCGCCTGCGTTGTGTTAGAGGAGCCCTGCTTCGTAGTAGACGACGATCTGTTCGAGCATGCGGTCGTCGCCCTCGCCGTCGTATTCGGTTTTGAGGTTGTTGCCGAAGATGCGGGCTATGCCTTGCCAGAAACCCGCCACGAAACCGCTGCGGAAATCCTTTATTATCTGGTATGCGGTGTATTCGGTTTCGCGGTCGATTAGTTTGAGCAGGATGCGTCCCTCGTAGCGGGTCATGTCGTAGAGTACGGGTGTGTAGGTCTTCTTGAGGCGCTTCTCGACCTCCTTGGTGAACTCCTTCTGCGCCTGTATGGTGGGCAGCGAGCAGAGCTCGGCCTCGAGGGCGGCCATCTCCTCGCGCGCCTTCTTGGCCAGGGGGTAGACCTTGCGTACGGCGCGTATCATCTTCAGGTAGCGGCGGCGGTCGATGCCGCGGTCGAAAACATGTACCGGCAGCAGCTGGAAGTGCACGATCGAGTCGCCCGTAGCCTTGTCGCGGTCCCAGTATACGTCCCAGTAGCCTTTGCCGAGATATTGGGCCGGGGCGCACTCGGCAAGGGCCATGAACAGAATGGTTATGACTATTATGCGGCGCATGTCTACGGTGCGGCGCGATGGTGCGCTACGGATACAAAATTAACCATTCTTGCGGGAAACGGTGGGCCAATCCGCCGAAAAAAACTATTTTTGCGTCGGTAATGTTTGCCGAATATAGATATAAAAACAGTTACAGATATGGTTGAGAAAGGTTTGAAAAGTGAGAGCCGCACCGTAGTGTCGGCGGAGAATGTGGCCGCAACGATGGGCTCGGGCGATATGCAGGTATTTGCTACGCCGGCGATGGTGGCGCTGATGGAGAATGCCGCCATGAATGCCGTGGCCGGCGTGTTGGAGCCGGGCGTCTCGACGGTAGGCGTCGAGATGTCGGTCTCGCACGTCAAGGCTTCGCCCGTAGGGGCCGAGGTGACGGCGTCGGCCGTGCTGACGGAGATCGACGGCCGCAAGCTCACGTTCGAGGTGCGGGCGTGGGACGATAAGGGTACGATAGGCGAGGGACGCCACGTGCGTTTTATCGTCGACCGCGAGCGTTTCCTCGCGAAGCTCGGGTAGCGGGGCGGTGATCCCGTGCCGGATGTCGCAGGCTGCGGCGCGTGGCCGAATATTGGGGCCGAAATTTTGACTATTGATTTTTTTGCATTACTTTTGTGGCGCTTACGAGCGCTTGATTGAGCTATGGTGTAATGGTAACACAGCAGATTTTGGTTCTGTTATTCTGAGTTCGAATCTCGGTAGCTCAACCCGACGGGAGAGGTCGTGAAAACGTCCTCTCCCTGTTTTTTTATTCGGCACAATGCGTTATCTTTGTGTGATCACGGCGGCGGGTGTCGCCGGCGTGACGAATACAATCATTATGGAATACGGAAGAATAATCGAGGAGGATATCGACAGCGTCATGCGCATTGTCGAGGCGGCGAAACGCCGACTGCGCGACCGTGGCGTGGACCAGTGGCAGCGCGGCTATTCGTGCCGCGAGAGCATCGAGGCCGACGTCGTGGCAGGCGTGGGCATGGCATTGCGCGATGAAGACGGGATTGCGGCCTACGGTGCCGTGATATTCACGGGAGAGCCCGCCTATGACCACATTCGGGACGGGAGGTGGCTCACCGCAGGGCCATACGCCGTGGTGCACCGGCTGTGTGTGGCCGAGGGGCGTCTGGGGAGCGGTTGCGCCACGGAGTTCATGCGTCGCACCGAGGAGTATGTGCGTGCGCGGGTGGACAGCATACGCATAGACACGCATCCCGACAATATCCCCATGCAGGGCGTTATACGCAAGGCGGGGTTCACCTATTGCGGCGACGTGACCATCGAGAGCCGCCGTCTGGCATTCGAAAAACCGCTGCAGGACGGCTGACGGCTCGCGACAGAACGGATTGTTTAATGAAAAACCATACTTAACCATGAAGAAAACCTTGATTTACCTTTGTTTCGCCCTGGGTGCCACGGGCGCCATGGCGCAGACCGACGGCGGAGGAATAAGCGATGCCATGATGGAGAAGATACGCCAGGGATACAGCGCCACGCCCGAGCAGAAGGCGGTGAAAAACGCCCTGGCATCGACATCGATAGCTACGCTGGCGATCAATTCCGAGAACCTGGCCATGTGCGACACCCACTTCTCGAACCGTGTCACGACGCGCGGCATAACCGACCAGAAGTCGTCGGGCCGCTGCTGGCTCTTTACGGGATTGAACGTGCTGCGTGCCAAGATGATCGACAAGTACGACCTGCCGTCGTTCGAGTTCTCGCAGAACTACTGTTCGTTCTACGACCTGCTGGAGAAGTCGAACCTCTTCCTGCAGGCGGTGATCGATACGCGCGACGAGCCGATGGAGGACCGCAAGGTGACGTGGCTCTTCCAGCACCCGATAGGTGACGGCGGCCAGTTCACGGGCGTGTCGAACCTCATAATGAAGTATGGCGTGGTGCCCAAGGCGGCCATGCCCGAGACATACCAGAGCAACAACACGGGGCAGATGTCGATGATCCTCTCGCTCAAGTTGCGCGAGTTCGGTCTCGAGCTGCGCGGTATGAAGCCCTCGCAGGCGGCCGGCCGCAAGGTGGAGATGCTCACCGAAATCTACCGCATACTGGTCGAGTGTCTCGGCGTGCCTCCCACCGAGTTCGAGTGGACGCGCTGCGACAAGGATGGCAATCCCGTCGAGACGCGCCGTTATACGCCCAAGAGCTTCTACGACGAGTACATCGGCGAGGATCTCGAGAAGAACTACGTGATGGTGATGAACGACCCCTCTCGCGAGTACGGCAAGGTGTATGAGATAGAGTACGACCGCCATGTCTACGACGGCGAGAACTGGCTCTACGTCAACCTGCCGATCGAGCGGGTGAAGGAGATGGCCATAGCCTCGATAAAGGACAATACGGCGATGTACTTCTCGTGCGACGTGGGCAAGTTCCTCGACCGCTCGAAGGGTACGCTCGACGTTGCCAACATGGACTACGCGTCGCTGTTCGGCACCACCTTCCCCATGGACAAGCGCGAGCGCATACAGACCTATGCCAGCGGTTCGTCGCATGCCATGACCCTGATCGCTGTCGACCTCGACGAAAAGGGCGCTCCGCGCAAGTGGATGGTGGAGAACAGCTGGGGTACGTCGTCGGGATATCAGGGATGTCTGATCATGACGGACGAGTGGTTCGACGAATACATGTTCCGCGTGGTGGTGGAGCGCAAGTATGTCCCTGAGGACGTGCTGCGCATGCTCGACCAGGAGCCCATACTCCTGCCGGCGTGGGACCCCATGTTTGCGCCCGAAGAGTAGGGTTGCAGGCCGGTCCCGTATGCGGGCGGCGTCTGTCGGTTGCGGCGGATGCCGCCCGTCGTTTTGGCGCGGCAAAAGTTTCGGTTGTGTTAAAAAATTGTCATATGATTGCTTCGAATGGAGCGCGGGACGCGTTGTGTTGAAAAAAATATTTATATTTGAAAGGTTTTTTATGGGATGTGGCACGGTAAGACAAAATCAGGACACCGTGTTTCCGATATGTCATTGCTCATGCCATTCACTGTATTTGTAAGCTTTTACCGTCTTATACGTCACTAGGGATAGCGTATGTCGCATTATGATTATTTGATAGTCGGAGCCGGTCTGTTCGGCGCTGCCTTCGCGTTCAAGGCCCGCCAGCGCGGACAGCGGTGTCTGGTCATAGAACGCAGGAGCCATATCGGCGGAAACCTCTATTGCGAGAAGGTTGACGGCATCAATGTCCACAAGTATGGCGCCCACATATTCCATACGTCGAACCGCGAGGTGTGGGACTTCGTTAATTCGTTCGTGGAGTTCAACCGATATACCAACTCTCCCGTTGCCAACTACGAGGGGCATATATACAACCTGCCCTTCAACATGAACACCTTCTGTCAGATGTGGGGCGTAGTAACCCCCGCCGAGGCGCAGCGCAAGATCGAAGAGCAGCGCCGCGAGGTGTTGGACAGGATGGCGGCCGAGGGCGTTGCCGAACCACGCAATCTCGAGGAGCAGGCGCTTTCGCTGGTCGGGCGAGATATTTACGAGCGGCTAATCAAGGGTTACACCGAGAAGCAGTGGGGACGCAAGTGTACGGAGTTGCCGGCGTTTATCATAAAACGTCTGCCCCTGCGCATGGTATACGACAACAACTATTTCAACGACAGGTATCAGGGTATCCCCGTCGGCGGTTACAACGTGCTGATCGAGGCGATGCTTGAGGGAGCCGATGTGAGGCTGGAGTGCGATTTCTTCTCCGACAGGGAGCGTTTCGCGTCGCTGGCCGACCGTGTCGTGTACACGGGGCCGATAGACCGTTTCTACGACTACCGTTACGGGCGGCTCGAGTACCGTACGGTGCGTTTCGAGCACGAGCGTCTCGACATGTGCAACTATCAGGGCAATGCCGTGGTCAACTACACGAGCCGTTCGGTGCCTTATACCAGAATAATCGAGCACAAGCACTTCGAGTCATTCGGCGACGATGTGATGAAAAACGGCCGCACCGTAATCTCGCGCGAATACAGCTCGGAGTGGGGCGAGGGCAGCGAACCGTACTATCCGATAAACGATGCCCGAAACACGGAGCTCTACATGAAATACAAGCGGCTGGCCGACGCCGAACGCAATGTCCTTTTCGGGGGGGCGTCTTGCCGAGTACCGCTATTATGACATGCATAATGTGATTGAAAACGTATTGGCGTTGTTCCGATGAAAGAAAATAATGGCATGAAGACATCGATATTGGTGTGCTACCATAAGGATACGGTCGTGCGCCGTGATCCGGACTATGTACCCATACAGGCAGGGCGAGCACTGTCGCCGTTGCGCCTTGACATGATAGGCGACGATACGGGAGATAACATCAGCTTGCGCAATGCGTCGTTCTGCGAGCTGACGGCAATATATTGGGCATGGAAAAACCTCAAGGACGTGGACTGCATCGGGTTGTGCCATTACCGCCGTTTCTTCGATTTTCATAATGTCATTCCATCGGTCTACTCTGTCAAGTATGAGGATGTCGGGCGGTTGGGCGAATATGACCTTTCGCTTCCCGATACGTTGAAACGGAAGATTGCGGCGGGCAGCGTGGTTGTCGCGAACCGGATGTATATGAAGGAGACGATTTTTTCTCACTTCTGCACATGCCATGAGGCCGATGATTTGAAAAAACTCCGCGACATAATATATGCAAACGGGGAGAAGGATTATATCGAAGCCTTCGATACCCTGATGTTGGGCAACTCAATCTCCTTATATAATATGTTCGTCATGTCATGGGCCGATTTCGACGAATATTGTACGTGGCTGTTCGATATATTGTTCAAGTTGGAGAAGGTGGTTGATATTACCGATTATACGCCATACCAGAAACGTCTGTTCGGGTTCGTGTCCGAAAGATTGCTGTCCGTATATCTTATTGCAAAAAATAAGAGGCGTTTATTCTACCCCGTTGTACAGTTTGTAGAAGCTGACCAGGTGGATAACCACGGGCCTGTAAGAGAACGGTTCAGCGTCCTCAACAAAAGAATAAGGTTCATGTTCAAGGAACGCCCCGCAAATTATCGCGAATAGATAAGAATATATGCAAAAAAACTCCCGTCGGCCTCGGCCGCGGGAGTTGTCCGTTTAATGGGGCTTGTGGAGGCGGCGGGAGTCGAACCCGCGTCCAAACAAGGAGCCCGAAAGCTTTCTACACGTTTATTCTGCGATTGGTCCTCTTGCTCGGGATGGCCGCAGACGGCCTGACCCTTGCCGCAGTCTCTTTGATTTCGCGCGACGGCCGAGACCTCCGCCGCACTATCCCCTAATTGATGATACCCCGTATGAACGGTTGCCTAAGGGCGGGGCCCCCGTTCGGGATACTCGTCATCCGGTCGCCTTGGATCAGATGATTAAGCCTTGTTTTCCTTGAAAATTAGGCAGCGAGTGCGTAGCTGTTATTGCCATTTGTAGTTTGAGTGTTGAGATTTACGAGCCACCACACAACGCTCGACGTGCTTACAATCAAACTCTGCAAGCTGTCAAAACCGGTCGCCCCCGATCAGACGTCGCAAAAATAGTGAAATATTTTTACATCGTGACACTTTTGTCACTACATTTGCGGCCATGATCGGAATTTTTGCAATTCTCGCGTGCTGGGGAGCGGGTAATCTCATCAGCATGCTCACGGGCGGATATGTCTCGGGAAACGTCATTGGAATGGTATTGCTCTATGCCGCGCTGCACTATCGCGTGGTGAAGGCCGAGCAGGTGGCTCCCGTGGCCAAGTTTCTTCTCGGGGCGATGGCCCTGTTCTTCGTCCCCTTCGGCGTGGGGCTCATGACCTCGTATGAGGTGATAGCCGAAAACTGGGTGGCCGTGGTCGCCGCCGCAGCCATAAGTACGGTGCTGGTAATAGCCGTCATAGGTTTCGTTTGTCAGAAAATGCGTAGAAGATGATACATCAGTTCATGGAGTCGGAGACGTTCCTGCTCGCACTCACAATAGCCATATATTGCGGCGGAATGGCGATCTATCGCCGCACGGGCATGTCGCTGTGCCACCCCGTTGTTATAACGTTCCTGTCGCTGATCGGGTTCCTGCTGGTATTCGACATACCGTACGAGTCGTACCGCGAGGCGACGCGTGTGCTGGACTTTGGCCTCGGTATGTCGGTTGTGGCGCTCGGGTACTTGCTCTATGAACAGGAGGAGCGCATGAAGGGGCAGGTTGTGCCTATTCTGGCATCGGTGGTTACGGGATGCGTCGTGGGCATCCTCAGCGTGGTCTACATAGCGCGTTTCCTGGGGGCGTCGCGTCTGATTCAGGACTCGCTTGTGCCCAAGTCGGTAACGGTGCCTATCGCCGTCACCATATCGCAGAACATAGGCGGCGAGACCTCGATCACATCGGTCGTAGTGTTTGTCGTCGGCATCTTCGGCGCCCTGATCGGATTCTCGCTCATGCGCCTGCTGCGCATCGACGACCCCGTTGCACGCGGTCTGGCCATGGGTTCGGCCGCGCACGGTATAGGTACGGCCCGTTCGATAGAGAAGGGCGCCGTCGAGGGGGCGATCAGCGGCCTTGCAATGGCACTTATGGGCGTGGCCACGGCCTTGCTGGCGCCGATCATATCGCGGTTTATATATTGATGCCGTCGGGCGGGGGGGGAAGCTCCCGTCAAGCGAAGGCGTCATCCTGCAGCGGGGTGGCGCCTTCGCATTTGTGGCGGTGCGGTGCGGATCGGATAGCGGAAAAGTCGGTAAAAGCGCATATCGGTAGAAACAAGGTGTATTTTTCGCCGGCAGATTTTTTTAATCTTCTTAAAAATGATATCTTTGCGCTTTATTAAAAAATCAAACAAATATTTTTTGTCATGGAGTGGTTATGTACTCTGTTCACGGGCGAGGGTATCGCTCATACCGTTATTGTGATCTCGCTGGTCATAACGCTGGGCATACTCCTCGGTAAGGTGAAGATCAAAGGCATATCCTTCGGTGTAACGTGGATACTGTTTGTGGGCATCGCCGCCGGCCATTTCGGCTTTACGGTCGAGCCGCAGACGTTGAATTTCATCAAGGAGTTCGGCCTGATCCTGTTCGTCTTTTCGATCGGTCTGCAGGTCGGCCCCGGATTCATCTCCTCGCTCAAGGAGGGCGGCATCAGGCTCGTGGGTTGTGCCGTCGCGATCGTATTGCTCGGCGTGGTCACTACCTATGTATTATATCTTGTGACGGGCACGCCCATGCCGACCATGGTGGGTGTGTTGTCGGGTGCCGTGACCAACACTCCGGGCCTTGGCGCCGCGCAGCAGGCATATCTCGATGCTACGGGCATTGACGATCCCACCATAGCGCTGGGATACGCCGTGGCCTATCCTCTGGGCGTCGTCGGCATAATCCTGTCGATGATATTCATACGCGTGGTCACCAGGGTGAACTTTGCCGACGAGAACCGTGCCGTGGAGGAGATGAGCGGCGAGCGCAGCAATGCCGACCGTCTGTCGGTACTCTTCTCGAACGGTGCGCTCGAAGGACAGAACATTGCCCACCTGAGCGAACTTATCAACCGCTCGTTCGTCATATCGCGCATCATGCACGAGGACGGTACGATAACCATCGCCGACGGCGACAGCGTGCTGAAGGTGGGTGACAGGCTGCGCCTGATATGCTCGCCCGAGGATACGGAGGCCATCGTGGCATTCCTCGGACAGCACGTCGACATGTCGATGGAGGAGTGGGGCGCCGGCCAGCTCTCGCAGCACCAGCTTGTCTCACGCCGCATAATCATCACCAAGCCCGAGATCAACGGCAAGCGTCTGTCGGATCTGCACCTGCGTACGAAATACGGTATCAACATCACGCGCATTAACCGCTCGGGAATCGATCTCATACCTTACCAGGGCATGGAACTGCAGATGGGTGACCGCGTGATGGTGGTAGGAAACGAGACCGCCATAGAGCAGGTGGCAGGTGTGCTGGGCAACTCGCTCAAGAAACTGCGCGAGCCGCAGCTGCTCACAATATTCCTCGGCATAGCGTTGGGTGTGCTGATCGGTTCGATACCGTTGATGAACATACCGCAGCCCGTGAAGCTGGGTCTGGCTGGCGGCCCGCTCATCGTGGCCATACTCATAGGCCGTTTCGGCCCGCACTTCCATCTGGTTACCTACACGACCATGAGCGCCAACCTTATGCTTCGCGAGGTGGGCCTTGCGCTGTTCCTTGCCGGAGTGGGTATAAGTGCCGGTGACGGCTTTATCGATGCCATTGTAGGCGGCGGTTACCGATGGATAGGGTACGGATTCATCATTACGGTGGTGCCGATCATCATCGTCGGCCTCTTTGCCCGCATGAAACTCAAGATGAGCTATTATACGCTGATGGGACTTATTGCGGGCAGCACGACCGATCCCCCGGCGCTGGGATATGCGAGCGGCGCGGCGGGCAACGACCTTCCGGCCGTGGGTTATGCTACGGTATATCCCGTGGTTATGTTCCTGCGTGTGCTGACGGCGCAGCTGCTTATACTGGCGGCCTGATACGTCGCCGCGAGGTGTTATTTGGTGCGCCGGGTGCAATCGCCCCGGCGCTCTTTTATGTCGCGGAGCGGGCACGTCGTGTCGGAGCACGAGGCACACGAAGAGTATCGGCGTGTCTTTATGCCGCGCACGATGGCGCGAATGGCTATGGCGGCTGCGATGATGCCTATTGCGGCGACTGCTGTCTCTTGCCAGTTCATGGTAGGATGTTTTTTGTCGTCGTAAAGATACGAATAATAGGCGAGCGGCATCTCTCGTGTGGCATTTTTTGCCGCGGCGGCGTTGCCGTGCCGCAGGTGTCGGGGTGGGGTGAATGGGTGAAAAATCCTTTACTGCAGTAACGGTTTCGAGGCGTGGCGGCGCATGTAATGCGGCCTTCTGTGCCGGTGGCGGCAAAAGGCCGCTTTTTGGCATATGTGTCAGATTGAATGATTGTTTGGCCTGCGGGTCGGGTTCATGTCCGTTTTTTCGACAAAATTGTTTGGTTGTTGGAAATTTTTGTATATTTGCACAAAGATCAAACCATTAAACAAATAAATTGCTATGAAAACGTTGATAGATCAGATCGCAGCTCAGTACGAGGCTTTCTCGTCGAATGCGAATGCTCAGATTGAGAAAAATAACAAGGCTGCCGGTGTGCGTGCCCGTAAGGCCGCTCTGGAGCTGACGAAGCTTCTCAAGGATTTCCGCAAGTTGTCGGTTGACGAGGCCAAGAAGTAGTCCCGCATCTTACGAAACGAAGCGAGGGGAGTTCATCGAACTTCCCTCGCTTCGTTTTTGTCTTTGCCCCCTGCCGCCTACGGCAGCATTATGCCCATGCGTGCGAAGTTGTCGCGCTGCATGGCGTCGATGCCGATGTCGTAGTCGAGCGGTACGGCGACGTTGTGGTCGTTGAGATAGTATCGCGTGGCGTTGTAATCGAAGTCGGGGCTTAGCAGCGAAGCTTTCTCGTTGCAGTAGCGTGATGTTATCGATGCCATGTCGGCCACAGTGTGGAAGACCGAGTAGCTTGTGGCCGGGGCGAAGCAGTTCTGCCGTGCGGCCTGCACCTTGTCGCCATGCAGTCGGTTGTAGTCGGGCGAGAACCAAGCCAGCGATGCCACATGCAGCTGGTAATATGTCACCCGCGGCGAGGCGTGCAGGAACCGCTTGTCGCACTTGTCGAAGAGGTCCTCGCCGTGGTCGGCACAGTAGAAGAGCGCACTGCAGGCATCTTCGCCGGCGAGCGTGCGTATCATCTCGGCTATGACGTGGTCGGTGTAGACGATCGAGTTGTCGTACGCGTTGCGTATCTTGTCCATGTTGCGCGGGTTTATGGCCACGTCGTCGTCGGGCAGGAAGGTGGCATACTTGCGCGGATAGCGCTGGTGGTAGCTGAAGTGCGAGCCGTAGGAGTGAAGGATGAAGAAGAGCCGGTCGGAGGGATCCTCCTTGATGGCTCGCTGTACGTGCTCGACCATTTGCATGTCGTAGCGGGGCGAGTCGATGTAGATAACGTGCTTGGCATCGTGGGCAAGGTTGTCGATCATGGCTCCCTGCGGCGACTGGTTCGATATGAAGTAGGTCGAGAAGCCCGCCTCGTTGAATAGCTGCGGCAGCCCCCTGCGGCGGTAGAGCTCGTCGTGCTCCGAGGTGTGCACCGACGACAGTATCATCGGCACGCTCTTGTGGGTGGTGTTGCTCTGCGTCAGCACGTTGCGGAAGACGGCTATGTCGTTCATCTTCGACAGCTCGGGATTGGTGTCGCGGTCGTATCCGTATAGCTGCCAGCTGGCTGCGCGCGATGCCTCGCCAATGATGAGGACATAGATCTCGCGCGTGCCGCTCTCGGGGTTGATGTGGCGCGCCTCGTAGGCGAAGCCGGCCGACGTGTCTTCGTAGTGGTCTATACGGTGCATTTCGGACACGCTGAGCCCCATGTTGTAGCATACGTTTACGGGGAATACCTCGTCGCGCAGCACGTGGCGCACTTCGCCGCGGCATCCGAGCAGCAGCACGACGATACCTGCGGCCATGATGCCGCCGCCCGTTCGCAGCATGGCGCGCCGCGTGGCCGACCGCAGCTCGATACGGCGGCGTATGTGCAGCGTGGCAAGCCACAGCAGAGGTATGTAGACTATGCACACGGCTATAACCGACGGGTAGATGTTGCTCAGCAGTTCGGTCGCCTCGCCCGGGTTGGTGGTGGCGAGATTGAGGAACATGTCGGTGGCGATGATCGAGTTGCCGAACAGATACGACAGCACGATCTGGAAGGCGCTGAGGAATATGAACAGGAATCCGCACCATATCATCACACCCGACCGCCGCGCCAGGGCCGCAAAGACGGTGTATGCACCCAGCGGGAGCAGTATGCCGGCAACGGTCGCCCACAGGGGGTTGCCCTCGGTGTAGGCCAGTATAGCCACGGGCAGCATTAGCGCCGCAATGTAGGCTGCGGCGAGGGCCGTGGGGTTGTATTTTATGTTGTTTTTCATCATCTCGGTACTCCGTTAAAACGCTTCGTTTACGTTTATGACAAGGCCGTTGGAGCGGCGGCCGAATCCGTAGTCTATTCTGAGGGCGGTCTTTTGTCCGAGTGCGAGCCGCACGCCGAGACCGCCGTTGGGCAGTATCTCCGACCAGTCGAAAAGTTTGTGCGAGGAGCAGACGTTGGCCGCGCCGCCCCACAGGCATACTCCTATCGGTCCGTATATGTGTTGTCGCAGTTCGACCTGTGCCGTGACCATCTTGCGGTCGGTGTATCGTCCCGCGTAGTAGCCGCGCAGGCGCGACGCTCCTCCGAGCGACGGCCAGAAGAGCCACGGCGTGGCCGACGACCACAGATCGGCGTAGAGGTCCAACGCCACAACCGCATCGCGCCACAGCGGGTGGTACCAGTCGGCCGTGGCCGTTATGTGCCACAGCGTTGTGCCGCAGTTGCCCAGAGCGCGCGGGCGCATCTCGGTGAGCAGGGCCAGGTAAACGCCCCGTGTGGCGCTTGTCCTGTCGTCGCGCGTGTCGAAGCGGGCGGTAATGCCAATGCCCGTGGTGATGGCATTGCGCGGCTGGCTTTGTGCGGCGAGATAGCGTTGCCCCGTATCGTCGAGGCCAGTGGCTGCGGCATGCCGCAGGTCGAGGCTCACACCCGCGGAAAACGGACCTGCTATGCGGGCCGAGTACTCGACGGAGGCATTTTGCGACTTATGCGTATATCGGGTGTACGGGTTGACGTCGGCGGCTTCATATCCAAGGCCCCAGAACCTTACGGGAAGCAACCCGATGTCGACGTTCCATGTCAGGCGGTGACGTCCGCGCCGCCACAGGAGATTGCCGCCTGTGTCCATGCGGTAGAATCCCGTCACCGAGACCGAGGCTGCAAGCCTGATGTCGGACTGCGGCGCCAGTGTATCGTGCGGATCGGTGCGGAAAAGACCCGTGGCCACGGCCGCGACGGCCAGTCCCGTCTCCTGCGTGTAACCGATGCCTGCCGTAGCCGAAATGTCGAGATTGTCGGCGGGCGAAGAGGCTATGAGCGGCCGCCGCAGCCGCTCGGTCACGCGCTGGCCGAATGTGGGACGCGACGCCTTGTCGAGCTGGGCGCGTACGGCAGCGTAGTTTGTAGGATCGCCGTATATGCTGCGAGACGTTACGGCCGTGGGGCGGTACAGCGTATCGGCAACGGTGCGATTCTCCTGTGCCGGGGCCTTGACTGCCGCGGCGAGCACTATTGTAGCGGCCCAGAGAATCGCCGTACGCATGGGCGTGCCTAACGATATTTCTTGACTACTTCGTAGAACTCCTTCTGGTCGGCCTCCGACAGCTCGCCCTTCTTCATGTAGACGAGTTCGCCCTCCTTCGATACTATCATCAGTACGAATTTGTTGTTACAGTCGCCCAGTCCCCACTTCTCGGCAAGGATGCGGTTGGGGTCGGTGATGACGGTGGCGCCGTTCTTCTCGGTACGCTTGCGTGCCATCGAGCGGATGGTGCTGTTGGGTACGGGGTACCACGAGTCCTTCAGATTGACGATGCCGAAACCGTATATGTTGTCGCCGCTGGCGGCGTGGTTTTCCTCGAGGTCGACCGTGAACTGGTAGTTCTGTTTGTGCTTGTCGGGGTCGATGTAGAATATGAGCAGGTTCTTCTCGCCCCACATGGGCAACGTTATTTTCTCGCCGTAGAGGTCTTCGAGCTCGACGTTGTCGACCTTGTGCGGCAGCTGGGGCTCCTGTGCGTATGCCGATGCTGCGAAAAGCAGCATGGCGAGCATGATCATTCTCTTTTTCATAAATGTGATATTTTTATGTCAGCTCCGTTAAAACGGCGTAAAAATATGAAAAAATTGTGTGAATATGTAATTTAAGTCCCTTTGAATCTCTATTTTGTCAATTCGGAACATTAATGTAGCCATTAAGGCCAATATGCGGCGGCTGTCACGCGGCGTGTTTTTGGTCGGATATCGTCGGTCCCCGACCGCCGTGTGGAGTACCGCGTCGGGCCGTAGACAGAGGGTGGCTGCGGAGTCGGCGCCCGCTTTCGGGATCGGAATTTTATATGTACCTTTGGCCTTGAAACAACATTCAAGCGACAATTGATGTGGACGAGATGGAGTTGATGATGCGTCTGCACAGGGATAACAGACGTCAGGGGCCGGGCAGTGAGGCGGCAACGCTTCGTGCGCTTGACCTCGCGCGTATTGACACGGACCGTCCCTGCCGGGTGGCTGACATCGGGTGTGGAACGGGGGCGCAGACCCTTACGCTGGCGCGAGAACTCAATGGCGAGATTGTTGCCGTAGACTTGTTTGACGATTTTCTCGGCCGTCTGAAGGAAAATGCTGCAAAGGAGTGTTGCCGTGCATCGGTCACTACGCTGGCGGCGTCGATGGATGCGTTGCCGTTTGACGAAGGTGAGTTCGATGTCATATGGTCTGAAGGGGCCGTGTATAACATGGGATTCAGACGTGGAATAAGCTATTGGAAACGTTTTCTCAAGAATGGAGGTATATTGGCCGTGTCGGAACTGTCGTGGATAACGGGAAGCCGTCCCGCCGAACTCGAGGAGTTTTGGATAGGAGAGTATCCCGAGATTGATACCGTGTCGGGAAAAATCAGGGCGCTTGAAGATGCCGGGTATGGTGTTCTCGGCCATTTCGTTTTGACGGACGATTGTTGGCTTGATAACTATTACAATCCTCTCATGGAGTCTCATCGGGCGTTTCTCGAAACGTACGGCGATATCGACGCCGCCCGCCACATAGTCGAAACCGATTGCAGGGAACTAGAATTATACAACAAATACAAGGAATATTACAGTTACGGATTCTACGTGGCGCGGAAGATTGGTTAATAGCGCGACAGATTGATGAGACTGTATTCATATCGCTTGGCTAAAATTATTGAAATATGAAACAACGTATACTTTTCGTTTGTCTTGGCAACATATGCCGCTCGCCGGCGGCCGAGGCCGTGATGAATGCCCGTATTGCGGCGCGCGGGCTGCAGGATGTGGTTGAGACCGATTCGGCCGGCACCTATGGCGGTCACAGCGGCGACAAGGCCGATCCGCGTATGCGTGCTGCTGCGTCGCAGCGCGGTTATACGCTCACGCACCGCGCACGCCGCATAACCGAGGAGGATTTCGACCTCTTCGACATGATCGTCGTCATGGACGACATGAACTACGAGTCGGTGTCGCGCCTGGCGCCCGACCGCGAGCATCTGAACCGCGTCTACCGTTTTGTGGAGTTCTGTTGCCACCATCCGCAGTGGCGCTATGTGCCCGATCCATACTATGAGGGGCGCGAGGGTTTCGAGCTTGTGCTCGACCTGCTGGAGGACGGTTGCGACGGACTGCTCGACACCATCGCCGGGCAGCAGGGACAGCGCGGATAAGCCGTATGGTGTCGGCTAAAGACAAAAGGAGCGGCCCCCAATCGGGCCGCTCCTTTTTGTGATGGTCGTGTACTGAGGGTCACTGCTCCACGGCCGAGAACTTGCGGTAGAGGTTGGGCGTTGAACCGGTCACGCGCTTGAACGTGGTGTAGAAGTGTTCCGTCGACTTGAATCCCAGCGAGAAGGCTATGGCCTTGATCGACTGGTCGGTGTTGGTGAGCAGGTACTGCGCACGGCGCAGCTTCACCAGCATGAAATACTTGGCGGGCGGGTAACCCGTATAGTCGCGGAATATCTTGCGGAACCACGAATAGCTTATGTTGAGCTGTGCTGCGAGGGCCTCGGGGTCGAGGTTCTGCAATACGCGCTCCTGCATGATGGCCTTCGCCTGCTCCATGATCTGGTCCATGCGGTCGGTGGAGAGGACGCTGTTGCGCATCGTGTAGTTTATCAGTCCGAGCATGTGCATCACGATGCCGCACAGAAGCGGCTGGGTCGATGGCTTGTCGCCCGCAGCTATCTCGATGGCATGCTGGTAAAGGTCGACCAGCTCGCGGTTCAGCCCGATGTTGAATATCTGGCGGTCGGGCTGCACGAGCATGTTGATCGAGCGGTCGGCCATCTCGCCGCTGAAGCCGATGAAGTACTCGCTCCATCCCTCGCCCTTGAGCGGCTTGTAGGTATGCCACTTGCCGGGGCGCAGGAGGATGATCGTACCCTTGGTGACCTCGTATTCGCCTTCGTCGTTGGAGAAGACGCCCTTGCCGCTGACGATATAGAGCAACTGGTACTCGCGCAGAACGCGCCCGCGTGCCGGATCGAACATGTATTCGGGCGGGTGGTTCTTCGTGGGGTACTCGTCGCCCGGAGCTATGGCCTGAGCTCCGGCGGTATTTACGACACATCCGTAACGCTCATCGGCCCGGTTGGGGATGAGGTAATGAAATCTTATGTCGGAATCGCCAGCTGCATTCATGATGCGATGTTCTGTGAAAGGTGTTTGTTACTTGGGTAAATTGAACGCTTGCGTCATCTCGCGCATCTGCTCCTGCGACATGCCGTCGGGCTCATAGCCCATGCAGCGTGCCGAGATGTAGATCTGCGCAGACTTGCTGAGTACGTCTACCTGGTCGAAGGCCTCGAATATGTCCTTGCCCACGGCGCAGACACCGTGCTTCTCCCACATCACCACGTCGTAGTCGTCCAGCTCGCGCAGCGTGGCCTCGGCCAGCGCCTGCGATCCCGGCAACTCGTAGGGTATGATGCCCAGTCCGCGGGGGCAGAATGCCTTCGTCTCGGGAATCATGCTCCACAACAGGTTCGACAGGACATCCTTGGCGAGGAACTTGGGCGTGTGCGACATGGCTATAAGGTCGATCGGGTGAGTGTGCAGGGCGGCCTTGTAGTCCGACCCGCGGCCGATCAGATGGTTGTGCATGGCCAGGTGCGACGGCAGCTCCGAGGTGGGCATGACAGGGTTGTCGGCCACGATCTCGTAGTGTGCGCAGTCGTCGAGGATGCGTATGATGGCGCCGTTCTCCATCGGGCGGCGGGCCAGGTCGCGCATGCGTTTGTTGTTGCCCTTGCAGAAGAAGTAGCATCCCTTCAGGTGGGGGAGCGTGCTGCCGATGGCGATGGGCGCGGTGATGGCGGGCATGTTACGGATCTCGTCGTCGACATACTCGGTGATGTTCACCGAAATGTTACCGCCGTTGCGCTCGGCCCACCCTTTCTGCCAGAGGTAGCCGGCTACTTCGGCCACCTTCTCGACCTCGGCCGCAAGTGCGGGGCGGGTGTCGAGTACTGATTTTGTTGTCATATCGTTTTTCAGTTAAAAAGACTCGGGAAAATTAGTGAAAAAATCAATATCGCCAAACCCGATACCAAAGTTACTATCGTCTTTGTGTTGACACCGCGCCATTCCTTGAGGATCAGACCCCACACGTTCGAGAATATGACGTTGAGTGACATGAGTATGCTCCACGCGAAGGCCAGCATCGCAGGCGACGAGGCGAGGAACGTCTTGCCCACGGCCAGCCCGAAGAACTGCGAGTACCACAGCAGGCCTGCCAGGGCACAGAATACAAGGTTGTTGGCCCATACCGATCCCTTGGCGTAGTCGCCGAAGCTCTTGTTGCGGGCATTCTGGTAGAGGCAGTACGCGAAATCGGTCAGGGCGCCGCCGAGCGTTACCATAAGCGTGGCGGGCAGCGTCACGAACAGGTCGCTCGTGCCCATCTGCGCAAACTCCTCCGAGATGCCCTGCCCGGCTTCGAGGCCGAGGTTGAAGCAGGCGCTCATCAATCCGGCCAGCAGCGCTACGGCCAGACCCTTCGTGAGGGCGAAGTCCTTGATGGCGGCGCGGCGGTCCTCCTCGCTCATGACGCGCGAGCGCAGCGACCCGGCATATCCGATGACGGCGATACCGGCCAGCGTGATGGCCACGCCGATGAGAAGAATGAGTCCGTCGCCGCGGAAGAGGTTTTCACCCGCAAAGATGGCGGGCAACAGCGTGCCCAGTCCCGAGCAGGTGCCCAGGGCGATAGACTGGCCGAGGGCGACGCCCAGATAGCGCATCGAGAGGCCGAAAGTGAGTCCTCCGACGCCCCACAGCATGCCGTAGAAGGCGGCCTTGCCGGCGCCCTCCATCGTCATGAGGTCCAGCAGCGACCACCCCTCGGGCATGGCGATCATGGCGCCGATGAGCGGGAATACGATCCATGCGAAGAGGCCCTGGATGAGCCAGTAGCTCTCCCAGGACCAGTCCTTCACCTTGTTGATGGGCACGTAGCTGCTGCTCTGGCAGAAGCTGCCCACCGCAATTATGAGAAGTCCGATAAGTATCTCCATAGCAGTCGTTAATAAGCCGTTTCATACAGAGCCGCGATCTCCTCGACCGACGTGGGGCGCGGATTGCCGCCCGTGCACACGTCGTTGAAGGCTGCCTCGGCCAGTGCCGGGATATCCTCGCGCTTGACGCCTATCTCGTGCAGGCGCTGCGGAATGCCGATGCTCAGCGACAGGGCGCGTACCGCACTGATGGCGGCGGCGACACCCTCGTCGACACTCATGCCCGTGGTGTCGACGCCCATCGCCCGGGCTATGTCGAGGTACTTCGGGCGTGCGGGCGAGTCGGCGTTGTACTCCATCACGTAGGGCAGCAGCAGGGCGTTGGCCACGCCGTGGGGAGTGTCGTAGAAGGCTCCCAGCGGGTGTGCCATCGAGTGTACGATACCAAGGCCGACGTTCGAGAAGCCCATGCCGGCGATGTACTGCGCCTCGGCCATGCCCTCGCGGGCCGTCTTGTCGGTGCCGTTGTCGACGGCGTTCTTCAGGTGGCGGGCGATGAGTTCGATGGCCTTCATCTCGAACATGTCGCTCATGGTCCATGCCCCGGGAGTGATGTAGCTCTCGATGGCGTGCGTCAGGGCGTCCATGCCCGTGGCGGCCGTCAGACCCTTGGGCATCGAGTACATCAGCTCGCAGTCGATGATGGCGCACATGGGTATGTCGTTGGGGTCGACGCACACCATCTTCTTGCGGGCCTGCTCGTCGGTGATGACGTAGTTTATCGTAACCTCGGCGGCGGTGCCTGCCGTGGTGGGGATGGCGAAGGTGGGAACGGCACGGTTGCGTGTAGTGGCCGTACCCTCGAGCGAACGCACGTCGGCGAACTCGGGGTTGTTGACGATGATGCCGACGGCTTTGGCCGTGTCGATCGACGAGCCGCCGCCCAGCGCGATGATGAAATCGGCGCCCGCAGCCTTGAAAGCCGCCACGCCGCTCTGCACGTTGGCGATGGTGGGGTTGGCCTTCAGGTCGCTGAATATCTCGTAGGGTATGTCGGCCTTGCGGAGCACCTGCTCGATCTTCTCGGCCACGCCGAAGCGTATCAGATCCTTGTCGGTCACGAAGAGCGCCTTGCGGAACCCGCGCTTGCGCACCTCGTCGGCTATGACCTCGCGGCAGCCCGCGCCGTAGTACGAGGTCTCGTTCAAAACTATGCGGTACATGGCCTATGCTCTTTTCGATGTAACTTCATTCTCATATCGCTCGACGTCGGCGATGAAAGCCTCGCCTACGGGTACGTCGTTCTGCAGGCAGAACATGTCCCATACGGCATTCCACGGCAGGTTCTTGGCCTCCTCCAGCAGCGCAAGGCGCTCGAAGAAACGCTCCGATGCCTCATACTCGCGCAGCTTGGCCAGCGGCTCGAGCAGCGCCTGCAGCAGGCACTTCTGCGTGGCGCGCGAACCTATGACGTAGGCGCCGATGCGGTTGATCGAGGCGTCGAAGTAGTCCAGACCGATGTGTACGCGGTCGAGGGCGTCGCAGCGGACGATCTCCTTGGCCAGCTCGAGCGTGTCGTCGTTCATGATGACCACGTGGTCCGAGTCCCAGCGGATGGGGCGGCTTACGTGGAGCATGATCTCGGGCGTGAAGAGCAGCAGCGACGACACCTTGTCGGCGATCGACTCCGTAAGGTGGAAGTGGCCCGTGTCGAGGGTTACGATCTTGCCGTACTTGGCGCCGTAGCCGAGGTAGAAGTCATACGAGCCGACGGTGTAGCTTTCGGCGCCGATGCCGAACAGCTTGGCCTCGATGCAGTCCTTCATGTTCTGGTAGTCGGTGGCGAAGATCTCGTCGAGCGACTCCTTCAGCAGGCGGCGGTACTCGAGACGGTTGACGGTGGCGTCCTTCGAGCCGTCGTGTATCCATATGTTGAGCATGGCGGGGTCGCCCTGGCGGCGTCCCATCTCCTCGGCGATCTCGCGGCAGCGCTTGGTGTGCTCGATCCAGAAGCGGCGGATTCCCTCGTCGGGGTTCGCCAGCGAGAGCATGCCGCTCTTGGGGTGCGAGAACGAGGTCGAGTTGAAGTCGAGCTTCATGTCGTTGGCCTCGGCCCACTCCATCCAGCTGGCGAAGTGCTCGGGACGCAGCGCGTCGCGGTCGACGGCGCCCGTCGTGCGGAAGTCGGCGTAGCTGGCGTGGAGGCTCAGGCGGTGGCGGCCCGGTATCATCGACGTGGCGGTGAGGATGTCCTGACGCAGCTCCTCGATGTTGCGTGCCTTGCCCGGGTAGTTGCCCGTGGCCTGTATGCCGCCCGAAAGCTGTGCGTCGGGATTCTCGAAGCCCGTTACGTCGTCGGCCTGCCAGCAGTGCAGCGAGAGCGATATCTTCTGTAGTTTGGCCAGAGCCGCGTCGGTGTCGACTCCCAGTTCGGCATAGCGCTCCTTGGCGATGGCGTATGCCTGCTCGATGTTCTGTTTGTTCATGGTCTTGTTGTTTTATCGTGTTTCTATTGCGTTCGTGGTTCAGGTTGTCGTTTTTTTCGGAGGGGCGGTCACGAGGTGCGCTTGACGTAGAGCTCATATGCGGCATTCCAACGTTCGCGGTCGCCGGGCTCGTAGCGGCGGCTGTCGGTGAGCGATGAACGTATCATGCGGCGCATGTCGCGGGCGGAATCCACCACGCCCGCATGGCGCGCCTGTACCATGACGTTGCCGATGGCGGTCGACTCGGGCGATCCGGTCTCGACGGGTATGCCCGTGGCGTCGGCCGTGAAGCGGTTGAGCACCTCGTTGCGGGCGCCGCCGCCGATGACGTAGAGGCGCTCGATGGGGTGCGGCGAAAGGCTCTTGAGCATCTCGATTACCTGTCGGTAGCGCAGCGCGAGCGACTCGAAGATGCAGCGCACGTATTGTCCTACGGTCTCGGGTGCGGGCTGCGACGTGCGGCGGCAGTATTCGGCTATGGCCTGCGTCATCGACTGCGGGTTGGCGAAGAGCGGATCGTCGGGGTTGATAAGGCTGCGGAACGGCTCGGCCTGCTCCGAGGCGCGGATCAGCTCCTCGTAGCCCGTGTCGGGCCACTCCTTGCGGCAGCGCTCCAGAAGCCACATGCCGCAGATGTTCTTCAGTACGCGCGAGGTGCCGTCGATGCCGCCCTCGTTGGTGAAGTTCATCTCGAAGCTGCGGTCGGTGATGATCGGCTCGGGCGACTCGATGCCCATGAGCGACCATGTGCCCGAACTGAGGTAGGCGTAGTTGTCGTCCTCGGCGGGTACGGCCGCTACGGCCGAGCCCGTGTCGTGGCTTGCGACGGCCACAACGGGTACGGCGCCCAGCCCCGTCAGGCGCTGCACCTCGGCGCTGAGCGTGCCTATGCGGGCGCCGGGCATGACGATGCGGCCGAAGTCGGTCGACGTAAGGCTCAGCATGCGCAGTATGTCGGGATCCCATGTGCGGGTGCGCGGGTCGATCATCTGTGCCGTCGAGGCTATGGTGTACTCGGTGACGGCCTCGCCCGTGAGCAGGTAGGCCAGAGCGTCGGGTATGAAGAGCAGCTTGCGTGCCGCCTCGAGTGCCGAGCATCCGTTGCGGCGTAGCGTGTCGATCTGGAAGACGGTGTTGAAATCCATGATCTGTATGCCTGTCTTCTTGTAGAGCATGCTGCGCGACATGCGCTTGAAAAGCTCCTCGGGAGCGCCCGCCGTGTGCGGGTCGCGGTAGCAGTAGGGCAGGCGCAGCAGTTCGCCGTCACGTCCGAAGATGGCGAAGTCGACACCCCAGGTGTCGATGCCGATGGACTCGACTTCGATGCCGCGCGAGGCTATCGCCCTGAGTCCGTCGAGGACCGACTGGTAGATGGCGGGGAAATCCCAGTAGAAGTGTCCGCGCATCTCGATTATGGGGTCGGGGAAGCGATGTATCTCTTCCATAGATACGGTGCCGCGATCGATTGTCGCGAGTATGACGCGGCCGCTGGATGCTCCCAGGTCGACCGCGACGAAGCGGTTTGTCGCCATGATTCGGATGGTTTTAGGTTTGCTTCACAAATTTATCCGATATTTTCATGATTATGACATCGGTTGTGATTTTATGACTTCATTTTTTGATACAGATTTTTTTTAATAATTCGCCTTGTGACCTCTCCGACACACCCCGATTGCGGCTCAGGGCGCTGTCGGACCATATATATAATGATTGCGCGATGCAACGTGCGATTATATTTGCTGATGCGGTTTGGCGCTGCGCGCTTTTTTGTTACCTTTGTTTGTCTGCACCCGGGTGCGGCGCCTATTAAATATATGTGACCATGAAATTATTTATCCCGGCAGCGGACGATGAAGATAGAAAACTGCTGGTTGCTGCGTGCGATCTGCCGCCGACCGTTCGAAAACTGCGTTTTCATTTGCCTTTGCGCACGCCTTTTTCTATCTTTGTAGCGCAAGCGGTGCCCGACTGAGGCCGGGCGGCATGACACGGACCAAATTTATAATCATAATACCCTAACATGAAACAGGATACTCAGATTTTCGACCTGATAGCCGAGGAGCGTGCCCGTCAGATGCGCGGCATAGAGCTTATCGCGTCGGAGAACTTCGTCAGCGACGAGGTTATGGCAGCAATGGGATCGGTGCTCACCAACAAGTACGCCGAGGGATATCCCGCAGCACGCTATTACGGCGGTTGCGAGGTGGTGGACAAGGTGGAGCGCCTGGCCATCGAGCGCGTGTGCGAGCTCTACGGCGCCGAGTATGCCAACGTGCAACCCCACTCGGGAGCACAGGCCAACATGGCCGTATTCTTTGCCGTGATGCAGCCCGGTGATACCTTCATGGGTCTCGACCTGGCACACGGAGGACACCTCTCGCACGGTTCGCCGGTGAACATGTCGGGTAAATATTTCAAGGCCGTAGGCTACCAGCTGGACGAGACGACCGGCCAGATCGACTACGATGCCATGGAGCGCAAGGCCATGGAGTGCCGTCCCAAGCTGATCGTGGGCGGTGCGTCGGCATACTCGCGCGAGTGGGACTACAAGCGCATGCGCGAGATCGCCGACAAGGTTGGCGCGCTGCTTATGGTCGACATGGCCCACACGGCGGGTCTTATCGCCGCAGGTCTGCTCGACAACCCCGTCAAGTATGCCCACATCGTGACGTCGACCACGCACAAGACCCTTCGCGGCCCGCGCGGCGGCCTTATCCTTATGGGTCACGACTTCGACAACCCGTGGGGCCTCACCACACCCAAGGGCGTTGTGAAGAAGATGTCGCAGATCATCAACTCGGCCGTATTCCCCGGCATACAGGGCGGCCCGCTGGAGCATGTGATCGCAGCCAAGGCCGTAGCGTTCGGCGAGGCGCTGAAGCCCGAGTACAGGGAGTACCAGCTGCAGGTGCAGAAGAACGCCAAGGCTATGGCCGAGGCATTCGTCGAGCGCGGCTACAAGATCGTTTCGGGCGGTACGGACAACCACCTTATGCTGGTCGACCTGCGCACGAAGTTCCCCGAGCTGACGGGTAAGCTGGCCGAGCGTTGCCTCGTGGCTGCCGACATCACGACCAACAAGAACATGGTGCCGTTCGACTCTCGCTCGCCGTTCCTTACTTCGGGACTGCGTTTCGGTACTCCGGCCATCACCACGCGCGGCGTGAAGGAGGACAAGATGGCATACATCGTTGAGCTGATCGACCGCGTGCTGCATGACCCCGAGAACGAGGAGAACATCGCAGCCGTCCGCAAGGATGTAAATGCCATGATGAGCGAGTATCCGCTCTTCGCATGGTAGCAGATCTGTAAAAGCGATTGCGTGAAAGAGTTATCCGTCAGCCCGAGGGGCGTCGGATAACTCTTTTTTTGTAATATAGCCGGAAGCCGCCGCGCTTGGGACGATATTTGCCGTTGTCGGGATGACTTTCGGGGCCGAAAACGGCATTTTTTAATTTTTTTTGTAAAAAATGTCATCATGGTGAAACAAACGGCCGACGCTTTTCGTATTTACTTCAACGGATTCGAAAGGCGACAGAGTGTCGCGGAATCCGCCGGAAGAGAATGACTGTTATATAAAAGCTGTACGATATGCGTCAATTAAAGATTACAAAGTCTATAACCAACCGCGAGAGCGCTTCGCTGGACAAGTACCTTCAGGAGATTGGCAAGGAGGATCTTATCACCGTCGAGGAGGAGGTGGAACTCGCCCAGCGTATCCGTAAGGGCGACCAGGAGGCACTGGACAAGCTTACGAAGGCCAATCTGCGTTTCGTGGTGTCGGTGGCCAAGCAGTATCAGAATCAGGGACTGAGTCTGCCCGACCTTATCAACGAGGGTAACCTCGGTCTGATAAAGGCGGCCGAGAAGTTCGACGAGACGCGTGGTTTCAAGTTCATATCGTATGCCGTGTGGTGGATCCGCCAGTCGATTCTGCAGGCGCTGGCCGAGCAGTCGCGTATAGTGCGTCTGCCGCTCAACCAGGTGGGTTCGCTCAACAAGATAAACAAGGCTTTCGCCCGCTTCGAGCAGGAGCACGAGCGTACGCCGTCGCCCGAGGAGCTGGCCAGCGAGCTGGAGCTGCCGAAGGAGAAGGTGTCGGATACGCTGCGTGTGGCAGGCCGTCACATCTCGGTCGACGCCCCCTTTGCCGACGGCGAGGACAACAGCCTTCTGGACGTGCTGGTAAACACCGATTCGCCCAATGCCGACCGCGGCCTCATCAACGAGTCGCTGGCTACGGAGGTGAACCGTGCGCTGGAGACCCTCACCGAGCGCGAGCGCGACATCATCAAGTACTTCTTCGGCATAGGCTGCTCGGAGATGACGCTTGAGGAGAGAGGCGAGAAGTTCGACCTCACGCGCGAGCGTGTGCGCCAGATCAAGGAGAAGGCCATACGCCGTCTGCGCCACTCGTCGCGTAGCAAGCTGCTGAAGTCGTATCTGGGATAAAGCGGCGGCGGGGCGTGCGCGAGCGACTGCTGCACGCAAAACGTTGAAACATAATTGATACCGATTGCCTTTTGACTGGCGGTCGGTATTTTTTATTTTATTTTGTTGTTTTTTTATTTTGTTGTTTTTTCACTATACTTGTAGAATCAATTAAAAATCCTGAACTTATCATGAAGAATATCTTCCTTTCCGGGGCTGTGGCGCTCGGTTTCCTTGCTGCGGGATGCGGCGGGGGCGGTGCGGTGTCGGATTCGATTGCGCCGGTGGCCGGCAACTGGACCGACTGCCGTACGGGCGAGTGGCGCTACGGTTTCTACGACGACGTGGCCATCGCCGACGGCGAATTTTGGGACTACGGGCCGGTGGCGGTGACTGCATCGCGGGTCGATATCGTGCTGCGGCGCGGCGGTGAGTCGAAGCATGTGGTGCTACGCCGTGACGCCTCGGCAGACTCGCTTTGCCGCGAGCGGCGTGGCCTCTTCTCGCGGCCGCTGGTGCGTGCCACGGGATATGTGGCGGCGACGCGCGGTGACAACCGTACGATGGGCGAGCCGTCGCTCGTGCTGGACTCGGTGACGGTGCGCGGCTATCTGCCCGGCGTGAAGGCGGGAGAGAACGTGACGTTGCGCATATCGAATATCGTGCATAACGACAATACATTCGGCGACGTCATATCAACCGTCGATTCATGCGGGCGCTTCGAGGCGAAACTGCCGTGCGTATGTCTGTCGGAGCTGTCGGTGGAATGTGTGGCGGCAGACGTGTACGGGAATATGTATTGTGCACCCGGCAATGAGATAATGCTCACGCGTGATGCGGCGAGCGGCCGCACACTTGTCATGGGCGAATATGCCCGTCTCTACAACGAGGAGTGGGCATACAGGCGTTATGTGGAGGCCACGGAGGACTATGTCGAGCTGGATTATTTCGACACCATATCGCACGAGGCCTATCTCGATCGCGTGCGCAGCGAGGTCGAAGAGGGTGGCCGCCGCCGCATGGAGGGCTATGCCGCCGTGGCGGGGGTGCTGTCGCGTCGTTTCATGGAGACGAACAGGGCGACGACGTTGCTTGCGATGATAAATTATGCGTCGTACAGGCGGTTTGCGCTGCGCTCCGACGGCAAGGACCGTCTGCCCGAATGTTATGCTTCATACCTCGACAGCGCCTTTGTCGCCCTGCCGCCGCAGTTCCGCATGTTGTGGAGCGATCCGACCGTATATTTCAACGTCCGCACGGGCGGTAGCCGCCGTTCGAAAATATACTCGCCTGTGATTGAGACGCTGCGGTATATGGACGAACACGGTATCAGGACGCTGTCGGAGAGTGACAGGGCGGCCATCGATGTTTACAACGACGGCGTGGAGGCCCTGGGCAGCGGCCGCATGTCGGCCGATGCGTTGCCCGACAGTTTCAGGGCTGCGGTCGACAGCCTAAATGCGTTGTGGTCGGGCGAGGCGGTGCAGGCATTCGTAAAGGAGAAGGGTGACAAGTTCATTGAGGAGATAGTGGATGTGCGTATGGCCATATCCGACCCGTTGGAGAAGATTGCGCAGAGCGGTGTGGACGGGCGTTTTGCGGAACTGTGTGCGGCCAACATCTTCATGGCGGACATCTTCTACCGACAGCACTCGATGGGGGAGCTGTGGTTCTCTGCGATGGCGAAGCATGTCGCCGATCCCGTATTGCGCCGCTGCATCGAGGCCGAGAACGAAAAGTATTTTGCGATAGAGAACCGCGATCTGGACTATCCGGCGAGCATCGTGCCGTCGGAGCCTTATGCGACGGAGACCGATGCCGAACGGCTGTGGCAGAAGATTGCGGAGCGCTACAGGGGCAAGGTTGTGGCGTTGGATTTCTGGGGTACGTGGTGCGTGCCGTGTCGCGAGGAGATTCCCGCTATGAAGGCGTTGGCGGAGAGTTATGCGGGCAGGGATGTGGTGTTCGTATTCCTGGCAAGCAACTCGCCCGAGGAGAGCTGGCTGAACATAATACGCGAGCAGGGGCTCACGGCGCCCAATATCGAGCACTTTAACCTTCCCGACGAGCAGATGCGCATGCTGGTCGACAAGTTCGGCGTGACGAGCTATCCGACGCATATCGTTATCGACCGCCAGGGACGCGTGCAGCCGGGAACGGTGCCGGGACTGTGGACCGACGACACGGCCCTCGGGCGGGCTATCGACGCGTTGCTGGATTAGCCGGCAGGACGCGTAATTAAATCAAAGCGTGCCTTCCGATGTGGAAGGCACGCTTTGTTATGCGTGTCGTGGATGAAAAGAATCACCACATTATGGGCGTTTTGCCTATGCTCTGCAGGTAGGCATTTGCCTGCGAGAAGTGGCGGCAGCCGAAGAACCCGCGGTAGACCGACAGCGGCGAGGGATGCACGCTGCGAAGGATGAGGTTGCGCGTGGGGTCGGCGATCTGTCCCTTGCGCTGGGCGTAGTTGCCCCAAAGCATGTAGACGATGCCCTGCTTGCGCTCGGCAATGAGCCGCACGACGGCATCGGTGAACTGCTCCCAGCCATGCCCGGCGTGCGAGGCGGCCTGGTGTGCGCGCACCGTCAGCACCGAGTTGAGCAGCAGTACGCCCTGCTCGGCCCAGCGGTCGAGGTTGCCGCTCTCGGGAACGGGAATGCCCACATCGTCGCGTATCTCCTGGAATATGTTCTGCAGCGATGGCGGGAATGCCACGCCGTCGTTGACCGAGAAGCAGAGTCCGTTGGCCTGTCCGTCGCCGTGGTATGGGTCCTGTCCGATGATAACCACCTTCAGGCGGTCGAATGGACACTTGTCGAAGGCGCGGAATATGTTGCGCCCCGCGGGGAATATCTTCTGTGTGGCGTATTCCGTGCGCACGAAATGCGTCAGCTGGTCGAAGTACGGTTTGTCGAATTCGGGTTGCAGCAGAGCCTTCCAGTCGGCCGCGATCTTAACATCCATGTAAAAAAATCTTAAGGATTTTGTGTTTGTAAAAATAGTGAAAAACGGTAACTTTGCCAACAAATGACAATGTAAACGTTATGAAAAGGCTATTTATGGTGCTCCTGCTGCTCGCTGTGGCAGGTCACAGCGTCGAGGCCAAGAAGCCCGCACGTCAGGATTCAAAGGTAAAGAACATAATCTATATGATCGGCGACGGCATGGGCCTGTGCCATGTGTCGCTGCTGCAGATCGAGGCCGGATACAAGCCCACGGCATTCGACCGTGCCGACAATACGGCCCTCATAAAGACCTACTCGGCCAATAACCGCGTGACCGACTCGGCCGCTGCGGGTACGGCCCTCGCGACGGGTTACAAGACCAACAACGGCACCATAGGACAGTTGCCCGACGGCACTCCCGTCGAGTCGATAATGGCGAAAGCCCGCGACAACTATGCTACGGGACTCGTTGTGACGTGCTACCTGCAGCATGCCACGCCTGCGGCATTCTATGCCCATGCGGAGGACCGCGGCGACTCGGACAAGATCTCGCGCGACTTCATGGAGAGCGGCGTCGACGTAGCCTTCGGCGGCGGCAGGAAGGTGTTCGAGAAGGCCTACAAGGATAGCGGCGAGGATTACGAGAAGCTGCTCGAGGAGCGTGGCTACGAGGTGATATACGACGAGGACGACATGGACGACGTTCATTCGGGCCGCGTGGTTGGCCTCTTTGCCGACAGCAACCTCCCTGAACTCAAGAAAGGCCGCGGCGATTATCTGGCGCGCGCTACCGAAAAGGCCCTCGAGGTGCTTACGGCCAACGTCAAGGCCGACAAGAAGGATGGCTTTGTGATGATGGTCGAGGGATCGCAGATCGACTACCGCTCGCACGCCAACGACCTGGACGGCATCCTGGCCGAGATGCGCGACTTCGAGAAGGCGATCAAGGTGGCTATGGACTATGCCGACACGCACAAGGGTACGCTGGTGGTGATATGTGCCGACCATGAGACGTCGGGCATGTCTATCCCGAGCAACAAGACCGACTTCACGCTTCCCGAGAGCGGCATCAACTACGACTTCAGCACCTCGAGTCACACGGGTATCATGGTGCCCGTATATCTCTACGGCGCCGGTGCCGATCGGATCAACGGCATAATGGAGAATACGGAGCTGTCGCAGAAGCTCCAGCAGCTCATAGGCGTAGCCGACAAATAGTGCGGCCGATGCTGCCAAATGCACGACGGGCGGAGATCTTCGTGGTCTCCGCCCGTCGCGTTTGATGTCTCTGCGGTTAGAACTCGAGAACCTTGTCTACTTGCAGTATGCGGCAGGCTTCGCCGTCGACGAGCTTGTACTGAATCTGTCGCATGCCGCCCGTGGGGTTGGCGTTGGTGTCGCCATCCTTGTATATGGGGAAACGCTGACAGAAGGTGTTCTCGACGATGGCCATCTCGTCGTGTCCCATGTAGCCCTTGTTTATACGGTCGTTCTCGGCGATGTCTGGCAGCGATACCTGGCTTACCGATTTACCGTTGTTGGTCGAGTATCCTATGAGCTTGCCGTAGCTGCCGCTGCCGTGGGAGGTGAGGTAGACAAACATTTCGGGATAGCCGTCGGTGTTAAGGTCGCCTATCTCGGCATTGGTGACCGTGTATCCCGTCACGTCGTGCTGCAGCGGTTCGTTGACTGCGGTGAGGCCCGAGGGGATAATCGTAAGTCTGTTGCCGTCGACCTTCACTTCGAACGTGATGTCGGTTCCCGGGTAGGAGAGTTTCGCATGGCTGAAACCCTTGTTTTCCCCGGTCTGTACGGTGGTTTCGGGTTGAGTACTCTCTTGTGTCGCGCCGTTTTTGTTGGCGCCGTTCTGCGATGAGCATGCCGCGAGCATGCACATCGACAGCAGGGCGGTTGTTGCCGTTTTCATGGGTTGTCGGATATTATAAGGTTGTTTGGTCTCTATCGCGCGCTTTCGGCAAGCGCACAACACAAAGATACGAAAAGCCGGCTTGCATGGCAAATCGCAAGCCGGCTTTTTATGTGCGGCGCATTGCGGCTTAGTCGTCGTAGGGGGCGAACATGGTCGTGCTGAGGTATTTTTCGGCACGGTCGGGGAATACGACCACGATGTTGCCGCTCTCGATGTTCTGTGCCGTGCGTATGGCGGCTATCATGGCTGCGCCGCTGCTCATACCGGCGAAGATACCCTCGCGGGCGATGATCTGGCGTGCCATGTCGATGGCCTCCTCGCTCTCGATCATCTCCTGGCGGTCGATGAGCGACGGGTCGTATATCTGCGGCACGATGGCCTCCTCCATGTTCTTCAGCCCCTGTATGTAGTGCCCGCGCGTGGGGTGGGCGCATACGACCTTGATGTCGGGTTTCATCGTGTGCAGGAAGCGCGACAGCCCCATCAGCGTGCCCGACGTGCCGACGGCGCATACCAGGTAGTCGATCTGTCCCTCGGTCTGCTGCCATATCTCGATGGCCGTGTTCTCGTAGTGGGTCAGGTAGTTGGCTGCGTTGGCAAACTGGTCGGGCATGTAGTATTTGTCGGGGTTCTCGGCCACCATGCGGCGGGCGAGGCGTATGGCTCCGTCGGTGCCCTCGTCGGCGGGCGTGAGGATGACCTTGGCACCGTACGAGCGGATGATCTTGCGCCGCTCGACCGAGACGGCCGAACTCATCACAATCTCGACCGGGAATCCCAGCACGATACCCGCTATGGCCAGCCCGATGCCCGTGTTGCCCGATGTGGGCTCGATGATGGTCTTGCCCGGGGTGAGTTCGCCGCTCTTGAGCGCCGCCTCGACCATGCGCACCGCAATGCGGTCCTTGATGCTGCCCGTGGGGTTGAAGCCTTCGAGCTTGGCATATATGTTTACGCGCGGGTTGGGGCACAGGGCGTTTATCTTTACCATCGGGGTGGAACCTATCGTGTAGAGGATGTTTTTCTTTACCATGGCTGTAGCGGTTTTGGATTCTCAAAATTATTAAAAAATTTTAATTCCGCCTGTAGCTTGCCCGCTGCATTTGCCGTCGGGAGGCCATTTATCCGCATAATTGCATATTGTTGCCTTGCGTGCCGAAAATAAAAAACGTCGGGCCGATCGCGTGGATCGGCCCGACGGCATAGTGTATTTGTTTCAACCGATACGTTACTTGGCCTCGGCGAAATACTTGTAGAATAGAGGTATGGTGTCGATACCCTTGTTGAACTGCTCGAGGCCGTAGCTCTCGTTGGGCGAGTGTATGGCATCCTCGGCAAGGCCGAAGCCTATGAGCAGCGACTTGATGCCGAGCGTCTGTTCGAAGGCGCTGATGATGGGTATCGAGCCGCCCGAATAGAAGGGCAGAGGCCGCTTGCCGAAGGTGTCGAGAATGGCTTTCTCGGCAGCCTTGTAGGCCGGCATGTCGGTCGGTGCCACGTAGGGCATGCCGCCGTGCAGGAAGCTCACCTTGACCTTGACGCTCTTGGGCGCGATGGCCTTGAAGTGCTTCTCGAAGAGGCGGCCGATCTTGCGGAAGTCCTGGTTGGGGACCAGTCGCATCGATATCTTGGCCGAGGCTTTCGACGGGATGACGGTTTTGGTGCCCTCCTCGGTGTAGCCTCCCCAGATGCCGTTAACGTCGAGCGAAGGACGCACGCCCGTACGCTCCATCGTATTGTAGCCGGCTTCGCCCTCGACGTCGCCTATGGACAGCGCTTGCTTGTATTCGCGCAGCGAGAAGGGGGCCTTGTTGAAGGCCTTGCGCTCGGCGGGGGTCAGCTCGCGCACGTCGTCGTAGAAGCCCGGTATGGTGACACGCCCGTTCTCGTCGATGAGCGATGCCACGAGGCGGGTAAGCACGTTGGCCGGGTTGGCCACGGCGCCGCCGAAGAGGCCCGAGTGCAGGTCCTTGTTGGGGCCCGTAACCTCTACCTCCATATATGTAAGGCCGCGCAGGCCGCATGTGATCGACGGCGTATCCATAGATATCATAGAGGTGTCCGACACCAGTATTATGTCGGCCTTGAGCATCTTCTTGTAGTCGGCGCAGAACTTGTAGAGGCTCTGCGATCCGATCTCCTCCTCGCCCTCGAGCATGAACTTCTCGTTGCAGGGGAGCGTACCAGTGGCGCACATGGCCTCGAACGCCTTGACGTGCATGAACGACTGGCCCTTGTCGTCGTCGGCGCCGCGGCCCCAGATGCGGCCATCCTTTATGACTGGCTCGAAGGGGTCGGTGTGCCACTCCTCGCGCGGGTCGACAGGCATCACGTCGTAGTGGCCGTAGACGAGTACCGTCTTGGCCTTGGGATCGATGATCTTCTCGGCGAAGACCACGGGATTGCCTTCGGTGGGCATCACCTCGGCGTGATCGGCGCCCGCCTTGACCAGCGCGGCGGCCAGCCACTCGGCGCAGCGCTGCATGTCTTGCTTATGCTCCGACTGTGCGCTTATCGAGGGTATGCGCAGAAACTCGAACAGCTCGTCGATGAATCGGTCGCGGTTACGGTCGATATATTCCTTTACCTTTTCCATGTGTAGTCGTGTTTGTGGTTACTCAATTCCGCAAATGCCCTTTATCTCGGCAATGAAGCGGGCGGCCAGCGCGTCGGCCTCACCGGTCGAGCGGGCCTCGGTGTAGACGCGGATGATGGGCTCGGTGTTCGACTTGCGCAGGTGTACCCAGTTCTCGGCAAAGTCGATCTTTACGCCGTCGATATCGTTCACTTTCTCACCTGCGTAACGCGTCTTCATCTCGTGCAGCACTTTATCCACGTCGATCTCGGGCGTGAGCTGTATCTTGTTCTTCGAGGCGAAGTATGCGGGGTAGGTCGCGCGCAGCTCGGTCATGGTCATGCCCTTCTTGGTGAGGAAGGTCAGGAAGAGGGCTACGCCTACGAGTGCGTCGCGTCCGTAGTGCAGGGCGGGGTAGATGACTCCGCCGTTGCCCTCGCCGCCGATGACGGCACCCGTCTGCTTCATCTTCGCCACGACGTTTACCTCGCCTACGGCCGAGGCCTCGTACTGGCCGCCGTGTGCGACGGTGACGTCACGCAATGCGCGCGACGAGCTGAGGTTCGAAACCGTGTTGCCCTTGCAGGCCGAGAGGATATAGTCGGCTACGGCCACGAGCGTATACTCCTCGCCGAACATCTCGCCGTTCTGGCATACCAGCGCGAGGCGGTCAACGTCGGGATCGACGACGACACCCAGGTCGGCCTTCTCGCGGACGATGACTTCCGAGATCTGCGTCAGGTTCTCGGGCAGCGGCTCGGGGTTGTGGGCAAAGTGGCCGTCGGGGGTGCAGTTGAGCTCCACGACCTCGCAGCCCAGCTCGCGCAGCAGGCGCGGAATGACGATTCCGCCAACCGAGTTTACGGCGTCGACCACTACCTTGAAGTGGCGTGCGCGCACGGCCTCGACGTCTACCATGTCGAGCGCCAGTACCTGTGCTATATGCTTGTCGTTGAAGTCTTCGCGCAGTATCACCTTACCGAGTGCATCAACCGTGGGGTAGTCGAACGACTCCTCCTCGGCCAGCGCGAGTACGCGCTTGCCCTCGGCGTCATTGAGGAACTCGCCGTGATCGTTGAGCAGCTTGAGGGCGTTCCACTGCTTGGGGTTGTGCGAGGCGGTGATGATGATGCCGCCGTCGGCCTTGTGGGTGATTACGGCCATCTCGGTGCCCGGAGTGGTGCAGAGGCCCACGTTGATCACGTCGGCGCCGCAGCCCATCAGGGTACCCTCGATTATGTCGTTGACCATGGCTCCCGAGATGCGGGCGTCGCGGCCCACGACGACGGTGAGGCGCTTGCCTCCGTTCTTCTCGCTCATGAAGCGGACGTAGGCCGTGGTGAACTTAACGATGTCGATGGGCGTAAGGTTGTCGCCCTGGGCACCGCCGATCGTGCCTCTGATGCCTGAAATTGATTTGATTAGTGTCATTTTAGTCTATGTTCTGTGTTGTTGCGTGCGGTTTGAAAATGGTAGTTTTATTTTGTAATTCGACGTAAATATATTATTTTTATGCCACATAAAAAAGGTAAACCGATAAAATTCGTCAAATGTCAAAGAGAATAATACCTTCTTCCGAGTTGATTATCAACGACGACGGAACGGTGTTCCATCTGCATCTGCGTCCCGACCAGATTGCCGACACGGTGATTATGGTGGGCGACCCGGCGCGTGTGGAACTCGTGGCTTCGCGTTTCGATGAGCGGGAGTGCCGTGCGGCCAACCGCGAGTTCATTACGGTGACGGGACGCTATCGCGGAAAACGCATGAGCGTGCTCTCGACCGGCATCGGCATCGGGAACATCGATATCTCGGTCACGGAGCTGGATGCGTTGGCGAATGTCGATTTCGCCACGCGTACGGTCAAGGAGAATTTCCGCCGCCTGACGCTGGTGCGTCTGGGAACGTCGGGCGCACTGCAGCCCGATATCGAGCTGGGCGACGTGGTCTTCTCGCGTACGTCGGTCGGCTTCGACGGCCTTCTGAACTACTACAAGGGACGCAACGACGTGTGCGACCTCGAGATCGAGCGTGCCTTCATGGCTCACACGGGGTGGAGCGACCTGTTGCCGAAGCCCTATTTCATAAACGCCTCGGATGAGTTGCGCCAGCTGTTCGCCGACACCACCACCGAGGGCATCACCATCGCCGCGCCGGGATTCTACGCCCCGCAGGGACGATGGGTACGTCTCGAGCCTGCCGACAACGATCTTAACGCCAAGATCGAGTCGTTCCGCTACGGCGACCGCCGCATCACCAACTTCGAGATGGAGGGATCGGCTCTGGCGGGTCTCGCGGCCCTGATGGGGCATCGTGCCGCCACGATGTGCACCATCATCGCGCAGCGTGTGGCGCGCAACGCCAACACCGACTACCGTCCCTACGTCGAGCGTATGATCGACATGGCGCTCGACAAGCTGGCCTCGATTGCCGGCAACGAATGAGTATCAACAACGAAAACACAATATCAGAGATGAAATTTACAGTATCAAGTTCTGCGCTGCTGTCGCTTCTGGCGACCACGGGTAAGGTTATAAGCAATAAGAGTTCGATTCCCATCCTGGAGTATTTCCTCATGTCGCTCAAGGACGGCCAGCTGACGGTTACCACGTCGGATCTGGAGACAACGCTCATCGGGTCGATCCCCGTCGAGAACGTCGAGCGCGAGGGTGTCATCGCCGCTCCGGCCAAGCTGATGCTCGACTCGCTGAAGGAGTTTCCCGAGATGCCCCTGGTGATGGAGGTGAACGACACGACGTGGGAGATACAGATCACGTGGAACAGCGGCCACCTCTCTATCCCCGGCGCCAGCGCCGTGAGCTATCCCGAAACGCAGGGCGTGGGCACCGAGCACAAGGCCCTGACGATGGATGTCGACATGCTGGTGAACGGTATCAACAAGACGATCTTCGCGACGGCCGACGACGAGCTGCGTCCCGTCATGAACGGTATATATTTCGACTTCGAGCCCGGCTCGCTCACCTTCGTTGCGACGGATGCCCACAAGCTCGTGAAGTACACGTCGGAGAACGGCGGTGACTTCTCGTCGTCGTTCATCCTGCCCAAGAAGCCGGCCAACCTGCTCAAGACGCTGCTGCTCAAGGAGGAGGAGCCCGTGACGGTGTCGTTCGACGCCCGCAACGTGACCTTCGAGCTCAAGGCGTTCCGCCTGGTGTGCCGCCTGATCGAGGGCAACTACCCGAACTACAACGCCGTAATACCTTCGGCCAACCCCAACAAGGTGCTTATCGACCGCGTGGAGTTCCTTAACGGCATCAAGCGTGTGGCCGTATGTTCGAACCCCACGACCAACCTCATACGCATGGATATCGCGGCAAACCGCATCGACCTGACGGCACAGGATATCGACTTCTCGGTATCGGCCAACGAGACCATCTCGTGCAGCTACGAGGGCGATCCCGTGACGATAGGGTTCAAGTCGACGTTCCTTGTCGAGATACTCTCCAACATCGACACCCCTACGGTTACCGTCGAGCTGGCCGATTCGACCCGAGCCGGCGTCTTCAAGCCCGTATATGACGACAAGCAGAACAGCGAGACGCTGATGCTGCTCATGCCCATGATGATAAACGCTTAACGGGCCCGACGATGGAGCTTAACCTCAAACGCCCGATGGTCTTCTTCGACCTGGAGACCACGGGTGTCGACCCGGCAAAGGACCGCATCGTCGAGATATCGATGGTGAAGGTCATGCCCGACGGCAGCGAAGAGGTGCGTACGCGCCTTATCAACCCGCAGATGCACATACCCGAGACGGCTACGGCCATACACGGCATTACGGACGACGACGTGCGCGAGGCGCCGTCGTTCGCCCAAATAGCCAAGTCGCTGTACAAGTTCATCGAGGGGTGCGACTTCGGCGGCTTCAACTCCAACCGCTTCGATCTGCCGATGCTGGTGGAGGAGTTTCTGCGCGCGGGCGTAGACGTGGATTTCAAGCGCCGCCGCTTTGTCGACGTGCAGAACATATTCCACAAGATGGAGCAGCGCACGCTGGTTGCGGCATACAAGTTCTACTGCGGCAAGGACCTCACCGAGGCCCACTCGGCCCAGGCCGACACCATGGCCACATATGAGGTGCTGAAGGCTCAGCTGGACCGTTATCCCGAGCTGCAGAACGACGTGCAGTATCTGGCCGATTTCTCGGCGCGCGGCGAGACGGCCGACTATGCCGGCCGCATAGCATACAACGACAAGGGCGAGGAGATCTTCGCCTTCGGCAAGCACAAGGGCCGCGTCGTGAGCGAGGTCTTCGCCGAGGAACCGAGCTACTATTCGTGGATGATGAACGGCGACTTCCCGCTATATACCAAGAAGGTGATTACGGAGATACGGTGCCGTGACAAGAAAAATTAGATATATGAATCTGTTCAAGCGACTGATAACACTTGCCGTATTCTCGACGGCCGTCGTAGGCTGGGCAGGCGTTCAGGCCCTGCCTCCGGTGGAGAAGACGCCCGTCATAGTCTTCATCAACGGCAAGAAGTACTACATACACACGGTCAAGTCGGGCGATACGCTCTACTCGATAGCCAAGGCTTACGAGGTAAGCGAGGCTGTGATCAAGGAGTGCAATCCCGGGGCGGCCGACGGCCTTAAGATCGACCAGACGATAAAGATACCCGTGCCCGAGAAGGTGCAGGCCGAGGCCCGCGCCGAAAAGAAACGCAAGCGCGAGTACCTGAGCCACAAGATCAAGGCCGGGGAGACGCTCTACGGCATCGCGCGCGACTACAACATATCGGTAGCCACGCTCATGGAGGATAACCCCGACGTTAACCCCCAGGCGCTGAACGTAGGCAAGTCGCTGTGGGTGCGCAAGGCCGAGATAGGCTCTTCGTCGGAGCAGGAGGCCAAGGAGGATATGGCGGAATATGCCGACAACCTGAACAAGGCGACCGATGACGGCTACATATATCATGTGGTGATGCCCGGCGAGACGATCTATTCGCTTGCACGCCGCTACGGCATCACGGAGAACGAGTTCGTGGCCATGAACGATGTCGACGGCGGCCTGAAGTCGGGTGCCGTGGTGCGCGTTCCCGATCCCGACCGCAATGCCAAGGAGGTGGCCGAGCTGGCGCAGGCCGAGGCCGCGGACCAGAACCAGGCGGAGCAGAACCGCGGCAATGTGGATGTGGCATTCCGGTCGATCCCGCCGTCGGAGCCGCTGGACATAGCGCTCATGCTGCCGCTGGAGGTGTCGTCGAAGCCCAATGCCAGCTATGTGGAGTTCTATCAGGGCTTCCTGCTGGGCCTTGAGCACCTGAAGGAGGAAGGCCGCGGCGCAGTTAACCTTACGGTTTACAACACGGGCCATGACCAGCTGAAGGTGAAAGAGATAGTCGACAACGGCGCTTTCGATGCAACGGACCTTATCGTGGGCCCGGTCTATGAGGACGAGCTGAAACCCGTGGTGGATTTTGCCGAGAAGCGCGGCGTACCCGTGGTGTCGCCTCTGGCCAACCTCTCGGCCGTGAAGAGCCCCGTGCTGTACCAGCTTTCGCCCGCACCCGAGAAGAAATATGCCAAGATAGGCAACCTAATAGACGGCGGCCGCGACATATACCTCATATATGCCTCGTCGAACGACAGCGAGTTCGAGCGCGAGATCATCGCCGAGCTTGAGGGCAAGAGCCGTTACAGCTACACCTATTCGTACAATCAGAAGTCGATATTCACGCCGCGCGACGCCTCGTCGCCCGCCATTGCCGACATGGCCGATGTGCTCAAGGGCGAGCGTCCCTGCCTGTTTATCGTGCTGGCGAATGCCGAGACCGATGTCGACCGCATACTGGCCACGATATCGTCGGCCAACACATCGATCGTCGAGCGCGGTACCAAGAGCGCACAGTACGTCGTGCTGGGAACATCGCGCTGGGGCCGTTTCAACAACATCGACCACACGTCGTTCTTCAACAACAACGTGGTGATGATATCGACCTACCATGCCAAGCGCGACTCGGCGGCCGTGCGCGACTTCGACAGCCGCTATATCAAGTCGTACGGTACGCTGCCGTCGCTCTACTCCTACCGCGGATACGATGCCGCCGTCATCTTCGGCGCCGGCATGCGTTCGGATATCGACTACCGAATGCTCGACAAACGATACGTCCCGCTGCAGACCGAGTACAAGTTCCTTCAGAGCGGAGAGAACGGACTCTACGTCAACCAGGAGTGGATGAGGGTGAACTATAACGGCAACTATACGATAACACTCGAGTAACGATGTCGGCAGGAAACAACATCATACCCGAAAAGACGATCGAGCGTTTGAGCGAGTATCGCCGTACGCTGCTCTCGTGCCACAAGCAGGGGGTGACGCACATCTTCTCGCACGTGCTGGCCGGCATGCACGGCATCACGGCGGTGCAGGTGCGGCGCGATCTGATGCTGATCGGCTTCTCGAGCGATACGAAGAAGGGGTACGATGTGAAGGTGCTGATTGATTTCATAAACAAGATTCTCGACAGCGAGAGCGTCATGAACATCGGCATCATCGGCATGGGCCATCTCGGGCAGGCCATAACCAAGTATTTCAACGGCAAGGGATTGAAACTGCGTATCGTCGCCTCGTTCGACGTCGACGAGCAGAAGGTAGGGTCGTCTATCGACGACATCCCGTGCTACCACATGGACCGCTTCGAGGAGATAGTCTCGGCCATGGATATAAGCATCGCCGTGATATGCTCGCCGACGCGTGTGGCACCGTCGCTCGTGGTACCCATAATCAATGCCGGAATAAAGGGTGTGCTGAACTTTACGTCGGCGCCGCTCAGTTTTCCGCACGGCATCGTGTCGGAGAACTACGATATTACGACCATCCTGGAGAAGGTGGCGTACTTCGTCAAGGAGTCGGACGAGCGTGACGATAAATAACTGATGGCGCAACGCGTTGTGAACGCCATATATGCCGCGGTTATCTAAATGTCGTGTTTAGATAACCAGGCACAAAGAAAGAAGGGAATGAAAGTCTACAAAGGGTTCGGAGAGATACCTCAAACGGGACATGCCGTGGCGACGATAGGGTCGTTCGACGGCGTACACAGCGGTCACATGGAGCTGTTGCGCCGCGTGACGGAGATAGCTTCGCAGGTGCAGGGCATGAGCATGGTCGTCACTTTCGAACCGCATCCCCGATATGTGTTGGGCTCGGGCTGCAAACTGCGCCTGCTCAGTACGCTCGACGAGAAACTGATACTGCTGGAGCGTGCGGGTATTGACGCCGTGGTGGTGGTGCCGTTCACCGTAGAGTTCAGCCACACGTCGCCGCGCGAATTTATCGAGCGCGACATAGTCGGCAGCGGTATCCGGTCGCTGGTAGTGGGGTATAACCACCGCTTCGGCTACAACAAGGAGGGCGACTACAACTACCTCGAAGCCCGCGATATGGGGCTCGACGTGCATGTGGTCGAGCAGCAGCAGATCGAATGCAGCAAGGTAAGTTCGACGATCATACGCCAGGCCGTGGCGGCCGGTATGATGGAGAAGGCGCGCCGGCTGTCGGGGCATCGGTACCTTATACTGTGCGAGGCGTCTGCAGACGGGACGGTGACGGGTATCGGCGAGCATAAGCTCCTGCCGCTGGACGGCGAGTACGATGCCGCGGTGAACGGTGCGGCGGCGAAGGTTGCAGTGAAGGAGGGCACGCTGCGCATATGCGGAGGAGAATTCTCGGGCCGCGTGGAGATTGAACTGTAGGTTACGGCCTGTGGCCGATTAAATAGACAACTGTAAAATGGCAATAGTATCATACGATCATAAGGTACGCGTCAGGTATAAGGATACCGATCAGATGGGCATAATGCACCATTCGAACTATATCGTGCTGTATGAGATGGCGCGCACGGAGTGGCTGCGCGACATAGGGTTGACCTATGCCGAGATAGAGCGTCGCGGCATCATGTCGCCAATAATCGAGGTCGAGTCGCGCTATCTGGCCCCTGCGTTATACGACGAGGTGCTGACCGTGCGTGTAAGCCTCGACGAGATGCCCATGGCAAGGATGGTCATCCGCAGCGAGGTGTTCAACGAGAAGGGTGCGCTGATCAACCGCGGATCGGTGACGCTCGGCTTCATGCATGCCGACACGCGTCGTCCGTGCCGTGTGCCCGACTGGTTCATGAGCGCGTTGAATGATTATATATCGCGGAAAAACAGCCGATAACAAGTACCTATATGAAGCAGTCGTACAAGTCGTCTCTCCGCAGCCACCGTGTAGCGATGGCCGTGTGTGTTTACGTGGCCGCGGTGGTGGCGTTCTTTGTGGTGCGCTATTCGGAGGCCTATGCCGCAAACCGTTGGATTGTGGCCCTGCCTACGATTGTGGCGGCTGTCTTCACTCTGCTGCATTACCGCCGCGGCGGCATATTCGTGCCGTTGGCCCTTGTGGCCTCGGCTGCGGGCGACCTTATGGGGGCGCAACACCTCTTCATCGCGCAGGTGGCATATTTTGCGCTGGCGCACATATTCTATATAGTAGATTTCAGCCGTGCCGCCTCGTGGCGCGGACATTGTCCCCGCGTCGCGGCTTTGGCCGTGGTGACGACAGGGTATCTGGGCCTTGTGCTGAGCCATATCGGGTCGGCGGTCGAGATGGCTGCCGTGGGCGTATACGGCGTCATAATATTCCTTATGGCATCGTGTGCCGTAACGCAGCAGCGACGTCATGCCGTGTGGTATGCCGTGGCTGCATTGCTCTTTGTGGTGTCGGACTCGATGATCGTATTCAACAAATACGTAGGAGCGGTGCCGTATGAGGATGAGCTGGTCATGACGACCTATTATGCCGCACAGGGACTCTTCGCATATCTGATGCTCGGCCGCGAGATGAGCCGCGACTGACACCTTTTCACCGTTTTTGTCTGCCAAGTGTTGTCGGCGTGTGTCAAAATGGCACTCGCCGTGTGATGGCACACACTTTGCTCGTTATGCGGGCAGAAAATGATCAAAAAACATATAAGCGATGAAAAACGGTAAAATTGGAGTTACAACGGAGAACATATTCCCCGTCATCAAAAAGTTCCTCTATTCGGATCATGAGATATTCCTTCGCGAGTTGGTTTCGAACGCCGTGGATGCCACGCAGAAGCTCAAGACGCTGGCTGCGCGCAGCGAGTTCAACGGCGAGCTGGGCGATATAAGCGTACGCGTGAGCGTCGACCCCTCGGCCAAGACCCTTACGGTGACCGATCGTGGTATAGGTATGACGGCCGACGAAATTGACCGCTACATCAACCAGATAGCCTTCTCGAGCGCCGAGGAGTTCCTGGCGAAGTATAAGGACCAGGCCATAATCGGACACTTCGGTCTGGGATTCTACTCGGCCTTCATGGTGGCCGACAAGGTCGAGATCTTCACCCGCTCGTACAAGGAGGAGGGCAAGTACGTTCACTGGAGCTGCGACGGTTCGCCCGAGTACTCGATGGAGGAGGTCGAGGGTGACCGCGACCGCGGTACCACGATCGTCCTGCACGTGGCCGAGGACTGCAGCGAGTACTGCGAGGAGTCGAAGGTGGATGAACTGCTGAAGAAATACTGCCGCTTCCTGCCCGTGCCCATTGCATTCGGCAAGGTCAAGGAGTGGAAGGACGGCAAGTATGTCGATACCGACAAGGACAACGTCATCAACGACGTCGACCCGCTGTGGACACGCAAGCCCACGGACATCACCGAGGAGCAGTACAAGGATTTCTACCGCGAGCTATACCCGATGAGCGAGGATCCGCTCTTCTACATACACATGAACATCGACTACCCGTTCAACCTTACGGGTATCCTCTACTTCCCGAAGATACGCAACAACTTCGAGATTCAGAAGAACAAGATCCAGCTCTACTGCAACCAGGTATTCGTCACCGACCAGGTGGAGGGCATCGTACCCGAGTACCTGACGCTGCTGCACGGCGTGATCGACTCGCCCGACATTCCGCTGAACGTATCGCGTAGCTACCTGCAGAGCGACTCGAACGTGAAGAAGATATCGAGCTACATCACGCGTAAGGTGGCCGACCGCCTGAAGGAGCTCTTCACGACGATGCGCGCCGACTACGAGAAGAAGTGGGACGACCTGAAGATCTTCATCGAGTACGGCATCCTCACCGACGAGAAGTTCGCCGAGAAGGCCGACGAGTTCATGCTTCTGAAGTCGACCAACGGCAAGTATTTCACGGCCAAGGAGTATGTCGACGTGGTGAAGGAGAACCAGACCGACAAGAACAACAACGTCGTACTGCTCTATGTGGACGATCCCGTCGAGAAGCACCCGTTCCTCGAGGCTGCCCGTGCGAAGGGTTACGACGTGCTGGAGATGAACGGCCCGCTGGACAGCCACTACATCAACTGGTATGAGTCGAAGAACCAGAACGTGCGTTTCGTGCGTGTGGACAGCGACGTGATAGAGAAGCTGATACAGAAGGGCGACCAGGTGTCGATGTCGCTTACCGAGGCCCAGCAGGAGATAATGCGTCCCGTATTCGAGAGCCAGCTGCCCAAGGACGACAAGATCACCTACAACATATCGTTCGAGGCCATGGGTGCCGACGAGGCCCCCGTCGTTATCACGCAGAACGAGTTCATGCGCCGTATGAAGGATATGGCCAAGGTGAGCGGCGGCGGCATGAGCCAGTTCTACGGACAGATGCCCGACAACTTCACCATCGCCGTGAACGGCAACCACTCGATCGTGATCGACATCCTCGGCAAGGTGGAGAAGGAGTACGGCGACAAGCTGAAGACCACGACCAAGAAGATCGACGCGGCCGTAGCCGAGGAGAAACGTTTCGAGGAGACGATAAAGGACAAGAAGGAGGCCGACCTCACGCCCGAGGAGAAATCGATGCGCGAGGAGCTCTCGAAGAAGGTCGTCACGCTGCGTGACGAGCGCAACGAGCGCCTGCGCGAGATAGGCAAGGGCAACGATCTTGTGCGTCAGATCATCGACCTGGCGCTGCTGTCGAACGGCATGCTCAAGGGCAAGAACCTTTCGGACTTCATCCAGCGAAGCATCTCGTTGATCGAGAAATAACACCGCTCGGACGCCGGGTCCGCATCTGCCGCGGCATGGAGGTTATACAGACCTCTGTGCCGCGGTTTTTTTGTGCCGTACGCCGGCGTCGCGGGGGCGATGGGCGGATGATAGCGTAAAAAGAGGAATGGCGGCAACTATTCCGCCGCCATGAGGTGCGGCCTAAGCGAAATAATCGCTACATTTGTCTATGCTTATGCGCTATGCCGCGTGGGCATGGAGGGAAAATACACCAAAAACAACATAACCGATGAAAAGAATCCTGTTACTGTTCATGGCGGCCATGTGTTCGGCCGCAACGGCCGCGGCTGCAGACGATGGCCACGGTCTAAAGCTGTGGTACACGACACCTGCCGATGCGTCGGCCAAGGATAGCACCGACGCGTGGACCGACGATGCGGAGTGGCTCAAGGCGCTGCCTTTGGGCAACGGATCGTTCGGCGCGATGGTATTCGGCGACGTGCCGATGGAGCGTATCCAGCTCAACGAGGAGACCATGTGGTCGGGCAGTCCGCAGCACAGCGACAACCCCGAAGCCGCCGCCAACCTGCAGCGCATACGCCAGCTGCTTTTCGAGGGGCGTTACCGCGAGGCTACGGAACTGACCAACCGCACGCAGGTGTGTGTGGGAGCAGGCTCGGGCTATGGCAGCGGCAAGGACGTGCCCTACGGCAGCTTCCAGACGCTGGGCGACTTGTGGATAGATTTCGACTGCAAGGACGGCTACACGGACTATTACCGTGACCTCGATCTCGAAACGGCCGTGACGACGGTGTCATACACACAAAACGGCGTGAAATACCGCCGCGAGGCCTTCGTCAGCCAACCCGACCAGGTGATGGTCGTGCGTATGACGGCCGACAGCCGCGGAGCGCTGTCGTTCACGTGCCGCATGACGCGTCCCGAGAGTTTCACGACGTCGTGCGAGTCGGACCAGATGATCATGCGCGGAGCGCTGAACGACGGCAAGGGCGGTACCTACCTTAACTACATGGTGCGTCTGAAGGCCATTGCCCGTGGCGGTGAAGTTACCTGTGAGGGCGACAGGGTGCGTGTGAGCGGGGCGGACGAGGTGGTCCTGCTGCTGGCCGCCTCGACAGATTACCGTCTCGACTACCCGCTCTACAAGGGACGCGACTACGTGAACATCACGCGCCGCGCCATCGAGCAGGCCGGGAAGAAGTCGTACGCGTCGCTGCTGAAGGCCCACCTTAAGGAGTACAAGCCATATTTCGACCGCGTATCGCTGAGTCTCGGCGCGGACGGGTCGCAGCAGGATATCCCCACCGACGAACGTATCGCCAACGTAAAGCAGGGCGGGCAGGACACGCATCTGTGCGAGCTGATGTTCCAGTACGGCCGTTATCTTCTGATCGCCTCGTCGCGCCCGGGAACGATGCCGGCCAACCTGCAGGGCATATGGGCCAACAAGGTGCAGACGCCGTGGAACGGCGACTACCACACCAACGTCAACATACAGATGAACTACTGGCCGGCCGAGGTGACCAACCTATCGGAGTGTCAGCTGCCGCTGTTCGACCTCATTGCGTCGCTCGTCAAGCCGGGACACGAGACTGCACGCGTACAGTATGGCATGGGCGGCTGGGTAGTGCACCCGATAACCAACATATGGGGCTACACGTCGCCCGGCGAATCGTCGTCGTGGGGCATGCACCCCGGCGGTACGGGATGGCTGTGCCAGCACATCGGCGAGCACTACCGCTTCACGGGTGACAAGGAGTTCCTGCGCCGTATGTATCCCGTGCTGAAGGGTGCCGTGGAGTTCTATCTCGACTGGCTTACGGTCGATCCCCGCAGCGGCAAGTTGGTGTCGGGGCCTGCGGCATCGCCCGAGAACTCGTTCGTGGCGCCCGACGGCAGCAACGCCCAGATCAGCATGGGCCCGACGCACGACCAGCAGGTTATATGGCAGCTGTTCAACGACTTCGGCATGGCAAGTCGTGAGCTGGGTGTGGACGACGCTCTGGTTCGCCGCGTGGCCGAGGCCAAGGCCAACCTTGCGCCGACGAAGATAGGCAGCGACGGCCGCATCATGGAGTGGGCCGAGGAGTTCAAGGAGGTAGAGCCCGGACACCGCCACATATCGCACCTGTTTGCCGTGCACCCGGGTGCGCAGATCAACATGCTGCAGACGCCCGAACTGGCCGAGGCCGCAGGCAAGTCGATGGATTACCGCATAGCGCACGGCGGCGGCCATACGGGCTGGAGCTCGGCATGGCTTATCATACAGTATGCGCGTCTGATGCGCGGCGAGCAGGCCAAGGGCAGCCTCGACACGGTGCTCAAGCGTTGCGTTATGCCCAACCTCTTTGCGCAGCATCCGCCCTTCCAGATGGATGCCAACTTCGGTACCACTGCCGGCATAGCCGAGATGCTTCTGCAGAGCCACGTGTACGACAACGGAGCCTATGTGCTGCAGATGCTGCCCGCACTGCCATCGGCATGGGCCGACGGCGAGTTTACGGGGCTGAAGGCACGCGGCGGATTCGAGGTGTCGGCACGGTGGGAGTCGGGCCGCATGGTCGAGATGCGCGTAAAGTCGCTGCTGGGTAACGATTTCCGCGTATGGTACAACGGCGAGTATATCGATGCCGGCAAAATAGCGGCAGGCAAGACATGGGTATGGCATAGCCGCTGACGGCATGTATCCCGATAAACGGCGCGGGCGCCTCTCCATCAGAGAGGCGCCCGCTTTTTGGTCTGTCGCATGCGGTTTATAGCATGGCGTCGATCTTGGCCTTGAGGTTCTCCTTGGTGGTAGCACCTACGACCTTGTCGACAACCTGGCCGTCCTTGATGAATACCACGGTGGGGATGTTGCGTACACGGTACTGTGCCACGATGTCGTCGTTCGACTCGACGTCGCACTTGCCGATGACGACGCTGTCGGCGTACTCGCCGGCCAGCTCCTCGATGATGGGGCCGATCATGCGGCAGGGGCCGCACCACTCGGCCCAGAAGTCGATTACGACGGGTTTGCCCGATGCGATGGCCGCCTCGTAGTTCTCATTGGTGATTGCTAATGCCATAGTTCTGTTCGTTTTTTTGTGTAACAATTATGATAAAGTGTATTTCAGTTCGTTCGAATCGAGGTAGTCCATAAGCTGCGGCGTAAGGGCCACCTTGTAACGTTTCGAGTAGAGGTTCAGGTTCACGCCCTCGCTGCGGTCGTATACCGTCGTGCGCACGATGGTGTTGCCCTTGTTGTGGCGGATGTTGTTGGCGAAATCCTCGACGAAACTCTGCGTAAGTTCCTCGATGGGGATGGTTATGTGCAGTTCCTTGATCATCGTGTCGCGCATCTCGGCGAGCTGCGACATCGACAGGACCTTGAACTCGAGCTCGCCGCCGTCGCCGTAGGGGCGCGGCTGAACCTTGCCCTTGACAAAGAGGAAGTAGTTGGTGTACATGAACGGGCGGAAGTTCTCGTAGTCCTTGCCGAAGAGGGCGAACTCGTGCGTGCCGTTGTAGTCCTCCATGGTGAACTTACCCCAGTGGCGGCCAGTTTTGGTGGTGAGCTCCTGCACCGAGGTGACGACGCCCGCCACGCCGATCTCCTGTCCGTTGAACTGGTCGAGGTCGGCAAGGTCGCTCAGGTGGGCTTTGCACATGTGGTTGACGATGAAAGCGTAGTCGTCGAGCGGGTGCGCCGAGAGGTAGAGCCCGATCATCTCGCGCTCCTTGTTGAGCACCTGCAGCTGGTTCCAGTCCTCGGCCACGGGTGTCGTGGGCGGTTGTATGTCGACGACGGCACCGCCGCCGAAGAGGCTCTGCTGCGAATTCTGACGCTCGGCCTGCACGCGCTGCCCGTAGCGCATCAACTGCTCGATGAACGACAGGGGGCTGCTGCTGCGCGGGTCTACGGCGAAGAACTTGCTGCGGTGGAAGTCGATGATCGAGTCGAACCCTCCGGCATAGGCTATGTTCTCCATGCACTTGCGGTTGACGAGGTTGAAGTTCACGCGCTCGACGAAGTCGTATATGTTCTTGTAGGGGCCGTTGCTGTTGCGCTCGTCGATGATCGAGCGCACGGCCGCCTCGCCGACGCCCTTCACTGCCGCCAGGCCGAAACGGATGTCGCCGGCCTTGTTCGACGAGAAATTCTGCTCCGACTCGTTGATATCGGGGCCCATAACCTTTATGCCCATATGCTTGCACTCGGTCATGTAGGCCGTAAGTGTCTTGATGTCGGCGAGGTTTCGGCTCAGCAGTGCCGCCATGTACTCCGACGGATAGTTGGCCTTGAGGTATGCGGTCTGGTAGGCCACCCACGAGTAGCACGTCGCGTGCGACTTGTTGAAGGCGTAGGAGGCGAACTTCTCCCAGTCGGCCCATATCTTCTCCAGCACCTGCGGGTCGTGGCCGTTCTTGCGGCCGCCCTCGATGAACTTGGGCTTCAGGTGGTCCAGCTTGTCCTTGAGTTTCTTACCCATGGCCTTTCGCAGCGTGTCCGACTCGCCTCGGGTGAATCCCGCCAGCAGGCGCGACAGAAGCATGACCTGCTCCTGGTAGACCGTGATGCCGTAGGTATCCTTCAGGTACTTCTCCATCAGGTCGATGTCGTATACGATGGGCTTGCGGCCGTGCTTGCGGTCGATGAAGTCGGGTATGTAGTCCATCGGGCCCGGACGGTAGAGGGCGTTCATGGCGATGAGGTCTTCGAAGGTCGAGGGCTTCAGTTCGCGCAGGTATTTCTGCATGCCCGCCGACTCGAACTGGAACGTGCCGACGGTGCGGCCCTCGCTGTAGAGGCGGTATGTGGCCGGGTCGTCGATGTCTATGTGGTCGATGTCGAGCGTGAGCCCCTTCGTGTGCTTGATGTTGGCGACGGCATCCTTTATGATCGTCAGGGTCTTGAGCCCGAGGAAGTCCATCTTGATGAGGCCCGTATCCTCGATCACCGAACCCTCATACTGCGTGACGAGCATCTTCTCGCCCGTCTCCTTGTCGTCGGCCGTGCTGACGGGGACCCAGTCGGTGATGTCGTCGCGGCAGATGATCGTGCCGCAGGCATGCACGCCCGTATTGCGGACGTTGCCCTCCAGCATTTTGGCGTATTTGATCGTATCGCTCAGGACGGGGTCGGTCGACTCTTCGGCCGCCTTCAGCTCGGGGACATATTCGATGGCGTTGACCAGGTTGATCTTCTTGTCGGGGATGCGGTCGGGCACCAGCTTGCACAAGCGGTCCGACTCCTTCAGCGGGAGTTTCTGCACGCGCGCCACATCCTTCAGGGCCATCTTCGTGGCCATGGTGCCGTAGGTGATGATGTGTGCCACCTTCTCCTTGCCGTACTTCTGCGTCACCCAGTTGAGCACGCGGCCGCGGCCGTCGTCATCGAAGTCGATATCGATATCGGGCAGCGATATACGGTCGGGATTGAGGAAACGCTCGAACAGCAGGTCGTACTTTATGGGGTCGATCTGCGTGATGCCGAGGCAGTATGCCACGGCCGAACCGGCCGCCGAACCACGTCCCGGGCCCACCGACACGTCGAGCTCCTCGCGTGCCGCGCGGATGAAGTCCTGCACGATGAGGAAGTATCCCGGAAAACCCATCGTCTTCATGATGTGCAGCTCGAACTTCAGACGCTCGGCGATCTCGGGCGACAGCGGGTCGCCGTAGACCCTGCGGGCGCCGTCCATCGTCAGTTTGGTCAGATAGTCGGCCTCGAGCTTTATACGGTAGAGGCGGTCGTAGCCGCCCAGCTTGTCGATCTTCTTCTTGGCATCGCCCTCGCTCATGGTGACGTTGCCGTTCTCGTCGCGCGTAAACTCGTTGAATAGGTCCTCTTCGGTGAATCGCTGGCGGTACTCGGCCTCGGTGCCGAACGTCTCGGGTATGGCGAATGTCGGCATGATGGGGGCGTGGTCGATAGAGTAGCTCTCGACCTGGTTGCATATGTCGACCGTGTTGGTCAGCGCCTCGGGTATGTCGCCGAAGATGGCGTTCATCTCGGCGCGCGTCTTCATCCACTCCTGCTTCGAGTAGAGCATTCGCTTGGGGTCGTCGAGGTCCTTGCCCGTGCTGAGGCATATCAGACGGTCGTGCGCCTCGGCGTTGTCCTCGTCTACGAAGTGCACGTCGTTGGTGCATACGAGGCGTATGCCGTACTTCTTCGAGAACTCCACCAGATGGCGGTTCACCTCCAGCTGCATGGGGTAGGCCTCGTGGTTGGCGCGCTCGACCGTAGCCTTGTGCAGCTGCAGCTCGAGGTAGTAGTCGTCGCCGAAAAGATCCTTGTGCCACTTGACCGCCTCCTCGGCCGCGGCCAGGTCGCCCGAGGTGATCAGGCGCGGGATCTCGCCTCCGAGGCAGGCCGAGCAGCATATGAGTCCCTCGTGGTATTTCTGCAGTTCGGCATGGTCGGTACGCGGACGCATGTAGAAACCCTCGGTCCACGCCTTCGACACGATCTTTATCAGGTTGTGGTAGCCCTTGGCATTCTTGGCCAGCAGTATGAGGTGGTAGCCGCTCTGGTCGGTCTTGCCCTCCTTGAACTGCAGTCCGCGGCGTGCCACATATACCTCACAGCCGATTATGGCCTTGAAATCCTCCTTCGGCAGGGCGTCGTATTCGGCCCTGAGTTTCTCCATCTCGGCCTGCTGCTCGGCCGTGGCGCCGCCCGCCCCGTCGATCTGGGCCTGCAGGGCTGCGATCTTCTCCTCGGCGGCCTTCACCTTGTCGCGGCGTGCGCCGTTCTTCTTCTTGACGTAGTTGTAGAACTCCTTTATGCCGAACATGTTGCCGTGGTCGGTGATGGCTATGCCGCGCATGCCGTCGGCAATGGCCTTGTCGACCAGGCGCTGAATGCTGGCCTGTCCGTCAAGTATCGAGTATTGCGAGTGTACGTGCAGATGTACGAAATCGTGCATTGTCGGTTGCTTTTAATCGGTTCAATCCAAAGCCGATGCCACTATGTCGGCTATCTCTATGCGCAGGCGTCCCACGCTGCCCGTGTCGTAGGGGTGGACACGGGAAGTGAGTAGTATCACGGCCACACCCTCGTCGAGATCCATCACTATCGACGGGCCGGTATATCCCGTGTGGTTAACGGTGCGGTGGGGCGTGAACAGGTCGCCGTTACCCGAGGCGTAGGGCGACTCGACGTCCCATCCCAGAGCGCGGCCGAACTCCTCGTATCCCTCGGGAACGGTGAAGAAGGTCTCCACGGCACGGCGCGAGAGCACCCTCACGCGCTCCTTCTCGCCCAACTTGCCGGCGAAGCCCTCGACGGGGAAACTCATGACGCCGCCGTTCAGGAGCATCGACGCTATGACGGCCATATCCTCGGCCGTGGAGAAGAGTCCCGCGTTGCCCGACACGCCGCGGTTGACGATGCGCGCCGTGGGGTCGTGCACCTCGCCACGCAGCAGCGTGCCGTCCTTCTGTATCTCGGTGGGAACGATGAGCGAATCGGCCTTATAGGGACGCTCGGCATCATCCAGAGCGTTGTACCAAGTGTTGCGCAGACGCAGCGGGCCGAATATCTCGCGTGCGGCGTAGCGGTCGAGCCGCTCGCCCGTGACGCGTTCGAGTATGGCCTGCAGCGTGATGAAGTTAAGGCAGCTGTATCGGAACTTCTCGCCCGGGCGCGAGAGGCGCGCGGCATCGTGTGCCAGGTACGTCACGAGCGAGTCGCGGTAGTTCACCCGGGTAGTGTCGGCGTAGCGGTCGTAGCGCGCGAGGAACGACGGCACGTATATGGCGGCGGGCAGTCCCGACGTGTGGGTCAGGAGCTGCTTTACGGTGATCTGCTCCCGTTCGGCCTTGCGTGGCGAGCCGGGGCCGACCCACGGCTTGAAGCCGGGGATGTAGCGCGAGACGTTGTCGTCGAGGCGGACCAGGCCGTCCTCCACAAGCCGCATGAAGGCAAGCGTCGTGCCCAGGCACTTGCTTACCGACGCCAGGTCGAAGATGGCATTGACGGGCATGGCCACCGTGTCGGGGATAAGTTCGCCGCTGACGGTGTCGCGCCCCGAGCACACCTGCATGTTGCCGTAGGCCTTAAGGTAGAGGATGTCGCCCATCGACTCGCCGTCGGCGGCGCGTTTTACCACGCACAGCACGGCGCCCGGAGTCTGGCCGTCGTCGATGGCTCGCATGATGGCCCGGTCGGCCTTCTCCATGCGGCCGAGGTCGAACGGCGCATGGTCGTTGATCGTATGTATGTACCGTGCAGTCCACGCGGCCGCGGCCACGACGACAATCAGCAGGACGATTATCGCAGTTCGTTTCATTTTCGCTGTCAATGATTTAAGCCCGAATCAAACCCAATTCCGGTATGCAATGCAAATATACGGATAAAATGGGAGATTATTCCGTTTTGCGCATTGCAAGTTTAGGGCAAAATGGTTAACTTTGTTTTACACCTTAAAACTCAGTGATTATGGACGGCAACAATCTGATCGTTATCCGTGAGTACAATTCGGTCAACGAGGCTGAATGGGACAAGTCGCTGCTCGATGGCGCGGGAATCTACGCGATGATACGCAACGAGTTCATGTCGGCGCTTTATCCCATGGGAATCACGCCGGCGCAGCTGGTGGTGCGCTCCGAGGACAAGCAGCGCGCCATGGAGGTGCTTGACGCCTACACCGAGGGCTGATCAACCGTTCCAGATATCCCAGGCGGCCTCGGCCTGGGCGTAGAGCATGCGCAGACCCGTGAGCGCGTGCGCATCCTGTTCGGCTCCCATGCGCGCGAAGAGCGTCTGCTCGGGATTATACACCAGGTCGAACAGGTAGTGCTCCGGCGTGAGCATCGCATAGGGTATCTGCGGTGCCTGGTCGACATGCGGGTACATGCCTACGGGTGAGGTGTTTATCACAAGGTGGTGCGACTGCATCACGTCGTAATCGAGTTCGTCGTACGTGAAGTTTCCCTTTGCGCAGTCGCGCGATACGATTGAGTAGGGTATGTCGCGCTGTGCCAGCACATACTGCACGGCCTGCGATGCCCCGCCCGTGCCCAGCACCAGGGCGGCGTCGATGGCGGCCGTCCCCAGCAGTTCGTCGAGCGAGACCCTGATCCCGGCAATGTCGGTATTGTATCCCGTCAGCCGTCCGTCGGCAATCTTCACGCAGTTTACGGCGCCGATGGCACGCGCCTCGTCGTCGAGGGCATCGAGGTAGGGTATTATCTGCTGCTTGTAGGGTATCGTTACGTTGAATCCCGCAAGCGCGGGCGTGTCGGCTATCAGCCGCTTGACACATTCTATCTCGGGCAGTTCGAACAGATCGTACGAACACTCCCCGTCGAGCCCTTCGCGGCGGAACTTCTCGGCGAAATACTTTGCCGAAAACGAGTGGGCGAGCGTGCGCCCTATAAGACCGTAGCGTTTCATGCCGACACGAATTAAAGTACCTTTGCCACAAGGAAGAACGACCCGATGAGCAGCACCGTGAAGGCGATGGCCAGCAGGTTGAAATACTTCTCGATGAAGCCCTTGATCGGGGCGCCGAAACGCCATATGAGCAGCGCGATAAGGAAGAAACGCATGCCGCGCGATATGATCGACGCTATGAGGAACATCGTGAAGTTGATGTGGAACAGTCCGCCCGTGATGGTGAAGAGCTTGTAGGGCAGCGGGGTGAATCCCGCCGTGAAGACAATCCAGAAGTTGTATTTGTCGTAGAGTTCACCCACCTCGAGGAAGCTCTCCATCGAGAACACGTGGTTGAAGAAGAAGTTGGCTATGGCGGTGTATTCGCCCGCGCTGTTCTGCCAGAGGAAGAAACCTATGGCATAGCCGCCTATGGCGCCGAGAATCGATCCGGCCAGACATATTGCGGCATAGCGCATCGAGCGTGCGGGAATGCCGAGGCATAGGGCTATGAGCAGCACGTCGGGCGGAATGGGAAAGAAACTCGATTCGGCGAAGGCGAAGCAGAACAGGGCCAGCGCTCCCCAGCGCGAGTTGCCCCATGAGAGCATCCAGTCGTACAGGCGTTTTACTATGTTCATGATGGTTGTTGTATCCTTTTTGTTTGCGTGTGGCAAAGATATCTAAATTAAAAATATTTTTCAACTATACCGCCGCCTATTACCCGGTCGCCGCGATAGAATACTGCTGGCTGGCCTGCCGCCGGGGCCCATGCCGGCGCGCCGAGCGTTATGCGCAGGCGGTCGCCGATGAGCTCGGCGCGGCGCATGTACCCCTCGGGGTTGCGGCCGATGCCGCGTATCACGACTTCGACGTCGTGTGACGACAGCAATTCGTCGATATCCACGACATTGTATGATGCCACCTCAAGCGTCGAGTAATATAGCTGCGGCTCCTGTCCGACGACAATCCTGTTCGTTGCGGCGTCGATGGCGACGATACGCATCGCGCTGTTCTTCAGCGCATATTCGCCGTCTATTTCAAGCCCGCGTTTCTGCCCGATGGTATAGAATGCCACACCGTCGTGGTGGCCAACGACGCGGCCCTCGGCATCGACTATTTCGCCGCGACGCAATGTGTCGGGACGTTGTGCGGCGACATATTGTGCGTACGGCCTGCCGCCGAGAAAGCATACGCCCATGCTTTCGCTCCGCAGCGGGCTGGTGCTTCGGATGTCCGATTTGAAGATGTCGCCCATGGGGGTGACGATGCGTTCGAGCGTCGATTGCGGCAGTCCCCACAGATAGTATGACTGGTCCTTGATGCGGTCGTCGGCACGACATACATATACGCGGCCGTTATGTCGCACCGTCTTGAAATAGTGTCCCGTGGCTATGGCGCGTATGCCGCGGCGGTCGGCTTCGGCCACGAGCGACGGCCATTTTATCATGCTGTTGCACAGCGTACACGGGGCGGGCGTGCGTCCGGCGGCATAGCTGTTGACAAAATACTCCTTGACGGCGGCAAATTCGGCCCGCACGTCCTTTACAGTAAGCCGTATGCCCATCTCGGTGGCCCGCTCGCGGGCCTGATCGGTGATGCGGCTGTCGCCCGTCATGTCAAGCGTGACGGCTTCGACGCGCCATCCCTGTGCGGCGAGCCGGGCGGCAGCGGCACAACTGTCCATACCGCCGCTGAACCCCAATACGACACCTTCGCCGTCGCTATGGGCGGCGGCGATCATCGCATGCGATACGTGTGGGGTATGGCTGTCGGGATGTGCTATGCGGGTTGTGGATATTGTCGGGGCATGCGGCCGGCCATCGGGCAGGGTGCCGCAGCCCAAAGGTTAAAATTCCCTCTTGTCCTGCTCCATGCTGCGCTTGACGAACTCCATGGCGTCGTTGAAGCTCTTGGCGAACTTCTCGAAATCCTCCTGATAGAGGAAAACCTTGTTGCGTTCGTTTTCGGTGCCGTTGTCGGTGATCTTCTTGCGCAGCTCGGTTATGGTCATGAAGTAGTCCTTGTTGCGGGTAGCCTTCACGTCGAGGAAATAGGTCCTGTGACCGGCCTTGATCATCTTCGAGAAGATCGACTCCCCGAAGTTGTCGGATGCGTGCTGTGAACCGGATACTGATTCTGAAGCCATGATGAAAATTAGGTTATTCCAATTTATTCCAAAAATCAAAATTAAGTAAAATTTCCCCGATTGTCAAATTATAGCCCCACAATTATCTTCCCAACAGCGGTGCAGCCTGTTCTGGCCAGTTCTCCAGAAGGGTACGCGCACGCATAAAATATTCATTCTCACGGGGATTGATATATCGGTAGAACTCCGTGGGTGAGAAGAGCCGCTGCGCCACGAGCGCCGCCAGCTGTGTCTCCATGAGGTGTCGCGAGCGCTCAAACTGCTCGGGATCGGGCTCTACACCCTTGCGCCGGGCCATATCCACCAGGCGTTGCATCTCCTCGTCGGTAAAGGCGAAGCGGGAGTCGAAGCTCTCGAAGTCGGGATACTGCTGCTCGAGGCTCGCGCGGTTGCGGTCCATGTACGACATGATAAACTCGCCGTAGACACCTTTGGCCACAACGTCGACCATGTAACCGCTTATGCTCGACGTGTCGGGCTCGATTACCACGTCGGGCGTGATGCCGCCCCCGCCCAGCACCTTGCGGTGCGTAACCAGGGTCTCGTAGACGGGACGCGCCACCGTATCCGTCGCTACGGTGTCGGTACCCGTCATGCGGCCGACATGGGCCTCGTAGTACTCCTGTTTGTGTCCGTTGCGGTAGGGGCGCTGTATGACGCGGCCCGACGGCGTGTGGTAGCGCGCCACGGTGATGCGCACGGCCGAGCCGTCGCCAAGTGGTATCTGCCGTTGTACTAGCCCCTTGCCGAAGCTGGTGCGGCCCACGACGATGCCGCGGTCCCAGTCCTGCAGCGCACCGGCCACAATCTCGCTGGCCGAGGCCGAATTTTCGTTTATGAGCACCACGACGTTGCCGCCGAAGATGCCGCCCTCGTTTGCCATATATCGCTGCGGCGCGGCGGCACGTCCCTCGGTCGAAACGACCACGGCGCCCTCGGGCAGGAAGAAGCCTGCCATCTCGATGGCGGGGTCGAGCATGCCGCCGCCGTTGCTGCTGAGGTCGAGTATGAGCGACTTGACGCCGCCCAGCCCCTCGTATGCCTCGCGGAACTCGCGCATGGTGTTGCGCCCGAAACGCGTGACCTTGATGTAGCCGATGTCGTCGCTGACGCGGTAGGCCGCATCCACCGTGTTGAGCGGTATGTTGTCGCGCGTGATGTCGAAGTGCAGGATGCCGGGCGCTCCCCGTCGGGCCACGCCTATGCCCACCACGCTGCCGCGGGGGCCGCGCAACAGCGAGGGTACCTCGCTGCGCTTGACACCCACCACGTTGCGGCCGTCGACCTCCACTATTCGGTCGTTGGGCTGCAGTCCGACCGTCTCGGCGGGGCCCTTGGCAACGGTGTTGATGACGATGATCGAGTCGTTGAGTATGTTGTACTCGATGCCTATGCCGCTGAACTCGCCGTCGAAGACCTCGCTCTCGCTGCGCATCTCCTCCTTGTCGAGGTATACCGAGTGGGGGTCGAGCCCCTCGAGCATGCCGCGTATGGCATCCTCCACCAGCGGCTCCATGTCCACCTCGTCGACATACGTCGCGGCAAGGTAGCGGTAGAAACGGTTGAGTTTCTGCAGTTGCGCGAAGGCCTTGTCGGCCGATTCCTGCTGCGCCGCGGCCGCCGTCGGGAGCAGCGACGTGAGCAAAAACGCTAAAACGAACGTTATACCTTTCATAAACACTTATATGACGATGCGCCGGCGGGCCGTTGCCATGCCGACGCATCTGTTTCCATGTTGTCACGGCAGATGCGCTGCCGCGTTATATTCTCTCCGTTATGCCAGCATGCCGGCGACGGCGTCGAACGCTACGGTGTTCTGTTCGCCCGTGCGCATGTTCTTAACCGTGGCCTGGCCGTTCTCGAGTTCGTTGCTGCCTATGATCACGACGTAGGGTATCGAGCGGCGGTTGGCATACTCCATCTGCTTCTTCATCTTCGCTGCCTCGGGATATATCTCCGTGGCTACGCCGTTGTCGCGCAGCGAACGCATTATGCGCAGGGCGGCCATGCGCTCATTGTCGCCGAGGTTGACGAAGAGCACCTTCGTAGAGAAATCCACCTCCTCGGGGAAGAGGTTGAGACCCGTCATCACGTCGTATATACGGTCGGCGCCGAACGATATGCCCACGCCCGACGTGTCGGGCATGCCGAATATGCCGGTAAGGTCGTCGTAACGGCCGCCGCCGCAGATCGAACCTATGGCGTAGTCCATGGCCTTAACCTCGAATATGGCGCCCGTATAGTAGTTCAGGCCGCGCGCCAGCGAGAGGTCAAGCTCGATGGGCAAGTTGATACCAAGCGCATCGACATATCCGAATATCTCCTCCATCTCGGCAATGCCCCTGAGACCTGTCTCCGAGCACGAGATGACGTCGCGCAATTTGTTGAGTTTTTCGGCATTCGTTCCGCTCAGCTCAAGGATGGGTTGCAGACGGTCGATAGCCTCCTGCTCAAGACCGCGCTCCGAAAGCTCGGCGCGCACGTTGTCGATGCCGATCTTCTCGAGCTTGTCGATAGCCACCGTTATGTCCATCATCTTGTCGGCATGGCCTATGGCTTCTGCTATGCCGTAGAGGATCTTACGGTTGTTCATCTTGAGCGTTACGTTGATGCCCAGCTTGCGGAACACGCGCTCGACGATCTCGACAAGTTCCACCTCGTTGAGCAACGAGCGCGAGCCTATGACATCGACGTCGCACTGATAGAACTCGCGGTAGCGGCCCTTCTGCGGGCGGTCGGCACGCCATACGGGCTGTATCTGGTAACGCTTGAAGGGAAGGACTATTTCGCCCTGGTGCTGAACGATGTAGCGGGCGAAGGGCACGGTCAGGTCGTAGCGCAGGCCCTTCTCGCAGATTTTCGACGCGGTGCGTACCTGCTCCTCGTCGAGCCCTGCGGCGTAGTCGCCCGAGTTGAGTATCTTGAAGAGGAGCTTGTCGCCCTCGTCGCCGTATTTGCCGAGCAGCGTCGAGAGGTTCTCCATGGCGGGGGTCTCGAGCGGCGCGAATCCGTAGGTGCGGAAGACGCTCTTGATGGTCTCGAATATGTATGTGCGGCGCATCATCTCGGCGGGCGAGAAGTCGCGCGTTCCCTTTGGGATGCTTGGTTTCTGGATAGCCATTTTCTTTTCGTATTAGGTAGCCGCGCGGGCGGCATGAACAGTTTACTCCATCAGTTTGCGGTACTTCACGCGGTGGGGCGTAACATCCTCGCCCTGCGCACGTTTCCACTCCTCGTACTCGCTGTACGAACCCTCGTAGAAGACAACCTTCGAGTCGCCCTCGAACGAGAGGATGTGCGTGGCCACACGGTCGAGGAACCAGCGGTCGTGCGAGATGACGACGGCACATCCGGCGAAGTTCTCGAGGCCCTCCTCCAGCGCACGCAGCGTGTTGACATCCACGTCGTTGGTGGGCTCGTCGAGAAGCAGTACGTTACCCTCCTCCTTGAGTGCCAGCGCAAGGTGCAGGCGGTTGCGCTCGCCACCCGACAGCATGCCGCACTTCTTCTCCTGGTCGGCGCCGCTGAAGTTGAAGCGGGCGACGTAGGCGCGGGCCGGTATCTGGCGGTTGCCGAGGGTGATGATGTCGCTGTTCTGCGATATCACTTCATATACGCTCTTCTCGGGGTCGATCGACTTGTGCTGCTGGTCGACATACGCCAGCTTGACAGTCTGGCCCACGGTGAAGGTTCCCGACGTAGGCTGGTCGAGGCCCATGATCATGCGGAAGAGGGTAGTCTTGCCCGTACCGTTGGCGCCGATCACGCCCACGATGCCTGCGGGCGGCTGCGAGAAGTTGAGATGCTCGTAGAGAAGGCGGTCGCCGAAGGCCTTCGACACGTCGTGCGCCTCGATCACCACGTCGCCCAGGCGCGGGCCGTTCGGGATAAATATCTCGAGCTTCTCCTCCTTCTGCTTTACGTCCTCGTTCATCAGCTTGTCGTAGGCCGACAGACGGGCCTTGCTCTTGGCGCGGCGGCCCGAGGGCGACATGCGCACCCACTCCAACTCGCGCTCGAGGGTCTTGCGGCGCTTGCTCTCCTGTTTCTCCTCCATGGCCCGTCGTTTGGTCTTCTGGTCGAGCCAGCCCGAGGAGTTGCCCTTCCAGGGTGTGCCCGCGCCGCGGTCGAGTTCGAGGATCCATCCCGCCACGTTGTCGAGGACGTAGCGGTCGTGCGTGACGGCGATAACCGTACCTTTATATTGCTGCAGGTGCTGCTCGAGCCAGTCGATGCTCTCGGCGTCGAGGTGGTTCGTGGGCTCGTCGAGCAGAAGCACGTCGGGTTGTTGCAGCAGCAGGCGGCAGAGGGCCACGCGGCGGCGCTCACCTCCCGACAGCACCTTGACGCTCTGGTCGGGATCGGGACAGCGCAGGGCATCCATCGCGCGCTCCAGCACGCTGTCAAGCTCCCAGCCGTTGACGTGGTCGATCTGCTCGTAGAGCTCGCCCTGACGCTCGATCAGGCGGTTCATCTCGTCGTCCGACATCGGCTCGCACAGCTTGGTGTTGATCTCCTCGTACTCCTTGAGCAGGGCCACCGTGGCGGCGCATCCCTCCTCGACAACCTCCTTTACGGTCTTCGAATCGTCGAGTTTGGGTTCCTGCTCGAGATAACCGACCGTATATCCCGGAGCGAAGACCACTTCGCCCTGATAGTTCTTGTCGATGCCGGCGATGATCTTCATCAGGGTAGACTTACCCGATCCGTTGAGACCTATGATACCGATCTTCGCGCCGTAGAAGAACGACAGGTAGATGTTGTTGAGTACTTTTTTCTGATTGGTGAAGGTCTTCGACACGCCCACCATCGAAAAAATTATTTTCTCGTCTGCCATGCTGTGTGAGGTTTATTGATTTTGAAATTATGGCAAAAGTACAAAACTAAATTCACTTCGCCAATATTCGGCGCTCTATTTCGCGACATTGCGTCTCGTCTCCCGCGTGCGCGGCGCGCACTATAAGCCGGGACGATGGCGGCATAAAATAATCTGATGGCGATAATTCGATTTCGCGTTATTTTTCGTGAAAATTTTGCATACATTTGCAACAACGGAATAAACAAGACTGAAAACTATTTATTAACAGACAAAAACAACCAGTTATGAAAAGCATCAAAGGAACAATGACCGAGCAGAACCTGCTCAAGTCGTTCGCCGGTGAGAGCCAGGCACGCAACCGCTATACGTTCTTTGCGAGCGTAGCCAAGAAGGAGGGTTACGAGCAGATCTCGGGTATCTTCATGGAGACGGCCGAGCAGGAGAAGGAGCACGCAAAGCGTTTCTTCAAGTATCTCGAGGGTGGTGACCTCACCATCACGGCATCGTATCCCGCAGGTGTGATCGGCACCACGGCCGAGAACCTGCTGGCCGCAGCTCAGGGCGAGCACGAGGAGTGGGACGTTCTCTACGCCGAGTTCGCCGAGGTTGCCGACAAGGAGGGCTTTGCCGAGATCGCCGAGACGTTCCGTCAGATCGCCAAGGTCGAGGCCGAGCACGAGAAGCGTTACCTGAAGCTGCTGAGCCGCATCACCGACGGCAACTTCTTCGTACGCGACAACGAGATATGGTGGCAGTGCCGCAACTGCGGTTATGTGCTCAAGGCAAAGGAGGCTCCCCTGAAGTGTCCCGCATGCGCACACCCGCAGGCATACTTCGAGCCCAAGAAGGAGAACTACTAATCTAAGGGTTTGCCAATAGGATTCGTGAGCCGCACTTTCGGGTGCGGCTCACGTTTTTTACATGCCGAGCAGACTGTGCGTGTCGTCGATAAAGAGATTGTAACGGCGGCGGGACTCCTCGCCCATGCGCATCGTGTCGGCCACCTCGGGCGGCAGGACGGCATAGCCGGGCGTATGCACCCACACGGGAGTAACCTCCACCGAGTAGGTTAGCGGGCCGTTGCCGCGTCGCTCGATGTCGACGGTGGCGATAATGCCCCCGTCGCAGTAGCGTTTCCGCTGGTTGGATACGAAGTTGCCGAGCGAATACACGGTTACGCCGCCTGTGCTGTCACATTCGACGGGTTGCACGACATGCGGGTGGCTGCCGATGATGACGTCGGCACCGTGCCGTCGCAGGAATGCCGCCATGGAGCGCTGTGCCGCGTCGGGCTGCCGCTGGTATTCGTTGCCCCAGTGCACTACGGCTATGATGCAGTCGGGGGCGTGGCCTTTGGCGGCGGCCATGTCGCGGGCTATGACAGCCGTGTCGAGACGGTTGACGACGCACCCCTCGGGTACGGGCAGCCCGTTGGTGCCGTAGGTGTAGTTGACGACGGCGAGCGTCAGGCCGTTGCGGCGGAAAAGCTGGATGTTGTTTAGACTGTGGTCGAGGCTGTCGCGGAAGACGCCCGTGCGGCGTATGCCGCGGCTGTCGAGTATGCGTGTGGTGGCGCGGATGCCGGCTCCGCCGCGGTCGCAGCAGTGGTTGTTGGCCATGGCGGCGAGGTCTATCTGCATGTCGCGCATGGCGTCGGCCACGGCGGCGGGGGAGCGGAAGCAGGGATAGCCCGTATAGGGGCCTTCGTCGCTGAGCGTGGTCTCGAGGTTGACGATGGCCAGGTCGGCGCCGCGCATGATGCGCGCCACATGGCGGAACGACTCCGTATAGTCGTAACGCCCTTGTGCATCGCGTGCTGCCGTCACTTGGGGCAAGTGTTGCATGAGGTCGCCTGCGGCCACTATCCGCACGCGTCGGACATCCTCCCGCGGAGTGCCCGCCGCAGCGGACGACCCGGCGCCGGCATTGCGGACGGGTAGTGTGAGCATGATTGCCGCCAATGCAATTATGGCCATGGAAAACTTCATGGCCGTAAATGTACGAAAAAATGTGCCGGCGGCAAAATGATACGACTGCGCAGTCTTGCGGTAAAAGTGAGGGCGCCGATTGCCGTTATTTCCCGCAAGTGCTCCTTTTTGGCGGAATGAATGGGGCGAAATTGGTGATTTGTTGCGTAAAAATTTTATCTTTGTATTGATATGTCGGGGGATACGGTGCGCGGCCGTGCCGTTTCCTCCCCGGCGGATGAGCGTATGACCTGGATTATTGCCGCATTCTCCATTTTGCTGATGATAGCCGATCGGGCCGTCGTGCTGCGGCGGGCCAAAGGCGTCACGGCGCGGCGTCTGTTGCCGGCGGTATGGGCGGTGGACGCCCTGCCGTTCATATTCATGGGGGTGACGTTCGTGGCTTTCGACGATAACCCTGCGGAGGTTGTGATGGCATCGATGTGGGTATATTTTGCCTATATGCAGCTGACTGCGGCGCGATTGCCCCTTACGCTTGCGCTGCTGCTGTCCCGCAGGCGGTGGATATGGCTGTCGGGCGGTGCGGCGAGCGTGGCCGTGGCGGGGCTGTTTATATATGGTATGGCGGTTACGCGAACCGATTATAGCGTCAGGAGCGTGGAGATCGTCTCCGACCGCCTGCCGGCGTCGTTCGACGGTTACAGAATAGTCCAGGTGTCGGATCTGCATTTGGGAACCATGGTACGCCCACAACGTGAAGTGAAGCGTGTGGTGGAGATATGTAACGGCTTGCAAGCCGACATGATAGCCTTTTGTGGCGACCTGGTTAACATCTGCCATTCGGAGATTGCGGCGGCAGCGCCGCTGCTGTCGCGGCTGCAGGCGCGCGACGGGGTATATTCCGTTACAGGGAACCACGACATCGGCGTATATGTGCGCGACACGCTCTCGCTGCCCGTCGAGGAGAGCACGCGGCGCGTTATTGCGGCCGAGGAGGCCATGGGGTGGCACGTACTCGACAATGCGACGGAATACCTGCGCCGCGGGGCGGATTCCATCTCGGTGACGGGCATATCGTTCGCCCGCGACTGGGCCGAACGGCGCCATTCGCCCGATCTGCCGACCGACGGCATCGGACGCGTGTATGACCATGTGCCGCAGCGCATGTTCAACGTGACGCTGGCGCATATTCCACAGCTGTGGGACGATATCGTGGCTGAAGGATACGGCGACGTGACGCTGTCGGGCCATGTCCACGCCATGCAGGTGAAATTGCCCGTGGGCCGACGCGGCATGTCTCCCGCCGCGTTGCGTTACAGGCGCTGGAGCGGCCTCTACACCGAACATGGCCGTCACCTGAATATAACCGACGGCGTAGGGTGCGTGTTTTTCCCCATGAGGTTGGGCGCCCGCCCCGAAATTACGGTCATCGTGCTGCGGTCGGCACGTAAATAGCGGCTGGCAGACATGGCCCGTGGCGGGATTATTGCATGGTATCCTGCAACGGCCTCTAACCGGTGAACGGTAGCCCGTAATGGGCGTCATGTCACGCATGACTGCCGCCGGGGAACGGGCTCGGAGAAGAAAAATGTTTGATAACGACAGTAATTTATTCTATTCCGGTTTTTAATATCCCGAATGGAAAAATATGGGTACATTTGTCGAAATAATAAATGCGATCGGTATGAAGAAAAATCTGTTTTTGATTTGTCTGACGCTCGCCTCGGTCGGGGCATCGGCACAGAACGACGGCCGTCTCCTGTCGCTGGAGGAGGCTGTCGAGATTGCCACCACGGAGAATCCGGCCGTCAAGGCGTCCGAATATGAGGAGATGGCAGCCAAACGCCAGCGGCAGGCGGCCATAGGCCTGCGCATGCCAAAGATAAACGCAGTGGGAAGCTACGTATATATGGGTGACGACATAGCGCTGGATGCCAACTCGCTGAAGGAGCCTATCGGAACCGCTGCGGGCAACCTCATCTCGACGGGCGTGCAGACGGGAATCATAAGCCAGCAGGTGGCCGGACTGCTGCAGCAGGCGCTGGGCTCGATGGCCGGGCTGGACTGGAGCTACACGCTGCAGGACCGCAGCTTCGGGTTCGTCGGCGGCGAGGTGACGGTGCCCATATTCCTCGGCGGCAAGATCAACGCGGCCAACCGCGCGGCCCGCATCGACGAAAGCACGGCTCGCGAGCATGGCGTGCAAACGCGCAATGCCCTGATCTCGGAACTTGTCGAGCGTTACTACGGCCTGGCACTTGCCTCGCAGGTGGTGGACGTGCGCCGGCAGGTGGCCGACGGCATACGCAAGCACCTGAACGACGCCATCGCCCTCGAGGAGCAGGGTATGCTGGCCAAGAGCGAGCGTCTATATGTCGAATATATGATGACGCAGGCCGAGCGCGAACTGCAGAATGCCGAGTTGCAGCTCTCGACGATAAAGGATGCGTTGAACAATACGCTCGCCTCGAAGGAGGTGAACTACGTGCCCGCCTCGGCAATGTTCGTGGTGGACAATATCGAGGATGTGGAGTATTACAAGTCGCTGGCTTCGAACCACAACCCGCTGTTGAATCAAGTATCGCTCAAGAAGGAGCTGGCCGAGCAGGGCGTACGCCTGCAGCGCTCGGCGTATTTCCCGCAGATAGTGGCAATGGGCGGCGGAACCGTCTATAACTACCAGGTCACGAACATGCTGCCCCGCTGGGCCGTGGGCGTGGGTGTGAGCTTCACCATCTTCGACGGCCTGAACCGCGAATACAAGCATGCGGCGGCCAAGCAGACCGTGCGTCAGGTCGAACAGCTCGAAACGAAGGCCCACGAGGACGTGTCGGTGCTCGTGGAGAAGCTCTACAACGAGATGCTCAACTACTACAACCAGTTCCACTCGATCGAGGCGTCGATAGCCTTCGCCGAGGAGTATCTCAAGGCCAAGAACGCATCGTTCCTCGAGGGCATGACCTCGTCGTCGGACCTTATCGATGCCGAGCTTAACCTTGCAAAGGCCCGTACCGAGCGCATACAGATGGCCTTCGCATACGACGTGGCCCTGGCCAAGCTGCTCGAGGCGGCCGGCGTGAGCGACGAGTTTACGGCCTATGCGCGCCGTGTCGATGCGCGTCAAATAACGTTCGAATAATGATAAAGCAGACGAAATATGAAAAAGCGTAATGTTATCTGGCTGGTAATAGCCGTAGTAGTAATAGTTGCCGTGGTGGCATTTGTCGGATGGTACCTCAAGCGGTCGGAACCCACGATCATACAGGGCACGGTGGAGTGCACCACCTACAAGGCATCGTCGAAGATTGCAGGCCGCATCGAGGAGATGAAGGTCGAGCAGGGCGACCACGTTACGAAGGGTCAGCTGCTGTATGTGCTCTCGACGCCCGAGCTGGACGCCAAGCTGCGTCAGGCCGAGGCCGTGAAGAGCGCGGCTGCGGCACTCGACCAGAAGGCTCTAGCGGGAGCGCGCGAGCAGCAGATTGAGGCGGCGCTCAACATGTGGCAGAAGGCTCAGGCCGGCAAGGAGCTGGCACAGAAGACCTACGAGCGAGTGAAGACGCTCTTCGACAAGGGTGTCGTCCCGGCGCAGAAGTTCGACGAGGCCGATGCCAACTACCGTGCCATGGTCGCCACCGAGATGGCTGCCAAGGCGCAGTACGACCTGGCCGTGGCCGGCGCCAGCAAGGAGGACAAGGCTGCCGCAGCGGCTCAGGTGCTGCAGGCCGAGGGCGTGGTCAGCGAGGTGGAGTCGTACATTGGCGACGCCATGGTATATTCGCCCGTTGACGGCGAGGTGTCGACCATCATCGCCGAGCAGGGCGAGCTGGTCGGTACGGGCTATCCCGTCGTTGCCCTGCTCGACACCTCGGACACGTGGGTGACGTTCAACATCAAGGAGACGCTGCTGCCCAAGATAACGCAGGGCATGAAGATGCAGGCCTACGTCCCGGCACTGGACCGCAACGTCGAGCTGGAGGTTACGTATATCTCGGTGCAGGCCGACTTCGCGACATGGAGCGCTACGCGCACGCAGGGCAGCTTCGATATCCGCACCTTCGCGGTGAAGGCACGCCCCGTGACCGAGGTGGAGAACATCCGTCCGGGCATGAGCGTACTGGTGGACTGGGACAAGTTGGGAAAGTAAAACGGCAGGCGCGATGCGATTCCTACGAAACATATATGCGGCGTTTGCGCGCGAGTTAAGGCGCATATGGGACTTCCCGTCCTATATGATGCTGCTCACGGTGCTGCCCGTGGTGTCGTTCGCCTTCTTCGCGGTGGTGTTCGAGTCGGGCATTCCGCACGATTTACCCATTGCGGTGGTGGACAACGACCACTCGTCGCTCTCGCGCAAGCTCACGCAGATGATCGATGCCGCTCCCGAGACCGCGGTCCGCTACGGCATCACCGACATGGACGAGGGCCAGAGGCTTATCCGCGAGGGTAAGATACACGCCGTTGTCCTTATCCCGTCGTTCTTCGAGAAGAACATACTGAGCAACACGCAGACCCATGTCGAGGCCTACGTGTCGGGCGTGAACATACTAACCAACGGACTCATATCGAAGGACCTGCAGACGACGGTCACAACCTTCGGTGTAGGTATCCAGCTGCAGATTCTGATGAAGCAGGGCCTTACCGAGGCACAGGCCATGTCGCAGGCCATGCCCGTGCGTTTCGACAAGCACGTATTGTTCAATCCCTACACCAATTACGGCTATTACCTCTCGCCGAGCTTCATGCCGATGATGATCATGATCTTCACCGTGCTGGCGACGGTATTCGCCCTCGGGTCGGAACTCCGATACTCGACGGCGAAGGATTGGATCGGTTCGGCCGGCTCGTCGTTCGGCGCGGCCATAACAGGCAAGTTGTTGCCCGTGTTCATGTCGATGACGGTGATGTCGCTGCTGATGTTCTTCATACTCTTCGACATAATAAATGTACCGCTGAACGGCAGCTTCGGCATGCTGTTCGCCGGGTGTCTGGTCTTCATATTGAGCTATATGGGTATTGCCGTGTTCGTAGTGGCCGTGACGGCCGACCTGCGTCTGGCGCTCTCGCTCGGAGGAGGATACTCGGTGCTGGCATTCACATTCTCGGGCCTTTCGTTCCCGATTATGGCCATGTATGGCGGCGTGCGCATATTCAGCCGGATATTCCCCTTCACCTATTTCACCGACATGATCGTGGACCAGGCGCTGCGCGGCGCTCCGGTGTCATACTCGCTGCCCGACATGTCATACATGCTGTTGTTCCTGCTCCTGCCCGCGGTAGTGCTGCCGCGCCTCTACAGGATCTCGACCGACAGCCGCTATTGGGGTAAAATGTAGAATACGACTATGAGTAAATTCAGAGATACCGTCAGATCGTACCGCCGGCAGCTCTATGCCGTGATGAGGAACGAGTATGCCACGATCTTCTCCGACAAGGGCGTGATGCTGGTCATGATCTTCGCGTTGCTCATATATCCCACGATCTATTCGCTGGGATATGGCGCCGAGGTGCTGCGCAACGTTCCCGTGGGTGTGGTCGACATGAGCAAGACGGCGGCAAGCCGCCATCTGATCGATGCCGTGGGCATGGGCCCAAACACCGTCGTGGCGTACGAGCTTTCCGACATGACCGAGGCGCAGCGCAAGTTCTACGACCGCGACATATACGGCATACTCTATATCCCGAACGATTACGAGCAGAAACTCCTGGGCGGGCAGATGGCCACGGTGAGCATATATCTCGACGCCAGCTACATGCTCATGTACCGTCAGGCGTTCCAGGAGATGGTGGCCGGAATAAACACCACGGGCGCGATGGTCGAGTTCCAGCGCCTGATAGCCAAGGGTGCCCACATGCCGCAGGCCAAAGCCATAACGCAGCCCGTGATATACGAGAGCCATGCGCTGTTCAACCCCTACCTGGGTTACGGAACCTTCGTCATGCCTCCCATCATTATTGTCATCATACAGCAGACGCTGCTGGTGGGCATAGGCATGATCGGAGGCACATGGCGCGAGCATGGCATATACGGCAAACTGAAGCCCGCAGGCAGCCGCCGCATGTCGACATTCCCGATCGTGGTGGGCAAGGCGCTGGCCTATGCGTCGTTGTATGCCGTCACGACGTTCTATCTGATGACGGTGCACTACCGCCTGTTCCATTACCCGATGAACGGGCGCACGCTTACAATCGTCATATTCCTTGCGATGTATGTCTTCGCCTGCATCTTCATGGGCATAGCCCTCTCGACGCTGTTCCGCCGGCGCGAGAATTCGCTCATGATGCTGCTGTGGACGTCGATCCCCATATTCCTGCTCAGCGGAGCATCGTATCCGAGCGAGGCGATGCCCGAGTGGCTTCGGCAGATAGCCTATATCTTCCCCAGCACGCACGGCGCTCCGGGATTTGTCCGCATACAGAGCATGGGGGCCTCGCTGGGTGATGTATGGCCTGAGGTGAGGGCTCTCGTACGGCTGATTGTCATATACATGGGGCTTTCGTTTATCGGCATACACTTCCTCGTCGAGAACGATCTTGCCGACCGCATACGCCACCGCTGGCATCGCCGCGTAGCGCGTAACCGCATTGCACGTGAGTCGTCGCAGAAGGCCTGATACGGCGCCGGCCATAAACATAAAGCGGAACGGGAGCTTCCCGTTCCGCTTTGTTTTATCGTGAGGATGGCCTGCGGCCTATTTTATGTCGTCGACGGCACGTTTCAGACTGTCGAGAGCCTCGGCAAGGATCGAGCGCGGGCATCCGACATTCATGCGCATGTGCTGGCGGCCTTCCACGCCGAACATGGCACCGTCGTTCATGGCCAGGTGCGCCTTGTTGACGATCATGTCGACCAGAACCTCGTGTTCGAGCCCCAGACGCGAGAAATCGAGCCATACGAGGAACGAAGCCTGTGGCTTGACGGCACGCACCTGCGGTATGTTACGCTTGAGGTAGTCCGCTACGAAGTCGATGTTCCCCTCGACATAGCGCAACATCTGGCGGCGCCAACCGTCGCCGTGCGTAAAGGCTGCTTCGGTGGCCGTCATGGCGAAGATGGTGGCCATGTCGAACTCGTTGGCCGAGAGCCATGAGTAGAACTTCTCGCGTATCGCCTTGTCGGGCACAACGGTATAGGAACTTACGATGCCCGCTATGTTGAAGGTCTTCGACGGCGCGCCGAAGGTTATGCTGCAGTGGGCGGCCGTATCGGATGCCGTGGCAAAGGGTATGTGGCGGTTATCGTAGAGCGCCATGTCGCTGTGTATCTCGTCCGATATGACAACGATGCCGTGTGCGGCGGCAATCTCGGCCAGCCGTGCCAGCGTATCGCGGTCCCACGTGATTCCGATAGGGTTGTGGGGGTTGGCCAGGATCAGCACCTTGCAACGCTCGTCGATGATGCTCTCGAGATTGTCGAAGTCCATCTCGAAGTGCTCGCCGTCGCTGCTCTTGAGCGGGTTGTAGACCACTTCGCGGCCGTTGGCCAGCGGCACGAGGCGGAAGGGGTGGTAGATGGGCGGCTGTATGATGATCTTGTCGCCCGGTCGGGTGAATACGTTGATCACCATGCCGATTCCCTTTACGATGCCGGGAATGTAGCGCAGCCACTCGCGCTCGACATTCCATCCGTGGCGCTCGCGCAGCCACGAGACGATGCTGTTCCAGTATCCGTCGTATTCGACCGTATATCCGAACACGGGATGCTCGAGGCGGCGCTTCATGGCGTCGATGACAAAGTCGGGCGTCTCGAAATCCATGTCGGCGACCCACAGCGCATAGAGGTCGTCGCGGCCGTAGTTCTGCGCAAGGGCGTCGTATTTGAGGCAGTGCGAGCCGTGGCGGTCTACAATCTTGTCGAAATCGTATTGTTTCATATCATTGTTGTGTGAGAAATTCCATTACGTCAACGCCGTCGGCATAATCCGTCAGCGTGGGATATTGCGTACGCCCGAGGTCGCATCGGCGGGGATGGCCGATGCATTGCGAGGCGACGCACTGTATGTGGGCGTCGTGCTGCGCGAGCCATCCGCCCACCTGCTGCAGGTCGTCGTAAAAGGCATAGTTTACGCGGCTTGCCGTCTCGGGAAAGGCCCACTGCTCGACAGCGACGCACGCTCCCAGGTCGATGTAACCGACGCCCGTCATCTCAAGCAGCGCCCGCGTCTGCAGGTAGTTGTTTCGGCGGGGCCCGCCTTGCGGCGGCTCGGGCTGCAGCGGCAGCGACGCACCGCGCGGCAGCAGTATGAGCGATATGTTGCGGCATCCCAGGCCGCCGTACGAGAATATGTCGCGCCGCAATCCCTCCAGCATGTCCGACGTCTCGTCGCCGGCGAGTACAGCCACCGAGTGGCGGCTGCTGCGTATGAGTGCGGGCATCGAGGCGTAGCGTGTACGGAAATATGCTGCGGCCGCATCACCGCCAGTGGCTATGGCCATATCGTAGGGCAGGGAGTCGTCATAGACCGATATAGGAATATCGGCAGATATTTCACGCAGCAAATCAATCACATATCCCGTAAGAACCGAATCCTTGCTTGAACTCTTCACGGCAGCTTCGTGGCCGCAGGCAAGCACGCACATAAGGTCGAAGAATCCCACCAGAGGGATATTCCCCGCCATGATTATCGCCACACGCCGACGGCCTGCCGTGCGGGGGTAACGGCCGAGCCATGCATCCAGCTTGTCGCGCCGGAGAAACTCCGTGCGGATGGCATCCACGGCCATGATCACATCCGCCTCGGTGAACCATCCGTTTGCGGCCACGGCGCGGCCGATGCACTCCGCCGAACGTCGCTCGCGGCCGAAACCTTCGAGGCGGTGTCCGAGTTCGGACAGTATGTCGATCATATCATTCATGGCGTGGGATTTTTGCGCTGCCAAAGTTATAAAATAAGCGTGGATAAAGTTCATGCCGACCATACATTTTTCATGCCGCGCGGCCCTTTGCGGCGGGAAAGCGACACGGTGTGGCGTTCGGGGGGCTATACCGCGATACGGCAAGCCGGAAAACGTTGATATTCAAAAAATTTATTTAGCACGACACGCTTTTGTACGGATGTTTGCTCGCGAAAATTTCGTATATTTACACTATACAGGTTACACCCCCGGCGGAGCGACAGGTTCCGCGGCACGCTTGTCGTTGATTGTCAGAATATTCGTGTAAAATACACACATATAACTTGGTACCAACCAAAACACTGTGCGATATGAACATTCCAACGATTTTCTGGTGTGTGCCTGCCGCGTCGATCGTCGCGTTGGCCTTCGCATGGGCCTTCTACCGCTCGATGAAACGCGAGGATGAGGGCACCGAGCGCATGCGCGAAATCGCCGAACATGTGCGCAGGGGGGCCATGGCCTACCTCAAACAACAGTACAAGGTCGTCGGCATCGTATTCGTGGTGCTGGCGCTGATCTTCGCCTATCTCGCCTACGGGCTCGGGGTGCAGAACCCGTGGGTACCCTTCGCCTTCCTGACGGGAGGCTTCTTCTCGGCTCTGGCCGGCTTCTTCGGCATGAAAACAGCCACCTACGCCTCGGCCCGCACGGCTAATGCCGCACGGCAGTCGCTCGACCGCGGACTGAAGGTGGCCTTCCGCAGCGGCGCCGTTATGGGGCTCGTGGTCGTGGGGCTCGGCCTGCTCGACATCTCGTTCTGGTACATCATCCTCGAGACGTTCGTCGAGACCGACGGGCCGCAGAAACTTGTGGTGATAACCACCACGATGCTCACCTTCGGCATGGGTGCCTCGACGCAGGCCCTCTTTGCCCGCGTCGGCGGCGGAATATACACCAAGGCCGCCGACGTCGGTGCCGACCTCGTGGGCAAGGTCGAGGCCGGTATTCCCGAGGACGACCCGCGCAATCCCGCCACCATTGCCGACAACGTAGGCGACAACGTGGGCGACGTGGCCGGCATGGGCGCCGACCTCTACGAGAGCTATTGCGGCTCGGTGCTGGCGACGGCGGCTCTGGGCGCCGCGGCATTCGCCTCGGCGGGCGAGGCCGAGCAGGTGAGAGCCGTGCTAGCACCGATGCTGATAGCCGCAGTCGGCATCCTGCTCTCGATCATAGGCATCTTCCTGGTGCGTACGCGCGAGGGGGCTTCGATGCGCGAGCTGCTGCGATCGCTGGGCCTGGGCGTCAACGTCAGCGCGGCGCTGATTGCCGTGGCTACGTTCGGCATACTCTACCTGCTCGGGCTGCAGAACTGGCTCGGGCTCTCGTGCTCGGTCATTACGGGGCTTCTGGCCGGAATCATAATAGGGCAGGCTACGGAGTACTTCACGTCGCATTCCTACCGTCCGACGCGCAAGATTGCCGACAGCTCGCAGACGGGACCCGCCACGGTCATCATTGCCGGCATAGGGTCGGGCATGATATCGACGGCAATACCCGTCGTCACCATCGGCGTGGCGATCATCCTGGCCTATCTTTGCGCCATTGGTTTCAACGTGGGGGAGATGATGGCGCCGCAGAACATGTCGCAGGGACTCTACGGCATAGGCATCGCGGCCGTGGGCATGCTCTCGACACTGGGCATAACACTCGCCACCGACGCCTACGGGCCCATTGCCGACAATGCGGGCGGCAATGCCGAGATGAGCGGCCTGGGCGAGGAGGTGCGCAAGCGTACAGATGCGCTCGACGCTCTGGGCAACACTACGGCCGCCACGGGCAAAGGCTTTGCCATAGGTTCGGCGGCACTGACGGCCCTGGCGCTGCTTGCATCCTATATCGAGGAGATACGCATCGGGCTGCAGCATAACGGCATCACGTCGCTGGCGATGCCCGACGGCGGGACCATTCCCGTCGATACGGCCTCGATGCTCGATTTCATGGAGTATTACAACGTATCGCTGATGAATCCCACGGTTCTGATCGGCATATTCATCGGGGCGATGATGTCGTTCCTGTTCTGCGGCCTTACGATGAACGCCGTAGGCCGTGCCGCCGAGAGTATGGTTACCGAGGTCAGGAGGCAGTTCCGCGAGATAAAGGGCATACTTACGGGTGAGGGCACACCCGAATATGCACGTTGCGTCGAGATATCGACACGGGGCGCACAGCGCGAGATGCTGCTCCCGAGCATACTGGCCATAGCGGCGCCGGTAATTGTGGGGCTCGTATTCGGCGTGGCCGGCGTCATGGGCTTGCTGGTCGGCGGCCTCAGCTCGGGCTTCGTACTGGCCGTATTCATGGCCAACGCCGGCGGTGCATGGGACAACGCCAAGAAACTCATCGAAGAGGGTTATCTCGGCGGCAAGGGCTCGCATTGCCACAAGGCGACAGTGGTGGGTGACACCGTGGGCGACCCGTTCAAGGATACGTCGGGCCCGTCGCTCAACATTCTGGTCAAGCTGATGTCGATGGTGGCAATCGTCATGGCCGGCCTTACCGTAGCCTTCCACCTCTTCTGACAGCTTTAGCTCGCAGGTATAAACAAACAGGCGCATTCGGTATTGGAATGCGCCTGTCGTTTTGTGGTTTGTGGCGTTACTCAACGCCGCCGCCCAAAGCGTGGTAGAGGTTTATCACGCCCTGTATCTCGTCAAAACGGTCCGATACGGCCGTCAGCTCGGCCTGCAGCAGCGACTGGCGGGCAGTAAGCACCTCAAGGTAATTCTGCGACGAATATTCCATGAGCAGCTCGGAACTGCGCACGGCAGACTCGAGCGACGCGATCTGCTGGCGGTCGAGTATCTGGCGCTGGCGTGCCGTCTGCCACTGTATGAGGGCATTGTTCACGTCGGTACCGGCGTCAAGCAGGCTCTGGCGGAACGAGAGCAGCGCCTCTTCCTGCTGGGCCTTGGCTATGCGCAGGTTGGCGATGTTCTTGCCGCGGTTGAAGAGCGGCTGCACGAGTGATCCCACAGCCGTGAAGAGCCACTGTCCGGGGTTGGTGATGGCGGCACCGGCGGCATTGGTCCATCCGGCCGAGCCGCTGAGCGTGATGCTGGGGTAGAAGGCCGCACGGGCGGCATTGGTAGCATAGAAGGCCTGTGCCAGGGCAGCCTCGCTCTGGCGCACGTCGGGACGGCGCTGCAGCAGCTGCAGGGGCACGCCTGCTGCGAGCTCCTCGGGGAAGCGCTGCTCGGCGATGGTGGCGCGCTCGATCGTCTGCGGAGCGATTCCGAGCAGGGCTGTGAGCGTATTCTCCATCTGGTCGATCTGCTGGTGCAGCGATGCTACCGAAGCATCTACCGACAGCTTGCTGGCCTCGGATTGGGCAACGGCCAGCTCGGTGGCGTTGCCGGCGGCCTTGAGGGCCTTCATGGCGCGGACATTCTCGTTCCAGATGGCAGCCGTGCGCTCGCTTATGTCGAGCTGCGCGTCAAGCATGAGCAGCGAGTAGTAGCTGTTGGCGATGGTGGCCACAAGCTGAGTCTGCACAGCCTGACGGTAGGCCTCGCTCTGCTCCAGCGCAGCCTTTGCGCCGCGCTTGGCATTTGTCAGCTTGCCGAAGATGTCGACCTCCCATCCGGCCGAGGCGGCTATGTCGTAGCTCTTGGTCGTGGCGCCGCCCTCTACGTGGCGGAGCGTTCCCGACGGCTCGAACGACAGCGCGGGCAGGTAGGCCAGTCGCGAGGTCATGAGCGTAGCTTCGGCCTCGGTAACCTTCAGCCGGGCGATGTTAAGGTCGGTGTTGTTCTGGAGTCCCGTCTCGATCAGCGCCTGCAGCTTGGGGTCGGTGAAGAGTTCCCTCCACGACAGCGATGCGAGCGATGTGGTATCGGCCGCAGGCTGCCTGTAGAGGCTGTCCACCACAGGCATGTCGGGGCGCTCGTAACTCTTGTATATGGAGCAGCCGCCGAGGCAGGCCCATGCCGATATGCAATATATGACTATAAGTTTTTTCATGACTGTTATTGATTCATTACATATTACTTAACCGGCTCCTCGTTCAGCTCCTCGAGGTTGCGCTCGGGCATGATCTTCTCCTGCAGGTACTGGAATATGATGAAGAGCACCGGCACGATGAAAAGCAGGGCAATGGTTCCGATGAGCATGCCGCCCACGGTACCCACACCGATCGAGATGTTACCGTTTGCACCTACACCCGTGGCGAACATCAGCGGCAGCATACCGAATACCATCGTAAGCGAGGTCATCAGGATGGGTCGCAGACGTACCTGTGCCGCCGAGATTGCCGCCTGCGTTATGCTCATACCGTGATGGCGGCGCTCCGAGGCATACTCGGTGAGCAGGATGGCCGTCTTGGCCAGAAGACCGATAAGCATGAGCAGACCGATCTGCAGGTAGATGTTGTTCTCCAGACCGAACATCTTGGCGAAGAGGAAGCTTCCGGCCAGTCCGAACGGAACCGACAGGATGACGGCGATCGGGATGAAGAGGCTCTCGTAGAGGGCGCAAAGGATCAGGTAGATGAATACGATACAGATCACGAAGATGATGGTCGTCGAGCTGCCCGTCGAGGCCTCCTCACGCGACATGCCGCCGAACTCGAATCCGTAACCTGCAGGCAGGGTCTCGGCCGCAACCTCGCGAACGGCCTGGATGGCCTGCCCCGAGCTGTATCCCTTGGCGGGGGTACCGTTCACCGAGATTGCCGAGAAGAGGTTGAATCGCGACAGCGTCTCGGCGCCGTATACACGCGTCAGTGTGAGGTACTGGCTTACGGGAGACATCTCGCCCGACGAGTTGCGCACGAACATGTTCTTGAGCGACTCGGTGTCGAGACGGTATTCGGGCGAAGCCTGCACCATCACACGGTAGAGTTTCGAGAAACGGTTCATGTTCGAGGCGTATGTTCCGCCTATGTATCCCGACAGCACGTTCAGCACATCGGTGGGCGAGACACCGTTACGCTTGCACATGGCGGCGTCGACATCGATGAGGTACTGCGGGAACTTGGTATCGAACGACGTGGTGGCGCGGGCAATCTCCGGACGGGCGTTCAGCTTGTCGAGCATGTTGCGTGTTACCGTAAGCAGGTCCTCGATCGTACCACCCTTCTGGTCCTGCACATAGAGCTCGAAACCGCTGCTGACACCGTATCCCGGGATCATCGGCTGGGCGAAGGCCATGATGTCGGCCGAGGTGATGTCGGCCGTGCGGCGATACACCTCCGAGATGACCGACTGTATGTCGTCACCCTCCTCGGTACGCTGCTCCCACGGCTTGAGTCGCAGGATGAACATACCGTTCGACGAACCCTGGCCGCTGATCATACCGTTACCCGTAATCTTCGAGTACATCTTCAGCTGCGGGATGGTCTTTATGCGGGCGTCGATCTCGTCCATTACGACACGCGTCTGCTCGAGGCTGTTACCCGGCGAGGTACGCACATCGACGAAAATGGTACCCATATCCTCCTGCGGCACCAGACCCGTCTTGGTGGTGCTCATCAGGTAGTAGAGGCCGCCGCAGGCTACGACGAGCAGCACGGCCGCAAGCCACTTGTTCTTGAGCATGAACATCACTCCGCCCTTGTATTTCATCACCAGACGGTGGAAGGCTGAGTCGAATGCGATGTGGAAACGCGACGAGAAGCTGAGTTTCTCGTTCTTCGAGGCGTCGGCATGGGGCGTCATGATCAGGGCGCAGAGGGCGGGGCAGAGCGTCATGGCGCTGATAAGCGATATACCCACCGCCACGGCCATGGTCAAACCGAACTGCATGTAGAACGTACCCGTCGTACCGCCCATGAAGCTCACGGGGATGAACACCGCCATGAAGACGAACGTGGTGGTTACCAGCGCCGAGGTGATGTTGCTCATGGCGTCGACCGTAGCGCGGTAGGGCGACTTGTAGCCTTCGTCGAACTTGGCCTGCACGGCCTCGACCACCACGATGGCATCGTCGACCACCGTACCGATCACAAGCACCAGTGCAAAGAGCGTAAGCATGTTTAGGCTGAATCCCGCCGCGATGAGGAACGCGAACGTACCCACCAGCGACACGATGATCGACAGGGCGGGGATGAGCGTCGAGCGCATGCTCTGCAGGAAGACGTACACCACGAGGATAACGAGGATGATGGCCTCGATAAGGGTCTTGATCACATTCTTGATCGAGGCGTCGAGAAAGTCCTTCGAACTCATAAGGTCGGCCATCTCCATGCCCTTTGGCAGGTTCTTGGTGATCTCGGCCACCTCCTTGTCGATCTGCTCGATGATCTCGTTGGCGTTCGAACCCGACGTCTGTGCGATCATACAGTTCGATCCGGGGTGTCCGTTCACCTCGCCGATATAGGTGTAGGTACGCGAACCGAGCTCGATGGTAGCCACATCCTTCAGGCGAAGCACCTCGCCGTTGGGGAGCGAGCGCACGACCATGTTCTCGTAGTCCTGCTCGAACTCATAGCGTCCGCGATACTTCAGCACGTACTGGAACGTATTTCCCGACTCGGCGCCGAGGGTACCCGTAGCGGCCTCGAGGTTCTGCTCGTCGAGCACCTGGGTGATGTCCGAGGGGACAAGGCCATACTGGGCCATCTTGTTGGGGTCGAGCCATATTCGCAGCGAATAGTCCGAACCCATGACGTTCACCTCACCCACGCCGGCGATACGCGCCAGACGAGGCTCGATGTTGATCTTCAGGTAGTTGTTAAGGAAGCTCTCGTCGAACGAATCGTCGGGGCTGTAAAGTGCCAGAGCCTTGATGTTACTCGTCTGGCGCTTGCGCACGGTGATACCGCTTCGGGTAACCTCGGCGGGCATAAGGCCCTGAGCCGTGGCTATACGGTTCTGTACGTTCACCGTTGCCATATCGGGGTCGGTACCCTGACGGAAGTAGACCGTAATACGGGCCGATCCGGTGTTGGTGGCCGACGAGGTCATGTACATCATGTTCTCCACGCCGTTCAGCGCCTCCTCGAGGGGTACGACCACACTCTTCAACACCGTCTCGGCGTTGGCTCCGGTGTATGAGGTCGATACGCTGACGGTCGGGGGCGCAATCTCGGGGAACTGTTCCACTGGGAGCTGCGACAGACCGATGAATCCCAGAATCAGTATGACGACGGATATAACTCCGGCCAATATCGGTCGATCGATGAATAACTTGATCTTCATGGCGCGGATTACTCTTTATTGGTCTGACTCTTAACCTCGATTCCGTCGCGCAGCAGGCCGGCGCCTTCGGCTATGATCTCGTCACCCTCGGCCAGACCCGTCTCGACGATATACTCCGTTCCGTTGTCGAGCTTGAAGACGGTGATGGGAGCCGACTGCGTCTTTCCGTCGACAATCTTGTAGACGAAGATACGGTTCTGCAGCTCGTAGGTGGCCGTCTTGGGAATTATGATACAGCCCGTACGCGTCGTGGGTACTATCACCTGTCCGCTACCGCCGTTGTACAGCAGGCCCTCGGGGTTGGCGAAGGTGGCACGCAGGCTCAGCTTGCCGGTGCTCTCCTCGACCGTACCGCTTATGGCGTCGATGCGGCCCTTGTGGGGATAGGTGGCGCCGTTTATCATCTTGAGGCTCACCTCGGGCATCTTCTCGATGGCGGCATCTACCGATCCGTACTGCTGTATGAGGTCGAGTATCTCAATCTCCGACAGCGATATGTAGGCATGCATCTGCTCGGTATCGGCTACCGTCACCAGAGGCTCGGCTATGCTGCTGCTGACGAGGGCGCCGACACGGTACTGTATCATGCTGGCCACGCCGTCGACGGGACTCTTGACCTCGGTGTAAGAGAGGTTGTTGCGGGCATTTATCTCCTGTGCCTTTGCCTGGGCCAGGGCAGCCTCGGCTGCGGCAAGCGTATTGCGTGCCGACTGCAGGTCGAAATCCGAAACTATGTTCTCCTTGTAAAGCTGCTCCTTGCTGTCGGCCGTCAGTTTGGCCGTCGCCATCTGGGCCTCGGCGCTCTTGACGTTGGCAATGGCAGTCTCGAGGGCGGCCTTGTAGGGTACCTGGTCGATGACGAACAGTATCTGGCCCTTGTGTACGGCATCACCCTCATTGATGCGGATCTCGGTAATGAGACCGCTTACCTGAGGGCGGATCTCAACATATTGACGGCCGCGCAATTTGGCCGTGTATTCGGTGTTGAGCGTGCGGTCGCTCGATGAGACGACGAGTGTCTTGTACTCGGTCGCTGCCTGCTCGGCCTGTAGATTCCCGCAGGCCGAAAGCAACAACAGGCCCGCGAGAAAAAAGTACGATTTTTTCATTACGATATATGTTATTTTTGATGTTTGACGTTCCCCTTGCACGGAAATAACGTACAAAATTAATATTTCTAATTAATAAACACAAATGTGTCGTCGGATGGCCAAAATGTGGTGTCGAACGGCATGCGTGCAATTGCTAAATTGCATGCAAAAACGTAACTTTGTCACACCGTCCGGTACCCGCGCCCATAACGTCGTAATGCACGGGGCGGTACCGGCCCGAGGGGCGCCGTTCCGCAGGCTCGCACCCTGCGCGCGGAAGTCCGCGGACGGATGATCGCGACACGGATATGAAATCTGCCAAAATATCGATATACATCGACCTGCTCTTCTGCCTGGTCCTGCTGCCGGCCATCATCATGATGGTGCCGGTCGACAAATGGTACGTCCACAACATATGGTTCCTTGTGACATTCATATCGTACCTCTACCTGCTGTATTTCATCTACCGCAAGTCGAACATACCGTCGCTGATCATGCGGCGCCGCTATTTCACCGTGCTGCTGATCGTTCTGCTGATGATACTCATCACCACGCTCGTGGGCGACTTTCCGCAATCGGACAGCATCAACCGCAACTCGGTGCTCGACATCGACACCCGTCAGCGGATACGGCGGCAGACGGTGTGGTTTTTCTTCCTTATCGTGTCGGGCTTCAGCCTTACGATAGAACTCACCATAGAGCTCTTCCGCCAGATCATATCGCGGCAGGAGATCGAGGCTGAGAAGAACAAGGCCGAACTGGCGCTGTACAAGGCGCAGATAAACCCCCATTTCCTGTTCAACACGCTCAATGCGCTCTACGGTCTGGTGATAACCAAGTCCGACAAGGCCGAGTCGGCATTCATGAAGTTCTCGAACATACTCAAGTACATGTACGCCCACACCACGTCGCTGACGATTCCCGTCAGCAGCGAGATAGACTACATAAGACAATATGTCGACCTGCAGTCGCTGCGACTGAACCACCACACGCACGTCGAGTTCGACGTGCAGGCCGACGAGCATGACGTGCAGATTCCGCCCATGATCCTCATCACGTTTGTCGAGAACGCCTTCAAGTACGGAACCTCGTCGGACGAGGACTGTACCATATCGATACGTATCGCCGTCAAGGACGGGACGCTGCATTTCGAGACCGAGAACGACGTGATGAAGACGCCGCCGAAGGACGAACCTGCCATCGGCATCGAAAACTGCCGCAAACGCATGGAACTGCTCTATCCCGACCGTTTCACGCTCGGAATATCGGAGCACGACCGTAAATTCAGAACCTCACTCACCATACGACTGCGATGAACCGAATCACGTGTATAGCCATCGACGACGAGCCTCTGGCGCTGCTGGTCATAAGCCGCTTCTGCGAGCGCTGCGGCGACATCGACCTTACGACGTTCAGCGAGCCGCGCATAGGCATGGAGGAGATTGCGCGCCGCAAGCCCGACCTCGTGCTGCTCGACATCGAGATGAACAGCGTGAGCGGCCTGGACGTGGCGCACTGGCTGCCGCGCGAGTGCTGCTTTATCTTCACCACGGCACATGCGCAGTATGCCATCGACGGGTTCGACCTCGATGCCGTCGATTTCCTGCACAAGCCCTTCGCCTACGAGCGTTTCGAGCAGGCCATCGACAAGGCCCGACGCCGTATCCGCGCCCGACGCCGTGCCCGGCAGCCCGACACGCTGGTGGTCAAGCAGGAGTACAACAGCATCTCGATACCAATGGACGACATCATCTATGTCGAGGCCATGGGCAACTATGTGAAAATAGTGCGCCGATCGGGCGGGCACGTGCTTTCGCGCACGGGCATCAAGGCTCTGTCGGAGATGCTGCCCGAAGATCAGTTCCTGCGCGTGCACCGATCGTACGTCGTGTCGCGCCGCGGCGTCGAGCACTTCACCAAGCGCGAAGTCAAGGTCGAGGGGCGCGAAACACCCATCCCCATCGGCAAGTTGTACGCCGAGGCTGCCTACGAGGCCCTATCGAAGAGCGGCCGCTAATCCACGGGGACCGGCTGTTATCCCATATGTCGGTACGATTGTAATTTTTTTACAAAACGCGAATATCGTAAGATATTTTTATCTACTTTTGCGACTGACACACCTGTCAAACAGTGTAGTCAGCATGTGCCGCCAAGCGTTTCCCCGCACAGGGAATGGATTCATCGACAAGGAATCATGGCAACGTGGCGGCGGCCGTGCGGAGGGTTGAAACAATAGTAAAGTATCGATATATGGCAGATTACAGAATGGGACTCGACATAGGCTCGACGACCGTCAAGGCTGTCGTGCTGGACGATGCCGGAAACGTGTGCTATTCGGCATATGAACGCCACAACGCCCATGTGCCGCAGACGCTCGCCGCGCTCTTCGGCCAGATAGGGGAGCATCTTGCCGGAGCGCGCCTGTCGCTCAAGGTGACGGGGTCGGTGGGCCTGGGCGTGGCCGAACGCAGCAGGATAGGCTTCGTACAGGAAGTGGTCGCATCGACGGCATATGTCAGGCGCTACCATCCCGACACGGCTACCGTCATCGACATCGGCGGCGAGGATGCCAAGGTGGTGTTCCTTAACGACGGCGGCGCGCCCGACATGCGCATGAACGGCAACTGCGCCGGCGGCACGGGCGCCTTCATCGACCAGATGGCCGTGCTGCTCAACACCACGCCCGAGGGGCTCGACCAGCTGGCGCGCAATGCGTCGCACATATATCCCATAGCGTCGCGCTGCGGCGTATTCGCCAAGACCGACATACAGAACCTCGCGGCAAAGAACGTCTCGCGCGAGGACCTTGCCGCGTCGATATTCCATGCCGTGGCGGTGCAGACCGTGGTGACGCTCTCGCACGGCTGCGACATACGCACTCCGGTACTCTTCTGCGGCGGGCCCCTGGCCTTCCTGCCGTCGCTGCGTAAGGCCTTTGTCGACTACCTGCACCTGTCGCCCGACCAGATCGTCGTGCCCGAGAATGCCCAGCTGCTGCCGGCATGGGGCGCCGCCCTCATGGCCGCCGACGAGCGCAGCATGACCGCCGCGGAGTGGAACCGCCTGATTGCCGAGGATGCGCCTCAGGGCATGCGTTCGTACGCCTCGCTGCAACCCATATTCGACAGCTCGGATGAGATGGAGCGGTGGCAGGAATCGAAGCGCTGCCACCTGATGGAGCCGGCTCCGCTGAAGGAGGGACGCATGGAGATGTTCCTCGGCATAGATTCGGGATCGACAACGACCAAGATCGTGGCCATCGACCGCGACCGCCATCTCCTTTTCTCGTATTACGCGCCCAATGAGGGCAATCCCGTCGCCGCCGTCGGTAACGGCCTGCGGCAGCTGTCGGAGAAGTGCGCCGCAGCGGGCTGCCGTGCCGTCATATGCGGAGGATGCTCCACCGGCTACGGCGAGGACCTCATACGTGCGGCATTCCGCCTCGACTACGGCATAATCGAGACCATAGCGCACTATATCGCCGCACGCCAGATAACGCCCGACGTGTCGTTCATACTCGACATCGGCGGCCAGGACATCAAGGCCATATTCGCCGACCACGGCGCGCTGACCCGTATGGAGATAAACGAAGCATGCTCGTCGGGGTGCGGATCGTTTATCGAGACCTTCGCCAAGAGCCTCGGATATACGGTTGCCGACTTTGCCGCGCTGGCATGTACGGCCGAATACCCGTGCGACCTGGGCACGCGTTGCACCGTCTTCATGAACTCGAAGGTCAAGCAGGTGCTGCGCGAGGGGGCCTCGATTGCCGACATAGCGGCCGGACTGTCATATTCGGTGGTGAAGAACTGTCTCTACAAGGTACTCAAGTTCCGCAATGCCGACGAGTTGGGCGACCGCGTCGTGGTACAGGGCGGAACCATGCGCAACGACGCCGTGGTGCGTGCGTTCGAACGCCTGACGGGGCGCGAGGTGTTCCGCAGCGAGCACCCCGAGCTGATGGGGGCCTTCGGCTGTGCGCTCTATGCCCGCGACAGGGCCTTCTCGGGAGTGGTGCTGGAGAGCATCGTCGAGGCGGCATCCTATACCTCGCGCGCATTACAATGCCACGGCTGCGAGAACCAGTGCATGGTCACGCGCTACCGCTTCGCCAACGGCAACGACTACTTCTCGGGCAACAAGTGCGAGCGTCACTTCACCAACCGCGGCGCGAGCGACGTTCAGGGCCGCAATGCCTACGCCGAGAAACTGCACCTGCTCTTCGACCGTCCCGAGCGGCACGATGCCGCACTCACGGTGGGCATACCGCGTTGCCTGAACATATACGAAGAGTACCCGTTCTGGCATACACTGCTGTATAACTGCGGCATACGCGTAGTGCTTTCCGAGGCTTCGAACATGATATCCTACGAGAGCAACGTACGCAAGGTCATGTCGGACAACATATGCTTCCCCGCCAAGCTCGTGCACAGCCATGTGGCATGGCTCGCAGCGCAGGGCGTCGACCGCATACTCATGCCGTATGTGATTTACGAGGCGGCCGACGGCCACCATGCGGTGAACAGCTACAACTGTCCCATCGTATCGGGCTACTCCGACGTAGTGCGCAGCGTGGAAAACCTCGCCGTGCCGCTGGATACGCCCACGGTGTCGTTCCGGTCGGAGAGCCTGCTGCGGAAGCAGTGTACCGACTATCTCCGCACGCTGGGAGTCGACCGCCGCACGGCCCTGAAGGCATTCCGCCGCGCCCTTGACGAATACCGCGCCTTTACGCGCCGCATGAAGGAGGCCGACGAACGGATCGTTACGGAGAGCCGTGCCGCAGGACGCCTGACCATAGTGCTTGCGGGGCGTCCATACCATGCCGACCCGCTCATACAGCACAAGCTGTCGGACATGATTTCGTCGATGGGTGTCGACGTCATAACCGACGACATCGTACGCGGCGAGCAGATCGACACCGACGATACGCATTTCGTCTCGCAGTGGGCCTATCCCAACCGTATCCTCCGCGCGGCCGAGTGGTGCGTGCGGCAGGACAGCGACGTACAGATGGTGCAGATGACCTCGTTCGGCTGCGGCCCCGACGCCCTGCTGACGGACGAGGTGCGCGACCTGCTGGGCCGCTACGGCAAGAGTTTCGCCCTGCTCAAGATCGACGACGTAAGCAACATCGGGTCGCTCAAGCTACGCGTGCGCTCGCTTGTCGAGAGCCTCCGTCTGGGCCATTGCCGCCGCACGCAGACACAGCCGTTCGTCACGACACCCGCCTTCGGCGAAAAGGACCGCCGCCGGAAGATACTCATACCGTTCTTCACGCCATTCATCTCGCCCCTCATACCGCATATCGTGGCCAGGGCCGGATACGATGTTGAGAGCCTTCCCGCCAGCTCGGCATACACGGCCGAAAAGGGCCTCATGTACGCCAACAACGAGATATGCTATCCGGCAACGCTCATCGTGGGCGACATGATCACGGCATTGCAGTCGGGCCGCTACGATCTCGACCGCACGGCCGTGGCAATATCACAGACGGGAGGCCAGTGCCGCGCCAGCAACTACATATCGCTCATAAAGAAGGCGCTGGTCGAGGCCGGGTTCGAACGCATACCCGTCATATCGGTATCGCCCGGCAGCGGACTGAAAAACGACCAGCCCGGATTCCGCATACCGTGGCGCAAGCTGCTGCGCTCGGCCGTCGGGGCCGTAGTCTTCACCGACTGCCTTGCACGCCTCTATTATCCCGCCGCCGTACGCGAGGCGGAGAGCGGCACGGCCGCATCATTGCGCGACAGGTATATGGCCGAGGCGGCCCGCATCATACGCGAACAGCCCGAAAGACGGCAGATAGAGTCGTTCCGCGCGCTGCTCGAACGTGCCGCCGCAGACTTCTCGGCTGTCGTGCCTGCGGGCATCGACCGTCCGAAGGTGGGCATAGTAGGGGAGATCTACCTGAAGTTCAACCCCTTTGCGCAGAAGGGCATAACGGAGTGGCTCGTCGAGCAGGATGTCGAGGTGGTGCCGCCCGTGCTGACCGATTTCTTCATGCAGGGCTTCGTCAACCGCGACGTCAAGCTGCGCACGGGGCTCGAACGCTCGCACATGCCCGACTGGCTCATGCGCCGTGTCTTCGGGTGGATGCAGGGTATAATCGACAGCTACAATGCTGCCGCCGCACGTTTCGAGTACTTCCGCCCGCTGGGCAACATATACCACGAGGCGGCCGCAGCCTCGAAGATCATATCGCTCAACGCCCGTTTCGGCGAGGGGTGGCTTCTGCCGGGCGAGATAGCGACGTTTGCCGACAGCGGCGTGAACAACGTGGTGAGCCTGCAGCCCTTCGGCTGCATAGCCAACCATATCGTGGCCAAGGGTGTCGAGAAACGCATAAAGACGCTCTATCCGCAAATGAACCTGCTGTCGCTCGACTTCGACGGCAGCGTCAGCGACGTCAACATAACAAACCGTCTGCTGCTGTTTATAGACAATGTCAAGAAAGGAGGCAACCATGGCATGTGACGTGAACGACAATCTCGAGAAACGCATCGTCGAGACGGCGCGCGCAATATTCATCAAGCGCGGCTATGCCGACGCAAGCATGAGCGACATAGCCGAGGCCGCCGGCATCAAGCGTTCGACGCTGCACTACTATTTCCGTACGAAGGACAGGCTCTTTCAGGAGATTTTCGCCGACATCGTACGCGAGATATTCCCCCGCCTGCAGGTAATACTCGAGGACAATGCGCCCTTCATGGAGCGGCTGAATGCCGTCATCGACGAGTATCTGGCTTTGTTCCGCACAAACCCCGCGCTGCCTTTCTTCATCGTGGGCGAGATAAACCGCGACGCGAAACACCTTATCGGCGTCATGTATGAACTCGGCGTCGAGGGATATATCCACACGGTAAAACGGCGCCTCGTGGAGGAGATCCGCCGCGGCGAGCTGCGCCGCGTACCCTTACGCGAGTTTTTTATGACATTCTATTCGATGGTGATATTTCCCACGCTCATGCGTAACATCGTCGAGTCGATCATGCTCGAAGAGGGGGAGGACTACGAGGATTTTCGCCGCGTATGGAAACGCCGTGTACTGATGCAAACGGGTAGCCTGCTGATCAATACGAACGACCGCGCCGAGGTCGAACGCATCGTCGACGCCACGCTGTCGCGCGCGGCAGCGAAAGGTACTACCGTGCGGCGGAACGGCAGCGGCAAAGACGGGCTGTAAATATTTTTCAAAAAAACGGCGGCAAAATTTGCAGAATGCGATTTTTGCACTATCTTTGCACTCGCAAACCAAAAGAGGTGCGTTAGTTCAGCTGGTTAGAATACGTGCCTGTCACGCACGGGGTCAGGGGTTCGAGTCCCCTACGCACCGCCAGAACAGAGAGGCTGAAGGGATGAGGTCTCCGACACAAATGAAACGAGATGGTGATAACGGCCATCTCGTTTTTGTTTTCCCGCCTTTTTAATTCTCGGCAAAGGCTTACCTTTCTCATTTAAGCGTCAGTCCCCATAGAAATATGCGGCCGTAGCTCCGCCGTCGACCAGAAAATCGCTTCCGGTAACAAACGCACCGCGCGTGCTCATCAGCAGCTCGGCCACATTTGCCACCTCGTCCGCCGTGCCGGGACGTCCGGCCGGACTCTTTGCGAACATATCCCTGTAGAAATCGCCGCGCGGGCCGTTGAACTCGTCCAGCGCCAACGGCGTCACTATAATGCCCGGAGATATTGAGTTGATACGGGCACCACGACGCCCCCATTTTACCGCCTCGGCCATCACGCGCTTCACGTTGCATCGTTTGGCCAGCTGGTAGGCATGCAGCGAATCCCGTATGTTGCCGGGCTGCAGTATTTCAAGCGAAAGCAGATCGTCGGGCGGCATACATGCCAGCAAACGGTCGGTTTCGGCATCGAGGGCAGGCAGACGGTGCCCCGACTGACTTGACACGGTCACGCCGACACCTCCGTCGCAGATAACCTTTCCCACCTCCTCCAGCAGCACCGCCGTTCCGTACAGATCGACACGAAGGATGGTCTCCACTGACGCCTGGCTCGGCGAAACGCCTGCGGCGTTGACCAGCATGGCGATCTGGCCGTATTGCCGCGATGCGTCGATCAGCGAAAGAATCGATTCCCGCGAAGCCAGGTCCATTTCAACCGCAACGGTATCGAACCCCGCACGGGCCATAGTTCCTGCAATGGCCTCGGCATTTTCCGGACACTTGTCGCCAATCACAATCTTCATGCCGGCCCCCATGCGTCGTGCGATTGCCATGCCGATTTGTCCGGCTCCGGTAAGGATCATAACATTTTTCATTCTACCAATATTTATAAGTTGTGTTGTTTCCGTATGTCTATATTTGAAGGGCTTCCTTCGCGCCGGCGGTACCGTTCGCGGCAGCCAAGCACGGCCTTCGGTAATCGGGACGTCACGCACGCCTATTTCTGTCCGACACAGGCAAGCGAAACGCTCGGTTTACGGATGCGAAATTAGCTCTCTTGTTCACGGCAGCTGTTATACATAATACGGGAATGCTTCACAAATGCACCGATTCCTTGTCGCGTGATGACGAAATGTCATCCGTGTTTTCTAAATTTGTGAAGTCAACGCTGAAAATCAGTTCCCGACATGAAGACACCGCTGATGAATATCGAAACAATAACGGAATACAACGACATGCTCGGCGTGGAGACGCTGCACCCCGAGGTCAGCATGATCGACCTTTCGAAGGCAAGGCCCATGCATCACATGCGGCATACGTTCAGCTTCTATGCAATATTCCTCAAGGACGAAAAGAACTGCGACCTGATATACGGTCGCAAACGTTACGACTATCAGAAGGGAACAGTCGTATGCCTTGCCCCGAGGCAGGTTATCGGCATAGAGGATACGGGCGAGGAGTTCCAGCCGCATGGCTATGCCCTGTGCTTCCATCCCGACCTTATACGCGGAACGCATCTCGGCCGTCACATAGGGGAGTATTCGTTCTTCTCGTACGAGGTAAACGAGGCGCTGCATCTCTCCGAACGGGAACGAACAACCATTGTCGACTTGCTGGAAAAGATACACGAGGAGCTCGAACACGCCGTCGACCGCATGAGCCGCCGACTGCTTGTTACGGGTATCGAGATGGTGCTGGACTACTGCCTGCGTTTTTACGAGCGGCAGTTCATCACCCGCCAGCCCGCGAATCACGACATACTGACGCGTTTTGAAACTTTGCTGAACGACTATTTCACGGGAGACAATGCGCGACAGAACGGTCTGCCTACGGTAAAATACTGCGCCGGCGAGCTGTGTCTTTCACCAAACTATTTCGGCGATCTTATCAAACAGGAGACAGGCAGGACCGCATCGGAATATATACAACAAAAAATTATAGAGCAGGCCAAGGAACGCCTCCTGATACCTGCGACATCAGTCAGCGAGGTGTCATACGGATTGGGATTCCAGTACCCGCAACACTTTTCGCGGGTATTCAAGCGGGCTACAGGAATGACTCCCAACGAATACCGCAACAAGACGGAAGCATAGTCCCTGCCACCCCAGTAAGCCTCCGCGGCGCAAGCGACACATGAAAATGCGCCATGCAGCGCTGAATGATGAGCCAAATACAATATCTTCCCGATTGGAACTCCGGCATTCTGAAATAAATTCAGTATTTTTGTGTAACGTCATGCCGCGAAGTCGGCGGCATACGCTATCATGACACAAATACAAAGCTCGGCTGTCATGCAGATGACTGGGTGCTCCATGTGCCGTTGCGATCCGCCCGCGGCACGGGAGCCCCGCCGGGCCAACATCAATCACACGATTCACCAAAGGCCACGTTCTAAAGTCGGCCATTATCGTTCCACTCGCCGTAGAGGATACCTTTGCGTGTGTTATCCACGAACTTGTTCAGGCGGCTTTCGAAAACCGCGGGCTCGTTACGCTTGATCTGAATGGTGTCAATCCTCACGCGTCTATACAAATCAGGCAGCCGGCAGAAGTTGTGCCACACCGCAGGATCGGATTGCAGCCTTTGCAATATGTCGCCGTCTATGACAAAGCCCCGGGGCGACATGTCGGGCAGCACGGCACGCCCGGCATCGGTCATCAATCCCAGCCGCTCCATCCTGCGGCAGCGCTCCTTGTTGAGCTCCGACCAGTTGCTTCGCGGTTTTCGCGGACAAAGCCGCTGGGCCGTCACTCCGTCGGCTATTTTCTTCGTTGTGCTGTCGATCCATCCGAAACACAGAGCCTCTTCCACGGCATCGACATACCAGAAAGTATTGTCGTCCACCGGCCGGCCGCGTTTTACAACGACCCAGCACTCGGACTCCACACTGTGATTCTTGACGAGCCACTCGCGCAGTTCCGCCCGTGACGTTATGTCCAGCAAATTGCGTATTTTTAGCTGTGCCATATTCAGCCGTAGAGACGTTTCCGTGATATATTCATGCCGCTTACCTGTGCCGTAGAGATCAGCGGTTCTCGACAGCAATCTTTATCACCCCGTCCTCGCGGTTCTCGAACAGGCGGTAGGCCTCGTCGATACGCCCGAGCGGGAAACGATGGGTAATGAGTGGGGTGGTGTCGATGTCGCCGCGCTCGATCAGACGCAAGATCTCGGCACAGTCGCAGCCGTCCACACCGCCAGTCTTGAATGTAAGGTTTTTGCCGTACATCTCGGGCAGAGGCAGCACCTGCGGAGCGTCATACAGCGCCACGATCGTGACCGTAGCATTCGGGCGCGCACACTGCCATGCAAGGCGGAAGGTGTCGTCGGCCCCGGCCACCTCTATCACACGGTCGGCACCCCCGTGGTCACTGTGCATGCGGACAAAATCGAGACATTCCTCCGGCGAAACGACCGACACGTCGGGATAGTGCTCACGCACGAACTGTGCCCGCTGTGCCGACTTTTCGCATACGATGATGCGCTTGGGCCGTTTGAGCATGACACACAGAAGCGTACATATTCCCGTAGGCCCGGCGCCGATGACAAGTACCGTATCCTCAGCCGATATGTCGGATATGCGCGCCGCCCAGAAACCCGTAGCAAGAATATCGCCCACAAAGAGGGCCTGCTCGTCGCTCACCGTGTCGGGTATGCGCGTAAGGCCCTGGTCGGCGTGCGGGACACGCACATACTCGGCCTGCCCGCCGTCGATACGGCACCCGAGAGCCCATCCTCCGTCGGGATCGGTACAGTTGTTCACATAGCCGTGGCGGCAGAAAAAGCACTCGCCACAGAATGTTTCGACATTAACCGCTACGCGGTCGCCCGGCTTAACCGTAGTGACGGCGCTGCCTACGGCCTCGACCGTACCTACCATCTCGTGGCCGACGGTTATCCCCTTGACGGCGCGGGGTACGCTTCCATGCTTTATATGCAGGTCGCTGGTACAGATACTTCCGAGCGTGACACGCACCACGGCATCGCGCGGATCACATATGACGGGCAGCGGCTTCTCGCGCAGCTCGAAGCGCCCGCGATCGACGTATGTATAGGCTTTCATTCTGAACGGATGTTAATTTACTGCAAAGGTACGCAATTCCGGCCTAAAATATATGCCGCATATCATAATACCAATCGCCGCCGCGTATATAATACACCAGCCGGATATTATGAATATCACAAACCGTGCCACGATTGCAGCCCACGTGGGGATATTCGGTCCGAAACTGCGACATAAAGGCCATAAATAGCAACCGAACGAGGATAAAATATTTTTTTTAAAGTTAAAAATTCGATAATTTTGTATGGATAATGCAGTCCCGCAGACAGTAGGCCCGTTTCGGGCCAACAGTCTCGGGCAACGGGCAATGGCGGCAATTCACTTGCCTTACGATGTGGTGACGGATTCAGCCGCTCATGCTGGACATCGGAGTGCGATGCCTGTATGGCGGCCGTGTCGGTTAGGCCTCTGCGAGATGTTCGGATACGTACGACACACACAAGGCCATTACACCGTATTAATAAAAATAGGGGATGAACGCTGAAATATGTATCGTCTTTGCCGGAATGTGCCTCATGTTGGCACTTCTGGTTGCCGACCGTATGCGTCCGGGATTCGTAATGTTCTCGGTTGTGGTGTTGTTTATGTGTGTGGGAATATTGTCGCCGAAAGAGGTAATGGCCGGATTCTCCAACAAGGGTATGATTACCGTGGGGTTGCTGTTCCTCGTAAGCGAGGGCGTACGCCGCAGCGATGCCCTCGGATATCTGGTCAAGCGCATGCTGCCGAAACGGGCCAACGTATCCATACGCAACGGATACGTGCATGTGCTGCCCGTGATAGCGTCGGTGTCGGCCTTTCTGAACAACACGCCCGTGGTGGTGGTATTCATACCCATCATAAAGCAATGGGCCCGCAAGGCGCGCCTGCCGCTGCGCAAATTTCTCATACCGCTGTCGTATGCCGCCATCCTGGGTGGCATGTGCACGCTGATAGGCACCTCGACCAATCTGGTGGTACACGGCATGATGCTCGATGCGGGGTATGAGGGCTTCACGATGTTCGAACTGGGCAAGGTCGGGGTATTCATAGCCCTCGCCGGCATGCTCTACATGATAGTGTTCGCCGCGCGCCGGCTTCCCGATGACAAGGCCGAGAATACGGCGGTCGCCGCCGAGATAGAAGAAGAGGGCTCGAACGTCGTGGAGGCCGTCATCGGCAGCCGTTTCCCCGGCATAAACCGCTCGTGCTCGGATTTCGATTTCACCAAGCACTATGGTGCCGAGATACGCGAGATACGCCGCGGCGGCGTCGTATTGCCGGATCCCGATTCGCAGACCTTCCGCGAGGGCGATACGCTCATCCTTGACACCGACGGCTCGTTCATCTCCACATGGGGCGATTCGAGCGTCTTCCTCATGCTCAGCAACGGCCGTTACCACGAACCCGTCAGCCGCGGCTGGCGCAAATGGCTTGCCGTGGCCCTGCTCACCATTATGGTCGTGGGCGCCACGCTGGGATCGCTGCCCGCCGTGCAACGCCTTTCGCACGGCATACAGCTCGACATGTTCTTCTGGGTATGTGTCGTCACGGTGCTCATGGGATGCTTCGGCATATTCCCCGCCAAGCGTTACACCAAGTTCATATCGTGGGACATACTCATCACCATAGCCTGCGCGCTGGCCATAAGCCGCGCGATGGTCAACTCGGGCCTTGCCGACTTCATCGCCGCACACGTTATCGACTTCTCGAGCGACGTGTCGCCCTGGGCCGTGCTGGTGGCTCTGTACATCACCACGAACATCATCACCGAGCTTATAACCAACAACGCCGCCGCGGCATTCGCATTCCCCATAGCCATGTCGGCGGCCGAGCAGCTGGGGGTCGACCCGATGCCGTTCTTCGTGGCCATCTGCATAGCCTCGTCGGCAAGTTTCTCGTCGCCGATAGGGTACCAGACCAATCTTATAGTGCAGGGCATAGGCAACTACCGATTCAAGGATTTCATACGTGTGGGACTGCCGCTCAACATCATCACATTCGTGTTGTCGATAGTGCTCATACCCATCTTCTGGAGTTTCTGACGTAACACAAGCCAACAATGGAAAACAGATCAATATATCCCATCTTCGACAGCATGGAGCCGCGCAGCGCCAAGGAGCGTCTGCTCGCACAGCGCGGCGTGACGCTGTGGTTCACGGGCCTTTCGGGCTCGGGCAAGAGCACCGTGGCGATAGCACTCGAGCGCTATCTCTCATCGCGACACCGCCTCTGCCGTATTCTCGACGGCGACAACGTGCGCTGCGGCATAAACTCCGACCTCGGTTTTTCGGAGCATGACCGCCGCGAGAACATACGCCGCATAGCCGAGGTGTGCAAGCTCTTTACCTCGACGGGCATCATAACGCTGGCCGCGTTCGTCTCGCCAACGCGTGAGCTGCGACGTATGGCCGCCGACATCATCGGCCGCGACGACTTTGTCGAGATCTACGTCTCGACCCCCATCGAGGAGTGCGAGCGTCGCGACGTGAAGGGCCTCTACGCCAAGGCGCGCCGCGGCGAGATAGCCGACTTCACGGGTGTCTCGGCACCGTTCGAGGTCCCCGAAAACCCCGACATCGTGATCGACACGACTCATGCCGGCGTGGACGAATGCGTGCAGCGCATAATGCGCCACCTGGCCACACGCATAGCTCCCGCATCGGAGAAGGATTGAATAAAAAACATGTAACGACATGGAAGAATACAAGTTGAGCCATCTGAAGGCTCTCGAAGCCGAATCGATACATATCATCCGCGAGGTTGCGGCCGAGTTCCGCAATCCGGTGATGCTCTATTCGATAGGCAAGGATTCGTCGGTCATGGTACGCCTGGCCGAAAAGGCCTTTTATCCGGGGAAGGTACCTTTCCCGCTGATGCACATCGACTCGAAGTGGAAGTTCCGCGAGATGATAGAGTTCCGTGACCGCTACGCCCGCGAGCACGACTGGAACCTGATCGTCGAGTATAACAAAAAGGCGTATGAGGAGGGCGTCGGCCCCTTCACCCACGGCAGCAAGGTGCATACCGACCTTATGAAGACACAGGCGCTGCTTGCCGCGCTCAAGAAGTACGGCTTCGACGCCGCCTTCGGCGGGGCGCGCCGCGACGAGGAGAAGAGCCGCGCCAAGGAGCGGGTTTTCTCGTTCCGCAACGAGTACCAGCAGTGGGATCCCAAAAACCAGCGGCCCGAGCTGTGGGACATATACAACACCCGCATCAACGAGGGGGAGAGCATCCGCGTCTTTCCGCTGAGCAACTGGACCGAGCTCGACGTATGGCAGTACATACGCCTGGAAAAGATACCCATCGTGCCGCTCTACTTTGCCAAGGAGCGCCCCGTGGTGGAGTACAACGGCAACCTCATCATGGTGGACGACGACCGCATGCCCGAGGAGCTGCGTCGCACGGCCCGCATGCGCAAGGTGCGCTTCCGCACGCTGGGGTGCTACCCGCTGACGGGCGCCATCGAGAGCGAGGCCGACACCATTGAGAAGATCGTCGAGGAGATGATGACCACCACCAAGAGCGAGCGCACCACGCGTGTGATCGACTTCGACCAGGAGGGCAGCATGGAACAGAAGAAACGCGAAGGTTATTTTTAGCGTGTAACCTATTAAACGAAAGAGACAATGGCATCCAACATAGAAGAATTTCTGGCACAGGACGAGCGCAAGGACCTGCTGCGACTGCTTACGGCCGGATCGGTCGACGACGGCAAATCGACGCTCATCGGGCGCCTGCTGTTCGACAGCAAGCGGCTCTACGAGGACCAGCTGCAGGCGCTCGAACGCGACAGCAAACGCTGCGGCAATGCGGGCGACCATATCGACTACGCGCTGCTGTGCGACGGCCTGAAAGCCGAGCGCGAGCAGGGCATCACCATCGACGTGGCGTACCGCTACTTTTCTACCAACCGCCGCAAGTTCATCATAGCCGACACCCCGGGACACGAGCAATATACGCGCAACATGATCACGGGAGGCTCGACGGCCAACCTGGCCATCATCCTCGTCGACGCGCGGCAGGGTGTGGTGGTGCAGACACGCCGCCACACTTTCCTCACATCGCTGCTGGGCATACGCCACGTGGTGCTTGCAGTGAACAAGATGGACCTCGTGGGATTCGACCGCGCGCGTTTCGAGGCCATAGCCTCGGAGTACCGGCACTTCGTCGAGTCGCTCGGCATATCCGACCTGCAGTGCATACCCCTCTCGGCTCTCGACGGCGACAACGTCGTGGAGCGCAGCGAGCGCACACCGTGGTACGACGGCCCGGCGCTGCTTGAGTTCCTCGAGACGGTGTCGATCGACCGCGACATAAACATGACCGACTTCCGCTTCCCCGTACAGTACGTGCTGCGCCCCAATGCCGACTTCCGCGGCTTCGGCGGCAAGATCGCCTCGGGCGTCATCTCGCGCGGCGACGAGGTTACGGCGCTGCCTTCGGGCAAGAGTTCGCGCATACGCCGTATAGTCACCTACGACGGCGACCTTGAGAGGGCTTTCGCGCCGCAGTCGGTGACTCTCGTGCTTGAGGACGAGATCGACCTCTCGCGCGGCGAGATGCTTGTCCGTACGGGCGACAAACCGCACGTCGGGCACAACTTCAAGGCCATGATGGTGTGGATGGACGTCGAGGCGATGGACCGCGGCAAGTCGTTCTTCCTCAAGCAGACAACCAACACCACGCGCGCGCATATCCGCAGCGTGGAGTACAAGGTCAACGTCAACACGATGGAACGCAGCGCCGCTGACAACCTGTCGCTCAACGAGATCGGTCTCGTCGACGTCTCGGCCACCAGCCCGCTCATATTCGACGCCTATGCCGACAACCGCGCCACGGGCGCTTTCATCCTCATCGACCCCGTGTCGAACTTCACGTCGGCCGTGGGTATGATAGTCAGCGCAGACGAGACAGCCGAGATGCATCACGACATGCCGCAGACGCTCACCGTGAACCTCGCGCAACTGGGTATCGGCGCCGAGCACTACGATGCCGTCGAACGCGCCTGCCGCTACCTGCGCGAGCAGGGCGTGGATGTCGTATGTACCGAAAAATAGGATTCGGCCATGGGACTTCTAAAATTCGACAACCTGCCGGTTAACACCCTTGTGGGAGCCGACCGCGACACCTTCGATCGCGCCACGCGTGGCAAGGAGATCGACGAGTCGTGCCGCCGCAAGTTCGCCCTCACGCGGGGCGTGCGGCGCATGCTCGACCCGTTCTATGCCATCAACGAACGGCGTTACGAGACCATGAAGGACGATGTGAAGATGCAGCCGCCGGTATTTATCCTGGGACACTGGCGCAGCGGCACCACATTCATGCACAACATATTCTCGTGCGACGAGAGCTTCGGCTGCTGCTCGACCTACCAGACCGTATTCCCGCACCTGATGCTGTGGGGCGCACCCTTCTTCAAGCGATGCATGTCGGTGGTGATGCCGTCGGAGCGGCCTACCGACTCGATGGCCCTGGGCGTGGACTTGCCGCAGGAGGAGGAGTTCGCCCTGAGCAACATGACCGCCTGCTCGCACTACCATTTCTGGATGTTCCCGCGACACATGGACGAATACCGCGACCGCTACCTCACCTTCGAGACGGCCACCGCGGCCGAGCGCGACGAGTTCAAGCGACAGCTCGACAAGATGATACGCATAGCGCTGCATACATCGGGACGCAAGCGTTACCTGAGCAAAAACCCACCCCACACGGCGCGTGTGGCCATGCTGCTGGAGATGTATCCCGACGCCAAGTTCATCTACATAGTGCGCAACCCCTATGTGGTATTCGAGTCGACACGCAACTTTTTCCGCAAGACCATCGCCTCGGTATGTTTGCAGAAGATATCCGACGAAGAGCTCGAGCAGGGCATCGTGCGCAACTACCAGGCGCTGTACCGCTCCTATGAACGCGACAAGGCCCTCATTCCGGCGGGACACCTGGCCGAGATCCGGTTTGAGGACTACGAGGCCTCGCCGCTCGAGCACACCGAGCGAATCTACCGCCAGCTTTCGCTGGGCGACTTCGACAGCGTAAGGCCCGCCATCCTGCGGCACCTCGACAGCGTGAAGGGCTTCCGCAAGAAAGAGTACCATTTCGATCCGCACACGATCGAGGTTGTGGAGAACAACTGGGGCGACGCCATACGCGAATGGGACTACGCGTTATAGGCCCCGACCCGCAAACATCAGGCAAAAGCCCTGCGACATGGTGTGTCGCAGGGCTTTTGCCATACCATGATCGACATGGCAGAGGTCAGAACGAGTACTTGATCATGGTACATATACGCACGTTGCCGACCTGGCGCATGGCATCGCTGCGGCCGTTGATCGCCACGTCGCCATAGCCGACGACGGTGTAGTCGGTCTCAAGGGCGAGTGTCAGGTTCTTTACCGTATATGTGAACGACGGGCTGATGCGGTATATGTAGTCGACGTTCTTCGCCCCGCGCATCCAGAAATCGTCCGTCGAGATGAAGTCGCGCGCCGCACCCAGGTTCTGCGAGAAACCGCCCATAAGGCCTACACGGTATTGCGTGCCGTAGGTGGCATTCACCCACGCCGTCACCGAGCGGATGGGGGCGTAGTCGTACGACCCCGTCACGGGATCGTAGGCCGTGGCGCCGAAGCCGCTAACCATAGTCAGGTGGGCCGTATTCTCGCCATAGATGGCCTTGCCCTTGAGGTTGAACTTGCCGTAGCGGTAGTCGGCAAAGGCTTCGGCCGATATGCCCGTGACACGGTCGTTAAGGCGTACGGTGACCTCTTCCGTTGCAATAGTGCCGTCGTCACCCGTCACCTCGCGCTGCACGGTGCCGCTGCGGCGCGGCATGATGCTCAACACGTCGGCCCCGATTCCGGCCGTGAACTGCGGCCCCACATGCTTTATTCCAAGATACACCTCGGGGTAGGCGCTCCAGCGCGAATAGTTGTACGTGATGCCGTCGGGGCCCGTCGAGGCATTGGGGAACTGATAGAGCGCCGCCGCCGTACCGTTCCACCCATGTCCGAGATCCAGTGCCACGTTCAGCTGCGGCGAGCGGTTGAAAGGCGAGAAGGGCGAGCCCGAGGCCAGTCCCGACACCGAGGGCATGACCTGTATGGCCATCGGATGCCACGTCTGGCCGCACGTGACGCTTACGCGCGGCCACGTCAGACGCACATATGCCTGACGTATTCGCAGCATGGTGTTGTTACTGCTGAAACCGCAGAAGTCGGCCTCGACCTTTGCCGTCGAGGTGGCCTTCCATATCTCGGGACCCGTCACGTCGACGCCCACACGCGACGTGAACGATACGAACGTGAGCTCGTGCACGGCATTCAGATCCTGCGTGTGGTCCTCGTTCCACTCCTCGTCCATGGGCATGATGTTGAACATCTCGCCCATGGTGGTATAGCAGCGGCGCGAGTCGTAGCATATGTAGTTGCGGACAAATCCGTAGAAATTCAATCTTCGGGGGCGCTCTGCCTCGGTTGCGGCCGCGGACTTGTCCCCGGCGGCCGTATCTCCGTCGGAGGGTACAGGTGCGGCTGCGGCACAAAGCGTCATGGCCAGCATTATGGCTGTCAACAGCGGGGTTTTCATGGGTGTGTGATTTTTGGCGCACAAAAATAGTAAAAATCAGATGAATAATCGTCCCTTTGTCCGGGCAAGAGCCTGCCGCATTTGAATTATGACGGATAATTCGTATTTTTGCACTGATTTGATCGATTACAGGAACCCATGAAAAGATATTTCTCGATATTTGTCGTCGCCCTGCTGTGCGGCGTGATATTCCTTTTGTTCCGGCGCGGGAACGATACTACCATAGAGCCCGAAATGGACGAGACATGCTACCGTCTGAACGATTCGCTCTACAACGCGCTCTCCGACTTCCAGTCTACCGAGAAGATGGAACAGTACATCCGCAACTGGATGGCGCGCAACTCGATACGCGGTGCTTCGTTCGCCGTGATGAAGGACGACCACCTGGTCTACTGCAAGGGCTTCGGCTGGGCCGACAAGGAGCGTAACATTCCCGCCGAGGTGGGCGACATTTACCGCATAGCGTCGGCATCGAAGCTCATCACCGCCATAGGCATAATGAAGATGTGCGACGAGGGACTCCTCACGCTCAATGCAAAGGTGTTCGGGCCCGAAGGCATCCTGAACGACCCGCAGTTCTCCGAGATAAAGGACAAACGCGCCGAGCAGATAACCGTCCGCCAGCTGCTCAACCACACGGCAGGCTTCAGCCGCCGCCTCGGCGACCCCATGTTCCGCACCTCCGACATCATGCGCTGGGAGGAGATGGACCACACCCCCTCGGCCGACGAACTCATCGCCTTCCAGCTGCGGCAGAAGCTGCGCGACAAACCCGGCGGCGCGCCGCAATATTCCAACATCGGCTACCTCGTGCTTTCGCGTGTCATCGAGAAGGTGTCGGGCATGAGCTACGAGGAGTATATCCAGCGTCATGTGCTGTGGCCCGCAGGATGTTACGACATGCACATCGCACGCAACTACTACGAGCAACGCTTCCCGCACGAGGTGAAATACTACGGCAGCGACCCCGACGACGAGATAGAGTCGTTCGACGGCTCGGGCCGCATGAAACCGCGCCACTACGGCGGCAACAACATCACGGGACTGCAGGGTGCCGGAGCATGGGTATGCTCGGCCGTGGAGCTGCTGCGGCTCGTGGCGTCGGTGGACGGCAAACCGGGTGTTCCCGACATACTGTCGGCACAGAGCGTGGCCGAGATGAAACGCATCTCGCGCAAGGGCGACTATGCCCTCGGTTGGGCCCGCTACAACAACAAGACCGGATCGCTTGTTCGCACGGGAACCATGTCGGGCACATGTGCCTATATCGAGAGCATCGGCAACACCTCCTATGTGTTCATCACCAACACGAGCCACTATCGCGGCGCATCGTTCACCAACTCGATCGGCCGCATGGTTCATTCGGCCATGTCGAAGGTATCGGAATGGCCCGCCGACCGCGATCTCTTCGTCAGCGTGCCGCACATCTCGCAGACGCTGCCCACCGACGGCGATATTTCGTAGTCCCGTTTCCGGTACGGTAAATTCCGACAGCATAAAACCATACGACAAACAGAGGCGGCATCCCGAATCGGGATGCCGCCTCTCTTATGGGGTTTGCGCCTGACGGCGGGATCAATCCTCCAGTATCACGCGGAAGCCTACATTGTTGGCAGGCTGCCATGCGAAGTATGCGTTGCGCACATATGCCGTGGCGTTCTTCGGACGGCTGTTCCATGCGCCGCCGCGCACTACCTTCTGGTCTCCCTCCGAAGGCTCGCCCTTGTAGGGGTAGGGGGCGAACGTCGAGCGGGTGAACTCGCACACGTTACCGTGCATGTCGTAGAGACCCCATGCGTTGGGCTCGTACTGCGCCACGTCGGCAATGGTCATCGTACCGTCATCCACGCCATCCTCACGGGGCATGAAGGTGTAGTACTTGTAAACCCAGCTGTTCTCCGAAACGGGCTGCGGGTCGATACCCGACACGGCCATCTTGCGCAGCGAGCGGTCGGCGAGGTTGTCCTTGCCCGCGAAGTCGCTGTTCAGGTCGCCATACCAGAAGTCGCTGTCGCTTCCGGCGCGGCAAGCCCACTCCCATTGTGCCTCCGTCGGCAGGGCGGCCTTCACGTTACACTTCTCGCTCATCATGCGGCAGAACTCCGATGCCTGGTTCCAACTGATACGCGTTACGGGCTGCTCGGGGCGGTTGGCCGGGTAACCGGGGCCAACATGGTCCTTCCAGAACTGTGCCGTGTAACGGCTGTCATGCTCGGGGAAGAAGACATTGTACTGCTGGTTGGTAACCTCGGTCTCCGACATCCAGAACGGACGCGAGATCTTCACCTTGGCCTCGGGGGCATTGTACGCGCCGCGGTTATTGTTGCCCATGACGAACTCGCCGGCAGGGATGCGCACGAAGGTCATCTTCACACCCGGCGCGATCTCCACCTCACGGCGTGCATCGCCATACTCGGCGGCCAAAGCCTTGGCCGTAGCCTCGTCGAAGGGGAACTTGCGGCTCGAAACATCCTTGTACTCCTTCTTCTCGACGCGGGCACGCTCGGCCGGAGCCTTCGGGTGGGCCTTGATATATTCCGCATAGTCGGCTATCTCACGCTTCCAGTCGACGCCAGCACCGTCGGCATACTTGTTGGCAAGCTCTATACGGCGGTCATACTGGTTGGTGGGGCAGTAGCCCAGGTTGTTATACACAAACTGACCGTGGCAGGGGGCATTGAAGTCGATCCAGTTGTAGATCGTCTTCCACTCGTCCTGGTCGAGCTCGACACCGTGGTGTCCGCCCTTGAGGATACGCACCAGTTCGCTCGTCGAAGCATGGTACTCGTAGGGCTTCATCACGTAGATATCGGCCTCGGGGCCCTGACGGTTGACATAGGGATGCAGGTTGAGATAGCTCTGGGAGAGGTCGAGACGTCCCGACTGGGCACGGCGGCTCGGGGCATCGGCCACCTTAATGCCACCCGTAAAGTCGGGCTCGGCACCGTCAGCATTGTGGCATGCTACGCAATGGCGGTCGAGGATGGGCTGCACCTCGAGATCGAACGTGAAGGGACGCACACCGCCTTCGGGCGTCTGCAGGCGCGAAGGCTCCTTCGTCGAGGCGGCAACACGCTTGGGTATGGGTACCGAGTTCTGGTCCTCGTGGCATCCGACGCACGATACGACCTCGCCGGGCATACCCGTCACCCAGCTTCGCATCCACTGGATGGCGCGACCCTCCTCGTCTAGAGGCTGGAACGACACGGGGGTATTAGCCGGAATCTTGAAGATGGCCGAACCGTCGGGCTCGACATCCACCTCACCCAGGTTGCGCTTGATATCCCAGCCGCTCTGTATACCCTGAGCAATATGGTCCGACTCGGAATTTACATAGGTGTACTCGTAAGCGAACACACGCAGTTTCTTTACCGTGCCGACAGGTACGCCGGGCAGACCCTCGCCCTCGTATATGTCCTGAATGAATACCGTAGCCTCCTTGTCGCCGGGCTTGATGCGGTCGGGGATGATGGGCGGCACGGGACGCTTGTTGACGATGATGGGGTTGATAAGGCCCTCGCCCTCGAACTCGGCCAGAAGGGTCATGTTGTCGTGCACGTCGACAAGATATATTCCCCACAACGACTTAGGCGTGAGCTTGGCGGCAACGAGGAAGTACTTGTCGTCAACGGGATAGGGCTTGATGAACTGCGGCCATACGCCGTTAACCAGTTCGTCCTTGATGATGGGTACGATCTCGCGCTTGCTGAAGGGCAGCTCCTGTACCATACCCTTGGTCTCCTTGCGGCCGAGTGCCGGATTGAAGAGGATAAGACGGCCCGAACGGGCTATGCCGTGGTGGCCCGATATGATACCTATGAAGGTGTTGTTACCGCCCGGCAGGGGCTGTATGTCGAAGATACTGTTGGGGAACCATCCGCCGCTGCCGTAGAGGGCCTTGGTCTCGGTGCCGTCGGGGTTGGCGTGCATCACGAAACGCGAATAGTAGTGCGTAAGGTCGGTATACTCCCAGCGCACATACATCAGACGTCCGTTGTTCATCACCCTCGGGTGCCAGTTGGCATCCTGGTCGAAGGTCATTCGGCGCAGCTCGCCCGTCGTCGGCTCGTAGGCGATCATGTTACCTACCTGATCCGAGCCGTTAACGCACGGAACACCCTGATAGCCGATGTTGCTCATGGCGATGATACGGCCGCTGGGCATGTATGCCGCATCGAAGAACTCCAGGTCGGGTTCGTCAACCTCGATGGCCTTGTGCAGGCCCGTACCGTCGCGGCGCACCTCATAGACACTCCAGCGGTTGTTCTCGTCGGCCGCCGTAAAGAGGATGCGCTCGCCGTCCCAGTTCAGAAGCAGGTCGGTTACCGACGTGCTGTTGGCCGGCTTATAGACCGTACGCACGGCCACGTCGCCGCGCAGGTTCGACAGCTCGGCAATCTCGGCATCGAAACCGCTGCGTGCCGCCGACGACTGGTTCGACCAGTTGTTGGCCTGCGTGCCGAGCGACGGAGCCCACACCTCGCGGGCATGCTCGCCTATGCGGTAGCGGCCTACCAGCACCTTGGCATCGTCGAGCAGGGGATTCGACAACAGGATCTCGCGCTTGAGCGCCACGATGCGGGCTATGGCATCGTAGTCCTGCGGCGCAGCGGCCGACATGGCACTCTCAAGTTCGCGCAACTTGGCGCCGTACTTCGCCGCATCGTAGCCGGGATCGGCACAGAAGTCGTCATAGGCGGCTTTCACCGATTCGATGTTCAGGTACTCCATTTCGGAGTCGAGCCGCATGCGTTCGGCCTTGTCCGGCGTGATCTGGCCCCACACCGTCGTGGCGAGGAGCAGACACGGAAGGATTAATATGGGTTTCAGTTTCATGGTTATATATGGTTTTCGGTTAGTCTCCCATATGGTGTTTCACTTCAAATGACAGCTACAACGAATTGACATACTCGGCCAAAGCCTCGGCCTCCTTGCGCGAGATCTTGCCGTCGATACCGTGCTTGTGCTCGTAGAACACGTCCACCATCGTGGCGGCGCGGCCGTCGAACAGATAGGGTGCCGTGCGCCATACCTCGACAAGCGTGGGGGTATCCCATCCCTGCTCGAACTCGATGTCCTCGCCTATGCGGTGCATCTTCATGTCGGTATAGTAGGGGCCCGAATGGCAGTTGGCGCATCCGAACTTCTCGTAGAGCTTCTTGCCCTCCTCGGCCTTTGCCGACAGCTTGCCGTCAACCAGGTAGGGGCTCGGCAGCGGTTCCAGCGCCATGAGATATTCGTCAACGCAGAGAGCGATATCCTCGGGCACGTCGCAGAACTGTATGAACTTGTATCCGGCGCGCACGGCAAGGCCGGCCGAGTCGCGTATGCCCGAAATCATGCACTTGGGCGTGCGGTGGCTGAGCAGCATGCTCTTGCAGTTCTTCGGGTTGCCTATGCCGTCGTTCATCAGGTCCCAGTTCATGCCGTCGACACGACCCTCGTTGGGGTGGCAGCCGTTGCACGACTGCCAGTTCTGATAGCACAGGGCGGCATCGTTGAAGGCACGTTCGCCGATATCGACGGCCGACTCCATGCGGTCGGGGTTGTACGCCACAACCGAGATGCGGTCCTGCTCCAGGTCGACGACGTTAAGCGTATCCGAGAAGTAGGTGGGGACATACACCTTGTTATCCTTAAGGCATATGGCGCGCGGACCATTGCCCGAAAGGGCACGGCGGCGGCGCACATCCTGTATGAAGTACATGTCGTAGTCCAGCTCCTGAGGCTTGGCATAGCTCTCAAGTTTCCTGACCATGGCCGCATAATCAACCACACTCACGTCGTGCGTACCCGACTGCGAAGTGACCAGGTAGCGGCCGTCGCAAGCCACATCCCATATGCCGCCGGCACCACGGTCGGGCTCGTCCATAACGACAGAACCCACGAGCGACTGCGCCGACGCGTCTATAACGCTCACCGCGTTGGTGTTCATCCACCCCTGCTGGAGCTGCGACGTAGGTATCTGGTAACGTCCCAGGTTATGTGACACGAATACGTACTTGCCATCGGGCGAGCATGCAATGCCACGCAATGCATTGCTTCCGTTCGACAGTACTATGTCGTTAACCTTACGGAACTTGTCGCACTCGACCACCGACACCGCAGCGGCCACATAGTCGACATCGGCACGCTGTGCGGGCAGGAAGTTGGCCACATACAGGTAGCGGCCGTCGGGCGACAGCACCGCTGCGCACGGCTCGCGCAGCATCGCAATCGAAGCCTTCACCGTGCCGTCGGCTGCCGATACGGCGCTCAACGTACCCTTGTAGCGGTTGCAGACATAGACCGTCTCGCCGTCGGCGCTCACCACCGGGGCGCAGGCACCCATGGCCGTAGTGGTGGTGTAGGCCACCGAGTAATCCTTGAGCGAGAGTTTCGACAGACGTCCCTCGCCGGCGCTGCTCGTGACATAGGCCCAGTCACCGTCTATGGCGACACCGGTCGGAGGCAGTTCGAACTCCACGCGTTCGAGCAGTTTACCTGCACCATCGTATACGGTGACATCGCGCGAACCCTTGTTGGTAAAGACTATACGCCCGTCGTCGGCAACGGCGACGTCGGTTGTGTACATCGGGCGCGTACCCGAGCTGCGCATGGCCGTGCAGATGATGGCTACGGCCGTGGCTGCGAGCGGAATGAACAGAAGAAACCTTTTCATGGCTGTTTATGGCTGAGGTCGATTCATATATCCCAGTTTGTGCGATATCTCGTCGGCGCAACGCATTATGGCCTCACCGTAGGAGGGGATGGCGTCGTCGCCGATACGGCCCTCGGGCCCCGTTATCCACACGGCGGCCACGGCCTTCGAGTAACGATTAAATATAGGTGCACCGATACACCGCACGCCCGCAAGCTCTTCGCCGCGGTCGAGCGCATATCCCGTGCGCCGCACCTCGTCGAGCGCGGCAAGGAACTCCGCCTCGCCCGAAATCGTATTTTCGTTGTATCGCGTGTATTCGATCTTGTCGAGCAGCAGGCGCAGCTCGTCGGCCGGCATGTATGCCGCAATGGCCTTGCCCGGAGCCGACGCATGCAGGCACACGTTCATGCCGGGCTTGACCGTAAAGCAGAAGTGGTGCAGGCCGATTATCTGGTCGAGAATGACCACCTGATTCTCGGTCAGCGTACCCACCACGACCGTCTCCAGCAGCGTATCGCGCAACCGCCTCATAGGGTCGTAGGCATATTCGAGCAGCGACGGGCTGCCGATGGACGATATGGCCATCCCGAATATCTTGTGCGTCATCGAGAAACGCGCCGTACGGTCGTCACGGCTCAGGTACCCCAACTCGACCAGCGAGCAGAGAATACGGTAGAGCGACGTCTTCGGAGCGTTGAGTATCGAGGTCAATTCCGTAAGGGTCAATCCCTGCGGATTGCGCGATATCTCCTCCAAAAGCGCCATGCCCTTTGTCAGGATGGGAATATTGTAGCGGTTTTTGTCGGTCAGCATGGTTGCGTTCCGCATTTTGAATCGAGTTTCAAATGCGAAACCGTTACAAATATACCATTTTTCTCCCGAAATATCAAGCCCGTGCGGCATTTTGTTCGAAAACCACGCGGATTATACGCTATCTCGCCACCATAGCGGCATGCTGTTCGAGCAACGGAAGGCGCCAAACGGCCGTCAAAGCAAAAAAGAGAGACAAAACCACGGCCAAATTTGGCCATGACGCAAAAAACCACTACTTTTGGGCTTCATAACCAAACTATTGCCCTATGATCAAATTAAAAAGCATTCTATCGCTAAGCCTTGTATCGGCAGCGCTGCTTGCCGCATCGTGCGGTAAGACCGTACCCGCAGAACAGAGCATCGACATCGTGCCCCTGCCGGCATCGGTCACCACATCGGATGGAGCCTTCATGTTAAAGGCTTCGACGCCCGTGGTCCAGACCTTCGGCGACGAGAGCATGGCCTATGCCATAAACTTCTGGAACGGTGTAACCGGCGAGATCTTCGGACGCGAGGCCGAGACCATACAGGCCGAGGCTCCGCTCAAGCGTGCCATCAACATCATATGCGACGAGTCGCTCGGCGACGAGCAGTACCGCCTGAAGGTCGACGCCTCGGGCATCGAGATCGCCGCCAAGCAGGCCAACGGCGTATTCTACGCCTTCCAGACGCTGCGCCAGATGCTGCCCGTAGCGGCATTTGAGGCCGACGCCGCACGTGTGGCCATCCCCGCATGCGAGATCAACGACAAGCCCTACTTCGCCTACCGCGGCTTCATGTTCGACATGGGACGCCACATATTCAGCGTCGACGAGGTGAAGGACATGATCGACATACTCGCAATGCACAAGGTCAACCGTCTCCACTGGCACCTTACCGAGGACCAGGGCTGGCGTATCGAGATTAAGAAATATCCCCGCCTGACCGAAGTGGGCAGCATCCGCAAGTCGTCGCCCATAGGCCGCAACGAGGGTCAGGACGGCAAGCCCTACGGCGGTTTCTTCACGCAGGATCAGGTACGCGACGTGGTGCAGTATGCCGCCGAGCGTTTCATTACGGTAATCCCCGAGATCGAGATCCCGGGCCACTCGGTAGCCGCACTGGCCGCATATCCCGACCTGGGCTGCACGGGCGAGCAGTATGAGGTTGCCACGCGTTGGGGTGTGGACGACCGCGTCATCTGCCCCGGCAAGGAGCTGGCCTTCACCTTCTGGGAGGACGTGCTCACCGAGGTGATGGAGCTCTTCCCGTCGGAGTATATCCACATCGGCGGCGACGAGTGCCCCAAGACCATGTGGAAGAAGTGCCCCGCCTGCCAGAAGCGCATTCGCCAGGAGGGTCTCAAGAACGAGGCCGAGCTGCAGGCATACGTCACCAAGCGCGTGGAGAAGTTCCTGAACGACCACGGCCGCAAGATCATCGGCTGGGACGAGATACTCGAGGGCGGCGTAACGCAGAGCGCTACGGTGATGGCATGGCGCGGCCCCGGATACGGTATTCAGGCAGCCAAGTTGGGTAACCACGTAATAATGTCGCCCAACTCGAACTGCTACCTCGACTACTACCAGACGCGCGACGTCGAGAACGAGCCTCTGGCAATCGGAGGTTACCTCCCGCTGGAGACCTCGTATGCATTCGATCCCTACAAGCAGCTCAACGAAGAGGAGCGCAAGTTCATCCTCGGCGTGCAGGGTAACCTCTGGACCGAGTATATCGACAACTACGAGTATGCCCAGTACATGACCCTCCCGCGCATGAGCGCCATAGCCGAGGTAGGGTGGAGCTACGACCGCAAGGACTACGACTCGTTCCTCAAGCGTATGGGCCACCTGACGCAGCTCTTCGACCACTACGGCTACACTTACTGCAAGCACGGCTTCAACACCGAGGAGGCCGCAGCCGCAAGCGACAAGAAATAACGGGAATTAACATTATTAATACACCGAATAAACCATCCAAATTATGAAGATCAAACATTTGTTTGTCGGCTGCGCCCTCATTGCGGGTGTCGTGCTGACTGGGTGCTGCGGGGCATCCAACACCATCAAGGGTGAGAATTACTCGCTCAAGGACGGTATGATCGTATTCGACGAGCCGGCACGTGCCGCCGGCCAGGAGTCGATGCTCGGTTTCGCCGCCGATCCCATCCCCGTCGTACGCGTGGGATTCATCGGTCTGGGTATGCGCGGTCCGGGTGCCGTACAGCGCTTCACGCACCTCGAGGGTGTAGAGATCAAGGGTCTGTGCGACCTCGAGCAGTCGAACGTCGACAAGTGCCAGCGCATCCTCGAGGGTGCAGGCTTCCCCAAGGCTGAGTCGTATGTTGGCGAGGAGGCTTACAAGCAGCTCTGCGAGCGCGACGACATCGACCTTATATATATAGCCACCGACTGGGTTAACCACGTGCCCATCGCCGTATATGCCATGGAGCACGGCAAGCACGTAGCCGTGGAGGTTCCCGCCGCCACGAGCGTTGCCGAGTGCTGGCAGCTGGTGGACACGTCGGAGCGTACGCGCCGCCACTGCATGATGCTCGAGAACTGCGTATACGACTTCTTCGAGCTGACGACCCTCAATATGGCACAGCATGGCCTCTTCGGCGAGATTCTGCACGCCGAGGGAGCATATATCCACAACCTGTCGGATTTCTGGGACAGCTACCACAACAACTGGCGTTTGGACTTCAACCAGAAGCACCGCGGCGACGTATACGCGACGCACGGTTTCGGTCCCTGCTGCCAGGCTTTGAACATACACCGCGGCAACAAGCTCAACTACCTTGTATGCATGGACACGAAGTCGGTTAACGGTCTCGAGAAGGCAAATGCCAAGATGGGCTCTACGGAGTTCGCCAACGGCGACCACACCGTAACGCTCGTCAAGACTGAGCTGGGCCAGACCATCGAGATCCAGCACAACGTCTACACGCCCCGTCCCTACAACCGTCTCTACCAGTTGACCGGAACCAAGGGCTTCGCGAATAAATATCCCATCGAGGGCTACACTTTCATGCCCGGCCAGATCAGCGCAGACATCCTCCCCGAGGGTGCACAGATCAATCCCCACAGCTTCGTATCGGCTGACGTGCAGGCCGCCATCATGGCTGCCTACAAGCATCCCATCCACCAGGAGATCGAGGAGAAGGCAAAGCAGGTCGGTGGCCACGGCGGTATGGACTTCGTGATGGACTTCCGTCTTGTATACTGTCTGCAGAACGGTCTGCCCCTCGACCAGGATGTATACGATGCAGCCGAGTGGTCGTGCATAGGCGAGCTGTCGGCAACTTCGGCAAAGCACAACAGCATGCCGGTGGCAGTGCCCGACTTCACCCGCGGCGAGTGGAACAAGCTCCAGGGCCTGAAGTTTGCATATAAATAAAAATGCAAAAAAGTGCGATTGTTTTGCACATCATTAAAAATTTTGATTATATTTGCACTAACAAAGTACTGAAGCATGTATCGCAATTCACATAACATCTGGTGGTGGCGCTCATTGGTTGACAAGAAACAATGACGTCTGATCTGGTGTGTGTGCATATATAATCGGAATATGGCCATTGTTTCTCGGAACAATGGCCTTTTTGTTTGTATAAACTTTAACGTGTAAATATAATTTGCCATGAAAACGAAGAAAATTCTACTGTCAGAGAGCGAGATGCCGACCGCATGGTACAACATCGTTGCCGACATGCCCAACAAGCCCATGCCGGCGCTCGATCCCCGCACCAAGAAACCCGTTACGGCCGAGGCCATGTGCCGCATCTTCGGCGAGGAACTGGTAAAGCAGGAGATGTCCACCGAACGTTACATCGAGATACCCGAGCAGGTGCAGGACCTCTACAAGATATGGCGTCCGACGCCAGTGGTGCGAGCCTACAACCTCGAGCGCATGCTCGATACCCCGGCAAAGATATACTTCAAGAACGAGGGTACGTCGCCCGCAGGCTCACACAAGCCCAACACGGCAATCCCGCAGGCATACTACAACGCCAAGCAGGGTATAAAGTACCTCTCGACCGAGACCGGAGGCGGACAGTGGGGCAGCGCCATGGCTCTGGCCTGCCAGTACTTCAACATAGACCTGCGCGTGTACATGGTCAAGGTGAGCTACAACCAGAAGCCTTACCGAAAACTGATGATGAATGCATGGGGTGCCGACGTGATCCCCTCGCCGAGTACCACGACGCAGGCGGGACGCGACATCCTGGCACACGACCCCGACTGCTCGGGCAATCTGGGTATCGCCATCTCGGAGGCCGTAGAGATAGCCCTGGCGCACGGCGAAACGACTCGCTACTGCCTGGGCAGCGTCATGAACCACGTGCTGCTCCACCAGACCATCATCGGCGAGGAGGCCATACGCCAGATGGAGATCGCGGGCGACGAGCCCGACGTGGTGATCGGATGCTTCGGCGGTGGCTCGAACTTCGCCGGCATAGGATTCCCCTTCCTGCGCCGCAACCTGTGCGATGGCAAGAAGACGCGCATCGTGGCTGTCGAGCCTGCATCGTGCCCCAAACTCACGCGCGGCGAGTTCCAGTACGACTATGGCGACACTGCCGGCATGACGCCGCTGATGCCCATGTACACGCTGGGACACAACTTCCAGCCCGCAGACATACATGCCGGCGGTTTGCGCTACCACGGCGCCGGTTCAATCGTCAGCCAGCTCTACAAGGACGGGCTTATCGAGGCGCAGTCGGTGCCGCAGCTCGAGACCTTCTCGGCAGGCATGATGTTCGCCAAGAGCGAGGGCATCATCCCCGCACCAGAATCGACGCATGCCGTTGCCGTCGCCGTACGCGAGGCGCTGCGTGCCAAGGAGGAGGGTACGCCGAAGACGATACTCTTCAACCTCTCGGGCCACGGCATGATCGACCTCTATGCCTACGAGCAGTACTTCGAGAACAAGCTGGTCAACTACGATGTTCCCGAATCGGTTATTCGCAAGTCGCTGGATTCACTCGAGAAACTTATCTGACACGACGGCTGCGGCCGGTAAAAGCGACGGCGGCAGGCTACCTTTCAAAAGGAGCCTGCCGCCGTTTTCATATACTACTTAACTACGATATGAGCCGATAAGCCGTAAGACCGCAAAGCGGTCAGTCATCCTCGCGGTATGCCGACGGAGTTTTACCCGTATGGTTCTTGAAGTATTTGCCGAAGAATGACTGATTGGGGAAGTTGAGCCGGTAGGCTATCTCCTGTATGCTGAGGGCCGAATACTTGAGCATGTTCTTCGCCTCGAGAATCACGAAGCTGTTGATCCAGTCGGTCGCCGTACGGCCGCTCGCCTTACGGATGACGGTTGTCAGGTATTTGGGTGTAAGGTTCAATTCGTCGGCATAGAATCCCACCGATCGCTCCTGCATGTAGTGCCGCGACAGAGTCTGCACGAACCGCTCAAAATAGCGCTCGTGCCGGTCATGCGGGACAAGGTTGGGCGTTATCTCGCTAATGTCGGTATAGTGGTCGATGACACGGCAGATACGGTATATGAGCAGACGGAATTCCGAACGTATGATCTCGGCCGTGAAGCTGTCGCTGCGGTAGGTCTGCTCGGTGCATATATCGCTGAACGAGTGCATTATGTCGCCCCACTCCTTGTCGTCGAGATACAGCAGCTGGTTCTTGTCGACCTTCAGCAGCAGGCCCGTCATGAGTTTCAGGTCGACGTTTATCTGCTGGATGAACATCTCGGGCCACATGGCCACATATATCTCTGCGTCCTCCTGTGCCTCACCCTGTATGATCGCCGTAGGGCGGTTGATGAACATGGCATGCTCGCGCAGCGTATAGTGCGTCTGGTTCGATGTGAGCGATATCGAACCTTTGGAGCACAGTATTATCAACGATGCATTCAGTCGTATAGGCTTGCGGAAAAGCATCCGCCGCACATTCTTGTCGAGGCATATCTTCGACGTTATGAGACATCCTCCATAGTGGAAATCCTCTTTGCGCCGTTCGAAATTCTCGAGCAGCGTAGTGAGTGAAATATCGGTTATATCCTGTTCGCCCATGGTTGTTTAGTACGATTTCTTTTTTTACAAATATACCGCAGGAATGACCAAAATATTGTGCGCATGGTCGAAAATCAAACCTTTAGACCAGCAGATCCGACGCAGGGAATATGGGCACCGACGCCAGCAGCATTGCCGCCCGTCACGGATAATTTGAAAAATGAAGATTCATGCAGAACCGGCATTCTCCAAATTGAGACAACCGACTTTTCAAGCAACGATCAACACACCCACGGACAATTCCTAATCATATAATGTAGTTTGTGTCCGGCCGCGGACAACCTTCCACACCTGCGTCAGTTTCAGCATACCGTTAAGGCCAGAACCGACGTATCGCCTGTAATCCGAGGCCAGAATGGCCAGCAGAATCAGCACAGCCGCAATTGCAGCGTACCCATAAATCTCCTTCAGGCTTACCATAAGCATCTGACGTTGGAATTCGCCGAGCACGGCAGTGAACGAATCGGCCATCGGATGCATCTGATCGACATAACTGCCCAGCTCGGCCGTCGCCGCCTGTTTCACGTGGTTGAGCAGGCGGGTTATGATGGCGGAGTTAAGCGGCCCGCCGAAACTTGTCCTTATGAAACCTATAACGCACATCGCCTCGAAATAGTAGGCGAACGTCACGCTGCCGGCCAATGCATAGGTCAACGACGTATATACGATACTTACTCCGGCACCCTTGAATACCATGGGCATATAGAGCATATATTTCTCGGTCGAAGCGTCAATCAGGAAATACAGTTGTATCTGATAGAGCAGGAACGATACAAATCCCGCAAGAACGATACTTTTAATCCGCCATTTCCACCGTTTGAGAGCGACAAAGAACACCCCGGCACCAACTGCTATTCCCGCGACGACACCCCAGCACAAATCGGCATTATGGCGGGCATCGAAACCAAGAACCGCACCCGTATAGATATTCTGCACGGATGATACCATAGTGGACATCAACGACATGCATCCGAACAGAATGAATATCGGGATCATGTTGTGCTGCGAGAACGTCCTAAGGCTGATGTAGGGGTGGCGTATCGACGCAGCCCGCTCAAGACACATGGCCAGCAATATGACGGCAAAGACGGCCGCCGTACATATCTCTTCGCTGTCGAACCAGTCGTAATGCTCGCCGTAGACACAAATGAAAATGATACACAGCAGCCACAGGCTCCACAGAATGCCCCCAAGATAATCTATTCCCTTGAACGGGATATACGGAGCCTGCCGATATCCGCGGCGCATGCCGAAATATACCAGCGCGAATACGACGATGAACGCCCCGATCGTCAGCCGATGCATGGCACGCCAGTCGAAAGCCGAAACACTGTTCCCGGTAACAATATCCGTCAGCTGAACGCTGCCCAGTATGACAGTGAACAGAAACGGGAAAAAGACCGCGAAATCACGCGTAGGCGTTATCCGCAGCTGCAGGTTACTCCAGCAAACGAACGTACTCAGAATCCTGAAAAATCCGCTGATGAAGGACATAAGCACCACAAGCGGCAGGTAATGGCACACCATGCACACATAATCACAGATGATGAATACTGCGGCCGAAACCAGCAGAATACTGCGTGTGGGAAAACGGAAAAGGATACGGAACAGCAGCGGAAAGGCGATCGTGAGTCCGGTCATCGATGCATAACCGGCCATAAGAATATCCTCCTTGATCCACGACAGGCTGCCCGACATTTCCGAAACCGCCGACATGTATACACCGCCCGAAAGCATGTATATGACAATTATCAACAGCATCAGCGGAAACCGCAGCACCTCGGGCACTGAATCCTTCCACACCAGGATGCGTCGCGCCGTCGCGACCTCTTCGGAATGTTCGGTCGGCATGGCTGTCAATAGTTTACTTCACACTCCACGTTCATTCCCGACCGTAACAGCGAGAGATTCTCCCGGCTGTTGCGGTCGGTAAAGACGACCTTCACCGGGATACGCTGTTCGACCTTCACGAAGTTGCCGGCCGAATTGTCCTGCGGGATAATCGAATATTGGGCTCCAGTGGCATTGGACAGGGTCTCCACTTCGCCGTAATACTCCACACCCGGTACAGCGTCTACCTTGATTGTCACAGGCATGCCTTCGCGGATATTTGCTGTTTGCGTCTCCTTGTAATTGGCCATGACCCACACGTTACCGTCCTCGACCAGCGACAGGAGAGTCTGTCCGGGCTGTATGAGCTGGCCCTCCTGTATCGACCTGCGCGATGTCACGCCGTCGCATGGCGCCACGATCACCGTATACGAAAGATTAAGCTCGGCCAAGTGCTGCTCGGCACGCGCCACATCGATGTTGGTCTGGTTCTGTTCCAAACGTCGTGTCTGCTCGTCCTTGACCAGAGCCTTGCTTCTCTTGCTGCGCACCAGCATGTCGTATTTGGCCTCGGTAGCCTCGAAGTCGGCCTTTGCATTGTCGTATTGCTGCCGCGTCACGGCCTTTTGGGCATACAGCTGCTCATAACGCCGGAAGTCGTTTCGCGCCTGCTCAAGGCGTATGCGCAACTCCTCGATATTGGCATCCGATACGGTCAGGTCGTTGGCCGTCGTCGAAATCGCCGTCTCACGCGCCGTATTCTCCATCAACGCCCTCTGGAAATTGGCCCTGGCCTGCGCAACCCTTAACTCGTACTCCGAACTTTCGATCACGACAAGCGTATCGCCTTCGTGCACGAACTGGAAATCATCGAAGCAGACCTTCTGAACAAATCCCTGCACACGCGAATTTATCGGCAGCATGTTGCGCCTTATCTGTGCGTTGTCGGTATACTCCACACGCCCCAGATGTACGAATCTGGAACATACCCATGTCAAACCGCATACTATTATTGCGACGACTACGACATTTCGTAGTATTTTTCTGTTCCTGCTGTTCATATTTGATCTTTATTCAATATTCCTGTTTCGTAAAGCAACTTACAATAATTGTATATCACGTTGATTTGTGCATTGACATACTGTACCTCGGCCGCCAGCCGCAAATTGTCGGCATCGACCAGATCGGTCACCAGCACCAGATCGTTCGCATAACGGTTGGCCATAACCTCATAGTTTTCGCGTGCGAGCTGCAGGCTCTTTTCCTGCGTTTTCAGCAGCTCGAACGAATCAAGATAGCGGATATAGGCCGAACGCACATCAAGCGAAACACTCTCCTCGGCCGAAGCAAGCGCATTGCGTGCCTGCACTATGGAGGTGTTGATGTGCGCCATCTTGCGGGGGACCTTATACATGTTTCCGAGGCTGAATTTCAGGCCCACACCAACATACCATACGTTTATATTGTTGTCAAGAGTCGGTATTTCATAGGTTATGGGGCCCTTAAGATTATCGCCGGCAATTATGCTTATCTGCGGCATGAATCCCGAACGGACAACGCCCTTGCGACGGTTGAGCATGTCGATTGTCAGGCGGCCGCGATTCAGTGCGGGGGAGTGCTCTGCGGCCCAATCCTGTAGCTCGGCCTCCATAGGCTTGGGCAAGCGCCTGGAGAGCAAAGCCGTGTCGGGCAGGATCTCGGTTTGCGGGGGCAGGCCGAGCATCGTCACCAGCCTGTTATTGCATATCTCGATGGAACTTACCAGTTCAGTACGCCTGTAGTCGAGGTTACGATACTGTACTTCATAGCGCGTAATGTCGTTGTTGAGAGCAACGCCAGCCTTCTCGCGGGCACGCATGTCGTCGATCACCTCCAGCGTCTGAGCCATGTTGCGGTCGTAGACAAACAGAAGGTTGCGGTATTTATAAAGATCGAGATAGTAACCCGTAAGCAGGAAATATACGCGTTGGCGCTGCTCGGCCAAATCCCATTCCGACATCTGCGCCTGGATCTTACTGGCCTCGATATTGTTGCGAATAGCCCCTCCGGCAAAAACCACCTGCGACGCCGCAATTGAAAATTCGTTTCCGAAGTGCGGAGCCGCAAAATTCTGGCCGTTCGAAAAATCTCGATCCGCAACCCAAACATTGCCGTTATAGGATGCCGCGGCCGATAAATCCACATCCGGAAGATATTCACTGCGGGCAACCGACACTTCCTGTCGGGCTCCCGTAACGGCGGCTTCAAAGATTTTTATGGTCTTGCTTTGTTCGTCGGCCAAAACATATAGCTCGCCTAAAGTCATAACCCGTTCACCTGTCTGCGCCGACACCTCGGCAACCGCAAGAAAAGGCAGGGTAGCGAGCAGCATCACAATACGCCTCATAAATAGTTGTTATTACAAATAATCGACAATGGCAATCATTATCACAAAAAAAATTAAGTTACTTGTTCCCCGCACGTCTTGCAACCAGTTCGGCAACTTCAAAGAAGCAAGCTATCTTATCGGCGGGAATATCGCTCAACAGTTCACTCGAAAGTCGTTTTTCGATCTGACGGTACTGCGACAACACAACGGCTCCGCAATCGGTTATGCTCAACAGATTTTCACGTCGGTCATCGGGATTGACCGTACGTTTGGCAAGCCCTTTCTGCTCGAGAGAATCTATCATACGCATTACGACCGACTTGTTTTTGCCGGTGGCAATGGCGATATTCTGCAGAATCTGATCGGTATGGGCCTCGATCATATTCAACAGTATGAACTCCTCGACCGTAAGTTTCACATCTGCTTCGGCCGCGTATCGCGACTTCAATACACGGTGCAGGAGATTCCGCAGTTTACCAACACTCGTTATCAACAACTCTTCCGACATGGCTCCTGTTTTACGGCTGCAAATATAACAATAATATGCGAAAATGGTTGCTAAAGTATACTTTTTCTTGTCTTATTCCACATTCAAATAAATCGGGCATGTCGTCATGGAGCAGCAGATTTTCCCGAACAGCAGCAACCTAAATTGGCGGATACGATGAAGTTGGGCGCATGGCCATCTGTATTATGAAAAAGCAGGAAGGAAACCGCGAGGCTTCCTTCCTGTCCGATTTATTGCCGCTCTTTACGATGGGCCAGTCATGACCTGTCCTTCAGGCGGTCAATTATATCGTCGCAAGCACCGAGCACCTTTCTGTCAACAAAGTACTGAATACAGATGCCCGCAAGAACAGCGACACCCATGAAGGTTACGGCTGCAATACCGAGCCACGAAGTGCTGAATGTAGCGCGAATCTCAGGAAATGCAAAACACATCAGTCCTGCCACCAGAACCCACGAGAGCGTATTGACGATCATGTAGTTCCGTTTGAATTTCCTCAATCGGGTTACGGTCGACAGGACGTTGTCCGTACCGACTTCAATCTTCCCGAGTTTACGGTATATGAGCACATAGCCGATAAGCATCAGTACATATAACGCAGCAATCATACCGGCAAGGCTCATGTCAAGGCCCCGGATATAGGAAACCGCCAACGTTACGAGTATCGCCGCACCGACACCAATCACGGTGTTTTTCCTGTTTGAGTCCAACACACCGACATCGCTGCGCAAAACCGCCTCAATAAGCTGCCGGTTGATTATCACCTGCCTGTCCATATCTGCCTTGAGATACTCATAATCCGACTTCATCTGCTGAAGTTCATCTTGCACGGATAAATTGTCATTCTTCATAGCCATTGATTTTGGGGTTCATTTTCTTAAGTTTCTCTTTGATCCGGTAGAGCTGGAAGGAGACATTCTTTACGGAAATGCCTATGACCGCCCCGATTTCCTCATAAGACAACCCTTCGAGCCACAAGAGTATCAGGGCACGGTCGACAAGCCCGAGGCGGTTTATTCGGTCATACAGACGTCTTACCTGCATTGTCCTGTCGCTTATTTCTCCAAAGAAATCGACATCCACGCTTAACGGTATATGCGCCGCGTCCTTTCTTTTTCTCTTTTGTCCGTTAATGCAGGTGTTGAGACTTACACGGTAGATCCATGTCCTGACATCCGACTCTCCGCGGAATGTGTCATATCCTTTCCAAAGCCGCACCAGCACATCCTGAAAAAGGTCCTCCGCCTCCTCCCTGCTACCGGAAAACATATAGCAGACGGTATATACAACGGCCTTGTGCCTTTCAACCAATCGGGTAAATTCCTGTTCCTTCTGTTCCATCATGATTTCAGATTTCTACTACATTAGACAACAGAGTATCCGAAAAACTATAATTTATCGGTTATATTTTTCATATCGGCCTCATCAAAACATTATGTTGCAGGCAAAACATATCTATAGAGGCGCATATAAAAGAAATGAAGACCCCAAGACTGAAACCCGCAATTCAAAAATTTGGAATATATCATTGATAAGCAAATAATTATATATGCTCACAGAATCACACCTTTTCAATCCAAGGTGTACGAACCCGTTATAGGATATAAATATAGATAATGTATTTAACAGAGCGTATATTTTAGACAAACAAAGCCATATAGACCATAAAAAATCAACGCGACAAACAAATTTTCATTGTTTATCGCGATGATGTTTAATCGTTTAATCTATTCAGAAGGCATTAATATTCTTCCCGTTGAAGAAATTTATTTGTACTGATTATCAATATATTATGAAACAATCAATGTAATTTGCGCAAACAAACCGCACCGTCTGAGACGATGTTCGCTTAAACTTCCCGTAGTTTATACGCTGATAAAATGCTACTCGTAACCTGTATTCCTGCCTTTTCAATTTAATTTTCCTTATGTCTTGGCATTGGGCATTCCTTGTTCATCGTAAGTTGCCATGATTAATACGGGTAGCGGAGCTACTACAGGTGTAGTTCCTAAAGTTTTCTTCATGGCACTACCTCCATCCCATAAACATACGTGCAGTTTCCGCATCGTGGTGGTCGAAGAAAAGGCTTTTTCCCATGTCGAGCGTGGCGATAGCCTCCATATCCCCATCCGAAAGTGAAAAATCGAAAATATCGATATTCTGCCGCATACGCTCTATATGGGTAGATTTGGGAATGATGATGACACCGCGCTGAATGAGCCAACGCAGGGCGACCTGCGCCACCGATTTGCCATATTTATATCCTGTTTCAGCCAATATCGGATTCGTAAAGAAACTGTTGCGTCCCTCCGCGAAAGGTCCCCATGACATGATGTGCGTGCCGAACTTCTCCATAATCCGCTGCGCCTCGACCTGTTGGTTGAAGACATGGGTCTCGACCTGATTTACAGCCGGTACGATTTCCATGTTGCTGGCAATGTCGATGAAGTGATCCGGGTAGAAATTGCTTACGCCGATAGCACGGATTTTGCCTTCTATATAGGCATCCTCCAAGGCCCTGTATGCACCGTAACGGTCGCAGAAAGGCTGATGCAGAAGCATCAGGTCGATGTAATCCGTCTGAAGTCGGCGAAGACTTTCGTCGATTGACGCTTTAGCCTTTTCGTACCCATAGTTGGAAATCCAGATTTTCGACACGAGGAAAATCTCCTTGCGGTCGATACCGCTTTTACGCACAGCATTGCCTACACCTTCTTCGTTGTGATAGGCTTGTGCCGTATCAATCATGCGATAGCCTACGCTGAGGGCATCACTTACACAACGCTCGCACTCGGCGGGCGAAACCTGATAGACACCGTAGCCCATCTGGGGCATTTCGATGCCGTTGTTTAATTTTACCGTATTCATTGTTTGATCCATTTTTTTATTTCTTCTGATTTGGCAGGCAACCGAAGGCCTTTTCTGATTTTCAAAGAAGGATAACCTTTTTTCAAGGTAGCATCGGCTTCTGACATCGGGCTTTCATAAGATGTACAGAATGGGAAAATCACCTTGTCCTTCAATTGTTCACCATAATTGTCAAGGAAAGTGCGTATCACTGCCGGTTCTTCATGCCACCAGATAGGGAAACCGACAAATAACGTATCAACCTTTGTAAAATCGATGTCAATCGGTTTAATTGCCGGACGGAGCGACCGATCGAGGTGTTCCTGTGTACAACGGGACTGCTTGTTTACCCAATTTACATCTTCCGACGAATAGGGCTGTTCCGGAAGAAGCCTTATCATTTTGGCTCCTGTTACTTCTGCAACCTGCTTGGCTGCCAGTTCCGTATTGCCGGAATGCGTAAAATATACGATTACCGATTTCATGCCATTATCGTTTTTCGTTTGTGCTAATACTGTGCTGCTGCATGACACTGTTATAGCCGATGCCACTGCAATGATAATTTTAAGAATGTTCATAATATTGTCCTACTATTTTATTACTCCATGTATTGCTTCAGCTGAAACAGGCGACATTATCACGATCATATCACCCGAATTCTCTAGCGTTTCTATTTCTGCGTTCCGGATTCATTTATCATCGGAATAACATGCTCCGAATTAACGGCTAAGGCCATCATATAAGACATCCATTTTTCAATCTCTATGGTTGATTCAAGCGCAAAGTTAGAGACCGCAGCCGGAATCAGAAGAACAAAAAACACGGTTCCAATTACCGTTTTTCCGGAAATCGGCTTTACATATTAATTGTCTAACAAATGGTCACATGCAAAGAACCGAAATAAATGTAGTTTCAACCGAATTTCCTACAAAGCATGCGCAAGAGCTTCGTTCTACCTTTGCAATGTCGAATAAACAGACTGATAAAAATGAAAACGAAAATCATGACCGTACTTATGGTGCTTACCACTATGGCATACAGCATCTCCTTTGCACAGGATATCTGCAAGACTGCCGCAGATGTACCGATGGTACAACTGAACAACGGAATCCTGATGCCTCAATTCGGACTGGGAACCTTCCTCCAGCCGTCCGATTCTGTATGCGAGCAATCGTGTCTCACGGCCTTAAAAGCCGGTTACCGTCATATTGATACAGCGCATGCCTATAATGATGAAGAGGGTGTGGGACGAGCCGTAAAGGAAAGCGGCATTCCCCGTGAGGAGGTATGGATTACCAGCAAACTTTGGCCGACTGAATATGGTGAAGGCAAGACCATGGAGGCTATTGATAAGATGTTGGAACGCATGCAGCTGGATTATATAGACCTGCTCTATGTACATCAGCCTGTCGGCGATTTCGTGGGTGCATGGCGGGATATGGAGAAAGCTGTTGCAATGGGCAAGGTACGTGCGTTAGGAATCAGCAATTTCGACGCGAGCGACGAGGTGTTTAACAAGATCATGAGCGAATCGCGCGTGAAGCCGGCTGTGCTTCAGATCGAATGCCACCCTTATGCACAGCGACTGGCCATGCGCGAAAAGGTCAAGCCTTACGGTATTCAGGTTGAATGCTGGTTTCCGCTGGGCGGGGCAATGAGCAACGGGGCACTGCTCCGGGATCCGGTCATCTGCTCAATTGCCGAAGCGCACGGCAAAACACCTGCACAAATCATTCTCCGCTGGCATATCCAGGAGGGATTTTCCGTTATTCCGGGAGCGTCGAATCCCGATTACATCCGGGAAAATATCCGGATTTTCGACTTCGAACTGACGGACGAGGAAATGGCCCGAATCCGTTCACTCAACCAAGAAAAGCGTTTCTTCAACATGTCACTTGAAGATAAGGAACGTGTATATCTCAACACCCCAATGAAAGATTAAATAAAACGATATGATGAACTACAAAGTATTGGGTCTAAGCGGGCTCCGCGTTTCCCCGATAGGTTTGGGCTGCATGGGCATGAGCCATGCTTATGGTGCTCCCGCAGACAGACGGCAGATGACGGGACTTCTGGCCGATGCCGTTGACATGGGATATACCTTTTTCGATACGGCGGAGGTCTATGGAACCCCCGACCGTCCGCATGACAACGAAGAGCTGTTGGGCGAGGCATTGAGGCCCTTTCGGGACCGGGTGGTCATTGCCACGAAATTCGGACTGACCTTCGACTCACCGGAAGCCGCAGGCCCCCATGCCATCATAACGGACTCGCATCCAACTGCAATCCGCCGCGCGGTTGAAGGATCGCTCCGCCGCCTGCATACAGACTATATCGACCTCTACTACCAGCACCGCATTGATCCGGATGTCGAGCCAGAAACGGTGGCCAACGTTATGTCTGACCTGATCCGTGAAGGGAAGATCCTTCACTGGGGAATTTCTGAAGCCACGGAGGAGTACCTGCGCCGTGCCCACAGGGTCTGTCCGGTTACGGCCGTACAGAACCGTTATTCGATGATGGCCCGGTGGCACGAGTCCCTGTTTCCGACGCTTGAGGAGCTGGGTGTCGGTTTCGTGGCTTTCTCCCCGCTGGCCAACGGCTTGCTGACCGATTGCTATACGGCGGATACGACATTCGACCCAGCAACCGATTACAGGGCATCGATGCCTCATTTCCGAAGGGAGAGTTTCGAGCAGAACCGTCCGCTCCTTGCATTTGTCGGAGACCTGGCGGAAGAGCATCATGCAACCCCGTCGCAAATCGCACTGGCGTGGATGATGAACAAAAAACCGTGGATCGTTCCTATTCCGGGAACACGGCATTTGTGCCGATTGAAAGAGAACATTGGGGCAGCCGACATCCGGCTGTCTGCCGGGCAGGTACAGGCTATTGATGATGCCCTTGCGACGATGCCGATGAGCGAAATATTCGGAGGTTAGCCCTTAAAGAACAAGATGTGAAACCGAGAATAATATGCCATATCATGAGCTCCGTCGACGGATGAAACCCACCGTCGTTGACAATCAATTCACACCGGCTTTACAACCCGCGCCACATGTTCGAATTGAAAATCATGACATACGCCGAAGATAATGGGAAACACAACTCCAGCAAAAATTGAATTTCTTGCCGACAATAGTGTAAAATCAACATTCGGCCATCATTCTACCTTTGCAATATCATTCACGGAACGATAAATCAAATATGAAAAAGATAGCAACAACCGTATTGTGCGCGGCGATGGCCGTATGCAATACAATAAACGCACAGGAGATCATGAAAGGAAATAAAGTATTCGCCGAGACCGTCATGTCGGCTTTCAGAAGCCATAACGACAATCCGTGGGGGCTGGTTTATGCCGGCGCCATTACGGAAAACAAAGCAGGAGCGGTAAACATACATCCCATAACTTACGAATTGAACGGACTGAAAATCGTTGCCAATGTCTATACACCGGCGGATTACGACATAACGAAAAAATTTCCCGCTCTTGTCGTGGCGCACCCCAACGGTGGCGTAAAGGAACAGGTAGCCGGTCTTTACAGCCAACGCATGGCCGAACAGGGTTATATCTGTCTGGCTTTTGATGCTGCCTATCAGGGTGCCAGTGAAGGTGAGCCGCGCAATACGGACAAACCTGCCAACCGTATCGAAGACATTCGCCGGGCGGCCGACATCCTGTTGCAATATCCTGGTGTAGATCCGCAGCGTGTGGGTATCCTTGGTATCTGCGGAGGTGGCGGATATACGCTGAAAGCCGCTCAGACCGACAAGCGCTTCAAGGCCGTGGCTACGCTCAGCATGTTCAATTCGGGACTGGTACGCCGCAACGGATTTCTTGATTCGCAAATCGGCCAGGTGCAGGAACGTCTTGCGGATGCCTGCGCCGCCCGTCAGAAGGAGGCTGAAGACGGTGAGATCGAATACGTGGGAGACATGAGCGGAATGACACCGGACGAGGCTGCAGAACTTCCATTTGACCTATACCGTGACGGTTATGAATATTATCTCCAGAGCCATGCGCATCCCAACTCGACATTCCGCTACACGAAGAGCAGCCTTGTGGACCTGATGGCATTCGATGCCAGCGAAGGAATGTATCTTATCAACCAGCCGCTCCTGATGATTGCCGGAAGTATTGCCGACACGTTCTACATGACCGAGCAGTGCTACAGCAAGGCGACAGGAACACAGAACAAGGAGCTGTTCCTGATTCCCGGTGCGACACATATCAGGACCTACTATGTGCCGGAGTATGTGGACATGGCGGTGAAAAAACTGACGGAGTTTTTCGGCAAAAATCTCTGACCTGATTATCTAACTGTGAACCGCAAGTAAACGGACTGGTCAATTCGAAGCATGGGGTATAGAGGCGTCTAATCCGTTGTGGAACGTGTCCGATGATGCCTGTACATATCGTTTTTTTCGTATTTTTGAACTCACACAAACGAACAATAGCCATGAACGAGCACAAGGACTTGATCGTGACCGACCGGCTCGGTGTAATAGGATTAGACTCCGAAGTAGAGTATCTTACACATATGCTTTGCTTGGGCGGAACGTGCCGTTACCGTTTCAACGGACGGGATTTTGAGTTGCACGCCGGTGATCTGTCAATTATCCGCAAACGGAAAATGATTGATAAGGTACAGCCTTCGGAAGACTTCCGGTGCAAGATCATTTATGCTGCCCCCGAATTTATAGAATTGTCCACACCTCAAAGCAATTACGGCATGAAAGGATCTCTGGCCCTGTTCCTTAATCCCGTCATGCACCTCACGCCGGAGCAGCAAATCGTCTGCCGTAGGGATTTCGAGCAACTGGAACTGCGCATCCGGAATTCAGAACACCGCTTCTATCAGGAAACACTCATCAATGCCATGCAGGCCGCCATTCTCGATTTTTTCGACTTCCACGCCAGTCTGTTCGGTGAAAGTGATATATCAACTCAGAATGCCTCCATTATGAACAGGTTTCTGAAAATGCTGGAAGCAGGAACTTATCGCGAACATCGTGAGGTGACTTATTATGCCGATTGTCTGTGCATAACGCCGAAATATTTATCGGAGGTGTCGAAAAAGGTCAGTGGATACGGAGCCAACTATTGGATCAACCGTTATACGATTCTCGACATTTCCCGTCTGTTACGCAACAAATCGTTATCGTTTGTCCAGATTTCCGATATGTTCGGATTTTCATCACCCGCTTATTTCAGCCGCTATGTACAACAGAACCTGGGAGTAAATCCATCGGATTACAGGGAATAGTTCATTTATACCTGAATTTCTCAGAATCGGTAAAAATCACAGTTTTTACCGATTTTTTTGTATCTCCGCTTCCGACGGCCCCAACTATCTTTGCAATGGTAATAATTAAAAATCAGAAAGATATGAAATCAATAGCCGTTATGGTATTTATGTTTCTGACTTTTACAGTCGGAACAAATGCCCAAGAGAACAGGAAGGCATTTACTGCAGAGGAACAGGAGATCGTCGATTTGTCGAAATGCAAGTGGGACTGGATGTCAGAGAAAAATGTGGAAAAGTTAGCAGAGCTGTTCCATGAGAACTCGCAATTTGTCCACATGGGTGGCTATTGGGGCAAACAGCAGGAGTTGGAAACCATTCGCACGGGTGTCATTTGGTATAAGAAAGCCGAGATACACGATGTCCAGGTGAAATTTGCGGCAGGAACGGCAACGGTTTACAGCCGGATTCATTTGAATTCGGTGGTTGGAGGCAGTGCCGTGCGGTTTCCATTTATCGTTACGGAAGTATATGTGATGGAGAACAGGAAATGGCAGCTTTCGACGCTTGCTTTCACGAAAACCTTAGATGAATAATCAGACAAAAACGGATATGAAAATCAAGATTTTATTTATCACGGCCATGATGGCAATATCATCCATTGCAGTATATGCACAGAGTGCAGAAAACTTCCGGCAGCCTTATCCGCTGGGCGACAAATTATCCCCGAATCCGAACTTTACCGGCGAAGTATGGCTTGCTCCTTTGAGCGAGAAGGAAGAACTGAATCTTCCGATGGCAAACGTCACCTTCGAGCCGGGATGCCGCAACAGTTGGCACTCACACAAAGCCGGACAGATACTGATTGCCACCGCAGGCATTGGCTACTATCAGGAAAAAGGACAACCTGCCCGCCGACTGTTTCCGGGAGACATCGTGGAGATTGCGCCGGGGGTGGAGCATTGGCATGGAGCAGCCCCGGACAGTTGGTTCGCCCATATTGCTATAACGACCAATCCGCAGGAGAATGCGACCGTATGGCTCTCTACTGTAAGCAACAAACAGTATGAAGAAGCTGTGAACGGAGCTGAAACTCGTTATTCCGAAGCGAACAGGGTACTTGCAGAGAGAGAGCAAGCTATCGTTGCAGTCGCATCCTATACAGGGAAAGGCGATTTGGAAAATTTGAAACAGGCTTTTGTTCAAGCATTGGATGCGGGGATGACAGTCAATGAAATAAACGAAGTAGTGATTCACGCCTATGCATATTGCGGATTTCCCCGCAGTTTGCGAGCCATTCAGACTCTTATGCAGGTTGTGGAGAAGCGAAAGGCTGACGGCATAACGGATGTAGCCGGCAGGGAAGCATCCATTGTTACAGACAACAGAAGCCGATATGAACGTGGCTGTGATGTGCTTGCCGAAATATCAGGCATACCTGCCGATGCCCCGAAAGCAGGATACGCCCTGTTCGCTCCGACAATCGAGCGATTCCTCAAAGAGCATCTTTTCGCCGACCTTTTTGAGCGTGATCTGCTGACCTATCGGGAACGTGAGCTCACCACAGTGTCGGTCCTCGCCGGAGTGGGCGGCGTAGAGCCGATGTTCGGGAGTCATGCCGCAATATGTATGCATCTTGGAGTTACACCGGAACAACTTTCAGCTATGCTGAACATTGTGGAGATGAATCTCGGCAAGACATATTCGGAACCGCTTCGCAAAGTGTTGAACCAATTGACGGAAAAGAAATGAAAAAAATAGTTTTATCGGCATTATTGCTGTCGGTTACAGCAATGGCCGGAGCACAAGAGCCTGTAACAATAGTAAAACAGGGACACTTCCCGGTAGGAGGCACAACCATACAGCGACCGGGAACGTATGATAACAGTAAATTTGTCGGATGGGCCGAGCAGGAGGAGACGGGACAGAGTTATCGTGCCGACCACGCCTTCGTCGATTTTCAGATTCCAGCCGACGCCCATTGTCTGCCGCTGGTCTATGTACACGGTTACGGAGGTTCGGGCGTCTGTTGGCAGATGACCCCTGACGACCGCGACGGATTTGCCACGCTGATGCTGCGTCGAGGATGGAGCAGCTATGTCGTGGATCTGCCCGGACGCGGACGGGCAGGAAGAACGTCTGCGACAACAACGGTGAAACCAGTCGCCGATGAAATGTTTTGGTTCGATATATGGCGCATTGGTATCTGGCCTAATTACAATGAAGGCGTACAATTCCCGAAAGATTCCGCATCGCTTTCACAATTCTTCCGTGAAATGACTCCTGACATCAGCGACCATAAACAGGATGTCCCGGCCCTCAGTGCATTGGCAAAACGTATCGGGAATCATATTCTTGTCCCCATTCGGCAGGAGGCTTCCCCGGCTGGATGTCAGCTATACAAAATAAGGAAGTGAAAGCTGTCGTTTCGTATGAGCCCGGGGGCTTCGTATTCCCGGATGGCGAAGTACCGGAACGTATTGACGGACTGACCGGAGGTGTGGCGGGCACGCCCGTTTCGATGGAACAGTTCCGCCGGCTGACGGAGATTCCAATCGTGCTGTATTTCGGAGACTATATCCCCGAAACACCGTCCCAAAACCTCGGTGACGAGAATTGGCGCGTACGCCTGCAGATGGCCCGCAAATTCGTAGAAACAATCAACCGGCACGGAGGAAATGCAACATTGGTCGAGCTTCCCAAAATCGGTATCTATGGCAACACTCATTTTCTTATGCAGGACTTGAATAATGATGAGTTGGCGAGATTGCTCAATGAGTGGTTACAAAGCAATTTTATTGAGCACGAAAATATGTAAAAAGTCATATTTGTTTCAAAAGAGTTGTTCATAAATTAACTATGGACAACTCTTTTGCTTATCATGAGACTTTTTATATGAATAGACAAACAAACCGTACCCGTAGAGACGATCCGGGCCGATGTGACAAAGGGAAGAGAGGGTAATGGTAAAACTTGAGAATAAACCCAGTAACGTCAAATAATTATGATCTACTTCACCACCTTTAATTTGCTCGATACAAATATTTTGTATTTATCCGAACAATCATCTATTTTATAAACATATAGCCAATAAATTCTGCGGCAACGGTATTGAAGTGGATAAGTTGTCAATTAACCTTATTGATAGCATAAATCCATTTCAAAGGGCATACGAGATTATGTCTAAGTCGCTTACTCCTGAAGTTTTTAGAGCCATTCAGTTCAGTATAGAGGAGCAACGTTCTGACATGACAATAGAGGAAGCCGTTATTCTCGTCAAGAACTATTTGCCCAAATACAAGGAGGAACATCATGGTGCGATACCATCGTTGAGCGATACAGAACCTTTAGCCAAAAGAATTGCTTTGGCAATTGATTTCGTGGCTAAAAAGAAACGTGAATATCAACGTACAGGCAAGATATGAATTGGGAAGAAGAGCTGTTGAAGCTGTTTGATACGGAAGAGTTCGCCGATGTCAAGGCTCCTGTACAGAAGAAGACCTCAAGTGACCGTCTAATTAACTCGTTCTTGGATGTGGTGTCTTTTGTCGAGGCAAACAACCGTGAGCCGCAGGAAGATGGCACTATCAATGAGATGACCTTGTCGAGAACGTTGAGTTCCATCCGCAAGGACGAGAAAAAGCGTGCAAAGTGTCTGCCTTACGATACATTGGGATTGTTGAAGGAGAAGGAGAAGACGATTGATGAGCAGTTGATGGAATTGTTCAACGACCCGTTATACGATACATCGTCTGAGGTTCAGGGTATGTTTGATGTTCCCGAATATATGAAAAAAGCATCCATTGATCGTCCCGATTATATTGCCCAACGTGTCCCTTGTGATAATTTCGATGAGAAATATGCTGCGAGATTCAAAGATGTTCATGCCAAACTGAATGACGGACGTTATAAATTGGTCAAGTTCAAGGATGAGCATCTGAAGGATGGCGCCTATTTTGTAGTTGACGGAATACTTGTCCTTTTGGATAAGATTGAGGGCGTTAAAAAAAAGAGGGATTACAAATTGGATGGCAGAACGTTGTGCATATATGAAAACGGCTTGCAGTCCGACGTGTTGCTTCAAAGTTTGGCAAAGGCAATCTATTCAGGCGGCTATTCTGTACGGGATATGACATTGTCGGATGATGACCACCTAAAAAAGCAATTCACCGTTACTGAAAGCGACGTTCCAAGTGGGCATATATATGTGCTGCGTTCAAAATCGACAGACCCTGAGATAGCATCCATCAAAGACCTATATAAGATTGGATTCACGACTCAAACTGTCGAAGAACGAATTGCCAATGCCAAGAATGATGCAACTTACCTGTTTGCAGATGTAGAAGTAGTCGCTTCGTGGCAAGTGTTCAATGTGAAGGCGGTAGCGTTTGAGAATCTGATACACAAATTATTCAGTCATGTGCAACTGAAATTGTCAGCAGGGGATTCAAATCCGAAGGAGTGGTTTGTTGTCCCATTGCCAATTATCGAACAAGCCGTGAATTATATCATCGGTGGTCAGCCTATAGCTTATGACGCGCAGTTGAAACAGATTGTATTATTATAAGTTAAAAAGATAATCTATCACAAAAATATCTGCCACCCGCTATGGATGGCAGATATTATTTTAGCACAAACATAAATATAATACAATCATTTTATTTCATGCTCAAAGAAGTATAGCGGATAATCTAAATGATAATCAATGTGTCCATGATCTCGTATCATTGTCAGAATCTTTCCCATTGAATTTCTCCCACTTAGAGTATAATTACAGTGTTCAAATAACGTCTCTTCATATATCTTCTGTATTTTGCCAATATTAGATTCAAATTGTTTCATTTTCTGCTCATGGCGTTTCTGTGCTGACGCAGTCCGAGGATTCTTCAATGTCTCCTCCCGACTAATAGCCTCTTTCTGTAGTGCTGAAATATATCTTCTAACACTACTTCGCGTCTTGTTAATAAGATCACGTTTTTCGAGATCCTGACAGCCCCATTTTAAAACAGACTCATTAGTTCGCTGCATCGTAGCATCCTCTACAATAATCTTGCCCTTAGTCGTATTGAGAAGCTGTCTAAACCCTTCATTCTGTTCATATTTAAGATTTATCACATATTTCATAACTTCAATATCGAAATCTGCATCATGCCAATTGGGATGATGGTACGCCTTATACTTGCTGCTGCCCACAAATATTTTTTTGCACCACATCGCATTTTCGTATTCTAAAATCTCTTTTTGTAAATCAGGGTAACCCGAAAATCGCAATGCAATGAATAAATGCTCTGACGTGTAGCAATGGTGTCCCAACAAATCAATAGGGTAGGCTGTGCTCATATTTGAAAGAGCCCCATACCTACCTGATAATTTCGAGAATGTTATTATATCTGATGCTTTATAATGCTCAGTTCGTCCAAATTCTATTGTATAGGGATCACATTCTGACACAATATCAGCAGGTGTTATATATAAGTCTCTAATCGGGAGATTAAGTACCCTTGACATATTCTGCAATTGCCTTTTGCTCACGTTCTCTCCTTTCAGAATGTGGTAACAATGCTCACGGGTAACGCCAAGCATTTCAGCAAATTGTTTTACTGATATATTTCTTTGATTTATAATTTGTTTAACTTTTAATTCATTCATATAATTTTATTTTCCATAAATGTAATAATTTTTATTACAATATATATATTTTTCTATAAAATCATTTGAATAAAATTGCATGACTATTCTTGTAGTTATTTTTCTATTTATCAGAAAAATAAATCAAAAATAGATGCAGTGGTAGGGGTGGTGTTATATTCTCCTGTCACTGCATAATAAAATGTCTCGCCAATCAAGTTTGGTCCTTCCTCGTGTAAATCTTACCACAGCGGCGAGATGGTAGTAGAACATATTGGTCAGGAACTCTTTATCAAAAATCAAATCAACAGATTGAACCATATGCACTGCTGAACAGTAGGTTCTGATTTCATCTGCATTTAAATGAATTTCGAGCCGATGCAAGGACTTTGGATTATTATAAAAGTCCAAAATATATTGTTTGTGGCTTTCTGTTTCCACCTCTGCTTTCTTGTCATAGCAGCAAACACAAATGCCTTTGGTTTTGTCATGCAACGCCTTCTTTTGTTTAGCATAAAACGTAGGATTCTTAAGACGTTCGAGACTAACCGAATAGTCAATATGAAACTCAGGAATAATTTGTTTTCTGTTCTTAACAGCCTTCCCATTCACAATAGTTGTAATCCTCTCATCCTTATATAGTCTCCGTATAACATTGACTATATTCTTCTTAAAATCTTTGGTCAAATCGATTGCTGTTATATTATTGAAGGTCAATTTAAGCTTATACGGAATATCAAGAGTGGTACGGAACAGTTCGCCGTCATATAAAACTTGATTCTCAAATTTAAACCACGCATAACAACTATCGACAATCCCATATTGACCATAGTAGAAATTACCAACCTGTTTTTTACCAATAAACACCTTGAACAAATAGCGGAAATGTTGACCGATGATACGTACCATTGAAAAATCAGCAAAATCAATACGTTCCCCAAGAGCTGCTGAACTAAGATTGTCAAGCAATGAAGGCTTCGCCACATAGCAGAGCCTCAATTCATCAATAATTGTTTCGCCTAATTTACTACATGATGCCATCCGCTTTATCAGATTCTACACTCTTATTTTTGGACGGCACATTTTGCCAATAACTTTTTAGCCCTTTTGATATATTTTGTACATGGCTGTAACTTTTACTTCTCCCTTTTAGCGATTGACTTATTTTCTTTTTCGTTTCGTCATCTAATTCTCGGTACTGACGCTTGTAATTCTTGTCTTCCATAGTTATGCTTTTTTATAAATTATTTCTATATAAATAAATAGTAGATTTGGTTAAAAAGTCAAGAGAAAAAGGCAAGAAAAGTTGATTTTATTTTTTTATAAAAATATATCTGCGCAATATACGAACAACAGTACCTTCATTTAATACACCTATCTCCAATAGGTTTAATTAAGGGCGCTTACACAATCAACATACTGTATATCAGCACATATAAAACCACCATAGATACTATTTAGCAATCCTTTATATAATTGGAGACGTGTCAATTTATAAAAAAAATACATAAATAATTTGTTTCTTAATCTTAAAAAACATATAATTACAAAAACCTCGATGGGTACTCTGACCTGCTGAAAAAGAGGACAAGCGTAAGCTTGAGCGAATAGAAATAAGAAGAAAAGTTTAATTAAAGAATGTTATCTATCAATTTTAACAAAGATGAATTTGAAAAATTAATCAGAACAGTAGTGCAGGAAGAGTTGGGTTCTGCACAAGATTGCCTGAATAAGGCTTCACAGAAACCGTTATACACCAACAAAGAGATGCTTGAGTTATTAGATGTGAACTCTAAAACCCTAAAAAAATACCGAGATAACGGATGGCTTGGTTATAGCCAAGTGGGTGATAAATTTTATTATTCCGCAGATGATCTGAATAGTTTTCTCGCAAAAACCCATCAAGATGCTTTTGCTTGGAATTAGTATATTAAACTGACGGTATATACCCGAATGAAAGTTTGTTTTTCACTTCTTCAGTAATTGTGTCGGGCAAGAATTCTGCATAGACCTTTTCAGTTGTGATAATAGAGGCATGCCCCAACAATTTACTGATCATATGTACTGATACTCCGCGATTCAGAGCCATTACCGCGAACGTGTGGCGAGCAACGTGCATGGTCAAATGAAAGGGCAGTCCCATTTTATTGCCAATCTCATTCAGCGAGGTCTGCAAGATACGGTTCTTTGATTTAATCTTCTTGTCAAGCTCAGCAGCATTGCTTGTATCAAATGTGGGATAAAGTAAATTGAAAACAAAACGCTTATTCAAATTCTTTTCCTGCCACCGCTTCAAAATATCCATTGCAGCGGCAGTCAACGGAATCGTGTGCGAAACTTTACCCTTCACAAGATTTTTCGACAACTCTTGGCGCTCCCAATCTATATGAGACCATTCCAACGTTGCTATATCCGATACGCGCAAACCACAGGCATGAAAAGCAAACAGGAACATGTCCATGATTTCACGAGTCCTGTTAAATTTGACCTTTGAATACAAATCCACAAATTGCAACATCTGTTCCTCTGTCAGATAGCGGACTTCAGTATCTTCGACTTCAGACCGATATTGCCGCTCTTTCAGGTCAAAATAGGACTGTTTGATTTGGGTTGATACCTTTGCAGATAACAAGCCATTATCCGAGGCATACATGGCAGCCTTTATAAGAGGAGTCAGCATCTTGTTGATTCCCTCTTTTGTATTGCCCTTTTTAATGCAGAATGTTTTATATTTATCAATCAGGTCAATAGTTAGGTCGGTTATATAAATAATACCTTCACCCGTCTGCTCTGCCAAGAAACGCTGAAATTTCTTTATATATCGGTCCCCATTATAATAGGTTGAATAAGAAAGTTTCTGCAAGTCGAACCGTTGCTGATTGTAGTCCGTAGCATATTGAATAAAATCAATCTTCTTGGGGTCATTTTGTTGAGCAAACTCACCCTTTAGCATCTTACGGACAATATCTGCCGTCAGGTACCCTTCATATGCCATGATTTGCTCATCCACCTTTTCCCGTTGCAGTTTCAACTGATTGTTCAGTCGGGCTGCAGCGGGATTCTTGCTTTTTACGGTTTGCGTCTTGCTATCCCAATCTTCAGGCTTGACAAAAATATCCGTGGTAATAGCTACAGGCGTTGTATTGATATTATAACAAAGATATAGAGCAACTTTACCCTCTTTATTTGGCTTCTTATTTTTAATAACAATGTTTCCTGTTGGAAATTTCGACTTTACGCGCCCCATATTCTATGTTATTTATCGTGGATGAACATACAAATATAGGTAGATTATTAGAAAGTTTATATATCCAAAATATACTTTTATATACAAAAAATGCGACCCAAAGGTCGCATTAGAAAGTTTTTAAGAGGCATATTTTGAGGCATTTGCCTCCAAAACACGCTTAATACCCCTCCTCGTTGAAGAAATTAATCAACATTGATTATCAGCCACTTAATCCTCGAATAAAGAAATTTACACAAACAAACTACGCCGTCTGAGGAGGTCTGAGACGATGGAAGGAATTGACAGACAAACAAATGTTATCTCTTAACCAATAAAACCTTAATAACTGTGGCTTTTATAGTAACTTTTAACTTTTTACTATTGGCTCCATTCTTTTTAGGATTTAATTCATAATTATTCGGGAGACTTTACCATAAAATAAATTACTGCAACTATCAACTATTAAATATTAAATGACTTTTTAGGTTTATTTAAACCTCAATATTACCTCTTGCATGAAAATTGGTGGCAGTACGGAACATTTTGCAGGAGTCGACATTAATACCGTTATGCAAATTTGTAAATTATGATCACAAAATGACTTATACAATAGAACGATTTACTTTTCTCCAAATTAGGAAACACTCCGAATATTTTTCTTTAGAGTAGAATATCTTTGGAAAATACGTATATTTATCTCACTGATTTAAATAAATAAGAGATGAGATTGCTGATCTGTTTAGGTGTTCTGTCGCTGTTTGCCTGTACTTCGCCATCGGTCCAGTCGGACCTTCCCGATGAAACCCGCAAAATGATCGACAGCACTGTTCGAGTTACCCCTGGGATAGATTCCTTGTCCATCTTATTGGATCATTTTGAGGCTGAAGGGAACAAGTATGGGATGATGTGTGCCAGCAAAGCGTTGGGCAAGCGTTACCGGGACGCAGCCAAGTTCAACGAAGCCACCATCTGTCACCGTCAAGCCTTGGAATTAGCGGAACAACTTTGTGACACCATTGAAATCATACAGATATGCAATCAGATCGGAACCAATTTTCGCCGAATTGGAATTATGGACGAAGCTTCCACATTCCATTATAAAGCACTTGCATTATGTGAACAATACCACGATAAAAGTCCCTATGTAGCATTAAAAAACCGGGTGGTTTCTCTCAATGGTATCGGAAATGTACAATTATCAATGGGAAACTATAGCGCAGCCATCACCGCTTTTCGTCAAGCCTTATCTGGGGAACAGCAACTGAACAGCGAACTGGGGCAAGCGATTAATTATGCCAATATTGGAGCAATATTTGAAAAGCAGGGAATGATTGACTCTGCCTGGATTTACTATCGTCGCTCCATGTTGCACAATCAGGCAGCTCGTTCCAACCTCGGAATTTCCTTGTGCCATACCTATTTCGGCAATTTATTGGAAAAGGATAAACAGTGGGATAACGCTATACAGGAATATCGGAGTGCCTATGATTTAATGGAGAAAAGCCAGGACCACTGGCATTGGATCGAGTCCTGCATAGCCCTGGCGCGTGTCAACATAAGCAAGGGGGATATGAGTTCCGCACAAAAATATTTAACACGTGCCTCCCGTACGGCCAAAGAGATGCAATCCCGGGAACATTTACGTGAAGTATATTGGTTGAACTATCTCTACTACGAAAAACTGGGTAATTGTCCCAAAGCCTTTGAAAACTATAAGTTGAGCAGAGAATATGCCGACAGTGTCAGTAATATAGAAAATACAGCTCATTTGCAGAATATAAGAGTCAATTTCGAAAAAGAGAAAAGTTCCAGAGAATTGGCGTTGATCCAAAAAAATTACCAAATGGAGCAACGAACCAAAAATATCATCTTATTCGCAGGTATTTCCATTTTACTGCTAACCATCATTATAATCGGATTTTTGCTATATGTCGTGCGCATAAAATCCAGAACGCAGAAAATCATGCGTCACATGGAGACTGTACGCAGCAAATTTTTTACGAATATCACCCATGAATTCCGTACGCCGTTGACGGTTATTCTCGGGCTTGCCAACCAGTTGTCCGAAAAAACGGGGACAGACCAGGAGTCTATCGCCTCATTACAAACCATTATCCGCCAGGGAGACCATCTGCTGAATCTGGTCAATCAACTGCTGAATATTTCTAAAGTTCGTTCTTCGATTGAAGAACCGGAATGGCGTACCGGAGATATCGTAGCCTTTATTCGGATGATCGTAGAAAACTTCCAGATATTTGCCCAGCAAAAACACCTCAATCTGATTTTCGTACCACAACAAAACTTTCTTCAAGCCGATTTCGTCCCGGAGTATTTTCAGAAGGTAATGCATAACCTCTTGTCCAATGCTTTGAAATATACGCCGAAGGGTGGACATATCTATATTACGGCCACACAGGAAAACAACAACCTGGTTATTCAGATCGCC
>JALENN010000006.1 GCA_022767745.1 Alistipes sp. | reverse complement strand
AGCATATCCCGCAAACGACTGATAAATTGTCTTTGGTACTCCGGATGAAAACAAATCTCCACTTCATCAAGCACAAGCATCATATTGCGATAACGAACTCTGCGAGAATCTTGCACACTCATCAAGTTAATTATATGATATATAAAGGTGCCACAGGTATAAAGCAACTGTCGTTCTCCACTACTCATACGACTTAAACTTATAGTAGTCTCATCATCTTTCTTAAGCTTTATGTCAATACTAAAAAACGCTGGAGGTAGTATTTTTGTTAACTCGCGTAGGTTTGAGGGAGACTTCTGAATTAGACCATATACTTCCAATTTCTTTTGGTAATAATCAAAAGTAAAAGTGCCATTAAACTCTTGTTCCAACCCAACGTTACACTTAATCAAATTGATAAAATTCTCTGCCTGTCGGAACTTAATTGTGATATGAGACTTGTCTTTCTTAATTGCATCAACAAGATTGCGAATCTGTTCTGAATAGTACTTTCCTCCTTGAAAATAGGATTTAAGATTACCGAAATCTTCATACTTGTAGTAGGAAGGATATTTGGATGCAATAGAAAGCACTTTATAAACCATGTAGAGAGCAGCATCCCTAATGATATTCTTTGTAAAGTCCAACTTTTCTAAGCCTAACTCACGCAGAAGTAAATAAGCAATACTATCTCGATAAGTCTTATGCCATGATGCCACATCTGAAAATTCCATCCATTCTGAGTCATGACGGACCTTACCTAGATAGAGTTTTTTAAACTTAATTTCTACAGCTCTAGGGTCATAAGTGTAATCCACAGAAGCCAATTTATAATCGTCAATTACTTGAATACCTTTTTTCTCTGCCTGAATAAATATCGTAGAGAGCCGATACTGAGAAAGACGATATTCCTTGTACGTGTCAATGACTCCCTCATCTCTGTAAGGATTCAAAACGATAGGACTAAGATATCCATCATTTTTATGAAAAATACTACGAATCCATACATCACCTTCTTCACGCTCAACTACCACTTTGCTAACCTGCTTCTTTCCACCTTTGCCCTGTTCCAACTTAGGAACGAACTCTTTGTAAGTCTTTTCATCATAATAGTCCTGATCATTATATGATTGCATAGAATAGTTCGTTACGATGGTGTAAAAGAATCGCCGTGAGACCTCTGCCATCCTGCGGAGTGGCGTAAGAATTGCAGCCTCTTCAACCACTTCGTTATGAATATCAAGTCCTTGAGTCAGAACTTGATAAGGTCCTTGGCTATTCAAGACCTCAAATTGTAGGTGCTGTTCGTAACTATCATAGTGAAAATGCATAACATCACCATCTGCCACCAAGGTCCCGATGTGACCATCTAGCAGATAATAGAGAGTGGCATGCAATCCTTTTACATAAAAGAGTTGTTCAGCATAAGAGTTCCGGTACATACCTAGCTCCAACATGAATGTAAAATTGTTGATGATGCGATAAAGTAATTCCAGGATTGAAGACTTACCACTACCATTTTGCCCTACGACTGCTTGTATATTAATATTTGCACCATAGAAATCATGAGGAACCTTACACTTAAGATTAAGTGCAATCTCTCCATCTTGTGTCTGACACAAACGGTCATTGAAGAAATACAATCCACCTCGAAGGCATTTCTTCTGGGCACAATCATCCATTATTTTGAGTGCACATATAGAGAAGTCTTTTGCCTCAGGAACAGAACCACCATTGTGTTTCAAACGCTCAGTCTTCATATGCTTACTATGATTACGAGACACTGTTGTAGATATTGGTTGTAGCATAAACTAAGTTACTTTATAAATATATGTGTTGAAAGTGTACAATAAGTAGTCATATATTCGATATTACATTATTATCATTCCGACAATTCACCTCTGCGATATTTTCCAACAAGGAAATTGAAAAGGCAAGCGTGAACGTTCCCCAGAAAATTACTTACAGCCATTAATGTATTAAAAAGTTTCAGAGAATCCATCATTACTTTGCTTTCAATAATCTCTTCTTGTCTTGATTTATATAATTTTTCTGTGTCAAGATGGGTCTCATAATTACGTTCATCTTTCCACCAAGAAGAAGTTTTGGATTGTTTTTCAAGGAGAGATGTCAATTCTTGATACTGGCGATTGATTACTTCTGGGAAGTGATTCATTATGAGATGGAGTCTTTCCCATTCTGATTTCTTATGGGACATTTTATTAAAGCCATAGAGTTTTTTGAAGCCCTCATTGAGGATTACAAACAATTTTCCGCGCATAAACCTCCGATCATAGTCGCGGTCAGCAAGAATAAAGTATTTTCCAGCAACCATACTGTCAATCATTGTCATAATGACAAACAAGCATACGGAGACAACTATCCTGTCAATTTCGTGATAATCATCGTGTTGTTCTTTTGTGTCTTCCAAAATACTCATCATCAACGGAAGTCCCTCAGAGTATTGTGCTATGGCGTCATCCATGACATAAATCAATTTTTTACGCTCTGAATCCGAAAGTGTTTTCCCGTTGTAATGTACCTCATTAAACCATTGGGCATACTTGCACTCTCTGATTGATGCGTATTGTATATCTGCAAATTCCTCATTCATAATTACATGTATTTAGCTCAACAATTATGACCATTTTGATACGATATCTATTGTTTCGTTATTTGGCTTGTACTTATCCTCAATTTTTGAAATTTGTACAACTATCGGCATTTCTACCAATTGTCCAGCTATAACGCATACTCCCGTGGAGAGAATTGGCAATGACTCTTTTGATACCCTGTCAAGGAAAGATATTGTTTGTCCTACTTTATTAATGTCTTCATCATTAACAAGTCTATGAATGAAGTAGTTATGCAACTGAGATACAATAGTTGAAGAAATGTCTGAGGGACGTTGGCTTGCGATTGTCATAAAGACGCCAAATTTACGTCCCTCTTTGATTATTTCTTCAAAAACCTCAAGGCGATAATCCTTCCAAGTGTCACTTTCGCGATTGGATTGATATGATAGAATATTATGGGCTTCATCAATAATAATATTGAGGTATGTTAGGTCTTTTTCCTTTTGATGCTTATGTTCCTTATATAGATGATTGCATAGCAATAGAGGTATCATTTTCTTTAAATCTTGATTGACACTATCAAGATTTACAACAACAACATTATTCTTTTTCCAAAAATCATCATCGTTGAAATCAATCAAATTACCAATATCTTTAACCATACTTTTTAGTTTATTTATTGCTGGCGCAATGTGCTCATTCATCGCACGGTTATCCAAGACATCTCTAATGAGTCGTAAATACATTATATGTATAAAGTATTCAATCAAATCTGTTGGTTGGGAGTATTCTTCTGCCTGTTTGTAATACAAAGTGTTGTGAACTAATTCAGGAGCGGACTGAATACTTTTTGACATCTCACCATCCCAATAATAATAGTTTTTGCTATTGTGGAATGTTAATCCGGAATGAAGGTTAATTATTTCACCGTCAATAGATATATACTTTGGTACAATCTGTTCAACATAGTCTAACAGTAATTCTGCTCTCTGCTTGTCAGACATCAATAGAATTTCCTCAATAAGTTTTTTTAAGATATTCTTGAAGTGATTCTCATCTCTGATGTAATCATGATATTCAAGACAACGGCTAATAAAGGGACGCTGAGTTTTTTCTGTAGCACTAGCGAAAATGCATAATGTATCAAGATCAAGTAGTGCCTTTTTGGGAAAAGGAATCTTATCCTTTGTAGTTCGCGTCGATAGATTATATACTTGTTTATCAGATACTATAGCATCTGTACCTGAGTATTCTCCATTAAAATCAATAAAAAGAAACTTTGAGTATTTCTTAAATAGTTTAGAGCATTTGTACTCAACAAACAGTTGTCTATACAATTTAGCAAGAGTATAAGATTTTCCGCTACCTGTATTGCCAAAAATTCCGATATGGCTTGAGAACAGTTTCTGAACACCTAAAGAGATTGGAGTATAATCGTCGGTAGCTAATGTGCCTATTTCGATAGTCTTATCACTTGACTTTTCAACAAAAGAATGAATTTGGCGGAATTCCTCATTAGATAGGATAAAGCACTCATTGTCAATGAGGGGTAAAGACTTTACTCCCCTAACGAATTTTCCAGGTGTAAGATAACCTATTAAACTGCATACAAGCACTCGATAAATCCTATCTTCAGCTGCATTGTAGTTGTTATTGGGCAGTTTGTCGTCTGTTGTGATAAACTCACCGTCTATCTTTGCTATAAGGGTATTGAAACCATTTATTATTTTCAAATAACCACCAACGGAAATATTCTTTATTAATGTCCCGTTGAATATAATGTGGGGAAGATTCTTCTGCTTGTCTACCTTGACTTTAACTTCACGTCCAGATACAGAAAGAACGATTCCGATATGGAAAATAGATTGATATGTGATTATATCTTTATTATTTGTCATATTTAAAATGAAACGGAATTTTAGATGATATACTTTTGAAGACATTATTGATTGAGCGGAAGTCAAACTCTTTGATTTCATCATCTTCTTTCAATGCATTAGTTTCATTGAATTCTGACGGGGTAATTATCAAAAGATTTGAATCGTTCTCTCCAAATAACTCTAAGTACCTTTTTTTACCGCTATCTTGATATGAAAAGATGAAGACCATCAAGGTCGGATTTGTTTTTAAAGCTCTTTTTACAATATTGCGAATGTGTTCATCTTCAAATGAGAAGCCCATTGCAAATAATAAAGAATTTTCCTTTTCAAGATTATTAGACATCAGTCTCATCAATTCATAGAAATGCACATCAAAAACAGTTTCACTAAACTTCTTCTTTGTTGGATTTACTAATAGCATTTTATTGTATGCCTCTATAAAACCCTTGAAATTATGTCTGCCAATAAGTTGTTTTAATATATCTTCATTTGTCTCTTTATATGCAGGGAAAGAACTTGTTTTGTATGACAAGGCTTGTTCTATTTCTGAGACTAAACTTAAATTGAAGTCATTACAAACTTTGTCATCAGTATTTTTCCAATTGATGGAGCCGTGTACCTTCAATAGATTAAATACTGGTAGTTCTGTACTATTTCAATACTTCGGTAAATTTTTACCGATAAATAAAAATAAAACAATAGAATCGGTGTTAGCCGGTTCAAAATTACATTAAAGAGATCATTGAAATACTGTCAAGAATGAATCGTTAAGGAGTAAGAAAAGGGATGAAAATATATGCTAAACAGCTGAAGACAAAGAGGAAAAGTATTGCATAATTCACTGATTTTTAGTAAATTAGAAGTACTTCACCACTTTTAATTATGACTAAAGAATCACTCCTTATGCAATACCAATCCGAGTGCAGAAACGCTCTCGAATCAGCTGTAAATATAAGCAAATCTTTTCAGAAAGTATTCATGGATGCAATGAAATTATTCATGGCTATACCTGACCGCATCAATTTCCTGCAAATGGGACGATATGGATGTTTCTCGGAACAGACATACCGCAACAATTTTGAGAATGATGACTTTGACTGGTTTTCCTTCAATGAAGCCATCATCAGAGAACACCTTAAAGGCTGTCGCAAGGCAATAGCCATTGATCCGTCTTTCATTCCAAAATCCGGCAGCAAAACACCGTGGATTGGCTATTTCTGGTCCGGTTGTGCCGGCGAATACAAACGCGGACTGGAGATAACCGGTATTGGAGTTATAGACGTTGACAACCATGAATGTATGACTTTGGCCTCTGTACAGACACCTGACAACACAATGCTGGCAAGCCGCGGGAAGAATCTTGTAGACTGGTACAGTTCTTACCTTATCAGCATACAGGAACATCTGAAACGGATTTCCGACACTGTCGTATGTGATGCGTTCTTTTCAAAGGCAACTTTCATCAAACCATTATGCGAGAACGGATTCCACGTTATAAGCCGTTTCAGAAATGATGCAGCGTTGTTTTATCCCACCTTAGAAAATGGGACAGGAAAACGCGGACGTCCAAAATTGTATGACGGAAAGATTGACTTTGAATATCTGGACATTACAAGATGTACCGAATACAAAGTAAACAAGGGTAAACTTTACGGACTGAAAGCATACTCCAAAGCACTCAAACGCTTTGTGAGCCTGGCTGTATGGTATCCCATGGATGGAAGAACGGACAAATGGCAGCTGTATTTCTCTACAAACGAAATACAGAACGCACAGGATGTACTGGACTTTTACAGGACACGTTTCCAACTCGAATTCTGCTTTCGGGATGCCAAGCAACATGCAGGAATAACAAACTGTCAGTCTACAGACTTCAGGAAACTGGCATTCCACTTTAATGCATCACTTGCAGCGATAAACCTCGCCAAGGCTGCCTGTAAGAAGATGGGAATAAAATATTCCATATCATCATGCAAGTCAGTCATACACAATGCTTACATGCTTGAACGATTTATTTGCGTGTCTGGGATTGAACCAAACACGCAATTAATTGACAAACTTTTCAAAGAACTCATTTTATTTACTGCCAGAGCCGCTTAGGCTAGGCTAATTTTTAACGAACTATTGTACTATTTTGGAAGTGAATACTATTCTTCAATACACTTTTTTGGAAATTTGCTTCTGAAAAAACTGGATTTATGCTTCCGATAAAACCGTCATTGAATTCAACGCCAGTAGTCTCGGCAGCACTTTCTACAAATAAATCAATGTTTGTTGAAAATATATTTGCTTGCTTAGAGCGGAGACTGCTGCACCTATTATGAAGAATATCGTTCCATATATTCAAAAATTCACAATAGTTATTATGTGTAAGCGTATAATTTTTAGATCCATAATCAGGTTTGAAATTAGGGAGTATTACCTTTTCAAAATATTCCTTATAAAGAACAGCTGCAAGTGCCTCCTGTTTATTTACCGGAGCATCTTTAACTGAAGCCATTTGTTTTTCAATATTTCCAAGTACAGGTAAAAAAGGTCTTGACAAACCTGATCCTATCAAAAAGTTGATATTGCCGGATTGTATGAAATCTTTTAAAACTTCTATATTTATTTTGTCTATCATAGTGTTACTTATCTGTTAGCCAACAAGCCCATTTTGCTGTTGATTACAAGAGTTTGTATTATTTTAATTGATTAAAAGTACAGGTTCTCTTTTTCCGGCATCTTGTTCTCCAGAAACATAATATAGTAAATTGGGAGATAAAGGACATTTCCTTTTGTCTTTATTTCCCTTTCATTTGAAAGAACAATAGATGAAACAATATGGTAGTCCTGAATTGCCATCAGGTTATCCAATGCACTATGAACTGTATAATCCTTTCCGGATTTAACCTCAATCGGTAGTATGCTCATGGTATCGCTATTGTCAACAAGGAAGTCTACTTCTCCTTTCTGCTTATTGTCGTAATAGAACAATTTTTCGTAATGCGCTTTCAGTTCCTGAGCAACAGCACTTTCATAGACAGAGCCAAGATTGATGCTGGCAATGTCGTTCAGTATTGGCTGGATATTATAATGATACAATTGGGAAGTAAGCATACCTACATCGTTCATGTACAGCTTCAACAAATTTTTCTGCTGTGATTCTGCCAAGGGATATTTCGGATTGCTGATTGCATGAGATGGTATCGTAATACCTGAATTGATCAGATACTCAAACTCCTCCACGTAATTGCTGAATCTATCGCCTTTCCTGTCCAATATATCTTTTGCCACAATCCGCTTCTTCTTGTTCTCCATCTGAGAAGGAATCATATCATAGATACGGCGGATGTACAGTTTCTTGGCAGCGTTCTCTTCGTAACGGGAAGCATCGACTCCATATAGTTCTCTGATTGCCGCCTGAACTTCTCTCACTTTGACGATATTATGGGAGTTCAAATATTCATTTACTGCATCCGGCATACCACCCACGAGCAGGTATCTTTTGAAAAAACCTAACACTTTATCATGAATCTCCTGGGGCAAAGACTGTTTCTGCTCAAAGGATTTCCTTAGATGCTTAATCGCATCCTCACCGAAATCATTTGCAATTAGGAATTCTTCAAAGTCCAGCTGGTACATTTTTTTAGGAATAATACTTCCGACTGGAACCGAAACAGTTCCTTTCAATGCAATTCCCAACAGGCTTCCGCTACAGATAAACCGATACTTGTGTTCTTGCCTCAAAAATTTGAGCATAGTCAGAAATTGCGGATAATGCTGAATCTCATCAATGAATACTAATGTATTTTCATATTTGTCCAGTTTGGATCCTGCAACCATACTTAAGTTCAGGTAAAACTCTTCCGTTGTGCGGACATTCCTGAATATCTTGTCGCCTGCATCGTCTTCCACGAAGTTTATTTCCACATAGTTGTCATAGAGGTTCCTCCCTACATCTCTTATGATATAAGATTTGCCTATCTGCCGTGCTCCTTCAATAAGGAGAATCTTGTCCTCCTTAGAACTGAGGTGGTCATCTATATATGATCGGATCTTTCTGTACAGCATTACTTCTACACTTTTCTAAAAAATTTGATATTGCAAATATACACTTTTCCATAAAAACATTCCTCTTGATTATACACTTTTCTAATACTATTGTCGCATATTCATATAAGTAAAGTCAATATGAGGGAAGAAAAGAGATGGCTGCGCCATGGAAATGGACTCAGCCATTTTTCTCTTTTGGCTGCAAAAATATAAGCACATCAAATGTTCGCCAAGCAAAATATAATTCAGTTCAGTGCACTGTATGCCATATACAATACAAGTAAAACGAAATAATCCTGATATTTTCACTAACTTTGTGCCGTTTATAAAAAGACAATAATTGTTCAACAATATGAAATGGCAAGTTTGCATATAGCTGCGCATAACAGATAGTATTCTCAATTTAAGCTATTTAGACATATAGGCTTCAGATTATAAGTCTGTATGATCGTTTTGCCATTATATCAAACATCACATTACAGACAAGTAACATCAGCAGCTCACTGAGTTTGCTGTATTTAAACATGTTGAACAATGAACTATACATACAGAAACATTTGGCTCATCAACTTTCCTGTCATGATGAGCATCCTTATCGAACAACTTATAAATATAACTGACGCCATCTTCCTGGGGCATGTCGGTGAAATAGAATTGGGAGCATCGGCACTTGCCGGAATATGGTATCTGGCCATTTATATGCTCGGTTTCGGATTCAGCCTGGGCCTGCAGGTCGTCATTGCACGGCGCAATGGTGAGCGGAACTATCCTGAAACCGGCAAGACTTTCTTTCAGGGACTGCTTTTCCTGTCAGTTCTGGCGATTCTGCTGTGCACCGTTTCGAAAATATTTTCCCCCATTGTTCTGGGCAGACTGATTGCATCGGAGGAAGTATATGCAGCAGTCATCGATTATCTGGACTGGCGTATCTGGGGATTGCTGTTTTCATTCCCATTTCTTGCATTGCGGTCTTTCCTTGTCGGTACCACACTTACGAAGCCTCTGAACAAGGCCGCACTTGCAGCCGTAATGGTCAATATACCTTGCAACTGGCTCCTTATATTTCATTTTGACATGGGTATTGCCGGTGCTGCAATGGCATCTTCTTTTGCCGAATTATGCTCATTGGCAATACTGTCAGTCCATATTTTACGGAAAATGAACCGGCAAGCCTATGGCCTGAAATGGCAATTTGACAGGAATATATTACAGCATGTCTGCCGTGTCTCTGTCTGGAGCATGTTTAACCAGTTCATCGGCGTGGCCTCATGGTTTGCCTTCTTTGTGGCCGTAGAGCATCTGGGAGAGATGGAACTGGCGGCTACAAATGTCATACGCAGCATATCCACCCTATTTTTCGTCATTGTCAATTCGCTGGCGGCAACTACGGGTTCATTGGTGGGCAATCTGCTTGGAGCAGGACAAAAGGATCTAGTTTTACCGTTATGCAACAGGGTTATCCGTATGGGATACGCCGTGGGAGGCCCGCTGATTATCCTTTCCATCATCTGCTTCAATCCGATTTTCAGCATTTATTCCGGAAACGGGGATCTGATGCGGACAGCTCATCTGCCGTTTGTAGTAGCCCTACTGAATTACGTTTTCGCCCTGCCCGGTTATGTATACATGAATGCCGTAACCGGAACAGGTGCCACACGTACGACTTTCATCTTTCAGGCTGCAACTATCATAGCCTATCAGATTTATTTATGGTCTGTGAGCTGTTTCAGTACATCACTTTCCGTATACTGGACAGCTGAATATCTGTACGTGATATTGTTGGGGGTGTTGTCGGTTATCTATCTCAAGAACAAGAGATATTGAATATTCCTATCCGTTCTGTAACTTTTATCGAGGCGGTATTATCAGACTAGATGATTGCATTCACTTTGATTACTTCTACACTTTTCCATTGAAATAATCCTTTTGATTACACATTTGTTCAGATCTTTGTGTAGAAGTAGTCATATAATTTATTCCGCAAAAGATTTAGAAAAACGTTGGAATACGAAGTATATCAAATAAATTTGCAATAACATACTCACCCCGCTTCCCACAGGAACAGCGCGCTCAGGGTGAGTCTTTTATTTTATAATGATATATTTTGGGGGGCTAGTGACGAGGTTAGCTACTTTTCCTAAATTTAGCTGACGGCTTAGAATTTTACATTTTTTCAAGCGAATAAATCGGATTCGTCACACTTTTTCCAACGAATCAGACTCCATTTATACACTTTTCCATCAAAATTGAGGCTTGAGAACTACACTTTTCCATGAAATCATCAACTTTACTTTATCCACGTATTCATATATACGTTGAAAATCTTTATCTATTTAAGCGTTCCATTTGTTAATTCACCTTTCAACATTTCATATACATAAGCTGAACTTTCAATATAGAGACCCGTAGATTCATCAGAGAGTTTTGCAAAAGTTTCTGAGTTATAGAATTCTTTGAGAGCAGTTGGCAAATCGCATCCGCTATCTTCCATAAGATAAGCTATTATATCTTTGGTAATACCTTCTACCAGATATTGCATCCGTTTATTCATAATCTGTGCAAATATTTAATGGCTTTTGCCGAATGAAACAAATATTGTGATGAAACTTTTTTGTATTTTAGGCCATTCACAAGCATTTGCAAATCAATAATTCCATCATCAAAATTACGGAACAAGGTCGCAATGGTATCATTCTTATAAGGATTGCATTTTGACAGATCTATCTGATCAATTACTATATTCGAACCATGGTATAGTTTCATCGAATACCTCCTCCATTATTTAGACAAACTTGTGTAAGATCTTGAACACAATCATCAAATGAAAGTAAATGCTCTGCATCGTAATGCTCTGTAATAAAATCAATACCTTTAAAGCGTATCAAATAATTACTCGCTTCACGGACAGAAAGATGGTGACTCTTGGCAAATTCACTAATAGCAGAAACAATATATGCTATCACGTTTTTATTAATCTTTTGCTCATTTTTCAAAACAACAGAAGCCGACATACCAAGAGCATCTAGTACTCTTGTAACAGTCTTTATTGTGAGTCCCTTCCCACTCTCTATTTTAGAAATTTGGGCTTTCCCGACTCCTACACGTTCACCTAGTTCTTCCTGGGTAAGCCCTTTGCGAAGACGCTCGTTACGAATCATCGGACCTATATTTTCCAAGCTATTTGCCATATGATATAATATTTATACGTCAACAAATATACAGCAAAGTTTCCAAAATAGGAAACAATCATTAATAAATTGTGTTCTACCTTTACTTTATCTCCGTATTCATATATACGTTCATTAAAGTAAAGTCAAAATAAGGGAAAAAAAGAGATGGCTGCGCCACTTCAAATGGACTCAGCCATTTTTCTCTTTTGGCTGCAAAATTTATTTGTGCTCCTGGTGTTATTAAAGCCGAGCAAAATGACACTCTGACCAAAGACAAGACTCCACGATTAGAGCCTGAAAATATCCGTGAATCCATACTCGATTTTACAGACCATTTTGGCGAAATAAACCCCGACATACTCTATCTTTGCAGACGAGGGCTGTCGGAGCTCAAAAAGGCTGTTTTTGCCTTTTTCCCCTCTGTTCGGAGGGAGTCTATGAAAAAAAACGTTAAATCTTCGATTTTTCGCAAAAAAACAAGTAAATTTTTGAGCAGTCTACCTTTTAAACTATAAACCATTGATAATCAATAAGAATATAATGATGCATCGGTAAACAGCCTTCAAACTACGAAATCAAGTGCAATTAATTGACGACCAATCAATATATTCTAACAACATATCAACAAACACATCCTACCTATTAACGCCATATATTCCCATACCATTCACCCTAAATGCTAGGGTATAGGAAACCGACATCGGACCCGGAACAAACATCGAAACCGACATCGTAACAAAATCCCAACCCAACACTAACACCAAAACCAAAGCCGAAACAAAAACCAAAGCCGAAACAGAAACCGACACCATCCAAGCCCTCAGGCAATCTCATCATAAAGCCCGCCGCTGCCTTTCACGGCATGCGTCAAATGGCAGGCTGGGCGACGGCGACGCCGTGCGGTAACTTATTGTACACGGCAGGGCGGGTATTACCGGCTAAAAAAGAGGATCGGAACGGCCCGCACGCATCGGGATGGACCGCGAACGATGCGGCGAAATCCATACCGGCCGCGACATCGCCGCGGCGCACAATCATCACATCTACACGGCATTTGCGCACAAGACACGCACACTGACTCGGAACAGGCATCACGCGGGGAGCTGCGGAACTTCAAATCCTTCCCCCAAAAATCAACCCGCATACTTACGGGTACACGGGCGGCGGGATTTTCAATTGAATGGCGAAATTGCTAATTTCGCGTACCGTTAACTTTTGGGAAAGTACGGGTACGCACCATCCGCTACAGGCCGAAACCACAACACTCAGACACTCGAAAAAGCGGCATCAATGTCCACCGACATCCGCCGTTTCCGCCGCCGCCCGAACGGCACGGCGCCGCCTGCGGAGGGATTTACCCCCGACTTTTGCCAGATACTGCAACGCAACAAAGCGAAAGGCCGTACCTGCACACTGCCCGACAAGCCCGACAGACTACATGTACACAAGCCAAAAGTCACAGACAGAGATAAAGGGCCGAAAGATGACGGGCAGGAGGCCGTAAACAGGGGAACGGGAAAACAGGAAGAGAACAGGAGAACAGGAGAACAGGAGAACAAGAGTACAGCAAGAGAGCAAGAGAGCAAGAGAGCAAGAAAGCAAGAAAGCAGGAAAGCAGGAAAGCAAGAAAGCAGGAAAGCAAGAGTACAAAAGAACAGAAGTACATAAAACGGCAGGGCAGCGGGACACGGCCGCTGCCACACCGACAGCGCCATTAAACTACCGACAAAATAAAACACATATCACATGACAGACAGATACTCCGGCACGCCATTCGTGCCGACAACCGGATTGCGGGGCAGGCAGCAGGCCCGCAAAGGCATCGCAAACGAAAACGGCAACGGGCGGCGATCGCCGTCAAAAGGGGGCGCGAAGCCGCGCATGCGGCTGGTCATGGCGCTTCTGGCCGTGCTGACGTGCCTGCCCGCACTTGCGCAGCAGAAGCACTTCGCCATAAATTACTATTCGGGCAACAAGATCGATGCCTCGCAGAGCTTGCCGTGGCAGGGCGGTACGGCCACCGACGCACGGTCGAACGAGTGGCGCATAGAGGTCGACAGCACGGTCGTCGACAAGTGGCAGGGCATTGTCGACTATGTCGTCAGATATACGCTGCTCAGCCCCGCCGCCCGACAGGTATCCCTCGGCGTGAATTTCGACTTCGACGGGTGGTCGGCACAGAACTTCGTCTTCGTGCCCGCCATCGTCTACGACGGCAACCGCTTCGACCGCAAGGTCATAAACTATCCACCCTACTGGTATGACCCCGAGGAGTGGCGCATCGACATGCCCACCACGACGCCCCTCATACCGAGCCTCGAGAAGTACGAGTCCCGCGGCAGGATCGAGCTCACCACGGGCAACGCCGCCACGCCCCTGATGGCATTCTACTCGCCCGGGAAGTCGCTCAGCTGGATGGTGCAGTGCCTGCAGGGCAACCGGCTGGGCGATTTCGGACTCTTCATCGACGAGGACAAGCAGCAGCGGCAGGCACGCTTCGCCATCATGTCGCCCGCCGTGCGCGAGAAGCGCGCCACGGGATCGGGCTTCGCCGATTCGGACGACCGTGCGGCCGACCTCAAGGCGGGCGATACGGTAGAGCTGTCGTTCCGTGTATACAGCCGGCGCGCCCGCTCGCTGCAGGAGATGTACGGCAGCTTCCTCCGCCACCGCAAGGAACTCAACCCCCACACCGAGGATTATGCCGTCATGCCCTTCAGCGAGGTGTGGCGCGTGATGGACGCCCTTTTCCAGAAGGACCGCTGGAGCGAATCCATCGACATGTACTGCCTGACCAAGCCCGGCACCTACGCCGGGTGGAACCAGATATGGCAACTGGGATGGGTCGGCGGCGGCCAGGCCACCCTGCCCATGCTGCTGCAGGGCGACGCGACGGCCATCGACCGCGCCATGAGGAACCTGGGCGTGATATTCGGCAAGACGCAGGCGCCGTCGGGCTTCTACTACGCCTACGGCAACGGCAGGGAGTTCAAGAGCTTCGGCTACGGCGAGGCCTTCAAGCACAACGAAACCTTCGTCCGCTCGCAGGGCGACTTCCTCTATATGGCCCAGCGGCAGTTCGCCCGCCTGAAGGAGCTGCACCGCGACATTCCGTCGGCATGGCTCACCAGCCTCAGGCGTGAGGCCGACGCGTTCTGCAACCTGTGGGAGCGGTACGGACAGGTCGGACAGTTCGTCGACGTCGAGACGGGCGACATCTGTATCGGCGGCTCGACGGCCGGAGCCATCGTCCCCGCAGGTCTGGCCCTGGCCTCGCAGACGTTCGGCGAGAGCCGCTACCTGCGTGCCGCCGAGGGTCTGGCAGCGAAGTTCTACGACGACTACGTCCTCAAGGGCTACACCACGGGCGGCCCGGGAGAGATCCTCTCCTCGCCCGACAGCGAATCGGCATTCGCGCTCTTCGAGTCGTTCGTCACCCTCTATGAGGTTACGGGCCAGGGCAAGTGGCTCGACTGCGCCAAGGACCTGCTCCCGATATGCGCAAGCTGGGTGGTATCGTACGACTTCCGCTTCCCCGAGCACTCGGCCATGCACCGCATCGACGCCCACTCGACGGGTTCGGTATGGGCCAGCGTCGCCAACAAGCACAGCGCGCCGGCCATCTGCACATGGTCGGGCGAATCGCTGCTGAAATACTACAGGGCCACCGCCGACCCCTACGCCCTGTCGCTGCTGAAGGACATCGCGCACGGCGTACCCCAGTACATCAGCCACAGCGACCGCCCCATCGGCAACATGGAGCCCGGCGGCGCATGCGAGCGCGTGAACCTCTCCGACTGGGAGGGCAAGCAGAACGTGGGCGGCAACCTCTTCGCGTCGTGCGCATGGGTCGAGGTCGCCACCATGCTCACCGTGACCCAGCTGCCGAGCATCTACCTGCAGCGCGACAAGGGCATCGTGGAGGTGTTCGACCACCTGAAAGCCGAGCTTCTCAGCCGCGACGGCCGCGGTGTCGAGCTGCGCGTATCGAACCCCACGCGCTACAATGCCGAGGTCAAGATCTACGTCGAGACCTCGAAGGATGCCCGCCGCAGCCTCTACACGCTCAACAACCCTGACAAGGTAAAGGTGATCAAGGTAAAGGCCAACAGCTCAGAGACGGTACGACTGTAGGCTTCAAGGCCCACGCCACGGTTTTCGCAGGCGACTGCGACAGGGGGCGGCTGCGGGATCCAACCCGCGGCCGCCCCTTTTACGCATAGCCGCAGATAGCGTATTTTTTGGATTTTCTCCGCACCGCGCCCGCGCCCGCCAAAACGCAGCGCCACCCACCCGCAGGGCGCCATCACCGCCGCCCGTTTCACCGACCGGAGCCACGACCGCAACGGTCTCTGCGTCCCATAACCGCCGTACAACATAAGCATTTAGGCGACTGTAGCCCCGAGGCGTAAAGGCCGCCACGGCCGACATGCGCGCCGGCACGGCAGGCGGGCGGCCATGCGACAGCCGTGGCCTCTTTGCGTATGCGCGCCTTCGGGCGCGGCCGCGCGCGGCGCACTCCGACTTTGAAATCTGACATTATTTTGCTAACTTGCTGTGGTTTGGAGGCAGTGCGAGAAGAAGGGTCTGTCACGCGGCATGGAGGCCTCCTGCCGCCGCAGCCACGCACGGAAGCGGAGAGGGCAGGAGAAGGCAGGAGAGGGAAAGGCAATACGGCAACCGCGCGCAACAGCCGCGCAAAGCGCGGCCGAAGGATTTGACCAACTACAATCTAAATAGATCAACGCTATGAACCGAAAACTCAGGATGGGGATGGTGGGCGGAGGCAACAACGCCTTCATCGGAGCCGTACACCGCGCGGCGGCCCTTATGGACAACCATATAGAGCTGGTCTGCGGCTGTTTCAGCTCCCATCCCGACATTTCACTCGCCTCGGGCAAGGAGTACTTCCTGCCCGAAGACCGCATCTACTTCTCATACGCCGAGATGATCGAACGTGAGGCCGCCCTTCCCGAGGGCGAGCGCATGGACTTCATATCGATCGTCACCCCCAACGTCACGCATTTCGGCCCGGCGATGATGGCCCTCGACAAGGGTTTCGACGTGGTGATCGAGAAACCCATGACCTTCACCCTCGACGAGGCGAAACAGCTCAGGCAGAAGGTCGAGCAGACGGGCCGCACGCTCGCCCTGACCTATACCTACTCGGCCTACCCGGCCGTCAAGGAGGCGCGCGAGCGCTTCGCCAGCGGGCAGTTCGGCAAGGTGCGCAAGATATACGCCGAGTACCCGCAGGGCTGGCTCACCACGCGCATCGAGCTCAACCCCGGCAGCAACGCCGGCTGGCGCACCGACCCCAAGCGCTCGGGCAAGGCGGGCTGCATGGGCGACATAGGCACCCACGCCCTGCACCTGGCCGAGTACATATCGGGGCTGAAGTGCACCGAGATGTGCGCCGACCTGACGACATTCCTCCCGGGCCGCGGCCTCGAGGACGACGGCGCCGCCCTGCTGCGCTTCGACAACGGCGCGCGCGGCGTGCTGATGGCGTCGCAGGTGGCCGTGGGTGACGAGAACTCGCTCAAGGTACGCATCTACGGCGAGAAGGGCGGCATCGAGTGGCGGCAGGAGGAGCCCAACACGCTTCTGGTGAAGTGGCCCGACCGCCCGACCGAGATCGTACGCGTCGGCAACGCATACATGGGCCCCGCGGCCAAGGCCAACACGCGCACGCCGGGCGGCCACCCCGAGGGTTATGTCGAGGCGTTTGCCAACATCTACCGCAACTTCGCGCGCACGGTCATGGCGCGCCGCGACGGACGCCAGCCCGAGGCCTCGTGGCTCGACTTCCCCGGCGCCGACGACGGCGTGCGCGGCATGCAGTTCATCGAGACCGTCGTCGCATCGGGTTACGACGAGGAGAAGAAATGGATAAAATGGATCGAATAAAAACTACAATACTATGGCACGTAAAGTAACTTTGTACACCGCACAATGGGCCGACATGAGCCTTGAGACCATCTGCCAGAAGGCAAAGGAGATGGGATACGACGGCCTCGAACTGGCCTGCAACGACAACCACCTCAACCTCGACACACTGAGCCGCGAGCACTGCGACTGGATACTGGACACGCTGAAACGATACGGGCTCGAACTCTACACCGTATCGAACCACCCGCTGGGGCAGTGCGTCTGCGATCCCATCGACCGCCGCCACAAGAACATCCTCTCGCCCCGCATCTGGGGCGACGGCGACCCCGAGGGCGTGCGCCAGAGGGCCACGGCCGAGATGATCAGACTGGGCGAGGCGGCCAAGATGCTGGGCGTCGACACGGTGGTGGGCTTCACCGGAAGCCCCATATGGCACATGCTCTACGCCTTCCCGCCCGTGTCGCAGGATGACGTGCAGGCCGGATTCGACGAGTTCGCCCGCCGCTTCCGCCCCATACTCGACGCCTACCGGCAGATGGGCATACGCTTCGCACTCGAGGCGCACCCCACCGAGATAGCGTTCGACATCTCGTCGGCCAGACGCGCGCTCGAGGCCGTGGACTATCACCCCGCCTTCGGCTTCAACTACGACCCCAGCCACCTGGGATACCAGGGCGTCGACTACGTCGAGTTCATATACACCTTCGCCGACCGCATATTCCACGTCCACATGAAGGACGTGTGGTGGTCGGACAAGCCGATGCGCGCGGGCGTCTTCGGCGGCCACCTGCCCTTCGGCGACGTGGAGCGATACTGGGACTTCCGCAGCATGGGCCGCGGCAAGATCAACTTCGAGGAGATCATCCGCGCCCTCAACCGCATAAACTACCAGGGTCCGCTCTCGGTCGAGTGGGAGGACAGCGGCATGGACCGCGAGCACGGCGCGGCCGAGTCGCTCAGATTCGTCAAGGGCATCGACTTCAAGCCCTCGACCATAGCCTTCGACGCGGGATTCGAGAAATAACGCCCGCCGCAGCCGCACTTCGGCGCACAACCGTCTCCGCAGCACACCTCCGCAGGGAAGGGCGTTGCGGAGACGCGTTTTCATGCGGCCGTGCGGCGCAGCGGACAGCGGGGCAGGGCAGACTCGGCACAAGAGCGGCGCAGGGCCGGTACGGCGGGGCACGGCCGCGGCTAAACCGACGGCAGGGTGCAGGTTGTCTGCGGTAAATTTATTAGCTTTGCGGTAACAACCCAACAAACAGACGAAGCAATGGAAAAATTCAGGATCGGAATAATCGGCGCGGGCCATATCGCCATCAAGATGGCCCATACGCTCAACGCCATGACCACGGCCGAGGCATACGGCGTGGCGGCACGCGACCTGGCCAAGGCCGAGGCCTTTGCCGCCGAGCACAACGTCGCCAGGGCCTACGGCAGCTACGAGGCGCTGGCCGACGACCCCGACATCGACCTCATCTACATAGCCACACCCCACAGCCTGCACTACGCCCACACGCGCATGTGCCTCGAACGGGGCTAGGCCGTGCTCTGCGAGAAGGCCTTCATGGCCAACGCCGCCGAGGCGGCCGCGCTCATCAGCCTCTCGGAGCGGAAGGGGGTATTTCTCGCCGAGGCCATCTGGACCCGCTACATGCCCTTCTCGCGCACCATCGCCGAGATTGTCGCAAGCGGCGCCATCGGCACGCCCAACATGCTGACGGCACACCTGGGCTACCCCGTGGGCACGGTGCCGCGCATCCTGCAGCCCGAGCTGGGCGGCGGCGCGCTGCTCGACCTGGGCGTCTACACGCTCAACTTCGCCTCGATGTACTTCGGCGCCGACATCGCCCGCATCGACTCGGCATGCACCATGTCCGCAACGGGTGTCGACCTGCAGGACAGCATCACGCTGCGCTACAACGACGGACGCATGGCCATACTCCAGGCAACGGCCCTCTGCGCCAACGACCGCCACGGCGCCATCAGCGGCGACAGGGGATACCTCGTCGTCGACAACATCAACAACCCGCTGCAGGCGACGCTCTACGCGCCCGACCACTCGGTGGTGCGCACCTACGACGCCCCCGCGCAGATCACCGGATTCGAGTATCAGGTGCAGGCCTGCATCGACGCCATCCGCGAGGGCAAGGTCGAGACCCCATACATGCCGCACGCCGAGTCGCTCCGCATAATGCAGATCATGGACGGCCTGCGCCGCGAGTGGGGCGTAGCGTTCCCCAACGACGATTTTCGGGAATAGACTGTCCAGTACGTGAGATTAAAAGGGGTGCAGCGTGATGCCGCACCCCTTTCGTTACATTGCCATGAGCGAATCGAGCCGCCCGTAAAATTCGGGACGCTCGCCCACCGTAATGTCGCGCACCGTGCCGTCGGGCGATATCACCACCTTCGTGGGGAAGGCCGTGACATTATACATAACCGTAGGTTTTGCCGCCGACGGCAGCGCATCATCCTCGCGCAGGTTGACCCACTCCATACCGAACCGCTCCACACCTGCGGCCCACCCCTCGGCCGTATCCTTGCAGTCGATGCCGACCACGACAAGGCGGTCGCCGTAACGCTCCGCCGCCTTGCGCAGCGACGGGATCCCCTGCACACAGGCATGGCACCACGTCCCCCAGAAGTCGAGCAGCACCCACCGCCCGCGCATGTCGCGCAGGCGCACCTCCCTGCCGTCCGTATCCGGCAGCGTGAAATCGGGAGCCGCCGCGCCCACCGTCACACGGCGGCGCGCCTGCTCCAGCAGCGGGGCAAACATCCCCTCGCGCGAGCGTTGCGGCAGCCTGCCATAATAGCTCTCCACGCTGTCGGCCGGACAGAGCGTCAGGATATAGGGGGCGTCCCCCTCCCCGAGCCGCTCGCGGAACCGCCCGTCGAGGTTCCTCACCATCTCGTCGCGTATGCCCGACATCACGCCCCGAAGCGAATCCATCGCCCGCTTGTCGCCCGCGGCATGGGCGCGGTTCATCTCCACAGCCACCTCCGCGCTGCGGGCGCGGATGACCGCAAGCTCCATATCCAGCTCCCGTATCGCCCGATTCAGCGCATTGCGCCCGACATGGAACTCCACACGCCCCTCACCGCCAGGCCGCGCCCCGGCACGCAGCCTGTCATGCGGGGCGACATAGAGCTTCAACACATCACCGTCCGTCCACCGGCGGCCGCCGGGAATCACCTCCGAGGTGGCGAAGGGCTTGAAGGTGACGATGCACGGCTCGGCAACGGGCAGCGAGTAATCGACAACCCCGCCGTCGGGCACCACAAGCGTATCGGCCATGACGGCCATGAAGTCGTCGGCACGGCTGAAGGGATGGCAGGCGACCGCCACGCTGTCACCGGCCAGGCATCCGAAATCGAGCCTCACATCGGGTCTCGGGGCGCATGCCGCCAGAAGGAGCATGGCGGCAGCGGCAGCAGGTAATATGTTCACAGGCAAACGTATCATATTCTCCCTAAAGGTAGGCATTTCCGCCCGAAAAGGCAAATTCCGCCGCCGACGGGGCTTTTTCGGAAAAAAATCGCTATATTCATGCCCGAAAAGCGTGCTGTGCGGGCCGCACAGCCGGAAAGTGAAACCAAAATCATTTGAACGATATGCCACTGTTGATTATCATCGCCATCGTCGTAGTGCTCGGCCTGTGGGTTGCGGGCATATACAACCGTCTTGTCAAGCTGCGCAACAACCGCGAGAACGCCTTTGCCGACATCGACGTACAGCTCAAGCAGCGCCACGACCTCATACCCCAGCTGGTATCGACCGTCAAGGGATATGCCGCCCACGAGAAGGAGACGCTCGACAGGGTGATCTCGGCACGCAACAACGCCGTAAACGCCACCTCGATCAACGACAAGATCGCCGCCGAGAATGCCCTCACGTCGGCCTTGTCGGGCCTGCGCGTCACCCTTGAGGCATACCCCGACCTGAAGGCCAACCAGAACTTCCTGCAGCTGCAGGAGGAGATCTCCGACGTCGAGAACAAACTGGCCGCCGCACGCCGCTACTTCAACTCGGCCACGCGCGAGCTCAACAACGCCGTCGAGACCTTCCCGTCGAACATCTTCGCCGGCATGTTCGGCTTCGGCAAGGAGATGATGTTCGACCTGGGCGACCAGCGTCCCGCCATCGACAAGGCTCCCGAGATCAAGTTCTGAGCCGCACGATGGAGTACGTCGGCATACAGACCCAGAAGAGCCGCAACGATGCCCGGTCCATCGTCCTGCTGCTCATGTTCCCGTGCCTGGTGGTGGGCATGGTATACCTCTTCTGCCTCATAATAGCGTGGCTGCAGTCGGCGCCCGAGGGAGAGTCGCTGCCGCTGCTGGCCGTGACGAACGCCATGTTCGCCGAATGCGCGCCCTATGCCCTGGGCGGCACGCTGGTGTGGTTCGTCATAGCATACTTCGCCAACACGCAGATCATAAAGTCGTCGACAGGCGCGCGGCCCCTCGAACGCAGGGAGTGCAAGCGTGTCTACAACCTGGTCGAGAACCTCTGCCTGAGCCAGGGCATGAAGATGCCCAGGATAAACATCATCGACGACAACTCGCTCAACGCCTTCGCCAGCGGCATAAACGAGCGCACCTACACCGTGACCCTCTCGAAGGGCATAATCGACAAGCTGGACGACGCCGAGCTGGAGGCCGTCATCGCGCACGAGCTCTCGCACATACGCAACCACGACGTGCGGCTGCTCATCGTCTCGATAGTCTTCGTCGGGGTCTTCTCGATGGTGGCCGAGATAGCCTTCCGCTCGATACTCTACACCCCGCGCCGCAGCTCCAGCCGCGACGACAAGGGCGGTGCCGTCATCATGCTGCTCGTCGCCGCCATAGTCGCCGCCATAGGCTACCTGCTCGCCGTGATGATGCGCTTCGCCATATCGCGCAAGCGCGAGTACCTGGCCGACGCCGGCGCCGCCGAGATGACGCACAACCCCCTGGCGCTGGCCTCGGCCCTGCGCAAGATATCGGCCGACCCCGACATCGAGGCTGTCACGCGCGACGACGTGGCGCAGCTCTTCATACAGCACCCGGGCAAGCAGGCCTCGGGCCTCATCGGCAGCCTCGGCAGCCTCTTCGCCACCCACCCGCCCATCGAGGAGCGCATACGCATACTCGAGCAGTTTTAGCGGCCGCGGCAGACGCGGACACACCTCCGCAAAGTGTACCCGCCCCGAAATACCCCTATTAATAGTTCCACAGAGACAACGCGTCCCGAACCCTGCGCATCCGGCTTGTCTCTGCGTTCACCTTTCCATATATTTGGATAATATGGCATGCGGTTCGGCAAAGCCAAATCCGGAAACCGTGGTTCCGATTTGTCATTGCACTCACCTTTCACTATATTTGCATCAATAAAACCCACAAACACAATGAACGCTATCACACGTACCGATTTCAACTTCGAGGGTCAGCGAAGCAAGTACACGGGAAAGGTCCGCGACGTCTACGACATCGACGGCCGTTATCTGGTCATGGTCGTAAGCGACCGCATCTCGGCCTTCGACGTCGTACTGCCCGAGGGCATACCCTACAAGGGCCAGGTTCTGAACCAGATCGCCGCCAAGTTCCTCGACGCCACGGCCGACATCCTCCCCAACTGGAAGATCGCCACACCCGACCCCATGGTCACCATAGGCCGCAAGTGCGAGCCCTTCAAGGTGGAGATGGTCATCCGCGGCTACCTCTCGGGCCACGCATGGCGCGAGTACAAGGCCGGCAAGCGCACCATCTGCGGCGTAGCCATGCCCGACGGCATGGTCGAGAACCAGAAGTTCCCCGAGCCGATCATAACCCCCACGTCGAAGGCCGCCGAGGGCCACGACGAGGACATCTCGAAGGAGGAGATCATCGCCCAGGGCCTCGTCAGCCGCGAGGACTACGAGCAGCTCGAGCGTTACACCCGCGCCATCTATGCCCGCGGATGCGAGATCGCGGCCAGGATGGGCCTGATACTCGTCGACACGAAGTACGAGTTCGGCAAGAGCGATGGCACGATATACCTCATGGACGAGATCCACACGCCCGACTCGTCGCGCTACTTCTACGCCGAGGGCTATGCCGAGCGCCTCGCACGCGGCGAGCGCCAGAAGCAGCTGTCGAAGGAGTTCGTACGCGAGTGGCTCATGGCCAACGGTTTCCAGGGCCAGGCAGGGCAGAAGGTGCCCGAGATGACGCCCGAGATCGTGGCCGGCATCACCGACCGCTACATCGAGCTCTACGAGAACATCACGGGCGAGCGTTTCGTCAAGAGCGCCGAGGAGGCCGACACGCAGGCCATACTCAGCCGCATCGAGCGCAACGTCTCGGAGTGTCTCCGCAGCCTCCGATAGGCCGCCGCGACACACATACACATCTAATTATCACATAAAGTACAGCGACACCCGTTCCGCCCCATATGGAGGCCGGAACGGGTGTCGCTGTATAAGCTGTATGAAAAGCCGCCTACAATAGGCCTCATGTCCAATTACGCCACCTCTGCTGACAGCCAACCCGTTGTAACAAAATTTTAACAACGCTCGCACGTTCCTCGGGTCACAGTTACCAAATCGCCCCCAGAGAGCATTACAAGCACACTTTATCCACAAGTAACGTCTTCGCCGCAAGCCTTGCAATGTCACAAAAAAGACTTTTTTTGTCACAAAAAATAATTTTTTACGTTATTTATAGACCTATTTACGAAAATGTATTTATTTGTGCAAAATTTCTTTCCAATAATTACATGCGTAAATTATTGCTATGGACGTTATCCGCATCCATCATGACAGGGATAACGTCCGTGACGTCGGCTCCAATACCGACGTTCAAAAACGGGGATCAAAACGTTACGACAATGGCACAGCCCGATTCTTCGGAAGTCGTACTATTTTATTTTGTGCCTAAAAGTTCAAAGTTCTTCTACGAGGGGAACGAAAAGTCGATACGGCAGGCGCACGAGATGATTGAACGCCACCGTGCGGATATTGTCCGAGGTGACATGCTCATCCGTATCAACGGCTATTGTTCATCGTTCCAAACGGAGAAGACAAACCTCAAGGTGGCACGGTTGCGCAGCAGCCATGTCAAGTCATCTTTCATTGTCGACCTTGGCATGAAGGAGAAGTACTATCTCACCACAAACCACACCGAGCAATACGGCACAAATGCACGCGTTGGAGTGACTGCGTCACTCGTTCACCGCGTTACGGAGCCTCTCGAGAAACCCGACACAGCCGCCAGCCACACCGACGAGATTGAGTGCGACGACACGGCCGCTTTGCGAAACGACAACGGCAACGAGCTTGCGCAGACAACCACTCCCGCAACCGCAACCGACGCAGCAACTGCCGCAGCCGAGTCTCCCGAGACGGACAGACCCGCATGGGAACAGGCGCACTGGAGCCTGAAAACCAATCTTGCCGGATGGGCGCTCGTCGTGACCAACGTGGCTGCCGAATATCGATTCGCGGACCACTGGTCGGTCGACGTACCTCTCTACTACAGTTGCTGGACTACAGCTCCCAAATACCGTTTCCGCACACTTGCAGCACAACCCTCACTGCGATACTGGCTTAGTCCTGAGTGGAAAGGTCACTTCTTCGGCGTACACGTCACAGCCGGACAGTTCAACGTATCGGTCGGCAGCGACACCCGATATCAGGATACAGACGGAATGTACGGCGCAGGCCTGGATTACGGCTACGCCTTCAAGTTCTCCGAACGCTGGGGACTTGAGCTCAACATCGGCGCCGGATACATCAACACCCGTTACAACGCTTACTACAACGTAGACAACGGCGCGCTTTTCAACACGGCCACCAAGAACTACTGGGGTATAACGCGCTGCGGCATATCGTTAATATACAGGATTAAATAAGTCGAGGGTATAATGAACCACTTATCGAAATTATCAGCAGCAGCGGCAATGCTCGTTGCCGTTGCGTGCGTACACGAATACCCGTCTGAGGAGATCACCACCACGACGGTCGACACCCGGATCACGCTGACGACAGCCCCGGCTTTCACTCACAGTTCGATTCTCGGAACACGCAACCAGCAACAGTTCGACTGCATGTACTTCATCGTCGAGTTGCACGAGGATGAATTCGGGCCCTCACCTGCCGTTCGCCGAGAAATCGGCACGCCCAAAGATGAAAACGGTGTCGCCTCGTTAGAGCTCAACGAGAAGCTCGCACCCGGGAAATACAAGTGCGTAGCATATGCCGTCGCTGCCAACGATACCGACGGCAACGGCTCGATCTTCATGCTTGACGACCTCTCAAACATTAACTTCGGCGAACAGTATGTCGGCAATACCGACGCCAAGGAGAGCTACGAGATACGCTTCGACCTGGAGGTGACGGGCAACCCCGACGAGCAAATTGCCGTCGAACAGATTATGTCAAGCCCCATGGGAAGTGTCGAGGTCATCACAACCGACGTCGAGGAGTTCATCAAGAACGAGATCAGCCGCCTCGACTACACCCCGTCGGAGACCGACTCACGCGCCGACTCATGGCAATGGGGCAACTATTACGTCATCTGGAAATACGACCTTTTCTACCCCGTACACTACAACGCCTACACGGGCCTGCCCAACAAGGCCGAGACCGAAATATCGTTCCGCGCCGACATCGTCCAGCAGTCGGACAATGAAGCTTCGCTCGGGCTAGACTACATATTCGTAAACGGCCAGGAGTCGCAGATAAATCTCACGCTTGAGATCTACGACAAGGAAGATAATCTGATTAACACCTACGCTGGTATCAACGTCCCCATAGAGCGCGGCAAGACCACAATAATCCGCGGCGAGTACCTCACCAACCGCAAGGAACCCGGCATAGGCATCGACCCCGACTTCGACGGAGAGATAGACATAACCCTTCCCGACTAAAGCCTGAAACAACGCCCTCACCATGAAAAAAGAGATCATAATACTGACATTCCTGACGCTCTTCACGGCAGCCTGTAACAACACGCAGGACGACGCGCCGGAGCAGACCTATGTGGATATAACCATATCGGCAAGTACAGCCGACGGCTATACGCGCGCGGCGGGCGACCCGACAGTCATGGCCGACCGCTGCATCCTTGCCATATACAACGCCGACGGCAGCGAGTACGGCATCGAGCCCGTCACGGCCGCAGCCGACGCCTCGGGCAACTTCCATTTCGAGCCACGACTCCTCTCTGGCAGAAGCTACAGGCTGGTTTTCTGGGCCGACAAGGGTGGCTCCGACAACGGCGACCTTTACTATGACACATCGAGCGGCCTGCGCAGCATAACCGTCAAGGAGAATGCCGTTGCGGCATGCAACGAGGCAGCCGACGCCTTCTGGGGCGTGACCGACTTCACGGCAGACGGGCCGAAAGCCGTGGAGGCAATGCTTACGCGCGCCACCTGCCGCATAAATGTGACAACGGAATTCACCCCCGCCACAAGCGAATACATCGTGAGCGCGGCCTTCACCGACGTCCCCACCCACTTCGACGCCATGACGGGCAGCGCCGGCGGCAGGCAAGGACTCGTATCATCGGCGACAGTGGCCGCCACAGGCTCGCCCATAAAGTGGTACACCTACGTTATGGCCCCGGACGAAGAGGGCCACACCGTAGACTTCACCATGACCGCAACCGCCAACGGCGAGGCAACACCAGCATACGAACGTGAGTTCAAAGACATACCCATACAGCGCAACTATGAGGTGAACGTATCGGTAACATCGTCGGGCACTTCGGCCCCGACACTGTCAACCGCCGCCACGCAGCGCAGGTAAGCGACAACAAAAACACAATATAGAACCAATGGATGGGCTGACGCCGTCACATCGGACAGCCATCCGCAACAAAGTCAAACAGATGAAGAAACTAATTTTAGCTACGGCAATGCTGGCAATGGCATTTATTACATCATGCCGGCAGAGCGACGACACCGAATGGGGTGTCGGGCAGGAATCAAATGTCAACATCGCGGTCACCCTGCCGACACAGATCAACGCCGTGCGCAGCCAGGCGAATCCTGGCGACGGAGACATGGTAAACCGCTGTATCATGGAGGTATACCTCGACGGCGAGCTCTACGGCGAACGTCAGGTTGCAGCCATAACCGACAAGGCGGCTTCATTCTCGATGCGTCTGGTGTCGGGCAAGGAGTACAAGTTCGTATTCTGGGCCGATCACGCCGAAGGCAGCAGCCCTGAGGACTTCTCGGATCTCTATTACGCCACCTCGGACCTGTCGAACGTCTATATGATAGATCCGGCGCACTATGACGGCAGCAACGATGAGCGCGACGCCTTCTATGCTGTAAAGGATGTCGAGATCACGACCTCGGAGAGCTTCGGCATCGACCTGAAGCGACCCTTCGGACAGCTCAAGGTCAACACCCTCGACATGACTCAGGTTCCCCAGGACATGCGCCCGACCCATGTGTCGGTTGCATTCGACCAGATCCCCACGGCCATCGACCTGCTCACGGGCGAGCTTGTTAAGGACAAGACGGCCGCCGTGGCTTACAATGCACCTGTCGCTATCACCGCCGGGCAGCTCTCGTTCGACTATATCTTCGCCCCTGCCGGAACCGAGCAGTACCTGACCGACTTCACCATGTCGTTCCTCGACGACTCGGGCGCGGAGGTTGCCTCGCCCTACGAGTTCTCAAGCATACCCGTACAGCGCAACTACCGCACCCTGGTATCGGGCAACCTGCTCACCAAGCAGGCTGACATTACCGTAGAGGTGAAGCCCGGATTCGACGGCAACGTCGACCACGAGGTATTCGAGGCGTCGACCATCGAGCAGCTCAACCAGGCCCTGGCCGACGGCATCGAGAACGTCACCCTCACCCAGGCCCCCGAGTCGGATGCCGAGATCATCATACCGCACGACTACGACGTCGAGGACAAGGAAATCGTGATTTCGCTGCCGACAACCGACAAGCAGATAACGCTCAACTATGCCGCAGAGGAGGGATATGCCCCGGAGCATATCTCGATCAATACGGATGGCATCAACAACCTTGTCATCAACACCGAGGAATCGACCGTCACCGTTGACGGCACGATGCAGAATGTTACGGCGGCAACAGCCGACAACACACTCATCGTCGCCGAGAATGCCACCATAGCCAACCTCACGCTCAACAAGGGCAGCCTCAAACTCTATGGCGCCGTAGAGGCCATCACCAAAGGCGAGCAGGCAGGTAAGGTATACCGCTGCTTCGACTCTCAGAAGAGCTTCGACAACCTGGTTGCCGACAATGTGTCGGGATATGAGGAGATCCTTGTCGAAAACCCCGCCACTGAGGCGATCGACGGCAAGGGCGCAGCCTTCACCCGCCAGATGACCGTATCGGCCCCCGTCGCGGCCGCCAACTTCCGCATCGATGTCGACTATGCTGGTGCACACGGACTGAAGATCGTCACCGGAGCCACCAACGTCACCATGGACAAAATCGTGGTAACATCGACCGCAAAGGCCTCGCGTACGGTATGGATCGAGGCAGAAAATATCAACTGCAACTTCTCGAACAGCACGTTCATCGTTCCTACAGGATCGAGCAACCGTTCAGGTATCAACCTGGTAACAACTTCGGCTTCGTGTGTGGAGAACGTAACTCTGGACAACGTACTTATCAGCATTAACGAAACCCGTCTGAACGTTGATCTCGCGACCGACTACCAGTACTCCGACGAACTGAAGAACCGTGTTCCCAGCTACTCGCGAGGTTTAACCGTAGGACACAGTAACGGACTGACCCCCGCAGATGTCGACGGAGCCGTAGTCAACCTCACGATGAAGAATTCGGCAATCGAGAGCCTCTACTACTCGATCAACATCGCCGGAACAAACGCAGCTCTCAACCTCGATGCCGACAACTGCGTATTCGACGGCCGCGCATCGCTCAATGCATGGGGTGGCTCGTCCCTGCAGCAGTCGATACTCTTCAAAAACTCTAAACTCATAGGCCGCAACTGGTTCGGAGGCCCGACCGAGGAGTTCGCAACAATCGTGCTCAATCAGGACCAGACTTACAACGCACGCAACTACAACATGGTGCTCGACAACTGCGACGTAGTCAGCGACAACAATCCGCAAACCGATACAAACCGCCAGTATATGGCTTCGTTCCGCGCATCTTACCGCAATACCCTCACCATGCAGAACGGCACCAAATTCCGTGAAACGGTCAACCCACGTCTCGACCACGCCGTCGACCTCGATCCTGATGCCTGGATCAACGAGATCAGCTGGGACGACACCTTCACTCTCGAATGCGCCGAAGGAGCCACGGTTCTCGTAAGTGACGTATGGAACGGATCGATACTCGAAGATACGGCCATGCCCTCGAAGCAGGACGGCAAGTACTATATCGGCACGCCGACACAGCTTGCCAACTGGGTAAGCAAAAAGACCGGCGGTGATGCGGTTCTTGTCCGCGACCTCGACCTCAACAACCTCGCATGGCCAGTAAGCACCACATCGGACCCCATCGACGGTTCGTTCGACGGTAACGGCCACACTATCCGCAACCTCAACTGCCAGACATATCTGGTGGAGGCTGACGGTGCCAACGGCCTGGCGTGGGACAACAAGGCCCAGAATGCAGCCCTCTTCCCCATATTCTCGGGCGACATCCGCAACCTTACCATCGACGGCGCCACCATCTACGGCTCGCGTTCGGGAGCCCTCGTGGGACGTTTCAACGGCGGCACGATCGACAACTGTCATGTGAAGAACGTCGAGATCACGGGCGGCGCCCAGAAGGTGGCGGCACTCGTCGGATATGCCGCAAACTACACGGATGCTGCTTTCACCAACTGTTCGGTCGAGAAGGCAAACATCGCAGCCGACAAGAATGCCCCCGCAGGTGACGCAAGCTGCATGGCTGGCGGTTTCATCGGATACCTCTCGTCAAACGGCGTATCGGTTACCATCAAGGACAACAACATAACCGATGTTACCGTAGAATCTGGCAACAAGTGGGACACCTACTCGGAATGCGCTTCGCATGTCTTTGTCGCAAACGTAATAAACATCAGCAAAACCACCAAGGGCAGCGTATCGTTCAGCAACAACAAGATCAACAACTGCAAACTGCTGAATGCCAACGTTACGTCGTTAGCAACAGACTTCTTTGGGTTCTATTACACCAAACCCCAAAGCGGCTATCCGATACTTAACACCTTGACGGTAGACGGCAAGACGCTGGTCGAATAAGCCGAACGCACGATAATCCGCAGGAGTCTGACCGCTCCTGCGGGTACAAGACACTATCGGGTAATGTATTTATGGACAACGTATAAAGAGACATTAAAGAATCACATCAATCATTAACCACTTAATTATCAACAACAACTAAGAATGAAAAAGTTATTCTTTTTTGCTATTCTGTCAGTGTTAGGCATTACATCATGTAATAACGCTGACTTTGTGGAGAGCGGCGACAACACTGTTGCCGTATCGATCGCAGCCTCACTGCCCGCAGAGATGGCGCAGACCCGTGCCGACGGCGACGGCACCTCTGTCAACCGCTGTATCATGGAAATCTACCTCGACGGCCAGCTCTACGGCGAGCGTCAGACGGTAAAGGTCGACGGTCTGAAAGCCACCTTCTCGACGCGACTGGTGTCGGGCAAGGATTACGAGCTCGTATTCTGGGCCGACCACGTTACAAGCAACGCCTCGGATGAGGCCATCACCACCGACCTCCACTACAACACGGCCGACCTGGCAAACGTCACCATTGACGACATCACCGCTTACACGGGAAACGACGACACGCGCGACGCATTCTTCGGCACGGCAACGCTCAAGGCCGACTACTCGAAGACGCTGGCCGTGGAGCTGAAGCGTCCCTTCGGACAGCTCAAGATCAAGACCCTCGACATGAGTGAGGTTCCCACGGACATGCAGCCGAAACAGGTGTCGATCAATTTTGAGAGTGTACACACGGGTATCGACCTCTTCACGGGCGAGCTCACCAACGTTACCGGCGGCATAACCTACAGCCAGGCCGCCGATGTCGTAGATGCCAACAACGGCGTACTCTCGTTCGACTATATATTCGCCCCTGCCGGCACCGAGCAGTACCTGACCGACTTCACCATGTCGTTCCTCAACGACTCGGGCGCAGAGGTGGTTTCTCCCTACGAGTTCTCGAGCATACCCGTACAGCGCAACTACCGCACCACCGTATCGGGTAACCTGCTCACCAAACAGGCCGACGTTACCATCGAGGTGAAGCCCGGATTCGACGACGACATCACCAGCGACCATATGGATGTTTCGGCCGCCGACCTGCAGAATGCACTTGACGCCCTTACCGAAGCCGGCAAGCATGACTACAACATCAACGTCATCGACAACCTGCCCGCAGCTGGCAACTACACCCTGCCTTCGCTTGAGGCCGGTTCTACCCTGACGATCAACCTGGCCGGCGCAGAGGGCGAAGTAACCTTCGGAGACAGCGACTTTGCAGGACTGTTCGAGCTGGGCAGCTCTTCGGCTAATACCATCGCTGTAAACATCAATGTTCCCAAAGGCGACGCAGCCCTTGTTTCTGGCTCATGGGATATTAAGTCAGTATCAACCAAGCCCAACACCTTCTCGGTAAACAGCGGCGCTACAGCATCTACCATCAACGTCAAGGGCGGTAACGTAGCCATCTACGAAGGCGCGACCGTAAACTCGATTACCCGCGACGGAAACAACACCGATGAAACTACTACCGTAACCATCTTCGACGACGCAACGCAGCCCACCATCAACGATGAAAAGATCAAGGTACAGGAGGGCGAGACCGGTCTGATCATGATCGGAGAGAAGAGCTTCGCCACGATTGCCGACGCTCTGGCCGCCGCACAGCCCAATGACGTGATCGAACTGGCAGAGGGCAAGTTCCCCCTCGACTGCACGGTAAAGGCGTCTAACGGCCAGTATTTCTATCTCCCCATCGAGGTTGAGGGTCTCACCATCAAGGGTAAGGGTGACGCCGCCAAGACCATCGTCTACGGCAACGAATACACCGACAACGGTTCATGGGGCACGCAGAACCTTATCACCGTATTTGCCGAGAACGTAACTCTCGAGAACCTCACCCTGATGCCCAAGCAGGCCGTAAACAAACTTATCGAGATTACCGCACCCAACTTCTCTCTGAAGAACTGTATTGCCGAACCCAACAACATTGTCGCTGACGCCAACGCAACAAACTGCGGCTCGATATATTTCTCTCAGGCCGCAGCCAACGGTCTCATCGAGAATTGCACCATCAATGGAGGTACGGTATCGTTCGACGGCCTTATGGCAGGCGAATTCGCCATTCGCAACAACATCTTTGTTGAGGGCAACAGCAATTTGGTATTCACCACTCCCAACTGGACTTCTAACGATGTAACCACCTCAACGCTCAAGGTTAATGTTGAGAACAACACCTTCAAGGATTTCGAAGCTTTCGTAGATGGAGAAACCAACCCTACCGTTCGCGCATACTACGGTATCTTCAACCTCACCGGCAACACATTCCCCACTGACGGAATCTACTGGCAAGCATCAAAGTTCGGTTCTATCTTCGTAAACTATAACTCGGCAGTTGACCAGTACTGGCACAAGGATCGCACCGAGCCCAAGAGCTTCGCCATCTCGAACGACAAGATCGAGTTCGAGACCAAAACGGAGCCCAACAACAACTGGTACTCATGGCAGGGCCGCAAGGCTGCCGTCGACATGTCGGCCAAGACCGCATGGGAGGTAACCTCGACGCTGACGCTCACGGGCGAGGACCGCGCCGTGAACAAGAGCATCTGGCTCAACATCGGCATCGACTGGCCGATCGTCCTCTTCAAGCAGGACGAGAATGGCGTGCGCAGCTGGAAATACTGGGACAGCGCCGACACCGGCGCATGGATTGACGTTCCGGCAGATAAGAATATCCCCACCGAGGCAGGTGACTACCTGATCAAGATCGCCTTCGACAACGGCACCATCACCCACTCGATCAACGGTGTGGAGATAGCCTCTTACGAGCTTGACGAGACCTCAACCGCCGTCAAGGAGATCATCTTCAACTCGTACAGCTTCGGCGATAGCTACAAGACCACATGGTCGTACCCCGTGGTTAAGTAACCCCGGCAACAACAACTCCGGAGACACACTCCGCGGATAGGAATATCCATCCCCGGCGGGTCTGACCGCCCGCCGGGGAGCCAACGGCGAAAGCCGCCCCCAAACAGACTAACAGCAGGTCCGGCACGGCCGCACAAGCCGCACGGGCCGCACAAAACCAACGCGATATGAAGAAATTATTTGTTTCCGCAGCCATGGCACTCCTTGCCATGACCGCATGTCAGAAGACCGAAGCCCCCGATTCGGCTTCGGGTGAAGTGGCTGTCACGGTAGCAACTTCGCTGCCGGCACAGATGATGGAGACCCGCGCCGCAGGCGACGGCACCACCGCCGACCGCTGCATCATGGGCATATATCTCGACAACCGCCTCTACAAGCGCGTCGATCCCGTCGCCATCGACAACCTGAAGGCCACATTCTCGGTGCGCCTTGTCGCCGGCAAAACCTACGACCTGGTATTCTGGGCCGACAAGTCGGGCAGCGACATCAACACCGATCTCCACTACAACACTGCCGACCTGACCAACGTCACCATCACCGACACTGACACCTATACGGGCAACGATGACACGCGCGACGCCTTCTTCGGCAACGCCCGCATCGTGGCCGACAAGTCTCAGAACATCGAGGTCGAGCTGAAACGTCCCTTCGGACAGCTCAACATCAAGACCCTCGACATGCAGGCAGTGACCGATGCCGCCCCCGCACTCATCCCCGCCAAGGTGAAGATAGCCTTCGAGCAGGTGCCCGCGGGCATCAACCTGCTGACGGGCGAACTCACCGGCGAGGTCACGGACATAACCTATGCCCAAGCCGTGGAGCCGGTCAACAATACGAATAACGCCGGCGAACTTACGTTCGACTACATATTCGCCCCGAAAGCCGAGGGCGAACAGCGCCTGGTAGACTTCACCATGTCGTTCCTCGACGACGCAGGCGCAGAGGTAGCCTCGCCCTACGAATTCTCGAGCATACCCGTACAGCGCAACTACCGCACCATGGTATCGGGCAACCTGCTCACCAAGCAGGCCGACATTACCGTCGATGTGAAGCCCGGATTCGACGGGGATATTAACCATACCATTACAGAGGTCAAGTCGTTAAAAGACCTCAATCTCTTCTTAAACAATGGAGGCAATGCCCGTCTTGAGGCCGATCTGACCATAAGCAACAAGTCGATGGTCATGTCATTGAAGAATGTGAACATAGACCTAAACGGCCATACGCTTACGTTCTACAATGCAAATGGAACGACCTGCGGATACAATATCTACCAAAACACCATTATACGCAACGGCAAGATTGTCGCCAAAATGGACTCTGAAGTAGATGCACCCCTGGTATGCGGATCGGGATATGAATTGACGCTCGACGGGGTGGAGATGGAGAGCGAGGCCTCGTGCGTCGGCACCGTAGCAAAGGCATCGAACGCCACCATCATCGTTCGTAACTCGACGCTCAAATGCAATACATATGCCGTCTCGACCATAGCCGAAACTCCCGTTGGCTCAAACGTCACGATTGACATCGAGGGCTCTACGCTGGAGAGTTCAACGCCTATTCTGGTCAACGTGCCGTGCGACCTGACGATCAAGGATTGCACCGTCAAGGCCCTTATGCAGGGCATGATACTCCGCGGCGGCACGGCCACGGTAAGCGACAGCCGTTTCACCTTCAATACCACGGACAGCTTCACCGACCAGGCTAATGCCGAGTCATTCGCCAACGCTTTCGAATCGAGCAACTGGGGTTCGGGCAATATGGTCAACCTTGCCGCAATCACGGTCGGCAACAAGGCCGAAGGTTCGTACCAGTATCCTACGGTACTCAACCTCCAAAACACCGTTGTGGAGACGCTGGGCACCTATGCATCGCTCTTCCCGGCCATGTATGTACACGCCAACCAGACCGAGAACATGGGCGTCACGATCACATACGACGACCAGTGCACATTCACGGGCGGCGTAATATATGGCAGCGACAACATCGTGGTCAACGGCCAGAGCGTAGAACCGTAACCCGGAGGTTGCGCGCCGACGCTGACAACAATAGCGGGAAGAGAAATCTTCCCGCTATTTTTTTGTCCGACGGCGGCACATGCCACCACACTTCTCCCAACACCCGGCGACAAGACACAACCAGGGATAACGTCTAATTTGACATTACGCACTATTTTTCATACATTTGTGTAGCCAGGCGCCGCACATGGCTTCGGAATCGCATGGGAGTCTTCCTCAAAAACTCTAACGACGGGAAAATGAATCGCATACTTACCATTACAGGGGAATCGCAAAACATATCGGAGTCGACCGTATACTGGTTCGACGACTCGCCGTGGGGCGACTGCCGCATCCCCTCCGCGTTGAGTTCGAATTCGTCAAAACCGCAGCCACGAAACTTGAAGTACAGCTCCCAGCCGACAACTAGGCAGAACAGTTCGAACGGAGCGTGAAGTAACAACCAAAAAAACATAAAAACATACACACATGAAACTTAAGACAACAATCCTTGCCGCCGCCCTCCTTGCACTTGCCGTGCAGGGCGCTGCGGCGCACGACACCGGCGCCCAGCCCCGCAGGCAGCAGGGCGCCGCGGCCGAGCAGGTCGACTTCGGCCGCTACTTCGAGGACAAGACCATGCGTTTCGACTTCTACCACTGCGGCGACGCCACCACACAGGAGTACTTCTTCGACGAGGTGCGCGAGGAGCCCTACTGGGCCGGGTCGAAGGTGTCGCTCATCGACGACACGGGCTACGGCGTGCAGCTCTTCAAGGTGATCGACAAGGCGAGCGGCCGCGAGATATACTCGCGCAGCTACTGCACCCTCTTCAACGAGTGGCAGACCACGGCCGAGGCGCAGACCGTGCGCAAGGCCATGCCCGAGTCGGTCGTATTCCCCTATCCGAAGCAGCCCGTGCGCATCGAGATCTACGCCCGCAACCGCCAGGGCGTGATGGAGAAGCGTTTCGAGCAGGAGATCGACCCCGCATCGTACTTCGTGCGCACGTTCACGCCCCGCTACGACACATTCGAGGTGTCGTACACGGGCAACCCTTCGACCCGCATCGACATAGTGCTCATACCCGAGGGCTACGCCGCCGACGAGCGCGAGAAGTTCGAGCAGGCGTGCCGCGTCTTCGCCGACGAGCTGCTCAGCTACTCGCCCTACAAGGAGAACGCCGCGCGCTTCAACATACGCGGCGTGTGGGCACCCTCGATGGAGTCGGGCGTGACCATCCCCGGCGAGCACGTATGGCGCAACACCGCCACCAAGGCGCAGTACTACACCTTCGACTCGGAGCGCTACCAGATGGTGGAGGACTTCCAGGGCCTGCGCGACATAGCGGCGCACGTGCCATATGACCACATCTACATACTGTCGAACACGCAGAAGTACGGCGGAGGCGGCATCTACAACTTCTACGGCATCAGCGCCGCACACCACCCCAACCGCACGGGCAAGATCTACGCCCACGAGTTCGGCCACGTGCTGCTGGGCCTGGGCGACGAGTATGTGGGCGGCGTGTCGTACAACGACATGTACCCCGCCGACGTGGAGCCGTGGGAGGAGAACCTCACCACGCTGGTCGACTTCGACCGCAAGGCGTGGAAGTCGATGCTCACGCAGGGCACCCCCGTCCCCACCCCCATCGATGAGGCGCAGCCGCAGCGGCTGGGCGTATACGAGGGCGGCGGATATGTCGAGAAGGGCGTCTACCGCCCCTGGCCCAACTGCCTGATGAACAACCTGCACACGATCGACATCTTCTGCCCCGTCTGCAAGGATGCCATACAGCGCCAGATCGACCGTCTCTGCCGCTGACCCCCGACCCCCAACAACCCGACACGATGAAAAACATATCGCTTAAATACCTGCTCGCGCTGCCCCTGGCGGCGCTGCTGTGCGCCGCAGCCGCCGACGACACCATGCCCGCGCTGCTGCGCACCGAGGGCGGCCGCACCGTAAGGAACGCCCGCATGTGGGAGCGGCAGCGCCGTCCCGAGATCCTGCGCATGCTCTCGACCGAGGTCTACGGCGTGGCGCCCGACACGCCCGTCGAGGCCGCATACGAGACCCTCGAGGAGGATGCCTCGGCCCTCGGCGGCAAGGCCACGCGCCGGCAGGTGCGCATCACGTTCCGCGCCGCGGGGCGCGAGCACCGGGCCGACATGCTGCTCTACATACCCAACAGCGCCGAAGGCCCCGTGCCCGTCATCTTCGGCCTCAACTTCAAGGGCAACCACGGCACCACTACCGACCCCGCCGTCATCATGCCCGCCGCGCCGAAGAGCTCGCCCCGCCTGGCCCCGCGCGGCGACAACGCCCGCCGCTGGCCCTATGCCGAGGCCGTGGCCCGCGGCTATGCCGTGGCCACGATATGCAAGGACGACTTCTTCCCCGACCGCCGCGACGGCTACGCCGAGAGCGTACTGCCGATGCTCTACGAGGGCAGCACGATACCCGACTCGGTGCGCATGAAGGCCGTGGGTGCGTGGGCGTGGGGCATAAGCCGCGCCATCGACTGCATGGAGACCATGCCCGAGATCGACACCCGCCGCATAATGGTCATCGGCCACTCGCGCCTGGGCAAGACCTCGCTCTGGGCCGCCGCCACCGACCCGCGCATCGCCATAGCCGTCTCGAACGACTCGGGCTCGACGGGGGCGTCGCTCGCGCGCGGCAACCGCGGCGAGAGTGTCGAGAAGATCAACACCACGTTCCCCTACTGGTTCACCGACCGCTACAAGCTCTACAACGGACGCGAGACGCAGATGCCCTTCGACCAGCACATGCTGCTGGCGCTCGTGGCGCCGCGCCCGCTCTATGTGGCCAGCGCCAGCGACGACGCATGGGCCGACCCGCTCAACGAGATGCACGCGGCGCAGCTCTGCGGCGAGGTCTACCGCCTCTACGGGCTGCAGCCCCTCACGTGGCGGCAGCAGCGGCTCCCCGCCCCGGGCGCGACCTTCAACGGCGGCGACGTGGCCTACCACCTGCGCCAGGGCGGCCACGACATCCTGCTCTACGACTGGGAGCGGTTCATGGACTTCGCCGACAGGTATTTCGGGAAGTAGCCGCACCGCACAGAACATAAAGGCCGGAACCCTTTTCGGGTCCCGGCCTTTGACGTGTCGCACCGCGCTCCTAACGGCGCACGACAATGCGGCGCAGCGAACGGGCCACCTCCGACCCCACCGTACGCCACAGAGGGATGGGCTTCATGGCCCGACGCGCCGGCGCGTCGTACAGTACGAACAACAGCAGCAGCGCAATGCAGGCATAGGCTGCCCAACCGTATATCTGCTTGACGCTCACCTCGGCCATACGTCCGGCAAAACCCTCCATGAAGCCACCCATGTCGAAAGGCGCGCGCGTGAAGGCCACGCCGTCGACGGCAGCACCGTAACGCGACATGTTGTCGGCCATGGCGCGCGAGAATGCCTCGGTGTAGATGGCCCCGCCGAGCACACCGCCCACGACCATGTGCAGCATGTTGAAGAGGCTCAGAGCCTGGAAAAAGTGCTGGAAGGTCATTATCTCCTCGAGGCACACCATGAACGTGGCGCTGAGCACGGCATAGGCGAAACCGCGGCACGCCGCAGGCAGGTAGAGCTGCGAGACATGTATGTCGGCCGAGAGGGTGAAGTAATACCCGACAAGGTAGGCCGCAAGGACCGCAATGCCCACAGCCAGCAGCCGTACGTAGCTCATGCGCCGCACATGCATCCACCAGAAAGCGAAGCCGCACCCGGCCAGCACGCCCAGCAGCACGACGTGCGTGATGCGCACGCTCACGGTCGTATCGTAGTGCATCGTCTGCTCGTAGAACAACTCTTCGAGCACATGTTCCGACGCCAGCAGCATCTCCACCACCGTAATAAGGATCAGTATTGGGAATATGTGGCGGTAACCCCACACGGCAGGTTCGATATATGGGTGGCGTATGGTGTTCATGCGCCAGAGGCCGAGCGCCAGCGTCGCCACCGACGTCACGGCCAGCGTACGCATCACGGGACTGTACCACCAGTCGTACCACTCGCCGTAGTCGAGCATGTAGGCAACCTGCAGCAGCAGTGCGGCCCAGAGCACAGCACCCAGCCAGTCGATGCCATAGAGCGGCATCGGACGCATGAAGCGGAAGTGACGCGTGCAGAGGCGCACCACAAGCAGGTCGACGGCCATGAGCCCCGCCACCAGGTAGTGCATCCATACCCAGTGGAAGTGGTAGGCCAACGCCGTGGTGACGATAGTCGAGAGCTGCATGCACCCCAGTATCACGATGTGCAACACGGGGAAAAACGAGGTAAAGTCGCGGCGTGGCGTAATCCACAGCTGTATGTTTGACATGCACTCGAACGTGCCCTGTATCTTGCACACCCCCTCGACAAAGCACAACGCCCACAACAGCGGCAGCAACCGCACGTGCGGCACAAGCAGGTTACACGCCAACGCCCCGGCCGCCGCGGCCGTAAGCAGCGTGCGGTTGGTGAAGCGGAACTTCATGCGGAAGAGCACGGGGAAATAGACCGCCATACCTGCGAGATTGGCATAGAGGCACATCATCAGGTCCTCGCGCATGAGCGACAGCCCACCGACCATCTCACCCAACGCCCCCAGGTAGACGCCTCCCGAGAGCTGGAACGTCGCCGCCATGAACACATAGATCCAGGGCTGCAGCGCCCGCGGCACGAAGTCGCGGAACATGGGCATCGTAAAGGGCCCGTTCAACACCGGAGCGCCCATCTCAGTACTTCACTTCACATTCGACATTGAGCCCCGCGCGCAGCTGCGACATGGCTGCAGCGTCGTTGCCCTCGAGGCGTATGCGCACGGGCACACGCTGCTCGACCTTTACGAAGTTGCCCGTGGCGTTGTCCTGCGGTATGAGCGAGAAGGCAGCGCCCGTGGCGTCGGACACCGACTCCACCACGCCGCGATAGACCACGCCCGGCACGGCATCGGCGTTCATCTCAACAGCGGCGCCCACGGCTATGTGTGGCAGCTGCGTCTCGCGGTAGTTGGCCACGACCCACACCTCGCCGCTGTCCACAACGTCGAGGAGCGTCTGTCCGGGCTGCACAAGCTGCCCCTCGTCGATCTGCCTGCGGCCAGTCACGCCGTCGCACGGCGCCACGATGACCGTATAGGAGAGGTTCAGCCGCGCAAGCTCGACGGCGGCCTCCGCCACGCGTACCGCGGCCTCGTTCTGCTCGAGGCGGTGTCCCTGCTCGCTCTTGGCCAGCGAGGTCGAACGTTTGGCCCGCAACAGTTGCTCGTAGCGCGCCTCGGCCGCCTCGAAGGCCGTACGTATGTTGTCGTACTGCTGGCGCGTCACGGCATCCTCCTCCAGCAGCCGCTCATACCGCTCAGCCTCGCGGCGTGCATTCTCCATGCGCACGCGAGCCTCCTCGATGCCCGCATCGCTCACGCTAAGGTTGTTCTGCGTGGTGGCTATGCCCGCCGTCACGGCGCTGCGCCCCGACCGCGCATTGGCAAGGTCAGCCTCGGCCTGTGCCAGGCGCAGGCGGTACTCGGTATTCTCGATTATGACCAGCGTATCGCCCCGCTTCACGGGCTGGAACTCCTCGAAGCAGATGCGTTCGATGAAGCCCGCAACACGCGTATTCACCGGCGTGATGTGCTGACGCACCTGCGCATTGTCGGTATATGCCACGCCCGGATGGACGAAGCGTACGAAAATGTAGACCACGCCCGCCGCAAGCAGGCACACTACGGCCACGTTATAGATAGTTTTCTGCAATCTTCTGGGTGTCATGGTATTCGGGTTTTACAATGTATGGGTTACGTATTTCATCATGTAGTAGTCGTATATGAGGTTGATGCGCGCGTCGACAAGCGCCAGGTCGGCCCCCAGCTTGGTGTTGCCCGCATCGATCATGTCGGTCAGAAGCGCCAGGTCGTTGGCATAGCGGTTGCTCACCACGGCATAGTTCTCGTCGGCCAGTTCGACCCCCTTGCGGCGTGTGCGCAGCTCGGCCTGTGCCGTCAGCAGATTGACATAGCACTCCTGCACGGCGTTGTCGACACGTTCGCACTCCTGTTCGTAGGCCTCACGCGCACGCTGCGCGTTGAACTGCGCCTGACGTATGCGGCGGCCGCTCTTGAACAGCGACGCTATGTTGTAGCGTATGCCCACGCCCACATACCAGTAGTTGAAGTTGTTGTTCAGCACCGGCACCTCGATAGTGATCGGGCCGTCGAGATGGTCGGCCGCCATGAGCGACACCTGCGGCAACCTCTCCGACCGCCGCAGGCGTACCGCCTCGTCGCTCAGGCCGATACCCGTCTGCGCACGGCGCAGGTCGAGGTTGTTCTCGCGTGCCACATCCTGCCAGTCGTCCTCGCACAGCGTGCCCACATCGGTCGCCACGAGCGTGGTGTCGGGACGTATCTCCGTCCCCTCGGGCAGGTGCAGCGCCGTCACCAGACGGTGGTTCAGGATACTGCCCGTATCCTCGGCGCGCTGCAACTCCAGCGCCAGCGTCTCGCGCTGCAGCTCGTAGCGCGTGATGTCGTTGCGCAACACCGTCCCCTGCTCGCGCCGCGCGCGCATCGTCTCCAGCACACGGTCCGTCAGCGCCAGATTCTCGCGCAGCACACGGATACGGTTGTCGATCTTGTAGAGATTCAGGTAGTGGCCAAGCAGGAGGAAATAGGTATCCTGGCGGCTGCGTTCGAGTGCCGTCTCGGCATCGCCCTGCTCGAGCTCGGCAATGCGTATGCCGCTGCGCACGGCGCCGCCCGCATATACCACCTGCTGCGCCTCGAGGGCGAAATTGTTGCCGAAGTGGGGCATGTCGACACTCATTCCGTCGCCATAGCTGCGGTTCCAGAGGCGGCCGTCGCCCAGGAAACTGGCCGAGGCCGTGACCCCCACGTCGGGCAGACGCCCGGCACGCGCCGCGCGAACGCCCTCGGCCGCTGCCGCCGCCCCGCTCTCGAAGGAGCGGATGGCCACGCTCTGCTCGTCGGCCAGGCGGAACAGTTCGTCGATGGTCATAACCCGCTGTTGTGCACATGTGTTACGGCTGCACAGCGCCGCACAACAGAGCGCCATGAGCCTGAGGATTCTGCTCATAAGAAAAAAAAATTTCGGATGTCGATTTTATGGAAGGATATGCCAATACCGGGTCTCCGCGCGGCCTATATCAGCGCGGCGACACCCCACGCATGGAAGTCGTGGATCTTGTTCCCGTAACGGAAGAATATGGTGTTCAGAAGATCTGCCATAATATGCAGCGGCATTATCCGTATTGCGCCGCAAAGATACCAGTTTTTTACAAAACTACAAAATACGGAAGCCATATTTTTTCATGCGCAGCATTCAAACAGGTGCCGGACATATATGCCAATACACTATAAAACTGGATATTAGCTCTCCCCGTACTATTCGAAGCTGCGGCGGACCATTGTTCCGAAAATCGCATATTGCACAGATCGTATAGTCAAAATTTCATATCGCTGCAAAGTATCGGCGCGAGACACTGCATCATACACCAAAAAGCGGGCGGAAGCGCGGGCGTGCCGCAGCAGAGGCGGTGCCAAGGAAAGAGGCGGCGGCAGAAAACGCGACATAAAGCAGAAAAAAAACGGGCCGCGGCAATTGTCGCGGCCCGATCATATGCAGCATGGAGGCGTTATGCCTGCTGCTCGTCGTATCCCGTAGCGCGGGCGCGCCACATCAGCAGGAAGACGCACATGCCCACCAGCGCCATGGCTATCATCAGCAGGAAGACGTAGTTCCAGCCGTGGCCCGGCGTGATGCGGTTGACCCAGTCGACCATGGCGCCGATGCCAAGGCCCGAGACGAAGACACTCGCATAGCCGAAGATGCCCGTCAGGCCGTTGGCCGTGGCGGCGGCGCTCTTGGTGGCCTGGTTGGCGGCGGCGATGCCTATAAGGGCCTGCGGGCCGTAGATGAAGAATCCCGCCATGGCCAGCACGCACACCAGCACAGGCATGGGTATGGTCACGGGCAGGAAGTAGAATACCGTCATGAAGAGTGCCGCGCCCAGCATGCAGAAGACGCAGGTGCGGTGCGCCCGCCCGCGGAAGATGCGGTCGGTGGCCCAGCCCGCGGCCAGCATGCCTATGATGCCGAAGATCTCGAAGACGGCGACCGTCCACCCCGCGTCGGCCGACGAGAGTCCGCGCGCCTCCTGCAGGAACTTGGGACCCCAGTCGAGTACGGCGAAGCGCACGATGTAGACGAAGAAGTTGGCCACGGCAAGGATCCATATCAGCGGGTTGCGGAAGACCTTCTCGCGCAGGAAAGCCTTGTATTCGGCCGGATCGACGTTGTCCTCGACCTTGGTGTGCGTACCCTCCAGCTCGGGCAGCCCCACCGAGCGGGGCGTGTCGCGCAGGAACACGGCCAGGCCGACGGCTCCAGCCAGCGCGAAGAGCGCCGGCACCCAGAAGCACCACTGCCATGCCCCGACGTGTGCCGAGGCGGCCGCCACCTGCTCCTCGAGCCGCACGGCGTCGTCGGCAAGGGCGGGGTTCAGCGTCAGCAGGTTGGTGCGTATGGCCTCCACCGTCTGCACGTCGCCGCTCATGTCGCGGCCCAGCGTGCCCATTATGTAACCGCACAGTATGGCCAGCAGGCTGGCGCCTATCGAGTGCGAGGTGTTCCACACCGACATCTTCGTGGCCAGCTCGGTGGGCGGTATCCAGTGCGTCAGCAGGCGCGCGCAGGGCGGGAAGCCGCTGCCCTGGAAGATGTTGTTGGCCACCAGCAGCACGCCGAAGAGCACCACAAGCGAGTGGGGCGCCACGCCGATCTCGACGCCGAGGATGCGGGGGCTGAAGCCGAACGCAAAGCTGGTGAGCACGCACAGCAGCAGGCCCAGCGCCATGTGCCAGCGGCCGTTCATGCGGTCGGCGATAAGGCCGTTCACGAAGCGCGAGAGGCCGTAGATGAGGCCCACGACCGTCATGATGAGTCCGAAACTGGTGTTCGTGATGCCGTACTCGGCCGCAAGGCCCGGTATGGCGAATGAGAAGTTCTTGCGCACGAAATAGAAGAGCGCATAGCCGATCATCGTGGCGATGATCGTACGGTACTGCCAATACTTGAATCGTTTGGCCTGTTCTGCTGTCATGGACATATTTTTCAGCTTTTTACTGTATTTCGGTTACGGTCTCTGCCGCAAGGGCAGGGGCTGGGTGTCACCCGCGCGCGGGGCCGCGGCGTCACTCCACGGGCAGGGGGTAACGCTCGTACCTGCCCTGCATGACGTCGCGCACGGCCTCCAGATAGCCGAAGCCGTACTTCATGTCGGGCAGCAGATAGGCGCCCTCGACCCACTCGTTGAAGGCGTAGATGGTGATTATCTTCGGCTGCCCGGGGTGGGCGTCGCAGTAATCCTTGGCGCGCTGCAGCGCCATGGCGAAGGCCTGCGGCGTGACGTTGTGGTGCACCACGTCGGCCTTGCCCTTGGCGGGGAAGCGCGGCGTGTCGTCCCAGCCGATCGACACCGACGGGAAGTGCGGCTTGTCGATCAGCGCGCCCAGGCGCTCGGTGGCCTCGTAGCCCTCCCTGGCCCAGCGCAGGTAATCCTCGCGGCGCGCCGTGCCCCAGCCGTACTGTGTCGTGCAGTCGGCGCCGATGCCATTGAGGCGCTCGGCCGCGCGCTCGCTCGTGTCGTTGTTCATCATCTGCAGGCAGAGGTCGGGAAAGCCCGCCTCGCGCACCTTCGCACGGAAGTACTCAATCGCCTCGCGCGTACGCTCGATGCTGCCGCCGAACGACGCCAGCAGCTCGTCCATCGAGAAGACGGCGAAGACGGGACAGCCGTCGATCTTGAAGTAGTTGGGCTGGGAAAAGTATTGGCCTATGACGCGGTCGACGACTTTCCGAAAATTCTCCTCGTCGACGGCGCCGCGCCACAGCGTCGAGGTATCGTCGCCGTAGCGGTGGCAGTTCCAGTAGTTGCGCGCCACGGTGTGGTTGGCCCACATGACGTAGAACTGCATCTTGTCGCGGTTGCGCGCCTTCAGGAAGCCGTCGTTGAGACACCCCTCGAGGAAGGGGCCGCCGTCGAACCAGTACCAGTCGAAGACGAAGACGTTGACCCCGTGGTCGGTCGCCACGTCGATCCAGCGCTCCATCACGCGCGGGTCGTCGTCGTGCTCGTAGCCCCAGTAGGGCTGGCGCGGCTGGTAGTGGCCGTCGAAGCGGGGCGTGCCGCGCTTGATGATCTCCCACTCGCCGTCGCCCTCGCCCCAGAGCACGCGGCGACCCACCGGATCGTCGTGGCACGAGGGCCAGATGTAGGCCGCGACATGGTATTCGGGCGATTTGGCCGCACGGCGCTTGCCGCCGCGCGCCGATGCGTGGAATGCCGTCGCTGCAAGCAGCACGGTGAGGATCAGCGCGATACGTTTCATGGTTGCAGGTGGATTAGGGCCGTCGCCCCACGGCAGCCGCGCCCGCAGCCGGCCGGCGGCGGGGCACAGGGACGCACGGGATGGGGCTCCGGGCGGTTAGTAGAGACAAATATAACGTTTTTTTGCGAAATACGGCGTTGTGTTTCGAAACTTAACCGCCCGCCGGCAGCCGCCGGCAGGGCCGTAGGAGTGCCGGCGCTGTATTAAATTTGCGTTAACAGATTGTTACTTTTTTGTTAATGTTGACGGCGGGGCAAGGCCGTGCCGATCATACTGAGTAACTTTGAACAGTTTTTGGGGTCGCCAAACCGTCGGCCGCAGCCACCCGCAACGGCCCCCGCAGATGCCCCGAAAGACGACGGACGGAACAAAAAAGCTTAATTATGAGCGAAATATACACTGTGACTATCGCCATACTGGCGATTCTGGCGGTGTCGGGTCTCTATGTGGGTGTGACCAACGACGCCGTCAACTTCCTCAACTCCGCCATCGGGTCGAAGGTCGCCGGAATGAAGGTGATACTCGCCGTGGCCTCGGTGGGAATAATCCTCGGCGTCGTATCCTCCAGCGGAATGATGGAGGTCGCCCGAAACGGAATGTTCGACCCCTCGATGTTCACGTTCCACGAAATAATGACGCTGTACATCGCCGTCATGTTCGCAAACGTCATCCTGCTCGACATCTACAACTCGATGGGTCTGCCCACATCGACCACCGTATCGCTCATATTCTGTCTCCTCGGCTCGGCCGTAGCCGTATCGCTCTACAAGATCGCAACCCACCCGCAGCTGCTGCTCGCCGACATGGGCGACTTCATCAACACCACCCGCGCGATGGGTATCATCTCGGCCATACTCCTCTCGGTGGTAATAGCATTCACCTGCGGAACCATAATGATGTGGATCTCGCGCCTCATATTCTCGTTCCGTTACATGGCCGTCTTCCGCCGCTTCGGCGCCCTGTGGTGCGGAGCCTCGCTCACGGCAATCGTATATTTCGCCCTCTTCAAGGCACTCAAGTTCGTCATCGCGGGCAGCAGCTTCGTCGAGTGGATCGACCAGAACCTGCTGCTGGCAATATTCCTCTGCTGGGTGGCCTGCTCGGTGCTGCTCGCATTCCTGCAGCTCTTCCGCATCAACATCCTGCGCATGACGATCCTCTCGGGTACGTTCGCCCTGGCGCTCGCCTTCGCCGGCAACGACCTGGTCAACTTCATCGGCGTACCCGTGGCCGGCTTCGACGCCTACTCGGTGGCCCGCGCCGCCGGCACCACCGACATAATGATGTCGGCCCTCAACGAGAACATACCCGCCAACATGCTCTTCATGCTCTCGGCGGGACTGGTCATGATCGTCACGCTGTGGACCTCGCGCAAGGCCATGCACGTGACCGAAACCGAGATATCGCTCTCGTCGCAGTCAAACGACGACGAATCGCGCTACGGCTCGAACCTCTTCTCGCGCAGCATCGTCCGCGCCGCCATCAACGTCTCGAACGCCGTCGGCCGCGTCACGCCCGACTTCGTCAAGAGCTTCGTGGCACGCCGCTTCGAATATACCGACATCGAGCACAGCGGCGCCCCCTACGACATGATCCGCGCCACGGTCAACCTCACCACCTCGGCCCTGCTCATATCGGTGGCCACGTCGCTCAAGCTGCCCCTCTCGACCACCTACGTATGCTTCATGGTGGCCATGGGATCGTCGCTCGCCGACAAGGCCTGGGGCCGCGAAAGCGCCGTCTACCGCATCACGGGCGTGATGACCGTAATCGTGGGCTGGTTCTCGACCGCCATCGGCGGCTTCATCATAGCGCTCGGAACGGGCCTGCTGCTCATCTGGGGCGGCAACGTGGCATTCGTGGCCGTCACGGTCGTATGCCTCTACATGCTCATCAAGAGCAACTTCTCGTTCAAGGCCAAGAAGGAGCCCGTGCAGCACCAGGAGAAGGCCGAGGAGAAGGATGCCGTCGACTCGATCGTCGAGGAGGTGTGCCGCATGATGAAACTCGCCACGCAGATCTACGACCGCACCCTTGTGGCCGTGTTCAAGGAGAACCGCAAGGCGCTCAAGGAGCTCATCCGCGAGTCGGACGACATCTACGAGCAGAGCCGCAAACTCAAATACTCGCTCATGCCCACGCTGCGCCGCCTCAAGGGCTCGGGCCTCGAACTCTCGCTCTACTACGTGCAGGTGGTCGACTACCTGAGCGAGATAGCCAAGGCGCTGGTGCACATCACCCGCCCCGCATTCGAGCATATCGACAACAACCACGAGGGCCTCTCGCGCGAGCAGACCTCCGACCTGATGCGCATCAACGACGAGGTGGCCGAGATCTACGGCAGCATCAACCGCATGCTCACCACCAACGACTTCACGGACATCGACACGGTGCTCGTCATGCGTGACGACCTGTTCGAGCGCATCGCCGCCACCACCAAGTCGGAGCTTATGCGCATAAACGACGGCGAGGGCAACACCAAGGCCAGCATGCTCTACCTGACGGTGCTGAGCGAGACGAAGACCATGATCCTGCAGGCGCGCAACCTGCTCAAGGCACAGCGCTACTTCCTCCAGCACGCGGGCGTGGTGAAGAATACGCTGCGCTACAACCGCAACATCTAACCGGGCGGGACAAGGCAGCCGCAGCCGCGGCGGAATGGCCGGGAAGGGGCCGAAAAGGGGCCGCAGGACAGCGCAGGGCGCCAGCCTCGGGGAAACCCTCACCGCCGCAGGGAAAGACAAAAAAAAGCCGCAGAGAATCAATCTCTGCGGCTTTTGCATTTCAGGCGCCCGCGCGCTACTTGAGACGGTCGCGGCCCACGCCCTCGAAGGTCATCTTCACGGGCAGGATCTCGCCGTTCTCGTCGAACTCCAGAAGGTCGATGCACGTGACGCGGTCGTTGCCGTCGGTCGAGCCCAGCGGGTGGCGGTGATAGACGATGTAGTACTTGCCGCTGCGGGGGTTGTGCAGCACCGAGTGGTGGCCGGCGCCCGTGGCCACAGCCTCGTCGGTGCGCAGGATCACGCCCTTGCGCACGAAGGGACCCAGCGGGTTGTCGGCAATGGCGTAGGCCACGCGGTAGTCGGGACCCGTCCAGCCGCCCTCCGACCACATGAAGTAGTACTTGCCGTCGCGGATGAACATGAAGGGGCCCTCGACATAACCCTCGGGCGTAACCTCCTTGAAGGTCTCGCCGTCGTCGAAGGGCACGAAGCCGCGCAGGTCGTCGCGCAGCTTGGCGACGTTGCAGTGGCGCCAGCCGCCGTAGTACATGTAGAGCGTGCCGTCCTTGTCCTCGAAGACAAACTGGTCGATGGGCTGCGCGCCGTTGATGATCTCGCCGATGAGGGGTTTCCCGAGATAATCCTCGAAGGGTCCTGCGGGGTTGTCGGCCACGGCTACGCCGATGCCGCCGATCTCACCCTCGTGCACGTCGTTCGCACCGAAGAAGAGGTAGTACTTGCCGTCCTTCTCGATGGCGGCGGGGGCCCACAGGGCGCGGCGCAGCCACTTGATGCGCGACGAGTCGATGATGCGCTCGTGCTTGGTCCACTTCACCAGGTCCTTCGACGAGAAGGCGTCGAAGAACTGCTGCTCGTCGTAGGGGGCCGAGTAGGTGGGGTAGATCCAGTAGGTGTTGCCGAAGACCACGCCCTCGGGGTCGGCATAACGTCCCTCGAAGATGGGGTTGCCGCTCGTCTTCTGGCCGTATGCCGCCACGGTGCAGAGCGCCGCCGCCGACACGAAAATCGTCTTAAGAGTCTTTTTCATCACTGTTTTCCTTATTTTCGTTAATTGGGTTTCACTGTTTGTTTGCCTCCGCCGGGGCGGGCCCGTTCGCCGCCGGGGCGATGCCCATCTCGCGGATCAGGGCGTCGGTCGAGGGACGGTGGCCGCGGAACTCGACATAGAGGTCCATCGCCGGACGCTGGTCGCCCTGCTCGAGCAGGCGGCGGAACGCCGAGGCCGTGGCGCGGTCGAAGATGCCGCGCTCGCGGAAGAGCGAGAAGGCGTCGGCGGCCAGCACCTCCGACCACTTGTAGCCGTAGTATCCCGCCGCATAGCCTCCGGCAAAGATGTGGGTGAACGAGGTGCTCATGGCCGTATGCCCGACGGCGGGCATCACCTGCACCGGACGCGCCGCCTCGCGCTCGAAGCGCTCGACGTCGCCCTCCCACGCCCCGCGCAGCGTATGCCACGCCATGTCGATCAGGCCGAACGACACCTGGCGCACGTTGGCATAGGCCGCAAGGTAGTTCTTCGCCGCCACGATGCGCTCCACAAGGTCTGACGGTATGCGCTCGCCCGTGAGGTAGTGCTCGGCCCACAGGTCGAGGTACTCCTTCTCGGTGGCCCAGTACTCCATCACCTGCGACGGCAGCTCGACAAAGTCGCGGCAGACGTTCGTGCCGTTCAACGACTCGTAGCGGCCGCGCGCCAGCATGCCGTGCAGCGCATGGCCGAACTCGTGCAGCAGCGTCGTCAGCTCGTCGAACGTCAGCAGCGAGGGCTTCGACGCCGTCGGGCGCGTGAAGTTCATCACCAGCGACACCAGCGGACGCGTCTCCGCACCGTCCGCCGTGCGGCTCGTGCCGCGGAACTCGGTCATCCATGCCCCCGAGCGCTTCGACTCGCGCGGGAAGAAGTCGAGGTAGAGCACCGCCAGGAAGCGCCCGTCGGCATCCGTCACCTCGTAGGCCTCGACATCGGGGTGGTAGACCTCGACACCCTCGGCCCGCGTGAAATGCAAGCCGTAGAGCCGCCCGGCCAGCATGAAGACCCCGCGCACGACGCTCTCGAGGCGGAGGTAGGGCTTCACCTGCTCGTCGTCGACGGCGTAGTGCTCCGACTTGTACTTCTCGGTATAGTAGGCCCAGTCCCACGGCATGAGCTCGCCCTCGAGGCCGTTGCGGCGCGCATAGTCGGCGATCGCCGCCACGTCGCGGCGCGCGTAGTCGAGCGTGGCCGTGCGCAGCTCCTCGAGGAAGGAGAGCACCGACTCCGTCGACCCCGCCATGCGCTCCGCAAGGACATAGTCGGCCCAGGTGTCGTAGCCCAGCAGGCGCGCTATCTGCATGCGCAGCGTCACGATGCGCCCGATCAGCGGGCCGTTGTCCCACTCGCCGCCCAGCGCGCGCGAGTTGTAGGCGCGGTAGAGGCGCTCCTTGATCGCGCGCTGCGACGAATAGGTCATGAAGGGAAGGTAGCTCGGCGTCTTGAGCGTCACGGTCCACCCCTGCTCGCCGCGCGCGGCGGCATCGGCCGCCATCGCCTCGCGCACGAACTCGGGCAGCTCGGCCACGGCGTCGGCATCGGTGATATTCACGGTGAAGGCGTTGGTCGCCTCCAGCGAGTTGCGGCCGAAACGCAGCGTCGCGGCCGAGAGCTCCTCGGTGTACTGTCGGTAGAGGGCCTTGTCGTCGTCCGAGAGGGCCGCGCCCGAGCGCACGAAGCCGCGGTAGGTCTGCTCCAGCAGGCGTATATCCACATCCGTGAGGCCCTCGCGCCCGCCCTCGTAGACCGCCCGCACGCGGGCGAAGAGACGCGGGTCGAGCCCTATGTCGTTGCTCAGGGCCGTCAGCGCGGGCTGTATGCGCTCGGCCACATCCTCCATCTCGGGCGAGGTGTCGGCCTCGCGCAGGTTGAAGAAGAGGCCCGATATGCGGCCCAGCAGCTCGCCCTGCCGCTCGAGTGCCGCAACCGTGTTCTCGAAGGTCGCGGGCGCGGGGTTCGACGCTATGGCCTCGACCTCGGCGCGCGAGGCGGCGATGGCCGTCTCGAAGGCCAGCAGGTAGTCCGCCGCCGTGATGCTCGCAAAGGGAGGCGTACAGTGCGGCGTCGCCCACTCCCCGAGAAGGGGGTTCGGGCGCGTATTCTTGTCGTTTACCGTATCCATGTCGCAAAAACGTTATTCGTTATCCTCCGCCTTGAGGCCCAGCGCCGCCAGCGAGTCGGCCTCACGCACCCTGGCCAGCGAATCGGCCGCACGGGCCTCGGCCCTCTCGCGGCGCGAACGCTCGGCGCGCTCGCGCGCCTGGGCACGCGTATCGACCACGCCCACGTCGCGGCGCAGCGTGTCGGCCCCGGCCGCAGGCTCATCCTCGATGAAGCCGCGGGCACGCAGCAGGGCACGGTCGTCGGGATCGGCACCGCGGAACGCGCGGTACATCTCCATGCCGCTGCGGGTGCCGCCGCGCGAGAGTACCTCGCGGCGGAAACGCTCCGCCACGTCGCGGCTGAAGAGGTCGCCGCTCTCGACAAAGGCCTGGAAGGCATCCTTGTCGAGCACCTCGGCCCAAATGTAGAAGTAGTAGCCCGAGGCGTAGCCGCCGTCGAAGATATGGCTGAAGTAGGGGTAGCGGTAGCGCGGCGCTATCTGCGGGATGAGGCCGCGCTTCTCGGTCAGGGCGGCACGCTCGAAGGCGTTCACGTCGCCCACCTTGCCGTCCGGCAGCGAGTGTATGTCGAGGTCGGCCAGCGCCGCCGCCACCAGCTCGGTGGTGGTGAAGCCCGTGTTGAAGAGGCGGCTGCGCTCGATGCGCCCGATGATGTCGTCGGGGATAACCTCGCCCGTGCGGTAGTTGACCGCATAGCGGCGCAGCAGCTCGGGCGTGAGCGCCCAGTTCTCCATGATCTGCGACGGCAGCTCGACGAAATCGCCCTCGACCTCGGCAAGGCCGCGGTAGCGCACCTCCGAGAAGAGGCTGTGCAGCGCGTGGCCGAACTCGTGGAAGAGCGTCTGCGTCTCGTCTATCGACAGCAGCGCCGGCGTGCGGCCCGACGGGCGGGTGAAGTTGCACACCACGCTCACCACGGGGCCGTGGCGCTCGTCCTTGTCGTCGTACCAGGTCTCGGTGAACGACCCGCACCATGCGCCGCCCTGCTTGCCGGCACGCGGGTGGAAGTCGAAGTAGAGCAGGCCGAGCGTCGACTCGTCGGCATCGATCACCTCGTAGGCCTCGCACTCGTCGTTGTAGAGGGGCACCGACGCCGGACGGAACGTGATGCCGTAGAGGCGGTTCGCGAGGAAGAAGACGCCGACCTTGACGTTGTCGAGCGACAGGTAGTCGCGCACCTCGCTCTCCGAGAGGTCATACTCGGCCTCGCGCACCTTCTCGGCATAGTACCACCAGTCCCACGGCTCGAGTGTCGCCCCGGCGCCCTCGTCGCGGCGCAGCAGCGGCTCCATGGCGGCCACCTCCTCGCGGGCGCGGGCCAGCGCCGGCGTCCATATCTCGTCCAGCACACCGTACACGGCCTCGGGCGTGCCCGCCATCTCGTCGGCCGTCACGTAGGCCGCATAGCTGGCGTAGCCCAGCAGACGCGCCTTCTCGCTGCGCAGCTGCGCCATCTCGGCCACAACGGCCTTGTTGTCGTGTCCGTCGTCGTGGTTGCAGCGCGAGAGATAGGCCTCGTAGATCTCGCGGCGCAGGTCGCGGTTACGCGCCCCCGTGAGGAAGGGTATCATGCTCGGCTTGTCGAGCGTGAAGACGTAGTGTCCCTTGCGGCCGCGCGCCTCGCCCGTGTCGAGCGCCGCCTCGCGCACCGCGGGCAGCAGCCCCACGAGGCTGTCGGCGGGGACATCGAGCATGTAGGCGTTGTTCTCCGCCAGAAGGTTCTCGGCAAAGGTGACCGAGAGCTCCGACAGGCGGGTGTTGATCTGCTTCAGGCGCTCCTTCTGCGCCTCGTCCAGCAGCGCTCCCGAGCGCACGAAGGCCGTGTAGGTCTTCTCGGTAAGGCGCATCTGCTCGGGCGTGAGGCCCGCCGACAGGCGCGCGTCGTAGACCTCACGCACCTTGTCGAAGAGCGCGCCATTCATCATCACGGCGTCGTAGTGTGCCGTGATGCGGGGCGACATTTCGGCCGCCACGGCCTGCATGGCCTCGTCAGTGTCGGCGGCGTTAAGAAGCCCGAACACCGTCCACGCGCGCGACAGAATCTTGCCCGAATTGTCGAAGGCGAGGATCACGTTGTCGAAGGTGGGGGCGTCCGACGACGAGACGATGGCGTCGATCTGCTCGTCATGCAGCGACATGCCGCGCTCGAAGGCGGGGGCGAAGTGCTCCGTGGCAATGTCGTCGAAGGGGGGCACGCCGAATGGCGTCTCCCAGGTCTCGGCCAGCAGCGGGTTCTCCGCCTCGGCCGCAGGGCGGTGGCATCCAGAAAGTGTCATGGTCAGAATCAGGGACAATGATAAACCGAATATTTTTCTCATTTTACAGTGTAATATTTGATTGTCGAAACCCTTGCCGCAGCCATCGGCGGCCGCGGCGCGACTACAAAAGTAATCAAAGGCGCGCGCAGAGACAAATCGCAAGCGCAGTTTTCGCCCCCGACCCCACCCACGCGGCCGCAGAGACGCCTTCGCCCGCCGCGGCAGAAAGGGCGGGAGAGCGGTCCCGCCACCGGGCGTGCGGGCGGCCGCGGCAGAAAAAAGGGCGGCGGGGATCATTTTCGGCGCCGCTTTTCGTATCTTTGTCCCCGACAACACAATAGACACACCACATCCGACATGCAACTATTCTACGCTCCCGACATCACACCGCCCCTCTACACGCTCGGCGAGGAGGAGTCGAAACACTGCGTGCGCGTGCTGCGGATGGGCGTCGGCGACACGCTCCACCTTACCGACGGCCGCGGAAACCTCTTCCGCGCGCAGGTGGCCGACCCCTCGCCCAGGCACTGCACCGTGCAGATCGTCGAGACCACGCCCGACTACGGGCGCCTGCCCTACGAGCTCACCATGGCCGTAGCCCCCACCAAGAACATCGACCGCTTCGAGTGGTTCCTCGAGAAGGCCGTCGAGGTGGGTGTCACGCGCATCGTGCCCCTGCTCTGCGACCACAGCGAGCGCCGGTCGATAAACGACGAGCGCGCCCGCCGCATCGTCGTCGCAGCCATGAAGCAGTCGCTCAAGGCATTCCTGCCGCAGATAGACCCCATGACGCGCTTCGCCGACCTGGTGGCCTCGACGTCCGCGCCCGTGCGCCTCATCGCCCACTGCGCCGCGACCGGCCAGCCCAAGGCATACCTGCCCCGCGCCATCGAAAAAGGCGCGCCCGCGGTAATTTTAATCGGCCCCGAGGGAGATTTTTCGCCCGAAGAGATTAATTTTGCGCTCGAAAACCGCTTCACCGCCGTAACGCTCGGCGACCAGCGCCTGCGCACCGAAACCGCCGCCGTGGCCGCCGTGGTCATGACGTCGGTGGCAAATGCCCTGTAGCGCACCGTTTTCAGACACAGTAAAGACCGCACTCCGCCGCCGCGGACACCCCCCGGCGCACGGAATACGGCCACAATTGCCATTGATTGACAAACATATCGTAGACACATGTATCTCCATCTGTTACTGGCCTTCGCACTGCTGGCGGCGATAATATTCGCCCTGCCCGTGCGTTGGAAGGCCTGGGCCGCAACCGCCGCAACCACAGCCGCCGCGGTAGCCGCCGCGGCAACAGCCGCAAGGTGCCTCGCCACGGGCGAGACACTGCAACTGGCCCGAATGCAGGGACCCCTGTTCGGCCCCGAGAGCCTCACGGTAGACCCGCTGTCGGCCCTCTTCCTACTGATAATAGCCATATCGTCGGTATCCGCATCGCTCTACTCGTGCGGGTACATGAAGCACTACTACGGCAAGAAGTCGTCGGTGCAGTTCTCGCTGCACTACCTCTCGCTCGTGGCGCTCGTCGTCTCGATGATGATGGTCGTCACGTCGAGCGGCGGATTCTCGTTCCTCTTCGGGTGGGAGATGATGACCATAGCCTCGTTCCTGCTCATTCTCTTCGACGCCCAGCGCCCCGAGGTGCTGCGCGCCGCCCTCACCTACCTGATAATGATGCACGTCGGGTTCGTGTTCCTCGTGGCGGGCTTCGCCGGCATCGACGCCGTGTGCGGCACGGCCGACTTCGACGCGCTGCCATACTGCTACGCCTCGCGGCACACGCTCTCGCTCTTCGTCATATTCCTCATCGGATTCGGCATGAAGGCCGGAATATTCCCCATGCACGTATGGCTGCCCGAGGCTCACCCCGCCGCTCCGTCGCACGTCTCGGCCCTCATGTCGGGCGTGATGATCAAGACGGGCGTCTACGGCATCATACGCGTCGCGGGCGAGATCACCGAGGTGGGGCAGCTCCACACCGCCGGCATCATCCTGCTGGCCGTGGGCGTGGTGACGGGACTGTGGGGCGCCGTGCAGGCCGCCGCGCAGAACGACGCCAAGCGGCTGCTCGCATACTCGAGCATGGAAAACGTCGGCATCATATTCATCGCCCTGGGCGTGGCCGCCCTCGGCGCCGGGGCCGACGACCCCGTCGTGGCGTCGATAGCCCTCTGCGGCGCCCTGCTGCACACGCTCAACCACTCGCTCTTCAAGTCGCTGCTGTACTTCGGCGCGGGCAACCTCTACTCGCAGATGCACACCACGCTGCTCGACCACTTCGGCGGCGCCGCCAAGCGCATGCCCGTCACGGCGGCGCTGTTCCTGCTGGCCACGGCCGCCATATGCGCCCTGCCGCCCCTGAACGGCTTCGCGGGCGAGTTCCTCATATACCTGGGCATGATGGACAGCGTCAGCAACGGCGTGAACGTGCTCTATGCCGTGGGCGGCATCACCGCCCTGGCCCTCATCGGCGGCATCGTGCTGCTGGCATTCGCCAAGCTCTTCGGCGTGATATTCCTCGGCTCGCCCCGACACGAGGGCATGAACAGCGTACGCGAGGTCGAGGGCCTGCGTCTCGGAGCCATGGCCATACCCGCCGCCGGCATCATCATGGCGGGCCTGCTGCCCCAGTATGCCGTGAGGGTGGTGTCGGCCGCCGCGGCCGAGTTCTCGCCCGCGGCCGTATATCTGGTCGAGGCCGACGTGGCGCCCACGCTCACGCGCGTGTCGCTCACCGCCGCGCTGCTCATAATCCTCGCCGCACTGCTCTACACCGTGAAGGTGCGCGCACAGCGCCGCCGCAACGTCACGCAGGGCCCCACGTGGGGATGCGGCTTCACCGCCCCCGACGCCCGCATGCAGTACACGGGAGAGTCGTTCGCCGAGGGCCTCGAAAGCCTCGCCTCGACCTTCAACAGCGACATCGTGGAGGGCCGCGTCGTCGACAAGGGCGAGATATTCCCCCCGGCCGTCCGCAACTACAACGTACGCCACAAGGACCGCGTAGGACGCCTCTTCTCGGCATGGTGGATCGAGATGCTGCGCATGATAAACCAGCGAATCATGCGCCTGCGAACGGGCAAGATAAACAACTACATATTCTTCGCCCTGATGTTCCTGGTGCTGGTGTTCGTACTCTCACTCTTCAACATACTTTAAGGCCATGATCGTCAAGACACTGCTCAACACGCTGCTCATGGCAGCCGTCGCAATAGCCATCCCCGGCGTAATCAACCGCCTGCGGGCGCGCCTGGCCGGGCGAAAGGGCGTCAGCTTCTTCCAGCACCTGCGCGACGCGCGGCTGCTGGCCGCAAAGGGCGCCGTTTACTCGCACACCACAACGCTGCTCTTCCGCGTGGCCCCGGCCGTATACCTGGCCGCCGCCATCACGGCCACGCTGCTCATACCCGTGGCCGACCTCGAACCCATAATCTCGTTCGAGGGCGACATCATCTGCTTCGCCTACACGCTGGCGCTGGCACGCGCCGCCCTCATACTGGCGGCCATGGACACCGGATCGTCGTTCGAGGGGATGGGAGCCTCGCGCGAGGCGCTCTACGGCGCCCTGATCGAGCCCGCGCTGATGATAGGCTTCGCCACGCTGGCCATGTTCTGCGGATACACCACCTTCGCCGACATCTTCGCCGTCAAGCAGTCGTTCGACCTGCACCTGACGCTGGTGATGCTGCTGGCGGCATACCTCTTCCTGCGCATAACGTTCGTCGAGGCGGGCCGCGTCCCCGTCGAGGACCCGCGCACGCACCTCGAGCTGACGATGATACACGAGGTCATGTGCCTCGACTACGGCGGCATCGACATGCTGATGATACGCATCGGCGGCTGGCTCAAGACCGCCGCATTCTCGATGATCGCCGCCAACGCCATCGCCACCGTCAGCTGCTTCAAGTGGTGGTTCGCCGCCCCCGTGGCGATACTGCTCACGGGAGTGTCGGTGGGCATCGTCGAATCGACACAGGCGCGCAACAAGCTCTCGCGCAACACCACCTTCATGGTGACCATATCGGCGCTGGCCGCCCTCATATTCTTCATAGGATACCTGCTGCAACTCGACATAAACATCTGACGCAATGCTTCTATCGCTCATAATACTGTACGTCATAACGCTCATCTATCTGTCGATCGTCGAGCGTTTCCGCAACTATGCCTCGATCATCGCCTTCCAGGGCTGGATCCTGCTCGGCATAGCCCTGCTGCGCCTCCACTCGCTCGACTGGGTCGAGCTGTCGTTCGTCATACTCGAGACGCTCATATTCAAGGCCCTGATCGTGCCCGCCATCCTCATGCGCGTGATCCGCAAGACGAAGATCAACCGCGTCAGCAAGTCGGGATCGACCCACTTCAACGCACTGATGCTCTCGGGCGCGGCACTGGCCGCCAGCGCCGTCACCACCTACTACGTGGCCGACCAGTCGGTGCACATGATATTCTTCGGCGTGGCGCTCTACGCCCTGCTCAGCGGGCTCATCCTCATCGTGCTGCGCTCGCGCATCTTCACCCACATGGTGGGATTCCTCGTCATCGAGAACGGCGTGTTCCTCTTCTCGATGGCCATAGGCGTCGAGATGCCGATACTTATCAACACGGCCATACTGCTCGACATCCTCATCTCGGTGCTCATGCTCGGCATGTTCATGACCAAGGTCGACGACAAGATACACTCCGTCGACAGCGACTCGCTCACTCACGTTAAGGACTAACACGCAAAAGAACCAAACAATGATATACCTCTTCTTCGCACTGTGGACCGCCACTGCCGCCGCCGCGTTCTTCGCACGCAGCCGCCGCACGGTACACCTGCTCTGCACGCTGCACTTCACCGTGCACGCCGCCTTCGCCGCCATGCTCCTCGGCGGGGGACTCTACGGCACCTCGTCGGGCGGATTCTTCACCTTCGACACCGCAGGCACCTTCTTCTACCTGCTGATGGCCGTGGTGGCCACCTTCGTCGCCCTGCACTCGGAGCGCTACCTCAGGGACGACGACCTGAAGACCTACCGCGTATACTTCGCCCTGCTGATGATGCTCACCACCGCAATCACGGGCGTTTACTTCGCCGACAACATGGCCGTGACGTGGATCCTCATGGAGGCCACCACGCTCAGCGCCGCCGGCATCATATACCACCGCCGCTCGGAGGCGTCGCTCGAGGCCACGTGGAAGTACCTGTTCGTATGCTCGACGGGCATCGCCATCGCCTACCTCGGCATACTGATGCTCAGCGCCGCCGTGCAGAACCAGTCGCTCGACTACGCCGCCCTGCGCACGATGGTGGCCGACGGCAACCCGCTCTATCTGAAGACCGCGTTCCTGCTCATACTCACGGGATACAGCTGCAAGATGGAGATATTCCCGCTCTACACCATAGGCGTCGACGCCAACTTCGCCGCGCCGGCCCCCGCCTCGGCCCTCATATCGACGGGACTGGTAAACGCCGGTTTCCTGGCCATATTCCGCATATACCGGCTCTTCGCCGCCTCGGAGGTATTCGACTGGGTGCGCCACGTGATGATCCTCATCGGCGTGCTGAGTCTGGCCGTGGGCGCGCTCTTCCTGCGCCGAACGAACAACTACAAGCGTTTCCTCTCATACTCGACCGTCGAGAACATGGGCATCGCCGCCATAGGCCTCGGCGTGGGCGGCATAGGCGCCTGGGCGGCAATACTGCACGTGGCATGCCACACCCTCATCAAGAGCAGCCTCTTCCTGCAGATGGCCGTCGTAAGGCAGATATACAACGGATACCGAATAAACCGCATCGGCGACTACATCAACATAAACCGCATCGGAGCAATAGGCATGATCGTCGGCATGGTGGCCGTGCTGGCATTCCCGCCCTCGCCGCTCTTCGTCTCGGAGCTGATGATACTCTCGCAGACACTCGCCGACGGCGCATGGTGGCTCGCCGCCGTCATCGTGCTGCTGCTCTGCATCGTCATCTACTCGATATGCTACCGCATAATAAAGCTGTGCTACCAGCCCAACCAGGACGAGCTGCACCTGTCGAAGATCGACTCGCGCCTCTCATACAGCGCCCTCACGCTGCTGGCCGCGGCCCTGGTCGCCGGCTTCTGGCAGCCCGAACCGCTGCGACGCATCATTGACCTTATAGCAAACATGTAACCATGGCCCGATACCTCACCACTGACAACACCTCGCCGGCCGTACCCCTGGCCGACATACCCGAGCTGCCGTACGGCGAACTGTACGACGATCTGGCCGACCGCCTGGCGCAGGAGCGATACCACCTGGCGCACTACTTCGCCCGCGAGGAGGGCGAGCGGCTGCGTTTCTACGTCATACTGCTCGACGACGCCGACCACAAGATACTCGTCTCGTCGTTCGCGATGGGATACCACGACGAGGCGCCCCTGCCCTCGCTCACGGCGCTGCGCCCCGCCGCGCACCCCTTCGAGCGCGACATAGCGGAGCGTTACGGCGTGCGCTTCGACTCGATGCCCTGGGACAAGCCCCTGCGCCTGCCCGCCGACCGCCGCGCCAACATAACCAACTACCCGTTCTACACCATCGAGGGCGACTCGCTCCACGAGGTGAACGTGGGCCCCATCCACGCCGGCATCATCGAGCCGGGCGCATTCCGTTTCATCTGCAACGGCGAGACGGTGCTCCACCTCGAGATAGCGCTCGGATACCAGCACCGCGGCGTCGAGAAGCTGATGGCGGCAACCGGCAACCGCCTGCGGCAGTCGGTGCTGGCCGAGTCCATAGCCGGAGACACGGCCGTAGCCGGCGCCACGGCCTTCGCCGAGGCGGTGGAGAAGCTGGCCGCACTGGCCGCGCCCGAGGCCCTGGTCACCGAACGCGCCGTGGCGCTCGAACTCGAGCGCATGGCCATGCACATAGCCGACACGGGCGCCCTGTCGATGGACGTGGGCTACCAGCTGGGGCAGGTGGCGTGCGAGGCGCTGCGCACGATGACCATAAACACCACGCAGGCGTGGTGCGGCAACCGCTTCGGCAAGGGCCTCGTACGCCCCTTCGGCACCAACAAGCCCCTGACGGCCGAGAAGGTCGCCATGATACGCCGCAACGTGGCCGAGATAGCGCGCCGCTACAACGAGGTGCGGCAGGACATAAAGAGCTCGCCCACGCTGCTGGCACGCTACGAGCAGTGCGGCGTGGTGCCGCGCGCCGAGATGCTGCGCATAGGCGGCGTAGGCATGGCGGCGCGCGCCAGCGGCGTGGAGCGCGACCTGCGCGTGTCGCACCCCTCGGGAATATTCGCCCGCGGGATCGCCCACGAGAGCATCGTCAAGCGTCACGGCGACGTGATGGCGCGCCTGATGATGCGCTGCCGCGAGGTGCTGCAGTCGGCCGAATACATCGACCGCATGCTGGAGTCATACGCCCCCGCGGCGCAGATGCCCCGTCCCGACTACGAACGAGGCCTCGCGCCCGACTCGCTGGCCGTGGGTCTCGTCGAGGCATGGCGAGGGGAGCTGTGCCACGTAGCCGTAACCGACGACCGGGGCCGCATTGCCGACTACCGCGTCAAGGACCCCAGCCTGCACAACTGGCTGGCGCTGGCGCTGGCCGTGCGCGGCGAGGGCATCTCCGACTTCCCCATCTGCAACAAGAGTTTCAACCTGTCGTACTGCGGCCACGACCTGTAGCCGCCACAAAACGATTACGCCATGATACTACCCAAGATAAAGGTCCTGCGCAGCCACGGCACGCAATACATACCCGACCTGAAGAACGTAACGCTCACCGACGAGTTCCGCGGCCGCCCCGAGCTCACCGCCACCGACGACATGTCGGACGTCGAGGCCGCCGCCGCCATATGCCCCACGCGGGCAATAACGGCGGCGCCCTTCACGCTCGACCTCGGGCGCTGCCTCTTCTGCGGCGAGTGCGCCCTGCGCGCCCCGCGCAACATACGCTTCACTAACGACTACCGCATGGGCTCGGCCTCACGCGAGGCGCTCGTCGTGCGCCCCGGCGACACGGCCATAGCGTTCCGCCACGACTGCGTCCGCGAGGAGATACCGCGGCTCTTCGGCCACGCCCTCAAGCTGCGACAGGTGTCGGCCGGCGGCGACGCCTCGTGCGAGATGGAGCTCAACGCCACGGGCAACGTCAACTTCGACTTCGGCCGCTACGGCGTCGACTTCACCGCCTCGCCCCGCCATGCCGACGGCGTGGTCATCACCGGCCCCGTGTCGTGCAACATGGCCGCCGCGCTCGACATATGCTACGACGCCGTGCCCGACCCCAAGATCATAGTCGCCTGCGGCGCCGACGCCTGCTCGGGCGGACTCTTCGCCGAAAGCCGCGCCGTCGACCGCTCGTTCTTCGAGCGCCACAGGGTCGACCTGTGGCTGCCCGGCGCGCCGACGCACCCGATGGTCTTCATCGAGGGTATAATGAACCTCACGGGCCGCTGCCGCCGATAGCGGCCGCCACGGCCACATTACGGAAGCAGCCTTGCGACACGGTGTCGCAAGGCTGCTTTTCGCATATCGCGGGGCAGGGATTACCGCCGCCGCAGGGTCAGTATCGTAATCTCGGGCCATGCCCCCAGACGGAAGGGCACCGTGCCGCCCGCACCCACCGAGACATGCAGCGCGCGGTCGCCCTCGCGGTAGAGGCCGCCCCACTCGGGATACACCCATCGGGCGGGCGAGAAGCCACCCACGCGCAGCTGCACGGCATGGGTGTGACCCGAGAGGGTGAGGTCGATGTCCGTCGCGGGGAGCACCTCGCTGCGCCAGTGCGAGGGGTCGTGCGAGAGCAGTATCTTGAAAGCCTCGGCAGGTACCCCCTCCAGCGCCTTGCCGAGGTCGCCGCGCGCGGGGAAGGGCGGGCGGCCCGTGTTCTCGACGCCGATAAGGGCCATGCAGTCGCCGCCGCGGCGCAAGACCACATTCCCGTCGCGCAGCAGCCGCCAGCCCATCTCACCCTCGCGGGCGATGAGCGTGTCGCGCTGGCGCAGGGCGCCGTCGCGCGTGTCGTAGCGGCCGTACTCGCAGTAATCGTGGTTGCCCAGCACCGAGAAGACCCCGTCGCGGGCCTCAAAGCGCGACAGCACACCCATGTGGGGCCCGACCTCCGAAGCCGACATGTTGACCAGGTCGCCCGTGAAGAGTATCGCGTCGGGATGCAGGGCGTTCACCCGCCCCACGAAGCGGCCGAGGAAGGCCGTGTCGCTGCCCCATGTGCCCACATGCAGGTCGGAGATATGTGCCACGCAGTAGCCGTCGAAGGCCTCGGGTAGGTGCGGCGAGACCACCTCGACATGGCGCACCGTGATGCGCCGCCAGCCGAAGACAAAGCCGTAGAGAAAGGCCAGCGCCAGCGCCGCGGCCAGCACGGCGGCCGCCACGTCGGCACGGTGCGCCGCCGAGGGCAGCCACAGCGCAGCACAGCGCCCCGCGACGGATACCAGAGCGAAGAGCAGCTTGGGCAGCGTCACGCAGAGCAGCACGCCGAAAAAGGTCTTCATCGTGGCGGGGTTCATGTACCCCGCGGCGGCTGCGGCCGCCATGGCCAGCAGCAGCGCTGTAGGCAGCAGCGCCGCAACGCCCCATCCCGCGGCCACGCCGGCACGCGAGAGCAGGTGCCAGATGTAGATGTCGGGCAGCAGGGCCAGCAACAGTATGGCTATGAGTATTGTCGTCATGTCGGAAGATGTTATGCCGCTGCAAAGATAGTGAAAGCCGAGAGCAGTAAAAAACAAGCCTGCTTGATTTTAATGCCGAGGCGCATCCTATCTAAGCGCGCAGCGCAAAGAGAGGCGAAAGCCGGGAGCAGTAAAAACAGACTTGCCCGATTTTACTGCCGGGGCGCATCCTGTCCGGGCGCGCAGCGCAAAGACGGGCGATATGACACGCACGGCGGCGGGGCGGGACGCCTACGCGATATTTTTTACGCGCGGCGGCGGGCGGAATGTCGTACGTACGCTTTTTTTACGTATCTTTGGATCTACGGGACAAGGCGCCGGCATCGCCGCGCCCGAGGCCTGCGCGCCCGCCCTCACGCGGCGGCATCAGAGGCGCAGCGCCCGCCCGCAAAGAGTCCGAAAAACAAACAAAACCTACAGAAGATGAAAAGACGACTACTCACAACAGCCCTCTGCGCCGCCGCTGCGGCCGCCCTTGTGTCGTGCAGTCCCGCCGCCACGGCCGACTACGACATCGTACCCGCCCCCGCCGCCGTCACCGAGCAGCAGGGCGAGCCCTTCATCCTCGGCAACGGCACCCCCGTGGCCTACCCCGCGGGCGACGAGGCCATGCGCCGCAACGCCGAGATGCTGGCGGGCTACATCGAGCGGCAGACGGGCCTGCGCCTCGCTCCCGTCGAGGGCGACGCCCCCGCCGCCATAACCCTCGCCCTGGGACAGGTGAGCGACAGCCCCGAGGGCTACCGCATGGAGGTCACGGCCGACGGCGTCATCATCACGGCTCCCACCCCCGCGGGCGTGTTCTACGGCATACAGACGCTGCGCAAGGCCGTCGGCACGGAGAAGGGACGGTGTGCCCTGCCCGCCGTCACCATCGACGACAAGCCGCGCTTCGCATACCGCGGCATGCACCTCGACGTCTCGCGCCACTTCTTCACGGTGGACGAGGTGAAGTGCTACATCGACATGCTCGCCCTGCACAACATCAACCGCTTCCACTGGCACCTGACCGACGACCAGGGCTGGCGCATCGAGATAAGGAAGTACCCCCGCCTGACCGAGGTGGGGTCGCAGCGCAAGCAGACCGTCATCGGCCGCAACTCGGGCGAGTATGACGGCAAGCCCTACGGCGGCTTCTACACCCAGGAGCAGGCGCGCGAGATCGTCGCCTACGCCGCCGAGCGCTACATCACCGTCATCCCCGAGATCGACCTTCCGGGACACATGCAGGCCGCGCTGGCGGCATACCCCGAGCTGGGATGCACGGGAGGCCCCTACGACGTGTGGATGCAGTGGGGTATCTCGGACGACGTGCTCTGCGCCGTCAACGACGCCACCATAGCCTTCATAAAGGACGTGCTGGCCGAGGTGATGGAGATATTCCCGTCGGAGTATATCCATGTCGGCGGCGACGAGTGTCCCAAGGTGCGGTGGGAGAGCTGCCCCAAGTGCCAGGCCCGCATCCGCGCCCTCGGGCTCGTATCGGACGACAAGCACACCAAGGAACAGCGCCTGCAGAGCTACGTCATACATGAGGCGGCGGACTTCCTCGCCGCAAACGGACGCCGCATGATCGGCTGGGACGAGACGCTCGAGGGCGGCCTCGCCCCCGGCGCCACCGTCATGTCGTGGCGCGGCGAGGGCGGCGGCATCGAGGCCGCGCGCCAGCACCACGACGTCATCATGACGCCCAACACCTACCACTACTTCGACTACTACCAGGCCAAGGACACCTCGTCGGAGCCTCTCGCCATAGGCGGATACCTGCCCATCGACCGCGTCTACTCCTACGAGCCCATGCCCCGCTCGCTCACGCCCGACGAGCAGCGCTACAGCTTGGGCGTGCAGGCCAACCTCTGGACCGAGTACATACCCGACTTCGCGCAGGTGCAGTACATGGTGCTGCCGCGCATGGCAGCCCTGGCCGAGACGCAGTGGTGCTCGCCCGACAAGAAGGTCTATGACCGCTTCCTGCGCCGCGCCGCACGCCTCTGCCGCATATACGACGCCAACGGCTGGAACTACGCCACACACATATTCGACGTGACGCTCGACCTGAAGCCCGACACCACCGCGGGCACCCTCGCCGTGACGGCCTCGACCATCGACGGCGCGCCCGTGCACTACACCCTCGACGGCAAGGAGCCCACGGCCTCGTCGCCCTGCATCGAGGGCCGCCTCGACATCGCCGCCGACGCCGTGCTGCGCACCGTGGCCCTGCGCAAAGGCGGCGCGGCCTCGCGCATCACGACCGACACCGTACGCTTCCACAAGGCGGCGATGAAACCCGTCGAGCTGCTGCAGGCATCGCACGGCAGCTACACCTTCGGCGGCGCGGCGACGCTCGCCGACGGCCTCACGGGCGACCGCAACTACAAGACGGGCCGCTGGATAGGATTCTGCGGCACCGACCTGGAGGCGGTCATCGACCTGGGCGCCGCGACCGAGATCTCGTCCGTGGCGTTCCGCACCTGCGTCGAGAAGGGCGACTGGATATTCGACGCGCGCGGCATAACCGTGTGGGTGTCGGACGACGGCAGGCAGTTCAGGCAGGTGGCCGACGAGCAGCTCCCCGCCATGAAGGCCGACGACGCCAACGGCGTGACACCACACCGCCTGGCGTTCGACGCGGTGAAGTGCCGCTTCGTGAAGGTGCTCGTGCTCTCGGAGCACTCGATACCCGACTGGCACGGCGCCAAGGGATACCCCGGATTCCTCTTCGTCGACGAGATCACGGTGGAGTAGCCCCGCCCCCGCAACAGCCCCCGCGCCCGCAGCGCGGGGTTTTTTCGTGCCGCGGCGGCACGGTCGCAGCACAAAGAGGGGAAGAATTGGATAATTATTCGTACTTTTGTGCATCATGGCGCCCACGGAAAGAGCGCCGCCGACGGGACCACAGCCCCGGCAGCCGGACAGCCGGGCACAAAGAGGGATACAACTTAACTGTCAACATATTACCGACAAACTACCAGGCGGCATGCATCGCATCCGCCACAAACGACACGAACGATGAGAACAAAACTGTTCCTGCTTGCCGTATGCATCATCCGTCTCCTGCCGCTCGGAGCGCAGACCGCCGCCCCGAGTGTGGAGTCGCTGCGCGCATGCGCCGCCGAGAAGGGCATCGAACCCAAGGATTACATCTTCAGCCTCTTCGAGCAGTCGGACATAGTGGTGCTGGGCGAGCGCGACCACCGCGATACCACGCAATACGACCTCATACTCGACATACTGGCCGACCCGCGCTTCGCCAAACGCATCGGGCATGTCTACACCGAGGTCGGGTCGTACAACATGACCGACGACGTGAACCGCCTGCTGCAGGGCGACTACCCCTCGCACGAGGCCTTTATGGAGAGTCTCTACGCCTATTACCGCAAGACCGAGAACTTCTATCCCATGTGGGAAAAGTACAATCGCATGAAGTTCCTCAAGGGCCTCTACGAGATAAACCGCAAGGCCCGCCGCAAGATCACGCTCGGGCTGACCGACTGCGAGTTCTCGTGGGACAGCATCCGCACGGCGGAAGATTACGCGAAGGTGTGGGAGTCACCCGAAATGGAATACCGCGACAGCCTGATGGCAGCGCACATAGCCGACATGTATGCCCGCCAGACACCACTGAAGGGTAAACGCAAGGCGCTGGTGATAACCAGCCAGCCACATGCAATCAACCACTCGATGCACCTCGCCCGAAGCGGCAGGCAGTTCGGAACGCAGGGATGGTGGATGAAGCGACTCTTCGGGGAAGACAACGTCAGGATCGTCATACTCAACTGGTTCGACTACAACCTATTCGACGGCACGCGCCTCCCGATGACGGCCGACGGGCACTGGGATGCCGCCTTCGAGCGGCTGGAGTGCCGCCCCTTCGGCATCGACCTCAAGGACACACCATACGGTGCAACAGCCTACAACGGCTTCATAGGAGGCACCACACAATCGGCAAAGGGGCTGCAGTGGCAGGATGTGGCCGACGGGCTCATCTACTGCGTCCCGCTCTATGACCATGTGGCCGCATGGGGCATCGAGGGACTCGTAACCAAGGAGTTCGAGCCTGAGATCAGACGCCGCGTGAAGATATTCTTCGAGGTGACGCAGCCCGGCGTCGAGGTTCCAGTGGAGGCTGCCATCGAGGAATACAACGTTTTCCACACCCATCCGGCCGCCATACTGGGCCGCGACGAGGTGAAAGGGCTCATCCGCCGGGTGATGGACCAAAACCCCTGACCCAGCCGTACCGTAACGGACATGACGGGGAACAAGGCCGCGCCCCGCATGCAGAATCGACGGCCGCAAACCCGTTTTTCGGGACAAAAAGGATAATTTTGTACCGTACAGCATTTGAATAGCGCAGAGGAGAGTTATGGGAAAGATCAGGCTTTACGTCATCATCGCATTGTGCTGGGCCGGCATCGCGCAGGCCGCGGCCGAAAACTACCCCATCCGCGGCCGCGTAATCGACCGCATAGCACGCACACCCGTGGCATACGCCTCGGTCGTAATCGTCGGCCAGGGCGACAAGGGGGCGTCGGCCGACGCCGAGGGCAACTTCGTCATCGAGAACGTCAAGCCCGGAATATACCGTCTCGAAGCCTCGATGCTCGGATACACGAGCGCCGTCACGCCCGAATACATCGTCTCGGCCGCCACGCCCTTCATCGAGATCGAGCTCGACCAGCAGAGCCAGGATGTCGACGCCGTGACCGTCACCCCCACACCCTTCCGCCGCACCGTCGAGAGCCCCGTCGGGCTCAACGTCATAGGGCTGCGCGAAATCGAAAAGAGCCCCGGCTCGAACCGCGACATAGCACGCATCGTGCGGTCGTACCCCGGCGTGTCGTTCTCGCCCGTGGGCTACCGCAACGACCTCATAGTGCGCGGCGGCGGCCCCTCGGAGAACCGTTTCTTCATGGACGGCATCGAGATTCCCAACATCAACCACTTCGCCACGCAGGGCGCATCGGGAGGCCCCGTCAGCATCGTCAACGCCGACCTCATACGCGAGATAAGCTTCTACACCGGCGCCTTCCCCGCCGACCGCGCCGGCGGCCTGAGCTCGGTGCTCGACTTCCGCCTGCGCGACGGCGACCCCGAGCAGCAGACATTCAAGGCCACGGTCGGGGCCTCGGAGGTGGGCCTGAGCGGCAGCGGACACATGGGCGACAGGACGACATACCTCTTCTCGGTGCGCCAGTCCTACCTGCAGCTGCTCTTCAAGGTGCTGGGACTGCCATTCCTGCCCAACTACATCGACGCGCAGGTGAAGATCAAGAGCCGCCTCACGGAGCGCGACGAGGTGACATTCCTCGCCCTCACGGGCATCGACGACATGCGCCTCAACACCGACCAGACGGGCGAGAGCGCCGAATACATGCTCAGCTACCTGCCCCAGCTCAAGCAGGAGACCTTCACCGTGGGCGCCACCTACCGCCACTACGGCGGCCGCCACGTGCAGAGCGTATCGTTAGGCCACACCTACCTGAACAACCGCAACCTGAAATACCTCGACAACGACGACTCCTCGGAGGAGAACCTCCGCCTGCGGCTGCGCGCCGTCGAGCAGAAGAGCACGCTGCGCGCCGAAAACCGCTCCTACATCGGGCGTTGGACGCTGCGCGAGGGCCTCGAGGCGGGATACTCGCACTACGACAACAAGACCGTGCAGCGACTCTACGCCGCGCAGCGCGACACCATGACATCCTACGCCACGCGCCTCGGCTCGTTCTTCTGGGGCCTCTTCGTCACGGCCGACTACACCTCGGCCGACAACCGTCTCACGGCATCGGTGGGCGTGCGCGCCGACGGCAGCGACTACTCGGGCCGCATGGCGCAGTTCTGGCGCCAGGCGTCGCCCCGAGCCTCGGTATCGTACGCGCTGAGCGACAGCTGGTCGGTGAGCGCCGCATCGGGAATATACTACCAGCTGCCGCCATTCACCGCCCTCGGATACAAGGACGCCACGGGCGCGCTGGCAAACCGCGGCCTGCGGTACATGAGCGTGGTCTCGGCATCGGCGGGATTCGACTGGCGCCTGCGCGACCGCATGATAGTCACGCTGCAGGGTTTCTACAAGGGCTACGGCAACATACCCCTCTCGGTGCGCGACGGCGTGCCCCTCACCTGCAAGGGCAACGACTACGGCACCGTGGGCGACGAGCCCCTCACGCCCACGGCCGAGGGCCGCGCCTACGGCGTCGAGGCCATGGTCAAGTGGCAGATACCCGGCCGCCTGAACGTCACCGGCTCGGCGACGCTCTACCGCAGCGAGTACCGCAACGACGCCAGCTCGCCCTACATAGCCTCGGCGTGGGACAACCGCTTCGTGGTGAACCTCAGCGGCACCTACGACTTCGGCCGCAACTGGAGCTTCGGCGCCAAGCTCAGCGCCATAGGCGGCGCCCCATACACCCCCTACGACGAGGAGAAGTCGTCGCTCAAGCAGGCGTGGGACGCACAGGGTCGCCCCTACTACGACTACACGCGCTACAACACCGAACGGCTCAAGGCCTTCGCCCAGCTGGACGTGCGTCTCGACAAGCTCTTCTACTTCGAGCGGTGGATGCTCGGCCTCTACATCGACCTGCAGAACATCACCGCCAGCAAGCTCCGCCAGCCCGACGTGCTGCTCAGCACGGGCGTCGTCGAGAACCCCACGGCTCCCGCCGCCGAACAGCGCTACCGCATGAAATACATCAGGCAGGAGAGCGGCACGCTGCTCCCCACGCTCGGCATAACCGTCGAGTTTTAGCCGCCGCCGCACCGCCGCGGGCGAAAAAACGCCCCGCATGCGGATAACCGAAAAAGATTTTTGTAACTTTGCGCATCAAACTAAATAAAGAGTAACCGTTATGTTGACACTCAAGCAACTCAGGGACGACAAGCAGGCCGCCATACGCCGTTTGGCCAAGAAGGGCGTCGACGCCGCTCCTATCATAGACCGCATCGAGCAGCTGGACGACAAGCGCAAGGCCATTCAGGCCGAGCTCGACTCATGTCTGGCCGAGCAGAACAGCGCCGCAAAGCAGATCGGAGCACTCATAGGCCAGGGCAAGAAGGAAGAGGCCGAGGAGAAGAAACGCTTCGTCACCTCGCTCAAGGCACGCTCGGCAGAGCTCGCGGCACAGCACCAGTCGGTCAGCAACGAGCTGCAGTCGCAGATCGTAATGCTGCCCAACTTCCCCGCCGACATCGTGCCCGAAGGCAAGACGGCCGAGGACAACGTGGTGGTGAAACTCGTCGAGAACTACACCAAGCTGCCCGCCGACCCCCTGCCGCACTGGGAGCTGGCACGCAAGTATGACATCATCGACTTCGACCTCGGTGTGAAGCTCACCGGCGCCGGATTCCCCGTATACAAGGGCAAGGGCGCACGCCTGCAGCGCGCGCTGATAAACTACTTCCTCGACTGCAACACCGCAGCCGGATACCTCGAGGTGGAACCCCCCGTCATGGTTAACGAGGCGTCGGGATTCGGTACGGGACAGCTCCCCGACAAGGAGGGCCAGATGTACCACGCCACCGTCGACAACTACTACCTCGTGCCCACGGCCGAGGTGCCCGTCACGAACATCTACCGCGACGTCATCCTCGACGAGAAGGACTTCCCCGTCAAGATGACCGCATACACCCCCTGCTTCCGCCGCGAGGCCGGATCTTACGGCAAGGACGTGCGCGGCCTCAACCGCCTGCACCAGTTCGACAAGGTGGAGATCGTGCAGCTCGCCCTGCCCGACAAGTCGTATGAGGCCCTGGACGGAATGGTGGCACACGTCGAGAAGATCGTGCAGTCGCTCGGCCTGCCATACCGCATACTGCGCCTGTGCGGCGGCGACATGTCGTTCACGTCGGCCCTGACATACGACTTCGAGGTCTTCTCGGAGGCGCAGAAGCGATGGCTCGAGGTGTCGTCGGTATCGAACTTCGAGTCGTTCCAGGCAAACCGTCTCAAGCTCCGCTACCGCGACGCGAACAAGAAGACGCAGCTGGCCCACACGCTCAACGGCTCGTCGCTCGCGCTGCCCCGAATCGTGGCCGCCCTGCTCGAGAACAACCAGACCCCCGAAGGAATACGCATACCCGAGGTGCTGGTTCCCTACGCGGGATTTGATATTATCAAATAATTTTTTACATTTGTCTCCGCTACGACAAACTTTTAACTCATAAAACAGAACAAAACTATGGCTTACAAAATCTCTAGCTCGTGCGTCGCTTGCGGCACCTGCATCGACGAATGTCCCGTTGAGGCTATCTCGGCCGGCGATATCTATGTAATCGACCCCGACAAGTGCATCGACTGCGGCACCTGCGCAGGCGTTTGCCCCAGCGAGGCTATCGCTCCCGCCGAATAAGCGGCCGATACAGACAAAAACGGGGAATGCCGCAGCGGTATTCCCCGTTTTCTTTTACACCGCCACCGATTTTCAGCGGGGCGCGCAGGCCCCCGCCACATACCACATGACATAATCATCTGACGTAAACCATGGAACTGCAGCAATTCCTCGACCACGTCGCCCGCCGCGGCGCGCTCGACACCCCCGAGATATACGAATTCATGAACCGCATGAGCGACTCGGCACGGCGCATGACGTGCGAGCTCAACGGATCGTACCACACGCAGGAGGAGATACGCGACATAGTCTCGCGCCTGTTCGGATACCGTGTCGACGACACGTTCCGCCTCTTCCCGCCCTTCTACACCGACTTCGGCCGCAACATACACGTCGGCCGCGACGTCTTCATCAACGCCGCCTGCCACTTCCAGGACCAGGGCGGCATAACCATAGGCGACGGCTCGCTCATAGGCCACGCCGTGGTCTTCGCCACGCTCAACCACGACATGCAGCCCGACCGCCGCAGCGCCATGACACCCGCGCCCATAGTGCTCGGCCGCAACGTGTGGGTGGGATCTAACGCCACCATACTGCAGGGCGTCACCATCGGCGACAACGCCATCATAGCGGCGGGTGCCGTCGTCACGCGCGACGTGGCCCCCGACACCGTCGTAGGAGGCGTGCCGGCGCGCTTCATACGCCACATCTGACGCCCCGCCGACAGCCCCCCCCATACGACAAACGGGAGATGACTCACAGCCTGTCATCTCCCGTTTTCGCGACGGCCGCGCGGTGCGGCCGCCGGGCATATCGCGTATGTTACTCCTTCTCCACGGCAGCGCCGGCGGCGCCGTCAACCTCGCCGCGACGGATGGTCATGTTGCGGCGCGGGTCGCCCTTGCGGTCGATCGTGGGGCCTACCTGACGCTGCGGCGCAGGGGCCAGGCCGTCGTCCTTGGCGGCGGGGCATACGCACTTGCAGCCGTTGGGCAGAAGCCGGGACGCATGCCCTGACGCATACCCTGGCGGCCGAAGGCCGGCTGGCGCTGCAGCTGCTCGTAGCGCTCATACTGCGCGTCGTTGAGTATGCCCTTCATCTGCTCCGACTCCTCCTTGCGCTCCTTGCGCATCTGCTCCATACGCTTGCGCTGCGCCTCGGCACGCTTGAGGCAGATCTTGTAGACCTTGTCGTACTGGTCGTCGCCCAGCAACAGCTGGCGGCGTATGCGGTCGGCCTCGCGCTTGGCCATCTGCTCGACGGTGGGAGGCTCCTTTTGTGCGTTCTTGCGCTGAACATTCTCCTGCGCGCGGGCACCCGCCCCGATCATCAGGGCCAATGCCATCATACAAAGATACTTTTTCATAATCCTATCAGTTTTGTGTTATGAACCTGCGGTTTCGGTTTCGCTATTGCAAATATAGGCACGCGGAGGCCGTTACGGTACACCTCCGCCCGCGAAAAGCCCGATCGCGGGTGTGAACCGACCCCGCGGCGGGGCGAAACGAAGCCTTTTGCGACAAAATATGTCCTGTTTTTTCACCGTAAACCCGCCCCGCAAGACTCCGAATGCGCAGGCCCTGCACATCTGCAAACAGCACCCGGCGGACGTTTCGCCGCCGATGCCACGGGCGGAACGGACACGTCGCCATACCGGGAAACGTCGCCGCGGCGGAATGCGGCAAGGCCCGAATCACAATACCAATATCTTTATTCTTGCGACCTTCTCCGGGTCCGTCACAGCCGATAACGGCGGGATATTTTCAGCCTCATATATGGTGGTTAGGGTCGGAAACATCATATCTGGCCTCGATGGCATGCGGTATGACAAATTGGTGCGCATGCCGAACGGATCGTCACATGTCCATTCGGGCATTCCCTCGACATAATTTGTCCTGAAATGTCTCCCGTAGAAGCCGTTTTCGGTACGGTACGGGATGTCCCCGTAACAGTCTGACAGAAACGCCTTGAACACATCCAGGTTACTGTTCCAATATGCCATCGAAACTATACACCGGCTCTTCAATATCGGCCGGTCGTGCTGCAGAATCACCTCCCTGTCAATCGGGTAGGTCGAAACATACTTCCGCTCGAACTCATACTCGATTATCGACCCCACGGCCACATCAGGCATGGTGAATGAGATCTGCTGGGTCGAATCATCGAGCATGCGGTTTGATATATGGCGCGGTTTCAACTTGCTGTCGACGACCTTGTCCCTCTTCATGTTGTATGTGCACCCCCTGTACCCCGTAAAGGAAGCCTACATGGTCCGTAGGTTTGGCAATATGCCGGTGCAGCAGCTCGATATCGGCATATTTCAGGCCCGACTCCTTTCGGATCTTTATCTTGTAACGTTCGGTGCGATAGTAATTGTAGTATTTTATCCATTGAGGTTTCCCGTCGAAGCCTTTGCTATATGTCGAATCCACCTCCAAGAAGATATCGTCGGTATGTTCCAGTATGACGGCATCGTAATCCCGCACCGACTCGGGATACGTACTTTCATCGAATTCGGCAGGCGTGACCTTGCCATACTTATGCACCTCGATATACTTTTTGGGATAGCGCTGCGCATGTGCCGCCAAAATACCCGCTGCAAGCACTGCGACAAGGGCAATAATCGTGCGTTTCATGGTGGTTGGCATTTAGGTTGTTTACAAAGATACGAAAAAAACGTCTGCAACGGGTAAATTTACTGTTTTTTAGTCAGTTTCCGGCCGGAAGGACCGATCCGACGGCGGACGCATGTACGGACACGGCCGAAAAAAAATCCCGGCACGCCGCGGCGTGTCGGGACTGTGGGCAGGGAAGGGGCTCGGGGAGAGCCGTGCGGCCGCAGAGTGCTACTCCTGCGTTATGAGAAGCATCTCGTTGGGGGCGAGCGAGAGGGTCAGCTTGCCGCCGGCGACGCTCTTGTGGCCCACCAGCTCGCGGCCGTTCTCGTCGACGCGGTAGACGGCCACCTTCGATGCCGTGAACTGTCCCTCGGGAAGCTCCCACGTACGCTTCTTGTATCCGTCGGCGCTGTAGGCGATCATGCTCGGAGAGTCGAGCCACAGCGCTGGCAGCAGCAGGTCGTTGTCGTCGACCATCATGACGCCGTCCTTGCTTATCATGTAGCGGCCGTTGTCGACCTCCGACCGCACGCCGTCAGAGAACTGCACGGCGTAATAGCCGCCGCCCTCGACCCGGTACTTGCGGTCGAAGCGGTTCAGGTAGTTGAAGATGGCGGTCATGGTGCAGAACTTGCCCTTGAAATCGGCGAACGACTCCGCCAGCGGGCGATCCTCAAGGAAGACGTGCTCGGCGTTGAGGTTCGTGCCGAAGAGGCGGCCCCACTCGCCGCTGTAGGGGTCGTAGCCGCCGCACATCTGCTGCGCCGTGTAGTTCATGTAGATGTCGCGGCCGACGAACCACCAGCCCATCGTCTGGTAGCCGTCGAAGATACCCAGCAGCTCGCCCTGCGGGATGCCCTCGGTGGTGACGTCGACACCCTTCGAGTCGAGGTACTTGATGATGTTGCGCTGCGCCTCGATCTCGTCCTCGCGCGTGAAGCCGAGGTAGGGGCTTATGGGCGACTGCATCTCGATGCCCCACGTGCCGTCCTCCTTCTTCACGGGCTGCGGAACCTCCGAGTGGAAGGCGTCGATGTGGATCGTGCCGGCCTCCTGTATGGGCAGGATCTCAAGCAGCTTGTCGAGGCGCTGCTGCGTGAAGCCCAGCTTCCACTCCTGCGCGTAGCTGATGGGGTAGCCCCACTCGCCGCCGCGGATGGCGCCGTACTCGGTGCGCGAGATGACGTCGTTCTCGACGTACTTGTCCCACAGGGGGCTGTCCTCGTAGGCGTCGATCATGTTGATGTGCACCGACACCGAGGTGTTGTACTTCTTGCCCTCGGCCATCACCCAGCGCAGGCTCTCGAGCGCCGTGCGGTCCTGCGGGCGCTTGAGCGCGTAGTTGCCGTCGAAGAAGGCGGGGTACTTCGAGTCGTGGCCGTTGTACTGCCAGCCCACGAGGTAGACGATCTTGGGCATGCCGAGCGTGATGTTGTCCATGCCGCGAATGATCTCGACGGCCTGCTCGCAGGTCATGCGGACGGTGGTGGTGCCGTTGTCGCGGCGCTTGTAGCGGCCGTCGAAGTTGGCCTGCGCCATGAAGAGCTTGGTGACGTAGGTCTGCGAGTAGTCGTGACGCGGCGTCACGTGCATCACGAAGTCCTTCTTTGGCTGGAAATAGACCGTGTCGACCGCGGCGCGCTCCTGCGCCGTGGCCGCACCCGCTGCGCCCAGCACGAACGACGCGGCAAGGGCGGGGAGAATGATTTTCTTCATCAGACAAGTGGTTTTATCAGGTTTGCAGTTGGTTTCTAGGTGCCGTGCGGAGCCCGCATCCCGCCGCGGCGGCGGGGCGGGGGCAACGGTGACGCAATTTATAAAATTTCTTCAATACACACAAGCCCACGGCGGTGCAAGCGCGTCAAAACTGTTCCGAAACTCCACTACAATCGCCCGCACGGCGACAAAAAGCACCTCCCATTATGGGAATTGGCGAAGTTTTTACTACCTTTGCAGTCTCGGTAAACTTCTGACAATGGAATTATCTCGTCCCGACATAGAGGCCCTGCGCGAACTGCTCGCCTCGCCGGCGCGCAAGATCGTCACACTTTCCCACACCAATCCCGACGGCGACGCCGTAGGCTCGTCGCTCGCGTGGGCCGAGGCCCTGCGCCGCGCAGGCCACACCGTTACGTGCATCGTACCCAACAAATACCCCTATTACCTCGACTGGATGGCCGGCATACGCGACATCGTCATTTTCAAGCATGACGACGAGCAGCGCGCCGCCCGCGCCGTCGAAGAGGCCGACCTCATATTCTGCCTCGACTTCCACTCGCTCTCGCGCCTCGACGCCCTGAGCGACGTAATAGCGGCAAACACCTCGGCACGGCGCATCCTCATCGACCACCACCTCAACCCCACCGAGCCCTTCGACCTGAGCTTCTCGCACCCCGAGTCGTCGAGCACGTGCTACCTCATCTACCGCATAATCGAGGCGCTGTGGGGCCGGCAGAGCATATCGAAATCGCAGGCCGAAGTGCTCTACGTAGGCATGATGACCGACACGGGCAACTTCTCGTTCTCGTTCCTCACGCCCGACCTCTTCCACGCCGTGGCCGCGCTCGTGGAGACCGGCATCGACGTGCCCACGATCTACAACAACGTCTACAACTCGTTCACCGAGGGGCGCGCACGCCTCTTCGGATATGTCATAAACCGCAAGATGCGCATCCTGCGCCGCGGCACCGTGGCCCACATGTCGCTCACCGAGGAGGAGATGCGCCGATACTGGTTCCAGCAGGGCGACAGCGAGGGCTTCGTAAACTACCCCCTCACAATCAAGAAGATGAAGATGTCGGCCATATTCATCGAGCACCACGACTTCATACGCGTGTCGCTGCGCTCGCGCGGCGATGTGGACGTCAACCTCTTCGCGGGCCGCTACTTCAACGGCGGAGGCCACCGCAACGCCGCAGGCGGAAAGTCGTTCGAGCCCATGGCACAGACAATCGCCCGGTTTGAACGCGCCGTCGACGAATTCGCCGCCGAAGGACTCCTCTGAACCGATAACAAGCCCGCGCGATGAAAATTACGATGTTGAAAACCTACTGGCGTCTGCTGGGCTTCGCAAGGCCCCTGAGCCGATACACCGTGCCCTACTTCTTCTACTCGGTGCTGCACGCCGTATTCAACACCTTCACCTACACGATGATAATGCCCATCGTGAGCTCGCTCTTCTCCGACGGATACACCTTCGTTCCCACATACGAGATGCCGCGCATACGCCTCTCGGGCGAGTGTCTGAACGAGGTGCTATGCTACGCCTACACCGCCGTCTTCGGCGAGCAGTTCAACATAACGTACCTGCTCATGCTGCTCTCGGCAATACTCATCGCCTCGAACCTGCTCAGCAACCTCTTCCGCTACCTCGGGGCAATGACCGTCGAGACCATGCGAATGCGCACCCTCGAGAAGATGCGAAACGAGATGTTCGCTCACACGATGGGAATGCACATAGGATACTTCAGCGACCAGCGCAAGGGCGACATAATGTCGAAGATAACCTCCGACGTGATGATGGTGCAGTTCTGCATCACCAACACGCTGCAGGTGCTCTTCCGCGAGCCGTTCCTCATCGTCGGATACATCGTAATGATGCTCAAGATATCGTGGGAGCTCACGCTCTTCTCGGTGCTCTACCTGCCGCTGGTGGCATTCGTCATAGGCGCCGTAGTCAAGCGCCTGCGTCTCCCCGCCCGCGAGGGACAGGAGCGTATGGGCGACATGGTCAGCATAATGGAGGAGTCGCTCTCGGCCGTGAAGATAGTGAAGGGATACAACGCCTTCGACTACATGCGCCGCAAGTTCAGCGTCGTGAACGCCCGCATGTCGGAGATACTGCTCTCGATGGCGCGCAAGCAGCAGCTCGCATCGCCCATGAGCGAGTTCCTCGGCATAACGGCCATATCGGTGGTGCTCATCTTCGGCGGCATGCTCGTCATGCGCGGCTCGATGTCGGCATCGTGGTTCGTGGCCTACATCGCCGCCTTCTCGCAGATAACGCGCCCGCTGCGCGCCCTGATCGACCAGTTCGCGAACATCAACCAGGGCCTGGCCGCAGGCGAGCGCATATTCTCGATACTCGACGCCCGCAGCCGCGTCGAGGACCGTCCCGATGCCCGCACCCTCGAACACTTCAACCACAGCATAGAGTTCCGCAACGTATCCTTCTCGTACGACGACGCGCGCGAGGTGCTGCACGACATATCGTTCACCGTGCGCAAGGGCGAGACCGTGGCCCTGGTAGGCCCCTCGGGCGGCGGCAAGTCGACCATAAGCGAGCTCATACCCCGCTTCTACGACCCCGCACGCGGCCAGATCCTCATCGACGGCGTGCCCCTCGGCGACTACACGCAGGAGAGCCTCCGCGCCCACATGGGAATCGTGTCGCAGGATACGGTGCTGTTCAACGACTCGATACGCAACAACATAGCCATGGGCCGCAACGACGTCACCGACGAGCAGATCGAGGCCGCGGCACGCGTCGCAAACGCCCACGAGTTCATCATACAGACCCCCGACGGCTACGACACCAACATCGGCGACCGCGGCTCGAAACTCTCGGGCGGCCAGCGCCAGCGCCTCAGCATAGCGCGCGCCGTGCTCAAGAACCCCGAGATACTCATCCTCGACGAGGCCACCTCGGCCCTCGACACCGAGAGCGAGAAGCTGGTGCAGGAGGCCCTCACGTCGCTGCTCAAGGGCCGCACGTCGATAGTCATAGCCCACCGTCTGAGCACCATACACAACGCCGACCGCATCCTTGTCATCGAGCAGGGACGCATCGCCGAGCAGGGTACCCATGCCGAGCTGCTGGCCCGCGGCGGCATCTACGCCAAGCTGATCGAGCTGCAGAGCCTCGCATAGCGCCCCGCGCAAAACGCCGTAAATGGCGGTTTTGGCGGACCATCGGGCAGAGAGCATAAAATCCCGCAGGCGGAGCGTCCCGTGCAGCCATATCCCCCGAAAAGGGCCGAAAAGAGGGCCGCAGGTTTTCGGGCGGCAAACGGGGTGCCGGAAAAGGCAGGGCCGACGGCACAGAAAGGGCGCAGAGAAGGGTACAGAAAGAGTGCAGGCGAAGGTGCAGGAAAGAGTGCGGGGAAAGGTGCAGGCAAAGGTGCAGGACAGGGTACGGTAAAGGACACTGAAAATACAGAAGACACAAAAGGAGGCTTTTTCGGCCTCCTTTTTTATGTTTTATGTTTGTCGCCGCCGTTACTCGCCCAGCCGCAGGGTGCGGTTTATGGCCGAGGGCAGCAGTTCGGGGTAGTGCGTAACAAAGAGCAGCGCCTTGTTGGGGCGGCTGCAGAAGGCCTCCACCACGCGTTTGGCGCGCGCCCGCACCACGGGGTCGAGACCCTGGAACGGCTCGTCGAGGATAAGCAGGTCGGGGTCCTTGACAAAGGCCCGCGCCAGCAGCACCAGACGCTGCTCGCCGCTCGACAGGCGCACGAAGCTGCGCCCGGCGAGGTGTCCCGCCCCGAGCGCCTCCATCCACGGCAGGGCCGCGGCGCGCAGGCTGTCGGTGATGCGGCGGCCGCCCCCGACGGCATCGAAGAGGCCCGAGGCGACGACCTCCACAGCCGGCACGTCGTCCGTAAAGGCGCGGTGCATCTCGGGCGAGAGGTAGCCGATGTGGCTCTTGATGTCCCAGATGCTCTCGCCCGTGCCGCGGCGGCGGTCGAAGAGCGTCAGGTCGAGCGCATAGGCGCGCGGGTTGTCGGCGCAGACGAGGCTCAGCAGCGTGCTCTTGCCGCTGCCGTTGCGGCCCGTGACGTTCCACCCCTCGCCCGAGGCGACGCGCCAGTCGAGGTGGCTGAAGACGGTGCGCGCGCCGTAGGATATGGTGGCGTCGCGCAGCTCGACGACACGGTCGTAGCGCGGCGTGTCGTGCGTCGGCGCGGGAAGGCAGGGCAGGGGTTCGTCGCCACGCGCGGCCTGTTCCGCAGCCACCGCCTCGGCCACGCCCATGGGGCCCGTGCAGCGCATGGCATCCATGCGGTAGACCTCCGACACCATGCGCGGCGCCTCCGACGCCGACGTGAGCGTCAGCACGAAGGTGACGCCCAGGCGTTCGGCCACACGCTCCATCACCTCGCACAGCAGCTCGCGCGTCGGCGGGTCGAGCCCGATGAAGGGGCTCTCGAGTACCAGCACCTCGGGCGCCGTGAGCAGCGCACGCGCTATGTGGTAGCGGCGCAGCTCGCCGCTCGAGAGCGTCACCAGCTCGCGGTCGAACAGCGGCCGCAGCCCCAGCAGACCGAACAGCTCGTCGCGCCACGCCTCGCCCGCGGCCTCGGCCCCCGTGAGCAGCGACCCGACGGAGGGCGATGCGGCGCGGTCGGAGGCGTTCCACCGCTGCTGGTAGTAGTAGGGCGACTCGGCCGTGCCGTAGGCGTCGTTAAAACATACCGTGCGCACCGCCTCGTAGAGGCGCACGCCCTCGCGGAAGCCGTACGCGATGCTCCCCTGACGCAGGTAGAGTCCTCCCGTCACCATCTTCACCAGCGTGCTCTTGCCGCTGCCGTTGCCTCCCGTGACGGCCACATGGCGGCCGCGCCGCAGCGTGAAGTCGGCCGCCGCGGCAAGCCTCCGCGCAGGGTCGGCGGCAATGCCGCCCCGCATCTCGATCAGAGGCCTTACATCCGTATCACAGATCATAACTCGTAAAAAATATGTCAATCATCCGCCCCGGCGCAGTCGTACGCCCTGACGTTATCCGTAAAGTTCAGCACAAGCGTGTCGCCGCCGCAGGCGAAGACCCGTTCGCGGTCGTCGCGGCGCGCGGTGACGTACGACGACTCGTAGCCGTCGTAATCGGTGTCGACGGGCGTGCCGTCGACCGTAAAGCAGCCCCCGAACCTCAGCGCGTAGCTGCGGCCCGCCGACTCGTATCGGAGCGTACCCTCCTCCTCCGCGCAGCGGTTCGCCGACACGCGGCCCACGAACGAACGGAAGTCGCCGTCGCTGTCGCGCGACCCCATCTCGGTGACCCAGAACTGCCGCCGCCCGCGCTGGATGTAGATGGCGCCGCCCTCAACCTCCGCCCGTTCGAGCCGGCCGCCCGCGATGAAGGCGCAGTAGGCGTCGCCGACGCGGCCGAAGAGGCGGTTGCCATCGACCGCCACGGTGTCCATCTCCGCCTCGGGGACAAACAGGTACGTATAGTCGAGCAGCTCGCCCTCGAGCATAGTCCTGCGGGCGGGGATCCTGTACATCGTGAGGTTCACGTTGCGCTCCTGCACCGAGTGGGGCAGGCGGCCGTACCCGACCCAGAAGTTGGGCGACATCTGCCTGCTGTCAGGCCCCGCGGCGGGGTGGGTGTGGTAGATCGACACGCCGTCCGACATGTTGACGCCGAAGACGTGCTGCTGGTCGGCCGTGAGGCCCGGATGGTGCGCCTGCACCGTGTAGATCGAGTAGCAGCGCGTGCGGTAGGTGTAGGTGTTGGCGCGCTGCAGCGCCGTGCCCTCGAAGACGGGGTGCAGCAGCCCCATCAGCGCACGCATAACCCACGTGTCGCCCACGAGCGGAAGGTCGAACCACCTCATGTCGGCGAGGAAGGCGTTGCCGAACATGCGTTTCTCCTTCAGCACGCGCATGGTGTTCGCCGCGACGGGCGGGTTGACGAAGGCCTCCATGCCGAACTGCATCATCACCTGCCGCTCGCCGGTGCCCAGCAGGCCGCAGCGCGACAGGTCGGCCGCGTCGATGCCGTTGTCCTGCCTTACGACCTGCTCCGAGCGGTCGTTGAAGATCGACACCATCACCGGCGGCACGCGGTAGCGGCCGGTGACGGCAAGGCCGTAGAGCATGGCCGAGCGCGGCATGTAGCCCTCCTCGCCGCCCAGATAGCGCGGCAGGCCGTCGAAGTCGTTGGCGCGGCGGTTGTCGCGGTAGGCGCGCGACGAGGCCGACACCACGTTCCCGCCCAGGCCGTGCGACACGAGGTCGTAGAAGAGCAGGTCGAGCACGATCGAGGCACGGCGCCGCAGCGCCTCGTCGTCGGTGTAGTCGATGATGTTCACCAGCGCCGCGATGTCCTCGCGGTAATAGACGTTGGAGCAGTACTCCGAGAAGCCGTAGCGCCACCGCAGCTCCAGCCATTCGGCTATGCGCCGCCTGCCGCGCTCAGCCAGCGCGCGGCCCGAGAGCCCCGCCTTCGTGAAGTGCGCGTCGGGAAAGTAGCGCCCCAGCAGGTATTCGGCCGAGGCGAAGAGTATCTGGTGGTTCTCGCTCCAGTAGCACATCGAGTTGCCGCCAGCGTCGTCCCACCAGAACCTGAAGCCCGTGACCGTGCGCTCGATGCGCTCCATCACAGGCTGCGGGACCGCGTCGCCGTACTCGTAGAGTATGCGCACAAGGTTCACCAGACGGAAGTCGGAGCAGTCGTACTCGCCCGCCACGTACTCCAGCGTGCCGTCCAGAAGGCTCCAGTCGGCCCCCTCGGCCCCGTGGTCGAGCAGGCGGCGGTAGAGCTCGCCCTCGCGGCAGTCGATCCTGTGGTCGGGCCGCATGGGGTATATCCCGATGTCGGCGCGGCGCGCAAGCATAATTCCGTACGCTGCAACCGTCGCCACGGCCGCCGCGACAAGCAGCAGGGCCGTCATTTTCCTTCGTCTCATGTCTGTAGTCGTTTACGCGGCCCCGGCGACAACACCGGCGGCGCGGGTTCGCCCCGCGCCGCCGGCCTCCGTCAATAGTAGAGGGCCTTGCGGCCGAAGATGGGGTAGCCGAAGTTGAAGGTTACGTACATATTGTTCCACGAGTCGAGGTCGTACTTCGTGAGCGACAGGCTCACGGGGCCGATACGCGTGTGGTAGACCAGCGTCAGGTCGCTGATGTAGCGCATGTAGTCGCGCGCCGAGGTACGGTCGCGCAGCATGGCGTAGAAGCTCGCCCGAAGGTAGAAGCTGCGCATGAGCTCGAACGTGGGCATCAGTCCGCCCGCAAGGTAGCGGTCGGCGAAGTAGTCGGGCATGTAGATCATCTTCGAGTGCGAGATGGGGGCGTAGCGCGGCGCCGTGAGGATGGTCGACTCGGTGTTGCCGAAGCGCGGGTGGTTGGTGTAGACCGCCTCGATGTTATACCCCATCGAGAACCACGACCGCTGCCAGTCGCCCGGGTAGTGCTCCCACTGCACCTTGCCGCCGAACCACGAGCGCAGCTCCTGCCCGCGGCGGCCCGACAGGCGCGTGGCGGCATTCTCGTAGGAGTCGCGGCCGTGGACGGCGATGGCCGACACCGAGAGCTTCGTTCCGCGCGTCGGGTAGATTATCTTGTCGAGCGTGCTGCGCTCGAGCGCCACGCGCCCCGCGACGAAGCGGAAGCGGTCGTGGGTGTGGGGCGTGTCGTGGGGGTCGTAGTCGGCCTGGTAGCCGTAGTAGTTGAAGCCCGTGTTGACCGACGCCTCGACGATGCTCTTGCGCGTCATCGCAACGCCGAAGGCCGAATGGAAGAAGATCTCGTTCACGCGCGCCTCGATCGAGTTGCGCACGGGCGTGATGTTGCCGAAGGTGCCGTGCAGCGTGGTGCGGTGCGACAGCGTCATCTCGTAGTCGACATACATCGGGCGGCGCTTGAGGATAACCGTGCGGCCGCCGATGCCCGCCATCACCGACACGGGGCTGAGGTAGAGGTCACCGTGGGCGTACTGCGCCGTGCGGCCCACCGAGAAGTAGTTGAAGCCCACGTAGGCCTGGTTGAAGACCGTCGACGAGATGTTGCCGCCGACGAGGAACCGCCAGCGGGGCTTGCTCTCGAGGTAGAAGGTCATGTCGTAGTTGCGCCGCACCGAGTCGTAGCGCACCGACGGGAGGGCGCTCGCCGTGAACTCGTTGGTGGCCATGAGCGAGTAGTAGCGCTCCTTGACCGTCTCGAAGTCGAAGGGACCCTTGTCGTCGCCCGCACCCGGGCGCTCGTCGAAGTGCATGAAGGTGTGGGCGTAGTAGCTCTGGCGCTTGCGCAGCCCCTCGACCGTGAAGTCGTTGACCTCGAGCTCGGGGCAGCGCGCGCGGAACTCGGCACGCCGTGCCGCCATCTCGGCGGGGGTGCGGCGCGCGTCGAGACGCGCCAGCAGCTCGGGCATCATCGCCATGGCATCCTCGTAGCCCTGCTCGATGATATCCATGCCCGCGGCGAAGTCCAGCACACCGGCATCGACCTCGCGCTTGATAAGCACGCTGCGGCCCGCCGGCAGCACATAGTCCGTGGGGCTGGTGATGAGGGCCATCACCTGCTGCTCGACCGACGAATCCTGCGTGGCGTACTCGTCGTCGGCCACGCACTGCGACCCTATGAGGAAGTCGGGCGCGAAGTCACGGTCGAGCACCTGCCACGGGAAGTTGTTGTAGCAGCCGCCGTCGACCAGCACCATGCCGTCGTCGGTGGTCACGGGGCGGAACGCCAGCGGGTAGGCCATCGACGCGCGCACCACGAACGGAAGGTAGCCCTCCGAGAACTCGACGGCGCGGTGGCCGTTCATGTCGGTGGCGGCGCAGCGGAACGGTACCATCAGGCGGTCGAAGTCGCCGCCGCACGCCGTCGACGCCGGCGCGAAGAGCCCCGTCAGCGCCAGGTCGATCTGCGCCGTGTTGATGAAGGCGTGGGGCAGGGCCAGCGACAGCGAGTTCTTGTTGCTCACCGAGTCGCGCTTCATCTCGGCATAGACCGAGAGCATGGTGGGGCCGTCGGCCCGCTCGGTGTAGTAGAAGCGGTACTTGTCGTCGATGCGGCCCGAGATCCAGCGCTCGACGTCGCCCGAGGCCACGATCGCCGCCATCTCCTCGGGGCTGTAGCCCGCGGCGTAGAGCGCCGCCACGATGGCACCCATCGAGGTGCCCGAAACGTAATCGACGGGGATGCCGTTCTCCTCCAGCGCGCGGAGCACGCCTATGTGGTAGAGTCCCCTCGCACCGCCGCCCGCAAGCACCAGGCCCACACGGGCATCGGCACCGAAGTGGCGGTTGTTGATCTGGTCGGCGGCCTGCTGTCCCAGACGCACGGCCGTACCCTCGGGCAGCGTATCGCGGCCCGCGGCGGGCGACACGGCCTCCGCCGCCATGCGTGCGGCAGCACCCTTGGCGGCATCGCGCCCCTGCGCCGCGGCCACACCCGCGGCCGCCGTGGCCGCACCGAGCATAATTAGTGCGAAAAAACGGATGATTCTCATATTTTTTAGTAACTTTGCACACTAACCACCGTGCACGCTACAAATGTACGAAAATATATAAAACCGCAAAATAGCCATGATAGACAGAATCAACGATCTGTTGAAGCGCGTCGAGGAGTTCAGCCCCAAGGCCGCAGCGGAGATTGAGGAGTTCCGCATCAAAATACTCGGCAAGAAGGGCGAACTGAACGCCCTCATGGAGGAGTTCAAGACCGTAGCCCCCGAGCGCAAGCGCGAAATAGGCCAGCGCATAAACGCACTGAAGGTGGCCGCACAGGAGCGCATCAACGCCCTGAAGGCCGCAGCACAGCAGGCCGCCGAAAACAGCGCCGCCACCGTCGGCGACATGACCCGCCCCGGCTCGGAGGAGCCGCTCGGTACGCGCCACCCCATATCGCTCGTGCGCAACCAGATCGTAGAGATCTTCTCGAGGATGGGATACACCGTAGCCGAAGGCCCCGAAATCGAGGACGACTGGCACGTATTCTCGGCGCTGAACTTCCCGCCCGAGCACCCCGCCCGCGACATGCAGGACACGTTCTTCATCGAGAAGAACCCCGACATACTGCTGCGTACGCACACCTCGTCGATACAGGTGAGGGCCATGGAGCGCAGCAAACCGCCCATCCGCATCGTATGCCCCGGCCGCGTATTCCGCAACGAGGCCATATCGTACCGCGCACACTGCATCTTCCACCAAGTGGAGGGCCTCTACATCGACGAGGGAGTATCGTTCGCCGACCTGAAGCAGTCGCTGCTCTACTTCGCAAAGGAGATGTTCGGCGAGAACGCCTCGATAAGGCTGCGACCCTCGTACTTCCCCTTCACCGAGCCCTCGGCCGAGATGGACGTGTCGTGCAACCTCTGCGGCGGCAAGGGCTGCAACGTATGCAAGGGCACGGGATGGCTCGAGATCATGGGATGCGGAATGGTCGACCCCAACGTTCTGGAGGCCAACGGCATCGACTCGAAGAAGTATTCGGGCTTCGCCTTCGGCATGGGTGTCGAGCGAATCGCCATGCTCAAGTACGGCGTCAAGGACCTGCGTCTCTACTTCGAGAACGACGTGCGTTTCCTGCGCCAATTCGAGAGCGTGCTGTAACAAAACGCCCACGGCCGACGTTAGTATCCCGACGGGTCCCCGCCAGCGGGGCCGCATGACGCCCCGACGCACACCTGCGGGGGCGGCGGCAACAGGCCCGGCAGGATGAAATGAGTGAAAGAAAAAGCAGAGTGAACAGAGGCGCAACATATCGCAAGGTGCTTACCACGGCGGCGGTGCTGCTCATCGCGGCGGGATTCGCCGCACCCGCGCTGCACCCCGACACCGGCACCGCATACCGCACCACGGCCGCAATAGCGTCCGACACCACCCGCGACGACACCACGGCACGGGAGAAGAAGGACAGCGACGACAAAAAACGCGCCGCACGGCGCAGGACACGCGTCGCGACGGGCCTGCAGACCGAACTGCAGCTGGCTGTCGAGGCAAACCGCGCGGCCGACACGCTGCCGCAGGCCGCCGCGCAGGCCGACACCTCGCTCCGACGCTTCGACTCGTGGCCCGAGGAGCTGCGCCCGCGGCTCGACATACCCGACTCGCTGCGCGCCGCCTACGCCTTCACCGACGGACTCAAGCGCGCCGCCATATACGGCGACTCGGCCGCCGCACGCTCGCTCTTCGAAAAGGCACTCGCCGCGGACGGCGACTACGCCCCGGCCCTCTACGAGATGGCGTCGCAGTATCTCGAGAGCGACCCCGCCCGCGCCATCGAATACGCCCGCAAGGCATACCTCACCGACACCACAAGCCGCTGGTACACCAGCATCTACGCCCAGTCGCTCATCGTGGCGGGCGACTACGACCGCGCCCTGCCCGTATTCCGCCGCCTCATACGCATGGACGCCAACAACCCCGACAACTACCGCATACTGGCCATACTCTACCAGCAGCGGCAGCAGCCGTACTCGGCCATCTCGGTGCTCGACTCGGCCGACATGCGTCTGGGCAAGATACCGTACCTGAGCGCCCTCAAGCGCCACCTTCTGGTCACGACACGGCAGTATGACCGCGCCATCGAGGAGGCGCGCGAGGCATACGAGGCCGCACCCTACGAGCAGAGCAACGTCCTCTCGCTCGGGCAGGCCTACGCCGCCGCCGGACGCGACTCGCTGGCACGCGCCACGCTGCGGCGCGCCGTCGAGATGGACTCGACAAACGTCGACGCCCTGGCCGCATACGCCGACTACAGCACCGAACGCGGCGACATGACCGAATACATGGCCGCCCTGAAGCTGCTCTTCGCCAACGAGCAGTTCCCGCTCGAGCGCAAGGTGGGCCTCTTCAGACGACTCACGTCGAGCCGCAAGTTCTACGGCGAGAACTACTTCAACATCGGGGCGCTGGCCTCGATCCTCGCCATCAAGTATCCCGACGACAAGCGCGTCGTCGACCTCTACGGCGACCACCTCATCGCCGGCGGCGACGTCGAGAACGCAATGCGCCACTTCAAGCTGCATCTGGCCGACGAGCCCCCGCAGATGGACTACTACATGGCCGTCATCGACATCGAGACCTACCTGCAGCGGCCCGACTCGGTCGACCGATACGTGCAGCGCGCCGTCGAGCTCTTCCCCGAAGACCCCGTACTCTACATACGCAAGGCAAACCGCCTCTACGTCAAGGGCGACTACGATGCCGCCATCGACGCCTTCGACGAGGCGCTGCGATATGCCGACACCGACTCGCTGCGCGGCCAGCTGTGGGGTTTCATCGGCGACACCTACCACCAGATAGCCGAGTTCGCCTCGGGACGCAGCGAGCGCCCCGACTCGATCCCCGAGAAGAGCCGCATGGGGGCCCGCACCGCGGCCAAGCGCTGCTACGAGGCCTACGAGACGGCGCTGGGACTCTATCCCGACAACGCCTCGGTGCTGAACAACTACGCCTACTACCTCTCGCTCGAGAAACGCGACCTGGAGCGCGCCCTCGAGATGTCGTCGCGCGCAATGGCCCTCGAGCAGGGCAACGCCACCTTCATCGACACCTACGCGTGGATACTCTACGAGCTGGGACGCTACGACGAGGCCCGCACAAGCATGCGTCAGGCACTCTCGCTCGACCGCACCGAGAGCGCCGCGCTGCCGCTCCACTACGGCGACATACTCTACGCCCTGGGCGAGAACTTCATGGCCGAAACCTACTGGCGCAAGGCCCTCGACCTGGGTGCCGACAAGGAGCAGGTGGAGGAGCGTCTGGCACGGCTCAAGCAGCCGCAGACAGACGGGCAGCAGACCACGGACGGCAAACAGCCCAAAAAGGCCGGAAAGAGCCGCCGCAGCGGCAAGTAACGCCCCGGGGCGACCGATTCTGCAGCCGCAGGCCAAAAGCCGCCGATAAGCCCCAAAACGCCCGTTGCAGAACGGCAGGGGAGGCGGCAGCAGAGCAGGGCAGCGGTAAAGGAGCAGCAAGCTGGGAAGGCCGGCAAGAAGAGACGGCCGGGCGGGGCATTGAGCAGAGAGTGCACAAAGGCCGGGCGCAGCAGGCACACACGAGTGGGGCCGCGCAAGAGTGGGGCGCTGATAAGAGCGCACACAGGCGAAGGCGGCACGGGCATCGTATCACGAGCGACATGAAGAGAACAATCTACATACTCATGGCGACAGCGGCGCTGGTAACGGCGTCGGCGCAGCACGCTGCGGCACAGACGGCGCAGGAGAAGCAGCGCATCGAGGCGCAGCGGCGCAAGATAGCCGAGCTGGAGGAGCAGATAGCACAGGAGGAGAAACGCCTCTCGGGCATCAAGCGCGACAAGTCGACGGCGCAGCAGCGCGTGCGCTCGATAACGCGTCAGATCGACTCGCGCAACCAGATCCTCACCCGCACCGAGAACGAGATGGGTCTCATCTCGCGCAACATCGCCCGCAACGACTCGATCATAACGGCCACGCGCGACGAACTCGCGACCGAGCGCGACCGCTACGCCGAAATGGTACGCGAGGCGTACCGCAACTACAAGCAGAACAACTACATAACATACCTTCTCGCCTCGCGCGACTTCTCCGACGCGGCCCGACGCATAGCCAACATACGCGCCGTGGCGACGCTGCGCGCCAAGCGCATGCGCCGCATCGACTCGCTGGCCACGGCCCTCGGGCAGCAGCAGGACGAGCTGGCGGCACGCCGTCAGGAACTGGACTCGATACAGAGCCGCGCCGTGGCGCAGCGCACGCAGCTGAAACTCGACGTGGCCGCCGCACAGCGCACCATGAACCAGCTCTCGACGCGCGAGAAGGCCGCCCTGCGCGAGAAAATGCAGCGCGAGGAGCAGCTCGACGCCGCCATCGACCAGCTGCGCAGGCTCACCAAGGGCAACACGGCCGGAGCGTCGTTCTCGCGCTCGACGTCGAACCTCAATCTGCCCGTCGACGGCGGACGCGTGCGCGAGTACAAGAAGAACATGGCCGAGATCATAGCCTCGGAGGGGGCGACCGTGCGGTCGATCTACGAGGGCAAGGTGGTCGAGGTGCGCAGAAACCGTATTTCGGGCAAATTCGACGTTTTCGTCGCACATGGCGAGTACATAACATCGTACGCCAACCTCGAGTCGACAAGCGTCGACAAGGGCCAGAAAGTGGCAAGAAACGGCGCTCTGGGCACCGTCGGCTCGTCGGTAAACCTCACCACGATGCAGCCCGAGTACAAACTCGTATTCGGCATCTACTCGCCCTCGCCCAAGGAGGTGCTCAGCGCAGCCGACTGCTTCAAGAAGAAATAGGCGCCGCAACGCAACGCGCGCCCGACGCCACGAACACGAACCGAAAAAATCCGATAACATACGACAATGGTCCGATACTACAACGACTCCTGCACCTACCGTCTGCCCGACAAGCGGCTCACGGCAGCGTGGCTGCGCTCGGTGGCCGAGCAGGAGGGATACAAGCTGGGCGACGTAACCTACATATTCTGCTCGGCACAACGCCTGCTGGAGATGAACCGCCAGTATCTGGGGCACGACTACTTCACCGACGTCATAACCTTCGACTACAGCGACCGCAAGGGCTCGCACATCGTCAGCGGCGACATATTCATCGACGTGGAGACCGTGGCCGACAACGCCCGCATCTACGGCTCGACACCGCTGCAGGAGATGCGCCGCGTGGTGGTGCACGGCGTGCTGCACCTCTGCGGACAGAAGGACAAGACCCCCACGGCCGAGCGGCAGATGCACCGCAAGGAGGACAAGTACCTGGCGCAGTTCCCCGCACGCGAGGCGGCGCCCAAAAACGGGCATAAATGACGCAACCGACAATGAATCACGACATTACAGTTTCAGATACGGCCTGCGGCGCGTCCGCTGGCGCAGAACGCCCGTGGAACGACTACGACGTGATAGTGGTGGGGGCGGGACATGCGGGCTGCGAGGCCGCCTCGGCCGCCGCGCGCATGGGATGCCGCACGCTGCTGCTGACGATGGACATCGAGAAGATGGCCGCCATGTCGTGCAACCCCGCCGTGGGCGGCGTCGCCAAGGGCCAGATTGTGCGTGAGATAGACGCCCTGGGCGGCCGCATGGGACGCATAACCGACCGAGCCACAATACAGTTCCGCATGCTCAACCGATCGAAGGGCCCCGCCATGTGGAGTCCCCGCGCACAGTGCGACAAGGCACTCTTCTCGCGTCTGTGGCGCCGCGAGGCCGAGCATACCGACCGGCTCGACCTGTGGCAGGATGCCGCCGTCGACCTGCACTTCGACACCACGGGCGACCGTCCCCGCGTGACGGGACTCACCACACGCATGGGCGTGCGGTTCACCGCCCGCGCCGTCGTGCTCACAAACGGAACGTTCCTCTCGGGACTCATGCACTGCGGCGAGAACCACGCCGAGGGCGGCCGCGCCGGCGACGCCGCATCGTACGGCATAACCGAATCGCTCCGCGCCATAGGCTTCGAGGCGGGGCGCATGAAGACCGGAACACCCGCCCGCATCGACGGCCGCACCATCGACTTCGCCGCCATCGAGCGTCAGGACGGCGACGCCGTGCCCTCGAAGTTCTCCTTTGCGCCCGACATCGAGCCCGTCGCCGACCAGATGCCATGCTATCTGGTCTACACCTCGCCCGAGGTACACGAGATACTGCGCCGCGGCTTCGACCGCTCGCCACTGTTCAACGGCACCATCCGCGGCATAGGGCCGCGCTACTGCCCCAGCATCGAGGACAAGCTGCGCACCTTCGCCGACAAGCAGCAGCACCAGCTCTTCCTCGAACCCGAGGGGCGCGACACGAACGAATACTACCTGAACGGATTCTCGTCGTCGCTGCCACACGAGATACAGATCGAGGCGCTGCACGCAATCCGCGGACTCGAACACGCCCGCGTCTACCGCCCCGGCTACGCCATCGAGTACGACTATTTCCCGCCAACGCAGCTGTGCCACACGCTGGAGACGAAACTCGTGTCGGGACTCTACTTCGCGGGCCAGATAAACGGAACGACGGGATACGAGGAGGCCGCAGCGCAGGGTCTGATGGCGGGTATCAACGCCGCCCGCGCACTCCGCGGCGAGGAGGGCATCGTCCTGCGGCGCGACGAGGCCTATATCGGCGTGCTGATCGACGACCTCGTAACCAAGGGCGTCGACGAGCCGTACCGCATGTTCACCTCACGCGCCGAGTACCGCATACTGCTGCGTCAGGACAACGCCGACCTGCGTCTGACACCCCTCGGACGCGAACTCGGGCTCGTCGACGACGCGCAATGGGAGGCATTCAGCCGCAAGAGCCGCCAGGTGGAGGAGCTGATGACATTCGCCCGTGCGCAGAGCGTACACCTGGCCGACGTGCGCGAATTCATGCTTGCACGCGGCATCGAGCCGCCGACGCAGGGAACGAAACTCTACAACCTGATAGCCCGCAACGAGGTTACCATAGCCGACCTTGCCGCCGCGCTGCCGCGCCTCGCGCGCTTCATGAGCGAGAACGCCATCAGCGACGAGGCGGCCGAGCAGGTCGAGATACAGATAAAGTACCGCGGTTATATCGAGCGCGAGCGCCTGCTGGCCGAGAAGCTCCACCGACTGGAGAATATCGCCATACCCGACGGCATCGACTTCGGCTCGATGCAGGCCCTCACCATCGAGGCACGCCAGAAGCTCACCCGCATACGCCCGCAAACCATAGGGCAGGCCTCGCGCATACCCGGCGTATCGCCCGCCGACATCAATGTGCTGCTGGTGACATTCGGCCGATAGCCGCCCCGGAAAAAGTTTTTTTCCCGCACAAAATTCCGCACATCTCAACATGATACACGCCCGCAGTCTTACGATTGCGGGCGTTTTTTGTGGCCTTTTCCTTGGCAGCATTATCTCCCTTTCGCATACCCGCCGCAGCACATTCATCAGTCTTTTCTCAAGCATCCTTGATGGGAATGTTCCACGTGGAACAGACAAAAAAAAAGAGGAAGGCGAGACAAATTGTTCCACGTGGAGCAGAGGAATAGCGTAAAAGAATTAGATATTTGAGGAGCAGGGGAGGGTAGAATGAATTGAGCAGAAGTGTTCCACGTGAAACGCTTTAACAAGGGAGAGAAGAACGATGTTCCACGTGGAACAAAGAGAAAATAACAGAACAAAATAAAGAAATCGCAAAACAAGGCAATGGGAGGGAGGGGCGAAGCAGAGTAAACAGAAAAGAGAAAAGCAACAGCTTTCGGCAAAGACAGGAAGGAAAGAGAGGTAGAAGGGAAATTAGAGAAAAGAGAAAAGCGGGCCAAAAAAATAAGACAACAGCAACAAACAAACCCCGAAACACCTCAAAATCGCTCAAAAAATAAACGCGTTCAAAATCGCGATATTTCGGGCAAGGGCGGGACGTTGCACGGACGGCGCGAAAATTGGAGCATATAAAAAAGCTGCCTTTTCAGAGTCATAAAGACCCGAAAAGGCAACTTTCCAGCTATGAAACATTATTTTTATAAATTTCTGCCGCCGCATTACTCAAAGCTGTAAAAAACGGCAGAAAATCGCAAGTCCGAGCGTATGCGCGACCCGGACATGGGGATAGGCCTACTCCTCTACGATGGTTGTCCAGCCGTAGGTATCCTCGCAGCGTCCGTACTGGATATCCTGCAGCTTGTTGTAGAGGGCGAGGCAGGTTTTGCCCACCTGCTTGCCATAGGTTACCGATTTGCCGGTGTCGAGGTCGTAAACCGACTCGATAGGCGAGATGACGGCAGCCGTACCGCACGCGCCGGCCTCCTCGAACGTATCGAGCTCGTCGACGGGAACGGGGCGCTCCTCGACCGTGAGGCCCATGTCGGCAGCAAGCTGGCGCAGGCTCATGTTGGTGATCGACGGAAGGATCGAGGGCGACTTGGGCGTAATGTACTTGCCGTCCTTGATGCCGAAGAAGTTTGCGGCACCGCACTCCTCGATATACTTATGCTCGCGCGCGTCGAGATACATGACGTTGGCATAGCCCAGGTCGTGCGCCTTCTCGCCCGAGAGGATGCTCGACGCATAGTTGCCGCCCGCCTTGATGTCGCCTGTTCCACGTGGAGCAGCACGGTCCTGTTCGCGGTCGACAACCACCTTTATGGTGGTCATTCCGCCCTTGAAGTAGGGGCCAACGGGCGAGCAGAAGACTATAAGCATGGCCTCGTGCGACGCCTTCACGCCCAGTCCCACCTTGGTGCCGATGAGCACGGGACGCAGGTAGAGCGATGCGCCCGACTCGTAGGGGGGCACATAGTCGATGTTGCGCTTTACGACCTCGTAGCAGGCCGCCGTGAACATCTCGACCGTAGGCTCGGGAAGGCACAGCTTGCGTGCCGACGACTGCATGCGCCGCGCGTTGGCATCCATGCGGAAGATGCGCACCTTGCCGTCGACGCCGCGGAACGCCTTCAGACCCTCGAAGGCCTCGAGGCCGTAGTGCAGGCATGTGGTCGACATGTGCATCTTGATATACTCATCCTCGGTGATCTCCATCTCGCTCCACTTGCCATCCTTGTAGTAGTAGCGGGCGTTTACGTCGGTCTTCATGTAGTCGAAGCCCAGCGCCTTCCAATCAATCGCTTTCATAATATATTGATTTTCATTGTTTTATATCATTCAGTAAACACTCTGCCGTGCATCAGCCTATCTGCGAGCCTTCGCCCACCTTCTGCTCGGGCTGCAGCATCACCAGTCCGCGCAGGACGTCCTCGGCCATGAGGATCATACCCTCGGAGCGGATACCCTTCAGCTCGCGCGGCGCGAGGTTCACCAGCACGGGAACCTGACGTCCGACAAGCTCCTCGGGCTTGAAGTACTCGGCTATGCCCGAGACGATGGTGCGGCGGTCGATACCCGTATCGACGGTGAGCTTGAGCAGCTTCTTGGTCTTGGCGACCTTCTCGGCGGCGACGATCGTCGAGATGCGGATATCCATCTTGTCGAAGTCGTCGAACGACACCTCGGCCTTCTGCTCGGGCACGTGCGAGGCAGCCTCGGCGGCGGCGTTGGCGGCCTTCGAGGCGGCGAGCTTGGCCAGCTGGCGCTCGATAGCCTCGTCCTCGATCTTCTCGAAGAGCAGCTGCGGCTCGCCGATGGTGTGGCCGGCGGCCACGATCTCCATCGATCCCAGATCGTCCCACGTCGGGCGCTCGATCGAGAGCATGCGCAGGATCTTCTCCGACGAGAAGGGCATGAAGGGCTCGATGGCGACGGCGACGTTGGCCGTGATCTGCAGCGCTATGTTGAGAATCGTCTCCACGCGTGCCGGGTCGCTCTTGACAACCTTCCACGGCTCGGTGTCGGCCAGGTACTTGTTGCCGATGCGGGCGAAGTTCATGGCATCCTTCAGCGCCTCGCGGAAGCGGTAGTTCTCGATGTTCGACTCCAGCTGCGAGCGGATGCCCTGCAGCTCGGCTATGGTGGCGCGGTCGTAGTCGGTAAGCTCGCCGCGGGCGGGCACGCGGCCCTCGTAGTACTTCTTCGTCAGCACCAGCGCGCGGTTGACGAAGTTGCCGAGGATGGCCACCAGCTCGTTGTTGTTGCGGGCCTGGAAGTCACGCCACGTGAAGTCGTTGTCCTTGGTCTCGGGAGCGTTGGCGCAGAGGACGTATCGAAGGACATCCTCCTTGCCGGGGAAGTCGTCGAGGTACTCGTGAAGCCATACGGCCCAGTTGCGCGAGGTGGAAATCTTGTCGCCCTCGAGGTTCAGGAACTCGTTCGCGGGCACGTTCTCGGGCAGGATGTAGCCGCCGTGCGCCTTGAGCATCGACGGGAAGACGATGCAGTGGAAGACGATATTGTCCTTGCCGATGAAGTGCACCATTTTCGTGTCGTCGCTCTTCCAGTACTTCTCCCAGTCGGGCGTGAGGTCCTTCGTGGCCGAGATATAGCCGATAGGGGCGTCGAACCATACGTAGAGCACCTTGCCCTCGGCACCCTCGACGGGCACGGGGATACCCCAGTCGAGGTCGCGGCTCACGGCACGCGGCTGCAGGCCGAGGTCGAGCCAGCTCTTGCACTGGCCGTAGACGTTGCTCTTCCACTCCTTGTGGCCCTCGAGGATCCACTCGCGCAGGAAGCCCTCATACTGGTCCAGCGGCAGGTACCAGTGCTTGGTCTCGCGCTTGACGGGAACCGATCCCGACACGGCGCTGTGGGGGTTGATCAGCTCGTCGGGCGAGAGCGTCGAGCCGCACTGCTCGCACTGGTCGCCATAGGCGCGCTCGTTGCCGCAGCGGGGGCAGGTGCCGACGATGTAGCGGTCGGCAAGGAAGGTCTGCGCCTCCTCGTCGTAGTACTGCATCGAGCTCTTCTCGATGAACTTGCCCTCGTCGTAGAGCTTGCGGAAGAAATCCGACGCCGTCTTGCGGTGCGTGGGCGACGAGGTGCGCGAATAGATGTCGAACGAGATGCCCAGACGGCGGAACGAATCCTTTATGATCTCGTGGTAGCGGTCGACGATCGCCTGGGGCGAGACACCCTCCTTGCGGGCCTTGATGGTGATGGGCACGCCGTGCTCGTCGCTGCCGCACACCGAGATCACGTCGCGGCCCCGCAGACGCAGGTAGCGCGTGTATATGTCCGACGGCACGTATACGCCCGCCAGGTGGCCGATATGCACCGGACCGTTGGCATAGGGAAGTGCCGAAGTGATGAGATAACGTTTGAACTCCTTGGCCATAAGTTATTTGAAGATTAATGACGGCGCGCGTGACACGGCGCCGGCGGTAAAAAACATAATTTGTTCCAAAAATACAACATTTTATTGCGATTGGGAAAATTTTTCGGCACAAAATCCCTCCGCGGCCCCATGCAGCGGGGTTTCGGGGCGGCCGCTGCACCCGCGGCAGGGGCCACGCCGCAGCCCGTAAGCGGGGGATGCGGCGGCAACGGCACCACATGCCGCCGGGGGGGGGTAAAAGAAGGGCAAGGACAGGCCGAAAATGGTTTCGCAGGCGGCACGGCGGAGGAAGCCGACGGCAGAGAAAAAAAGTCCGCCCGCAGGCGCGGCGGCGCTGGCGGGCGGGCAGGGTGCGGCGATACGGCAATCGTCAGGCACTGCGGCGGCGCATGCGGCGTGCGCCGTAGTAGGCCACAATGGCGAGCGTCGTGAGGAACTCCGACACGGGCATGGCCATCCATATGCCCGCCGTGCCGGCCACGAGGGGCATCACCATGAAGCTCGGCACGAGGAACAGCGCCCCGCGCAGCAGCGCGAACGACGTCGAGACGGCCATACGTTCGAGGCTCTGGTTGTAGCCTATGACGGCCAGGTTGACCACGAAGAAGATGAATCCCGCCGAGAAGTAGGGCAGGCCGTCGATGGCGATGCGCGCCGCCTCGCCCCCGCTCCCGAGGAAGAGACCCACCAGCCCGTCGGGCACGGCCATGAAGACCAGCATCACCACGCCGCCGCACACGACGGCCGTGCGCACGGCCAGGCGGCCGGCCTGCCACACGCGCTCGAAGTTGCCCACGCCGTAGTTGTAGCTCAGGATGGGCTGCGCCGACTGCGCTATGGCGTTGCCCACCATGAAGACGAAGGGCGTATAGTAGCACGCCACGCCGAAGGCACCCACGCCGTCGTCGCCCAGGTAGCGCATGAAGGTGACGTTGCCCACGTACATGAGCATCGCCAGCGTCAGCTCGCCGAGCAGCGTCGACGACCCTATGCGGCACTGGTAGCCGAGGTTGCGCGCCGTAAGGCGCATGCTCTTCGCGCTCAGCTTCACCCTCTCGGGTCGCAGCGTGCGGGCGAAGAAGAGCAGGTAGCCCAGCGCCATCACGCCGCCCGTGGCCACGCTGAGCGACGTGGCGAAGGCCGCGCCGCGCACGCCCCAGCCCAGCGGGAAGATGAATATGTAGTCGAGCACGACGTTCAGCGCCGCCGACACCACCGAACACCACATGGCCACGCGCGGGGCGCCGTCGAGGCGTATGATGAAGAGCGAGATCGACACCCACATCTGGAACACCATCGAGGGCATGAACCACTGCAGGTAGTCGACCACCAGCGGCAGCAGACGCTCCGACGACCCCATCGCAAGGGCCGTCTGCCGCGCGAAGACGACGATCAGCGTCGTGGCGGCCACCGTCACCGCCGAGACAAAGGCCAGCGCCTGCGTGACGTTTATGCGCGCCGCCCGCGCCTGCGAGCGCGACAGGTGCACCGCCGCCACGACCGAGCAGCCGACGCCCATCATCAGCCCCAGCCCCGTGAAGACCATCATCACGGGCACGCAGAGGTTGACGGCGGCAATGCCGTCGCTGCCCACGCCGTGGCCGATGAAGATGCCGTCGACGGCCGTTACGGCCGAGATGCTCAACATACCGAACAAAGTAGGAAGGAACATCCGGCGAAAGAGTTTCGGCACGTCCACCGTGCCCAAATCGATTGCATTTCTTTCCATATCTCCCTGTTTTTAAGTTGTGCGTACTCGCGGCGTCGCGTTCCCCCACCGCACGGCGGGCGCAGGCCCCACCGCTGACGAAAGGGCGTAAAAAAGGCCGGATCGTCAGATTGGTTTTACCCAGTCATCTTATCCGGCTCTGTTTCACGCCCTCCGATGAGGATTACAAAACGCTCTCGTACTGTTTTCGGCGGGCAAAGATAGGCATTATGTCCCGCGCATCCAAATTTTTCGGGCCGCACGGGCCGCAATCCGCGTCACGGTCAACTCCGCCACGCCCTCCACGCGCCAGCCGCTACCTGCGGTCGGCCGCGGCGAAGGTGCGCGAGAAGAAGGGCAGGGCGTTGTACAACGCCGAGTGCCAGTACTCCCACGTATGGCCGCCGTCGCGCACGCGCAGGCTGTAGGGTATGTGCGCCGCACGCAGCGCCTTCACCAGGTCGAGGTTGCAGTCCAGCAGGAAGTCGTCGTCGCCGCAGTCGATATACCACGCGACGGTGCGCAGCGCCTGACGGCGCGCCTCGTCGGCACTCTGTACATACTCCACGCAGCTCAGGCGGTGCACCGCGTCGGTCAGCAGCGCGAACTTGTTGCCCGCGGCCAGCTGCGCAGCATCGGCCTCGGGAAGGTGCATCAGCGCACTCATGGCGTAGCAGGCGCAGAAGAGGTCCGAATGGCGCTGGGCGTAGCTCGTAGAGCCGCCGCCGCCCATCGACAGGCCCGCAACGCCGCGGTGGGCGCGGTCGCCCACGACGCGGTACTCGCTCTCGACGTGGGGCAGGAACTCCTCGAAGAAGAAGCGCTCGTAGGCCCACCCCTCCATGTCGAAGTAGCCGTTCTGCTTCTCCTCGACGGGCATGCCGCCCGCGTCGGGCGTGACGATTATCATCGGCTCGACGGTGCCGTCGGCCACGAGCTGGTCCATCACGTCCTTGACGTGGCCGCGCTCGTACCAGTTGCGGTCGGTGTCGCTCATGCCGTGCAGCAGGTAGAGGATGGGGTAGCGGCGATCCTTCTCCACATCGTAGCCCGCGGGCAGGAACACCGTATAGTTGCGGTCGCAGCCCAGCACCTCGCTGTGGATGGTGTGGTGCTCGACGCGGCTCATCATCTTCGACCAGTCGTTCTGGGCCGATGCGGCAAGCGACACCAAGGCCGCCACGGCCATCAACACAATCTTTTTCATATGCTTTCGGATTTATTGTTCCTTCTCTTCCGCCGCATCCGCCCCGGCGGGGGTCTCCGCCGCGCGGGCATTTATGCGGGCATGGGCGTCGCCCTCAAGCACGAAGCCCAGGATGGCGTCGGCGCAACGCTGCGGCTCCTCGATAAAGCCCATGTGTCCCGACGCGCCGAGCCACACCACCTGCGCCTGCGGGTTGTCGGCCACGAAGCGCTCCGCCGCCTCGACGGGGATGTAGTTGTCGTGGCGGCCCAGGATGAAGAGCTGCGGCACGCGGCTCGCACGAAGCATGGCATTCTGGTCGACGCGCGCGATCATGCCGCCCAGCAGCGCCACGATGCCGTCGTCCTCGGTGATGTGCACCTGCTCGACAAGGTCCTCGATGTAGTCCTTCAGCCGCTCGCGGTTCTGCACGGCGAAGCCCGTCTCGGGGGCCACGCGCGCCAGCACGTCCTTCTTGCCCGCACGCACGAGGGCGATCTCGCGGCGGCGGTTCTCGCGCTTGGTCTCGTCGTCGGGGCAGGGCGACGAGCTGAGCAGCACGATGCCGTCCATACGCTCGGGGTACTTCGCACAGAAGGCCAGCGATATGTAGCCTCCCATCGAGTGGCCCACGAACGTGGCGCGGGCGATGCCCAGCGCATCGAGCATGCCGCGCATGACGTCGGCCATCATCTCCATCGTATGCACCTCGCCCAGCACCTGCGATATGCCGTGTCCCGGCACGTCGACCGTGATAACACGCACCTCGGGCGTGAGCAGCGGCGCGAAGTCGTCCCACACGTACATGGCCTCGAGATAGCCGTGCACAAGCACCACACACCGCTCGCCGCGGCCCGAATCGCTGATGTGCAGCGCCGTGCCGTCGGCCATAATAAATTTCTCCTTCATCATAAGTTACACGTTTTGATGCGTAAAATTAACAATTTTCCGCGAACTTCGCCCCCACACGCGGACAAGAGGACGCGCGCGCGAAAATATTTGTATGTCGGACGAAATATTTATACCTTTGAAAGGTCTTTTCCCCAACGGGAACCGACGGCCACACAACAATTTTGACAATCAGCAGTTTATGATTATCGACACCATAAAATGTCACGGCTCGGGCAACCGCTTCGTCATGGTCGACGCCGTCGCCCGCCCCGACATCCTCGCCGCCGACCTGGCGGCACTCGCACGCGCCCTCTGCGCCGAGCCCGCCATGCGGCCCTGCGACGGCGTACTATACGTCGTGCCCTCCGGCACGACATACGCCATGCGCATGTTCAACCCCGACGGATCGGAGGCCGAGATGTGCGGCAACGGAATACGCTGCGTGGCGCGCCTGGTGCGCGAGCGCTATATCGACAGCGACTCGTTCACACTCGCCTCGGGCCGCGGGCTCTATCCCATCAGCCGCAGCAACCCAATATTCGGATCGATGCCCACCTTCGGCGCCGAGATGGCCATAGCCACCCGCAGCGACGACTTCGGCTTCATGGCTGCGGGGTGCGACCGTTTCACAGCCACCGCCATCGCGGAGTTCGACCCCGCGCTGCGCTTCACGGCCCTCTCGCCCGGAAACCCCCACATCGTGGCCTGCGTCGAGGCCATCGACATGCAGCTGCTCGCCGACCTGGGCGAGCGGGTAAAACGTCTGCCGCACCTCTTCCCCCGCGGCATAAACGTCAGCCTCTACACCCCCGTCGCCGACCAGGCCATCTTCGCCGCCACGTACGAGCGCGGCGCCGGCATAACATACTCGTGCGGCACGGCCATGACCTCGTGCAGCACCGCCGCCGTACTGACGGGGCTGTGCCGCCCCGACACCGACATCGAGGTCTACAACCGCGGCGGCATGGTGCGCTGCCGCTGCCACGTGGCCGACGACGGCGCCATAGCCACTCGCCTGACGGGTAACGCCACATACGAATGGACGGGCCGCACCATGTGGGACGGATCGTCGCTCGCCGACACCCGCATCACCGCGACCATGCACGGCGAGATTGCCGAATACGAACAGTTCGCCCGCGCCACGGCCGCAAAATACCCCAACGCAACGTGTCGCTGATGCCACGCATATCACGTATGGCCGTAGCCGCCGCCCTCGCCGCCCTCTGCACGGCGTGCAGCGCCACACGGCGTCTCGGCGACGGCGAGTACCTGCTGCAGAAGGTCACCATAGAGACCGACCGCGACGTGCCCAAGGAGGAGCGGATAACCCCCTCGACACTCGAACAGTATGTGCGCCAGACGCCCAACAAGCGTTTCCTGGGCACCAACTTCTACGTCTGGGCCTACAACCTGGCCGACCCCGACAAGCAGAACTGGTGGAACAACTTCAAGCGCAAGGTGGGCGAGGAGCCCGTGCTGCTCGACATGTCGCTCACCGACAAGAGCGCGCGCAACCTCAAGACATACCTCAACTCGCGCGGATACTACGCCTCGGAGGCCTCGTTCGAGGTCGACACCACGCGCCGCCGGCACCGCGCCTACGTCACCTACCGCACGCGCCAGGGCGAACCATACCGCATCGACACCGTCTCGTACGACTTCCGCGACCGCTCGCTCAAGGCCGTAATCGAGGCCGACACCGTCTCGACCCTCATCCGCAAGGGCAACATATTCGACATAACACAACTCGACAAGGAGCGCGAACGCATAGCCTCATACCTCAACAACCGCGGATACTACAACTTCTCGGTCAACAACATCGAGTACCTTGTCGACACGCTGCGCGGCCAGCGGCGCGTGGGCGTGAAGATGATCGTCAAGCGCAACCTCACGGGATACGACGACCGCGGACGCCCCATACGCGACAACAACGCCATATACCGCATTGCCGAGATAAACGTGCTGCCCGACTACAACCCCACGGTCGACCGCGTGCAGCGCAACAAGCGGCTGCTCGACACCACATACTACAAGGGCCTGAAGGTGATATCGGACGGACGGCCGAACGTACACCCCGAGGTGCTATACACGGCCATACCCCTCACGCCAAACGCCATATACAGCAGCGCCGCCGTCGACCGTACATACAACGAGATAATGTCGCTCGGCTACTTCCGCAGCGCCCGCATAGCCTTCGAGGAGCTGCCGCAGCCCGAGGGACGCGACACCGCATACCTCAACTACGTGGGCGAGGGACGCTTTACGCCCCCCGCATCGACCTTCGGCAACATACGCGAGAGCTACCTGCGCTGCTACATACTATGCTCGCCCACGCTCAAGCAGGGCCTCAACATCGAGCTCGAGGGAAGCACCACGTCGAGTTTCTACGGCCTGAGCGCCACAATCGGATACCAGAACCGAAACCTCTTCCGCGGCATCGAGTCGCTCAGCACCGCCGTCACCGTCGGCTACGAGTACATGAAGGCCCCCAACGCCGTCAAGCGACAGGCCAACGAGCTGGGACTCAGCGTCGGGCTCTCGTTCCCGCGCTTCCTGCTGCCGTTCAACATCACCTCGCGAAAGGTGAACATGCCCCGTACCAAGGTCGAGCTGTCGTTCAACTACCAGGACCGCCCGTACTACCGCCGCGACCTCTCGCGCGCGACGTGGACATACTCGTGGCGCAGCGTCAACGGCCGCTACAACTACCAGGTGCGCCCGATCGACCTCAACTGGATCAACGTCAGCTACCTCGACGAGGCCTTCTTCAACTCGCTCAAGAACGAGTACCTGCGACAGAGCTACCAGACGCAGGCCATACTCGGATTCTCGGGCTCGTACGTCTACAACAACCAGAACAAGAACCTCAACGGCAACGCCACGCTCATGCGCATTAACTTCGAGTCGGCGGGCAACCTCATAAACCTCTTCGAGCGCGCCTTCTCGCACAAGACCGACGAGGGTTACTACAACATCCTCGGCGTGCGCTACTCGCAGTACGTGCGCAGCGACATAAGCATCAGCCGCAAGATCGTCCTCGGCGAGAAGACCGCACTGGCGGGCCGCATCTTCGCCGGCTGCGGCGTACCATACGGCAACTCGAGCGCCCTGCCCTTCGACCGCCTCTTCTACGTCGGCGGAAGCAACAGCATGCGCGGATGGGTGCCCCGTACGCTCGGACCCGGAAACGCCACCGTCGAGGAGACGCCATATCCCGTGCAGATGGGCGACATACGCCTCGAGGCAAACGTCGAGCTGCGTTTCCCCATCTGGGGCATGTTCCACGGCGCCACGTTCCTCGACCTGGGAAACGTGTGGTATCTGGGCATGGACAAGACCAAAGTCCCCGCCGAGGGAATCTTCCACTTCAACCGCTTCTACAAGCAGCTGGGATTCAACACGGGTCTCGGCCTGCGCCTCGACATAAAGTTCGTAATCCTGCGACTCGACTGGGGCGTGCAGCTCCACAACCCCAACAACCCCGCAGGCGAACGGTGGATACACAACCTGCGGTGGAAGAATACGGCGCTCAACTTCGGTGTGGGATATCCCTTCTGACGCCCCTGCGACGTTATCACGGCCCGCCTTCCGAGCCCGCAGGCATCACCCGCCCGCATGAAAAGGCTGTCGCCCCGGCGACGGCCTTTTTCGTGCCCTTACGCCGAGGATCGTCCCGCGGAGGGCCGCGTACCCGCAACGCGTGAAAAGGCCGCGCAGGGCGCCGAAAACGGCGGCAGGAAGGAATGTCGGCAGGGGGCGGGGGATACGATCGTCAGAGGGGTGTCGCGGAATGCGACGCCCCCGTCATACGGCAGCGGACGGGAACACGCGAGGCCGCGGGATTTTCAGGCGGCGGAGACAAAAAAACAACGGGATACCAAAGATATTCCGTTGTCGTTTCAGGTTGGTCAGGTTTATAAAATAAGTGAGTAATCCACTTCTGTAGTACAAAGATAATCTTTTTTCGGTTCCGTGCAAACTTTCGGAGCGCATTTTTATGCCGCACCGAAATCGCGGAAAATAATTTACCGATTTTCCCCGACATTTTTCACGACGGTTTTCATGCCTTTTATCCGCACGGGCAGGGGTGTTGCGCCCGCGGTGGGCGAGTCAGATGGCGATGCTGTCCACAGCCTCCACGGCCTCCGCGGTCTCCGCTGCCCCGGCGCTCCCGGAGAGCATGCGGCGGCTGCCGTCGGCGCAGTGGCTCAGGCGGTACATGGCAGGCGTCTGTCCGTACTCGTTCTTGAAGAGCTTGATGAAGTGCGACGTGTTGGGGAAGACGCACTCGGCGCCGATCTCCGAAATCGACCTTGTGGTCGATATGAGCAGCAGGCGCGCCTGCATCAGTCGCTGGCGGATGAACCAGCGGTGGGGCGGCTCCTGAAAGTGGCGGCGGAACTCCTTCTTGAACGACGTGAGCGAACGGTTGCTCATCGCCGCAAGCTCCTCGATCGATACGTCGCGGAAGATGTTGGCGTAGACCACCTGCTCGAAGTTGTCCTGCTGGTCGTCGACGTTGCTCAGAACCTTGTTCTTCAGGCAGTCGTCGCGCTGCGACACGATGAGGTAGATCAGCTCCGTCAGCTTGATGGTCTCGGCCGTGTGGTCGTGCGTGAAGTTCTCGTCCTGCAGGCAGGTGGCCGTGTGGGCGAAGAAGCTGCGCAGCGTCGCCGTAGCCGGCACCGACGCATGGTTCAGGCGCAGGCAGCGGTCGCAATGGTGGGTGTTGCTTATCTTTACGCCGTAGTTCATGTTCAGGCGCAGAAGTATGCGGCGCAGCAGCTCGGGCGAGTAGTAGACCACAACCTGCTCGAACGCATGCCCCTCCTCGGGCAGGTTCTCGACGTAGTGGTTGCCCACGCCCATGAAGAAGATGTCGCCGCGCGTGACCGTATAGTGCATGTCGCCGTAGTAGATGTGTTTCGTGCCGCGTACGACATAGCCCAGCGCATTGCGCGAAAGCCTGGTCAGATGTATCCCGCCGTAGTTGTCCTCGGTGTATTTCACGATCGTGGGGTAAGCCGCATTTCCCTCCATATTCATACGCTTTCAGATGTTATACCCTGCTGTCCCTATCCAGCAGAAGGTTACATAGCCAAATATAACAAAATTTCAGCTGTTTACATATAAATACTGCAACATTATTCAATAAAAAACTGAAAAGACTATCATACAGACCCTTTGTTGCATCGCCGCGCGGCATTTTAGGCAACATCGGCGACGGAAATGTCCAAACCATCCATCTGCGGCATGCGCTGCGGGGCGCTGATGCGGCGCGTGCACGACCGATATGCGCAGTGCACGGGTCGCAAACGGCACACGCCGCGCCGAAAAACGACGCCGGCGCGCCCGCATGCGGCAAAGAGGGGGTAATACAAGGCGGCGGGGCAGCACAGATGCAGCGGCGGCAAAATATGGGCCGCGAATGGCAAAACGGACATGTTGCAGGCGGTAGGAGAGATCCTGATGCGAGGAAAAGGAGGGGAGGCATGGCTGCGGCAAAGGGAAGGGGAGTGCGGCTGCGGGCAGGGTCTTACGGGCGGGAAAGGACTGCCGCGGGCGGAACTGAAGGCGGCACTGAAGCGGCACTATAGCGGCAAAAAAAGCGGCGCAAAAAAGCGGCCGCGACACCCGTTGCAGGTATCGCGGCCGTTGGGGTCTCCGCCGCGCGGGGCGGCGGGCAGGGGGTTATCAATCCTCGTCGGTGTCGGAGTAGGCCTTGAGCAGCTTATCCTGCACGTCGGCCGGTACCTGCTCGTACGAGGCGAACTGCATGGTATAGGTGGCGGCGCCCGACGTGAGCGACGAGAGCGACGTCGAATAGCGGTACAGTTCGGCCAGAGGCACGCGGGCGTTGAGGCGGTCGAAGCCCTTGTCCGACTCCATGCCCATGATCATGGCGCGGCGGTTCTGCAGGTCGCTCATCACGGCACCCATATACTCGCTCGGCGTGAGCACCTCGACGGCGTAGATAGGCTCCATGATCTTCGGGCCGGCGTTGCGGAAGGCCTCCTTGAAGGCGTTGCGTGCGGCCAGCTTGAACGAGATCTCGTTCGAGTCGACGGGGTGCATCTTGCCGTCGTAGATAACCACGCGGATGTCGCGGGCGTAGGATCCCGTAAGCGGGCCCTCGTCCATCTTCTCCATCACACCCTTCAGGATGGCGGGCATGAAGCGCGCGTCGATGGCGCCGCCCACGATCGAGTTGTAGAACTGCAGCTTGCCGCCCCACTCGAGGTCGTACTCCTCCTTGCCCTTGATGTTGACCGTGATATCCTTGCCGGCAACCTTGTAGCGCGTAGGCTCGGGCATGCCCTCGGTGTAGGGCTCGATGACCATGTGCACCTCGCCGAACTGGCCCGCACCGCCCGACTGCTTCTTGTGGCGGTAGTCGGCCTGCGCAACCTTGGTGATGGTCTCGCGGTAGGGTATCTTCGGCGCGAAGTACTCGATCTCCATCTTGTTCTCCGACGCAAGGCGGCTCTTGAGGATGTTGAGGTGGTGTTCGCCCTGACCCTGTATGATGGTCTGCTTCAACTCCTTCGAGTACTCGACAAGGATCGTCGGGTCCTCATACTTGGCATCGTTCAGCAGCTTGCCCAGCTTCTCCTCGTCGCTCTGCTCCTTGGCCTTGACGGCGGCGCGGTAGCGCGGCTCGGGGAAGACGATAGGCTCGACGGTGACGGGAGCCGACGCCGCGGCCAGCGTGTCGCTCGTGCGCGTGCCCTTGAGCTTGACCGTGCAGCCGATGTCGCCCGCCGACAGCTCGGTGACCTTGATGCGGTTCTTGCCCGCAACGGCGAAGAGCTGCGAGAGCTTCTCCTTGTTGCCCGTGCGGCTGTTGACAAGCTCCATGCCCTCGGTGATCTTGCCGCGGATGACGCGGAAGTAGGTGATCTCGCCGATGTGCTGCTCGATCTGGCTCTTGAAGACGAACGCCACGGCCGGCTGCGTCTCGTCGGCCGCCAGCTCCTCGCCCTCGGTGGTGAGGAACTTGGGCGCCGACTGCGGGCCGGGCGCTACGTTGATGATGAACTCCATGAGTCGCTTGGTGCCGATGTCGCGCTTGCCGCTGCAGCAGAAGATGGGCATGACGTCGCGTTTAGCAACGCCCAGCTTCAGGCCCGAGCGGATGTCGTCCTGCGTGAGCATGCCCTTCTCGAAGTAGAGCTCCATCAGCGCGTCGTCGTAGACGGCGGCGGCCTCGGTCAGCTCCTGGTTGAGGGCGCGGGCGCGCTCCATCTCCTCGGCGGGGATGTCGAGCTCCTCGCGCGTGCCGTTCTCGTCGGTGAAGTGGTACATCTTCATCATAAGCACGTCGATGAACGACGAGAAGCCTGCTCCCTGGCTCACGGGGTACTGCACGATGACGGGCTTGACGGGCGATGCGGCGCGGATGCCCTCCAGCATGGCCTCGTAATTGGCCTTATCACCGTCCAGCTGGTTGATAACGCCGATCACGGGCTTGTTCAGTATGCGGGCATAGCGCGACTGTATCTCGTCGCCGACCTCCCATCCGTTCTGGGCGTTCATTACCATCACGCCCACGTCGCCTACCTTGAAGGCCGAGAAGAGGCTGCCGCAGAAGTCGTCCGATCCCGGGCAGTCTATGATGTTGAGCTTGCGCCCCATGAATTCGGTGAAGAGGATCGTCGAATAGATCGAGCGCTTGTATTCGTGCTCGATATCGGTGTTGTCCGAGAGCGTGTTGTTCGTCTCGATACTACCCCTGCGGTCGATAACCTTACCCTCATAGGCCATCGCTTCGGCAAGGGTAGTTTTTCCCGTGCCCGGCGCGCCGATGAGAACGATGTTCTTGATCTCTTTTGCTGAATAGTTTTTCATATCAGAAGAAGTTTTAGGTTTACGGTTTACATTCGAATTATAAAGTTATGAATATTTTTTTATAATCCAACCACCGAAACCGAAATTTAGCCGATAAAAACTTTCAAAGCGAAAAATATGCGTTATCTTCGGCCCCGCAATGCGGCGCACACCGTTGCCCGAAAGGCAAAAAAAGAATACTTTTGTATCGGCGGCGCATGCCGCGCCCGAATTGAAAAACTCCTTCGCCAAAAGATGAAACCCAGCAAAGCGATCACACTGCTCGCCGCCGCCGTGCTTGCACTGACGGCAGCGGCACAGACGGCGCACGACACCGTAACCACCGAAAAACCCGTCACCGTAATCTTCCTCTCCGACCTGCACGTCTCGCCAGGGGCCGAGTCGGAGGCGCGCCTGCGACGCGCCGTCGAGCGCATAAACCGCACACGCGCCGATGCCGTCATCGTCGCCGGCGACCTTACGAACGAGGGCAGCGACGAGGAGCTGCGATGCGCCAAATCGATACTCGACCTCATCGACCTGCCCACATACGTCATCCCCGGCAATCACGAGGACAACTGGTCGCAGAGCGCCTGCCGCACATTCGACTCTCTGTGGGGTGCCGACCGCTTCGCCTTCGAGGTGCGCGGCACGCTCTTCGCCGGCATAAACTGCGGCCCCTACATGAAGATGGGCGACGGACACGTCAAGCACGAGGATCTGGCGTGGCTCGACTCGCTGCTGACGCACAACCCCGGCCGCCGCGTCGTCTCGGTAAACCACTACCCCCTCACGGAGGACATCGACGACTGGGAGGACTATGCCGACGTGCTGGTGCGCCACCGCACGGCCGTGCACCTGTGCGGACACTACCACTCCTACAAACGCTACCGCACGGCGGGCATCGACGGCCTTGTGAACCGCTCGCTGCACATGCCCTCGGAAGAGTACGGCGACGAGGGCTACACCCTAATCGAGATCACGCGCGACTCGCTGCGCCAGTGGAACGTGCCCCTCGACGGCAGCGCGACCCTTGTCGAGGCACTGGCCGTGGACGACAGCCCCAAGCCCGCCGTCGAGAGGCAGGACGCCGCATGGGAGCAGCCCGAAGGCTACCGTATCGAGCTGCTGCACCGCGACGAGGCATCGATATTCACACGCCTGGGCATCGACCGCCGCCGCATCTACTTCGGCAACTCGCTCGGCCGCGCCAAGGCCATCGACAAGCGCGACGGGCGCGAGCTGTGGAGCGTCGCAACCGACGGTCCCCTCTTCTCGCGCCCCGCACCCGCGGGCCGCAGCGTCATGGTGCCCGCATCCGACGGCCGCATCCTCACCCTCAACGCCCGCAACGGGCGACTGCGCCGCCAGCACGAGGGCCGCGGACCCTATGTGGCCAACGGCGTGGTGCGCGACGGTATACTCTACCAGGGCGGCTACCGCTCGTTCGAGGCAATCGACACCCGCACGGGCCGCCTCGTGTGGCTCTACGACGGCGTCGGCAACTACTGCCAGGCTGCACCCTCGGTAACGCGGCGCGACATCGTATTCGGCGCCTGGGACACCTTCCTGCACGCCCTCGACCCCGCCACGGGCCGTCCCCTCTGGCGCTGGAACAACGGCAACACGGTGCGCCTCTACAGCCCCGGCAACTGCTCGCCCGCGGTGGTGGGCGAGAGGGTCTTCATCGTGGCGCCCGACCGCCGCATGACGGCCATCGACCGCGCCACGGGAGAAACCGTCTGGCGCGTGAAGGACCGCACCGTGCGCGAGAGCCTCGGCATCTCGGCCGACAGCACCACCGTATATGCCCGCACCATGGACGGCGAGCTGATAGCCGTCGACGCCACGGCCGACGACTACCGCCTGCGGTGGGTAACCGACCTCACGTTCGGATACGAACACACGCCCTGCGTCGTGGTCGAGAGCCTCGGCACCGTCTATGCCGCCTCGCGCCGCGGCATGGTGGCTGCCGTCGACGCCGCGACGGGACACCTGCTGTGGGTGCGCCGCGTGGGACGCTCGGCCGTAAACGGATTCGAGTGCGACAGCGACGGAACAGTATATCTCTCCTTCATCGAGGGCACCGTATGGCGCATATCGAAACTGCCCGCGGCACGATAACCCCCGTGTCGGGCAAAAAGTGACGGCCGCCGCCCCTGCATCTTTGGGGACGGCGGCCGTTGCCGTAAAGCGCCAGCTCGACCTACCACACGGGAAGGTTGAACGACGCTATATCGGAGTCGGTATGCTCGGCGCGGAAGATATCGAGGACGCGCTCCACGACATCGGGATGCTCGGCCGCCACGTCGTGCTGCTCGCGGCCGTCCACCGACAGGTCGTAGAGCTCGACCTTGCGGCCACCCTTGCGTATGTCCCTGACGAAGGCCTTCCAGCGGCCCATGCGCAGCGCCTTCTGACCCCCAGCCTCGGGATACTCCCAGTAGAGGTATTCGTGGTGCCGCTGACGGCGGTCGCGCCCCTGCAGCGTGGGCAGTATGCTGATGCCGTCGGTGGCGGGAGACTCCACACCCGCAATCTCGCACATCGTGGGCATCATGTCCCAGAAGGCGCACAGCAGGTCCGACGTGCTGCCAGCCTCGATCACACCCGGCCACGACGCTATCATCGGCACCCGTATGCCGCCCTCGCGCAGCGACGCCTTGCCCCATCCCGCCTCGCTGCGGAACGGACGCGCGCTGTCGAAGTAGGGCGAGTCGGAGCCGCCGTTGAAGGTGGGACCGTTGTCGCTCGTGAAGATTATCAGCGTGTTGTCATATATGCCCAGCTCCTTGAGACGGCGCACGAGGCATCCGACCTGATAGTCGAAATAGCTTATCATGGCCGCATAGGTGGCATGCGGATAGCGGCACGGGTAGTAACCGCTGCCGCCCGTGTAGGGATCCTCGTCGCCGAACTTATCGACGTAATGCCTTACCCACCCCTCGGGCGCCTGCAGCGGTACGTGTGGCATGGGGTTGGTCCAGAAGAGCGCGAACGGACCATCCTTCTCGCGCTCGACGAACGACATTATCTCGCGGAACATCAGGTCGGGGGCAAAATCCCTCTGCGTGTACTTCGCATAGCTCTCCACGCTGCGCGGGTCGGCCCCGGCGTCGAGCTTCGTGCCCGGCGCCACTATGCCGTTGTCGAGATACTCGCGACGGTCGTTGCGATAGAGGAACGGAGGGTAGTAGGTGTGGGCCTGACGCTGGCAGTTGTAGCCGTAGAAGAAGTCGAAGCCCATCTTCCCTGGCGTGCTCTCCGAACCCGGGTAGCCGAGGCCCCACTTGCCGATGCAGGCCATGGTGTAGCCCCCCTCCTTAAGCCTTGCGGGTATCATCACCGTAGAGGCCGGAACGGGACGCTGACCCTCCAGCGTCGAGTCGGCCAGCATGGCCTCGTGGCTCCACACGTCGCCGCGCGAGGCCATCTCGTCGTTGCCGCGGATGTAGGCGTGGCCCGTGTGCAGTCCCGTCAGCAGCACGCAACGCGACGGCGCCGACACGGCCTGACCCGAATAGTGGTTGGTGAAGCGCATGCCCTCGCGCGCCAGACGGTCGATGTTGGGCGTCTCGATACGCTGCTGCCCGTAGCAGCCGAGGTCGCCATAGCCGAGGTCGTCGGCCAGGATGTAGATTATGTTGGGTTTGGCCTGCCTGCCACGGCCGCCGGGAGAGGCCATGGCCGTATGCGCACTCTGCGCCGCAGCCAGACAGCATACAGGCAACAAGATGTTAGCTTTCATCGCACTGACTCTTTGGGTTGGGAAAATTACGGATGCCACTAAATTAGTGAATTTTTCCGCTCCGCCGACCGCAGCACCGCACTTTTCCCCTTCAGGCGCCGAAAAGGGCCGCCGCCGCAGGATCATCTCTCCGCAGCATGCGCGGCGTCGGGGCCCTCCTCGGCATCCTCACCGTCGAGAGTGCCGTCATGGCCGCCGTCGCTCAGAAACTCCTCGAGTTCGCGGGCGGCGCGGTCGATGCGCTGCAGGCGCGAGTGCTCCCAGCGCATTATGCGCCACGAAACGGCCACGCCCGCGGCGAATATGGCAAGCGACGCCGCAAGGCAACGCACGAACAGCGCCACGTCATCGGTGCCGCCGCGGCCGAAGATGTTGCCCACGAGCATGTACATAAGCATGCCGAACATGTAGCCGTAGATGGCGATCGTAAGCAGCCGCTCGATGCGCATGTATCGCATAACCGCCCCCGCGCGCTGCACGACGCCCGCATTGATGCGTCCGGCACGGTGATAGACTACAACCTGATAGACCGAAAAGAGTGCCGCCACGGCCAGCCCCGCCACAAAGAGCCAGAAGAATGTCCCCGTGCCATGCCGGTGCGCCACGTACCACACGATGAAGGGTATGATGGCCATGCCGCCCACAAGGTTGATCCACCCGTAGCGGCGCAGCACGCGCGCGTCGCTGCCGATCGAACGGCGCAGCGCCTCGGGCGTGACCATGCTCTCGGTACGCTCCTCAACACGGCGCGAATACTCCGACCACTCGCGCCTTATCTCGTCAATATCCAGATTCTTCATCTCCGTTATCCTTTCCTGCGCCGCAGCCGCTGCCCCTAAACCACGGACACCGCAGCCGCACCGCACACCATAAACCAATAATACGTTCCCCGCCGCGCGTCACTCCTCGCTCATGCGCTTGAGCCGCTCCTTGATGCGTAGGATCTTAACCGCCACGTTGGCCTTCGAGATACCCATGATCTCGGCTATCTCGGCATAGGGGCGTTCCTCGAGCCAGAGCAGTATCAGAGCCCTGTCGAAGCGGTTCAGACGCCCTATCAGACGGTACAGCTCGCGCAGCATGGGAGCACGCTCGGCCTCGGCCTCGATGCCCAGGTCGACTGGCAGCGGCACGCTGCGCGGACGCGAGCTCTTGCGGCGCACGAACGACACGCACGTGTAGAGCGCCACGCGGTAGACCCACGTCGAGAGGGCGCACTCGCCGCGGAAACTGCGCCAGCCGCGCCACATGTTGACGAGCACCTCCTGGAAGTAGTCGGCCAGCTCGTCGCCGCTGTCGGCGTACATGCTGCACACCTTGTATATTACGGCGCGGTACTGGCCCACAACCCGGGCGAACTCCTCGTCACTGCGTTCCATTGAGTTTTTTTCAGTCATAGTTCCACCGGCAGCTGCGCCGGCATATATATGGTCGCACGAAACGGGGCGGAATTACATCCGCCCCGCTAAAAATTCCAAATACCTGTTACCTGGCCAATATCCCGAGCATGCGCGCCATCTCATCCCGCGTCATCGACATGTCATAGACCTTGCCACCGAAGGTGACGCTGCTCCAGTCATCCTTCACCTTCACCGTGACACTGCTGTCGTCGATGTCATGGAACGTAAAGTAACCGTCCTTATGGGTAATATCGCTGTTGCTGGTGAAGAGCACCTTGTCATTAAGGTCGAACACCATCAAAATATTGGAACCGGCATACATGTCACCCACAAGACGGATGATGCCTCCCTTCTCGCTGGCAAAGAAGAGATCATACGACTCGGGGATGGCACCCTTGACGGGTTTCGCCTCTTCCGCCTTCTCCGCAGCCTCCCGCTCCGACCTGTCGACCGTGGCGCCCGCCATGGCCGCAGCCATACCGAAAAATCCGTCCACGCCATCGTCAGAAGCGGCCTCCTTCCTGTCGGCCAGAGCCACGCTTTCCGTCGGGACGGCCTTCGGCGCAAGTTCGAGGGCCCAGGCCTCGCAGCTGTCGAAGGGTGCGGCAACGCGCTCGGCGAAACGTTCGCGGTTCTGCTGATGGTGGCGCAGATATGGTGCTATGTAATCCTTGATATTGCGTTTATAGAAGGCCAGATGCGAATTGGCCTTCTGCAACGGCACAACCTCCTGGCCCGTGATGTCGCACAAAAACGACTTGCCGTCACCCGAGCAGAGGATAAACACCATCTCGTTATTCTGCTCCTCGTCGCTGTAGAGTCCGTAGGTACCCGACTTCCTGATCAAGTCGTATGACTCGTCAAGGTTCGAAAGGCGCTCCTCGTCAAGCCATTCAGTGCCAGGCCCAGCCTCGACAAGCACCTCGCCCGCAGCGTTCATCACGCCGTAGCACAGGGCACCGTCACTCCGGTCGGTATACTCTATCACCTCGGGACAGTAGACCATGTGGCGGTACTTCGAGGCACGAACCTCGGAGAGGGGTTCGAACCTGAAGTCGGCAAGGTAATATCCGTTCTGCTCGTCGCCGAGGGGGGCCATCGCGAAGAGAACGGGGTCACCGTACCAGGAGTCACGCTCGACGGGAATGACACTCCACCCCTCGGGCGAGAGGCGGCGGCCCGCAAAGTCGATGATGTAATGCCCGCTGTCGTCGTCGGGCTGCACGCAGGCGAAATGGTCGTAAACATCGGGGGAGTTTTCGTAACCCTCGCCCAGAAAAATACGGCCGCTGCGGTCGATCAGGTAATACAAACCGTCTGACTTGACTTTGGAAACAACATCCCTGTGCGAAAAGGATAACGCCCAGTCGAAGATGCAGGGTATTACGTTGTTGCCCTCCTCGTCGAAATAGCCGTAGCGGCCCGAGGCATCCTTCCGCGCCTCGAGGTACGGCAGCTCCTCCTGTCCGAAGAGCAGCAGCGGCATGGCGCACAGCGCCACAAGTGATGTCAAAAACCGTTTCATTGATTCTTCAGCTTTTTACATGTTATGGTATATACCCCGTAAATGTTTCGCGCGGGATTTCAACATATGTTTCAACATACATTTCAACATCCGGCACCTCTCCCCCTAATGACGGCCGCGGAACGGTATGTGCGGAACAGGGGACCAATATCGGTGGCCGCGTTTTTAGGGGAATATATTTTTCAGTGTCTTTGAACTTCGCAGTACGGATTTTCCCTCGGCATACAATTTCAACACTTTCCGGCATTGCAGCGCGGATTCCACCTCTGCATATAATATTCCCCCCGACCGTAGTAACGCGGATCAGCCGCGGATTACGGCCCAGCATCCATCGCGCCTTGAAAAATGTTTCAGCACATCCGACCGTCGTAGCGCAGATCAGCCGCGGATCACGACCCAGCATCCATCGCGCCTTGAAAAATGTTTCAGCACATCCAACCGTCGTAGCGCAGATTTGCAGCGGATCACGACCCAGCTTCTATCGCGCCTCGAAAAATGTTTCAGCACATCCGACCGTTGTAGCGCGGATTTGCAGCGGATTCGCACTCCGAACACATCGCGCCATGAAATGTTGTCAACATAAGATTTTTACTTTTTTATACTTTTATTTAATTAAATAAATAAAGAATATTAATAATAAAGGCTGTTGATAGTGTCGATATCTTTTGAGCGGGAATTTTATCGACAATTTCGTCTGCGGGCGTTGGTGATAAGAGTGGTTTGCCTCGGCGCGGCACCGCACTGCCCGTGAGTGGGTTATGCGGTGCGCCGACGGCTTGTCAACATAATCGGGGGCTGTGTCGAAAAACTTTTCCACATATCAACAGCGAAAAGATTTCAAAAGCCGGCCCCGATTTCCGGTTGAAAACCGTGTGAAAGATTTTTAATATTTTCCGGCCCGAAAATTTGCTTTCGCACATGGCTGCTCTGTTGCAGTGAGTTGCTTCGGAGCACGTTTTTAGGCCGTAAAAGTTATCGAAAGTTTTCATACGGTTTTCTACATCCTTTTCAACACCTTTCGGGGGTGTTGTCAACAATGTGTGCGGCAACTTCGCGGTAGTGCTGCTCGACCTGTGCGTCGTCCAGCGACGAGGGGCGGCCTTCGTCAGAACCCTGCATGATGGACTGTATGACGGGTATCTCGCCCAGGAACGGTGCGTCGCACTCGGCGGCGTAACGCTTCGCCCCGCCGCGGCCGAAGATGTAGTAGCGGTTGTCGGGCAGCTCCTTGGGCGTGAACCACGACATGTTCTCGATGATGCCCAGCACCGGCACGTTTACCTGCGGGTGGCGGAACATCTGCACGCCGCGCACGACATCGGCCACGGCAACCTGCTGCGGCGTTGAGACGATGACGGCGCCGTCGAGCTTCAGGTCCGAGATTATCGTCAGGTGTATGTCGCCCGTTCCCGGCGGCATGTCGATAAGCAGGTAGTCGAGTTCGCCCCACAGCGTCTGGTGCAGCAGCTGCTTCAGGGCGTTGGTGGCCATGGCGCCGCGCCACATCAGAGCGTCGTCGGGACGGATGAAGAAGCCTATTGACATGAGTTCGATGCCGAAGCTCTGCGCCGGCACGATGTAGTCCTGGCCGTTCTCCTGCACGGCGTCGGGCACATAGCCCTCGATGCCGAACATCTTGGGCTGCGACGGGCCGTATATGTCGGCGTCGAGGATACCCGTGCGGTAGCCCATGTTGCGCAGGGCGATGGCCAGGTTGGCCGTGACGGTCGACTTGCCCACGCCGCCCTTGCCCGAGGCTACGGCTATGATGTGGCGCACGCTCTTTGTGGTGCTCTCGCGCTGCGGCGGCTGGGGCCGCGGCGCCGACTCCTTGACTACCACCGTAAGGTGGTCCTTCAGTGCGGGGATGGCGCGCTCGATCATCTGCTGTGCCTGTGTGCGTATGCGTGCGGCGAAGGGGTCGCGCGGCTTGGGGAAGCACAACATGACGACGGTGTTGCCTCCATCGGATGTGATCGACTCGACGATACCCGCCGCGACGATGTTCTCCTGTGTCTCGGGGTGTACCACACCCGACAGGATTTCTCTTATCTGCTCTTCCATAGATGAGTTGTTTTTGTGTCTTGTTCAGGTCGTTGCCACCGCTTTCGGGGGCAGCAATGCAAAGTTACTCGATAAATCGCAAACGGCCATATTTTTTTTGCGCCGCCGCGCACGATGCCCTCTCCGCCTTCGCGGGGTCGGCCACGGCGCCGCCGCGGTGTAAAAAGACGGGACGGACACCGTCGTGGCATCCGTCCCGCCTGTTTGGCACTAAGAAGTGTTACTTGCGCGAAGCCTCGTCGAGAGCCTTGCGGGCGCGGCAGGTGAGGTCGAGCCACGGCTGCTTGGGGTCGAGGATGTTTACGCCGAGCATCTCCTTCAGCACGGCATCCACCTCCTTCACGGCGTCGGGGTTCTCGGCGCGCAGCAGGCGTACCTTCTCGACGTTCTGTATGCCCTCTACGAGCTTCTCGAGACGTATCGACGAGCGGGCGCCCGGGTAGATGAAGTAGGTGTCACCCGACGGGAAGCCGCCGAAGCGCGAATCGACGGCCGGGTCGGCCGGATATGAGTTGTAGGCCCAGCGCAGCATGCCGTCGAAGCCCGCGGCCAGACCATACCACGTCAGCAGCTCGGTCTCCCAGGGGTTCGAGTAGGTGAACGTGTTGGGGAAGTGGGGTCCGCAGCATACGTAGAACGTGGTTGAGAAGCCCTCCTCGCGGCGCTTGTCGAGGTCGGCGCGGTCGGCTCCCTGCTGCAGCGAGATGCAGACGTCGCGCATCATCGTGTAGCGCTTGTACGAGGCGTGGTTGTCGGCCAGGGCGAAGCCCATCTCGGGGGCGCACTTCTCGAGTACCTTCACGGCGGCGTCCATCGCCTCGGGCGAGCGCTCGTCCATGGCTATGTTGGTCTTCTCGAGCCATCCCTTGGCGGCGAGGTGCGACTTGAAGTCCTTGAGGAAGGGCGTCCACATGCGCTCGAACTCGGGCGTGCCCGGCTCGGCCTTGACGGTGACCTTCTCACCCTTGGCCTCGTCGGTATATACCAGCTCGTTGTTCCACGGCACCATCGAGTAGCAGTTGATCATGCCGTCGATGCCCAGCGAGAGCATCAGCTCGACCCAGCGGTCGAACACCTTGTAGTCGTAGCTCCACGTGCCGTCGGCGTTCAGCGTCCAGAGGATCATGTCGTCGTAGGCGTCGTAGCACTGGTGGTTCCAGGGGTCCTTGTTCAGCGTGGCCGTGATGACCTTCTGTCCGGCGGCGGCCAGCGGCTGCATCGTGCGGCGCAGGGCGTCGAAGTGGGCGTCGCTCCACAGCTCCACGCCCTCGGCGCGGGCCACGGCGGCGGGATGCTGCCACAGGTCGAGGTGGTACTGCCACTCCGAGGCGGCGGGCAGCGTGTGGTCCTGCACCTCAAGCTCGAAGGGCAGGCGTATCTTGCCCCAGCCGTCGGCGCGCGTAACCGTTATGTGCGAGCGGTAGATGCCCGCGGGGGCATCGGCCGGAACGTTGACCGTGATCCACACGGGGCGCGTGGTGCGGGCCGCCATGTCGAAGCGCGAGAGCGAGTCGAGCATGTCGGGCTGCAGTACGGCGGGGTGGTCCTTCGGGCGGGGGCAGATGCACTTGGGGTCGCTCTTGTCGGCGATGGTGTAGCGCACGAATCGCGCCGTGGCTATCGAGGCGGGGAGGGTGGCCGCGTCGGAGGTGAAGTCACCCGCCGTGCAGACTATTCCCGCGGCGCCCGAAGCGCTCCACAGCACGGCCTGCGCCGAGACACGCTCGCCGCGCCATGCCGTCAGGCGTATGCTCTTGGGGCCCTGCTCCGAGGGGGGTACCGAGCGGCCGTAGAGGCGGTCGGTGCTGCCCCACATGGCGTTGAGGCCCTTCTTTACGCCGTCCCATGCCGTCGAGTCGGCGGCTACGGGGTCGGCCGCTTCGGCAAAGGTCTCCACAGGGGTGGTGTTGCCGCCGCACGATGCGGCCAGCAACGTCGCGGCGACGGCCGTCACCGCAAGGATCTTTCCGGTTGTGAATTTCATAGGTATGCTGGTTTACAGGTTAGTAACGGGTATCGGTGTGCGGGGTGCTCTCTGCGCTGCCGTTGCATCTGCTGCGGCGGCACGGCCCGCACCCGCGCAATGTCGTAAAATTAATAAAAAAATTGTTTCCGTCATTCGACAATTACGCCCAATTTACCCTTTTCGGGAATTTTAGGCACCGTTTTCGGCCGCGGGGGGAGGATGGAAACGAAACGGGCGGGAACTCCGCTATGGAACTCCCCGCCCGTGGTTTTGCGGCGGCCGCCTCTATGTTAGGAAGATGAAGAGCAGCGGCACGACGATGCCTGCCGCAAGGTAGAGGGCGCCGCGGCCCGCTATGCCCTTCGTGCCGCGCACCATGACAAGGCCCGTTATGACGATGACGAGGAGCGCGGCCAGGAAGATGTCCGAGAAGATGGTCCACCACCGCGTGGGGTTGTAGTGCAGGCGGTTCAGGGCGCTCAGCACCGTGCGCTTGCGTATCGACTCGAAGGTGGCTGCGCCCGTCGCGAGGTCGACGGTGAGGGTGCTGCCGCCGCGGATGAAGACCTTGAGCGTGCCCTTCTCGGGGAAGTAGTGTTTCAGGTAGGCCGCGGCGCCGCCGTAGGGGGCGATGGCCTCGGCCACGCGCTCGCGGCTCCAGCCGTCGGCCGTCTGCGGCAGCGGGGTGGGGAGCGTCGTCTGCTCGCGGCGGATCGAGTAGTCGGAGTTGAAGTCCTTCTTGTGGTTGAGCATGAAGCCCGACACGGCGTATATGACCAGCACTCCCGTGAAGAAGTACGACAGGTCGCGGTGCAGCACGCGGCTCCATCGGCGCACGCGCTGCATGATCTCTCCGTTCTGCATCTCGCGGGTCGTGTTACTTCAGTATCTCGTAGCTCTCGCCCGCCACGTGGTAGAATGACAGGTAGGCCTTGCCCTCGCGTGCCTGGCGGTCGGCGATGCGGGCGCGGAAGTCGGCTATGCGCTGTGCCGTCGAGGCGGTCTGCGACTCGCCGCGGGCCTGTTTCTCGGTGGTGCAGCCACCCTCGCCCGTGCCGTGCTGCTTGTCGGTGGCCTCGGCCACGCGGCGCTCCCACGCCTCGAGGTAGGCCTCGTCGATGCGCTCCTCGACAAGGCGGCCCGTGACGCGCACAACGTTGTTTACGCATCCCGCGTCGAAGGCCCCGATCGCATCACCCGCCTCGATGCGTATGACCTGCGTGTCGTCGGTGCCCATGAGGAAGATCTTCTTGCCGCCGTGCTGGCAGATGTGGGTGCAGATACCCTCGACGGTGACCTCCTTGCCCAGAAGGTCGGCCGCACCGCCCAGAAGGGCGTCGACCTCGATGGCAGGCGTGGCCGCACCGCCGCCGGCCGTGTTGCCGCTGCCGTTGCCGCCGCACGATACGGCGGCGAGAGCGGCGACGAGGAGTGCCGCCGCGATGTTGACGAATGTTTTCATGGAAGGTAATTTTTTGTATTTGTGCATTATCGTTGTCATTATACGTACAAAGAAACGAATTTTAGGCCAAACGGACAATCCCCCGATGTGGCGATTTTGCCGCGAGGGGGCCGCGAGGGAGGATTTTTTTCGTAAATTTGTTCTGTGCGGTGCCGTGCGCCGCCTACCCCGAAACCAACATCTGCGTCATGAAAAGGATACTTATCGCAATTCTCGCGCTGGCGGCAATGCCGCTGGCGGCACAGGAGTACGGCCAGAGCCGTACGGTAAAGATTTGGGACAACGACTCGGCCCCGCACTCGAACGGCATAACCGCGCCCGAGAAGGAGCAGAGCCCCATGATCATCGGAGGCACGAGCGAGGCCGTGCTCTACATCTTCGAGGCCGACCCCGCCGTCGCTACGGGGCAGGCCGTGGTGATATGTCCCGGCGGCGGGTATGCCGTCGTGTGCATGGGCTATGAGGGTGTCGAGGCTGCCCGCTGGCTCGCGTCGAAGGGCATAACGTGCGGCGTGCTGAAGTACCGCATGCCCAACGGCCACCGCGAGGTGCCGCTGGAGGATGCCGTCGAGGCGCTGCGCACGATGCGCCGCCTGGCTCCCGAGATGAAGGTCGACCCCGCGCGCGTGGGCATCATGGGATTCTCGGCCGGAGGCCATCTGGCGGCCTACGCCTCGACCTTTGCCGACGACGGCGACAAGCCCGCCTTCTCGGTGCTCTTCTATCCCGTCATCACGGGTGAGGCGTGGCTCTGCCACAAGGGTTCGTTCGACAACCTGCTCGGGGCCGATGCCTCGGAGGCCGAGCGTGCCGAGTACTCCCTGGAGACGCGCGTGACCTCAACGACGCCGCCCGCCATACTCCTGCTCTCGGACGACGACACGGTGGTGCCCCCCATCAGCAGCACGCGCTACTACAACGCCCTGAAGAAGGAGGGCATCGAGGCGTCGCTACACATCTACCCCTCGGGCGGCCACGGCTGGGGCATGGGCGAGGGTTTCCGCTACCGCGACGCCTGGCGGCAGGCGCTGCTCGAGTGGCTCTCGCTGCGATAGCGGTGGCCGCGCAAAAAAAGATTCGCTCCCGGCATTCGGAAGCGAATCTTTTTTTTGTTGTCCTGCGCCGCAGGCGGTTACTTGCGGCGGCTCTTGACGGGGGCGATGTCCAGCTCGTCGATGATGTGTTTGCAGCCGGCGTACTTGTCGATGATGAACAGCACGTAGCGGATGTCGACGGCGATGCAGCGCTGCAGCTCGGGCTCGAAGGCTATGTCGCCCGACATGGCCTCCCAGTTGCCGTCGAAGGCCAGGCCGATGAGGCGGCCGCGGCCGTCGAGCACGGGCGAGCCCGAGTTGCCGCCCGTGATGTCGAGGTTGGCGAGGAAGCAGGTGTGGATGCGGCCGTCGGCATCGGCATAGCGGCCGTAGTCCTTCTTGCGGTAGAGCTCCTTGAGCTTCTCCTCGACGGTGAACTCGGTGGGGTTCTCGGGATCCTCCTTCGCCAGCACGCCCTCAAGCGTGGTGAAGTAGTTGTACGTTACGGCGTCGGCCGGGTCGTAGGGCAGAACCTGTCCGTAGGTGAGGCGGATGGTGAAGTTGGCATCGGGATACCACGCACGGTCGGGCTGCATGCGCATGAGGCCCGCGATGTAGAGGCGGTGTCCCTCGTTGTAGAGCGTCGTCCACTCGCGGCGTGCCTCCGACAGCTCCCTGCCGCGATCGATCACCGACTTGGCCAGCTCGTAGGCCGGATCCTGCTTGCGCGTCTCGTCGGTCAGCGTCAGGGCCTTCTCGAGCGACGTGTAGGCCGACGTCTCGTACAGCCAGTCGACATAGGCGTCGGTGTCGCCGCCGAAGCGCGCGTCGATGACATCCTTATAGACCGAGGGCAGGTCCTCGGGCTTCATGTTCTCCCTGGCGATGCGGAACATGCGGCGCGCAACCTCGTGGTCGAGAGCCGTGTCGTAGTCGCCGAAGAACTCCTCGAGGCGCTCCTTGTCGAGATCCTGCGCAGCGTTGCGGATGATCTCGACGGCGCTCAGGAAGGCCTCCTGAAGGTACTGCTGCGAGGCGGCGGCGGGGGTGATGTTCTCGATGGCCTCGCGGATCTTGGGCAGGGCCTCCATGTAGCCCTCCTCGGGCAGGGTGTTGGCATCGGCCCACTTCTGGAACGCCTCCTCCTCGGCCTGCTTCTTGGCGCGTACGTTCAGACGCTCCAGACCGCGCGACATGCCGATCGAGTTCTTCCAGTAGTTCGACGAGCCGGCATACTTCGACGCGTACTTGATGCGTACCTCGTCGCTGGCCTCCATGTGGCGGCGCATGATCTCCTGACGCTCGCCGCGGATGAAGATACGCTGCGGGTTCGACACCTCGAGCGTCTGGTCGATCTCGTACGAGGTCATGTAGCGCTCCGTCGAGCCGGGGAAGCCCATAACCATGGCGAAATCATTCTCGCGGACGCCGTCGAGCGAGATCTCGAGGTGGCGCGGAGCCTCGTAGGGACGGTTCTCCTTCGAGTACTCGGCCGGGCGGTTGTCCTTGTCGGCATAGACGCGGAAGACCGAGAAGTCACCCGTGTGGCGCGGCCACATCCAGTTGTCGGTGTCGCCGCCGTAGTTGCCTATCGACGAGGGGGGTGTGCCTACCAGACGCACGTCGCGAAAGACCTCCATCACGAAGGCGAAGTACTGGTTGCCGCCGAAGAAGGGAAGAACCTGTATGCTCATGCCCTTGTTCTGCGTCTCGAGCTCCTTGGTCACCAGCGCGATGTTCTCGCCGACGATCTTCGAGCGCTCGGCCTCGCCCGAGGTAGAGGGCACGTTGCCCGCGATCTGTGCCGTGACATCCTCGATGCTGCGCACGAAACGCACCGTGAGGCCCGGAACGGGAAGCTCCTCGTCGTACGACGAAGCCCAGAATCCGTACTTCAGGTAGTCGTGCTCGACCGACGAGAGCTGCTGGATCGAGCCGTAGCCGCAGTGGTGGTTGGTGAAGATGAGTCCCTTGTCAGAGACGATCTCGCCCGTGCAGCCGCCGCCGAAGACGATGATGGCGTCCTTGAGCGACGAATTGTTCATCGAGTAGATATCCTCGGCCGTGAGGCGGCAGCCCTCGGCCCGCATCTGCTTGATGTTCATCTTCTGAAGGTAGGGCAGAAGCCACATACCCTCGTCGGCGCGCGCCGTCCACATCGTGCCCAGCAGCGCCAGCATAAATAATACCTTTTTCATTCTTTTCATCTATTTACCTTATCCAATAAATATTTTCGGCTTTGACTTTGTCGCCCACAAATTTTTCGGCTTTTTCAGCTTTTTCAGCTTTTTCAGCTTTGACCTTGTCGCCCACAAATTTTCGGCTTTGGCCTTGTCTCCCCGAAGATTTCGGCGTTGGTCTTGCCGCACGTGGCGGGGTTACTCTCTTGCGGCGGGAGACACAAGGGTGCGCACCGACGGCGGCTCGGCGAGCATGGGCTCGCGGCGGCGACGGTATTCGTCCATGTAGGGCTGCTGCGAGTGGAACGTGCGTGCCGCCTCGTCGGCATACTCCTCGTAGAAGAAGAACACGTTGCGGCGGTGCGGGTCGCGGTAGAGCTCATAGCGCAGGCATCCCTTCTCGCGCCGCGTCTGCTCGACAAGCGGGCGGCAGAGCCGCAGGAAGGCGCGGCTGCGTCCCTCGCGTATGGTGATGCGTGCCGCTATGGCCACGGTCGTGTCGCCATCCGCCGTCGCGCCAGTCCGCCGGGGGCCGTCGGGGGCGGCGGTGGCCGGCAGGAGCGTCAGCACGGCGGCTGCGCACAGTATCGGAAGCAGGGTGTGTCTCATATCCTCTTTTGTCTCTCGGGTTGAAATACGTGCGGCCGCAGCCGACGGCCACAAAGGTACGAAAAAAAGAGTTTTCGGCAACCGCATCCCGCGGCGGGGAGGCGTCTCGGCCGGGTCAAATCCGAAAACTTTGTTTTCGATTTGTCTCTGCGCCCGGCTTTCGCTATCTTTGTGTATCTTTCCGCCGAAATGGAAGTTATAAAAGCTGAAAAACCGAAAAATATGGAAGAGATCAGAAAACGGGAGAGACATCTCTCCTTCGGCAAGGTGTTCCTTGCCTCGCTGCTGGCCGTGGTGGCGGGCAGCGTAGTGTCGGGACTGTTCTGGCTGGGGCTCTTTTCGAGCATCTCGAGCCTCATGCAGTCGGAGACCGTAGCCGTACCCGAGGAGGCCGTGCTGCATATCGACCTGGCCGAGAACCTGGTCGACGCCCCCTCGCGAAACCCCATGTCGCAGCTCGACTTCGCCACGATGAGCGTAGGACGCCAGCTCACGCTATACAACGCCCTGCGTGCCATCGAGGCCGCGCAGAGCGATGACCGCATCAAGGGCATCTACATCAACCTGGCCGGCGCCGGCACCGCCGAGGTGGCCGCTATCGAGGAGCTGCGCCAGGCGATACTCGACTTCAAGGCCGCAAGCGGCAAGTTCGTCGTGGCCTACAACTCGGTCTACTCGCAGTGGGGATACTACCTCGCCACGGCGGCCGACCGCATCTACATCGAGCCCGAAGGAAGCTTCGAGTGGGCCGGAATGTCGATGAGCACGCTCTTCTTCAAGGGACTGATCGACAAGCTCGGCGTCGAGATGACCATCCTGCGCCCCACGGCCTGCAAGTACAAGAGCGCCGTCGAGCCCTTCTTCCGCACCGACATGTCGCCCGAGAACCGCGAGCAGACGCAGGCCCTGGCCGACAACATGTGGGGCGTGCTGAAGGCCGCCGTATCGGAGGCGCGCGGCATCGACACGGCGGAGCTTGACCGTCTGGCCGACAACCTCGAGGTGATGCTGCCGCAGGAGGCGCTCGAACACAAGTTCGTCGACAGCCTGATGTATGTCGACCAGGTAGTGGAGACCATGAAGACGGACTACGACCTGTCGGATGTAGAGCTGGTGTCGCTGGGCGACTATGCCTCGACGCTCACGTTCGACGTCGACAACCTCACCGCCCCCAAGGTGGCCATCGTCTATGCCGGCGGCATGGTGCTCGACGGCAGCGGCCCCGACGACAACATCTACTCGGAGGACTTCTCGCAGACGCTGCAGAAGGCCATCGACGACGATGACATTGCGGCCGTCGTCGTGCGTGTCAACTCGCCCGGAGGCAGCGCCCTGGCCGCCGACATAATATGGCGCCAGATGGAGCTGCTGCGCGACAAGAAGCCCGTCATAATATCGATGGGACAGACCGCGGCCAGCGGCGGATACTACATCTCGGCACCCGCCGACGCCATCGTCGCCGACCGCACCACCCTCACCGGCTCGATCGGCGTCTACGGCCAGCTGCCCGCATTCGGCAAGGCCCTCGAGCAGAAGCTCGGCATTACCTACGACGCCGTCACCACCAACAGCCACTCGGATGCCGCCTCGGGCATGAAGCCCCTGAACGATGCCGAGTATGCGGCCGTAATGCGCGGCGTCGACCGCGTCTATGCGCGCTTCACGGCGCTGGTGGCCGAGGGCCGCAACCTCCCCATCGAGAAGGTGCTCGACCTGGCCGGCGGCCGCGTATGGACGGGCGTCGAGGCGCAGCAGGTGGGTCTGGTCGATACCTGCGGCGGACTGAAGGCCGCCCTCGCCGTGGCAATCGACAAGGCGGGCTTGGGCGACAACTACCGCATCGTCGAGCTTACGGACGAGATGACGGGTCTGATGGCCGTGCTCTCGTCGCTCAACGTCAAGGTGCGCGAGCAGATCACCGCCCGCAACGAGCTGGGTGACCTCTACGACGAGTACCGCCGTGTGGAGAGCATGATCGGACGCCGCGGCGTATATGCCATGATGCCCTACGTCTTCCGCTTCGGCGACAGGTAGGCGACAGGCAGACAACGGCTGAAAAACAGGCCGGCAACCTTCTTGCGAGGGTTGCCGGCCTTGTTTTCGGGGCTCGGGGACGGGTTCTCACACCCCTTAAAAGGTAGTGTCTAGCTTGACGGTGCCGTCGGTCGGTGGCAGGGCCGCGAGGGCTCGGGGGCGGGTTCTCACACCCCTAAAAGGTGGTGTCGAGCTTGACGGTGCCGTCGAGGTCGGTGGCGCGGACATGTACGCCCCCGCCGTCGCAGCGTACGGTGAGCGCGCTGCGGTTGTCGTTGATCACGATGGGGAAGTCATGTACGCCGCGCAGCGCCGGCAGCAGGTGGAACGAGTGCTGGTGCGCCGTCACCATGAGGTCGATGCGCGTGCCGCGCAGCAGCGGCAGCAGTATCTCGCCCCAGTGGACGTTGCCGTGCCACTCCATCATCCCGGCCACGAGTTTCTCGTCGTGCACGGCCATGCGCTCGTCGACGGGGGGTATGTGCAGCAGCACGATGCGGTGGCGCGCACGGCGGAACTCGCGGCTGCGCAAAACACCGCGCAGCCACTCGGCCTGCTCGAGGCGGTAGGCGTCGAAGGCCGCAAGGCCGGCGTAGACGTCGTGGCTGTCGGGCTTGTCCTCGCCGCAGTCGAGCATGACGACGGCCGTGTCGCCGAAGGTGTAGAAACCGTAGTAGCGGCCCTCGGGCGTGTTGTGTATGTAGCGGTCGTAGGTGCGCGCCAGACGGCCGCGCGTCTCGTGGTTGCCGCGCACGACGGCAAAGGGCTTGTGGCGGGCGAAGAGGTCGACCGACACGTCGATGAAGCTCTCGTAGGGCTGCTCCTCGCGCTCGAAGTAGTTCATCATGTCGCCCACGTAGAATACCATGTCGACGCTGTCGAGGGGCTGTGCCTCGAGCAGGCTGCGGCACTTGTCGGGCGTGTCGTGGATGTCGTTCATGGCCACGAAGGTGAAGCTGCGCGACGCGGGGTCGGGCGTGCGGAAGCGGTACCACGGCGTGGCGGCCTCGTCGCCGTAGGTGACGCGGTAGGGCTCGAAGCGGTCGATGCGGCGCGAGACGATGCGGTACTCGTATTCGGTGGCCGCGTCGAGCGAGTCGATACGGATGGCGTTCATCGTGTTCCACGCCTCGACGAGGCCGTTTCTGGCCGTCACGCAGGTGCGTACCCCGTCGCTGCCGCGGCGGCGCAGCTCCACGCGCGAGAACCCGCGGTCGGAGGTGGTGAAGGCCACCGTCACGCCGTCGTAGGTGAGACCCTGAAGGTAGGGCCCGTGGGTGATGCGGTACTGTCCGGTATTTTTCCCCTCGTCGGGGGTGTCGGGGGTGTCGGCCACGGCGATGGTGGCGGGTCGGGTTGTCGCCGTCGCGGCGCGGAGATCGGGCGCCGTAACGGCGATCGCCGCCAGGCACAAGGCACAGGCGGCGATTGCGTTGCGATTGTTCATATCGTATGGGTTTCGGTAGGCGGGTTTAGCGGCGCGTCTGCACCTCGCGTATCTGGTCGCGCTCCTGCTCGGTGAGGGTCATGCCCGGGATCTCGGGACGTGCGATCTCGACCGTGGCGGGCATGAAGCCGCGCGTTACGGCGGCGGGAGCCGTCGGCTCGGCGGTCTCGGTCTTGAGCGTGCCGCCCGTGATGCGCATCATGGCCTCGTAGAGCGCTATGTCGTAGGTGGCCATGCCCCACGGTGCCAGAGGCATGGGGAACATCTTCGAGTTGTTGACGTGCGACAGGTTGGCGTCGTCGGCAAAGTACTCCACGACGTCGACATCGGCCTCGAAGCCGTTGGCATAGTCGTTGAAGTCCTTGGCGTTGAAGTTGAGGAAGGTGATGGGTGCGAACTCGTAGTCGTAGCGGTCGATGGTGGCCGTCATCACGTCCATACCGCAGTTCTTGCCCTCGGTGCGCGAACCGATGATGGTGACGGGAACGTCAAGGCCGCGCAGACCCGCAATGACCATCTCGCTGGCCGAGGCCGTATTGCCCGTGGCGATGATGTAGAGGTGCTTGATGCCCAGGTTGGTGGCCTGCTCGGTGAGGAGGCACTCGTCGTCGCCGTAGGGGTTCAGCGGGTTACGCTTCAGCTTGGCGTAGGTCTTGCCTGCGTAGCTGGCGTCGAGGATCATGCTCGCGAGCTTGATGCTCGAGTTGACCGAACCGCCGCCGTTCGAGCGCAGGTCGAGGATGAGGTCGGTGACGCCTGCAGCCTTGAGGTCGGCCATGGCTGCTGCCAGATCGTCGTCATATGCGGCCTCGAAGCCCATGTATGCCAGGTAGCCGATCTTGTTGGGCTTGTCGGCGATGGCCTCGGGCATCTCCAGTACGCCGTGGTAGGCCACGGGGCTGGCGAGGTAGCCGCCGGCCGTGAGGTCGACGTCGACGGTGGCGTTCTCCTCGTCACTGCTTCCGGCCCACCAGTTGATCTTGCGCAGCTTGACCTGCGAGTAGCCGCCGTAGTTGAGGTTCATCCACAGGTCTTCCATGTTGCTCTGCGTGATATCCATGCTGTTGACCTGCGAGATGATGTCGCCGCGCTGGATGCCGGCCTTGTCGGCCGGAGAGCCGGGGTATACATGCTCGACGGCAAAGCCGTAGAGCTGCGCTCCGAGCTGCCATACCGTGTTGGTGAGGTAGAGTCCAAGGCCCGTGGTCTGTGCCGCAGCGCGCGTACCCGACGACGAGCCTGCGGGGCCCGTGCGCACGATGTACGAGTAGATGTAGCGCGAACCGTCGCTGTTGCGGCCGCCGTCCATCTCGTTGGTGGTGAGGCTCAGCAGCGACGACGACAGGAAGCGGTCGTACGTGAGCGAGAAGTCGAACGTCGGGCGCTTCTCCTTATACTCGTCGAGCCAGTAGTACTCGTTGGTGAGGCGCTTGTCGACCCACGTCACGACGGGATCCTCGGCGCCGCCCGACTGCTTGATGCTGTAGAGCACCGTGCGGTTGTAGCCCTTGACGGTGATGAAGATGTCGGCCTGGCGCTCTTCCGAGGTGTTGTTGGCGGCGACGGTGACGCGTGCCGAGTGGTTGCCGGCGGCAGCGCCCGTGACATCGTCGGCGTGTATGGCGAGCATATCGGGATCGCTCACCTCGAGCGTATAGCCGTCCTTGGTCTGGAAGGTTACCGTGATGTTGGCCTCCGACATCGAGCACTCGGCGGTGTTGTCGGCCGGGATAACGACACCCTCGACGAAGCTCTTGTCCTCGTCGGTTTTCTTGTTCTCCTTGCACGAGCCAAGGAGCGACAGCATGGTGGCTGCTGCCGCGACTACCGTGAGGCTGCGGCGCAGCCCGGCGGTAAGGTTGTTGGTTGTTGTGTTCATAAGTGTGTTGGTTTGTTTCTCGTATATGGCCTGCACGCGGCAAGGCGTTGTCCGATAATTTGTTTTATATGTCTGTCTGTTTGTCTGCTGCCGCGGCGGTGCGCTCGCTGCGCTTCGTCTGCTCGGCATGGTGGCGGCACCACGCCACTATGCCGCACTCGCCGCAGCGGGGCGAGCGGGCCGTGCACACGTACCGTCCGTGCAGGATAAGCCAGTGGTGCGCCACGGGGAGCAGGTGGCGCGGGATATTCTTCTCGAGCTGCAGCTCGGTCTGCAGCGGCGTCTTGGCGCCGCGCGTGAGCCCTATGCGCGCCGAGACGCGGAAGACGTGCGTGTCGACCGGCATCACCTCCTTGTGCCAGATGACCGCCCCCACGACGTTGGCCGTCTTGCGGCCCACGCCCGGAAGGCGCTGCAGCGCCGCAAGGTCGCTCGGCACCTCGCCCCCGAACTCGGCGCACAGCATGCGCGCCATGGCCGCAAGGTTGCGGGCCTTGTTGTTGGGGTAGGAGATGCTGCGTATGTAGGGGAAGATCTCCTCGGCCGTGGCCGCGGCCATAGCCTGCGGCGTGGGAAAGGCCTCGAAGAGCGCCGGCGTGGTCATGTTGACGCGCTTGTCGGTGCACTGCGCCGAGAGCATCACCGCAACAAGAAGCTGGTAGGGATTGTCGTAACGGAGCTCGCTCTCGGCAACGGGCATGTTGGCAGAAAACCATCCGATGATGCCGTCGTATCGTTGCTTGAGAGTCATGCGCGGAAAAATTTCATACTAATCCGTACAAATGTAACAATTTTTTCGCGAAACGGTATTCATTTCGGACACTCCATTTCCCCTCCGAACACCATTTATCCCTTTTCCAACGTTTTTCGGGGCGCGATGGAGGCGGCGCGGAGCGAGGCGTGCTACTCCGCGCTACAACGGTCTTTTCGGGGCGTGGTGGGAGTGGCGGAGAGCGAGGTGTGCTACTCCGCGCTACGGCGGTCTTTTCATGGCGCGATGGGAGTGGCGTGGAGCGTAGGTTTGCTACTCCGCGCTACGGCGGTTTTTTCGGGGCGCGGTGGTAGTGGCGTTGAGCATAGGTTTGCTACTCCACGCTACAACGGTTTTCATGGCGCGGTGGCAGCGGCGTGGAGCGTAGGCGGCTACTCCGCGCTACTACTGTTTTTCAAAGGAGGTGTAGAGGTGGGCAGCTACTCCGCGCTACGGAGGTTCTCGGGTGCGGCGGAAAACAAAAAGGAGAGAGGCGGTGAACCTCTCTCCTTTTATATATGGCGTGTTTCGGTGTCCGTTACAGTTTGCGCAGCTTGGCGAAGCGGGCGAGGAGGGTCTTCTCGCCGTAGGAGCCGAAGTCGACAACAACCTTGTGGTCGGTGGTGAGGCTCTCGATGCGGGTGATGGTACCCGCACCGAACTTCGGGTGTTCGACCCTGTCGCCGACGGCATACTCGCACGCCCCGGCCGGCGCGGCGTCGTTGCGCTGCACGGTGGGTATGCGCCGCAGGTTCTCGGTCTGGCGCGGCTGCGCCACAAGGCGCGGGTCGGGCGTTGCGGGGCGCTGCGGGGTACCCGTGCCGCCCGCGGCCGCCTGCCGCTGCTGCTGGTAGCGCACGTCGTAGCGGTGGCGGAGGGCCTCGATGGCCGTGCGTCCGTCGCGGCGCTCCTCGCTGCGCTGGCCGCCTCCGTAGCCGCCGCGCTGGCCGCCATAAGTCTGTCCGTAGCCCTGGCGTTGTCCTGCCGCATAGCTCTGCCGCTGGCCTCCGCCGTAACCCGGGCGCTGGCCCCCGTAGCGTTGGGCCGAGCCGCTGCGGTCGTAGCCGTCGAAGTCGTCGAAGCCGCGGCCGTCGTCCTCGCGTGCCGCCATGCTCCCGCTGCGGCGGCTAAGGTCGCAGTCGGTGTCGACATACTGCGGGTCGATCTCCGAGAGGAAGCGGCTCGGCTGCGAGAACTCCATGTTGCCCCACTTGAAGCGCATCTCGCAGAACGACAGCGTGGCCTCGCACTTGGCGCGCGTGAGGGCGACGTAGAACAGCCGTCGCTCCTCCTCGATGCCGTCGGGCGTCTCCATCGCGCGCTGCGACGGGAAGAGGTTTTCCTCCATGCCGGCTATGTAGACATACTTGTATTCGAGTCCCTTGGCCGAGTGCACGGTCATGAGCGTAACCTTGCCGTCGCCCTCCTCTTCCTGCTGGTCCTGGTCGGTAAGCAGCATGATGTTCTGCAGCCACTCCTCGACCGTGGGCTGCTCCTCCTCCGTGCGTTCGCCGTTGCGGATCTCGGCCTCGCGCTGCTCGCGGAAGAGCTGCATCGAGTTCAACAGCTCCTCGATGTTGTCGATGGCGCTCGTGGCCTCGGGGGTGTTCTCGGCGCGGTAGAGGGCCAGGATGCCCGAGCGCGACGCAACCTCCAGACCGAAGTCGTAGAGCGGGCGTTCGTTGCGCGTCTCGGCAAGCGAGCGGATCAGCGCGACGAACTCCGACGCCTTGCGCACGATGGCGCGCGTCGTGGCGTCGGCCGCCGCCTCGGGCGAGGCTATAAGCTCGTCGAGCGCCTCCCACATCGAGCGGCCGCGCTCGCGCGCCATCTGGTCGATGCGTGCAACCGTGGTGTCGCCGATGCCGCGCGCGGGGTAGTTCACGACGCGGCGGAAGGCCTCGTCGTCGAGCGGGTTGATAACAAGGCGTATGTAGGCCAGCATGTCCTTGATCTCCTTGTGGTCGTAGAACGAGCTGCCCTTGTATATGCGGTAGGGAATGCCGCGGCGGCGGAGTGCCGTCTCCAGCGCCTGCGACTGATTGTTGGTGCGGTAGAGTATGGCCGCCTCGTCCCAGCCGTCGCCCGTCGAGCGCAGGCGGTCGCGCAGCGCCGTGGCTATCATGTCGGCCTCCTCGCGGTCGGTGTAGGTGCGGATGATGCGTATGCGCTCGCCAGCGTCGCCCTGCGAGAAGCAGCGCTTCTCCATGCGGCGCGAGTTGTGCTCGATGACCGAGTTGGCGGCGTTGACGATGGTCTGCGTCGAGCGGTAGTTCTGTTCGAGCTTGAAGACCTGCGCCTCGGGGTAGTCGTTGCGGAACGAGAGTATGTTCTCGATCTTGGCGCCGCGGAACGAGTAGATGCTCTGTGCGTCGTCGCCCACAACGCACACGCGCGAGTGGCGCAGCGCAAGGCGGCGGATGATTACGTACTGGGCGTAGTTGGTGTCCTGGTACTCATCCACCAGAATATACTGGAATAGGTCCTGATAGCGTGCCAGCACGTCGGGGCAGTCGCGCAGCAGGATGTTCGTCTGCAGCAGCAGGTCGTCGAAGTCCATCGCCCCGTTCTGCTTGCAGCGGCGGCAGTACTCGGCGTAGACGTCGCCGAAGTGGGGTATCTGCGCCTGACGGTCCTCGGCCGCGTAGGCCGCGTTGGCAACGTATGCCGCGGGCGTAACGAGGCAGTTCTTGGCGAAGGATATGCGCGAGAGTATGCGGTTGGGTTTGTACTTGTCGTCATCGAGGTTCATCTGCTTGCAGATGGTCTTGATGAGGTTCTTGGCATCCGACGGCTCGTAGATCGTGTAGCTCGACGTGAAGCCTATGCGCTCGGCGTTCTCGCGAAGGATGCGCGAGAAGATCGAGTGGAACGTGCCCATGCGTATGCGGCGGCACTTGGGGCCCACGATCTGCTCGATGCGGCTGCGCATCTGCTCGGCGGCCTTGTTGGTGAAGGTAAGCGCCAGTATGTTGTGCGGCTCGATGCCCTGTTCGAGCATGTAGGCTATGCGGGCCGTCAGCACGCGGGTCTTGCCCGACCCCGCGCCCGCGATGATGAGCGACGGCGTGTCGTAGTTGACGACGGCGGCGCGCTGCGCCTCGCTCAGGCCCTTGAGTATTTCGGATTCCATCGTATGCGGTTGAGGTGTGTGGTGTGGGTGTGCGGCGCATGCCGGGGGCGGTGCGCCGTGCCGCGGCAGGGGGTGTCGGCCCGTCTGCTGCCGCGGCGGTTGCAAAGATAACTCTTTTTCCCATACGGCGCGCCCCCGACCGTGTTGTTTGCGGTCGGGGGCGCGGCGTCAAAGGCTGCCGCTGTTATCGGATGCGGCGGGGCCGTCACTGTATGAACTGGTTGGGCTTGGTGATGTTGTCGATGGTGTTCTGCTCGCCCTCCGAGAGCATGTAGTAGACCTTGACGAAGGCCACGTCGCGCAGGAAGTCGACATGGCCGACCTCGACCTTCTCGATCTTGATGCCAAGGCGCTGTTCGAGGTCGGCGATCATCTCGTCGCGACGCTCGGGCACGATCAGGTCGATGCGCTCGTACAGAACCAGTTTGGACGAGGTGTGGCGCAGCAGAAGGTGGCTCTCCAGAAGCCACATGATGCCCACGATGAGTATGTCGGCGACGAAGAGTTCGGCGTAGGATATGTTGAGCGCGAGGCCGTTGATGACCGACGTGGCGATGACGACGAACAGGTATGTCATCTCGCGCACGGGAACCGTCTCCGTGCGGTAGCGTATGACGCCGAAGATGGCGAAGAGGCCCAGCGTCAGTCCGATCTGCAGGTTGACGTTCTCCATCAGGAAGATGAGCATGAACATGGCCGAGCTGAAGAGCATGAAGGTCAGCACGTAGTCGCGCCGCTGGCTCTTGCGGTAGTAGCAGAAGCGCACGATGATCCATGCCACGATGAGGTTGAACGCGAAGCGCATGAGCAGGTGTATGAGGTTCTGCGTGTCGCACAGCGGTACGCCCAGAAAACTCAGCTGGTTGACGATGTCGTAACCGAACTCCTCGGCGATAGAGGGGTCGAAATCGGGGAAATCCTGTTGTATCATAACGTGGTGGTTTTGTTTGCGTTGAGTGACATTTTGGCGATGGCGCGCAGCTTGGCCTTGAAGCGGTTGTGCTTGACCTGCGGGTTGGTCATGGCCTCACCCACGCAGTACTTGCTGACCTTGAAGGGCTTGACGCGCAGCTGCGCGAGGATATCCTTCATGGGCGAGGGCGCCAGCGCGTCCTGCTTGAGCTCGACGATCACCAGCCCCTGCATCGAGGCCGTGGCGCCGTCGCCGCGCTCGTTGGTGAAGTGCAGGTCGAAGTCGAGGGTCAGGCGCTCGGTCATGGCGCGGTTGACCAGCGTCACGCGCACGAAGCGCGTCGTGAGCGCCGGGGTCAGCGTCTCGGGCGCGTAGGGGGTCTCGCCGCGGAGGAAGTCGGCCGCGGCGGCATCGTGCGGCGCCGTGGCGAAGATGTCGCCCGCGATGCGTATGCGGTGCTTGTGCGTGCGTCCCTTGTTGCTCTTGTGCTTGACCTCGAGGTACGAGACTCCCGTCTCGACGTAGGTGCGCGTGCGCACCTTGCGGCGCGTGAGGCGGCGGTTGTGGTGCAGGCGGTACATCTCCCACTGCGGCGTGTCGTAGTAGAGCGTCTCGTAGCGGCAGGCGCGGCACGAGTCGATCTCCTGCACGTAGTACTGCCCGGCGGCCATCTCGAACAGGCGCATGCAGCACGCCTCGTCGAGGAGGTACTTGGTGTCGACGCGGTTCATCAGACGCACGGCCGCTATGCGGTCGAGGTCTATGGTGGGCATGCGCTGCCACACGGCGAGGGTGTTCAGCTGCTCGTAGGTCATCCGTCGTGATGGGGTGTGGAGGGGGTGGCGCGGGCCGTGCCTCGGGGGGCGCGGCGCGGGCGTCACTCCTCGAATATGTACTCGAAGATCTTTATCGTGTAGAGCTTGCCGTTGGGCAGGTAGTTGTACTGCTTGCACTTGGTGCCGTCGTCGTTGTACTCGTACTTGCGTATGCGGACGGGTTTGTCGCGGTCGTCGTAGACAACCTCCTTGATGACCATGTCGGTGACGGGATCGTACTCGCACGTCACGCGCTCGATCTGGCCGAACTTGTTGTACTCGGCCTCCTCGATCTTGCGCCCCTTCTCGTCGTAGACGGTAAGGTGGTCAAGCCAGCGGGTCTTCTTCTGCGAGTCGGTGTTCCACTCCTTTACGGTGAGGTTCTTGCGTTTGGCGCGCTTGGCGAGCTCCTCGGGACTCAGGGCCTGTGCCGCGAGGCTCTGCGCGGCCAACAGCATGGCGACGATGGCGAGTAGTCGTTTCATAGGTCGGTAGGTCGTTTAAGGTTGTTTGCGGCAGCGCCTGCGGGCGCTTCGGGGCGCGGTGGCGGGCGGATGCCGTTTTACAAATTTAATGGTATTTTAACAAAAAACAACCCGCGCAACGCTTTTTACTCCCCTCAGCCGTCATTTTTGGGGAGTTTTCGGGGGTTTTGCGCCGCCCCGCGGGAATGGCCTCGGGGGCGGGGCGGCGACTGCGGGATAAGGGATGGCGTCTGCATATCACCGCCGAGGGTAAAAAAATGAATATTCTTAATACCCGTAAAATCAGGCTATTGTAAAATTATAGTCAAATTATTTGATTTTTTATTGTTAAATTACTTGACAAGCGGTATTCCGCCGTATTATATTTGCCGTGTCGAAAGCGCCCGACGGGGTTGTTGCTGTATAGCATAAGTCGCAGTAGTATAGCGATTATATGGCCGACGTCGGGGAAGAGAGCGGGCGCGGCGGCCGAATGTTAAAATATTTGATGACGGGCGGGCGCACCATCGCCGCCGCGGGTTGCGGCGGGGGGAGCCGTCGGGGAGTTATCAACATGTTGACATCGGGCGACGGCAGGTTATCGACAATATGCCCCGCGTAGGCAATAATCTATGCCGCATGGCGTTGCGGCGCATCGTGAAAAAGTTATTGACGTTTTTCGACCGTTTATCGACACTATTGTCGACAACGGTGCGGCGTCGGGGCGCGAACGGATAAGTTGAACAGATAAAAACCGACTTTTATGAACCACACGAAACTTGCAGATGCCATCCGTCAGGCGGCCGTCGCCGCCGGGTACGATTTCCACACGGGCGACGAGCGTTTCATGTCGCAGAGCCTTACCTCATATCCCGCCGCGTGGCTTGCGCCGCCGCAGTTCGAGTCGATGGAGGGGGTGCGCCACGGACGCATGACCTACACGGTGACGCTGCATCTGCTCGAGGCGGGGGCCAAGCTGTCGCCCGCGGCGAGGGCCGCGGCATACGCGCGGCTCGAGACGGCGGCGGTGGGGATCTTCACGGCGCTGTCGCTCGCCGATGTGGTGGTGGCGGTGGAGCGGCTCGAGGTGCATGCGCAGACACGTTCGCTCACGAACCACGGCGAGGCGGCCGCGACGGCCACGGCACGCGTGGTGACATTCTTCTGACCGCGCGCGGCGGCCATCATTTGCACGAACCATAACCAAACCGATAAAACCATGAAATTTACATCAATACCCGAATCCTACTCGTCGTTCTACGACGCGCTGCCCTACACGGTCGACGCCGAGGGGGCGGTGGGCGACATCGAGATCGTGGTGAGCGACGCCGCCAGCGGTGAGCGTCTTGGCACGAAGACCCTGTGCGCCGCGGCGGGCGGCACGGTCGACATAGCCCCCATGCTGCGCAGCGTTGTGAGCTACCGCCTGCCCGAGGGCGTGGAGCGCTGCGCTGTGGTCGACACGGGAGCGCAGTTGAGCGTGGCGGTGACGGCAAACGGCACGGCGGCGCCGACGCGCAAGTTCATCGCCGCGAGGGTCGACCTCGGCGCCCTCTTCACGCTGCTCGAGGCGCAGTGCGAGCGCCGCACGCTGGCGGCGGGCGAGTACGACCTGGTGTCGTTCTTCTCGATGCCCGACGCCGTGGCCGAGGTGGTGGTCGAGGCCTTCGGCTCGGGGTACGAGTTCATGACGCTCGAACCCCCCTCGGGCGGGCAGCGCACCGTGGCGGTGACCACGCGCGGCTTTGCCGAGGTGCCGCAGCGGCTGGCGGTGACGCTGCGCATCGACGGCGAGGCGGTGGCGGCGATCGACTACGACGTGGTCGAGAATCCCTCGACGGCGCGGCGCGTGGCGTGGCTCGACGGCCAGCATGCGCCCGAGATATACACCTTTCCCGTGAGCTGCGGGATGACGGTCGGGGCGTCGCGCCGCCGCTGCATCACTCCCGAGGGCCGCACGACGGTGGCCGTCGAGCGCGACACGACGCTGCGTGTGGTGTCGGCCTACGAGCCGCGGGCGCAGCTGGCGGCGCTGGCCGAGATAATAGTCTCGCCGCGCGTGTGGCTGCTCGAGGGTGACGCCTGCCGCGAGGTCGACGTGCTCACCGACACGCTTATGACGGCCGACTGCGGCGCGCTGGGGTCGATTGCGGTGACGCTGCGCGGGCGGAGAAAGGAGGTGCGCCTATGATGACGCTGCGCATCGATTCGGTCGTGTGCGACCTGCCGCCGCAGGAGTCGCTGCCGCACTTCGGCGTGATGTACGACCTGGCCGCGCTGGCCGACCCCGAGAGCGGTCGCACGGGGCGCGCGATCACCTTCCGCCTGCCCTCGACGCCGCGCAACGACGCGGTGATGTGCCGCGCCGCCGACCTGCATTGCGGTGAGGGGTTCAACGCCCGCCGCCACGAGGCCGAGGTGGAGGTCGACGGCACGGTGCTGCTGGCGGGGGCGGCCGTGCTCGAGGCGGTGGAGGCCGCGGCGCTGCCCGTCACGGAGGGCCCGCCCGATGCGGAGGAGGGGGCGGTCTGTGGCGGCTCGGGGCGGCTTTCATACGTGGTGCGCGTGGAGGGCGATGCCGCCGCGTGGGCCGAGACGGCGGCACGCAGCGACTTCGGCGAGATCGGGATCGGGTACGGGGCCGTGCTCGACGGCACGACAATCCAAAACAGTTGGAGCGATTCGTCACCCGTAAAATTCCTCCCCGTGCGGCGCGACAGCTACGACGATGCCGCCGGCACCACCAGCATCTACCCGCCGCAGCGCATAGGATCGGTGGAGGACTACCACCCCTTCATAAGCGTGGCGGCGCTGATGGAGGCCATATTCGCGGCCGGCGGCTACCGCGCCGCGGGCGGTTTCATGCAGGGCGGGCTGCTGCGCAGCCTCTACATGAGCGGTCGCTACGCCTCGGCCTCGACCGAGCGCGTCACCTCGTCGATGGGGTTCTGCGCGGGCCGCCGCGCCGAGGCCGGGGCCGAGGCCGACGGCATGGGGCGCGTCTATCTCTCGCCGCTGGTGCTGGCCAACTCGCTGGGCAACTTCGTCGACACGACCGACACGGCCGCGGGCAGCGACCTGCAGCCCAACGCCCGCACCCTTGCCATCGACGGCAGCGGCGTGCGCTTCACGCCCACGAGCGAGGTGGCCGTGGGGTTCGAGTTCCGTCTCGACTACCGCACCGACTACCGCATCCTCTCGCGCGAGCGTCTGGCGGGGTTCGACTCGCTATATGTCGACTCGGGCTGCGACATCGCCTTCCGACTGGCCAACCCCTTCATCGACCGCCGCGACGCGCTCACGGCGGGCACGGCATACCGCTGTGTGGTCTTCGGCCACGTTGAGGGGCAGTCGTACCGCGTGGTGTGCCGCTACGGCGGGCAGACGGCGGTGGCGGCCGCCTTCTCGGCGCGCACGGCGCAGGTGAGCATCCCCGCGGCGGCGACGGGGGCGCAGTGCGAACTGCAACTGCAGGCCGCCGACGGGTCGTACGCACCCTATGCGGACGACTGGGCGCTCTACGACGGGCATGTGGGCGAGACGGGTTCGACCGACGTGCAGGTGACGCTGCGATCGGCGCCCGAGCGCCTTGCGGCGGGCTCGGAGAAGAGTTTCGTGCGCATGTACCTCCACGGTGCCGAGCCGGGGCAGCGCATAACGCTCGGCACGGGGTGCCGCCTGCGTCCCGTCTTCTCGGCGGCGCCCGCCGCAGGCTCGCACGTGACCTTCGCCGATGTGGCGCACCACGACGTGACGGGGGCGGAGCTGCTCGCGGCCGTGGGGCAGATGTTCAACCTCGTATTCCGCAGCGACACGGTGCGGCGCACGGTGACGGTGGAGAGCCTCGACGACTACCTGCGCGACGACGTGGTCGACTGGCGCGGCCGCGTGGTGACGGGGGCTGCGGCCGAGGCCGCGGACATGGCCGCAGCGGTGCACGAACGCCGCACGCTGGCCTACCGCTCGGAGGGAGGCCCTGTGGCCCGCTATGAGGAGCGCACGGGCGGCCGTGTGGGCGAGTGGAGCTTCACGACTGCGTCGCAGGCGGCGCTGCGGGGCGTGAAACGCATGCGCAACTCGCTGTTCTGCCCGACGCTCAACGCCGTCGGGGTGTATGCCTCGGCACCCTCGGCCTCGGTGCCGCAGGTGGGCGACCGCGACAGCACGCTCGACGCCGACTTCGGGGCGCGCGTGGTGCTGTATAGGGGCATGCGGCCGCTGCCCGCGGGCGAGAGGTGGGGATTCCCGTCGTACGGCACGAGCTACCCCTACGCCGCCTTCCACCATGCGGCCGAGCAGCGCGACGGCACGCTCGCGGCGGCGGGGGACGGGCGCTTCACCCTCTGCTTCGAGGACCGCGACGGCGCCGTGGGGCTCCACTCGCACTACGACCGCGCATGGCGGCGCGAGGCCGGGCGGCGGCAGCTGCGCGTCACGGTACGGCTGGCGGCGCACGAGCTGGCGGCGCTGCTCGACGGCGCGGCCGACGGGGGCAACGTGCGCTCGAAGTTCCGCCTCGGGTGGGGTGCCGAGACGGCCCTCTACCGTCTGGCCGCCGTCGAGGGCTACGATGCCGCCACGGGTCAGGCGCGGTGCCTGATGCTGCGCGAGACGGAGGATTGAGCCGGGGGCTTTCCCCCGTAAAACCATCAAAAAAACAAAAGAAAACGATGCAAACGAAAATCACAATCAGAAACGAAGCCCAGACGTGTTACATCGACATCGAGGGCACGATAGGCATGCCCGAGGAGCAGCAGGGCGACGGCGGCGCCGACCGCGTCACCACGTATGAGAAGTTCCGCCGCGAGGTGGCGCGCATCACCGAGGTGGCGGCGTCGGCCGTGGTGGTCAACATACGCTCGACGGGCGGCGACGTGAACGACGCGCTGCTCATCTACGAGGCGCTGCGCTCGCTCGGGGCGCGCATCACCACCCGCTGCTACGGCTACACGGCCTCGGCCGCCACGGTCATAGCGCAGGCGGCCGACGAGGGGTGCCGCGAGATATCGACCAACACGCTGTACCTTATCCACAACTCGGAGTGCGCCGTCGAGGGCAACGCCCGCACGCTGGCCTCGCGTGCCGAGCTGCTGCGCAAGACCGACGCCCGTCTGGCCGAGCTCTATGCCCAGCGTTCGGGCCGCGACAGGGAGAGCTTCGAGGCCCTCATGTCGGAGAACAACGGCAGCGGCCGCTGGCTCTCGGCCGAGGAGACGGTGGCGGCGGGGCTGGCCGACCGCATCTTCGACGGCGTGATGACGGGCGTGGTGATGCCCGAGGGTACGCCCCTGCCCCCGCAGCAGGGCGACGGGGCGGCGACGGCCGATCCCGTGCCGCCGGTGGAGACGATGCCCACGGCGCGCGCAAGGCGCCGCGACGGTGAGGAGGGCATCGGCGAGGTGGCCGAGAGGGCCCTCTCGAATGTGGCGGTGAGCGTGGCCAGGTGTGCCGTGCGCCGCTTCGCCCGCTGCTGGGACAACTTCATGGAGCGCGTGCGCTCGCGTCGCGAGGAGCGTCGCGCCGAACGCGAGGCCGAGCGCGAAGCCCGTGTTGCCGCCAGGGCCGAGGCCGGGGGCAAGGCGTCGGAAAAGACCGCGTCGGAGGCTCTGCCGCAGAATGCGGCGTCGCGTTCGGCCGTGGCCTTCGAGGAGGGGCAGCGGCGCTACGGACCCAGCCTCACATCGCCCACCGAGGACCCCTCGGCCGAGCCCCTCTGCTCGGAGTCGAACGCCCGCGCCTACAGCGACGACGCGCGCGCCTTCGCCTCGATGCGATAGCGCCCGCAGAATGCAAACCAACGTAAAACAATTGAAAAAAGCAGAAAAAACATGTCAGGAATCATTGTAAACCCCAAGAACTACACGGGCCGCGAGCTCGAAACCATCTTTTTCCGTCCGCTGATGAGCGGCCCGTCGATCGAGTCGCTCGGCATACGCGTGCTCTACAACATGCCCGTGCCGACGGTCGTGCAGCTGTGGGACCGCACGGGCAACGTGCTGCAGAGCTTCGACGAGGCGTCGAAGTGGAGCGGCGGCTCGAAGAGCGTCCACTACCAGAAGACCATCCCCCTGCACAGGGTCAAGGCCGAGAACGCCTTCAGCGCCAGCGACTACTTCTCGACGATATTCGAGCTGATAACCAACCGCAGCGACGTCAACATGGAGGACCTCACGGGCACCGAACTCGAGGCGGCCGAGACCGAACTCTTCCGCAACGCCATCGCCGACAGCATACGCATGAACCTCTGGCTGGGCGACAAGGGCGGCACCCACAACACCGGCTACACGAGCTTCGACGGCCTGCTGAAGATCATCCAGGAGCGCATCAAGGAGGGCGCGCTGCACTTCAGCGACAAGGACCTCGACGGACGTCTGGGCGACTACACGATCAAGGAGATCTTCGACCAGCACATCGCCAATGCCAGCCCCCGCCTGAAGGGGCTCTTCAAGGACGGGCAGGCGGCGTTCTTCGTCTCGCCCGACCTCTACTCGGCCTACGAGCACTACCTCGACGAGACGTTCAGCCCCGTCACCTACGGCGACACGCAGAACGGCCGCCCGACGCTCAAGTACCACGGCTTCCCGGTGGTGGAGGTGAACCTCGAGCCGGCGATATCGTCGTCGACGCTCTCGCGCAACTTCTGCATCTTCACCGACCGCCGCAACCTGGTGATGGCCGTCAACACGGCCGACACGCCCGGCTCGGAGGTGCGCATGTGGTACAACCCCGACGAGATGGAGAACCGCCAGAGGGCCGTCTTCGCCATCGGGTGCGAGATCCTCGACGAGGACCTCATGTCGGCCTACATGAACATCACCGAATAGCGCGCGGCCATGTCTGACGTCAAACGATACAAACCCGTGGGCGGGGTTGTTGCGGCCGAGCTGTATGCGGTGCGCGGCCTCGCCTCGCCCGCGCAGATGGTTGCGGGCGGCGGCGTGGCGGTGGAGCTGTGCGACGCGGGTTCGTCCTACACCGAGACCTTCTCGGTGGACGAGGGCCGCGTCAGGGTGGAGCACCGTCTGGTGCTGCGCGCCGACATCTCCCGCGCCGGGGCGTGGTTCGACGAGGAGTTCGTGGCGCGCTGCGGCGACGAGGGTGTGGCGGCGCGCTTCACCCTCGCCTCGGGCGAGACGCTGGTGGCGGGGTGGTCGCCCCGCTTCGGCTTCGAGCAGGCGCTGCGGCTGAGGTCGCTCGCGCTGCGCTCGGGCACCGACGCCCTCGACGCACCCCATGCCGAGCTTGAGCTGGCCTCCGACGACACCTCGCGCGCCGCGGCGGCCGACTCGCTGCCCGCGGCCGATTAACCCCTAACGAAACAGATGCTATGGAAAACATCAGAACCAAGAGCGTGACGGCCGTGGCCGACCGTAGCCCGCAGCCGTTGTTCGCGCTCACGTCGCGCAGCGTCACGAGCGACAAATTCTGGCGCTGGGGCGACGACAACATGCTGCCGGCGGTGCTGTCGCTCATGTCGCGCCGCTCGACCACCCACCGCCGCATAATCAACGACAAGGCCGACTACATTGCCGGCAAGGGCTTTTCGTGCGACGAGTCGCAGCGTCAGCTGGCGGCGGCGGTGCGCTGCATCAACGGCCGCGGCGAGTCGCTGCGCACGCTGCTGCACCGCCTGGCCTTCGACAAGATGCTCATGGGCAACGCCTTCATGGAGGTGGTGACCGACCGCGCGCACGGCTTCGTGGCGCTCTACCATCAGGATGCGTCGCGCTGCCGCGTGGCGCGCGACTCGCAGCATGTGCTGCTGCACCACGACTGGGCGGCGTTCCGCCCCGACGAGGCGGTGCGGCTGCCCCTCTACCCGGCCTTCGAGGAGCAGGCGGACGGGTCGCTGCGCTCGGTGGTGCACTACAAGGACTACGAACCGATGTTCTCGCACTACGGCGTGCCGAAGTACATCGCCGGCATGGGGGTCTCGGCCATAGCCTACAAGACCGACTGCTGGAACATCTCGCGTCTGGACAACTCGTTCCAGCTCTCGGGCGTGATGATGCTCGACGCCACGGCGCAGAGCGACGCCGAGGCCGAACGCATCGTCCGCACGGCCGAGCGGCGCTTCGCGGGCAACCCCGGGCAGGTGATGTTCGTGCTGCGCGAGGGGAGCGAGGCCGACAACTCGCGCTTCATCCCCATCGAGTCGCGCAACGAGGGCGACTGGAGCAGCCTCCACGACCAGGCCACCAGCGACATCGTCATCGCCCACTCGTGGTTCCGTTCGCTGAGCGGCCTCGACTACTCGTCGGGCTTCAGCTCGGAGCGCATACTGCACGAGTACGAGGTGGCGCTCAACACCGTGATCCTGGCCGAGCAGCAGGAGCTGATGGAGCCCGTACGCGCCATCCTGCGCGACGTGGCGGGGATCGACCCCTCGTCGCTGGAGATAATCAACCGCCCGCCCACGCGCTCGAAGCCCATCTACATGAAGGTGTGGGAGGCGCGCAAGGCTGACGGCCTGGACTACGACCCCGACGACGAACGCCAGCAGGCCTTCCTGTCGGAGATAACCAAATACAACGTGACAAAGATAGGTTGAACCGCGCCGCCCGCCGCCGCTTCCCGGCCGGGGTGCAGGGGCGGGCGGCCTAAACGCAATGGGAGATGGATAATGTGATTGTAACGCCGGCCGAGGTCGTCGCGCTGGCATTTGCCGACGGCGGCTACGTCGCCCCCGAGGCCATCGGCCAGGCCGACATAGCGGCTGCCGTGCACCGCTGGGTCGAGCCCGTGGCGGGGGCGGCGCTGTGCCGTGCCGTCGCGGCGGGGGAGTATCCCGAGGCGAAGGAATATTTTGCCGCGGCGGCTGCGGCGGCCACGCGCCTCGAGGTGCAGCCGCGCCTGAACGCCGCCACGGGGCAGGCGGGGCTGACGCAGGCGTCGAACATCTACGCCGTGGCGGCGGCCGAGTCGGCGCGCATCGAGCTTATGAGGTCGCTGCGCGTGGAGGTGAACATACAGCTGCGCCGCCTGTCGGAGTATCTCGATGAGAATGCCGCGACGATGGCCGAATACGACCCGCGGCGCAACGTACTTAACCGATGTGTGACCGATGGAGGCTTTGTGCAGGTTCTTTAACGTGACGGCGGCATCGCTTGCGGCGCTCTTCGCGCCGCTGGTGCCGCTGGTGTGGTGCGTGACGGTGTTCATGGCGGTGGATTTCGCGACGGGGGTGGCGGCCTCGCGCGCCGAGGCGCGGCGTGCGGGACGGCCGTGGCGGTTCGAGAGCCGCAAGGCGTGGCGCACGGTGCAGAAACTGGGTTTCGTGATCATGTCGCTCGGCATGGCCTGCATGATGGACGCCGTCACGGCGGGGCTCTTCGCCCCCGGCCTGGCGCGCCTGTTCGGAGGCCTTGTCTGCGGCGTCGAGCTGTGGTCGTTCCTCGAGAACGCCTGCCGCATAAGCGACGCGCCGGCGCTGCGGTGGCTCAGCCGTCTGGTGGGCAGCCGCCTGGGAAAGGAGGTGGAGCGATGAGCCGCGGACTGGACAACTGCAACCCGGGCAACATACGCCGCTCGCGGGTGCGATACAGGGGCGAGGTGCGTCCCTCGCGCGATGCGGCCTTCAAGCAGTTCGAGTCGATGGAGTGGGGCTACCGCGCCGTGTTCGTGCTGCTGGACACCTACCGCCGCCGCTACGGGCTCGACACGGTGCGCGGCATGATAGGCCGCTACGCCCCGCCCTCGGAGAACGACACGGCGCGCTACGTGCGCACGGTGTGCGAGATGACGGGCCTCGGCCCCGACGAGAGGATCGACACCCGCAGCCGCGCCACGATGGTGCCGCTGGTGGCGGCTATCTCATGGGTCGAGAACGGCGTGGCGGCCGTGCGCGCGGAGGTCGAGCGGGGCTTCGATTTGGCCGTCGGGTGATTTTTTCGTAATTTTACACGTCATACCCCGGCGGCAGGGCAGGTGCCGGGCAGCCGGGACGAAAAAATTACGCGTATGAATATTTGTGAGATTGTGTTCAGCCCCACGGGCGCTACCCGGCGGGCTGCGGATGTGGTGTCGGGGCGGCTGGCCGAACGCCTCGGGTGCGGGAGCCGCACCCTCGACCTGATGCGCCGCGAGGGGGCGTGGTGCGGGGCGTCGTGCAGCGGCGACGAGGTTGCCGTTATCGCCGTGCCGTCGTTCGGCGGGCGTGTGCCGTCGGTGGCGGCGGAGCGGCTGGCCGCAGTCGATGGAGGCGGGGCGCGTGCGGTGCTGGTGTGCGCCTACGGCAACCGCGCCTTCGAGGATACGATTGCCGAGCTGGAGGATGTGGCTACGGCTGCGGGGTTCCGCGTGGTGGCGGCCGTGGCGGCCGTGACCGAGCACTCGATCGTGCGCCGCTACGGTGCGGGGCGTCCTGACGAAGAGGATGTGCGCCGTCTGGGCGGGTATGCCGACCGCATCGCGGAGCGTCTGGCCTCAGGGGCCGCGGGCCCGCTGTCGCCGCTGCCGGGCAACCGTCCCTACCGCGAGTCGAAGCGCGTGGGGCTTGTACCCGAGCCGACGCGCTCGTGCACCGGGTGCGGCGCCTGCGCGGCGCGTTGTCCCGTGGGGGCGATCGCGGCGGACGACGTGCGGAAGGTCGATGCCGGTAAGTGCATCTCGTGCATGGCGTGCGTGGCTGTGTGCCCCGAGGGTGCGCGCCGTATCTCGCGCCTGAAGATGGCGGCCGTGACGGCCATGCTGCGCAAGGTGTGCTCGGAGCGCCGCGAGAGCGAACTTTTCCTTTGACATGTAACCTGCGGGGGCGGTGTTTGGCGGGAGATATGCCGTGAGGCTTGAAAACATATCGCGCCGCATGGACTCTGCGCCCATGCTCAAGGCGCTGCTGCCCCTGATTGTCGGTATCGTTGTGGCCGACCGCTGGACGTTGCCCCTGTGGTGCGTGGCGGTCGGCCTCGTCGTCCCGGTGGCGTGGGCCGTGTGGCTGCGGCGGGGCGCCGGGGCCGACGCCATGCTGGCCGCGGCGATGGTGATGGCGGGGTGGTGTGCCGTGGAGATACGTCCCTGGCCGCCGCTGCCCGCGGGCGAGCGGGTGATGGAGCTGGCCGTGGACGGGATCACGTCGCGGCGTGACGGCAGTATGACGGCCGAGGGGCGCATCGTGGCCTTTGCGGCGGATGGCGGCGGTGTGGAGCGCAGCGGTGCCACGGTGCGCATAACGGCGCCCGCGTCGCTGGCGCTGCGCGAGGGCGAGCGCGTGGAGGCGCTCTGCCGCCTGCGCCCCTTTGCGGCAGAGGGCTACGGACGGTATATGCTGCGGCAGGGTGTGGCGGGCACCGTCAGGCTCGACCCGTCGCGCGTGCTGCGCCGCGAGGCCATGCCGTCGGGGTGGGCGCGGCGGCTGCGGCAGGGGGCCGTGGAGCGCATCTCGCGCCTGGGTCTGGCGCCCGAGACCGAAGCCGTGGTGGCGGCGATGGCCGTGGGCGACCGCTCGGGCCTCACGCCCGCGATCAGGGAGATGCACGCGCGGGGCGGTACGTCGCACCTGCTGGCCGTGTCGGGCCTGCACGTGGGGTTCGTCTTCGTGGTGGTGAACCTGCTGCTGTGGTGGGTGCCGCTGCTGCGCTACGGATATGCGTGGCGTTGCCTGCTGGCGGTGGCCGCCATATGGGCCTATGCCGCCGTGACGGGATTCTCGCCCAGCGTGGTGCGTGCCGCGACGATGTTCTCGGTGCTGCAGGCGGCGATGGCCGCAACCGTGCGCTTCGACTCGCTCAACTCGCTGGCGCTGACGGCGTGGCTGATGCTGTTGTTCGATGCGCGCACGTTCTACGACGCCGGCTTCCGCCTCTCGTTCCTCTCGGTGGCGGCCATCATCGAGTGGGGCGTGCCCCTCTTCCGCCGCACGACGCGGCGTCCTCCCCCGGCCATATTCACCATCCCCCACACGCGGCGCGAGCGCGTGGCCGACTGGCTGCGGCGGTCGTGGCGCCGCCTGCTGCGCTGGGCGTGGGGCGGCGTGGTGATGGGGGCGGCGGCGAGCGTGGCGACCGCGCCGCTGGTGTCGTATCTCTTCGGCACGGTGTCGCTGTGGAGCGTGGCGGCGGGACCCGTGGCAGTGCTGCTCGGAGGCGTTGTCGTGGCGTCGGCGCTGGTGTGGGTGCTGCTGCCGCTGCCGCCGCTGCAACCCGTGGCGGCGTGGGTGACGGGCACGGCCGCCGGGTGGCTCGAGGCGCTGGTGGGGGCGTGTGCCCGCAGCGGGGCGCTGGTGGTGGAGCGTCAGGCGGAGGGTGCGGCCGTCGCGGCCGCCTATGCGGCTATGGCGCTCTTCACGCTGTGGCTGTGGAGCCGCGACAGGCGCTGAGGGCCCGTTTTTTCGCCGCCGCGGGGCGGTACGGTGTGCATCGGGCCGAAAAAAGAACTATCTTTGCGCCCCGGAAAGGCCCCCGCACGGGGAGCCTGCCGAACAGAACAAATCGCGCAATGAAAGCACTTTACACCATTCTACTGCTCGTCGTGTCGAACATCTTCATGACGTTCGCATGGTACGGCCACCTCAAACTGCAACAGATGAAGGTCATCTCGTCGTGGCCGCTCTTCGCCGTGATCCTCTTCTCGTGGGGCATCGCGCTGGCCGAGTACTCGTGCCAGATACCGGCCAACCGCATCGGTTTCGCCGGCAACGGCGGTCCCTTCTCGCTCATGCAGCTCAAGGTGATACAGGAGGTTATCACGCTGGTGATCTTCACCATCTTCTCGGTGGTGGCCTTCCGCGGCGAGGCCCTGCACTGGAACCATCTGGCGGCGTTCGCCTGTCTGGTGCTGGCGGTATATTTCGTCTTCATGAAGTAGCGGCGGCGCCGTCGCGGCGGCCGTGTGCGGCGTGGGGCCAATGCTCTGCGCCGTGACGGATGTTTTTCGGGTAATTTTCCGTATATTCGCAGAAAATATCCATGCCGATGCGACTGAGCGAGATAATCACATTCTTCACCGACACGATCTTCCGCAAGAGGGCCGACGACTACCGCAACCCGGTGGCGCGCTGGGCCGTGCGGCAGTACAAACTCCTCTTCTATACGGTGCAGGGACTCTCGTCGCACGGCACGATGGTGCGCAGTGCGGCGCTCACCTTCTACACCCTCATGTCGCTGGTGCCGATGGTGGCGCTGGTCTTTGCCGTGGTCAAGGGTTTCGGCCTGGCCGAGGGCCTCGAGCAGAACCTCTACGAGGCGCTGCCGCAGAGCCCCGAGGTGATCGACTACGTGGTCGACTTCGCGCAGAAGGCCCTCGCCCGCACGCAGGGCGGATGGGTGGCGCTGGTGGGTGTGCTGACACTCTTCTGGGCCGTGATCAAGGTCTTCGGGTCGATCGAGGACGCCTTCAACAACATATGGGAGGTGAAGAGCACGCGCAGCGCCGCGCGCAAGTACAGCGACTACATAGCCGTCGTGGTGGTGGTCCCCATCCTGTGGGTGATACTCTCGTCGATGGGCAGCTACGCCACCGATATCCTCGGTGTGGCGGGTTCGCCCCTGCTCGAGGCCCTCACGCGCGTGGGGTCGCTGGTGGTGACGTGGTTCATATTCTCGTTCATATACGTGGTGCTGCCCGCTACCAAGGTGCGGTTCTCGTCGGCGCTGACGGCGGGCATCGTCGCCGGCACGGCCTTCATGCTCTTCCAGTGGGGATATGTCTACCTGCAGCGGTGGATGACCTCCTACAACGCCATCTACGGCAGCTTTGCCGCGCTGCCGCTCTTCCTGCTGTGGATGCAGATGTCGTGGGAGATACTGCTGCTGGGCGGCGAGCTGTCGTTCGCCTACCAGAACGTCGCCCGCTTCGACGAGGAGCGCGAGTCGCTGCTCGTGAGCTACGACTGCCGCCGCAAGTTGATGCTGGGCGTGGTGGTGCTCGTGGCGCGCGCCTTCCGCGACGGCCGCGGCACGGTGTCGTTTGCCGAGATACGCGACCGCCTCGACGTGCCGACACGTATAATGAACAACATACTCTTCACGCTGGTGCGCTCGCGCATGCTCAACGAGATACGCACCGAGGGCACCGAATACGGACTCGAATACGCCCCCGCGCGCGACATATCGCAGCTGCGCGTCTACGACGTGCTCGAGGCGGTGGACTCGCACGGCTTCGGCCGCGACACCATCGACATGCGCCTGAACCGCGAGCTGCGCCGCAGCGCCGAGGCTGTCGAGACGCTCAAGGGCGTGACGCGCGCGAGCGACCGCAACGTGAGGATTGTCGACCTGATGAATGGAAACGATGAAACCGATATGTGATACAGTGGTTGTGGGCAGCGGCAACGTTGCCGAGGCCCTGGCCGTGGCCGTAGCCGCGGCCGAGGGGCTGTGCCTACGCGGCGTGGCGGCACGCAACGGCGTGCGTGCGGCCGAAATAGCGGCCCTGGCGGGCGGCGTGTGGCACGGCCCGATAGGCGACGCCCCTGCGGCCGACCTCTACCTTGTGGCCGTCAGCGACCGCGCCGTGGCCGCCGTGGCGGCGGCGCTGCCGCGCGTGGCGGGTGCCGTCGTGGCGCACACGGCGGGAAGCGTCGGGGTGGATGTGCTGCGCGACGCGGGATGGGATGCCTGCGGCGTGGTCTACCCGTTCCAGACCTTCACGGCGGGGCGGCGTGTCGATTTCTCGCGCGTGCCGCTCTTCGTCGAGGGTGCCGGCGAGGGGGTGACGGAGCGTCTCGAGGCCTTCGCCTCGCGTCTGAGCCGTGCGGTCTACCGCGCATCGTCGGCGCGGCGGCGGACGATACACCTGACGGGGGTGCTGGCCTGCAACTTCGTCAACGCGCTCTACTCGATGGCGGCCGACTGCCTGGCCGAACGCGAGTCGCTGCCGCCGTCGGTGCTCTACCCGCTCATCGAGGAGACGGCACGCAAGGCCATGTCGCTGCCGCACCCGCGACGCGGGCAGACGGGCCCCGCCGTGAGGGGCGACATGACGGTGGCCGCGCGCCACGGGGCGATGCTGGCCGACGAGCCGCTGCAGAGGGACATTTACCGACTTTTAACCGAATATATATGGGAAACTTCAAGGAAGATATAGCCCGCACGCGCGCCTTCGTATTCGATGTCGACGGCGTGCTGACCGACGGAGGCATAATCCCCGTCGACGGAGGCAACGACTTTTTGCGCAAGTACAACGCCAAGGACGGCTATGCGGTGGCCTACGCCGTGCGCCGCGGCTACAAGGTGTGCATCATCACGGGCGGCCGCGGCGACCTGCTGCGCAGCCGCATGGAGCGTCTGGGCGTCACGCGCATGTATCTCAACTGCATGAACAAGCGCGAGGCGCTGGAGGAGTTCGCCGCGGAGTACGGCATCGACCTGGCCGACACGATATACATGGGCGACGACATCCCCGACCTGGAGTGCATGTCGATGGTGGGCATCCCCGTATGCCCGAGCGACGCCTGCAGCGAGGTGGTCGAGGCCGCGCGCTACGTCTCGGAGTTCGCCGGGGGCCACGGCGCCGTGCGCGACATCGTCGAGCAGACGCTGCGCGCGCAGGGCGAGTGGTGCTGCGACACGATGGGCGTCATGGGAGTGGCGTCGCGATAGGGTTTCAGGGTTTGATTTCAGGCTTTAAGAGATGGAGAACATGACCGCCGACACCGAAGCGAGGGCCGCGCGCCGCGCGCGGGTGTTCGAGTTCCTGCGCTCGCACGCCATAGAGTATGAGGCGTACGACCACCCCGAGGCCCCGACCATAGAGATCGCGCGCCGCTACTGGCACAACGACGGGTCGAAGCACTGCAAGAACCTCTTTTTCCGCAACCACAAGGGCAACCGCCACTATCTGGTGGTCTTCGACTGCGAGCGCGAGCTCGCCATCCACGACCTTGAGCACCGCCTGCACCAGGGCAAGCTGTCGTTTGCCTCGGAGCAGCGCATGGACCGCTACCTGGGACTGCGTCCGGGGTCGGTGTCGCCCTTCGGGCTGATAAACGATACGGAGAACCACGTCCACCTGTTTCTGGACCGCACGCTGCTGCGTTACCCGTCGCTGAGTTTCCACCCCAACGACAACACGGCCACGGTGGTCATCTCGCAGGAGATGTTCGCCCGCTACCTCACGGCCGTGGGCAACACCTACGAATATATTTCCCTGTACGACGACGGCGGGGAGGCCGGCGGCGAAGGGCTGTAGCGTCCGCGGCGGCGTAAGGGTAAACGAAGCGTGTCAGGCGAAATCCCCGGAGGGACGGCCTGACACGCTTCGCCGTTTTGGCCCTTGCCGTGCCGTTAATCGACCACCTTGTAACGCAGGAAGAGGAAGTCGGCCGGGTCGTTTATCGTGAACGTCATGTTGCCCTCGGCGTCGGCCTGCTGTTCCGACGACTGCCCGTTGCGCAGGTCGCTTATCCGCACGCGCCTGCCGGCGAGGAACTTCAGCCGTACCGACCGCTGGGCCTCGGCGTTGTGCATCTCCCTGAAGAGGAGGATGAATCCCTCGCGCTGCGACTCGTCCGCCATCTGGAACCCCGACCAGCTGCCGTTCGAGGGCATGTCGCCTATGGGGAAGGTGTAGCACTCGAACATCTTGCGGCGGTTGTCGCGGTATGTCGATATGAGCTGCTTGAGCTCGCTGCGCCCCTCGTCGTCGAGGTACTGCGCGCTCTGGAAGAATACGGGTATGAAGGGCAGACCCATGGCGAAGCAGTAGGCGTGGCCGTGCTGCGGGGCGTCGCTGTAGCGGCCGTCGACACGCTTGGGGTTCTGCAGCATCACCTGCAGCTTGTTGCTGTTGAAGTATTTGCACATGAGCCAGTGCTGCCGCAGCACGTGGTAGGGCACCATTATCAGGTGCTCGGGCAGCGCCTCCTGTATGTTCTGGAAGTAGATGCTGCCGTACTCCTTGGCGTAGTACCAGCCGTATCGCGGGTCGGCATATTCGGGGCAGAACGAGAACTGGGTCTTCATCCATGCCGCCTTCATCAGCTCGCGTATGTTCCTGAAACGGTTCTCGAAGGCGGCCCTGTTGTTCAGGTGGTCGAAGTCGACCTTCCATGTGACGATGCCGGCCTCCTTGAGGTTCGCCATTAGGTCCTCCTGCCGCGCGCGCTGTATGGCCACCCACAGGCCGAGCCTTACGCCGTTGCTGCGGCATGCGCGGGTTATGTTCTCCCATTTGTCGGGGTAGCTGGGACGGAATACCTCCTTGTCGCCGCCCCAGGGGTTTATCTGCCAGCCGTCGTCGATGCGCAGCACGTCGATGCCGAGGTCGGCCAGCAGGGGTATCTCCCTGAGCAGGTACTCCTCCTGCGCGAACTGTGCGCCGCCGGGGTTTGCCGGACCCCACGTGTCGCATATCATCATCATGTCGCGCTGCGGGAAGACGGGGTAGCGCTTGCGGTCGAAGCTCTTCAGCGCCAGCTGCATGCCGTCGTTGCCGCCGCGGAAGAGTATCGTCCAGCTGGCCCAGCAGTCGCGGAAGCGGCCGGTCTCTATCTCGTCGGGCTTGAGGCCCCACCCCGTGACGCGCAGCCCCTGCGGGCCCACGTAGAAGCTCCCCGTGTAGTGTCCCTGCTGGTTGACGCACTTGTGCGACTCCTTCACTACGACGACGCCCTCGTCGGCGCTGTCGCCGTACTCGGTGCTGATGCCGCTGGCCCAGTGTATGTCCTCGCTCTGGAAGACGGGGAAGCCCTCCACGACCTCCTCGCGGAGCATGTCACGGCTCTGGTCGTGGCGCGTGCCGGGGTCGTTGTAGTAACCCCAGTAGCGGCGGCGGTTGCACACGCTGTAGTCCAGGGGCAGGTACTCGGTGCGGGCGCTCGGCACGGCCATCGTGTTGCCGTAGTAGTTGCGCGTGGTCTCGGCCTCGGGGAGACCCGTCGGGTCGAAGCCATCGAGGGCCTTCACGCGCAGCTGTGTCCTTATGCCCGGGGCGTCGGGGAAGACCCATACGACGTGCTCTATCTCCAGACGGGCCGAGTCGTACCTGAAGCGCGTTACGACCTCCAGATAGTCGTTCGTGAAGCCGTCGTCGTTGGCCTTGTCTACCTGCACGGATACAAGCTCGGCGCGCGAGCCGCGGCCGATACGTCCCGGGAGGTCCCAGTCGGGGCCTGCGCCGAGGCCGGGCTTGCACCACTCGCGGCCCGTCGTCAGGTCCCTGAGCGATACGGTTGCCAGTCCCTCCTGCTGCCGTACCCACCGCCGCTCCACCTTGCCGGTGCTGGCGGTGATGGTGTCGCCCGCAACCACTATGCGGGCATTGCCCAGCCTGCGGTCGGCCTGCGGCAGGGGCTGTGCGCTGAGCTCCGCGGCGAACGCTGCCGCCAGCAGGAGCGCGATATGCATAATTCGGGTTTTCATGTCATCGTGGTGTAGTGGGTTTTAGGTCGGTCGTGTGTCGCGGTCGGGTCAGCGGGCCTGCTGCTCCCCGTCGAGGAATGCCTCCAGCTCGCAGTAGAGACGCTGCACGGGCAGCCCCATGACGTTGTAGAACGAGCCTTCGATGCCCTCGATGCCGACATACCCGATCCACTCCTGTATGCCGTAACTGCCCGCCTTGTCGAGGGGCTTGTAGCGGTCGACATAGTAGTATATTTCCTCGTCGGTGAGGCGGCGGAAGCGCACCGACGAGTGTGCGGCGAATGTCTCCGAGCGCGTGGCCGAGCGCAGCGTCACGCCCGTGACCACCTCGTGGGCGCAGCCCGAGAGCAGGTGCAGCATTTCGACGGCGCCGTCGCGGTCGGCGGGCTTGCCCAGCACGCGGCCGGCGGCTATGACGACCGTATCGGCCGTGAGCAGTATCTCCTTCTCGGCCAGGGCCCAGGGGTAGGCCTCGCTCTTCAGGCGCGAGAGGTAGGGTGCCACCTCGGCGGCGGCCAGGTCGGCGGGGTAGCGCTCCTCGCACTCGAAACGCTCGGCGAGGGTGTATTCGAAGCCCGCGTCGGCGAGCAGCTGACGGCGGCGCGGCGACTGCGACGCCAGTATCAGCGTATAGGGTTTCAATCTCTTCTGTAACAGCATTTTCAGGGGATATTTTCGGGGTTGTGTCTATGATTTGTATAATCGGGTTATAATGAAAACTCTCCGGTAAGGGTTCCTTCGTCGAAGGTGAGGCTGAATATGCCGTCGCACACGCCTTTCTCCGTGTCGTATGAGGTGATCTTGAACGACCCCTCGTCGGCTACGTCCCCGTTGATCGTCGCATAGGGGATCCGTTTGTCTATGCAGTGGATGATGTAATCCAGGTTGGAGGGCTCTCCGTCGGGATATTCCATATCGGCCCTTTCGATCGTCTGCTCCTTGTGGAGGATCTCTTCGGCCGTCTCCGCATAGAGATTGATCTCTACGCAATATACGATGGGCCCGCCTCTTTTGGTCCGGAGGTTTGTCGTGAAGCGGGCAGAGTCGTCGTCATAATCGGATGCCGGTGTTTTTTGTGCCGCGGGGCTGAATATATAGGCTACGGGGGTCTGGTCTATGTATTTCTGTCCGTTGAGTTCGGCCATGCACTTCGATTTGAAATAGTCCGTTCCGTCGTGCTTCTCGCAGGCCGTCAGGCAGCACAGCGTAACGGCAAGGGCCATCGTGGCGCGAAAAAGTGATCCGGGATTCATGTTTTAGAGTGTTTGACCGGGTTTTATCTTATGTCGAAGTCGAGCAGCGTGCGGCCCTCTATCGAGGCCTGCAGGTTGTCGCCCTCGCTGACGGGGCCCACGCCCGCGGGGGTGCCCGTATAGATCAGGTCGCCGATGCGCAGGGTCATGTACTGCGACACGTGCGAGATGATCTCGTCCACCGTGTAGAGCATCTGCGAGGTGTCGCCCGTCTGCCGCACCCGGCCGTTGAGGCGCATCTCGAAGTGCAGGCGCTGCACGTCGCCGCCCAGGTCGGCCAGCGGTATGAACTCGGGCGAGAGGGCGGCCGAGTGGTCGAATCCCTTGCACACCTCCCAGGGCAGGCCGCGCGCTATGGCGTCGCGCTGCAGGTCGCGGGCCGTGAAGTCGATGCCGAGGCCCACCTCGTCGTAGCAGCGGCGGGCGAAGCGGCGGTCGATGCACTTGGCCAGACGGTTGATCTTCACCACAAGCTCGCACTCGTAGTGCACCTCGCGCGAGAACGAGGGTATGTAGAAGGGGTCGTTGTTGCGCAGCAGCGCCGTGTCGGGCTTCAGGAAGAATACGGGGCCTTCGCTGCGCCCGCCGTCGGGGGCCGTCCCCGTGCCGAGGCCCGTGTCGTGGTGCAGTTCGGCCGCGTGGGCGGCGTAGTTGCGCGCTATGCAGATTATCTTCATGGTGTTTTCTCTTTTTCGGTTACTCATTCTTGGCGCGGCCTCCGCGCAGTGCGGCCACCATGTCGGCGCCGACGCGGTCGCTCACCCCCTCCTGTCCCATCATGCGGCGCAGGCGGTCGAACGACTCCAGCATTGCGGCGCGGCGGCTGCCTCCGACGAGGATCGAGCGCAGCTCGGCTTCGGCCTCGGCCGCCGAGGGGTTGCTCTGCACGATCTCGCGCACGGCCTCGAAGCCGAGGTTGAGGTTCACGAGCGACACGTAGGGTATCTTGAGCATGTAGGGCTTCAGCTTCTCGTATATCCACGGCACGCCGTACACCACCACCTCGGGCACCCCGAGCAGGGCCGTTTCGAGCGTCGCCGTACCCGACGTGACGACGGCCGCCTCCGATATGCTGAGCAGCTCGTACGTGGCGTCGCACACCGCCGCCACGGGCATGCCCTCGGTTATGCGCTCATACTCGGCGCGGTCGATCCACGACACCCCCGCCACGACGAACTGGCGGTCGGGTATGCGGCGTGCGATCTCGGCCATGAAGCGCAGGTTGGCGCGTATCTCGCTGCGGCGGCTGCCGGCGAGCAGCGCCACTATGGGACGCCGGTCGAGACCGTGGCTGCGGCGGAACTCGACGTCCGAGGGGAAGTCACGGCGGCGGCGCGCTATGGCGTCGACCAGCGGGTTGCCCTCGAAGTGAGGCTCGATGCCCTTCGAGCGGAAGTAGCCGCTCTCGAAGGGGAAGATGGTGTAGAGACGGTCGACATATCGGCGCAGCTGGCGCACGCGCCACTCCTTCCATGCCCACACCTTGGGCGCGATGTAGTAGAATACGCGCAGCCCGCGCTCGTGGGCGAAGCGAGCCATGCGCATGTTGAAGCCCGGGTAGTCGATCAGTATCAGCACGTCGGGGGCGAAGGCCTCGACGTCGCGGCGGCACTCGCCGAACTGGCGCAGTATGGTGGGCAGGTTGCGCACCACCTCGGCTATGCCGAAGAACGAGGTGTCGCGGTAGTGCTTGGCCAGTGCGTCGCGCCCGCCCGCGGCGGCCATCATGTCGCCGCCCCAGAAGCGGAACACCGCCCCGGGGTCGGCCTTGAGTATGCCGCGCATGAGGTTTGCACCGTGCAGGTCGCCCGAGGGCTCGCCCGCTATAAGGTAGTATCGCATAACGGTTTTCGTGTGTGGTTTCGGGTGCGGCCGCTACTTCTTGTCCGTCTGCAGCAGGTCGGGGCGTAGCTGTCGCGTGCGCTCCCACGCCTGTTCGTCCTGCCACTTCTCAATCTCGGCGAAGTTGCCCGAGAGCAGCACGTCGGGCACGCGCCAGCCGCGGAACTCCGCCGGGCGCGTATATACGGGCGGCGCGAGCAGGTTGTCCTGGAACGAGTCGGTCAGCGCCGACGACTCGTCGCCTATGGCGCCGGGAATGATGCGCACCACCGAGTCGGCTATGATGCATGCGGCCAGCTCGCCTCCCGTCAGCACATAGTCGCCGATCGATATCTCGCGCGTGATGAGGTGGTCGCGCACGCGCTGGTCGACGCCCTTGTAGTGGCCGCAGAGGATGATTATGTTCTCCAGGGTCGAGAGGCGGTTTGCCTCGTGCTGGTCATAGCGTACGCCGTCGGGCGTGGTGAAGATCACCTCGTCGTAGTGGCGCTCGCTCTGCAGCTGCTCGATGGCGCGGAAGATGGGTTCGGGTTTCATCACCATGCCCGCCTCGCCCCCGAAGGGGTAGTCGTCGACGGTGCGGCGGCGGTCGAAGGTGTAGTCGCGCAGGTTGTGGATCACGATCTCGACCAGACCCTTCTCCTGTGCGCGCTTGAGGATCGACTCGTTCAGCGGCGAGACGACCAGCTCGGGTACTACGGTTATGATGTCTATTCTCATTTGCCTAATCGCTCTTTGTGTCGGAATATTATGTCGCGGCCGTCGTCGCGGGCCGTGTCGAGGGGGTGCTCCCGTCCGTCGTCGCCCAGCGTGAAGGGCTCGTAGCCCTCGGCGCGGAGCGTCTCCGTGAGGCGGCGGCGGTTGTCGTCGCCGCTCTCCACGAGCAGCGTGGGGCGGTGGCGGCGCAGCAGGGGCATCATCTCTTCGATCACGACGCACTCGTAACCCTCGATGTCGCACTTGATGAAGTCGATGCGCCGGAGGTCGGCGAAGAGCTCGCTGCCGCGCCGCATCTGTGCCTCGAAGCGTATGGCGCCGCTGTGCGTGCCGCCGTTGCGGCCGTCGTCGACGAAGTTGCGCCCCGTGCCGAAGTACCCGGCCGCGGCCACCGAGTCGTTGGCCATCTCTATGGGGCGGTTGTCGCGTCCGAGGGCGCAGTTCAGTATGCGGACGTTGCCGCAGCCGCGGGTGTTGCGCCGCAGCACGTCGCAGATGACGGGCACGGGCTCCACGGCGATGACGCACCCGCCGTCGGCGGCCAGGCGCGACAGGGGCACGGTGTAGTATCCGAGGTTGGCGCCTATGTCGATTACCGTGTCGCCTGCGCCGACGAGCGCGGGCAGGTGGTAGACATACTCCATGGCGCGCGAACGCCGTCCGCGGCCGAGGCGCAGGGCGATGAAGTAGAGGCGGCTTACCGTGCGCAGGTAGGCGTGCAGCGGCAGCAGCCGGTAGAGGAGCCTGTGCAGCAGCCTATTCATACCGCACCTCGTTGTTTACCACCTCGACGATGAAGGGGTTGTAGAGGGCCTCGTGGCCTAGGTCGCTCTCTTCGCCGTGGCCGGGGTATATCTTCACCTCCTCGCCCAGGGGCATGATCTTGTCGAGTATCGACCGCATGATCCACGTGTAGTCGCCGCCCGGGAGGTCGGTGCGGCCGATCGACTCGCGGAAGAGGGTGTCGCCCGTGAAGAGGGCCTTCGATGCGGCGTGGTAGAAGGCCACGTGTCCGGGCGTGTGTCCGGGCGTGGCGATTATCTCGAGCGACGTGTTGCCCAGCTCGATCGAGGTGCGGCCGTCGAGGTCGATGTCCACGGCCTCGGGCATGTCGCCCGCGCGCACGCCGAAGAGCTCGGCGCTCACGCCCGCGGTCTTGAGCAGGAAGGCGTCGCGCGACGAGAGGGCGAAGCGCACGCCGTAGCGGCGGCGGAGGAACTCGACGCCCATCGTGTGGTCGAAGTGGCCGTGGGTGTTGAGGGCGAGGATCGGCTGCAGGCCGCGCTCGGCGATGAAGTTCTCAAGGGCGCGGTTCTCGCGCTCGCCCGAGTTGCCGGCGTCGATGACGGCGGCGCTGAGCGTCTCGTCCCAAACTATGTATGTATTCTCCTGAAGGGGGTTGAATACGAGTCGTGCTATGTTTATCATCTGTCGGTAATGGTTATGGCGTCGGCTGACGCCGGTTCAAACGCTCAAAGTTAGCAATTTTGAGCGAGATGCCCCCTATGAAGGCCGCCGAAAATGGCATGCCGTGCAAAAACCCCGCCCCGCGGGGGATACGCAGTGCGGCGGGCACTCCCGTTGTGGGGATGCCCGCCGCCGTGTGTTGCGGGGTGTTGCCGCCGCGCTATTTGGTGTTGAGGACGAAGCGTGCCGACACGTTGTAGGTGATGGTCATCTGCTTGAAGTCGACCTCGGGCTCGGCACCGGCGACGGCGGCCTCGTCCATGGCGATCGAGTTCTTCATCATCATGTTGGCGCGCATGACGACGGGCTGTACGTCGGTGGTGTAGTCGGTGATCTCGTAGCATGCGCCTATCGACTGTCCCACGGCGCCGGCCAGCTGCTCGGCGCGCTCCTTGGCGTTACGGATGGCGGCGATGCGTGCCTCGGCGCGGTACTCGTCGATCTTCGAGCAGGTGACGCGCGTGAGGTCGACGTTGGGTATGCCGGCGGCATCGAGCGCCTCGAATACCTTGCGGGCCTCGTCGGCCGAGCCTACCTTCAGCTCGTACTGCGACGACGAGAGCGACGAGCGCTTCTTGAAGAACGAGCTCGACATTCCGGCCACGCTCAGCTGCTTCTCGATGTCGATCTTGCACTTGCGCAGCGCGTCGAACATCGCCTTGCGCTGCTCGTCGAGGGTTACCTTGCCCTTGGTGTCGCTCTCGTCGAGCTTGATCGAGAGGTAGAGTATGTCGGGCGTGACCTTTATCTGCGACGAGCCGTTTACCGTTACGCTGGGGATCGTCTCTCCGAAATCCTGTGCCGTTGCGGCCGAGAACGCCATCAGGGCGGCTGCGGCCATCAGTAACATCCTTTTCATAGTCATTGGATCTTTAGGTGTTTATGTTGTTTGTCGAAAAAAAGGCTTTTTGCCTGCGCTACCGCCTTTCGAGCCGCACGACGTTCTCCACGTGGTGGGTGTGGGGGAACATGTCGACGGGCTGCACGGCCGTGACGCGGTACTGCGCGTCCATGAGCGCCAGGTCGCGCGCCTGCGTGGCGGGGTTGCAGCTCACGTATACGATGCGCTGCGGTGCCGCGCGCAGTATCACCTCGATGACGCGGGGGTCGACGCCCGCGCGCGGCGGGTCGAGGATCATCACGTCGGGGTGGCCGTTGCGGGCGATGAAGTCGTCGTCGAGCACGTCCTTCATGTCGCCGGCGTAGAAGCGCGTGTTGTGTATGCCGTTCTCCTGCGAGTTGAGGCGGGCATCCTCGATGGCCTCGGGCACGTACTCCACGCCTATTACCGTGCGGGCGGCCGCGGCGCAGAAGTTGGCTATGGTACCCGTGCCGGTGTAGAGGTCGTAGAGGGTCTCTGTGCCGGTCAGGGCTGCGAAGTCGCGCGCCACCTTGTAGAGCTCGTAGGCCTGTGCCGAGTTGGTCTGGTAGAACGACTTGGGCCCGATGCGGAAACGCAGCCCCTCCATGCGCTCGGTGATGAAGGCCTCGCCGCGGTAGAGCGTGTGCTGCAGGTCGGCGATCGAGTCGTTGAGCTTGGTGTTGACGACGTAGTACAGCGACGTGATCTGCGGGAAGGTTTCCGAGAGGTGGTCGAGCAGGGCGACGATGCGTCCGCGGTCGTCCTCGGCGAAGACCACGATCACCATCACCTCGCCCGTCGAGGCGGTGCGGATGATCATGTTGCGCATGAGCCCCTCGTGACGGCGCACGTCGTGGAACGTGTATCCGTTGTCGATGCAGAAGCGGCGCGTGGCGGTGCGTATGTCGTTCGACGGGTCGGGCTGCAGGTAGCAGCGGTCGATGTCGAGCACCTTGTCGAAGCTGTCGGGTATGTGGAATCCGAGTGCCGGCTCGCGCTCGATGTCGGCCCCCGAGGCTATCTCCTCGTATGTGAGCCAGCGCTTGTCGGAGAAGGTGAACTCCAGCTTGTTGCGGTAGAACTGCTGTCGCTCCGAACCCAGGCAGGGGCGCACCTCGGGCAGCTCGATCTTGCCTATTCGCGCGAGCTGGTCGTGCACCTGTTCGGTCTTGAAGCGCAGTTGCTCGTCGTAGGGCAGGTTCTGCCACTTGCAGCCTCCGCACACCCCGAAGTGGGGGCAGAAGGGCTCCACGCGCATCTCCGAGCGGCGGACGTAGCGTACGACGCTGCCCTCCATGAAGCGGCGGCGCTTGCGGCGTATCTGCACGTCGACCACGTCGCCCGGCACGGTCATCGGGACGAACACGACCTTGTCGTCGATGCGGCCCATGGCCTTGCCTTCGGCGGCGAGGGTGGTTATCTCGACTCCCTCGACGATGGGGTAATCATGTCTTTTTCTTGCCATATTTTCCTCACTCTATCTTTTGAACGTCTTGTTTCGTATTTTATTGCCCAGACGGCCCACGGCATTGCCTGCGGCGTCGCCCGCCACGAGCAGCAGCACGGCGCCCACGATGGTGGCTATGGCGGCGAAGATCCTGACGGTCATGGGCTCGGCGAATACCAGCGTGCCGCACAGCACGGCCGTGACGGGCTCCATCGCCCCGAGTATCGACGTGGCCGTCGACCCTATGTAGCGCACCGACAGCACCAGCGACGTGCACGACACCACCGTCGGCACTATTGCCAGCAGCAGCACCAGGCCCCAGCCCTGCACCGAGGGTATGGGCTGCAGGTGGGTGCCGAAGCCCGTGCGGGCGAAGAATATTACGGTGCCCGAGGCGAGCGACCAGAAGGCTATCTTCGAGCCGCGCAGCGTCCTGACGCGCGACTTGTTGACGATGATGATGTAGGCGGCATACGTTAGCGCCGCACCGAAGGTGAGGACCAGTCCCATGGGCGAAATGGCGGTCTGGCCGCCCTTGAGGTAGAGCAGGGCTATGCCGCCGATGGCGAGGGCCATCGACAGCAGGCGCGTTGCGGTGATGCGTTCGCCGTATGCCACGGCCATTATGATGGCCACGAGTATGGGGTAGATGAAGAACATGGTCGAGATCAGCCCCGTGGGCATGTAGTCGAAGGCCATGAACATGAGTATCGACGAGAGTGCGAAGAGCACGCCGAGCGTTGCGATGAAGGGCACCTCGCCGCGCCGCAGCGTGAAGTCGCGCCCCTGCAGGCGGGTGATGAGGCCCAGCACGGCGGTGGCTATCAGGTAGCGGTAGAAGAGCAGCGAGTCGAAGTCCACGCCGCGCCGCAGCAGCGGCAGCGAGAAGAGCGGGATGAGCCCGTACGAGGCGCCCGATGCGGCGCCGCAGATGTATCCTTTCAGTTTGTCGTTCAACATTCCGGTGTTTTGGGTGTTGCCGGCGGGGGTGGGGCCGTTGCGGGTGGCGGGGCCCTCGCCGTTTGCGGCCGCAAAGTTACGAAAAGCCGTGGGCAAACGGCAGTAATGCCGGAAGTTTTTTGCTTCCGGCATTACGTCGCAGGGTGCGGTGCGGGGCTATTTGCCCTCGGCGGGAGTGTCGCCGCCGTCGGGGGCGGAGCGCTTGTGGCGCGAGCGTTCGCGCAGCGTGCCGACCCAGTAACCCGCGGCGAAGGGGAGTCCGAGCACCACCACCGCCAGCAGTGCGAGCCATACGGCCACGCGGCTGACTATGGCGGGCACCTGGTCGATGGCCTGCTGCACCATGCCCTGCGCGGTCTCGCCCGCCTGGCGTATTATGGCCTCACGCTCGGCCGAGACGTATCGCTGCAGCTCGCTGCGCTGCATGTCGACCTGCCCGAAGGCGTAGTCGAGGCTGCTCTCGAGCGAGGCGAGCACCTGCTCGACGTGCTTGTTGAAGTTCACCATCACCGAGTCGGATATCTCGGGTATGTTCTCCATGACGACCACTATGCGCTCGAAGCTGCGGTCGAGGCTGTCCATCTGCGCGGCTACGTACTGCGACATGCTGTCGCGCTGCCACTCGATCTCGAGTATGTCCTTCGACCACATGAGGCTGTTTGTCAGCTGGCCCGTCTGGCCGCTCATCTTGTCGCTCATGTCCGACACGACGTCGGAGATCGACCCCAGGTCGTACTCCACCTCGATGCCCTTGCTCTTCATGAAGTCGATCCATGCCAGGGTGGTGTTCTGCGGCGCGACGTTTTCGCCCGAGCGGGGGCGGTTGCGGCGAATGTAGTCTCCGACGTACTCCTTCATGAGTCCGTACCGCTGTGCGGGGAGGGCGTCGCGTGCCACCGAGTCGACCTTCGTCAGCATGCGGGCGGCCGTCTGCCGCATCATGGGGGTGTAGGGCCCGAAGAGGGCCGAGTCGGGACGGTGGGTGAAGGCGCGGTCCATGCGTGCGCAGAGGATCCATGTGTCGGCCAGCGCCACGTCGGGTATGGTCTGCATGGCGGCCGAGACGGCGGCGCGCGTGGTGCGTATCTTCCACTGTATGGCGCGTATCTTGAGGTCGATGTCGTGCGACGTGGCGACCGAGTCGGCAGCGGTGATGATCTCGTTCGAGAGGTCGTAGTAGAGGGCGCGGGTCATCACCCTCACGCGGGCGTCTTCGGGCGACATGGGGTCTCCCGTCGACACCGACACCTTTAGCAGCGAGCATCCCGTCATGGCAGCCGCCACGGCCAGCGACAGGAGCGTGCGGAGTATCGTATGTTTCATGGTCTTCGGTTTTTCGGAAGTTAGGGACATCTATCGGGTACCAAAGGTAGTGAAACGGCGGGGCATAAAAAAACAATCGGCGCCGTTTTTTTGCGTCGGGCGCCGCGTCGGGCCGCGAAAGGGGGAGATTCCGCCGCGCGGATTTTGAATCTTGCGGCGATTGTTGTATTTTTGTTGTTGAACTGAAAACACAAGCGCCATGAAACGAGAGAAGAGATTCGAGTATGAGAGTTATGACGCCTCGAACCCGCTGCCCGAGCCGGACCGCCGGCTGGTCGAGGCTGCCGAGTGTGCCACCCGCGGGGCCCATGCCCCCTATTCGCACTTCCGTGTGGGAGCCGCGGCGCGCCTTGCCAGCGGCCGCATCGTGAGCGGCGCCAACATCGAGAGCGAGGTCTTCCCCTCGGGCCTGTGCGCCGAGCGCACGCTGCTCTACCACGTGCAGGCGTGCCATGCGGGCGACGCGGTCGAGGCCGTAGCCATCGCGTCGGACCCCTCGGAGCGCGAGTGTTACCCCTGCGGGGCGTGCCGCCAGACGCTGCTCGACGTCGAGCGCCGTCAGGGCTCGCCCGTGCGTATCATCATGTCGGGCGGCGGCACGGCCACGGTGGTGTCGTCGGCGGCCGACCTCCTGCCCTTCACGTTCAAACTCTGACAGCAATGTTCACTCCCGACGATATCCTCTACGAGGACAACCACCTGATGGTGGTAAACAAGCGCTGCGGCGACCTGGTGCAGCCCGACCGCGATACCGACGACGCGCTGGAGACCGAGATCAAGGCCATGATCAAGGTGCGCGACCACAAGGCGGGCAACGTCTTCCTGGGCGTGGTGCACCGCATCGACCGTCCCGTGAGCGGGGCGGTGCTCTTCGCCAAGACGTCGAAGGCGCTCACGCGCCTTAACGACATGATCCGCGAGGGCCGCATCTCGAAGACCTACTGGGCCATAACCGAGCATACGCCCGAGCCCGAGGAGGGGCGCCTTGTGCACTACATCCTGCGCGACGGCCGCACCAACCGCTCGAAGGCTCTGGACGCGCCGCGCGGCGACGCGAAGCGTGCCGAGCTGGAGTACCGCGTCGCGGGCCACGGCACGAACTATACGCTTGTCGAGGTGCGCCTGCTGACGGGGCGCCACCACCAGATACGGGCGCAGCTCTCGAAGATCGGCTGTCCGATCCGCGGCGACCTGAAGTACGGGGCGCGCCGCTCGAACCCCGACGGGGGCATCTCGCTCCACTCGCGGTGTGTCGAGTTTGAGCATCCCGTGAGCCGCGAGAGGGTGTGCGTGACGGCGCCCGTGCCTGCGGGGGACAGCCTGTGGGCCTTCTTCGAGGGGTCGCAACAATGAAACCGACAAATCCGAAATGAGAATCCTTGTACAACGTGTAAGCCGCGCCTCGGTCACCATCGACGGTCGCGAGCATTCGCACATAGGCCGCGGCCTGCTGGTGCTTGTGGGCATCGAGGCGGCCGACGGCGATGAAGACATAGCATGGCTGGCGGGCAAGCTGTTGCGCCTGCGCATATTCGACGACGAGGCCGGCGTGATGAACCTCGACGTGACACAGGCGGGGGGCGACCTGCTTGTGGTGAGCCAGTTCACGCTCTTCGCCTCCACGCGCAAGGGCAACCGCCCGTCGTACATAAGGTCGGCCCCCGAGCCCGTCTCGCGCCCGATGTACGAACGCTTCGTCGAGCACCTGCGCCGCGAGTTCGGCGGCGAGGTGGCCACGGGCGTCTTCGGCGCCGACATGAAGGTGGAGCTTGTGAACGACGGCCCCGTGACCATATGGATCGACTCGCGCAACCGCGAGTGACGCCGCCCGGAAAATCACCCCTACCATGAGAAGACGTACACGCAGGATGAGCCCGCGCCGCCCGGTGCTCTACGTTATCGTGCTGGCGGCGCTGCTGGGTGCGGCATACCTCCGCGACCGCATCGACGGCCTTGCCGCCGCCGCGGTTGAGGGCACGGTTCTGGTGGAGCCGGCCGACCCCGAATCGAAAACAGCCGACCCCGAATCGAAACCCGCCGCTCCTGACCCCGAACCCGATGGCACTGCCGCGGCGGCTGAAAGTCGCCCCGCGACGGTCTACCGCACGGGGTGGGCCGAGCTGCCCGACGAGCGCGCGGACGCCGACCGCCGCTATGTGCACCACCTGTGCGGCGGCGAGGGCGAGACGGCCTCGTGGCGCAGCCATACGGCCTGCTACAGCGTCTCGCGCCGCTGCCCCGTGTGGGTTGCCGCGCCGCTGCACGACTGCTACCGCGGCGATGCGGGACGCACGGGGGCATACCGTTTCGACCCCGCGCTGCCCGTGGAGATACAGCCCCTGCTGAAACGCTCCTACGGCGAGTATACGCGCGGCCACCTGCTCGCCTCGGCCGACCGCACCGTCTCGGCGGAGGCCAACCGCACGACCTTCATGCCCACGAACATAGCGCCGCAGACGCAGGCGGGATTCAACGCCGCGGGCGGCGCATGGAACAACCTCGAGGCCTTCGTCGAGGGGCAGATGTGCCCCGACACGCTCTATGTAGTCACGGGGTGCCTCTTCGACGACTACACCGACCCCGTCGCGGGCAAGGTCGCGTCGGGCACCACGGTGAACAGGAACGACGGCGGGCGGGTGGCCGTGCCCACGGCCTATTACAAGGTGCTGCTGCGCACGCGCTCGGGCCGCACGGGGCGCAGCGTGACGGAGTGCACGGCCGACGAACTCAAGTGCGCGGCCTTCGTTGTGGGCCACCGCGGCGTGCGCGGCCGCGAGGTGACGCGTGCCGAGATGATGAGCGTCGCGGAGCTGGAGCGGCTCACGGGCGAGCGCTTCTTCGCCAACGTTCCCGCGGCACCCCGATCGCAGGCCGAGGCCGGGGACTGGGGACTGTAGCGCGGGTGCGGAGATTTGGGACGTAAAATTTTGCATAGCCGCAATTTTTCGTTACATTTGGAGATATGACGCCGCGGCGGCCGCCGAACGTGTGACGACGATGCTTAACCTCCAACACCATATCCCTATGAAACGACCAATCCTTGCATGTATGGCCCTGCTGGCGGGCTTGTCGGCCACATGGGCGCAGGGCGGCGATGCCGGGGACGGCATTCCGCTGTCGGAGTCGCCTGTCCCGGGAATATACCAGCTTTTCGGCATCGGGCCCGACGGGGCGCAGGGGGAGGCGATGCCTTTCCTCAAGATATACAACGCCGACGGGACGTTCTGCACCATGCTGGCCGTGCCCGAGAGGACGCAGCCCGGCATGCTGACCAACTCGGGCTCCTACCGCGTGGTGTCGGAGCGGCAGCTGGTCGAGTCGCTCGCCGAGAGCGTTTACGAGTCGCACCGCGCGGGCGACGACAATACGATGGATTACGCCGTTGAGGAGGGCGTTATGTGGCTGACCTTCCCGTCGGGCGGCGGCGTGGGCCGCGAGGCGTGGCATGTGGTGGGCCGTCCCGTCGCGGCGGGGAAGGCGGGACGTACGCCCGCACGGGCGAAGGCCCTGGCCGAGGCGCTCGAGGGGGTGTGGCAGCTGTGCTACAATACCGACGAGGGCAGGCGCGTATATGCCCCCATATATAAAATATATCGTGCCGACGGCACGTTCTCTACGGTGAGTTTCGTTTCGCAGGCGGGCACGGCGCGCATCTCGGCGCAGGGAAGCTATGCGGTGCGCGGCCCCGAGGAGTATGTCGAGCGCATCTCGGAGAGCGCTGTGGCGCCCGAGCTTGTGGGCGAGGAGACCTCGCTCGGGTGCATCTTCACGGACGACTGCGGGACGTACATGCGCGTGAGCTTCACGCTGCCGGGCGGCGGCGATGCGGTGACCGAGGAGTGGGCCCGCGTCACGTGCGCCGGCAGGGAGCGGTAGGCGCACGCCGCGAACGGCATACGGTCCCGCCGTGACGGGCGGGCTGCAACATGTTGAAACAGAAAAAAAAGATATGGACATAGCACAAGCAAAACGCAAGGAGAACATCGCCGAGTACATCCTCTACCTGTGGCAACTGGAGGACCTGCTGCGGGCGATGCAGCTTAGCCCCGAGGCGATATATTCGCAGCTGGTGGCGCCGCGCGAGGTACCGCAGCAGCGCAAGGACGAGATCCTGGCGTGGTACCTCGACCTGGCCGAGCTGCTGCGCAAGGAGGGCAAGGAGCAGAGCGGCCACCTCGACCACACGCTCCATCTGATAGGTGACCTGCACAACCTCCACCTTCACCTCATGCGCGCCCCCGTGGGTGCACACTACCGCACGACATTCGCGCGGCTGGCGCCCGAGCTGCCGAAGCTGCGTGCGATGCTGCACGACGACAACATCTCCGACACCGAGATATGCTTCCGCGCGCTCTATGCGGCCATGCTCTACCGCATCAGGGGCGACGGCAAGGGTGCGGCGGCCATAGCCGACACGGTGGAACTCATATCGCCCGTCGTGGGCGAGCTGGCGGCCATCTACGGCAAGGCCGAGCGCGGCGAGCTGGACCTTTTCGAGGGGATGTGACACGGCGGTGCGGGCGGCGGCGAGGTAGCCGTCGCGACGGCAGTGCGCCACGGCCCGAAGGCCGTCGGAGGGGCCTTGTATTTGGCTCTGAGCGAGAAAAAACACCCTGAAAGGCGATTTGTCGCCAAAATATTTTGCGAAAAAGGAAAAACCTTTTACCTTTGCACTCCGCGTTGGACCACCTGCATGCATGGGTCGGTTCGGGCGTGGAGCCTATCGGCGTGACGCCGTCGGGCACAGTAGAACAAACACAAATACGATATCGTTATGGCAATGAAAAGAACTTATCAGCCTTCTCGCCGCAAGCGGATCAACAAGCACGGTTTCCGCCAGAGAATGGCTACGGCCAACGGCCGCAAGGTGTTGGCTGCGCGTCGCGCTAAGGGACGCAAGAAGTTGACCGTTTCGGACGAGTCGACCTTCAAGTACGCTTAGTTTTACCGACGCCGTCGGAAAAAACGACAGGGGACCGGATGCGGTTCCCTGTCGTTTTTTTTGTGCCCGTGCGACAGAGGGGCTGACGGCCGATGGTATACTGACGGCCGGAGAATGCGGGCGGCGCGTGCCGTTTTTTCGCGTGCCGTTTCTCTTCGGGCGGCCTCGCGCGGCGGTCTGGGCGGGGTAAAACGGGCGGAAAATGCGCGCGGAGGCGAATATTTCGCTGCTGCGGGCGGTTTGTACGTTTTTTATGTCTAATTTTATTACGCCGCAGGCCGTGTGCCGCGGCGGGCCGCCGTGTTGGGGTGCGGCCGCGTGTCGATAAGATAGATTATACGATGCTTATGAAGAGGATTCTGTTGCTTGCCCTGTGTGTGGCGGCTTTTTCGCAGGCCTTTGCCCAGGCCGATGGTGACGACGGGCGCTATTACTATCTCGACAACGGACGGGTGCGTATCGGTGTCGACCTCGGGGGTGGGGGCAGCGTCTTCTATTTCGCCGAGTCGGCTACGGGGCGCAACCTGCTGAACCATGCCGACAAGGGGCGTTACGTCCAGCAGTCGTATTACGGCGCCGAGGACGGCAGCATGTGGGCCGACAAGCCCTGGTGCTGGAACCCCGTGCAGGGCGGCGGCTACAGGCATGCCCCGGCCACGATACTGTCGAGCAGCCTGAAGCGGCGGTCGCTGCATATCGCTACCCGCCCCAAGCATTGGGCCAGCAGCGAGGATATTACCGACGCGGTGATGGAGGAGACCATCACGCTCAAGGGTCGCGTCGCCCGCATACACTACCGCTTTGCGTATGACGGCGAGGTGTCGCACCCCGTCAAGCCGCAGGAGCTTCCGGCCGTCTTCGTCGATTACGCCCTGCCGAACCTCGTGTTCTACGACGGCGACAGTCCGTGGACGAACGACCGCCTGACGAGCGTGGTGCCCGGCTGGCCGAACGAGCCGCGGCGGGCGGAGGAGTGCTGGGCCGCCTATGTCGACGACAGCGGTTGGGGCATCGGGGTGTGGTTCCCCGGCACGGTCGAGCTGACGACCTACCGTTTCGAGGGGCCGTCGGGGCCGCAGGGGTCGGGCTGCTCGTATTTCGCCCCCGTCAGGCATTTCGCCATAACGCCCGGTTTCGTGTATGAGTACGATGTGTATCTGATGATTGGCCATGTGGACGAGATCCGCGAGGAGGTCTACCGCCTGCACCGAAAGGAGTAGCGCGCGGCAAAAATTGTTGTGCGGAAAGGATTTTATTCATATATTTGTAATAAACAGGCCGCCTGCACGAAGGGGTGCGCCCCGCGGGCGGGAAACTAAAAAACAACCAAAAACTATGAAGACCTCAACTTTATGGCATGGATGCCTCAAGGCTGCTATGGCGGCCCTGTGTGTGGTGGCATCGGTAGGAATGGTCGCCTTCCCGCAGGAGGCGGCGGCAAAGAAAAAGAAGATCGGAATACAGCTCTACTCGGTCATGGGTGCCGTGCAGAAGGACCCTGCAGCCGCCATCGAGCGTCTGGCCGACATGGGATACAACACCTCCGAGCTTGTGCAGTGGGGCGGCGACACCAAGGTGTTCGGCCTGGCTCCGGCCGAGTTCAAGGCCATCTGCGACCGTAACGGCATGGAGATCGTATCGACCCACACGGGCATACAGGAGGATCCCGCAAAGGAGGATGAGGTGATCGCCCGCTGGCGTCAGATCTTCGAGACGCAGAAGGCGTGCGGCGGCCGCTATGTGGTGATCCCGAGCTACGGCGTCGACTACACCGAGAAGGGCGTGCAGCAGATGTGCGACTACTTCAACCGCATCGGCAAGATCGCCTCGGAGTACGGCCTCAAGCTGGGCTACCACAACCACTCGGGCGAGTTCAACAAGCTGAAGGACTCGGACAAGGTGATGTGGGAGTATCTGGTCGAGCACACCAACCCGAGCTACGTATTCTTCGAGCTGGACGTGTACTGGTGCACCAAGGGCGGCAAGAACCCCGTCGACTACCTGAAGAAGTACCCCAACCGCATACAGATGCTGCACGTGAAGGATGACTTCGTCATTGGCGAGAGCGGCACGATCGACTTCGAGGCCATCTTCGACCAGTTCTATGCCAACGGCATGAAGGACTATGTCGTGGAGATCGAGATTCCGGGCTGGCTGCGCAAGGAGCACAACGCCGCAGGCGAGCTGCTGGACGAGAACGAGATCATGGAGCGCATGTTCGATGCCGCCAAGCAGAGCGCGCGCTACCTGGCCAAGGCCCGCTTCGTGAAGTAACCGAGGCGCCGAAGATCAAAGGCAAGAACAACGGCCGACCCTTTTCTCGACAGGGCCGGCCGTTGTTTTTACGATGGGCGGTATTTACTTTGCCGTGCTGCCTTGCCGCTCCTCTTCCATCGCTTTCTCGAAGCAGTGGCGGCAGAGGGGCTCGTAGGACTCCTTCTCGCCCAGCATCACCAGCCGCGCGTCGCTGCTCAGGCGGTGGGAGTACTGCGCCGGGTCGCCGCAGCGCACGCAGATGGCGTGTACCTTGGTGACGTGCTCGGCCACGGCCATGAGCGCGGGCATGGGGCCGAAGGGGCGTCCCGTGAAGTCCATGTCGAGGCCCGCGACTATTACGCGTATGCCCTGCGAGGCGAGCGCGCGGCATACGTCGGTGAGGCTCTCGTCGAAGAACTGCGCCTCGTCGATGCCCACCACGTCGGCGTTGCCCGACATGAGGAGTATCGTCTGCGACGACTCGACGGGCGTCGAGCGCAGCGAGTGGCCCTCGTGCGATACGACCTCCTCGTCGGAGTAGCGCGTGTCGACGGCGGGTTTGAATACCTCGACGCGCTGGTTGGCGAACTCGGCGCGGCGCAGCCGCCGTATAAGCTCCTCGGTCTTGCCCGAGAACATCGAGCCGCATATAACCTCTATGCGGCCCCTGTGTTTCGTATATTCAAGTAACATTTTTCAGCTTTTTCGGCTTTTGGTCTCGCTGCCGCCCTTTTTCGGGGGTTAGGGCAACTTTTTTCTCTTCCGGTCCCCTTACGGGTGCTGGTCTTTTTCGGCTTTTGTTTCCGCTGCCTGCCCTTTTCGGGGTGCGGGCGTTTTTTTCTCTTCCGGTTCCTTTCCGGGTGCTGGGCTTTTCAGCTTTTGGTTTCGCTCCCGATTATTTTCGGAATGCCTGGGCGCTTTTTCTCTTCCTTTCCTCTCTCCCTCTCTGCCTGCTCGGCGAGGCTCCTTCCTCTCTCCGGCGGCCACTCTTGCCCGAAAGATTACTCTTCGAGGCGGGTGATCTTCGCCCCGAGGGCGTTGAGGCGGCCGTCGATGTCGCGGTAGCCGCGGTCGATCTGCTCGATGTTCTGTATGATGCTGGTGCCCTCGGCGCTCATGGCGGCGATGAGCAGCGCCACGCCGGCACGTATGTCGGGCGACGACATGCGTGTGGCGCGCAGCGGTATGCGGCGGTCATGGCCTATGACGGTGGCGCGGTGGGGGTCGCAGAGGATGATCTGCGCGCCCATGTCGATGAGCTTGTCAACGAAGAAGAGACGGCTCTCGAACATCTTCTGGTGGATGAGCACGGCACCCTTGGCCTGCGTCGCCACCACGAGGAATATCGACAGCAGGTCGGGCGTGAGGCCCGGCCACGGGGCGTCGGCTATGTTCATTATCGAGCCGTCGATGAAGCTCTCGATGGCGTAGTGCTCCTGCTCGGGGATGTAGATGTCGTCGCCGCGCTGCTCGAAGCGTATGCCGAGGCGGGCGAACTGGGCGGGTATGATGCCGAGGTTGTCGTACGAGACGTCCTTTATCGTAAGCTCCGACTGCGTCATGGCGGCCATGCCGATGAAGCTGCCCACCTCGATCATGTCGGGCAGCAGCGTGTGCTCGGTGCCGTGCAACTCGCTCACGCCCTCGATGGTGAGCAGGTTCGACGCTATGCCCGAGATGCGGGCGCCCATGCGGTTGAGCATGCGGCAGAGCTGCTGCACGTAGGGTTCGCAGGCGGCGTTGTAGATGGTGGTGGTGCCCTCGGCGAAGACCGCGGCCATGATTATGTTGGCCGTGCCCGTCACCGATGCCTCGTCCAGCAGCATGTAGCACCCCTTGAGCCGCTTGGCCTCCACCGAGAAGAACTCCTCGGCCTGGTCGAAGTCGAACGTGGCGCCCAGCTTCTGGAACCCGAGGAAGTGGGTGTCGAGACGGCGCCGGCCGATCTTGTCGCCGCCGGGCTTGGGTATGTAGCCCACGCCGAAGCGCGCCAGCAGCGGGCCTATCATCATGACCGAGCCGCGCAGGCGGCGGCAGCGGCGGTGGTAGTCGTCGCTGCGCAGGTATTCGAGGTCGATGTCGGCGGCGCGGAACGAGTATGAGTCGCCTCCGAGGTGCTGCACTTCGACTCCCATCGCCGCGAGCAGCTCGATGAGCTGCATGACGTCGAGTATCTGCGGTATGTTGTGCACCACGACGCGCTCGGGCGTGAGCAGCGTGGCGCAAAGTATCTGCAATGCTTCGTTTTTGGCGCCCTGCGGACGGACGGCGCCGCGGAGGCGCGTGCCTCCTTCGACTCTGAATACGGCCATATCTCGGATCAATCTTTTCCCAAAGGTAACGAATAATAGCGAAGTGGCAAAATCGCGGCGGCCTTTTCGCGGTGCCGCGTGGGGGGCGGCCGCCGTCAAGCGTCGCTGCCGCAGGCCGATGCGCGCTCTGCGGGCGGAAAAAGTCGCCGCAGGCGGGAAAAAGGCGCGGGGCAGGGCGCGATTGATTTTTTTATCGTTATTTTTGAGGTCGGAAAACAGTGCGAACGATTTAATCCGCAAAATACTTATTAGCATGAGAAAACTACTTACCTCATTGGTCCTTGCCGTGGCCGCGCTGAGCGCGACGGCGGCCGAGTCGCCGTTGTGGCTGAGGCATAACGCCATCTCGCCCGACGGCACGCGTATCGCCTTCACTTATCGGGGCGATATCTACATCGTCCCCGTCGGGGGAGGCCGCGCCGAGCAGCTCACCTCGCACGCCGGACACGACACCGACCCCGTGTAGAGCCCCGACAGCCGTAGCATAGCCTTCGCGTCGGACCGCCTGGGCGGCATGGACGTGTTCATAGTCGATGCCGGCGGCGGCGAACCCCGCCGTCTGACCACCCACTCGACGGCCGAGCGCCCCGTGGCGTTCCTCTCGGACAGCGTGGTGCTCTTCTCGGCCAACATCATGCCCTCGGCCGAGGATGCGCAGTTCCCGTCGGGACAGTTCCCGCAGGTATATTCGGTGCCGACGCGCGGCGGCCGCCCGCACCTCTTCTCGTCGCTGCCCATGGAGCACATCTGGGTCAACGGCGACGGCACGAAGCTCCTATATCAGGACCGCAAGGGTTACGAGGACCCCTGGCGCAAGCACGAGATGGCATCCATCACGCGCGACATATGGTTATGCACGCTGGGCGACGAGCGCGCCTACGCCAAGCAGACCGACTTCGAGGGTGAGGACCGCGAGCCCGTGTGGGCGCCCGACGGCGAGTCGTTCTACTACCTCTCGGAGCAGGACGGCACCTCGAACGTATGGCGCCGCCGTGTCGGTGCGAAGGATGCCGAGCAGGTGACGCGCTTCGAGAAGAACCCCGTGCGCTTCCTTACCATCGCCGGTGACGGCACGCTCTGCTTCTCGCAGGACGGCGAGCTCTACACGCTGCGCGAGGGGGGCCAGCCGCAGAAGGTCGAGATCGAGATCGTGGCCGACAAGCTCGACCGCGACGTGGTGCGTCGCCTGCGCACCAGCGGCGCCACCGAGATCTCGCCCTCGCCCACGGGCAAGGAGGTGGCCTTCGTCATGGGCGGCGACGTCTATGTGACGTCGGTCGACTACCGCACCACGCGCCAGATAACCTCGACGCAGGACCAGGAGCGCGGCGTGCAGTTCTCGCCCGACGGCCGCTCGATAGTCTACGCATCGGAGCGCGACGGCCTGTGGCAGATTTACGAGGCGACCATCGCCGACAAGGAGGAGAAGCAGTTCACCTACGCCACCGACATCAAGGAGCGCAACCTCACCAACTCGAAGGTGGCGTCGTTCCAGCCCGCCTACAGCCCCGACGGCAAGGAGGTGGCCTTCCTCGAGGACCGCACGGCCATCCGCGTGGTGAACCTCAAGAGCGGCAAGGTGCGCACCGCCATGGAGGGCAAGTGGCAGTATTCGTATGCCGACGGTGACCAGCACTTCGAGTGGTCGCCCGACAGCCGCTGGATTCTCTCGGACTACATCGGCCACGGCGGCTGGAACAACAAGGACGTGGTGCTGGTCAAGGCCGACGGCTCGGGCGAGATGCACAACCTGACGCAGAGCGGCTACACCGACCAGAGCGCGTCGTGGGCGCTCGACGGCAAGGCCATGATCTGGTACAGCGACCGCGCGGGCTACCGCAGCCACGGATCGTGGGGCGCCGAGTTCGACGTCTACATCATGTTCTTCGACGTCGAGGCCTACGAGCAGTTCCGCATGAACCGCGAGGACCTGGCGCTGATGGAGGAGAACAAGTCGCAGAAGGAGAAGAAGGAGGATGAGAAGAAGGCCGAGGCCGAGAAGAAGGCCGACGAGAAGGCCGAGGAAAAGGGCGAGGCCGCTGTTGCGGAGGTCGAGCCCCTGGAGTTCGACCTCGAGAACTGCCGCGACCGCGTGGTACGCCTGACGTCACATTCGGCGCGCGGCGTGGGGGCCCTGCTCTCGAAGAAGGGCGACAAGCTCTACTACATTGCCTCGTCGGAGGAGAGTGCGGCCGACCTGTGGGTGCGCGACCTGAAGGATTACTCGTTGCGCATGCTGGTCAAGGGCATCGGCGGCGGCCAGATGGTGGCCGACCGCAACGTCGAGAACATCTACATGTGCAGCGGCGGCTTGAAGCGCGTGTCGCTTGCCAGCGGCGAGACGAAGTGGATCGAGTTCGAGGCCTTCCAGGACTACCGTCCCTACGAGGAGCGCGACTACATCTTCAACCACGTATGGAGCCAGGTCAAGGACAAGTTCTACGACGTCGACCTGCACGGTGTCGACTGGGAGTACTACCGCGGCGTCTACGAGCGTTTCCTGCCCCACATAAACAACAACTACGACTTCACGGGGATGCTCTCCGAGATGCTGGGTGAGCTTAACGCCTCGCATACCGGAGCGCGCTACTACGGTCCGGGCGCATCGCTGGCGACGGCATCGCTCGGTGTCTTCTACGACGAGGAGTACGAGGGCGACGGCCTCAAGATCAAGGAGGTGATAGCCAAGAGCCCCTTCGCCGTGATGAAGACCGACGTCGAGGCCGGCTGCATCATCGAGAGCGTCGACGGCGAGAAGATCCTCGCCGGAGAGGACTACTATCCCTTGTTCGAGGGCAAGGTGGGCCGCAAGATCCGCCTCGGCATCCGCAAGGGCGGCAAGACCTTCGAGGTGTCGGTGCGCGGCATCGGCGCGGGCGAGGTGAACGAACTGCTCTACAACCGCTGGCGCGAGCGCTGCCGCAAGGAGGTCGAGCGCCTCTCTGATGGCCGTGTGGGATATGTCCACATCCGCGCCATGGACAGCGAGAGCTTCCGCCACCTGTATAGCGAACTGCTCGGCCGTTTCCGTAACTGCGAGGCCGTGGTTATCGACACGCGCCACAACGGCGGCGGATGGCTCCACGACGATGTGGTGACGCTGCTCGGCGGCAAGGAGTACCAGCAGTTCGTGCCGCGCGGACAGTATATCGGGTCGGACCCCTTCAACAAGTGGCTGCGCCCGTCGTGCATGCTTATCTGCGAGGACAACTACTCGAACGCCTGCGGCACGCCGTGGGTGTACAAGGAGCTGGGCCTCGGCAAGCTGGTCGGAACGCCCGTGCCGGGTACGATGACGGTCGTATGGTGGGAGACGCAGATCGACCCCTCGATCGTCTTCGGTATCCCGCAGGTTGGCTGCCGCGACATGCGCGGTGTCTTCTCGGAGAACACTCAGGTCGAGCCCGACATCTATGTCGTGACGCCGCCCGAGGCACAGCTCCGCGGCGAGGACCTGCAGCTGCGCCGCGCCGTCGAGCTGATGCTCGAGACCGTGGGTGACAAGCCCGCTGCCGACACCACCGACGAGGCCGCCAGACAGGAGAAGGAGCGCGCCTCGAAGAAGAAGTAACCTTCCGTAACCCACGCACGCGGGCCGCACCTGTTCGGGTGCGGCCCGCTTTTTTGGGGAGTGAAGCGCGGACTGTTGCCGATATTTTGCATATATTTGTGAAACCGAAAATCCAAAACATATATCCGATGAAGAGATTTGCTTTTGTGGCGGTGCTTATGCTTGCATTGGCGACGACCGTAACCCATGCGCAGACATTTATGGACCGCGTTCATTTCGAGACTTCGGCCGCGGCGGGAATCAGGAGTAGGGGAATTACGCCCATCGACTTCTCGTTCAGGTCGTTTGTTGATTTCGTCTCTGTTTCATATCTCTTTGTCGCTGTCGAGGATAACGTTTCGCTCTATAGCGGGAATGGGGTTAAGAGTTATTCCAACGGTGCGGGCATCGGTGGCGGTGTGGGCGTAAGGCTGCTCGGCAGCAAGTCGGAGAACCATGCCCTCGACGTGCGCGCAAAGGCTTTGGGCAGTGTGGGCCGGCCTTATTGGAAGCGTAACAGTTACGACCTGTCGTTGGCGTGGTATGTCCCGAGCGCCCGTTTATCGCCCGTCGTCGAGGTCGGATACAGATTCATCGACTCCCGTACCACTGGTATCGAGAACTGCTCTACGGCATATCTGTCGATAGGATTCAGATATTGATTCCGCCTTGCCGTTAGGCGTGCAAGGCTGTTTCATGGGTTTTGGCACCCTCCCCCTATGCGGGCCGCACCTGTTCGGGTGCGGCCCGCTTTGTGTTGCGGCGGCGCGGCGGGCGGGAAAAATTTTCACGTTATATATGGATAATACAGAGAGCGGTTAGCGCCTGCGGCAGTCAAAAACCGTCTTTTCGATTTGTCTCTGCGCCCGTCTTTTCGTATATTTGTTACGTTAAAAAACCTAAATACTGATATACCATGAAGAGATTTATTCTTTCGGCGATGGCGCTCACGATTGCTGTCGCTGTCACGGCACAGGAGAAGAAGGAGTACCCCAAGCCCGAGGCCATGCGTCCGGGCATGACCGAGTTCTGGACGCCGCAGCCCAAGGTGGTGACGCCGGGCGATGCAGCTACCGCCTCGGCTCCGTCGGATGCCGTCGTCCTCTTCGACGGCAAGAACCTCGACGCCTGGGTTAGCAGCAGCACGGGCGGTGCGGCCGAGTGGCGTGTTCACGACGGTGTGTTTACTGTAGACAAGAGCAAGGGCGACATCCAGACGCGCGAGAGCTTCGGCAGCTTCCAGCTCCACCTCGAGTGGATGGTTCCCGAGGGCATCACGGGCGAGAGCCAGGGCCGCGGCAACAGCGGTGTCTTCCTGCAGAACATGTACGAGATACAGATCCTCGACTGCTACCAGAACGAGACCTATGCCAACGGTCAGACGGGCAGCGTCTACAAGCAGGTTATGCCTCTGGCCAACGCCATGCGCAAGCCGGGCGAGTGGAACGTCTACGACATCATCTACAACGCCCCCGTCTTCAACGAGGACGGCACCTACAAGGTACACCCGACCGTTACGGTTATCCAGAACGGCATCGTGCTGCTCAACAACTTCACCATCCTCGGCACCACCGAGTACATCGGCCTTCCGCGCGTGGTGAAGCATGGCGACGGCCCCATCAAGCTGCAGAGCCACGGCGACCCGAGCGAGCCGATCAGCTTCCGCAACATCTGGCTGCGCAAACTCTAACCGCATCCGATCCTGCGCCCGTATCCGCCTTGCATCTGCCATGTCGGCGGAGGGTGCGCTTCGATGCGTTGCAAGCGAAAACCCGCCTCCCGAAAGGGACGGCGGGTTTTCGGCTTTTATTCCGGCGCCTGCGTGTGGCGGGGTGTCGGCCCGGGCGGCGGCTCCGGTGCGCCGTGAGGGGCGGAAAATGGTCGTGGCGGGCCGTATGCCGTGCCATGCGCGGGGCGGCGTGCCGTCCTGTGCCGGTGCTGTCGTATGTGGTGCTGAAGTGCGGTTGCGGCGGAAAAGGGCAAAAAAAAACGAGGTCTCGGAGGTATTCGACGCCGAGCGAGTACCGCTCTTTGTCTTAGTAACCCGACGTGCCACAGAAACACGGCGTTATGGTTACAACCTTCCGATAGCCTCTACCAACCTAAAACTACTAACCTAAATGAACCTTAAAACTTCGAGTGCAAAGGTAAGGCAAAAAACAATACCGCGCAAGTAATTACTCAAAAAAATTCAAAATTTTTTAAGAAATTTTAACATTGCCGTAACATTGAATTTTTCATTTTTCGGCTAACGCATTGTTGTGCAGTGTTTTGGGCTTTCGGCGAGGGGCTGGCGGGGATGTGCGGCCGAGGGGCTGTTTTTCGTGTTTCGGAGCCTTGGCGGGGTGCCGGTATGGTCGGAGAGGGGTTTCCGATGCGGTGGCGCGCTGTCCGAAATTGACTCTTTCGGGCGCGAGATTGCTCCTTTAGAGAACTTGACGGGGGTGGCGGGGCGGCGGCGTCAGCCGATGAAGCGCCTCCAGAAACGGTACATTTTGGGCTTCGACCAGCTGTGGCACCCCATGGGCAGGCGGCCGCCGGTGAGGCGGAAGCAGTATGCGGGAGTGGTGTCGAAGGCGAAGGCGAGGGCCTCCGTCGGGTCGGGGTAGCGGAAACGGTCGGGGACGGTGGCCCAGAAAACATCCTCGTTGTAGAAGTGCGAGCGCACGGCGAGGTATTCGGCGGCGCGATCGGCATACAGGCGGCACGCCTCGATGAAGGCGGCGGTGCGGCGCAGCGAGAGGCCTCCGTTGCCGATGCGTCCGTAGAGGTCGGCGCGGCATTTCAGGCCGCGGCGGTGGCGCGAGTGCTGGCGCCACGACATGTAGTGCCTGATGACGGGCAGGTCGTACACCGGGCGGCGCATCCAGGGGGCGGCGACGCAGTCGTAGCCGCGGGCGGCCCACTGCGCCAGCTCGTCGCGGAAGATCCATGCGTCGGGGTGGCAGATGAGGATGTAGTCCCACGCCTCGCTGAGGCGGTAGAATCGCTCCGAGAGCATCATGGCGTTGTATCCCGCAATGCCGTTGCGCGAGCCGAGCCACTCGTCGCCCACGCGCACGATGTCGGCTGCGGGGGCAAGCTCCGTGTAGGGCCGCATGTCGAGGCCCTCGGGTGCGACGTACGCCACGTCGTGTGCGGCGAGCATGCGCACGTTGTTGGCTATGGCGCGTCGTTCGTCGTCGGTGGGGCAGGCGCGGTAGACGGGTATCAGGACACGTATCTTCATCGCCCTTTACTTTTTCGGGTTGAGCAGCGCCCGCAGCTTGTATATCACATACTTGGGCAGCAGTATCCACGCGTGGCTGGTGAAGGGGTAGCGGGCGATATACTGGATGCCGTCGCCGAAGTTGCACTCTTGGAAGCATCCTTTCTGCCACAGGAAGCGGATGAAGTAGCTTTCGCTAACGCGTTCGTAGCGCTCGAGCTCCTGCGGTGTGAGGGTCTGCGCGAAGAGGGGCAGGCGGTCGCGCCACTTGTCGTGGAGGCGTTTCATGGTCTGCAGCCACTCACCGGTGTAGTTTCCCGTCGAGAAGTGCTCGACCATCATCCTGTTGCATACGTAGTTGCGGTAGCGGCATGCGACCGTGAGGGTGAAGTCTATGTCGTAGCCGTGGAAGCCGGTGAGGGTCTTCTCGTCGAATGGCATCTGGCTCCACACGTCGCGCCGCACGAAGAGGCACAGTCCGTCGAGCGTCACCACGGGCGAGAAGTCCAGCCCCTCGGGGTTGACGTTTACGGGGTGGTGACGGCCGCGCATGTACTGAACGTAGTGCGCGCGCATGTCGCCGCCGCCGCTGTGCCAGCCCGTCAGACGCTTGAGCTTGAGGATGCTGCCGGCGAAGCCTATGACACCGCAGTCGGGCTCGGCCATCTTGGGTGCGATGATCGGGCCCCAGTTTTCGGTCAGGAACTCCACATCCTCGTGCACGAAGCAAAGGTTGTCGTAGCGGGCCTTTGCCGCGCATATGTTGTACACCTTGCAGAGTCCGTCGCCGCGGTTGCGGTTATCGTATGCGATGAACTCGAAAGGCATGCCGCAGGTGGCGGCAATGTTCTTCTCGAGCCGCTGTGCGGCTTGCGGGTTGACCGAGCAACAGATTATGGTGAACATGTCAGTCTTGTTTTTTGATGTAACGGGCGGCGGCGTCGGCGACGCGTTCGCCGTCGAGGGCGGCCGAGACGATGCCTCCGGCATAGCCGGCGCCTTCGCCGGCGGGGAAGAGACCCTCCACCTCGGGGTGCATGAGGGTGTCGCCGTCGCGCGGTATGCGCACGGGGGTCGAGGTGCGTGACTCGACGCCCACGACCACGGCGTCGGGCGAGAGGAATCCTCGCATGCGGCGGTCGAAGGAGGCGATGCCCTTGCGCAGCGACGAGGCTATGATGTCGGGCATCCACTCGTCCAGACGCGAGGGTGTGAGGCCCGGTATGTACGACGACGAGGGCAGCGACGACGAGGCGTGGCCGGCGACGAAGTCGGTGACGCGCTGTGCGGGCGCCACCTGCCGCGCACCGCCGTTGCGGCGTGCGGCCTCCTCGAGCCGCTGCTGGAATACGAGTCCCGCCAGGGGGCCGTATTCGGGTTCGAGGGCGGCGAAGTCCTCGGGCCGTATCTCCGTCACCAGGCCCGAGTTTGCCCAGCGCGAGTTGCGGCCGCTGGGCGACATGCCGTTTACGACCGACTGCGCCGAGTCGGTCATGGCGGGTACGATGAAGCCGCCGGGGCACATGCAGAAGGAGTACACGCCGCGGCCCCCGACCTGCTCGACGAGCGAGTATGATGCCGCGGGCAGATAGTCGTCGCGTTGCGGCGAGTGGTACTGTATCGAGTCGATGAGCGCCTGCGGGTGCTCGATGCGCACGCCCATGGCGAAGGGCTTGGCTTCGAGACGCACGCCGTCGCGGTGGAGCGTATGGTAGACATCCTTTGCCGAGTGTCCCGTGGCGAGCACCACGGCGGCGCCCTCGACGAGGCTGTCGCCTACCCACACGCCGCGTATGGCGCCGTGGCGTATTTCGAATCCCGTGACCCTGGCGCCGAAGTGTATCTCGCCGCCCGCGGTGACGATCGTACGGCAGATGTTACTTATGATGCGGGGCAGGCGGTCGGTGCCTATGTGGGGGTGGGCGTCGTATAGTATCTCGGGCGTGGCGCCGTGGAATACGAGCGTCTGCAGCGCCTTGTTGTAGTCGCCGCGCTTCTTGCTGCGGGTGAAGAGCTTGCCGTCGGAGAATGTTCCGGCGCCGCCCTCGCCGAAGGCGTAGTTCGAGTCGGGGTCGATGTCGAGGTTGCGGTTTATCAGGGCTATGTCCTGCTTGCGGGGCAGCACGCGCTTGCCGCGCTCGAGGATTATGGGCTTGAGTCCCAGCTCGATCAGATGCAGCGCGGCGAAGAGGCCCGCGGGGCCCGAGCCGACGACCACCACCTCGGTTGCGTGGCTTACGTCGGGATAGTCGAAGTGCAGCGGTTCGGGCTGGGGTTCGTTGTCGGCGAAGATCTCTATCGAGATGTTCACCTTGACGGGGCGTCGCCGCGCGTCGATCGAGCGTTTGACGACGCGGGCCAGGGCCACATCGCTGCGGCGTATGCCCAGACGCCGTGCCGCGAGCGTCGTGCACAGGTCGAAGTCGGCGGCTTGTTTCGGGGTAAGGGTCAATGTGACGGTGGCGGGCATACCGGATTGTTTTGTAATGAGGGAACAAAAGTAGCTAAAAAAAAGCAAATACCCAATTTTTTGGCCGTATGCTTCCTGCGGAACGGGAATTTTATTACCTTTGTGGAACTTTGCCGGGCCGGGATGTGCCGCAGGCCGCCGCAGCCGCGTTTGCGGGCGGGCGGAGCGGACATGGTAGCGGGCCCGTCGGCGCGTATGCGGATATGGTGTAATTGGTAGCCACGTCAGACTTAGGATCTGATGCCGAGAGGCGTGGGGGTTCGAGTCCCTTTATCCGCACTGGGCTGTTCGGAGGACGAATTTTCGGATTCGTCCTCTTTTTTGTTGTATCTTTGTCAGAAACTTGAAATCCTTTGCGTTATGAGACATTCCGTTATCGCGCTCTGTTTGGCAACGGCGGCCGTGGTGTCGGCCGCGGGCGTGCGCGCACAGGGCGTCGAGCCCCCCCTCATGGGGTGGAGCTCGTGGAACACCTACCGTATAAACATCAGCGAGGAGCTTATCCGCCGTCAGGCCGATGCCATGGTTTCGCTCGGGCTGAAGGATGCCGGCTACCGCTATATCAACATCGACGACGGCTTCTTCGGCTACCGCGACGAGCAGGGCGTGCTGCAGACCCATCCCGAACGCTTCCCCAACGGCGTCGAGGGCGTCGTCGACCATATCCACGGCCTTGGCCTGCGGGCGGGTATCTACTCCGACGCGGGCGCCAACACCTGCGGTTCGCTGTGGGATGCCGACCCCAACGGCGTGGGCGTGGGGCTCTACGGGCACGAGGAGCAGGATGCCGACCTCTATTTCAACCAGTGGGGCTTCGACTTCATCAAGATCGACTACTGCGGCGCGGGCCAGCAGCTCGACCTCGACGAGCGCGAGCGTTACACGGCCATCGTCGAGGCCATCCGCAAGGTCTGCCCCGAAAACATCTCGGTCAACATCTGCCGCTGGGCCTTCCCCGGCACGTGGGCGCGCGACCTGGCGCGCTCGTGGCGCATAAGCGGCGACATAGCGCCCAACTGGGGCTCGGTGAAGTCCATCATAAGCAAGAACCTCTACCTGTCGGCCTACGCCGGCGGCGGCCACTACAACGACATGGACATGCTGGAGATAGGCCGCGGCCTGGCGCCCTCCGAGGAGGAGGTGCACTTCGGCATGTGGTGCATCATGAGCTCGCCGCTGATGATCGGCTGCGACCTTACGCGCCTGCCCGAGGCGTCGCTCGAACTGCTGAAGAACAGCGAGCTGATCGCCCTCAATCAGGATCCTCTGGGGTTGCAGGCCTACGTCGTGCAGCACGAGGGCGAGGGATATGTCCTCGTAAAGGATATTTTGGAGCGCCGTGGCAACGTGCGGGCCGCTGCCTTGTATAATCCTTCGGATGCGGAGTGCCGTTTCGAGGTGCCTTTGTCGCTCTTCGAACTGGGCGGCAAGGTGCGGGTTCGCGACCTTGTAAAGCGTCAGGACGAGGGTACGGTAAAGGAGACGCTTACATACACCCTGCCTCCGCACAGCGTCAGGATCCTGCGCCTCGAGGCGGCGCGTCGTCTCGAACCGACCTTGTACGAGGCCGAGTGGGCATATCTTCCCCTTTATAACGACCTGGGCAAGCAGAAGCGCATCATACATCCCGTCGCGTGCGACGGCGCGTCGGGCCGCATGGTTGTGACCAACATCGGCGGCAGCGCCGCCAACGTCATCGAGTGGCGCGAGGTCTACAGCCGCCGCGGCGGTGAGTATACCATGACCGTCTCGTATCTTGCGCCGAAGGGAGGCGTGCGCGAGGTGAACGACCGCATGATCGAGATCGCGGTGAACGGCGAGCGTCAGGCCGTGGTCAGGGAGCTGGCGCCGACGGGCACCGAGGGCGTATGCCGTGTGAGCGTCGCGGTGCGGCTGAAGCCGGGAAACAACACCGTCAGCATGGGCAGCCCCTATACGTGGACTCCCGACATCGACTGCTTCACGCTCGCGCCGGCGGAGTAGGCGGTCACGTTTGGTCAGTCTGTATATAGCCAAAACTCCCCCTTGTCGATGGGCAAGGGGGAGTCTCTTTTGTGATAATGTGGGTTGAACCTATAAATTGATATATCGAATGGGACTTATGCCTTTGATATATTCGGATATATCCTTGTTCAGATACGGAGAACCGGGGACTTCAACTCCGTCAAAGGCATATCGGGTTCCGGAATATAGTTCGGGCATGGTTACGGGATACCATTTTTGCGGTTTATACACGGCGCGGACTACTCCCTTGTAAACGGCCAATACATAGTCTGCATTTTTCGCCTTCACGGGGTTTAATTTCCAATATTTGCGCGCCTTCTCGTACATGTTCTCTCTTTGATAGATTCTCTTGGTAGATTTATTGTCATAAGTCTTGTTCAGTTTGACAATGAGCAGACGGTCGCGGCCGATTACTTCGAACGGTTGGCAGTCATAGAGTGCATTGATCTCTTCGGCCGATTTTATCCCTTCATCCCATTGATGATGTCCCGCCTGTATGTTCGTAAGTATTGACGTGAGATTGAAATTCTTGTAGGTGAGCATGTCTATTAGCGTGGATTCCAACAGGTAGGCCGCATCTTCGGAGAGCTTATGTCTGATGATGTAATGTTTTACATTCAGACCGCTGGATATGATATTTCGTATCGTGTCGAGTTTCAGGTTTTCGTCGTTTGAAGTCAGAGCGTTGTCGGCATGCTGGAATACCCTGTTGCCGTGTCCTTTTCCGATGTAAAAAATTTTGTTGTCTCGCGGGTCCACCAGGCAGTATACGTAAAACTGCAACTCTTTTATTACCGATTCTTTGAACTTCATAAGCTTATGTATTATAAGAAGTTTATGAAAAAACGAGTTTATGGCCAAACTAAAAGTTGTAAAAAATCCCTCGGCTGGGATCGGTATGCCGAACCGCGTCGGGGGATTCGTTTATTCTTGTCGGCTTCACTACTTCCGCTCCACGGGCAGGCGGTAGATGGCGAAGGTGAGGGCGCCGATCTCCGTGCGGAGGGTGTTGCCGTCGGGCGTGACGGTGCTGCGGACGGGGACTATCTTCTCGGGCTCGTCGAGCGTGTTGTCGGCGTCGGGGTCATCCGAGTGGAAGGTTATGCAGCTGCCCGCGCCGAGCGTGGCCGACCGCTTCAGTCCCTCGAAGGCTACCTCTATCGGGCGGGGCGTATCCGACACGTTCACCACCTTGACTATGTAGCTCTGCGACGGCGCGTCCCACACGGCGCTGGCGAAGAGTCCGTTCTGACCCTCCCGGCCGCTCACGGCGCGGCCGTCCATCGTCATCGGCACGACGTTCGTACCGCTGTTGTTGCCGTAGAGGTACTGCACGTGCCAGCTGCACGAGCGCACCGAGCGCAGGTTGTCGAACCATATCAGGTCGGGACGCCACTGCCACCCCTCGACATGGGCCAGCAGCGGGGCGTAGGTGGCCATGTGCACCACGTCGGCGTTGCGCTCCACGCCCGTGAGGAATGCCGCCTCGAGCAGCGCGGCGTGGAAGTGGTTCCACTTCTTGCCGGCGCCGTGGCAGGCATACTCGCCGGCGAAGACCTTGGGGCCCTTGCGGTCGTAGTTGTCGTAGCGGCTGCCCGAGGCGAGGAACCACTGCTCGGGACGGTAGAAGTGCTCGTCCACCAGGTCGACCTTCAGGCGGCGCATCTCGGGCCACAGGTACTCGAAGTCGGGGCCTTCCGAGTTGGGGCCCGACGAGCCGATGATGCGTATCTCGGGGTGGGCCTTGCGCAGCACCTCGACGAAACGCTCCAGACGCTCGGGGTATTCCTTGCCCCACTGCTCGTTGCCTATGCCGACGTACTTGAGGTTGAAGGGCTCGGGGTGTCCCATCTCGGCGCGCAGCGCGCCCCACTCGGTGTCGGTCGCGCCGTTGGCGAACTCTATCAGGTCGAGGGCGTCGTCGATATAGGGGTCGAGGTCGCACACGGCAGCGTGGGCCTCGGGCGAGTTGTTCTGGTACTGGCACGCCAGGCCGCAGTTGAGTATGGGCAGCGGCTCGGCGCCCATGTCCTCGGCCAGCAGGAACATCTCGTAGAATCCCATGCCGTAGGACTGGTAGTAGTCGGGGAAGAAACGGTGGCGGAAGGTGTACTGCCAGCGGTTGATGTTCAGGGGGCGGTTCTCGACGGGGCCGACCGAGTTCTTCCAGTTGTAGCGCGTCTCGAGGTTGGTGCCCTCGACGATGCAGCCGCCCGGGAAGCGGAAGACGCCGGGATTGGTCGCCGCGAGGGCCTCCGCGAGGTCCTTGCGCAGGCCGTTCTCGCGTCCCTTCCACGTGTCGACGGGGAAGAGCGACACATGCTCCAGGTCGAGCTGCCCGCCCGAGGTGAGGAATATGCGCAGGTGGGCCTTGGCGAAGGTGCGCGAGGGCTTGAGGCGCAGCTCATATTTCGTCCACCCGTCGCTGTCGACGGCCACGTCGCCGGCGGCTATCACCTGCGACTCCTCCATCGAGGCGTTGTCGATTATCTCGACCCTTATGCTCTGCTTCGTGCCGCGGGCCCACACGGTGAAGCGGTACTCCTTGCCCTGCTCGACGCCCATGCCGAAGAAGCCCTCGTTCTCGATGCCCGTGGCCATGTGCGGGTGGTCGGGCGGCGTGAGGCGCACGTAGTGGGGGTTGCGGTCGAAGGGGCCGTCGTCGCGGACGGCGACGTTGCCGAAGGTGTCCCATCCCATGAGCCGCTGCGGGAACTCGAACGAGCGGTTCTTCACCATCTCGGCATAGAGGCCGCCGTCGGCGCCGTAGTTTATGTCCTCGAAGAAGTGGCCGTACATGGTCGGCTGTATCGGGGCGCCGATCTTGCCGGCCTCGACCACCATGCGGTCGGCTGTCTGGGCGAATGCCGTCGTTGCGGCCGCGGCGAGCGCCGCAACGCTCGCGATCGTAGTGCGTATGATCATATCGTGTTCTGCTTTTGGTCCTTTGTCGGTGAGGGTGTGCGTTCCGCGCGTCAGTGCGCCTCGAGCCAGTTGCGGCCCACGCCCGCATCGGATATGAGGGGCACGCTCAGTGCGGCGGCGCCCTCCATCGCCTCGCGGACGATGGCGGTGACGCGCTCCTGCTCGCTGCGCAGCATGTCGACGATGACCTCGTCATGCACCTGCAGTATCATGCGTGAGCGGAGGCCCTCCTCGTGCAGGCGGCGGCGGATCTCGATCATGGCTATCTTCATTATGTCGGCGGCGCTGCCCTGTATGGGGGCGTTTATGGCGTTGCGCTCGGCCACGCCGCGTGCCACGGCGTTGCGCGAGGCTATGTCGCGCAGGAAGCGGCGGCGGCCGAAGACCGTGGTGACGAAACCCTTGTCGCGAGCCGAGGCTATGGCCTCGTCCATGTAGCGCTTCACGCCGGGGTAGGAGGCGAAGTAGCCGTCGATTATCTCCTTGGCCTCGCCGCGCGGGATGTCGAGCCGCTGGCTCAGCCCGAAGGCCGAGATGCCGTATATGATGCCGAAGTTGGCCGTCTTGGCCTTGCGCCGCTCGTCGGGCGTGACGTCGGCCAGATCCTTGTGGAAGAGGCGTGCGGCCGTGGCGGCGTGTATGTCCTCGTCGTGGCGGAAGGCCTCGATCAGGGCCTCGTCGCCGCTCAGGTGGGCCATCAGGCGCAGCTCCACCTGGCTGTAGTCGGCCGAGAGCAGCAGGTGGTCGTCGTCCGAGGGGATGAAGGCCTCGCGTATGCGCCGCCCCAGCTCCTCGCGCACGGGAATGTTCTGCAGGTTGGGGTTCGTCGACGAGAGCCGCCCGGTCGAGGTGACGGCCTGGTTGAACGACGTGTGGATGCGTCCCGTGGTGCGGTTGACCAGCTGCGGCAGCGCCTCGACGTAGGTCGAGAGCAGCTTCTTCACGCCGCGGTACTGCAGTATGAGGTCGACGATGCGGTGCTTGCGGGCGAAGGTCTGCAGGTACTCCTCCTCGGTGCTGAACTGGTGGGTGCGCGTCATGCGGGGCTTCTCGGCTATGCGCATCTTGGCGAAGAGCACCTCGCCGATCTGCCGCGCCGAGTTGACGTTGAGCGACGGCTCGCCGGCCTCGGCGCGGATGTCGGCCTCGAGCTGTGCGAGCAGGGCGTTGAGCTCCACGGCGTAGTCGGCCAGCAGCGCCGAGTCGATCTTCACGCCCGTTGTCTCCATCTCGGCCAGCACGTCGATCATGGGCTCCTCGATGCGCTCGTACAGCTCCCCGAGCGACTGGCTGCGCACCTCCTCCCACAGCACCTGCTTGAGCTGCAGCGTGATGTCGGCATCCTCGGCGGCGTACTCCTTGACGCTCTCGATGTTCACCTGGTCCATCGTCAGCTGCCGCGTGCCGCGGCCGATGAGCGTTTCGATGGCGATGGGCGAGTAGTTGAGGTAGCGTTGCGCCAGGTAGTTCATGTTGTGGCGCGCCTCCGAGTCGAGCAGGTAGTGCAGGATCATGGTGTCGATCTTGCGGCCGCGCACCTCGATGCCGAGGCGTGCGAGCACCATGATGTCGAACTTCATGTTCTGCCCGATCTTCACCGTGTCGGCGTTCTCGAAGAGCGGTCGCAGCACGTCGGCGAAGGCGGCCGTGTTGTCGGGCGTGAAGGCTATGTACCACGCCTCATGGGGGCGTACGGCCAGCGATAGGCCCACGATGCGGTCGTTGAAGATGTCGAGTCCCGTGGTCTCGGTGTCGAAGCATATCTCGGGCTCCGTGCTAAGGCTCCCGACCAGTTGTCGCAGGGCTGCCGCGTCGGTCACGAGACGGTAGTCGTGCGGCGTCGTGGCGGCCGTGGCGAAGGCGGGGGCATCATCCTGTGCCGTGCCCTCGTCCGGTGCTGCGGCTTCGGCCGCGGTCGGTTCGGCCGCCGGCGCGGCCTGTGCGGCGTCGGGTGCGGGTGCGGGTGCGAAGAGGTCGCCCTGCCCTGCGAGGGCCTCGCGTTTGGCGGCGGCCGACTTGGCGCGCGCCATCTCGGCCAGCTGCCGCTGCGGTGCCTGCCGCGGGGCGTCGGAGGGCTCCTCGGCGGGCGCCATGTTGTATATGTCGCGGGCGAAGGCCGTGAAGTCCAGCTCGGCGAAGAGCGCCTTCAGCTCGTCGACGTTGGGCGGGCACACCTCCAGATCCTCGGCCACGAACTCGACGGGCACGTCGGTGCATATCGTGGTCAGGCGCTTGGCCAGCAGCAGGCGGTCGCCCCATGCGGCGATCTTCTCGCCCTGCTTGCCCTTGATCGAGGCGGCGTTCTCGAGTATCTGCTCGGCCGTGCCCCACTGGGCGACGAGCTTGCAGGCGCCCTTTTCGCCTATGCCCGGCACGCCGGGTATGTTGTCCGACGCGTCGCCCCACACGGCCAGTATGTCGCGCACGAGTATCGGGTCGGCGATGCCGTAGCGGGCGCATACGGCATCGGTGTCGAGTATCTCGATGCCGTCGCCCTTCTGCCGGTAGATGTTGCGGTGTGGGCCCACCAGCTGGCAGTAGTCCTTGTCGGGCGTCACCATGAATACTTCGTATCCGGCCTCGGCGCCGCGGTAGGCGAGCGTGCCGATCACGTCGTCGGCCTCGTATCCCTCGATCTCGAAGACGGGTATGCGCATGGCCTCGAGCAGCCGCCGCAGGTAGGGCACCGAGAGGATGATGTCCTCGGGCGTCTCCAGGCGGTTGGCCTTGTAGTCGGGGAATATATCCTTGCGGAACGACCCGCCCTTGGGGTCGAGCGCCACGCCCAGCAGGTCGGGCTGCTCGCGCTTGAGCATGTCGCGCAGGAACTTTGTGAATCCGAACAGTATCGAGGTGTTCATGCCGTAGCGGTTGCGCATCGGGCGGCCGATGAAGGCGTAGTAGTACTTGAACACCAGCGCGTAGGCGTCTATTAGAAAAAGTCGTTTCATCGTGTGTCGTGTGTGGTGTGGAGCGGGGTGCGGACATGGCTGCCCGCGTGTCGGTGATGCGGCCGCAGGGTGTGCGGCCGCCGGGGGTGCGTGCGGCTGTGGCGCGCGGACGCTATCCGAGGTTGTCGTCGGCGAACCACTCGGCGTAGGAGGTGGCCGTCTCGTGCAGGCGCAGCGAGTAGAGCTGCACCTCGTCGGGCAGCGCCTCGAGCAGGCGCTCGGCGAAGTCGGCGAGCATGTTTTCGCACGTGGGCTGGTAGTCCACCATCACCATGCGCGAGAAGTGCTCGGCGAGCAATCCGCGCAGCTGTTCGCCCTGCTCGGTGCAGCGTATGATGAAGGCGTGGTCGAGACGCGAGACGATCTGCTCGTTGACGATGCGCTTGAGCAGGCCGAAATCCATCACCATGCCCTGCTTGGGGTCGTACTCGTCGGTCGATGGTTCGCCCTTGACCGTCACGAAGAGACGGTACGAGTGTCCGTGTATCTCGCGGCAGGCGCCGTCGTAGCCCTCAAGGGCGTGCGCTGCCTCGAACGAGAACTCCTTGGTAAGTCGTATTGTTGCCATAGTGTCGCGGTGTTGCGGTGTCGTGTCGGCACGCTCTTGCGCTGCGGCGGGCGGCGGCACTCTGATTGCCCTCCCGCGCCCGTGCCGCGTGGCTGCGCGCGCGTACCGTGTACAAAGATACGCTTTTTCCGCCAACGTGCAACAGCGGCGTGCGGTGCGTGTCAGAGCAGCGGCGGCGTCTCGGCCTCGGCCGTGACGGGGATGTCGCTGTCGTCGTCGCGGCGCGTGATCTGCTTGCGCACGTGGATGAGTATGTCGCGGCCGTCGGGCGGCGTGGCCTCGAGGCGCGTGCTCCAGTATACCTGCAGGGGCCACCCCGTGGCGAAGTGTATCTCCTCGCCCGAGAAGCTCTCCATGCTGATGTGCGTCTCGGCCATCTGCGTCGGGGGCAGTATGTTGCCCAGCAGCAGCGCCTCGGGGCGTGCGGCGGCGGCCATGCGCAGGGCCTTCTCGGCCTCCGATATCGAGTGGGTGTGGAGCATGGCCGAGGCGGCGTCGGTGGCGGGGTCGGCCCAGAAGGCCGTCACGGCATCGGCATCGGCGTCGCTCATGGGTATGCGCAGCGTCTCGCGGCACTCGTACTCGGCGTCGGGGCTGAAACGCTTGCCGTGGAAGAAGAATATGCGTTCGATATCCTCGGTGGTGTGGGTGGTCGAGGCGTCGGGGTTGATCCACCGCTTGAGCGTGTTGCGCCACTCCCACTGCGGCGTGGTGTCGCGTATGCGTTGCGGCAGGCTGTCGTAGAGCACCTCGGCGGCACGGTCGACGAGCCTGTGCGCCGCGTCGATTATCTCGGCGGCGTTCAGCACGCAGAGCAGCTCGCCGTCGAGCGAGGTCTCTATCTCCAGCGGCACGTTCAGCCCCTCGCGCTGCTCCAGCGCGAAGATCATCTGCGCTACCGAGTCGCGCTCGAAGTGGCGGCTGTTGGTTATGCGCAGCGTGTAGCGCGTGGGGGTGGCCTTGGTCACCTCCATGGTGCGTATGTCGGTGTAGGAGCGCAGCCGCAGCGTGTCGCCCTCCACGGTGAGGCACTCGGTCGAGCTGAAGTCGTAGGTCATGCGGTCGCCCTGCTGCCAGTACGCCGTGATCTGTATCGTCGAGTCGGGCATCAGCTGTGCGTGCACCGCCATCGTCGCCGCAAGGGCGAGAACCGTGAGACAAATACGTGATTTCATGGCCAAACTTTTTTCGGATGTGTGCGGATATCCCAAAGATAGTAAAAAAACGGCTTTTGCGCACCTGCTGCGGCCGCTATTTTATCAATATCCGCCGTTGCAGCGCAAATATATTACGATTGCGTGACAAATCTGTCTCCGTTCGGGCGCATGTAGTGTGCCGAAATTCGCTTTTTGGGTAAAATGGCGGCTGCTGGCGGCGCGATTTGAAAAACGGGTCCGCCGGGTGCGGGGATCAGAACTGGAAGTAGATGAAGGGCTGTATGTCGCTCGACTTGACCTGCATGACGCACCATATCGTGGCGGCCATCAGCGCCACCTGCCACCAGAACGAGGCGTTGACGACGCGGTTCTGTATGTCGGTGTCGATCTTCTCGGGGATGAAGTGCATGGCGTAGCCCAGCACGATGAGTCCGAAGACGACCTTGTAGCCCTCGACCACCTGCGGGATGAGCGCGGGGTTGAAGTTGTTGAATATCTGGTAGAGCATCAGGTGCACGGTCTGCATGTCCTCGGCGCGGAAGAAGAGCCATCCCAGGCAGACGAGGTTGAAGGTGACGGCGATGCCCGCCACGCGCACCACGACGTTCATGTCGCGGCCGTTGATCTTGGCGCCGGGTACCACGGCCATCCACATCTTGTGCAGGGCGAGCGCCACGCCGTGCAGCGCGCCCCATATGATGAAGCGCACGGCGGCGCCGTGCCACAGGCCGCCGAGCAGCATCGTCAGCAGCAGGTTGACGTAGGTCCGCACGCGGCCCTTGCGGTTGCCGCCGAGCGATATGTAGAGGTAGTCCCTGAGCCACGACGAGAGCGATATGTGCCAGCGTCGCCAGAACTCGGTTATGGTGGCCGACTTGTAGGGGGCGTCGAAGTTGCGGGGGAAGCGGAATCCGAGCAGCAGGGCTATGCCGATGGCCATGTCGGAGTATCCCGAGAAGTCGCAGTATATCTGCAGCGCATAGCCGTAGATGCCCATCAGGCACTCGAATCCCGAGTAGAGGGCCGGCTCGTCGAATATGCGGTCGACGAAGTTGAGCGATATGTAGTCCGAGATGATGGCCTTCTTGATCAGGCCTATGATTATGAACGCCACGCCGAGGCCGAACATGCGGCGCGTGACGAGCAGCGGCTGCCGTATCTGCGGTATGAAGTCGCGGGCGCGGACGATGGGTCCGGCCACCAGCTGCGGGAAGAACGACAGGTAGAACATGTAGTCGATCCAGCGGTCGAGAGGTCTGATGGCGCCGCGGTAGACGTCGATGGTGTAGCTCATCGACTGGAATACGAAGAACGATATGCCGACGGGCAGGAATATGTTGCGGAAGTCGAGGAAGCCGGCGCCGAAGATTCCGTTGGCTATCTCGATCAGGAAGTTGGTGTACTTGAAGTAGCCGAGCATGCCGAGGTTTATGGCCACGCTCAGCGCCACGAGCCACCGTTTTGTGCGGCGCGAGGGGGCGTCGGCTATGGCGTGGGCTATCCAGTAGTCGCTCACGGCGGCGAAGACGAGCAGCAGGAAGTACATGCCGCTCGACTTGTAGTAGAAGTATATCGAGAAGAGTATGACGTAGATTATGCGCAGCGTCGTGGCGCGGCGCAGCAGCAGGTATCCCGCCGCGAAGCCCACAAAGAGGAAGAGGAACAGTCCGCTGTTGAATATCAGCGGCGAGGCTGCGTCGTAACGCAGCAGTTCCAACACTCTGTCGGCTATCTGTTCCATGGGCATTCGGGGTTGTCTTTCGGGTCTTTTCGGGTTGCGGGGCCTTTACTTGCGTCAGGGCCTGGGCAGGGGGCGCGGCTCGGGCCGCATCTCGGCGGCCGAGGGGGGCGCGGGCAGCTCGATGGGCTCGGCGCCGAGCGTGTCGGCCGAGGCGGGGGCTATGTCGGGCAGGGGCTCGGCTATGACGGGCTGCTGGCGCTCGATTGCCTGTTGCAGGTACTCGAGATGGCGCTGCACGCCCTGCAGCAGGCCGTAGTAGAGGGCGCGTGCCACCTGTGCGCCGCCCGCATAGTTTATGTGGGTGTAGTCCTTGCCTGCCCAGCCGTTGTCCACGAAGCGGGTCATGCCGCCCGCGAGCTGCATGGCGTCGTAGGTGTTCCAGAAGGCGGCGCCGCACTGCTCGGCGGCCGTACGCTGCCATTGCGAGAGGTCGCGTGCCGACTCCATGGGCACGATGCCGTCCTCGCCGCGCTGCGAGCGGTCGCTCACGCCCATCACTATTACGGCGGCCTGCGGGAAGCAGCTGCGCACGAAGCGTATCATCTTCTCGATCTGCTGGGCATAGAGCGAGTAGTCGTGGCGGTCGGCCTGCATGATGTTGAGTCCGTACTGCAGTATCACCAGGTCGTAGGGGCGCATCGAGTTGATCTGTGCGTTTACCGTGGGCGAGGTCCAGAACATGGCCTGTCCGTTGTTGCTGCGTATCGAGAAGTTGTCTACGGCCACGCCGCTCAGCTCGTCGAAGTCGGCGCCGTAGACCGAGAATCCCTCGGCACCCTTGTCGATGCGCATCTCGAGCGAGCGTATCTGCGGCTCCTCCACCACGATCTGGCGCACCACCTCGTCGCCCTCGAAGCCGAAGGTGCGCACCTCGCCGTCGTTGAGCGTGACGCTCACCTGCGAGGGCTTTCGGCTGATGAAGAGCAGGCGTGCGCGGCGGCACTCGTCCAGATGGCGGCGGCGCGTGGTCATGTCCCACCGCGTCGAGGCGCCGTCGGATGCCGCGGCCACCCATCCCGAGACGAAGAAGTCGCCGGCGTAGGGGTCTGGCACGCTCTTGCGCTGCATGATGTTGTATGGGGTCCACCCCTTCGAGGTGGTCTTTACGGTCTGCCGGAATCCGGTGAAGGGCGATGCCGCGGGAACGAAGCCCACGCCTCCGCCGCCGAACGTCTCCTGCAGCATCTCGCGCAGGTCGGCCGTTAGGATGTCGCCCTCGACGAACGAGTCGCCCATGAATGCCACGCGTACGGGCTGCGTGCCGTCGAGCAGCTTGTCGTAGAGGCGCTGCAGGGGCGAGGGGCCCTCGCCCGTGTGGAACTCCTCGACGGGGATTATGGTCGAGTCGGGCGGCAGCAGGGCCGAGAAGTCGGCCTCGGCGATGGCGCGGTTGCGCGCCGCGAGCGAGTCGGCCACGGCGGGGTCGGTGTGCGTGGCAAGGGTGTCGGCCTCGGCGGGCTGCTGTTCGAATATGCCCTGCCACGAGACCGAGGTGCCGTCGCCCGTGGGCGAGGCCTCGCGTGCGGCCTTGGCCACCTGCCGCTCCACCTCCTCGAGGTCGACATGGAACTCCTCGACGTCGATCTCGGGTTGTGAGGGGGCATCCTCTGCGGGCGTGTAGTCGCTGTCGAAGCGTATCAGGTCGGAGAGTATGTTGGCACGGCGCAGCGACACCCCTCCCGCTTCGATGGGGGGTATTACGCTTATCGCCATGAGCACGACGAGCGTGGCCATGGCGAAAAGAAATGTGCGTGAGGTATAGTCCTCGGGACGTTTAGCCATCAGTCACGACGTGAGACGAGGGATACGTAGTAGAGGACGGTGGCTATGGCCGAGAGTGCCGCCACGAGGTATGTGCGTGCGGCCCAGCGGAGCGACTCGCGTGCATATTCGACCTGTACGCCCTGGAGCGTGCGGCTCGACTCTAACCACTCGAGGGCGCGCTGCGAGGCGTTGTACTCGACGGGCAGCGTCACGATCGAGAAGACGGCGCTCATGGCGATGAGCGCTATTCCGATCCAGCATACGAGCGTGTTGTTGGTGGTGGCCATGATGAGTATTCCGGCCAGTATGACCCACGTAGCCATGCGCGACGAGAAGTTGACCACGGGCACCAGCGCCGAGCGCAGCGCCAGGGGTGCGTATCCGCGGGCGTGCTGTATGGCGTGGCCGCACTCGTGGCAGGCTACGGCCGCGGCGGCGATGCTGCGCGACGAGTAGACCGAGTCGCTGAGGTTGACGGTCATGTTCTGGGGGTTGAAGTGGTCGGTGAGCATGCCTCCGACGTGGGTGATGCGGACGTTGTGTATGTTGTTGTCGCGCAACATCTTCTCGGCCACCTCGGCGCCCGTCATGTTGCCCGGGAATGCCACCTGCGAATATTTGTGGAATACCGATTGCAGCCGGGCCTGTACGATGTATCCCGCCACGGCGATTACCACCATCAGCAGGATCGACCCCGACGACGAGAATCCGGCGACGGCGCCGTTGCCGTAGGCCGAATAGTCCTGTGCCAATTGCAATAGTTGTAACATGGTTCGATCTCTAATTTTTTCGTTTCTTTTTCACATAACGTCGTTTTGCGGCCGCAGCGTATGCGGCGGGCGCGCCTGCCGACGTAAAAACAACTGTGCCAGGCCCTACGCCGCGCCTTACCGGCGGGCGTGCGCCTCGCGCCGGCAAGGCGTGCCGCGGGGCGTTGCGGCGGCAAAAACCGCGCTGCGGGGCGATGCGGTGTGGCTTGGAAAGGCAAAAGTACGAAATTTTTACATAACTTTGTACAGTTATAGCGAAATATGACGCCACGGATGAGTGTTGAGTACATGTTGGCCGAACGTACGGCACGCAGCGGCCGCGCTTCGCGCGCGCGGGTCATGATGCGCATAGCGACGCTCTCGTCGGCGCTGGGCATTGCCGTCATGATCGTGACGCTGGCCGTGGTGTCGGGCTTCCGCCACCGCATCTACGGCGACCTGCGCGGCTTCGGCGCCGACGTGCGTGTCTGCGACGTGCGGACGCTGCGCGGAGGTGAGGGCGAACCCCTGTGGCCGAGCGAGGGCTTCGTCGGGCGGCTGCGGGCGTGCGAGGGCGTGGAGGCCGTGTGGCCCTACGCCGAAGCCTCGGGCATGGCCAAGAACGGCGACCAGGTTGCGGGCCTAGGTATCAAGGGCGTCGACGCGTCGTGCGACCTGGGGTGGTGGCGCAGCCGCCTGGTGGAGGGCGAGATGCCCGCCGTCGGGGGCGAGGCCCGCACGAAGGACCTCCTGCTGTCGCGGGCCACGGCCGCGGCGCTGCGGCTGGCGGTGGGCGACAAGGTCGAGATGCTCTTCATGGACGACGGGGGGCGGCCGCGCCGCGACCGCTTCGTGGTGTCGGGGCTCTACGACACGGGCTTCGAGGAGATCGACCGCGCCACGGCGCTGACCGACATACGCAACGTGCAGCGCATAGCCTCGCAACGTGCAGCGCATAGCCTCGCCCGACAACGGCGCCATCACGGGATACGAGATCATGGCGCGGCGCGGGGCTTCGGCGGCCGACGTCGCCGCGGCGGCCGAGATGGCCATCGAGGCGGCCTTCTACGAGGACGGCGACCAGAGCGTGGGGTCGGCCGCCGCCGTGACCCTGGCGGAGCGTTACCCCGTGGTCTTCGACTGGCTGAAGACGCACGACGTCAACGCCCGCGTCATACTGGCCGTGATGATGGCCGTGGTGCTCTTCAACATGGCCTCGGCTATGCTTATCATGGTGCTCGACCGCACGGGCATGATCGGCGTGCTGAAGGCCATGGGCATGCGCAACGGGGCCGTGCGGCGCATATTCCTCTACCGTGCGGCGATGCTCTTCGTGCGCGGCGCGGCGTGGGGCAATGCCGTGGGTCTGGCCCTTGTGGGGCTGCAGGCGTGGCTTGCGCCCGTGAAGCTCGATCCCGAGGGGTACATGCTCTCGGAGCTGCCCGTGCGTATCGACGTGTGGTGGCTTGCGGCGCTCAACGCGGGGGCCGTGGCCGTGACGGTGGCCGTCATGACGCTGCCGTCGATGATCGTGGCGCGCATCAGCCCCGAGTCGTCGCTCAAGTACCGCCAGTAGGGGCGGCAAACCTTTGGAAACGAACCGAAACGATATATGAAACCGTACAATACGCCCAATGCGGGCAAGAAGGAGGAGGTCCGACGCATGTTCGACAACATAGCGCCGACGTACGACCGCCTGAACCATATCCTGTCGCTGTCGATCGACCGCGTGTGGCGCCGCCGCGTCATGCGCATCGTGCGCCGCAGCCATCCGCGCCATATTCTCGACCTGGCCACGGGCACGGGCGACCTGGCCATACTCATGGCCAAGCGCATGCCCAACGCGCGGGTGATGGGTGTCGACCTGTCGGAGAAGATGCTCTCCGAGGCGTCGGAGAAGGTGCGCCGTCAGGGTCTCGACGACCATGTGGCGCTCTATCAGGGCGATGCCGAGCGCCTCGACCTGGGCAACGGCTCGGTCGATGCCGTGACGGTGGCCTTCGGTGTGCGCAACTTCGGCAACATGGAGGCGGGGCTGTCGGAGGCGCTGCGCGTGCTGCGCCCGGGGGGCCAGCTGGTGGTGCTGGAGTTCTCGACGCCGCGCAACCCCGTAGTGCGCCGCCTCTATGAGTTCTATTCCGACAAGATCCTGCGCCCGGTCGGGGGGCTTGTCTCGCACGACAAGCAGGCCTACGGCTACCTGCCCGCCTCGATCGAGGAGTTCCCCGCGCCCGAACGCTTCCTTGAGATCATGCGCGGCGTGGGCTTCGCCGAGTGCCGCCGCCGCTCGCTCTGCCTGGGCATTGCGCAGATATATGTCGGACGTAAAGCATAGGCCGTGAAACGTATAATTGCCATATTGACTGCAGCGCTGCTGCTGGTGTCGTGCGGCGGCGAGAGGCGCATGCCCTCGGTGACGGGCTTCGAGATCGTGGAGGCCGAGTGGCCCATGCCGTCGGGCGCGGCGTCCGGTGCCGACGCCGGGACGGAGGCCGGGTGGCCGTCGGGCATGACGGTGCGCCTTACGATCGACAACCCGGGTGCGGCCGTGGTGCTGCGCGGCGGGCGGCTGCGCGTGACGTGCGGCGGCGGGCGTGCCGCGGTGCTGGTGCTGCAGGAGCGGGTGCGCATTCCCGAGCGCGGGCAGTGGCGTGTGCTGGTGCCGCTGCGGCTGCGTATCGCGCGCAACGCCTCGGCTCTGTCACTGCGCTCGGCCATCGAGCGTCGCGATGCGGGGGCCGTATCGCTCGACTGGGAGATCGAGGTGCGGCGCGGCATGTGGCGCGGACGCGTGGGCGACGGCCCCGCGACGCTGGAGGGGCTGTTGCCCGAGTCCGGGATGCAGCGCATGTGGCAGGTGCTCGATCGCGTGTCGGGCGGCGGTGCGGCCACAGGAGAGGAAAAACAGTAAGAACGAATAATAAAGCGATGAAAAGATTTGTCATTATGTTGGTTGCGGCCATGTGCGCCATGGGTGCACGCGAGGCCTGCGCGCAGGATATAGCGTCGTTGAAGCGCAGTCTGGCCGGAGGGGGCAATGCCGTGCGTGTGACCGAGACGCCGGATGCCGCCGCCGCGGTGCGTGCCGTCGACCAGCGCACGAAACGCACGAAGGTGAACGGGTACACGATCGTTATCCTGTTCGACAACTCGCAGCAGGCGCGCGAGAACGCCGTCGAGGCGAAGGAGACCTTCGAGGAGAACTTCAAGGGCGTCAACATCGACGTCACGTACGAGAACCCGTGGTTCACCGTGTCGGTGGGCCGCTACCTGACGATGGAGGAGGCCATCATCGAGCTGGGCCGCATACGTTCGGTCTTCCCGAAGGCCTTCCCGCGCAATATCGAGCTCGACATTGCCGACTTCGTTATCGAGCCCGGGGCCGACAGCCTCTCGGTGCAGCTTATCGAGCCGGCGCAGCCCGCCGCCGAGGCGAACAAGGCCAAGGCCGGGGGCCGATAGTGTGATTGCGTGACAACTCATACCGAAAAACGGATGCAATTCGACAGATACCGCTCGATCTACCCCCGCGAGGAGCTCATGTCGCGCCTTGCGGGGATACGCCATGTCGCGCTCGACATGGACGGCACGATATACATGGGCATGTCGCTCTTCCCGTGGACGAACCCCTTCCTTGAGGGGCTTGCGGGAATCGGCGTGACGCACTCGTTCCTTACGAACAACCCCTCGAAGTCGATCGCCGACTATCTGGGCAAGCTCTCGCGGCTGGGCGTAGCGGCTACCGGGGAGCAGATGTACACCACGGCATTGGCTACGATAGACTATATCCGCACGCAGTGGCCCGGGGCGCGGCGCCTCTTCCTGCTGGGAACGCCGAGCATGGTGTCGGAGTTCGAGCGCGCGGGCTTTGAACCGACCGCGGACAGTGCCGACGACGTGCCCGACGTTGTGGTCGTGGCCTTCGACATGACGCTCACCTACGCGCGGCTGTGCCGTGCGGCGTGGTGGGTGTCGCAGGGTGTGCCCTATGTGGCCACGAACCCCGACCGCGTGTGCCCCACCGACGAGCGTGTGGTGCTGGTCGACTGCGGCTCGATATGCAGGTGCATCGAGCACGCCACGGGCCGCCGCCCCGACATCACGCTGGGCAAGCCCGACCCCAACATGCTGACGGGCATCGAGCGCCGTTACGGCCTGCGCCCCGACCAGATTATCATGACGGGCGACCGCATCTACACCGACATCGAGATGGCACATGCCGCCGGCGCGTTCGGCGTGCTGGTGCTCTCGGGCGAGACGACGCTCGACGTGGCCGATGCCGCGCCGCGGCAGCCCGACCTTATCGTCGAGAACATCGGCGTGCTGGGCGAGCTCCTGCGCGAGGCGCACGGCGTGCGCTGACGGGGACCGGGGGAGGCTTTGTTGCACACAACCTACAACTATGGATATGAAGCGATTCTTCTTTGCCGCCGTGGCCGCCCTGTGGGGCGTGGCTGCCGCGGCCGAGGGGTGGCAGCCGTCGCAGTGGCCCGTGCTGAAGCACTACGACGGCGACCACCTCTACCGCATTGCGCTGCCGCTGGGCGGCATAGGTACGGGTACGGTATCGCTCGGCGGGCGCGGCGAGCTGCGCGACTGGGAGATAATGAACGTCCCGGCCAAGGGCTACAGCACCGTCACCACGGGCAACGACGCCCCCTTCTTCGCCATATATGCCGCCCCCGAGGGCGGCGAGGCCCGCACGCTGCTGGCGGCGGGACCGCTCTACGACCATGAGATACTGCACTACGAGGGCCGCCCCGTAAACCACCACGGCCTGCCGCGCTTCGGCGAGGCGTCGTTCGATGCGGCCTATCCCTTCGGGCAGGCGCACCTGTCGGGCGGAGGGGTGCCGCTGAAGGTTACGGTGCGGGGGTTCAACCCCCTGGTGCCGTGCGACGCCGATGCCAGCTCGCTGCCCGTGGCGGTGCTGGTGTATGAGGTGGAGAACACCTCGGGCGGCGACATGGATGTTGCCGTGTGCGGATGCCTGCGCAACTTCATCGGCAAGGACGGCAGCCGCTTTCACACCGACTGGAAGGGCGACTATGTGCCGACGGGCGCGGCCGACAACCGCAACGAGTACCGCGAGCGCGACGGCCTGCGCGGCATATATATGTACTCCGATGGGGTCGACAAGGCCGACCCGGCGTGGGGTACGATGGCCCTTGTCACCACGAGCGACGGCGAGGTTAGCTACCGCACCTCGACACGCCCCAACGACTGGAACAACTCGATTCTCGACTTCTGGGACGACTTCAGCGCCGACGGCACGCTCACCGAGCGCACGGCCGCGGTGACGGAGCCCGACCCGACGGCGGCGCTGGCCGTCAAGCGGCGCATACCGGCGGGCGAGAGCCGCCGCTTCGTCTTCTTCCTCACGTGGAACTTCCCCAACCGCAAGGCGTGGTCGCAGCAGACCGTGGGCAACTATTACAGCACGCTCTATGCCGACGCGTGGGCGGCGGCTGCCGAGATCGTGCCGCGCATGCCCGAGCTCGAGCGCCGCACGATAGCCTTCGTCGAGGCCCTGACGGGCTCGTCGCTGCCCGCGAGCGTGAAGGAGGCGGCGCTGTTCAACCTCTCGGTGCTGCGGTCGCAGACGGTGTTCCGCCTGCCGAGCGGCCACCTGATGGGGTGGGAGGGCGTGATGGACCGCTTCGGGTCGTGCATGGGTTCGTGCACCCATGTGTGGAACTACGAGATGGCCACGCCGTTCCTCTTCGGCGATCTGGCGCGCACGATGCGCGACGTGGAGCTGAACTATGCCACGCGCGAGGACGGACTGATGAACTTCCGCGCCTCGCTGCCGCTGTCGACTGCCGCCGACGGCTCGGCCGCCGCTGCCGACGGGCAGATGGGGTGCGTGATGAAGGCCTACCGCGAGTGGCAGCTCTCGGGCGACGATGGCTTCCTGCGGGACAACTGGCCGCAGGTGAAGCGCATCCTCTCCTACGCGTGGGCCGAGCGGGGCTGGGACGGCAACCGCGATGGCGTGATGGAGGGTTCGCAGCACAATACGATGGACGTGAACTACTTCGGCCCCAACCCGCAGATGGGGTTCTGGTATATGGGGGCGCTGCGGGCGGCGGAGCGTATGGCCGAGGCCGTGGGCGAGAAGGATTTTGCGCGCGAGTGCCGCAGGCTGTTCGAGCGCGGCAGCCGCTGGATGGACGAGAACCTCTTCAACGGCGAGTACTACGAGCACCGCATCACCGACCCCGAGACCTTCGGGTTCATCGACATGGACGATCCGCAGGCCGCCGTGCCGCCCTACCAGCTGGGGCGCGGATGCCTCGTCGACCAGATGGTGGGGCAGTACATGGCCCACATCTGCTCGCTGGGATATCTGGCCGACCGCGGCAATGTGCGCAGCGCGCTGCAGAGCGTCATGCGATATAACTTCGTCGAGGACTTCGGCACGCGCTTCAACAACATGCGCAGCTACGTCACGGCGGGCGAGTCGGGCCTCGTCATGGCCTCGTGGCCCAAGGGCCGTCTGGCCATTCCATTCCCCTACTTCGCCGAGTCGATGACGGGCTTCGAGTACTGCGCTGCCGTGGGCATGATATACGAGGGTATGGAGGCCGATGCGCTGAAGTGCATCGACGCCATCCGCGCCCGCTTCGACGGCGCGCGCCGCAACCCCTTCAGCGAACCCGAGTGCGGACACCACTACGCCCGCTCGATGGCCAGCTGGGGCGCGGTGATAGCCCTGTCGGATTTCAGCTACTCGGGCGTCGACCGCTCGATGGGCATCACGTCGCGCCCCGGCCGCTACTTCTGGAGCAACGGCTACTCGTGGGGTACGTGCGAGGTGTCGGACGCTGAGGTCACGGTCGAGGTGTGCGAGGGCAGTCTCGACCTTGCGACGCTGCGCGTGGGCGAGCGCACGGTGCGGCTGCGCGACTTCGCCCTGCGGGCGGGCGAGCGGCGCACGGTGAAGCTTTAGGCGCGGCGGATTGTCATACGTAAACTTGTAATGCAATGAAGATACGATCGATCATGGCGCTGGCGGCCGCCACCCTTGCCGTCGCGGTAAATGCCGCCCCGCGCGAGGGCGAGGACCGTGCGCGCAGCGCGTGGGACTTTCTCAACTCGATAGGCGTGTGCCTGCACATACAGCACGGCGACGATGCCACGCGCATCGCGCCCCTGCTGCGCTATACGGGCGTGCGCAACGTGCGCGACGCCGCCGACGGCAACTACGATATGTCGGGCCTGCTGCACGTCCACCGCGAGGCGGGCGTGGGCGTCGTCTTCGGCCCGGGCAGCGGTGCCCGCGACGGCTGTGTGGAGGCTACGTTGCGCGCTGCGCGCGAGCTGCACGAGGCGGGGGCGCTGGTGGCCGTCGAGGGCCCCAACGAGCCGAACAACTTCGGCGGCGTGGTGTATGGGGGCGAGGCCGGGGGCCGCGAGTTGTCGTGGCTGCCCGTGGCGCGCATGCAGCGGGACCTCTATGCGGCGGTCAAGGCCGACCCCGACCTGAAGGGGTATCCCGTCTACAGTTCGAGCGAGATGGGCGCGCAGACGGACAACTGCGGCCTGCAGTTCCTCGAGATACCCGAGGGCGCCGCGACGCTCATGCCCGCCGGCACGCGCTATGCCGACTATGCCAACTGCCACAACTACATGTACCACCCGAGCTGGCCGGGCGCGCCGCACGACAACCAGGTGTGGAACGCCGCCGACCCATCGCCCGAGTGCCATGCCGACGGCCTCTACGGCAACTTCGGCCGCACGTGGCGCAATGGGTTCGCGGGTTATGCGCAGGAGGAGCTGGACGTGCTGCCGCGCGTGACTACGGAGACGGGCGTGCGTGTGGGCGACTGCGGCGGCGCTATCACCGAGAGCGTGCAGGCGCACAACTACATGAACGTCTACCTGGCGCAGTTCGCGCGCGGGTGGGCCAAGACATTCATATATGAGTTCATCGACGACGGCGACGGCCGCTTCGGCTTCTACGGCCCGGACTATACTACCAAACGTATGGCGGCCGACTGCCTGCACAACCTGACCACGATCCTGCACGACGACCGCGACGTGCGCCGCCTGCCGGGCCTCGGCTACGACATCGCGCCGCAGCCGGCCACGGTGCACGACCTGCTGCTGGCCAAGAGCGACGGATCGCTGTGGCTGGTGGTGTGGGGCGAGCGTGTCGAGGGCGCCGACGAGGTGACGGTGCGGCTGCCGCGGCGCATGCGCCGCGTTGCGGTCTACGATCCGGTCGAGGGTGTGGAGCCGCTGCAGCGGCTGGAGCGTGTCGACGAGGTGCGCCTTACTGTGAGCGACGGCCCGCTGATCGTGGAGCTGCGCCGCTGAGGCCACGGGAAAACGAAACAGAATAAAAACCTAAGGATATGAAGATCTACGATTTTGGACTCGGGGGCGCGCGGCGCCTTCTGGTCATGGCGGCCGCCGCGGCGGTTGCCGTGGGGTGTGTGCGGTACGATGTGGCCATTCCGCTCGACCGCTTCCGCAACATGTCGGGCGGCGTGAGCCGCGGCAGCGAGATTACCGTCGCGGCGGGCGAGACATGGCTGGCCGATGGCGAGTACGGCAACTTCATGCTGCGGGGCCAGGCCTTCACCTCGCCCGGCGGCGAGGCGGCGCTGGCGTTCCACACCGATGGGACGAAGGGCGGATACGAGGTGCTGTTCCGCAACGGCGCCATCGACGGCACGCGCAAGAGCGGCTCGCTGGCGGCGGTGCGCAACCTCTACCGCTCGCTGGCCGAGGACGGCGAGTGGTTCGACTTCGAGGTGGCGGTGCGCGGCCGCAACATCACGGTATCGATAGCGGGCACCGAGGTGGTGTGCTACACCGAACCCGACGAGCCCTACCGCACCGACGAGTATGCCGACCGCCGTCTGGGCTACGGCATGCTGGCGCTGCGCGGCATTGCGGGCAGCGTGACGTTCCGCGACATGAGCGTGGTGCGCCTGCGCGACACGGTGCGCAACGAGGCCGACACGATGGCCGTGGTGGACGAGCGCACGGACGGCGTGATACGCCTCCAGCAGCAGGATTTCCCCGTCATCGACTACCACGTCCACCTGAAGGGCGGCCTGACGAAGGAGATGGCGCACGCCATGTCGATGAACTACGGCATCAACTACGGTGTGGCCCCCAATGCGGGCGAGGGCGGCGTGGGCCGCATGCTGGCCGACGATGCCGAGGTGTATGACTACTTCGACGAGGTGAAGGACATGCCCTTCCTGCGCGGCGTGCAGGGCGAGGGGCGCAAGTGGACCGCTACCTTCTCGCAGGAGGCGCTGGGCGTATTCGACTACCTCTTCACCGACGCCATGACCATTGTCGACCACCGCGGCCGCCTCTCGCGCATCTACCGCCCCGAGGAGGTGCACTACGACGGCATAACCAGGGAGCAGTACATGGACCATCTGGTCGACCAGACCGTCAAAATCCTCACCAACGAGCCTGCCGACATCTACGCCAACCCGACCTACCTGCCCGAGGATATGCAGGCCGACTACGCGAAGTACTGGACCGGGGAACGTGTCGACCGCGTGCTGGAGGTGCTGCGCCGCTACGGCATAGCGCTGGAGATCAACGCCCGCTACCGCATCCCGAGCTTCGACATCATACGCCGCGCCAAGGAGATGGGCATCAAGTTCACGTTCGGCACCAACAATGTCGACGCCGACTTCGGCCGTCTGGAGTATTGTGTCGATGCGGTCCGCGAGTGCGGCCTTACGGCGGAGGACATGTGGTTCCCGTCGATGAGCGTGCGCCGCTCGCGCCCCGTGGTGATATACAACAAGTGGTAAGCGCCCGTAGGGGCTCTGTGCATGCGGCGGCACCTTCCACGGGGTGCCGCCGCTTTGCGTCGTGCGGGGGCGGCTGACCTTTTGTCGGCCGTCATCTGACGCTTTGTCGGCGCGGTGTGACCGTTTGTCGGGTGCGGGTGTCAATGCGTCACGGCCGGGGTTGCGGGCGGCCGCCTGCGGCGCGGGGCATGCAATTTGCAGCTCGAAGGGGTAGATAACGGATACATTGAAACCTAAAAAAGTGACAGTTATGAAAGATTTGGTAGAAGAGATGCGCGGCGCCGTACGCCACTGGTGGACGTCGCTCATAATCGGCCTGCTGGCCGTCGTTCTGGGAGTGTGGTGTTTCTTCACGCCGCTGGCCACGCTCGGCGCGCTGACCATGCTCTTCATCGTGGCCTTCTTCGTCAGCGGCCTGTTCGAGGTGGTCTTCGCCGTGGGCAACCGCCGCATGCGCGGCTGGGGTTGGACCCTCGCGGGCGGTATCATCGACCTGCTGCTGGGTGTGATGCTGGCCGCAAGCCCCGCTCCCGCCGCCACGGCCGTGCTGATATACTTCGTGGGATTCTGGATCATGCTGCGCTCGGTGTGGGCCATAGGCTGGACATCGGAGCTCGGTTCGGTGGGCGTGCGCGGCTGGGGCTGGCTGCTGGCGCTGGCCATCGTCGGCTTCATCTTCTCGCTGGTGTTCATCTTCAGCTCGCCGATCTTCGGTGGCGTGTTCGTCGTGGCCTTCTTCTCGACGGCGATGATCTTCTACGGCATATTCCGCATATGGCTGGCCGTGAAACTCAAGGCCGTCAAGGATGCCGTGTCGGAGGAGTGACGCCGCAGGGCATTAGTTTCTGAAGGGCGGGTCGCCGTGTGGGGCGGCCCGCCTTTGTTGTCATGGCGGCGCAGGACGGATGCCCGTAGCCTGTGCGGCGGCGGCCATAACCCGTGCGGGGGCGGCGCGTGAGGACGATTTTCTGAAATGAAAAATTTGGCCGTGACGCCTTTTTTCGCTACCTTTGGATAATTGAGGGCGCCGCGGCCGTGCCGCAGGTGCTGCCACGGTGCGCCCGCGACAACATCCGCTGCGTATGTACACCTTCGATCACGAGCTTTTCCTCGCGCTGAACTTCGACGGCGGCCCCGTGATGGACTGCATCATGGTGCTTTGCTCCACTCCCGCGGCGTGGGCATGGCTCTACCTGCTCATGCTGTGGCTCGTGTGGCGCCGCGGCGGCTGGCGCGCGCTGCTTGTATTCGTCATCACGGCCGCCGCGGCCCTGGGGCTGGCGGACATGGTGGCGGGCATATTCAAGCATTCGGGGCTTCTGGCCGACCTGTGGCCGTCGTTCCCCGCGCGGTTGCGCCCCATGCACACCCCCGAGATAGAGGGGCTCATTCACACCGTGCGCGAGGGCGGCCGCTACGGCACCGTCTCGGCACACGCCGCCACGATGACGGCCCTGTGCGTGACGTCGATCCCGGCGGTGCGGCGGCGGTGGTTCGCGGTGCTGATCGTGGCGGTGACGGTGGCGATATGCTATTCGCGCATCTACCTTGCCTACCACTTCCCCGTGGACATAGCGCTGGGCGTGGTGACGGGATTGCTGTCGGCAGCCGCGGCCATGTGGGTCGTGCGTGCCGCGGTGCGCCGCATATGCGGGGCGCGTGCGGCGGAAAACGGCGGCGGAGCGGCGGCGTAGGCGTCGCGGCCGGCCGTAAGACGGAAGCGGAGCGGCGGCTGCGGGCCGTCGGTTGGGGATTTTTTCGCTAAAAGTTGTTTTTCCGTCGATTTATAACTAAATTTGGATTGTGTGATTTATAACGGATAGAAAACGGATATAAAATGGAAGAGATTGTGACCCGACCCGGTGCTCCGATAACTGCCTCTCCGACTGTTGTCGAGGCGCGTTTCATGCGTAACATCGAACGTATGACCGATGCCGAGATCGTACCCGTCATGCGCGACTGGTTGGACAGCTATCCCGTCGCGTGCGTCAACTGGCCCGAGTATTCATATGCCCCGAAGGTGTCGATGCGCGTGGCGCACTCCGATGCGTCGCTGGCCGTGATGTTCGAGGTCGAGGAGGACCATGTGCGCGCCGTCACCACCGAGGACAACGGCCCCGTGTGGGAGGACAGCTGCGTCGAGTTCTTCGTGGCCGACCCCGCGGGCGAGGGTTACTACAACTTCGAGATCAACTGCATCGGCACCCTGCTTGCGGCACACCGCCGCTCGCGCACCGATGCCGAGCACTTCGACGCCGGGCGTCTGTCGCGCGTGCGCCGCATCGCGTCGCTGCCGCACGCCACGATCGACTCGTGCGGTGCGGGACAGCGCTGGTGGCTCGTCGAGGTCATACCGTTCGACCTGCTGGGCCTGCACGGTGCGCCGCGCAGCCTTCGCGCCAACTTCTACAAGTGCGGCGACAGGTGCGAGCGTCCCCACTTCCTGAGCTGGGCCCCCATCACGGCGCCCAAACCCGACTTCCACCGCCCCGAGTACTTCGGCGAGGTGGTGCTGTTATGAAATAGCCGCGGCGTGCGCTGCGGCCTGCATCCCGAAACATATATAACCGAATAGAACCATGACCAACGAGAAACTTTTATCTATTGCCGGGCGTTTCACGCTCGAGGGTACGATCGCCTCGGTGAAACCTCTGGGCGAGGGCTTTATCAACGACACCTTCATCGTCCGCACCGAGGGTGACGCTCCCGACTACATCCTGCAGCGCAAGAACCACCAGGTCTTCCCCGACGTGCCGGGCATGATGGACAACATACTGGCCGTGACCACGCACATCAAGGCCAAGGTGGCCGACCCCATGCGCGAGACGCTGACGGTGATCCCCGCGCGTGACGGACGCCTCTATGTCGAGGACGAGGGCAACTTCTGGGCCGTGTGCCTCTTCATTCCCGACACGCTGAGCTACGACCGTGCCGACTCGCCCGAGCTGGCATATCAGGGCGGCGTGGGCATAGGCCGCTTCCAGGCCCTGCTGGCGGACTTCGACAAGCCGCTGAACGAGACCATCAAGGGCTTCCACAACATACGTTGGCGCTTCAAGCAGTGGGACGAGACCGTAGCGGCCGACCCCGCGGGACGTGTCGCCTCGCTCAAGGAGGAGATCGGCTGGATCGAGTCGCGCCGCGGCGAGATGCTCGACTTCTGGTCGCTCGTCGAGAACGGCACCATCCCCACCCACGTCACGCACAACGACACCAAGATAAGCAACATCCTCTTCGACAAACCCACGGGCAAGGTGCTCTGTGCCATCGACCTCGACACGGTGATGAGCTCGACGTCGCTCAACGACTTCGGCGACGCCATCCGCTCGTATGCCAACACGGGTGCGGAGGATGACCGCAATCTCGACAACGTGGGGCTGAGCATCGAGATGTTCCGCGCCTATGCCGACGGTTACCTCTCGCAGCAGCGCGCCACCATGACGCAGAGCGAGCTCGACTGGCTGGCCTTCTCGGCGCGCTACATCACCTTCGAGCAGGTGCTCCGCTTCCTTATGGACTACATCGACGGCGACAAGTACTACAAGACGGCATATGCCGACCACAACCTCGTGCGTACGCACGCCCAGTACAAGCTGCTGCGCAGCATGGAGGAGCAGTACGCGCAGATGTGCGACATCGTCAGGGAGCTGGCGCGATAGGCGCGCGGCCCGTTTGTAAACGATATCGGGGAGCCCCGTCCGTTACGGATTGCGGGCTCCCCGATTTTATGTGTTGCGGGCGCGGCTATATCTGCCGCCGCGAGAATCCCACGACGTAGAGGAAGGCTATGACGGCGCATACGACAAGGCACAGCATAACCTTGCGCGTCAGCGCGAAGCACAGCAGGAATATCATCGACAGCCCGACGGCCATCGTCGCCAGCGAGAAACGCTCGTAGCGGCGGTAGCGGCGCGGGCGGCCGTTGTAGCCGTCGTCGGAGATGGTGAACTGCACCAGCCCCGGTTCGTGGCGCCGCTCGCCCGTGTAGTAGACCGAGGCGAGGTAGTGGTGGCCGCGCGGGCCGCTGGCGTCGTAGAGGGTGTGCGCGCCCGAGGGGCGTCCCTCGTGCCACATGCCGGCCTGCATGACCCACCGCTTGGGGGCTATCGTGTCGCAGGTGTAGACGCCGTAGCCGTGGCGCAGCCCCTCCTCGTCGACCTGGCCGATGTAGTAGCCCTCCTTGTCGTGCCGGAACTGCAGCGTGTCGCGCAGCGGTGCCAGCCGGTCGAAGTTGTCGGTGAGGATGCGGCGGTGGTCGGTGTCGAGCCAGCGGCCCCATGTGCGCACCTTGCGCCGCACGAGGGCCTCGTACCAGTCGAGCTCGTCGAGGGCCGACGCGCGATCCATGTCACGCCGCGGGACGGGCGTGCGTCGTATTATCATCATGCGTCTCATGTCGTTACAATGCTATTCGACGGCCTTGAACGGCTGCTCGGCGTCGCCCGTCAGGCGGTAGAGGCGTATGACGCTGCCCTGGCCGTCGGCGTTGCGGTAGTCGTGCGATATGTAGAAGTATCCGTCGCCGAGCGAGCAGAGTCCCGTTGCGCCGTAGCCGAAGCGCCAGCCGCGTATGCCCGTGGCGCCGTCCTGCAGCCCCGCCTGCGCCAGCGGCACCACATAGCCGCGGCGGGCATAGGGTACGCCCTCAAGTATGCGTTTGACGGGGCGTGCCGCGCCGTCGGCGGCAAAGAGCGTATAGTTCGGATAGCCCGTTTTCTTGCCCGCGTACACGGCCATGAACCAGCAGCGCGACGCAGCGTCGTATTCGAGGTTCTGCACGCCGTAGGTGGTGTTGCCCGTGAAGACGAAGTAGCGGCCGTCGGCCTGCGCGGGACCGTTGCGGTGCATGGCGCTCTGGCTCAGCGGACGCTCGTACCTCGACCAGTCGCGCGTGTCGTACTGCAGCAGCACCTGGTAGTCGTTGTCGGTGCGGTTCGTGTCGCCGTAGATGCCGTATGCCACGGTTAGGTACTGGCGGCCGCCGTTGCGGCCGAAGCGCGGGCCGAAGCTGATGCCGTCGATGCCGCTGCAGCCGTAGCGGTGGGCGACGGGACCGTCGGCGGTGTCGATCTCGGCCTTGTAGTCGTCGAGCACGTCGCCGAGGAACACGGCCGTCATGATGCCGTCGCGCTCGGCGTCCATACCCTCGCGCGTGATGCGGTCGACGTCGAAGATGGCGACGTAGAAGCCGTCGGTGACGGTCCCGTCGCTGCCCTGCATGGCGAGGATGCCGCGGCCGATGGCGTCGTTTTTATATTCGAGCGAGCCGTAGAGGCGGCCGTCGGCGTCGTTGAAGTCGAGGCAGCCGAGGTGCCCGAGCAGTCCCGTCACCGTTCCCACGACACGGCCCTGCATGTCGGCCTTGACGAGCATCGTGGTGTAGGAGTAGTAGATGTAGCGGCGCTGCGTGTCGACGGCTATGCCTTGTATGTGGCCCGCGGGGAAGGTGCCCGAGTCGATCGTGCGGGGCAGTTGTGCGGGTGAGGGTATGGGTGTCGTCGTCTGGGCAGTGGCCGGGGCGGCCGCGAGAAGTGCCGTCACGGCGGCGAGGATGGCGGTAACGATTCTTGGGTTCATCTCTTATGGAGGTTTTGCTCCCCGAAGGTAGTGATTTTTTGCCGAACGGCCATCCGTTGCGCCGCGTTGCCGCATTTCGGGACACAAAAAGAGCGAAGCATCGGAGTGCCGACGCTTCGCTTCCCTTTATCGTTCGCGGGGTTTGGCCTATTGTATGCCCAGCTTGGCCTTCACCTCGGCGCTGATGTCGGTGGTGGCCGTCTCGTCGATGTAGGCGAGCGAACCTGCAGCCAGGTCGAAGATCACGACATAGCCGCCGGCCTTGGCAACCTCGTTGATGGCGTCGATGCACTTCTGCTGGATGGGCTGCAGCAGCTCCATCTGCTTCTTCTGCATGTCGCTGCCGGCCATCTGCTGGAACTCCTGATAGCGGGTCTGGAGGTCGTTGAGCTCCTTCTCCTTGAGCTGTTTCATGGCGTCACCCAGCGTATCGGCGCTCTGCTGGAACTCCTGCAGTTTGGTGTTGAACTCCACACCGATGGTCTCAAGCTGCGCGTCGAGATCCTTGGCATAGGCCTGGATCTGGGTCTGCGCCTCCTTGAACTCGTTCATGTTGGTTACAATCTCCTGAGAGTTGATGCGGCCGAACTTCTGAGCGAAGAGCGATGTCGAGAGCATCGTACATGCAACCACAAGGGTCAGTTTCAATACTTTTTTCATGGTCTTTTTTTCGTGTGTAATTATATGTTTCAGTTTCGTTTTAGTGTTTTCGGCTGGGTTATGCATCGGTTCCAGCTGCCAGCTTAGGTTCCTTTTTTACCTTGGCTCCTGTCTCAGGTTTCGGTCCACGGTCATTGCTCCGAGTTGTGCTTCTTTTCTTTGCCTCGGCCCGGTTTCTTGCCCCGGCTCCTGCCTCTTTTCTTCGGTTCGGGCCCCCGGCTTCATTCCCTGGTTTCGTTCCCGGCTTTGGCTCCTGGTTCCGACCCCTTGGTTCCGGTCTCCTGGTTTCGCCCCCCCCCTGGCTTCGGCCCCGGAGGATGCTTGCCTATTGCTGCTCCGTGGCGGCTGCGGCCGGAGCTGCGGCCTTCAGACGGTCGATTATGGCCTGCGTGTGGTCACTCTCGGCCGAGTGGTAGAGCATGGTGGCGTTCTGCGCTATGTCGATCACCATGTCGATGCCCTTCTCCTTGGCGTAGGCCTCGATGGTGTCGAAGACCTGCTTCTGTATGGGCTGTATGAGCTCGATGCGGCGTTTCATCAGCGTGCCGTCGGTGCCGAAGATCGACTCCTGGAACTCGGTAGCCTCCTTCTCCAGTTTGAGGATGTTCTCCTCGTTTGCCTGCTGCGAGGCCTGCGAGAGGGTCGACTTGCGCTGCATGTAGGCGTTGTAGAGCTCCTCTACGGCCTTGAATTTCTCGTCCACGTCCTTCTGGTACTGTTCGGCCATCTGGTCGAGCTGCGTGAGGGCCTGGTTGTATGCGTCGATCGACTTGAATATCTTTTCGCTGTTCACCACGACGGTGTTGTTCTGGGCGGCGGCGAATCCCGCGGCCGAGAGAACGAATGCCAGAATCAATGTTAATCGTTTCATAATAACTTGGTTTTACGTGGCACTTAACTTACAAATGTATGAATTTATTTTCAAATATACGGCCGATGGCATCAGAATGTTTGACCCATCGTGAAGTGGAACTGGCTGCCGCTGCGTCGGGTCGAGCCTGCGGGAGCGTCGAATCCCCAGCCCCAGTCGAGACCCAGCAGACCCACGATAGGCAGGTAGAGCCTTACGCCCAGACCGGCCGAACGCTTGATCTTGAAGGGCGAGAAACTCTTCCACGAGTCGAATCCGTTACCGCCCTCGAGGAAGCCCAGGACGTAGATCTGCGACGACTCCTTCAATATAACGGGGTAACGCAGCTCCATAGTATATTTGTTGTATCCGATCGAGTAGTCGCTTGTGGGGTCGAGGGCGCCGTTCTCGTAACCGCGCAGTCGGATGATGTCCACACCGTAGATGGTGTATCCGCTCATACCGTCACCGCCGACCTCGAAGCGCTCGAAGGGCGATACCTTGTTCTTGTTGTAGTGACCGAGGAATCCCATCTCGGCACCGGCCATGAGCACGAGCTTGTTGTTGCGCGATATGGGGAGGAACCAGCGGGCGTTGAACTGCCAGCGGTGGTACTCGATCCACTTGTATCGCGTTCTGTCGGGCATGTTTGAGTCAGAGTAGTCGCGGCCGTCCCAGAGCGAGTAGGGGGGCGTGAGGGTCAGCACCGCCGAGAACTCCGATCCCGAACGGGGATAGATCGGCTGGTCGACCGTCGAGCGCGACAGCGCCACCTTGAACGAGAGCTCGTTGGCCACGCCGTTGCTCATGATGAAGTAGTTCCAGTTCTTGAGGCTGTAACGCGTGTACTGTGCCTCGAGGTAGAGCGAGAAGTTGGGGTCGGGCCACTTGAGGCGCTTGCCCAGACCTGCCGCCAGACCGAACGAGCGGAAGTACATCGTAGCCGACTGCCATACGTAGTAGGCGTTGTTCTGCTCCGACCAGTGGCCCGACACGGTGAGCGAGTTGGGCTTGTGTCCGCCGACCCAGGGGTCGGTGAAGCTGGCGGCGATGGCCTTGTAGTAGGTACCGTTGGTCTGTCCCGATATAGAGAACTTCTGGTTCTGTCCCATGGGGTATGGCGTCCACGTTCCCTTCTTGAAGAGGTTGCGCGTCGAGAGGTTGTTGAGCGTGATGCCGACCGAGCCGACGAACGATCCCGATCCCCAGCCTCCGGCGACGTTGAACTGGTCGCTGGCGGTCTCCACGAGCGGGAAGTTGATGTTCACCTTGTCGCTCGACACGGGCTGTATGTCGGGCTGCATCTGCTCGGCGTCGAAGTGTCCCATACCCATCAGCATACGCAGCGTACGCATCAGCAGGGCGCGGTTGTAGAGCTCGCCCGGGAAGACGTAGAGCTCACGGCGGATCACCTCGTCGTCGACGCGGTTGTTACCCGAGATACCCACCTCGTTCACGGTGAAGGGCTTGCCCTCGAATACCTTGATCTCGAGGTCGATCGAGTCCTTGCCCACGACGATTTCCGAGGGGTCGATCTGCGACATCAGGTAACCGTTGTTCTGGTAGAGGGTCGATACCGACATTCCGTCGGGGTCCATCTCGCGGCCTATGCCGAGTCGCTTGTGCATCGACTTCTTGTCGTAGGTGTCGCCCTTCTTGACGCCGAAGATCTGCTGCAGCTCGTCGGTGGGGTAGATCGAGTTGCCGATCCACTTGATGTTGCGGATGTAGAACTTGTCGCCCTCCGACAGGTCGATGTGTATGCCTATGCGCTCGGGGTTGATCGCGTAGACCGAGTCCGAGAGGATTGTGGCGTTGCGGTATCCCTGCGAGTTGTAGAAGTCGATGAGCAGGTTCTTGTCCTCCTTGTAGTCCTCCTCGTTGAGCTTGGTGTTCTGGAAGAAGTTGAAGCTCTTCTGGTGGGTCTTCTTGAAGGTGCGGCGCAGGCGTCGCTCCTTGAACTGGGTGTTGCCGCTGAAGGTTATGCTACCGACGCGAACCTTCTCGTTGCGGTCGATCTCGAATGTCACGTTCACCATGTTCTGGCGAATCGAGTCGTTCTCGATGCGCGTCGACACCTCGACGTTGCGGAAGCCCTTGGCTATGAAGTGCTTCTTGATGAGTTTCTCGTTCTTGTCGATGACGTAGTCCGAGAGCTCGGTTCCGGCCTTGAGCTTGAGCTCGTCCGTGAGGTCCTTCTGCTTGCTGCGGCCTATGTGCTCGCCCTCGAAGTTCCAGCTGCGCACGCGGGGGCGCTCCTGCAGGAAGACCTCGAGGTCGACGCTGTCACCCTCGATGTTGGCGCCGATCTCCACGTCGGAGAAGTAGCGCTGGCCCCACAGACGCGTGATGGCGTCCGAGATGAAGGTGCTGGGCAGGTAGAGCGAGTCGCCCGGCGTAAGGCCCGATGTCGAGAGCAGCAGGTTCTTGTCGCGGAACTTCACGCCGTGGATGTTCACGTTGCGTATGTAGTAGAGCCTGGGCTCGGTGTCGGCGCTCATGACGGGTGCGTTGCGGTCGAACTGGGGCTCCTCGTCCTCGTCCTGCTCGTCGTCGCGGTTCTCCTCCTTTGCCTTCTCCTCCTGCTGGGCCTCGACGGCTCTCTTGTCCACCCGGAGTGTATCCGTATTCTGGGCCGAGGCGTACTGCACCATCAGCAGCAGTACCGCCGCAACCGCAACGAATTGTTTGCCTGCGTATCTCATCTAAATATCCAAAAATTTCTTTTCCTGTTCGGTTCCTTTATCTCGTAACGGGTTTTACCGCTTTCGGGTTCGGGTTCGCTCCCCGCCCCCTCATGAATCTGTTATTCGTCGTTGCCGGGTTCTCCCTCCCTGACCAGGCCGTAGCGGCGATCGCGTGCGGCGTATGCCTGCATGGCCTTCTCGAATTCGGCCTTGTCGAAGTCGGGCCACAGCGTGTCGGTGAAGTAGAATTCGGCGTATGACGCCTGCCAGAGGAGGAAGTTGCTCAGACGGTACTCGCCGCTGGTGCGGATGACCAGGTCGGGGTCGGGCATGCCGGCCGTGTAGAGCGACTCGGAGATGGTCTGCTCCGTGATTTGGTCGGGCGCGATCTCGCCTGCGGCGGCGCGGCTTGCCAGCGTACGCACGGCTGCCGTCAGCTCGCTGCGCGACGAGTAGTTGAGCGCCAGCACGAGGGTCATGCGCGTGCCTGCGGCGGTGCGGCTCTCGATGCGGTCGAGGGACTCGAGCACCTCCTTCGAGAAACGGCTCTTGTCGCCGAGGATGCGTACCCTTACACTCTGTTCGATGAGTCCCGGTGTCTCCATCTCCACGCCCTTGCATATAAGGTGCATGAGGGCGTCGACCTCCTGCTGGGGCCGTCCCCAGTTCTCGGTCGAGAAGGCATATACGGTGAGATAGCGCACGCCGTACTCTGCGGCATTGCGGACTGTAGCGCGCAGGGCGTCCATTCCGGCCATGTGCCCCTCGTAGCGTTCCTTGCCGCGACGGCGGGCCCAGCGGCCGTTGCCATCCATAATGATGGCCACGTGCGATGGTATGCGAGTCGTTTCGTTCATATAACCTGCAAATGTAGACAATTTTACTCGGAAAAAGAAAGCTTTGCCGCCTTTTTATCGGTAATAACCCTCCGCGCGTTGCGACACACGATCTCCCGGGCGCGTGTCGGGGCGCCTAATTGCGGATGTCCACATCCCACATCATTTTACTATGTAACGTCTCGTAAAATGATATATTGTGCGGTACGGCCAATAAAATCCGCTCCTCGGCGCGGGTTATGGCGATGGCGTCGCCGTCGCCGATGCGGTAGGTGCGGTTGTCGACGGAGAGCTGTGCGGGGCCGCGGCGCGAGTGTATGCGCAGTTCGATGCGGCTCGAGTCGGGGATGACCACGGGGCGTATGCCGAAGTTGTGCGAGGCCAGGGGCGAGATGACGAAGCATGCGCACGAGGGCGAGAGTATGGGTCCGCCGGCGCTGAGCGAGTATGCGGTCGACCCGGTGGGTGTGGCCACTATCACGCCGTCGCCGTTGTACTGCGCCACGGTCTGGCCGTCGACGCGGGCTATGACCTTCACCATCGATGCCTCGAGGCGTTGCACGGCCACCTCGTTCAGCGCCAGCAGGGGGCGCGTGCCGTCGCCCACGCCCTCGATGCGGAGCAGCGTGCGGGGCTGCGTGAGCAGCTGCCCGCGGGCTATGTCGTCGAAGAGGGTGTCGACACCCTCGCGCGTGGCCGTGGTGAGGAACCCGAGGTGCCCGAAGTTGATGCCGGCGACGGGTATCGACTTGTCGCCGAGGCGCTGTATGCCCTCGAGCAGGGTGCCGTCGCCGCCGTAGCATACCATGACGCTCTCGGCGGGCTGTTCTCCGGTGGTATCGCCGTAGATGGCGGCGGGGTCGATCACGCGGCCGAGCGTGTCGGCGACGATGCGTGCGAACTCTTCATTGATGGCGTAGCTGAAACCGTGACGCTCGATGGCGCGGAATACCTGGGCCATCTGCTGCGGGCGATGGTCGACCTGCTCCCGGGAAAAAAGTATGATTTTCATACTCGCGTCGGAAAAAATGAGTAACTTTACCCCGCAAAGATAGCACATGAGGCGCTGCATAGCAAATTTATTTGCTGCCCCGGCGCGGGCATGGCCCTGAGGGGCTGCGCGAAGCGCGGGCGGCATGCGTGCAGCGGCAAAACAGTTACCGTCATGACCAAACTCAGCGTAAACATCAATAAGATCGCCGTGCTGCGCAACTCGCGCGGCGGCAATCTTCCCGACGTGGTGCGCGCCGCCCTTGAGATCGAGCGGTTCGGCGCCGAGGGTATCACGGTGCATCCGCGTCCGGATGCCCGCCACATACGTTATCAGGATGTGCGCGACCTGAAGGCCGCAATCTCTACGGAGCTGAACATCGAGGGCAACCCGATCCCGTCGTTCGTCGATCTGGTGCTCGAGGTGCGCCCGGCGCAGGTGACGCTGGTCCCCGACGCCGCCGACGCCATCACCTCGAACGCCGGGTGGGACACCATCCGCAACCGCGGGTTCCTCACTGACATCTGCGGCCGCTTCAACGAGGCTGGCATACGCACCTCGATCTTCGTCGACCCCGTGAGCGAGATGGTTGAGGGGGCCGTGGCGTGCGGCGCACGCCGTGTCGAGCTCTACACCGAGGCCTATGCCGCGGGCTACGCCGCCGACCGCGAGGCTGCCATCGCACCATATGTCGAGGCTGCCGAGACGGCACGCCGCGTGGGCCTGGGGCTGAACGGCGGCCACGACCTGAGCCTCGAGAACCTCGCCTACTACGCCGAGCGCATCCCCTGGTGCGACGAGGTGTCGATAGGCCACGCCCTCATCTGCGACGCCCTGTGGTACGGCATGGAGAACACCGTGCGCCTCTACCGCCGCTGCCTCGGGCACTGACCCAACGACACGTTTCACGCAACACACAGCCGATGAACAACGCTTCGCCCCTCGATAAACCCCTCTTCCACCGTCTCTCGCGCATCGTCGACGCCCTGGGTGTCGAGGCCTATGTCGTGGGGGGCTACGTCCGCGACTACTACCTGCGGCGACCCTCGACCGATGTCGACGTGGTGGTCGTCGGCGACGGCATAGCCGTGGCCGAGGCGCTGGGACGCGAGGTGCACTCGCGTGTGTCGGTCTTCCGCCGTTTCGGCACGGCCATGGTGCGTGCGGGCGGCGTCGAGGTCGAGTTCGTCGGCGCCCGCAAGGAGTCCTACTCGCACGACTCGCGCAAGCCCGTCGTCGAGGCCGGCACGCTGGACGACGACCAGCGTCGGCGCGACTTCACCATCAACGCCCTGGCCTGGTCGCTCAACGGCGACCGCTTCGGCGAGCTGGTGGACCCCTTCTACGGCATGGACGACCTCGAGGACTGCATCATACGCACGCCGTGCGATCCCGACATAACCTTCTCCGACGACCCCCTGCGCATGATGCGCGCCGTAAGGTTCGCCACGCAGCTGGGCTTCGACATCGAGGAGGAGACCTTCGAGGCCATCGAGCGCAACCGCCACCGCATCGGGATCGTCTCGGGCGAGCGCATCATCGCCGAACTTAACAAGATAGTCCTTTCGCCCGCGCCGTCCATCGGGTTCGACCTGCTGGAGCGTACGGGCCTGCTGGAGCTTATCTTCCCCGAGCTGCACCGCCTGCGCGGCGTGGAGCGCGTGGGGGCGCACGCCCACAAGGACAACTTCGTGCATACGCTCAAGGTGCTGGACAACGTGGCGCGCCGCAGCAACGACCTGTGGCTGCGCTGGGCCGCCGTGCTGCACGACATAGCCAAGCCGCTGACCAAGGCCTACGACCCGCGCGTGGGGTGGACGTTCCACCAGCACGAGGTGGTGGGCTCGAAGATGGTGCCGTCGATATTCCGCCGGATGAAGCTGCCGATGAACGAGCACATGAAGTTCGTGCAGAAGATGGTCTTCCTCCACCTGCGCCCCATAATCCTGTCGGAGGATATGGTGACCGACTCGGCCGTGCGGCGCCTGCTCTTCGAGGCGGGCGACGACGTGGAGTCGCTGATGATCCTCTGCGAGGCCGACATAACGTCGGGCATCGACTCGAAGGTGAAGCGCTACCTTGCCAACTTCGAGCTGGTGCGCCGCAAGATGCGCGATCTGGAGGAGCGCGACCGCGTGCGCAACTTCCAGCCTCCCGTCACGGGAGACATCATCATGCGCTGCTACGGGCTGCGCCCCTGCAGCGCCATAGGCCGCATCAAGGAGGCCATCAAGAACGCCATCCTCGACGGCGACATACGCAACGACTACGACGAGGCCTACGCCCTGATGGAGCGTCTGGCCGCCGACGAGGGGCTGGTGAAGGTGTGCGACGTGACGCGCGCCGAGGCCGAGGCCGAACGTGCCGAGCGCGAACGCGAGGAGCGCGAGCGGGCCGAACGCCGTGCCGCCGAGGAGGCCGCCGCGGCCGCCGCACGCCGCAAGGGACGCGGAGGACGTGCCGCCAGACCGGAAAAGGCGGAGAAGACGGAGCCGACGGAACAGGACAGTTGAAATATCTCCTGCCGGCAAGCTGTCGGGGAGTCGTTCCCGCCGCACCGAAAGGCCGCAGGATGTCTGAAGGACAGGAATAGGACTGTTATAAAAGTTATAAAACGGAAAAACGGACTCTCCCGCATGGGATTGTCCGTTTTTCGTTGTTTGCTGTTGCTCCGGCATCGGCGGCCGTTTCCGGCCATGCCTGCCTCGGCCCGCGACTGAAGGGGGGGGGTTACTCCTCGGCTCCCTCTTCCTCCTCGGGCTCGCGCATGTTGGTGTATACGTTCACCACGTCGTCGTCCTCCTCGATGCGCTCCTGCAGCTTCTCTACCGACTCGCGCTCCTCGGGCGTGAGCTCCTTGGTGTCGACGGGGATGCGTACCGACTCACCCGATATGGTCTCGAAGCCCTTGTCCTCGATCCACTTCTGTATTGCGCCGAACGACTCGTAGGGGGCATATACGGTGATGGCCTCCTCCTCGGGGTAGAACTCGTCGACGTTCAGGTCGATCATCTCCAGCTCGAGCTCCTCGAGGTCGGTGCCTTCGGGTGCGCGGAACTTGAAGACGCACTTGTGCTCGAACATGAATGCCACGCTGCCCGAGTTGCCGAGCGTGCCGCCGCACTTGTTGAAGTACATGCGCAGGCTGGCCACGGTACGGTTGGTGTTGTCGGTGGCGGTCTCTACGAGGAAGGCTATTCCGTGGGGGCCGTATCCTTCATAGATCACCTCCTTGTAGTCGGCGGCGTCCTTGTCGGTGGCGCGTTTGATGGCACGTTCGATGTTCTCCTTGGGCATGTTCTCGGCCTTGGCGTTCTGGATAAGGATACGCAGGCGGGTGTTGCCCGAGGGGTCTGCTCCGCCGGCCTTGACGGCGATTTCGATCTCCTTGCCGATCTTGGTGAATACGCGCGCCATGTGACCCCAGCGCTTCAGTTTTCTCGCTTTACGGTATTCAAAAGCTCTTCCCATAGTTTGTGAGTTTATTTTCGGTGCGGCCCCCGGGCGGGGTGATCCGCGGCTTGAGTTAAACCAATATGTTGTTATGTTTGTTGTTGTCGTGTGAGGCGGCGGCGGAAGCCGCGGCCGTTTCGGCGCCGTAAAATTAGTAAAATAATCGTTTTCGGACAACCTCTGCATAAAAATTCCTTGCCGCGAGGGGGCAGGCTGCCGTTAAAATAATTATTTTTGCCGAAAATATAGTCACTGTTATGATGGAGAAGGAAGTGGAAGCGGCGCTCGAGGTGCTGCGACGCGGAGGATTGATCCTCTATCCCACCGATACGGTGTGGGGCATAGGGTGCGATGCCACGAACGAGGAGGCCGTGGACCGCATCTATAAACTCAAACGCAGCGAGAACAAGCACTCGATGCTTGTGCTGTGCCGCGACGCCGACATGATCGTGCGTTATGTCGACAAGGCTCCGGGCATAGCGTTCGAGGTGATGGAGATGGCCACCAAGCCGCTGACGCTGATCCTCGACGGGGCCGTGGGCGTGGCGCCGAACCTCATCCCCGAGGAGGGGACGCTGGGCGTGCGCGTGCCCGACCACGAGTTCTGCCGCCAGCTGCTGCGCCGTTTCGGCAAGCCCATTGTCTCGACCTCGGCCAACATCTCGGGCGAGGAGACACCCAAGGGGCTCGACAAGGTGTGCCGCGAGATCGTCGACGGCGTGGATTATGTAGTCAACCCCCGCGTGCAGGGTCGCCCCACGGGCAAGCCCAGCTCGATCGTGGCCTTCGGCCCGCGCGGCGAGGTGAAGATCATACGCAAGTAGGCCATGGCGCTGAGTGTAACGACTGCGGTGCAGAAACGCTTCTGCGACATCGACCCCTTCGGCCATGTGAACAACACGGCGCAGTACTCCTATCTCGACCTGGGCAAGACCGAGCTCTTCGCGCGTCTGGGCGTGGGCAACGTCACGCGCGGCGTCTCGGCCGTGACCGTCTCGGCGCACACCGACTTCATGTCGCAGATACGCTTCGAGGACGACATCACCGTCGAGACCGAGGTGGAGGCCGTCGGCCATAAGAGCATCACGCTGCAGCAGCGCATCGTGCGCGCCGGCGGCGAGGTGTGCACGCGCTGCCGTGCGGTGATGGTGGCCTTCGAGGTGGCCACGCAGTCGGGCGTGGAGGTCCCCGACGAGTGGCGCCGGGTTTTGAAGGATGCCGAGGCCGAGTAGCCCGATTACCCGATAATAATAATTCCCGCACCTGTTGGAAGGTGCGGGAATTTTTTTGCTGTCTGCCGCTGAAAACTACTCGCGCCAGCGGACCGATGCTATCGAGCGTGGCGGCAGCGCGAGGGTTATGTAGCTGCCCGTGCCGGCTATCTCGACCGTCTGCGGCTGCTCCGAGAGGTTGGCCGCCACGAGGGCGTACGTGCCGTCGGGGTTGGCGAAGGCGGCCGACTGCACCGCCTCGCCGCACTCCGACGTCGAGGCGACGCGTACGGCTCCCGGCTCGATCACCTTCGAGCAGTGGGCTATGTTGTAGTAGTGGCTCTTGCGCACGAGCGAGGCGTAGTCGTACCGCTCGGACGAGATCTCCACCGCGCCGTAGCACGTGCGGCACCCCTTGGGCCGGTTGGGCGCGCCCTTGTCGTCGAGCAGCAGGTTCCAGAGCGTCACGCCGCGGCCCCAGCGGTTGAGCGTGCCGAGGAATATCGACGCGAAGTCGTTGACGAGGCACTTGCCGAAGTCGTAGTTCCAGGTGCCGATCGACGCCTCGGTGAAGAATATCTCCTTGTCGGGGAATGCGGCGTGTATGCCGTCGAGGGTCTCGGGGCGGCCGCCGTAGTTGTGCCATGCCGTGCCGGCGACGTAGCGGGCGGCGGCCGTGTCGGCGAGTATGTGCAGCGGGTAGTCCTGCTGGTCGGCTATGTTGTCGTAGTTGTAGTTGTGGTCGAAGAGCCATATGCGGGTGTCGATGCCGTTACGCTCGAAGGCGGGGCCCAGATGGTCGCGGATGAAGTCGCGCTGCTGCTCCCAACCCATGTAGAGCGACATCGAGTTGCCGCGGTTGAGGGGCTCGTTCTGCACCGTGACGGCGTATATGGGTATGCCCGCGGCCTCCATCTCGGCGATCCACAGCACGAAGTACTCGGCATAGTCGTCGTAGCAGTCGGGGTTGAGGCGGCCGTCGGTCCAGCTGTCGAAGGGGCGGTCGTTGTCGTAGCCTATCTTCATCCACTTGGGGCACGACCACGGCGAGGCGACGATCTTCACCGAGGGGTTTATCTCCAGTATGCGCTTGAGTATGGGTATGAGGTCGCGGCGGTCGTACTCGTGCAGCTCGAAGAACTCTATGCCCGGGCGGTCGCAGCAGGTGTACTCGTCGAGCGAGAAGTCCGAGGCGCCGATCGATATGCGGATGAAGCTGAATGCCATCTGCCCGGGGGCGAAGCACTCGCGCAGCAGCGAGTCGCGGTCCTCCTCCGGCATCCGCAGCAGGTTGTAGCATGTCGATCCGGTGATGGCGGCGCCGAAGCCGTAGACGGGCTGCAGGCGCTGTGCCGTGTCGAGCGTTATGCGCCGCAGCGAGTCGCTGCTGAGTGCGGCGAGCGGCTGCGCGGTGTGGTTGAAAAGACGGTCGGCGGCGGCCGTGGTGACGTATATGTCGGCCGTGCGCGTCGTGCCGCACGATATTGCGGCCAGGGCCGCGGCCAGTGATGCCGCCGCCGTGAGGATGGTGTGGTGGAGTCGCGTCATTGCGTGTGGTGTTTTGCAGTGTGTATCATCGCAAAAATACAATTTTTTCCCTCAGCCGCCGCTGCCGCCGCGCGAAAGATGCGGCGCGGCCCGAAAAAACGTTGCGCGCGCAATGTATCCGTTTTGCGCGGCGGCGGTGCGGGCGAACGAAAAAAACACTATATTTGTAGGCGTGAGCTGCACCTGCGGCCCGCCGGCCATAACCGCAAACTATGGCCTAGCCGAAAACAATAACCGAAAACCATAGCTGAAAAATATGAAAAATCTTCTTTTAGTGACACTTTCGGCGTGTGCCCTCGCTTTCGGCGCATGCTCGAAGGAGGATGCCCCCAAGGGTGACCCCGCGGGAAGCGCCTCGCTCAACATGATGAACGAGTCGAACGGCCGCACGATGCTCGGCAACTCGGACGTATATGTCGATGATGCTGGCAACTTCGTGTGCTCGTCGGCGGTGATAGCATACGTGGGCCGCGTGAACGGCCTTAACGGCGTGACCATGCGCTTCGACAACCTTGTGCGCAGCGCGGCTGTCGACGTGGGCGGCGGATACCTCGTATATGACGGCGAGTCGCTGCACGAGTTCCCGTCGGGACACGTTGCGCTGGCGGCCGGTGCGACCTTCTACCGCATGCGAGCCGAGTCGATCATCACGGGCGAGAATGCCTCTACGGGCAAGCAGGAGATGACGGGCGTGAAGGTGGTCTATTATGCCGACAAGGCCGGCAATGCCGACATGCTGCCCGAACCTTTCGAGCGCACGTACGATCTTCAGGGCGGCTATAGCACGATGCTCGAGGAGCAGGATGCCGAGCTGCTGAACCGTGCCGACGAGATTGCGACGACGTCGGACGTTACCGTCGAGCGCGACGCCAACGGCGACTGGGGCGTATCCAAGGATGAGCGTTACAGCTCGGGCTACATCTATGTCCGCAAGGGCGACCTCTGGAGCGCCATCATGGTGGTACGGCGATAGGCGCGCCGCCGCAGCAAAACAGAACGGGTCGGACCTTTTCATCGAGGTCCGACCCGTTTTGTTTAGGGTATCTCTCTATCCTAAGGGATTACTTCTGAAAACCCTTGCCGATGGCGAGGAAGTCCTCGGCCTTGAGGGCTGCGCCGCCGATCAGGCCGCCGTCAACGTCCTCCTTGGCGAAGATCTCGGCAGCGTTCGAGGGCTTGCAGCTGCCGCCGTAGAGGATGGGGCACTCGGCTGCTGCGGCGCCGAACTTCTCGGCCAGCACCTTGCGGATGTATGCGTGGATCTCCTGTGCCTGGTCGGCAGTGGCAGTCTTGCCGGTGCCGATGGCCCATACGGGCTCGTAGGCGATCACGAGCTGCGAGAACTGCTCGGGCGTGAGGTTGAATACCACCTCCTCGATCTGGGCCTTAACGACGTCGAAGTGCTTGCCTGCCTCGCGCTCCTCGAGGTTCTCACCTACGCAGTAGATGGGCTTCAGACCGTTTGCGTAAGCCTGCTCCATCTTCTTGTTGAGCGTCTCCGAGGTCTCGCCGTAGTACTGGCGGCGCTCCGAGTGGCCGAGGATAACGTACTCGCAACCCAGTGCTGCGATCATCGAGGCAGCCACCTCACCGGTGTATGCACCCTTTGCCTCGGCGGCGCAGTTCTGCGCACCTACGGCGATGTCCGAACCCTTCACGGCGTCGATCACCTGCGAGAGGTGGGTGAAGGGAGGGCATACGATGAAGTTCACGCACGAGCAAACCTCGCCGCGTCCTGCCACTACGTTCTTGGCCAACTCAACGCCCTCGGCGGGCAGAGTGTTCATCTTCCAGTTACCTGCAACAATCTTCTTTCTCATTTTTTCAATAGTTTTTATTGTCTTTTGTTTGACTTTCCGTTGTCTATAAATTTGATGTTACTTCTCCACGGCTGCGGCCTCGCACCATGCCTTGACGTCGTCGGCGGTGGGGTTCTTCAGGCCGAGCTTGTTCTTCTTGTTGAAGCCGCACAGGTCGTTGAAGAACTTGCCTGCGGCGAGCTTGCCCAGCGACTCCACCGTGATGTATCCCATCTTTTGCATGACGGGCACCCACTCGGCCGGTATGCCGATGGCGGTGTAGCGCTCCTCGTCGTCGGCCACGACTTTCTTCTCGGGGCGCATCGTCGGGAAGAGAAGCACGTCCTGTATGGCGGTCTGGTTGGTCATGAACATCACCAGGCGGTCGATGCCCATACCCATGCCCGAGCATGAGGGCATGCCGTACTCCAGCGCGCGCACGAAGTCCATGTCGATGAACATCGCCTCGTCGTCGCCCTTCTCCGAGAGGCGCAGCTGCTCCTGGAAGCGCTCCAGCTGGTCGATCGGGTCGTTGAGCTCGGTGTATGCGTTGCAGAGCTCCTTGCCTGCGACGAAGAGTTCGAAACGCTCCGTCAGCTCCGAATTGTCGCGGTGGCGCTTGCACAGGGGCGACATCTCGATCGGGTAGTCGCACACGAAGGTGGGCTGCTCAAGCTCGCCCTCGCAGTACTGGCCGAAGATGGCGTCGATGAGCTTGCCCTTGCCCATCGTGTCGTCGATCTCCACGTTCAGGCGGCGGCATGCCTCGCGCAGCTGCTCCTCGCTCTGGCCTGTGATGTCGTAGCCGGTCTTCTCCTTGATGGCCTCGGTCATGGGCAGGCGGCGGAACGGCGCCTTGAACGACACCTTGCGGTCGCCGATCATCACCTCCGTCGTGCCGTTTACGGCAAGGCAGATGCGCTCCAGCAGGCGCTCCGTGAACTCCATCATCCAGCGGTAGTCCTTGTAGGCGACGTATATCTCCATGCAGGTGAACTCGGGGTTGTGGGTGCGGTCCATACCCTCGTTGCGGAAGTTCTTGCCTATCTCATACACGCCGTTGAAGCCTCCGACGATAAGACGCTTGAGGTAGAGCTCCGTAGCGATACGCATGTAGAAGTCCATGTCGAGGGCGTTGTGGTGCGTGATGAAGGGACGCGCCGACGCGCCGCCCGGTATGGGCTGCAGGATGGGGGTCTCGACCTCGAGGTAGCCCTGCTCGTTGAAGAAGTCGCGCATGGTGGCTATGATCTTGGCACGCTTGGCGAATACCTCCCTTACCTGAGGGTTTACGACCAGATCGACATAACGCTGGCGGTAACGCACCTCGGGGTCGGTCAGGGCGTCGAACTGCTTGCCGTCCTTCTCCTTGACGATGGGCAGGGGGCGTATCGACTTCGACAGCACGGTGAGGCGGCGGCAGTGTACCGACTTCTCGCCCGTGTTGGTGATGAAGGCGAAGCCCTCGACGCCGACGAAGTCGCCTATGTCGAGCAGTTTCTTGAAGACGGTGTTGTAGAGCGTTGGATCGCCCTCGGGGCAGATGTCGTCGCGGCGGATGTATACCTGTATGCGGCCCGTGTGGTCCTGCAGTTCGAAGAACGAGGCGCTGCCCATGATGCGGCGGCTCATGATACGGCCGGCGATGCGCACGTCGGCATAGTCGGCGGCGTTGTCGGCGGTGAGTCCGTCGGTGATCTGTGCGGCGGTGGCCGTCACGTCATACATGGCTGCGGGGTAGGGCTCGATGCCCATTTCGCGGAGCGCGGCCAGCGAGCGGCGGCGCAGTTGTTCCTGTTCGCTGAGTTCGAAACTCATATGATTAGTCGTTAATTGTTATTTTGCCTGCAAAGTTAAGAATTTATCTCGGAAAATGCACCCTCTCCGCCGCTTCGCCCGCAAAAAAGCGGCGGCGCCGGCCCTCCGGTGGGCGCGGTGCCGCCGCCCGTGACGGCCGTGGCGGGGCGTGCGGCCGTTACTGCGCGCCGTCGGTGTAGACCTCCCCGACGGGGATGCGCTTCGGCAGGTTGGCCGTGCCGAGCACCATCAGCGCGAGGGCTCCCGCCGCCTGCTGCTGGTATTCGGGTATGCTCTTGTCGTAGCGGTCGCGGTCGGTGTGCCATATCTCGCCGTAGGAGAAGTTGTAGCCCTTGACGTCGCGTTCGTCCATCTGCAGTATGGGCACGCCCTCGTGTCCGAATACCGATGCGTCGTTGCCTCCGTAGCCCGGTTTGCTGCGGGGCTGCAGGTCGCGCACCTCGAACGGGTAGTCGGGGTAGAGCTCGCGTATCAGCGCCGCTATCTTTTCATATTCACCCTTGAGCGACGGGGGTGCCGCGAAGCCCGCGTAGGGCATGGGGCCGCCGTCGCGGTTGAACATGTTCGAAATGCGCGGCACCATGTCCCTGTGGGCCTCGACCCACGCCTTCGACCCCCACAGGCCGAACTCCTCGGCCGTGAAGAGGATGAAGATTATCGTGCGGTCGGGTTTGGCGCCCGACGTGGCTATCATGCGCGCCGCCTCCATCACGGCCGATACTCCCGAGCCGCAGTCGACGCCGCCCGTAGCCGAGTCGAAGGAGTCGATGTGCGCCCCCACCACGACATACTCGTCGGGGTATTTCGAACCCTTGATCGTGGCCACAAGGTTGTGGTAGGGGATGGGGCCCAGACGGAAATGGTTGCGTATGTCGAACTCCAGGCAGACGTTTCGCCGCTGCTCGACGAGGGTGCGGATGCGGTTGTACTGCTCCTCGTCGAGCCGTATGTCGGGCAGCGTGGGCAGACTGTCGAAGGGGACTTTCCCGTTGACCACATAGGGGTCGTAGAGCGCCTGCAGGGGTACCCCCGAGGCCTGTATGATGCCGAGGATGCCCGCCTTGGCCATCTCGTCGTAGAAGAGGCCGGGGCTGTCGCTGATGTGGCGTTTCTCGCCATCCTCGCCCGCATGCTCGCGGTTGTAACGCTCATTCTCGGTGTTCTGGACGATTGTCTTGCGGCGGTACTCTTTCGCCTCGGGGCTGTTCGATATGGCATACCCGTTCCAGCGCCCGTTTACGAGCACCCACGCGCCGCGCAGGCTGCCTTTGACGCGGTCGAACTCCGCCTGCGAGGTGGGCTCGATGACGACATGCCCGCGCTGCAGGCCCTTCGTGCCGGCGGTGTAGGAGGGGGTGACGAAGTTGAGCGTCATCTGCTCGTCGCCCGTCATGCGGCCCCACCAGCCGCCGCGGTTGAAGCCCGTGGCCAAGGTTCCCACCTCTTCCAGCTGTACCTCGTAGCCCCACTCCTCGAAGCGCTGCGATGCCCACTTCAGGGCGTTCTCCTGGGCGTCGGAGCCCGTGATGCGGCCGCCGAAACGGTTACACAGTATGTCGAGGTGCTGCATCACGCGGTTGTCCTCGCGTGCCGTCTGCATGATCTTCTTCACGGCGGCGTTCTGCGCCGCGATGCCCGTCGGCAGGAGCAGCATCGCCGCCAGGGCCAGTGTGTAGAATCTTTTCATGGTATTTTCCGTTTTTGGCTATTGTGCTGTTTTGTCCCTGTTCTCCTTCAGCGGCTCGACGTGGATGCTGACGTAGGTCTCGGCGCCGTAACGCTCCTTGAGCCGCCGCTCGACGAGCGACGAGAGGTCGTGCGCCTCGGTAAGGGTCATGCTTCCGTCCACGCGTACGTGCATCTCGATGGCCAGGTAGCCTCCTATGCGGCGCGTGCGCAGGTTGTGTATGCCGCTGATGCCGTCGACGCCCTCGGTTATGGTTACGATCTCGTGCTCGACCTCCGCCGGGAGCGATTTCTCGGCCAGCTCGCCGAAGCTCTCGCGCAGCAGCTGCACCGCGACCTTGAGGATGAAGACGCTCACCACGACGGCGGCCGCGGGGTCGAGCAGCCTCCAGCGCGGGCCGAGCATGATGGCGCCGCCGATGCCGATGGCCGTGCCTATCGACGAGAGGGCGTCGCTGCGGTGGTGCCATGCGTTGGCCACGACGGCCTGCGATCCCACCTTGCGGCCCGCGGCGGCGGTGAAGCGGTAGCACACCTCCTTGGCGGCGATGGAGATGATGGCCATCCAGAATGCCAGGGCCGAGGGGGCGTCGAGCTGGGCGCCGTGCAGTGCGCCGTATATTGCGGTGACGCCGCTGTAGGCGATGCCCGCGGCCACGGCCATCAGCGCCAGGCCTATGATGAGCGTGGCGATGGTCTCGTACTTGCCGTAGCCGTAGTCGTAGGCGGCGTCCTGCGGGCGACGCGAGATGCGCACGAAGAGCAGCACCACCACGTCGGTGGCGAAGTCCGAGAGCGAGTGTACGGCGTCGGCCACCATTGCCGAGCTGCGTCCCGCCACGCCCGCGATGAACTTGAGTATCACCAGGGCGACGTTTACGGCGCTGCCCGCCAGCGTGACGCGGTATATCAGGCGTGTTCTGCTTGGGGAGTCCATGTGTCTGTGGAATTTGATGTTTCCGGGCGGCGTGCCTGCGGCCTTGCGCGCGCCGGGGACCGGTATTCTAAAAAGCGGCCTGTCCGGCTACTACCGGACAGGCCATGACGCAGCGCCTTTCCGGCGGCGGTTACTTTATCTGTTTCTGCCAGATGAGGGCCGACGAACCGAGGATGGCGGCATTCTTGCCCTCGATACCCGACGGCAGCAGCTTCACCTTGTTCTTGAAGGTGGCCATCATGTTCTCCTCCATGTACCACTTCGTGGGCTCGAAGATGTACTTGCCGGCCTTGGCCAGACCTCCGAAGAGGATGATGGCCTCGGGCGAGGTGGTGGCTACCAGGTCGGCCAGGGCCTTGCCGAGGACTTCACCCGTGTAGCGGAAAGCCTCCAGGGCGATGGGGTCCTTCTTGTCGGCGGCCAGCGAGAGCATCACGGCCTCGAACTTCGAGTAGGGGGTTTCGCGCAGCTCGCTGTCGCACGACATCTTGGCCATGAGCTCGAAAGCGGTGCGCTTGATGCCCGTAGCCGAGGCGTATGCCTCGAGACATCCGCGGCGGCCGCAACCGCACTGGCGGCCGTAGGTGCGGCTGTCGACGGTGATGTGGCCGTACTCGCCGGCGAAGCCGTCGTGGCCGTATACCAGCTCGCCGTTGCTTACGACGCCCGAGCCGAGACCCGTACCGAGGGTGATGACGACGAAATCCTTCATGCCCTTGGCGTTACCGAACACCATTTCGCCGATGGCGGCGGCGTTGGCATCGTTGGTGATGGCCACGTCAACGCCGGGGAACGACGCCTTGATGTCGTCGACGAAGTGGAACATGCGGCGCGACTCGTCGGGGTTGGGCTCGTCGTCGCGGAACTTCCACAGGTTTGCCGGAGCCTCGATCATGCCGGTGTGGTAGTTGGCGTTGGGGGCGCCGATACCGATACCGATGAGCTCGAAATCGAACGAAACGCTGCCGATGAGGGCGTGCATCGACTCGCAGAGAGTCTTTATATAGGCCTCATAGTCGTCGAACTTCTTGTACTTTTCGGTCGAGATTGCAGATTCGCTGAAGATAGTACCGTCCTCGTCGACGAGACCGAACGCAGTATTGGTTCCGCCGATATCGATACCCATTGCAAGTTTTTTCATGATGTTTCGGTAGTTTATGGTTTTCAAAAATAGGAAAATCGCAAAACGTTTGCAGGTCAAAGTTAATATAAAATTATTTTTTATTCAAACTTTTTTCTTAAATTTGGGGGCATGAAGAGTTGAAACGACAAATTCCCTCCCGATGAAAAACAACGAAGAGATACTATCCCTTTTTGAGAAATATTTGGCTCAGATCTCGCTTCCCGAGGAGCCGCGCCGGCTTTACGACCCGATCATCTACTCGATGTCGGGGGGCGGCAAACGCATCCGCCCGTCGCTGCTGCTGCTCTGCTGCGACGCCTTCGGCGGCGACGTACAGGGGGCGCTGCCCGTGGCTGCCGCCATCGAGATGTTCCACAACTTCACGCTGCTGCACGACGACATAATGGACAACGCGTCGGTGCGCCGCGGCAAGGCCTCGGTCTATGCCAACTGGGGCGAGAACGTGGCCATACTCTCGGGCGACGCCATGATGATCTACGCCTACAAGCTGCTCGAACAGGCCCCGGCCGACAAGCTGGCCCGCATATTGAAGATATTCACGTCGATGGCCCTGCAGGTGTGCGAGGGACAGCAGTACGACATGGACTTCGAGACGCGCGGCAAGGTGGCCGTCGTCGAGTACATGAACATGATCGAGCTCAAGACGTCGGTTCTTCTGGGCGGTGCCGCCACCATAGGCGCCGTGCTGGGCGATGCGTCGGAGGCCGACTGCCGCAACATCTATCGCTTTGCCATCGAGCTGGGCCTGGCGTTCCAGCTGCAGGACGACATGCTCGACAGCTACGGCACGCAGGCCGAGCTGGGCAAGAAGATCGGCGGCGACATCCTCGAGGGCAAGAAGACCTGCCTCATGCTGCATGCCATGAGCCGTGCCGACGAGCCCGACCGTGAGATACTGCGCCACACCTATTGCGACGAGACGCTCACGCCCGAGGAGAAGATCGCCCGCGTGAAGGCCGTCTACGACAAGTACGACGTTCCGCGCACGGTCAACCAGCAGATATCGCTGCGTTTCGAGCGGGCGCTCGCGACGCTCGACTCGCTGGAGATCGCCGGCGAGCGTACGGAGCACCTGCGCATGTTTGCGCGCAACCTCGTGGGCCGCAAGAAGTAGTTTTACGGCGTGGCGTGCACCGTGCCTCCGGGCGGGGGACGGCCGCCGGGCCACACATGCAGGCCGCAGCGGAGGGTCGCGGCGTCGGCGTGCGGCGGGCAGAAGCCGCGGTGCGCCGGCGCCGTGGTCATATATCAAGTGACTGTTGACAAGAATTGAGAGAAGTGAAGAGTATGTTGCAGATAAGCAGATCGGATGTCGAGATCATGGCCCCGGCGGGGTGTTACGAGTCGTTGCATGCGGCTCTGGACGCGGGCGCCGATGCCGTCTATTTCGGAGTGGGAACGTTGAACATGCGGGCGCGGTCGTCGGCCAACTTCACGTTGGACGACATGGCCGCTATAGTGCGTGCGGCGCATGAGCGCGGCGTGCGTGCCTACCTGACGGTGAACACGATCGTCTACGACGACGAGATGCGCGAGCTCTCGGCCGTCGTCGGCCGCGCGGCCGAGGTGGGGGTCGATGCCATCATCGCCTCCGACATCGCGGCCATCATGTGCGCGCGCCGCGCGGGTGTCGAGGTGCATATCTCGACGCAGTGCAACATATCGAACGCCGAGGCGGTGAAGTTCTACTCGCAGTGGGCCGACGTCGTGGTCCTGGCGCGCGAGCTGAGCCTGCCGCAGATAAGGCATATAACCGACCAGATCGCCGCCTGCGGCATTACGGGCCCGTCGGGCGCGCCCGTGCGCGTCGAGATGTTCGCCCACGGTGCGCTGTGCATGTCGATTTCGGGCAAGTGCTATCTGAGCGAGCATGAGGAGGGCTGCTCGGCCAACCGCGGGGCATGCCGCCAGATATGCCGCCGCAAATATACCATCACCGACATGCAGTCGGGCCGCGAGCTGGCCGTCGACGGCCGCTATGTGCTCTCGCCCAAGGACCTCTGTACGATCGACTTCCTGGACAGCTTTCTCGAGGCGGGCGTGCGGGTGCTGAAGATCGAGGGACGCGCGCGCGGCCCCGAGTATGTGAAGCGCGTCGTCGAGAGCTACGACGCGGCGCTGCGCGCCATCGAGCGCGGCGAATATACGCCCGAATATGCCGCCGCGCTGAAGGAACGGCTGGCGACGGTCTTCAACCGCGGGTTCTGGGAGGGCTACTATGCCGGGCGCCCCATGGCCGAGCACAGTGCCCACTACGGGTCGGCAGCCACGGAGCGCAAGGTTTATGTGGGCCGCGTGACGAACTACTTCAAGCGCATCGGCGTGGCCGAGGTGCTGGTCGAGGCGGCTCCCCTGCGCGAGGGCGACTCGCTGCTGTGTACGGGCGAGACGACGGGTGCCGTCGAGCAGCGCGCCGAGGGGCTCATGCTCGACGAGAAGCCCGCCACGGAGATCCCGCAGGGAAAATATTGCTCGATCCGCACGCCGCAGCTGGTGCGCCGCGGCGACCGCCTCTACAAGATGGTGCCCGCGGGGTCGGAGGAGTAGCCCGCGGGGCCTGACGCGCCGCCGTGACGGGGGAGGCCGACGGACGGAGGCTGCCGGTGCGGGCCGTGCGGCCGCTGTCGTGAGATTATAATTATGTGGAATATATAAAACGTAGAAAAATGTTTTCAGCAGAGACCTATGCGAAGCGCCGCGCGGAGCTTCGCCGCAGGATAGGCAGCGGCCTGATCCTGCTCCCGGGCAACGGCGAGTCGCCCATGAACTATCCCAACAACGCATACAGCTACCGTCAGGATTCGACGTTCGCCTACTTCTTCGGCCACAGCCTGCCCGCGCTGGCGGGTGTGATCGACGCCGACAGCGGCGCCGAGGCGCTCTATGGCGACGACTTCACCGTCGACGACATCATCTGGATGGGCCCGCAGCCTTCGGTTGCCGACCTGGCGGCCGAGGTGGGCGTGGCACAGTCGAAGCCCATGGCGGCGCTGGCGGCCGACCTGCGCCACGCCGTGGCCCAGGGCCGCAAGGTGCACTACCTGCCTCCCTACCGCGGCGAGACGACGCTGCAGGTGTCGCAGCTGCTGGGCATCGTTCCGGCCATGGTGCACGACCGCATGTCGCTCGACCTGCTGTTCGCCGTCGCCGAGATGCGCGAGGTTAAGTCGGCCGAGGAGCTGGCCTGCATCGAGGAGGCCTTCGACATCGGCTACCGCATGCACACCACGGCCATGCGCATGTGCCGTCCGGGCCGTACCGAGCAGGAGATCGCGGGTGCCGTCGACGGCGTTGCCAAGTCTTTCGGCACGGGCGTGTCGTTCGCCACGATCCTCTCGCAGCACGGCGAGGTGCTGCACAACCACGACCACTCGGGCACGCTGGAGTCGGGCCGTCTGCTGCTGTGCGACGCCGGCGGCGAGCACACCAACGGCTACGTGTCGGACCACACGCGTACCTATCCCGTCAACGGACGCTTCACGCAGAAGCAGCGCGACATATACGAGATCGTGCTGGCGGCGCACGACAATGCCGCCGCGGCCGTACGTCCCGAGATGATGTACACCGAGTACTCGGATGCCGCGTTCCGCACCATCATCGAGGGCCTGAAGGCGCTGGATATCGTGCGCGGCTCGGTTGACGACGCCCTGGAGGCCGGTGCGGGCTACCTCTTCATGCCCCACGGACTGGGCCACGGCATCGGCATGGACGTGCACGACTGCGAGAACATCGGCGAGCGCAGCTTCCCGATGGACGAGTTCGAGGAGCGTGCGAAGGCCTCGGCCTGCTGCATCACGCGTCCCTTCTGGCGTCTGCGCGAGGGTACCGTCCTGTCGGACGAGCCGGGAATCTACTTCGTGCCGGCACTCATCGACAAGTTCCGCGCCGAGGGCAAGTGCAAGGGTATCGTCAACTACGAGAAGCTGGAGTCGTACCGCGACTTCGGCGGCATACGCCTCGAGGATGACCTCATCGTCACCGCTGCGGGTGCCAAGGTGGTGGGCGACCGTACCATCCCCATCAAGGTAGAGGATGTCGAGGCTATCGTCGGCCGCGAGTAAAGGGCCGCACGCGAGTATGGTGTCGACACTTCTGCTCTTCCCCACCGAGACCGAGGCCGCGGGCCTGCGCCACAGGCGCCGGGACGCGGCCTCGGCCGTCATCGGCGTCGGCATGGCCGAGGCGGCGGCGGGTACGGCGCACGCCATAGCGACTCTGCACCCGCGCCGTGTCGTGCTGTGCGGCATCGCGGGCGTGTGCGGCGGGGAACTGTGCGCGGGCGAGGTGGTGGAGGTCGTCGATGACAGCGTTGCGGCGCTGCCCGCAGCCTACCGCCGCAGCTACCGCTCGCCGCGCCGTACGGCGCTGAAGGCGGCGCGTGCCGTCACGGTGAATGCCGTGGGCGAGGCGTTGCCCTCGCTGCCGCAGCAGACAGGGGAGGAACTTCCCGTCGTGGAACAGATGGAGGGAGCCTCGGTGGCTGCGGTGTGTGCGGCCCTGGGGGTGGAGTATATGCACATACGCGCCATCTCGAACCGCGTGGGCGACGATCGCGGCGCGTGGCGCGTGGCCGATGCCGTCGAGGCCCTGGGGGCCGTGGCGGCGGAGTTGTGCCTGTAGAGTATGCGGCCGTGCGGCGGGCCGTGAAACATGCGTCGCAGTGAATACCAACCGAAAAACCTGATTTGAATGAACATCCTGAGAATTACCCTTGTGGCGGCGGTATCGCTGGTGGCGATGCTGTCGTACGGCGTGCCTGCCCGAGCGGAGGCGCGCGACGAAGGCTCGATTGCTCCCGTCTCGCTGACGTGCGAGTATGCGGCCGACCCTCTGATCGACGTCGAACAGCCCCGTCTGGCGTGGATCAACTCCAACGTGAAGAATACGCGCGGGGCGGCGCAGACGGCCTACCGCATACGTGTGGCGCTTGCGGCTGACGGATTCGACTCTCCGGTGTGGGACTCGGGACGTGTCGGCTCGGCGCAGTCGGCCTTCATCCCTTATGAGGGGCCGATGGAGTCGCGCACCTCGTACTGGTGGCAGGTGATGGTGTGGGACGAGCAGGGGCGCGCCTCGGAGTGGAGCGCACCCGCCCGCTGGCACACGGGCCTGCTCTCGCAGGATGAGTGGCGCGGCGAGTGGATCGGCGCGCCGTGGCAGGGCGAGGAGTCGTACGACGTGGCCGGCAGCCGCGACGTGGTACCCGCGCCGCTGTTGCGCCGCGAGTTCACGCTCTCTAAGCCCGTGCGCTCGGCCCGCTTCTACGGCACGGGACTCGGCTACTTCGAGCTCTACCTTAATGGCCAGCGTGTGGGCGACGAGTACTTCTCGCCCAACCAGACCAACTACGACCGCCGCCCGAAGCTCAATACGCGCGGTATAGTCGTTACCGACCCCTTCTACGAATATACGGTCATGTATGTAAGCTACGACCTGACGCCGATGCTGCGCGAGGGGGCCAATGCCGTGGGTGCGATCCTCGGCAACGGCTTCTACGACGTGGTGGAGTACTGGCCCGCGATGGGCTACGGCACGCCGCGCTTCATGGGCCAGATCGAGATCGAGTATGAGGGCGGTACGCGCGAGACCATCGCCAGCGACACGTCGTGGCGCGTCGAGCGCAGCGCCATCGTGAGCGACCAGGTATATCTGGGCGAGCACTACGACGCGCGCCTCGAGCACGACGGCTGGGCCGAGGCGGGCTACGACGACTCGTCGTGGGCGGCGGCTGCCGTGAAGCGTGCCCCCTGCGGCAAGCTGATAGCGCAAAACGGCCCGGCGGACCGCATCACGCGCCGCTACGAGCCCGTCAGCATCGAGCGCACCGAGCAGGGTACATTCCGCGTGCGCTTCCCCGAGGAGGTGTCGGGATGGGTGGCGCTGAAGAACATAGCTGCCGGGGCGGGCGACCGCATCGACATAAAGTACGTCTGCGAGTCGTTCATGGGAACCAATTCCTACACGGCGCGCGGCACGGGCGACGAGTCGTACCATGCGCGCTTCACGTGGTTCGTATTCTCGGAGGTGGAGATATCGGGTCTCGACGAGCTGCGGGCCGACCAGGTCGAGGCGCACGCCGTGAACTCCGACGTCGAGACCTCGGGCCACTTCGCCACCTCGAACGAGCTGCTCAACCGCATCAACGCCATCTGGCAGCGCAGCCAGCTCGACAACATGCACGGCTCGGTTGCGAGCGACTGCCCCCACCGCGAGCGTTCGCCCTATACGGGTGACGGGCAGGTGGCGTGCGTGACCGTCATGCACAACTTCGCGGCGCAGACCTTCTACAACAAGTGGCTGCGCGACATACGCGGCGCACAGACCTACGGCGGTTATGTGCCCAACTCGGCACCGTGGCAGCCCGGCTGCGGCGGCGGCGTGGGCTGGGGCGCGGCCATGGAGATCATGCCGTGGGAGTTCTACCGCCACTACGGCGACGAGCGCGAGCTGGAGGAGAACTTCGAGTCGATGTGCCGCCACGTGCGCTGGATGACCACGTGGGTCGACAGCGACACGGGCATCATGCTCTCGAACGACGTGCAGCAGTGGAAGAACCTGGGCGACTGGCTTCCGCCGCGCGAGTTGCCCCGCACCGACCTCGTGCACACCTTCTTCCTGTGGCACTGCGCCGACATAGCGTCGGAGGCTGCCGCCGTGCTGGGCCACGCCGACGAGCGTGCCGAGTTCGCGGCGCTGCGCGACCGCACGGCCGAGGCGTTCCACCGCGCCTTCTATGACGAGGCTGCGGGCTCCTACGGCAAGTACGGCAGCAACGTGCTGGCGCTGCGCATGGGCGTGCCGGCCGACCGCCGCGACAGAGTGGTGAAGGCGCTGCGCGACAACATAGCCGAGTGCGACGACCACCTCGATACGGGTATCGTCGGCACGCGCTACCTCTTCGAGGTGCTGTGCGACAACGGCATGGCCGACCTGGCGTACAAGATAATGAACCAGCGCACCTTTCCGAGCTTCGGCTGGTGGATCGAGCAGGGCGCGACCGTGACATGGGAGAACTGGAACGGCAACGACTCGCACAACCACCCGATGTTCGGCGGCGGCCTGGGATGGTTCTACCGCGACCTGGCGGGTCTGCGCGCCGTGGATGCGGGCTTCCGCCGCTTCGACGTGCACCCCTCGGTGCCCGAGGGTCTCGAGTGGGTGGAGTATACCCACATGACCACCTATGGCGAGATCGCCATCCGCTGGCAGAACCGCAACGGACGCTTTACGTTGGAGTGCGACGTGCCCGTGGGCACTACGGCCACCGTATGGCTGCCCTCGGCCGACGGCATGCCCCGCGTGAAGGAGGGTGACGGCATACGGCGCGTGGGTGCGCGCGACGGACGCGTGCTTTACGAACTTGCGTCGGGACACTATACCCTGAAATCAAAGATATGAATATGCAACGACTGAAACTGTCAATATCGCCCTGCCCGAACGACACCTTCATGTTCGACGCCATCGTCAACGGGCGTATCGACCTCGACGGCTTCGCCTTCGACGTCGAGTACCACGATATCGAGGAGCTGAACCGCGCGCTGGAGGGCGGCGCGCCCGACATCAGCAAGATGAGCTGTGCGCTGCTGCCCGCCATCACGGCCGACTACCGCCTGCTGGATAGCGGTGCGGCACTCGGCCGTGGCAACGGCCCGCTGCTGGTGCGGCGCCGCGGCGAGAAAGGGCCCCTGCGCCGTATCGCGGTGCCGGGGCTGCATACCACGGCCAATGCTTTGGTGTCGAGATTGTTCCCCGAGATCGGGGAGCGTGTTCCGCTGCTCTTCTCGGAGATAGCGGCGGCGGTCGAGCGCGGCGACTTCGATGCGGGCGTGCTGATACACGAGGGACGTTTTGTCTACGAACGCCGTAACCTCGAACTCGTGGCCGACCTCGGCCTGGAGTGGGAGCGCCGCACATCGCTGCCCCTGCCTCTGGGCGGCATCGTCATGCGCCGCTCACTGGGTGAGGAGGCCGTCACCCGCTTCGAGCGTCTGCTGCGCCGCAGCATAGAGTATGCCTTCGCCCATCCCGGGGTGTCGCGTCCATTTGTCAAGGAGCATGCGCAGGAGCTGGAGGATGACGTTATCGACAAGCACATCGCCCTGTTCGTAAACGACTTCTCGCTCTCGCTGGGCGGGCAGGGCCGCGCCGCCATGGCAGCCCTGACGGGCGTCGAGGGGCTTTAGCCCCCATGCCGCGATAAGGTATTCATACGAAAAGACCTTCGCCCCGCAGGGTGAAGGTCTTTTCATCTTTATTATTCTCTTGGGGCGGGTGGGTCGATTGGCTCTCTGTTTGAGATATATAGCCTTGACTACACGCTCTTCATCCCAATTAAACGAGTTGGCAGTATTTCAACCGTTTTCTGTACATTTATTATAAGTTGTATTGGAGAATAGGATGCCATTCTTTCACTATTTTCAGAATGTCTTCTGCCGTTTTACAAGAACCTTTAGTACGTTTATTTGCCTTCTCAATAAATTCCTTATCGTAAATATTTATAAGTTGTATTCCATTAAATTCAGATACAGGTTTGACAAATACAATACCATCGCATATATCACTAAGTTTTTGTCCTTTTGTGTACGGAGAGCCATTCTCGCCATAACTTGACAGTTTTATTGTGGGATTAGCGAAATATGTTTCTGTTCTTAATAGCGGAAAATCATCTTTTAAATCAAATCCAACAGGTTTATTGCCATATTTCTGAAATGCTTTATCTATTACGCCGTCAGCTATAAGATTCCATCGAGTTCGACTATTCTCTATATAGCCTCTGCTCCCCATTTGACCGCCCCATAAATTGATGATGAATACATCTTGAGGATAACAACTTTTGAGTAAAAAGCCGGCTGAAGCCCAATTATAGTAGTAATCCCCTTGACGTGTACCATTTATGCGAGCCAAGGTATGTGCTGCTCCTGCATAAAATACTATGTGCGAACGTTTAATGATATAGTTTCTAATGATATCAAACATATTGTCATCCCTTGAGCCTGTATATACATAGTCTTTGCCGTCAAAATAATCTTGTATATACGCCGGATCCACTAGAAGGATACGTGTTCGGAGACTTTCAGGTTTCTTTTGATTGTTTTCCCATACAGATTTGAAAACATCTGCATATTCTTTATACGGATTACCTAAATCGTCAGGTGTATATTGTAATATCTTAAAGACTAGGTCTTCTCTGTAAACAGGGGACTTTATCAGGCTGTCTGCGAGATACTGATATCTTTCAGAGCCAAATTCAACTGCTACCGCATCAATATTCGCCGTTGAATCCTGCGCCGAAGCAGTTATAAGTTCGCATAAAAATTGAGGATGTGCATCGATCCAATGATCTTCTCCTATTGCAACGACTGAATGAGAACGTATTTTATCGAGTACATATTCCAAATGGGGTTGTCCATTATTTTTAATGTATTGATAATAAGATTCAGTGTCAATACAATCTTGCGCTACTGAAATGTTACTTGTGGCTGTCAAAAGCAACACAAAAAGAAAAACTTTATTCATTGTAAATAGCTGTGATTTATAATTCCTTCAACTCCTTTTCAGCAGTATATTGTGTCGTGAGTTGGTTGGACCATTTTCTCCATATTGGTAGAAAGTTTTTCCCTCTCTAGGAAACCTTGCAATGCATGAAGCATCGCTAGAAGCCATAAGTCTATAGACGGATAGGCTTTTTATGGAAGAAGTAGCCTCAACCATTTTGGTTGAGGCTACTAAATTACTTACTCCCACTCGATTGTTGCGGGCGGTTTTGACGAGATGTCGTACACTACGCGGTTTACGCCGTTTACCTTGTTTATTATCTCGTTCGACACCTTGGCCAGGAACTCGTACGGGAGGTGTACCCAGTCGGCGGTCATACCGTCCGTCGAGGTCACGGCGCGCAGTGCGACGCAGCTCTCGTAGGTACGCTCGTCGCCCATGACGCCCACGCTCTGTACGGGCAGCAGGATGACGCCTGCCTGCCATACCTTGTCGTAGAGGCCCGACTCGCGCAGCATGTCGATGAAGATCTTGTCGGCCTTCTGCAGCACCTCGACCTTCTCGGCCGTAACCTCGCCCAGGATGCGTATGCCGAGACCCGGGCCGGGGAAGGGATGGCGGCCTATGAGCAGGTCGCTGATGCCGAGCGTGCGGCCTACGCGGCGCACCTCGTCCTTGAAGAGCAGGCGCAGCGGCTCGACGATCTTCAGGTTCATGTGTTCGGGCAGTCCGCCCACGTTGTGGTGCGACTTGATCTTGGCGGCGGGGCCGTTCACCGAGGCCGACTCTACCACGTCGGGGTAGATCGTGCCCTGTGCCAGCCACTTGACGTCCTCGATGCGCTGGGCCTCGTCGTTGAATACCTCGACGAAGTCGCGGCCGATGATCTTGCGCTTCTGCTCGGGGTCGGTGACACCCTTCAGGTCGTTCAGGAAACGGTCGGCGGCGCGTACGCCCTTGACGTTAAGGCCCATGCCCTTGTATGATTCGAGCACCTCGTCGAACTCGTTGCGGCGCAGCAGGCCCGAATCGACGAAGATGCAGTAGAGACGCTCGCCTATGGCCTTGTGCAGCAGCACGGCCGCAACCGACGAATCGACTCCGCCCGAGAGTCCGAGCACGACCTTGTCGTTGCCCAGTTTTTCGCGCAGCTCGGCGACGGTGCTCTCGACGAAGCTCTCCGAGGTCCACGACTGCGCGCAGCCGCATATGTCCACCACGAAGTTGCGCAGCAGCTGCTTTCCGTCCGTCGAGTGGAACACCTCGGGGTGGAACTGTATGCCCCAGGTCTGCTCGCCCGTAACGCGGTAGGCCGCCATCTCGACATCGTCGGTGCTGGCGATGACCTCATATCCGGCGGGTACACGGGTGATGGTGTCGCCGTGCGACATCCACACCTGCGTGGGCGAGGGCATGTCGTGCATCAGGGGATCGTCGGCGCGCTTGACCGTGAGCATGGCGCGGCCGTACTCGCGGCTGGGGGCGGGGCTAACCTCGCCGCCGAAGAAGTGTGCCAGGTACTGTGCGCCGTAGCATACGCCCAGCAGCGGCAGGTGTCCCTTGATGGGGCTGAGGTCGATGCGGGGCGCCGCAGCGTCACGCACCGAGAAGGGGCTTCCCGACATTATCACGCCGCGCACCGATGAGTCGAGTGCCGGCAGATGGTTGAAGGGATGGATCTCGCAATAGACGTTCAGTTCGCGTACACGCCGCGCGATGAGCTGCGTGTACTGCGATCCGAAGTCTATGATCAATATTTTTTCAGTCATATGAATCGTTTGGTTTGCCTGTTGTGGCCCGTGTTACTCGCCGCGCGAGTAGTTGGGCGTTTCGCGGGTGATGGTGATGTCGTGGGGGTGGTTCTCCACAACGCCGTTCGAGGTGATGCGCACGAACTTGGCCTTCTGCAGGGCGGCTATGTTCTTGGCGCCGCACAGACCCATGCCGGCGCGGATGCCGCCGACGAGCTGGTATACCGTCTCGCTGAGCGAGCCCTTGAAGGGTACGCGGCCGACGATGCCTTCGGGAACGAGCTTGTTGTCGGCGTTGACCTCGCTCTGGAAGTAGCGGTCCTTCGAACCGGCCTTCATGGCGTCGATCGAGCCCATGCCGCGGTATGTCTTGAACTTACGGCCGTTGTAGATGATCGTCTCGCCGGGCGACTCCTCGGTGCCGGCGAACATCGAGCCTATCATGACGCAGTCGCCGCCCGCAGCCAGAGCCTTGACGCAGTCGCCCGAGTAGCGCAGGCCGCCGTCGGCGATGACGGGGATGCCGCTGCCCTTGATGGCGTGCGCAGCGTCGTAGATGGCCGAGAGCTGGGGTACGCCGCAGCCCGCGATGATACGCGTGGTGCATATCGAACCGGGGCCTATGCCCACCTTAACGCCGTCGGCGCCGGCCTCGACAAGGTAGCGTGCCGCCTCGGCGGTGGCGATGTTGCCCACGACGACGTCGAGCTCGGGGAACTCGCTCTTGATGCGCTTCAGTGTCTCGACCACGTTCTTCGAGTGGCCGTGCGACGAGTCGATCACCACGGCGTCGACACTCTCGGCGATAAGGGCGCGGACGCGCTCCACAGCGTCGGCCGTGACACCCACGCCGGCCGCCACGCGCAGACGTCCTTTCGAGTCCTTGCAGGCGTTGGGATGGTCCTGTACCTTGGTGATGTCCTTGTATGTGATCAGGCCGATGAGCTTGCCGTTGTCGTCGACGACGGGCAGCTTCTCGATCTTGTTGCGCAGCAGTATCTCCGATGCCTTCTCGAGCTCGGTGCTGTGGGTGGTGATGATGTTCTCCTTGGTCATCACCTCCTCGATGCGGCGGCTCATGTCGCGCTGGAAGCGCAGGTCACGGTTGGTGACGATGCCGATGAGGGTGTTCTGCGCGTCGATGACGGGGATGCCGCCGATCTTGTTGTCGTGCATGAGCTGCAGGGCGTCGCCCACGGTCTGCTCCTTGGTGATGGTGATCGGGTCGTAGATCATGCCGTTCTCGGCACGCTTGACGCGGCGCACGTGCGCGGCCTGCTCGGCGATGGTCATATTCTTGTGAATCACGCCTATGCCTCCTTCGCGAGCGAGCGCTATGGCCAGAGGAGCCTCGGTGACCGTATCCATTGCGGCCGACACGATGGGTATGTTCAACTTGATATTTCGCGAAAAGTATGTCTCGGTAGAGACTGTCCGCGGCAACACTTCTGAGTAGGCGGGTACGAGCAACACGTCGTCGAAAGTCAACCCTGTCGACTGTACCCTTTCATCTATGAATGACATATACTTGGGGTTTTTGTTGCGCACAAAGTTAGCCATAAAAATAGAGACCTCCAAAATTCGCCCCTGTTTTTCGGGCCCGGCGTCCGATTTTTTTGCGCCTGCCGGAGATTCTCTCCGGCGGCGGCGCGCGGGGTGCGTGCGGCACGGCGGGGCGCGCAGGCCGGGAGGGCGCGCGGCGCCGAAAAAATATATGGCGGCATGTTGCCGAGAATTCTGCTAAAAGCAGTACCTTTACCACCGAATATGCGCTTTTGAAAATGACAACGTCCTCGGACTTCGTACCATACCACATTCCCGTGCTGGCCGACGAGGCCATCTCGCTGCTCGACATCGACGCGGCGGGCACCTATGTCGACCTCACCTTCGGCGGTGGCGGCCACTCGCGCCGCATACTCTCGGCCCTGGGCCCCGAGGGGCGCCTCTATGCCTTCGACCAGGACCGCGACACGGCGGCCAACATCCCCGACGACGGCCGCCTGCACTATGTCGAGAGCAATTTCCGCTTCCTGCGCGGGGCGCTGCGCCTGCGCGGCGTGCGGCAGGTGGACGGCATACTGGCCGACCTGGGGGTCTCGTCGCACCACTTCGACGAGGCCGGCCGAGGCTTCTCGTTCCGCAACGACGGCCCTCTCGACATGCGTATGAACCGCCGCGGCGGCCGTACCGCGGCCGACGTGGTGAACGGCTACGACGCCGATACGCTGGCGCGCGTGCTGCGCGACTGGGGCGAGCTGGACACGACGTGGAAGATCGCCTCGTGCATCGTGCGGCGCCGCGAGACGGAGCCCATCCTCACCACGCGGCAGCTGGTCGAGGCCGTGGAGCCCTGCACCCCGAAGCGTGACGGGGCGAAGTTCCTGACAAAACTGTTCCAGGCGCTGCGCATCGAGGTCAACGGCGAGATGGAGGCGCTGAAGATGGCGCTCGAGCAGTCGCTCAAGGTGCTGCGCCCGGGCGGACGGCTGGTGGTCATATCGTACCACTCGTTGGAAGACCGCCTCGTGAAGAACTTCATGCGCAGCGGCAACTTCGAGGGACGTGTCGAGAGCGACTTCTACGGACGGCAGCTCACTCCCTTCGAGGTGGTGACGCGCAAGGCCGTGCTGCCCACGGCGGCCGAGATCGAGGCCAATCCCCGTTCGCGGTCGGCCAAGATGCGCGCCGCGGCAAAGCTGTGACGGCGCGGGCAAGGGTCTGTATCAGATAGATGCGCGGTAAGGATTCTGTAAAAAAGTATAAAAGGAGAAATACAACAGCTGAAAGGTCTATGGCGACGGACGACGAGAGAGACATGGTGCCGCAGTCGGAGGAGGACGAGTTCCATCCCCTGAGCGAGGAGGAGCTGCGCGAGCGCGAGGAGGCGGAGGAGTTCCGCCGCCGTGTGCGCCGCGAGATCCTGCGCGTGCAGAGCGGCGAGGCCGACGAGGACATAGCGCGCGACCGCGAGCAGGAGGCCGAGGAGCAGCGCGAGCAGCAGGAGCGCGAGCAGCGCGTGGCGCGCAAGCGTTCGCGCCTGTTCTGGCAGATATTCTCGGGCAACATCCTCGTCAACCGCAGCGTGGCGGAGAACTACCGCTACTTTGCGGCCATAGCGGGCATCTGCTTCGTGAGCATCGTGGTGATGTTCACCTCGCTGGCCGCCGACATGAAATACTCGCGCCTCGAGCGCGAGGTGCAGCTGCTGCGCGAGCGGTCGATACGACTGCAGGAGCAGCTCTACCGCCGCACCACCCATGCCGCCATCTCGGAGGAGCTGCGGCGGCGTGGCATCGACCTGCAGGACCCGCGCCGCCCGAAGGCCGTGGTGGAGGAGTGACGGCGCGCGTGGCGGCCGCAGCGATGGCCGCCGCGGGCAATTTTGGCGGGCCGTGCGCCCGCATGAAACGTAACCGGAAATGGCAAAACTGAAACGCGATACCGACGTAAAGGACGAGATGTACACGCGGGTGAAGAAGGTCTACGGCGTCTTCATCCTGGTGGCGCTGTGCGTCGTCGTGCGCCTGGTGTGGGTGTCGGCGCTCAGCCCCGAGACGGCGTACAACGCCAAGCGTCTGGAGAGCCGCATCTTCATCGCCGACTCGGTATATTCGCGCCGCGGGGCCATCCTGGCACGCGACGGCGAGCCCCTGGCCACGTCGATCCTGCGCTACCGTGTCGATTTCGATATGGCCAGCGACGGCTTCGACTCGCTGGCCCTCTTCCGCGAGCAGGCCGACTCGCTGTCGAAGCTGCTGGCGCGCTTCTTCGGCGACCGTCCGGCGTCGGAGTACCGCCGCCGCATGATCGACGAGCACAACAAGCACTACCGCGTGGTCTACCGCAAGGATACGACGGTGCTGCGGTCGGAGGGCTTCTTCGCCCGCATATGGGATATGCTGCGGCATGACGAGTTCAAGACGGTGAAGGTCTACGACACGCTGCGCGACCACCGTCCCGTGGCCATACTGCCGCGTCCGGTCGACTACAACGAGTGGCAGACGCTGCGCAAGTACCCCATCCTGAACTGGAACATGGGCATGACCTACAACCTCGTGACGTTGGACCAGCGCGTATATCCCTACGGCGAGCTGGCGCGGCGTACGCTGGGACTGGTGGGTGACAAGGGCAACTACGGCATCGAGGCCATCTACCGCGAGCAGCTGGAGGGGCGCGACGGGCGCATGATACGCCAGCGCATCGCACCGGGCTTCTCGAGCGTGGTGCACAGCAGCGAGAACATCGACGCCGAGGACGGCATGGACATCGTCACCACGCTCGACGCCGACATACAGCATATCGCCGACCAGGCGCTGCGGCGCCAGCTCACGGCGCAGAAGGCCATCTGGGGCACGGCGATGGTGATGGAGGTGGCCACGGGCGACATACTTGCCATAGCCAACCTGGGCGAGACGTCGGAGCGCAGCGGCGTATATGTCGAGAAGGAGAACTACGCCCTGAGTCGCCGCATGGAGCCGGGTTCGACGTTCAAGCTGGCGGCGATGCTGGCGCTGGTGGAGGACTGCGACATGCCGGAGGACAAGATGTACGACACGCACAGCGGACGTGCGGTACGCGTGGGCGGCAAGCGCGGCCCGCTGATACAGGACTCGCACAACATAGGCGGCGAGATCGCCCTCAAGGAGGCCGTGGCGCAGTCGTCGAACGTATATTTCGCCGAGGCCATCTACGACCACTACAAGGATGACCCGGAGGCCTATGTGAAGTTCCTGCACCACCTGCATCTCGACCGCACTATGGGGCTCGAGAAGATGGGCGAGGCGAAGCCCTACATCCCCGAGTACAAGAGCAAGGGGTGGTCGCAGCACACGCTGCCCAACATGGGTTACGGCTATGCCGTGGAGCTGGCCCCGATACATACGCTTACGCTCTACAACGCCGTGGCCAACGGTGGCTGCATGGTGGCTCCGCGACTCATACGCGAGATACGCCGCGGCACGCGCGTGGTGGAGGAGTTCCCCACGGAGGTGCTTGTCGACAGGATATGCAGCAGCTCGACGCTCAAGACCGTGCGCGAGTGCCTCGAGGAGACGGCCCTTTCGGGTACGGCGCATGCCTACTTCCGCGATACGGTGACGCTTCTTGTGGGCGCGAAGACGGGTACGGCGAAATTCGCGCAGAGCGGCATCAAGTACTCCGACGGCTACTATCTGGGATCGATGGTGACCTACTTCCCGGCCGACAACCCGAAGTACACGGTCATGACGTCGGTCTTCACGCGCCGCGGGCGCGGTACGACGGTCTACGGCGCGGGCCTGGCGGGTCCCGTGCAGCGCGACATCGTCAACTACATGTTCTACCGCGACGAGGAGTGGCACCAGACGGTGACCCCATCGGACGAGGAGCACTACCCGCCGCATGTCAAGGGCGGCAACATAGCCTACGTGCGGCGCGTGGCCGACAAGTTCTCGCCGCGGGTGTCGTTCACCGACCGCAACGGCTGGGGCGTGTCGCGTGTCGATTCGCTGTGCAACGTCGACATACGCACGATCGATGCCGACCGCACGACGATGCCCAACGTGGTGGGCATGGGGCTGATGGATGCCATCTACCTGCTCGAGAGCCGCGGGCTGCATGTGCGCAGCACGGGCAAGGGGCGCGTGCGCACGCAGAGCATACGCGCCGGCGAGAAGATACGCGCCGGGCAGACGGTGAGCATAACGCTGCGGTAGGGCGCGGCCGTCAAGGTATGGAGAGAGGAGAAAGAAAGATATATGGTATGAAACGTTTGAGCGAACTTCTTGCGGCGACGCCCGTGCGTACGATCGTGACGTCGTCGGACCCCGAGATCGGGGCGCTGTGTTACGACTCGCGGCGCGTGGGCCGCGGCGACTGCTTCTTTGCCGTGCGCGGCGAGAGCAGCGACGGCCACGACTTCATCGGCGCGGCCGTTGAGGCCGGAGCGTCGGCCGTGGTGTGCGAGCGCCTGCCCGAACAGACGGCGGAGGGCGTCAGCTACGTGGTTGTGGACGACAGCCACGGCGCACTGGCCGACATGGCGGCGGCCTTCTACGGCAACCCGTCGCGCGAGCTGCGGCTGGTGGGCGTCACGGGCACCAACGGCAAGACGACCATCGCCACGCTGCTCTACGACATGTTCCGCATGCTGGGGCACCGCGCGGGGCTCATATCGACGGTGGTCTACCGCGTGGGCGAGCGCGAGGTGGAGTCGACCCACACGACGCCCGACGCCGTGCGGCTGAACGCCATGCTGCGCGAGATGGTCGATACGGGGTGCGAATACTGCTTCATGGAGGTGTCGTCGCACTCGATCGTGCAGCAGCGCGTGCGCGGCCTGCATTTCGCGGGGGCCGTCTTCACGAACCTGACGCACGACCACCTCGACTACCACAAGACCTTTGCCGAGTATGTCAAGGCGAAGAAACGCCTCTTCGACACGCTGCCCAAGGGAGCCTTCGCGCTGACCAACGCCGACGACCGCAACGGCGCGGTGATGGTGCAGAACACGCGTGCCGCGGTCAGCACCTACTCGCTGCGCTCGATGGCCGACTTCCGCTGCAAGGTGCTGGAGATGCACTTCGACGGCATGCTGCTCGCGATCGACCGCCGCGAGGTGTGGGTCGACTTCATCGGCCGCTTCAACGCCGCCAACCTGCTGGCCGTATACGGTACGGCACGGCTGCTGGGGGCCGACGCGGAGGATGTGCTGCGCTGCCTGAGCGCGCTGCACTCGGTGAGCGGGCGCTTCGAGCCCGTGCGGTCGGAGTCGGGGCGTACGGTTATCGTCGACTACGCGCATACGCCCGATGCGCTGCAGAACGTCATCGAGACCATCAACGAGATACGCCGCCCCGAGCAGCAGCTCATCGTGGTGTGCGGCTGCGGCGGCGACCGCGACCGCACGAAGCGTCCCGAGATGGGGGCCATAGCCTCGCGCGAGGCGTCGGTGGCGGTCTTCACGTCGGACAACCCCCGCACGGAGGATCCCGAGGCCATCCTCGACGAGATCATGGCGGGCGCCGAGCCCGGGGCGCGCTGCCTGCGCATCACGGACCGCGCGCAGGCCATCCGCACGGCGGTGATGCTCTCGCACGAGGGCGACATCGTCCTCATTGCGGGCAAGGGCCACGAGACCTACCAGATCGTGGGCCGCGAGAAACACCATTTCGACGACCGCGAGGAGGCGGCCGCCGCCCTGCGCTGCGTTGAGAGCAGCGGGGCGAAACATGCTTAAAACAACGACTATCGAATAAAATGCTCTACTCACTTTTCCGCTATCTCGACGAGATGTACGACGTCCCCGGCTCGGGTATGTTCCAGTACATAACGTTCCGTTCGGCTCTGGCCGTGATTCTCGCATTGCTGATAACCATCATCTTCGGCCGCTCGATCATACGCCTTCTCCGCCGCCACCAGATTGGCGAGGAGATCCGCGACCTGGGGCTCGAAGGCCAGCTCTCGAAGCGCGGCACCCCCACCATGGGCGGCGTGCTCATACTGCTGGCGGTGCTGGTGCCGACGCTGCTGGTCGGCCGCCTCGACAACATATACGTGCAACTGATGCTCGTCTCGACCGTGTGGCTCGGCTGCATCGGTTTCCTCGATGACTACATCAAGACCTTCCGCCACAAGAAGGAGGGCCTCAAGGGTCGCTTCAAGATCGTGGGCCAGGTGGGCCTGGGCATCATCGTCGGTTCGGTCATGTGCTTCTCGCAGGACGTCGTCGTGCGCGAGAAGATCGATGGCCCCGTCGAGGTGACATATACCGACGAAGCTGGCCAGACGATCGTGACGCAGGTGCAGCGCTCGGTGATCGACTCCGAGCCGCAGAAGGTGGCCAACACCACCATCCCCTTCGTCAAGGACAACGAGTTCGACTACGGCTGGGTCGTGGGGGGCGACCGCCTGCTGACGTGGATATTGTACATCGCCGTGGCCATCTTCATCGTGACGGCGGTGTCGAACGGCGCCAACCTGACGGACGGCCTCGACGGCCTGCTCACGTCGGTGTCGGTGCCGATAGTGATCGTGCTGGGGGCGCTGGCATACCTCTCGGGACACATCATCTATGCCGACTATCTCAACATAATGTACATACCCGACGCGTCGGAGCTGGTGGTCTTCGCCGCGGCCATGGGCGGCGCGCTGCTGGGATTCCTGTGGTACAACTCGTTCCCGGCGCAGATATTCATGGGCGATACGGGCTCGCTGTCGATCGGCGGTATCATCGCCGTCTTCGCCCTCTGCATACGCAAGGAGCTGCTGCTGCCGCTGCTGTGCGGCATCTTCCTCGTGGAGTCGGTGTCGGTGATGGTGCAGGTGGGGTGGTTCAAGTACACGCGCCGGCGCTACGGCGAGGGTCGCCGCCTGCTGCTGATGTCGCCGTTGCACCACCACTACCAGAAGAAGGGGCTGTTCGAGACCAAGATCGTGATGCGTTTCTTTATCGTCTCGATCCTGCTCTGCGCCATGACCCTTGTGACGCTTAAGATACGATAACCCGATATTACGGAACCTTATGTATACCGGAATCAGAGTTTTCATATTGTGCGTGCTGTGTTGCCTGACGGCTGTCTCGTGCGGTGATGCCAATCGAGCCGAGGGGGTGTGTGCCGTCGATGTGGATGCCGCGTCGGATTACGACCTTGCCGATGTGGCGCTTTCCGTCGACGTAATTCCCGTAAGGTCGGAGTATCCCGTAGGGGAGGTGCGCAGATGCAAGGGTTACGGAGACCTGATTCTTGTGAACTTCGACAACGTGCTGCTGTGTGTTGACGGACGCAGCGGTGACGCGGTTCGTGTCAACCGTGCAGGCCGGGGTCCGGGGGAATATGCCGTTATATCGGATTTCGCTTACGATCCCGATTCCGACATGCTTGTCATAAGCGATGCCCAGATGCGGCAGGTACTGGTCTATGACCTGTCGGAGATGCGCCATATAAGGACTTTGCGGATCGAGGCCAAGATCGGCGCTGTGGAATTCCTCGATGACGGGAACCTCCTGGTCGGCGTAACCCGTTTCGGCGGCGACGGTGGGGATAAGCCGAGTTACTCGGTGGAGCGTATGGATATTGATACGGGTGATATGTCGGCGGCTTTAGCCGCAGGCGAGTGGAAAGGCAAGGACCTTTCGTCCGACTGTTTGTCGCGGGGCAATGACGGGTGCGTATATGTCGCCTGCGAATACAATCCGTTCATGTTTTACCGCGTTACGTCGGAAGAGTGCCGTTCGGTCGCGATGTTCGACATGGGCAGCCACGCTGCTCCCGACGGGGCTTATGAGACACTCGGATTCTTTGACTGGGAGCCTTATATACGCTCTTATGAGTCCGACGCGATAATACTCAGTTACTGCCATGTCCCGTGTATGGGCTGTTTCGAGGGCGGGGATGCGGCCTTTTGGTTCTCCAATGCCATCGGACTGCAGAAACGGCCGCCGATGATGGCCTACTGCCGTCGCGGCGGGGAGTCGTTTGTGGCGCGGCGCATCGGTATCGGCGGGCTGGTTTGCCGGGTGTGTCCCGCAGGGTGCGGCGACGGTTTCTACTATGCCGTGGTGCCTGGGCCGGCCGATGCGTTGAGGGATGCCTCTGCCGAACTTTCGCCTTTGGGGAAAGATGTGCTGGAAGTACTGAAAGGGCAGAATGACGATAATCCGGTGATATTGAAGTTCAGAATGATATAATCGCCTGCGGCAGTGCCGCGCGTGAGTAATTGGAGTAAACGAGAAAGCAGAGTAAAAAATATATACGATGAAACGAGTAGTTGTATTGGGCGGCGGAATCAGCGGATACGGATCGGCGGTTCTGGCCAAGAAGAAGGGATTCGACGTGTTTCTCTCTGACGCGGGCACGATAGCCGAGCGCTACCGCCGCGTGCTGGATGAGTGGGAGGTGGAGTACGAGCAGGGCGGCCACACGATGGAGCGCATACTTGCGGCCGACGAGGTGGTCAAGTCGCCCGGCATACCCGAGAAGGCCCCCGTGGTGCAGGCGCTGCGCGAGAAGGGCATTCCCATAATCTCGGAGATCGAGTTCGCGGGCCGCTACAAGGGCAAGGCGCGTACCATCTGCATCACCGGCTCGAACGGCAAGACCACGACCACGTCGCTCATCTACCGCATCATGTGCGACGCGGGTCTGCGCGTGGCCCTGGGCGGCAACATAGGCGAGAGCTTCGCCTACTCGGTCGCCACGGGCGACTACGACTGGTACGTGCTGGAGATAAGCTCGTTCCAGCTGGACGGCATGTACGACTTCCGTGCCGACGTGGCGGTGCTGATGAACATCACGCCCGACCATCTGGACCGCTACGGATACTGCTTCCAGAACTATGTCGACTCGAAGATGCGCATCATACGCAACCAGCACTCGCGCTGCTGCTTCGTCTACTCGGCCGACGACCCCGTCATTGCGGGCGAGCTGGGTAAGTACGACATGCGCATGCGCCAGCTGCCCTTTGCGGCGCACGCGGCCGTTGCGAGCGGTGCGGGCGACGCATGGCTCGACGGCGAGGGCGAGTTCACGGCGCGCGTGGGCGATCGGAGCGTTACGATAGAGACCTCGCGCATGAAGATCAAGGGCCTGCACAACGCCTACAACGCCATGGCGGCGGCTCTGGCCACGCTGGCGGCGGGAGTGGAGCCCGATCGTGTGGCGCAGTCGATATACGGGTTCGACCCCGTCGAGCACCGTCTCGAGCCTGCGGGCGAGCGCGACGGCGTGCTGTGGATAAACGACTCGAAGGCGACGAACGTCGATTCGGTGTGGTACGCGCTGGAGAGCATGACGCGTCCCGTGGTGTGGATCGCGGGCGGAACCGACAAGGGCAACGACTACGGCCCGCTGAAGGAGTTCGCGCGGGCGAAGGTGAAGTGTCTCGTATGCATGGGTGTCGACAATGCCAAGCTGGTGGAGTCGTTCACGGGGGTGGTGCCCGAGGTTGTCTCGACCTCGTCGCTCGACGAGGCAATGCGTGCGGCCGCGGCCCGTGCCACGGCGGGCGACGTGGTGCTGCTGTCGCCGGCATGCGCCAGCTTCGACCTGTTCAAGAATTACGAGCAGCGCGGCGAGCTCTTCAAGCAGTGGGTGCGTGACAACATCCTCGGCAAGTAGCCCGCGCGGCGTGAAACTGTAAAACTGCAGGGAACGATGTACGAAGAGAAGGAGTTTTCCGAGGTGCGGCGCGCTGATGCGCCGGCTGAGCCCGAGGCTGCGGCTGCCCCGTCGGGCGGCGCGCGGGCGGAAGGTGCCGGCGCGGCGGACGGAACGCCGTTCGGTGCGGGCATGGTGGATGCCGCGCGGCGTCTGCTGGGCGGCGACCGCGTGCTGTGGGTGATCATCATCTCGCTGATGATCATATCGGTGCTGGTGGTATACTCGTCGACGGCCAAGATGGCCTACAACGCCCGCTCGGCATCCTCGACGGCGGAGTTCCTGCGCTCGCAGCTCTTCCTGCTGGTGCTGTGTACGGTGGCCATATTCGTCGTGCACCGCATCAACAGCCAGACCTACAGGCGCTTTACCAATCTGTTGTTCGGCATATCGCTGCTGCTGACGCTGGTGGTATATTTCACGGGACAGACCACCAACAGCGCCGCACGCTGGATCTCGGTGTTCGGATTCCAGTTCCAGCCGTCGGAGATGCTGAAGCTGACCATCGTGATGTACCTGGCCAACCAGCTGGCCAAGCGGCAGTCGACGATACGCACGCTGCAGATCGTGCCGAGCCTCAAGTTCTGGACATGGACGCAGCCCAAGCAGAAACGCATATGGCGCGAGGGCGGGCTGCCGATATTCCTGCCGATAGTGATCTCGTGCGTGGTAATCCTGCCGGCGCACACCTCGTCGGCGGTGCTGGTCTTCGTGCTGTCGCTGGCGATGCTCTACATCGGGCGTGTGCGGTGGCGCGAGATATTCCGCATCGTGGGGTGGGCGCTCGTGGGCCTGGCCTTCGTGGCGGCGCTCGGACTGGGCCGCAGCCACACGGCGCACGGCCGTATCGAGACATGGATCGACCTGTGGACCTCGTCGCAGACCGAGAAGCCGATCGAGGACCTGAGCGATACCGAACGCTCGATGATCGCCATCTACAACGGCGGCATCCTCGGCCGCGGCGCGGGACAGAGCGCCGTGCGTGTCGAGATGACGCACCCCGAGAGCGACTACGCCTTCGCCTTCTTCGTCGAGGAGTACGGCATCGGCATCGCCATGATTCTCGTGGCGCTGTACGTGTGGATATTCTTCCGCGCCATCGAGATCTTCGAGCGCTGCCCCAAGAAGTTCCCGGCGATGCTGTCGCTGGGCATAGCGCTGCTGATAACGGGGCAGGCGCTGCTGCATATCATGGTGACGGTGAACATCATACCCGAGACGGGACAGACGCTGCCGATGATTTCGCGCGGCGGCTCGTCGCTGCTCTTCACCTCCATCGGCCTGGGCATGATCCTCAGCGTGAGCCGCCAGACCGAGGAGGGCTCGCACGCCGACGACAACTGACGCGTCGCGGCGGCGGGTGCATGGTAACGAACAAACGTTGAAACAAAAGGATATGGACGACATAAGACTTGACAAATATCTGTGGGCGGTGCGCGTGTTCAAGACGCGCAGCGACGCGGCCGAGGCCATACGCAACAACCGCGTGCTGGTGAACGACGGCTACTGCAAACCCTCGCGCGAGGTGAAGGTGGGCGACGAGATCTCGGTCAAGCGCATGCCCGTGGTGTATAGATATAAGGTGGTGGGGCTGGTGAGCAGCCGCCAGCCGGCGAAGAACGTGCCCGACTACTGCGTGAACATCACCCCGGCCGACGAGCTGGCCAAGCTCTCGGCGCCGCGTGAGACCATCTTCGTCTTCCGCGACCGCGGCACGGGACGCCCCACGAAGAAGGAGCGCCGCGAGATCGACGCCCTGATGGAGGGCATGTACTACGACGACGATGCGGAGGATTGACCCCTGCGCGTAGGGGTGCGCTGCGCCCTGCATGATACCGGGAACGGCTGTGCCGTTCCCTTTTTTGTGTCCGTTTTACGCAATAATGGCTCCGTAAGGAGAAATACGGGCGCTGTCGCTTCGAAAAGCGCGGCATTTCGTTTTGTCAAGCCCCGGGGTTTAATTATATTTGCAGATGAACCTCAAAATCGAAAAGATATGTTACGCAAGATCATATTCCGCATGGGAGGGGCACTGGCCGCGACGGTGTGCCTTGCGCTGGCGCTGCTTGCCGGCTGCAAGGGCTCGGAGAAGGGTACCGATACCCCCGTTACCGTTACGGTGGAGAGCTCGGGCATTGTGGCCGTGGCCGACGGCGCGAGCGCCGAGGTTGACTTCACGGTGGCGCCCGCGTCGACCGACTTCGCCTACGACAGCGGCCGCTACAACGCGCGCCTGTGCTATGCGGTGAACCACACCGCCACCAGGGAGGTCTACCTCGAGAGCGTGAAGCCCGCGGGTGAGGGTCGCTATACGGCGCGCATCGTCAACCGCAACATCAGCGACAAGCCGTTCCGCATCGACGTGCGCATCTTCATCACCACCGCCGACGGCCGCACCTACATGTCGGGTGTCTTCTGCGTGCAGAACACCGAGGCCACGACGGGCATCTCGTCGATCGGTTTCCTGCGCAGCGACAACCCGCAGCTCGACGAGGACCTTTACTGCACCTACGACGAGGCTACGTCGACCTTCTCGGCCCGCACCCCCGAGGTGATTGACCTGAGCGGCATGGTGGCCACCTTCATCGCGTCGGGGCGCGTCACGGTCGGGGGTGTCGAGCAGCAGAGCGGGTCGACGCCCAACGACTTCGGCCGCGATGTGAAGTATGTCGTCGAGAGCGGCGGCGAGCGTTACGAATACACGGTGCGGCTGACCAACTTCACGGGCCTGCCCGTCGTATACATCAACTCGTCGACGGGCCTGCGGCCCATCGGCAACGACATCACCTCGAAGGAGGAGTGGAAGGCGGCCACCATCCGCATCGACGGCAACGGCGTGTGGGACGACCTGCCCGAGACGCCCATGTCGCTGCGCGGCCGCGGCAACATAACGTGGGGCTGGGACAAGAAACCCTTCAACATGAAGTTCGAGAAGCGCACCTCGATGCTCGGCATGCCCGAGCACAAGCGCTGGGTGATGCTGGCCAACTACTGCGACCGCACGATGCTGCGCAACTCGACGGCCTTCTACGCCTCGGGCCTCACGTCGCTGGAGTGGGCGCCGCGCAGCCAGTATGTCGAGCTCTTCTACAACGGCGACTATACGGGCACCTACCAGCTTACCGAGCAGGTGCGCGTCGACGAAAACCGTGTCAACGTACACGAGCTGCAGCCCGACGACGCGGACATCACGGGCGGCTATCTGGTGGAGTTCGACTTCCACTGGGACGAGTCGCCGCGCAAGTGGTCGCCGCGCGTGCCGAGCAAGTACGGGGTTGACGCCTCGTGGTACATAGTCAAGTCGCCCGACGATGACGACCTGACGGATGCGCAGTTCGACTACATAAGGGGCTATATCGACGATTTCGAGCGCACGATCATGGACGACGCCCTGCGCTCGGACCCCGACAAGGGGTACCGGAAGTATATCGAGCCGCTGTCGTTCATCGACTACTGGCTGCTGTACGAGGTGTGCATCAACCACGAGATCGTAAACCCGGGCAGCGTGTACCTGCACAAGGACCGCGGCGGCAAGCTCGTGGCGGGGCCCATCTGGGACTTCGACTACGGCACCTTCAACTTCGACTACCACGAGGCGAAGCCTGCGGCCTACTCGCTCTACGTGAAGGATGCCATCTGGATGCGCTACCTGTTCAAGGATGAGGCGATGAAGGCCCTTGCCAAACAGCGGTGGGAGGAGCTGCGGCCCAAGTTCCTGCAGCTTCCCGACTTCATCGACGGCTGCGCCGCACGGCTGCGCTATGCCGCCGAGGAGAACTTCGCGCGCTGGCCCATGACGGTGACCGACAACGGCGACGCGTACTACTCGTACGACCAGGCGATCGTACGCATCAAGGAGGTGATTAACCGGCGCATAGCCATTATCGACGAATGCATGGCCTCATGGTAGCGACGGGATACGATATGAAGTGCGGCCGTCTGTGCCGCGCGGTGCGTGTGGCGCTGCGGGCCGTTGTGGCGGCCGTGGCTGTCGCGGCTGTGGCGTGCGGCCGCAACGACGAGGTGGGCGAGGCCTTCTCGGTGGGCGACTTCTTCGAGAACGAGGCCTCGGGCAACAAGCTCGCGGGGGTGACGCGGCGCCCTGCCGACGGCGGCGGCGACGACGTGACGCTCTACTGGTACTGGGTGTCGGGATATGTCTCGGCGGAGGGTGCCGAGGAGGATCTGCGCACGTTCTGCCGCGAGGGCTTCAAGCGCGTGGTTATAAACGACGTCGAGCTGCCCAACGTGAACGGCCCCGTGCGCTGCGAGCCCCTGAGCGAGGGGTGGTGGCAGGCGATGCATGCGGCGCTGGCGACGGCGGCCGAGGAGAATGTCGAGGTGGGGCTTACGGTGCGCCCCGGCCTGGGGTCGGCGTGGCCCTATACGGCGGGCGAGGGGGCATGGAGCGATGCCGCCGCGCCGGAGGGCGAGACGGGCGTTGCGGCGGCCGAGCGCCATTTCAACACCTACCTCGGGGCGATATTGCAGCAGTTGAGCGATGCCGAACGGCGTACGCTGCGCTTTGTCGTGGCGGGCGACATGCCCTCGGCGATGCGCCGCGCCGACGGAAGCGAGGACAGGGTCCCGTTGTCGTGGCGTGCCGACTATATTCGGCGCATTACCGAGCTGTGCCGTGCCGAGGGGCTGAAGACGGTGAGCCGCGATGCGCGTGCGGCGCTGCTCGGCGGGGCCGAGGCCGCGGCCGACGGCATTGTCGGGACGGTGCGGTTCGTTCCCGACGGCGCGGTGGACGATGCCCGCACGGCGGCCTCTGCGGCACGCCTCTGCGGCATGCGCCGCGTGGCGGCCGAGGTGGGACATCCCGAGACACGCGCCTATTCGGCCGTGCCAGACGCCCTGAAGCGCGCCGCCGACGTGGCATATGTGCAGGGCATCAACTTCGTGGCCATGACGGGGGCCGTGCAGCAGGCCACGCTGCAGGATTTGCCGGGGCTCAACACATGGCTCTTCAGCGACCTCGACCGCAACAACCCGTGGTTCCCGCATGCCGACATGCTGGTCGACTACCTGTGGCGGTGCAACATGATGCTCATGCGCGGCGACCGCGTCAGCGACGTGGCCATACCCTTTGCGGGTGCGAACGTGGCGCGCACGGCCGACATTGTGGCCGAGGCGGGCTACGACTCGGACTATATACCCCTTTCGGCCCTTGACGGGGCGGAGGTCGCCGACGGCGCCCTTGTCGTGGCGGGACACCGCTATGCGGTCGTGGTTACGGAGCAGGAACCCGGTGCGGAGGCCGACGCGGTGCTGGCGTCGCTGTCGGCGCGCGGGGTGCGCGTGGTGCGCACGGGCCTGTCGGTGCGCGAGCGCAGGGCTATGCGCGAGGCGCTGGCCGGGGTTGCGGCCCCCGACGTCGTGATGGAGACCGGGGAGCAGAACGAATACTCGCCCCTGCGCTACACCCACCGCAAGGTGGAGGGGCGCGACATATACTTCCTCTTCAACGGCTCGACGGATCCTCTGCGCGGACGCCTCTCGCTGCGGTGTGCGGGCGCTCCCGAGTTGTGGAACCCCGTCGACGGCGGCCGCGGCTCCGTCGGGGAGTATGTCGAGGAGGGCGGGCGCACCTCGTTCGAGGTGTCGATGGCCGCGGGTGAGAGCCTCTTCGTGGTGACGGGAGGCAATGCCGCCGGGACGGTGGCGTCGCGGCGTGTGGGCGGATACCCGTTCGAGTACCGCTGGGACGTGAGCTTCGCGTCGCCCGTGTCGGAGGGTTTCTCGACGACGATGTACGACCTGAAGGACCTCTCGGCCAACAGCGACCGCCGCATACGTTTCTTCTCGGGCCGCGCGACCTACAGCAGTATATTCGAGGTGCGTAAGCCCGCCGGCTGCGACCGCGTCGAGCTGGTGATGCGCGGGGTGGGCACGACGGCGAAGGTGTGGATCAACGACCGCTATGTCGGGGGCGTGTGGACGTCGCCCTACCGTCTGGACGTGACGGATGCCGTGCGCAACGGCGTGAACAGCATCCGCATCGAGGTGGCCGACACGTGGGTGAACGCCATCGTGGGCATGATGACGGCTCTCGGCGAGGCCGGCGGCGACGCCGGACGGGCCATTGCGGCCGACTCCGCCTCGACGGACGGGTGGCGCATGCCTCAGCTGCACTTCATGGTGAATACCTATACCGAGCGTACGCCCCTTCCCGTGTCGGGCCTGACGTCGGGCGTGGCGCTGATATATTACGGGCGCTGACGCGTGTCGCGGCGCAAAAAAAAGCGGGGCGGCCTGTCGAACAGGCCGTCCCGCATCGTGTCGCGGTGTCGGCTACTTGCCGTAGAGGGTGCGGGCGATGCCCATCTCCAGGCCGCGCAGCTCGGCCAGACCGCGCATGCGGCCGTAGCACGAATAGCCCGGGTTGGAGCGGCGGTTCAGGTCGTCGCACATCTGGTGTCCGTGGTCGGGACGCATCGGTATGCGCACCTTGCGGCGCTGCTGTATCTCGAGAAATGCCTTCATCACCTCGTACATGGGTACGTCGCCCTCGAGGTGGTTGTCCTCCTGGAAGTTGCCCTCGGCGTCGCGGCGCGTCGAGCGCAGGTGCACGAAGCCCACGCGGTCGCCGAACTCGCGCATCATGGCCGGCAGGTCGTTGTCGGCGCGCACGCCGAATGATCCGGTGCAGAGGCACAGTCCGTTCGAGCGGTTGGGCACGGCCTCGATGATGCGGCGGAAGTCGTCGGCCGTCGACATTATGCGGGGCAGGCCGAGGATCGGGTAGGGAGGGTCGTCGGGGTGGATGACCATCTCCGAGCCGCACTCGTCGGCCACGGGGCACACCTCGCTGAGGAAGTAGATCAGGTTCTGGCGCAGACGCTCGGCGTCGATGTCGCGGTAGCGGTCGAGCGCCTCGCGGAACTGCTCGACGGTGAAGCTCTCCTCCGAGCCGGGCAGGCCGGCGATCATGTTGCGCGTAAGGCGGTGGCGCTCCTCCTCGCTCATGGCCTCGAAGCGGGCGCGGGCGCGGGCCTTTTCGTCGTCGGTGTACTCCTTCTCGGCGGCGGGGCGCTTCAGTATGTAGAGGTCGAAGGCCATGAATGCCGCACGCTCGAAGCGCAGCGCGCGCGAGCCGTCCTCCACCTCGTACGCCAGGTCGGTGCGCGTCCAGTCGAGCACGGGCATGAAGTTGTAGGTTATGCAGTGTATGCCGCACTCGGCCAGGTTGCGTATCGACTGCTTGTAGTTGTCGATGTAGCGCTGGAAATCGCCCGTCTGGGTCTTGATGTGCTCGTGTACGGGCACGCTCTCGACGACGCTCCACGTAAGGCCGGCGTCGGCTATGGTCTTCTGCCGGCGGCGGATCTCGTCGACGGTCCACACCTCGCCGTTGGGGATGTGGTGCAGGGCGTGTACTATGTCGGTGGCTCCGGCCTGTCGTATGTCGGAGAGCTTTACGGGGTCGTCGGGGCCGTACCAGCGCCACGACTGTTTGCAAAGATACATGTTCGGGTATCGTCTTTTACGGGTTATACATTAGATCGAGAAGGCGTCGAAGCCGCCGTCGATGACCGTTAGCGTGCCGCTCACGAACTTCGAGGCGTCAGATGCCAGCCACTGCAGCGTGCCGAGCAGCTCCTCGGGCTCGCCGAAGCGGTTGAATGGGGTGTGTGCCAGGATGGTGTGCGAGCGGGGCGTGAGCGATCCGTCGGGGTTGGTGAGCAGGTCGCGGTTCTGGTTCGTCAGCAGGAAGCCCGGGGCTATGGCGTTGACGCGCAGCCCTTCGCCGAACTTGATGGCCAGCTCGCCGCACATGTACTTGGTCCAGTTGACCACGGCGGCCTTGGCCACGCCGTAGCCGGCGACGCGGGTCAGGGGCCGGAGCGCCGACTCCGAGGCTATGTTTATGATCGAGCCCTGCTTGCGCTCGGCCATGTCCCTTACGAACACCATCGTGGGGAGGATCGTGCCGAAGAGGTTCAGCTCGACAACCTTGCGCACGGCCTCGATGTCGAGGTCGAAGATGGTCTTCTCGGGGGGTACGGTGGCGGCGGCCATGTTGCCTCCGGCGCCGTTTATGAGCACGTCGATGCGGCCGTAGGCGGCCATGATGTCGTTGTAGTTGCTCTCGAGGACGGCCTTGTCGAGCACGTCGCACATGAGATAGAGGGCCTCGCCGCCCTGGGCCTTGACTTCGGCCGCCAGGCGCTCGCCCTGCTCGCGGGCGCGGTCGAGGATTACGACCTTGGCGCCCTGCTCGGCGAAATGTTTAACCATGGCGGTGCCGAGAATGCCGGCCGCGCCGGTGATGACGACGACCTTGCCGTCGACGCTGAACAGATTTTTCATTTCCGTATCTTTTTTTTGGTTGGTATTCCGTTGTCAGGCGCCGCCTTAGGCGGGCGCACTCCTATCTACAAAGATAGGATTTTCGCCGCTAAAATGCAATAGCGCCGCGTGCCGCGCGCGGTAAAAAGATGTTACGGCCGTGTGATATTGTGTGCCCGATGCTTTGTTTTTCCGAAATAAAAGAGTACCTTTATTGCGAATTTGTGCCTGAAACTCAACTTCCCGAATATTTTACTATACCAAACTACATACTTAAATTTATTATGGCTATCAACAGAAAGGACTTTCTAAAGACTCTGGGTGGCATGGCGCTCTTTACGATCATCCCGCGCCGCGTACTCGGAGGTCCGGGTCATGTGGCCCCCAACGACCAGTTGACCAAGGGTATCATCGGAACGGGCGGTATCGGCCGCAGCAGCTACCACTTCACCTCGGACGAGCGCTGCCGTCTGGTGGCGTTGTGCGACGTCGACAGCAACCACCTGCAGCAGGCTTTCGAGCAGGCCAAGTCGCAGCTCGGCGAGACCACCAAGACCTACCACTTCTACCGCGACCTGATCAACGACCCCAACGTCGACATCGTACACGTGGCAACGCCTCCCCACTGGCACGGCATCATGGCCGTCGAGGCGGCAAAGGCCGGTAAGGATATCTGGTGCGAGAAACCCATGACGCGTACCATCGGCGAGGGTAAGCGCGTGATGGAGGCCGTGCGTCAGAACAACCGCATCTTCCGTCTGAACACGTGGTTCCGTTTCCAGGATACGTTCTACGGCCTGGGCACCACCGTAAAGCCCCTGAAGAAACTTGTCGACAGCGGCATGCTGGGCTGGCCCCTGAAGGTGACCATCTCGGGCTACACGGGCTTCAACTGGAAGTTCTTCTGGGTAGGTAAGGAGAATCTTGTGCCGCAGCCCGTGCCCAAGAATCTCGACTACGACCTGTGGCTGGGCCCCGCCCCCTACAAGCCCTACAACGAGCACCGTACGCACCAGACCTTCCGCGGTTACTGGGACTACGACGGCGGCGGCCTGGGCGATATGGGCCAGCACTACATCGACCCCGTGCAGTACATCCTGGGCAAGGACAATACGTCGCCCGTGAAGGTCGAGGTGGACGCCCCGCAGCAGCACCCCGATGCCATCGGTACGTGGCGCAAGATCGTCTACACGTATGAGGACGGCTGCCAGATCATCCTTCAGGGCGAGGACCACGGCGACCCGACGGCTCCCTACATCGAGGGCCCGAAGGGCAAGCTCTACCAGGGCTTCAACTGCACCATCCCCAACATCATGAACAAGCTGGCCGAGCTGCCCGATCCCGAGCCGCAGAACACCGACTTCATCAAGTGTATCCACAACCGCGAGAAGTTCGCCCTGAACGAGATCAACGGCTTCCGTTCGGCAACGATCGTCAACATGGGTCTCTGCGCGCTGCGTCTGAACCGCACGCTGGAGTTCGACCCCGTTGCGCTGAAGTTCATCAACGACGACGCGGCCAACGCCCTTATCGACCAGCCCATGCGCGCACCGTGGAAAATCTGATGCCTAACACCTAAACCCGTAAAAGAACAATGAAAAAACTGTTTATATCGATACTCCTGCTTGCGATGCTGCCCTTTGCGGCGGTCAACGCACAGGATGCGCGCGGCCGTGTCGCATCTACGATCGTAGCCGACGCGTTGAACCAGCTGCCGGCAGCCGATGCCGGCTTGTACAACCAGCTCATGGGCGAAATCGCCGCCACGGGCAGCGAGGGCATCGAGATGATTGCCGGCATGCTGAAGCCCGCGGCCGAGGGCGTGAACAACTCGCCCATGGAGTATGCCCTCAACGGCGTGGCATGGTATGTCACCGAGAAGGGTAACGACGCGCTGCGCGACGGCGTGCGCGAGGGTCTGCGCAATGCGGCCGACAAGTGCGGCGACCCCACCACGAAGGCTTTCCTGCTGACCGTGCTGGAGCGCTGCGCCACCACCGACGATGCGGAGTACTTCGCCGCGCTGCTCGGTGACGAGTATCAGGGCGACTTCGCGGCCCGTGCCCTGGCCACGCTGCCCGGTACCGAGCCTACCGTGCTGGCTCTGATGCAGGAGCAGAACGCCAACGGCCTGAGCCGTGCGCGTCTGGCACATATCGCTTCATACAAAGACATCGAGGGCGCCGAGGATATCCTCCTCGCATGGGCTGCCCAGGGTGGCGAGGAGACGGAGATGGTGGAGATCTACCGCGCTCTGGCTTCGTGCGGTACCGCCAAGTCGGTCAAGACGCTCGCTGCCGCTGCCAAGGCCGTTGACTACGGCTTCGAGGCTACGGATGCCTACTCGTCATACGTTGCCCTGCTGACCAAGCTGGCCGATACCGATCCCGTTGCCGCGCTGAAGGCTGCCAAGAAGCTGATGAAGGCGTCGCCGAAGGTGAACGTCCGTTCGGCCGGTCTGGAGATCGTAGCCCGTGTCGAGAGCGCCGACGTGCTGCCCACGCTGGAGAAGGCCATGAAGGATGAAAACCGCGAGTACCGTGTGGGTGCGCTGCGCCTGGCCGATGACTATGCCGACGACGGCGTATATGCACGCTTCGCCGCCATGATTCCCTCGCTGGAGGGCGAGGCCAAGGCCGACGTGCTGAACTGGCTGGGTACGGCTCACGCCGCATCGCAGATCGACGCCGTGGCTGCCGCCATGAACGACACGGATGCCGAGGTCGTTGCTTCGGCCGTGGCTGCCGCCAGCAAGATCGGCGGCGAGAAGGCCCTTGCCGCTATCGTGGCCAAGGCCGAGAGCCTGCAGAAGCCTGCTGACGGTGGCGATGAGGCTGCTATGGCTGCTCTCGTGGCTGATATGAACTTAGTCAAGGACGCTCTTCTCTCGTTCAACGGCCGTGTGAACGATGCCGTTGTCGAGATGCTGGGCAAGGGTGGCATAGCCAAGGATATTGCTCTGGCTGTGCTCAATACGCGCCGCATTCCCGAGGCTGCCGACGCCGTGCTGGCCATGGCCGAGGCTGGCAACGATGTCGCCAAGCTGATCCCCAATGTGGTTACGGAGAAGAACTTCGAGGCTCTGTGTGGCCTGTATGAGAGCGGCAAGTGCAACTACGATGCCGTAAACGAGGCCATTATCGACAAGCCGGCTTCGGAGCAGGTTGCCATGATCGAGGCCCGCATGAAGAAGGCCGGCAGCAAGGCCGAGATGTACTATCCCGTGCTGGCCGCCACCGGTTCTGCCGAGGTTATCCCGATGCTGGTAGAGGGTTACAAGGCAAACAAGAAGAGCGGTCCTGCATTTGCCGGTATGATGATGGTTGCCGACGATGCCATGATACCTTATCTCTATCAGATAGCAACGGAGAATGCCGATCTTCGCGAGGCGGCTCTGGAGCGTTATATCCAGCTGACGCAGGCGTCGAAGAAGCTCAATGCGCAGGTTAAGTACATGAACTACCGCAAGGCTCTGGAGATGGATCCCAAAACCCAGCTCAAGAACATGGCCCTGCGCGCTCTGTCGCCCACGCAGACCTATCAGGGTATGATGCTGGCTGCGGAGTATCTCGACAATGCCGAGACGGCACAGGCTGCCGCCAATACGATCCTCGAGATTGCTACCAAGCACCCCGAGTTCTACAGCGCCGAGGTGAAGGCCCTGCTGGAGAAGGTGGGCGCTACGCTCAACGACTCGGATGCCGTATACAAGCGCAAGGATATCGAGAAGTTCATCTCGGAGAACACCGAGCGCGCATCGCACTCGATCGTATCGAAGCTGACCCCCGAGGAGGAGGCCGAGGGCTTCGAGATGCTCTTCGACGGCGTATCGATGGACAAGTGGCAGGGTAACCTCGACGCTTATCAGCCCATCGACGGCTACATGTACGTTACGGCCGCCTACGGCTCGACGGGCAACCTCTACAGCAAGAAGGAGTACAAGGACTTCGTGCTGCGCTTCGAGTTCTGCTTCGACCGCGCCGGTGTGAACAACGGTGTCGGTATCCGCGCCGAGATGGGCAAGGATGCCGCCTACCACGGCATGGAGATCCAGATCCTCGACCACGACGACCCGATCTACGCCAACCTGCGCGAGTATCAGGTACACGGCTCGGTATATGGCATCATCCCCGCCAAGCGTATCGTATCGCCCGAGCTGGGTCAGTGGAACACCGAGGAGATCCGCGTACAGGGTGACCGCATCAAGGTTACGGTTAACGGCGAGGTTATCGTCGACGGTAACATCCGCACTGCCTGCAAGGGTCACAACGTGGCTCCCGACGGCAGCAACCACAACCCCTACACGGTGGATCACCTGAACCACCCGGGTCTGTTCAACAAGACCGGTTACATCGGATTCCTGGGCCACGGCGAGGGTCTCAAGCTGCGCAACGTGCGCATCAAGGAGCTCTAACGGCTGTCCCTGATCCGGAAGGATAAATCGGCGGACGGGCATCGGAAGGATGCCCGCCCGCTCTTTTTTCCTGCTTCGCTGACGGCGGCCATGCGGATCGGTCAGTGCGGTGCGGCTGGACGCTGCGGGAAGTAAATCGGGCGTCAGAGACCCTCTGCAGGGGCTTGGAGAGGGGGTGGGGAAAGAAATTTTGCACTTTGGTGCATTTTTTTTTGCCGAAAAGTTTGCAGGTAATAATTTTTGCCCTATCTTTGCAGCATCAAACAAACAAGGTGGATTCATCTAAGGGCTAGGATACATGCCTCTCACGCATGACATAGGGGTTCGAATCCCCTATCCACTACGAAAACCTGTCGAAGTCCGACAGGTTTTTTTCTTTGTCATAAATCACCCTCAAAACCATTTTGCGATCGGTGCGCTGCCGCAGCGCGCGGTTGGTCGTGCCTGTGCGGGCGCATAGTGTATGCCCGCGCAGCATACCGTAATGCGGCCGTGCGGAGGCTGAATGTGCAGGTACGTGGCGGCGGAGGTAAAATGCGCGGGGCGCTGGCGCGAAAGAGGGATTGTGGCGGGAAAATCGCGGGGGAAGAGTTGCGGCGCGAGGTGCGTGGCGGGAGGAGCGCAGCGCGAGGGTCGCAGCGGAAAGGTCGCAGCGGAAAAAACTGTGAAAATTGCGGCTGGGGCCGTGCGGAGGTTACCGTTCGGCCCGGTTCTTACCCCATCGGGGCCGTATGTCGAGGAAGACCTCGAAGTTCATGCGGGGCATGGGGTGGGCGAGCACCGAGCGGTACTCCTCGTTGAAGAGGTTGTTTATCTGCAGCTTGACAGAGGTGTCGGCCCAGCGCAGGGGAATGAGGCGCTCGATCGAGAGGTCGTTCATGAAGTAGGGCGTGAGGTAGCCCGTGATGGTGTTGTCGTTGCTCGACATGGTGTATCGCTCCGAGTAGTAGCACCAGCGGTAGACCAGGCGCCACGGGCCGTATGCCAGGCGTCCCGTCACCGACGACGAATATTCGGGCACATATACGAGCTGCTTGCCCACCGAGCGGTCGGCCTCGCTGATCTTCTCGCCCTGGTTTATCGAGGGTGTCCATGCGAAGTTGCCGTCCATCGAGAGGTTCCACTTCGAATCGATGCGCCAGCGGAGCGATCCCTTGAGTTCGACGCCGTAGGCGTGCACGCGTTTTATGTTCTTGGGGGTCCAGTAGCCCTTGGCGTTGGGCAGCCAGATGATCCAGTCGTCGATATATGAGTCGAAGGCGGTGGCCGAGCCGTTTATCGAGAAGTGCTTGCCGTCGCCCGCCGAGGCCTCGATGCCGCCGTCGTAGGAGAAGCCGTTCTCCTTCTTCAGGTCGGGGTTGCCGCCCGGCAGGAAGTAGAGGTCGTTGAGCGTCGGGAAGCGGTAGTTGCGCGAGACGGATGCCTTCACCACCACCTGCCCGCGGCGCGAGACGAGGTAGTCGACGAAGGCTGCGGGGATGACGGGCGAGGCGGTGCCGCCGTAGATCTCCTCGCGCAGCGCGGCCGAGATGCCGAGGCGGTCGGTGGGGCGCCACTTGGCCGAGACGTATCCCGAGAGCTCGATGCGCGCCTTGTCGTAGCCGACGACGGCCGAGCCGCCCTGCTGCGTGATGATGTTCTTGTCGGAGCTGACGACGAAGTGCTGGTGGGCCGTAATGTCGGCCGTCAGCAGCCACTTACTGCCGGCGTAGTATTCGCCCCCGATCTGTCCGTATATGGTGTTTACGCGGCTGCGCGAGCGTATCATCTGCGCCATGACGCCGTTGCCCAGGTCGCGGCTGTAGTCGTAGGCCAGCCACGAGTTGACGTATCCCGCCTTGGCGGCGATCTTGTACTTCGTGCGGACGCGGTCCCACGAGAGGACGCTGCGCAGCGTATGCTCGCGCTGCAGGTTCTCGTAGTCGTCGTCGGCATAGCTTACGCTCAGCAGCGGTATGCCGCGCCGCGAGTTGACATACCATGCCGTCAGTCCGAAGCGGTCGCCGCGTCCCGTGTTGTAGTAGGCCTCCTGCAGCAGGTGCAGGTCGCGGAAGGCGCCGTTGCGGTTGCGCTCGACGGGGTAGTACTGGCCGATGATGTTGTGCTGGTCGTCGTAGATGTTCTCCTTCTTGTCGCGGTTGGTGTATCGGAAATCGTTGGGCGAGGATGCCACGCTGACGCGCGTCGACACCTGCCAGCGGTCGTTGCCGTAGGTCAGGCGCAGGTACTCGTCGAAGGTGGAGAACGATCCCGCCCCCTGCACGTACTGCAGGCCGAAGCCCTGTTGTTTCGCCGGCTCCGTCGAGAGGACTATGGCACCGCCCAGGCCTCCGCCCGTGACGTTCACCGACGAGGTGCCGTGCAGCAGCGACGCGTCGTCGATGAAGTAGGAGGGTATCATCGAAAAGTCGGTCATACCCAGCATCGGCGAGTTGATCTTCATGCCGTTCCATGTCACCTGCGTGTGCGAGGGCGACGTGCCGCGGAACGATGCCGTCGAGAGCGTGGCGCGCCCGTACTGCTTGATGAAGACCGTCGAGTTGAACGTGAGGGCGTCGGCCAGCGAGAGCGATATGTTGTCGCGCAGCACGGCCGAGTCGAGGTGTGTGCGCTGCACGCCTATCTGCTTCATGGGGCGCGTGGCGGTGACCTCCACGTGTTCGATGTCGACGGTGTAGGCCGTGCGTCCCGCGGCGGCGGTGGTGTCGCGCTGCTGCGCGGCGGCGGTGGCGGCGGCGAGCAGCGTGGCGGCGGCCAGGAGCGTGCGGAGCGGTATGGCTGAAATGCGGGGTTTCATGGCGGTGGGGGGTTATTTCCAGCAGAAGGCGCCGGGCGTGACGCCGACGTAGAACGAGTCGACGAGCGTGCCGGCCGTGTCGTAGCGGTAGATTATGCCGTTCTGCACGTAGTCTATGGCGTCGGCGACGTATATCTCCGACGTCGCGGGGTCGACCGTCAGACCGTAGTATATCGTGCCGCGGCTCTCGATGAAGGGGCGCACGGGCAGGCGGTCGTCGTCGACATCCATGCGCCAGATGTCGTCGTTGATCCAGTAGAGCGTGGCGCCAGCGCCGTCGATGGCTATCTCCGAGGGGGCGTCACCCAGGCGGAAACGGAACGTCTTCTCGACGGTGAACGTGTCGGGGTCGATGCGGTAGAGCGCCGGGGCCTCGTGGCCGTAGGGGCTGCCCTCGAAGCCGCCGTCGGTGACGGTCCACAGCTTGCCGTTGCGGTCGGCGGCCAGCGACGTGGGCTGTATGCCCACCTCGAGTTCGGCGACAATCTTGTCGGTGCGGGTGTCGATCTTCAGCAGGCGGTTCTGGTACGACCAGCAGTTGACGTAGACGTAGTCGCCTATCTGTACCATCTGCTCGGTCGAGGCGTTTTCGGGCGTCATGCCCGGGCAGTCGATGTATCCCGTGATCTCGTAGCGCTGCGGGTCGACGATGCAGATGCGCGGGTCCCATATCTGCGTGACGTAGGCCTTGGTGTCCGATACGAAGTGAATGTATCGCGGCGAGGTGAAGCCCGTGATCCGTCCCACCTCGCGGAAGGTGCGCAGGTCGATGGCGAAGACCACGTGCGAGTTGTTCACCACGATCCACCCCATGTCGCCGTGCACGGTCATCGACTGCGCCACGTCGCCCAGTTTCATGCCGTTGGCGCGGGCGAAGACCTCGTTCTGCACCTTGCGCGCGGCGGGGTCGTAGTACGAGAGGGTGGCGTTGCCGTACATGAAGTTGCCCTCGTTGACGATGAACAGGCCGTCGCCCGTGGCTTCGGTCAGGTCGCCGTAGCCCATGTCGGGCGGCAGGTTGTAGTCGTACTTCATGCAGGCGGCGAGCGTGAGCGCCGCCGCGGCTGCCGTGATGCGTGCGAGGGTCGGTAGGTTCATGCTGTGTCGGTTGCGCGGTTTACTTCAGGGTCTCGTCGGCCATGCCCAGCACCTCGGTCGAGATCTCGCCCAGCAGCTGGGTCGAGAAGTTGATGGCGGTCTGTACCTTCACGAAGTCGATATACTGCAGGTCGGTGGGCGTGCCGTCGGCGCCTACGGCGTTGGCTATGTCGAAGTAGCACTTGGCGGCTGCCGCCTCGGCGTTGTCACCCGTTTCGCAGTCCGAGCCGCGGTTGTCGGCATAACCCCAGTCGTAGGCGCCGTTTATGATGTTGCCAGTCACGGGGTCGGTGTGGGTGTTGGGCGAGAGGCGCACGCCGTAGAGGGTGTAGCTGTCGGCCTCGATCCACTGCGGGTAGTAGGTGTCGTGCTTGTGGAACGGGATGTAGGGTACCTCGCCCTCGCCGCCGCGGTTGTCGGTCCAGCGCACTGACATGCCGCTGCCGCTCGGGCGGTAGTAGGTGACGGCGTAGTCGCCGAGGGTCTCGGCCTTGCCGTACTCCGATCCCTTGAGCTCGTACCACTCGTCGTCGGGCAGGCCGTTGCCGTTGGTGTCCTGCATTACCCATACGATGCCGGGCTCCGACGACGAGTCGAACATGTTGCCCGAGACCGAGAACTCGGCACCCTCGGCACTGGCGATGCTGTGGTCGAAGCCGGCGACGATGTATCCGCCCCATGCCCCGAGCGATACGTAGAGCCCCTTTTCGAGGCGTGCGGCGGCATATTCGGCGGCCGCGTCGGCCGTGGTGACGCCGTCGAAGCCCGAGCGCGGCTCGTTGATGAACTGTCCGGGTGCGGCCGTGTACTCATACACGCGGTCGGGTGTGGCGAGCGATGCGGCGGTGGCCGGGCGGCGGTAGGTTCCCTCCTCGGCGCAGCATACGACCTTGACCGAGGCCGAGCCGCGGGCTCCCGAGGCGTCGGTTACGGTCACCGATACGTTGTACTCGCCCTGTGCGTCGGGCGTGAAGGGGAAGATGGCGCCGCCGGCCGTGAGGACGTCGGCGGCGACGGGAGCGCCGTCGAGGCTCCACTCGTAGCTCTTATCCGAGGCCGTGCCGGTCACGGGGCGCAGGCAGATGGTGCGGCCCGCGGCGACGGTGCGTACGCCGGCCTCGCCGAAGCGCGTCGAGGGGGCGGGGAACGCGACCGCAAGGGGCGCATACTCCACCACGCGCAGCGTCACCGAGGCTTCGTCGCGCCCGTCCTCGTTCTCGACGGCGAGCGTCAGGCTATGGTCGCCCGTGCCCTCGCCCGTGAAGGTGAAGGTGGGGTCGCTGCCTGCGGCCGTGCCGTCGAGGCTCCATGCGTAGGTCGCGCCGTCGGCATTGGCCACCGAGGGGGTGATTACCGCAGGCTCACCCGTGGCGACGGTGATGACGCCCTCCACGGCCTCGGGGAAGGTGATGACGGGGGGCAACAGCTCCAGCACCTCGATGCGCATCTCCTCCTCGTCGCTGCCCGTGGAGTTGGTCACGCGCAGCAGCAGGTAGTAGGTGCCGGCCTGCTGCATGGTGAAGGTGTAGGTGGGGTCGGTGCCGACGGTGGTGCCGTCGAGTATCCACTCGAACGCGGCGCCGTCGCCGTTCTCGACGGTGGGGGCGATGGTTATCCCGCGTCCCGCCTTGACGGTGTAGATGCCGTCGGGCGAGTCGAGCGTGATGACGGGCTCGGGCTGCACGGTGATGACGCCGTTGCGGTTGCAGGCGGCCAGGACGGCGACAAGGGCCGCTGTAAGAAGTAGAGTCGTGAAACGCTTCATAGCGATATGTTTTTCTTCGTTCTGCTCTGGGGAAATGCGGCTGCGGGGCATAAAAAAACTCCGTGCCGTGATTGCGGCCGGAGGCTGTGTCGGTGGGCGGATGTGGAGGGGCGTGCGGGGCGGCATGCGGGCGCGGCCCGTGTGGCGCAATGCTCCTGCGCGGCCGTCGCCGCGGCGGGAGGCGTCAGGTGCGGCGACGGCCCGTGGGGGACGGCGGCGGCATCTGCGGCGGCTCCTTTCGATCCGGCCCGAGACTCGCGGGGCGCAATCTTGCGTTCGGGCAGGTCTTCTGACTTGTTCCACGGCGTGCGCCTTCCCGACCGACGGGTCAGTGGCGTCGTGCACGGCGGTACCTCCTACGGGGCGGAACTCACAGCAGCGAGTACTGTTCCGGTATCGCACCGGATTCCCTTTTAACCCCGTCCCTGCGGGCGGGGGCTCGAACATTGCAAAGGTATATCTTTTCTGCGGAATATCAATATTTTTTTATCCGTCGGCTGTCGCGGCTGTTCGGGCGGGCTGCGCAAGGCATGGGGCGGGACGTGCCGCGGCGGGCTCTTTTGCGCGGTTTTGGGGACGGAAAGGCGGGCGTTTCGAATAATATTTATAACTTTGCAAGTTACAATGCCTTTATGCGCCCGTATCCCGCCGGAAAGGGCCGCAGCGGCGTGAAACTAAGACCGATGCTTGAGAAGTTAGCCAAACAGACAGCCATATACGGCATCAGCACCATCGTCGTGCGTTTCCTGAGTTACCTGCTCACCCCGTTCTACACGCGGTGGCTGGGACAGGAGGAGTACGGTGTCATCACCGACATCTACGCGTTGATACCCTTCGCGCTGGTGGTGCTCACGATGGGCATGGAGTCGAGCTACTTCCGTTTTGCGGCCAAGGCCGACGAGGCGGGCGGCGACGTGGCGGCGGCAAAGCGGCGTCTCTACGCCACGACGTGGGGTGCGACGCTGGTGGCGGCGGCGTTGTTCTTCGCTCTTGTGGCGGTGTCGCGCGACGGCGTGGCGCGCCTTATGGGCGAGGCCTACGTCGAGCATCCGCAGTATGTGGTGCTGGCGGCGGCCATCATACTATTCGACGTGGCGGCCATGATACCCTTCGCGCGTCTGCGCGAGCGGGGCGAGGCGGGCCGTTACGTGCTGCTCAAGGCGCTGGGCGTGTGTGTGAATGTGGCCCTGGCCTTCGGCTTCGCCGCGGCGGGACTCTATAAAACATCTTTCGGCGTGGGGTGGGTCTTCGTTGCCAACCTCGTGGCGAGCGTCACGACGCTGGCGGTGCTGCTCTGTACCACGGAGCGCGTGCGCCCGGCCGTCGACCGCCGTCTGATCGTGCGCATATTCGCCTACTCGCTGCCGCTGCTCATCGGCGGCATTGCGGGTACGGCCAACGAGTTCATCGACCGCCAGATGATAAAGTACCTCGTCCCCGACGGGGCGATGGCCCAGCTGGGCATATACGGTGCCATCACCAAGATAGCGGTGGTGATGACGCTCTTCACGCAGATGTACCGCCTTGCGGCCGAGCCCTTCTTCCTGGCCCCGTTCCGCAAGGACGAGTTCGTCGAGTCGAACGCCGCGGCGCTGAAGTACTACGTCATGGTGTCGATGGCCATATTCCTCGGCATAGCGATCTTCCGCGACGTATTCGCCCTGATCGTGGGGCGCGACTTCCGCGAGGGCATCTTCATCCTACCCGTGGTGCTGGGGGCTAACGTGCTGAGCGGCGTGTGGCTCAACCTCTCGTTCTGGTACAAGCGCGAGGAGAAGACCCGCTTCGCCATCTATGTCACCTTCACGGGACTGGTCTTCACCGTGCTGTTCAACGTGGCGCTGGTGCCGCGCTGGGGATACTACGGCGCCGCGTGGGCCCGTTTTATTGCCGAGGGGGCGATGGTCGCCGTGAGCTATGCGCTCAACTGCCGCTACTATCCCACGCCCTATCAGACGGGGCGCATCGCGGGATATGTGGGTGTGGGACTGGTGCTCTTCGCCGCGAGCGAGCTGTTCGTGCGCTACGGGGGCACGCCGCGCGCCGTGCAGTACGTGGTCGACGTGGTGCTGTTCGGGCTCTACTGCCTCTATGCCGTGTGGCGCGAGAAGATCGACGTGCGGGCGCTGGTTGCGGCCATGGTGCACCGTCGCAGGTGAAAACAGTAATGATATAATGTAAAGGAGATAGAGATATGAAGGTAAGGATAGTAAACCGTTCGCGTCATGCGCTGCCCGCCTACCAGACACCCCTGTCGGCGGGTATGGACGTGCGCGCCGACCTCGACGAGAGCGTCACGCTCGCACCGCTCGGTCGGGCGATGATACCCACGGGGCTCTATGTCGAGCTGCCCGCGGGCTACGAGATGCAGGTACGCCCCCGCAGCGGGCTGGCGGCCAAGCACGGCATCACGGTGCTGAACTCGCCGGGTACCATCGACGCCGACTACCGCGGCGAGATACGGGTTATCCTCGTCAACCTGAGCAACGAACCCTTCACCGTGGCCTCGGGCGAGCGTATCGCGCAGCTTGTGGTGGCGCGTCACGAGCAGGTGGAGTGGGAGCCTGTCGAGGAGCTGGGCACGACGGAGCGCGGCACGGGAGGCTTCGGCTCGACGGGACGATGAAAGAGACTGAAAACGGTACGCGGTGAGAATGATGCTCCACATATCGGCCTGTGCACGGCACGCGGCGGCTGCAATGGCGGCTGCGGCGTGTCTCGGTCTGTGTGCCTGCGGCGGCAGCGGTGCGGCGGCGGATGCGGCCGTGCAGGAGGAGGGTGTGCGCGAGCTTATCGCCGACGGGGCGTTTGCCCGGGGCGTGGCCCTTGCCCCCGTGAGCACCATGACTGTCACCTCGGGCGGCGGCTTTGCCGCGACGAATGTCGATACGCTCCGCTTTACGGAGGGGACGGAGCCCCCGGCATGGCAGATGTGCCAGTGGTGGAGCCGTCACGACCTGGCGGGTACGCCTGCCGAGCGCGCAGGCGGCACCGTGCGCTATGCCAATGCGGGCAAGTGTGTCGAGCGCCGCTACGACGGCACGCTGATGCTGGGCATAACCACCTCGGCCGAGTACGACGCCCCGCGCCGTGACGGCGAGCAGTGGCCGCACCTGCTCGTGCAGCAGGATTTCGACCCCGCACCCTCGGTGGGGGCAATGGAGAGCCTGACGCTGGAGATGGAACTGCGGCTGGTGGAGTGCCGCAACCGTATGGCCGGGGACGAGTTCGACGCCTCGCTGCATACGGCGCAGGCGCCCTTCTACCTCCACCTGCGCAACGCCAACCCCGCGTCGGAGGATTACGGCTGCGCGCTGTGGGTGGGCATACCTACGTTCGACTACCGCTACGAGCGTCTGGCCGACACCGAGACCGTACACTGGGACAAGGGTACGGCCACATATATCTATACCGTGCCGCCGCGCGCGGTCTGGGGCGACATATCGTTCCACGACCGCAAGCCCCATGCCGTGTGCCGCGACATACTTCCCGCGGTGAAGCGCGCGCTGGAGGCGATGCGCGAGCGCGGCGAGCTGACCGGCTCGACGGCGGACGACATGACCGTTACGGGCATGAACTTCGGCTGGGAAGTGCCGGGTACGTTCGATGCCGCGTTGGAGGTTCGGGGCATCTCGCTGCGGGCAGCGATGCGTCAGACGAAGCCCGTGCGGGTGCGGCTGACGACGACGATGGGCGACATCGTGGTGGAACTTGATGACCGCACGCCGCAGCACCGCGACAACTTCGCCGCGCTGGTGCGCGAGGGTTATTACGACTCGCTGCTGTTCCATCGCGTGATCGAGAACTTCATGATACAGGGCGGCGACCCGCGCACGCGTACTCTCTCGGGCGCCGAGTTCGACGCCGAGGGGCCCGAGACGGGCGATCCGAGATACTGGGAGAGCATCCCCGCCGAGATACGCTTCCCCGAACTCTACCACCGTCGCGGCGTGCTGGCCGCGGCGCGCGAGGGCGACGACGTGAACCCCGAGAGGAGGTCGTCGCGCACGCAGTTCTACATAGTGTGGGGACGGACGTTCGACGACGCGGCGCTGGACGCGACCGAGGAGCGTGTGCGCGGACAACTGGGCGACACGTTCGCCTATCCCGAGGCGGTGCGCGAGGCCTACCGCACGGTGGGCGGCACGCCGCATCTGGACGGGGCGTACACCGTCTTCGGACATGTGGTCGAGGGGCTGGAGACGGTAGGGGCCATACAGCGCACGCCGACCGACTCGCTCGACCGCCCGCTGGAGGATGTGCGCATCGTGCGCGCCCGCATCGTGGGCGAGGAGTAGCGCGGGCGCAGGATTTTTGTGTGATCCCTTATGCGGCAGGCATAAGGGAGAAGATGTAAAAAACAGAGAGATGAGATTTGCCGACATAACGGGACAACGTGACCTTGTGCGACACCTTGTTGAGGGTGTCGAGCGCGGGCGTGTGAGCCATGCGCAGCTCTTCACGGGGGCGGCGGGCACGGGGGCCCTGCCCCTGGCCATAGCCTATGCGCAGTATCTCAACTGCACCGACCGCCACGACGGCGACTCGTGCGGCCGCTGCCCGAGCTGCGTGCAGACGGCGGCGCTGGCACATCCCGACGTGCACTTCGTCTTCCCCGTCAACAAGCAGGGCAAGAAGAGCGGCGAGGTGATCCTCAGCAGCGGCTTCATGCCGCAGTGGCGCGAGATGGTGGCCTCGACGGGCGGCTACTTCTCGCTGCAGCAGTGGTACGACCGTCTCGACCTGGGGCGTACGCTGCGGGGCATGATATCGGCGCGCGAGGCCGACGAGATCATCCGCAGCCTGTCGTTCAAGAGCTACGAGTCGGAGTACAAGATCATGATCGTGTGGCAGCCCGAGACGATGACCGAGGATGCCGCCAACAAGATATTGAAGATACTCGAGGAGCCGTGGGAGAAGACCGTCTTCCTGCTGGTGTCGGAGCGGCCCGACCTGCTGCTGCCGACGATCGTCTCGCGCACGCAGGAGGTGGCCGTGCCGCGCGTGGACATCGATTCGCTGGCGGCTCTGGCCACGGCTGAGCCCGACGAGCGCAAGCGCCGCAACATGGCGCGTCTTGCGGCCGGCGACGTGCTGCAGATGCGGCGCCTGATAGGCGGCGCCGACGACGAGCTGCAGCGCGAGGGTTTCGACCTCTTCTGCCGCCTGATGCGACTGTCGTACAACGACCGCCATCTCGAGCTTATCGAGTGGGCCGACGAGGCGGCGCAGCTCTCGCGCGAGCAGCAGCGGTCGATGCTCCTGAATGCGGCGCGCCTGCTGCGCGAAAGCTACATGCTGCATGCGGGGCTGGGCTCGATCAGCTACCTGTGGGGCGAGGAGGCCACCTTCTGCGGCAACTTCGCGCCCTTTATCGGCAACGCCAACATCGAGCCGCTGATCGCGCAGATCGAGAGCGCCATGCGCCAGATCATGCAGAACGGCAACCCGCGCATCGTCTTCACGCACTTTGCGCTGGCCGTGAGCAAACACATAAACCGCCTGCCGCGATGAGCGCTCACCGTGCCATACTGCTTGCCGGGGGCAACCGCGGCGACGTGGCCGCGACGATGGAGCGCGTGGGCGAGCTGCTGGCTGCGCGCGCGGGACGTGTCGTGGCGGCATCGGCGTCATATGAGTCGGCGCCGTGGGGCTTCGAGGCGGAGGGGAGGTTCCTTAACCGCGCCTTCGTGGTGGAGACCGCGCTCGGGTCGGAAGCCCTGCTCGACGTCACGCAGCAGATCGAGCGCGACCTGGGCCGCAACGGCATGGCCGAGGCCCTCGAACGGGCCTGTACGGGCGAACGCTACGCCTCGCGCGTGATCGACATCGACATGATGTTCTACGACGCTGAGGTGATCTCGACGCCGCGGCTGACGGTGCCGCACCCGCTGCTGCACGTGCGCACGTTCGCGCTGCGCCCGATGTGCGAGGTGGCGGGGGATATGGTGCATCCCGTGCTGGGGCGTACCGTGCGCGAGTTGTGCCGCGAGGCCGAGCTGGCCGAGGAGGCCGAACGCCGGCGCGCGGAGAGCTGCGGCGGCGACAACGAAAAACCTTTGAGACTATGGGACGACGACTTAGACGATTTGTCAATATAGCGGCCGTGGCCGTTGCGGCAGCGTCTCTTGCGGCGGGATGCTTCAAGAGCGTGGTGGCCTACACGCGCTACACGATGGCCATATACAACCAGACGAGCGAGACGGGATCCTACTCGCGTGCGCGCCAGATCGACTCCTACGCCTTCTATGTCGACACGACCGAGTGGCGCGTGGCCAGCTACGAGGATGCCGTCAACCGCACCATAACCCACAAGACGACGGGCGAGCAGCGCAGCGTGCCCGACGTGCTGGGGGCGTTCAACTCGTCGAAGGAGTACTCGATGTCGGTGGTGTTGCAGCAAGAGCGGTCGATGATCGTGGTGGTGAACCCCGAGCTGAAGCTCTACGCCTACCGCAGCTACGAGCTGCCCGAGAACCTCGAGAGCGTGGCCACCAAGCTCTACATGTGTTCGTGGCGCCGCACCTACGCCTCGTCGGGCTGGGTCGTGGTGAACCAGTTCTATGTCGAGCCGCCCGAGGAGAACCCCGACGAGGGAACGGATACTGGGACCGATACCGATACGGGAACCGGTACTGATACTGATACCGGCACAGGCGCGGGTGATGTCGAAGGCGGCGGGGCCGCACAGATGAGTTAAGGCATATGAGCACACAACGCAACAACAGATTCACGCGGGGCGCGACGGTGCCCGTACTGCTCTTCTTCGCGGTGGCGTTCCTCAGCCGCTGCGCCTCGATAGGCACGCCCACGGGCGGCCCGAAGGATACGCTGCCGCCGCTGGTGGTGGCCGTGACGCCCGAGGACGGCAAGACCGACTTCAAGAGCAAGTCGGTATATATCGAGTTCGACGAGTTTGTGCAGCTCAAGGACCAGCAGAAGGAGATCTACATCTCGCCCGCCATGCGCAAGAAGCCGGTCTTCACGCTGCGCGGCCGCGGCATATACATTCAGATAAAGGACGACTCGCTGCTGCCCGAGACCACCTACGCCATCGAGTTCGGCTCGGCCGTGGCCGACAACAACGAGGGCAACCCGCTGCACGGCCTGCGGTATGTCTTCTCGACGGGGTCGTCGATCGACTCGCTCATCTGCTCGGGCTACACCGAGGATAGCTATACGGCCGACTCGCTGGGCAAGACCTTCATCTGGTTCTTCGAGGCCGATTCGGTGGAGACTCCCGCCGAGTACGACTCGACGCTGTTCAAGTACAAGCCCTCGAAGATCGCCCGCTCGCAGAACAACGGCATCTTCATCGCGCAGAACCTCAAGCCGGTGCCCTACAGGGTGTATGCCGTCTTCGATGCCAACGACAACCAGACCTACGAGCCCTCGGTCGACAAGGTGGGCTTCGTCGACGGGGTCTACAACCCGGCCGAGATGCCGGCCTTCTCGATATGGTACGACTCGGTGCGGCGCTACGCCTCGGCCGACCCGCAGCTGTACTTCCGCCTGTTCACCGACGTGAGCTTCCGCCGCCAGTCGCTGCAGGAGTCGTCGCGTCCCGAGCAGCACAAGGTGCTGCTGGCGTTCGGCGCGCCGAATCCCGACATACGCTCGCTGCGTTTGGACGGGGTGCCGCAGGAGAAGATCATAGTCGAGCCGGTGAGCAAGGGGCGCGACACGCTGGCGCTGTGGCTCAACGTGCCGTCGGAGAGCCTTCCCGACACGCTGCGCGGCGAGATAGTATTCATGGCGCACGACACGCTCAACGTGCTGCGCGAGCGGCGCGAGGAGCTCAAGCTCTCGTGGCGGCGCGTGGAGTCGCGTTCGCAGGAGCGCGAACGCGAGCGCAACGAGCGCGCCAAGGCCAAGGCCGAAGCCGCGGGCGAGGAGTGGCGCGAGCCCGAGACCCCCTCGACCTTCGCCATGGTCAACTTCGAGAAGACGGCCGAGGTGAACCCCGAGCGCGACCTGATGCTGGAGTTCGCCACGCCGCTGACGCGTTTCGACTCGACGGCCGTCGAGCTGCTCTCGTTCGGCGAGGGGGGCGACACGCTGCGCGAGAAGGCGGTGTTCATAGCCGACACGTCGAGCGTGCGGCGCTGGCGCCTGCGGTCGCGGTGGCTGCCCGACCGTAAGTACCGCCTCCGCATCCCGCCCGACGCGCTGGCCGACATCACGGGCGAGGGCAACGACTCGATCACGGCATCGCTTACGGTGGCGCGCGTCGAGGACTACTCGACGCTGCGGCTGAAGGTGACGCCGCGCAACGAGGGCGACCGCTACATCCTGCAGCTGGTCGATGTGAACGGCACGCTGCTGCGCGAGGAGCGCAACGTCGGCGCGGGCGAGCATACGATGCTCTACGTCCCGGCGGGCGACATGCGCCTGCGCATAATCGAGGACCTGAACGGCAACGGCGAGTGGGATGCCGGCAACCTGGTCGAGCGTCGTCAGAGCGAGCGGGCCGAGTTTTACAAGAACGACCGTCAGGAGGAGCTTTTCACCACCAAGACGGGATGGGAGTTCGAACTGACGCTCGACATGAACCGCATATTCGCCCCCGTTACGATGGAGGAGCTGATCCGCCGTCTCGACCAGCGCGAGCAGATGCGCCTGCGCAAGGAGGCCGAGCGCCGTGCCAAGGAGGGCCCGCGTAAGGAGGAGGGCGGACAACAGCAGCAGCAAAGCGGCGGCAGCGGCCTGAACATGGGCGGCCTGGGCGGACTGACGGGCAACATGTTCTGACGCGCGGCACATAGCAGACAGGTATTATGAAGAGATTTTTATACATATTGTCCCTTGCGGCGGCCATGACCTTCGGTGCGGGCCTGCGTGCGGCGCGGGCGCAGCATACGCTGGGCGTCTACGGCGGCTACGGCACGGCCTCGGCGCGCTTCTACCCCGCGCAGGAGACCCGGATGGTGTTCGGCCGCTACAATTTCGGCCTCTCGTGGCGATACTACTCGCTGCCGCGCTTCGTGGGTGCCGTGGGTGCCGATCTGGAGCTGCTGCAGCGCGGCTTCTCCTACGGCTACACCTACACCACCACGACGAACGAGGACGGCGAGGAGGAGCGCGAGTATTCGTTCTACACGCGCCGCTTCAACTCCATCATGCTGCCGCTGGTGTGGCAGCCCCACGTCTACATGGCGCGCAACCACGTGCGCCTCTACCTCGAGGCGGCCGTGACCTTCTCCTACAACTTCAGCGGCGACTACGCCTATGAGGATACGGGTGCCACGGGCCACTACGGCATGCGTTCGGAGCGCGACAACCGCTTCGGGTACGGACTTGCGGGCGGCGGCGGCTTCGCCCTCATCTTCGGCCGCTACGAGCTGGGTGTCAGGGCGCGCTACTACTTCGGCTACTCGGACATCCTGCGCAACATGAACCGCTACTACGACAACGCCACGGACGGCGCCGAGAACCCCTTTACGCGCACGCCCCTCAAGTCGCCGATCGACAACCTGGCCTTCAGCGTGACGCTGGCCTACCGCTTCAACAAGGAGGGCTTCACGGAGTGGACCTACAAGCCGCGCCGCCGCGAGAAGATGAAGAAGAGTTTCCAGTTCTCGCAGAAGGGCGACATGGTAAACATCGACGCCATGCGCAACCATTAGCGGAATGTAGGGCCGCGGCCTATTGGACTGAGTAAAACAACGAACAAAAAACATAAGGTGTTATGGAATCGAATCAGAGTACGCGACAGCAGAAGATCGCGCGTCAGATACAGCGCGACATGGCCGAGATCCTGCAGAAGGAGGGTGCGCCGATAGTTGCGGGACGCATGGTGACGGTGACGACGGTACGCGTGTCGCCCGACTTCGCCTATGCCAAGATATACGTCAGTGTCTTCCCCTTCGAGCGGGCCGGGGAGACGATGCAGGCTATCGAGCAGAACAACTGGTTCCTGCGCCGCGAGCTGGGCCGCCGCATACGCAACCAGCTGAAGGTGGTGCCCGAGCTGCAGTTCTTCCTCGACGACTCGCTGGAGTATATCGAGAACATCGACTCGCTGTTGAACAAGTAGCCGCGGGCCGATGGTGCGCTGGCTGCCATACTTCATCGCGGGACGTTACCTGCGCTCGCGCAAGTCGCACTCGGTGATAAACATCATCTCGGGCGTGAGCGTGGCCGCCATGGCCACGCCCGTGGCGGCGATGGTGATCCTGCTCTCGGTCTTCAACGGGCTGGAGGGCATGGTGCGCTCGCTCTATGCGGCCGTCGATGCCGACATCACGGTGCGGGCGGCTGAGGGCACGACGTTCGAGCTGGCGCGGGTGGATACGGCGGCGATGCGGTCGGCGGCGGGGGTCGAGGCGCTGGCTCCGGTGCTGGAGCAGGGGGCCATGGCCGAGGCGGCGGGACGGCGCACGATCGTGCGCCTGCGCGGCATCGGCGAGGAGTACGGGCGTGTGGTGCCCGTGGCGCAGACGGTCTACAACGGCACCTTCACTGTTGCCGTGGGCGAGGACCGCAGCGCCGTCGTGGGACACCGCACGGCACAGGAACTGGGCATGTCGCGCCAGTCGGCGGGCGATACGGTGGCCTTCTATGCCATCAACCGCGCGCGCATCTCGTCGCTGCTGCCCGTGGGCGGATATACGCGGCGGGCGCTGCCCGTGGCGGGCTTTTACTCGATCGACGACGAGAACGGCGACGTGGCCTTCGTGTCGATGGACGAGGCGCAGCGCATATTCAACTACGCGGGCCGCGCCTCGGCCCTCGTGGCGAAGGTGGCCGACGGCACCGATGCCGACGGGGTGGCCGCGCGGCTGCAGGAGATCGCCGGCGGGGGGATGGAGGTGCTCACGCGCGAGCGCAGCAACTCGATCTACCGCTTGATGGCGCTCGAGAAGTGGGGCGTCTTCGCCGTGGCGCTGCTGGTGCTGGCGGTGGCGTCGCTCACGGTGGTGGGGACGATTGTGATGATAATGATAGACAAGCGCGACGATGCCGCCACGCTGCGCACGATGGGCGCCAGCCGCGCCATGGTGCGCGCCATCTTCGTGGGCGAGGGTAACCTGCTGGCGGCCGTCAGCCTCGTGCTGGGGCTGGTGCTGGGCGTGGGCCTCACGCTGCTGCAGCAGACGGTGGGGCTGGTGCGGCTGCAGACGGCCACGCTGATGGTGGATGTCTACCCCGTGGAGCTGCACGCGGCGGATGTGGTGCTCACGGCCGTGGCCTATGCCGCCGTGGCGCATGTGGTGACGCGCCTGACGGTGGGCGCCATGCTCAAAGAGAATACGACGATATGAAAAGACTTGTAACCATACTGTTTGTGGCGCTGGCGCTGGCGACGGCGGGATGCCGCCGATACAAGGTGATCCCCGACCGTACGCTGGGCGAGATCTTCCACGACGCCATGCTGACCAACGCCTATGCCGACAACCAGGGCCTGAATGTCGATTCGCTGAATATCTACGAACCGATCTTTGCGCGCTACGGCTACACGACGGCCGACGTGCAGTACACGCTTGAGGAGTTCTCGCGGCGCAAGAGCGCCCACCTGAGCGACGTGGCCGAGTACATGATCCTGCTCTTCGACCGCGAGGCCGCGGAACTGAACCGCCAGGTGGCCATCCTCGACACCATCGACAACGTGGCCAAGCGGCGCGCCATGCGCACCGTGCTGCACGATACGATGGTGCGGGTGTCGAAGGCGGCCGACACGGCGCGCATGCGTTTCGTCGTGGACGGCGTGCGTACGGGCGAATACTCGGTGCGGGCGACCTACTCGCTCGATTCGCTGGATAAGGTGGGGGGCCGCCGCTACCGCGTCTACTGGATATGCGACGACTCGACCGAGCGCATCGGCTTCGGCGGAGCCCTGATCAAGGGCGGCGAGCGCTCGCTGCGCCACACGATGGTGGCGAAGGACGGCGAACCGAAGGCGCAGCTGGTGATCGACTTCTACAATTCGGGCGTGCGCCGGGTCTCGCAGCCGGTGCCGCGCATGACGATAAAGGATATCGAGGTGATCTACACGCCGCCTGCGGAGGATTGTGTCGACGACCTCTACCGCGAGCAGCTCGACCTGCGTATCTTCTCCGACAGCATGGTGCGCATGATCGAGGGTGACCGCATTGCATCGCGCGGCGGCGCGCAGGCAGGGCCGGATGGAGCGGCCCCCGAGTCGTAGCCATGCGGCGCCTGGCCTCACACCTGCTGCTGGACGGCGGGCGCGCGGTGCCGCGTCCCGTGGTCACGGTCGACGACACGGGGCGTGTCGTTGCCGTGGAGCAGTGGGAGCGGTTGGACGGCGACGCCTCGACCGAGTTCTATGCCGGGGCGCTGTGCGCCGGCTTCGTCAATGCCCACTGCCATCTCGAGCTGTCGTACCTGCGCGGCGCGATAGAGCGCGGCACGGGTTTTGCGGGCTTTGCCCGCGCCATAGGCGCCGTGCGCGGAGGCTTTGCGATGGAGGAGCGGCTGCGCGCGATAGAGGCGGCCGATGCCCGCATGTGGCACGAGGGCGTACAGGCCGTGGCCGACATAGTCAACGGCGCGACGTCGTTCGATGCGAAGGGCCGCAGCGCGATACGCTACCGCAGCTTTGCCGAGGTCTTCGGACTCAATTCGTCGGCCGAAGCGGCGCGTCCCCTGCTGCAATATCCCGACACGACGCTGACACCCCACTCTACCTATTCGATACAGGACTCTACGTTCGGCGATATCGTTGCCGACAGTGCGAACGACCCCCTCTCGATACACTTCATGGAGTCGGACGACGAGGCCGCGCTCTTCCGCGGCGAAGGATCGCTGGCCGCATGGTACGGCCGCATGGGGTGGCAGTGCGACTTCCTCGGCCACGGCTCGCCGGCACGGCGCGTGACGGCGATGGTGCCGCGCGGGCGGCGCGTGATGCTGGTGCACGGCTGCTGCGTCGGGGAGGAGGAGTACGGCATTGTGGCGGAGCACTTCGCCGACGGCGTGACGTGGGTCGTGTGCCCGCAGTCGAACGCCTATATATCGGGTCTGCGGCCGCCCGTGGAGCTCCTGCGGAGGCACGGCGCGCGGGTGTGCGTCGGCACCGACTCGCTGGCCTCGAACGACAGCCTGTCGATGGTCGGGGAGCTGAAGCTGCTGTCGGAGGTGCCCTTGGAGGAGGCCGTGGCGTGGGCCACGATAAACGGCGCACGGGCGCTGGGCCTCGACGGCGAGATAGGATCGATAGAGGTGGGCAAGCGCCCGGGTGTGGTGCTGCTGGAGAACCTCGCCTTCGACTCCCGCGGCGCGCATCTCACGCCCGACAGCCGTGCGCGGCGTCTGGTGTAGCGCGTTTGGGCAGGGCTTGTATGGCAAAGGGGTGCGGAAAATGTCCGCACCCCTTTGTCGTGCCGTGCCGCGGCGCCTACTCGTAACGCAGGGCGTCGATAGGGTTCAGCCGGCTGGCCTTGCGCGCGGGGTACCATCCGAAGAATACGCCCGTGACGGTACATACGGCGAACGATATGAAGATGGCGAAGCCGTTGAATATGAACGGGTAGTCGAGCAGCTTGATGATGAGCGTCGAGAGCCCCACGCCGAGGATGACGCCTATGATGCCGCCGGCGATGGAGATGATGACCGACTCGATGAGGAACTGCAGCAGTATGTGGCGGCTCTTGGCGCCGATCGACATGCGCAGGCCTATCTCGCGCGTGCGCTCCGTCACCGACACATACATTATATTCATGAGGCCTATGCCGCCCACCACCAGCGATATGCCGGCTATGCAGGAGAGGATGAGGGTCATGATGCCGAGGATCGAGTTGAGCGACTCGAGCATCTCGGTCATCGACATCACCTGGAAGTCGTCCTCCTCGCCCGCGCGTATCTGATGTTGTTCGCGCAGGATCTCCTTGATCTCGGCGACGGCCGTCGCCGACACCTCCTCGGTTATGGCCGAGGCGTAGATGGCGCTCAGGTGGCGTATGCCGGCCATGCGCCGCTGCACGGTGGTGTAGGGCATGAAGATGCGCTCGTCGTTGTCGCCGCCCTTCTCCTTGAGCGTGCCCACGACCTTGACGGGGATCGGGCCGAAGCGTATGGTCTGCCCCACGGGCGACGAGCCGTCGGGGAAGAGTTTGCGGCATATCTCCGACCCTATGACGCACACCTTGGCGGCCGAGCGCACCTCGGCCTCGCCCCACATGGCGCCGTCGTCGATGGTGTAGTTCTCGATCTCGAGCTGCTGGGCGACGCAGCCGGTGATTGAGGCGGGGGTGTTGTTGGCCCCCATGATGGCCTGCCCCGAGGTGGATACCACGGGCGAGACGGCACCCAGGTAGCTCGACTGGTTGCGCAGCGCCTCGAAGTCGGCCACGCGCAGCCGCTGCAGGTCGGCGGCCGAGGCGCGCACGCCGCCGCGCTCCCATGCCGGCTGTATGATTATGAGGTTGGTGCCCATGCCGCTTATCTCGCTGCGTATGCTCTGCTTCTGGCTCTCGCCCAGGAACATCATCGTGATTACGGACGAGACGCCGATGATGATGCCCAGCATCGTCAGCAGGCAGCGCATCTTGTTGCTCGACAGCGCGCGCAGGGCTATGTGTATGAGGTTTGCTGCGTTCATTGTACGGGTGTTGTGTGGGTTACTCCTCGGGCGGCATGGCGGCGAGGGTTGCGGCCGCCGAGGCCATGTCGGTGTTTCTGCGGTCCTCGGTGATGCGGCCGTCGCGCAGGGTGATCGTACGCGACGAGTAGAGCGCGATCTCGGGGTTGTGCGTCACGAAGATTATGGTGCGTCCCATGGCGTTGAGGCGCTGGAAGAGGGTCAGTATCTCGAACGAGGTGCGCGTGTCGAGGTTTCCCGTCGCCTCGTCGGCCAAGATTATAACCGGGTCATTGACCAGCGCGCGGGCTATGGCCACACGCTGCTGCTGGCCTCCCGACATCTGGTTCGAGCGGTGGTTCATGCGGTCGTGCAGGCCCACGTCGCGCAGCGCCTGCTCGGCGCGACGGCGACGCTCCGTGCGGCCTATGGCGCTGTTGTAGAGCAGCGGCAGCTCGACATTCTCCACGGCCGTAGTCTTCGGCAGCAGGTTGTAGGACTGGAATACGAAGCCTATCTTGCGGTTGCGCAGCGTGGCGCGTTCGTTGCCGCTCATGCGCCGCACGGGCGTGCCGTCGAGGTAGTACTCTCCGGCCGTGGGTACGTCGAGGCATCCCAGCAGGTTCAGCAGCGTCGATTTGCCCGAGCCGCTGGTGCCCATGATGGTGACGAACTCGCCCTCGCGTATCGAGAACGACACCCCGCGCAGGGCGTGCACCGTCTCGCTGCCGACGCGGAAGTCGCGGCGTATCTGCTCCATGCGGATGATCTCGGCGGCTGCAGCCGCATTGTCACTCGTTGTCATGGCCGTCGCGTTATAATGATATGCTCACCGAAGCCACATTCTCGGCATCGGCCACGGCGGCCGGGCCTACCACCACCTCGTCGCCCGCCGAGAGTCCCGAAGTGATCTCGGTCTCGACGCCGTTCGATATGCCCGTCGTCACCTCGCGCGGCGAGAGCGCGCCCGCGGCGTCGCGGACGTAGACGTGCTGCGCGGGCAGCTCCTTGCGCTGCTCTGCCGTCACGTCGGTGGGGACGAAGCGGAGCGCCTTGGCCGGGACGACGAAGACACCGCCGCGCTCCATCGTGAAGATGGTTGTGGTGGCCGTCATGCCAGGCTTGAGCTTCAGGTCGGGGTTGGGGGCGTCGATGACGACCTCGTAGGTCACCACGTTCGACGTGGTGGTCGACTGCAGGCGCACCTGGCGCACCGAGCCTTGGAAGGTGTCGTCGGCATAGGTGTCGACGGTGAACTCCACCCTCTGGCCCTCGTCGACGGCACGCGAGAGCACCACGCCGCTGATGGGCGAGTATATCTGCGTGTAGCCGAGGTTTATCTCGGCGCGCTCGAGCGAGAGGCGTGCCTGGCGGTAGCTGCTCTCGGCCTTGAGGTAGGCCGTCTCGGCGTCGTCGAACTCGGTGTCGGAGATGAGCTCCTGCTCGAAGAGGTTGCGCTGGCGCTCGTAGTTGCGTTTCTGCAGCTTGTAGTCGAGCTCGGCCGCGCAGAGCGACTCCTCGGCCACGGCCTTCTCGGCCTCGAGCGTCGAGCGGTCGAGCTGCGCGATGAGCTGGCCCTGCTCGACCTCCGAGTTGAAGTCGACGTATATGTCGGATATGATGCCCGACACCTGCGTACCCACGTCGACCTTGTTGACGGGGTTGACCGTACCCGTGGCCGTCACCGACATGGTTATGGTGTCGGCGGCCATGACCTTCGTGTCGTACTCGATTGCGGGGGCCTTGCCTCCGCGGCCGAAGAGTGTCGCCGCCGCTATCACGACGGCGAGGGCCGCCGCAATCCAGATGATCCTTTTCTTCATTGTGCTATGGTTCGTTTTATGTTGTTACAGCGTGACGGGCTCGCCGCGGTAGAAGGCGAGCAGGCGTGCGGCCAGCACCGACTGGTACTTGGCCTGCAGGCGTGCCGAGAGGGCCGCCAGATAGTTGTTCTTCTCGGTGTTGAGCTCCACGGCGTTGTTCTTGCCCTGTTCGAACGATGCCACGGCCAGGCGGTAGCTCTCCTCGGCATAGGCGAGTTTCTGCTCGGCGGCCGTGAAGTTGGCCTGCGCGGCCACGGCGTCGCGGTGCAGCGACTCGATGGTCGAGAGCAGCTCCTTGCGGGCATTGCGGCTGTCGATCTCGGCCTGGCGCGTGTTCAGGCGCGCCTGCCGCACCGAGGTGCGGGCGCTCTTGCCGTTGAAGATGGGCACGCTGAGCGATAGCCCGATGCTCTCGTTGAGTTTCTGCCCCAGCTGCGAGCCCATCGAGGTGCCCAGGCCCGACTGGTGTCCCGTCGAGACGTTGGCCGAGAGCGACACCTGCGGGTAGAAGGCCGCCCGCGCCGCCCGCTCGGCATACTCCGAGGCCTCGATCAGTATCTCGGCCTGGCGTGTCTCGGGCATCGACTCGACGGCGGCGGCATAGACCTCCTCGACCGAGGGGATGATGCGCAGCACCTCGTCGTCGCCGATCTCGGGGAAGGTGACCTCGAACTGCGCCTCGGGGCCCAGTTCGAGCAGCTGCTTGAGCTGCAGCTTGTACTGTGCCAGGTTGTTCTGCGCCGTGGTCAGGTCGTAGCGTGCCGACCCCAGCTGCGAGAGCATCTGCGCCACCTCGGTGCGGGCGACGGCGCCCTCGTCCATCATGCGGCGGGCGCGGTCGGCCTGCTGCTCGGCCAGAGAGACCGCGCGGCGGTTGATCTCGACGGTCTCGGCGGCGTACATTATCTGCAGATAGGCCTGCACGATGCTCACCGTTATGTCGTTGATGCTCTTCTCGACCCCAAGGCGGCTGCTCTCGGCGCGACGCTCCTGCTGGCGGATGGTGTTGCGCAGGCGCCCGCCCTGGTATATCGAGGTGGTGGAGCCTATGCCGTAGCTGCCGCCGTAGGAGAACGATCCGTCGGATACGATCTCGCCGTAGTCGTTTATGAGCTTTATGGCGCTCTGGTGCGAGACGTTCTGGCCCGAGCTGAACGACAGGGTCGGGTAGCGCGCCGCCTTGGCCGCCTCGAGCTCTATCTCGCCCGCTTCGGCTGAGATCTGCGCGCTCTGCACCTGCAGGTTGTTGGCGCGGGCATGCTCGATGCACGCCTCGAGGGTCCACGGCGCGGCCGCGGGGGCGGGTTGTGTCTGCGCCTGCGCCGCATGGGGTGCGGCGGCCGTGGCGACGGCCGCAAGGGCGAGGCTGAGAAGTAGGTTGTGGGACATTGTTATCGCTGTTTTGCGGTGGCGGCCGGCGTGTGCGGCCGCAGCCTGTTTTCGGGTGTTCCGTATATATAGTCGCCGTTTGATGAACAAAATTACATTCGGCGGCGGTTTTTTGCTTTTGTTTTGCCTTTTCCGTTACGTACCATGTCGTAGGATTGCCTTATGAGTGACCGTATCTCGGTGTCGGAAAGGTCGCTTTCGAGGCGCAGGCCGATCCAGCCTCGCGGATTCATGTTGTAGGGTTGGACAATGCCGTCGTGCCGTTCAGTAAGTTCGTCGCGTAGTTCGGCGGGACATTTCACCGTGCAGATGTCGGGGTTGTCGATATCGATGAAACAGAATATGTGGCCGCCTGTATAAAAGGCGAGAATTGAGTGGGTGCCGTGGAAGAATCGCTCGAATGGGAGTTTCTCGTTGCTGTCGGGCAGCGATAGGCAATATTGGCGTAGCTCCTCGATATTCATGGTTGGAATGCGGGCTGGTGTCAGAGTATCTTCATGGCGATGACGGCGCAGGCCTCGGCGTCGGCCAGGGCATGGTGGTGGTGCCGCAGGTCGTAGCCGCAGGCGGCGGCCACTGTGTGCAGCTGGTGGTTGGGCAGCGCGCGGCCGAAGTGGCGGCGCGAGGCGCGGCAGGTGCAGTGGAAGCTGTAGTCGGGGTACTCCATGCCGTAGTGGGCGAAGGCGGCGCGCAGGCACCCTTCGTCGAAGGGGCTGTTGTGCGCGACGAGGGGCAGACCCTCGATCAGGGGCGCAATCTCGGCCCACACCTCGGGGAAGTGTTCGGCCGAGTCGGTGTCGGCACGCGTGAGGCCGTGTATCTGGGTGTTCCAGTGCAGGTAGTAGTTGGGGTAGGGGCGGATGAGACGGTAGTCGCGCTCGACGATGGCGCCGTTGCGCACCACCACGACACCCACGCTGCAGACGCTGGTGCGGGCGTTGTTCGCCGTCTCGAAGTCTATGGCCGCAAAATCTTTCATACAGATACAAAGATACAATATCGGGAGTGTGTCGCGTCCCGTGGCGGCGTTTTTTTTGCTCGGCCGCTCTGATCCTGCCTCGGGATGCCCGTACCCGTGCACGACGCATGGCGCGGCTGCGGACGAAAAAACCGCGGCTCCACGGGGGAGTCGCGGTGCGGGTATGCGGGCCTGCGGCCGTCGGCGTCAGAACATGGCTATGAGCTCCTCGTTCGTGTAGGCGTCGGCGCCGTAGCAGGTCTTCAGGTAGGCCAGGCCGTTGAGGTAGTCCTCCTCGGTGAACGAGTCGGTGGCCTGCTTGGCCACAACGACGTCGTAGCCGAGGCTGAAGGCATCGGCCGAGGTGTGGCGTACGCACATGTGGGCGTGGAGACCCGTCATGACAACGGTCTGTATGCCGAGCTCGCGCAGCAGGATGTCGAGGTCGGTCTGGAAGAATCCGCTGTAACGGCGTTTGGGAACGACGTAGTCCTTGTCGGAGAGTTTGAGCTCGGGAATCACCTCGGCGCCCTCGGTGCCGGCGATGGCGTGGTCGCCCCAGAGACGGAGCTCGCGGTCGATGCCGGCGATGTGGGCATCGTTGCAGAAGATGACGGGGACACCCGCCTTGCGGGCGGCGTCCAGAAGTTCGGCCGTGGCCGGTACGATGGCTTTGGCGCGGTCGCAGGTGAGCGCGCCGGTCACGAAGTCGTTGAGCATGTCAACGACAAGGATTGCAGGGTTCTTTAGTTTTTCCATTTTGTTTCGGGTTTGCCTTTAGGGGCCTATAAAGATATGAAAAAATTTTATAAAACCGCTCTCTGCGAGTCTCCAGTGCGCCTCCGGAGTGGCTGTCGGACGGGTGCGGAGGTGGGCTGCACCGGCAGAATGGGGCAGCACTGCAAGCGGCATATGGCTGTGTGCCATTAAAATAGGCGGCCGGGAGCCGTGGTGCTCCCGGCCGCGCTGTCGCTTGTGCTCTATTTTATGGATGTTTTGATTGCGGGCTGTTACTTGATGCCGCGGTCAGAGAGCATCTTGATGAAGTAGCCTCCCACAACCGAACGGGCCTGGAAGCCGACGTGCGTCGTGCTGTCGGTGTTGTACCAGTCGCTCATGGGCACGCGGTCGGTGGTCTCGTTCATGAAGTCGTACATCGGGGCGATGAACTTCTCGAAGGTGGCCTTGTCGGGCGACATGGTGGCCGTCCATACGATCCAGTCCGACTTGGTGTAGTTGCGGCGGCAGTCCAGAGGCAGGCCGTAGCGGTTCTGCTTGGTCAGGTAGTAGGCGATTTCGGCGGGGGCGATGTCGTCGTCGAAGACGTTGTAGCCGAGCATCTTGTCCCACACGAGGTTGTACTTCTGGCTCCACGTGTCGCCCTCGTCGAACGTCAGGCGGTAGTGGTCGCCCGCCGCGGCCATCTTCTTCCATGCGGCGGCCATGTCGCGGGCGGCATTGGTGTACTTCTCGGCCACGTCGGCCTTGCCCGCCATGCGGGCCATGTCGCCGTAGGCGGCTACGCCCACGATGGCCTTGATCGAGAGGTTGGCGTTGCGGGCCCAGTGTCCGGCGAAGTCGTCGGTGCAGAGCTGGTTGGCGGGGTCGAGACCGTTCTCGACAAGATAATCCGCCCATGCGGTGAGTGCATCCCAGTGTTTGGTCGCGTAGTCGGCCTTGCCCTCAATCTTGCAGATGGCACCCGTGAGGATGAGCATGTTGCCGCTCTCCTCGACGGGCATGTCGCCGCCGTAGGTCTGGCCGTTGGCCAGCGGGTAGGTGCCTATGTCATGTGCGGGGAAGGGCTTGGTCCACTTGCCGCTCTCGGTGTAGTAGAATATGAAGTTGAGCAGCGCCTTTGCCAGCTCGGGGTTGTAGTAGAGGAACATCGGGGCCGAGGGGTAGGTGACGTCGACCGTACCGATCGAGCCGTTGCTGAAGTTCTCCTTCGAGAGCCATGCCAGCTCGCCCTGCGGCGTGAGGATGAGCTTGTGTGCGGCGATGGCCTGGCGGTATGCCAGGGCGCAGAGCTCGGCGTACTGCTTGCCGCCGGCGGCATAGGCCTCGTCCATGAGCTGGGCGTCGAATGCGGCGCAGCGCTTCATGAGCGACTTGTACTGCTTGGCTGCGGCGGCGAACTGCTCCTCGATCGAGCTGTTGCCGTTGCGGTTCCAGTAGGGGCGGATGTTCTCGCCGAAGTACTGTATCGAGTAGATGTCGTCGTAGCCCACCATGACGTAGCCCGATGTGCCCTTGGCGCTTACGCTGCCCAGGGGCGAGGTGATGGCCATGCGGTCGCCCTCGCTGCGGCCCTCGACGGTGCCGCGGTCGGCAAACTCGCGGCGCATGGCCACGGCGTTGCCTACCGAGCTGCGCGACGAGGCCTTGTCGGCGGCCATGTAGAAGTAGCCCCAGTCGATGCGCACGTCGTCGCCCTTGCGGCCGAGGATCTTCTGCTCGACGGTGCCGCTCTTGACGTAGTTGAAGCGTGCGTCGTCGTAGCGCTCGCTCACGCACTTCTGCTCCGAGCCGTTGCGGGCCCAGTCGGGCGAGGCCTCAAAGTAGATCTCCACGTCGTGCTCCTGGCCGTCGTTCGACGCCACCTCGTAGGTTATGTAGTTAACGGGACGTGACACGAGATCGAGGTCCTCAAGCAGCAGGGGCGCCGTGAAGCGCAGCGTCAGGTTGACGCCGCCGCAGGCGAACTCATAGGTGGTGCTGGTGGCCTGCACGTCGGCCGAGATCTGCTCGGCGGTGCGGGTCATCACCTGCGAGTTGTTGTCGCGGCGGTAGAGGCCCACGTCGACCAGTGCGCCGCCCGTGCGGTTGTTGCAGTGTGCCGCCAGCACGATGCGGCCGTCGGCGGCCGTTGCGGCCAGCTCGGCCGGGATCTCAACCCAGCGGTCCTTCTTCCACTCGTAGGGGGTGGCGACGATCTGCTGCCCGTTGAAGTAGAGCTCGAAGGTGTCGTCGTGCGAATACTTTACGAAGAGCGTGCCGCCGTTGAGCTGTGCGGGGTCGATCTCGATGGTGCGGCGCACCCATATGTCCTTCGTGGGCCAGAGGGTCTGCACGTTGGTCTCCTCGGGCGAACCGAAGGCTGCCGCGCCGCTCTTCCAGGCGCTGTCGTTGAAGTCACGTGCCTGCCATCCCTCGCGCGGGGCGTCGAAGGTGTAGCGGCCCTGCCACGGCTGCTCGTACGAGATGGCGGCCAGCGTCTCCATGGGTATATCCTCGGCACCCATGAAGCGGTAGAGCTCGCCGTCGACGCGCAGCGTTCCCATCAGCGGGAAGTCGCGTCCGGTCCAGTGCTTCACCTGGCTGTCGTAGAGGCGGTTGGTCGTCGACCATGCGCTGGTGTAGGGGTCGATTGTCACGAGCGGGTATGCCGGTGCCCGCAGGTCGTTCTTCACGGCCTCGGGTGCTGAGCACGAGACCGTAAGCGCCGCTGTAGCGGCTGCGATCAAAATTTTCCTTACCATATAAATATGAGGTTTATATTCCCTAATACAAGGGGCAAAGATAGGCTATTTATTACTTTTTGCCTATTTTTGCAGCACCAAACGCGTGTGATAATTCTTAACGTTATGATAAAAAAATTATTGCTGGTGATCTCGTTCGCGATGGCGGCCGCCGTGTCGCACGCCGACGAGGGCATGTGGCTTCCGAGCCTTATCGGCTCGCGCATAAAGGATATGCGCAGCAAGGGATTCCGCCTCACGGCCGAGGATATATACTCGGTCAACCGCGCCTCGATGAAGGATGCCGTGGTGCTCTTCGGCGGGGGCTGTACGGGCGAGTTCGTCTCGGCCGAGGGCCTGCTGCTTACGAACCACCACTGCGGTTACGGGGCGATACAGCAGCTCTCGTCGGTGGCCAACGACTACCTTACCGACGGCTTCTGGGCTCCGTCGCGCGAGGGCGAGCTGCCCGTTCCGGGACTCTCGGTGAGCATACTGGTGCGCATGGAGGATGTGACGGCACGCGTGGCTGCGGGCGAGAAACCCGCCGATATCGTGGCCGAGGCCGAGAAGGAGGGCCACAAGGCCGACGTGCAGCAGATGTACTACGGCAACCAGCAGTTCCTCTTCGTGTATGACGTCTTCAGCGACGTGCGATTGGTGGGTGCGCCCCCCTCGTCGATAGGCAAGTTCGGCGGCGACACCGACAACTGGGTATGGCCGCGCCACACGGGCGACTTCTCGGTCTTCCGCGTATATGCCGGCAAGGACAACCGCCCGGCGGGCTACTCGAAGGAGAACCGTCCCTACCGTCCGCGCCGCCACTTCACGATATCGACGCGCGGTGTCGAGGAGGGCGACTTCACCATGATATACGGCTTCCCCGGCTCGACGCAGGAGTATGTGACGTCGGATGCCGTGGAGTATGTGGCCGAGGTGTCGGACCCGATGAAGATAGCGCTGCGTACACAGCGCCTCGACATAATAGCCGCGGCGCAGGCCAGGGATGCCGCCGTGCGCATACAGTACGCGTCGAAGCACGCCTCGATAGCCAACGCGTGGAAGAAGTGGCAGGGCGAGGTGCTGGGTCTGCGCCGTCTGGGCACCGCGGCGAAGAAGCGCGCCTACGAGCGCGAGTTCGCGGCATGGGCCTCGTCGCGTCCCGAATATGCCCACCTGCTGGATTCGATACACGCCGCATACGAGGCCGTGCGTCCCGAATACTATGTTGCGGAGCTCTACTCCGAGTCGGTGGGTGCGATCGAGGTCTTCGGGCGTGCCCGCGGCCTTGCCGGCACACGGTCGCGCATGAAGGATGATGCCGAATTTGCCGGGACTGCGAACTCGTCACAAGCCGCGTTCCTGAAGAACTACAACGCCGATATCGACCGCGCCATAGCCAAGCGTATGATTGCGGAGTTTATGGAGCGTATGCCCGAGGGCGGGGTTCCCGCTGAGTTCGCGGCGGCAGTATCATCGCACGGAGGTGTGGACGGATATGTGGATTGGTTGTTCGGCAATACCGCGCTGACACATGAAAAATTCACGGCGGCGGAGTTCGACGCCGACCCCGTGGTGCGCATGGTGGCCATGTTCGCGCCGCTGGACAAGCGTCTGGCCGCGGTGCGTGCGCGCAACCTTAGCGACATAGCCTCGGTGCGCCGCTGGTATACGCCCTACATGCAGGCTCTGATGGAGTGGGACACCGACCGCGCCTTCTTCCCCGACGCCAACCTCACGCTGCGCGTGGCCTACGGCTCGGTGGCGGGATACGACTATGCCGACGCAGTCTACCACCGCCATGTGTCGACGCTGGAGGGCGTGATCGAGAAGGATAACCCCGAGATATACGACTACGACGTGCCGCAGCTGCTGCGCGACATACACGCGGCGAAGGATTACGGCCGCTGGGGCTGCGACATCGGGGGGCGCCGTACCGTGCCCGTATGCTTCATCGCCACCAACCACACCTCGGGCGGCAACTCGGGTTCGCCCGTGCTGAACGGCCGCGGCGAGCTGGTGGGCATCAACTTCGACCGCACGTGGCTCTCGACGATGAGCGACATGGAGTTCGACCCCGACGTGTGCCGCAACATCGCCGTCGACATACGCTACGTACTCTTCGTCATGGACCGCATAGGCGGCGCCTCGTACCTGCTCGAGGAGATGGATATACGCTAAGGGGCAGGGTAGTAACGAAAAACATCCCGTCATGTTCGAATCGCTCTTCGTGACACATTCGGCCCTGCAGGCCATCGTCATCATATCGATCGTGTGCGCCGTGGGCCTCATGCTGGGCAAGGTGCACCTGTGGGGCATATCGCTGGGCGTCACGTTCGTCTTCTTCGCCGGTATCGTGGCCGGACACTTCGGTGTGACGATCGATCCCCAGATGCTGCTCTTCGCCGAGACCTTCGGCCTGGCGCTGTTCGTCTATTCGCTCGGACTGCAGGTCGGCCCGGGCTTCATGAGCGCCTTCCGCGCCGGCGGCGTGCGCCTCAACATGCTTGGGCTGGCCGTCATAGCGCTGGGCACGGTAATGGCCGTGGCCTTCGCCTACCTGTTCGACATACCCATGCCCGACATGGTGGGCGTGCTGTGCGGCGCTACGACCAACACCCCCGCGCTGGGAGCCTCGCAGCAGACGCTGGCGCAGATGGGACTGCCGACGGCGGCCCCGGCACTGAGCTGCGCCGTCACCTACCCGCTGGGTGTGCTGGGCGTGATAATAGCCATCCTGCTGATCAACCGCCTGTGGGTGCGTCCGGGCGATGTGGCCGCCCCGAGCCGCCAGCACGAGAACAAGACCTTCATCGCCACGCTCCGCGTACAGAACCCCGGCGTCTTCGACCGCGACCTGCACACGGTGGCCGAGCTGACGAACGTCCCCTTCGTGGTGTCGCGCCTGTGGCGCGACGGGCAGGTGATACTCCCCTCGAACGATACGGTGATACGTGAGGGCGACCGCGTGCTTGTGGTCACCTCGCGCAAGGATATCGACACCGTGGAGGCCATGATCGGCCGCCGCGAGAGCATCGACTGGAACCGCGACAACGTCGACTGGAACGCCATCGACAGCCAGCTCGTCTCGCGCCGCATCATCATCACGCGCCCCGAGATCAACGGCAAGCGCCTCGGGTCGCTGCGCCTGCGCAACAGCTACGGCATCAACATCAGCCGCATCTACCGCAGCGGCATGGCGCTGCTGGCCACGCCCGACCTGCGCCTGCAGATGGGCGACTGCGTCGTTGTAGTCGGCGGCAAGCCCGCCGTCGAGAAGGTGGAGAAGGTGTTGGGCAACGCCGAGCGCGAACTCAACGAGCCGAACCTTACGGCCATATATATCGGACTGGTGCTGGGCCTTGTGGTGGGCGCCGTACCCCTGTCGCTGCCGGGCATCACGGTGCCCGTGAAGCTGGGCCTTGCGGGCGGCCCCATCATCGTGGGCATGCTGATCGGTACCTACGGGCCGCGCCTGCATCTGGTGACCTACACCACGCAGAGCGCCAACCTCATGCTGCGCGCCTTCGGACTGTCGTTGTACCTGGCCTGCCTCGGCCTGGGCTCGGGCGGCGAGTTCTTTGAGACGGCCGTCAGCGGGCAGGGTGCCCTGTGGGTGGTGCTCGGCTTCCTCATCACGCTGGTGCCGACGGTCGTGGTGGGCGTGGCCGCCATGCGCTGGGCGAAGGTCGATTTCGGATCGACGTGCGGCATGCTCTGCGGCAGCATGGCCAACCCCATGGCGCTGAACTATGCCAACGACACCGTCGAGGGCGAGTATGCCTCGGTGGCCTACGCCACGGTATATCCGCTGTCGATGTTCGTGCGCGTGATCGTGGCGCAGCTGGTGCTGATGGTATTTTTATAGGGTCGGATACCCCAAGTTGAGATTTTTTGGCGAAAAATTTTGCAAAAAACAAAATAGTACCTATATTTGCACACCTTTTCGAACGTATGTGCTCTGCACGACGCGCGAAAGACCGCCTGCCCAGGTGGTGAAATTGGTAGACACGCTACTTTGAGGGGGTAGTGAACAATTAGGTTCGTGCAAGTTCGAGTCTTGTCCTGGGCACGAGGGCGTAAGCCCAAACGAAAACGGCTTCGGAAATTTCCGAGGCCGTTTTTTATGTTGTTTTCTCCAGTCGGCGCGGTCCTTATGTCGGGAGATTCGGGACTTTATGGCGGGAATGTTATCTGTAAGGCTAACTTATTCCTTTATATATGCTATTTGTCCGAAATCTTGTTTTTTTGCGCTTTCCTTGCCCTTGAGAATGTCGGGTTCGCTTATTATCTTCCCGGTAACCAGAATATCCATCATATCCCACATTACCTCATGGTAGAGGATGACTTTTGCCAAATTTTCGTTGCTTAAGCCGTATTCTTTCATGAATGCGCCTGCATGCCTGTTCAGGCACGATGCTATTTTTGCTACGATTATGTCGCTGATCTTAACCAGCGGGTCGTTGTTGTCTTCTTTGATTACGGGAATGGTGACATTGCCGTTCTTGTCGGCAAGCCCCCATTCCATGCATTTGTCCAGCAGGTTCTTGTCTGTGATTTTTTTGTTTTGTTTATATTCATCGTTAATTTTGGTGATTGTTTCGCTGTCCAGCCAGTACTGCAGGGAATACGACCAGGTTTGGTAAAACGAATCAAACATATTTGTTCCGCATGAACTGTTCGGGCGTTTGTCATACAAGGCCCAAAACGCGCCGCTCCATGTGGTGCTGTTCTGCAGGCTTTCGTATGTGGGCAGCTCCTTTTCCCATATTTTGCCGTCAAGGACATACGAGAATACGAGGCTGTATGCATTCTTCTGCAATCTGCGTTTTTTTATTTCCTTAATGAAGGCGGCCCAGTCGCTTTCGGTTTCGGTGTATGCCGTTTGGGCGATGGCGCGGCTTAATGTTCGTATGGATTTCGTCTGTTCTTCGTTGAAGATGGGCATGGTCGTATGCAGGAGATCGTTATTGCTTTCTATTAATCCCCCTATGTGCAACAGTATGACCTGACTGTTGGTAAACGTGATGCCCGATGACTTCAGTTCCTTTAGGGTCATTGGGGTACGTAGAACTTGGAGTATTTCCCAATTATTGTCGATTTTTGCATATTGAGAAGGGTGGTATGAGTCGTACGAACAATATGCGTGCGTAGCCCAGTCTTTGTATGGACGGATTTGTGAGGATTGACCGAAAGCTGATGCGCTTATCATCAAACAGAGCGCGATAAGGTTTTTTTTCATGGTATTGTGTTCGGGGTATTGTACCCGATCTGGTGGTTTTACATTTGAGGTTTGCGGTATGTGGGCCAGTTGCCGCCGAGGTTGTAGAGCTGGTTGTTCTTCAGGCCGCTCCGTCCCATGCCCTTCTCCATCATGGACTTCAGCTCGTCGAGGTGGTCGGTGTAGACCTGGCGCGGCAGCGATCGGTGGCGTGTGCAGATGCCGGCGGCCATGCCCACTACCTCGCCCATCATGCCCGTGGTGCGCATCACGCGCACGGTGCCCAGTCCGATGTGGGTGACGCTGATGTTACGGCCCGCCATGAAGAGGTTGTCGATGTTGCGCGAGTAGAGGCAGCGGTAGGGTACGGCGTAGGGGTTTACGGCGCCGTGCGTGCATATCGACTTGAACTCCCCGCCGGGGAAGTGCTCCGTGTTCCTGGGGTCGGGATAGTGCAGGTCGATGCTCCACGTGGTGGTGAACGAAGCGTCGGGGTATGCCACCCCGTTCACCAGATCGTTCTCCGTGAGGACGTGGTCGCCCAGCAGACGGCGCGACTCGCGCTTGCCGGCGATGTAGGCCACCCATCCGAGCGAGCGCTTGTCGTAGGCGTTGTTGTCGGCGAGGCGGTTCTTCAGGTAGCTCCAGTTCGAGTAGACCACCATCAGGCCGTAGTCGCGTATACGCTCGAACTCCTCGCACTGGTCGCGGTTCATGCCCGTCTCCCAGGTCCATTCGCCCATGGTGACACGCTCGCAGCTCTGGTCGTTGAAGTTGAGGCCGTACTCGAAGAGGGGGAACGTGGCGGGAGCGTCACCCTCGGTGGAGTACCACTGTACCGAGGCTCCCATTGTCATGTCGTCGGCTTCGGCCGGGGCCGAGGGCTCGCCGTATTCGGCGCGGCTCTCGCGGCCCATCGCGTAGTCGGCGCCGGCGAGGTATCCCACCGTGCCGTCGCCCGTGCAGTCGGAGAAGACGGGGGCGCGGAACTCCACCGTCTCGCCCGTCTCGATGTGGGTGGCGTAGACGGCGCGTATGTGTCCGTCGCGGCAGTCGACACGCTCGACGCGGTACGACGGGTAGAGGTCGAGGTTATCGGCCTCGGCCTCGAGGAAGGCGCGCTTGCGGTCATCCTCGTAGAACTCCGCGGGCTGGGCGTTGCCGCCGCGGGTGGGGCCGAACTCCTTTATCATGTTGCCGAGGTTGGTGTATGGCTCCATCTCGATGTGGCCGCCCAGATGTACGCGTGTCTCGGAGCTGTTGCAGCCGCCCCATATCGGGCGGTCGTTTATGAGGGCCACCTTCACGCCCTGCCGCGCTGCCGCTACCGAGGCGCACATGCCCGCAATGCCGCCGCCCACCACGACGAAGTCGTACTTCGCACGGCGTATCTTCTTCGGGTTGTGTCGGCTGCGGAACCCGGCCAGCGCCTCGCCGCCGGCGGGAGGCACGGCCGACGGGTCGCGTGTGAGCCATACGGCATCGCAGCGGCCGTCGAAGCCCGTCATGTCGTGCAGCACGAGGGTGGCGCTCTTCGTCGCGGTCTCTACGGCCCCCGCGTACTGCCACATCCAGCCGCTGCCCTCGGTGCCGAGCGTCGTGCCGAGCTCGGTGCCGCCGACCGTGATGCGGAAGGCTCCGGGTCCGCTCTTGTCGGACCACGGAGAGGTCCAGTTATAGGTGCGTACGTAGACGTGGTATCGCCCCGCTGCGGGGAGTGTCACCTCGGTCGAGGCGTCGCCGACGGGGCGTCCCATGCCGTGGGCGATGAGGTATGGCGATCCCATCTCGAACGTGAACTGCTGGTCGACGCTCCAGCCGCCCTTCGAGGCGAAGCTCTCGGCCTCGACGAGTATGCCGTCGCCCTTCGGGGCGGCGGATGCGGCGAAGTGGGCGCAGACAAGAAGCGTCAGGACGAGTGTCGTGGTGCGGAATATGTTCATGGCGGTGCGGTGTTTGTTCTGTTATCTGTATTCGAACCATGCCGTGGCGCGGGTGTCGCGGTCGGCCTTGAGGCGCACCCAGCGCCCCTGGAACGACTGCGGGAAGGCGTGCTCGACGGTCTTGCCTGCGGGGACCTCGAATGTCCCGTAGCGGAACCAGGCCCCGTCGCCCGTGGGGTCGACCTCGACGGTGAAGGTGACGCTCTCGGCAGAGTCGTGCGACAGGGCCATCGTGCGGCGGTCGTAGAAACCTATCAGATAGGGGTCCGACGCCTCGCCGGCCCTGACTGCGCTCTCCACCCACGGGCCGCCGTGGCCCGTCGGTTTGCCCAGCTTCCACAGGTCGTCGATGGTGCCAGCCCATACGGCGGCCATGCCGTCATCGGAGAATACCACGTGCGGGTTGCGGCGCGCCTTGGCGTGGTCGATGCCCGTGAGCATCATCATGCCGCGGTACGAGGCGTAGTCGTTGATGGCGAAGGGGTGCGACGCTACGGGGCGCAGCTTGGCGAAGCCGTCGGCGTTCTCGGCGGGCAGCTCGTAGAAGGTGCCGTGGCACGAGAGCAGGTCGCGCTCGGTGGCCACCTCGCGGCACAGGCGCAGGCGCGCCCCGGCGATAAGGCCGTTGTGGGCCCCGTCACCCAGCGGCAGGCGCCAGCGGCGGCCCTTGGCATCGACGATGAGCACCGATCCCGCCTCTATGTCCACCACGTCGTGCGGTATGGCGAAGTGCTCGGCTATGTGGCGGCTCATGGCTGTATCCTGGCGCGGGGCGAGGTTCATCGCGCCGTCCAGCTCGTAGTATTGCTGCCCGTCCCTTGTCGAGGCGAGCAGGCCCAGCGCGCGGCGGTTGTCGCCGAGGCCGTACATGAGACCCTCCGAGTCGGCCTTGCCGCCGACGGTGGCCAGGCCGTCGAAGATGGCGTCGGGCTTGGTGGTGCGGCTCTCGGCCTCGGCCAGCACGAAGGTGAGGTCGGCGCTGACGGGCGTATCGCTCGTGGCGCGTACCCATATGCCCTTGTCCTGCGGCTCGAAGGGTATGAACTTCGACTCTCCGGCAGCCACCGTCTCGGTGCGCAGCGTGCTCCACGTGCCGTCGCCCTTACTGTCCACCTCGAAGGTTATGACGGCCGCCCTGTCGGAGCGGTTGGCCACCCATGCGCAGCGGTTGTCCCACCCTGCGAAGAGGAAGGGGTCGGAGGGTACGCCTGCCGCGACATCCTCGCGCAGCCACACCGAGCCTGCGGCGGTTGTGGGGCCCACGTTGTCGGGGGTGGACATGTCGCCGAACCACAGGTTGGAGTTCGACTGTCCCGGGCCGCCGATGCCGCCCTTCTGGCGGCGCGTGTTGAGGAACTCGCTCTTTGCCGAGTCGTCGCAGCCGAAGACCAGGCGTCCGTTCCACTCGGCGAAGTCCCCGATGACCTTCAGGTAGGCGCCGCGCGGGGTGATGCCCGCGGTGTTCCGCGAAGTGAAGCCCTGCGGGAAGCGCCAGAACATGCCGTGCATGGTCATCAGCAGGTCGGGGTTATCGCTGGTGCCGACGTTGCGTATGCGCGGCCACTCGGTATTCCAGCCGTGGGCGCCGTCGTAGGCGAAGCTCGCCTTGGGCAGGCGGTAGAATGTCCAGCCCGAGGCCGTGTCGCGGCAGGCGAGGATTACCGACTTGTAGTCCCAGCCTATCGACCATATGGGGTCGTCGGCCGAGGCGTTGCCCTCGATGCCGCCGGGGCCCGTCACCTCGGTGAACTGGTTGCGGCGTATGACCTTCCAATCCTTGCCGTCCCACTCCGAGAGCGATCCCGACGGTATGTCGAACTGCCGCAGCGCCAGCTCTCCCTCCTCGCCGTTGTTCGAGAAGACGGCCACGCCCTGGCCCGAGTAGAAGCCCTTGCCGTGGTATCCGGGCAGCATGGGGCTGAGGCGTCCCCTGGCGCCCTCGCGCCGCATCTGGTTACCGTCCTTGTAGAGGGTCTTGGCTTCGAACGTGTGGACGTCGATGTCGTAGAAGCCGGCCTCCATCGTGGCCAGCAGTATGCGGTTCGCGGGGTCGGTCAGGTGGGCGGCATTGCCCGTCGGGCGGCCCGGGATGCGGTCGTAGGTCATAACGCGCACCTGCCCCTTGGCATCGATGGCGTAGGGGCCTATGAATAGCTGTTGGCTCGGAGTGTGGATCATGCGGTTGGCGGGGGTGCCGCCGATGCTCTCGGGGCGTACGACCTGCTGCAGGTCGGGGGTTATCTGGTAGAGCTTGTCGTCCGACCCGAACGGCTCGTGCGGCGAGTAGGTCACCACCCACAGCGACCCGGCCTAGGGCACCACGGCGCCCGTGCCGCACTCGCCCTGCGAGTTGTAGTATGCAAGGTGGGGGTATATGCCGCTGTAACAGGGGTATCCCGTCGCGTCAACGGCCGACGGGCGCTCGCCTCCGCAGCAAGCCGCGGCAGCGAGCAGTGCGGGAATAAGCAGTCTGGTGAATTTCATGTCGTGGTTGTGTGTTTGCGGTTGTATGGCTGTGGAAGTGCCACTGCCATACAAAGATAATCTTTATCGGGCGAATTGTGCCGAAAAAAAGCGTCTGCGGCGTCTGCGGCATGAAAAAAAGTGCCTGTGGCGGCTTCCGGGGCCGTGCGGGGCTGTTGGCGGAAAGGAATCTTATTCGTACATTTGTCAAATATGAACGTATAAAACGCAATACGATATGAAATCTCGCTTTGTCCTTGCGGCGGCTGCGGCCGTTGTGGCGTGCGTGCTCTCGGTGGAGAGCGCGGCTGGTGTGACCCTTGATCGCGGCGGGCGCCGTGGCGCCGCCGACCGCGGCTACTGGGTCGAGACCATGGTGCGCATCGTGCGCCCCGTCTACGAGAACCTCGCGCAGGGGACGCTGCGCAAGAATATGCCCGTCGAGGTGAACGACGGCTCGAACGAGGGCAAGCGTGCCGACGTGACCCACCTCGAGGCGCTGGGGCGCTCGTTCAACGGCATAGCTCCGTGGCTGGCGCTGGGCGCGGACGACACGCCCGAGGGACGTCTGCGCGGCGAGATTACCGACCTGGTGGTGCGGGCCATCACCAACGCCGTCGATCCCGCGTCGCCCGACTACATGCCCTTCGACCGCCCGGGTGCGCAGCCGCTGGTCGATGCCGCCTTCTTCGCCGAGGGCCTGTTGCGGTCGAAGGATGCCGTATGGCCGCGCCTCGACGCCACGACGCAGCAGCGCATAGTCGACGAGCTGCGCCGCTCGCGCCGCATTAAGCCCTACGAGAGCAACTGGCTCCTCTTCTCGGCCATGATCGAGGCGGCGCTGCTGGAACTGACGGGCGAGTGCGAGATGCGCCCCGTGGAGTATGCCGTCGACCGCCACATGGAGTGGTACAAGGGTGACGGATGGTATGGCGACGGCCCCTCGTTCCACCTCGACTACTACAACAGCTATGTCATACAGCCCATGCTGCTCGACGTGGTGGCCGTCATGCGCGACCACGCCTCGGAGTCGGAGGCGTATGCCGCCTGCGGTGCCCTCTACGACAAGGTGGCGCGCCGCCTCTCGCGCTTCGCCGCGCAGCAGGAGATGCTCATATCGCCCGAGGGAAGCTATCCCATGTTGGGCCGTTCGAGCGGCTACCGCTACGGGGCGTTCCACGCCCTGTCGCAGGCGTCGCTGCTGCACATGCTGCCCGGGGAGCTCTCGCCCGCGGCCGTGCGCTCGGCCCTGACGGCCGTCATACGCCGCCAGACCGTACGCGAGACGTTCGACCGCGAGGGGTGGCTTACGCTCGGCTTCTGCGGCCACCAGCCGCGCGTGGCCGAGAGCTACGTCTCGACGGGAAGCGCATACCTCTGCACCTTCGTCTTCCTGCCTCTGGGACTGCCGGCCGACGATCCCTTCTGGGCGGCTCCGGCCGAGGCGTGGACCTCGCAGCGGGTATGGGGCGGCGAGGATGTCATGCGCGATGCCGCCATAGGCGACTGACGGCGTGCGGATAGCGGAAAAGGATCAGTAAAATAATACAACACACAGGGAAATGGACAATCCTACATCTTCACTCTTGTGCCGCCTGCGCGGCATGGTATGTCGTGCGGCGGCTGCGGTGCTGGCCGTGGTCTGCGTGCAGAGTGCCGCGGCACAGTATTACACGGTGGATGCCGACACGCTGCGGCTCTACGTGCGCCCCAAGGCCGGGGCCGATGTGGCGGCGAGGGTGCCGCGCGGAACGTGTCTCGAGTACAAGGACAGCACGACGGCCGACGGCTGGCGCATGATGCAGGACCCGAGCGACGGGCTGGTGTGGGGATGGACGCGTGAGCAGCTCCCCGAGGCGTCGGAGGAGCAGGTGCGCGAGGCGCAGCAGCAGAAGTCGATGGTCGATTTCTCGATCGGGGCGATGTCGGGCGTCGGCGTGGCCTTTACGATATTGATGTTCTTCTTCTGCGTGCTCTATCTCTTCAGGTACGACACCCTGGCCTCATGGTTCGACCGTCTTGCCGGTCGCAGGATCGTGCCCGACAAGCGGCTTAACCTGCTGCTGCTCTATCCGCTGGTGGTGATCGTGCCGCTGCGCGTGGCGGGCATGGCCATGCCGCTGGATTTGGGCGCGATACTCGGTGTCGGGGCCGGTGCGGCGCTGGTGGCCGTGCTGATACGGTCGACGCGCATGGGTTTCCGCGCCGCCGTGTGGGAGCTGATATATGCCGCGCTGTCGCTGGCGGCGGTGGGTTACCTGCTGACGCTGCTGGTGTGGGTGCTGGTGATATATGCCGTGGCGTGGTTCGTACGCTCCGACCGCAGCGACGGCGCCGGTGCGGGCTCGGGCTCGGGCGGCGGCTCGGGCGGCTCGGGTGGTTCGGACGATGACGGGCAGTCGGGCAACAGCGTCGACTACCGCCGCGTGTGCGGCAACTGCAGGTACTTCCGCGACCCGATGTGTCCCCGCGAGGGCGACCTCTTCGTGGATGCCAACGACGACGCCTGCGGATCGTTCAACCAGAGGTAGAAGGCGGTGCGGCAGCGGCGGGGCAGGGGCCTGTCTCTTCGGGGCGGGGCCTTGCTTCTGCTCTCACCTTTCACTATCTTTACGCTTCGCGTTTAGACAGGATGCGCCTCGGCAGAGTCAAATTCGAAAACTTTGTTTTCTATTTGCCTCTGCGCTCGGCTTTCACTATCTTTGGATAAGATAGGATGCGGCTCGGCAGAAGCAAATTTGAAAACGGGGTTTTCATTTGCTTCTGCTCTCACCTTTCACTATCTTTACGTTTCGCGTTTAGACAGGATGCGCCTCGGCAGAGTCAAATTCGAAAACTTTGTTTTCTATTTGCCTCTGCGCTCACCTTTCACTATCTTTGCACCGTCAGAGAAAAAATATGTCGCGTAAACTGTTATACGTCCTGCTGTCGGTGGCGCTGCTGTCCGAAGGGTGGCTCGGGGGCTGCGGCTTCGCCCTGCTTGCGGGGTTGGTGCCGCTGCTGGCCATAAGCGCCTCGTACGGCGACTCGGCACGCGACTGGTGGCGCATGGCCGGATGGGCGTTGCTCGTATTCGTGCTGTGGAATGCCGCCACGATATGGTGGGTGTGGATCGCCACCCCCATAGGGCCGCTGGCCGCAACATTCTTCACCACATTCTGGTACATGGTGGCCTTCATGCTCTACCACTATGTCTCGAAACGCGCTCCCAAGGGTCTCGCATACGCCATTTTGGTGACGGCATGGCTTGCCGTCGAACATCTCTATACCCATGCCGAGGTGATATCGTTCCCGTGGCTGGTGCTGGGCAACGGCTTCAGCGGAGCGACGTGGGCCGTGCAGTGGTACGAGTGGACGGGCGTTGCGGGCGGTACGCTCTGGGTTCTGGGGTCGAACCTCGCGCTCTTCGAGGCGCTGCGCAGCCGTACGCGCCGCGCCGTAGTGCGCACGGCGCTGGTCATGGTGCTGCCCGTGGCGGTGTCGCTGGCTATGTATGCGACGTATGAGCCCGCGGAGGAGCATGTGCGCATGGCTGTGGTGCAGCCCAATGTCGACTGCTACGACGAGAAGTTCAACGGCAGCGCGGGCGCGCAGATGGAGAACCTGCTCTCGCTTGTGGACGAGCTGCCGCGCGACGTGCGTTTCGTGGCCATGCCCGAGACGGCGCTGCCCGAGCGCCTTGCCGACGAGGACCCGCAGGCGGCCGCAACGGTGCGTATGATAGCCCGGAGGCTGTCGGAACGGTGCCCCGATGCCATGGCGGCCGTAGGTGCCACGACGATGAAGATATACCCGGCGGGCGTGCCCCACAGCGAGACGGCCCGTGCCGGAAACGGTTTCTACTACGATTACTATAACGCGGCCGTGGCCATCGGCGGCGACGGCCCCGACGACGTGCACCACAAGATGCGCCTTGTGATCGGGGTCGAGGCCATGCCCTTCCCGCGGCTGCTGCGGTGGCTGAGCTTTCAGTCGGTCGACCTGGGCGGCATCACGGGACAGCTGGGCCGCAGCGACGGCGCCACGGTATTCCGCAAGGGCGGCGTGGCCGCAGGACCGGCAATATGTTACGAGGGCCTCTACGGCGATGCCTTCGCCGAGTTCGTGCGCGGCGGCGCCGAGGTGATGATGGTGCTCTCGAACGACGGCTGGTGGGGCGATACGCCCGGTTACCGCCGCCTGTTCGACTTCTGCCGCCTGCGCGCCATCGAGACGCGCCGCGGCATTGCCCGCAGCGCCAATACGGGCCGCTCGGGCTTCATAACCTCGCGCGGCGACGTGACCGGTAGCCTCGGGTGGGACAAGCGCGGCGTGCTTGTGTCCGACGTGGAGGTGTCGCAGCGCGTGACCGCATATGTGCGCTTCGGCGACTGGATCGGGCGGCTGTCGCTTGTGGTGGCGGCCATGTGCCTGCTGTGTTATTCGGCCTACCGCGTCAAGCGCAGGAATCATCTGGTAAACTGATTTAACGTCATCATATGAACTACTCTCAGACCATAGACTATCTCTTCTCGTCGATGCCGTCGTTCCAGCAGATCGGCAGCGACGCCTACAAGCCCGGGTTGGAGCGCATAACGGCCTTCTGCCGCTATCTGGGCAACCCGCAGCGCAACTACTACACGATCCATGTGGCCGGCACCAACGGCAAGGGATCGGTGTCGCACATCCTGGCCTCGATCCTGCAGCAGGCGGGCTACCGTGTGGGTCTCTACACCTCGCCCCACCTGAAGGACTTCCGCGAGCGCATACGTGTCGACGGCGAGAAGATCCCCAAGCAGAAGGTCGTCAACTTCGTCGATAAGCACCAGGCGAAGATGAGCGAACTGGAGCTGTCGTTCTTCGAGATGACGACGGCCATGGCCTTCGATTACTTCGACCAGAGCGATGTCGAGGTGGCCGTCATCGAGACGGGTCTGGGCGGACGGCTCGATGCCACGAACATCATCACGCCGCTGGTGAGCGTGGTGACCAACGTCGGCATGGAGCATACCGAGTATCTGGGCGACACGCTGCGCAAGATCGCGGCCGAGAAGGCGGGCATCATCAAGAAGAGCGTGCCCGTGGTGCTGGGCGAGGCCAACGAGGCCTACAACGATGTCTTCGAGGAGTATGCCGCGGCGTTCAAGTCGCGCGTGATATATGCGCAGGAGCGCTTCCGCTGCCTTATGCACAACACCGAGGACAACGTCCAGCGCATGATGATCGAGCGTCTGCGCGACAGCTTCGACTATGACATAAGCATCGACCTGCTGGGCGACTACCAGTTCAACAACGTCATCACGGCCACCGCCACGGCCGACTACCTGCACGAGTCGACGCCGCTGACGATCAGCCGCCGCGCCTATGTCGAGGGTCTGGCGTCGGCCGCGTCGCTGACGCATCTCGAGGGCCGCTGGCAGGTGGTGGGACGCGATCCCCTGATCGTGTGCGACACGGGCCACAACGCCCACGGCCTGCGTTATGTGGGTGCCGAGCTGAACCGTCTCGCCGAGAAGTATCCCCGCCAGTATTGCGTGATGGGATTCGCCAAGGACAAGAATCTGAACGATATACTGCCCGTGCTGCCCGTGGGTGCGCACTACATCTTCACGCAGGCGTCGGTAAGCCGCGCGCTGCCTGCCGAGGAACTGGCTTCGCGTGCCGCCGAGGCGGGACTCAAGGGCGAGGTCGTGCCCGACGTGACGGCGGCGCTGGCACGTGCCAAAGAGCTGGCCGCGCCCGAGGACATGATCTTCGTCGGCGGCAGCACCTTCGTTGTGGCCGAGGTATTGTAGCGGCGGGCGGCGGAAGCCGTCGGGCCGCGTGAGGCAAAGGTTGCGGGAGCGGGACTTGCGGGTTCCGCTCCCGCCGTGTCTGGCGGGGCGGTCAGCAGACCGTTGCCAGCCCGAGCCAGCATACGATGAGGAATATCACTGTCATTGGGTCTGTGTTGTGTGCCGCCTGTCCCTGCCGGCGCGGGTTGCTGATATAAGAAAAGCGTGGGACGGAATTCTCATATTCGCTTGTCGAGGTTCTGGAATACCCTTGTAGCCAATAACGGAATTAAGCCCACGCACGTAGCGGTGAGCATCAACCTTCATTCCGGCTACTTGGTTTGAAATTTTCCAGATTTCGACAAGCAGAATAAGGATAACGCTTTTATGTGAGTGCCGGGCTGCGGGCCCGGCCGCGGTATGTAGTCGCTGCGGTTATTCGTTCATAGGCATTGCTGTTAGGTGCGGTAAATATACGAAAAAGAATGGAGCCGGGAGGTCTTTGTGTCGGTGTTTTTGCACCCGTAGCATTAGAGTATCTGCAGGTTTTTGGCCGTTTGGCAGGCCTCGATCGAGTTCTTCGCCTGTAACTTGCCGAGTATCTGCTGCCTGTGGCGGCTTACCGTGTGAATGCTTATTGACAGGCGTCGTGCGATCTCCTTGCTGGGCTGGCCGCTGTTTATCATGCGCAGGATCTGTTTCTCGCGCGGCGACAGTATGCGGGTGTCGGCCGAGGTGGCAATGTCGATGACGGTGCCGTCAGTTGAGTCTATGATTGCGCCGGCTGCGGTCATGTTGCATGTCAGCGGGGTGTATAGGCACAGCGCCAGGCGCAGGCTGTTGCGCGACGGGTCGGGGATGTAGAATATACGGTGCAGGACGTTGATGTAACCGGCTGTGGGGAGCTTCATCCGCAGACGGCTTGCCATATGGAAATCGGCGCGGCGGCTTTTGTGGCGGCCCTTTACGAAGTGGAAGAAACGCAGCTCGTGAAGGTGCTTCTGTCGCAGGTCGTCGGGGTGGATGCGCGCGAAGATGCCGTGTTCCCATATCGAGCGTATGTTCTGTTCGCTGTGCGTGCCGTCGGGCTGTACCGCCGTGCCGGAGGGGGTGTCGTCGCTGCATTCCGCCTCGGCGGCGAGCCCGAGCGTACGGGCGAATCTGCCGTAATAGACGTAGCTCATGTCGTTATGCAGGTCGCTGAGTACGGCTATGGCGTTCTCCATGACGGCGTAGCCGTGTGCGATGCGCCTGTAGCGCAGGAGCATCTCGTCACACTGGGACCCATCGTGGAACTCCTGTTTCAGGAGTTCGTTGCTCAGCCTGTCTGCTATGTCCATCGCGGTAAAATGGTTATAAATGATTATTGTGCGGCCGCGTGCGGCGCCTTACTTTTGCAAAGGTATGAAAATGTCGGCGCAGCGGCAAATCCCGATTCCTGCGGGGCGTTGTCGCCGCGGTCTGGACGCAAAGATAAAAAACATGTGTTTATGAAACGTATCGTTGACTTTATTTTCAGGAACGAACCTCTCCCGGAACGGGGTGTATCCGTGGTTGTATTGTTGTTCCGGGTGTTTGCGGGGCTTATGATGCTGCCCTATGGCATCGGCAAGATCGAGGGCTTCGAGCAGTACAGCGTGAACTTCTTCGAGGACCCCATCGGCATCGGCATGGTGCCGTCGCTGGTGCTGACCATCTTTGCGCAGGTGGTGTGCTCGGCGGCTCTGGTGGTGGGCCTGTTCTCGCGCCCGGCGGCAATGATACTGGCCTTCAATATGCTTGTGGCGACGAAGTACCACCTGTTCGACGACTTTGCGACGCTGTCGTTGCCGCTTCTCTTCCTGGGCATCTATTGCACGCTGGCACTGCTCGGTGGCGGTAGGTACTCGATCGACAATGTGATATTCAAACGTAACGGACGGTAAAATATGAGAATCGTGAAAATATTGCTTTGCATGGCAGGCATGGCGGCGTGGCACATGTCGGCGTCGCAGACGCTGGAGCGGATGCAGTGGTTTAACGAGCCGGAGCGGTGGCGGACGACGGACGGCGCGCTGGTCATGGAGGTGACGCCGCAGACCGATTACTGGCGCATATCGCATTATGGATTTACGGTCGACGATGCGCCGTTCCTCTACACGCTGCGCGGCGGCGAGTTCGAGGTCAAGGTGAAGATCTCGGGCGACTACAGGGCGCGTTTCGACCAGGCAGGCCTGATGCTGCGTATCGACCACGAGAACTACATCAAGGCGGGCATCGAGTATGTTGACGGCAAGTACAATCTGAGTGCCGTGGTAACCCACCGAACCAGCGACTGGAGCATTATTCCGCTGGCGGAGCCCGTGCCTTTTGTGTGGATAAAGGCGGTGCGGCGGCTGGATGCGGTGGAGATATTCTACTCGTTTGACGACAAGGAGTACACGCTCATGCGTAATGCCTGGCTGCAGGACAACCATCCGGTCATGGTGGGCATGATGGGCGCATCGCCCGACGGTACGGGTTTTGAGGCGCGGTTTGAAGGCTTCGAGATCAAGCACCTGCCCGACATGCGCAGGCTGGAGTGGCTCAGGCGCAACGGCGGCGGGGAGTAGGCGCGGCGCCGCGGCGAACACGAAGGCCGGCACCTTGCGGCGCCGGCCCTCTCTATTCACAACATCAAAACTAATATTTCACGGAGCATCATCTCCGCGTTCGCTTGCATTAGGTAATCAGGCCTTGCCCATCTTGGGGCCCATGCCGGCGACGGTGTCGTCGGCCATCTGCGGCTTGGGGATCTCGATCTTGCCGACCGTGCTCTCGTAGCGCGAGATGTTGTCCTGCAGCGAGAAGAGCAGTCGTTTGGCATGCTCGGGCGTGAGTATGATGCGGCTCTTGACCGTGGCCTTCTGCATGCCCGGCAGCACGGCCGCAAAGTCGACGATGAACTCCGACGTGGAGTGCGATATGATCGCCAGGTTCGAGTAGTTGCCCTGGGCGACGTCCTGCGGCAGCTCGATATTGAGATCCTGTTTCTGAGAATCGGCCATAGCGGGTGGGGTATTTGGTATCTATGCAAATATAACCGATGTCGAGGCTCGTTGTGGGGCGCGCGAGGCAAAGTTTTCCATAATTTATCAACAATTCTCCCAAATGGCGGGGCGGGCTTTAATATTCCATATTAAATTCCTAACTTTGCCGTCAAAGTTATTCGCCGGAGAATGTTCGTAGACATAATCGAGATACTGCTCAGGGGCTTGTGCGTGGGCGTCGCTTCGTCGATCACCGTGGGGCCCGTTGCCGTGCTGTGCATACAGCGCACGCTGAGCAAGAACCGCCGTTCGGGGCTTGCCTCGGGCATGGGCGTGGCCTGCGGCGATACGCTCATGGCCATCATCGCCTTCTTCTTCTACTCGATGCTGCAGGCGCAGATCGAGGAGTACAGTGTCGTGCTGCAGGTCATAGGCGGTATCTTCGTGGTGATCGTCGGCGTCTACATCTTCTTCCAGAACCCCGTGCCGCAGATACGCAAGAACCGCGCCGGCCGCTACAACCTGTGGCAGGACTTCTCGTCGATGTTTGTCTTCACGGTGGCCAACTTCGTGGTCGTAATACCCTACATCCTGGCCTTCTTCGCCATGTTCAACGTCGGCATGGACGGCTCGGAGGATGTCGCCTCGCTCATGCGCAGCGGTGCCACCATCGTGGGCTTCCTGTGCGGGGCGGTGGTGTGGTGGACGCTGCTGACGCTGACCATCGACCTCTTCCGCCGCCGCTTCCGCCCGCGCCACATGCTCACGATAAACCACGTGGCGGGCATCATAATCGGGGTGCTGGGCATCTACACCATTCTCTCGACCTTTTTCAATGTATTGCCCCATGGATTGTAACGTAAAAATGGAAAACCGAAACAGAAAGATAGTCATCGCCATCGACGGATTCTCGTCGTGCGGCAAGAGCACCTTCGCCAAGGCCATAGCGGCCCGCCTGGGATATATCTTCATCGACACGGGCGCCATGTACCGCGCCGTGACGCTCTATGCGCTCGACCACGGAGCCATCCGCTCGGGCGTGGTGGACGAGGATGCCGTGCGTGCGCTCCTCGGTCAGATCGACATAACCTTCCGCTTCAACCCCGGGCGCGGGGCGAGCGACATATACGTCAACGGCGACCTTGCCGAGGGCCGCATCCGCACCATCGAGGTGAGCAACTGCGTTAGCGGCGTGAGCTCGATACGCGAGGTGCGCGAGAAACTTGTGGCCATGCAGCAGCGCATGGGCCGCGACCGCGGCGTGGTGATGGACGGCCGCGACATAGGTACGGTGGTCTTCCCCGACGCCGAGCTCAAGATATTCATGACGGCCGACCCCGAGGTGCGGGCCGACCGCCGCTATGCCGAGCTGCGCGGCAAGGGTATGGACGTGACGCGCGAGGAGGTGCTTGCGAACGTCATCGCCCGCGACGAGGCCGACATGCACCGTGCCATCTCGCCGCTGCGGCAGGCCGACGACGCCGTGGTGCTGGACAACAGCCACATGAGCGTCGACGAGCAGATGGCGTGGTTCATGGAGCGCTACGAGCAGGCGTGCCGCAAGTAGTTCCCCGAGGGGGCGAAGGAGGCGTTAGGCTTCTGCCGCGAGGGACTGTGATGAGTTGGGTTGCCGCCGGCAGGGGCGATAGTTAGGGCGTCCGCAGCGTGGCAACGGAGTAACAGGAAGAAAAGAGCTGAAAACATGTATGTCGAGATAGATCAGAATTCGGGCTTCTGCTTCGGTGTGGTGCGAGCCATCACCAAGGCCGAGTCGGCGCTCAAGGAGTACGGCGGCGAGGTGTGCTCGCTGGGAGACATCGTGCACAACCGCATGGAGGTGCTTCGTCTGGAGCATCTGGGGCTGCGCACGGTGACCTACGACGACATGCCGTCGCTGAGCGGCCGTTACCTCTTCATCCGTGCGCACGGCGAGCCGCCCTCGACATTCCGCCGGGCGGCCGAGCTGGGCATACATGTCATCGACGCCACGTGCCCCGTGGTGGCGCAGCTGCAGACGAAGGTCGTGGCGGCGCACAGGCGCATGGCCGAGGTGGGCGGTCAGGTGGTGATACTGGGAAAGAGGGGCCACGCCGAGGTGGTGGGCCTCACGGGACAGATCGACGAGCCGACGGTGGTGATCGAGGGCGAGGATGACCTGCGCTTGATAGACTTCACGCGGCCGGTGTTCTTCCTGTCGCAGACGACGCAGAGCGTCGACCTCTTCTGGCGCCTGGCCGACATGATGCGCGAGCGTCTGGGCGACGAACGCATGCTGACGGTGGACGATACGATCTGCCGCCGCGTCTCGAACCGCGAGCACAACCTGCGGGCCTTTGCCGAGCGCTTCGACGTGGTGGTCTTCGTGTGCGGCAAGAAGTCGAGCAACGGCAAGGTGCTCTTCGACGTATGCCGCCGCGCCAACAGCCGCGCCTACAATATCGAGGAGGAGGGCGACCTGTGCGACGAGTGGTTCGACAATTGCGCCAGCGTGGGTATATGCGGTGCCACCTCGACCCCGGCATGGCTCATGACGCGCGTTGCGGATGCCATACGTACGCGTTTCGTCGGCACCGAAGGCGACGGCGGAACTCGTGAGGCAGAGGCCGACGAGGGTGAAAAAGCTGAAAAATGATCCTGTGTCCATCGCGCGTGCGATGCTCGGCGATGGACGCAGGGCGATATAACATATTGGATATGAGGTATCTGGTTCGTGCGATAAAATATTTTGTCGCTTTCTGCGTTTTATATGTAGGCATATTGTGGCTGAGTCTGCGCATGTCGGGCATGGAGGTGTCGGTGTGGGACTCGGTGGCCGTGACGATGCAGACCACGCGCGGGCGGCTGCTGGCGGCTGCTGTCGTGGTGCTCTCGGCGGCGTATCCCCGTTTCGGGTTCGTTACGCGCCGTGTCGAGTGCATGGCCGACGAGGATGCCGAGCAGATAGAGTCGGCATTTGCCGTGTCGGGCTTCCGCAAGGTGTCGCAGACGGACGACGGCATGGTGTTCCGTGCCGACAACATCGTGCGCCGGCTGACGCTGCTGGGCGAGGACGAGATCACGGTGCGGCAGTACGGCCAGTGGGTGGAGATTACGGGCATACGCCGTGCGGTGGCACGCGTGGCGTATCGTCTGGAGACGTATATGGATAACAAGAGAAGATGAAACGAGAGATAAGGAGATCCCTGCTGCAGGGCGGAGCGGCCCTGCTGGTGGCGGCTGCGGCCGTGACGGGACTGTGCGCGGCGAAGGACGATTTCGGCCTCGGCCGCAATATGGAGATCATGGTCAACATGATGCGCGAGTTATCGCTGCAGTATGTCGACGAGGTGTCGCCCGACAAACTGATGACGGACGGCGCGGCGGGCATGGTGCGCAACCTCGACCCCTACACGCAGTACATGTCGGAGGATGACATGACCAAGTTCGAAGTGATGGCCACGGGCAAGTACGGCGGCATCGGCGCACTGATACGCATGAAGCGCGACAGCTCGGGCGTGGTCATAGCGCAGCCCTACAAGGGCTCGCCGTCGGATCTGGCGGGCCTCAAGATAGGCGACCGCTTCGTGAGCATCGACGGCGTTGACGTGTCGCACAGCACCACCGAGGATATATCGTCGCGCCTGAAGGGCATGCCCGGCACGACGGTGCGCCTGGCCGTCGAGCGTCTGATGACGGGTCAGGTCGAGGAGATGGAGATCACGCGTGCGCGCATCTCGATCCCCGGTGTGCCCTATGCGGGCTTCGTGGCCGACAGCATAGGATATATCCGCCATAACGACTTCACCGACAGCTGCTATGACGAGATGCGCGCTGCGGTGGAGCGCCTGCGCAAGGAGGGCCGCCTGAAGGGCCTCATACTCGACTACCGCGACAACGGCGGCGGCAGCCTGCCCGAGGCGGTGAAGATACTCTCGATGTTCCTGCCGCGCGGCACCGAGGTTATCACGATGAAGGGCCGCACCGAGCAGTCGAAGCGTACCTATGCCACGGAGTCGAACCCCGTGCTGCCCGATACGCCTATCGTGGTGCTCATAAACGACAATACGGCCTCGGCGTCGGAGATCGTGAGCGGCGCGCTGCAGGATCTCGACCGCGCCGTGCTCATGGGCCAGCGCTCGTTCGGCAAGGGCCTGGTGCAGACGCTCGTGCCGCTGGGATACAACGCCTACCTGAAACTTACGACGGCCAAGTACTACATACCGTCGGGCCGCTGCGTGCAGCATATCAACTACTCGGCGCACGACTCGAAGAGCGGCGCCGCGATAATCCCCGACTCGCTCATCAGCGAGTTTCGCACGCGCAACGGACGCAAGGTGTACGACGGCAAGGGCCTGATGCCCGACGTCAAGATCGAGCCCGAGTATATCAGCAACTTCGCCATGATACTCTACAACCTGGGCTACATAGAGGATTTCCTCGACGAGTACATGCGCAGCCATCCCGACATGAAGGTCGACAACCGCACCTTCTCCATCACGGACAAGGACTACGAGGACTTCGTGCGGTTCATGGCCGACAAGGAGGTGCCCTACGAGTCGAAGACGCGCATGGCGCTCGACCTGCTGAAGCGCACGGCCAAGGAGGAGCGTTACGATACCGACTTTGCCGACGACCTGAAGCAGATCGAGACCAAGCTCAAGGACCAGAAGGCCGACAACCTGCGCACCTACCGTGCCGAGATAACCGACATGCTCAACAGCGATATCGTGCTGCGCCACAACTACTACGAGGGCGTCGTGGAGTACAATCTGGCGGCCGACAGCACCGTGATGCGCGCCGTGGAGCTGCTGAACGACAACGCGCGGTACACGGAGATACTGAGCGGGCGTGATACCGACCGCAACTGATCCGCCGCGCGAACGAGGCGGCCGTCGCCGGCTGCCGTGAGGGATACATTACAAGGTGTGGAGGATGAACATTCTGGGTCATAGAAAATTCTCGTTCCGCAGCCGCATATCGGTGCTGGTGATAGGCATGATATTGGCTGTGGTGTCGCTCGTGTATACCAACAAACTGGCCGACGTGCTCAAGCAGAAGGAGCAGCACGACGTCGAGCTGTGGGTGGCGGCCATGGAGCGCGTCAGCCGCGAGTACTTCGGCGACTACATGACCGACCCGCTCATCTCGCACATCGTCAGCACGCAGAACAACATCCCCTTCATCATCACCGACCAGGACCTGAACCTGGTGTCGTACAACCGCATCCCCGAGGATGTGATCAAGGACCCCGAGAAGTTCCGCCGCAAGCTCAACGAGCTGACCGAGGAGAACACCCCGCGCACGGTGCGCATGATGTGGATGAGCAACCGCAGCCACATAATCTTCTACGGCAAGTCGTCGCTGCTGCGGGCGCTCTACTACTTCCCCTATGTGCAGTGGGTCATCATCGCCATATTCATCGTCTTCACCTACATAGCGCTGCAGTCCACCAAGCAGGACGAGCAGAACCGCGTGTGGATAGGCCTCGCGAAGGAGACGGCGCACCAGCTGGGTACGCCCACCTCGTCGCTGCTGGGGTGGATCGAGTACCTGCGCACGCAGAATGTCGACCCGATGGTGGTCGAGGAGATGAACAAGGACCTGGCGCACCTGCTCAAGATTGTCGACCGCTTCTCGAAGATCGGGTCGGAGACCGTGCTCACGCCGACGAACGTCAACGAGGTGGTGGGCGAGACCATAATGTACTTCCGCAAGCGCGTGCCGCGCAACGTTACCCTCTCGTACAACGGTTTGGCCATGGCCCCCGTCAAGGCCAACCTCAATGTGGCGCTGTTCGAGTGGGTGGTGGAGAACCTGCTGAAGAACGCCCTCGACGCCATGCAGGGCCACGGCGACATCGACGTGGCGATACGTGCCAACGACAAGACCATCACCATCGACGTGCGCGACACGGGCAAGGGTATCCCCAAGGGCAACTGGAAGCGCATCTTCGAGCCGGGCTTCACGACCAAGACCCGCGGCTGGGGCCTGGGCCTCTCGCTCTCGCGCCGTATCGTCGAGGACTACCACCAGGGCAAGATCGCCGTGGCGGAGTCGGAGGTGGGTCGCGGCACGACATTCCGTATAACCCTTAAACGAGTATTCGAGTGATGGTCGGCCCGATCGATTCCCTTCTCCGGGTGCGTCTCGACACGCTGCCCGCGGCCGAGCTGCGCCATCTGGCGGCGCCGTGGTGCGATGCCACGCCCCCGGCGGCGGCCGATACGCTCGCCTCGCTTGCCGGCGGCGGTGTGCCGGCGGCGGATGCCGTCTCGGCGGCCGTGGCTGTGGAGGAGCGTGTGGGGGCATACACTAAGGAGGGGCTGCGCGTGATGGTGGAGCGCTGGCACCGCGCGCGGGAGATATACCGCGACGTGGATGCCGCGACGCTGTTCGGCCCCGAGAACTCGCTCTCGTACGGGGCGCAGCGCGATACCCTTGCCGCCGCGGCCGACTCGCTGGCGGTGCACGACCTGCAGTCTGCGGGCGCGCCGGTGGCAGATACGCTCGGCGCTGCGGCCGATTCGCTGGCGGCGTCGGCAGATACGCTTTCTGTGGCCTCCGACTCGCTTTCCGTGGCGGCCGACTCGCTCCATGCGGCTGCGGCCGATACGCTTGCTGCGGCGCGCGGAGCCGATACGCTCTCCGGCGGGATGCTCTCGGGCGTGGGCGATGCGGTGCGTGAGGCTGTCGGCGGCATGTCGGCGGCGGGCGATACGGCGATGGCCGCGGCGCTGGGCGACGTGGTGCAGAACCTGCTGGTGGCGGCTGTCGTGTTTCTGTATATTTTTTGTCTATATCGCTATTTCGACGACGTCGAGGCGCTCTTCAAGTCGGTTTTCCACCGCAGCGTGACCCTGTCGGAGCGCATGCTCGAACGGCGCCGCAGCGACATATTCTACGGATTCCTCGGAAAACTCTTCCTTATAGGCACTTGCGCCGTGGGGGCCATCGTCTCGCTGTGGGCGGGCGGCATGCCTGCGGTGACGGAGGTGTCGCCCTATGCCCATGCGGTGCTGCCCTTTGCCGCGATGGCGGCTTTCGTGGCCGTGGTGGCCGTGCAGTCTGCCATGCTGGCCGTGGCGGGCGGCGTCACGCGGTCGTGGCCCACGGTGGCCACGCTGCTGCGTATCCGTCTGGTCTATTTCGTACTGTCGACGGTGATGGTCATGCCGGCCGTGCTGATGTGGCAGGTCGACGGCGGCGTGGCGGGCAACGTGTGGCTGCATGTGGCCGGCGTTGCGGGGGCCCTGGCCATGGCCCTCTATGTAAGAGAGAGCGTTACGCTCTTTATTTCTAAAAAAATTTCAATTTTGCATTGGTTTTTGTACCTTTGCACCGTCGAAATCATGCCGTTCACTCTGTTGTGGCAGATTATCGCAAGGATGGGTAAGTAACATTTGGCTTTGGGAATGGTAAAAAAAGTTCTTATATCACAGCCGCGCCCCGCGGTATTGGAGAAGTCGCCCTTCTATGACCTGGCGACGAAATATGGCGTGGAGATCGACTACAAGCCTTTGATACGCGTAGTCGGTGTCACGCTCAAGGAGTTTCGCTCGCAGAGGATCGAGATTCTCGACCACACGGCCGTGATCTTCACTTCGCGCACCACCGTCGACAGCTTCTTCCGCATCTGCGAGGAGGCCCGCATAACGGTTCCCGAGACCATGAAGTACATCTGCAACACCGAGGCCGTGGCCCTCTACCTGCAGAAGTACATAATCTACCGCAAACGCAAGATATCGTTTGCCGACGGCTCGTTCACGGGCCTGCTGGAGCTCATCATCAAGCACAAGGCCGAGCGTTTCCTGCTGGCGCTGAGCGAGCCCCACAAACCCGAGCTGCCCGAGGCGCTGGCAAAACTCAAGATAGACTTCGATCCCGTAATCCTGGCCAAGACGGTCGTGGCCGACATGGAGGGCATACGCCCCGCCGACTACGACGCGATGGCGCTCTACTCGCCCTCGGATGTGAAGAGCGTCGTGGAGAGTTTCGGTGTTGAGGGCCTTCCCGTCATCGCCACCTTCGGCGAGGCCACGCTGCGTGCCGCCATCGAGGCGGGTCTCAACGTGCGTGCATCGGCCCCGTCGCCCGAGGCACCGTCGATGGCCAAGGCACTGGACCTCTATATCGGCAAGCTCAGCCGCGGCGAGGAGGTCGCCGAGGTGGAGATGAAGAACGACTCGACCAACGAGGAGTTCATCCGCACGCAGCAGAGTAAGCTGGCCAAGAAGAGCCGCGTACGCCACCGTCCCTGATCAACCGTCGGGCGGCGGAGCGGCAGCCCTGCAACGCGCCGCGGCAATATATCCGTACATGAACGATCAGCAACCCATACCCGACCGTAGACTGCCCCGCAGCGAACGCCTGCGTTCGTTGGGCGCGGTGCGCCGTCTCTTCACCGAGGGCGAGGGAGGGTTCGTCTACCCGTTCCGCTACATGTTCCACGTGACGCGTCCCGACGCTGCCGGCGGGCCATCGCAGGAGGGGGCCGCGGAGGCGCACGAAACGAAGCGCACGCAGCCGTCGGGTTCGGTCGAGGTGCTGTTCTCCGTGCCCAAGCGTTTCCACAAGCGTGCCAACCGCCGCAACCTGCTCAAGCGCCGCACGCGCGAGGCCTACCGCCTGGGTCGCGAGGCGCTGCGCACCACCGTCCGCGAGAAGGGGGTTGATATCGACGTGGCGCTGGTCTATTCGGTCAAGGAGTGTCAATCTTACAGGAGCATAGATCATGCCGTGCAACGTATCTTGGAGCGGATTCGCACGAGCCTTTAAGCGTCTCTGCTCGCTTCCGTTCATATTGCTGGTGAAGTTCTACCAGTACTGCATCTCGCCATTTACGCCCCCGTCGTGCCGTTACGTCCCGACATGCTCGCAGTATGCCGTCGAGGCGCTGCGCAAGTACGGCCCGCTGAAGGGCGGCTGGCTCACGCTGCGGCGTCTGCTGCGCTGCCATCCCTGGGGCGGCAGCGGCTACGACCCCGTGCCGTAGCGGGCATCGGCTCCGGTCTGTAGAGCCGGAGCGCCTGATCTTCTCTCCCCAGATGCATGGCGACGGGTGTTAAATGTCAAACAAGGCATTCGTTGAATCATTTTTTGCATGCGAATCTGCGTTTTGTTTGGTATCTTTGTTCTGAACACCAACCTGAAATCGCTATGATGAAATTTCTTAAAGGATTCTTGCTGTCGCTGCTGCTGCCTGCGGCGGCATTTGGGGAAAATACATTTTCCGTATTCAATCTGCGCTGCGAGCAGGCCGTAAACCCGCTCGGAGTGGAGACCATGGTGCCGCGCTTCAGCTGGCAGATACGTTCCGACAGGCGCAACTTCGTGCAGTCGAAGTACGAGATACTTGTCGCCGACAATCCCGACGACCTGTCGAAGAACAAGGGCAGCATCTGGGACAGCGGTAAGGTCGAGTCCGACCGCTCGATTCTCGTGCACTTCGGCGGCACGGGCCTGAAGTCGGGTGCGACCTACTACTGGAAGGTGAGGGTCTTCGACGCCGAGGGCAACCCCTCGCCGTGGAGCGAGGCGCAGAGCTTCTCGATGGGCCTGCTCTCGGACAAGGACTGGGGCGGCGCCCGATGGATAGCGCTGGAGGCCGACCGCGAGGCCGAGAAGGTCAACCCCGGCCTGCACGGCTCGGGTGAGGTGGACAAGCGCTACGACCGCAGCCTGCGCATCGGCATGTACCGCCTGCCGCAGTTCCGCAAGGAGTTCAAGGTGGCGAAACCCGTCCGCCGGGCCGTGGCCTACGTGTCGGGACTCGGTCACTTCGACATGTATCTCAACGGCGAGAAGGTGGGCGACCATTTCCTCGATCCCGGGTGGTCGAAGTACGAGAAGGAGGCGCTGTATGTCCCGTTCGACGTGACGGAGTATCTGCGCGACGGCGACAACGCCGTGGGCGTGATGCTGGGCAACGGTTTCTTCAACATCCCGCGCGAGCGTTATTTCAAGTTGCTGGCCTCGAACGGCGCGCCGCGCCTGATCATGAACATACGCGTGGAGTATGAGGACGGCCAGGTGGAGAACATCGTGACCGACGGCACGTGGCGTGCCGCGGAGAGCGCCATCACCTACAGCAGCATCTACGGCGGCGAGGACTACGATGCCGGACGCGAGCAGCGCGGATGGACCTCGGCGGGCTTCGACGACAGCGCATGGCAGGAGCCGCTCTGTCTGGATTGGAAGACCAAACTCATGGCGCAGGTTGCCGCTCCGCTGACCGTGCGCGACTCGATACCTACCGTCCGCACCTTCCGGAACGGGCAGGGCCGCTGGGTCTATGACCTCGGGCAGAACTTCTCGGGCGTCGTGCGCGTTGCGTTGAAGGCCGGTGGACGCCAGTCGGTGAAGCTGTGGCCGGCGGAGCTGCTCAACCCCGACAGCACGATCAACCAGAGCGCCTCGGGCGCCCCCTACTGGTTCGGATATACGACCGCCGGTGCGGGCCTGGCCGAGTGGCAGCCGCAGTTCACCTACTACGGATTCCGTTATGTCGAGGTCGAGGGTGCCGTCCCCGCCGGTGAGGAGAACCCCGACGGCCTGCCCGAGATCGTGGCGCTGAAGGGCCTGCACACCTGCAACTCGGCCGACGAGACGGGTACGTTCCACTGCTCGAACCAGCTCTTCAACCGCACGTACGAACTCATCGACTGGGCCATACGCAGCAACTTCGCCAGCGTGCTGACCGACTGCCCCCACCGCGAGAAGCTCGGGTGGCTCGAGCAGGCGCACCTGATGCAGTACTCGGTGCAGTACCGCTACAGCCTGGCGCGCATGTATTCCAAGATCATGTCCGACATGCGGGCGTCGCAGACGGCCGAGGGCATGATCCCCGACATTGCGCCCGAGTATGTCGAGTTCGAGGGCGGCTTCCGCGACACGCCCGAGTGGGGCAGCGCCTTCATCATCAGCCCGTGGTACGTCTACCTGTGGTATGGCGACACGCGCCTTATCGAGAAGTATTACCCCGCCATGCAGGAGTACCTGCGTTACCTGCAGTCGCAGGCCAAGGACAACATCGTGGCCTACGGTCTGGGCGACTGGTTCGACATAGGCCCCGGCAACCCCGGTTTCTCGCAGCTCACGTCGAACGGCGTCACGGCCACGGCCATATACTACTATGACGTGTGCCTGATGCAGAAGATGGCCACGCTGCTCGGCCGCAAGGACGACGCGAAGCAGTACGGCGATCTGGCGGAGCAGATCAAGGCGTCGTTCAACGCCACCTTCTGGGATCCCGCCACGAAGACCTACGACCGCAACAGCCAGACGGCGAATGCCATCGCCCTCTACATGGGCCTTACCACCGAGGAGAACCACCGTCAGGTGTTCGACAACCTCGTTGCCGACATCCGCGGCCGCGGCAACGCCCTCACGGCGGGCGACGTCGGTTACCGCTACGTGCTGCGCGCGCTGGAGGAGAACGGCGCCTCGGACATAATATACGACATGAACAGCAAGTACGACACTCCGGGATACGGATGGCAGCTTGCGCACGGGGCTACGGCGCTGACCGAGTCATGGCAGGCCTACGGCTTCGTCTCGAACAACCATTTCATGTTGGGACACCTCATGGAGTGGCTCTTCAGCGGCCTCGGCGGCATCCGCCAGAGCGACGAGTCGGTCGCATTCCGCCATGTGGTGATACGGCCCACGCCCGTGGGTGACGTCCGCTCGGCCCGTACGTCGTACGAGTCGCCCTACGGCACCATCGTGGCCGACTGGAAGCAGACCGACGACACCTATAGCATACAGGTCGAGGTGCCCGCCAACAGTCAGGCAACCGTATACCTGCCGACGGACGATCCCGCCCGCGTGACGGAGAGCGGCGTTGCCATCGACGGCAACTTCAGCCACAAGGCCGTCGAGGAGGGCGGAGCCATGACCGTAGAGGTAGGGTCGGGCATCTACCGTTTCGTCGTGAAGAAGTGACGCGGCCGCTGCGCTGTCTGCCCTCGCTGTGGGGCGGACGGCGGCGGGCATGAAAAAAGAGCGTCGTTCCCGTCGGGGAACGGCGCTCTGTCGTTTGCGGTGTCGCCAATGCGCGCAGAAGGCGGATTAGAGACGGGCCTTGATGCGCTTCGACTCCTCCTCGTATCCGGGCTTGTCGAGCAGCGCGAACATGTTCTTCTTGTATGCCTCCACACCCGGCTGGTTGAAGGGGTTCACGCCCAGCAGGTAGCCGCTGATGCCGCAGGCCTTCTCGAAGAAGTAGATCAGCTGGCCGATCGAGTACTCGTCGATGCGGGGCAGCTCGAGACGGATGTTGGGCACGCCGCCGTCGATGTGTGCGAGCTGTACGCCAAGCTCGGCCATGCGGTTGATCTGCGAGATACGCTTGCCGGCGAGGAAGTTCAGGCCGTCGAGGTTGTCGCTGTCGCTCTCAACCTTGACCGTGTGCTTCGACTCGGCTACCGAGATGATGGTCTCGAAGAGCGTGCGCTCGCCCTCCTGGATGTACTGGCCCATCGAGTGGAGGTCGGCCGTGAGGGTTACGCTGGCGGGGAAGATACCCTTGCCGTCCTTACCCTCGCTCTCGCCGTAGAGCTGCTTCCACCACTCGCCCACGTACTGCAGCTTGGGCTCGTACGAACCGAGGATCTCGGTCTTCTTGCCTGCGCGGTAGAGCTCGTTGCGGACGATGGCATACTGTGCCGAGATGTTCTCGTCGACAGAAACCGAGGCGTCGGTAGCCTTCTCCATTGCCGTGGCGCCGGCAACCAGAGCCTTGATGTCGACACCCGCTACGGCCAGCGGCAGCAGGCCTACGGGGGTGAGCACCGAGAAACGGCCGCCCACGTCGTCGGGGATGACGAAGGTGGGGTAGCCCTCGTTGGTCGAGAGGGTCTTCAGCGCGCCGCGGGCCTTGTCGGTAACGGCTACGATACGCGTAGCGGCGTCCTCCTTGCCGTAGCGCTTCTCGATCTCGGCCTTGATGATGCGGAAGGCGATGGCGGGCTCGGTCGTGGTGCCCGACTTCGAGATGACGATGGCGGCTATCGAGTAGTCCTTCACGGCGTCGAGCAGCTCGTAGGTGTAGTCCTCCGATATGTTCTGGCCGGCGAATACGACGGTGGGGTTGTCATGCTTGCGGTGCAGGTGCTCGAACGAGTTGCTCATGGCCTCGAGTACGGCCTTGGCGCCCAGATACGAGCCGCCGATGCCGATGCAGATCACAACCTCGGCCTTGGCGCGGAGCTTTGCGGCCTGTGCCTCGATTGCTGCGATCTGTGCCTCGTCGATCGACGAGGGAAGGTGTACCCATCCCAGAAAATCGTTGCCCGCACCCTTGCCCGAGTGGAGCAGTTCGTTCGCCTGCTGTGCCTGGGCCTTCATCTCTTCGGTGATGACGATGCCCGACTTGGCGATGTCCAGTTTGATTGAACTCATCGTTTGATAGATTTTTAACGGTTTGTTACAGTTGTCCTTATATCAGCTTGTGCGTCAGCTCGAGCATCTTGCGGCGTGCTGAGGCGTTACGGTAGAGGATCTCGTATACCGTATCGGCTATGGGCAGCTCGGTGTCGGAATCCGACGCTATGTGGCGTATGCATTCGGCGGCATAGTATCCTTCGGCCACCATCGTCATCTCGTTCATGGCGCTGCGCACGGTGCAGCCGCGGCCTATGAGCAGGCCGAGGCGGCGGTTGCGGCTGTATGTCGAGTAGCTTGTGACGAGCAGGTCGCCCAGGTATGCCGAGGCGCATATGTTACGCTGCCGGGGGCTGATGGTGGCGAGGAAACGCTCCATCTCGGCGGCGCAGTTGGCTATGAGCACCGCGACGAAGTTGTCGCCGTAGCCCAGACCCACGGCCAGACCCACGGCCAGCGCGTAGATGTTCTTCATGATGGCGGCATACTCCACGCCGAAGATATCCTCGGAGTAGGATATGCGTATGTAGGGGCGTTCGAACCTGGCGGCCACCCGGCGGCGGAGCGTGTCGTCGGTACCCACCACGGTGAGGTACGACAGGCGTCCCATACCCACCTCCTCGGCGTGAGAGGGGCCCGTTACCAGACACATGCGCTCCTCGGGGATCGAGTATCTGCGTATGACGTATCCCGCCACCGAGAGGTACTCGCCGGGGACGATGCCCTTTACGGCCGAGACTATGGTCTTGCCGGCCAGCGGTACGGTGAGGGGTTCGAGGAATGTCTTGGTGAAGGCCGAGGGCATTGCCATGACTACGGTGTCGGCGTCGGCAACCACGGCGTTTATGTCGTCGGAGGGCTCGATGTGGGTGGTGTCGAGGTCGACGTCACGCAGATACTTGCAGTTGCGTCCCTCCTCCGCTACCGAGGCCAGCACCTCGGGGTTGCGGATGTACCATCCGACGCGTACGCCGTTCTCGGCGAAGATCTTGACTATGGCCGTGGCCCAGCTGCCGTAGCCGATGACGGCGCATTTCGATTCGCTCTTTTCCATGGGGCTGATGCGTAGCTCTTAACCACGCAAAAGTAGCTAAAAATTTCCTAAAAAAGTTGGAAAGCCCTTGCAAAACTTATCTATCTTTTTCCTACCTTTGTGGAGCAAAGTCGGCGGCGGACGGCAAATGACGGCCGCGGCTTGTTTTTTACATCGGATTAATATTGACAATCAGCGGGTTAAATACGAAATAAATATGGGCTTTTTTTCATTGACACAGGAGTTGGCCATCGACCTCGGGACGGCCAATACCCTAATTATATATAACGGCAAGGTGGTGGTCGACGAGCCGTCGATCGTCGCCCTCGACGTCCACACGGGCAAGGTGGTGGCCATCGGCCAGCAGGCCCGGCAGATGCACGAAAAGACCAATCCCAACATAAAGACCATCCGTCCGCTGAAGGACGGTGTGATCGCCGACTTCAACGCCACGGAGCTCATGCTGCGCGGCCTGATCAAGAAGGTGCGCACGTCGAGCAGCATGTTCGCCCCGTCGCTGCGCATGATGATCTGCATACCGTCGGGTTCGACCAACGTCGAGATCCGCGCCGTGCGCGACTCGGCCGAGCATGCCGGCGGCCGCGACGTGTACATGATCTTCGAGCCCATGGCTGCGGCGCTGGGTGCAGGCCTCGATGTGGAGGCCCCCGAAGGCAACATGGTGATCGACATCGGCGGCGGTACGTCGGAGATAGCCTGCATATCGCTTGGCGGCATCGTATGCTCGGAGTCGATAAACGTTGCGGGCGACGTCTTCACGGCCGACATCCAGAACTATGTGCGCCAGCAGCATAACATCCGCATCGGCGAGCGTACGGCCGAGGCCATCAAGTGCTCGATCGGAGCCGCGGTGCCCGAACTGGAGGAGGAGCCCGAGGACTATGTCATCACGGGTCCCAACATGCTTACGGCGCTGCCGCAGACCGTGACGCTGAGCTACAACGAGATAGCCTATGCGCTCGAGAAGTCGCTCGTGAAGCTCGACGCCGCGCTGATGAAGGTGCTGGAGACCATGCCCCCCGAGCTGTATGCCGATATCGTCAAGAACGGTGTCTACCTGGCCGGCGGCGGCGCCCTGATAAAGGGTCTCGACAAGCGCCTCTCGGACAAGTCGGGCCTGCCGTTCCACATCGCCGAGGACCCGCTGCGCGCCATCGCCCGCGGTACGGGTATCGCCCTGAAGAACATCGACAAGTTCTCGTTCCTGATGAAATAGCGCTACGGCCGTGCGACTGAGCACGGCCGCTGCAGTGTTGCACGCGACGCGGGGCGGTGATTACGCTCCCGGGGAGAGGAAGATGGGAGAATTGTCATGTACAAGCTGATAGAGTTTATACGCAGAATATATGTTGTGCTATTGTTTCTGATTATCGAGGCAATAGCACTCAATTATTATGCGCATTCGTCATACTACACGCAGGCGAAGATCCTTTCGCATGCCAACCGCGTGACGGGGTGGGCGCAGAGCGGCATCTTCAGCGTGAAGCACTTCTTCACGCTGCGCCGCGAGAACGAGATGCTCACGTCGCGCGTGGCCGAGCTGGAGGGACGCCTTGCGGCCTACCGTGAGGCGGCGTCGGCGGCGCAGACCGACTCGCTGGCGGCGGCCGTCGCGGCCGATACGCTGGGCGTGGGGCTGGAGAACATGTCGCAGTACCGCTACATGACGGCGCGCGTGGTGTCGAACTCGATACACCGCGACCGCAACTTCATCACGCTGAACCGCGGCATCATGCACGGCGTAATGAACGACATGGCCGTCATTACGCCCGACGGGGCGATGGTGGGATATGTCGTGGGCTGCTCGGAGCGCTATTCGGTGGTGCTGCCGCTGCTGAACACCGACTTCCGCACCAGCGGCAAGATCGCGGGCGACGACTACTTCGGGTCGATATCGTGGCGCGGGTCGAGCCCCTACGAGGTAGAGATGACCGAGCTGTCGAAATATGCCGCCATCGAGGAGGGTGCCGAGGTGGTCTCGTCGGGACTGTCGCACTTCTTCCCCGCCGGCGTGAAGATCGGCTATGTGGAGAGCTTCGAGCTCAACGAGAGCCAGACGGCCTACGACGTGACGGTACGCCTGGCTACCGACATGACGCGCCTGGGCAACGTCATCCTTATCGAGAACATGGATTTCGGCGAGGTGTCGGACCTGGAGGCCGACGTCGAGGCGGGCCGCACCGACAGGATGGAGTACCAGCCGTAGGGCAGTGCGCGGGCGGCGTAAACGAAAGGAGAGAGTAAGCAATGTTCAAGAACATATCATATGCGGGTGTCTTCGTGACGGCGGTGTTGCTGCAGATATTCCTTCTGGACAACATCTCGCTGGGGGTCTATTTCCACCCGCTGGTCTATTCGGTCTTCATCATACTGCTGCCGCTCGACACGCGGCCGGTGTGGGTCGTGCTGTCGTCGGCGCTGCTGGGCGTGGTGATGGATGTCATGACCGGCACCGACGGCCTCAATGTCATTGCGGCCACGGCGGCGGGCTTCTTCCGCCCGATGGTCATCGGCGCCACCTGCGGCCGCACGGTGGGCCCCGACGACGCTCTGCCGGCGCTCTACCGCCTCACGGCGAAGAACCTGGCGTGGTACATCGGCGCGATGGTTGTGCTGCACAGTGCAATATTCTTCTTCATGGAGACGTTGTCGTTACGTCACCTGCCGCACGTGCTGCTGCGGCTGGCGGTGAGCGGCACGGCGGCATTCGTGCTGGCATGGTATTTCGTGCGGCTCTTTGTCGAGAAGATTCTAAACAAGTAGTGATCGGAGGGCTCTTATGGCTGACAACGACGTATATGTTAGGCGCAGGATCCTGCGTGCCATCGTGCTGGGCATCTTCGCGGTGCTGGCGCTGCGTATAGGCTACATACAGCTGGTCGATACGAAGTACAAGCGCCTGGCCGCGGGCAACGTGCTGCGATATGAGGTGCAGTATGCCCCGCGCGGCGAGGTGGTCGACCGCAACGGCGAATACCTGGTGCAGAGCAAGGAGTGCTACGACCTGATGGTAGTCTACCGCGACATCGGGCGCGAGGGTTTCGATACGACGCGTTTCTGCAACATCGTGGGCATCGAGCGCAAGAAGCTCGAGTCGGTGTTGCGCAACGCCCGCATGCGCCCGCGTGCGCCGACGCTGGTGCTGAACTACGTCCCGAAGGAGGTGAAGCTGCGTTTCGAGGAGTGTAACTTCCCCGGTTTCTATACCGTCTACCGCACCGTGCGCCAGTACCCGCGCAAGATCGGAGGCAACCTGCTGGGATATGTGGGCGAGGTTAACGACGACTACATCAAGCGTAACCCCGAGTACAGCCCGGGCGACTATGTGGGCATGACGGGCGTCGAGGCGGCCTACGAGCCCGAGTTGCGCGGCAAGGACGGCGTGAAGATCCTCGAGGTGGATACCCATGGCGCCATCAAGGGCTCGTATATGGACGGGGCGTTCGACTCGCTGCCCGTGCCGGGCAAGCGTCTGATGTGTACGATCGACGCGCGCCTGCAGGCCTTCGCCGAGGAGCTGATGGAGGGCAAAGTGGGTGCCGTGGTGGCCATCGAGCCCGCTACGGGCGAGATTCTGGTGATGGCCTCGTCGCCCACGTACGACCCTGACGAGCTGGTGGGACGCGAGCGCGGCAACAACTACATGCGTATGCTGCGCAACAAGCGCCAGCCGTTGTTCAACCGCGCCGTGAAGGCCAAGTACCCGCCGGGATCGACCTTCAAGCTGGTGCAGGGCCTTGTGGGCCTGCAGGAGGGTGTGCTTACGCCCGAGACGCAGTACCCGTGCCATAACGGCTACAGCGTCGGCCGCGTGCACCAGGGCTGCCACTCGCACTACTCGCCTCTGGACCTGCGCAGCGCCGTGGCGCAGTCGTGCAACGCATATTTCTGCTACGTCTTCCGCGACATAATCGACAACCGCAAGTACGGCAGCGTCAAGGAGGGCATCGAGGTGTGGGGCGACTATGTCCGCAGCTTCGGCTACGGCCGCAAGCTCGACTCCGACTTCCTGGGCGAGGGTCCGGGTTATGTGCCCGACCGCGCGTTCTACGACAAGCGCTACCGCGGCTCGTGGAACTCGCTCACGGTGCTGTCGCTCTCGATCGGACAGGGCGAGCTGGGCTGCACGCCGCTGCAGATGGCCAACCTGGCGGCGACGGTGGCAAACCGCGGATACTACTACATACCGCACATCGTCAAGCAGATCGAGGGTCAGGACTCGATCGACCGCCGCTTCTACGAGAAGCACTACACGAAGGTCGACCCGCGTTACTTCGAGCCTGTCGTCGAGGGTATGTGGCGCGGTGTGAACGTGCCGGGGGCCGGTACGTCGTGGCGTGCCTTCCTGCCCGGACAGGATGTCTGCGGCAAGACGGGTACGGCACAGAACCCCCATGGCGCCGACCACTCGACGTTCCTCTCCTTCGCGCCGAAGGACAACCCGCGCATCGCCATCTCGGTGTATGTCGAGAACGGCGGTTTCGGTGCGGCCATAGCGCTGCCCATAGCCAGCCTGCTGGAGGAGTATTACCTTACCGACACCATCACCCGTCCGCAGCTGGTCGAGCAGGTGAAGGCACGCAACATTTATTACCCGATATATGCCGAGGATAGATAACAACCGTCAGATGTCTCTGTTCGAGGGTGTCGACCGCGTGGCCGTCATTCTCTACCTGCTGCTTGTCGCCGCGGGTATGGTGAGCATCGTCTCGGCCTCGTACGACGATACGATCAGCGGTTTCTTCTCGCTAGAACACTTCTACATGAAGCAGGCCGTGTGGATCGGCGCGGCGCTCGGCGCGGCGCTGGTGATACTGCTGCTCGACGCCCGCTACTACCACATGTATGCCTACTACGCCTATGCGGCGGGTCTGGTGCTGCTGGTGGCGGTGCTGCTGTTCGGCCGCGAGGTGAACGGAGCCAAGGCGTGGTTCGAGTTCGGGTCGGTGAGGGTGCAGCCCGTCGAGTTCGTCAAGATAGCCACGGCGCTGGCCGTGGCCCGCATGATGAGCAACTATTCGTTCTCGATACGCCGCATCGGCGACCTGCTGCGCGTGGCCTTCGTCATACTGCTGCCGCTGGCCATCATCGTGCTGCAGAACGACACGGGTTCGGGCGTGGTGCTGTGTTCGTTCCTATTCGTGCTCTACCGCGAGGGTCTGAACAAGTGGATCTGTATTCCCATCATACTGGTGGCCGCGCTGTTCATCTTCTCGTTCCTCTTCACGCCGCTGTTCCTGCTCGCGCTGCTGGTGATAATATTCACCGTGTCGGACGCCATGATGATAGGTGCCTGGCGTGCGCACACCATATTCCTGGCGACGGTGACGCTGGCCACGGCCCTGTTGTACGGGGCCTCGCTCCTCTTCTGGGACGGGGCGCTCAGCGCCTATGCCGCGGCCGTCATAGTGATGGCGGTGGCGGTCGTGGTGGCTGCGGTCTACGCCCTGCGCAAGAACATATCGGCCATCATGGTGTCGTTGGCCCTGTTCATCGGCTCGATGGTATTCGTGCCTACGGCCGATATGATCTTCGAGACCATCCTCCAGCCCCACCAGCGCGAGCGTATCCTCAGCTTCCTCGGCATCGTGAGCGATCCCCACGGCGCCGACTACAACGTCAACCAGTCGAAGATAGCCATCGGCTCGGGCGGCCTCTTCGGCAAGGGATTCATGCAGGGTACGCAGATCAAGTACAACTTCGTGCCCGAGAAGCATACCGACTTCATCTTCTGCACCGTGGGCGAGGAGTGGGGCTTCATCGGCGCGATGGTGGTGCTGGGACTGCTCTGCGCCCTGATCCTGCGCCTTATGCAGATAGGCGAGCGGCAGGAGGAGCCCTTCAGCCGCATATACAGCTACTGCGTCTCCGCCATACTGCTGTTCCATGTCATGGTGAATGTGGGCATGACCATCGGCATATTCCCCGTGATGGGTATCCCGCTGCCGTTCCTCAGCTACGGAGGCTCGTCGCTCGTGGCATTCACCATACTCGTCTTTATAGCCATACGCCTCGACGCCTCGCCCCGCAAGGGCCTTATGTCGGTGCGTTAGCGGCGGACGGGATGCGCAAAACATACCGTAAGGCCTCCTTCGGGGATTAACCGAAGGAGGCCTTTTTGTGATCGGTGCGGTTGCGCGATGATTTGGTTTGGCGCATACAATTTTATATCTTTGTATGTAAACCTACCTATCTACTTAGCCGAAAATGAAAATCTCTCGCAAGAAGTTTCTGGAGCGAAGCCTTGCCGGTGCGGTGGCCCTGAGTGTGGCCGCGCCTGCCGCCGAGGCTCTGGCAGCGGCCGGCGGCCGCAAACGTATAAAGGGGAAGCGGGTGCTGCTCATAGGCCTGGACGGAATATGCGTCGAGGGCCTGCGCAAGGCGCGCACGCCGCGTATCGACGGCCTGCTCGCCGAAGGTGTGGCCTCGATGTCGACGCGTGTGGTGATGCCGTCAGTTACGCTGCCCAACTGGACGAGCCATCTGACAGGCAGCGGACCCGAGCAGCACGGTGTTGTCGACAACAGCTGGACGAAGGATAAGTTTGTGCTGCCGGCCGTGGCCCGCGACGCCGACGGCTACTATCCGTCGGTGTTCAAGGTGCTGAAGGATGCCATACCCGAGGCACGTACGGCATTCTACTACAACTGGATCAATCTCTTCTATCCCTACAACGAGCGCTATATCGACGAGTCTCTCTATCTCGAGAACGATGCCTATGTACCATATTACGACCGGGCGCTGGAGTTCATGCGCGAGAACCGCGATCGTCCGACGCTGGTGTTCCTATACTCGGTGCATACCGACCACGCAGGCCATCGTTACAAGTGGATGTCGCCCGAGTACATACGTTCGATCGAGGAGGCCGATGCCGAGATCGGGCGTCTGCTGGACCGCATGCGCGAAGAGGGCCTGTACGACGACTCGCACATAATGTTCCTGTCGGACCACGGAGGTATCGAGTACGGCCACGGTGGCGTTACGACGCACGAGATGATCGTGCCGTGGGGTATAGCAGGGCCGGGCATAGCCCGCGGCGTGGAGATGACAAGCACGAACAATACGGTCAACACGGCCGCCGTGGTGTTGCATCTGTTCGGAGTCGAACGCCCCGATTGCTGGACGGGTGAGGTGCCGGACGAGATCTTCGCGCGGCGATAGGCTGTGCTATTATAAAGCATACGGGACGGAAAGAGAGCTTTCCGTCCCGTATGCTGTTGTATGCAGCCGGCCTACTTGCGGTTGCGGATGAGCCACTCGGCTATCTGCACGGCGTTGAGGGCGGCGCCCTTCTTGATCTGGTCGGCGACGCACCAGAAGGTGAGTCCGTTTGCCGAGGTCAGGTCGCGGCGTATGCGGCCCACGTATACGGGGTCCTTGCCGGCGATGAAGAGCGGCATCGGGTATACCTTCTCCGAGGGGTTGTCCATCAGCACCACACCCTCGGCCTCGGCAAAGGCCTTGCGGGCCTCGTCGGGGGTGACGGGACGCTCGGTCTCCACCCAGATGCTCTCCGAGTGGGCGCGCATGACGGGCACGCGCACGCAGGTGGCCGACACCTCGATGTCCGAGTGCATGATCTTGCGCGTCTCGTTGTACATCTTCATCTCCTCCTTGGTGTAGTCGTTGTCGGTGAAGACGTCGATGTGGGGTATTACGTTATATGCCAGCTGGTAGGCGAACTTCTCAACCGTGGGCTCCTCGCCTGCCACGATCTGGGCGTGCTGCGTGCGCAGCTCGGCCATGGCCTGTGCGCCGCCGCCGCTGGCCGACTGGTAGGTGGCCACATGCACGCGGCGTATGTGCGATACCTTCTCGATGGCGTTCAGCGCAACGACCATCTGTATGGTGGTGCAGTTGGGGTTGGCGATGATGCGGCGCGGAGCGTTGAGCGCATCCTCGGGGTTCACCTCGGGTACGACGAGAGGCACGTCCGAATCCATGCGGAAGGCGCTCGAGTTGTCGATCATCAGCGTGCCGTGCTTGGTGATGGTCTCGGCGAACTCCTTCGAGGTGCCGGCGCCGGCCGACGTGAGGGCTATGTCCACACCCTTGAAGTCGTCGTTGTGCTGCAGCAGCTGCACCTTGACCTCGCGGCCGCGGAAGTTGTATGTACGTCCCGCGCTGCGCTCCGATCCGAAGAGCAGCAACTCGTCAACGGGGAAATCGGTCCTTTCGTTCAGGATGGTGAGGAACTCCTGTCCCACGGCGCCACTCGCGCCTACGATTGCAATTTTCATATCTGTCGAATACCTGTTTGGTTTATAATTCTCGTTCCTTGTGTGCCGCGAGGCCCGCGCGTGTCATATGTCTTGCGTGGCCACTGCGTTGCGTTGTCAGTCGAAGAACTCGTCCTCGGTCTGCTGTACGGCTCCCGTGCCGGGATCTACGGCCTTGGGGCAGTCGTAGGGCTGCCAGCCGTCGGGACGGGTGAACTTGGCGCTGCGGCTCATGCCCAGGCGCGGGTCGTCGTATGCCGACTTGAGGAACTCGCCCACGATGGGCAGGGCCATGACGCTTCCCTCGCCGCCCGCGGTGCGGTGTACCGACTGGTCCTCGCCGCCGACCCATGCTCCGGCCACGAGTGTCGGGGTCACGCACATGAACCATGCGTCGCGGTTCTCGTTCGAGGTACCCGTCTTACCGCCTATGTCCATGTTCTGCATGCCGAACTGCCATCCGAGGCGTCCTCCCGTACCGGCCGTGATGACGCGCTGCAGCATGGTGAGCATGGTGTATGCCGTGGTCTTGCTTATGGCGTCCTGCGACTTGGGTATGAAGGTTGAGATGAGGTTGCCCTGACGGTCCTCGATGCGTGTCACGAATATTGGCTCGGTATATACACCCTCGTTGACGAATGTCGAGTAGGCGCTCACCAGCTCGAAGACGTTCGAGTCGAACGATCCGAGGCAGAGGGCGTAGGCGGGGTATATGTAGCTGCGGATACCCATGTTGTGCAGGAAGTCGGCCACGGCCTCGGGCTGCTTGGCCTGCTTCATGATCCACGCCGAGTAGTTGTTGCGCGAGTTGGCCATACCCCAGTAGAGGGGGTGCAGCACGCCGTCGTACTCCACCTTGCCGGCCTCCTTGGGCGACCATATGCCCGCCGGGGTCTCGATCGAGACGGGCAGGTTGGGCGCCATGGTGCAGGGGTTGAGGCCCAGGTGGTCGATGGCGAACGTATAGATGAAGGGCTTGACCGTAGACCCGATCTGTCGCTTGCCCTGCTTGGCCATGTCGTACTTGAAGTAGCGGAAGTTGGGACCTCCGATGTAGGCCTTGACGTGGCCCGTGCGGGGATCCATCGCCACGAAGCTGGCGCGCATGATGCGCTTGTGGTGGAGGATCGAGTCGCGCGGCGTCATCACCGTGTCGCGCTCGCCCTTGAAGGTGAAGACCCTCATCTCGCACTTGCGGTCGAAGGCGGCCATGATCTCCTTCTCGGTGGCGCCCTCCTTGCGCATCTGGCGGTAGCGGTCCGAGCCCTTGATGGCGCGCATTACGATCTGCTCGCGCTCCTCGGGTGTGGTGTCCTGGAAGAGGACGCCCGTAGCGGCGACCTGGCGGTCGATCGTGGGCTGTATCACGGTCTCGAGCTGCTTCTGCATGGCGCGCTCGGCGTAGCGCTGCATCGTGGGGTTGATGGTGGTGTATATGCGCAGACCGTCGCGGTAGATGTTGTAGGGCGTACCGTCGGCCTTGGTGTTCTTCAGGCACCAGCCGTAGATCGGGTTCTCGTCATACTGCTTGACGGCCTGCTCGTAGTCCCAGTCGGTGAGGAACTGGCGGCGCGTGGGGCGCTGCATCGTCATCACCTGGCGCAGCATCTCGCGGAAGTATGTCGCCTCGCCCTCGTTGTGCGATATGGGCTGGTAGTTGAGTGTTATGGGCAGCGCCGAGAGCGAGTCGCACTCCTTGCGGGTGATGGCGCCGGCCACGCGCATGCGGTCGAGCACCAGGTTGCGGCGCGCCAGCGAGTTGTCGTAGTTGCGCACGGGGGAGTATCGCGTGGGGGCGTTCACCACGCCCACCAGCACGGCGGCCTCCTGTATGTTGAGTTCGTCGGGCGCCTTGCCGAAAAAGGTGCTGGCGGCCGACTTTATGCCGTAGGCGTTCGATCCGTATGCCACGGTGTTGAGGTACATGGCGGCGATCTCCTCCTTGGTGTAGTTGTGTTCGAGCTTGAGGGCCGTGATCCACTCCTTGAACTTCGACTGCACGAGCTTGAACGTGCGGCCTACCTTGCTGCGGTTGCTTGCCGTGTCGCGCGGGAAGAGGTTCTTGGCCAGCTGCTGGGTTATGGTACTGCCGCCGCCCTGCGAGTGGCGCTGCAGCATGACGGTCTTGATGCCGACGCGGAAGAGCGACGGGATGTCGATGCCCGAGTGGCTGCGGAAACGGACGTCCTCCGTCGCGATGAGGGCCGCCACCACGGGCGGCACGTAGTAGCCGTCGAGCTTGAGCACGCGCGACGAGTCGCGGGGGAAGAGCTCGGCGTACTGGACGTAGGAGCGGTTCTGGACGAAGAAGGTGCCGATGACGTGCCCGTCCTCGCCGTAGATCTCGGTTGCGAGGTTGCTTTTGGGGTTCTCCAGCTCCTCGAACGAGGGTATGCGGCCGAAGAGGCCCGTTGCCGCCAGCAGCAGCATGAGGAAGATGAGCGCCACGGGGGCGAAGGCCACGATCCAGAGGGCCTTGATTATGTTGTTCTTGTCCTTTATCGCTCTCTTGATATCCATCTGAAGTCAGTTTGTGAGGGGGCTTTCCACCCCAACATGCAAAGGTATAAATTTATTTCGGAAAATACGCCTGCTCGCGCACATTACGTGCGCGGGCGCATGTGCCGGCCCTGTTTTGCGCCGTCAGAAGGGCAGGGCCATGCCCGCCGAGAAGTATGCGCCGCCCTCGCTGGGGATATAGAGCGAGAGGGTCAGCCCGACGGTGGCCGAGGCGGGCTGGCTGAGCAGGTTGACGTCGAAGGTCAGGTCGCCGCCCCACGAGTTGATGCGGTGCCAGCGCTCGCGCAGGCCGTCGGCGTAGATGCTCGTGCGGCGGAACTGGGCGTAGTCGAACCCTGCGTTGAAGCGTATGCGCTTGAAGTATATGATTCCGCGCAGGCCGCCGTCGGGATACCATACGGGCAGCTGGTAGTTGAGCGAGGCGGCTATGTAGTGCCTGTTCTCGATCTGCGTCGAGTAGAATCCGCGCGGCAGCAGCTTCGTCGAGTTGAACGTCAGGGCCGAGAGGGCATCCTTGCTCGAGAATCCGCCGAAGGAGTTCTGGTATGCGGCGGCGATGGTGAGGCTGTTGTGGGGCAGCAGGCCGGGCGTGTAGACCTTGGCGTAGAACGACACCAGGTCGTTGAAGCCGCGGTTGGTGGGGTTCATGGCGTAGGTGGCCGAGGTGACGAAGCCCCACGGCGTGGCGAAGTCGCGGTGCGAGAGGCGCGTCATGTCCTGGTAGCCGAGCGAGAAGGCCGTCAGGTGCAGCCCCTTGTTGTAGCCTATGGTGGCGATGTTGCTTATGCCGCCCTCGCCGATGTTGAGGCGGCCGGTGTCGGCCACGAGGCCGTTCGAGTAGCTCCACGATGCCGAGGCCACGATGTAGCGTATGTGGTGGCCGCAGTCGAGCATGAAGGGCAGCGATATGTCGGCACCGACGGAGTAGTAGCGTCCCTGCCTGGGCGGCTCGGGGAACTCGATGGAGTGCGTGTGCGAGTTGTAGACGTACACGGGGTAGATGTTCTGGTGGCCGCCGTAGGTGGCGTTGAGGCTGATGGTGGGGCCGAGGCCGTAGTACCGCAGCGACCCTTTCCATACCGACCCCTGCTCCGAGTTCCAGCCGTAGGTGAAGAATCCCTGTGCCGACGAGAGCAGGTTCTGCGTCATGACCGTGGCGCCGAGGTTCATGTTTATGGCGCCCTCCTCGCTCAGCGAGAAGGGGTCGTACGACAGGGGCGCCCAGCTGTGGAAGTTGAAGAGCGCAAGTGCCTTGCGGTAGCGGCGCGTATATGGCTTCTGCTCATCGGCGGCGCGTGAGGCGACGGTGGAGTCGAGGCGCACCGTGTCGAGGTTTATCGTGCCCCAGCGCTCGCGCGGTGGGTTGACCAGGTTGCGCGGCAGGGGCGCGTAGGCCACCTCGCGCGGCGTGCGGCTGTGCCGCTGCAGGGCGGGATGGTATCCCGTCGAGTCGTATGTGGTGACGGCGAGGCGTCCGTCGGCGGCGGGGGCGGGGTCGAACGAGCCGTAGCGCGACTCGGTGATCTGGTACTCGCGTCCCGAGGCCAGGTCGTAGCAGTGGGCCTCGTCGCGTCCCGACGCTATCGATCCGAAGTAGAGGCGTCCGTCGCGCGCCCGCAGGTTGCTCAGCGTGATGTATGCCGGGCGCGTGACGCGCTGCGGCGCGAAGTCGCCGTCGAGCGTACCGATCCACATGCCCTCGTTGCCCGTGGCGATGTAGTAGAGGCGGCGCGTGGCGTTGTCCCACGCCAGCGAGTGTATCTCTTCGCCGAAGGGCATGCTGCGGTGCAGGTGCGTGCCGTCGGCCGTGCGGTGGTGTATGGTGTAGATGCCGTCGGCGCGGTAGTCGACCCATGCCAGGCCGCCCGACTGGTCGGGCGTGGGGTAGAGTATGTTGCCGCGTGGGGCGTCGGCGCCGCGCAGGGTGCGGGGGCGCAGCGTGCCGCGGGTGCGGAGCGTGTCGAGGTCGAGGTAGCAGAGGCGCGAGTCGACCTTCTCGTCGAACATGGCGCTGCGGCGGTACTCGGTCCACCAGAGCCTCCGGCTGGCCTCGTCGTATGCCGGGCGTGTCGATATGTAGCCCGTGTAGCAGAGCGTGCGCTCGCGTCCCGTGGCGGTGTCGAGCGTGACGAAGTGCGACGGGCGGTCGAGGTCCTCCTTGGTCAGCAGCAGGCGGCCGTCGACCCATATCGGGTCGGAGTAGGTGGTGTAGCTGGTGACGGCGGGGGCCGGTAGCAGCTCGGTCGAGGGGTTGACGGGCGGCAGCGTGGCCCAGTAGTCGGTCAGCGAGCGGAAGGTGCTGCGGAAGAGGTCGAGGGTGGTGAAGCCGAAGAGCTTCTTCATGGTGAGTCCCGTCGATACCACCATCCACGGGTGGCGCGGCCCGTAGGCGGCGATCTCGTCGCAGATGACGCGGCCGGCCAGCTGGTTGCCGTGTGCCACCATCTGGTAGCCGAGCTGGTAGTGGTCGGGTATGAAGTCGCGGTACGACCCGCAGAGGAACTTGTCGGTGTTACGGTATTTGGTGGCTATGTCGCCCATGGCGCGGAACTCGAGCGTGAAGCGCGGTTGCAGCGCCCGCCCGAACGACGAGGCCTCGGTCTCCGACATGGTGGCGTCGCCCTCGATCATCCACAGCGGCATGAATAGCAGGCCGATGGTGGAGCTCTGCTCGCCGAGCAGGTAGCTTACGGCCTTCACCACGCCCACGTTGAGGTTGTTGTACTGCACGGCGTGGCGGTACTCGTGTGCCACGAGCTGTTTTATCCACGGCATCGAGTAGCCGTCGACGGCGGGAGCCGTGAGGAACTCGACGCGTTTGGGCAGCCACATGACCAGTCCGTTCGACTGCATGTTCTCGGGGTGGACGATGAAGGGCAGGTCGAGCGCCGGCAGGCGGTAGCCGTATGATATGTAGGGGTGCATGCGCCGCACGAAGTATGCCGTCGAGGCGCCGATGGCGGCGGCGTGGCGCGGGTATATGACGTCGGAGAGCGAGTCCGACTCGCGCATCCAGCGGAAGCGTGCCGGGTCGGCGCCCCAACTGTAGTATTGGGCCGAGACGCTCTGCACGGCGAGTGTGGCCGTCACGGCCGCCGCCAGGGTTACGAGTGTACGTTTCAGTGAGTGCAGCATCGCGGGGTGTACGCTGTGGGGGCTATCCTCCGGCCTTTTTGCAGCCGTATCCGGCCTGTTGCAGCAGCTCGATGACGCGGTCGCGGCGGTCGCCCTGTATTATGATCTCGCCGTCCTTGGCCGTGCCGCCCGTGCCGCAGCGGTTCTTGAGCATGCGTGCCAGGGCGTCGAGGTCGTCGGCGCGGCCCACGAAGCCGCGCACGATCGTCACGCACTTGCCCGCCCGCTGACGGCGGTCGAGCCATACGCGCAGCGACTGCTGCTGCGGGGGGAGCGTCGCGGGCTCCTCCTGCTCGCCTGTATCGTACTTGTAGTCGGGGTCGGTGGAGTAGACCATGCCGAGCCGCGCTTTCCAGTCGTTCATCTGTTGTGTTCCGTTTTGCTACTGCCGGAAGCAAAAAGGGTTCCGACGTTTTGCGCAAAATTACTATTTTATTATCTTTGGGACAAATTATGAAACGCGCATCGGCCGAAAAAAAGAGATACGAGGCGCTGTTGCGACGCAAGAGTTCCGGCACGCCCATGCCCGAGTCGATCGACGACGGGCGCCGTCTGGTGCGTGTATATGTCGAGGGCTACGAGGATGTGGCCTTCTGGCGCGGCATCTTCGACCACTTCCCCAACCGTTACGTGCGTTTCGAGATATCGGTGCCCAACCGCGAGGACCTGCCCAAGGGCAAGAAGGTGCTCATGTCGATGATACCCTCGTCGAGCGAGGAACTGCTGCTGTGCGTCGACTCGGACTTCGACTACCTCTTCGGCGACACTACGCCCCAGTCGGCCGAGATACATGCCGCGCAGTACATGTTCCACACCTACACCTACGCCACCGAGAACTACCTCTGCTACGCTCCCTCGCTGCACAACGTCTGCGTCAAGGCTACCAAGAACGACTGCCACATATTCGACTTCGTGCGTTTCATGGCCGACTACTCGCGCATCATCTACCGCATCTTCCTGTGGTATGCCTGCTCGGCGCATCAGGGCTCGGAGTCGGTGTTCCCGCTGGTCGACTTCAAGAATACGGTGCGTCTGGGCTATCTCGAGATCGAGAACAACGGCGCCGAGACGCTGGCATGGCTCCAGCGCAACGTCGACCGCCGTCTGCGTGCGCTCGAGGAGCGTTATCCCAGGATGGAGGCCATGATCGACACCTTCGGCCAGGCGATGGAGCGCAAGGGCCTCACGCCCGAGACCACGTATCTCTACATGCACGGGCACACGCTTATGGACAACGTGGTGATGGTGCTGCTGAACACCGTGTGCGACCGCCTGCGGACGATGTCGATCGAGAAGATCAACTCGTCGCGCAAGCAGGGGCTGCCTCTGAAGAACGAGATGAGCAACTACATCAACTCGCTGCGCTCGATACGCGACGTGCTGCTCGACAACGAGAACTACACCTCGTGCCCGCTCTACGAGAAGCTGCGGCGCGACATCGAGGTATATCTTGCGGGCGTCATCTCCAACATGAAGCGCCACGGCCAGGGCGGTGCGCGCCGCCGCAGGGCGCCGCAGGAGCAGAATGAGAAGAAATAGCGTCTGCGGGAGGCAAAGGCCGCCGCAGAAACGATACCAACCTTAACCCTTGTATGATGGATTTCAGGAAAACAGCGATCGCGGCGTTGTGCGCCGTGACTGCCGTCGTTGCCGCCGTGCCGCAGGCTGCGGCGCAGCAGACCGACGGCGTATGGATGGGTGACCGCCGTGCCGCATGGCTGGCCAAGGCGGCGGAGGCGATGCCCGAGTTGCGGCGGACGGAGCGGCACCCCGTGGCCGTGGTGCGCAGCGTGGCCGATACGGCGGCCTTCCAGGGATGGCGCATGGAGTATGCCGGCACGGTGGACTCGCTCTACGCCTCGTCGCTTAAGCAGCGGCGCGAGGTGATCGTGGACATGGGCGAACACATGACGGGGTACTTCTCGATGCGCGTGAACCATACAGGCATGCCGGCCGACGCCCCGATACGCCTGCGCCTGACCTTTGCCGAGGTGCCCGCCGAGCTGAACACGCCGTTCGACCCCTATCCCGGGGGGCTGAGCCGCGCATGGCTGCAGGACGAGACGGTGACGGTGATGCGCCTGCCCGCTACGGTCGCTATAGAGCGGCGCGTGGCGTGCCGCTATGTGAAAATTGAGGTGCTGGCCACGTCGTATTTCGACTTCCGTGTGGACGACATCACGCTCGAGGCCGTGACGTCGGCCACGGGCGAGGCGCCGCAGCTGGCCGAGGGTACCGACCCGATGATACGCCGCATATACGATACGGGTCTGAAGACCCTGTCGGAGTGCATGCAGACGGTCTACGAGGACGGCCCGAAGCGTGACCAGCGGCTGTGGATCGGCGACCTCTACCTCGAGTCGCTGGCCAATGCCTGCTCGTTCCGCAACCACGAACTTACGCGCCGCTGCCTCTACCTTCTGGCGGCGCTGGCCGATGAGGACGGATGGCTCCACGCCACGGTCTACGAGTACCCGCAGCCCGAGCCGCAGTACAACCAGCATACGATGGACTACAGCCTTCTGTACGGCGTGGCGCTGCTGGAGTATCTGAAGGCTACGGGCGACATGACGACGGCGCGCGAGCTGTGGCCCGTGGTGGTGCGGCAGATTGAGATCGCCCGCACCTACCTCAGGGACGGTCTCTACGACATGCAGAAGCAGCCGCAGTGGTGGCTTGTCTTCGACTGGAAGGACGACCTCGACCGCCATGCCCCCGTGCAGGGGCTTATGACCTTCGCCGTGGAGCGCGGCTGGGAGCTGGCGCGCATGGTGGGCGGCGAGAACGATGCGGCCGACTGGTCCGAGCTGGCCCGCACGATGCGCAAGGCGTCGCGAAAGGCCTTCTATGACCGCGGGGCGGGCGTCGTCGTTTCGGGCGCGCAGCGGCAGGTGTCGTGGCTCTCGCAGGTGTGGATGATACTTTCGGGGACGCTCTCGCCCAAGGAGGGCGCGCGGGCGCTTGCGGCGGTGCTGGACGATCCGGCGGCATGCCGTCCCGGCTCGCCCTATGCCTACCACTACCTTATCGAGGCCCTCATCGCCTGCGGCATGGAGGAGCGTGCCCGCGAGCAGCTGGTGGAGTATTGGGGCGGCATGATCGAGCGCGGCGCCGACACCTTCTGGGAGGTGTACGACCCCGCCGACGACTACAAGTCACCCTACGGGTTCCACCCCGTCAACAGCTACTGCCATGCGTGGAGCTGCACGCCCGTCTATTTCATAAATACCTACAGGGAGATATTCCAGCGTTAGGCCGCCGTGGAGGAAAAAGGGAGCGGGCACCGAGATTGTCTCGGTGCCCGCTCTGTTCTGTTGTGCGGCCTTCAGTTTAGAACCGCGCCTCACGCAGCACGACGCGTACCGACGTGGGGTTCGACTGGCGGACGAGCAGATCCTGCTGCGAAGCGTACTTGCGATAGAGCTCGTCGTTGTAGTTGCGTATGGTGAGCAGCTCGACGTTGTCGATCTTCTCGACGTTGAAGTTCTCCTCGTTGAGGGCCTTGATCAACTCGTCGATATGCCACGAGTACTCGACGCAGAGGCTCAGGTCGACGGCCGAGTTGTTTATCAGGTTCGTCTTGATGCGGAAGCGGTCGAGCAGCGAGAAGATCACGGCGAACTTCTCCTCCATGACGAACGAGAAGTCGCGCGAACGGACGGTAAGCAGCACCTGGTTGCGCTTGTAGATGAGTATCGGCAGCTCGACGTGGGGAGCCGTGGCGTTGATTACGGTGCCCGGTTTGCTCTTGTCGCCGAAGGGACGCACGTAGAGCGGGATATTCTTGTTCTGCAGCGGCTTGATGGTCTTGGGGTGGATGATCTGTGCGCCGCTGTATGCCAGCTCGATGGTGTCGAGGTAGTTCAGGGCGTCGATCTTGACGGCGTCGCGGAAGATCTTGGGGTCGGCGTTCAGCACGCCGTCGACATCCTTCCACACCGACATCGACTCGGCCTCGAGGATGTTGGCCACCACGGCGGCCGAGTAGTCCGAGCCTTCGCGTCCGAGCGTGGTGGTGGTGCCGTCGGGGGCGGCGCCGATGAAGCCCTGGCCGACGAATACGCCCACGCCCGTATTCTCGAGCGCGGCCTGCAGGCGCGGCTCCGAAGCCTTTATGTCGACGTATGCGTCCTTGTGGCGCTGGTTGGTGACGAAGGTGGTGCGCATGTCTATCCAGCGGTTGTCGACACCCGAGTGTTTGAGGTACTCCGATACGATGGTGGTCGATACCAGCTCGCCGAAAGCGACGATGGTGTCGTACCACAGCTCGGCGTCGGTGGCGCGGTAGGTGGTGTCGGTGACGATGGCGCGCAGCTGCGCGAAGAGGTTGTCAACCTGCGCTATGCGTACGGGTGCACCCCACAGGTCGGAGATGATCGAGTCGTGGTACTCGACAATGCGTTTTATCTCGTCGAGGCCCTCCTGTTTTCGCTCGTTCTGCATGTGGGTGAAGACCGCCTCCAGAGCGTTGGTGGTCTTGCCCATGGCCGAAACGATAATGAACAGATTGTCTTCTCCGTCGACGATGTGTCGCAGATTCCTTACGCCGTCGGCATTCTTGACCGAGGCTCCTCCGAACTTGTAGACCTTCATGGCAGGATACACTTATTGTTGTTATGCAAATGATTGTCGGCAAAGGTAGCAAAAAGATGCGACGTATGACCCTTTTTTGCGATATAATTCCCGGAAATATTCATTTTGGTGCATATTCTTGCAGCCGGCGGCCGCGGCAGATGCGGTTCGGCCGCGACTTTTACGGGCGTTGGGGGGCGTGCGGAGCCGTTTTTGCGTGCGGAGGCTGAAAGTGCTTGCATCGGCAGACATCTTGTGTTATCTTTGGGGAAAGGATCCGCTACAAATTATATTCCATGAAAAGAGTCTTTTTGGCATGTATATGCTGCATGCTGGTTCTGCCCGCAGGCTCGTGGGCGAAACGAATCATCAGGGTGGCGTGCGTGGGCAACAGCATCACATACGGCGCAGGCATTTCCAATCGGGAGAAAAATTCATATCCCGCACAGTTGCAGTATTATCTGGGCGACGGTTACGAGGTCCGCAACTTCGGCTCCAACGGGGCGACGGCGCAGTCGGACGGCGATTATCCGTATGTCCGTACGGGGGTGTACGGCGAGTCGATGGATTTCCTTCCGGACATTGTGCTGATTAAGTTGGGCACCAACGACACCAAACCCCAGAACTGGAAGGACGAGAAGCATTTTATGGAAGAGTATCAGGCGCTTATTGACACCTACCGTTCGCTTGATTCTCACCCGCAGGTGATCCTGCTCACGCCGGTGAGGTGTTTCCTTACCGAACGGAACACCATCAACCCGCGGATTATTGAAGAAAAGGTACGTCCGGCAGTTGAACAGCTGGCGTGTGATAACGGATTGGGTATCATCAATCTGCACAATCTGTTTGGCGACAGGTGGGATCAGGCCGTCATGCCCGACCGCCTGCATCCCTCTGCCATCGGGGCGGGCGCGATGGCGCGAAAAATAGGCGATTACCTGCTCAGCGCGGCCCAAGGCAAGCCGGCGGCATTCGTACCCGAAAATGCCACGGCCTTTAACTTCCACGGCTATCGGGGATACGACTTCCAATTGGATGGGGTTCCCTGCAAGGTGGTATGCCCGACCGCGGAGGCGGAGGGTAGGCCTTGGATATGGCGGGCGCGTTTCTGGGGACATGAGCCGCAGACCGACATCGATTTGCTGGAGCGGGGTTTCCATGTGGTATATTGTGACGTGGCCGACCTGTATGGCTCCGACAAGGCCGTCAAGCGCTGGGACGCTTTCTACAAATATCTGGTGAAGAACGGATTCCATAAGAAGGCCGTATTGGAGGGAATGAGCCGTGGCGGGCTTGTCGTTTACAACTGGGCCGCACGGAATGCCGGCAAGGTGGCTTGCATTTATGCCGATGCCCCAGTCATGGACATTAAGAGCTGGCCGATGGGGCAGGGCGCTTATGCCGGTTCGGCCGAGGATGTGACGCGTATGCTGGCGGCCTACGGCTTCAAGGACGAGGAGCAGGCCATGCGATGGAAAAAGAATCCGCTCGACCATGCGGCCAGGGTGGCACGTGCCGGCATTCCGGTGCTGCACGTGGTAGGCGACGCCGACGATATCGTTCCGGTTGCGGAGAATACGGCCCTTTTCGAAGCGGCGATGGAGCGCCTCGGCGCTCCGATCAGCGTGATTCACAAACCGGGTGTCGGACACCATCCGCATTCGCTTGACAATCCTGAACCTATCGTGCGTTTCATACTGAAGGCTACGGGCCGCTGGTCAAACAACTGTACCCGTGCTGTTCCCGGAAACGAGTATCGCTCGGCTGCCGGATGGGTCGAAGGCTCGGAGTGGCATTCGGTGGCGCAGGACATCGAGACGACGCTTGACGGACGCAGGCTGAAACTGCTGTTGCTGGGCAACTCCATCACCCAGGGCTGGGGCGGCATGCGCTGTCTCGTAAGCTACAAACCGGGCAAGAAGGCTATGGACGACGCCGTGGGTGAGGGTCGTTGGGAGAGCGCCGGCATCTCGGGCGACCGCACGCAGAATCTGCTTTGGCGTGTCCGTTACGGCAACTACAACCGGTGTGCTCCGGAATATGTGGTGATTGCCATCGGAATCAATAATCTGATATCAGGTCGGGATACGGCCGAGGATACGGCCGACGGTATCATTGCCGTTACGGAGGAGGCCTGCAGGCAGTTCCCCGATTCGAAGATTATCCTGCTGGGCCTTTTCCCCTCGGGAAAGGAGCCGGACAGCGAAATCCGCAAAATGTGCGACCGTATTCATGAACTGCTGGGAGCGCACGCGTTTGATGCTCGGGTAAGCTACGCGAACCCTACGGGGTGGTTCCTTGACGAGCGGGGTGCGATACGTGACGGGCTTTACAGCGGCGACTACATTCACTTTACCGACAAGGGTTATGCCTGTGTGGCCTCGCACCTGGTACAGATGATGAAATAACACGGAAAATGATCCTCGTAACGGGTCGCATCTTCTGTGCAGGAGGCAAATAGGCAGCCCATTGTATAATTACTGTCAAATCCACCCCGCCATGGGGTGGATTTATTTATGTAAAATTACCTATCTTTGAACCAAAATTCATGAATCATGTATAGCGAGTACAAGGAAATAGTCGAGCGGGCGTGGGACGACCGCTCGCTGCTGGCCGACGAGGCCACCAAGCGCGCCATCCGCGAGGTTGTGGAGGCCGTTGACAAGGGCGCGCTGCGCACGGCCGAGCCCATCGATCTCGAAAAGAGCCTCTGGCAGGTGAACGAGTGGGTCAAGAAGGCCATAATCATGTATTTCCCCATACAGGAGATGCGCACCATGCGCGGCGGCGAACTGGAGTGGTACGACAAGATGGAACTCAAGCACGACTACGAGAAGCTGGGCGTGCGCGTCGTTCCGCAGGCAGTGGCGCGATACGGCGCCTACATCGCTCCGGGAGCCATCCTCATGCCCTCGTATGTCAACATCGGCGCCTATGTCGACACGGGAACCATGGTCGACACGTGGGCCACTGTGGGCTCGTGCGCTCAGATAGGCAAGCACGTGCACCTGAGCGGCGGCGTCGGTATCGGCGGCGTGCTGGAGCCCGTGCAGGCGGCTCCCGTCATCATCGAGGACAACTGCTTCATCGGCTCGCGCTCGATCGTGGTCGAGGGCGCACACGTATGCCGCGAGGCTGTCCTCGGCTCGAATACCGTCATAACAGGCTCGACGCACATAATCGACGTCACGGGTGACGAGCCCGTCGAGTACCGCGGCTATGTGCCTCCCCGTTCGGTGGTTGTGCCGGGCACCTACCCGAAAAAGTTCCCTGCGGGCGAGTACGGCGTCTCGTGCGCCCTTATCATAGGTCGCCGCAAGGAGTCGACCGACAAGAAGACCTCGCTCAACGACGCTCTGCGCGACTTCGGCGTGGCGGTATAGTTGCGGCGTAATAGTTTCGAAGCGGCGCGGGCGGGGCTTCCGGCATATCGGGCGGAGGCCCTGCCCGCGTGCGATAATGCTTAAATACGGAGTGAGATGAAGGATCCGGAACATCGTCCGTGGCGCGTGCTCAGCAGCGAGTACCTTGCCCGCAGGCCGTGGTTCACGGTGCGGCGCGAGAGCGTCGAGCTGCCCACGGGGGCCGTGGTGCCCGAGTGGTATGTATTCGAGTTCCCCGACTGGGTGAATGTCATCGCGCGCACGCGCGAGGGGCTCTTCGTGATGATAAGCCAGTATCGCCATGCCCTGGGGCAGACATGCTACGAGCTTGTGGCTGGCACGTGCGAGGATGGCGAGAGCCCGTTGGAGAGCGCGCAGCGCGAGCTGCTGGAGGAGGCGGGCTACGGCGGCGGCAAGTGGCGCCACTATATGGTCACCTCGCCCAACCCGACGAACCACACCAACCGTGTGCATACGTTCCTTGCTGAGGGTGTCGAGCGCGTGGCGGCGCAGCATACCGAGGCGAGCGAGGATATCGAGGTCTACCTGATGACCGAGGCCGAGGTGCGCGAGCTGCTCGACGGCGACCGCATAATGCAGTGCCTCCATGCGGCGCCGCTGTGGCGCTGGATGGCCGAGTACGGCGGCCGCGGCGAAAACCATAAACAGAAGTTGTAGGATGATACATTATTTCGAGGAGCTCACCTCGTCGAACGACGAGGCCGTGTCGGCCGCCTATGGCGAAGGCGACGTGGTGTGGGCCGAGCGGCAGACGGCGGGGCGCGGACAGCGCGGCCACCGCTGGCACAGCGCCGGGGGCGAGAACGTAACCTTCACGCTGGTGCTGGAGCCGCGGTTCCTGCCCGTCGACCGTCAGTTCCTGCTGTCGGAGGCTGTGACGCTGGGCATAGTCGACTGCCTGGCCGAGAACGGCATTGCGGCCAGCATAAAGTGGACGAACGACATATATGTCGGCGACCGCAAGATCACGGGCATGCTCATCGAGCACAAGCTCGGCGACGGTGTCATCACGCGCACGCTGGCGGGCATCGGCGTGAATGTCAACCAGACGGAGTTCGACCCGTCGCTGCCCAACCCCGTGTCGATGGCGCTGGCGGCGGGCCGGCAGTTCGATCGGCGGCCGCTGCTGGAGAGGCTCGTGGAGTGCATCATGGCCCGCTACGGTGCGGTGCGTGCCGGGGGCGAGGCCCTCGAGGCGCTGCAGCGCGACTACCACCGCCATCTCTACCGCCTCGGCGAGGAGCACTGGTACGGGCGGCCCGACGGCAGCCGCTTCCGCGGCACGATACGCGGCGTGGAGCCTACGGGTGCGCTGCTCGTGGAGGATGCCGCGACGCGTGAGGTGCGCGGGTATCTCTTCCGCGAGATAGAATTCGTGTTAAAAAGTGATTCCAACGCATTGCCGTTAAGAAAATAACGTCTATATTTGTGTGATTGCGCGGCGGGTCGGTCGGGGCGCTGCGAGCCTCTGCCCGCTGTCGGATTGAAAACTCATAAAAACAATTGAGATATGAACGTACCTTCAAATCTGAAGTATTCGAGCGACCACGAGTGGTGCCGTCTCGAGGGTGACACGGCCTATGTGGGCATCACCGATTTCGCACAGAGCCAGCTTGGCGACATCGTATTCGTTGACGTTCCTTCGGTGGGCGAGACCCTTGCCGCAGGCGACGTGTTCGGCTCGATCGAGGCTGTCAAGACCGTGAGCGACGCCTTCCTGCCCGTCGGCGGCGAGGTGCTGGAGTTCAACGAGGCCGTTGACAGCGATCCGTCGCTCGTTAACTCGGATCCCTATGGCGAGGGATGGCTCGTAAAGGTAAAGGTAGGCAACGCCGCCGACTACGACGCGCTGCTCACGCCCGAGGCCTATGCCGAGCTGATTGGATAATACGCGTATCGTAGGAAGAAAACCAAAAAACACATTTGTTATGTCAAAAGTGACTGTTATCGGCGCCGGCATGGTTGGAGCTACCTGCGCCAATGTTCTGGCGGCCCGCAACGTGGCCGACGAGGTTGTCCTGATCGACATCAAGCAGGGCCTCTCGGAGGGTAAGATGCTCGACATGTACCAGGCTGCCGCTACCACCGACTCGAAGTGCAAGCTCACGGGCTGCACCAACGATTATAAGAAGACGGCCGGTTCGGACGTTATCGTCGTAACCTCGGGTATCCCCCGCAAGCCGGGCATGACGCGCGAGGAGCTCATCGGCACCAACGCCGGCATCGTAAAGAGCGTCGTTGCGCAGGCTCTCGAGCACTCGCCCCGCGCCATCTTCGTCATCGTGTCGAACCCGATGGATACGATGGCATACCTCACGCTGAAGGCTACGGGCCTGCCCAAGAGCCGTGTTATCGGCATGGGCGGCGCATTGGATTCGTCACGTTTCCGCTGCTATCTGGCCAAGGCGTCGGGTGCCAACATCCACGATGTTGACGGTATGGTTATCGGCGGCCACGGCGATACCACGATGATACCCCTTACGTCGAAGGCTACGATCAAGGGCGTGCCCGCATCGCAGTTCCTCTCGAAGAAGAAGCTCGCGCAGGTTGCTGCCGACACCATGGTCGGAGGCGCTACGCTGACGGGCCTTCTCGGTACGTCGGCATGGTATGCTCCGGGTGCTGCCGCAGCATCGGTTGTGGAGTCTATCCTCGGCGACCAGAAGCGTATCATCCCCTGCAGCTGCTATCTCGAGGGCGAGTATGGCCAGGAGGACATCATGATCGGTGTTCCCGCCGTTATCGGCCGCAAGGGTATCGAGAAGATCGTTTCGATCGAGCTTACGAAAGAGGAGGCCGAGAAGTTCGAGGCTTCGGCTGCCGCCGTACGCAAGGTAAATCAGATTCTCTACGATTCGAAGGCTATCTAAGTCACGTCGTAAAGTATATACCACTCCGGGACACCGCATTGCGCGGTGTCCCGTTTTTCGTCTGCGATTTCGGGCAGTGTTGGATTGTTTGCGGCGGAACCGCTGCAGCATGTGGAATAGTGTGGCCCTTTATAGTGTTGTGTGGCTGCCTTCGGCAGCCGTTTCCCGTATAGGTAGTCCTGTGTAGCCGTTGCTGTAACAAAAAAAGCGTTCCCGACACTTAGGGAACGCTCCTTGGTATGTTTCAGCGGCCGTATTGCCGGCCCTGTGTTTGTCAGTTTATCGCCTTGCGGTCGGCGGCGGGTTCGGGGGCTGCGGCCTCCATGTCGCACTGCATCGTGACGATCTCCGCGGCCTCCGAGGCGGCGGTGCAGCCTCCCAGCACGATGGGCATGTTCCACGATATCTGCAGCTTGGTTATGCCGTATAGCATGGCGGCATATTCGGGCGTGTTGTCGTTCTCGACAAGTACCACCACGGCGTCGACATCGGTGTACTCGGCGAAGAACTGCGCGGCGATGGTGATGTTCTGCACGCGCGGCGTGTGTCGCACCAGGATGTCCTCGTTGGCGCATCCCAGTGTCTTGAGGCTCTCGGTCGTGGCCGCAAGGTTGCGGTGTCCGAATGCGAGCTGTTCATCGACTATCACTATTCCTACTTTCATCGCTGCGCGGGCCGTGCCCGTGGGCTTTTCGGTTGATTACTGTGCCAGGTACTTCTCGGCGTCGCGTGCGTCGATCGACGAGGGGTACTTCGTGCGGATCATCTCCAGGCAGGCGTTGGCCTTGGCCTCGTTGCCTGCGGCCTTGTATGCCATGGCGGCCTTGCGCAGGTACATCGGGGCGGTGAAGATGTTGTCGCTGGTGTTTACGGCCTTCTCGAAGAGCGATGCAGCCTTGGCGTAGTCGCCCTTCTCGACGGCGATGTCACCCTTCAGGCCCTCGGCCATTGCGTTCACCAGCTCTCCCGGCTCACCCTTTACGTTCTTGAACTTCGACAGGTACTCCTCGGCCTTGGCCATGTCGCCGAGGTTCATGCAGCAGGCAGCGGCATAGTAGCGTGCGAGGTTGCCTGCGGGGGTGCCGCCGTAGGTCTCCACAACCTCGGCGAAGCCCGGCGCGCTCTGGTCGCCGTTGAGGGCGAGCTCGTAGTCGGGCGTCTGCTCCTCGAAGCGGTACTGTGCGCCGTAGAGCATCTCCTGAGCCTTCTCCATGCGCGGCTCGACGATGAGTTTCCTGTATCCGAAAATGGCTACCGCCAGAACAAATATCGCGATGAGTCCCGCGATGACGGTTTTGCTGTTGTTCTCGAAGAAACTCTCGGTGCGGTTCTTCGCATTTTCGAGAGCCTGCTCCTGCGGTGTTGCTGCCTCTTTTGCCATGATATTTTAGTTTTTAGTTTGTTACGGATTTTATTTCAAAGTGCAAAAGTATAATAAAAATCGCAAAAAACGTAGAATCTTCAGGTGAAAATTTGGCCCTCCGCCTCCTTATCGTGCGATCTCTCGCCGAAAAGTAGTATCTTTGAGGGTCAAACCCGCCGAAGATGTACCTCAGGAAGCTCGTACTCATAAATTTCAAGAACGTGGCGCAGGCCGAAATCGCTCTCTCCGAGCGAATAAACTGCTTTGTGGGTGACAACGGCGCGGGCAAGACAAACGTGCTCGATGCCGTCTACTATCTCTCGATGTCGAAGTCGGCCTTTACGATGACCGACGGCCAGAGTGTCCGCCACGGCGAGGACTTCTTCGTCGTCGAGGGAAGCTATGCCGACGACCGCGGCGTGAGCGACACGGTCAACTGCTCGTTCCTTCGCCGCAGCGGCAAGGTCCTTAAGCTCAACGGTAAGGAGTATGACCGTATGGCCGACCACGTGGGGCGCTTCCCAGTGGTGATGGTGTCGCCGCAGGACAGCGTGCTGATTACCGATGCCGCCGAGGAGCGTCGCCGTTACCTTAATGCCTTTCTTTCGCAGTTGGACCGTGACTATCTTGCCTCTCTCATGCGATATAATGCCGTGCTGGCGGAGCGCAACCGCTTCCTTAAGGGCTCGTCCGACGAGCAGATGCTGCAGATATACGACATGCAGCTCGAAGAGCATGCAGCGCGCGTCTATGACCGCCGCCGCGACATAGTCGAACGCATGCGCCCGCTTGTGGCCGACTATTACCGCATCCTGTCGGGAGATAGAGAGCAGGTCGAGATTGAGTATCGCTCGGAACTTTCGACCGCCACGATGGGGGAGTTGCTGCAGGCTTCGCGCGAGCGTGATATTATAAATGGTTTTACGACGTCGGGAGTGCACCGCGATGACCTTGTACTGCGCATGGGCGGCTATCCGCTGCGCAAGTACGGTTCGCAAGGCCAGCAGAAGTCGTTCCTTATGGCGCTCAAGCTGGCGCAGTACCGCATTCTCGTTGAGGCTTGCGGCGAGCGGCCTCTATTGCTTTTCGACGATTTGTTTGACAAGCTCGACACTTCGCGCGTCGAGAACCTTCTTGCGCTCGTTTCGGGAGATGATTTCGGTCAGATATTCATTACAGACTGCAACCGCTCGCGCCTTGAGACCATTCTCTCGCGTGCTGGCGAGAAGTATGCGCTCTTTACTGTCGAGGGAGGCGACATCCGCTCATGAGGCGTACAAAGACCATGCTTATGGGCGACCTGCTCGAGGAGTTCTTCTCGCGTCCGTACGTTGCGGCAAAGGTGGCCGAGGGAAAGCTGCCAGAAACATGGCGGGCAATTGTCGGTGACCGTATAGCGGCCATGACGACGCGTCTGAGTCTTGAGAACCATATATTATATGTGCACGTCGAGTCGAGCGTGGTTCGCTCGGAGCTGTTCTATCGTCGCGACGCCCTTGCTGCCGAGATCAATCGGCTTTCGCGTGTGCGTCTTGTGAATGCTGTTATTATTAAGTAGGCTTCTGCTCTACTTTGTAAGAGGCAGGCTTTTCCTTCTTGCTGTCTGAATTTTCTGCTTTTGTCTTTCTTCGAATTTCATTTTTATTTCTCTGTTTTTCTTGAACCGGTCGGCGTGTTCTGTTAAAAAGAGTGTAAATGTTATTGAAATAAGAATGTCGGCAGGATATTTTATTCCCTGCCGACATTCTTATTAGTAGCAGTGGGCTTAGATCTGTTCAGTAGTTCTGATGAGTTTGTCTTTTGCGTGAGTTCTGCGACTTACAGATACAACAAAAAAGGCCCGCGGGATGCGAGCCTTTAGTTTATTAATCGGTTTGATTACTTCACGATAACCACTCGGTTCGTACCGTTGATCGGGAAGATGTTCTGGGTCGAACCAACACCCTTCCAGGTGAGCTGATCGGGGTTAACACCCTTTTCTACGAGGTAGTCGTAAACGGCCTTTGCACGACGCTCAGAGAGCTTCTGGTTGTACTCGGCGGTACCGGTCTTAACATCGGCATGACCTACGAGGGTGAATACCTGCGACTTGGGAGCAGCGTTGATGGTCTCCTGGAGAATCTGGAGCGAAGCCTTTGCACGGTCGAGCAGCTTGGCGCTGTCGAAGTTGAAGAAGATAGCGGTTGAAGAGATAACCTTATCCTTTCTCTTGGCGAGCTCGTTGCGCAGAGCCTCGTTGTCCTTCAGAGCCTGGTCGGTAGCAGCCTTCTGGGCAGCCAGACGCTCAGCGAGCTTGCCCTCGTTGCGGTGTGCGTCAGCCAGACCCGACTCAAGAGCGTCGATAGCAGCCAGATAGCCGTCGATCTCCTCCTGCGAGTAAGCCTTGTCCCAGTTGCGCTTGTTGAAGCGGTAGGTAAGACCTACGGTAGCGCTGTAGATCTGACCGTACTTGCCTGCGAGCGACGATACCACGCGGGGCATGTCACGACCTGCGAGGAGGATACCCTTCAACTCGAGGTTGATGTCCAGAGCGTCGCATACGCGGAACGAGTTCAGCAAACCTGCGTTGAATGCGAAACCTGCGTTGGTGTCGTTGGTAGCATTGGTGAAGCTAGCGCCGAAACCTGCGAATACCTTCGCATAGTAAACGCGATCCTCACGGTAGCCGCCGATCCAGTTCGACAGGTTGATCATAGCGTCTGCGTGGGGCATAATCCAACCACCCTTAACGCCGTTATCGTCCGATGCGTTGAGCTTACCGCCGGCCAGCATTACGCGGGCACCTACAATGGGGTTGAACCACTTGGTCAGACCGCCCTCGAGCATCCAGCCCATGTCGCCGATAGCATCCTGATCGCTGAAACCTACGCCGTTCCATGCGGTGTAGTTCATACCGCCACCTACGGTGATCTCCCAGTTAGACCAGAAGCCGTTGTTCATGATACCTTTCCAACGAAGGCCCTGAGCGGGGCTCTCCTGAGCAAAGGCGCTGCTCGCAGCGATAGCTGCAATAGCGATTGAAAGTAAAATCTTTTTCATAGTTTTTTTAAAAGTTTATTGTGCTGTGAATAATAAACCTGTTTACTCAATTCCTGTTATCTTGCGGTCGTCCGGGCTCTGTCCATCCGCCTCTGTCTCTCTCCGCTCCGGCCTCCCGTCCGCGTTGCCTTCCCTGCCGCTTCGGCCCACTTTTCCTGACCTCAGCCTGCCGTTCCGGCCCTGCTTTCGTTGCCCTTTTTGCGGGACTTTTTCCTGGCCTCCGGAGCCGAAATGGGGATTAAAACCCGCTTTTCAACCACAGATACATATGCAAAGATAAAAATTAAAAAGTGAAAAAACAATAAAACGATCTTATTTTTTTCACTTTTTTTGAGAATGTTACCGCCATCAACCGCATTTCGAGTATCCGCACGACATGCAGGTGAGACATCCGTTCTGGTATGCCATCTCCTCCTGGCCGCACTGCGGACACTTGCCCTTGGTCTTGGTTCCGTCTGCAATATACTGTTTCAGAGCGCGTTGTACGCCGTTCTTCCATGTGTTGATGCTCTCGCTGTTCAGGTGCAGGCCGTCGATCAGGTGCACCACCTTGTCGATGGGCATGCCGTGGCGCAGCACTCCCGAGATAAGTTTGGCGTAGTTCCAGAACTCCTCGTTGAACAGGCGCGAGATACCGCCTATGGTGTTGGTGTAGCCGTAGCGGTCGACATACTGGAAGTCGTAGCGTTTCGATCCGTCGGCCTCGTGTATCTTTATGATCCAACCCTTTGTCACCTTGCGGGGTATGTACATGGCGTCCTCCTCGATCTTACCGGTGAAGATCTCGTAGGGGCGGTCCTCCTGCAGGCCCACGAAGGCGATCCAGTCCTCGTTGCCGTTCTTGAAGCGGACGATGTCGGCCGGGATTGACTTCGGGCGCTTGAGGTGGGTGTTGTGATCCGTACTCTTTTTGCGCTCTTTTTCCTTTGCGTCGAGAAGCACGCCGTCGCGGCAGCCGTCACGGTAGACGGTGATGCCCTTGCAGCCGCTCTCCCATGCCGTGCGGTAGACGTCGGCGACGAGTTCCTCGGTCACGTTGTTCGGAAGGTTGACGGTAACCGATATCGAGTGGTCGACCCACTTCTGTATGGCGCCCTGCATGCGCACCTTGGCCACCCAGTCGATGTCGTTGGCCGTGGCGCCGTAGTAGGGCGACGCCTTGAGCCAGCTGTCGAGCTCGCTGTCCGATATGCTCTGCAGCTTCGAGGTGTCGTAGCCGTTTATCTCGAGCCACTTTACGAACTGGTGGTGGTAGACGTAGTACTCCTCGAACTTCTCGCCCATGTTGTCGATGAAGTCCGCCTTCTTGCCCTTGTCCGAGGGGTTGATCTTGCGGCGGCGCTTGTAGACGGGGCGGAATACGGGCTCGATGCCCGACGTGGTCTGCGACATGAGCGACGTGGTGCCCGTGGGGGCTATGGTGAGCAGCGCTATGTTGCGTCGTCCGTGCTCCACCATGCGGGCGTAGAGCTCGGGGTCGGCCTCGCGTATGCGGCCGATCATGGGGTTGTCCTTCTCGCGGGCGGCGTCGTAGACGGGGAATGCGCCGCGCTCCTCGGCCATGGTGACAGATGCGCGGTATGCCTCCAGCGCGAGGGTCTTCTGTATCTCGACGGCGAACTCGATGGCCTCGTTCGAGCCGTAGCGCAGGCCGAGTGCCGCGAGCATGTCGCCCTCGGCCGTGATGCCGAGACCCGTGCGGCGGCCCTTGTTGGCCATCTCGCGGATCTTCTTCCAGAGTTCGTACTCGACGTGGCGGATGTCGGCCTCCTCGGGGTCGGCGGCCACCTTGTTGATTATAAGCTCGACCTTCTCGAGTTCGAGGTCGATTATGTCGTCCATCATGCGCATGGCCTTGGCCACATGCTGCTTGAAGAGGTCGAAGTTGAAGCGGGCCTCTGCCGTGAAGGGCTTCTCCACATAGCTGAGCAGGTTGATGGCCAGCAGGCGGCAACTGTCGTAGGGGCAGAGGGGAATTTCGCCGCAGGGGTTTGTCGACACGGTGGTGAACCCGAGGTCGGCGTAGCAGTCGGGGATGCTTTCGCGTATGATCGTATCCCAGAAGAGCACGCCGGGCTCGGCCGACTGCCATGCGTTGTGGATGATCTTCTTCCAGAGGCGCTGGGCGTCGATGTCAACCTCCACCGACGGGTGGTCCGAGTCGATGGGGAACTGCTGGTGATAGGGGCGTCCCTCCTTTGCGGCGCGCATGAACTCGTCGTCGATCTTGATCGAGACGTTTGCGCCGGTCACCTTGCCCGATTCGGTCTTGGCGTCGATGAAACGCTCGGCATCGGGGTGCTTTATCGAGAGCGAGAGCATGAGGGCTCCGCGGCGTCCGTCCTGGGCCACCTCGCGCGTCGAGTTCGAGTAGCGCTCCATGAAGGGGACGATACCCGTCGACGTGAGGGCCGAGTTAAGCACGGGCGTGCCGGTGGGACGCAGCTCCGAGAGGTCGTGTCCCACGCCGCCGCGGCGCTTCATCAGCTGCACCTGCTCCTCGTCCATACGGAATATGCCGCCGTACGAGTCGGCATGCTTGCGGTTGCCGATGACGAAGCAGTTCGACAGCGAGGCTATCTGCAGGTTGTTGCCGATGCCGGTCATGGGTCCGCCCTGGGGGATTATGTAGCGGAAGTGGTCGAGCAGGGAGAATACCTCCTCTTTCGACATGGGGTTGGGATATTTCTTCTCTATGCGTTCGATCTCCGAGGCGATGCGCTTGTGCATATCCGTTGGGGTCTTCTCGAAGATGTGTCCGAAGGAGTCCTTCAACGCATATTTGCTCACCCACACCGTGGCGGCGAGATCGTCGCCGTTGAAGTACTCTTTCGAGGCGGCCACGGCATCGTTGTAGCTCACCTCGTCGGGCAGTTTCGCGTTATTATCTGACATTTTATAATGTATTTGTTAGCATTAATAGTATTCGGGCCGAAGCGCTAATGCAAATATCCGAAAAAATAAAACCAATGCCATTTTTTTCGTCTACTTTTTTTGCCGACACATATATGCGCGTGCGTATATGTTTGATCTGTCGCGCGTTTTGCGGCCGTGGGGCCGAAGGGGGCCTTTCCGCAGGGGAAAAGAGCGCGTTGCGCGGCTACGGCAGGTAAAAGTGTTTGGCGTGCAATATTTTTTTACGCGCGGCACCTTTTCGGCTGCGGGGCGTGTGCTGCCGGCGCCCCTGTGGCCGCGTCTGTGCGGCGGGGCGGGTACCCGCGGCCGCGGGGCATGTTACAAACATGAAGATGTTCTCGGCCGAGGGGCGGCGGAAGGGCCCCCGGAGGTGCCTGCCACGCATGCGGCGGCAGCCCCTTCTCCGAAGGCCCTTCCGTTTTGGTATCCGTCCAGCGCGTCCCGGGCTGCGGGGCTGCGGCTATCGGGCGAGGGTAAGGTCTATCTCCACCTTGGCGCCCATGGGCAGCTTGGCCACTTCGTAGCATACGCGTGCGGGCATCTGCTCGGGGAAGAACTCGGCATATACGCCGTTCATGGCCGCGAAGTCGGCGATGTCGTCGAGCAGCACGGTGGCCTTGACGGCGTCGGCGAAGCTGTATCCGGCCTCGGCGGCTATGTGGCGGAGGTTGGTGAGCGACTGGCGCGTCTGCTCCTCGATCGTCTCGGGCATCTTGCCCGTGGCGGCGTCGATGGGCAGTTGGCCCGAGATGTAGAGTGTGCCGTTGGCCTCGACGGCCTGCGAGTAGGGCCCTACGGCCTTGGGGGCGTGGGGCGATGCGATGATCTTTTTCATGGTATCGTGTTTTTTGTAATGTTTCGGTTCGGTCTGCGCGCGGTGCGTGCTGCGCGGAATACAAATGTAGTGAAAAAAATTCTTTTCCTGCGTTATGGTCTTGTCCAGTTCGGTTGCCTTATGCCGCAGCCTCGCGCCGTGCGAAGAGCAGGCGGCGCAGTTCGCCCACCCACAGCACCGCCGAGGTGGCGGCTATGACGATGGCCCAGTCGGCAGCCCTGAGGGGCACGACGCTGAACATCGTACCGCCGAAGGTTACGATCAGGTACTGTCCGACGAGTATGAGCAGGGCGATGAATATGAATCCGTCGCAGTGTGCCATGTGCAGGGCCGAGCGTCCCGTGCCGAAGGCGCGGGCGTTGAACAGGTTCCAGAACTGCAGCATGACGAACGTCGTGAAGAAGAGGCTCAGTTCGTAGGGTGAAATGTGTCCTGCCGCCGAGAAGTCTATCTGCCAGGGCTCCAGCAGCGACGTTATGTCGGCGTGGCGGAAGAGGTATAGCAGCGCCATCATGAGCGCGAAGAACAACCCTCCGGTCGAGGCGATGCGGCGCTTCATGCGCGACGTTATGATGAAGGCGCGGCGGTCGCGCGGGCGGGCCTTCATCACCTGCTGCGAGGGCGGCAGCGAGGCGAGCGCCATGGCGGCGAAGGTGTCGAGTATGAGGTTCACCCACAGCATCTGCGTTACGGTGAGGGGCGACTCGGTGCCGGTGAAGGCGCCGAAGAGCACCGTGAGGCAGGCGGCGACGTTCACCGTGAGCTGGAAGAGGATGAAGCGCTGTATGTTCAGGTAGAGCGATCGTCCCCACATGACGGCGCGGGCGATGCTGCCGAACGAGTTGTCGACGATGGTGATGTCGCTGGCCTCCTTTGCCACCGAGGTGCCGTCGCCCATCGAGAGGCCTACGTTGGCGGCCTTGAGCGCGGGGGCGTCGTTCGTGCCGTCGCCCGTGACGGCCACGACGTGGTTGTGCGCCTGCAGCGCCTCGACGAGGCGTTTCTTGTCCATGGGGCGGGCGCGGGCTATGATCTTCAGGTCGTTGACGCGCGCGGCGAGAGCCTTCTCGTCGAGAGCCTCGAATTCGGGGCCCGTGATTATGTTGCGGTCGGTGTCGGCGTCGTTCCACAGCCCTATGCGGCGGCCTATCTCGCGTGCCGTGGCCGTTGTGTCGCCCGTTACGATCTTGACCTCGATGCCTGCGTCGAGGCACTCGCGCACGGCTGCGGGCACCTCCTCGCGCACGGGGTCCGAGATGGCGGCTATGCCGAGCATCGTGAGGCGGCCGTCGATGCCCTCCTCCGTGATGCCCTCCTCGCCGTCGGCAAGGCGACGGCAGGCGAAGGCGAGCGTGCGCATCGCCTGGTTCTGGTATTCGGCCAGGGCGGCGCGCATGTCGTCGAGTTGCTGCTGCGGCATGTCGCACATCGGTATCACGATCTCGGGCGCGCCCTTGACGTAGAGCATGCGCCCGCCCGTTGCCGTGGCCGACTCCACGGCCGTGGCCATGTACTTGCGCTCGGTCGAGAAGGGCAGCTCGGCCACGCGTGCGGCGCGGCGTTTCATGTCGAGGTAGTCGCAGCCGTTGTCGTGGAGCCACAGCAGCAGCGCCCCCTCGGTGGGGTTGCCTATGGGCTGGGGGTTGGCCTTGTCGGTGAGGTCGAGCGAGGCGGTCGAGTTCACGGCCATGCCCTCGCGCACGATCTCGTCGGTCTGCTCCTGCGACATACCCGCGGCGGGGTAGAAGCGTGTCGAGGCCACGCGCATGCGGTTCTGGGTGAGCGTTCCGGTCTTGTCGGTGCAGATAACCGTGGTGGCGCCCATCGTCTCGCAGGCGTGGAGCTTGCGCACGAGGTTGTTGGTCTTGAGCATGCGGCGCATGCTGTATGCCAGGCTGAGCGTTACGGCCATGGGCAGGCCCTCGGGCACCGACACCACGAGCAGCGTCACGGCCAGCATCACCGTCTGCAGCAGGTAGGTGATGAACGATATCCACTCGAAGGGCTCGTTCGAGAAGTATATTCCGAGGCGTCCCGCTACGACCAGCGCCGCCACGGCATATCCCAGTTTGGTGATAAGGCCACCGAGACGCTCGAGCTGTTCGTCGAGCGGCGTCTTTATGCTGTTGTCGATCTGCGCCGCCTGGAACACCTTGCCGTTCTCGGTGTGGTCGCCCACGGCCTCGGCGCGGAAGACGCCGTGTCCCTCCATCACCTTGGTGCCGCGCATGACGCGGTTCGAGGGGAATGTGGCCTCGGGGTCGAAGTCGCGGCTGTCGGTTGTCTTCGAGCAGGCGGGCTCGCCCGTGAGCGACGACTCGTCCACCATAAGCGCCACGGCGTCGGCAAGCGTGCCGTCGGCGGGGATCTCGTCGCCCGTGCCTATCATTACCACGTCGCCCACCACGACGTCGCGCTTGGGTATGCGCTGCGAGAGCCCGTTGCGGATGACGCGCACGGGTTCGTCGTCGTTCACCTTGTTCAGGATGTCGAACTCGCGGTCGGCCTTGGTCTCGAAGAGGAAGGCCAGACCCGTGGCCAGCACCACGGCCATGAGTATGCCGACGGGTTCGAGGAATACCGTGGCGCCGTGTCCGAGGCCGAAGTATTCGTAGCAGGCGATGCCTACCGACAGGGCGGCGGCAACCAGCAGGATGATGATGAGCGGGTCGGTGAGTTTTACGAGGAACTTGCGCCACAGCGACTCCTTGGCCGGAGGCGTGAGTGTGTTGTCGCCATGCAGGCGGCGGCTCTCGGCGACTTCGGCGTCGGTGAGGCCGGTCAGTGGTTGCGGATTGGTCATGTCTGGGTATAAGATTTCAGCTTCAAACGGTGCAGCTTCGTGCCGCGGGTTACAAAAATACGATTAAAAACAGAATCTGCAAAGGAGGCTCGCCGGCGGAAGTGTCCGGCCGGTCGGCATAAGCGAAGCGGGCGGCACCCGTCGGAGTGCCGCCCGCCTCGCGGGACGGTGGAGCGTTAGTCCATGTCTATGTCGATGATGTTGTACTTCAGGTCGAAGGTCAGCTCCACGCGGTTGTCGAGCTTGAGCTCAATGTCGCGCTTGTCGCGGTCGATGTCGAGCACCTTGGCGCCGGGGTAGTTCTCGCCGATGTACTTTACGATCTGTGCGGGGACGATACCCTCGGGCACGGCCGAGAAGCGGCAGCTTACCTCCTTCCATTCGCCGTTGCGCGTGAACTCGACCTTGTTGCCGTCGACGAACATCACTTCATAGCTCTTGTCCAGAAAATCCGACTCCTCCTTTGCTAGTGCTACCTTCTGCTTGGGGAAATATTTCTGCAGGAACTCCTGCGCCGCCTTGGGCAGCTGCTCGGTCTTTATGGCGCGGTCGTTGTCGGCGTGTGCTGCGGTGATGCCCAGCGAGAGGGCTGCGATTGCGAGAATGATGTACTTTTTCATGGTGTTTCGTTTTTTCGTGTTAGACTTCCTTTAGTTTCGTGATACAAAGATGCGGGGCGATTCTGAAACGAATCTGAATTTTCGCGCCTCGTGCAGGAAAAATCCGATTTTTTTGTTCCGCTGTCGCTTTTTTGCCCGCTCCTTGTGCCGCATTTAATATAAGGTATCCATCTATCGTGGCCACACGACCTCGAATATGTGCCGCCCGCCCTCGAAACGGTAGGTGAGCCGCAGCCCGTAGTAGCGTGCCACGGCGCCGGCCAAGGCCAGCCCAAGGCCTGTCGATCCTTCGCGCTTCGATCCCTGGTAGAAGCGGTCGAATATGCGGTCGGCGTCGAGCGGGGCGGTGCCGTCGTTGGCCACACGCAGTGTGCGTCGCGCGGCGTCGATTGTGACCGCGATGGCGGCGCCGTCGGCCGAGTGCACGAAGGCGTTCTTTATAAGGTTGTTGACTATGGTCGATGCGAGCGATTCGTTCATCGTCTCCGTGAGCGGCTCTGCGGCCTCGACGCTTACCTGCAGGTGGTGCGAGGCGTATATCTCGCCGCACACCTCGGCCTGCTCGCGCGCCATGGCGGCGATGTCGACCTCGACGCTCTCGGGGAACTGTCCGTTGTCGATCTTGGTGAGCAGCAGCAGCGTGCGGTTCAGGCGCGACATGTGTGCGAGCGTGCGCTGCATCTTGAGCAGCTCGACGGTCTGCTGTTCGTCGGTCGGGGTGTTGTCGATGAGCCACTCGATGCGCGACGCGATCACCGCCAGCGGGGTCTGCAGCTCGTGCGAGGCGTTGCCGATGAACTGTTTCTGGCGCTCGAAGAGCTCCTCCGAGCGGTCGACGGCACTCTGCGCCGCGGCGTTCAGGCGGCGGAACTCCTGCACCGTGGTGTTGTCGGGCACGGGCTCGGTATGGCGTCCGGGGGTGTAGCGGTCGAGCCACTGCAGCAGCTCGTAGAGCGGGCGCATACTGCGCTGGAAGACCCATACGGTGAGTCCTATCGTGGTGACTATAAGTACGATGTAAAGGATTATCACCCACGATAGTATCGCCGCCAGCAGATCCTCGCGGTCGAACGTCGGGGTGGCCACCCGCAACTCGTAGTAGAGGCCGTCGCTGTCGGTGAAGATGGTTACCAGCACGCGCGCCGGTTCGGTCTCCTCCTTCTCGGGGATGAAGATGTCGGCGTCGTAGTACTCTATGTGGGGGCGTGCGGCGGCGTAGGCCTCGTCGACGGGGGTGATCGAGTAGCTGTTGTTCGAGCCGCTGTTGAGCGACGGCAACTCGCGCCCGGCCAGCATGCGCGAGATGATGAGCGTCGAGTAGTCCTCCAGCGAGTCGTCGGCCTCGTCGTTTATCTCCTCTACCATCGTAAAGTAAAAGAGCGCCGCCCACAGGGCCATCAGTGGCAGCAGCACGCACGACAGGCGCAGGGCTATGCGGTAGATCAGTTTCATGTCGGTGGCGTCGGGGTTGTTATTTCTCGGGCGGAACGAGCTTGTAGCCGAAGCCGTAGACCGACTTTATCTCGGCCGTGGCGCCCGCCTCGGCCATCTTGCGGCGCAGGTTCTTCATCTGGGCGTAGACGAACTGGAAGTTGTCGGCCTCGTCGGCATGGTCGCCCCATACGGCCTCGGCCAGTACGGCCTTGTCGACCAGGTGGTTTGGACGCTGCATGAGGTAGAGCAGTATGTCGAACTCCTTTTTCAGGAGCTGTACCTCGCGCCCGTCGACCGTCACGCGTGCCTTGTCCACGTCGAGCGTGACGTTGCCGGCCTCGATGGCCAGCTCGCCGCCGCTGCGGCCGCGGCGCAGGACGCTGCGTATGCGAGCCAGCAGCTCGGCCGTGTGGAATGGCTTGGGCAGGTAGTCGTCGGCGCCGAGCTCGAGACCCTCGACCTTGTCGTCGAGCGAGTCGCGTGCCGATATTATGATTACGTTGTCGCGGCGGCGCAGCTGCTTGATGTGTTCGAGCAGGCGCAGCCCGTTGCCGTCGGGGAGCATTATGTCGAGCAGTATGCAGTCGTAGGAGTAGCCTGCGATGCGGGCATCGGCCTCGGCGTATGTGGCTGCGGTCTTGACCACATAGCGTTCCTTTTCCAGAGCGCGCTGCATCACCTCGCGCAGCGACGGCTCGTCCTCTATGATCAGAATCTTCATACTACAAATTTACGCATTAAATCTGTAAGGAAGTTGAAACGGCGGCGGAAGATTCCCTTTATATGTCCATCTCCATGCCATTGTTCGGCTGTGGACAATTTATCCAATTATATACCTTTTTATTAATAGGGCAGTCGGATGGGGCTGCTTTCAAATTGATCACAATACCAGCGCACGATATCGAAATGACATCGTGAATTGGGGGGCGAGCAATGTCTGTCAGTGGGATTTTTTGTGTGTTATTCGATGAGTGCCCGCAGCGGGACATCCAGTGCGTTGCAGATTATGCAAAGCGTCTTTATCGTGGGGTTTGAGCGGCCTGTTTCTATGCGGCTGAGATTCGATCTTTCTATGTCGCAACGGTATGCAAGTTCCTGTACTGTAAGTTTGCGTTCTTTGCGTAGTGTCTTGATTTTTAATGAGATTCGTTTGATTTCCTCGGTGTAGTCGATCTGCATATCCAATTTTTTTCGAAAAGTTTTTGCATCACAAAGTTTTTTATATATCTTTGCATTGCGCGTATCATATATGATACCAAAACGGGGAGGAAACAACGTGTGCGGAATGCTATTGTGCGGACTATAAGTGCTATAAATACAGTTATCCAAATGCTTGAAAAGATTTGTTAAAACCATTAAAAACAACTCATTTTTTAATCCATTCATTATGAAAAAGAAACTTCTACACAGAGTATTGCTGCTGTTTGTCAGTGGAGCAATGCTCACCGGTGTCAGCAGCTGTAAGGATTACGACGATGACATCGACAACATCAACAACCGTCTCGACGAGTTGACGACGGGAAAGATCGCTTCGATCGAATCCCAGCTCGGCTCGTTGCAGACGACCGTGACCAGCCTAGAGTCATTGTCGGAGCAGGTTGCTGCTATTTTAGGCAAGCTTGACGGGCTTGCTACCGACAGTGACGTACAGACTGCCATCGACAATGCGCTTGCCGAGCTGAAGGAGCAGCTTGGTGACACTTATGTTACCGAGGATCTTTTGAATACGACGTTGCTTGGTTATGCCACTACGCAGAGCGTGGGCGATATCGCAGGCCGTGTTTCAGAGCTCGAGAACGAGATTGCCAACATGGCTTCGTCGGAGGATCTTGCCGATCTGTTGACGAAGATCCGCGGCGAGATCGAGGCTGCGAAGGATGCTGCCGTCAAGGCTGCCGGTGATGCATGCAAGGCTGCGTTCCAGACCTCGTTCGACGCTGCCGTTGCTGCCGCCAATCTGGTAGATGCAACCGACATGCAGGAGGCTATCGACGCATACGATGCCAAGATCAAGAAGTATATTACCGATGCCGTAGCCAATGGCGGTATTATCAACGAGCAGATTGCGTCGCAGATAAACGCTGCCGTGACCGAGCTTGAGAGCAAGATCTCCGGCCGTCTGACCAGCGTACAGCTTATTCCTGAACTCTATGTCGACGGTATCGAGACCATCGGACTCAAGTCGTTGGCCTACAAGGCATGGAAGGTGACTTCGACCGACAAGGAGGAGACCGTGGCTCAGGGTACGGCCGTATCTACCACTGCAAAGTCTGCTACCTCGGTACGTTATCTGGTTAGCCCTTCTACCATTACCAGAGATGATATCGGAGTTCCGAGCTATGTATTCGAGAAGGCCGAGACGCGTGCTGCCGTATCGACGCAACTTATGAGTGTCGAGGATTGGAAGTTCGTCAACGGCGAGTTGATAGTTGAAGTGAAGAAGACAGCCGGTGCGTCGCTCGATTTGGATGCCAACCACATCTACACTGCGGCACTTAAGGTGCCAATCGCCAAGCAGCACCTCACCGAGGGAGAGAACTCTGCAGCTGTATATTCTGATTATGTACGCATTACCGAGACCACCGTTGAGCCGGTTATCGCCGCTCTTGTAGACAAAGGTGCCGGTAAGCCTAATGACGGTGAGTGGGAGTGCGCTGAGGATGGCAAGCACTATCACTTCTCTGCAAACTTCGTTGATGCCAAGGCTGCCGCTCCCGTTAAGGAGTTCGCATACAATGGCAAGGTAGATCTGCTTTCGCTTGTTACCGGTTGCTATACCGATGCCGAGGGTGCCCACGAGATCAACAAGAATGATTTGGCTGCTTCGGGCCTGGAGTTCCGTTTCAGCATCCCCACGTTGAGCTACAAGATCGGTGACAACGACACCGACCAGCAGCAGTTTGCCGCTGTCGCACATGGCGAGGACGGTTCGTGGACGCTTTCGTCGAAACTTCCCGGTGGCGTTACCGACAATCAGGCCGCTATCGACAAGACGCCGATCGTTCGTGTAGAGCTGGTTGATGTCAACAACAGCAATGCCGTCGTCGACGTACGCTATTTCAAGGTTAAGTGGGTACGTGAGGCTCTCGACGCCGTAGATCTCGGTGTGCTTAAGACCTTCGAGTATACTCTGGGCTGTGAGACCTTCTCTGGCGATATGCTCTGGAGCGAGATGGTAAATGACGTATTGGCTAAGTTGAACAACGGGAAGGGTATGTCGCAGAACGAGTTCCTTGCAACCTATGCGGCTCCCGAGATCAAGGCCGAGGATCACAAGGCCGGTACGGTCGCTACCACGGAGGCTGACGGTGTCGAGTTGGTTTACAACTTCGACGACGGTGTCGATGCTTCTGCAGCAGCATTTATCTGGAATCTTACCGTCGAGCAGATCGGTACCGTGATGGACTTCACCGGCAAGCAGACCGTTGAGAAGAAGACCGTCAACGTGACGATTCCTGCCAAGAACCCCTATCAGGGTGCTATCAGCTTCTCGTTTGTTGTCAACATCAAGCTGCCCGTACTGCCCGCTATCTACGGTTACGACTTCTCGTTCTGGTACACCGACAAGGAGCTTGCAAACGTATATCCCGTACAGTACAATACTCCGACGGCTCAGGCTACTTGCGTATACGATTACGAACTCGACCGTCTCTTCTCTGACAGCAAGATCGTGAAGAACCTTCTGCCTTGCGGCAAGTGGGATGTGCAGTTTGCCCTCGAGCAGCCTGCAACCGGCTATGCACCTGCTATGACTGCAGAACCTGCAGGCAACGGCGACAACAGCGGTTACATGCTTAACAAGGGTCTGGAGACTGCCGTCCAGCTCAACTACTACAATATGGCAAGCGGCAACTGGTACGCTCCCGAGACGGGTAAGGATGGCGCCGTGAATGTTGCTCCCGCATCGGATATCCGTATCTGGGTTGAGAACAACGAGGCCGGTATCGGCATCCTGAAGAACAATGCCACGCTGAAGGTTTGGTCGGCCGTTAACCCCTATAACCTCTATCAGGTGACCAAGTTCGACGTACACTTCGTTGAGCCGTTGAAGATCAACAATACGCTCGAGAATGCATACTTCGTGGATCAGGTTGTCAGCGGATCTGCCATCGACTGCTCGAAGGCATTCACGATGACCGACTTCAAGGACTACATCGTGGCCAAGGTTACCACCGGTACGACCGAGAAGGAGAAGTATGCTGCCGAACTTTATAAGTACTATGATGTTACCGACGTGAAGTGGAATCTTGCAGCAGCCAAGGTCAACCTCAAGAAGGATGGTTCGGGCAACTATGTTGTTGACGACAGCATGACGGCCGAGAATGCCACTACGCTTGCAGCCGATCGCTTCGGTGAGAACTGCATCCGTGTCGAGGATGGCGGTGCTACGCTTCGCTTCTTCAACATCAGCGGTGTGAAGGTCGAGAAGACCGTCAAGATCTTCATCCCCGTAACCGTAAGCCACAAGTGGGGCACGGTATCGGAGACGGTAACGGTTGAACTCCGTCCTGAGGAGTAAATTTGAGGTCTGTTCAGGACCCTTTCCGAGACGGGACGCTTTCCTTCCTTCGGCGGTGCGTCCCCTCGGAGAGGTGATACCGCGCACGGGGGCTTCCAGTCCGATAATATAACTTGCGTTTCAACTCAGTCTTTGTGCGCGTTGCACGGGTCGGTTCCATGAACCGACCCGTTTTTTTGTGTATAGCCTTGTGAAAAGAGTGTATGACGGCCTAAAATGGAGTAACGCCGCTCCGGTTTCGGCAATTTTTAGTATCTTTACACTGATGCGCCGCGCGATATGGCGTGCGGGCGCATGTGATTCCTTATGGTTGATATGTCGAAAAAAGCGTTGGCGGCGGCCGGCACGGTCGTGTGCTTTGCCGCCCTCTTCCTCTATATGTATCTGCGGCACGGCTACGCCTTCCCCTTCATCGAGCAGAACAGCATGTTCATGTGGGACGGCGGCCATCTCCTGCGGCGCGTGGCCGAGTGCGGCGGCGCGGCGGCTGTGGCGCGCGATTTCCTGCTGCAGTTTTTCGTCGAGCCGTGGAGCGGTGCCCTCATCGCGTCACTGCTGCTGACGGCGGCGGGGGTGGCGGCATGGAGGACGCTGGGGCGTGTGGCCCCGGCGAACGGTGCACTGCTGTTGTGGCTGGCGCCCGTTGTGACGCAGATGTTCCTTGCGATCGACTGCGACTACCGTTACGAGGGGCTTGTGTCGTGGCTTGCGGCGTGGGGGCTCTTCTCGCTCTTTGTACGCTTCGGCGGCCGTGTTGCGGTGCGCATAGCCGCGGCATCGGTTGCGGGCGTGGCCCTCTATTGGCTAGCCGGGCCTGCCGCCATAGCCTTTGCCGTGACCCTCTTCGTGTATGAGATCGTGAGCGGCGGCGCACGGCGGTGGTGGTATCTGCTGCCCGTGGCGGCGACGCTGGTGATGGCCGCGGCGGCATACGGCTGCGGCTGGTACGGCACGGCGGAGCGGGCCTTCACGCCTGCGGCATACTGGAATCCGATGACGCCCGCCCCGGCGTGGGTGTGGGCGGCATGGGTGGCCATGCCCGTCGCGGTGGCGGCGGTGCGCCCCCTGGCGCGGATGTGGCAGCAGGGAACGGCCCTGCGGCGTGCGGCTGTGGCGGCGGTGCAGGTTGCGGCCGTGGCGGTAGTGGCCGTGTCGGCGGCGCGTGGCGAGCGCTACTACATGCAGGAGGATACGCGCCTGTTCGAGCGTCTGGACTACCTTATGCGCCGCGGCGCGTGGGACGAGGTGATAGACGCGGTGGCGGCGAGCGGTTCGGAGAATACGCTCCACTGCTTCATGCTCAACACGGCGCTGCTGGAGCGCGACGAGCTTGCGGCGCGCGCCTTCACCTTCCCGCAGCGGGGACTTGAGGGCCTCTCGATCGACTGGAGCGACAACAATCCCTTCCTCTTTCCCATGTTGAGCGACATGTACTACGCCACGGGCAACGTGTCGATAGCGCAGGAGACCGCCTTCAAGAAGAACAGCGAGGCGCTGGCCGTCAACGGCAGCTGCAGCCCGCGCATGCTGATGCGCCTTGTGCAGACATTCATCGCCGCGGGCGGCCGCAGCGGCTATGCCGCGGCCGAAAAGTATATCTCGATGCTGGAGCACACGCTCTTCTATCGGGCGGAGGCGGCCTCATACCGCCGTTTTCTGGGTGACGATGCCGCCGTCGAGGCTGACAGCCGCCTTGGTGCCGCGCGGGCCAACATGTCGAACATCGCCGCCGTATACGATGCCGAGCGCGATGCCTCGCAGCTGTCGCGCCTGCGCCCGAACGGCCTTGCGGGTCGTACGGTGGAGCACCTGCTTGTGGGGCGGCTTCTGAACCGCGACCTCGAGGGTTTCTGCGCGGCGGTGGACGGCTGCCGTGCGGCGGGTGTGATGCCTGCGGCGGAGTGCTTCGAGGAGGCGCTGCTCATACACGGCGCCATGACCGGGCTCGACATGTCGGCCTACGGCATTTCGGAGGCGACGCGCCGCCGTTTCCTCGCCTTCCAGAGCTTCGCCGCCGAGAATTACTCGCGCAGCGACCTTGCGGCACTTATGCGCCGCAACTACGGCGGCTCGTACATGTATTACTATATGTTCGCAGGCGAGGAGCCTGCCCCGAAACGATGAGACGATATCTTTTAACATACATCGCCGCCCTGGCCTTCGTCGCGGAGCTCTGCGGCTGCGGCGGCAGCGAGGCCGTGCCGACGGCATCGGCGCCGCGCATCTTCCCCGACTACGACGGCGTAACGGTGCCGGTAAATATCGCACCGCCTAATTTCCGCATTGAGGGGTATGACGGACGTGCGCGTGCCACCCTCGTGGTTGCCTCGCAGCACGTCACCGTAACCACGCGCGACGGCGCCTTCCGTCTTCCGCGCCGCGCATGGCGCCGCCTGTGCGAGGCTGCCGCGGCGTCGGGCGAGGCAATAGCGGTTACGGTCGAGACGTGCGGTAAGGACGGCGCGGGGGTGCGTTATGCGCCGTTTGCGATATACGTCTCGGGAGACGAGATCGACCCCTACATGGTATATCGCCTGATCGAGCCGGGGTATGAGACATGGGGCGAGATGGGTATCTACCAGCGTTGTCTGGAAAATTATGGCGAGGATGCCATAATCGAGAATTCGTCGGCCGGATACGGGTGTGTCAACTGCCACACCTTCTGCGGACAGGACCCCGACATGATGCTCTTCCACATGCGGCAGTCGCTGCCCGGCACGATGCTGCTGCGCGACGGCCGCATCGAGCGCCTGAATACCGCCACCGACGGCACCATCTCGTCGACCGTGTATCCGTCGTGGCATCCCGGCGGCCGTTACATAGCCTTCTCGGTCAATGCCACGAAACTGATAACGCTGCCCGATGAGAGTAACCGCGTGGAGGTCTTCGACAGCGCTTCCGACGTGGTGGTATACGATACCGGGCGTCACGAACTCTTCACCGTGCCCGAGCTATCGCGCGGCGACCGCTTCGAGACCTTCCCCGCCTTCTCGGCCGCGGGCGACCGCCTCTACTTCTGCGTGGCCGACTCGGTCGAGATGCCACGACGCTACAAGGATGCCCGTTACAGCCTCTGCTCGGTGTCGTTCGACGCGGCGTCGGGACGTCTCGGCACGCAGGTCGACACCCTCTACAACGCCCGCACGTCGGGCCGCAGCGTCTCGTTCCCGCGCGTGTCGCCCGACGGGGCCTTCATGCTCTATGCGCTGTCGGATTACGGCAACTTCTCGATCTGGCACCGCGACGCCGACCTGCGCATGGTCGACCTGCGCAGCGGCCGCGAGGTGGAGACCGCCGTCGTGAACAGCCCCGAGGCCGAGAGCTACCACTCATGGAGCAGCAACAGCCGCTGGATTCTCTTCAACAGCCGCCGTGTCGACGGACTCTACACACATGTCTATATGGCGCACGTGGCCGCCGACGGCACGCTGTCGAAACCGTTCCTGCTGCCGCAGCGCGATCCCGACTTCTACCGCACCTTCATGAAGTCGTACAACATACCCGAGTTCGTGCGCGGGCGCGTCACGGTGCCCGAGCGCCGCATCGTCTCGGAGGCCCGGGAGTCGGAGCCCGCGAAGGTCACGTTCCGCATGCAGCAGTGACGGCGCACGGTGCCGGCATATGAAAGCGGGCCGCCTTTCCTTGTCGGAAGGGCGGCCCGCTGTGTTTGGGTGGCGCGGCGGCTACTCGTCGTAGCTGCTGTTGTCCCAGCAGTGGGTACAGAGGTCCTCCTTGGGCAGGCCGATGGCCTTCACCAGGTCGTCCAGACGCTGGAACTTGAGCGACGTGAGCTGCAGGTGGCGGCACATGATATCGACCATCTCCTTGTACTTGGGGCTGTCGGGATCGGCATACTGCTCGAATACCGAGTCGGGTATGTTGTCCGTACCCTCCATGTCGCGTATGACGCGGCGGGCATAGAGGTCGTAGGTGCTGCGCGAGGTCGAGAAGTTGAGGAAGCGGCAGGGGAAGATCAGCGGCGGGCATGCTATGCGCATGTGTATCTCCTTGACGCCGGCGTCGAGCAGCTTGACGACGTTGTCCTTGAGCTGCGTGCCGCGCACGATGCTGTCGTCCATGAATACGATCCTCTGGCCGTGGGTGAACTCGCGGTTGGGCAGCAGTTTCATCTTGGCCACAAGGTCGCGTCGTTTCTGGTCCTGGGGCATGAAGCTGCGGGGCCATGTAGGGGTGTACTTTACGAAGGGGCGCTTGTAGGGTATGCGTTTCTCGTTCGAGTAACCTATGGCGTGGCCCACGCCCGAGTCGGGTATTCCGGCGGCGAAGTCGGGGTCGATGTCGTTGTCGTGCTTGGCCATGGCGGCGCCGCAGCGGTAGCGGCACTCCTCGACGTTGATGCCCTCGTACCATGCCGAGGGGTAGCCGTAGTATACCCACAGGAACGAGCACACCTGCTTGCGGCATCCCGGAGGCGTGATCTGGCGCACGCCGTCGGCCGTGAGCTTGACGATCTCGCCCGGGCCGAGGTCGCGCACGAAGTCGTAGCCCAGGTTGTCGAAGCTCGAGCTCTCGCTGGCGCAGATGTATCCCTTGTCGTTCTTGCCTATGGTGATGGGGGTGCGGCCGAAGCGGTCGCGGGCGGCGTAGATGGCGTGGTCGGTGAGCACGAGCATCGAGCACGAGCCCTTGATCTTGCTCTGGGCGAACTCTATGCCCTCCTTGAGCGACTTGCCCTGGCCGATGAGTATTGCGACGAGCTCGGTGGCGTTGATCGTCGAGTCGGAGAGCTCGGCGAAGTGGTGGCCCTGCGCGAGCAGTTCGCGCGTGAGATCCTCGATGTTGTCGATGCGGGCGACGGTGACCACGGCATACCGCCCCAGCGGGGAGGTGATGATGATGGGCTGGGCCTCGCTGTCGGAGATGACACCTATGCCCATGTTTGCGGAGGTGAATTTAGGCAGTTCGCTCTCGAACTTGTTGCGGAAGTATCCGTCCTCGAGCGAGTGGATCGACCTCATGAACCTGCCGTTGGCGACGAAGGCCATGCCGGCCCGTTTGGTACCCAGATGTGAATGGTAGTCCGTACCGTAGAAAACCTCGTTCACGCACTCGTCACGCGAGACGCAGCCCAAAAAACCTGACATAAGCGAAAATGTTTTACGCGGCGGCATCCGTGTCGTGTCGCGGTGATGCGCCGTCGGGTTAAATGTAGTATGAAGTATCTGTCTCCCTGAAGAATATCTCCCTCCCGGGAGCTGTCCGGCGACGCCTGTCGCCAAACGGTGCACGAAGGTACGAATTTTTGACGAACCTGCGTCTTTCGGCGGGCGATTAATTGTCGAGATATTCTATTTTCATGTCGTAGCTCCACTCCGTGAAGTAGAGGTTGCCGCCGCGCCACTCGGCCTCGCCGCGTTGGAAATCGACCGTTTCGCTGCGCGGGAAGCGCTTGGCTGGGTATAGCGGGCAGCCGTAGTCGTTGTTGACGGCCATGCGCCACGAGTCGATGCCGCCGAGGAAGAAGAGGCGCTCGTCGTCGTTGCGCGCGTAGTCGGGCATGCCGAACGACTGGTCGACGGGGACCCATCCCGTGCCCTCGATGTATATCTCGGCCCAGTCGTGTAGGTTCCACGCCCCGGGGTGCATCATGAAGCCGCTCTGGAAACGGGCCGGTATGCCGCTTATGCGGCAGAGCGTGATGAAGAGCAGGCTCACCTGCCCGCAGTCGCCGTGGCCGTTGTCGACCACATACTCGGGTATGTTGTCTATGGTGGAGTACTCGCGCGCCGAGGCCCACGGGTAGCGGTCGCATATGTAGCGGAAGATCCTTTCGGCCTTCTGCACGGGTGTGGCGGCGTCGCCTGTTATGGCGGCGGCGAGGGCGCGCAGGCGCGGCGTGAAGCGTATGTGCCGCTCGCGCTCGGAGGTGTAGGTGCGGTAGGTCTCCGACGTGGTGTCGTAGGGCAGGGGGGCGATGCGCCGCAGGTCGTGCCGCTCGCCTGCGGAGGTGTATTCGAAGGTCTCGCTGAAGACTGTGGGCTCGCCCGCCACGGCCTGCCGTTCCATGTAGAGCGTGCTGTGGCGACACGAGTCGGGGGCGAGGGTATATTTCGCCTCGCTTGCGCCGAGCAGCCGCACGTCGCTCTGCCGCGGCACGTCGCGCCGCGGGAATGGCAGCCAGCAGCGTATGGTCTCGCCCGCGGGCACGGCGTCGGCCGCCACGGTAAGCGTGTAGGTCACGCGCATGCGCTTGGGTGCGGCGACGGGCCTTTCGGCCGAGGCGGCGCCGATGATCTCGGGCAGGTTCTTGAGGTTGGCGGGTTCGGTGGCGCTGTGTTCCGCGCCGTCGGCCGCCTCCTTTATGGCACGGCACTGCGGGTCGATGCGGAAGAGGTTGCGCGCCGCCGAGTGGAAGTATAGCCGCTGTCCGTCGACGACCATGCACTCGAGGGCGCCCGATGCCTCCCACGATCGCATCTGCTGCGGCGTGAGGTCGGGGATGTAGCGGCGTATGTATTCGGCGACCTGCTCCTCCGTGAGGCAGAAATCGACGGCCAGGCGCTGCCGCAGGTCATCCTCCCAGCGGTATGTGGCGGCGGTGTCGGCGGCGGGCGGTGTCGCAGTGCCGCACGAGGCCGCCGTAAGGAGTGTCGCGGCGGCTATGGCCGCGCGGATGGTACGTTGTAGCATGGCGGTGTCATTTTTGAGGTTCGATGAGTTCGACGCCTATGCCCGGGCGGTCGGGGAGGGTTATCCTGCCGTCCACGACCTCCATGCCGCGGAAACGGTCGTTGGCGATGAGCAGGTTGCCGTCCAGGTCGGCGAAATCGACCGCGGGCGAGAGCTGCGCCGCCGCCGAGCAGGCACACGATGTTTCGGTCATGCACCCCACCATCACCTTCATGCCGAGGGCGCGTGCGAGCGTGAGCATCTTCCACGCCTCGCGCATGCCCGTACACTTCATCAGCTTGATGTTGATGCCCGTGTACAGCCCCTTCATGGCCGCCACGTCGCCCAGACGCTGGATGGCCTCGTCGGCGAAGACGGGCAGCGGGCTCTGCTGCGTCACCCACGCCATGTCGTCGCGCTGCTGGCGCGGCATGGGCTGCTCGACCATGACCACGCCCTGCTCCTTGAGCCAGAGTATCATGTCGAGGGCTTGCCGGCGGTCATGCCATCCCTGGTTGGCATCGACGGCGATGGGCAGGTCGGTCACCGAGCGTATGGTCTCGATCATGAGGCGGTCGTTCTCGCCGCCGAGCTTCACCTTGAGTATGTTGAAGCGGTCGGCGCACTCGCGTGTCTTGCGGCGCACCACATCGGGCGTGTCGATGCCTATGGTGAAGGTCGTCGAGGGGGCTTTCTCCCTGTCGAGGCCCCAGATGCGGAACCACGGCGCCCCGAGCAGCTTGCCCGTCAGGTCGTGCAGCGCGATGTCGACGGCGGCCTTGCCTGCGGCGTCGCCCGGCGAGAGCGAGTCGATGCGGGCGAGTATCTCCTCGGTCTTGAACGGGTCGTCGAACTCGCCGATGATCTGCTGCACCCGCCCGAGGAATGCCGCGACGCTCTCGGGCGAGCCCAGCTCGCGCTGCAGGTAGGGCGGCATCGAGGCCTCGCCGTAACCCGTCACGCCGTCGTAGTCGATCTCGACCTGTATGTCGGGCGTCGTCGACCGCGAGTATGTCGCCACGGTGAATACGTGCCGCAGCTTCAGTTCATAGGGGAAGAAGCGCAGCTTCATGCGTGCGCCCGTGCCGCCGCGGTTGATGTTGAAGGGGGCGGGGCGCTTCGGGGCGTGTGCCGCGGCGTCGAGGCCGAGGGCCGTGCCTGCGGCCAGCGTGGCCATTGTCTTTAGGAACTCTTTTCGTGTGGGCATCGTGCGGGGGGTATTGGGGCGGCCGTGCGCCGCGGTGTCAGAATCGGTAGTAGGGGTTGTTGGGCGTGGTGCATAGTTGCGGCAGCCGGTCGATGTGGGGCAGTATGCGCGCGGCGAAGAGCAGGCGCGCGAGGTTGTAGCCGTCGAAGAGTTCGTCCTGCGAGTCGAGGCTGCCGGTGCGCACGTCGCCCTGCGAGTGTATGAAGCGTCCGCCGCCGATGTATATGCCTACGTGTACCACCCGCTCGCGGCTGGTGGCCGTGGCCTTGCGCCCGAAGAAGAGCAGGTCGCCCGGCTCGAGGTTCCTGAGGTCGGGCGCTATCTCGATGCGGCTGCCCGTGAGCGCCTGCTGCGAGGCGTCGCGCGGGATTATGATGTCGTGCATGTAGAGCACCGTGCGTACGAAGCCGCTGCAGTCCATCCCCTTTGACGATGTCCCCGCCCACAGGTAGGGTACGCCCGTCAGCGTCTGCGCCGTGGCGATGATGGCATCGGCATCGTACCGCAGCGTCCTGCGCCACTCCGATTCGGGCCGTGCGTCGGCCTTCGGTATGTAGCCCGTGCGGCCGTCGGGGTATTCCACCGCGTAGAAGCGTCCCTTCTCTCCCGTGAGGCGCAGGCGGTTGCCCGCGACGATGTCCGACACGGTCGGGGCGTCGTCGCGCGGGGCGGTGCGTACGAAACCGCAGTGCGACGTCACGACGGCCTTCTCGGCCCTGTTCCACGCCTGCATCTCGTCGCGGTCCATCAGTTCGATGGCGGCGGGGTGCACCCACGCTATGTAGTCGTCGGGGCTCTGTATCAGGTACCAGCCGTCGTAGTCTAGCACGCGCACCGGCATGCCCATGACGGCCTGCGACACCATCTCGGCCGAGAAGTCGGGCGCCGAGCGCATGTTGCACACCGAGAGCCGTACCACGGCCAGCGTGTCGGCGCCGAGCGGGGTGTCGGGCAGCCGCCGCATGCACTCCACCGTCTCGTATCCCGCGCTGCGGAGGGCGTCGTAGAGCGCCTGCCGGCATGCGGCCGAGGTGGTGCGGCCGCGCACCATGATGTGGCGGTCGGCGACGGTGCAGTCGACGTCTAGGATGGCCGTGCGGCTGTCGGGGGCGTATGCGCGGCGCAGCGAGTCGACGATGTGCCGCACGTCGGCGGGGAGCGCATCGCGCGTCTGTGCCGCGGCGGGCAGGGCGATGCACGACAGTATCAGTATGGTTGTCAGGATGCGGGTCTTCATGGGTTGCAGGGTTGCGGATTATAGCAAAGTTACGAATTTATCGCCAATTTCGCCACGTCGGGGCCGCCGGTCTTACAGCCTCTCCAGCAGCCGCCGCACGGCGGGCAGCCGCATGACGGGGCGTATGGCGCAGGCGGGAAGCAGGCTGCACGCCAGCACCTCGATCTTGGCGGCAAGGCCGGGGATGCAGCGCGCGCGGCCGCGCATCATGGCGCGCAGACCGCGGCGTGCCACCTCCTGCGGCGACATCATGAGCCCAGTGCGGCGGAGCAGGCGGCGGTGCCGCTCGGTGAGGTTGTAGAGAGGGGTGTCGACCGCCCCCGGAAATACGGTGGTGACGCCGACGCCGCTGTCGCGCAGCTCGAGCCGCAGCGATGTGGCGAAGTTGCGCAGGAAGGCCTTCGTCGCGCCGTAGAGCGACATGGTGGGGTATGGCGTCCACGCCGTTATCGACGACATGATGAGTATGCGTCCCCCGCCGCGGCGGCACATGTCGGCGGCGAAGAGGCGGCACAGCTTGGCGGGCGTGGTGCAGTGCAGCGCCACGATGCGGTCGATGGCGGCCGTGTCGGTGCGGGCAAGCAGGCCGAAGTGGAGTATGCCGGCGTTGCTGACGAGTATGTCGACCTCGATCTGCCTCTCGTCGCACCATGCGTGGATGCGTTCCGCGGCGTCGGCCTCCGCAAGGTCGGCGTAGAGCGGCTCGGCCCGAACGCCGTACTCGCGCCGCAGCTGTTCGGCTACGCGTCGGTTGTCGCCGTCGCGGTTGCTTGCGACGACGACGTTGTGCCCGCCCTCGGCCAAAAGGCGCGCATACGCCTCGCCTATGCCCGACGAGGCTCCCGTGACCAGTGCATATTTCATGGCGGTGTGTTTTTGCGTTCCCGTATGCGGCGGCGCGATGGCCGCCGTGTGAAACGAAAAGGGCGGCCTCGGCGGCCGCCCTGTCGCGTAGAGTGTTATCAGAGCTCCAGATCGCCGTCGAACACCTCGTGCCACGGCAGTCCCTGCTTGTTGAGCTGCTCCATGAAGGGGTCGGGATCGAACTCCTCGACGTTCCATACGCCCGGACGACGCCACAGACCCTTGAGGTACATCATGGCGCCGATCATGGCCGGCACGCCCGTCGTGTAGCTTACGGCCTGCATTCCCGTCTCGAGGTATGCCTCGTGGTGCGAGCAGTTGTTGTAGATGTAATAGGTGTGCTCCTTGCCGTCCTTCACACCGCGTATGCGGCAGCCGATCGAGGTCTCGCCCTCGTAGTTCTCGCCCAGGTCCTGGGGATCGGGCAGCACGGCCTTGAGGAACTGCAGCGGCACGATCTTCATGCCCTGGTACTCGACCTCGTCGATGCGGGCCATGCCGATGTTCTGTATCACGCGCAGGTGGGTGAGGTACTCCTGTCCGAAGGTCATCCAGAAGCGGGCCTGGCGGATCGTGGGGAAGTTCTTAACGAGAGACTCCAGCTCCTCGTGGTACATCAGGTAGCTCTCCCTTTCGCCGATGTTGGGATAGGTCAGCCCCTTGTGTATCTCGAGGGCGCCCGTCTCAACCCACTGTCCGTCCTTGTAGTAGCGGCCCTTCTGCGTGATCTCGCGGATGTTGATCTCGGGGTTGAAGTTGGTGGCGAAGGCCTTGTGGTGGTTGCCGGCGTTACAGTCGACGATATCGAGCGTGTGGATCTCGTCGAAGTGGTGCTTGGCGGCGTAGGCGGTGAATATGCCCGACACGCCCGGGTCGAAGCCGCAGCCGAGGATTGCCGTGAGGCCGGCCTCCTCGAAACGCTTCTTGTAGGCCCACTGCCAGCTGTACTCGAAGTGCGCCTCGTCGCGCGGCTCGTAGTTGGCCGTGTCGAGGTAGCTGACACCCGCCTCGAGGCAGGCATCCATGATCGTGAGGTCCTGATAGGGCAGGGCCACGTTCACCACGATGTCGGGCTTGAACTGGCGCATGAGGGCAACCAGCGCCTTCACGTCGTCGGCATCGACGGCGGCGGTGCTTATGTTGGGTTTGCCGATGGCGGCAGCCACGGCGTCGCACTTGCTCTTGGTGCGGCTGGCGATCATGATCTCGGTGAAGACATCGGGGTTCTGTGCCAGCTTGTGCGCTACGACGGTACCGACGCCGCCGCAGCCGATCTGTAATACTCTGCTCATTTTTGCGTCTCTTGTATGGGTAAAGGTTGGGTGCGGCGCCACGGTCTGATGGCCGCCGGCGGCCGCACCACGAAGTTACGATTTATTTTCCTATTATGCCGCCTTTGCGGGCGATTAATTTTGTTTGTCACGCTGCTGCGCCGTGCCGCGCATGCCGGGCGGGGTTACTCGAGGTAGGTGTAGCCGTAGAGTCCCGAACGGTAGGTGTTGAGGAACTCCTTGCCCTCCTCGACCGAGATGCGCCCCTGCTTGATCGAGCGCTTGACCCACGTCTCGAGCGTGCGCACCATCTTCTTGGTGTCCCAGTCGACATAGTCGAGCACGTCGTCGATGGTCTCGCCGTCGATCGTCTGGTCGATCTTGTACCCGTCCTTGGTGACCGATATGTGTACGGCGTTGGTGTCGCCGAAGAGGTTGTGCATGTCGCCCAGGATCTCCTGGTAGGCGCCCACGAGGAATACGCCGAGGTAGTAGGGCTCGCCCGGGCGCAGCGCGTGTACGGGCAGGCTGTTGGTGATGGTGTTCTCGGCTATGTAGGTGGCAACCTTGCCGTCGCTGTCGCAGGTGATGTCCTGCAGCGTGGCGTGGCGCTCGGGGCGCTCGTTGAGCCTCTGCAGCGGCATGATGGGGAACACCTGTCCCACGCCCCACGAGTCGGGCAGCGACTGGAAGAGCGAGAAGTTGCAGAAATACTTGTCGGCCAGCAGCTTGTTGATCTTGTGCAGCTCCTCGGGCACGCGTTTCATCTGCATGGCTATGGTGTTGATCTCGCGCGTTACCGACCAGTAGAGCTTTTCGATCTGGGCGCGGGTCTTAAGGTCGATCAGGCCGTGCGAGAAGAGCTCGAGGGTCTCGTCGCGTATCTGCTGCGCGTCGTGCCAGTTCTCGAGGGCGCTGCGCTGCGTCAGGTTGTCCCATATCTCGTAGAGGTCCTTCACCAGCTGGTGGTCGTTGGGGCCTACCTCCCACTCCTCGGGCATCTCGGGCAGCGAGGCGGTCTCGAGCACCTGTATCACCAGCACCGAGTGGTGGGCGGCGAGCGAGCGGCCGCTCTCGGTTATGATGTTGGGGTGGGGCAGCCCGTTCTTGTCGGCCGCGTCGATTATCTGGTACATTACGTCGTTTACGTACTCCTGCATCGAGTAGTTGACGCTGCTCTCGCTGCTGGCCGAGCGCGTGCCGTCGTAGTCGACACCCAGGCCGCCGCCCGCGTCGATGAAGTCGACGGGGAAGCCCATCTTGTAGAGCTGGACGTAGAACTGCGACGCCTCGCGTATGGCGGTCTTTATGTGGCGTATGTTGGTCACCTGGCTGCCTATGTGGAAGTGGATGAGCTTCAGGCAGTCCGAGAGTCCCGTCTCCTCGAGTTTGACGAGCGCTTCGAGCAGCTCGCTCGACGTGAGGCCGAACTTGCTGGCGTCGCCGCCGCTGTCCTCCCACTTGCCGCTGCCCGAGGTGCCGAGCTTGATGCGTATGCCGATCTTGGGGCGTATGTTCAGACGCTTCGAGATCTCGGCAATGAGGTCCAGTTCGTTCATCTTCTCGATGACAAGGTATACGCGCTTGCCCATCTTCTGCGCGAGCAGCGCCAGCTCGATGTAGCTCTCGTCCTTGTATCCGTTGCAGATGATGAGCGAGTCGTTCTCGGCGTTGACGGCGATGACGGCGTGCAGCTCGGGTTTCGAGCCGGCCTCGAGTCCGAGGTTGAACTTCTGGCCGTGGCTTATCACCTCCTCGACGACGGGGTGCATCTGGTTGACCTTGATGGGGTATACCGAGAAACATTCGGCCTTGAAGCCATATTCGGCCGCGGCCTTCTTGTAACAGCACGACATGCTCTCGATACGGTTGTCGAGGATGTCGGGGAAACGCAGCAGTACGGGTGCGCCGATGTCGCGCAGGGCCAGTTCGTCCATCACCTCGCGCAGGTCGATCTCGATGCCGTTCTTCTTGGGGGTCACCATGACGTGCCCCTTGTCGTTGATACCGAAGTACGAGACGCCCCAGCCGTTGATGTTGTAGAGCTCGGCCGAGTCCTCAATGTGCCATTTTTTCATTTCTCGCCAAGAGTTTCTGTTTCGTGTTTAAGTATTAAAGGTAAATTAGTGCAAAGATATTAAGTTTTGCGGAATTGGGGCATAATTCGCCGCCAACTTGTGTCTTTGCCGTGAGATTATGCCGCAAGGCATGCCAAAACCCCTCGTGCGGGGGCTGAAGATAACGGGGAAAGAGGGTGCCGTGCTACTTCTCGGCCCCGACGGGACGGCGTTCGTAGGCGTCGATCATCGAGCCGCGGGTACGGTTTATGATGCGTGCGCCGAGCGTGCGGGCGTAGTCGCGCAGCACCTCGTGGCCGCGGAAGAGCTCGGCCGTCTCGGCCAGGTAGGAGGCCATCGTGTAGGGCTGCGGCGGCTCGGTGGCGTTGACGTAGATGGGTTCGGCCGTGGGGGTGCCGTTGTCGTAGTAGTGGCTCTTGATGCGGCAGAGACGGTTGGCCTCGTCGACGCAGAGCCCGTCGAGCAGCGTGTGGTCGACGCCGTAGAGCTCGATGAGGCGGTAGCCGAGCAGCAGGGCTATGAACTCGCCGTTCTGCACCACGGTGCCGAAGTTGCCCGAGCCGAGGCCGTGGCGGTAGCACCAGAACTCCATGCTGCGGAAGCCGTGGAACACCGTCGTATGGAACGGCACGATGCGCACGTTGGGATTGGGCACGGCGGCGCGGTAGTCGAACCGTTCGGGGTTGTAGTGCTGCACGTAGAGGATCATCGTCCACGACGTGCGGGTGTCAAGTGCCCTGTACAATGCCTCGACGCGTTCGCTGCGGCCGCTGCGGCGGAAGAACTGCGGGTCCGAGAGAACGTAGTATTTCGGGCGCAGCGTCTCGTACTCGTCGCCCAGGGCGAAGAAGTTCACCGCCATGATGTCGCATGCCGCGGCCTCGGCGTCATGCCGTATGGCAGCCATCTCGTGCCGCAGCGAGGGGCCGTTGCCGAGGATGGCGATACGGCGTGCGGGGTTCATGTCGACGGCGCCGGCGCGGGCGACCGTGTTGCTGAAGCCCTCCTTCACGGCCATCGTGGCGAAGAAGAGGGCGGTGTCGAAGGTGTTGCGCAGAGCTTCGATTATTCGTAGTGAGAGGCGCATCGGCGGTAATGTTGCTGTCTTGCAAAACTAACAAAATATCCCTAAATTTGCAATCATGCCGTCGCGCGCCGGGGCTGTCGGAGACCCTTTCGGCCGCGCGTTGGGATGCTTTCCGCTATGAACGACAACAGCACGCAGCCGGCGGCGACGCCGTGCGACATATCGGTTGTGATACCCCTCTACAACAAGGCTGCCGAGATCGGCCGCGCCGTGCGTTCGGTGCTGGCGCAGACGCTGCCGCCGCGCGAGGTTATCGTCGTCGACGACGGTTCGACGGACGGCAGCGCCGCCGTTGTCGAGGCCATCGCCTCGCCTCTGGTACGGCTTGTGCGGCAGGAGAACCGCGGCGTGAGTGCCGCCCGCAACCGTGGCATCGCAATGGCGTCGGGACGCCATGTTGCCCTTCTCGACGGCGACGACAGCTGGCACCCCGAGTACCTCGGGCATGTGGCTGCGCTGATCGCCCGCTATCCCGACTGCGGCGCCTACGGCACGGGCTTCATGGTCGACACCGATGGCCGGCGGACCGTGGGCGATACCCCGCGCGAGGAGGGCGTCGTCGATTTCTTCCGCGAGTCGATGACGCGCTATGTGCTCATTCCGTCGGCTGCCACACTGCGGCGCGACCTTGTTATGGATGTAGGGGGATTCCCCGAGGGTATGCGTATGGGTGAGGACCAGTGGCTCTGGACCGTTCTGGCGCGCCGCGCCCCCGTGGCCTTCACACCGCAGCCGCTGGCCGTATATTCGCGCACGGCATCCAACCGCTCGGCCGCGATATTCCGCCCCGAGCAGACCTCGCATTCGCTATACGAACTCTACGACCCTGCGGCCGACGGCTTGAGCAACGAATACGTCGCCCGCGTGGCTCTGGGCAAGGCCCTCGTGCAGAGTGCTGGGGGAGATACCGCTTCGGCGGCCGAGGCGTTGCGCCTCTTCTCCTACAACCGTCTCTCGCACCGCATAGCGCGCAAGGTGCGTGTCCTTAACGCCCTGCCCCCGCGGCTGCGTCCCGCCGTGCTGGCCGCCTACAACCGCCTGGCGTGGCTGCTGGCCCGCAAGGGGCTTTAGCGTGCGGCAATACGGTCGGGGCGTTCGTAAATCGGAAAAACTATAGGATTTCCTTCTTGATGCGGCATAAGTAGGTCTCTGTAACACCTATATATGAAGCAAGGGTCCGTGCTGAGACATACTCCAAAATTTCGGGACGGTATTTCAGGACGGCAATAATACGCTCACGGGCGTCGCCCTTGATGTATTTCAGTTTCATCTCAGAGGTATAGAACTGCCCCATCGCCAGATCGAACATCCAGCGGGCGCACTTGTGCGATTCGGCCATCAGCTTGTCGAACCGTGCCTTCGGGATCTCGATACAGGTGCAGCCCTTTTTGCAGGCCTCGAACTGCATGACCGCAGGCTGATTCATATAATAGGAGTGGGGCGAAAGGAAAATCGTACCGGGAGAGGCAAACCCGTAGGTCTCCTCCTTTTCTTCCTGATAATAGACCACCCGCAGGATGCCGCTCTTTACGGCATAAATATTCGAGTTGATGCGTCCGTATTCAATTACCGGCTTTTTTGCGGGGAAATATACCTCCCTGCTCAAACTCAGGAATTTACGGACAATTTCCTCCGACGGGTGGAAATTTCCCTCTTGCATAATCGCTTCTACCAGCTCGTCCATATACCGATCTTTTTCGCTGTAAATTTACTAAAAAAACATAAAAATTCGCTAAACTTTGTCCTATGTCAAAGTTTTTGCCGCCAAATCTGCTTAGCTTTGACATGCGAAAAAAATCACAAACCTCATATATCTTTATTATGAAAAAGTACTTGTTCCTTACCCTTGCGATGTTCGCTGCAATCGCGCTGCAATCCTGCAACACCGAAGACGGCGACAATGTTCCTCCCGTAGACTACGATGTCGATACTGTCTCTGCCTATTGTGAAGGCATATATTTCGGAGATGCTTACTTCTCAAACGATGAGGTGTATACACACTATCTGCGAATTGGCGATTTGCCCATGACGGACGATGAGGATTTGGATGCGGAAGGTACATATTACGTCCTTCGCCTGAATTCGCCCCTGGAGGAGTTTCCCGCAGCAGGCACCTACGAAGGAACGTCTTCATCCGATAAATATACCGAATATACAATACTTACGGATATAAGTTCCGTAGTATATAAAAGAGCGACGAAATCAATCGAAGAGATAACCATGAACGTCTCGACCTCAGGTGGAGAGTATTCGATTGAGATAACGGCAACAACCACTGAAGGCGAGACCTTCCACACTGTCTATACGGGTGACTTTTTACTCGTCGATAAGAGCATCGAATGGATGGCCGAAGATATGAATACCCCGATGACCACGGCGATGGCCTGGTATCTCGAGGATAATGTAGAATATAAAAACACGAACCTCAATATAACGCTGTACGAAAATATTGACGAGGCCGGATGGCTTGTAGCACCTTCGAGCGTACTGATTCTTGTCGGCCGCGGTGAATTCAACGACGATGGAGAACTTCTTCCCGGATCCTTCTCGATTGTCAGCGGCGATGCTACGGACAACTCATTTACCCAGGGTGAGTGCGTTAACTTCCTGAACGCCCCGTTCCCGGCAGGTTCGAATCTCAAGTACTATTACGACGCCAGCGACAGTTCTGCAATCCAGGTAGGTTTGGCCGAATCCGGCACCGTAGACATCCAGAAGAACGGTGACGAATATACAATCACCTATGAACTGAAAACAACCAACGGCAAAACTATGAAGGGTAGCTACACCGGTCCGCTGGTAGTTGAGGATGCCCCGAAAGTAGTCGAGAAAAACGAATGGGATCTGCCGGAAGACCATGCTATGGAGTTCACTTCGGAATCACTTATGGTACAGGCCTTCAGCGATAAATGGACTGTTGAGGGAGCTACGACATGGGCGTTCCAGTTCAAGCAGTTCGACTCGAATTGGAATTATTGGTCAGATCAGTTGAACATCCAGATTGTAAACACTCTTGAGGATACGGAGGAGCCTGTCGCGGGACACTATGAAATCAGCTCTACGGACGAGGTGGGAACCGCAAGAGTTGGAACCTATACCAAGGGAGACTATAGTGCATTCGGCACGGGTACCTACTTCGAATATTTCGAAAACGGTGAGGTGCTCTGGGCGGGAGCCGCTTCAGCCGGATATGTCGATATTACGAAGAACTCGGACGGTACCTACACCATCGAATTTGACTTCCTCGACGGGCAGCAGGAGCCCAAACACTTCTCGGGCAGCTGGACCGGCAAGTTGGATATCTAGTCGCCGGTAGGATTCATCCCTGCCGTGTAATAAATTGCCCTTGCCGCTTTCCCGGCAAGCATGAGGGAAAAAGATTCCCCGGAGAATCTTCTTGATTCTCCGGGGATCTCTTTTATTGATGCTGTCCCCGTGCGTGTGCCTTGGGGATAAATGAAAAGGCCCTGAAACTTTCCGTTTCGGGGCCTTTTGTCACCTGCGGTTGAGGCCCGCCGCCACGATCGCCTCGGCGAGGGTGAAGTCGTCGGGGTTGTCGATGTCGGTGCTCTCTATTCGGTCGGTTACGGCGACGTAGGGACGGTCGCCTATGCGGCGGTGGCGTCCGCACCACAGCTCGCGCCCGAAGACGAAGAAGGCCGACGTCTCGGCATATACCGGTTCGAGCTCCTGCGTGCGGGGCACATGCGTGAGCGAGTAGTTTAGCGGCCGCCCGCCGTACCACGCGAAGGTCTGTATGCGCTCGGCGCTGAAAGCCGAGTCGTACTCGCCGCTCTGCACCCGTGCCACGGCCTGAGCGATGGTCTCGGGGCGTATGAAGGGCGACGTGGCGTGCGCCAGGACATATATGTCGGCCTCCACCTCGCGCGTGAAGGCGTCGTATATCTGCTCGCCGAGGGTGGTGTCGCTGTCGAGGGCGGCATCGCGCCGCAGCAGCTGCACCCCTTCGGGCAGGAGCTGTGCGACGGTCGGGTCGCTGCAGTAGACGTACGTGCGGTCGATGTTCTCCACCTGCCGCAGCGTCTCCAGTATGTAGGTCATAAGTGGACGCCCGCCAAGCGGACGCAGGTTCTTGCCCGCGACGCGGCTGCTGTTCAGACGTATGGGTACGAATGCTACGGTCTTCATTTTTCCATTGTTTTCGGGCCCTGGCTCTCGCTTCCGGCCCTGTTGTCACTGCACCAGCAGGTTGCAGCCGCGCACGTCGGCGCCCGAGAGGCGTCCCTCGACGGTGAACGTGCCGTCGGCGAAGGTGCGGCCCACGTCCTGCGTCGAGATGAAGGCGCACGAGTAGAGGTTGCCCAGGTCGGTGATGTCGATGGCGCCGCGCGAGCCTGCGGGCAGCGTCGTCAGCGGGTCGTTCACGTCACGCACCGTGACGCGCATCCACTCCGGCGCGCGGAAGATGCCGCCGCCCGACGAGTATGCCTGCGAAGTGAGTTCGGCCATGCCGTACTCCGAGTGTATCGACTCCACGCCGAAGGCCTCGGTGAGGATGGCGTGGAACTCCTGCTTGGGGAGCTCGCGGCGCCGTCCCTTCATGCCGCCCGTCTCCATGACGATGGTGTCGTGCAGCTTCGGGGCGTACTGCTCGGCCAGGTCCCACAGGGCGTAGCTCACGCCCAGCAGTATCTTGTGCCGCGGGTCGCGCTCCATGTCGCGCAGCAGCTTGTCGTAGTCGTCGAGATAGAATCCTCCCGAGCCGCTGTGGGCGATCAGTCGGTCGACCATGTAGACGAGCGACGACCCCTCGCGCTGCAGGTAGTTGGGCAGCAGCCCGTAGATGCTCCACTCCGCGGCCGGGCCGTAGAAACGCTCGAACGAGGCGGTGAAGTCGCGTTCGTAGATCGTAAGGTCGGCCATGTAGTGGCTCGATGGCGTCGTGGCGCCCGTGTTGCTCGAGGTGAATACCTTCTGCGGTTCGCCCGGGCCGCAATATATGCGCTGCGTCTTGAAGAGCTCGATGGGCAGGTGGGGTATGTCGGCTGCGCGGCGCACCTGCTGCGGGTCGATGCCCATGAGCGACATGTAGCGGGCATAGGGCTCGCACGCCCCGGCCTGGAAGCGGAACACCTCCAGTGCGGCGCGGTCGAACTCCTCCGCCGACGTTATGCTCAGTATCTCGTCTATTCCGATCATTGTCAGTTCATGCCGTGGCGCGTGCCTTCTCCCGCCGTCGAGTGCGGACGTCGTTTTCCGGCGCGTGGCCACATGTTTCTACACACCCGAAAGGAGGTGCGTCGAGTGTGACACACCTCCCCCGGATCGTGACAGAGTTTTCAGTTACTTCTTGCTTTTGGGAGCAAGTATCATGTTCATCTTCTTGCCGTCGAGCTTGGGCATCATCTCCACCTTGGCGATGTTCTCGAGGTCGGTGGCGAAGCGCAGCAGCAGGATCTCGCCCTGCTCCTTGAAGACGATCGAGCGGCCGCGGAATACCACGTAGGCCTTGACCTTGGCACCCTCGTTGATGAAGTTCTCGGCGTGCTTGAGCTTGAAGTTGTAGTCGTGGTCGTCGGTCTGCGGGCCGAAACGGATCTCCTTGACTACGACCTTCACCTGCTTGGCCTTGATCTCCTTGGCCTTGCGCTTCTGCTGGTAGAGGAACTTCTGGTAGTCGGCAATGCGGCATACGGGAGGATCCGCCTTGGGCGAGATCTCGATCAGGTCGAGCTCCATCTGCTCGGCCATGGCTCTGGCCTGCCGTACCGGTATTACGAGGTTGGGCTCGACGTTGTCGCCCACCACGCGCACCATGGGTGCCGTGATCTCGTGGTTGATACGGTTGGGATTCTCCTTTTCGGGACGTCTGCCGCGGAGTCCTGCGTTGTTCTGGTTTCCCCCGCCCTGATAGGGCCTCGGCGGGAAAGGTTTCTGTGTGATTGCCAAATTTGTAACTGTTGGTTAAATGTGTGTTTTATCTCTTCTTGCAACTCTTTCTCAGATCTTGCCGCGCGAAGCCGTCTCCTCCTTGACAAGGTCTGCTACGTGGTTGCAGAACTCGTCGAGCGTCATCGAGCCCTTGTCGCCCTCGCCCTGTACGCGGAGCGATACTGTGCGCTCGTTCTGCTCCTTCTCGCCCACGATGAGCAGGAATGGTATGCGCTTGAGCTCGTTGTCGCGTATCTTGCGGCCGATCTTCTCGTTGCGGTCATCCATCTGCACGCGCACGTCATGCTGCGTAAGGTATTCCACAACTTCGGCGGCATAGTCGTTGTACTTCTCCGATATGGGGAGCACGACGGCCTGGTCGGGCGCCAGCCACAGGGGGAACTTGCCCGCGGTGTGCTCGAGCAGCACGGCCACGAAACGCTCCATCGAACCGAACGGGGCGCGGTGGATCATGATGGGGCGGTGGAGCTTGTCGTCGGCACCCTTGTACGTCAGGTCAAAGCGCTCGGGCAGGTTGTAGTCCACCTGGATGGTACCCAGCTGCCAGTTGCGGCCCAGGGCATCCTTCACCATGAAGTCGAGCTTCGGGCCGTAGAAGGCGGCCTCGCCCGTGACGACGGTGGTCTTCAGACCCTTGTCCGCGGCGGCCTTGATGATGGCCGACTCGGCCTTCTCCCAGTTCTCGTCCGTACCGATGTACTTCTCCTTGTTGTTGGGGTCGCGCAGCGACACCTGTGCCGTGAACTGGTCGAACTTCAGCGTGCGGAAGATGTAGAGCACGATGTCGATAACCTTCTCGAACTCCTCGAGCAGCTGGTCGGGGCGGACGAAGAGGTGGGCGTCGTCCTGCGTGAAACCGCGCACACGCGTCAGTCCGTGCAGCTCACCCGACTGCTCGTAGCGGTAAACCGTACCGAACTCGGCCAGACGCACGGGCAGATCCTTGTACGAACGGGGCTTGCTGCGGTAGATCTCGCAGTGGTGGGGGCAGTTCATCGGCTTGAGCAGGTACTCCTCACCCTCGTAGGGGGTGTGTATGGGCTGGAACGAATCCTTGCCGTACTTGGCATAGTGTCCCGACGTTACGTAGAGGTCCTTGTTGCCTATGTGCGGCGTGATTACCTGCGAGTAGCCGTACTGCTTCTGTATCTGGCGCAGGAAACGCTCCAGACGGTCGCGCAGCTCGGCACCCTTGGGCAGCCACATCGGCAGGCCCTGGCCTACGCGCTGCGAGAACATGAAGAGCTCGAGGTCCTTGCCCAGCTTGCGGTGGTCGCGCTTCTTGGCTTCCTCCAGCAGTACGAGATACTCGTCGAGCATCGACTTCTTGGGGAACGATATGCCGTACACGCGCGTGAGCATCTTGTTCTTCTCGTTGCCGCGCCAGTAGGCTCCCGCAACCGACGTCAGCTTGACGGCCTTGATCAGTCCCGTGTTGGGGATGTGCGGGCCGCGGCACAGGTCGGTGAAGGCGCCGTTGGTATAGAATGAGATGGTGCCGTCCTCCAGGTCGCGGATCAGCTCCACCTTGTATTGGTCGTTCTTCTCGGTGAAGGTCTTCAGGGCGTCGGCCTTCGACACCTCGGTGCGAACCACCTGCTCCTTGTTGCGGGCCAACTCCTGCATCTTCTTCTCGATGGCGGGAAGGTCCGACTCGGTGATGGGCACGGGCGAATCCACATCGTAGTAGAATCCGTTTTCGATAGCGGGGCCGATACCGAACTTGATGCCCGGGTAGAGGGCCTCGAGAGCCTCGGCCAGCAGGTGCGACGAGGTGTGCCAGAAGGCGTGCTTGCCCTCGGCGTCGTCCCACTTGTAGAACTTGATGGTGGCATCCTCCTCAATGGGACGCGTCATGTCGACCGTCGTCCCGTTTACCGCAGCGGCCAGAGAGTCGGCAGCTAAACGAGGGCTGATACTCTCGGCTACTTGGTAAGCCGTTGTTCCCTTCTCGAATTCGCGCTGCGAACCGTCGGGAAAAGTGATCTTGATCATAATACCTTATTTAATTATGTTTTGCAACCTGCCACGCTTCCACAATTACGAGACGGAATACGTCGCTCCGGTCGCGGTTTTCATTGTTTTATTCTTGTCTTTCCGGCATTTTCTGCCTTTTTCGCTTTTTCGGCTCCGCCCTTCGGGTGGCCTTTCCGGCTTCGGCCTTGGCTGCGGGGCTATTTCGAGGGGTGGCGTATGACCGATGCGGCGAGACTCACTCCCGATACGGCCAAGGCGACAAACGTTATTACCATCGCCGGGCTCAGCCTGAGGCCCTCGGCAAAGTGTCCGTAGAGGGCATAACCCAGTCCCAGCAAGGCCACCACCACTATGATGCAGCCGAGTACGAGCAGCGAGCGCCGTGTTTTTTCGATCCTGTTCTCCATATGTCTGTAGTTTTACGGTTTGCAGGGTGCCTTTGCGCGGGGTGCCGGGGACAGTGTGCCGTGCCGCGGGGCTATATCTCCTCCGTCTCGGGGAGCTTGAGGTCCTTGACCGAGACGTCGCGGCCCTTGTCGCGCTCGAAGCGCTGCAGCGGGTTGCGCGACCACTCGGCCCAGCGGCGGCGGTTGCGTACGATGTCGATGGCCGTGTATATGGCGTTGCGCATCGACTGCGGGTCGGCCTGCGCCTTGCCGGCGATATCGTATGCGGTGCCGTGGTCGGGCGAGGTGCGTACGGCCGTAAGGCCGGCGGTGAAGTTCACGCCGTCGGGCGAGATGGTCTTGAACGGGGTGAGCCCCTCGTCGTGGTACATTGCCAGCACGGCATCGTAGCGTGCGTATGCCCCTCCGCCGAAGAAACCGTCGGCGGGGAAGGGCCCGAAGGCGAGCACTCCCTGCCCGAAGGCCTGCTCGATGGCGGGCTTGATGATGTCGCGCTCCTCGCTTCCGAGCATGCCGCCCTCGCCCGCGTGGGGGTTGAGCGCCAGCACGCCGATGCGGGGCTCGACGATGCCGAAGTCGCGTATGAGCGACTCGCGCAGTACCTCCAACGACTCGACTATATGCTGTTGCGAGAGGCTGGGGCTGACCTCGGTCACGGGTATGTGGATGGTGACGAGGCCGACGCGCAGGCGGTCGCTGCACATTATCATCATGGGCCGTCCCTCGAAGTTGGCGGCGAAGTATTCGGTGTGTCCCGTGTATCGGAAGGCGTCGCTCTGCGCCGTCTCCTTGTTGATGGGGGCGGTGACTATGGCGTCCAGATGGCCTGCCTTGAGGTCGGCCACGGCAGCCTCGAGGGCGTCGACGGCGGCCTTGCCCGCCTCGGGCGAGGGCACGCCCGCCTCGATGCGCAGGTTCTCGTCGCCGCACTCCACAAGGTTGACCTTGCCGCGGCGTGCCTCGTCGGCCGAAGCCACGGGGTTGAACTGCACGCGCTCCTCGTCGTCGAGCGTGGCGGCGTAGTATGCCGCGGCCTTCGACGAGCCGTAGATAACGGGGGTGAACATCTCGGCGATACGCGTGTCGGCAAAGGTGCGGAGGATAACCTCCCATCCCACGCCGTTGGTGTCGCCTTGGGTAATTCCTATCTTGAGTCTGTAATCCGACATTCTGTTCAGCTGTGTTTTCAAACAGCAAATATATAAACAATTTCCGAACCTGCTCCATAAAAGCCGCGGAATCGTCTGTCAAACGCTCATTTGGCTTCCGTGGCGGGCTCACCCGACGATGGCGGCGCGGCGGCGGAACTCGGCGCAGACGACGGCTGCGGCCATGGCCACGTTGAGCGACTCGCTGCCGTGGCGCGAGGCGGGGTAGGGCGGTATGAGCAGGCGCCGCGTGACGTGCGCCGCGCATGCGGGCGATATACCCTGGCCCTCGTTGCCCATGACGATGATGCCGCCCGCGGTGAGCGGCTCGGAGTAGATGTTGCCGCCGTCGAGCATGGTGCCGTAGACGGCCACGCCGTCGGCCACGCTGCGTTTGAGCAGCGCGGGCAGCGCCGTGTAGTGTACCTTCACGCGCAGGATGGCCCCCATCGTGGCCTGCACCACCTTGGGGTTGAAGCAGTCGGCCGAATCCTCCGAGCAGTATATCTCGCCGATGCCGAACCAGTCGGCCAGGCGTATTATGGTGCCCATGTTGCCCGGGTTGCGTACGGCGTCGAGCGCCAGCGCCAGGCGTGAGGCGTCGGCCGCGCGTGGAGTGGCGTATCGTGGCATGCGCACCGTCGCCAGCGAGTCGTTCGCGGTCTTGAGCATCGATATGCGCTCCATCTCCGAGGGTGATATCATAACGGCGCGGCCGCCGAATGTCTCGCGTGTCGAGTAGAGCGCCTCGACCTCCCATCCCGAGGTGAGAATCTCGCCTATGAGCTTACTCCCTTCGGCGACGAAGAGGCCCGACTCCGAGCGGGCGCGCTTGTCGGCGAGCGAGCGTATGAAGTGTATCTCAGATCTTGTCATGGCGTTGTCCTGTTACTGTGAAGGTCTGCCCCTCGATGGCCAGGTCGGTGGCCGCAAACACCTCGCGGCTCTGCTGCAGGAGCGGCTCCAGATCCTTGTATCGGGTCGAGAAGTGGCCTATGATGAGCCTGCCCGCCCCCGCCTTGAGGGCGACGTTGGCGGCATCGACCGTGGTCGAGTGCCCCCTGTCGCGGGCCGTGCGGCGCTCGTCGGCGGCGTATGTCGCCTCGTGGTAGAGCAGGTCGACCCCCTCGACCATCGAGGCCAGCCGCGCCGAGTAGTTGGTGTCGGAGCAGTAGGCGTACGACACGGGGCGGTAGGGGCGGTAGGTGATGCGGCTGTTCTCAACCACCTCGCCGTCGGCCGTGGTGATCGCCTCGCCGCGCTTGGCCGCCACGATCTGCGCGATGGAGAGCCCGTAGCGCTCGATGGCGTATTTGCTTACGTTGAGTGCCGGCTCCTTCTCGCGGAAGAGATAGCCCGACGTGGGGACGCGGTGGCGCAGCGGCAGCGACCACACCTCCAGCGAGTCGTTCTCGAAGATGATGCGGTTGGCCGTGGTGTCCACCTCGTGCCATTGCGGCTCGTAGGGCAGCGCCGTGTCGAAGTATCGCAGGTGCGCCTCGAGTATCTCGCCGAAGGGGCGCGGGGCGTATATCGGCAGCGGCGTGCGCTTGCCGTAGAGCCCCAGCGTCGAGAGCAGCGGCAGCAGTCCGTAGACATGGTCGCCGTGCAGGTGCGAGATGAATACGCCGCGCAGCTTCAGGGGGTTGATACCGGCGCGTATGAGCCTCTGCTGCACGCCCTCGCCGGCGTCGACGAGGTAGTACTGCTCGTTTACGTTCACCGCCTGCGCCGAGGGGTGACGGTCGGCCGTAGGCTTGGCCGACGACGATCCGAGTATGGTTACCGCTATGCTCAAGGCTACTTGCTGTCGCTCTTTGCCGCCAGCAGGAAACGCTCGCAGTCGAGCGCGGCGATGCAGCCCGAGCCTGCGGCCGTGATGGCCTGGCGGTAGTGGGGGTCCTTGACGTCGCCCGCGGCGAAGACGCCCTCGAGGGCGGTCTTCGAGCATCCGGGCTCGGTTACGATATATCCTTCGGCGTCGAGCTCCAGCTGCCCGGCGAAGAGTTCGGTGTTGGGGTGGTGGCCTATGGCAAGGAAGAAGCCCGCGATGTCGATCACGGTCTCCTCGCCCGACGCGTGGCGCAGGCGTGCGCCCGTTACGCCCTCGTCGTCGCCGAGCACCTCGACGGTGTTGTACTCGAACATGACCTTGATGTTGGGCGTGTCGAACACCCTCTGCTGCATGGCCTTCGAGGCGCGCAGGAAGGGCTTGCGCACGATCAGGTAAACCTGTCGGCAGAGCGATGCCAGGTATGTGGCCTCCTCGCACGCCGTGTCGCCGCCGCCGACGACGGCAACGTCCTGCTTGCGGTAGAAGAAGCCGTCGCAGGTGGCGCAGGCGCTCACGCCGCGGCCGCGGTAGCGCGCCTCCGACTCCAGCCCGAGGTAGCGGGCCGAGGCTCCCGTGGCGATGATCAGGCTCTCGGCCTCGATCTTCTTCTCGCCGTCGACGGTCACCGTGTAGGGGCGCTTCGCGAGGTCCACCGCCGTGATGATGCCCGTGCGGACGTCGGCGCCGAAACGCTCGGCCTGGAGCTTCATCTCATTCATCAGGTCGGGACCCGTGATGCCCTTCGGGAAGCCGGGGAAGTTCTCGATCTCGGTTGTGGTGGTGAGCTGTCCGCCCGGCTCGATGCCCTCGTAGAGTACGGGGCCGATGTTGGCGCGTGCGGTGTATATGGCGGCCGTGTATCCAGCGGGGCCGCTGCCTATGATAAGACATCTTACGTGTTCGGTTTCCATGGTATAAGTGTTTTTTTTGTGTTGATTGCTTTATTCCGGATATGTTGCGGCAACCTTCCGCTCATCGCCTTCCGCGGCTGCGCCGCGTGCGGCGAAGGGTGTCGTCTGGCGCCCCGAGTAGTCGAATACGGCCCACTCGCAGCCGAGCCGCACCTGTGAGTTGCCCGTTTCGTGGTCGTACTCCACGATGTCGAAGCGAGGCTCGATGACATAGCGGCCGCACTTGTCGATAAGGCCCATGCCCGTGTCGGTCTGCACCTCGGCGCGGCCTTCGCGGAAGCCTCCAGCCCAGCGGAAGCGCGTCCCGATGGCGATGCGTCCCTCGCCGTCGACGTAACCCCATCCATGCTCCGTCTCGACGGGGGCGAGCCCCTCCTCGAGCGTGCCGATGCCGTGTGCGCCCTCGATGGCGGGGGCGTAGCGGCCGTGTGCCTCCCCGTCGATGCCGGCCTCCGCAGCCGCGCGCGCTATCCCGGCGCGCAGGTTTTGCAATGCTTCGGCGTCGCCGCCGGCACCGTCGGTGGCGTATGTCCACCTTATGGGGTAGAGCGTGCCCCGGTCGTCGATGATGATATTCTCGGCCCGCAGGTTGTTGTGCGAGACGTCGGCGCGGCGCAGCTCGCCTTCTAGGGCGTCGATGGCGCCGATGAGCGCCGCGGCATCCCCGTCGCTGAAGATTGCGGCCATGGCATCCTGCAGGGGGCGTCCCTGCGGCAGCCTCTCTGTCACCACGTCGCACGTGCGGCGCCGCGCAAGGGCGTCGTCGTACGACATCTCGTCGCACAGGATCTCGATCTGCGGCACGGCGGGCGAGAGCAGATGGCGCCGCAGCGGTGCGAACCTCTCGACGCGGGCCATGGCGTCGCCCGTCAGGGGCATGAAGAGCGTGCAGGGGACCGACTGCAGCTCCATGCGTACCTCGGCGAAGTACGACGTGCGCACGATGTCGCCGCGGCGCACCGCGCGCGCCAGGCGTCGGAAGTGCGTTGCCGGCGAGTCGATCGCCCGTCGCAGGTCGTTGATGGTGGCCGTCATTTGGTGCAGGGTTACTCTATGTTGGTTATGCTGCGCGACCCGATGTTGATTATCGAGAGCAGCTCGGTTATCGAGGCGTTGTAGCCCATGCCGTGGAAGGGCGGCACGGCGCCCGCGCCCTTGAACTCGCGCACCGCCTCTTCGAAGGGTGCTGGCATGATGCTCGAGCACTCGGCTATAAGGCGGGCGTAGGGGTTGGCGCGCGCTATCTCGTCGGGCATGGGGAATACCATCGCAGGGGAGGTACTGTCGGTCGATATGTGTATGTTGAGCAACAGCACGGCGCCGTCGTCGGTGCCCAGCCGCCGTATCTGCGAGCATACGCGCCGCAGCTCGTCGTCGGTGCAGTCCGAGGCTTCGCCGTCGGTGATGTTTATCACCACGGGAGGGAAGCTGTCGCGGTTCTCCTCGCGCGCGCACCACGCCGCAAGCAGGTCGCGCACGCGTAGCAGCGCCTCATACATCGGCGTCTTGCCCGCAGCCTCGGGCAGCAGCCACTGCTGCACGCTGTGGCCGGCGAGCATGGCGCTGCCGTCGGGCAGCGTCTCCTCCGAGTAGAGCGTCTCGCAGGCGGGCTGGCGGCGCGAGAGGCGGTCGATGGCGACGAACCCCTCCTCGTCGAGCAGCATGCGGGCCCCGTCGCCCGAGTACCCGACCACGGCCACGTCGTAGTAGTCGCGCACGCCGTCGGTGCGGCGCGAGCGGTCGACCAGTTCCGTGAGCAGCGAGTTGGTTATGCGGGCCACGGCTGCGGCCTTCGACATCTCGTGCCGGCCGAAGCGCACCCTCTCCTGCATCGAGCCCGACTGGTCGATGGCTATGACGAAGGCCGTACGGTGGCGGCGCGTGATCTCCTGCGAATACATTGCTTTGCGTCGATGTGTTTATCCGAACAAAGATATGTCTTTTGCCCGAATTAATCAACCCTGCTGTCCCAAATGGGCCGACAAATCGAACGTGCGGCATGTGCCGTCGGATTCGCGCACGGTGGTGCGGCCGTCGCGCAGGGGCTTGACCCGGCAGCCGCGGCCGAACGAGGCGACGGTGAGGCCGTTGCGCAGGATCAGGTGGCTGTATCCGCCCAGCCCGACGAGCATCGTTCCCTCGGTGGGGTCGAAGCCCCAGTCGTAGAGCGGGGGGGATGACCCACTCGCCGCCCGCGTGGTAACCCCAGCGGCCGTTGCGCTGGTCGAGTTCGGGCTCTTCCGCCGCGGTGCCGAACGGTGCCGCGGCCATGCGTATGGCGGCGTCTATCGTCGGCCCGAGCTCCGCAAGGTAGGGCGTCGGCGCTGTAAGCATGCGTGCCAGACGGTACTGGGCGGCCATGCCCCGTGCGGCGAAGAGGTCGGCCACGCGCTCCACCTCCGCGACCTCGCCTGCGGCGATGCGGCGCGGATGGAGCGGGAACTCGCGCAGCGTGCGGTAGTGCTCCGCCACGGCGGGATCCAGGGCCGCGGCGTGCAGCATCACCGACAGCAGTGCTATCGGGTAGTCGTCGATATGCTTGTCGAACATGTCGCGGGTGCGCTTCGGGTGCTGGTAGGCGGCCGTGCCCGTCTCGGGGGCGGGGCGTCCGGCAAGGGCGGGCATGTATGCCGCGTCCCAGTCGATCAGCTCGATGCGCCCGTCATCCGTCACCATCATGTTCTCGGGCTTCAGGTCGCCGTGGGCGCGCTCCGAGTGCAGCAGCCCGGCTGCCGCGCGGTCGAAGGCGCGGGCCGTGGCCTCCATGTCGCTGGCTGTGACGCTGCGGCTGAGCAGCGCGTCGAGGGTCTCACCCGCGACGTACTCCTGCAGCAGGCAGTCCACCCACATGCGGCGCCCTCCCATCGCGAAGACGCAGAGCTCGCGCGGGTGGAACGACGCTCCGTATATCGCCGGCAGGTTGCCGTTCGTGCGCGTGTAGCACTTGAGCCATGCGTCGCGCCCGTCGTGGCGTACGCGCAGGCCCACGGCGGCGTTGCCTGCCGTATATCTAGGGCGGCCGCCGTCGAGGGGTATCTCCACGCCGCGCAGCGTGCGCCACTCGACGTGGTTGTTGGTCAGCGTGTCGATTATGTCGGCTATGGTAATCATGCTGTGGTGCTGCGTGTATAACGAAAGACGGGGAGCCGCGTCGGCGACACCCCGTCATAATGCGGTTCGCGGGGGCTTAGTTGCAGCCGCCGCAGCATCCGTCCTTGTGGTCGTGGTCGCCGCAGTCGCAACCGTGGTCGCCGCAGTCGCCGCCGCAGTCGTGGCAGTGGCAGCCGCCCTGCGATGCCAGATCCTCGGGCGTGACGTCGCGTACCTCCACAACCTCGACGTCGAAGTTGAGCACCTTGCCCGCCATGGGGTGGTTGAAGTCCATCTTCACGGTCTTGTCGCCCACCTCCATCACGCGGCCCATGAGGTGGTTGCCCTGGGCGTCGCTCATGGGTATCTGGTTGCCCACGAAGAGCATCTCGTCGGCGGGTTTGCCGTCGATGACGAATATATCTTTCGGCAGATCGACGATGGCCTCGGCAATGATCTCGCCGTAACCGTCCTTGGGCTGGAGCGTGAAGGATACCTTCTCGCCGGGCTCGAGACCCAGGATGGCACCCTCGAATTTGGGCAGGAGCATGCCCGTGCCGCATACGAACTGCAGGGGCGCGCCCTCGCGCGACTGATCCGCTACCTTGCCGTCGACGGTGAGCGTGTAGTTCACCGACACCATTTTGCTGTTTTCTACTTTCATACGTTCTGTTTCAATCAATATGTTGTTTTCGTTGTTGCGCCGGCCCGCCGCGCGGGGCCGCGGGCCGGCGTCGTTGTTGTCGTTAGTCGCAGTTGCGGCATACCAGGTTGCGGTCGCCGTAACCGTTGTCTATCTTGGTGACGTAGGGGAAGAACTTCGCCTCACGCACCCACTCGAGCGGGAATGCCGCCTGCATGCGCGTGTAGGGATGTGACCACTCGCCCGCGATCTCCACGGCCGTGTGGGGGGCGTTTACCACCACGTTGTCCTTCTCGCCCGCGGCGGCTGCGGCCTCGCACTCGCGCTTGATGGCCACCAGCGCCTCGATGAAGCGGTCCATCTCGGCCTTGGGCTCCGACTCGGTGGGCTCCACCATCAGCGTCTCGTGCACGGGGAACGAGAGCGTCGGGGCGTGGAATCCGTAGTCCATCAGACGGTGGGCTATGTCGCCGCAGTCGATGTTGTAGTCGTGCTTGAAGTTCGTAAGGTCGAGTATCATCTCGTGGCCCACGCGGCCCGTCTCACCCGTGTAGTAGGTGCGGTACTCGCCTGCCAGGGCCGCCGACATGTAGTTGGCGTTGACGATGGCCATCTCGGTGGCGTGGCGGAGACCCTCCTCGCCCAGCATCTTGATGTAGCCGTAGGTTATGGGCAGCAGCATGGCCGATCCCCACGGTGCGCCCGCAACGGCCGTGATGCCGTCGTCGCCGCCCGTCGCAACGACGGGGTGCGTCGGCAGGAAGGGCTTCAGGTGCTCCGCCACGCAGATGGGGCCTACGCCCGGGCCGCCGCCGCCGTGAGGCATGGCGAAGGTCTTGTGCAGGTTGAGGTGGCAGACGTCGGCACCGATGTATCCCGGGTTGGTGAGGCCCACCTGGGCGTTCATGTTGGCGCCGTCCATGTATACCTGTCCGCCGGCGTCGTGCACCGCGTCGACGATTTCGCGGATGCGGCTCTCGAAGACGCCGTGCGTCGAGGGATAGGTCACCATAAGTCCGCACAGCTCCGAGCTGTACTCCTCGGCCTTCTTCTTCAGGTCGTCGACGTCGATGTTGCCGTTGGCGTCGCACGCCACGGTCATGATCTTCATGCCGGCCATGGCTGCCGAGGCGGGGTTGGTGCCGTGGGCCGAGGCGGGGATGAGGATTATGTTGCGGTAGCCCTGTCCGCGGCTCTGGTGGTAGGCGCGGATCACCATCAGGCCCGAGTACTCGCCGGCGGCGCCCGAGTTGGGCTGCAGCGAGCAGCCGGCGAAGCCCGTGATGACGGCCAGGTCGTGCTCGAGCTCGGCGATGAGCTGCGTGTATCCCTCGGTCTGGTCGGCGGGGGCAAAGGGGTGTATGTTCTGGAACCCTGCCAGCGAGAGGGGCTGCATGAGGGCTGCGGCGTTGAGCTTCATGGTACACGAACCGAGCGATATCATCGAGTTGGCGAGCGATATGTCGCGCAGCTCGAGGCGCTTGATGTAGCGCATCATGTCGCTCTCCGAGTGGTAGCTGTTGAATACCTTCTCGGTGAGGATCGGCGAGGTGCGGCGCATCGGTACGGCGCACTCCATGTCCACCTTCACGTGCTTTGCCTTGCGGCCCTTGGCCTCGGCGAAGACGGCGACGACGGCATCCACCTCGTCGGCTGTGGTCACCTCGTCGAACGAGAGGCGTACGCGGCCCTCCGACGGGTAGTAGAAGTTGATGCCTGCGGCCAGCGCTATGTCCTGGATGACGGCTGCCTCGGCTTCGATGTCGAGCGTGTCGAACACCTGCTCCGACGCGAGCGTGTAACCCAGGGCCTTGATGGCCTCGGCGGCGGCCACGGCCGATGCGTGTGCCGTCATGGCGGCGCGGCGCAGACCCTCGGGGCCGTTATATACGCAGTAGAATCCCGCCATCGAGGCCATGAGGGCCGAGGCGGTGCATATGTTCGACGTGGCGCGCTCGCGCTTGATGTGCTGCTCGCGCATCTGCAGCGCCATGCGCAGGGCCTTGTTGCCCAGGCGGTCTACCGAGACGCCGATTATGCGGCCCGGCATGTTGCGCTTGAATGCCTCGCGCGTGGCCATGTAACCTGCCGCGGGGCCTCCGAAGCCCATCGGGCAGCCCAGACGCTGCGTCGAGCCGACGGCGATGTCGGCGCCCCACTCGGCCGGGGGCGTCATGATGGCCAGCGAGAGGATGTCGGCGGCGACCGTCACCAGGGCGCCTGCCTCGTGGGCCTTGGCCGTGAAGGCGGCGTAGTCGCGCACCTCGCCCGTTGCGGCGGGGAACTGTACGACGGCGCCGAACTCCTTGCCCGTGAACTCGTACTCGTTGTAGTCGTCGATGATGAGCTCGATGCCGAAGGGTTCGCTGCGCGTGAGCAACACGTCGAGCGTCTGCGGGAAGATCTTCTTGTCGACGAACAGCTGGCAGCGGCCCTGCTTGACGGCCTCGCGCGAGCGCAGGGCGAACATCATGAGCATGGCCTCGGCTGCGGCCGTGGCCTCGTCCAGAAGCGAGCAGTTGGCTATCTCCATTCCCGTGAGCGAGATGATCGCCGTCTGGAAGTTGAGCAGCGCCTCGAGTCGTCCCTGCGATATCTCGGCCTGGTAGGGCGTGTACGAGGTGTACCATGCGGGGTTCTCGAAGACGTTGCGGCTGATGACCGCGGGCACGGCGGCGGGGTAGTATCCCATGCCGATGAACGAGCGGAAGATGCGGTTCTTGGCCGCCAGTTCGGCCACGTGTGCCGCGAACTCGTGTTCGCTCATGCCCTCGGTGGGCAGCGCAAGGGGTTTCTTGAGGCGGATCGACGCGGGTATTACCTGCGAGATGAGCTCCTCGACCGACTTTACGCCTATGGTCTGCAGCATCTGCTGCAGGTCGTGGCTGTCGGTGACGCCTATGTGGCGGTTCATGAATTTGTCGAACATTTTTCTGCTTTTTTTATTTTATTGTATCTGTTTGTCCTTTGAAATCATGCACGGGACGGCCGCGGGTCAGTACCTGAAGCTGCTGCCGCCGATAAACTCGCGCAGGATCGACGTGGGCGGTATCTCCGCCGGGTCGATGGGCACGAAGTTGTCGAGGAACTTCAGCAGACGCTTGGTTTCGGCATACTCGGGATGCGTGTCGGGCACCTCGCGCAGTATGGGCTCGACCTTGGGGCGCAGCACCGAGATCTCGTAGAAGAGCGACGAGTTGAATATGGCGTCGGCGTTCTCCTGATAGGGGAATATGTGTTTCTCCTCGCCGCGGCGGACGCTGGGCCAGCGCTGCAGCGTCGAGAGGGCGTTGTTGCCGCGCGTGTAGTAGTCGCGCGTGATGCGGCGCAGCAGGCGGTTGTCCGTGGTCGATATGCGCGAGAGGTTGTCCATCGATACCGACGTCAGGCACGAGACGTAGATGCAGAACTTGCGGTCGCGCGCAATGCTGGGCGTGAGGCTGGGGTTGAGCCCGTGTATGCCCTCCATGATTATTATCGAGCGCTCGCCCAGCTGCAGCGGGTTGTCGTGCCACTGGCGCGTGCCGGTGATGAAGTCGTAGCGCGGCACCTCGACGCTCTCGCCCGCGAACAGCCTCCGGAGGTCGTTGTTGAGCAGGTCGAGGTCGATGGCCTCGAGCGCCTCGTAGTCGTATTCGCCGTTCTCGTCCTTGGGCGTGTGCTCGCGGTCGACGAAGTAGTCGTCGAGCGATATGAGCACGGGGTCGAGACCCAGTATCCGCAGCTGTATGCCCAGACGCTTCGAGAAGGTGGTCTTGCCGCTCGACGAGGGGCCCGATATGAGCACCATGCGCGTGCCGTTGGTGTCGTTGGCATGGGCTATGCGGTCGGCCAGGTTGGCTATCTGCTTCTCGTGGAAGGCCTCGGCCACCTTTATCAGCTCGCTGGCGTCGCCGCCGAGAACCTTGGCGTTGAGGTGTCCCACGGTGGGGACGCCCATGATGCGCACCCACATCTGGTACTCGTGGAAGACGTCGAACATCTTGTCCAGATGCACCTGGCGGTCGAGCTTCTCGGGCTCGGTGCGCCGCGGCACGGCTATGTAGAAGCCGTTGTAGTAGGGGCGTATGTCGAACAGGTGTATGTATCCCGTGTCGGGGGTCAGCGCACCGTAGAAGAAGCCCACCATGTCGTCCAGTTGGTAGAGGTCGCTGTAGAGGCGCGGGCGGGTGTTGAGCAGCGCCACCTTGTCGTCGAAGCCGAAGCGCCGGTAGATGCCGTTTACTTCCTCGGTGAGCATCGTGCGGCGCGTGATGGGGTAGCGGCGCGCGATTATCTCGCCCATGTGCCGGCGCAGTGCCTCGATCTGCTCTTCGTCGAGCTTGAAGCCGTCGCCGAACTCGCAGTAGAAGCCGTTGCCGAGCGAGTGCCGTATGTAGAACTTGCGGCCCGGGAAGAGGTCCCACACCGCCTTCTGCAGGATGAACGATATGGTACGCTGGTAGACCCTGTATCCCTCGAACGAGGTGATGTCGATGAACTCTACCGTGACGGGGCGCATGACGCGGTAGTTGAGCTCCTTGATGCGGTTGTTGACGAAGGCCGCCAGTACGGGGTACCGGCCCTCGACGCCGGTCTGCCGCGCCAGGTCGAGCAGCGGGGTGCCCACTTCGGCCTGCAGCCGCGCGCCGGTGTTACGACATATCACTTCAACAAAGTTCTGCATGACAATCTGAAATTAAAATGTGTGTAAAGATAAGTATTTTATTCTTAACTTTGGCCGCGGAAAAAACTTTAATATGAAAAAAGCGGTCTGTTTGATCATTGCGGCTGCGGTGGCGGCCGCGGCATACATGGCATGGGTGCGCTACGTCTCGGAGCGCAGCATCGTAATCATCTCGACCACCGACATGCACGCCAAGGTGGATAACTTCCCGCGTCTGGCCACGGCCATAGCGCGTTGCCGCGATACGGTGGCCACGATCGTGGCCGACGCCGGCGACCGCTGGACGGGCAACGCCTACGTCGGCATGGCGCGCGAGCCGCGACGCCCCGTAATCGACATGATGAACGCCATGGGCTACGACGTGGCCACGCTCGGCAACCACGAGTTCGACGACGGACAGGCCTTTCTGGGGCACATCAACTCGCTGTGCCGTTTCGACATCGTCTGCGCCAACGTCGTGAGCGACACCATCACCTTCCCGCAGCCCGCGCCCTACAAGATCTTCTGCCGCCGCGGCGTGAAGGTGGGATTCGTGGGCGTCGTTACCAACTACGACCACAACAACCACCCCGCGGGCAAGGACGAGAGCTTCGTGGGCCTCACCTTCCCCGACCCGCAGCAGACGGCCGCCGAGTATGCGTGGCTGAAGCGCCGCTGCGACGTGCTGGTGCTCGTGTCGCACATGGGCGACGACATGGATGCGCGCCTGGCCGAGAAGTGCACGGCCTACGACCTGATCCTGAGCGGACATACGCACAACCTGGTCGACACGCTGGTCAACGGTACGCAGCTCGGACAGTCGGGCTACGGCGCCAAACAGATAGGCGTGACACACATACGCATGAAGGGTACGAAGATCGCGTCGCTCGACTACCGCATCGTGCCGCTCGACGGCTATGAGCCCGACCCGCACATGGCGCAGATGGTGGACGAGCTCTACGACAACGAGGCGCTGAACCGTCCCGTGGGCGAGAGCCGCCGCATACTCACCCGCACGGGACTGGCGGCGTGGGAGACCGACGCCATGCGCCGCAGCCTGAATGCCGACGTGGCGTTCTACCACTACGGCGGCATACGTTTCGACTCGCTGCCCGACCTATCGATAAGCGCGGCGATGATATACAGCCTCGAACCGTTCTCGTCGTCGCTCTACTCGATGCGCATGACCCCCGCGCAGATGCGCCGCATGATCATCTCGAAATACAACGATACGGCCAACCCCAAGGAGTCGCACCGCATCGACCTCTTCTCGACCACGCCCTACACCATCCGTGTCGACGCGCGCGGCGAGGCCGTGGATGTGGTTTTCCCCGAACTCGACGAGGCGGCATCGTACCGCGTGGTGATGGGTGACTACATGTACAAGAACTACCGCGACGTCGAGGCTGCGGACGTGGTGCCCGAGGGTGTGCTCCTCACCGACATACTCATCGGCGACCTGCGCGACAACTCGCCCATCGACTATTCGAACGAGTGCCGCCAGCGCATCGAGCGCGCCGAGTAGCCGCCCCTGCGGCAAAGACGACGGCAGCCGCAACCTCCACACGGGGTTGCGGCTGCCGTCGTTCTGTCGTGGCGTGTTACTCGGCCATGTATTCGCCTATGCCCGTCAGCGCCATGTAGTCGGCCAGGGCCTTGCCGCCGTCGATGCTGGCCACGCCGCGCAGGAATACCTTGATGCCGAGCGCCGAATCGCGCAGCGCGACGATGTTCTTCAGCGTCTCCAGCACGCAGTAGTCGCCCGCGATGCCGCACACGACCACCTCGTCGGCCGCCTTTATGGTCTCCACGCGCTTCTCGCCCGCGAAGGCGCCGTACTCCTCGCGCGAGGCATCCTTGCCCTTGCGGTAGATGTCGTATGCCGGGGCGGCCTTGAGCAGCTGCAGCGGCAGCGACGCACCCTCGGAGTAGGCCACGCAGTGCACGGGCCACGGCCCGCCCTGCGGCGCGAAGGAGCAGTGGTCGACGGGATGCCAGTCGAGCGTGAAAATGACGTTGTCGAATTTGTCTATTATGCGGGCCACCTCGAAGGGCACCTCCTCGCCGCCCTTGACGTAGAGCGCACCGTCGGGTGAGTAGAAATCCTTCTGCAGGTCTACCACTACCAGTGTCTTCATTACCTTGACGCTCATAACTGTTCCGTTTTATATGGTTCGTAATAAAATTCAGCGTCTGCTCCCTGCCGCCCCTCGGGTTGCCGTGCCCGTCCGCCTGCCGCCTTGTCCCGTCACTGGCGGCTCCGTATTCCGCCGTGCGGCCTAACGCTCGGCGTAGACCACCTTCTTGGTCTCGAAGAAGGGCTCGTCGAATATCCCGGCGATGGGGTATTCGTGCCATGCCATGCGCGTGGCGGCCAGTTCCTGCCGCAGGTCGCCGCCCTTGAGGCAGAGCATGCCGTTGGCGAGCGTGCCGCACCGGCCGCGCTCGATCTTGTCCCACACCCACGTCACGAGCTGCGCGGTCTGCGCCACGGCGCGCGTGACCACATAGTCGAAGCGCTGGCCGATCTGCTCGACGCGCACGTTGCGGGCGTCGATGTTGCCGATGCCGGCAGCCTCGCATACGCCTTTTACGACGGTGATCTTCTTGCCGATGGAGTCGGCCGCGACGATCTGCGCCTCTGGAAACATTATCGCCAGCGGCACGCTCGGGAAGCCCCCGCCGCACCCAACGTCGAGGATGCGGGCGCCGCTGTCGAAGCGGCATACGGCGGCTATGGCCAGCGAGTGGAGCACGTGCCGCACGTAGAGCTCGTCGATATCCTTGCGCGAGATGACGTTTATGCGGGCGTTCCACTCGGCGTAGGCGTCGTGCAGCGCCGCGAACTGTCCGCGCTGGCGCTCGGTTATGTCGGGGAAATATTTCAGTATGGGTTCGATGGATGTCATGGCTTGTCGGTGTGTTGGGTGTCGGCTGCGCCGCTCGGTCGCGCTCCGGCGCGTTTCATCGCCTCGGCCGTCGATAGCAGTCCGCACGCGGCCTGTATGTCCTCGCCGCGCGAGGCGCGTATGGTGGTGTGTATGCCTCCGGCCGTGAGTGCGTCGCGGAAGGCCTCCATCTTCGGCCGCGGGGGCGAGAAGTAGGGCGAGTCGGGTATGCGGTGGAAGCGGATGATGTTGATGCGGCACTTGAGCCCGTTGAGCAGTCTCCGCAGCTCGCGTATGTGCGCTGGCGAGTCGTTGAGGCCCTCCATGAGGATGTACTCGAACGACAGGCGCCGCTGGCCCGAGAAGTCGTGGCGCCGCAGCATGTCGGCGAGCTCGCGCACGGGGTAGGCCCGCTCGATGGGCATTATCTCGGCGCGCTGGTCGTGGAACGGGTTGTGCAGGCTTACGGCTATGTGCACCCTGGTCTGTTGGAGCAGTCTCTCGAGCTGCGGCGTCACGCCCGCCGTCGAGAGGGTGATGCGCGTGGGCGACCATGCCATGCCCCAGGGTGAGGTGAGCACCTCGAGCGCCGCCACCACGTTGTCGTAGTTGTCCAGCGGCTCGCCCATGCCCATGAATACGAGGTTCGTCAGACGATCGCTCTCGGGTATCGAGAGTATCTGGTTGAGTATCTCGCCCGCCGTGAGCGAACGCCGCAGCCCCTGTCGTCCCGTGGCGCAGAAACGGCATCCCATGCGGCACCCCACCTGCGACGATACGCACAGCGTGGCGCGGTCGCCGTCGGGGATGTACGCCGCCTCGACGAAGCCCTCGTCGGGCGAGCCGAAGAGGTATTTCTTCGTGCCGTCGGCCGAGACGCTCGTGCGCAGCGGCGGCGTGAGGCGCGCCTCGTAGCGTGCCGCAAGGCGTTGCCGCGCCGCGAGCGAGAGGTCGGTCATGGCGTCGATCGAGCCCGCGTGCCGTACGTAGAGCCAGCGCGCGATCTGCCCTGCGGCAAAGGCCGGAAGGGCCTCGTCGCGGCATATCTCCCGCAGGCGGGCGAGCGTCATTCCGTAAAGATTCTCCATGGCTCAGTCGGTGTTGTGTGCGGCATCCGAAGGATGCGGCGGGAACAAAAGTAAAAAAAAATCGGATATTTTTACTCCCCGTACGCTCTTTATTGGAATATTATCATTATATTTGCCCAAAGAAGTGGGCGTTTCGGAAGCCGCAGGGTGGTGTCCCTGGCCCCGATCCCGCCCAAAACCGCCGCTTTCGGCTGGGCTTGCAGAAGGAAAACTACTTAACTACCGATATTTTTAAATAGAAAACTTACAATATGGAAATTAAAAAATCGCCAGAGGCAGATCTTCAGAACAGAAAAGGTCTGTTTTTTGAAATCGGTTTAGTAATTGCCCTCGGTGCGGTGCTCGGAGCGTTCCTCTACACTCCGAAGGAGTATCGTATCGAGCAGGTAGTATCGAACGTAATCGTTGAGGACCAGCAGATCGTCGAGGTGACGCGTCAGGAGCAGAAACCGCCCGAGCAGCCCAAGAAGGTCGAGATGCAGGTCGTTACCGACATTCTCGACGTGGTGACCAACGACACCAAGATCACCAGCGACATCAACTTCGACGAGTTCACCGAGGATATGGAGATCACGGCCGCTCCCGTCGAGGTAGAGGAGGAGATCGTTGAGGATCAGCCCTTCATCCGTGTTGAGAAAATGCCTTCGTTCCAGGGTGGCGATCTGAACGCTTTCCGTAACTGGGTTCAGGGCAAGCTGCACTATCCCCAGATCGCTCAGGAGAACGGTATCTCGGGCCGTGTGGTTCTGTCGTTCGTGATCGAGAAGGACGGTTCGCTCACCAACATCGAGGTGCTGCAGGCTCCCGACCGTTCGCTGTCGGAGGAGGCCGTACGCGTACTGCAGACTTCACCCAAGTGGGAGCCGGGTATGCAGAGCAACAAGGCAGTGCGTGTAAAGTACACGTTGCCGGTTGATTTCCAGATTCACAACTAATCGTTATACGTAAGGCATCCCGCTTTTCGACGGGATGCCCTTTTTTTTTATCCCTACGGATGGCAAAATCGAAGGAGGAGAAGGAGAAGAAGGAGAATGAGGCCGCCGTGGCGGCCGATGCCGAACGCCGTGAGCGTGCCGTGGTCGTGGCCGTGGTCCGCGACGGACAGAGTGTGGCCCAGACCGAGGAGTTCCTCGCCGAGCTGGAGTTCCTGGCCGAGACGGCTGACATCGATACCGTGCACCGTTTCATGCAGCGCATGCCGCAGCCCTCGTCGCGTCTCTATGTGGGCCCCGGCAAGCTGGAGGAGATAGCGGCATACTGCGAGGAGAACCTGATCGACGTGGCCATCTTCGACGACGAGCTCTCGCCCTCGCAGACGCGCAACATCGAGAAGGCGCTGCCGTGCCGCGTGATCGACCGCACGCGCCTGATCCTCGACATCTTCATGTCGCGCGCCCGCACGGCCTATGCCAAGACGCAGGTGGAGCTGGCGCGTAACGAGTACATGCTGCCGCGACTGGCCGGTCTGTGGACGCACCTCGAGCGACAGCGAGGAGGTACGGGTACGCGAGGCGGCGCGGGTGAGCGCGAGATCGAGACCGACCGCCGTATCGTGCGCAACCGCATAGCCAAACTGAAGGAGGACCTTGCCCGTATCGACCGCCAGATGGCGGTGCAGCGGTCGAACCGCGGTTCGATGGTGCGTGTGGCACTGGTGGGATATACCAACGTGGGCAAGTCGACGCTCATGAACCTCATATCGAAGAGCGACGTCTTTGCCGAGAACAAACTCTTCGCCACGCTCGACACGACGGTGCGCAAGGTGGTGTTCGACAACCTGCCCTTCCTGCTGTCGGATACGGTGGGTTTCATCCGCAAGCTGCCGACCGAGCTCATAGAGTCGTTCAAGTCGACGCTTGACGAGGTGCGCGAAGCCGACCTGCTGGTGCATGTGGTGGACATATCGCACCCCAACTTCGAGGAGCAGATCGACGTGGTGAAGCAGACGCTGCGCGACATCGGCGCGGGCGACAAACCCGTCTACCTGGTCTTCAACAAGATTGACGCATATACCTATATAAAGAAAGAGGAGGACGACCTCACGCCCGCCACGCGCGAGAACCTCTCGCTGGAGGATCTCAAGCGCAGCTGGATAGCGCAGGCCAACACCCCCTGCATATTCATCTCGGCGGCGTGCCGCACCAACATCGACAAGTTCCGCTCGGATCTCTACGGCATGGTGCGCGAGATACACGCGGGCCGTTATCCGTTCAACAACTTCCTCTACTGACACGAGAGCCTGTGCGGCGCATGCCGCGGCGCAATAACACCTAACACAAGCAGGATATGATTCACATTCTGAACAAGGAGAACACGATTCTCAACAAATTCATCGCGCAGATCCGCGACAAGTCGATACAGAAGGATTCGATGCGCTTCCGCCGCAACATCGAGCGTATCGGCGAGATCATGGGCTACGAGATATCGAAGACGCTCAACTATGCGACGCACATCGTCGAGACGCCGCTGGGCGAAGCCCCCGTCGAGATGATAAGCGACCAGATTGTCGTGGCTACGATCCTGCGTGCCGGCCTGCCCCTGCATCAGGGTTTCCTGAACTACTACGACGATGCGCAGAACGCCTTCGTGTTGGCCTACCGCAAGAGCAGCAAGGACGGCAAGTTCACGGTGAAGGTGGAGTACATATCGTGCTGCAGCCTCGAGGGCAAGACGCTGTTGCTGGTCGACCCCATGCTGGCGACGGGGACGTCGCTGGTGCTGGCCTACGAGGCCCTGTGCGAGAAGGGCGGCGAACCGGCGCATACGCACATCGCCTCGGTCATAGCGAGCGAGCAGGGTGTGGACTATGCCACGCGTCACCTGCCGTCGAAGAGCACCACGCTGTGGGTCGGTGCCGTCGATGCCGAGCTTACGTCGCGTGCCTACATCGTGCCGGGCATAGGCGATGCGGGCGACCTGGCCTTCGGTGAGAAACTCGGATAGGGAAGCCTTTGCCGTACGTGAGCGGCGATAACAGCCCTCACCGTTGTTAAAAATATTCCGTAATGCGTGACCTGAGGGGCGGCATTACGGAATATTTTTTGTCCGGCGCGGTGTCGGTCCTGACGCCCGCTACCTGACGCTCTGCTCGATAAGCGTTACGGGGCCGCACAGGCCCGCGGGCTGCAACGGCGAGTCCTTACGGTGGTAGTACCATATGAGGAATCCCACGCGGTTGCTCTCGGGGCGCGGGCGGCCCTCTATGAACCACTCGGGAAAGGCCTTCATGGCGCGGCCGTTTTGTCCGCGGTCCTCGCCCCACTCGAAGTCGGCGGGGTACTGCTCGTCGCCGATGAGGCGGTTGGCCCAGTTGTTGGTGACCTCGAGCTCGATGTCGTTCTCGCCCTCATGCAGGAAGTCCGTGATGTCGGCGGCAAAGGGCGGGTACCACAGCACCATGACGTGGCGTCCGTTGACCTTCAGCGAGGCTATGTCGTGCAGCCGCCCGAAGTCTATCACTATGCGTTTGCCGTCGGCCGGCACGCTGTCGGTGACGGTTATGCGCTTGCGGTAGACGGCCGTGCCCGAGAAGTATTTCAGTGCGGGATCCTCCTCACGGCTGAGGTCGGTGAGCGTGGCGAGCGTGCGCTCGAACGCGGGTTGCAGCTTGGGGCGGAACTCCACCTGCCATGGGCCGCCGATCTCGCGGCGCGACTCGCCCGTCACGCCGGTCTCCATGGCTTTGGCATATCGGTCGGTGCGGGTGGCGGGCACCACCACGAACATCGATTCGTGTGGCTGCAGCGTTAGACGCACGAAGGTCATGTCGTTGGCGCGGCGCCAGCGGCGCGACTCGGTTATGGTGGCGCGGTATGCGTCCCACAGCTCGGGCGGCGTGTCGTAGGCGGTGGCAAGGGCATACTCCCTGTCGGCGACGGCGTCGGTGGGGTTGGTGACGAAGTATATGTCGGCCTCGGGGGTGCTGCGGTGCAGCACGGTGCGGTCGGTCGAGATGAATTGTCCCTGCTGCAGCATCATCTGGCAGCGCGACAGGTAGGTGAAGAAGGCCTTGGCGGGCTCGATCCACGTCTGGTTGCGGCCGAAGTGCGTGCCCCACCATCCCATGCCCATGCCGGGCTGGTACCTGTCGTCGAAGGGCTGGTGCACCCAGTGGTGGAGGAAGAGGCGGTTGACGCCCGAGGCGAAGCATCCGTCGGCCGAGGGTTTCAGCATCTCGGGGTCCTCGGTGTACTGGCTTGCCTGCGGCGAGCCGGTGAAGGCCTCGGCGCCGACGATACGCTTGCCGTACTCGGCGGCGGCCTGCACGATGTCGCCCGATATGGCGCCGCTGCTGCCCGTCCAGAACTCGCCCATCGGCAGGTCGGCCAGCCCGACGGCCCTGTAGGTGTCGAAGGGGCCCGAGTAGGGCTCCCAGTAGAACGCCATGCCGGCGCGGTTGATCATGCGGCGGGCCACGGCCCAGCCGTTATCCATGAAGAGCTGGCGGATAACCTCGTCGTAGTCCTTGTTGAAGCGTTCTGTGGCGGGGGTTGCGACGCCAGCCTGCACGAGTGCCATGCAGGGAACGGGGTCGTAGCCCTTGCGGAGGGTGAATTCGCGGCGGAAATCCTTTGTCCAGTTCTGTGCGCCGGCCTCGTAGCTGTCGATGAGGACGTGGTCGAACGAGTCGCCGATGTATCCCTTCAGGTGGCGCTTGAGCGGACGCAGGAAGTTGTTCCAGTGGTACTCCGACGTCGCCGCGCTCATCTTGTCGGCCTCGAGGGCCTTGCCTATCAGCTCGTCGGGCAGGGGGTGGGGGTTCGACATGGTGGGGGCGTAACCCAGACGCACGATGGTCCAGCGCCCGGCGGGGGCATCCCAGCGGAAGGTGCCGTCGCGGCGCATGTGGCGGCTGACGTCGATGACATCCGCCGTGTCGGCCTCCGCGCCGTCGGGAACGGCCATGACGGCTATCTCCTCGTAGTATGTGGCCTCGATGTGTGGCGATCCCCAGCCCGTGTAGACGGGCGGTACGGGCTGCTCGAGTTTGAGCGACACCTCGCGGCCGCCCTCGACGCTGCAGCGCGTGGCGACGACGGTCTGCATGCCGCGCCGCTCGTCGATCCAGGGGCCGCCCGTGGTGGAGTATCCGGGCGTGTTCTGTATGCCGATCTTCAGTCCCAGCCTCCGGGCCTCGGCCGCGGCGTGGCGCAGAGCCTCCCAGTAGGCCTTGCTGCGGTAGGTCTGTTCGGGCCAGGGGTTGTTGCCGACGGGCTTGTGCGACTCCTGCACGGCAGACGCCAGGTTGAATATCGTGGCGCCGCCGATGCCCACGTCGGCCATCGCCTCCAGATCCTTGGTTATGCCCTCCTTCGAGAAGTTGCTTCCCATCCAGTGCCACCATACGTAGGGGCGGTATTGCCGCTGCGGCTGCGTGACGAACTCGCGGGCCAGCTCCTCGAGCGGAAGGTCCGCCGGCTCTTCCGCTGCGGGCTGCGCGTGGAGGGCCGTCGCGGCCATGAGGGCCGCGGCCGCCACGGATACGATGTAGCGCATGTCCATACTGCTGCGTGGGGTTTTGTGCGGCCGTGCCGCGTGCGGTTACTTTATGAAGACCACATCCAGCGCGGGATCCTCCATGTCGGGATCGAGCGGGAAGATGGGGCGTTCGAGACGCTTGTAGGGCAGCTGCGTCAGCTCCTGGTCGACGCCGCCGCGGGTGTGCGCCATCATCCAGTCGGCCTGCATCTCGTAGAGCTCCTCCGTCAGGTATCCCAGCTTGACGACGATGATGTCGGCCTCGCGGGGCTTGAGGTCGAGGCGGTCGAAGTCGCGCTCGTAGTGGAAGGGCTGGCGCGACTCGGTCACGATGACCTGCATCGAGCCTACGCGTACCACCACCCAGTCGTTGTTGCCGTTGTCGAGGATCTTCTTCACGCGGCCGTTTATGCGCACGGGGCCGCAGTAGCGGTTGTCGATCATGGCGCCGGCCATGGCATCGACCTGGCCGCCGACACCCGCCTTTTTGGCCGCTGCGACAACCTCGGGGCCCGGGATCGAGGCATATATGAGCCGCTTGCCCGAAGGTGTGCTGAACTCCTTGCGCTGCAGCAGTTTGTCGAGCGTCCATGTGACGTCACCCGCACCGCCGGCGGTGGGGTTGTCGCCCATGTCCGATATGAAGTAGGGCTTGACCTTGCTCTTGAGCGCGTGCTCCAGCACCTCGTCGAGCGAGGCAGTCGGGGCGACGAACTCGAACTTGTTGCGTACCGACCAGAAGTGCTCGGCCAGCGACTTGGCTCCCGCCTCGACCTGCGCCTTGTCGTCGCCCGTGACCATCACCACGCCGTGGTTGCGGGGCTCGTCGGCCCAGGGGTACGACATCCATATGGCGGCGTCGATGACACCCTCCTGAGCCTCGATGGGCTCGATGGCGGCGTAGAGCGACTTGCCCGGCTCGACGCGTGTCGAGGTCTTCTCGCCGGGCAGCAGTATGGGAACCTTCACCCACGCCTTGTAGGCGGGTTTGCCCTTGCCGCTTTCGAGGCGGTCGAGCAGGTTCTCGATGGCGCGGCGGCGCGAGACGTAGCGGTCGGTGTGCGGGGCCATGCGGTAGGCCGTGATGAGGTCGGTGTTCTCGGCCAGACGGTGCGACACGCAGCCGTGGGGGTCCATCGACGTCGAGATGAGCACGTCGTCGCCGACCACCTCGCGTACCTTTATTATGTAGTCGCCCTCGGGGTCGTCAAGGCCCTCGACGCTCATGGCACCGTGTATGTCGAAGAAGAGTCCGTCGACGGGCAGCTGCTCCTTGAGCGCGCGCAGCGAGCGGTTGACCAGCGTGTCGTAGCACTCGCGCGTGACCATGCCTCCGGGTGTGGCCCATGCCAGCATGGCGGGGCGCCAGGAAGCGCGGTTGAGCAGCGCCGAGTCCTCGCGGAAGAAGGGATACGACTTGATGATGTCGTCGCCGTAGATCGGGTGGAACATGTCGAGCGTGGTGCGCGCCGGAGAGAAGGTGCTGCACTCGATGCCTATGCCGACGATGGCGATGCGGGGTTTGGTGTTGCGGGCGCAGGCGGTGGCAAGAAGAGCCAGGGCCGCGACGAGGGTAACTCTGAGTGTACGGTTCATGGGGTTGTGGATATTGTTTAGTCGTTTTTTCGGTTGTAGGAATAGGCGGCGGCCGTGTTTGCCGTGCTTTTTCGGCGTCCGTCCCGTGCGGCACGGCGGCCAATGCTCTGCAAGTTACAAAAAATATGGCGGCGGGCAAAGCCGGCTGCGGCAAATATTTGGCATGGCGGGCTTTTTGCGCGCCGCGCCTACCGTTTTACGGTGACGCTGCGGGTGACGGGGTCGAAGGTGACGCTCTCGGCGGCGAAGAGCTGCTCGATGTGTCCGCTGCGGATGGTCTGCTCGGTCGACTGCAGGTAGAGGTGCGGCGGGGCGATGAGGGCGATGTCGTCGCAGAGGTTGAGCGCTATGTCCAGTTCGTGTGTCGAGAAGAGGATGCATTTGCCCTGCTCGTGCGCAAGGCGTAAGAGCAGGGTGCCCAGCTCGTAGCGGTTGGGCATGTCGAGGAACGCCGTCGGCTCGTCGAGCAGTATCACGGGTGTCTGCTGCGCCAGGGCGCGCGCTATCATCACGCGCTGGCACTCGCCGTCCGACATGCGGTCCATCGTGCGGTCGGCGTAGGCGGCCATGCCTACCGTGGCGAGCGACTCCTCGACTATGGCGGCATCCTGCGGCTGCATGCGCCCGATCCAGTTGGTGTATGGGGCGCGTCCCAGTGCCACCACGTCGCGGCAGCGCAGGTCAGCCACGCGCACGCGCTCGGTGGTGACCGTCGCCACCGTGACGGCCATCTGCGCGGGGGTGTACTCCTCCACGGCGCGGCCGTCGATGAGGATGCGTCCCGACATGGCGCGCTCCATGCCCGAGAGGGCGCGCAGCAGCGTGCTCTTGCCCGTGCCGTTGCGGCCGAGCAGGGCGGTGAGGGCCCCGCGGCGGATCTCGGCGTTGGCGCCCTCGACGAGGGTGCGGCTGCCGTAGCCCAGGGTGAGGTTTTCGAGGCGTATCATCGTTGCGGCGTTTATGCGAGGTTCTTGTTGCGCACCACGACCCATACCACGACGGGTATGCCGAGCAGTGCCGTTATCGAGTTCACGGGCAGCGCCAGCAGCTTGGCTACCATGTCGCACAGCAGCAGCGACGCGGCCCCCGTGAGGGCGGCGGCGGGCATGAGCGTGCGGTGGTCGGCGTTGCGGAAGATGACGCGCGCGACGTGGGGCATGGCAAGGCCGATGAAACCTATCGGGCCGCAGAAGGCGGTGACGGTGCCTGCGAGGAGCGTCGTCGAGAGCAGTATCATCATGCGCGAGCGCCGCAGGTCGAGGCCCATCGAGCGGGCGTAGGTCTCGCCCAGCAGCAGCATGTTGAGCGCCTTTATGGCGGCCACGCCGAGTGCGGCGCCCGCGGCCACGGCCGGGAGCAGCATCGCCAGCTGCGTGGCTGTTACGTCGCCCAGCGAGCCCATGGTCCATACGACGAAGCTCTTGAGCGCCTCCTCGGCGCTGAGGTACTGGAGTATCTGCACTATGGCGCTCACGCCCGAGCTGATCATCATGCCCAGGATGAGTATCACCATTATGTCCTTTATGCGGGTGCTTATGGCGGCCACGGCGGCCAGCGTTGCGGCGGCGCCTATCCATGCCGCGCCCGCTATACCGAGCGACGAGAACCACACGCCGCCCTGCAGGCCCAGCATCGGCGCCCCGAGGATGAACAGCGCCACGCCGAGGCTCGCGCCCGAGCTTACGCCCAGCACGTAGGGCCCCGCCAGGGGGTTGCGGAAGAGGGTCTGCATCTGCAGGCCGCTTACGGCGAGCGCCGCGCCCGCCACGAGCGCCACGATGGCCTTCGTGAGGCGTATCTCGCGCACGATCTTGGCCGTCGTGGGGTCGCACGCGCCTCCCGTAAGTGCCGCCCACACGTCGCCGAGGGGTATCGACACCGACCCGACGGCCATGTCGGCGGCGAAGAGCGCCGCGACGGCGGCCGTGAAGAGGACGAAGAGTATCGTTGTGCGCGATTTCATGCTGCGGCTGTGGCGTTTATTCGATGCGTTTGTAGTAGTAGAGGCTCTCGTCGGCGATGCCCGCCTCGGGGTGGAACACCCCTATCAGGTCGCGCAGCACCACGTCGGGATGCACGACGCTCGACTCCCAGAAGTCGTTGCCGCCGGCGGCCGTCGTGCGGCGGTTGCAGTTGTATATGCGGCCGCGGCGTACGCACTCCACGTCGGCGAACTTGGGGTGGCGGCTGCGCAGCTCGGCCAGCGACGCGATCTGCCCCACGTTGATCCAGCAGTCGGCCTGCGAGGCCATGAGGTAGGCCTGCTCCATATCGATGGTCTCGGACTTGTCGCCCGTGTCGTGGCGGTAGATGTAGTCGCCGCCCGCATCTTCTATCAGGCGTGCCATGTAGCTCGACGTCGAGGGCATGAACCAGTTGTCGCCGTAGGGGGCGTTTATCATCACCCGCGGGCAGCGGGGCATGGCCGCGGCGGCGCGGCGCAGCGAGTCGTAGCGCGGCGGCAGCGTCGCGAAGAGGCTGTCGGCCCTGTCGCGGCACCCGGCGATCTCGCCCATGGCCACCATCCACTCGGCCTTGCCCAGGGGCGACGACTCGACATATTCGCCCACGTAGGCGTAGGGTATGCCCAGCTCGCGCAGCTTCGACTCCATGCCGCTGGGGCCCGTCACGCCGTAGAGCAGCACGAGGTCGGGGTCGAGCGACACGATGCGCTCGTAATCTATGTCGGGTTCGTATCCCACGTCGGCTATCGCGTCGCGGTGGGCCGTGACGTAGGGGTCGGAGATGAAGTCGAGGCCCGATACCCCCACTATGCGGTCGCTGCAGCCTATGGCGCCCAGCATGGCCACATGGGTCGACGACATGCAGACGATGCGGCGTGCCGCCCCTGCGATGCGCTGTACGTCGGTCCCGCCCGCTGCCGCCGTGTCGCTGTCGGGGTCGATTACGAGTTGCCGCTGCGCCCCTCCCGAGCCCTGCCAGGGCGCCGTTGAGACGATCAGCGTCGCCATGCCGTGCGGCGTGCGGCGTATCTCGAAGCCCGTGGCATAGCGTGGTGTATAGAGCGTTTCGGTGAAATCGCCGATGCCGGTGCCGCTGCGGTGTGCGCACGAGACTGTCAGCAGCGTCAGAAGCAGGTAGAGTATGTGTCTCATCTTTCGCGAATGTCTTTGTGTATGGTCTGCAGCAGCGCCTTGCCGTCGCCGACGAAGCGGTCGACGCAGACGTCGTCGCCCGTGCGCTCGACGATTTTGTCGCCCGTGCAGTCGTATATTACGTGGCAGCTGCCGTCGATCATGCCGAAGCCGTTGTTGAAGGTCCAGAAACCGAAGTGTGGCAGCGCCGGGTCGAATATGTCGCGGCTGAAGGTGAAGTCGTCGCGGCGTATACCCATCTGTCCGAGCAGTGTCGCGGCCAGGTCGCTCTGCGAGGCGTATGTTGTGACGACGGCGGGTTCACGCACCGCGCCTCCCATCCACAGCATCGGCACGCGCTGCCGCGCCACCGATCCCGCCTCCAGCCCTTCGGGATAGCCTATGCCGTGGTCGGCCACCAGTACTATGAGCAGGTTGTCCCACAGGGGCGTGCCGCGCCAGCGGTCGATCATGCGGGCGACGCACTCGTCGGTGAACGAGGCGGCGTTGAGTATCCTGTTTTTGAGTCGGTCGTAGGGTACGTCGAAGGGTTCGTGCGAACTGAGCGTGAGCAGCGTGGCGAAGAATGGCCTGCCGCCGGCGGCCATCTGCTCGACCTGGCCGGCGAAGAAGGGGCACACCACGTCGTCGGCGTATCCCCACTGTGCGGGCGCCACGTCGAAGTGCATGTCGCGCTGGTCGGTGATGCGCTCAACCCCCGTTCCGTAGAGGTACGACACCGTGTTGGTGAAGTCGGCGTCGCCGCCGTAGGTGAATGACGTCGCATAACCCTCGCGCTGCAGCGAGCGGGCGATGGCGGGCAGCGTCTGCGCCTTGTGCGGCAGTTTCATGATCGACATGACGGGCTGTGCCGGATAGCCGCTCATGACGGCCACCTGCCCGCGGTCGGTGCGGAACGAGTTGGCGTAGAGGTTCTCGAACCAGATGCCCTCGCCCTTCATGCGGTTGAGGTTGGGCGTGACCTCCTCGCCGCCGACGCGCTCGTCGGTGATGGTGCGGCCGAAGCTCTCGAGCAGGATGAGCACCACGTTCGGGCGCTGCGTGGTGAGCAGCTGCGGCGTTGCGGCGGAGGCAGGCGTGCCGCCGCGCAGGGGCTCGAAGAGGGCGGCGCGCTCCAGCTCGTCGTAGTATTCGTAGTCGTAGAGCCCGTCGTCGGACTGCACGGCCGACGAGAGGAACGAGAAGACGGGGTTGGTGGCGGCATGGTTGAGTATCATGCGGTCGCTGAAGTACACCTTGCTCACGTTGGCGGGCGAGGTGCCCGTGCCGCCGCGTATGGCAAGGAAGAGCAGTCCGCCGCCGAAGAGCAGGATGAGCGTCGAGACGGCGCGGCCACCGAGCGTCAGGGCGTCGGCCCTGTAGCGGGCGACGATGCGGCCGTAGACGAATATCATCAGCGCCGCATAAGCTATGGCGACCGTCATCTGCGGCCACAGGTCGCCCCATGTGATGCTGGCGGCGGCCTCCTCGGGCGTGCGCAGATAGAGCAGTATGCTGTCGTCGAGACGGAAGCCCCAGTAGCGGTAGAGGCCGAGGTCGACGGCGACAATCACGGCGACGGCCACCGACATCAGGGCGAAATATATGTTCAGTATGCGGCGTACGGTGCGCTCGGGGATGGGTGCCCACACCGTGGCTATCATCAGCAGCAGGGGTATGACGCAGAGGTATCCCGCCGTGGTGGAGTCGAGCAGCAGCCCGTGCCACGAGACGGCCGCCAGCTCGGCTGTCGTGGCGTCGGCCGCAAGGTGGGCGTACCACAGCAGGAAGAGCGGTTTCTGGAGTGCCATCAGCAGCACCGTGGCGGCGAAGAGGGCCGCTATGAAGAATATTTTGCGCAACATCGGTCGTTACGGTTGGTTTGACGTCTGCAAAGATAACGGTTTTCGGCGAGAATCTCGCGGCGGTGGCCGTCGGGCGCTCTCCCGAAAGGAGCCCTTTATGTCGCATGAGGGGTATGGCACGGGCGGCCGGGCGGATGGCCGTCGGGCGGCGTTACGACTTCTCGCCCTCGATGATGAGGCGGCACATGCGTTCGCGGGCGCGGTGGATGCGGGTCTTGACCGTGCCCATGGGCATGTGGAGTTTCTCGGCTATCTCCTCGTAGGAGAAGTCGTCGATGAAGCGCATGACGAATAGCCGGCGGTACTGTTGCGGCAGCAGCTCGATGTAGCGTTCGATCTGCGAGCGCTGCTGCGTGTTGATGAGGTTCTCCTCGGGCGAGGGGGCGCTCGAGGCTGGTGCCGAGAACTTGCCGTCGATCGAGATATCCTCCTGACGCTTGCGCTCGAAGTCGATGTGCGTGTTGCGCGCTATGGTGTAGAGCCACTGCCCGAAGGTGTACTCGGGCGAGTAACGGTGGAGGTTGGCATATACCTTTATGAATGTCTCCTGCAGAAGGTCGTCGGTATCCTCGGGCGAGGTGGCGCGCTGCAGGAAGAGGCGCCGTATGGCCTCGCTGTAGCGGTTGAAGAGGTACTCGAAGGCCGTATGGTCGCCCGCGAGGGTGAGCTCCACGAGCCTGCGGTCGTCGGCGACGATGTAGTCGGCTATCTCCATGCCTCGGGTACTTTACGCACGAGCGACAGCCGCACGGCTGCCAGCAGCAGCGGGTTGAACAGGTCGAAGATGAAGAAGCGCAGCGCCACGTCCTTCTCGCCCACGCGGCGGGCAATCGACCGTATGCGGTAGAGCGCCGCGGCATAGCGCAGCAGCATGAGTGCCGCGGCCGCCGCCTTGAACTCCACGGGCATGAAGACTATGGCCGTGAGTGCTGCCAGCAGGAAGAGCACCTGGCTGCCGAGGTCCCACTCGATGGCCGTGCGCACGGTGCGTGGGTAGAACTCGTATGCCGAGCCGTAGTAGCGCAGACGTCCGAAAAACCATCGCAGGCCGCCCCACGGGTGCTCGATGGTGGTACCCTTGGGTATGAGCACCACGCTGACGTTGTTGCGGCGGGCGATCTTCTGTATGAAGAGGTCGTCCTCGCCGATATTCATGTTCAGGTGGGTGAATCCCTTGCTGCCGAAGTATAGCTCCTTGGTGAAGCCTATGTTGTGGCGCATGCCGCGGTAGGTGTTGCGGCTGACGGCCTGCGTGAGCCAGTAGACCGACATCTGCAGGCGCGAGAGGCGCATCAGGTAGTTGGCCAGACCCTTCGTCTGCTCGAACCCGGTGTATCCGAGGACTATCTCGCCGCGCATGAAGGCCTTGCCCATCATGGCGAGCCACTGCGTCGAGGCGGGCATGGCGCTCGGCGTGGTGAGCAGCAGGTGGTTGTACGAGGCCGACTTGATGCCAACGTTGATGGCCATCTTTACCGATATGGGGAAGCGCGGGTTGTACTCGATCTTGGTGACGGTGAGGTTGGGGTAGCTCAGGCGCTGGCGCGAGAGCTCCTCGTAGAAGTCGCCGTCGGCGCCCACGTACACTACGACCACCTCGAACGCCGTGGCGTACTCCTGCGCGAAGAGGGCGGGCAGGCGCTCGTCGAGATAGTTGTAGTCCTCCGAGAAGAGGGGTACGATGACTGATACCGGAGGCTCGGCGTCGAGTATCTTCTTGCGGCGCGAGTTGCGGAAGCGTACGATGCGTCCGTAGAGGACGATATGGTAGTAGAGCTGTACGAAAAACAGTATGAGTATCGCCGCCGCCAGCGCCGTACCCTGCCATCCGTAGTGTTCGATTATGGTGTCGATGTAGTGCATTTTTCGGTATAGGAATAATCATGCAAAGATACTCTTTTCGTGCGAAACGTCATAGTCCGCAGGCCAAAAAAAAGAGTCGCCGCCGGCCGTGCGGCGGGTTTGTTTTTCTCGGGAAAAATATGTACTTTTATTGCGGTGCGCCGACGGTCGGCCACCCCGCCCGCGGGCGGCGAAAAACGACGTGCAACATGAGATGCGACAGACTGCTCATTCCGCTGGCGCTGCCCCTTGCGGGCGGTGCCGCACAACAGGCGCAGGCACAGGCCCCTGCAGCCGAACGCCCCAACATCATACTCTTCATGGTCGATGACATGGGGTGGCAGGACACCTCGCTGCCGTTCTGGAGCGAGCGAACGTTCTACAACGACCGCTACGAGACGCCCAACATGGAGCGGCTGGCGCGTCAGGGCGTGATGTTCACCCAGGCCTACGCCTGCAGCCTCAGCTCGCCCACGCGCTGCAGCCTGATGACGGGCAGCAACGCCGCACGCCACCGCGTCACCAACTGGACGCTGCGAAAGGGCGTCACGACCGACGGCGCGAGCGACCTGCTCGCCTTCCCCGAGTGGAACTGCAACGGCATAGCCCAGAGCGAGGGCACCGATCTGACTTACGTCGGCACGAGCTTCGTCGACCTGCTGCGCGCGAGCGGCTACCATACCATCCATTGCGGCAAGGCGCACTGGGGCGCCATCGACACCCCGGGCGAGAGTCCGCACCACTTCGGCTTCGAGGTCAACATCGCGGGCCACGCCGCGGGCGGCCCCGCCACATACCTTAGCGAACGCAACTACGGCTACGACGAGAAGGGGCGTGCGCGCAACCTCTTCGCCATCCCCGGCCTGGAGAAGTACTGGCAGTCGGGCGAGTTCCTCACCGAGGCCCTCACGCGCGAGGCCATCGCCGCCATGGACAAGGCGGTGCGCTACGACCGCCCGTTCTATCTCTACATGTCGCACTACGCCATACATGTGCCCATCGACCGCGACATGCGCTACTACGATAAGTACCTGCGCAAGGGCCTTTCGGCCAAGGAGGCCGCCTATGCCTCGCTCATCGAGGGCATGGACAAGAGCCTGGGCGACATCATGGACTGGCTCGAGCGCAACGGCCAGGCCGACAACACCATCGTAATATTCATGAGCGACAATGGCGGCTTCAGCTCCAGCGCGGGCTGGCGCGACGAGCCCCTCTATACGCAGAACTACCCGCTCACCTGCGGCAAGGGCTCGGCCTACGAGGGCGGCATACGCGAGCCGATGATCGTGTCGTGGCCCGGCGTCACGAAGGCGGGCACGCGCTGCGACAGTTATGTCATCATCGAGGACTTTTTCCCCTCGATACTCGAGATGGCGGGCGTCGAGCGCTGGAAAGTGCCGCAGACGGTCGACGGCGTGAGCTTCGTGCCCCTGCTCACGGGCGAGGGCGATCCCTCGCGCGGGCGGTGCCTCTACTGGAACTTCCCCAACGAGTGGGACGGCGGCAGCGGCCCGGGTGTGGCGGCTACGGCCACGGTGCGGCGCGACAACTGGAAGCTGATATACTTCTACGCCGACGGCCACAAGGAGCTCTACGACATACCGAACGACATAGGCGAGAAGCACGACCTTGCGGCCGAGCGGCCCGATGTCGTGAAACGCCTGTCGAAGGAGCTGGGACGCTTCCTGCGCGGCAGCGGCGGCCAGCGTCCGACGTTCAAGGATAGCGGGCAGCCGTGTCCGTGGCCCGACGAGATATAGCGTCGCGGCGGGCGTGACGGAATGCGGCAAACAAAAAGCGGCAGGAGCAACCGTGCTCCTGCCGCTTTCCGTTTGCGTTGTGCGCCGGGCTATTTGGCGGCGCGTGCAGCCTCGAGGGCGGCGGTGGTGGTGTAGTACTTCGACTTCATCTGCGACACCTCCCAGTCGGGGATCTTGCCGTCGATGAGGTACTTCAGATATACCTTCATCACCGAGCTGAAACGCATCTCGTGGGTCTTCACAAGGTCGGCCGGGACGACTATGCGCCACTCCTTCTCGCCGCTGGGCTCGATGTCGAGGCCAGGGTAGCGGTCCGAGATCGAGGCGAGGGCTGCGCGCAGCTCCTTCTCGAAGGCGGCCGCGTCGTCGCCCTTGCATGCGACGTAGAGCATCGGCTTGTAGCCCTGCTCGGCGCCCTGGCGTATCATGACGTCGGCCTTTGTGCCCTTGACCACCGAGTAGTGGGTGTCGCCCGTGCCTTCGTTGCCGACCTCGGCCATGAAGTTCCAGATGACGCTCACGCGCACGTTCACGCCGTTGAGGCGGTAGTTGATCTCGCCGTTAGAGTAGACGCGCAGCGTGTCGTCGACGATATCCTTCTTCAGGAAGTCGGGGTACGACTCCTTGCCCGAGACGAGGCGGTACTTGTCGAGCGGTATGTCGGTGGCCCAGCGGCGTGCCGATGTGATCTCGACCTGCGAGGCGTAGTCGATCGGCTGCTCGGGCATGACGGTGCACTGCACGAGGTCGACAAGGTGGGTCGTCACGTCGACGATACCCTCGCCCTGCTGCTCGACGTCGAAATACCACTCGGGGCGCGTCAGCGGCTGGCCCGACACGTACTTGAAGAAGTGGTGCACGCTCTCCTTGGTGATGGCGGGATCCTCGGGCGTGCCCTTCTCCATCTGGCCGAAGAGCGAGGGTATGCCCACCAGCACGCGCTGCAGCTCGTTGTTTATCTCCGAGCGCTCGGTCATGATGTCGTAGACGAGCACTCCCTTGGCAGCCGCCTCGTCGAGTGTGCTCTCCAGCAGGCGGAAGTTCTTGCTGTCGATGGCCATGGGCTTGTCCGACAGGACGTTGATGCCGGCGTCGACGGCGGCCTTCACGTAACCCGTCTTCTTGCCGTTGTTACCTGCCAGCACCACCACGTTGCCGCGGCGCTCGTCGATCATCTTCTGCAGGAAGTCGTCGCCCGTATATAGCTGCTCGTTCCACGAGGTGGGGTTGTCGGCGCGCTCGTTGTAGAGCTTTATGCGGTCGAGGTGCATGGTGACGTCCTCGCCCTCGGGGGCATAGACGTATACCGTGGGGTCGACCTGGTCGTACATGTACATCTGCACCAGGGCGGCGTGGAAGTGGCCCGGGTCGAGCGTGAGGAGTTTAACCTCGCCGCGGCTGCCGTCGAAGTGCTGCGCGGCGGGCTGCTGTGAGCCGCAGCCGCAGAGCAGGGCGGCGGCGCTCAATGCCATTAAGGAGTGTATTCTCATCGTATGTTATGTTATTGGTTGGCGATATTGCGGAAATACCCTGTTTCCCGTTGCTACAAAGATACGAAAATACGGTTGCAGTGGCAAGCCCGAACCGCAGTTTTCGGCCGCCGCCGTCAGAAATACGGGGCGATGCGGTCTACTGCCGCTTCCCGGCAGCGGCGAGCAGCGTGGGGGCCACGCGCCTGAGGCAGTAGACGGTGGCGGCAAGGGCTATGGCGCCGCCCACATATCCTATATATGGCAGGCCGATGCCGTCGCACACCGAGCCTCCGACAAGGGCGCCCGTACCGATGCCGACGTTGTATATGCCCGAGTATATCGACATGGCCACGGCCGTGCCCTGCGGGGCGTTGGTTATGACCTCCGACTGGAATACGAGGTTGAAGAAGTTGATGGCAAGGCCCCAGCATATGCATGTGGCGATTGTGCTCCAGGGACTGAAGGATGCCGCGTGCAGCAACAGCAGGAAGGTGCATATGCCGACGACGCCGAAGCGCAGGAAGAGTGCGGGGCGGGCGTCGTAGTACTTCGAGAAGAGCAGGCTGCCAGCCAGCCCGACAAGGCCGTAGAGTGTGAGCACCAGCGTGATGGTGTTGTTGTGCATGCCCGCCACCTGCGCCAGGAAGGGTTCGATGTAGCTGTAGGCGGTGAAGTGGCCCGATATGATCACTATCGTAAGCAGGTATATGCCCCACAGCGCGGGTGTCTTGATCAGCGCCGGCAGCTTGCGCAGCGAGAAGCCTCCCTCGGAGGGCGTCTGGCGCAGCACGGCGGCGAGGAATGCGAGCACCCCGAGCGACAGCACGCCGATGATGAGGAATGCTATGCGCCAGCCTACGGCGATGCCTATGGCGCGGCCGAGGGGCAGGCCCACGATCATGGCCACCGACGAGCCTGCCACGACGATGCTGAGGGCCGCGGCGCGGTTGCCCTCGGGTGCGACGCGCACGGCCAGCGGCGTCACTATCGACCAGAATATGGCGTGGGCGCACGCCACGCCCATGCGCGAGAGCATGAGCATCTGGAAGTCGGGTGCTATGGCCGAGAGCATGTGGCTGGCGGCGAAGAGGGTGACGATCGAGAGCATCAGACGGCGGTTCTCGGTCTTGGCGAAGATGAGCATGAGCGGCAGCGACGCCAGCGCTACGGCCCACGCATAGACGGTGATCATGAGTCCGGCGTGCGACTCGGTTATGCCGAAGTCGGATGCGATGTCGGAGAGCAGGCCTATGGGTATGAACTCCGAGGTGTTGAAGATGAATGTCGAGAATGTGAGCGAGATTACGGGCAGCCATGCCTTGATCCCGCTGCGGGGTGCGGCGGCCGTCGTGGCGGCGTTGCCGTCGGGCGCCTGCGGATGGTTTGTCTTACACATAATGCGGTGCCGAATGAAAAAGGCGCGCAAAGATAAGAAAAGGTGCGTCGGAAAAACAAATTTGCGCCGATTTTCGGACGCCGGCGTGCCGTGCGGCGCCAAAATCGCCCTTCGGGACAAAAAATGGGGGCTGCGGCATTGCCGTTTGAGGAAAATGCCCTATATTTGCAGGCCGTTGCGCGCGTGCGCGACGCAAGAACTGAATAATTAACCTTTTAACGAGCGATTGCATCGCACAAATTTCCACTTATGGAAGAAATGAAGAATGTAGCGAACGAGAACTTCGACTGGAATTCGTTCGAGAACGATCTGGATCTCTACGGCGGCCAGAACAAGGAGGAGGTCACCGAGGCTTATGACAAGACCCTGTCGAACATCGCCGTGGGCGAGGTCGTTGAGGGTACCGTAACCGAGATCAACAAGCGCGAAGTTACCGTTAACATCGGCTACAAGAGCGAGGGTCTGATCCCCGTATCGGAGTTCCGTTACAATCCCGACCTGAAGGTAGGCGACAAGGTTGAGGTCTATGTCGAGTCGGTTGAGGACAAGAGCGGCGCACTGGCCCTTTCGCACAAGAAGGCCCGTCAGCTCAAGAGTTGGGATCGTGTAAACGAGGCTCTGAACAACGACGAGGTTATCAAGGGTTACGTCAAGTGTCGCACCAAGGGCGGTATGATCGTCGACGTATTCGGAATCGAGGCCTTCCTGCCCGGTTCGCAGATCGACGTGAAGCCCATCCGCGACTACGATATGTATGTCGACAAGACCATGGAGTTCAAGATTGTCAAGATCAACCAGGAGTACCGCAACGTAGTGGTATCGCACAAGGCGCTGATCGAGGCCGAGCTCGAGGCTCAGAAGCAGGTTATCATGTCGAAGCTCGAGAAGGGCCAGATCCTCGAGGGTACGGTCAAGAACATCACCAACTACGGCGTATTCATCGACCTGGGCGGCGTGGACGGTCTTATCCACATCACCGACCTGTCGTGGGGCCGCGTAAACCATCCCGAGGAGATCGTTCACCTGGACGAGAAGCTCAAGGTCGTTATCATCGACTTCGACGAGCAGAAGAAGCGTATCGCACTTGGCCTGAAGCAGCTTACGCCCCATCCGTGGGAGGCTCTGGATGCCAACCTCAAGGTCGGCGACAAGGTCAAGGGCAAGGTTGTCGTTATGGCCGACTACGGTGCCTTCGTTGAGATCGCTCCGGGTGTCGAGGGTCTGATCCACGTGTCGGAGATGTCGTGGAGCCAGCACCTGCGTTCGGCTCAGGAGTTCCTGAAGGTAGGCGACGAGGTCGAGGCCGTTATCCTTACGCTCGACCGCGAGGAGCGCAAGATGTCGCTCGGCATCAAGCAGCTCACGCCCGATCCCTGGGAGGGTATCGAGACCAAGTACCCCGTTGGCACGAAGTGCCGCGCCAAGGTACGCAACTTCACCAACTTCGGTGTCTTCGTTGAGATCGAGGAGGGTATCGACGGCCTGATCCACATCTCGGATCTGAGCTGGACGAAGAAGGTAAAGCACCCGAGCGAGTTCACGCAGATCGGTGCCGAGATCGACGTCGTTGTTCTCGAGATCGACAAGGAGAACCGTCGTCTGAGCCTGGGTCACAAGCAGCTCGAGGAGAACCCCTGGAACGAGTACGAGAGCAAGTATGCCGTTGACACGATCCACAAGGGTACCATCACCGAGATGACCGACAAGGGCGCCGTTGTATCGCTGGGCGACAACATCGAGGGCTTCGCTCCCGCACGCCAGCTCACCAAGGAGGACGGCACCACGCTCAAGCAGGGCGAGACGGCCGACTTCAAGGTGATCGAGTTCTCGAAGGCTACCAAGCGCATCACCCTCTCGCACACCCGCATCTTCGAGGAGTCGAAGCGTGCCGAGATCGCTGCCGAGAAGGCCGAGAAGCGTGCTGCTGCCGAGGCTACCAAGTCGTCGGTAAAGAAGATCAACGCTTCGATCGAGAAGACCACGCTGGGCGACATCGCCGGTCTGGCCGAGCTGAAGGCTGCCATGGAGGATGCCAACCGCAAGAAGTAAAATTTCTCTTTGCAAATAGTTCCCGCCACGGGCGGGTATAAGGGGGAGCTGTCCGCAAGGACGGCTCCTTTTTTTAGGTGTCTATCTTAGGGTACATCTGGCAGTAGAAACGGAAAAGGGGAACGAGATATCGTTCCCCTTTGTTGGTAGGCCGATGGCGGGACTATCGGAAGTCGTATATGTTGAGTCCCGTTTCGGGGTCGTAGCGGCGCGGCGTGGCGGCGCCGAAGGGCGTGATGAAGATCTCGCCCGCGCCGTTTATGCGCGCCGAGAGCAGGTGTCCGGCAAGGGCGGTGTAGTCGGCGCGTCCGAGCGTGACGTGCAGGTGGAGGTATATCTCGCCGTCCATCTCCGATACGTTGCCCGTGAGCGCGGCTATCTCCATCTGCTCCTCGAAGCGGCGGTCGACGTAACGCTTCGTCGTGGGGTTGTAGAATCGCAGCGTCGCCTCGTCGACGGCGCCTATGCCGCTGACGGCGGCCGAGCGTATGTTCAGGTCGCGGCAGGCGGCGGCTATGGCCTCCTCGACGCGGGCGCGGTTGGCTATGCTGACGGTGTAGCGGCCGTCGGCAAGGCGGTATGTGTAGGGCCTGGGTGTCTCCATGATGCGTTTGGTTTATTATATATATGTAAAGTTACGCAAAAATAGTTTCGCTGTGGCGGCGTGTGCCCATAATTTCGTGCCGATCGTGTTCTCGTGGCGGGGAAAAGCAGCGGCGGCGCGGAGTTCTCCGCGCCGCCGGTATTTCAGGCTTGCCTGCCGCCTATTCGAAGGCTTCGCGTACCGGTTTGCCGCGCCATACGTCGGGGCATGCGGCGCCGAAGATGTAGGCTATGGTGGGGGCGGTGTCATAACGCATGACGGCCGAGGTGATCTCGTGGCCGCGCTTGACGCCCTTGCCGAAGAGTACCAGCGGGGTCTCCATCTCGTCCATCGAGGTGCCGCCGTGGCCCGTGCCCGTGCCGCCGTGGTCGGCCGTGACGATGAAGACGGTGTCGTCGTAGATGCCCATGCGCTTGGTGGCCTCGACGATCGAGGCTATGTATCCGTCGAGCAGGTGCAGCGCCGTCAGGTATTGCGGCGAGCCCCATCCCGACCCGTGTCCGTCATGGTCGGGCGAGTCGTATATCACCATCGAGAAGGCGGGGCGCAGCGAGTCGAGGCAGTTGATGAACTCCGTGGTGATGGCCTCGCTGTGCGACTCGTCGTAGGGGATGTTGCGCGAGACGTCGAGAGCCTCGCCCTCGATGAGCGAGCCGATCGTGGCCCACTCGTACATGGCGCTCATGCGTATCTCGGGGTCGTGCGCGCGCAGTACGCCCGCTATCGTGGGGAATATGCCGTAGGGGCCGATCTCGATCGAGGGGAAGTCGGGCTTGCTGCTGCCCCAGGTGTTGTATCCGTGCATCTCGGGGCCCACGCCCATGAACATCGAGGCCCAGTTGCAGGCGCTTGACGAGGGGAGTATGCTGCGTGAGTGGAGTGTCCATGCCCCCTGCTCCATCATCGAGCGCAGGGTGGGCATGTCGGCTGCGGCGAAGGTGTTGGCGGCCATGCCGTCGAGACCGATCAGGATGACGTGTTTGACGCCGCGCACGCCGCCGTTCGGACGGTCGCACGACACCATCGGCAGGGCGAGCGCCGCCGCCGCGAGAAGGACAAGTATGCGTTTCATGGTAAAAAGGGTTAGGTTTGTACAAATGTACTAAAACCCTTGATGAAAGGCAACACCTGCGGCGGGGTTTTCTGCTGAAAAACAAAAAAGGCTCCGGATGAACCGAAGCCTTTTAGCCTTGACAATACGCCTGTTACTGGAGGGCGTTTACGTGCAGAGCGAGCGAGCTCTTGAGGTTGGCGGCCTTGTTCTTGTGGATAATGCCGTGCTTCGAGAGCTTGTCGAGCATCGAGCTTACCTTGGGCAGCAGGGCCTCGGCGGCGCTCTTCTCGGTGGTGTTGCGCAGAGCCTTCACGGCGTTGCGCGCAGTCTTGTGATAGAGACGGTTGTGTGCACGCTTGGTAACGGTCTGGCGAATTCTCTTCTTCGATGACTTGTGATTTGCCATAATGCTTGTTTGCTTTTTTTATTTTTACTTTTCAATTACCTTGTTCGTGCGGGGTCGTTCTCGGCGCCCGCGCCTGCGGGTCCGACCCGCAACGCTCCGTGGAGCGTTCTCGTCACTTTCCACCTGTCAAATACCCTGGCGCTCCTCTGTTCGGGCCGTCGGCGCGCGCGGATACAAGTCGTAGCCCATAGCAGAATCGAACTGCTCTTTCAAGAATGAAAATCTTGCGTCCTAACCGATAGACGAATGGGCCTTACCGCTATTGCCCTGCCTTGCGGCAGATAGAGTGGCTTTAGCGACGCAAAGGTAACCAAAAAAAAGTAATATGCAACAAAATCAGACGAAAAAGTTGCGGCGCAGCGGCCTTCGGGGCTTTACGTCCCCTTGCCGTTGCGCCGCGAGCCTTTGCTGCGGGGTAGCCGTTACTTGTTGTAGCGGTCGATCACCTCGCATATGCGGTCGAACACCTCGTCCATGGTGCCCACGCCGTTCACGGCCTCGTACTTGCCCTGACGGCTGTAGTGGTCGGCAACGATGGCCGTCTGGTCGCGGTATACGGCGATGCGGTTGCGGATGATATCCTCCGAGGCGTCGTCGGCACGGCCCGAATCCTTGCCGCGCAGCAGGATGCGCTTCACGAGCTCCTCCTCGGGTACGTCCATGTAGACCATCACGTTAACCGAGTCGCCGTCCTCGGCCAGGATGCGGTCGAACTCCTCGGCCTGGGCCGTCGTGCGCGGGAAACCGTCGAAGATGTTGCCCGTGGCGTCCTTGTGCTCGTTGATGTAGTTGCGGATCATACCGATGACGATCGAGTCGGGAGCCAGCGCGCCCGATTCTATGTAGCTCTGCATGCTCTTGCCCAGCTCGGTGCCGCGTGCTATCTCGCCGCGGATAACGTCGCCCGTCGAGATGTGGTTGATGTTGTATTTCTCCTTGATACGCGCCGCCTGCGTTCCCTTGCCGCATCCGGGCGCTCCGAAAAGTATGATGTTAAGCATACGGTAAATTGAATATTGAATTGTTTGTTGTTTGGTTCAGTTCCGTGGCCTCAAATTTACAAAAAAGTAGCGGAAATACGCATTTTTGCCCTCGCACGGCGGTAAATTATTTCCCCGGGGCGGCTCTCTGCGCCGTTCCGCCCGTAGCACGGAGGGTTGCGTGCGCGATATTTTTGCGTAACTTTGCCGTATGGGAACACTTTTCGTATATCCCGTGCGCGTGATGGCGCGTGCGGTGATGGTTGCGGCGGTTGCGGCAGCGGCTGCCGCCGCCGTGTCGTCGTGCCGCGGCGAGATGCCCGTGCAGGTGATGGCGGGCACGGTCGAGGCGGCGGACGAGACGTCGCTTACGCTGCGCAACATTGCGGGCGACACGACGCTGCGGCTGATTCTGGACGAGGAGACCTCGTTCGACGGGGGCGGGCTTGTCGAGGGCAATGCCGCCGAGGTACGCTACCGAGCCTCGCGCCGCGGTGACGAGTTGCACGCCCTTGAGGTTACGGCCGACGAGACCTATCCCGACGTGATGGGGCACTGGGCCACTGATGCGCGTGCCGAGCTGCCCGTGGAGCTGGAGCTGCTCCCGCGCGGTGCCCTGCGGCAGTCGCTGCCGCCGTCGCTGCTGCGGTTCGACAGCTGGTATGTCGATGCCGCGTCGGGTGTCGACGGCCGCATCTGCATCACGGGCGAGGTGGTCATCGAGGCCGACTCGGTCGAGCGCTATCCCTTCACCGTGGGGGCGACGCTCACGGGGGACAAGCATGGCGACATGCTCCTTGTCGAGGGAGCGTCGGGCCCGGCGATACGCCTGCGCCGCGTCGAGCGGTAGGGCGGTGCCTCAGCTGCCAGTACGGCGAAGGCCGCATCCCGTGGGGGTGCGGCCTTCGCTGCCGTATGGCGTGCCGTGTTACTCCTCCTTGAATCCCTGCGCGCGCAGCTTGATGTCGCTGCCGTCGGGCGTGACGAGGTAAGCGCCAGTCGACTGGCGCGTGATGTGGCCCACGATGTCGACCACGCCCAGCTGCATCACCTGCTCCTGCATGGCCAGCGGTACGGTGAACATCAACTCGTAGTCCTCGCCTCCGTTGAGCGCCGCCACAACGGGGTCGGCGTGCATCTCCTCGGCCAGGGCCGAGGTCTGCTTGGCCAGGGGTATGCGGTCGAGGTATATGCGGGCGCCGCACTTCGAAGCCTTGCATATCTGCAGCACCTCGCTCGCCAGGCCGTCGGTGATGTCGATCATCGACGTGGGTATGATCTTCTCCGCCGCCAGCAGGTCGACTATGTCCTTGCGGGCGCGGGGCTTGAGGTAGCGCTGCAGCAGGTACTCGTATCCGCCGAACTGCGGCTCGGGGTTCTTGACGTCGCTCAGCACGCGTTTCTCGCGCTCGAGCAGCTGCAGTCCCATGTAGGCTGCGCCGAGGTTGCCCGTGATGCAGATCAGGTCGTTGAACTGCGCGCCGCTGCGGTATGTCACCGCGTCGCGTTGTACGCGGCCCACGGCCGTGACACCGATGACGAGCCCCGTGAGCGAGGCGCGCGTGTCGCCACCCGCCAGGTCGACGCCGTACTCCTTGCAGGCGAAGCGTATGCCCTCGTAGAGGTCGTCCAGCGCCTCGACCGACATCTTCGACGAGACGCCGAGCGACACCAGCAGCTGTTCGGGCCGCGCGTTCATGGCCAGCACGTCGCTCACGGCCACCGTGACGGCCTTGTATCCGAGGTGCTTGAGCGGGAAGTAGGTGAGGTCGAAGTCCACGCCTTCGAGCAGCGTGTCGGTGGTGACGACCGAGGCCTCGCCGTCGCCGGCGGCAATGACGGCGGCGTCGTCGCCCACGCCCGTGAGGGTCGTGGCGGCGGTGGGGGTGATGTCGGCCGTGAGGCGGTCGATAAGTCCGAACTGGCCCAGCTCGGATATTTCGGTTCTCTTCTTTTCCATGGCTTGTATGCTTTACCGCAAAGGTAGTAAATTATTGCCAAAGCGCCGCCCGACAAAAAAAGGAGACCGCACCTTTTCGGATGCAGTCTCCCTCGTATCATTGCGGCCGCCTCGCCGCGCGTTGCGGCAGCGGGCCTGTCGGTTGCGGAAATTACTCCTCGGCTACGACCGACAGCTTGATGGTAGCCTTCACCTCGCGGTGGAGCTTAACCGTAGCCTCGTACTCGCCCACGGTCTTGATGCTGTCGACGGTGATTGCCTTACGGTCAACCGTAACATCCTTGGCAGCGAGTGCCTCGGCGATGTCGGCCGACGTAACCGAACCGAAGATCTTGCCCTCCTCGGCCTTGACGGTGATTACCACGGGCAGGTTTGCCAGCTTCTCGGCCAGAGCCTGAGCGTCGGCCAGGATCTTGGCATCCTTGTGGGCGCGCTGCTTGAGGTTCTCGGCCAGGACCTTGCGTGCCGAAGCGGTAGCGGCCTTGGCATAACCCTGAGGAATCAAGTAATTGTTAGCGTAACCGGGCTTTACGTTTACGATGTCGTTGGCGTAACCCAGCTTCTCGACGTCTTTGATAAGTATAACCTCCATATTGCTCTCCTCCTCTAATTATTTCATACAATCCGTTACGAAAGGCAGAATGGCGAGGTGACGGGCACGCTTAACGGCCTGTGCGACCTTCTTCTGGAACTTCTGCGAAGTGCCGGTCAGACGACGGGGCAGAATCTTGCCCTGCTCGTTGAGGAACTTCTTGAGGAACTCGCCGTCCTTGTAGTCAACGTACTTGATGCCGAGCTTCTTGAAGCGGCAGTACTTCTTCTTCTTAACGTCTACCGATACGGGGTTGAGATAACGGATCTCGCCGCCCTGCTTGTTGTTCTCCTGTGCCATGGTTTACTCCTCCTGTGATTTGTTGGCAAGCTTGGCGCGACGCTTCTCCGAGTACTCGACAGCGTACTTGTCCTGCTTGAAAGTTAAGAAACGGATGATACGCTCGTCGCGGCGGTAGCCGGTCTCCAGCGTCTCGACGATAGAACCCTCGCCGGTGAACTCGATGAGGAAGTAGAATCCGGTGGTCTTCTTCTGGATGGGATAGGCGAGCTTCTTGAGGCCCCAGTTCTCCACATTCACGATCTGACCGCCGTTCTCGGTAATGATACCTTGGAATTTGTCAGCCACCTCCTTCACCTGGATGTCCGAGAGGACGGGGGTGACAATGAAAACGGTTTCGTAATTGTTCATGACTGAATTGATTAAATGTTCGTGTGCCTTACGGCGGTGCAAAGGTAATAATAAATTCCGGAAAACGAAGCGTGCGGCCGATTTTTTTGTCTTTCATGCGGTTCGGGGGCGCGGACGGGATGCGCGGCGGTGAGTTTTATGGGGCGCGAAGCCGTTTTTTTCGATGAAAAGTAGTAACTTTGTCCGAATTATGCGCCGTCGCATGCGCGCGCATGAATGCAACGACGACAAAATGAAATTTACGCTACAACATACGGCCCCCGCGTCGAAGGCGCGCGCCGGACTCATGGAGACCGACCACGGCCCCGTCGAGACCCCCATATTCATGCCCGTGGGTACGGCGGCGGCCATGAAGGGCATCTTCCACCGCGACCTGCGCGACGACGCACAGGCGCGCATCATCCTGGCCAATACCTACCACCTCTACCTGCGTCCCGGCATGCGCATCATCGAGCAGGCGGGCGGCGTGCACCGTTTCTCGACGTGGGAAGGCCCGATGCTCACCGACAGCGGCGGCTTCCAGGTCTTCTCGCTCTCGGACTGCCGCAAGCTCAAGGAGGAGGGGTGTCATTTCCGCTCGCACATCGACGGTTCGCGCCACCTCTTCACGCCCGAGAGCGTGATCGACACCGAGCGCACCATCGGCGCCGACATAATGATGGCCTTCGACGAGTGCCCCCCGGGCGACGCCCCGCGCGACTATGCGGCCAAGTCGCTGGCGTTGACCGAGCGCTGGCTCGACCGCTGCTTCACGCGCTTTGCGCAGACGCAGCCGAAATACGGCCACACGCAGTCGCTCTTCCCGATCGTTCAGGGATGCGCCTACCCCGACCTGCGCGAGCGGGCGGCGCGCAACGTGCTGCAGTACGATGCCGACGGATATGCCATCGGCGGACTGGCCGTGGGTGAGCCTACCGATGTGATGTACGCCATGATCGAGGTGGTGAACGCCGTGCTGCCCGAGTCGCGCCCGCGTTACCTGATGGGCGTAGGCACGCCGATAAACATACTCGAGGGCATCGACCGCGGTGTCGACATGTTCGACTGCGTGATGCCCACGCGCAACGGCCGCAACGGGCAGATCTTCACCTCGGAGGGTACGATAAACCTGCGCAACAAGAAGTGGGAGGACGACTTCTCGCCGCTCGACCCCGAGGGTGCGAGCTTCGTCGACCGCCTCTACTCGAAGGCCTATGTCCACCACCTGGTGGTGTGCGGCGAGATGCTCGGCGCACAGATCGCGTCGCTGCACAACGTGGCCTTCTACCTGTGGCTGGTGCGCCAGGCGCGCCGCCATATCATCGAGGGCGACTTCGCGCAGTGGAAAACCGAAATGGTCGCCAAGCTGGGGCGCCGCCTGTAGCATAACGACCCTGAGAAGTGTAAATGATGAATCTGAAAACCGACATACGTTACCCGGGATTCAAGATCCTCGACCGCTACATCCTGCGGCGGTTCCTGCAGACCTATGCCTTCGCCATCGCCCTTATCACGGTGGTGCTGGTGGTCTTCGACTATGCCGAGCGCGTGGACGACTTCACCGAGATGAAGGCCCCCTTCTCGGCCATCATATTCGACTATTACCTCAATTTCGTCCCCGACTTCATCAACCAGTACAGCGGTCTGTTCACCTTCATCGCCGTGATCTTCTTCACCTCGAAGATGGCATACCAGACCGAGATCATCGCCATGCTGTCGGGCGGCATGAGCTTCATGCGCCTGATGTGGCCCTACTTCCTGGGTGCGCTGGCCATCACGCTGCTGTCGCTGGCGCTCAACCTGTGGATCATACCCGTGTCGCAGGTCAGCTGCGTGGAGTTCGAGCAGAAATATTTCAAGAGCAACCAGACGGTGCAGTACGACCGCCACATCTACCGCCAGATCGAACCCGGCGAGTTCGTCTACGTGCGCGGCTTCAACCGCGGCAACCGTGCCTCGTACATGGCGCTGGAGCGTTACGAGGGCACCTCTATCGTCGAGTCGATGGAGGCGTCGGACGTCACGGTCGATCCCGAGACCGGCCGCTGGCACGCGCAGCGCTACATCTTGCGCCACATAGCGCCCGACGGCACCGAGACCTTCGAGCAGCTGCGTGACCTCGATACGCTCATAAACCTCGACGTACGCGAGCTGGGGCGTGTCGACAAGATCATCTCGACGATGAAGATCGGCGAGCTGAACGACTTCCTGCGGCAGCAGCGCTCCAAGGGGTCGAGCTCGATCAACGTGATCGAGGTGGAGCGCCATGCGCGTTTCGCCTACCCGATGGCCACCTTTATCCTGACGCTGATCGGCGTGTCGCTCTCCTCGCGCAAGGTGCGCGGCGGCACGGGCCTGCATATCGGTATAGGCATCGCGCTGTGTTTCTCGTACATCATGTTCAACCGCATATTCGAGGAGTTCGCCAAGAGCGGCTCGTTGCCCGTGGGCCTTGCGGTGTGGACACCAAATATAATCTTCGCCTTCATTGCGGCATATCTCTACCGCAAGGCGCCCAAATGATCGGAGTGTTATGCAGGGATGGGAACAGGCGGCCGAGCGTGCCGCCAACGCAGAAAGATTGAACGCCGACGAGGCTGCCGTGCTGTGGCGCGAGGCTCCGTTGTGGCGTCTGGGACAGATCGCCACGGCGCGCAAGCGTGCCGTGAGCGGCGACAAGGTGTACTACAACCGCAATTTTCATCTCGAACCGACGAACCTGTGCGTCTTCAACTGCCGGTTCTGCTCCTACCGCCGCCCCAAGGGCAGCCCCGAGGCGTGGGACATGTCGATGGAGGAGATCGAGCGCAAGGTGCGCTCGTATGAGGGCAGCGGCGTGACGGAGGTGCATATCGTGGGTGGCGTGCACCCCGTGCACGACATATATTATTATTGCGACATGATCCGTCTGGTGAAGTCGATCCTGCCGCAGGCGGCCGTCAAGGCATTCACGGCCATCGAGCTCTCGTACATGATCCGCAAGGCGGGCCTTGGGACCGAGGAGGGTCTGCGGCTCCTGATCGACGCGGGCATGGATGCCATCCCGGGCGGCGGCGCCGAGATCTTCGACGAGAAGATCCGCGCGCAGATATGTCCCGACAAGGGCTCCACGGCCGAGTGGTTCGACGTGCACCGCACGGCGCACCGCCTCGGCATCAAGAGCAACGCGACGATGCTCTACGGCCACATCGAGCAGATCGAGCACCGCATCGACCACCTGCTGCGCCTGCGCGCGCTGCAGGACGAGACGGGAGGGCTGAACGCCTTCATCCCCCTGAAGTACCGCAACTTCGGCAACTCGATGTCGGAGATAGGCGAGGTGTCGGTGGTGGATGACCTGCGTACGCTGGCCATGAGCCGCCTCATACTGGACAACGTGCCGCACATAAAGGCCTACTGGGTTATGTACGGCAAGCAGACGACCGAGGCGGCGCTGGCATTCGGTGCCGATGACATCGACGGCACGATCGACGACTCGACCAAGATATATTCGATGGCCGGGGCCGACGACCGCCGCCCGCGCATGAGCGTCGACGAGATGCGCGAGATGGCGCGGCGTGCCGGGCTGCGTGCCGTCGAGCGTGACACGCTCTACAACGAGATAGGATAAACGGTAAGGTAAAACAGGAGATAACGCTATATTTTCATATGGAGAAACGTAAACCCGACACACGCGAGCGCCGTTCGGAGGGCGGGCGCATCGACAGCGCCGTCGAGTGGCTGCGCGAGTCGCCCATCGCCTACAACGTGGTGGCGATAGTGCTTATATTGATAGCGATAATTGCGGCGTGCAGCCTTCTGATGATGATCCTCACGCGCCACGGTACCCACCGTGCCGTGCCCGACTTCACGGGCATCACGCTCGACGAGGCGCAGCGCGTGGCACGCGACAACGGTCTCAAGATCATCATCAACGACTCGCTGTACGTCCCCACCTACGATGGCGGCATCGTGCTCGACCAGCTGCCCGTCGAGGGCGTCGAGGTGAAGGCCGGTCGCAAGGTCTATGTGACGATCAACTCGTTCCGCCAGAAGACGGTGAAGGTGCCCTACGTGGCGGGCCGCAGTCTGCGCCAGGCCAAGAACATGCTCGAGGTGGCGGGCCTCGGTATCGAGAAGCTGGTCTATGTCGAGGATATCGCCACGAACTATGTGCTGGCGGAGTTTGTCGGCAAGGATGAGGTGTCGAGCACGTCGTCGATCGAGATCGAGATGGGCTCGGGCGTGACGCTGCGCGTGGGCATGGAGCCCGACAAGGGTACGACGATCGTGCCCAAGGCCATAGGGCAGAGCCTGCAGTCGGCCAAGAGCCGCCTGTGGGAGGAGGGTCTCAACGTGGGCAAGGTGACCTTCGACAAGGGCATCGACCTGCTCAACGAGAAGGATGCCCGCGTCTACCGCCAGTCGGTGCCGCATAACGCCACGGCATCGCTGGGCGCTTCGGTCGACCTGTGGCTGACGCTCGACGACAAGGCCGTCGAGAAGAACAGCGCCGCCTCGGACAAGGAGGCCAAGCGTCTGGCCGAGGAGCGTCTGGAGCAGGAACAGGAGCGTCAGGACTCGCTCGAGCAGGCCGAGCGCGACGATGTGGTGCGTGCGCTGCGCCAGAGCAGTGCGATGCAGGACAACGTCACCGAGACCGACGAGGATGAATTCTTTTAACCTTGTGTAACAAACGACAATCGCGGCAGATGCATAACGAAGCGAGTGAAAAGAGCATGGAGCGGCAGGTGCTGCCTGACGGCGGGGCGATGCCCGGTCGGTCGGCGGCGCCGCCTGACTGCGGTGCGGACTTTGCGGCCGACGTGGCGGAGCTGGAGGACGGCGACGACTTCGACGAGGCTCAGTTCGGTGCCGGTGCCGGCGATGGCGGGCAGTACGAGCACTTTGCCATCACGGTCGACCGCGGGCAGTCGATGATACGCCTCGACAAGTTCCTTGTCGACCGCATGGAGCACTGCTCGCGCAACCGCATACAGACGGCGGCCGACAACGGCAGCATACTGGTGAACGGCACGCCGGCCAAGGCGAGCTACAAGGTCAAGCCGCTGGACCGCATCACGCTGGTGATGCCCTACCCGAAGCGCGAGCTGGAGATCGTGCCCGAGGCTATCCCGCTCGACATAGTGTATGAGGACGACGACCTGCTCATCGTGAACAAGGCTGCGGGCATGGTGGTGCACCCCGGCTGTGGCAACTACAGCGGTACGCTGGTCAATGCGCTGGCCTACCATCTGCGCTCGGTGCCGCTGTTCCAGCAGGGAGACATGCGTGCCGGACTGGTGCACCGCATCGACAAGGATACGTCGGGACTGCTGGTGGTGGCCAAGAACGAGCTGTCGCACGTGCGCCTTGCCAAGCAGTTCTTCGACCACACGATTCACCGCCGTTATGTGGCGCTGGCGTGGGGCAACTTCGATGGCGACGAGGGCACGATCACGGGCAACATCGGGCGCGACCCGCGCGACCGCATGCTGATGCACGTCTTCGCCGACGGCTCGCAGGGCAAGCACGCCGTGACACATTACAAGGTGCTGCGCCGCTACGGCTATGTGACGCTGCTGGAGTGCCGCCTCGAGACGGGCCGCACGCACCAGATACGCGTCCACATGGCATGGCAGGGACACCCCCTGTTCAACGACCCGCGCTACGGCGGCGACCGCATACTGAAGGGCACGACCTTCTCGAAGTACCGCCAGTTCATCGCCAACTGCTTCGAGCTGCTGCCCCGGCAGGCGCTGCATGCCCGTTCGCTGGGCTTCGTGCACCCGACGACGGGGCGCGAGATGATCTTCGAGAGCGAGCTGCCCGAGGATTTCAGCTCGGTCATCGCCAAGTGGGACGGCTATGTCGCCGCCCGCGGCTTGTACGAGGAGTAGGCATTCCCTCCGGCGTCTGTTGTAGAAGGCGCAGCCGCACAATCCGAATAATATAAGGTATCCGAATAAAACAGCTGAAAAATGTTTCTGCCGACGTCGATAAAGGAGGTACGCGAAAGGGGATGGGATTATCTGGATGTGATCCTGTTCACGGGGGATGCGTATATCGACCACCCGGCCTTCGGCGCGGCCGTCATCGGACGCCTGCTCGAGGCCGAGGGTTACCGTGTGGCCATCGTGCCGCAGCCTAACTGGCGCGACGACCTGCGCGACTTCACCAAGCTGGGGGCGCCGCGTCTCTTCTTCGGCGTGTCGGGCGGGGCCATGGACTCGATGGTGAACCACTATACGGCCAACCTGCGCCTGCGCAGCGACGACGCCTACACGGCGGGCGGCAAGGCGGGTTTCCGCCCCGACCGCACGGTGACGACGTACTGCCGCATACTGAAGCGCCTCTTCCCCCATGTGCCCGTGGTGGCGGGGGGCATCGAGGCCTCGCTGCGGCGTCTGACGCACTACGACTACTGGAGCGATTCGCTCCATCCCTCGATCCTGGCCGACAGCGGTGTCGACCTTGTGATCTACGGCATGGGCGAGCGTGTGGTGCAGCAGGTGGCCAGGGCCATGCGTAACGGATACAATGCCAAGCTGCTGCGCAAGCTGCGGCAGGTGGCGTTCATGGCCGACGGGGATTATGTCGCACGCCTTGATTCCGCCACGACGGTACATCTGGCTTCGTACGAGGAGTGCTGCCGCGACAAATATGCCTTCGGCCGCAACTTCGTCGTCGAGGAGCGCCTGAGCAACTGCATGGAGACCGATACGACGTTGGTTGAGGCCGTGGGCGACCGCTATGTGGTGGTTACGCCGCCCAACACGACCCTCACGACCGAGGAACTCGACCATTCGTTCGACCTGCCCTACGAGCGGGCGCCCCACCCGCGTTACGAGGGTCGCGGCGCGATCCCTGCATGGGAGATGATCAAGCACTCGATCAACATCCACCGCGGCTGCTTCGGCGGCTGCTCGTTCTGCACCATATCGGCGCATCAGGGCAAGTTCGTCAACTCGCGCAGCGAGCGGTCGATCCTGGCCGAGGTGGAGAAGGTGGTGCACATGCCCGACTTCCGCGGCTACATATCCGACATCGGAGCCCCATCGGCCAACATGTACGGCATGGGCGGGCGCGACAAGGAGCTGTGCCGCCGCTGCCGCCGCCCGTCGTGCCTCCACCCGAAGCGGTGCCCGAATCTCGATAACGACCACTCGCGCCTGCTGGCGCTCTACCGCCGCATACGCGAGGTGAAGGGGCTCAAGAAGGCTTTCGTCTCGAGCGGCATACGATACGACCTGTTCGACGACTCGCCCTATCTCGAGGAGGTGGTCGTGCACCACACGTCGGGACGGTTGAAGGTGGCGCCCGAACACACCGAGGATCACGTGCTGGCGCTCATGCGCAAGCCTCCGTTTGCGCTCTTCGAGCGGCTGAACCGCGATTTCCACCGCATATGCGCCGACAACGGCCTGCGCTACCAGCTCATCCCGTACTTCATCTCGTCGCACCCCGGATGCCGCGAGTGCGACATGCAGGCGCTGTCGGAGAAGGTGCTCGGACGCCTGCACTTCGATCTGGAGCAGGTGCAGGACCTCACGCCCACGCCCATGACCCTCTCGTCGGTGATGTTCTACACGGGCGAGGACCCGTATACGGGCAAGCCGGTCTACGTGGCGCGCACGCAGGAGGATAAGCGCAGGCAGAAGGCCTACTTCTTCCGCCGCGATGACAGCCGCCGGTCCCGCCCCGGGGATGCGCACCGCGCCGGCAGCCGCACGTTAACGTCAAAACGCCCCGCGCCGAAACGCGGAGCGGCAAGAAAAAACAACCCTAAACCATAATGAACATGAAAAAGATTATCCTTGCGGCCATGGCGGCCGCCCTCATGCTCGGCAGCTGCTCGCCCGAGCCTCCCGCTCCGATGAGCGTGGTGCCCGCGCCGCGACAGCTGGAGTGGCATCGCATGGAGCAGTATGCATTCGTGCACTTTACGGTGAACACCTTCACAAACCGCGAGTGGGGCTACGGCGACGAGCCCGAGTCGGTATTCAACCCGACCGACTTCGATGCCGACGCCCTGGTGAAGATCGTCAAGGATGCCGGCCTGAAGGGACTTATCCTCACGGCCAAGCACCATGACGGTTTCTGCCTGTGGCCCAGCGCCTACACCGAACACTCGATCAAGAACTCGCCCTACAAGGACGGCAAGGGCGACATCGTGGGCGAGGTGGCCGAGGCGTGCCGCCGCCAGGGTGTCAAGTTCGGAATATACCTCTCGCCGTGGGACCGCAACCATGCCGGCTACGGCACGGACGAGTATCTTGAGTACTACCGCAACCAGCTGCGCGAGCTGCTGACGGCCTACGGCCCCGTCTTCGAGATGTGGTTCGACGGCGCCAACGGCGGCGACGGATATTACGGCGGCGCCAACGAGACGCGCGTACTCGAGTCGGGATACCTCTACTACGACTGGCCTAAGGTGGTGGATATCATCCGCGAACTCTCGCCCGAGACCATCGTGTGGAGCTCGTCGCTGCCCGATGCCCGCTGGTGCGGCAACGAGCGCGGCGTGATAGCCGAGACCCACTGGTGCATGGCCACGCCCGAGAAGCTCTATCCGGGCGGCCGCGACGACGTCGAGGTGCTTACCCACGGCATGGAGGACGGCAACCGCTGGGCTCCGGCCGAGGCCGACGTATCGATACGTCCGGGATGGTTCTACCATGCCGACCAGAAGCCCAAGACGCCCGACCAGCTCTTCGACATATACCTCACGTCGGTGGGTCGCGGCGGCACGCTGCTGCTCAACCTCGCTCCCGACACGCGCGGCCGCGTGCCCGAGGAGGATGTGGCCTCGCTGATGGCATGGCGCAAGAAGGTGGACGAGACCTTCTATTATGACATGGCCGCCGATGCCAAGGCCGATGCTTCGTCGTCGCGTGGCCGCGGCTACGGTGCTGGGAATGTCATAGGCGAGGGCAACGGTTACTGGGCAACGGCAGATGATGTGGTTACGGGCGATGTTACGCTCACGTGGGACAGCCCCCGCAAGATGGACTATGTGACGATACAGGAGCATATCGAGCTGGGACAGCGTGTCCGCTCGTTCGAGGTCGAGGCCCTTGATAATGGCTCGTGGCGCAAGGTGGCCGAGGGCACGACGGTGGGTTACAAGCGTATCCTGCCGCTGGGCGGTGTTGAGGCTACGGCGTTGCGCGTACGCTTTACCGACTCGCGCGGCCCGCTCACCATCGAGCGCATCGCCGTGTACGATGCCGGGGCATACGAGATCTGACATACATTAATATAATGGCAGCGGCGTCCTCTCTTTCGTGAGAGGACGCCGCCGTCGTTTTGTGCGGGTGGCTGCGGTCAGAGGTCGAGCAGGCCCTCGGGCAGCACCATCTTTATATGCCGGCCCTCGAAGTCGATCGAGGCGATGAACTCCTCGACGGCGGGGATGAGGCGCTCGCCCTGGCCGAAGTCGATGCCGAAGAGAGGGTTGGCCTCGCTGTCGTAGTAGTCGGTCAGGGTGCCGTGCAGGCCCGCGGCCTCGACGCTGAAGCCTATGAGGTCCTCCATGTAGAACTCGTCGTCGGCCTGCTCCTCGGCGGGGATGCGCAGCTCGCGTCCGACCAGCTCCTCGGCACGGCGCGGCGTGTCGAAGTCGTCGAAGCGCACCACGGCGCCCGCCGCGCCGCGCCGCTCGAAGCTGCCGCACCACAGGGGTACGTTGAGCGAGTCGATCTCGACGAAGAGGGGATCGCCCGCAGGGTCGAAATCCTCGGGGAAGGTGTCGTAGAGCGACAGCACGACGCCACCGCCGTCGCTGCCGCCGAAGAGTTTGGTCACGCGGGCGACGCTGTCGAAGGTCTGGCCGTCGCGGGGCGTGAGGTCCGGGTCGTTATGCTTTTTCATGGTGTGGTGTTTTGCATATAAAAAATACCCCTGCGGCGTTGCCGCAAGGGTATTCTGGTATTGCGCCCCTGCGGTTACTCCGCGGGAGTCTCGGCGGCCTCGGCGCCCTCCTCTGCAGCAGCCTGAGCTGCGGCCTCGGCGGCGGCAGCCTCTGCAGCAGCCTTCTTCTCGGCTAAGGCAGCGGCACGATCCTCCTTGACCTTGGTCTCGGCGGCCAGAGCAGCCTTGTGGGCATTGGTGGCCTCGGTTGCCAGACGGTTGACCTTGGCAGCGATCTTGTTCTCCTTCTCGCCCATCCACTTGTTGAACTTGGCCTCGGCATCGCTCTCCGAGAAAGCGCCCTTGGCTACACCGCCCAGAAGGTGCTTCTTGTAGAGAACACCCTTGTACGAGAGGATGGCACGGCAGGTGTCGGTAGGTTGTGCGCCTTTTTGCAACCAATCCAAAGCTCGGTCGAACTTCAGATCAATCGTAGCAGGATTCGTATTGGGATTGTAGGTACCCAATTTCTCGATGAACTTACCATCACGTGGCGCTCTGCTATCTGCGGCAACGATATGATAGAAAGGAGCACCCTTCTTACCATGGCGTGCCAGACGAATTTTAACAGCCATTTGCTATAAAATTTAGTTGGTTAATTGTTAAACGCAACCCTACACGGCGGGTTTGTCGGGCAAAGGTAAGAATTTTTTTGCAACAAGCATCATTTCGGGCGAAAAATACGCTGATTTTCTGCCCGAATCGTGCACAGGCGCCACAGCGGAAGGGTAGGGCGGCGGGTGTGCGGTGGCTGGCGTACGGATTCCTGCGGCGGCGTGCTTTTGGCGCCGTGGCGGATACATTCGGCGAAGCGGGGGACAGCGGCGGCGGGATTATTTCCGCTACATTTGAGACGGATGTGGTGCGCCGAGGCAGAAAAAGTCAGGCAGGTTTGTTTTTCTGCCCTGCCTTTCACTATCTTTACAATCCGTAACCGCCGCGCGGTGCGGCCCGATGCTGCCCGCTGTACGGCGCGTTGCTTTTGGAGCGGATATAAATTCCTGAAAACCATGATAAACGTAATCCTTCTTTTAGCCGGACTGGCTTTGATCCTCTTCGGCGCAGATTTCCTTACCGACGGCGCCTCGTCGCTGGCACGCCGTTTCCGCATATCGCCGATGGTGATCGGCCTTACGGTTGTGGCCTTCGGTACGTCGGCTCCCGAGTTGTCGGTGAGCGTGCTCTCGGCCCTCGAGGGCAATGCCGAGCTGTCGATAGGCAACGTCGTCGGCAGCAACATATTCAACATACTGATGATCGTGGGCGTCACGGCCATCGTCGCCCCCATCGTCATCACGCGCGCTACGCTGACGAAGGAGATACCGCTGGCGGTGCTGTCGTCGGTCGTGGTGCTTATCTGCGCCAACGACGTGCTGCTCGGTACGGGCGAGACGAATGTGATGGACCGTGCCGACGGCCTGCTGATGCTCTGTTTCTTCGCCATATTCATGGGCTACACGTTCGCCATAGCGCGCGACGGCGATGCGTCGGCACAGCCCGAGATCAAGTCGATGCCCGTGTGGCGCTGTCTGCTCTACATCGTGGGCGGCCTGGCGGCGCTGATCGGCGGCGGCACGCTCTTCGTCAACGGCGCCAGCGAGATAGCCCGTTCGCTGGGTGTGAGCGAGTCGATCATAGGCCTTACGCTGGTGGCCATGGGCACGTCGCTGCCCGAGCTGGCCACGTCGGTGGTGGCGGCGCTGAAGAAGAACCCCGAGATCGCCATCGGCAACGTCATCGGCTCGAACCTCTTCAACGTATTCTTCGTGCTGGGCGCCAGCGCCACTATTTCGCCCCTGCCCATGGGCGGCATCACCAACTTCGATCTGCTGTGGCTGCTCGGGGCGTCGGTGCTGATGTTCGTGGCGGGAAAATACTACAAGGTGCGCATGATAACCCGCTCGGAGGGCGTGGTGATGGTCGTCGCGTACATTGCCTACACGGGACTGCTTATCGCCGCCCTGTAGGCCGGCGGGCAAGGTGTTTAACGTAAGATATGCATACTATGAAATTCTGTATTCTGCATATGGCGTGTGCTGCGGCCGCGCTGCTGCAATTTGCCGCTGCGGCCGCGCAGACGGCGGCACCCGCGGCGGTGCCGTCGGAGAAGATCCTCCGCGGGCCGTTCGGGGACGGCGACAGGGCGGCCTTTGCCGATCCGCCGAAGGTGTTCCGGCCGCAGACATGGTTCCACTATGTCGGCGGCAACGTCTCGACCGAGGGTATCACGGCCGACCTCGAGGCCATAGCCGCAGCCGGATTCTCGGGCGTGCAGCTCTTCCACGGGCAGGCGGGCTACGACGGCATGTGGCCCGGCAACGACTCGCGCATAGCGTGCCTGAGCGAGCGGTGGGACGACGCCGTGCGCCATACGGCGGCCGAGTGCCGTCGGCTGGGGCTGCGCTTCACCATGCAGGGCTGCCCGGGCTGGGCCATGGCCGGAGGGCCGTGGATCGAGCCCGAGAATGCGATGCGCCATCTGGTGTGGAGCCGTACCGACGTCGTGGGCGGCGACGGCGCCATCGTGCTGCCCGTGGCCGGCGGGTGTGCCGAGCCGTGGCGCGACTACCGCGATGTGGCGGTGCTTGCCTTCCCGTGCCCTGCGGGGGATACGGGTGCGCCGCTGGTGCCGCTGAAGGCCGAGGGCAGCGTCGATGCCGACTGGGTGCGCCTGACAGGCGGCGGTGGCGGCCAACCGCTGCATCTGGCACCGACGACGGAGGCGAAGCCATATACGGTCGACGTATGGTTCGGCGAGGGGGAGTGTGTGCGCACGCTCGAGTTCCCGTGTGTGCAGGCACTGAACCATGCGTGGTGCTACGAGCCGGCGGTGCGGGTGCGTATCGAGGCGTTCGACGCCTCGGGCCGTGTGGTCGAGGTACTCGACACCGAGCTGCCGCAGTCGAACTGGCAGGATGACCGTCCGCTTACGCTCTCGTGCCGCGAGGCGGAGGGTGCCGTCCGCTACCGCGTGAGCCTGGTGAACGGGCACGACATGGTACTGCCCTATCTGTGCTTCTACTCGGCCGTGCGCAAGAACAGCTGGGAGTCGGAGGCGGGATGGACGCTGCGCAGCATCGAGCGGCGCGGGCAGCAGGTCGCCTACGACGGAAGTTTCTACGTTAGCCGCAACGACGTTGTCGACCTTACCGACCGCATGTCGGCGGACGGGACGCTGGCGTGGCGTGTGCCCGAGGGCCGCTGGACTGTGCTGCGCATCGGACACGTCAATACGGGCATGAAGAACGGTCCGGCCCCGGCCGAGGGCACGGGCTGGGAGTGCGACAAGCTCTCGACGGCGGGTTCCGACGCCCAGTTTGCTGGTTATCTCGGACGGCTTACGGCCGACGGCGGCCCGATAGAGGGTATGCTCGACGGCGTGCTCTTCGACAGCTGGGAGTGCAGGACGCAGACATGGACGCGCGACATGGAGGCCGAGTTCGGCCGCCGTGCGGGCTATGCGCTGCGTGGGTGGATGCCCGCCCTCATGGGATATGTGGTGGACGACACCGAGTCGACGGTGCGTTTCCTGAACGACTGGCGCCGCACGGTGGGCGACATGGTGGCCGAGAACTTCTTCGGCAACATGGCGCGTCATGCCGCCTCGAGGGGCATGTCTATAGCCTACGAGACGGCGGCGGGGGATGTATTCCCGGCCGACATAATGGCCTATTACCGTTATGCCGACGTGCCGATGTGCGAGTTCTGGCAGCCGCTGTCGGAGGGGTATGTCGGCTCGCTCGACTTCAAGCCGGTGAAGCCTGCCGCCTCGGCTGCCCATCTCTACGGCAAGCCGCGCCTTGCGGCCGAGGCCTTCACCTCGTTCTCGCACACGTGGGACGAGGACTGGCGCGACCTGAAACAGGTGGCCAACGTCAATATGGCCGAGGGTGTCACGCATCTCGTTTTCCACACCTATACGCACAACCCGCAGGTTGGGTTCCTGCCGCCCGGAACATCTTTTGCCGGCGCCGGCATCGGCACGCCGTTCCTGCGCGGGCAGTCGTGGTGGCGCCACATGCCCGAATTTACGACCTACCTTGCGCGCTGCAGCTACATGCTCGAGCGGGGTTGCCCGGCCAACGACGTGTTGTGGTTCCTGGGCGACGAGGTGGACCACAAGCCGCCGCAGCATGCCCCCTTCCCCGATGGTTTCCGATATGACTATTGCAATACGGAGGTTCTCACGACGCGCCTCGAGGTGCGCGACGGACGCCTTGTCACCCCCGAAGGGGTGGAGTACGAGGTGCTGTGGCTGCCCGAGACGACGCGCATGCTGCCCGAGACGGCGGAGCGTATCGAGGCGCTGGTGCGTGCCGGCGCCACGGTGGTGGGCGAGGCCCCGCACCAGGCCGCGACGCTGCTCGGAGGCCGCAGTGCCGACAGGCGTGTGGAACGCGTGGCGGCACGTCTGTGGGGCCGCAAGGCGGAGGCGGGCGTGCGCCGTGTGGGGCGTGGCCGTGTCATCTCGGGCATGCCGCTCGGTGAGGCTCTCGCTGCGGCGGGGCTGCGTCCCGATGTGGAGGCACAGGCGGCCGGCGGCGTGATGTGGCTCCACCGCAGGGCCGAGGGGGCCGACATATACTTCGTGGCGGCTCCTGTCGGGAGCGGCTTCGACGGCGAGGTCGCTTTCCGCTGCGGTCGCGGCCGTGTGCAGGTGTGGAATCCCGTGAGCGGTGCGGTGACGGAGAAGTCGGGCACCGCCGCCGATGGTATTACCTCGGTGCGGCTGTCGTTGCCGCAGGCGGGGTGCTGTTTCGTGGTGTTCTCCGACGGGGAGAGCCGTCCCGCACCCGAAATGCATGCCGACGTGCGCAGTTTGCCGGCCGACGGATGGACGGTGCGCTTCCCCGAGGGGTGGGGCGCGCCCGATTCGCTGTCGCTCGGGCGGCTTGCCGCATGGCGCGACATGCCCATGTCGGAGGAGGGACGCGCCTTCTCGGGTACGGCGCGTTATGAGACGGTATTCGAGGCGGAGCATTGCGACGACGGGCAGAGGCTTGTGCTCTCGCTGGGCAAGGTGGAGCGTATCGCCGAGGTACGCGTCAACGGCCGCCGTGTAGCTACGCTCTGGACATATCCCTACGAGGCCGATATAACCGATTTCGTCGTCGACGGCCGTAATACGCTGTCGGTGGAGGTTACGGGGTCGTGGTTCAACCGCCTTGTCTATGATGCCGCCCGCCCCGAGGCCGAGCGCAAGACGTGGGTGCTGCGCTGGCCCGACCCGGGCGCGCCGCTGCGCGAGAGCGGTCTGCTGGGCCCCGTGACCCTGAGGCGCGAGACGCCGGTCATGTAGCGCGGCCACGGAACAGCCGCATCGGGCGGCAGCAGTCCGGCCCGAACAGTACGAAAAAAGGGACTCCTTGAAGTGGAGTCCCTTTTCCGTTATCCGGAGCGATGTCCCACAGGGCGTTTATCGCAGAGCCACGTCGGTCGAGCCTATCAGGCGGCCGTCGGTGTAGAGTTCGATGTGGTAGGTTCCTGCGGTGAAGCCGCTACCGTTGTAGAAGACGCTCACCTCAAGGTCCGAATTGGTGTACTCGACTTCACGTGCCGCCGAGTAGATCTTGGGCTCACCCTCGAAGGTGAACGATGCGGCCTCGGGTGTCGAGAGGACATACCCGTCGGGCGAGGTTATGCAGACGTAGACGGTCTTCTGTCCCGGCTCTGCCAGCTCGTTGGCCGCAAGCACGAGGTCGGTACGCAGGCGCGAGGCTCCCTTGACGCGGGTGACGGCCTTGTCCTTGGCATTGAGCGGTACGAGGCGTATGTCGCGGGCGCGGATGACGGCACCCACACGCACCTTGTTGTTGAGCTCCTCGGCGCGCTCCTCGGCCATCTCGGCGCGCAGCTGTGCCGTCGAGATCTGCTTCTTGTAGTTTACGTTCTCGTTGGCGAGTTTCTTGTTGAGCGTGTTGAGCGAGTCGATCTGGCGTATGTAGCCCTGCATGACGGTACGCAGCGTTCCCACCTCCTTCTCGTAGGCGCGGATCTTGGCGTAGTTGAGGCGACGCTCGTTCTTGAGCTGTTCCATCAGTTTGTTGGCCTCGTCGAGGTTGGCTGCGATCGAGTCGTTCTGTATCTTCAGGTCGTCGAACGACACGATAAGGCTGTCGAGGTCGTTCTGGATCTTGTTGCGGTCCTCCTCAAGCAGCACGTACTCGGCCTGCTGCTGGCGGTGGATACGGAAATAGAGTGCCGAAAGCGCTACGAGAATCACCGCCAGGATGATGATGACTATGCGGTAACCCCTTACGGCCTTGTTTTCGGTAAACTGGTCGTCGTACTCGTCGTCGTACCGCGCATCGTCGTAATCGTTGTATTCGTCTCTCATAATTTTTCGTTGTTTATTGTTGTCGGTAAAGGCCCTTGCGGGTGGTTAATACTGCAAATATAAACTATTTTTTGATAAAACTCTCCAACGGATAGCGTAAACCTTCATACGACGAGAGATATGCGCATACGCTGCCCACCTTGATGGGTGATTTTATGTAGAGCGGTATCTTGTTGCGGTCGTCCGATATCCACACCTCGAACTCGGTGCCGTCCTTGAAGGCGAAGCCGTCCGAGGTAGCTATCTTGCAGCGGAACTTGATGGTGTTGAAGTAGCCGAGGTTCTTGATCTTCTTCACCTCGCGGCACTCGTAACGGAACTTGAGGTAACGTACCGTATCCTCGAGTACCATCTCCAGCTCGCGCTCGTAGCCCTCGCGTATCTTGTCGTCGTCCTCGGTGCGCATGTTGAAGTAGAGCGATATGGCATCCATGCTCTTGTCCGATATGGGCATGGTCTTGAACTTCTCGGGGTCCTGGCGGCGCTGCCAGCGCGTGTGGACGTTGAGGCTGTGCCAGTCGAAGATGTATGTGCTGCGGAAGGTGTAGTCGCCCTCGTGCAGGTCGCTGTCGAAGCGGCGCGTGCGTAACGTCTGCGGGTCGATCCACACCGTGTAGGCGTCGCGCACGGGCAGTATCCAGCGGAAGGCGGCCGAGGTCTGGCCGTAGCCGTAGACCTTGTATGCCGGCAGGCCGTCGAGCGTGGTCTCGGTGGTCTGCATGACGACCTTTGCCACCTCGGTGTTGGGGAAGAGCTTGGCGCGGTAACTCATGCGGTAGTGGAGCGTCTCGCCCGGCACGTAGAGCTGTGCCGCGGCGGTGGTGGCCAGGAGCAGGGCAATTGTTGCGAGAAGTGTCTTTTTCATTGTCTTTCGGTCTGGTCTTGTTTGTAAAACGGTGTGCGGCCGGCTTTTATTGCCGCCGCGCATGTCAGGATATCATCGAGAAGTCGAACTTGCGGCCTGCGGCGTGGCGGGCGCGCAGCTCGCGCAGCGGGCGGTATGCGTCGCTCTCGAGCCGCGGGTCGGCGGCGAGGATCTGTTCGGCGGCCTGGCGTGCCGTCTGCAGCAGCTCGGCATCGAGCGTCGGGTTGGCTATCTTCAGGTCGAAGGTCTCGCCGCTCTGCTGCGTGCCGTTTATGTCGCCCGCGCCGCGCAGGCGCAGGTCGAGCTCCGCAAGGCGGAAGCCGTCGTTGGTCTCGCACATGGCGCGCAGCCGCGCCCGCGACTCGCGCGAGAGCTTCTCGCCCGACATGAGTATGCAGTACGACTGCTCGCCGCCGCGTCCCACGCGCCCGCGCAGCTGGTGGAGCTGCGAGAGGCCGAAGCGCTCGGCCGACTCGATCACCATGACCGTGGCGTTGGGCACGTCGACGCCCACCTCGATGACCGACGTGGCCACCAGTATGTCTGCCTCGTGCTCCTTGAACTGGCGCATCGACTCCTCCTTGTCCTGCGGCTTCATCTTGCCGTGGCAGACGGTGACGCGGTACTGCGGTAGCGGGAAGTCGCGTATTATCGACTCGAAGCCGTCCTCGAGGTCCTTGTAGTCCATCGTCTCCGACTCCTTGATCAGGGGGTAGACCACATATACCTGCCGCCCGAGCGCTATCTGCTGCCGCAGGAAGCCCCACAGCTTCAGGCGCGCCGCGTCGGTGTAGTGGTAGGTCTTTATGGGACGGCGTCCCGGTGGCAGCTCGTCGATGACCGATACGTCGAGATCGCCGTAGAGGGTCATGGCCAGCGTGCGGGGTATGGGCGTGGCCGTCATCACGAGGATATGGGGCGGGCGGTGGTTCTTGGTCCAGAGGCGCGCACGCTGCTCGACGCCGAAGCGGTGCTGTTCGTCGATTACGACATATCCCAGGTTGGCGAAGCGCACGTTGTCCTCGATGAGGGCGTGCGTGCCGATCAGTATGTCGACCTGCCCCGCGGCTATGCCCTCGATGGCGTGGCGCCGCTCGGCCGTCTTCGACGAGCCTGTGAGTATGGCCACGCGCAGGGGCATGCCCTGCGTCATGCGGCTTATGGTAGCGAAGTGCTGGCGGGCGAGGATCTCGGTGGGGGCCATCATGCAGGCCTGGAAGCCGTTGTCGACGGCCAGCAGCATCGACATGAGGGCCACCATCGTCTTGCCGCTGCCGACGTCGCCCTGCAGCAGGCGGTTCATCTGGAAGCCAGTGACTGTATCCTGCCGTATCTCGCGCACGACGCGTTTCTGCGCCTCGGTGAGCGCGAAGGGAAGGCGGTTGTTGTAGAAGTCGTTGAACAGGTCGCCCACGCGCGGGAAGAGGAAGCCGTCGCGGCGGCTCATGCGCTCCGACCGCTGCGCCTGCACCGAGAGCTGCACGCCGAGCAGCTCGTCGAACTTCAGGCGGCGCTGTGCCCGCTGCAGCAGCTCGGGCGACTGCGGGAAGTGCACGTTGCCTATGGCCTCGGCCAGCGGCATGAGGTCGTAGCGGCTGCGCACGTCGGCCGGCATGGGGTCGGTGATGCGGCCTTTGGCTATCTCCCAGGCGTTGCACAGGATGCGGTAGAAACCCTTGGTGCCGAGCGCCGAGGCGATCTTCTCGGTCGAGGGGTATATGCCCTGCATGCCGCTCAGGGCCTTGCGGCTGAGGGCCTTCTCGACCATCTCCAGCTCGGGGTGCACGACCGAGAGCTGCCCGCGGAAGAAGGCCGGGCGGCCGAAGACGATGTATTCGCGCCCCACCTCGACACTCTTCTCGATCCACTTTATGCCGTGGAACCATGTCAGTTCGGCCGAGCCCGTGGCGTCCGACACGAAGGCCGAGAAACGCTGCCGCCGCCCCTCGCCCGCATAGGCTACGCCCGTGACGCGGGCGCGGAACTGCACCAGCGACGAGGCCATCGACTCGTCGATGCGGTCGATGGGGTATATCTTGGTGCGGTCGATGTAACGGAAGGGGTAGTGCCGCAGCAGGTCGCCCACGGTGAAGATGCCCAGCTCCTGTTCGAGGAGCCGGGCGCGCGCTTCGCCTACGCCCGTGACGTATTTGACACTGCTTTCGAGAATATTTGCCATAGTACAAATATATGAAAAGGTGAGTGCAATGACAAATCCACGGGCGGAATCCTTTGCCGTGAGGCCGTTTCCCCGCAGCTTACGGCTGCGGGGCGGAGGCAACGGTCGAGCCGAAGTCGCGTATGGTGTATACGAGCACCTTGGCGAAGGCGTTCTCCTCGACGGCGATGCGGTACGAGCCGTCGTCCTGGCGCATGGCGTTTATGGCGTAGTTGAAGTCGCACCATCCGCTCTGCCCGCCCACCTCGGGGCCCGGCTGCAGGCGGCCGACGAAGCGGCCGTCGCGGCGGTCGTAGACGGTAATGTAGCCGTAACGAGCCAGTGCCACGAATATGTAGTCGCCCTCGACGGTGAATGACTTGGCGTTGTGGTGGTCGCGGCCGCTGCCGTCCTCGATGTTGAAGGGGAGATAGAGCACCATGTCGGGCTCTGCACCGCCGTCCCATGTGCCGGCGGCGATGCGCTCCATCACGCGGTCGTAGCGGGCGATGGTGCTCCCCATGCACCACCATGTGTCGCGCGCGTCGGGGCTGGCATCCGAGAAGCCCGCGATGAAGAGCTCGTCGCGTGCGGCGTCGTACCATATGCGTTTGGCGCCGTTGGTGCCCTGCGGCAGGGCGCAGAGCCTGCCGTCGGAGTATTGCGGGATGCCGTTCTCGATGCCCTCCATGCGCCAGAGCATGAATCCCTGCTGGCGCGTGCCGCGCCAGATGTTGCAGTCGGCATCGACGAAGAAACTCATCGAGTAGGGGTTTGCCTCGTCTGTGCGTTTCACCTCGCTCTCCTGCTGCAGGCCGTCGCCGTTGCCGTCGGTCCAGAACTCAATGGGGCGGTTGTCGCTGCCGTTGAGGGCCTTGAGGAATGGTATGCCTACATGTCCGCACTCGTCGGGGTCGAAACGGTAGCCGGCCAGCGTGCCGCCGTACATGTCCGATACGAACAGCAGGTCGCACCCGGCGGCGCGGCGCTTGAATGCGGCCGTTACGAATACGCCGCTCTCCTTGGCACGCATGTCGTCGGGAAAGAGGAATGGGTCGAGCGTATATGCCGTTAGGGTGTCGAGGCGTCCGCCGCGGTCGAAGTCACCGACGGCGTGTATCTTCTCGGGCGTGAAGAGCCGTTGCGTGTCGTGGCGGTCGAAGTCGGCCGTGGCGGTGAAGATCAATCCCTCCGTTTTCCAGTTGCGGCGTTCCCCGGCCTCGTCGTACGACTCCACTACGGTTCCGCGGCCGCCCCCGACGAAGGTATTTGCCACGTATATGTTGCCCCGGGCGTCGACCCCGACGCCGCGCGGGCCGCAGAAACGCAGCGCGCCCGTCTCGCCGCGCAGGTGTCCGTCGGTCTCGGCGAAGACTCCGCCCGGCGTGCCGAAGTGCGAGGCAAGGCGCGGCGTGCGGTAGATGTTTTCATATATGAGTATGTTGAGGTTGCGGCCGCAGTCGGGAATGAGCAGGCGGTGGCGGTGCCGGTCGACGGCGACGGATGCCGCCTCGACTCCCTCGGGAAGGTCGATACGGCCGAGCAGGCGGCCGTTGCGTTGCGAGATGCGCACGACGCTTTGGCCGTGGAGTATCCACAGGCCGCCCTTCGGGTCGGCGGCCATCTGTCCGCAGTGTGCGACGGCGAACTGCCGTACGGGGCGCATCGACTCCTTGTCGAAGACCTTGACCGAGTCGCACATGCCGCACGAGGGTGTCACGGCGACGAAGAGCTCGCGGTCGGTTATGGCCAGTCCGGCCAGCGTGCGGTCGCGGCGGTCGGTCACCATGGCCATGTCGCCCTTGTAGCCGTAGCCTGCGCGAAAGGGTGCGGCAAGGCCCGTCTCGACGTCGTAGCGGCGTATGACCTTCCATTCCACCGAGTCGTTGCAGGGCGGGAACTGGGGCAGGCCGTTGTCGTTCATGCGGTCGTTGGCGCCGTCGCAGCCGTGCTGCGAGAGCAGCTGGTAGACGTAGCGATCGTCCATCGCCACCGAGGTCATCGACATGCGCCCCCAGCCGCCCGTGCCCGAGCCTTCGGGTACGCTTACGATACGGCCGTTGCGCAGGATGGCCACGTTGCTGCCGCCCTCGTCCCAGTTGCAGACGGTGGCGACGGTGCCGTCGTCGCGCACGAACATGTTAAGGGCGTCGTGCGGCACATGTGTGGACTGGGTGCCGCCGTCGTTGCCGATCCATGCGGTGGTGTAGTCGGTGAATAGGCGGTCGATGGGCTCGACCTGCTGCGCCGCCGCCCCGAGTGCCGCGAGTGACGCTGCGGCCGCCGCAAGAGCGCAGCCGATGGCTCTGGTGCTGAGTGGTTTCATGGTATGGGTAGTGTTTGCGGTTGGTTGCGTGTGGTCGTGACGTATGGAAACAATACGGCGGCAAACAGGCCCGAGGCCCGTCCGCCGCCGTACAAAGGGTGTGCTACTCGATGGTGATCGAGTTCAGGAGCTCGAGACGGCCGTCCTTTATCAGTTTGACGATCAGCTCGCCGAAGAGCGTGTTCTGCCATGCGAACCATGCGCGGGTGAAGTCCGTGGGGTCGTTCACGTTGAACGACTCGTGCATGAAGCCCGTGCCGGCGTCGGTCGACATGAGCATCTCGATGCAGTACTTGATCTCCTCGTCGCTGTCGCTGGTGAAGGCCTTCATCATGATGCTCATGGGCCATGCCATGTCGTATCCGATGTGGGGGCCGCCGATGCCCTCGCCGGCCTTGCCGCTGAAGAAGTAGGGGTTGCTGTCGCTCCACACGAAGCGGCGCGTGTTGGCGTAGATCTCCTCGTCGATGACCTCGGGCGTGAGGTACTTGAGCGAGAGCAGGCTCGGCACGTTGGCGTCGTCCATGAGCAGGCTGTTGCCGAAGCCGTCGACCTCGAAGGCGTAGATGGGACCGAACTCGGGGTGGTTGTAGACGGCGTACTTGTCGAGCGCGGCGGCTACCTCGTCGGCGAGGGCGGTGCACTGGCCTGCGAGCTCGTCGTTCTTGTTCACCTTGGTGAGGATCTCGGCGGCCTTGCGCAGCGACGAGACGGCGAAGAAGTTCGACGGCACGAGGAACTGCAGCACCGTGGCGTCATCCGACGGGCGGAAGCTCGACACGATGAGCCCCACGGGGTTTACCGGGGCGCCGAGGCCGTTGTTCGAGAGGGTGTCGAACTGGCGGTCGGTCTTGCGCAGGAACGAGTAGGGGCCGTTGCCGTCCTTGCGCTGCTGCTCGCGGAAGGTCTTGAGTATGTTCTCCACGGCCGAGATCCACTCCTCGCCGAAGACTGACGTATCGCCCGTCACCATCCAGTAGTAGTAGGCCAGGCGTATGGGGTAGCACAGCGAGTCGATCTCATACTTGCGCTCGTGCAGTTCGGGCTTCATGTCGGTGCGGTCGCTCTCCCACTCCGATCCCGTGGGGCCGTCGTTGAAGGCGTTGGCATAGGGGTCGATGTTGATGCACTTGATCTGGCGGTTGATTACGCCCGCCAGCATGGCCTGCAGCGCGGGGTCCTCGCCCGCGAACTGTACGTAGGGCCATACCTGTGCGCCCGAGTCGCGCAGCCACATGGCATGTATGTCGCCTGTGTAGACGAAGGTATCGTCGCGGCCGTCGGCATCCTTGCGGTAGTGGACGGTGGTGTCGAGCGTGTTGGGGAAGCAGTTGCCGAACATCCACGCCAGGCGGGCGTTGGTGAGCATCTGCTGCACGCGCTCGATCTCCTGCTCGATGGCCTGCGAGGTGAAGAGGCGCTCGCTCTCGGCGGGACGCTGGCAGATGTAGTTGCCCTCGCCGTCGCGCGGGGCGGGCGTGGCCTTGAGCTCGATGGTCGAGGGCTGTGCGGCCGTCTGCTGCCCGGCCTCGGGGGCGGGGGTGGTAGAGGTTGCGTCGCAGCCAGTCAGGGCGATGGCGGCCGCGGTGACGGCGGCCATGGCGAATGAACCGATATTTTTCATGCTTGTCGTATGTTTTGATATTGATTTTCGGCCAAAGTTACGTTAATTTTGCCATACGCGGCCACGTGCCGTGCCATTAATTTCGGTGCGGCGGCAGTTTTCCGCCGCCAATGGTTATCTTTGCAGTGTAAACGGCCGCTGGAGAGGCCTCAAAAATAGTGTTGTGATGAATCTTAACGAGTTCAGCCGCCGCAAGGCGCACGATGTGCGCATAGGCGGCGTGACGATAGGGTCGGCGCACCCAGTGGCGGTGCAGTCGATGACCAATACGGCTACGGCCGACACCGAGGCGAGCGTGGCGCAGTGCGAACGCATTGCCGACGCCGGCGCGGGCATCGTGCGCCTCACGGCGCAGGGCCGCCGCGAGGGCGAGAATCTCGAGAACATCGTGCGCCGCCTGCGCGAGGACGGCTACGCGACGGCCGTGGTGGCCGACATACACTTCGTGCCCGAGGTGGCGTCGATCGCCGCGCGCTATGTCGATAAGGTGCGCATCAACCCCGGCAACTACCGCACCTCGCACGGCGAGCTGGAGGCGCTCATCGCCCAGTGCCGCGAGCGTGGCGTGGCGCTGCGCATAGGTGTCAACCACGGTTCGCTTGCGCGCCGCGTCTTCGACGAGTGGGGCGACACGCCGCAGGGTATGGTCGTCTCGGCGATGGAGTTCCTGCGCGTATGCCGCCGCGAGGGTTTCGACCAGGTGGTGGTGTCGATGAAGTCGAGCAACACGCGCGTGATGGTGCATGCCTACCGCTTGCTGGTGGAGGCGATGGATGCCGAGGGCATGACCTACCCGATACACCTCGGCGTGACGGAGGCCGGCAACGGCATCGAGGGCCGCATAAAGAGTGCCGTGGGCATCGGCGCCCTGATGTGCGACGGCATAGGTGATACGATCCGCGTGTCGCTCACCGAGGCTCCCGAGAACGAGGTTCCCGTGGCGCAGATGCTGGTCGACCACTTCGCACGCCGTGAGGGGCGCTTCGAGGTGCTTCACCCCGAGCGTTACAGCCCGACGGAGTATCGCCGCCGCAGCGATGTGACCGTGCCCCTGACGCATGACGAGCCGCACGACAACATGCGTGTCGTCGAGGCCGTGAGCGGCAACCCCACGGCGGAGTTGCGCGCCGCCATACTCAATATGGATGACACGGTGCCTGTGATGGTGCGCCGCCGTTACGACGACGCCTCGGCCGAGGCGGTGGCCGTGAAGGCTGCGGCCGACCTGGGCGTGCTGTTCCTGGACGGTCTGGCCGACGGCATCTGGATCGACGCTCCGCACCTTGCGGCAGAGGAGGTGCGCGACATCGAACTGATGATACTGCAGGCCTCGCGCGTGCGTTTCTCGCGCACGGAGTATATCGCCTGCCCGAGCTGCGGACGCACGCTCTACGACATAGAGAAGACGCTGGCCGACATCAAGAGCCGCACGTCGCACCTGAAGAACCTGAAGATAGGCGTCATGGGGTGCATCGTCAACGGCCCGGGCGAGATGGCCGACGCAGACTACGGATATGTGGGTGCGGCGCCGGGACGCATCACGCTCTACAAGGGCCGCGAGGTTGTCGAGCGCAACATCCCGCAGGAGGAGGCCATCGAGCATCTTGTGGCGCTGATCAAGGCCGGAGGCGACTGGGTGGAGGCCGAGTAGCGGATGGGCGGCGCTGCAATGAGACGTTACACCGCGCGCGGCGTGGTGATCGGTACGGTGAAGTACGGCGAGAAGGGCATGGTGGTGCAGATGCTCACCTCGACCGTGGGCCGTCAGAGTTACATGGTGCAGGGACTGGGGTCGCGCCGCGGCCACGGCTCGCGGCAGGCGCTCTTCCAGCCCATGTTCGCGCGGGAGTTCGAGGGACTGGAGTCGCCGAAGATGGATATGCACCGCCTGGGCGAGGTGCATGCGGGTATCGTGCTGCAGTCGATACCCTTCGACGTGAAGAAATCCTCCATCGCGCTCTTCATGGCCGAGGTGCTGTACCGCCTTGTCCGTGAGAGCGAGGCGAACGCCATGCTGTTCGATTTCGTGTGGGGCTCGGTCGAGGCGCTCGATACGGCCACCGAGGGCGTGGCCAATTTCCATCTCTGGTTTTTGTCCAATCTGTGCCGTTTCCTGGGCTTCTCGCCCGGCAACGAATATATGCCCGATGCGTGGTTCGACATCGCCGAGGGCCTTTACACCGTCACCGCGCCGCCGCGCGAGCATGCCATGTCGCAGCAGAATGCCCTGATCCTGCGCGACATGCTGGAGTGCGACGTGCGCTATCTGGGCGAGGTGGGGCTGAACCGCAACCAGCGTGTGGAGTTCCTGAGGGCGTTGCTGGCATATTATGCCTACCATCTCGACACGATCCACTCCGTGCAGTCGATACGGATCCTGCAGGAGGTGTTCTGAACACGGACTTCTGTTTTGCCGGGGCGGCCGCATGGCCGCCCCGCTCCGTTGTTGCCGGCCCGGGCGGGCGATATGCCCGCAAAATGGGTGAAAATGCTGAGCGCGGGCCAAAAACGGGGGCCGAAATCTTTTCCCGTAGATAAATTTTGCATAACTTTGTCTTAATAGATCAATCAGACTAACCTGTTTTTTCCAATATGAGCAAAGTCGTCACTTTCGGGGAGATCATGCTTCGGCTGGCCACACCCGATCATCTCAGATTTCGCCAGGCACGCAGCTTCAACGCCACCTTCGGCGGCGGCGAGGCCAATGTAGCGGTGTCGCTGGCAAACTACGGCATCGACGTGGACTATGTGACGCGCCTGCCCCGCAACGACATGGGCGAGGCGTGCGCGGCCGAGTTGCGCAGTTTCGGTGTCGGCACTTCGAACATCGTCTACGGAGGCGAGCGCCTCGGCATATACTATCTCGAAACGGGCGCCGTCGCCCGCCCGAGCAAGGTCGTCTACGACCGCGCCCACTCGTCGGCCGCAACCGTCGAGCGCGGCATGATCGACTGGGACAAGGTGCTGGAGGGGGCCGACTGGTTCCACTGGACGGGCATCACGCCCGCCATCAGCGCCTCGGCGGCGGAGGTGTGCCTCGATGCCTGCCGTGCGGCCAACCGCCTCGGCGTTAAGGTGTCGTGCGACCTTAACTACCGCAAGAACCTCTGGAAGTACGGCAAGACGGCCTCGGAGGTGATGCCCGCGCTGGTGGAGTGCTGCGACGTGATCCTCGGCAACGAGGAGGATGCCGAGAAGGTCTTCGGCATCAAGCCCGAGGGCTTCGACGCCGCCGCAACGGAGGGCAAGGTTGACTCGGCCGCCTTCCGCAGCGTGTGCAGCCAGCTCATGGCCCGCTTCCCGCGTGCGAAGAAGGTGGTGATAACGCTGCGCGGCTCGATCAATGCCGACCACAACACGTGGGGCGGCGTGCTCTTCGACGGCGAGACGCTGTACAGTTCGCCGCGATACGACATAACCGACATCGTCGACCGCGTGGGCGGCGGCGACTCGTTCATGGGCGGCCTCATCTACGGCCTGCTGACATACGACGACGACCAGCGCGCGCTGAACTTCGCGGCGGCGGCATCGGCCCTGAAGCACACGATCTACGGCGACTTCAACATGGTGAGCGTCGCCGAGGTGGAGAACCTGATGAAGGGCGACGGCTCGGGCCGCGTGGCACGCTGATGTATAACACGATAACGACAAGCAACGATATGGCAAGATTTTCAAAGATAGAGGTACTCTCGGCGATGTGTTCGACGGGCATGGTACCCGTATTCTATTCGGCCGACATTGACCGCGCCAGGCAGGTGGTCAAGGCGTGTTACGAGGGCGGTGTGCGCGCCTTCGAGTTCACCAACCGCGGCGACTTCGCACATGAGGTGTTCGGTCCGCTGGTGCGCTGGGCCGCAAAGGAGTGTCCCGACATGATACTCGGTGCGGGCAGCATCGTCGATGCCCCCACGGCCGCACTCTACATACAGCTCGGGGCCTCGTTCATCGTGGGCCCGCTGTTCAACCCCGACGTGGCGAAGGTATGCAACCGCCGCTGCGTGCCCTACACCCCCGGCTGCGGCTCGGTGACCGAGATAGGCATGGCGCAGGAGGCGGGGTGCGACCTGATAAAGATTTTCCCCGCGGGCAACGTGGGCGGCCCGTCGTTCGTGAAGAACGTCAAGGCGCCGATGCCGTGGACGATGATAATGGCCACGGGAGCGGTCGAGCCCGAGCGTCAGAACCTCGAGGCGTGGTTCGCCGCCGGCGTCGACGTGGTGGGCATGGGCTCGAAGCTCTTCCCCGCCGCCGAGGTGGCCGGGGGCCGCTGGGACGACATCACGGCGCGCTGCCGCGAGTCGCTGGCCGTAATAGCAGCCGCCCGCCGCTCGAAGTAACCTTACATTCAACCTGCAATACCTACCACCTACTACTAACCCAAACCTTATGACTACACGCAACACTTCGAAAATGACCAACTACAGGTGGACGATATGCGCCCTGCTCTTCTTCGCCACCACGATAAACTACCTCGACCGCCAGGTGCTGTCGCTCACGTGGGAGGACTTCATCCGCCCCGAGTTCCACTGGACCAACAGCCACTACGGCTGGGTGACGGGTATATTCTCGCTGGTATATGCCATCGCGATGCTCTTCGCCGGCCGCTTCGTCGACAAGCTCGATACCAAGAAGGGCTATTTGTGGAGCATCGGAATATGGTCGGTAGGCGCCTGCCTCCACGCCCTGTGCGGTGTGGCCACCGAGTGGATGGTCGACCTGCCCGACGCTGCCGCCATGCGCGCCGTTGTCGACAATGCCGAACTGATCTCGCGCATAGCGCTCATATCGCTCACGCTCTTCATCCTCGCCCGCTGTGTGCTGGCCGTGGGTGAGGCGGGCAACTTCCCCGCCGCGAACAAGGCCACGGCCGAGTATTTCCCGAAGAAGGACCGTGCCTACGCCACCAGCATCTTCAACGCCGGCTCGACGGTGGGTGCCCTGGCAGCCCCGTTCCTGATCCCGACGCTGGCGGCGCGCTACGGATGGGAGGCCTCGTTCATCATAATCGGTGCGCTGGGCTTCGTGTGGATGGGTTTCTGGCAGTTTTTATATAAGAAGCCGGATCAGAACCCTTCGGTCAGCGCTGCCGAGCTGGAGTATATCAACTCCGACTCGGAGCCCGAGAAACCCGCCGCGGAGACGTCGCGCGGCCCCAAGGTGTCGCTGTGGCAGTGCTTCGGTTACCGCCAGACGTGGGCCTTCATCTCGGGTAAGGCCATCGCCGACGGCGTGTGGTGGTTCTACCTCTTCTGGATGCCCTCGTACTTGAAGAACGCCTGCGGCATGTCGTCGACAAGCCTCGAGTTCCAGGTGGCGCTCGGCGTGCTCTACCTTATCGTGATGATATCGCTCTTCGGCGGCTACCTGCCTACGATATTCATCGAGCGCTACGGCATGAACCCCTATGCGGGACGCATGCGTGCGATGCTTATCTTCGCCTTCTTCCCGCTGCTGGCGCTGCTGGCACAGCCCCTGTCGGGCTATTCGTACTGGTTCCCCGTCATCTTCGTCGGCATAGCCTGCGCCGCGCACCAGTCGTGGTCGGCCAACATATTCTCGACGGTGGGTGACATGTTCCCCAAGTCGATGATCGCCACCATTACGGGTATCGGCGGCATGGCGGGCGGTGTCGGCTCGTTCCTCATACAGACGGGTGCAGGCCGTCTCTTCGACCACGCGGCCAACACCAACATGTCGTTCATGGGCTATCAGGGCATCGAGGCGGGATACATGATCGCCTTCTCGTTCTGCGCCGTGGCCTATCTCGCAAGCTGGCTCGCAATGAAGGCCTTCGTGCCCAAGTACAAGCCTATCGTACTGTAACGGGCGGCTGTGATGCCGTAACTTCAGCGCCCCGATCTTCTCACGTGAAGATCGGGGCGCTGCTTTGTGCTGCGGGGCGCAGGCGTCACTGGCCGACGGGGCGGTTTGCGCGGTAGAGCCTCAGCCAGCGGAAGAACATCGCGCCGAGCATGGCGGCAGCGGCCAGACCTCCGGCCACACCCGCGGCCTGGGGCAGGCGGAAGCCCTCGGGTGCCACGAGTATGTAGGACGTGCAGACGGCCGTCATGAAGAGCGCCGGCAGCAGCGTGATGGCGTAGGTGCGTCCGTTGCGGGCGAGCCATACGGTGAGGGCCCAGAAGGTGAATATCGAGAGCGTCTGGTTGAACCATGCGAAGTAGCGCCACAGGATGTCGAAGTTGACGTTCATCAGCACGGCGGCGATGACGAAGAGCGGCAGCGAGACGGCCAGGCGCCGCCAGATGCTGTCCTGCCGCAGCTTGAGTATGTCGGAGGCGATGAGGCGGGCGCAGCGGAAGGCCGTGTCGCCCGACGTTACGGGCGCAGCCACGACGCCCAGTATGGCGAGTATGGCGCCCAGTCCGCCCATCCAGTCGTTGCAGATGAAGTTGACCACCACGGCGGGGTTGGAGTTGCCGCCCGAGGTGAGCATCTGCTGCAGCCCCTCGTAGCTGCCGGCATACTTTATTGCGGCGGCGGCCCATATCATGGCGACGATGCCCTCGGTGATCATGGCGCCGTAGAATACGCGGCGGCCGAGGCGTTCGTTGCGTATGCAGCGCGCCATCATGGGGCTCTGCGTGGCGTGGAAGCCGCTCACGGCGCCGCACGCTATGGTGATGAAGAGCATCGGGAAGATGGGCAGCGATTCGTTGGGATGGTGGTTGGTGAAGGCGTCGGTTATCTCGGGCATCCATCCTCCGTGGGTGAAGATGCCGACCAGGACGCCCACGGCCATGATGAGCAGCGCCACGCCGAAGAGGGGGTATATGCGCCCGATGAGGGCGTCGATGGGCAGCAGCGTGGCGAGGATGTAGTATATGAATATTACGACCGACCAGAACGTGATGCTGCCGAAGAAGCCCCATCCCTGCGTCATGGTGGCGAGCAGGCCCGCGGGCGTGGTGACGAAGACCGTGCCCACCAGCACCATCAGCACCAGCGAGAAGAGGCGCATGGCCTGCCGGACGCCGCCTCCGAGCTCGTCGCCCACGATCTCGGGAAGGCTCATGCCGCACTTGCGTATCGAGATCATGCCCGAGAGGTAATCGTGTACCGCGCCGCCGAAGATCGAGCCCAGCACGATCCACAGGTAGGCCGCCGGGCCGAACAGTATGCCCATTATTGAACCGAAGATGGGGCCCGTACCGGCTATGTTGAGGAACTGTATGAGGTAGACCTTCCACGTCGGCATGGGTATGTAGTCCACGCCGTCGCCGTGGGTGTAGCAGGGGGTCTTGCGTTTGGGGTCGGCGCCGAAGACCCGCTCGACAAAGGCTCCGTAGAGCAGGTATCCGAGGACGAGGGCCGCGAGGGCCGCGACAAATGTTATCATGGCAGTAAGTTTTTTCCGTTCGGTGAATCTTTCCCTTCTTGTGCCGCCTGCCCCGGCGGGGTGGGCACGTGAGTGTAAAATTACGCAATTTGTGCCGTGCGGCGGTTGGATTCGCGGCCCTAATTTCGTTGCAGATGCAATATTTTTGCATTTTTATGCTTTACGGGGGCGTTTAGGGTGGTGTGAGGGCCTGTCGTCGCATTTATATTCCGACATAAAGAGAGCGGCCCCGGAATCGTCGAATTCCGGGACCGCCGTTTTTGCAGGGGCTTGCCGTGGGAGCCGTTGCCGTCAGAAGGGGCAGTCGGTCGTCTGCTTTGGGGTCTTGCTTATGACCTTCAGGCAGCGGTTGTCGCATACGGGGATGCAGTCGGTGACGGATACGAGGTTGGCATCTACCTCGATCACGTATTCATAGCCTTCCTCGTAGTCCAGTCCCGTGAGCCACGTCGCTGGCCAGATGTGCCATGTGTCGTTATAGTATACGAACAGGTCGCGGCCGTCGGCGCGCTCACCCATATATGAGGCTATGCGGGCCGTGCCCTCGTATTCGTAACGGTCGGTGAAGTATCCCTTCTCAAACTCCTCGTAAGTGGGCAGCGGGCAGTCGTCGGTCGTGCGTTGTGTCTTGCTGATGAGTTCGACGAGCGTGCCCGAATAGGGGAACATGACATCCATCATCCCCTCCATGTCGTGGTTGTAGTCGAAACGTACATGCACCTCATATTCATATCCCTCCTCGTAGTCGAGGCCGTTGATTTCGGACCAGTGCTCCCACCTGCCGTCGACGCAGACGTTGAGTACCTTGAATATGCCTTCGCCCGACATGCCGCCATAGTATGAGGCTATGCGTGCCGTACGTTCGTAGGAGGGGTGTTCCTCCTGTTTCTTGCATGAGATGGCGGTGGCAAGGGCCAGCGCGATGATTGCGATGCGCAAAACTGTGCGTTTCATGGCGTGTATGGTTTAGGGTTTCCGGTCTCTAATATTCGTCGACGGCAAGTTGCGTGCGGTACTCGTCGAGACGCTTCTGCAGGCGCTCGCGCACCCGGGCTATATCCTCGCGGTCGATGATGTTGTGCATCTCCGATGGGTCGGCCTCAAGGTCGTAGAGCTCGTCCTCACGCATCACCACATTGCCATTCTTGTCCTTGTCGTAGAAGTGTATGAGCTTGTAGCGGCCGTCGCTAACGCCGTCGTGGCGCAGCACGCGGTGCTCGGCGGGGTAGTCGTAGTAGTGGTAGTAGAGGTCCTCGCGCCACTGCCGCGGCTCGCGTCCCTTGCAGAGGGGCTGCAGCGGGAGGCCCGTCATGTATTCGGGCTGCTCGATGCCTGCCGCCGCAAGGTAGGTGGGGGCATAGTCGATGTTCTGCACAAGGCGGTCGCACACCTCGCCCTGGCGTCCGCCGGGGTAGCGCACGATGAGCGGCGTGCGGAACGACTCCTCGTACATGAAGCGTTTGTCGAACCATCCGTGCTCACCCATGTAGAAGCCCTGGTCGGAGGTGTAGACGATGACCGTGTTGTCGAGCATGTCGTGCTCCTTGAGGTAGTCGAGCAGGCGTCCCACCTCGTCGTCCACCGAACGTATGCAGCGCAGGTAGTCGCGCATGTAACGCTGGTATTTCCACTCCGCCAGCTCGCGTCCCGAGAGGTTGGCCTCGACGAAAGCCCTGTTCTTGGGGCCGTAGGCGGCGTTCCACGCCTCCTGCTGCTCGGGCGTGAGGCCCGCGGCGGCGGGACTCCAGTAGCTGTTGGGCTCGGGCACGTACGATTTTTCGTCCTTCAGCTCGATGACCTTAAGGTCGTAGACCATCTCCATGTCCTTGTCGATGCTCATCTTCTGGTTGCGGGCCGCCGTGCCGCGCTCCGAGTAGTCGTCGTAGAAGTTATCGGGCATGGGGAACTCGACATCCTCGTAGAGGTCGTAATACTTCGGTTCGGGCATCCAGTTGCGGTGCGGCGCCTTGTGGTGTACGAGCAGGCAGAAGGGTTTGTCCTTGTCGCGGTGCTCGAGGAAGTCGATGGCGTGGTCGGTCACGAGGGCTGCCGAGTAACCCTCCTCGCGGACGTACTCGCCGTTCGACTGCGGCGAGCGGAAACGCGGGTTGTAGTATTCGCCCTGGTCGTTGAATATGTAGTAGTAGTCGAAGCCCTTGGGGTCGCAGCGCATGTGCCACTTGCCCACGACGCCCGTCTGGTAGCCGTTCTGCTGCAGGATCTCCGAGATGAATGTCTTGGTGGTGTCGATGCCGGCTCCGAGGCGGCGCTGTCCGTTCTGGTGGCTGTAGAGGCCCGTTATGAGGCATGCGCGGCTGGGGGTCGAGAGCGAGTTCTCGACATAGGCGCGGGTGAAGGTGACGCCTTCGGCCGCCAGGCGGTCGATGTTGGGCGTGGGAGCAAGCTGCGAAATGGGATGACCGTAGGCGCTGATCGTCTGGTAGGAGTGGTCGTCGGTCATGATGTGGATTATGTTGAGCGGCTTGCGCTCAACGGCGCTCTGCGGGGCGCAGGCCGTGGCGGCCAGGGCGGGGAGCAGGGCGACGGCCGGGGTGAGGGGTCGTTTCATGGCTCGTGTCGTTATAGGTTGCAGGTCCCGAATATAGCGAAAATATCGCTGACTTGCAAATATTTCACCCGCTTTGCCGCGGCGGCGTGGCTACGGTATGCGCATGTGCTCCTCCATCGTGTCGCGCAGGTGGGTCGAGTCGAGGTGGGTGTAGATCTCGGTGGTGAGGATGTTCTCGTGGCCCAGCAGCTCCTGCACCTGGCGTATGTTGGCGCCGCCCTCGAGCAGGTGCGTGGCGAAGGAGTGGCGGAAGGTGTGGGGGCTGATGCGCTTGTCGATGCCGGCACGCAGCGCCGCCTGGCGGATGACGGTGAAGATCATCACGCGCGTGAGGCGGCTGCCGCGGTTGTTCAGGAAGAGCGTATCCTCGCTGTTGCGGGCCGCGCGGCGTGCCTCGAGGTAGATCTGTATGCGGTCGCGGGCGATGTCGCTCACGGGCACGAGCCGCTGCTTGTCGCCCTTGCCCGTGACGCGTATGTAGCCCTCGCCGAAGAAGAGGTCGCCTATTTTCAGGTCGCAGAGCTCCGACACGCGCAGCCCGCACGAGTAGAGCAGTTCGAGTATGGCACGGTCGCGCAGCCCCTTGGTGGTGGCGGGGTCGATGCTGCCGATGAGGCGGTCGATCTCCTCGACGGTGAGCGTGTCGGGCAGCGGGCGTCCCGCCTTGGGCGCCTCGACCATCTCGGCTGGCGAGGTCTCGATCATCTCGTTCAGCAGCATGAAGTTGAAGAAGCTCTTTATGCCGCTCAGGCTGCGTGCCTGCGAGCTCTTCTCGCGCCCGCGCTCGTAGAGCCACGACATGTAACGCTCGACCATCTGCTGCGACACCTCGCGCGGCGGCACATCGTAGAAGCGCAGCACGAAGTGGGCAAACTGCGCCAGATCACGCATGTAGGACTCGATGGTGTTGGCCGCGAGGTGCTTCTCCAGCCGCAGGTAGGAGCGGTAGGAACGCGAAATTTCCGACCATATTTTAACAGCTTCTGCCATATTCTTGCTAACTTTGTGTTGCGAAGATACGAAAATTTTACATAATATGGAGGACTATATCGAGCTTTCGGTTCCCGTTGCCGACGACGAGCAGGCCGAAATCGTGACGGCGATGCTCTCCGACCTCCCGTTCGAGGCATTCGACGTGGAGGCGGGGCGGTTGAGGGCATACATCCCGGCCGACCTCTGCGACGGGGCGTGCCGCGCGGCCGCCGCCGAAGCGCTGGCCGCAGTGGGCGTCACGGGCGCCGGGGAGCGCCGCATCGCCCGCAGCAACTGGAACGCCGACTGGGAGAGCGACTTCACCCCCGTCGAGATCGGGGGGCGTCATCCCGTCCGCATACGCGCCGCGCACCATGAGCCCGCCCCCGAGGGGGTGATGGACATCGTCGTCGCGCCCCGCATGTCCTTCGGCACGGGCCATCATGCCACCACCTCGATGATGGTGCGCCTCGTGGCCGGGATGGGCGTCGACGGGATGCGTGGCCTCGACATGGGGTGCGGTACAGGCATCCTCTCGATTGCCGCCGTCATGTTCGGCGCCGCGTCGATGACCGCCGTCGATATCGACTCGTGGGCGTGCGACAGTTGCCGCGAGAGCGCCGCGCTGAACGGCGTCGGGGAGCGTGTCGAGACCGTCTGCGGCTCGATAGGGGAGGTTGCCGACCGCCATTTCGATTTCATACTGGCCAACATCGGCCGCAACATAGTCGTCGACATGCTGCCCACGTTCGCCCGCATGCTCGAGGCCGGTGGGCGCTGTGTCATGAGCGGATTCCTGGCCGCGGATGCCCCTGCCGTCGAGGCGGCCGCCGCCGAGGCCGGGCTCGAACGCGAGGCTGTCGAGACGCACGACGGCTGGGCCGTCGTGGCATGCCGCCGCATGCGCGGGGAGAGGAGGCCGTAGCCATGGTTATACTCCCTTCGGCATATATGGGATCGGTGGAGTACTTCGCGCACCTGCGGCGCGGGGATTACGTCATCGACACGGGCGAGCACTTCATCAAGCGGTCGCAGCGCAACCGCACCGTCATACTCTCGGCCAACGGCCCGCTGGCGCTCACGGTGAATGTCGAGCACGCCAACACGCCGCGCCGCCCGATGCGCGACGTGAGGATCGACTACTCGAAGCGCTGGCAGCACCAGCACTGGGTGTCGATCGTGTCGGCATACCGCTCGGCCCCCTATTTCGACCATTATGCGCCGCAGATCGAACCCTTCTACAGGCGCGAGTGGCGCTATCTTCTGGACTACAACATGGAATACACCGCCACGCTGCTCCGCATGCTGGGCATCACGGCGCCGCTGCACGTCTCGGATCAGTATGTCGAGGCCGCGGAGGGCGACACCGATCTGCGGCCGCGGCACAATGAAGGCCCGACAGTTGATGTCGAGCCTTACATTCAGGTCTTCTCGGACCGTATGCCGTTCGTAGCCGGCCTCTCGGTGCTGGACCTCATCATGTGTGAGGGCCCCGCGGCTATTGATGTTGTTTCAGGGCGTTGATAATCTCTATATTCTTGTGGTCGTTCAGTTCGCCCGCGCTGACGACTATCTTGTTGTGACCCTTCATCACCACCGAATCGGATATGAACTGGTAGGGGGCGTACTGCCGCGTGGCGACGGTGTCGTCGTTTATGGTAAGCACGGGAGGCACCGGAGCCGATGAGTAGAACTTAACCTGCTGGATGGTGTCCTGACGCATGTTGCGTCGCTTCTCCGTGATGTGCAGCGTGGGGCTGGTGCGGTTCCACTGCGCGCGGTAGAGGTAGTAGGCATCCTTGCGGTCCTTGCGGTCGAAGGTGACCAGGCCCGTGTGCGAGATACCGTCGGTGTAGCGTACCGAGCCGAACTCGAACATGTTGTTTATCCACACGCCCCAGAAGAGCGAGTCGGACATTATGTTGCGGGCGTAGCCCTCGTGGAACTCGGTCTGCCAGCGCTCGGGCAGCCAGCGGGGATCGATCTTGGCGGGCTTGACCGTCTCGTCGCTCTGCTGGTCGATCGAACCGGGGGCTCCGTATGCCACGGCCGAGCGCAGGTTGCTCCAGTCGGCGTGCAGCTTCTCGCGCCATACGTTGATGTCGTCGATGGTGCCGCGCTCCCATCCTAGATCCTGCTGCCATACGATCAGGTCGGTGACGAAGTTGATGTCGCCGTCCTGGTTGCTGCATGCCACGGTCGGGCGCGAGGGGTCGAGGGTCTTGGCCGTCGAGTTGAGCTGGCGCAGGAACTCGAGGACGTTGTCGCCGCGCTCCCACACCAACGACGAGATGCCCCACATGACCACCGACGGGTGGTTGTAGTTCTGTATGATGATCTCGCGCAGCTGCTGCAGTCCGTTGTTGCGGAAGCGGTCGGTGGCAAAGTACGACACGTCGCTCAGGAAGGGTGCGCGCGTGAAGGGGGTGTCGATCCACACGAGGGTGCCGTTGCGGTCGCAGCAGTCGTAGAAGTACTGCGCGTGGGGGCCTGTGGCCGAGCGCACGGCGTTGGCGCCGATGTCGCGTATGAGCTCCATGTCCTCGTCATAGTGGAAGGTGCGCAGTGTCGAGGCTATGGCCGAGCGGTCGTGGTAGAGCGTGACGCCGTGTATGGGTACGCGCACGCCGTTGATCTTCAGCGCCGACGGCGTCGAGTAGTCTATCTGTCGGAAGCCCGTGGTGACGGTGACTTCGTCCTCCTGCCGCGGGCCGATGCCTATGGTTACGGAGTAGAGGTTGGGCTCCTCGCAGCTCCAGAGCAGGGGCTCGTCGATCGAGAAGGGTATCTCGATGGGGTGTCCCTCCTCGATGCGGCCCTTCAGGTAGCGCGAGTAGACCACCTCGCCGGTCGGGGCGCGCACGGTGATGTAGAGGTCGCAGGCGCGGTCGAGTGTCGAGGTGACCCACACCGAGGCGGTGGCGTCGACCTTGTTGTCGGCGAAGTTGAGCTGGTTGATGAGCACGCCGTCCGACCCGTAGTAGAGGGGAGAGACGGTGGTCTGTTCGGTCACGATGAGCTCCACCTCGCGGTATATGCCGCCGTAGAGGTTCACCTCCGACGAGGTGGGCAGCACGTCGTTCTGATAGGCGTTGCTTACCACGACCACCAGCGAGTTGTTCTGTCCGTACTGTACCAGCTTGGTGATCTCGAAGGTGAAGGCGGTCCACCCGCCGCGGTGCTCGCCCGCGTGCTGGCCGTTGACGAAGACGTCGGCGATGCTCTGCACGCCGTAGAACTTGAGGAAGAGCCGCTTGCCCGACCAGTCGGCGGGGATGTATATGTCGCGCGAGTAGTTGGCCGTCGTCTGCAGGTACTGTCCCGAGCCGGCCAGGGCGTCGAGGTTCCACGTGTGGGGCAGGGATATGTGGCGGGCGTAGTCGCTGCTACGCTCGAGCTTGTAGAAGAACTGCCAGTTGTCGTTGAGCGAATATACCGTGCGGGCCGCGGCGGCCGTGCACGATACGATAAGCAGCAGGGCAATGATGTAACGCTTCATAAGCAATAGGTTTTAATAGACAAATATACGCAAAGTCGTGCAGAGCGGCAAATCGAAAACGCGGTTTCGGGCTGCAGCCGTGCCGTAACTGCTCCTATATTCGGCCAAATATACGAAAGAATGGAAAAAATGTGCTAACTTCGTGCGATATTTTGCCCGATTGTACGATGAACATATTCGATATAATACTCTATCTGGCCCTTGTGTGGGCCGTGGTCAACGGCCTTACCCGTGGCCTGGCCGTGCAGCTTGTCACGCTTGCGGGCGTGGTGGCGGCGCTCTATCTGGCCGCGGCATACGGTCGCGAGGCGGGCGGGCTGCTGGGTCTCGAGGCCCCTGCGGCGGGTGTCGCCGGCTTCATTGTGATATTCGTCGCGGCACTTGTCGTCGTGGGCGTTGCGGGACGGCTGATGCGCTCGGTCTTCGTCTTTGCGGGGCTGGGTGTGCTGGACTCCATTCTCGGCATACTCTTCTCGGCGGTGAAGGTGCTGCTGGTGCTGAGCGTGCTGTATGCGTGGTTCTCGGCACTGAACGCCGACTTCGAGTGGGTGGGACGCGAGACCATCGAGGAGTCGAAGTGGTTCGATTCGGTGGCGGGCATATCGGAGCGCCTGACACCCTATTTCGAGGATCTGAAACAGAAAATAACCGTATAGCTTATGGCCGAAGAAGCACTTTGCGGCGTGGTTATGCGCGCCACGGGAAGCCTCTACGAGGTGCTGCTTGACGGACGGACGGTGTCGTGCCGCATACGCGGCCGCCTGCGCCTCAAGGGCGTGCGCTCGACGAATCCCGTCGTCGTGGGCGACATCGTGCGGTGCGAGCGCGACGAGGCGGGCGAGACCGTCATCGCCGACATCGAGCCGCGCCGCAACTACATCATACGCCGCGCGTCGAACCTCTCTAAGGAGTCGCACATCATAGCCGCCAACCTCGACCAGGCGCTGCTGGTGGCCACGCTCTTCTCGCCCGAGACGGCGCCCGAGTTCATCGACCGCTTTCTGGTGACGTGCGAGGCCTACAAGGTGCCCGTGACGATACTTCTGGCCAAGGCCGACCTGGCGCGTACGGCGCCCGAGGCGATGGCCGAGTTCCACGACATATACGAGAGGGCGGGCTACCGCGTCATCGACGTCTCGGCCACCGGGGGCGAGGGTGTCGACGAGGTGCGCGAGCTGCTGCGCGGGCGCACGACGCTGCTGTCGGGCAACTCGGGCGTGGGCAAGTCGACCCTCGTGGCGGCCGTCGAGCGTACGGCCGAAGTGCGCACGGGCGAGATCTCGCGCAGCCACCACAAGGGACGCCATACGACCACCTTTTCGACCATGTACCCGCTCTCGGAGGGGGGATACATAATCGACACGCCCGGCATCAAGGGTTTCGGCCTGATTGACATCGACGACGCCGAGCTGGCGCACTACTTTCCCGAGATGATGCGGTGGCTGCCCGAGTGCCGCTTCTACAACTGCTCGCACACGCACGAGCCCCATTGCGCCGTGATCGAGGCGGTGGAGCGGGGCGACATAGCCGTGTCGCGCTATGAGAGTTATCTGAAAATACTGGACGAGGATGACAAATATCGCAAATAACCTGTGGCGCCACTATGCGGGCCACGAGCCCGGGTGGTACGACGAGCGTACGGAGTACATGTGCGGCTTCCTTACCGGGGAGCGCATCGACGTCATGCGCCGCACGCTGGCCATGCGCACGCGTTACATGACCATACTCACCGAGAACACCTTCCACCCGCAGAATGCCAGCGCCCTGGTGCGCCACTGCGAGGCCTTCGGCGTGCAGGACCTGCATACGGTGGAGACGCTGTGCCGTTTCGATCCGAGTGTGAACATCGTGCGCGGGACCGACAAGTGGATCGACATAACGCGCCACGAATCGACGGCCGAGGCCATCTCCTCGCTCAAGGGCGCGGGCTACCGCATCGTGGCCACCACGCCCCACCGCGAGAGCTGCACGCCCGAGACGTTCGACGTCACGAAGGGTCCGTTCTGTCTGGTATTCGGGACGGAGCACGCCGGCGTGTCGGACGAGATATTCGAGGCGGCGGACGAGTTCCTTCGCATACCCATGTGCGGCATGGTCGAGAGCCTCAACGTCTCGGCCTCGGCCGCCATACTGATATACATGCTCTCGCAGCGCATGCGTCTGTCGGATGTCGACTGGCATCTGACGGCGACCGAGTGCAGCGAGGTGATGTTCCGCTGGGTGATGGCATCGGTGCGCGATTCGCGGCGCATACTCGATCGTCACTTCGGCGGCGGGACACGGTAACGATATAGGATAAAACAGGAGAAGTATATGAGCGACATATTGCGACGACAGTTCCTGGCCCATGTGGCCCAGACCTCGCCCTCGCCCATGATGGTAGAGGTGGCGCGGGCCGAAGGGGTCTTTTTCTATACGCCCGAGGGCAAACGCTACTACGACCTTGTGGCGGGCGTGTCGGTGAGCAACGTAGGCCACGGCAACGCCGAGGTCGTGCGCGCCGTGCAGCAGCAGGCGGCCGACTACATGCATGTGATGGTGTACGGCGAGTTGGTCGAGCGGCCGCAGGTGGCCTATGCCACGCGGCTGGTGGCGGCGCTGCCCGATCCCATCGACAGCGTCTATTTCGTCAACTCGGGTGCCGAGGCGGTCGAGGGGGCGCTGAAACTGGCAAAACGTTATACGGGCCGCACCGAGATGATATCGATGCGCCGGGCCTACCACGGCTCGACCCACGGCGCCATGAGCATGATGGGCGCACCCGAGGGTGAGGAGTGGAAGGGGGCGTTCCGTCCGCTGCTGCCCGATACGCGGGCCATACGGTTCAACTGCACGGAGGACCTGCAACAGATCACCCGCCGCACGGCGTGCGTGCTGTGCGAACCGGTGCAGGGCGAGGCAGGCGTGCGGCCTCCGCAGGCGGGGTATCTCGAGGCGCTGCGCCGCCGCTGCGACGAGGTGGGCGCGCTGCTTATTTTCGACGAGATACAGACCGGCATGGGCCGCACGGGCGAGATGTTCGCCATGACGAAGTACGGCGTCACGCCCGACATAGTGTGTCTGGCCAAGGCCCTTGGCGGGGGTATGCCCCTCGGGGCGTTTGCCGCGCGCGGCGAGGTGATGTCGACGCTCACGCACGACCCCGCGCTGGGACACATAACCACCTTCGGCGGCCATCCCGTATGTTGCGCTGCGGGCGAGGCGGCGATGCGGTATGTCGAGGAGCACGGGCTTGCTGCTGCGGCCGAGCGCATGGGAGCGCTCTACGAGGAGCTGCTGCGTGACCATCCGGCGGTGCAGGAGATACGCCGCAGCGGCCTGCTGCTGGCTGTGGAGCTGGGCTCGTCGGAGAGGCTCTACCGCATAATGGAAATATTCAAGCGCGAGGGTATCATGAGCGACTGGTTCCTCTATTGTGACACGGCTTTCCGTATCTCGCCCCCGCTGGTGATTACCGAGGAGGAGGTGCGCGACAGCGCCGCCATCATCCGCCGCTGCATGGACGAGCTGCTGTAACCGCTCGGCCGCCGCATTGCAACAACTGATTGGACAACATACACACTTGAATCTTATGAATCATCTTGAATCAATTACCCCGAAGCGCAACCGCTGGTACTGGTACCTGCTGGTATTCGGTCTCAGCTTTATCATAGCCAACGTCATAGGGTCGATACCCCTCGCTGCGCTTATCATCTCGAAGGCAGCACAGACGGGCGATGCCAACATGGCCGTTGCCATAGCGAATGGCGACATCGCCGCCGCAGGTGTCGACAGCAACCTCTACCTGGCGAGCATGATGTTCGTATTCGTGGTGTTCCTCTTCGCCATGATATTCCTCGTGAAGAAGATGCAAGGACGCTCATGGCCGCAGGTCGTCAACGGTACGTCGCGCGTGCGCTGGCGTCATGTGATGACGGGATTTGCGGTATGGGGAGCGCTGGCTCTGCTGCAGCTGGTGATTGCGCTTGTGATCGATCCCGACGGGTTGGAGTTCCGTTTCGATGCCGCGAAGTTTATATGGCTGGTGATTATATCGGTTGTGATGATACCGTTGCAGACCACTTGCGAGGAGTTCGGATTCCGCGGTTATCTGGCGCAGGGCATAGGTTCGTGGACCCGCAACCGCTGGGCGGTGCTCGTGATAACGTCGGTGGTATTCGGCCTGATGCACGGCGCCAACCCCGAGGTCAAGGAGTACGGCTACGGCATCATGATGGCGCAGTACATCACCATGGGCGCCATCCTCGGTTTGGTGACGCTACTCGACGACGGCATCGAGGTGGCGATGGGAATACACGCCGCGAACAACATCTTCGCCTCGGTATTCCTCACCTTCAAGGGATCGGTGCTGCCCACGGCGGCGTTGTTCATGGCCAAGGAGACCGACCCCGTCGAGGACTTTTTATGGGTGCTGGGATTCGGCGTAGTCGCCATTGCCATCTTCGCCCGCATCTACAAGTGGCGTTTCGGTGTGATGAACCGGCGGATCGAGCTTCCCGCCTTCGAGAAGCCGCAGGCTGAGTAGCATCTCGCGGCGTTGATAAAAACCGGCCGCCGACCCTTTTGCGAAGGATCGGCGGCCGAATGTTTTTCTGCCGTGGGCGGGATTAGCGTCCCTCCTCGGCGAAGCTCTTGAGAAGTGCTATTTCCTCTGCCCAGCGGGCCTCGTCGGGGGTCTCGAGGATGAGTGGTATGCCGTCGAAGCGGGCGTCGGCGGCGATGTAGCGGAAGACCGTGATACCCAGCTTGCCCTCGCCCAGCGGCGAGTGGCGGTCGACGTGGCTGCCCACGTCCTTCATGGCGTCGTTGAGGTGCATGCCCCGCAGGTAGCGGAAGCCTACCGTGCGGTCGAAGTCGGCGAAGGTCTGTTCGCACGCTTCCTCGGTCGTGAGGTCGTATCCCGCGGCGAAGGCGTGGCAGGTGTCGATGCAGACGCCCACGCGCGACTTGTCCTCCACAAGGTCGATGATACGCGCAAGGTGGGCGAAGTCGTACCCGAGGTTGGAGCCCTGGCCTGCGGTGTTTTCGATGACGGCCGTCACGCCATGAGTCTTTTCCAGTGCTATGTTTATCGACTCGGCTATGCGGCGCAGGCACTCGTCCTCCGTGATGGCCTTCAGGTGGCTGCCCGGGTGGAAGTTGAGGCGGTCGAGACCGAGGGCCTCGCACCGCTGCATCTCGTGCAGGAACGAGGCACGCGACTTCTCTATCCCCTCGTCGGTGGGGTGTCCGAGGTTTATCAGGTAGCTGTCGTGGGGCAGTATCTGCTGCGGCGCGTAGCCGTACTCGAGGCATGCGGCCTTGAAGCGTTCGATCTGCTCGGCCGTGAGGGCCGGCGCGGCCCACTGGCGCTGGTTCTTGGTGAAGAGGGCGAAAGCCGTGGCTCCGATGTCGTGTGCGTTGCGCGGGGCGTTCTCCACACCGCCCGCGGCGCTGACGTGTGCACCTATGTATTTCATGCCGGTGGTAATTTTAAGACTACAAATGTAACAAATATTGTGAAAAATAGTAACTTTGTTGCCATAATGCGTCCTTCCCGCAAGGGTCGGTACGGTAAATGAGACGGATATGGGCAGATTTTCGATTTTGTTGACTGTCGCGGCCGTGCTTTCGGCAACGAGCGCCATGGCGCAGTTCACGGTGGAGAACGATACGAAAACCAAGCGCGAGGAGGTGAAGTTCGAGGAGAAGGTGAAGGGCATCGATGTCAACACCGAGTATTTCAACGCCGCGCGGGCACGTGCCGAGCGTCAGCGCATACGCAAGGAACACAACGAGCTGGAGATCCGTCTGAACCTGAACGGCTCGATGACGTCGTACAACGACCCGTGGACCAAGTCGCGAGGCGGTGACAACAACTTCACCATCAGCGGCTCGATGAACATGAAATACGTCTACAACAACGACCCCTTCCGCCTTACCACGACGGCAAGTGCCAACCTGGGATACAACCGCGTGAGGGTCGATGTCGAGGATGGTGTGCGCAAGGGCATCTGGTTCAAGAACATCGATAACTTCTCGATCTCGACGCTGCCAGAGCGACGCATCAGCGCCAGCTGGGCGTACAGTGCCAACATATCGTTGCGAAGCCAGTTCCTCAACAGCTACAAGTCGCGCACCGAGCAGACGAAGGACGATGTGGTGACGGGACTCATGGCGCCGGGATATCTCGATGTGTCGGTCGGTATGACCTACACCTCGCCCAACGGCAAGTTCCCCATAAAGCTGTCGCTCAACCCCCTTTCGACCAACGGAACGCTGGTCTTCAGCGACAAGGTGAAGAAGTACTACGAGGCGCAGAACGCCACGTCGTATTTCGGTGTCGACATTGACAAGCATCTGCTCTTCTCGGGCGGTTCGTCGATCAACATATCGTTCGACCGCTTCTGGGGCAAGAACAACTGGCTGCGATATACCACTTCGGTCGAGTCGTACTACGGTTGGATGACCAACCTCGGCCGTGCCGACAAGATCAAGGCCTACAAGAACTACCTCATCGAGCACGAGGAGTGGGTCAATGCCGGTTCGCCCGAGGGTCTGGAGCCCCCTGCCGTGCCCAATGTCGTGGCGCTGCACCCGACGGCGCGCTGGTGCAACACCATAACCGTTGCGGCCACGAAGTTCCTCGCGACAACGATATACTTCGAGATGCAGTATGACAAGGCGCAGAATACGGCCATACAGATGTATTCGACCCTGTCGTTCGGCCTGAGCTATACGTTCAAGAACAAACCTTCGTTCAGTTACCTGCGCTGGTAGAGCGGCCGATGGTGCGACGGGCGGCGTGTGGCCGCCGTTCGGCGAGACGGCCGAGTCGGTGTGGACGGCTCGGGTGACGGTGGCGGCTTCGGTTCGGGAGTGTGAGCCATGCTTGCGCACGCGGTGTGCGCAGGATGTTGCGCGTCGCGTGGCGATGCGATTTTTTTTGAAAGAAAGATGTACAGAAATTCCAAACATACGATCCTCTTCCCGCTCATACTGGCGGCAGGTATCGTCCTCGGCATAATGTTCGGCCAGTTTGTGGGCCGCAACCGTGCCGAGTCGCAGTTGCGGACGCTGCTGAGCCGCAGCGGTCTCGAAACCACAAACAAGATAATGCAGACGTGTGCGCTGATCGAGCACCAGTTCGTCGATTCCATCTCGATGGATTCGCTCTCGGAACTGGTCATCCCGCTGATGATGCAGGAGTTGGACCCGCACTCGGTATATATTCCCGCACGCGAGATGCAGGCGTTAAACGAACCCCTCGAGGGCGAGTTCGACGGCATAGGCGTCTCGTTCAACGCCGCAACCGATACGGTCATCGTGCTGGGCATCATACCCAACGGCCCGAGCGCCAAGGCGGGTCTTGTGGCGGGCGACCGCATAATCAAGGTCAACGATACGGTGGTGTCGGGTGTCAAGATGCCGCAGGACGACATAGTGAAGCGTCTGCGCGGCCCGCGCGGCACGGAGGTGAAGCTCTCGCTCGAGCGCCGCGGCATCGACGAACTGGTCGATGTGGCCGTGGTGCGTGACGCGATCCCCATCAAGAGCATCGAGTCGGCATTCATGGTGACCGACGACATAGCCTTCATACGTCTGTCGCAGTTCGCGCGCACGTCGCACACCGAGCTGATGGAGGCGCTGCAGCGCCTGCGCGGCGAGGGCATGACCAAACTTATCTTCGACCTGCGCGGCAACTCGGGCGGATATATGGACCAGGCGATACTCATCGCCAACGAGTTCCTTACCGAGGGTAAGCTGATAGTCTATACCGAGGACCGCAACAAGCGTCAGGTTAAGGAGTTCAGCGACGGGCAGGGTACGGCTGCCGACATCTCGCTGGCGGTGCTTATCGACGAGAGCAGCGCCTCGTCGAGCGAGATTCTGGCCGGCGCCGTGCAGGACAACGACCGCGGCACCATCGTCGGCCGCCGCTCGTTCGGCAAGGGTCTGGTGCAGCATCAGATACCTTACGCCGACGGTTCGGCCCTGCGCCTTACGGTGGCACGCTATTATACCCCGACGGGCCGCTCGATACAGAAACCCTATGTCAACGGCGACGAGTACGACTACGAGATGGACATCGTGCGCCGCTACCGCAACAACGAGTTCTTCTCGGCCGACAGCATCCACTTCGCCGACTCGCTGCGTTTCGTCACGCCCAAGGGCAAGGTCGTATACGGAGGCGGAGGCATCATGCCCGACATATTCATCCCGATGGATACCACCGACATCACCCCCTACTACATGGAGGTGTCGGGACGCAACATACTCTACCGTTTCACGCTTGACTATGCCGACCGTCATCGCGAGGCGCTCAATGCCGTGCGGACGATACCCGAGCTGACGGCGCTGCTCGACGGCGACAAGACGCTCTTCGACGACTTCGTGCGCTATGCCGCCGCGCAGGGCGTGGCCCCCGTGGCGCGCGACATAGCCCGCTCGCGCAAGATCATGGAGGCACAGCTGCGCGCCTATATCGGGCGCAGCACGCCGCTCGACTCGGACGGTTTCTACTACAACATATTCCCCATCGACAACGTCGTCAGCCGCACCATCGAGTGGCTCGAGGAGCATCCCGCCAGCGGCGAGGCTCCCGCGATACCGTCGCGCGAGGCACCGGCAGCGGCAGCAACGGAACAGAAAACCGAGTAACAGGGGCGTGGAAGATAGCAGCCTTTAAGAAACATAAAAAGGAGTAAACAGTGATAAAGAGAGTTATAGGTGCGGTGTTCGCGCTCTGCGTGCTGGCGGTGATCGTCTTTACCGTATTGGGACACGGTTCGTACAGCAGCCTTCTGCCGGCGGGTGATGCCGCTACCGCTGCCACTGCGGAGGTTGCAGCGGAGAAGGCCGAGTAACACGGTTCGGCGCTGCAGTATGTGACGGCAGTGCGGTGGGCCGGCCGTGGTTTCGGCTGCGCGCGGGTGCTGCCGCACGGAAAATCCGATAAACAGATGAAGCGATATATGAAGAGACTTTTTGCCTTGTTGCTGCCGATGGTGTTTGCGGCGGCGACGGCTGCGGCACAGGTGCCTGTGGCATCGACGGCGTGCGGCCCGTGGGTTGTCGGCATGACCGACGACGCCTTCACCGTGGTGTGGATATCGACCGAGAGGTCGATAGGGTGGGTCGAGACGGCCCCCGACGACGGCACGTCGTTCTATTCGGAGGAGCGCCCGCGCTACTACGAGGATCTGTTGGGACGCCATGTCGTGTCGCGCCTGCACCGCGTGCGGGTTGAGGGGCTGAAGCCCGGCACGGCCTACCGTTACCGCATCTACCAGCAGGGTGTCGACGACATCGGCGCCATACCAGTGCTGGGACGCACAACGGCGAGCAATGTCTATTCGCGCGAGCCGTACCGCGTGCGTACGTTCGACGCCGCGGCCGAAAAGTGCCGCTTTACGGTGGTGAACGATATCCACGGCCGCGACTCGATATTCAGGGCGCTGACGGGGGACGCAACCAGGCGGGGTGTCGATTTTGTGGCCTTCAACGGCGACATGTCGAACCTTATGGGGTCGGTGGAGCAGCTGCAGGAGGACTACCTGACGCGTGCCGTCGAGCTTTTCGCCACGGATACGCCCGTCGTTGTGGTGCGCGGCAACCACGAGACGCGCGGTGCCGCTTCGGTCGAGTTCATGAATCTCTTCCCGACGCCGTCGGGCAAACCCTATTATATGTTCCGTAACGGCCCTGCGGCATTCCTGGTGCTCGACTGCGGCGAGGACAAGCCCGACAGCGACCTCGAGTACGGCGGTCTGGCCGCCTACGACGCCCACCGCGAGCGCGAGGCCGAGTGGCTGCGACAGGTGGTGCAGAGCGACGAGTTCCGTTCGGCTGCCGTGCGCATAGTCTTCCTGCACGTGCCGCCCGAGCAGAAGGGATGGCATGGCAGCCGCGAACTGATGCGCCTCTTCGTGCCGCTGCTCAACGAGGCGGGCGTGGATCTCATGCTGAGTGCCCACCTGCACCGCTACGGCTTTGTCGGGGCGGGCGAGCGGGGCAACAATTTCCCGATACTGGTCAACTCGAACAACGAGCGTCTCGACGTGGAGGTGACACCGTCGCGCATCGCCGTCGACGTGGTGGATGCCGCGGGCAAGGTGACGCACCGCCACGAGGTGGAGGTCAAGCGGCGTTAAGCGCGCCGGCAGGAATACGGATCGGAGGGTTGCGTCGGCAGCCCTCCGATTTCGTTTCTGTCGGGTCGGGGGCGTCGGCAAAATGTCGCATATGTTATCCTGATGGTATTATCGGCCGCGCCGCAAGGCTCGGCGTAGGGATATTTTGTCTAATATTGTAATCGACCCGCCGTGCGGGGCGCGTCGGGCACCCGACGCGGGAAAGGATAAAGGGAGAAGACGACATGCGGAAGAGAAGACTGTGTTATACGGTGAGCGTTGCGGTGATGCTGGCGTCGTGCCAGGTGGATTTCCACCCCTACGATACGCGCGTGGAGGGTGATACGGGTATCAATGCGCGCAACATCGCCCGCATCGAGACTGCCACCGAGGGGCGGCGCGAGATACGTTTTGCCGTCATCAGCGACACGCAGCGGTGGTACGACGAAACCTCCGATGCGGTGGAGGCGCTGAACGGCCGCGACGACCTGGACTTCGTGGTGCATGCGGGTGACATGGCCGACTTCGGCATGAAGGCCGAGTTCGAGCGCATGCGCGACATCCTGGCTCGTCTCGACGTCCCCTATGTCGCCGTGATAGGCAACCACGACTGCCTGGCGACGGGAGAGGAGCTGTTCGAGGAGATGTTCGGCGAGGTCGACTTCGCCTTTACGGCGGGCAACGTGCGGGTGGTGTGCCTCAACACCAACGCCCTGGAGTTCGATCGCGACAAGCCCGTACCCGATTTCGGTTATATCGAGCGGCAGGTGCTGGAGTTCCCCGCCGAGGCCGAGAAGAGCGTTGTGGTGATGCATGCGCGCCCCTTTACCGAACAGTTCGACAACAACGTGGCGCGCGTGTTCGAGTATGCCGTAAGCAACATCCCGCGGTTGCAGTTCTGTGTCAACGGCCACAATCATACGTATATGGCCGACGACCTGTTCGGCGACGGCGTGATCTACTACGGGTGCGAGAACATCGCCAAGCGCAGTTATCTGCTCTTTACCATTGACGACGACGGATATGAGTGCGAGAAGGTGGAGTTTTAGCGTGTGCGTGCTGTGGCTTGCGGCGCTGCTGTCGGTGGCTCAGGCGGCCGCCTCGCCCCGTGGGGCCGACACGCTTGCCCTGGCGCAGGGCGGAGTGTGCTGTGCGCACCGTCAGCTCGACCGCCGTATCCATCGTGGGTATGAAGGCTGGGAGAGGCTTATCCCTACGCATGTGAAGGTGCAGTATGCCGGCGGCATGGGTGTGGTCTCGGCAGGCGTGGGGTGGGACTACGGGCGCCGCTGCCGTTGGGAGACGGAGGTGATGACGGGAATCCTTCCCAAAGCCTACTCCGACCGTACGCACGCCACCTTCACCGTGCGGCAGAACTACATCCCGTGGAGCATAAGCCTCGGCAGCCGCATCGCGCTGGAGCCGTTCGCGTGCGGGATCTATGTGAACATGATCTCGGGCGAGGACTATTGGGTGCGCGAACCCGACCGCTACCCGGGCGACAAGTATTACGGCTTCACCTCGCGCCTGCGTTCCTACGTATACGTGGGGCAGCGCATGACGTGGCTGCTGCGGGGCGATTCGGCGCTGCGGGGCGTGACGCTGTACTACGAGCTTGCGGCCAACGACCTGGATATCATTGCCAAGTGCGGCAACCGCTCGCTGGCGTTGTCGGAGATAGTGTATTTCTCGTTCGGTGTAAAGCTGCAGATATTCCGTTGACGGCGTGGTAGAAAAAGCGCGCCGCGTCCCCTGCGGGGCGCGGCGCGTATCTCTTGCCGTGGGTCGGCGGGCCTAGAACGGCAGGTCGTCCACCTCGGCCGAAGACGGGGTCGAGTACGACGGCTCCTCGCCGATGGGCGGCATGTCGGGCATGGGTGCCGCTGCCGCGGGTGCCGCCTCCTGCTTGGGCTGTACGCGCCATGCGCGCACGTCGGTGTACCAGCGGCCGTTGTATTCGCGCGACTCGATGTTTACCGATACGGTGTATGCCGCACCCTCCTTCAGGCGGGCCACCTCCGACTCCTTGTTGAAGAAGGTGACGCACACCTTGCGCGAGAACTCCTGCGGCATCTCGAATATCACCTCCTGACGCTGCCACTCGCCGCGGGCCGAGACGCCTTTGGTCGCGGGCATTATCTTGTATACTACTCCTTCGAATTCCATAATAGTGTGTTGTTTTTTGTTTGTGAGGCAAATATACTAATTCTCGGGCGCAACGGCAAATGAAAAACACTCTTTTCGGGCCTGTCCGCCTTGTTGCGGGGGGCGGTGCGGGCAGAGGCTAACGGCTGCCCTGCTTCGTCAGTACGTACATTTCGCCTACCTTGCCCGGGATGGGCTGCTTCTCGGAGTCGAGCTGGCGGAGGCGGTTCTCTTCCACCTTGTAGTATGTGGTGTCGGACTTCTCGCCCACGGCCGTGAGCAGGTTCTTTTCGACACGGTAGCGCCCCTTGAACTCGAATGAGGTGTCGCGCTCGAGGTATTCGTAGCGGCACTCGAAGGTGTTGTCGTCGCGCAGCTCAAGCCGTACGTCGATGCCGGGGCAGTCGGCGGCGGGTATGGTCCCTTCGTATACACCGGTGTAGTCGAGCGAGTTCTCGGCATTGTGGCCGTCGTCGGCCGCAATGGCCGCGGGGGCATTGGTGCGGGCGGCGTTGCCGCCGTTGCCGCCGCATGCGCACAGGCACAGGGCACATACGGCAAGGCACAGATACTTTCTGGTCATGTCAAATCAGGTTTTGTCGGTTATTCGTACAAATGTAGGAAAACATAACCTTATACGGAAGGAAATGTCGCGCCAAAACCCCTCGCGCGGCAAAAAGGGAGATATCCGCCGAACCGCGGGATGGCTTTTGCGGCGCGAGGTGTGACGCCGCACCGTAAAACTTCGTTTTCGATTTGCCACTGCGCTCACCTTTTCGTATCTTTGTGTATCGTCCCTGCATGCGGGGATGGCGCTATCTAACCTTTTTTGAGCCCGAAGTTATGAAAAAGTTCAACGACGAAGATTTCCTGTTGCAGACCGAGACGGCGCGCCGTCTCTATCACGACCATGCGGCCAAGATGCCGATCATAGACTACCACTGTCACCTCGACCCGCGCTATATAGCCGAGGATCACCGTTTCCGCAGCCTTACGGAGATATGGCTCGACGGCGACCACTACAAGTGGCGCGCCATGCGGACGAACGGCGTGGCGGAGCGTTACTGTACGGGTGACGCCTCGGACTGGGAGCGTTTCGAAAAGTGGGCCGAGACGGTGCCCTACACCATGCGCAACCCGCTCTACCACTGGACGCACCTCGAACTGAAGACCGCCTTCGGCGTGGAGAAGCTGCTCAGCCCCGCCACGGCGCGCGAGATATACGACCATTGCAACTCGCTGCTGGCGCAGCCCGAATACTCGGCGCGCGGGTTGCTGCGACGCTATAATGTGGAGGTCGTATGCACGACGGACGATCCCGTCGACTCGCTCGAGCACCACCTTCGCTGCCGCGACGAGGCGTTCGGCTGCCGCGTGCTGCCGGCATGGCGTCCCGACAAGGCGATGGCGGTGGAGAACCCGTCGGCGTTCCGCGCCTATGTCGACCGTCTGGCCGAGGTGTCGGGCGTCGAGATACGTTCGTTCGCCACGCTCGTGGATGCGCTGCGCGTGCGTCACCGCTTCTTCGAGAGCGTCGGCTGCCGCCTGAGCGACCACGGCATCGAGGAGTTCTATGCCGAGGACTACACGCCGCAGCAGGTCGAGGCCGCCTTCGCCAAGGTATACGGCGGCGGCGAGCTGACCGACGCGGAGCGCCGCCTCTACAAGAGCGCCATGTTGGTCGAGATGGCCGTGATGGACTGGGAGACGGGGTGGACGCAGCAGTACCACTTCGGCGTCATCCGCAACAACAACTCGCGCAAGATGGCCTCGATAGGTCCCGACACGGGCTTCGACTCGATAGGCGACTTCACGCTGGCGAAGAACATGGCCCGCTTCCTCGACCGCCTCGATGCGCAGGGCAAGCTCACGAAGACCATACTCTACAACCTCAACCCGCGCGACAACGAGATGGTGGCCACCATGATCGGCAACTTCCAGGACGGCGAGACGCCGGGCAAGATACAGTTCGGGTCGGGATGGTGGTTCCTCGACCAGAAGGACGGCATGGAGCGCCAGATGAACGCCCTCTCGCTGCTGGGCCTGCTGAGCCGCTTCGTCGGCATGCTCACCGACTCGCGCAGTTTCCTGAGCTACCCGCGCCACGAGTACTTCCGCCGCACGCTCTGCAACCTCATAGGCAACGACGTCGAGGCTGGACTGCTGCCCGCGAGCGAGATCGACTTCCTCGGACGCATGGTCGAGGACATATCGTACAACAACGCAAAGCGCTACTTCGGGTTCTGAGGCGGCGCGTGACAACCGATAAAACAGATCAGAGATATGAAGACAAACTACGAGGTGCGCTATGCTGCACATCCGGCCGACGCCAAGGGCTACGATACCGCGCGTCTGCGCCGCGACTTCCTCATCGAGCGGGTCTTTGCCGCCGACGAGGTCAACATGGTATATTCGATGTACGACCGCATGGTCGTGGGTGGTGCGATGCCCGTGGCCGAGACGCTGCGGCTCGAGGCTATCGACCCGCTGAAGGCGCCGCATTTCCTCTCGCGCCGCGAGATGGGTATCTTCAACGTCGGTGGCGCGGGTACGGTGCGCGCGGGCGATGCGGAGTACCGTCTCGGATACAAGGAGGCGCTGTATCTGGGTATGGGCGAGCGTGAGGTGACCTTTACGAGCGACGATGCCTCGGCTCCGGCCAAGTTCTACTTCAACTCGGTAGGGGCGCACTGCTGCTATCCCGACCGTAAGATCACCAAGGCCGACGCCGTGGTGGCGCACATGGGTTCGCTCGAGGGATCGAACGAGCGCGACATCAACAAGATGATCGTCAGCCAGGTGCTGCCTACGTGCCGCCTGCAGATGGGTATGACGGAGCTGGCTCCGGGCAGCGTGTGGAACACCATGCCGGCACACATACACTCGCGCCGCATGGAGGCCTACTTCTACTTCGAGGTGCCCGACGACCACGCCGTGTGCCACATGATGGGCGAGCCGCAGGAGACGCGCCACATATGGATGCGCGGCGAGCAGGCCGTACTCTCGCCCGAGTGGTCGATCCACAGCGCCGCCGCCACGCACAACTACACCTTCATCTGGGGTATGGGAGGCGAGAACCTCGACTATGGCGATCAGGACTTTTTTGCCATAACCGACCTGCGCTAACGGAGTGTTTGATGCGGGCTGCAGCCCGCAAACGGAGGATTGAAATGGTAGATTTTTCATTGAAAGGCAAGGTCGCGCTCGTCACGGGCGCGGCCTATGGCATAGGCTTCGCCATAGCCGAGGCTCTGGCGGGCGCGGGGGCTGCGATAGCCTTCAACTGCCGCTCGCAGCGGCACATGGACGAGGCGCTGGAGGCATACGCCGCCAAGGGCATCAAGGCGCGCGGGTATATCTGCGACGTGACCGACGAGAAGGCCGTGGCGGCGATGGTTGCCTCGATAGCCGAAGAGCTTGGCTCGGTCGATATATTGGTCAACAATGCCGGCATCATCAAGCGCATACCGATGCACGAGATGTCGACGGAGGAGTTCCGTGAGGTGGTCGACATCGACCTCACGGCACCCTTCATCGTGTCGAAGGTCGTGATCCCCGGCATGATAGCCAAGGGCGGCGGCAAGATTATAAACGTCTGCTCGATGATGTCGGAGCTGGGCCGCGAGACCGTCTCGGCCTACGCCTCGGCCAAGGGCGGACTGAAGATGCTCACGCGCAACATAGCGTCGGAGTACGGCCGCTACAACATACAGTGCAACGGCCTCGGCCCGGGATATATCGCCACGCCGCAGACGGCGCCCCTGCGCGAGCGCCAGGCCGACGGGTCGCGCCATCCGTTCGACTCGTTCATCGTGGCCAAGACCCCGGCCGAGCGGTGGGGTACGCCCGAGGACCTGATGGGGCCGGCGGTGTTCCTTGCCTCGTCGGCGTCGGACTTCGTCAACGGACATATACTCTATGTCGACGGCGGCATACTGGCCTACATCGGCAAGCAACCTTGATACATAAAGACTAAACCTGCAGTAAGATGAAACGAATGATATACAGCCTCGCCCTGCTGGCCATGACGGCCTGCAGTTCGGGCGGGGGCATGGTGGCCGTGGTGGAGAACGGGGCCGACATGGTGCGTGTGAACGAGACCGTAGAGATCGCGTGGGGCGACCTGCGCCGTGCGGGCGTCACGGCCGACGGCGTGGTCGTGACCAACGAAAAGGGCGGTCAGATACCCTCGCAGGTGCTCTTCGACGAGGCGGGCGAGCCCGCGACGCTGCTCTTCCAGGCTACGGTGGCCGCCGGCAGCAGCACCTCGTACCGCATAGCGGCGGGCGAGCGCAAGGCGTTTGAGGCGAAGGCCTACGGGCGTTACGTCCCCGAGCGCGCCGACGACTATGCGTGGGAGAACAACCTCGTGGCATACCGCATCTACGGTCCGGCGCTGGCCGACCCGCAGACGCAGGGCGTGGACGTGTGGGTCAAGTCGACGCCGCGGATGGTGATAAACGAGTGGTACGGCAAGAACGACTACCACCACAACTACGGCGAGGGCATGGATTGTTACAAGGTGGCGACGACGCTCGGTGGCGGCGCCATGGCTCCCGTCGCCGACGGCCACATCGTGGTGTCGGGCAACTACGCGACGCAGCGCTGCACGGCCAACGGTCCGATACGCACTGCGGCCGAGTTTACCTATGCCCCGATGAAGGTGGCGGGCCGCGACGTGACGATGACGCGCCGCATATGGCTCGATGCCAATACGCGCTTCTCGGAGCAGGAGTACCGTTTCGACGGCTTCGACGGCGAGATGGAGGTCGCGGCGGGCATCGTGCTGCACGACGTGCGGTCGAAGGCCTCGGGCGACGGTTATGCCGCCGTGACGGAGGCGGCGTCAGATACGTCCGATGCCGAGCGTGACGGCGACATCATGCTGGGCGTGGTGATGGAGAAGGGCGGCACGGTGACCGAGGCCGACGGGCATATCCTCGTCACGGGACGCGTCAAGGCCGGCGAGTGGATCCGCATGCGCAACGGCTCGGCATGGAGTCAGGGCGGCATGAGCGGCGCCGCGGAGTGGGAGCGTATGGTGCGCGAGGAGCGCATGCGCGCCGCCTCGCCCCTGAAGGTGACGTTGCGGAAGCGTTAAAAATAGTGTGTATGAAGCAGAGAAATTTCAAGTCGCTTGAGCGGTACAAGCAACTGGCGCTTATGACGCAGAGCGACGTGTTCGAATCGGACCCGGGCAATGGTCGCTTCGGGAGCAGGTGCTGGCCTTTTGTGCTTGAACACGGAGAGCGGAATCTCTATCGTCCCATCCGCGAAGACGTTCAGGAATACTTCAGGACAAATGGCATTTCGTGGTGGAAGGGTTTGGGCCCTTCGGGGCATGTGCTGTCTTCGCAGATAGCCTGTCTTAATCACTTGTTTGCAATACGCCATGACAGGAATGCCGTACTGGATCTCTTGAACGGTGTGCGTGACGAATTTGTCGATGTGCTTCCTGTCCCGTGTGATGCCGCACGGCAGGGGTATATTGCATTCGAGGTTGTCAGTGCGGAGGATCATTTGAACGAGAAACAGACAACGCGCGGGTCCAACTGTACTTCGGTCGATGCTTTCATATACGCGAAGCACCGTAACAATGATTTGTGGCTCATACCGATTGAATGGAAGTATACGGAGGCTTATGCCGACGAGGATAAATCGGGCGAAATCCGGGGTGAAGACGGCGCCAAGGGTGTGGTTGGCAAAGGCGTGAAACGTATGCGGAGGTATAACGACCTAATTACTGCATCCGCACAGTTGCGGACATTGGACGAGTACGGCGGAAGCGTATATTATCAGGAACCTTTCTATCAGCTGATGAGGCAGACGTTATGGGCGGAGCAGGTTATTCGCCATCGGGATACGGAGATGCTCAAGGCGGATGAATTCATGCATATACATGTCATCCCGTCACGAAACCATAATCTGTTGCAGCGTATATATAAGGTTACGGGCCAAAATATGGAGGATTCATGGCGAGGAATGTTGACGGATCAAAGCAGATATGTCATTGTCGATCCCGAATCGCTGATGTCTGTGGTGGAGGACAGATATCCCGATTTGTGCCATTATTTGAGACTTCGTTACTGGTAGGAGGAGACTATTATTAATAATGTAAAAGGACACAGGCCTTGGGTCTGTGTCCATTGTTTTGGATGTGGGTTAGCGGCCGACGGTGAAGCGGATGCCGACGTTGAGGTTGAAGTTCAGCGGGCGCTGCTTGTAGATGGTCTCGAGCGTGGTGCCGTCGTCGAAGTAGTAGCTCAAGCCCGGTTCGGCGTATATGCCTACGGTGCGGGTGAAGTCGTAGCGCACGCCGGCCGATATGTTGGCCGAGAGCTGGAACGGGTGGGAGCCGATCTTCTCGTTGATGGTGCGGTAGCTGCTGCCGTCGAGAACGTACTCCTTGCGCATGCGTCCGGCGATGCACTGCTCGGCCAGAAGTCCCGCCGAGCCGTAGAGGCCGAACCCGCGCCAGCGGACGATGTCGTACTTCACGTTCAGGGGTATGCCCAGATAGTGCAGGCGCTGCCGTCCGTCGTAGAAGTGGCGGTCGCTGCCGTCGCGCATGTCCGACGACAGGAGCGTGTAGGTGACGCCGCTCTCGATGCCGAAGCGGTCGTTTATCATATAGGTGAACGATACGCCGGCGCGTATGGGCTGGTGGTGACGCACGCGGGTCTGGGTGTCCTGTCCGCGGTTGTAGAGCAGCATGCCGAGCAGCGGGCTGTCCTCCCAGTTGGCGTCGTTGATGGCCATGATCGATGCCGAGGCGCCGTTGGCACGTCCGTGTGCGGCGTAGGCCGTGGCCCCTCCCGAGGCGTATGCCCCGAATGTCATGGTATGGCTCCTGCGGCGCGGGCGGGCGTCGGCCATAAGGTCGCCGGTGTGGCGGTCGCGCGACGGCTCGCGGGTGGCGGGCGTCTCGTTGCCCTGCTTCTTGCCGACACCGGTGTCGTTGTTGTCCCTGACTTTGTTGTCGTCCTTGACCTCACCTGCGGTCTCCGTGTTGCGCTCGGCGGCCTTGTTATCCTCGACCTTGCGTGGGGTGTCGTCGGTCGCGGCGGTATTGTCGCGGTCGGTCGGGATGATGTTTCCGGAGGTCTGCTCCTGGGGTTTCGGCTTTGACGGCACGGTGTTTACGGCAAGGCGCGGCTCGGGTCCGGTCTGCTGGGTGGCGGGGCTGTTCCCGCTGCCGTCCGGATTCTCCTGTGTGGCGGCATCGGTATCGGCCGCATTGCCGGCCTCGGCCAGGATGCTGTCGGGGGTGGGAACGGCGCGGCGCAACGATTCGGTGGGGTCGCCGTGGCGCATCATGAACGTGGCGGCGGAGAGGATGAGCGCAACGGCGGCCGCCGCGGCAATGGCGCGGCGCAGCGTCAGCCTGATGGTGCGGCGGGGTGCGGCGTCGGGGACGGGCCGCATGTCGTCGGCAGCGGCCATTTCGGCATCGTCGGCCGACGTGGCGTCGAGACGGCTGCTGATGGCTTCCCAAAGCCCGTCGGGGGCGTCGGTCTCGAAGTCGGCCAGGCGGTCGTGTATGTCGTGTGTCCAATCCTCTTTGTACGGACTCTCCTCTTTCATAGTGTTGCGTCGTTTGCGGTTCTGTAACGTTTGATCTTCTCGGCGAGCATCGCCTTGGCGCGGTGCAGCTGCGAGGCCGAGGTGCTTTCGCTTATGTCGAGCAGCGAGGCTATCTCCTTATGGCTCTTCTGCTCCATGACATAGAGGTTGAATACGGTGCGGTAGCCGGGCGGCAGCGAGCGTATCATCGCGTGCAGCACCTCGGCGGGGATGTCGTCGGTATCGGGCGGAGGGTCGGCCTTGGCGGCATGCTCCTGACGCAGGTCGACCGTCGTGAGCCGCTGTTCGCGGCGGATGAGCTTGAGCGATTCGTTGACGACGATGCGCGTCATCCACGCCCTGAGCGATCCCTGGCCGCGGTACTGGAAACGCCCGATGGAGGAGAATATGCGCAGGAAGGAGTCCTGCAGCACGTCCTTCACATCCTCGTCGCCGGAGATGTAGCGCGAGCATACGGCGGCCAGATACCTCACATGGAGGCCGTACAGCGACTTCATGGCCGCCGTATCGCCCCGCTGTACGAGGTGTATGAGATCCTCTTCGTTCGTGGTCGCCTGGTTTGTCATCTTTCGGTTCGCTGCGGCGTTAAGGGAATATCGCCGCCCAATATAACGTTTTTTTGCTTCGGTTGTTGCGTGCTGCGGGTCAGGTAGCGGCGACGGAGCGGTGCCGCCGTGGCGTCATCCGCTCCGTCTTTGCCGTTGGGGTCGCCGGCCTCTACTCGACGTATCTGTTGAAGGCGACGCTTGCGGGGTCGATCTGTCCGTCACCGGCATCGTCGCCGTCACCCGTGTCGCCGCCGTCGCCGGTATCACCGCCGTCGCCCTCCTCGGGACGCAGGCGCAGCGAGAACTCGGTGCTCTTGTAGCCCGTGAACGAGCGCCAGTTGAGCTTGATGGTCACCTCGTTGCCGTTGTCGCGCGGCAGGTCGTTGAGGTTGAAGGCTATGAGCGCGTCGCCCATGTCGCCGTAGGTGTCGCCCTGGGCGTTGTGGTGCAGGTCGAACTCATAGGGGTTCTCGGGGTTGACGCCCTGGACGAGGTTTATGATGTGCGGCTTGCAGCGCTGTCCCCAGCGGGTGCGGATACGCAGCGTGAGGTAGCCGTCCTCGGCCACGGTGACCCAGTCGCGCACGATCTCGATGGGGTCGGTGCCGTAGGTGACGTTGTTGTCGGTCTCGCCGAGGTCGGCCACGGGCTGCTTGGTGCGGATGCTGTCGATCCAGTTGATGTTGACGTTGGCGTATGCCGTGCGGGTATCCTCATCGGCGGCGTTGACGGTGTAGTTCACCAGCGCGCGCACCTCCTTCTCGCCGAAGGGCGACTCGCTCATGTTCTCGGGATAGAGCACCGAGAAGTCGTCGAGCTGCATGAAGAACGTTCCGTCGGCCTGGGGGCGTACCGTAACCAGGGCCGTGGGGCGCATGTAGCCGTAGTCGTAGTAATCGTTGTTGTCGCACGAGTGGAGCGACACTATTGCCGTTGCGCAGCAGATGGCGCAGGCCAGAAACTTTATCCTTTTCATGGTATTCGGTGTTTTTTACGTTTTCTATACCCTTAAATCGCGCGCGAGGCGAAATCTTGCATGCCGGGTGAAAAATTTTTTTCGTTTTGCGGCCGCATCGCCGCCGGACGGGGCTGCAGCCGCAAAAATTGCGGGCGCGAAGGCTTGCCGTTCAAGCTTTTTTTCATATATTGTGAAGCCGTTTGCTCCGCGACAGCAGCGGCACGAGACCTAAAACGTCAGCATATGCGAAGACTATTCATGGCCGCGATGTTTGCCCTCGCGACGCTCTTTGTGGCAGGGTGCGGCAAGGATGACACGGGCGACAATCCCATTAAGGATCCCGATGCCGAGGCTCCCGCCATCGAGCGTTTCTGGTTCGACACGCGCAACAACCCGCGCATGCCCTCCAACCTGACGTGCCGTATCGACGATGCCACGCACGCCATTACGGCGACGGTAGAGGGTTCGACACCGCTCATACCCGGGTCGTGTACGCTGACGCCCACCTTTACCGTGCCCGAGGGGCAGACGGTGTATGTCAACGGCGCGCGGCAGTGGAGCGGGGTCTCGCGCGTGGATTTCAGCCATCCGGTGACCTACCGCGTGGAGAATGTCAACGGCGAGGTGGCCGAGTATGTGGTGACGCTGTCGTTCCCGTTCACGGGGCTGCCCGTGGTGTCGATATCGACGGCTAGCGGCCTGCCCGTCACGAGCAAGGATGCGTGGAGCAAGGCGACGATCACCATCGACGGCGTGGGCCGGTACGACAACATATCGGCGGCCGACATCGAGATAGCGGGCCGCGGCAACTCGACATGGGGCTATCCCAAGAAACCCTACAAGTTCAAGTTCGACAAGCGCACCGGGGTGCTCGGCATGCCCGAGCACAAGCGTTGGGTGCTGCTGGCAAACTATATCGACCGCACGTTGCTGCGCAACGACGTGGCGTTCCATCTGGGGCAGCAGAGCGGCCTGGCGTGGACACCGCACGGCGTCTTCGTCGAACTGGTGCTCAACGGCGAGCACCGCGGCTGCTACTATCTCTGCGAGCAGATCCGCATCGACGAGAACCGGCTGCCCATAAACGAGATGCCGCCCTATGACGAGATGGCGGCGGGTGACGACATCACGGGCGGGTATATCCTCGAGCTGGACTCCTACTACGACGAGGTGAACAAGTTCCGTTCGGCGGTGCGCGACCTTCCGGTGAATGTCAACACGCCCGACGAGGATGATATCGGCGCGCCGCAGTTCGCCTACATCCGCGACTACTTCAACGAGGCCGAGAAGGTGCTCTACGGCGACAACTGGCTCGACGAGGCGACGGGTTACAAGAACTATATCGACATCGAGTCGTTCGCCGACATATACCTCATCTCGGAGCTGATATACCACTACGAGTGGATACACCCCAAGAGCGCGTATTTCTACAAGGACCGCGGCGGAAAACTCTGTGCGGGTCCCATGTGGGACTACGACTGGCTCACCTTCACGCAGGAGTCGGGGTGGCATTGCCGCAACTACATGTGGTATCCGCGCCTGTTCGAGGACCCGGCCTTCCGCGCCATGCTCAAGGAGCGGTGGCGGGTGCTCTATCCGTCGTTTGCGGCAACGGGGGGATATATCTCCTCGAAGAGCGAGACGCTGAAGAAGTCGGCTGCCATCGACCGCACGATGTGGGCAAATTCGGACGGCCCCAACGACGATCGGTCGATGGCGTACGACGCGGCGGTAAGCCTAATGATCAGGCGGTTCAACAGCCGCCTGGAGTGGCTTAACGGCGAGATAAACGCCCTTTAGGACTGTTGGACGATCAGGCGCATGTGCGGCAGGAGGGAATGGAGGGCGAAACAATAATATTCCGTTTGAGGCAATAATTGGTCTTATGGCAACGTTTGGAACACGGCGGGCGTATTGAAGCGGCCACAGCAGGTGCCGAAATGCCGTTTTGCCGTTAAGGACAAAATATCTAATTTTGCCTGCGAAAACCGGATTTATTGTTATATGAAAAGATTTTTATTGTTTTTTTCTTTGGCGGCCTGTGCGGCCGTAATGTCTCTCACGTCGTGCAAGACGAAGACGGAGACCAACTATGTGGAACTGTTGCTGGGCCGCTGGCATGTGGAGAGCGTCTTCCCCGAGTTGCCCGACAAGAAATATTTTGTGGCCGGTGACGAGTTCGTGCTCCACGAGGACATGACGATGACGCTCGATAACAACTGGAGCGGTCACTTTACGTCGACCTATTGGACCGTAGCGATGGAGCTGGACGAGAAGATGCACTATCTCAGTATGACGGGTATGTACGACGAGAAGGAGTATTCGATTCTGCTGGCCCGCATCGTCGGCATCACCGAAAACGAGATGTCGCTGGAGTATATCGACGAGGCTACCTCGACGACCTACCGCTTCCGCCTGACGCGGGTGAAGTAGCGCGTGTCCGACGACCCTGACGTATGCAACCTTAACCTAAATATGCTCAAACTATGGAAAAAACAGGAAAACCGGTAGCTGCGGCGGCCGTGCTGGCGGTGGGTATCATCGTCGCCGGATGGCTGCTTTACCGCGGTGTGGTCCATTTCAAGGACAGTGACCGCGTAGTATCCGTCAAGGGTCTCTCGGAGAAGGAGGTAAAGGCCGACAGGGCCATATGGCCGCTGGTCTACAAGCTTGCGGGCAACGATGTGACCTCGCTCTACAACACCATCGAGAGCACCAATGCCAAGATAGTGTCGTTCCTGGTATCGAACGGCATCGCCAAGGAGGAGATAACCGTATCGCCCGCCGAGGTGATCGACATGGATGCCGAGCGTTACGTCTCGCAGGGTGTCAAGTACCGTTTCAACGTTACGTCGGTGCTTACGGTGTCGACCGACAAGGTCGACCTGGTGGTGGATCTGATGTCGCGTCAGGGCGACCTGCTGCGTCAGGGCATTGCCGTCGGCAGCGGCGACGATTACCGCTACCGTACGCAGTTCCTCTATACGTCGGAGTCGCTCAATGAGATCAAGCCCGTTATGATCGAGGAGGCCACGCGCAACGCACGCGTTGCCGCCGAGAAGTTCGCGCGCGACTCGGAGAGCCGCCTGGGCAAGATCAAGCGTGCCAACCAGGGCCAGTTCTCGATCTCGGACCGCGATGCCAACACGCCTTACATCAAGACGGTGCGTGTGGTGACATCGGTGGATTACCTGCTTAAGGATTAATTTCCCGAAACCGCTTCCGGCGGCCTGCATGTCGGGCTGCGGCGGCAGGGAGGAAAACAAAAAAGGTCATCGTTTTCGATGACCTTTTTCTGTGGGCCCAGAGGGGCATGATCCCCCGACCTTCGGATTATGAGTCCGCTGCTCTGACCAACTGAGCTATGGGCCCGCACAATGACCGCACACGGCGTGTCGTTTTGCGAGTGCAAAGATAGGACAAAATTTCGGAAAAAGAAATTTTCAGCCCGAAAAATGGTGTCGTCCGAATGTTTCGTCCGTCCGGGAGGGTGCAAATGGGGTGTCGGGACGCAAAATTTTCGGCGCTGCGCTTGGTTGTTGAAAATAAATTAGTACCTTTGTCGCGCTTAAGCAGTAACATTCAAAAACAAAAACGAAATGAAAAAGGGAATTCATCCGGAGAATTATCGTTTGGTGGCGTTCAAGGACATGTCGAACGACCACGTGTTTTTGTGTCGGTCCGCCGTTTCGACAAAGGAGACCATCGAAGTGAACGGCGAAACCTATCCTGTGTATAAGATGGAAATCTCTAACACGTCGCACCCCTTCTATACGGGTAAGATGAAGTTGGTGGATACCGCCGGTCGTGTGGATAAGTTTATGAGCCGTTACGCAAAACGTTACGATAAGAAGAACAAGTAGCAGAGGCGGCGCACCTCGCCGAGGAACAGCGCAACCCCTCAATCTTGAGAGATGCGTCTGCCGCAGTTGCGGCGGACGCTTTTTTTTTGACGCGGCGGCTTCGTGCGGCCGCAAACTGATACCGATACCGAATGAGAGATACGGACTTTAGGGATGATATGCCCGCCGAGACGGGTGAAGAGGCGGCCGGGAGTGCCGCGGACGGTGTGAAGGGCGCGGATGCGTGTGGCGCGCAGCGTGCCGGTGGCGATGGTCGCAGCGGTGCGGACGACGGCGGCAAGGAGTCGGGCCGCGGCCTGTTTGCGCGTGCGTATGCGCGGTTGCGCCGTGATGCGATGCGCCGGCGCCGTGATCTGAACCGGCGGTTGGAGTATGAGCGTGTGAGGCGCATACGGCGCAAGAGTGTGCCGGCATACACACACTGTAAGAACTGCGGAGAGCGTCTGGCCGGCATGTACTGCCACCGTTGTGGGCAGTATGCTCTGGATATCGAGCAGCCGTTCTGGAAATATGTGAAGCAGTATTTCGAGAATGTCTACCAGTTCGACAGCAAGGTGTGGCAGACGCTGTGGTTGCTGGTGCGCCGCCCTGGATTTCTCACGCAGGAGTTCAACGCCGGCAAGATCAACTCCTATGTCCATCCGCTGCGACTGTTCATGTTCCTGTCGGTGCTCTTCTTTACATTCATCTTCTTTTTTGCCCCCGATGCCAGCACGGTATACGGCAACCCCGAGGAGGACAGCGCCGAAGCGATGGCTGCGTTGGCGGAGAATATGCGCGATTCCACGGCGCGGGAGTTGATGCTGGGGCTGAGCGACAACGATGGCATGGGCCGGCGCAAGCAGGTGTGGGTCGTGTCGGCGCGCGAGGAGCTGGCTGACCTCGGTTCGCTGGTTACGATACACGATGAGCCAGGACGCGATACGCTGCTTGTTGAGGCGCCGGCGCTGCTCGTGGAGAGCAAGATATTGGTGAGCATGCCCGGTGACACGATATATTGGAGCTGCAATGATGCGAACTGTCCGCCCGAGGCGCGGCGTACGTCGGAGTCCGAGCGGCTCAAAAACGAGATGATGTATCAGGGTATGTTGGGGTGGTTGTCGAAGTGGCTGCCTTTGGTGGTGCTGTTGCTTATCCCGGTTTTCGCCCTGCTGCTGCAATGGACGTTCCGCCGCGCCCGGATGCTCTATATGGGACACTTCGTCATGGCATTGAATGTACACTCGGTGCTGCTGCTGCTGATCACGCTGGCCATCGTGGCGGGAGTGTGGTGCGGTGTGCCAGACAAGTATGCCTTTTGGGTCCCGGCGGCGCTGTTCCAGCTATATATGATTGCCGCCTTCCATCGCCTTTACGGTTACGGATGGGTGCGTACGACCGTGAAGTCGCTCTTCATGTACGCCGTATATCTGTTGGTGGTGTTCGGTGTGATGATGGCCCTGGTGGTGTTGGGAGCAATATCGGTCGGGGCTTTCTCGAATATGTAGGGTGAAAAACCCGCAAAGTGACGGTCGCAGGCCGCTGTCCATACTATGGGCGGCGGCCTGTCCGTTATGGTTGTTGGGGACGCTTGCTGTGTGATATGTCGTGCGGCGGCGATCAAAAGGGAAAAAAGGTGGTTGTGGATTTGCCATTCCGCTCGCCTTTTCATATATTTGAATAATATAGGATGCGGTTCGGCAAAGTCAAATCTGAAAACCGTGTTTTCGATTTGCCATTGCGCTTACCTTTCACTATATTTGTTTACGAGATGCGGCCGTGCGATGCGGTCGCGACAGTACCAACCTACAACCGATAATATACGGAATTATGCGTAAGATTCTGTCATTGGCCGCGGCATTGATCGTTTTCACGGCGGCACAGGCTCAGAGCGGAAAGGATTACGAGGGGGAGCTGAGCATCGGCGGTCTGGCATACAAGGACAACACCTTCGTTATGATCGAAACCGTGCACGGACGGCGCGTCTCGCCCGCCTTTTTCATCGGCGGCGGTGTCCGTACGACCTACCACGGCCAGTCGATCACCTCGGAGGAGGTGCGGCGCAAGCTCAATTCGGCAGGTCTGGCAGGCTTCGCCGACGTCAAGCTCTATATTGCGCCCGAACGCCGTTTCTGTCCCTACCTGAACATGCAGGGCGGTGTGCAGGGGGTGCTCGAGTGGCCGGGTGACAAGGGTGCTCAGAACCACTGCTATGTGCGCCCGATGCTGGCCGGAGGTATCGGATGCGTCTACCGCAGGTTGGTATTCGGCATATACGTGGGCGTGAACTTCGAGTCGTCGGAAGGCGGCGTTAAGGTCGGCCTCCGCTTCTGACGCCGTCGCAGGGCGGTTAGGGAGGAGCGATTCGCGGTTTCTTATTATATAGGTATGGCCCGCGAATCGTTTTTTTTCGGCAAAAAGATAAAAAAATAGCCTCATTGTTTTTTAATTTGCGGAAAGTGCTTATATTTGCAGTCGATTTTCCCATCCCGTGCATGGGTGCCGGAAAAGAGACGGTTCTTTGAACGAGCAGTGCGGAGTGAAAGGAGAAAAATTAGCGTCGGGATGTAAAAAAATCGGCGCGAAATTTGGAAACAGAAAAAATCTCCCTATCTTTGCATCCCGAAAGCGGTTGAAATGCCGATGTAGCTCAGTTGGCCAGAGCAGCTGATTTGTAATCAGCTGGTCGGGGGTTCGAATCCCTCCATCGGCTCTGAGCGGCGCAAGCCAACAGACTCACTTCAACTGCGAAATAAATGGGAAGATACCAGAGTGGCCAAATGGGGCAGACTGTAAATCTGCTGGCGTATGCCTTCGGTGGTTCGAATCCATCTCTTCCCACTTGCCGAACCGGTCGGGGTTGCAATGTCATTTACAAATGAAAAATGCATGCTCTGATGCGGTTTGTTTTTGCGGAAGTAGCTCAGTTGATAGAGCATTAGCCTTCCAAGCTAAGGGTCGCGAGTTTGAGCCTCGTCTTCCGCTCAAGTGATGGTAGCACGCAATCTGCGCCTAGGGTGGCGGGATCGTGTTACCCGTTTGTCTGCAAAATGCGCAACGGTTTGCCGCCGCGGACAGATGAATGAGTAATTTTTAACTTAAATACTTATAATACTATGGCAAAAGAGAAATTTGACCGTTCGAAACCCCATGTGAACATTGGTACTATCGGACACGTTGACCACGGTAAGACCACTCTTACCGCTGCTATCACCACCGTTCTGGCAAAGGATGGTCTGTCGGAGCTCCGTTCGTTCGACTCGATCGACAACGCACCCGAGGAGAAGGAGCGTGGTATCACCATCAACACCGCTCACGTAGAGTATGAGACCGCTTCGCGTCACTACGCTCACGTAGACTGCCCGGGCCACGCCGACTATGTGAAGAACATGGTAACCGGTGCCGCTCAGATGGATGGCGCTATCCTCGTAGTAGCCGCTACCGACGGTCCCATGCCCCAGACGAACGAGCACGTTCTGCTTGCAAAGCAGGTTAACGTTCCCCGTATCGTAGTCTTCCTGAACAAGTGCGATATGGTTGACGATCCCGAGATGCTCGACTTGGTTGAGATGGAGGTTCGCGATCTCTTGGCCAAGTACGACTTCGACGAGAACTGCCCCATCATCCGTGGTTCGGCCCTCGGTGGTCTGAACGGCGAGCCCCAGTGGGAGGACAAGATCCGTGAGCTGATGAAGGCCGTTGACGAGTATATTCCCATTCCTCCTCGTGACAACGAGAAGCCCTTCCTGATGCCTGTCGAGGACGTATTCTCGATCACGGGTCGTGGTACCGTTCTTACGGGTCGTATCGAGACCGGTGTTATCCGCGTAGGTGATCCCGTCGAGATTATCGGTCTGGAGGAGAAGATCCTTACCTCTACCTGCACTGGCGTGGAGATGTTCCGCAAGCTGCTCGACGAGGGTGAGGCCGGTGATAACGTAGGTCTGCTGATGCGTGGTATCGACAAGAAGGAGGTTAAGCGTGGTATGGTTGTTGCCAAGCCGGGTTCGATCACTCCTCACACGAAGTTCACCGCCGAGGTCTACATCCTGAAGAAGGAGGAGGGTGGCCGTCACACTCCGTTCCACAACAAGTACCGTCCCCAGTTCTACATCCGTACGCTCGACGTTACCGGTGAGATCAAGCTCCCCGAGGGTGTAGAGATGGTAATGCCCGGTGATAACGTTGAAATCGACGTTAAGCTCATCACTCCGGTTGCTATGGACAACGGTCTTCGCTTCGCTATCCGCGAGGGTGGTCGTACGGTAGGTTCCGGTCAGATCACCGGCGTAATCGACGATTAATCTGAAGATTGAATATCAAAAAGGGGTCTTCGGTCTCGAAGACCCCTCATACACGGGAATAGCTCAGTTGGTAGAGCATTGGTCTCCAAAACCAAGGGTCGAGAGTTCGAGTCTTTCTTCCCGTGCCAATTAAAACGAAGATGAAATTATTTAAGGATATCAAGGAATCTTACGACGAGTTAGTCTATAAGGTTTCCTGGCCGACGCAGAAACAACTTATCAACAGCTCAGTGCTGGTCCTGATAGCTTCCATCATTCTGGCAGTGTTTATCTGGGCCGTTGACAAGGTGTTCTCTCTGCTCATGGAGTTGATATATAGCATAAACTTTTAATCACTTTTAATCGGAATTTCAATGACTGAAGTCAAGAAGGAGTGGTACGTATTGCGTGCTGTTTCCGGCAAGGAGGCTAAAGTCAAGGAAGTTCTTGATGCGTCTATCAAGAACACTGACCTTGGCAAGTCTGTGTCGCAGGTATTGATTCCGACACAGAAAGTGTACACCACCCGCAATGGCAAAAAGGTGCTGAAGGAGCGTAACCTTTACCCGGGTTATGTATTCGTGGAGCTCATGCTTCATCCCGTCCGCAAAGAGGACGAGAAGACGAAGACCGTGAAGATCGAGTACAGAATCTCGGGCGAAGCTATGTACGAACTCCGCAACACAACGAATGTCATTGACTTTTTGCGTGGTCGTGCCAAGAACTCGGAGCCTATGGCCCTGAGGGATTCGGAGGTAAAGCGTATGCTTGGAAATGCCGACGAGATGGAGGAGACGGTAAGCGATACCGTCGAGACCTATATCGTGGGCGAAACCGTCAAGGTGACCTACGGTCCGTTCAACGGTTTCACCGGCACGGTGAAGGAAGTCAACAACGAGCGGAAGAAGATTGTGGTCGAAGTCAAGATTTTTGGCCGCGGCAACGATCTTACGTTGGAGGTATCCCAAGTGGAGAAGGTGTGACGGAAATGATGTTACGCATTTGAAATTGCACCGGAGCTTCACATAACTACAATTAATTAATAGGACAATGGCAAAAGAGATTGCTGGACAGATCAAATTGCAGATCAAAGGTGGCGCTGCAAACCCGTCACCGCCAGTCGGCCCCGCACTGGGTTCGAAGGGTATCAACATCATGGAATTTTGCAAGCAATTCAATGCCCGTACCCAGGACAAGGCAGGCAAGGTTCTTCCTGTAGTCATCACTTACTACACCGACAAGAGCTTTGACTTCGTTGTAAAGACTCCTCCGGTAGCCGTACAGCTCAAGGAGGTTGCCAAGCTGAAGAGCGGCTCGGCACAGCCTAACCGCAAGAAGGTGGCTGAGATCACCTGGGATCAGGTCAAGACGATTGCACAGGACAAGATGCCGGATTTGAACTGTTTCACCATAGAGTCCGCCATGCGCATGGTAGCGGGTACTGCCCGCAGCATGGGTATCACCGTTAAAGGGGCATTCCCTGAAAACAACTAAATCTTCAAGAAAATGGCAAAACTTACAAAGAATCAGAAGTTAGCTCTGTCGAAGATTGAGCCGGGGAAGGCATATAGCCTTGCGGAAGCAGCGGAGAAGGTGAAAGAGGTTGCGTTCGAGAAATTCGACGCATCGCTCGACATAGACGTTCGTCTGGGCGTTGACCCCCGTAAGGCCGACCAGATGGTGCGCGGCGTTGTTTCGCTGCCCCACGGTACCGGTAAGGAGGTTCGCGTGCTGGTAATGTGCGGTCCCGACGCCGAAGCCGCCGCCAAGGAGGCAGGTGCGGACTATGTAGGACTCGACGAGTACATCCAGAAGATCAAGGACGGATGGACAGACGTTGACGTAATCATCACTCAGCCGTCGGTGATGGGCAAGCTCGGCCCCTTGGGTCGTATCCTTGGTCCCCGCGGCCTGATGCCTAACCCCAAAAGCGGTACGGTGACTATGGACGTTGCCAAGGCCGTCAAGGAGGTAAAGCAGGGTAAGATTGATTTCAAGGTGGACAAAACCGGTATCGTTCACGCTTCGATCGGCAAGACTTCGTTCTCCGCCGAGGCAATGCGCGACAATGCCCGCGAGTTCATCAATACACTGATCAAACTGAAACCGGCCACATCGAAAGGCACCTATATCAAGAGCATTTATCTTTCAAGCACAATGGGCCCCGGCATCAAGATCGAGCCGAAGTCGGTTGCGGAATAATCTTTAAACACTGAAGAGCAATGAAAAAGGAAGATAAAGCATTAATCATAGAGCATATCGGTGCCGAACTGGCTAATTACAGTTGCGTTTACCTGACCACGACATCGGGTCTGAATGCCGAGAAGACCAGCGCCTTGCGCCGTGCCTGCTTCGGAGCAGACATCAAGATGCTGTGCGTCAAGAACACCCTCCTCAAGAAGGCGTTCGAGGCAAGCGAGACAGACTATTCAGAGTTGTATGACCTTCTCCACGGTGAGACTACCCTTATGCTCAGCAACGTGGGCAACGCGCCTGCCAAGCTGATCAAGAAGTTCCGCGACAAGAAGGACACTCTTCCCATCCTGAAGGGTGCCTATGTGGAGGAAACTGTGTACGTAGGCGAGGAGCAGTTGGAGGCTCTGAGCAACATTAAGAGCAAGAACGAACTTATCGCCGACGTTGTGGCTCTGCTGCAGTCGCCCGCGAAGAATGTCGTCAGCGCTCTCCAGAGCGGAGCTACGAAGCTTCACGGTATCCTGGAGACTCTCTCCAACAAAGAATAATCATCATCAGTAAAAAATTAAAAAAGAAATACGAAAATGGCAGATTTGAAAGCATTTGCAGAGCAGCTTGTTAACCTCACCGTAAAGGAAGTGAACGAACTGGCTGAGATCCTGAAGAACGAGTATGGCATCGAGCCCGCTGCTGCTGCAGTAGCAGTAGCTGCTGGTCCCGCAGCTGGCGCAGCAGCCGCTGAGGAAAAAAGTGAATTCGACGTTATCCTGAAAGCACCCGGCGCTTCCAAGCTGGCTGTTGTTAAGCTCGTTAAGGAGCTCACAGGCCTGGGCCTCAAGGAGGCTAAGGAACTCGTCGACGGCGCTCCGAGCACCGTTAAGGAGGCTCTTCCCAAGGCTGAGGCCGAGGGCAGGAAGAAGCAGCTCGAAGAGGCTGGCGCTGAAGTTGAACTCAAATAAGAGAATACACACTGTCTAAATAGGTTAGGAACGCTGTATTCGGAGCGTTCTTAACCTATTTATTCTCTATCATCGATGCCCCCTGGTGTCGATGATTACGCATGATTATATGATTCTTGTGTTTTTTAGCTTTTTTTAGCCTGACACGGCATCATATTTGTCATTCCTCTTTCCCATCCCATTATCCCCGGCTCCAGAAGCTTTTACAGTTTTTAGAAAACGATACCTACTTTACCTTCGCAGGTCGGGGTGATTATGTTTTAAATCCCATCAAATGTCAGTAAATTTAACCGAAAAACCGCGTGTAAACTTCGCGTCGATTAAAAATCCACTGCCTTTTCCGGATTTCCTGGACATCCAGCTCAAGTCGTTCCGCGACTTCCTGCAGCTGGACACTCCTCCGGAGCAGCGCAAGAACCAGGGATTATACAAGGTGTTCGCCGAAAATTTCCCCATCGCCGACACCCGAAACAATTTCGTTCTCGAATTTCTTGATTACTACATCGATCCGCCTCGCTACTCAATCGACGAGTGCCTGCACCGCGGTCTGACCTACAGTGTGCCTCTCAAGGCCAAGCTGAAGCTCTACTGCACCGATCCCGATCATGAGGATTTCGAGACCTCGTTCCAGGATGTATATCTTGGCACGATCCCGTATATGACCGAACAGGGTACGTTCATCATCAACGGCGCCGAGCGTGTCGTCGTTTCGCAGCTGCATCGTTCCCCGGGCGTGTTTTTCGGCAACAGCACTCATGCCAACGGCACGAAGCTGTATTCGGCCCGTATCATTCCCTTCCGCGGCAGCTGGATCGAGTTTGCCACGGACATCAACAACGTGATGTACGCCTATATCGACCGTAAGAAGAAGCTCCCCGTCACCACGCTGCTGCGTGCCATCGGGTTCGAGTCCGACAAGGACATCGTCGAGATCTTCGATCTGGCCGAGGAAATTACTGTCAACAAGACCAACCTCTCGAAGGTGATAGGCCGCAAGCTGGCCGGTCGCGTCATGCGCAGCACGCACGAGGATTTCGTGGACCCCGATACCGGCGAGGTATCCTCCATGGAACGTAACATCGTGATCGTGGAGCGCGGCAAGGAGATCACCGAAGAGAATATGGAAGCCATCCTGGAGAGCGGCGTCAAGACTATCCTGCTCGAAAAGGAGGGTGTAGCTTCCAACGACTACAGCATAATCTTCAACACTCTGCAGCGCGATATGTCCAACTCCGAAACGGAGGCGGTCACTTACATCTATCGACAGCTGCGCAACGCCGATCCACCGGATGCAGCTTCGGCGCGCGAGGTGATTCAGAGCCTCTTCTTCTCCGAGAAGCGTTATGACCTGGGCGAGGTAGGCCGCTACCGTATCAATAAGAAGCTCGGTCTCGACACTCCGATGGATGTGAAGGTGCTGACGCGCGAGGACATTATCGCCATCATCAAATATCTGATCGGTCTGATCAACGCCAAGAGCGAGGTCGACGATATCGACCACCTCAGCAACCGCCGTGTCCGCACGGTCGGCGAGCAGCTCTACAACCAGTTCGGCGTCGGCCTGGCCCGCATCGCACGTTCCATCCGCGAGAAGATGAACGTCCGCGACAACGAGGTGTTCAAGCCCATCGACCTGATCAACGCCAAGACTATTTCGGCCGTTATCAACACGTTCTTCGGAACGAACGCGCTGTCGCAGTTCATGGACCAGACCGACCCTCTGGCCGAGATCACGCACAAGCGCCGTATGTCGGCCCTGGGTCCCGGCGGTCTGTCGCGCGACCGCGCCGGTTTCGAGGTGCGAGACGTGCATTACACCCACTACGGACGCCTTTGTCCTATCGAGACCCCTGAAGGTCCCAACATCGGTCTGATCTCGTCGCTCTGTGTTTATGCCAAGATCAACAACCTCGGTTTCATCGAGACTCCCTACCGCAAGGTGGAGAACGGCAAGGTCGATCTCGACAACGACCACGTTGTCTACATGACCGCCGAGATCGAGGAGGGCAAGACCATCGCCCAGGGCAACGCGCCTGTCAACGACGACGGTACGTTTATCGATAATAAGGTCAAGGCCCGTCTGGAGGCCGACTTCCCGATCGTGGCTCCCGAGGAGCTCGACCTGATGGATGTGTCGCCTCTGCAGATCGCTTCGATCGCCGCATCGCTGATTCCGTTCTTGGAGCACGACGATGCAAACCGCGCGCTGATGGGATCGAACATGATGCGCCAGGCTGTGCCTCTGCTGCGCAGCGAGGCGCCCATCGTCGGCACCGGTATCGAGGGCCAGTTGATCCGCGACTCCCGTACGCAGATCATGGCCGAGGGCCCGGGTGTCGTAGAGTTTGTCGACGCTACCGAGATCCGTATCAAGTACGACCGCACCGAGGACGAGGAGTTCGTACAGTTCGAACCCGCTACCAAGGTCTACAAAATAGCCAAATTCCGCCGTACCAACCAGGGTACCACCATCGACCTGCGTCCTATCTGCGACAAGGGTCAGCGTGTGGAGAAGGGCGACATCCTGACCGAGGGCTACAGCACCGAGAAAGGTGAGCTGGCTCTGGGTCGCAACCTGAAAGTGGCCTTCATGCCCTGGAAGGGTTACAACTACGAGGATGCCATCGTGCTCAACGAGCGCATGGTCCGTGAGGATATCCTGACATCGGTCCATGTCGACGAGTACAGTCTGGAGGTCCGCGAGACCAAGCGCGGTATGGAGGAGCTTACTTCTGATATCCCCAATGTGAGCGAGGACGCCACCAAGGATCTCGACGAGCGCGGTATAATCCGTGTCGGCGCCTACGTGGTTCCCGGCGACATCATGATCGGTAAGATCACGCCTAAGGGCGAGAGCGATCCGACCCCCGAGGAGAAACTGCTCCGCGCCATCTTCGGTGACAAGGCCGGCGACGTCAAGGACGCTTCGCTCAAGGCCACTCCGTCGCTCAAGGGCGTCGTGATCGGCACAAGCCTCTTCAGCAAGGCCACCAAGAAGAAGAGCGGCAAGAACAGCACCAACGCCCAGCTCCCCATCCTCGACGAGGAATACGAGGAGAAGCAGGCCGAACTGCTCGACCTGATGGTCAGCAAGCTCCGCACCTTGCTCAAGGGCCACGTGTCGCAGGGTGTCAAGGACTATATCGGCGTCGACATCGTGCCTGCCGGAAGTTCCTTCGACAATATCGACTTCAAGTCGCCCGAGGTGATCGATTACGAGACTGTCCACATTTCCAACTGGACCGAGGACGAGCGTGTCAACAAGATGGTCGGCGAGCTGATCACCAACTACATGCGTAAGTCGAAAGAGATCGATTCCGAGCTGCGCCGCAAGAAGTTCGACATCACCATCGGCGACGAGCTGCCTTCGGGCATCATGCAGATGGCCAAGGTATACATCGCCAAGAAGCGTAAGATCGGTGTCGGTGACAAGATGGCCGGCCGCCACGGTAACAAGGGTATCGTGTCGCGCGTGGTACGTCAGGAGGACATGCCGTTCCTGGAGGACGGAACGCCTGTCGATATCTGTCTGAACCCGCTGGGTGTGCCTTCGCGAATGAACCTGGGACAGATCTTCGAGACCGTACTGGGATGGGCCGGCCGCGAGCTGGGCGAGAAATTCGCCACGCCTATCTTCGACGGCGCTAGTCTCGACGACCTGAACGAATGGACCGACAAGGCCGGTCTGCCGCGCTACGGCAAGACTTACCTTTACGACGGCGGTACGGGCGACCGTTTCGACCAGCCCGCCACCGTGGGTGTGATCTACATGCTGAAGCTGGGCCACATGGTCGAGGACAAGATGCATGCACGTTCCATCGGTCCCTACTCGCTGATCACGCAGCAGCCTCTGGGTGGTAAAGCCCAGTTCGGCGGCCAGCGTTTCGGAGAGATGGAGGTATGGGCGCTCGAGGCATTCGGCGCCGCACATATCCTGCAGGAGATCCTCACCATCAAGTCCGACGACGTGGTGGGCCGCAGCAAGGCTTACGAGGCTATCGTCAAGGGCGATCCCATGCCCACTCCGGGTATTCCCGAGTCGCTCAACGTGCTTCTGCACGAGCTCCGCGGTCTCGGCCTGAGCATCACCCTCGATTAATAAGTTTGGAACAAGTTAGAAAACATGGCATTTAGAAGAGATAA
>JALENN010000005.1 GCA_022767745.1 Alistipes sp. | reverse complement strand
CTGCTCGTGACCACGGGCGGCAACATGATCGACGAACTGTGCGCCCTCTACGACGGCATACGGTCGGTCGACATACCGCGTGTGATGCGTTTCTGCCGCGACCTGCGCCAATGCAGCATACCGGCATACAGGTTCTTCCTCGGGCGGCTCTTCGACTATGCCGACACATGCGGCACATGGGCCGAGCGCGACGCCCAGACGGGTTACCTGCGGCGTAACGTCCGCCGGCAGACGGCCAGCGCCGTGGTGGCCGACTTCCTCGTGCGCCTATGCGGCAGCGGCTGCGAGCACATGCTCGTGCGCAGCTACATGCTCTCGCCCGAGATACTCATCGTATTCACGCGCGGGCTCTGCACGCTGAAGGGCTGCGCATACCTCGATCAACGGTTAAAATCCCTGGCTTGAAAATGGAAACACTCGTAAAATACTTTCTGAAAAACAAGGCCGTCACGTGGCTGCTGCTGGCGCTGGTGCTCTTCGGCGGCATCTTCTCGTACACGCACATGGGCAAGCTCGAAGACGCCCCCTTCACCATCAAGCAGGCGCTCGTCATGACGCCTTACCCCGGGGCCTCGCCCGAGGAGGTGCGCAACGAGGTGACCGACCTGCTCGAGGAGTCGATACAGTCGCTCGACGAGCTCTACTACCTCAAGAGCGAGAACCGCGTCGGCATGTCGAAGATAACGGTCTACGTCAAGAAGGAGGTTCGCGCCGACCAGATGCAGCAGCTGTGGGACAAGCTGCGGCGCAAGGTGGCCGACGTCCAGGGGCGGCTGCCCGAAGGGGCCGGCCCCTCGATCGTAAACGACGACTTCGGCGACGTGCTGGGCGTCTTCTACGGACTCACGGGCGAAGGCCGCACGTGGCGCGAGATGGAGGACGAGGCCAAGCGTCTGAAGGACGAGCTGCTCACGGTGCCCGACGTGGCGCGTGTGGAGATATGGGGCGTGCAGAACCCCACTGTGGAGATAACCGCCGCACCCGCCATCCTCGCACGCAGCGGCCTGACCGCCGCCGACATATCGCGCGCCTTCGCACAGCAGAACCGCGTGGTGGACGCCGGTGCCCTCGAGAACGGCGAGCGACGCCTGCGCATCGAATCGACGGGTACATTCCACTCGCTCGACGACATACGCCAGATGACCATCACCTCGCCTTCGGGCGAGCACTTCCGCCTTGGCGACATAGCCCGCGTCGAGGAGAGCTACACCCACCCCGCCACCAACCTCATGCGCATAGACGGAGCCCCGGCGCTGGGCGTGGCCGTCGCCACGGTGTCGACGGGCAACGTCGTCGAGATGGCCAAGGCCGTAGCCGAGCGCATCGACACCTTCTCGGAGAGCCTGCCCGAGGGATACACGCTCCACCCGATCTACGACCAGGGGCACGAATCGGAGGTGGCCAACCGCGGATTCGTGTGGAACCTCATAATCTCGGTCCTTACGGTGGTGGCCATACTGCTCTTCTTCATCGGGCTGCGCAACGGACTGCTCATCGGCAGCGGCCTCATATTCTCGATCTTCGCCACGCTCATGGTCATGCAGATCGAGGGCATAGCCCTGCAGCGCATGTCGCTCGCGGCCATCATCATAGCCATGGGCATGCTCGTCGACAACGCCATCGTCGTATCCGACTCGGCGCTCATAGGCATGCAGCGCGGCATGCGCAAGCGCACGGCCATACTCCGCGCCTGCTCGTCGACGGCCATCCCGCTGCTGGCAGCCACGGCCATAGCGATACTCACCTTCCTGCCGATATACTACTCGCCCCACATCACCGGCGAGCTGCTCTCGTCGCTGGTGGTGGTCATAGGCGTCTCGCTGCTCTTCAGCTGGGTGTTCGCCCTGACGCAGACCCCATTCTTCATACAGGAGTTCGTGCCGCGCCCGCGCCCCGACCAGATAGTGACCGACCCCTTCGGCGGACGCATCTACGACGCCTTCCGCCGCGCGCTGCGGGCCGTCATACGGCACAAGTTCGCCGTGGTAGGCGCCCTTACGGCGATGCTGGTGCTCTCGGCATGGAGCTTCCGCTTCATACCCAAGGTCTTCACGCCGTCGCTCGACAAGCCCTACTTCACCGTTGACATGTGGCTGCCCGAAGGCACGCGCATCGACCGCACCGACGCCGAAGCCACCGACATGGCTGCATGGATCGGCACCTTCGAGCCCGTCGAGCGCGTCTCGGCCTTCATCGGCCGCACGCCGCCGCGATACTACCTCTCGAACGCCGCATTCGGTCCCCAGCCCAACTTCGCACAGCTGCTCGTCAAGTGCCGCACGTCGGCCGAGGCGCGCGAGCTGCAGGAGTTCCTGCAGGACTCCATACGGCGCCGCTTCCCCGAGCCGCTGGTCAAGGTCAACCGCTTCGAACTAAACACCCAGCCCGAGGCTCTCATCGAGGCGCGTTTCCTCGGGCCCGACCCGCGTGTGCTCGACTCGCTCGTGGGTGAAGCCGTGGCCGTCATGCGCCGCAACCCCAAGGTGGCCGATGCCCGCAACGAGTGGGGCAACATGGCCATGATGATACGCCCCGACTACGACGCCGTGCGTGCCGGCGCGATGGGCATAACCAAGGCCCAGATGATGGAGTCGGTGCGTGCCGCGGGCGACGGCCTGCCGATAGGGCTCTACCGCGACGAGGAGGACCGCGTGCCCGTACTGCTGCGCACGCCCGTCGACGGGGTGACAGACATCGGCATGCTCTCGGTGTGGAACGGCAACCGCTCGGTACCCCTCTCGCAGCTCACGCGTAGCATCGCCACCGAGTGGGAATACCCCCAGATAAGGACCTACAACCGCCAGCTCTCGATGGCCGCCATGTGCGGCGTGCAGCCCGGCGCGACGATGGCCGAGGTACACGGGGAGATACGGCAGGAGATCGAGGCCATGAAGCTGCCCGAGGGATATACCTTCTTCTGGGACTCGCAGTTCAAGGACCAGAGCGAGGCGATGGAGGCGTTGATGAAGTACTTCCCGCTGGCATTCCTCGTGCTGGTGGTGATACTCGTGGCGCTGTTCGGCAACTACCGCCAGCCGCTCATCATACTGTGCGTGTTGCCGCTATCGCTCATCGGCGTGGTCATAGGCATGCTGCTCACAGGTTTCGACTTCGGATTCTTCCCCATAGCCGGCTGGCTCGGACTGCTGGGCATGATAATAAAGAACGTCATCGTGCTCATCGACGAGATCAACGCCCAGCTGCGGGCCGGCGTACAGCTGCAGCAGGCGATCGTCGAGGCCACGGTGACACGAACCCGCCCCGTGCTGATGGCCGCCATAACCACCATTGCCGGCATGATCCCGCTGCTGTTCGACATAGCGTTCGGAGGCATGGCCGCAACCATCATATTCGGGCTCACCTTCGCAACGGGACTAACACTCTTCATCACGCCCGTGCTATATGCCATTTTCTACAAAGTAAAAATACGCTGACAATGAAACCACACAACATAATCACCATCGTCTGCCTGCTGCTGACGGCCGCCACGGCCTCGGCGCAGGCCACCGACGATCCTCTGCTTGCGCGATACAGACAGATGGCACTGGAATACAACGACGACCTGAAGGCGGCCGCAAAGAACATCGAGGCCGGCATCGAGCTCGAGCGGGCCGCACGCGCCGACCGCATACCGACGCTCTCGGCCGGCGGCGACTTCCGCTACACGGGCAACCCGCTCTCCTACACGGCCGAGCTGCCGAACATTGGCCCCCTGTCGCTGCAGGGGCAGGAGTTCAAGTACGGGGCTTCGGCCACGCTCTCGCAGCCCGTATATACGGGCGGGCGCATCGTCGAGGCCATACGCAAGGCCGAGACCGAGACCCGCATCAGCGAGGCACAGCACGACCTGCTGCGCACGGCCGTATGCTATCAGGTCGACGTGCAGTACTGGACGACGGTGGCGCGCCGCGAGCGCATGTCGGTGGCCGAGGAGTACCTCAACGCCGTGGCCGACCTCGAACGCGTCGTCCGCGAGCGCGTCGAGGCGGGACTCTGCGACCGTCAGGAGCTGCTGACCGTCGAGGTCAAGCACAACGAGGCGCGGTACCGCCTGCTGCAGGCGCGCAGCGACTTCGAGACGGGAATCATGGCCCTTAACGCCCTGATAGGCGAGCCGCTCGACACCCGGACGCCCGTGGGCGAGACGGTCTCGCGCATAAGCGCCGGCGAGGCCGACATTCCCGACGGCGAGGATCATCCCGAGGTGCGGCTGGCCGAGGAGCGCGTCAAGCTCCAGCAGGCGGGGCTGCGTCTGAACGACGCCCGCTACAAGCCGCAGCTGCAGGTGGGTGCCAACGCCGGATACTACGCCCCGGGATATGACTTCGAGCCCGACCTCTCGCCCAACTACACCGTCTACGCCCAGCTCTCGGTGCCCATCTTCAACGGCGGCAAACGCCAGCGCGAGCGCAGCGCCGCACAGCACCGCATAGGCATGGCCCTCGATGACCTGCACGGCGTGGAGACGGACCTCGACCTCGAGCGCCGCACGGCCCGCACGTCGCTCGCCGAGGCCGAGGAACGGGTCGAGCTGGCCGCATCGTCGCTGGAGAAGGCCTTCGAGAACGAGCGCCGCGCCACGGAGAAGTACGCCGAGGGTGCCATCTCGGTATCCGAGGTGATCGACGCCCAGCTCTACCGCCAGACGGCGCAGGAGAATCTCGTCACGGCAAAGGCCGCCGCGAGGATGCATCTCGCCGAGCTGTCGAAGGCCTGCAACGCTTACCGTTTCCAATAAATTCAGTATCTTTAGGCGGCAAAACGCCATACAGCGCACCACACCATGAACGTACACCGAAACAGATGGCTCTCCGCCCTGCTCTTCACCGGGCTCGGGCTCTTCGCCTGGCTGCTGCTCGCCGGCTACACCAACCAGTCGGCCGGGACGAAGGCCATACTCGGGACCTGCTGGAGCGCACTCTTCCTGATCGTGCTCTTCAACGCCCTCGGGTTCCTGACGCTGCGCATAGCCGAGTGGCTCAACACGCAATACCTGCTCCACGCCCGCCGCAAATGGAAGGTCGTGCTGGCCTGCACGGCCGTGCTCGGCATGTTCTTCCTGGTCGACTACGGCTTCCTCGTCTCGGGCAAGCTGCTGGTCGGGGCGCGGCACCCGTTCGCATTCCCGCACGGCGGGCTGCGCATACTCATTGTCGTATGGCTGGTAGAGATCGCCGTGCTGGGGCTGCTGCTCGCGAACCGTGCCATGGCCCAGACCCTCGCCCTGAGGCAGCGCGCCGCCGAACTGCAGCGCGAGAACAACACGGCACGCTACACGGCGCTACAGAAGCAGCTTAACCCCCACTTCCTGTTCAACAGCCTCAACACGCTGATAGCCGAGATCGAGTACGACCCCGCGGGGGCCGTGTCGTTCACGCGGCGCCTGTCGGACGTCTACCGCTATGTGCTTCAGGTGCAGGACCGCCCGCTCGTGACGCTCGACGAGGAACTGCGTTTTGCCGACGCATACCTCTACCTGCACCGCGTGCGTCTCGGCGACTGCCTCGGCTGCCGGTACGATATAGCCGACAAGGAGCGCGAACGCCGCCTGCCGCCGCTGACGCTGCAGCTGCTCATCGAGAACGTAATCAAACACAACGCCATCACGGCGTCGCACCCGCTCGAGATAACGATCCGCACCGACGGCGACAGCCTTGTGGTATCGAACCCCGTAAGGCCCAAGCGCCGCGCCGAATCGGGCGGCGTGGGGCTGCACAACCTATCGAACCGCTGCCGCATAATACTGGGCCGCGAGATCGAGGTCACACACACCGAGGAGAGTTTCACCGTCAAAATACCCATGAGCCATGAATAGACTGCGCGTCGCCATCGTCGAAGACGAGATACCCGCCGCAAGGCTGCTGCGCACGCTCATAGCGCGCCTGCGCCCGGCGTGGGAGATTGAGGTCCTGCCGGGCAACGTCGAGGAGGCTGCCGAGTGGTTTGCCCGAAACGACCACCCCGACCTGCTGTTCCTCGACATACAGCTTGCCGACGGCACCTCGTTCGAGCTGCTGTCGCAGGCACGCCCCACGTCGGCCGTGATATTCACCACGGCCTATGACGAATACGCCGTGCGGGCATTCAGCGTCAACAGCATCGACTACATACTCAAGCCCGTCGACGAGGAGCGTCTCGCCGAGGCCATCGCCCGCTACGAAACCCTCTACGCACGCATGTCGCGGCCCGACGACTACCTGGAAACTATTCTCAACGCCCTGCAACGGCGCGAGAAACGCTTCCGCACGCGTTTTCTCATCGCCGGTGTCGACCGCTTCCATACGCTGCAGGTCGACAGCATCGCCTACTTCTACTCGGAGAACAAGGTCACCACGGCCGTTACCTTCGACGGCCGTAACCATGTGGTCAACCTGCCGCTGAGCCGTCTCGAGGAGCAGCTGGACCCCGACCGTTTCTTCCGCGCGAACCGCCAGGTGCTGCTCTCGGTGGGGGCGATCGACCGTCTCGAACCATACTTCAACGGCAAGGTGTCGGTCACCGTCCATCCCCCGCACAAGGAGAAGATCACCGTCAGCGAGGAGCGCGTGCCCCTCTTCAAGGCCTGGCTCAACTACTGACGGCGAGGCTATCCGGCAGTCCGAAACCGCCGCACCGAATCTATTCCGCGGCAAGGCCACGGAAACGGCGCGACGAACCCCGAAAATGCCAATCCGCAGGCATCACCGCCCGCATGCCCGCACGGCTTCCGCCGCGGGGAGTGCGGGATTTTGCCGTTTGGAAATAAATTCCTATATTTGTAGGATTTATAACGACAAACGATAAAAAACCAACCCTGTTATGGATATTCTAAGCGACGTTATCAAACTGTTCTTCGGTTCCAAGGCCGACAAGGACCGCAAGCAGATAGAGCCTTACGTCAATAAGATCAAGGAGATATACCCGTCGATACAACAGCTCTCGAACGACGAGCTGCGCGCACGCAGCACCGCCCTGATGAAGTCGATCGCCGACTTCATCGCCGACGACGAGGCGCACATCGTCGAGCAGAAGGCCAAGTTGGAGCTGGCCGAGACCACCCTCTCGGACAAGGAGAAGATATCGAAGGATATCGACACCACCACCAAGCGCATCGACGAGAAGATCGAGCAGAAACTCGACGAGATCCTGCCCGAGGCCTTCGCCATCATGAAGGACACGGCACGCCGCTTCGCCGAGAACGACACCGTCGAGGTTACGGCAACCGATTTCGACCGCAACCTGGCCGCCGAGAAGGACTTCGTCACCATCGACGGCGACAAGGCCATCTACGCGACGCACTGGACGGCCGGCGGCAACGACATCAAGTGGGACATGGTGCACTACGACGTACAGCTCTTCGGCGGCGTGGTGCTCCACAAGGGCAAGATCGCCGAGATGGCCACGGGTGAGGGTAAGACGCTTGTGGCGACGCTCCCCGTATTCCTCAACGCCATGGCCCGCAAGGGTGTGCATGTGGTGACGGTGAACGACTACCTGGCACGACGCGACTCGGAGTGGATGGGTCCCATGTACGAGTTCCACGGACTCTCGGTTGACTGCATCGACAAGCACCAGCCCAACTCCGACGCCCGCCGCAAGGCATACATGGCCGACATCACCTTCGGTACGAACAACGAGTACGGCTTCGACTACCTGCGCGACAACATGGCCTCGTCGCCCAAGGACCTGGTGCAGCGCAAGCACCACTACGCCATCGTCGATGAGGTCGACTCGGTGCTTATCGACGACGCCCGTACGCCGCTCATCATATCGGGCCCCGTACCCAAGGGCGACGACCAGCTCTTCGAGAGCTACCGTCCCTCGATCGAGCACCTCTACAACATGCAGAAGAACCTCGTCACGTCGCTGGTGGCCGAGTCGCGCCGCCTCTTCTCGGAGAACAAGCCCGAGGAGGGAGGCGTACTGCTCTACCGCGCGCACAAAGGTCTGCCCAAGTACAAGCCCCTGATCAAGTTCCTCTCGGAACCGGGTATCAAGACCCAGTTCCAGAAGACCGAGAACATATACATGCAGGACAACAACCGCCGCATGCCCGAGATCGTGGACGACCTCTACTTCGTCATCGACGAGAAGCTCAACTCGGTGGAGCTCACCGACAAGGGCCACGACGTGCTGTCGAAGTACTTCAACGAGGACGGCTTCTTCGTGCTGCCCGACATCGGCAGCGAGATCGCCGACCTGGAGAAGAGCGACATGACGGCCGAGCAGAAGGCGCAGCGCAAGGACGAGATCATCAACGACTACTCGATCAAGTCGGAACGCGTGCACACGGTGAACCAGTTGCTGAAGGCCTACTCGATGTTCGAGCGCGACGTGGAGTATGTGGTAATGGACAACAAGGTGAAGATCGTCGACGAGCAGACGGGACGTATCCTCGACGGCCGCCGCTACTCGGACGGCCTGCACCAGGCCATCGAGGCCAAGGAGCGCGTCAAGGTCGAGGCCGCCACGCAGACCTTCGCCACCATCACGCTGCAGAACTACTTCCGCATGTACCACAAGCTCTCGGGTATGACCGGTACGGCCGAGACCGAGGCATCGGAGTTCTGGAACATATACAAGCTCGACGTTGTGGTTATCCCCACCAACCGCCCCGTCGTGCGCGACGACCGCGAGGATCTGGTCTACAAGACCAAGCGCGAGAAGTACAACGCCGTAATCGAGGAGATCGTCCGTCTGGTCGAGGCCAAGCGCCCCGTGCTGGTAGGTACCACCTCGGTGGAGATATCGGAACTTTTGAGCCGCATGCTCAAACTGCGCGGCATCAAGCATAATGTCCTCAACGCCAAGCAGCACCAGCTCGAGGCTCAGATCGTGGCCGAGGCGGGCCGCTCGGGACAGGTCACCATCGCCACCAACATGGCCGGCCGTGGTACCGATATCAAGCTCTCGCCCGAGGCACGCGAGGCGGGAGGTCTGGCCATCATCGGTACGGAGCGCCACGAGAGCCGCCGTGTCGACCGCCAGCTGCGCGGACGTGCCGGACGTCAGGGTGACCCGGGATCGTCGCAGTTCTTCGTGTCGCTCGAGGACGACCTGATGCGTCTGTTCGGCTCGAGCCGTATCTCGACGCTCATGGACCGCATGGGTATCGAGGAGGGCGAGGTCATCCAGGCCAAGATGATGACCAAGGCCATCGAGCGCGCACAGAAGAAGGTCGAGGAGAACAACTTCGGCATACGTAAGCGCCTGCTCGAGTATGACGACGTGATGAACTCGCAACGCGAGGTTATCTACACGCGCCGCCGCCACGCACTCTACGGCGAGCGTATCGAGATCGACCTCAACAACATAATGTACGACTACGCCGAGACCTTCATGGAGAGCCACGAGGGTGTTTCGTACGAGGACTTCTCGTACGACCTCATCCGCGAGGTGGCGCTGCAGCCCTCGTTCGACGAGGCCAAGTACTCGTCGTCGAAGCCCCGCGAGATAGTCGAGATGATAGTCGAGGACCTGCGCACGCTCTACGGACGCCGTGCCAAGGCCGTGGCCGACACCGTGCGCGCCACCATGCAGGCCATCTACGCCGACAACGCCGACCACATGGACCGCGTGATCCACTTCCCGCTCACCGACGGCCACATGGGTTACCACGTGCCCGTACAGCTGCAGCGTTGCAAGGATACGGACGGCGCCGAGATATACAAGATATTCGCGAAGATCGTCATGTTCACCACCATCGACGACGCATGGCGTGACCACCTGCGCGAGATGGACGACCTGCGCCAGAGCGTGCAGAACGCCGCATACGAGCAGAAGGATCCCCTGCTCATATACAAGCTCGAGTCGTACAACCTCTTCTCGGCAATGCTCCAGAAGGTCAACCGCGAGACCCTCGCCATCCTCAACAAGGCCTACATCCCCGTTCGCGAGAACAACCCCGAGGCCGTACAGCAGGAGCGTGAGCGCCGCGCCAAGGTCGATGTCAACAAGCTGCAGGCATCGCGCATGGCCGCAGCGGCAGCCGCAGGCCAGGCCGAAAAGAGCAAGCCCGCACCCATAAAGGTGGACAAGAAGATCGGCCGCAACGACCCCTGCCCCTGCGGCAGCGGCAAGAAATACAAGCACTGCCACGGCAAGGGACTCTGATCCGCGTCCGAAACAGCATCGGGACAGCCCGCACGCGGAAACCGCGCCCCGAGCAAAAACAACAGATGATATGAAACGACACATGTCATGCATAGCGCTGGCCGCCATCACGGCGGCCACGCTTTTCATAAGCCCCCGCGCCACGGCCCAGCAGGCCGACGCGGAACAGGGCGGCCGCCACTACGACGTGGCCGCATACCTCTACCCCGCATACGCGTCGGACGACCCGCGCCTGCGCCCATTCTGGCCCTCGGGCATCGGCGAGTGGGAGACGGTGAAGACCATGCAGCAGCGCTACCCGGGACACTACTGGGAGCGCAAACCACTGTGGGGCTATGTCAACGAGGCCGACCCCGCCGTCATGGAGATGGAGATCGAGCAGGCCACGCGTCACGGCATCGACATCTTCATCTTCGACTGGTACTGGTATGACGGGCGCCCGTTCATGGAGACGACGCTCGACAACGGTTTCCTGAAGGCCGCCAACGTCGGCAAGATGAAGTTCTACCTCATGTGGGCCAACCACGACGCCCTCAACCTATGGGACACGCGTCTGGCCCGCTACAACGAGAACAACGTCATCTGGCAGGGCAAGATCGACCGCGAGGAGTTCGAGAAGATCTGCCGCCGCAACATCGAGAAGTACTTCAAGCACCCGCAATACTACAAGATCGACGGCAAGCCCGTCTTCATGATCTACGACCTCCCCAACCTCATCTCGGGATTGGGCGGCGTCGAGCAGGCGGCCGACGCCCTGAAGTGGTTCCGCGACGAGGTCCGCCGCGCCGGCTTCCCCGGCCTCGAGTTGCAGTTCGCCATGTGGGCCGTAAACCTCAACTACAGCGGCTTCGACAGCGGCAAGGCGGGTGACCCGGGCAACGAGCTCATACGCTCGCTCGGCTTCGACAGCGCCACGCACTACCAGTTCGCGCACTTTACGGACGTGAACCGCGAATATGCCGACATCGTGGCCGATGCCGAGCGCGAATGGCAGCGCATCGACTCGACCTACACCTTCACCTTCTACCCGCACATCAGCGTCGGCTGGGACAACAGCCCCCGCACGGGCACGAGCGCCGTGGTGCGCAACAACACGCCCGATGCCTTTGCCGAGGCCCTGCGCAAGGCCCGCGCATACGCCGACAGCCACCCTGACCGCGTGCCACTGATCACCATAAACAGCTGGAACGAATGGACCGAGACGAGCTATCTGATGCCGTGCGACAAGTTCGGATACGGCTATCTCGAGGCGGTTAAGAAGGTATTCATTGACGAAACGCGATAATACTACCGACACATGGGATACGAAGAGGAGAAACAACTGCAGCTCGATCTGCGTTACCTGCGCATGGCCCGCATCTGGGCCGAGAACTCCTACTGCGAACGCCGCAAGGTGGGGGCTCTGATCGTAAAGGACAAGATGATAATATCGGACGGCTACAACGGCACCCCCTCGGGCTTCGAGAACATCTGCGAGGACGAGAACGGCAAGACCAAGTCGTACGTACTGCACGCCGAGGCCAACGCCATAACCAAGGTGGCCAAGAGTGCCAACAACTGCGACGGCTCGACGCTCTACATAACCGATGCGCCCTGCATCGAGTGCTCGAAACTGATCATACAGGCCGGCATCCGCCGCGTGGTATATGTCAACGACTACCGCTCGGAGGAGGGACTCGACCTGCTGCGCCGCGTTGGCATAGAGTGTGTCAAACGCACGCTCGACGAGCAGTAACGGCAAGACATACCCCACATGCCAAAGGGCGGATTCGCGGATCCGCCCTTTGTTTTTTTGCTACGCAGCCACCTGCCGCCCGCCCGAAGAATCACCACGTACCGCGGGCAGCATAAAGACGTCGCAATGAAGCAAAAGAAACGGGCGCACCACTTTGAGTGATGCGCCCGCCATTTACAGCGTCGTGTCCCGCGATTATTCGGTAGCCGACTCGAGCTTCTTCATTATCGAGAAGATGAATACAGCCGAGAGCAGACACAGCACGATCAGCACGCTCCATACCATCCAGAGAGCCATACCGCTGCCCCAGAGGTAACCGATGAGCGACGTGGCGTAGTTACCCACGGCCGTTGCGGCGAACCAGCAACCCATCATCATACCCTTGTACTTGGGAGGCGCCACCTTCGACACGAACGAGATACCCATCGGCGAGAGGAGCAGCTCGGCGAACGTCAGCACCAGATAGGTCGATATAAGCCAGTTCTGCGACACGAAGGTATCGCTGGCACCTGCGGCCTTCACCTCGGCGGGCGACATGAGGCCGAACGAGCCTATGGTGAGGATGAGGAATCCGAATGCGGCGATGACCATACCCATACCGATCTTGCGCGGTGCCGAGGGCTCCTTGCCCTTGCGTGCGAGCGCCGTGAAGATAGCCACCGAGATGGGGGTCAGACCAACGACATAGAAGGGGTTGAACTGCTGGAAGTCCGAAGGCAGGATGTTCACCGGATCGGGCGTGATGGTGTAGCGATAGAAGAGCGCACCCAGAGCGGCGGCGAATACCACGGCGCTGATGATCTTGCCACGGCTCTTCTCCGACTGGAAAAGTCCCACGATACCGTATACGCCGACCAGGACAAGCACAAGGTTGAAGATATCGAAGCCCATGCGGGTGATGCCCGTAGCCTCCGACGTGGTGTAGTCACGCGCGAAGAAGGTCATGGTCGATCCGTTCTGGTGGAAAGCCATCCAGAAGAAGATAACGACGGCGAAAACAAGCAGCAGGGCCGTGATGCGCGACTTGGTCTGTGCGGGCGTAAGCTCGGCCTGATGCACACCTGCGGCGTTGGCGGCGGCAGCCTGTTGCTTGGCCGTAACGTCGGCATGCTTGAAGGTCTTGCGGAAGCCTACATATATAAGGTACGACACCACGAGCGAGATGCACGCTACGCCGAAGCCCATGTTGTATGCCGTCGACAGCTTCTCGATGTAGTGCTCCGAGAAGGCCGCAAGGTCACCCGTCGATCCCATCGACGCAGCCAGCTCCTGCAGCTTTGCCAGCGGCTCGGCAGGCATGTTCGTACCCAGATCGAGGTACTGGTGCGCAAGGGCGGGAATCTGTCCGTTGTAGACGAGGCCGTCCTGTGCCAGGAAGTGGTTGGTGATCCACTTGGCCATACCGGGGGCGAACATGGCGCCGATGTTGATGGCCATGTAGAAGATCGAGAATGCGTTGTCACGCTTGGCCTGGTATGCGGGGTCATCGTAGAGATTTCCCACCAGCACCTGCAGGTTACCCTTGAAGAGACCCGTACCGCAGGCTATGAGCGCCAGCGCGCCGAACATGAGCGCCTGACCGGCAAAGCCGGCGTCGGTGGGTATGGCAAGCAGCGCATAACCGGCGAACATGATGAAGATACCGAGCGTAACCATCTTGCCGAAGCCGAACTTGTCGGCCAGGATACCGCCGAAGAAGGGCATGAAGTAGACCGCGGCAAGGAAGATTCCGTAGATCTGCGTGGTGACGGCCTCGGTGTAACCGAACTTCGCCTGCAGGAACAGCGTGAAGATCGCAAGCATGGTATAGTAGCCGAAACGCTCGCCCGTATTGGCCAGCGAAAGGGCATACAAACCTTTGGGTTGTCCTTTGAACATAACGATTTTTTAATTTATTACTATTTTATTGAATATATATTGTCCGAACATTCAGCCCCAAACGTTACAAATATAACAATTTTTCCGCATATACGGCGCATATACAGCCAATTTTGACGCATAATCTCCCCTGCTGCATACTTATTCCGCCCGCAGCCTGACACTCTTTCGGCAAAACGCCCATTCCTGACACCACACCAAAGCAATTTCGGCTGTTTTTCAGAAATATCGCAACCGCCATACGGCATTTTGGTTTAATATCGTTATATTTACACCCGCCGAGCCCCCGACAACCTGAAACCACAAACACAATACATTAACTGCCGCAATCATTATGAAAAAATTCACGACAGCATTCGCAGCCGCCGCAGCGGCAACGCTTCTCGCAGCGGGTGTCACCACGAGCGGCACACGATGCATACACCACGAGACGATCATATGACCGCACGGCTGTTGCCGACACGGCCACATGAAAGGGACGGAATTGACCGCCCCTTTACGTTTACGTAACGGGCATGGTAGGCTACTCGACGTTTTTAGCCGGAAAGGCGTTTTTCGAGCGACGATATTGAATTTTCAATCAATTATTCGTATATTTGAATATTATAGGAATATAGGACAGGATGCCTTCCGGCGTTATGCCGACGCGCATCCCGCATATAATAATGGAGACTATGGATAATACGCCCCGAAAACTGCCCATGGTCGAGCGCGACGAGTGGCTCACGCCCGTAGCTGACCGCATATACGAACGCCACGACCGCTACATGCACCGCATGGAGGAGATAACACGCGCCGCAGGTTCGATCACCGACTATGCCAACGGTTATCTCTACTACGGATGGCAACGCGACGAGGAGCTCAGCGGATGGTGGTTCCGCGAGTGGCTGCCCGAGGCGCAGGACGTATATCTGTTCGGCGACTTCAACTCGTGGCAGCGCACGCAGCTGCGCCTCGACAAGGGCGAGAACGGCGTATGGAGCGCCTTCTTCCCCGATGCCATGTACTACAACCGTCTCAGGCACGGCTCGCTCTACAAGATGCACGTACACGGCGCCAACGGCTGGATGGACCGCATTCCGGCCTATGCCACGCGCGTGGTGCAGGACGAGCGGAGCAAGGACTACACGGCCCAGTTCTGGAACCCCAAGCCATACGTATGGCACGACGACGATTTCTCGCCCTCGGCGGCAGGCGACCTGCTCATATACGAAGCCCACGTCGGCATGGCTCAGGAGCGCAAGGGCGTAGGCACCTACGACGAGTTTACGGACCTCGTCCTGCCCCGCATCAAGGAGGCGGGATATACCGCCGTGCAGCTGATGGCCATAGCCGAGCACCCCTACTACGGGTCGTTCGGATACCACGTGTCGAACTTCTTCGCCCCCTCGTCGCGCTTCGGCACGCCCGAGCAGCTCAAGCGCCTCGTCGACACGGCCCACGGCATGGGGCTGGCTGTGATAATGGACCTCGTGCACGCCCACTACGCCAAGAACACCAACGAGGGCATCAACGCCCTCGACGGCTCGGACCACCTCTACTCGAAGGCCGGGGCGGAGGGCTACCAGCCCTACTGGGATTCGATGACATTCGACTACGGCAAGGGCGGCGTGGAACACTTCCTGCTCTCGAACGTCAAATACTGGCTCGACCGCTTCCACTTCGACGGCTTCCGCTTCGACGGCGTCACATCGATGATATACCACCACCACGGATATGTCGACTTCGACTGCCGCGACCGATACTTCGACGAAGGGGTCAACCTCGATGCCCTGACATACCTCACCCTGGCCAACCGCCTGGTGCACGACTTCCGCCCCGCCGCCATGACCATCGCCGAGGAGGTGAGCGGTATGCCGGGCATATGCGTGCCGACATACGACGGCGGCATAGGGTTCGACTACCGTCTGGGGATGGCCATACCCGACTTCTGGATCAAGATGCTGAAGGATACGCCCGACGAGGAGTGGAACATATGGGAGATGTGGTCGGTCATGACCGACCGTCTGCCCGGCATCAAGACCGTGGCCTACGCCGAATCGCACGACCAGGCCCTCGTGGGTGACAAGACCATAGCCTTCCGCCTGATGGACCGCCTGATGTACGACTCGATGGACCGCACCACGCAGAACATACTCATCGACCGCGGCATGGCCCTGCACAAGATGATACGCCTGATGACAATCTCTACGGGCGGCGAGGCATACCTAAACTTCATGGGCAACGAGTTCGGCCACCCCGAGTGGATCGATTTCCCGCGCGAGGGCAACGGGTGGTCGTACGACCATGCGCGCCGCCAGTGGTCGCTGCGCGACAGCGACTCGCTGCGCTACTCGTTCCTCGCGGACTTCGACCGCGAGATGCTGCGCATGGTGCGCCGTTACCGCATCCTTGCCGACGGTTACCCGTACAACCTTCTGATGGACGAGCACAACAAGACCATCGTCTTCTCGCACGGCGACCTTGTGTTCGTGTTCAACTGGCACCCCACGGCCTCGATCCCCGACTACGAGCTGCCCGTAAGGCGCGAGGGACGCTACGTGCCGCTGCTCTCGACCGACGAGGCCCGCTTCGGCGGACTGGCACGCCAGGCCATGAACGACGAGCACTTCACCTTCCCCGCAGGCGACGACGCGCAGCCGCATATAAAGATATACAACACCTCGCGCACGGCCCTTGTCCTGCGCCGCTGCGAGGAGTGACCACCACAGGCTCAAAGGCCCCGTTTTCCGCGGCCGCATTGCATAAACGGAAAGCCCGCACCTTGAATGGTGCGGGCTTTTGCGTTGGTTGTTAGGGTCCTCGGCGCGGGCGTCAATGCCGCTTGCGCGAGGTGTTGTCGTCGATGGAGTTGCCCTGTATGGTAAGCAGGCGCACCCCCTCGGGAGAGTTCGAATAGATCTGTATGACGCGGTGGAATATGCCCTCCTCGATCTTGTGCGGCTCGTACTTGATCTTTATGACCGACGCCTCGCCCGGAAGCACGGGCCGGCGCGAGAAGCTCACCGTGAGGCACGAGCAGGCCTTGGTAATCTTCTTTATCACCAGAGGCTCGTCGCCGTCGTTCACAAAGCGGAACTCCTTTATCAGGTCGCCGCCGTAGCGCGCCACGTCGCCGAAGTCGTGCGACGTGCGGTCGAAGGCCATGTGAGGCCCCGACTGCGCCTTCTCGCGCCGCTGCAGCCCCTTCCTGCCGACCGTGTCCTGCACGCCCTGCGTCTCCTGGGCCGCAACGCCGCAGGTGGCCGCCACACACATGGCCACGCACACAAGCATACGCCTTGCACTATCGCCCATCGTCATCAGTTGAGTTTGAAGTTATACGTTATGGTACCGCCCTGCACGAAGCTGCGGCTCTCGGTGAAGCGGGCCTTCTTCGCCGCAGCTATTGCCGCCGCTATCAGGGCCGCATCCGACGAAGTCGATCCCTTGGGCTCGTAGGCCGCACTCGTCACCACGCCGTGCTGGTTGACGGCCACGCGTATGACGATCTTGCCGCTCGTGTTGCCCGGATACTCGGGCAGCGGGAGGTTGCCCACCAGACCGCGGCCGCGCAGGCCCTCGTCCAGCTGGTCGTTACCCACGGGGTTCAGGCCGCCGCCATCGCCCGAAGCGGTGTTCTCCTTGCCCTCGCGGCTGTAGGGATTGCCCACATCCTCCTCCTCGTCGGCGCCGTCCTTGTTGCTGTGAAAGATGGCGCGACGGTTCACCGTACGCGTCTGCTCGTCGGTGCCGGTCACCTGCTGCGAGTTGTCGCGCTCGGTAGAGACGTTCTCGTGGCGCGGCGCCTGGTGTGTCACAACCGGACGTTGCGGCCGCTTGGGCTCCTCCTCGAGTTCAATGATAAGCGTTGCGGGCTCTTCTACCTTCTCGACGGTTATGTCCCCCAGGAGCATGGTAGCCAATATCACTATAACGTATGCACCGACAGCCACTCCGCCGTAGAGCTTCGGCCTGTCGTCGTTTTCATCGTAGTAGTTCATAATTGTACAGTTTTATCCGCCGTCACCCGCCCCCGTGCGTCAGGGCTGCGTGGCAGCGATCAGTCCGTAACCGTTGTCCTTGGCGATGTTCATCATCTGCACGATCTCGTCCCACGCCACCGTCTTGTCGGCATGGAGCGATATGGTGGGTTTCTCCTGTCCCTCGAGACGGCTCTGCAGCGCGCGGGCCACACCCTCGCGCGAGCCGACATTCTCCAGCTCGACATAGTAGATATAGCGTCCGTTGCCGGCATCCTTTATCGACACCGTGGTCACGGCCTTGTCCTTGAGCTGGTTGGCGCTCTTGGGCAGCATCAGTTTCACGGCATTGGGGTTGATGAGCGTCGTTGCTATGATCATGAAGAGCAACAACAGAAACATAAGGTCCGTCATCGACGATGCCGAGAACGACTGGTTGACCTTCGATCCTCGTTTTATTGCCATGGCCTATGCTATTTTACGGGTTGGTTCAATATATCCATGAAGGCGATCGAGTTGGCCTCCATCTGGAACACCAGCTTCTCGATGCGGGCCACAAGGTAGTTGTATCCGAAGTAGGCGGGGATACCGACGATAAGACCTGCTACGGTGGTCACCATGGCCACATACATACCGCTCGACAGCAGCGACATGTCGACCGTACCGCCCGCTGCCGACATATCCATGAACGTCTGCACCATACCGAGCACCGTACCGAGGAATCCGATCATGGGCGCACCGCCGGCGATGGTGGCCAGGAACGGAAGGCCGTTCTCGAGCTTCGACACCTCGAGGTTGGCAACATTCTCGATGGCCGACTGTATGTCGCTCATGGGGCGGCCGATGCGGCCGATACCCTTCTCGATCATGCGGGCGATCGGGGTGTTGGTCTTGCGGCAGAGGTCTACAGCAGCGCGGATCTTGCCGTCAGAGATGTAGTCGCGGATGCGGTTCATGAAGTTCATGTCGAGCACCGACGCCTTGCGGATGGCGAGGTAACGCTCAACGAAGATGAACACCGTGACTCCGCCCAGAATGAGCAGCGGCCACATCAGCCAGCCTCCCTTGTTGAAGAGCTCCCACATGCTCATGCTCACAGTCTCGTTGTTTACCGTCGCCTCGGCAGCCTCGCCTGCCGCTGCTGCCGCAGTCTGGGCAGCCTGAAGAAAATCGATCATAGTACTTTTTGTTTTTTTGAGTTTTTATTCGAGTTTTTCAAATTCAATCCAATCCTTCCGGCCCGCTTCCGCCTCCAATGGCTGCTCCTCGCGCATCTCTCCCCGGGCCGTTGCCGTCGCCGTACTGTCACGTCGCAGCGCACGGCGGCGTGCGGCGGTATCGCGTACCGTCGTGTCGCGCTGTTCGGCCGAGCGGCGCAGGTGGAGCCCCTCGCCCGTACGGTCGAGACTGTCGGCCTCGCGCAGATGCCGTTCCGCCGCCTCGCGCTCCTCGGCCTCGCGCTGTGCACGGCGGCGCTTGCTCATGAAACGGTCGCGAACGCGGCGCTTGAGGTCCTTCCAGTTCTCGAAATCCTCCTTATAGTAGATTCCGACACCCGTCTCCTGCAGACCCTGGTTCTCGTCGAAGCGGTCGATCGTCTGCGTGAAACCCTTCAGCTTGAGGTTGCCGTTCTGGTCGATAAGCCACGTAATGTAGGCCTCGCCAAGGAAGTTCGACATGTTGCTGTTGGCCGACATCTGGTTGTCGATAAGGTAGTTGCCCTCCAGCTCGACAAGCAGGCGGTCGCTCACCAGGCTCTTCGAGAAGCCGAAGTCGATCTCATCGCTCGTAAGCTCCGACTTGGGACGGTAGCGCAGCACGATGTTGTAGTCGTCGCTCGAGAGCCAGTTGCTCAGCTGGTTCGACAGCAGCTCGAATCCCGTGGCGGCCGAGGCCGAGGCGCCTATGTTCGACGAAGTCGACGAGTCGGAATAGAAGCTGGCGCTCACAAGCAGGTACATGAACTGCGTGGCGATCGACTGCTGGTTGTTGAGCAGGTTGGCCACCGCATTCTGTATCTCGGAGTCGGCGTTCGGCACCTTGATATCGAAGTTTACCGACGGGTTGGTCAGCTTGTCCGACAGATTGATGATACACTCAACGGGCACCGCACGCGATATGTTGTCGAGCGTCGTCGACGAAAGCAGCGGCTTAAGCGACGCCTTGAGCTTATACACGGCGTCGATGTCGAGGCGCGCATCCATCGGGTCGCCCGCCCACTGTATCGTCGAGCCCTCCTCGATGATGAAACGCTTGTTTATGATGTTCTGCAGCGTGAACAGGTAGCTGCCCTCGGTGATCGTGTAGTCGCCGTACATGTCGAATATGTTTGCGCTGGGGACGATGCGCATGTTGAGCGTACCGTCGCCGCGCACCTTGATGATGTCGCCCACCGTGGGGTCGATCACCAGCTGCACCTCGGCGTTGGGGTTGGCCGTGAGCTCGATGTTGATGTTCATCGTGCTGCCGCCCGACGCGCGGCTGCGGTTACGGCGCTCGAACATCATCTTCTTGCGCTCGAGGTAGTTCATCGTATCGAGCTGCATGCCCGGCTTCTCGAAGACAACGAAGTCGGCCGTCGCCACGTCGGTCTTGCTCGACAACGGCATGAAGAACTGCGAGTTGCCCGCCGTCGAGGCCACTATGTCGAGCGTCGTTCCCTTCTTGTTGCCGCTTATGTTGGCCGCACCCGAGGCGTAGACCTTGCCGTAGAAGAGGTCGTTGTCGCGCGAGGTGGTGTTCAGCACGATCATGTTGCGCGGCAGCACCCGCATCGAATATGATATGTTGGAGGTGTGCTGCAGGTTCAGGTCCATGTCCAGCAGGCCGCTGTTCTGCTCCGCATCGTAGACCTTCACGTTCGACGCGCGCAGATGGTTGTTCTCAACCTTTATCGTGGCCTTCGGCACGCTGTAGCGCGCCCGCGTGAAGTCCACCGTGGTGGCAAGGTCGGTCACCTCGATGCTGCCCGTCATCGAAGCCTCGCGCTTCTGTCCCGCCAGCTCGAGCGACGCCGTGGCCGTACCCGTCGTACCCGACACCACACCGGCAAGGATGGGGTCGAGCAGGCTCATGTTCATTCCCTCGATCCGCGCCTCGGCGTAGTAGCGGCCCGTCGCGGGGGCGTAGTATCCGCGGACGATGTTCTCGCCCGACGTGCGGTTGTTAATCAGTATGCGAACGCGCTGGCGCTCGAAGTCCCACCGCGAGTCGAGCTGCAGCGGCGGTACCGCCACACCGTTCACGGTGACGTTGTCGAGACCTATGTCGGAGGTGAGCTCGCCGCGGTGCAGCGCCGATTTCATCGAGGCGGTACCGTTACCCGCGCCCTCGACGTCGTATCCCATGCCCATGGCGAACCCGGCCAGGGGGGCTATGTCGAAGTTGTTGAGCCGCAGCGTGAGCGAATCGGAGCGGCTGCGCGAGGCCACACCGTCGATATGCAGCATCTGGTTGTCGGCCCGCACCGTAAAGTCGTTGACCACCACGCGCGCCGTGTCGATCGTGATCTCGTCGGACGAGATGCGCCAATTGCGTCCCCGCTGCGACACGGCCGACGGAAGCACCATCATCGACAGGCGTCGCATGCCCGTCGAGTCGTCGCGCCCGACACGCGCCCACAGCGACAGCTTGCCCGACAGCGAGTCGGCCGGGTCGTCGAAGCCCGCAAGCAGGTGCATGCGGTCGTTCTTCGCGCCGCCCATCATCGAGAGCTGCGGCGTGTGCATGCCGCCCGCATAGAGATCCTCCGACGTGAGGTACAGCGCCAGCGAGTCGCCCTGGTTGACCATGTTCATCTTCAGACGCGTGGCCAGCAGACGTCCCCGCTCGAGGTAATCCGACTCGGCACGCAGCGAGATGACGTTGTCCGAGGGGTTGAGCATGAAGTTGAGTTTCGAGCCGGGAGCCATCTGCAGGCCCTCCGATATGGCATTGAGCAGCGGGTCGAGCTCCTTGACCGTGACGGCCAGCGTCGAGTAACCTGCGGCATCGGGCCCCACATACTCCTGCACGCCGCTGTCGAACATCGACGGCAGATACTTGCTCATGGCCGACTCGAGATAGCGCGCCAGCTCGGCATAGCTTGTCGGGCCGGTGAAAGTGGCGTCGGCGAAATCCGACGTCAGCGTCAGCGACCGCCGCCCCTGACTGCTGCGCGCCGCAATCTTCACGTCGCCGCTGCGCAGCGTGTCGCCCGGGTAGACATACTGTCCGCCCAGGCTCAGCGTGCCGTTCATCCCGTCGGGCCAGCGGCCCACGGCATACATCTCGGCACCCATAGCAATAGTCGATATCGAGTCGCGGCGGTTGATGTTCATGGCATGCAGGTCGGCGTGCTCGACCACAAGGCGCACGTCGCACACGGGTTCCGCACCGTTCATGTCGGCCTTGCCGCTGAGCATCATGCGCAGGGGATCGCAGTCGCTGCGCAGCGTACCCGTAAAGCTCTTGTCGATAACACGTCCCGAAAGGGTCAGCGAGTCGTAACGGCAGTCCATCACCTCGACCGAGGCGACGCGGCCCTCGAGGTTACCGTCGATGCGGCCGCTGTCGGCCATTATGCCGTCGAAATGCAGCGACGCCGTGGCCGGGCCGAACGTCGTGTCGCGCAGCAGGCGTCCCAGACGCAGGTGGCGCACGTCGGCCGCCGCCCTCACGGCGTAGCGGCGTCCGCGGACACCCTCCTCGGCCTTCATCGGGGTGCGTTTCACGGCAAGCGAGGCGTTACCCGCCTGCGTGGTAAGTTTCAGGTCGGTGTCGAACGAACGCAGGCCGCCGTCGAAGCGTCCCGCCAGGATCATCTCGCCCGCACCGCTCATCACCGAGCGTATCTTCTCGGGCAACTCGCTGCCGCCGATGCCGGCCGCAAGTTGCGACACGTCCTCCTCGCACGTGGCGAGGCGCTTCAGGTCGAGCGTCAGGCGGGCACGGTCGATATCGGGCAGCCCGCGCAGCGTGATGTCGCTGCGCAGCGACGACTTCTCGCCGAAGGATATGTTACGCACGTCGACATTCATGTCGGCGACCGATCCGGCCACCACCACGTCGACATCGTGCGCCTTGAGTTTCCACGGCAGCAGGGACGGGGCAAAGTGGGCGATGTCGTCGGTCGAGACCGACGTGTCGTACAGCTCGCCGTCGATGGCCACGTTGTGCACGAAATCCTTGTACGAGCCCCAGTCCTCGCCGCGCAGCACGAGCGAACGCAGGCGTATGGCCGACTGCTCGGTGTCGATCTCGAAATCGCGCAGGTCGATAAGGCCGCGGTCGACGAGGAACCGTCCCGAGAAGTTGTCTATCCTAAAGCCGCAATGCTCCGTGGTCGAGAAGTTGCGTATGTTGCCGCCGATCATGCCCCCCTGCAGCGCAAAGCCCTCGATGAAGGCTGACGTGTGTTCGAGGTGCATGTCGCTGTAGTCGATGCCGTACTCGGGGTCGCGGTGTTCGCGGTGTTCGATGACGAGCGTGAAGTCGTTGATCTGTACGTTGCGTATCCTGAGGCCGAAATCGCCGCCGTCGCGCTTCTTCTCCTTCTTCGAGAGGCGGTCCATCACCTGCTTGATGTTCATCACCCCTTCGGGCGTCTCGCGCAGGTAGAGTTTCGAATCGCTCACCTCGCCGTTGCGCAGCACTATGCCCGAACGGTTGTCGCGCAGGCCCGCCATGTGGAGGTCGAGACGGCCCACATAGAGCAGCGTATCCTGCTGGTAGTCCTCGACATAGAAGCCGTCGACACGGACGCTGCCCCACATGCCCAGACGTATGCGGTCGATCGAGACCGTGGTCTCCAGCTTGCGCGACAGGTAGCCGACGGCGCGCCCCACGACAAAGTTCTGGATCGACGGCAGCGACACGAGCAACGTAAGCGCAATGGGGCAAAATATCAGAAACAAAACTGTAACTGATAACGCCTTTAACAATATTTTCGTAACTTTGCGCATCGTAGCTCGGCTTAAAACCTACAAATGTAAAAATTTTCCGTCAAAACGTAACAACATACCTCTGAAAAAATGGATATCACGATACTTGGCATTGAGTCGTCTTGCGACGACACCTCCGCCGCCGTCATACGCAACACCACGCTGCTGTCGAACGTAATCGCTTCGCAGGCCGTGCACGTGAAGTACGGAGGCGTCATTCCCGAGCTGGCGTCACGCGCTCACCAGCAGAACATTATCCCCGTTGTCGACACCGCCCTCAAGGAGGCCGGCATCACGGTCGACAAGCTCGACGCCATAGCCTTCACCCGCGGCCCCGGACTCCTGGGTTCGCTGCTTGTGGGCACGTCGTTCGCAAAGGGTCTCTCCGTTGCGGGCAACATACCCCTGGTGGAGGTAAACCACCTGCAGGGGCACATCCTCTCGCACTTCATCGACCTGCCCGACCGTGAGATGCCGCACCCCGACTTCCCGTTCCTCTGCCTGCTCGTCAGCGGCGGACACACGCAGATCGTGCGTGTCGACTCGCCCCTCGAGATGCAGATCATCGGCACCACCATCGACGATGCCGCAGGCGAGGCCTTCGACAAGTGCGCCAAGGTGATGGGACTGCCCTACCCCGGCGGCCCCGTGATCGACAAGCTGGCCAAGGAGGGCGACCCCAAGGCCTTCACCTTCGCCCGCCCGCACGTCAAGGGCGAGTTCGACTACTCGTTCTCGGGCCTCAAGACGTCGTTCCTCTACACGCTGCGCGACGAGGTAAAGCGCGACCCCGACTTCGTCGAGAAGCACAAGGCCGACCTCTGCGCCTCGCTGCAGAGCACCATCATCGAGATCCTGCTCGACAAGCTGATCAAGGCATCGAACGCCCTCGGCATAAAGGACATAGCCATAGGCGGAGGCGTCTCGGCCAACTCGGGACTGCGCAACGCCGTAGCCGAGGCGGGCCGCCGCCGCAAGTGGCGCACCTTCATCCCCGAGCTGAAGTTCACCACCGACAACGCCGCCATGATCGCCATCTCGGGTTACTACCGCTACAACCACGGTATGCTGGCGGGGCTCGACACCGCCCCCGCAGCCCGCATCGAGGAGATGCTCTGACGACGCCGCACCCCGCAACCGCCCCGTCCGCAGCCCCAAGGCCGCCGGACGGGGCGGTTTTCATTTTATCGGGATAACAGACTGAAACAAAGCATAAAACAAAGCAAAGCCCGCTTCGGATTATTAGAAATATACGACATATAATTTACCATTTAGAATATTTATATATCTTTGTCCCCCGACAAAGCAATCAACATACTAATCCGAACGGAAATGAAACCACTGAAAATAGGAGACCTCACCGCCACGGTACCCATCGTACAGGGCGGCATGGGTGTAGGCATATCGCTCTCGGGCCTCGCCTCGGCCGTAGCAGGCGAAGGAGGCATCGGCGTAATATCGTCGGCCGGCCTCGGCGTGATCTACCGCGACTACTCGCACGACTACGACGAAGCGAGCATCTACGGCCTCGGCCAGGAGCTTGAGAAGGCCCGCAGCAAGACCTCGGGCATCATCGGCGTGAACGTCATGGTCGCCATGTCGAACTTCGCCGACATGGTTCGCACGGCCATCGCCCGCAAGGCCGACATCATCTTCTCGGGCGCGGGACTGCCGCTGACGCTGCCCTCGTTCCTGAGCAGCGACTCGACCACCAAGCTCGCCCCCATCGTCTCGTCGGCACGCGCGCTGAAGGTGCTCTGCCGCCGCTGGATCGAGGAATACGGATATGTGCCCGACGCAGTCGTGGTCGAGGGCCCCAAGGCGGGCGGACACCTCGGATACAGTTCGCAGCAGATCGGCGACGCCAACTACTCGCTCGAGCACATCCTGCCCGAGGTGGTGGCCGAGGCCCGCGAGACCGAGCAGCGCACGGGAAAGCACATCCCCGTCATTGCCGGAGGCGGAATATACACGGGCGAGGACATATACAACATCACGGCACTGGGTGCCGAGGGCGTGCAGATGGGTACGCGCTTCGTCACCACCGAGGAGTGCGACGCCTCGGACGAGTTCAAGCAGAGCTACATACGCGCCCGCAAGGAGGACATCGAAATCATACAGAGCCCCGTCGGGATGCCCGGCCGCGCCATCCACAACAGCTTCCTCGAGAAGGTGAAGGAGGGACTCAAGCGCCCGAAGAACTGCCCCTTCAACTGCATCAAGACGTGCGACGTGACGCACTCGCCCTACTGCATCATGATGGCCCTCTACAACGCCTTCCGCGGCAAGCTCGAGAACGGCTACGCCTTCTGCGGCGCCAACGCATGGCGTTCGGACCGCATCGTGAGCGTGCGCGAGCTGATGGCGTCGCTCAAGCAGGAGTTCGACCGCAAGGTGGCCTCGCTGCGATAGGCACAGCCACGGCAAGAAGCAACAGACCGCATACCCCGAGGGGCATGCGGTCTGTCGCTTTCGCGGCGGCGCCGTCAGAAAAAGCCTACGCTGCGGATCTTCGTCTCCGCGCCACACGGAGCCTCGCGCTCGACGATACCCGTAAGCACATCGGGCGCGTCGTGCCAGCGGTTCGAGCGGAAAACGCGCGAATAGGACGACAGGTGGGCATACATCTCGGGCCACCGCTGCGCCCACCCGCGAGGGAAGCGTACCGAGTGCATCACGGTCGCCGAATGGGACAGTATGCGGGCCTCCTTGTTGCCGCTCTGGTGGAACCACTCGATGCGCACGCGCGGCAGCAGCCGCTGCAGGGCGCGGGCGAAGCCGCGGCCGCCGTTGTTGCTCTCGACGAGCATCGAGGTTATGGGCGTGCGGCCCACCATGGCGGCCACAAGCCCCTCGGTCACCTCCATAGGCTCGCGCGAATAGACCGCATCGAGCAGATATATCACCCCGTCGGCATCGACGGCATAGGCCACCGAGCAGAGGTAGTCGTCACCCATGTCGGCCGTGTCGGTATAGCCCGCATAGCGTACAATCTCCGACGGCAGCGCGTCGTACTCCACGAAGCCGTCGCCATAGAGCAGGCCGCCACGCGGCGAGGGGTGTCCCTGATACATGCACTCGAAGCGCAGCGGGTCGAGCCGCCGCTTCGACTCGAGCAGCGCGGCGCTCTGACGCTCGGGCCACAGCGCCTCGCCCGCGCCGCGCGGGTCGATGCCGCACGCCGGGCTGCACTTGAGTGCCTCGAAGTTCAGGCAGAGCCAGTCGCCGTCATCCAGACGGTCAAGGTCCGACCACTCGCGCATGTCGACACACCGCTCGCGACGGCGCAGCTCGCCGATAAGGTCCTCGTCGTGCCAGCGCGTGAAGACGATAAGCTCGCTCGAGGCGTTGTGCATGCGCGTACGAACGACCGACGTGTACCAGTCCCAGCAATTCTCGCGCACGAGAGGCGAGTTGGCCTCCATGGCATCCTTGTAGAGGTCATCGAGGATAAAACAGTCGACACGGTTGCCCGTGAGCGAACCCTCGCGCCCCACCGACAGCAGGCCGCCGTCGCGCCCCACGATCTCCACCTCGTCCGACGTACGGACATATCCCGCCGGCTTGCCGCCCGTCTTGATACGTGTGTCGGGGAATATCGCGCCGTACTCCTCCGACTCGATTATGCGCTGCACGCGGCGGTTGAACTTCGACGCCAGCGCCGCCGAATAAGAGGCCACGGCCACCCTGGCATCGGGGTTCAGCCCCAGCAAATATGCCGGCAGCAGAGTGCTCGCGCCCACGCTCTTGCCGTGCTGCGGCGGCATCGAGACTATGAGACGCCGCACTCGCCCCGCGGCAAACAGCTCCAGCAGACGGTAATAGACCTCGTGAAAAGGCTGCATCTCGACAAACGGATATACCGCCACGGCGAAGTCGGCCATCGACACACGCGGCCGCTCCATGTCACGACACGCCCCCATCATGACAGGCGCTCGCGTATCTCGGTGAACGAAAAGTCATTCAGGCATTCAACGCCGTCCGCCACCGTGTGGAACTCCCACCACACGGGCACAAGGTCGCAGACAGGCTCGCGCTCGCCCTCGGGCAGCACCTCGCGGCGGCGGTAGACTATCAGCGACGCGGTCAGGCGGCACTCGACGTCGCCGTAATCGAAACCGACCGTTCCCGAAAAGTATTCCGCGCGGTCGATATGCTCGAGCAGGCGCTCCGCCGTCAGGTCGTAAAGTTCAGGCAAAATGTGATACATCGCAGTAAAACGTATTAAAAAGTTCAACCAGTTGTTTGCTATTAGCATCGGAATGCTTAACTTTGCAGGACAAAGATAGGTTCAAATCATGAACTTTTATTCGATAATAGTTAAATTTTTGATATAAAATTTTCCGATAGAATATCATGACAAGCCGGATAAAACTTATACGCAAGGAGCTCAACATGACGCAAGAGCAACTTGCTCAACATCTTGGCATCGGCAAGGCGGCCCTCTCGATGATCGAGACGGGCAAGTGCGGCCTCTCGATGCGCAACAAGAACATACTTATTCAGGAATTGAACGTGAATCCCGACTGGCTCGACACGGGCAAGGGCGAGATGTTCAATGCCGAGCCCTCGTATACTGCCTTCCGCCTGCGCAGCGACAACTCGCTGCCCATGCAGAGCGTGCCACTCTACTCGATAGAGGGCACGGCGGGACTCGTGCCCCTGTTCACCGACCAGGCGGCGAACAAGCCCATAAACTACATCCACATACCCAACCTGCCCAAGTGCGACGGCGCGATATACATCGTCGGCGACTCGATGTACCCGCTGCTCAAGAGCGGCGACATAGTCCTCTACAAGCAGCTGCAGAACATCGACGACATCTTCTGGGGCGACATGTACCTGCTCTCGATCGACATCGACGGCGAGGAGTACATCACCGTGAAGTATATCCAGCGCTCCGACCGCGAGGGTTACGTCAAACTCGTGAGCCAGAACCCCCACCACGCCGACAAGGAGATCGAGGTGAGCCGCATACGCGCCATAGCGCTCGTGAAGGCAAGCATCCGCATGAACTCAATACGATAGCCCGCGCCCGCACATGACCACCTCAACGAAAGGCAACCTGCCCTACCACATCACGGCGGCCGTAACGGCTGCCATATGGGGCACCACGTTCATCAGCTCGAAGCTTCTGCTCGCCGAGGGCCTCTCGCCCGCGGCCATCATGGTGCTGCGCTTCGCCCTGGCCTACGTGTGCATGCTGCCCCTGGTACGAGGCCGCATCTTCGCCGACAACTGGCGCGACGAGGCGCAAATGGCACTGCTCGGCATCACGGGCGGCTCGCTCTACTTCCTGCTCGAAAACACGGCCCTCATATATACGCAGGCATCGAACGTGGCCATCATCATCGCCGCCACACCGCTGCTCACGACACTCGCCGTACACCGCATAGCCCATCAGGAGAGCGCCGGACGGCGTCTCTACATCTGCTCGCTCGTTTCGCTCGCGGGCGTGGCGCTGGTGGTCTTCAACGGGCAGTTCCTGCTCAAGCTCAACCCGCGCGGCGACCTGCTCACGCTGGGGGCGGCCCTGACGTGGGTAGCTTACAGTATTCTGGTGCTGCGCCTCGAGAAACGCTACCCGCCCACGATGATCACACGCAAGATCTTCTTCTACGGCATCGTGACGCTGCTGCCCTACTTCCTCTTCCGCCCCGAGCACATCACGCTCGAGATGCTGCTGCGCCCCACCGTGGCCGCCAACCTGTTATATTTAGGAATAGCGGCCTCGCTCATCTGCTACTGGACGTGGAACATGGTAATCCGCCACCTGGGGGCCATACGCGCCACCAACTACCTGTACCTTAACCCCATCGTAGCGATGATCACGGCCCACTTCGTCCTCGGCGAGAGAATCACGCCGCTGGCGCTGGCTGGCACGGCGCTTATAATTTTCGGGGTGTCGATGGCCCAGCGCCGACCCCGCGCAGAGCGCAGCGAAACGCCGAAAGACGAAAAATAATTGCCGCGCAAGGGATAACGTAAGCGATAAAAAGTTATCTTTGTCGACAGTTCAATAAAATTTTTATTTACGATTCGTAATCTTCCCGGACATGAATAATCTCAACACCAAAGAGCTGAAGGATGTCGTCATCCGCTTCTCGGGCGACTCGGGCGACGGAATGCAGCTCACAGGAACGCTATTTTCCAACACGTCGGCCCTGGTCGGCAACGGTATATCGACATTCCCCGACTACCCGGCCGAGATACGCGCCCCGCAGGGCACCGTGGCCGGAGTATCGGGATTCCAGGTACACTTCGGCTCGGGCAAGGTGACCAACCCGGGCGACTACTGCGACGTGCTGGTGGCCATGAACCCCGCAGCGCTCAAGGCAAACCGCAAATGGCTCAAGAAGGATGCCACGGTGATCATCGACGGCGACTCGCTCACCGAGGAGCACGTCAAGAAGGCGGGCTACGCCACGCTCGACCCCATCGCCGAACTCGGCCTTGAGAACTACAATGTCATCATACCCGACATCACGTCGATGACGCGCGCGGCGCTGGCCGACATGGGTCTCGACAACAAGACGGTGGTCAAGTGCAAGAACATGTTCGCGCTGGGAATATGCTTCTACATGTACAACCGCTCGGAGGATTACGCAAAGCGCTATCTCGACGCCAAGTTCTCGCGCAAGAACCCGGCCGTGGCCGAAGCCAACAAGCGCGCCATCGACGCGGGATACAACTATGCAGCCAACACGCACCAGTTCGCAAATACATACGAGGTGGCTCCGGCGCACCTCGACAAGGGTACCTACCGCTCGATAAACGGCAACGTCGCCACGGCATGGGGCTTCTGCGCCGCCGCCGAGAAGGCCGGCCTGCCGCTCTTCTGCGGATCGTACCCCATCACCCCCGCCACGGTCATCCTCGAGGAGCTGGCCAAGCGCAAGGATCTCGGGGTCAAGACCGTGCAGGCCGAGGACGAGATTGCGGGCATCTGCACCGCCATCGGCGCCGCCTACGCCGGCAACTTCGCCGTAACGACCACCTCGGGCCCGGGTCTCTCGCTCAAGAGCGAGGCCATAGGACTTGCCGTGATGGGCGAGTTGCCGCTGGTCATCGTCGACGTTCAGCGCGGCGGTCCCTCGACGGGTCTGCCCACCAAGACCGAGCAGAGCGACCTGATGCAGGCACTCTACGGCCGCAACGGCGAGTGCCCCGTTGTGGTTGTGGCAGCCTCGTCGCCCAGCGACTGCTTCCACTACGCGTTCATGGCCAGTAAGATCGCCCTCGAGCACATGACGCCCGTAATACTGCTCACCGACGGATTCATCGCCAATGGCTCGGAGCCGTGGCGCATACCCTCGATGCAGGAGTACCCCGCCATCGTGCCCCCCATCGTGAACGACGCGCCCGAGCAGGGCGAGTTCATGCCCTACAAGCGTGACCAGCGCCTCGTGCGCGGCTGGGCATTCCCCGGCAAGAAGGGTCTCGAGCACCGCATCGGCGGTCTGGAGAAGGATCACCTGAAGGGTTCGATATCGTACGACCCGGCCAACCATCAGGAGATGGTGCGCACGCGTGCCGAGAAGGTTGCCCGCGTGGCCGACGACCTGCCGACGCCCGTGCTGGACGGCGCCGCCGATGCCGACCTGCTGGTCGTAGGCTGGGGCGGAACGCGCGGACACCTGCAGACGGCCGTCGACGACCTTAAGGCCGAGGGCCGCAGCATCGCCCACCTGCACCTGAACTACATCTACCCGCTGCCGAAGGGTGTACGCGAGCTTCTCGCGGGACACAAGCGCATCGTGGTATGCGAGCTCAACGAGGGACAGATGGCATCGTACCTGCGCCAGAACTTCAGCGAGTTCACGTTCGAGCAGTACAACAAGTGCGAGGGACAGCCCTTCACGGTTGCCGAGCTGAAGGAAAAATTCGTTTCATTACTTTAAGCGACAGATAAATCATGGCAGACTACAAATATACTCCGGCCGACTTCAAGAGCGACCAAATGGTAAAATGGTGCCCGGGCTGCGGCGACCACGCCATACTCAACGCCGTACAGCGCGCCATGCCCGAGGTGGCCGACGCACTGGACGTGCCGCACAACCGTTTCACCTTCGTGTCGGGCATCGGCTGCTCGTCGCGCTTCATCTACTACATGAAGACCTTCGGTTTCCACACCATACACGGCCGCGCCAGCGCCGTGGCTACGGGAATCAAGGTGGCCAACCCCGGCCTGAGCGTGTGGGTGTGCACGGGTGACGGCGACTCGCTCGCCATCGGCGGCAACCACTTCATCCACGCCATACGACGCAACATCGACCTCAACGTCATACTCTTCAACAACGAGATCTACGGCCTGACCAAGGGCCAGTACTCGCCCACCACCAAGCTGGGCAAGATCACCAAGACCTCGCCCTACGGCACCGTCGAGAAGCCCTTCAACCCCGGCGAGCTTGTTATCGGCGCCAAGGGTACGTTCTTCGCCCGCACCATCGACATGGAGGTGGCGCTGACGAAGGATTGCCTTGTCGCGGCCGCCAAGCACAAGGGTATGGCCGTAGTGGAGGCTCTGGTCAACTGCGTCATCTTCAACGACAAGACCCACGCCGACTTCGCCGGTGACAAGGCCACGCGCGCCGAGCGTACCATCACGCTGCGCCACGGCGAGAAGATGCTCTTCGGCGCCGACATGAACAAGGGCCTCGTATTCGAGAACATGCGCCTGAAGGTTGTAACCGTGGGCCAGGACGGCTACACCATCGACGACGTGCTCACGCACGACGCCCACACGACCGACACCACGCTGCACTCGATGCTGGCGGCGATGAAGTATCCCGACTACCCCGTAGCCGTGGGTGTCATCCGCGACGTAGCCGACGACAACGTCTACGACGTGAAGGTCGCCGAGCAGGTCGAGCAGGTGAAGGCCTCGTCGAAGATCCGCTGCGTGGACGATCTGCTCCGCTCGGGCGAGACATGGACGATATAGAAGCGACATGCCGACCCGCAACAGGAAAGATACCGACTTCGGCCGCCTTGCAAAAGGACGGCCGAAGTTTTTTGCATCGTTTCACCGTTTCGTCACGGCGGTGTAATACGATCGCAACATGGGCGGACTATCTTTGCAGTGTCATCAGAAGAGTAGTAAACGACAAGTACAACGTTCTTTCATGGACGTAAGCGATGAGGCTCGATCCGGCGGATCCCGACCAAATCCCTGCGCGAAGAAAGAGTGTTGTCTTTTTTTGTTCCAGTCACCGCCGCTCGGCATTTTTCCGTCCGCCGCATCGAGGCGCGCGCCGTGTGGCAAAATATCACTACCTTTGCACCGCCGCCCAACCGCGCGGCATCAGACAAAACCACACGCAATATGCCAATACGCCACTCGCTGCAGCAATACATCGAAACACGCATCCTTCCCCTCTACGACGCCTTCGACCGCGCACACCGGCGCGACCATGCATTGCATGTGATCGGCCGCGCCACGGCCCTGGCCGAACTCCTCGGCGCCGACGTCGAGACGGCATACGCAGCCGCCGCATACCACGACACGGGCCTTGCCGAGGGGCGCGAACACCATCACGAGGTATCGGCACGCATCGTCCGCGACGACGCCAACCTGCGGCAGTGGTTCACCGACAGCCAGATCGACACCATAGCCTGCGCCGCCGAAGACCACCGCGCCTCGGCCGCGCGTCCGCCGCGCTCGATATACGGATGCATCGTGGCCGAGGCCGACCGCGCCATCGACCCCGAGACCATCGTGCGACGCACGGTGCAATACGGACTGGCGAACTACCCCGGCCTGAGTCGCGAGGAGCAGTGGGTGCGCACCACCGACCACCTGCAGAAGAAATATGCCGAAGGCGGTTACCTGCGGCTGTGGCTCGCCGAGTCGCCCAACGCCGGGCCGCTGGCGCAACTGCGGGAGCTTATTGCCGACACGGAGCGTCTGCGCACACTATTCGACTCGATATACGACAACGAGACTGCAATATGAAGGCCACCACACGCATCGAACGCGAGAAGGAGATAATCGAGGTGATGATACGCCTCTACTGCCGCCGAAAGCTCCACGCAGAGGAGCTGCCGCAGCCCTACGCCGAGCTGCTGGCATACGCCCGCCGACGTCTCGACGCATGCCGTTTCGGCGAGCAGAAGAGCGCCTGCCGCCGCTGTCCCATACACTGCTACGCCAGGGAGAAGCGCGAGATGATGCGCCGCGTCATGCGCTGGTGCGGCCCGCGCATGATCTTCTACCACCCGCTTATCACCTTGCGCCACTACCTGCAGCGATAGCCCGACACAAAAAAGGCGCGGGAAGCCGCAGCCTCCCGCACCCTGAAAGTCACGCGTCGCGCCCCTACTGCAAGCGCATCACCTCCTTTATGCCGAGCGTGTCGTACACCTGCCGCAATTCGTTCTCGTCGCGGTCCGACACCACAAGCAGCTTGTCACCCGCCTCGAGCGAGGTGTTACCGCGCGGCACGAAGTACTCCCCGTTGCGGAATATCATCACGACAAGCGTATTGTCCGGCAGTTCGATGTCACGCAGCGTCGAGCCCCCTTCGAGAGCCGAAGCAGTTACCTCGATCTCGGTGAAGTTGCTCTTGATACTGTCGGGGATGCCCATCTTGAACCGCGGTTCCTTCTCCTCGTAGGCCAGTCCCAGCAGGTTGGCCATGCCGCTCACCGTCGTGCCCTGCACGAGCAGCGATATGAGCGTCACCATGAACACGACGTTGAAGATCAGCCGCCCGTTCTCGACACCCGCCACGATGGGATAGGTGGCGAAGATTATGGGCACGGCGCCTCGCAGTCCCACCCACGAGACGAAGATTCGCGCCTTATGGCTGAACCGCCTGAAGGGCAGCAGCCCGACAAACACCGCCAGCGGACGCGCCACCAGCATCAGGAAGAGAGCCACCGCACCGACCAAAATCAGCACCTCGGGGCGCATCAGCTCGTCGGAGTTGACCAGCAGACCGATCGTGATGAACATGACGATCTGCGCCAGCCATGTGAAACCGTCCATGAACGTCGTCAGGTTGCCGCGGTGCGCGATCTTGTAGTTGCCAACGACAAGACCCGTGATATACACAGCCAGGTAGCCGTTGCCCCACAGCAGCGACGTGAACGAGAAGGAGAAGAAGACCGATGCCAGCAGCAGCACCGGATATAGCGAGACGTTGTTCTTGATGTCGATGCGGTTAATGGTCAGCACCGCCATGCGGCCTATGCCGTATCCCAGCAGCGCGCCCACAACCATCTGCACCACGAACTTGAGTATGCTATGCCCGATGTTCACGTCGCCGCCCGCCGATGTGGCCACCGTCACCAGCAGTATGGTGAGCATGTATGCCATCGGGTCGTTACTTCCGCTCTCGAGTTCCAGCAGCGGCCGCAGATTCTCCTTGAGGCCCTGTTTCTTGGTTCGCAGGATGGAGAAGACCGAGGCCGAGTCGGTCGACGACATTGTCGAGGCCAGCAGCAGCGAGACGGGCAGCGACATGGCCAGCCCTATCCACGACGAGAAGAAATAGATGAATATGCCCGTCACCACGGCCGTGACGGCTACGCCCAGCGTCGCCAGCACGATGCCCGGCGCCATGATGGAGCGTATCTCCGACAGTTTGGTGTCCATACCTCCCGAGAAGAGGATTATACACAGCGCGATCATTCCTATGAACTGCGTCAGCTCGAACGACTCGAACTTGATGAAACGCAGTCCGAATACCATACCCACGCCGAGGAACAGCAACAGGGCCGGAGCCCCGAAACGGTAGGCAACCTTTCCGGCTATCACCGCCACGTAGAGCAGCAGCGCCCACACCAGCAAAATATTTTCGGTCATATTCAACATATCTCTCTCACTTTTTTATTCCATCATCACTCGTGCGACCGTAACGCCGCGTTATCGGCGCACGATCTTAAGGTCGCATATGGGGCGCATCTCGAGGTCGATGAACTCGAACGCCTGGCACGCACGGAATGTACCGCCGGGCGAGGTGAAGACCGTGGCCGTCACCGACGACACGCCGTCGTGGCTCAACGCCCGCAGCGCGTCGAAGTCGCCCTCACGTACCAGCCGCGCCACCTCGGCCGACTTCTCCTTGGCAAAGCGCAGCTCCTCGACCCTGAGGAAGCGGCCTTCGCCCGTATGGTAGGGGCTTCCCGCCCCATAGATGCGCTTCAGAGCCAGCACACCGCCGGCGAAAACCAGCACGCCGCCGGCAAAGCCAAGCGCCGAGATCACTCCTGACGGCACCCCGGCCCCGGCCGCATACGACGCGGCAATGAGAATAGCTCCGGCAAAAAAGATTGCGGCAGGCATTGCCGCCGACTTGTGACGGCATACGATGACGCCGTCCGACGAGGCACACAGGGCCTCGCAGATATTTCTGTTGTTAGACATGATTCAATCCTTAAGATGTTAAACTGATTTTTCCGACACACACGGAGCCGCGGGCATCGGCCCGCCGCACCCCACGGCACCGTTCCGCCCCATCGCGGGGCCGGGCGATGCCAGTCGGCTAAATCCGCAAACGGCACAGCGCGTGGAGGAAGAAATCCGCCCGCAGCGATGCCCTGTAAAGATTGAATTCGAACAGTCGGGTGACATGCCCCGCAACATAGCCCGCCGCAGCGTCGCACGGCGCTATCCGCGCGGCACAGCGCAGCGACCGCGCCGTATTGCCCGCGCCGCTGTCGCCCAGACGCGTCGTACCGCGGCCCGACGAGGGCACACGCACATCGCAGTTGCACTCCATGATGCACGCCGCCAGCGAGCCCCCCATATCGGAGGCCACGACGTCGTCGGCATCGTCGGCCGAAACTATCCGCTCGACACACTCCGCCGCCTGCCTTACCGCAGGCCAGCCCGCAGCCACGCTCCGCGTCTCGGGCGAGCCGCAGAACAGGGCGATGAGTATGGAGAGCAGCGTTGCGTACATAACGTTACTGTGGTATGAAAAGATAGGTTATCGTTCCGTTATGGCGTTCGGGTGCCGACATGTCGATATTGAAGAGCGACTTCCACGCCGCGTCGAGAGCCGCCTCGCGCATGCTGTCGTCGCCGCCCGAGACCACCTTCGCCGCCGTCACCTCGCCGCCGCGGTTGACCGTGATGGCCACAACCACCTCACCGCCGCCCTCGCAGCGGTAGGCCGGCACCACAAGGTGGCGCTTCGTACGCACGGGATCCTTCAGCACGAAGCTCACCGTGACGTTGCCCTTGAATTTCGTATCCTGCCCCTCGCTCTCCTTGGCGTCACTCTTCGCGCGCCCCTTGTCGAGGATGGCCTCCGCCTCGGCCAGACCGGCCTCATAGGCGGCACGGTTCGACTCCATGCCCTCGGCTATCTCGCGGGCCGAAGCGTTCAGTGCCTCGGTGCGGGTGCCGCGGTCGTCCTGCAGATTCTCGTTGAGCAGCGCCTCGTTCGAGGTGAGGTTGCGCACCGACGACCAGTCGAGATTCGACAGCTGCTTCATCTCGATCTCGCGTTCGAGCCGCTCCTTCTCCTCGGCCAGCGTCTCAAGGTCCTGAAGGTCGATGTACATGCCCTGCATGTGGGGCTTCTCGTTGAGTATGATTTTCGACCCCACGAACACTATCGCCAGCACCAGATAGCATATAATCATGACACTCAATCCGATGCGATGGTCGTAAGCCCATTCGCCGGCATCCTTGTGCCTGTTTTCGAAAGGCAGATGCATACGCGCGCCGTGCGCCTGCCTGCGTCGCACGGGACTCTTCTCCACACCGCTCGTCTGCTGTGGTTCGGTTGTCGTCATATTCGTTCCCAGACTATTAAATCTCAGGCAAAAGTACTATTTTTTACGAAATATTCATATCTTTGCGCATTATTTAGAACATCACACCGACACACAATTAACCATAACGAAATATGCAAACGAAACAACAGACCCTCGCCGCACCCATTTCATTCTCAGGCAAAGGGCTCCATACCGGAGTGAAGGTCAACATGACCGTATTGCCCGCTGCGGAGAACAGCGGAATAGTATTTCGTCGCATCGATCTCGAAAACTCACCTTCGGTTCCCGCCCTGTGCGAATATGTTACCGACACATCGCGCGGCACGACCATAGAAAAAGGCCCCGCCAAGATCAGCACCGTCGAGCACATACTCTCGGCTCTCTGGACGCTGGGCGTAGATAACGCCACCATCGACATCGACGCCCCCGAGGTACCCATCATGGACGGCTCGGCCTGCGAATACGCGCAGAAGATACTCGAGACGGGCCTCGTCGAGCAGAACGCCGACCGCAAGTACTACGAGCCTACCGAGAAACAGGTATACACGATTCCCGACAAGGGCGTCGCCATAATCATATACCCCGACGACGAGTTCACCGTATCGGTTCACGTCGACTACAACTCGAAGGTCATCGGCAACCAGTACGCCACGCTCGACCCCTTCAACGACTACGCACAGCAGATCGCCCCATGCCGCACGTTCGTCTTCCTGCACGAGCTCGAGCCTCTGCTCAAGATGAACCTCATCAAGGGCGGCGACCTCGACAACGCCATCGTCGTGGTCGAGAACCCCGTTCCCGACGACCAGCTGGAGCACCTCAAGCAGATATTCCACAAGGACGACATACACGTCACGGGCGGCTACCTCAACAACTTGCAGCTGCGTTCGAGCAACGAGCTGGCCCGCCACAAGCTGCTCGACCTGCTGGGCGACTTCGCCCTGCTGGGCATGCGCATCAAGGGCCGTGTGTGGGCATCGCGTCCCGGACACTTCGCCAACACCGAGTTCATGAAGCAGCTCATCCGCGCCATCCGCCGCGACGGCGAGAAGCCCGCCTTCCGCTACCGTCCCGACCGTCCCGCGCTGCTCGACATCAACGAGGTACGCAAGCTGCTCCCCCACCGCTATCCCTTCCTGCTGGTAGACAAGGTCTTCCATCTTGACTCTACGTCGATCGGCGCCATCAAGAACGTAACGGCCAACGAGCCGCAGTTCACCGGCCACTTCCCCACCGAGCCCGTCATGCCGGGCGTGCTGCTCGTGGAGGCCATGGCCCAGGCCAGCGGCATCATAGTACTCAAGGGCGTGGAGCACCCCGAGGAGTACTCGACCTACTTCCTGCGTATCGACAACGTGCGCTTCAAGCACAAGGTCGTCCCCGGCGACACGATGCAGATCGAGGCCCACATCATCGAGCCCGTACGCCGCGGCATAGCCTCGGTCGTGGGCAAGGTATTCGTAGGCGGCGTGCTGGCCTGCGAGGCTACGCTTATGGCACAGATCGTAAGAAACAAGAAAGCAGAATAACGGAACCATGATAAGTAATTTGGCATACGTTCATCCCGACGCCAAAATCGGCAGGAACGTCACGATAGAACCCTTTGCATACATCGCCGGCGACGTCGTCATAGGCGACGACTGCTGGATCGGCCCCTCGGCCGCCGTATACGACGGCGCACGCATAGGCAAGGGCTGCAAGATCCACATGGCCGCCTCGATAGCATGCACGCCCCAGGACATGAAGTTCAAGGGCGAGGTCACCACGGCCGAGATCGGCGACTACAACGAGATACGCGAATATGTCACCATCAGCCGCGGCACCGCTTCGCGCGGCAAGACCGTAGTGGGTTCGCACAACCTGATCATGGCATACGCACACATCGCGCACGACTGCGTGGTGGGCGACAACAACGTCATCGTCAACCGCGTATCGCTCGGCGGCGAGGTCGAGATCGGCAACTGGGTAGTCGTGGGCGGACATACGGCCATACACCAGTGGGTCCGCATCGGCGACCACGCCATGGTGCAGGGCATGTCGGGCGTGACGAAGGACATACCGCCCTTCATCACCGCCTCGAACAAGGACCACTACGCCGGCATCAACAAGATCGGCCTTTCGCGCCGAGGTTTCACGCAGGAGCAGATAGCGGCCGTACACGAGGCCTGCCGCATACTCTTCCAGAGCAACCTCAACTATATGGAGGGATGCGACCGCGTCGAGGCCGAGCTGCCGCAGTCGGCCGAGCGCGACATGCTCGTGCAGTTCATCCGCTCGTCGAAGCGCGGCTGCATCAAGCAGTACGTATCGGACGCCGACTAACCGGCCGCAAGCGCAGACTAAAGCGGGCAATGATCTCATTGTCCGCTTTTTCGTTTCCCGGCACGTGCTACGCGTCGCACGGCACGCCCTCAGGCGGAAAAAGATGAAAAATTTGTGTTTTTCGTATAACAATACTTTGGCGTGTCGGTTTTTTTCACTACTTTTGCATCGTTAGTCAGCAATAAGGGGACGGGATGTCCCCTTATTTCGTAGTTATAACCCCGCGAATTATGATAGATTGCGCCAAAATACAGGAGATCGCCGACCGCGAACTGGCCGGCACCGACATGTTTACCGTAAGCTGCACATGCACCCCCGCAAACGAGGTCGAGCTGCTCATCGACAGCGACACCTCGGTCACCATCGAGGCATGCGCCGACCTCAGCCGCGCCATCGAGGCACACTTCGACCGCGACGAGGAGGACTTCTCGCTCACGGTGGCATCGGCCGGCATAGGGTCGGAGCTGCGCACGCTGCGCCAGTACCGCAAGATCGTGGGCTCGCCCGTGGAGGTGCTGCTGACCAACGGCATCAAGATTCTGGCCCGTCTGGACAGCGTCGACGAGAACTGCATAACCGTATCGTACAAGAAGCGCCAGGCCGTCGAGGGCCGCAAGCGCAAGGTCGAGGTCGACGTTGTGCGCACCTACCCCTTCACCGAGATAAAGTACACGAAGGAGTATCTCGACTTCAAGTAGCAACGAATGAAAAATAGATAAATAGATTCACACATGGAAAACTTAAATCTCATCAGCAACTTCGCTGAGTTCAAGGAGCTGAAAAACATCGACAAGGCAACCATGATCGGCGTTCTGGAGGACGTCTTCCGCCACGCCCTGCAGAAGCAGTTCGAGAGCGACGAGAACTTCGACGTGATCATCAACCCCGAGAAGGGCGACCTTGAGATCTGGCGCAACCGCGAGGTTGTCGAGGACGGTGCCGTCGAGAACCCCAATACGCAGATCGCCGTGTCGGAGGTCAAGGCCATCGACCCCACCTACGAGGTCGGCGACGAGTACACCGACCAGATCAAGATGAACCAGTTCGGCCGCCGCGCCGTGCTGTCGCTGCGCCAGAACCTGGCCTCGCGCCTGCTCGACCTCGAGAAGGCCAACCTCTACGAGAAGTACTCGCAGAAGGTGGGCGAGATCATCACGGGCGAGGTATACCAGGTGTGGAAGCGCGAGGTGCTCATCCTCGACGACGAGGACAACGAGCTGATCCTGCCCAAGAGCGAGCAGATACCCAACGACTTCTACCGCAAGGGCGACACCATCAAGGCCATCGTCAAGAGCGTCGAGATGAACAACAACCAGCCGCGCATCATACTCTCGCGCACGGCCAACCAGTTCCTCGAGCGCCTCTTCGAGCAGGAGGTTCCCGAGATCTTCGACGGCCTTATCACCATCAAGAAGATTGTCCGCATCCCGGGCGAGAGGGCCAAGGTGGCCGTCGAGTCGTATGACGACCGCATCGACCCCGTAGGCGCATGCGTCGGCATGAAGGGATCGCGCATCTACACCATCGTCAAGGAGCTGCGCAACGAGAACATCGACGTGGTGAACTACACCTCCAATCCGCAGCTCATGATACAGCGTTCGCTCAACCCGGCCAAGATATCGAGCATCACCATCGACGAGGAGCGCAAGACCGCATCGGTTTACCTGAAGCCCGACCAGGTGTCGCTGGCCATCGGCAAGGGCGGTCTGAACATTCGCCTGTCGAAGATGCTCACGGGCTACGACATCGACGTCTACCGCGAGATCGAGGAGGAGGACGTTGCCCTGTCGGAGTTCGCCGACGAGATCGAGCCGTGGGTTATCGACGCGCTGAAGAGCGCCGGCTGCGACACGGCCAAGAGCGTCCTGGAGCTTCCCGTCGAGGAGATCGCCACGCGTGCCGACCTTGAGATCGAGCAGGCACAGAAGGTGGTCGAGATTCTCAAGGCAGAGTTCGAGGAGTAGTTTTAACGGATAAAAAATGGAGGACAATATATGATAAATAACAGAAAAATAAGGCTCATTCAGGTAGCTAAGGAGTTCAAGGTGGGACTCAACACCATCATGGACTTCCTGCTCAAGAAGGGCATCAATGTCGAGGGGTCGCCCAACTCGCCGGTCAGCCCCGAGGTATATGCCGTTCTGGAGAAGGAGTTCGGCTCTAACCGCACCATCACGGGCAACGAACGCGACAACATACGCGAGCGCATAGCGCTCAAGCAGACCACCGTTACCCTCGACGAGGGCAAGAAGGGCGACAAGTCGGACGAGCAGGAGGTTATCATCAAGAGCAACGTCATCAGCGTCAAGGACGAGATACCCCAGCCCAAGATCCTGGGCAAGATCGACCTCGAGCCCAAGAAGAAACCCGCCCCCGCTCCCGCAGCGCCCGCCGCCGAGGCCCAGCCCGCGCCCAAGGCCGCATCGGAGCCCGAGGCACCCAAGGCCGAGCCCGCACCACAGCCGGCAGCGCCCGCCGCACCCGAGGTAAAGGAAGAGAAGCCCGCACCCGCGCCTGCACCCGCAGCCGCAGCCGAGACGGCGAAGCCCGAGGCCCCCAAGGCCGAGGAGAAGCCCGCCGCCGCACCGCAGCCCAAGGCTGAGGCTGAGGCCGAGGCAGCGCCCAAGCAGCCCGCCGCGGAGCCTGCTCCCGCACCTGCACCGGAGCCAGAGGCTCCCAAGCGCGAGGACAACATCTTCCGTCCGAACCACACGCAGCTGGCCGGGCCCCAGATTCTCGGCACGATGGACGTGTCGAACATCGTCCCGGGCGGCCGCCACAAGCGCAAGCGCCTCGACAAGGAAAAGGTCGACGTGAACAAGGCCAACGGCAAGAACGGAGGCCAGCAGAACCGCCAGTCGGACCGCGGAGCACAGGCCAAGGGACCGCAGCAGGGAGGCAACGCCAACGCCGGCGCACAGCCCAAGCCGGGAGAGGGTCGCCGCAACAAGAACAAGCACCAGAAGCACCAGCCGAAACCCATCGTACGCCCCGAAGTGAGCGACGAGGAGGTATCGAAGCAGATAAAGGACACGCTGGCACGCCTGACGTCGAAGGGCGCCAAGAACAAGGGTGCCAAGTACCGCAAGGAGAAGCGCGAGGAGATACGCGAGAAGATGAGCGAGGAGATGGAGCGCGAACAGCAGGAGCGCTCGATCCTCAAGGTCACGGAGTTCGTCACCGTGAGCGAGCTGGCCACGATGATGAACGTCTCGCCCATGGAGGTCATTTCGGCCTGCATGAACCTCGGACTCATGGTGTCGATCAACCAGCGTCTCGACGCCGAGGCCCTGGTGGTCGTGGCCGAGGAGTTCGGCTTCAAGGTGGAGTTCGTGTCGGTTGACATACAGGAGGCCATCGAGACCGAGACCGACCGCGAGGAGGACATGCTCCCGCGTCCGCCCATCGTGACGGTCATGGGACACGTCGACCACGGTAAGACCTCGCTGCTGGACAACATCCGCAAGACGAACGTCATCGAGGGCGAGGCCGGAGGTATCACGCAGCACATCGGTGCCTACTCGGTGAACCTCAACGGCCAGAAGATCACCTTCCTCGACACGCCGGGCCACGAGGCCTTCACGGCAATGCGTGCGCGCGGTGCCAAGATCACCGACGTGGCGATCATCATCGTGGCGGCCGACGACAACGTCATGCCGCAGACGGTGGAGGCCATCAACCACGCGCAGGCCGCAGGTGTGCCGATGGTATTCGCCATCAACAAGATAGACAAGCCCAACGCCAACCCCGACCACATCAAGGAGCAGCTCGCACAGATGAACTACCTTGTCGAGGAGTGGGGCGGCAAGTACCAGAGCCAGGACATATCGGCCAAGAAGGGACTCAACCTCGACAAGCTGCTGGAGAAGGTGCTGCTCGAGGCCGAGATGCTCGACCTGAAGGCCAACCCCAACAAGAAGGCACAGGGTGCCGTGATCGAGTCGACGCTCGACAAGGGCCGCGGTTATGTGGCCACGATCATGGTACAGAGCGGTACGCTGCACGTGGGCGACGTGCTTCTCTCGGGTACCTACACGGGCCGCGTGAAAGCCATGTTCGACGAGAACGGCAAGAAGGTGACCGAGGCAGGGCCCTCGACTCCGGTGCAGGTTCTGGGTCTGAACGGCGCACCGCAGGCGGGCGACAACTTCAACGTCATGGACGACGACCGCTCGGCCCGCGAGATAGCCAACAAGCGCGAGCAGCTGCAGCGTATGCAGGGCCTGATGACGCAGAAGCACATCACGCTCGACGAGATCGGACGCCGTATCGCCATCGGCTCGTTCAAGGAGCTCAACATCATCGTCAAGGGTGACGTCGACGGCTCGGTGGAGGCCATGGCCGGATCACTCATCAAGCTCTCGAAGGAGTCGGTACAGGTGAACGTCATCCACGCCGCCGTGGGTCAGATCTCGGAGTCGGACGTACTGCTGGCCGCCGCCTCGAACGCCGTCATCGTCGGCTTCCAGGTGCGCCCCTCGGCCACGGCCCGCAAGACGGCCGAGAAGGAGGAGATCGAGATCCGTCTCTACTCGATCATCTACGACGCCATCAACGACATCAAGGATGCCATCGACGGCATGCTCGAGCCCGTCATGAAGGAGGTTATCGTATGCTCGATCGAGGTCATGGAGATATTCAAGATATCGAAGGTGGGTACCGTCGCCGGCTGTATCGTCCGCGAAGGCAAGCTTACGCGCAACACGCCCATACGCGTCATCCGCGACGGTATCGTGATCTACACCGGCAAGCTCGGCTCGCTCAAGCGCTTCAAGGACGACGTGAAGGAGGTTACGATGGGTCAGGACTGCGGTCTTAACATCGAGTCGTACAACGACATCCGCATCGGCGATATAATCGAGGGTTACGATCAGGTCGAGGTCAAGCGCACCAAGTAGCGCCCGGCCCCCAAAATAGACAACGACAGTTAAACAAAACTACAAACTAAACTCGAAATGAATACGCAGATCAAATTCATCACGGCGGAAGAGGCCGTGAAGGTGATCAAATCGGGAGATCACGTACACCTTAGCTCGGTAGCGTCGGCGCCGCAATGTCTCATCAAGGCAATGTGCGCACGCGGCGAGAACAACGAGCTGCACGACGTGCACATCCACCACCTCCACACGGAGGGTCCCGCACCCTATGCCGATCCCAAGTTCGAGGGAGTGTTCCAGCTCGACTCGTTCTTCGTGGGCAGCAACGTGCGCAAGGTAACGCAGAGCGGTTATGCCGACTATATTCCCATCTTCCTGAGCGAGACGCAGCGTCTCTACCGCAGCGGCGCCGTTCCGTGCGACGTGGCCATGATCCAGGTATCGGAGCCCGACAAGCACGGATACGTATCGCTCGGAACGTCGGTCGACGCCACGCTGGCCGCCGTCGAGACGGCCAAGACGGTGATCGCCGTAGTGAACAAGTATGTTCCCCGCTCGTTCGGTGACGCCATCATCCCCATGTCGAAGATCGACATGTTCGTACACGACGACACGCCGCTGATCGAGGCCCCCTTCTCGGAGCCCAACGAGACGGAGCTCAAGATCGGTAAGTACTGCGCCGAGCTGATCGAGGACGGCGCCACGCTGCAGATGGGTATCGGCGCCATTCCCAACGCCGTGCTGTCGCAGCTCAAGGGTCACAAGAATCTGGGTATCCACACCGAGATGTTCGCCGACGGAGTGCTTCCGCTGGTACGTGCCGGCGTCATCAACGGCGAGGCCAAGAACATCGACAAGGGTCTGATGGTATCGACCTTCCTGATGGGTTCGAAGGAAGTTTACGACTTCATCGACGACAACCCGGGCGTGCTGATGAAGGACGTAGGCTATACGAACGATCCCTACATCATCGCCAAGAACGACCGCGTTACGGCCATCAATTCGGCCCTGCAGGTCGACCTCACCGGACAGGTATGCGCCGACTCGCTCGGCACGAAGTTCTGGTCGGGCGTAGGCGGCCAGATCGACTTCGTTTACGGCGCATCGCTCTCGAAGGGCGGCAAGGCCATCATCGCCATGCCCTCGATCACAAACAAGGGCGTCTCGAAGATCGTCGACACGCTGCTGCCGGGTGCCGGTGTCGTTACCACGCGTAACCACATCCACTGGTTCGTTACCGAGAACGGTGCCGTCGACCTCTATGGCAAGAGCCTGCAGGAGCGTGCCCGCCTGCTCATATCGGTGGCACACCCCTCGGCACAGGAGGAGCTCGACCGCGCCGCCTTCGAGCGTTACGGATCGCACCACCACTACATCAAGAGCTACATGGGCAAGTAATCGCCCCGTCAATACTTGAGACAAAGGCATCGCGGCATACGGCTGCGGTGCCTTTTCGTTTTCGGCCCTACTATTCGCCACGACTCACGGCTTATCGCATATTTGCGCTGCGCGCTTATATAGGATACGACTCGGCATAATCAAAACCAAGTTTTGCTTCTGCACCCGCCTTTCACTATATTTGTACCATGATGCACCGTTTCGATGAGGACATAAGCGGCATCGCGTTGCCCCGACAGTTCACATGGCCGTTCCACTATGTGCCGCACCCGCTGTGCCGCATGGCCGCAGCGCAGGTGCAGCGCTATGTCGCCTCGCGCGAGGAGTGGCGCGACGTGCTGCAACGGGGAAAGATGTTCGGGGTGCTGGTCGTGACCGACGCCGCCGGAGATACGGGTTTCCTGGCAGCCTTCTCGGGAAACCTTGCAGGGACCAACCGCCACGAATACTTCGTGCCTCCGGTCTACGACATGCTGCGTCCCGACGACATGTTCCGCCGCGGCGAGGCCGAAATCTCGGCCCTTAACCGCCGCATAGCCGATGCCGTGCAGAGCGCGGAGTTCATCGAGGCAAGGAGAGCAGTGGAACAGGCCCGCCAACGCGAGCAGGCCGGGATCGAGGCGGCCAAGGCTGCCATGCGGGAGGCAAAGGCACGGCGCGACGCCCGACGTGCCGCGGGAGAGGACCCTGCACCCATGATTCTCGAAAGCCAGCGCGAGCGTGCCGACCTGCAACGCCTCAAAAGGCGCCTGCACGAGGCTGTGGAACAGGCCGAAGGACGGTACGCAGAGCTGGAGGCCGACATCGAGGCCATGCGCCGCGAGCGTCACAGCCGCTCGGCCGTACTGCAGATGAAACTTTTCGCCCGCTTCCGCATGCTCAATGCCCGCGGCGAAGTGCGCGACCTGTGCGAACTCTTCGCCCCGACCCCGCAACACATTCCCCCCGCAGGTGCCGGCGAATGCGCCGCCCCCAAACTGCTGCAATACGCCTACCTCAACGCGCTCAGACCCGTTGCCATGGCCGAATTCTGGTGGGGTGCGTCGCCCGCGGGCGAAGTGCGCCGCCACGGGGAGTTCTATCCGGCATGCATCGGCAAATGCAAGCCCATACTCACACACATGCTGCAGGGTCTCGACGTCGAGCCAAACCCCCTGCTCGGGATACGCCCGCCCGAGCCGCGCGTTGTGTGGGAGGACGCTACGCTGGCCGTCATCGACAAGCCGGGCGGCATGCTCTCCGTCGAGGGCAAGTCGGGCGTGCGGTCGGTGGCCGAATGGGCACGCGAAAAGTGGCCCGACGCGACGGGCCCCGTCATCGTACACCGCCTCGACCAGTCGACATCGGGGCTGATGGTGCTGGCCAAGGACAAGGATACGCATGCCGCACTGCAGGCACAGTTCATCCACCGCACCGTAAAGAAATATTACACGGCTCTTCTGGAGGGCCACCCGAAACAGACAGAAGGCCGCATCTCGCTGCCGCTGAAACTCGACTACGAGAACCGCCCGCGGCAGATGGTTGCCGAGGACGGGCGCTCGGCCGTGACGCTCTACAAGGTCGTGGAATACGACGGAGAGCGCACGCGCATACTCTTCCAGCCCCTCACGGGCCGCACCCACCAGCTGCGCGTACACGCCGCCTCGCACATGGGGCTCAACTGCCCCATCGCGGGCGACGACATCTACGGCCGCGGCGGCGAACGACTCTGCCTGCACGCCTCGCGCCTGGAGTTCGACCACCCCACGCTCGGCCGCCGCATGAGGTTCGAGAGTGAGCCTGACTTCTGAAAACCACCCAAACTACACAAAATATGAAACCGAGACTCCACCTTGCCGCAACCATCCTCGCCGCCGCGGCTGCAATCGCATCATGCACGCCCTCGCAACGCGAAATCGACAATCCCCTGATCGAGGCAGCCAACTCCATGACAATGGACATCTCGCACGTTGTCATGACCGATACGGCAACCATAATCAACGTCGACCTATACGGTTATCCGGGCGAGCATGTACGTATCGGCAAGGAAAGCGTCCTTAAGGTCGGAGATCAGACCTATGGCTTCAAATCAGCCGAAGGCTTTTCTATGGACAAGTGGGTCAGGATGCCCGAAAACGGCATCATATCATGCACTCTGACGTTTCAGCCCGTTCCGCTCGGAAGCAGGGCCATGGATTTCATAGAAAACGACAACGGATTCAAACTCTTCGGCATCGACCTCACGGGCAAGGCCAAATATCCGAAATTCCCGGCCGGTCTGCCAAAGAAGTTGCGCCGCGACAACGGCAGCAACGAAATGCCCGAACAGGTTTTCAAATGCGCGGCCACAACGGTGAGGGTTCACCTGCTTGGCTTTCGTGAAGGGATGAGCCGCACGGTCAGCCTGCATACACAGCCTCTGCTCGGCGGCACCGAAACCCTCACGGCCGAGGCCGACCCCGAGACCAACACGGCCGAATTTACATTCATGCAGTACGGAACCATAAAGGTATCGCTCAGCGCCATAAGCAACGCCGGCGTATACTCGCACGTGTGGATAGAGCCCGGGCAGACTACAGACGTATATATCGATCTTGGCAAAACTGGACGCCTTCTTGTCGAGCGGCGAGCCATAGAGAAAACCGACGAATACCGGTTCTTCAACTACATGTGCCCGGCCTACACTACGGGACGCTATGCCGCGATTAACCGAGCCTATACCCATCTGCAGGAGCCCATAAGAATGACCGTCAAGCCCGAGGACGGCATGAATGCCGACGACTACGCCTCAATGGTCGAACAGGCCTACGCCACAGCCCTCGACAGCGTACAGCGCAGCTCGCATATGACCGAGCTGCAAAAGCTGCTTAACGTTATGGAGTTAGATATGGAACTGATGCAAAATGCATTCGCCGCCCCCATGATGATGGCAGCGAGTGCCTCAAACGGTGGTACGGCGGCACCAGTAGAGTTCTCAGCCGAACATATACGCCGCATGCTGCGCCCGATTGACTTCAACGACATGAAATATGCAATCAATGGTCTGGACTTCATCTTTTCGACACAGATCCGCGTCCGCGATTGGGCCGACAAGGCACAGCTGCCCGAAGGCAACTTCTACCGCGAATACAGCGAAGCATGGCAGCTCTTTTCGACAGCCTCATCGGATATGCTCACCGACGAGGACCGCGCCCGCCTCGACCATATGGCCCACCCCTTCTTCAGCGAGGCATGCCTTACGGCCGAGGCCGAGATACGCGCCGCAGCGGCTGCAGCCGAAGGCAAAATCCGTATCGAGCAAACTCCCGACGTCGGCAACGACAAGGTTTTTGATGCCATTGCCGAGCGCTATGCTGGCAATGTTGTCTTCGTCGATTTCTGGAATACATGGTGCACCTGGTGTCATGTAGGATTCGACAATTTTGCCCGATTGAAGAAGAGCGACATCGCCGACAAGATCGTATGGCTATACATAGCCGACGAATCATCGCCCATTTCAGTCTACAAGAAAACGATAGCGGAACTAGACGGCGGCGTACATTACCGTATAACCGAAGAACAGATGGCTGCCGTCTCGAAGAAACTGGGTATCGAAGGATTCCCATGCTACATGATAATCGGCCGCGACGGCACACGCGATATGCGCAGAGACCTCAGCGACCCGGCGACTGCCGAAAAACGGTTGAGGGCTGCATTGGAAAAATAACCTCGCAACGCACACGGCTCGTTTCAGATCTGTACGGCGGATATCCCAATCCGCCGTACTTTTTTGCGTGTTTTACGCGGCCGGCGGAAAATATTTTGCCCCGTTTCGCAACGCGGTCCGCAAGAAATGCGTAACTTTGCGTAGAGATAAATACAAAGGGGTGCCCGCGCGGGCTGAGATCATACCCTCGAACCTGATGCAGTTAACGCTGACGTAGGAATTGTGTGTATCGCCTTCGGCCTCGGTGCCGCAACCGCTCCCGTTGCATTTATCCCCCACACGATAAACATTTCTCGCTATGACAATCTACGTCAACAACAAGGCGTTGCAGACCTCGGCGTCGGATGTGGCCGCGCTGGCCGCCGAGATCGGCCTGCCCGCCATGGCGGCCATCGCCGTCAACAACCGCGTGGTGCCGCGCACGGAATGGGCCGCGCATACGCTCAACGAGGGCGACAAACTCACCGTCATACGTGTAGCCTGCGGAGGATAGAGCCATGATACCCGTACAGTTCATCACACACGCCACCGGGCGATACGGTTACCTCGACTCGGCACGCCTGGCCCTCGAGGGGGGCTGCCGCTGGATACAACTGCGCATGAAGGATGCCACGGAGGACGAGATCATCCCCGTAGCCGAGCAGATGCTCGAGATGTGCAACGCCTGCGGCGCCACGCTCATCATCGACGACTATGTAGCCGTTGCGGAACGCATCAAGGCCCACGGCGTGCATCTGGGCAAGAACGACATGCCCGTAGCCGAAGCACGACGCCGTCTGGGCGACGCCTACATCATAGGCGGCACGGCCAACACCTTCGACGACGTTGCGGCCCTGGCCGCGGCTGGCGCCGACTACATAGGCTGCGGCCCATACCGCTTCACCACCACAAAGAAGAACCTCAGCCCCATACTTGGCCTCGACGGTTACCGCGACATCATAGGCCGCATGCGCGAACAGGGCATCACGCTCCCAGTGGTTGCCATCGGCGGTATCGAATTCGACGACATACCGCATATCATGGCCACCGGCGTCGCGGGCATAGCCCTCTCGGGCTCGGTGCTGCGCGCCGACGACCCCGCGGCCGAGATGCGGCGCATAATCGCGCTCTGACCGACGGTCATACCGACAATGCAAACGATCAAAAAACAATAGGAAAAATGGAAAAACTAGTAATCGCCGGCCGGGAATTCGGCTCGCGCCTCTTCCTCGGCACCGGCAAGTTCAGCTCACACACGCTCATGCAGCAGGCCATCGAGGCCTCGCGCACCGAGATGGTGACCGTAGCAATGAAACGAATCGAACTGGGAGACAGCGACGATGACATGCTGCAACATATCCTTGGCCCCAACATCACCCTGCTGCCCAACACCTCGGGCGTGCGCAACGCCGAGGAGGCCGTCTTCGCCGCACAGATGGCGCGCGAGGCCTTCGGCACGCCGTGGCTCAAGCTGGAGATACACCCCGACCCGCGCTACCTGCTGCCCGACTCGGTCGAGACGCTCAAGGCCACCGAGCAGCTGGTGAAGATGGGCTTCATCGTACTGCCCTACTGCCAGGCCGACCCGACGCTCTGCAAGCGTCTGGAGGAGGCGGGCGCCGCCGCCGTCATGCCGCTGGGCGCCCCCATAGGCTCGAACAAGGGCCTGCGCACGCGCGACTTTCTGGGCATAATCATCGAGCAGGCTGGCGTTCCCGTCGTTGTCGACGCCGGCATCGGGGCTCCGAGCCATGCCGCCGAGGCGATGGAGATGGGCGCTTCGGCCTGTCTGGTCAACACGGCCATAGCCGTTGCGGGTGACCCCGTGGCGATGGCCGAGGCCTTCGCCCGCGCCGTCGAGGCGGGACGCATGGCATACGAGGCGGGGCTGGGCACCGTGGCCGAGCACTTCGAGGCCGAGGCAAGCTCGCCCCTCACGGCATTTCTCGACCAGGAGTAACAGCAAAACGGCATTTCATATGGAACATATACAGAAGATACGCTATTCGCGCTCGGAGAAGGTCTACGTTCCGGGCCGCATACACCCCGAGATACGCGTGGCCATGCGCCGCGTCGAGCAGGTACCGAGCGTCTCGATCGACGAGAACGGCGAGAAACACTACACACCCAACCCCGACGTCTATATCTACGACACGAGCGGCCCGTTCAGCGACCCGGCCGTCAAGGTCGACCTCACGAAGGGACTGCCCCGCCTGCGCGAGAGCTGGATCGTGGGCCGCGGCGACGTTGAGCGCCTGCCCGAGATCACGTCGGAGTACGGCCGCATGCGCCGCGACGACCGCTCGCTCGACCACCTGCGCTTCGAGCACATAGCGCTGCCCTACCGCGCCAAGAAAGGGGCGGCAATAACGCAGATGGCCTATGCCAAGCGCGGCATCATAACACCCGAGATGGAGTATGTGGCCATCCGCGAGAACATGAACTGCGAGCAGCTCGGCATCGAGACCTACATCACGCCCGAGTTCGTGCGCCGCGAGATAGCCGAGGGCCGTGCCGTTCTGCCGGCCAACATCAACCACCCCGAGGCCGAGCCGATGATCATCGGCAGCAGCTTCCTGGTGAAGATCAACACCAACATCGGCAACTCGGCCACCACGTCGGGCATCGACGAGGAGGTAGAGAAGGCCCTCTGGAGCTGCAAATGGGGCGGCGACACGCTCATGGACCTCTCGACGGGCGCCAACATACACGAGACGCGCGAGTGGATCATCCGCAACTGCCCCGTACCCGTGGGCACGGTGCCCATATACCAGGCTTTGGAGAAGGTCGGGGGCCGCGTCGAGGACCTTACGTGGGAACTCTACCGCGACACGCTCATCGAGCAGTGCGAGCAGGGTGTCGACTACTTCACCATCCACGCCGGCATACGCCGCCAGAACGTCCACCTGGCCGACAAGCGCCTGTGCGGCATCGTCAGCCGCGGCGGCTCGATCATGAGCAAGTGGTGCCTTGTGCACGACCGCGAGAGCTTCCTCTACGAACACTTCGACGACATATGCGACATACTGGCGCAGTACGACGTGGCCGTATCGCTCGGCGACGGCCTGCGCCCGGGATCGATACATGACGCCAACGACGAGGCGCAGTTCGCCGAGCTCGACACCATGGGCGAGCTTGTCACCCGCGCCTGGGCGAAGAACGTGCAGGCCTTCATCGAGGGCCCGGGACACGTCCCCATGCACAAGATACGCGAGAACATGGAGCGTCAGAAGGAGAAGTGCCACAACGCGCCCTTCTACACGCTGGGCCCAATCGTTACGGACATCGCCCCCGGCTACGACCACATAACCTCGGCCATCGGCGCCGCGCAGATCGGATGGCTCGGCACGGCCATGCTCTGCTACGTCACCCCCAAGGAGCACCTGGCACTGCCCGACAAGGAGGATGTGCGCGTGGGCGTTGTGACATACAAGATCGCGGCCCATGCCGCCGACCTGGCGAAGGGACACCCCGGAGCGCAGGTGCGCGACAACGCCCTGAGCAAGGCGCGGTACGAGTTCCGCTGGAAGGACCAGTTCGACCTGTCGCTCGACTCGGAGCGCGCGATGAGCTACTTCCACGCCGGCCGCCACACCGACGGCGAGTACTGCACCATGTGCGGCCCCAACTTCTGCGCCATGCGCCTCAGTCGCGACATACGCCGCGAGTACGGCAACGGCGAGACGGCCGCAGACGGGCATAAAGGCTCAACCGACGCCGGAAAGTAACGCCCCATGACCTCGCTCAGGCAGACACTCTCCGCCACACGGATGCAACGCCCGGCCATCGGCCGCCTGGCCCTGCAGGCCGAGAACGACCCTGCCCTCTTCGGGCAGCTCGCCATCCTGACCGGCGACGGCGACGACACCGTTGCGTGGCATGCGGCATGGGCGCTGGAACAGGTCGCAAGGCGCCGCCCCGAGCTTTTCGGGCCGTATCGGCAGGATATCTCGCGGCAAGCCGTCAGCGAGACGCGCCACGGAGTGCAGCGCCTGCTGCTGAGCATGGTCAACCGCCTGCCGATGGCGGAGGAGCCTGACGCCGACCTGCTCGACTTCTGTCTCGACGGCATGCACTCGCCGCGGCTGAGCATCGCCGTTAGGGCGCTGTGCATAAAGATTGCGTGCCGCATATGCCTGCGCCACGCACCCCTGGCCGACGAGCTGAGGCTGCATCTCGAATACGGCGGCGACGAATGCCTGCCCACGGGCGTAGCCACGGCACGGCACAACGCCATACGCATGCTGGAGCGCCGCTCCACGACAAGAACAAGGACAAAAAAGGATTGACAAAAGAAAGGATATGTTTTCAGACTATTTGAAGGATATATCGTGGGAGCAGACCACCGAGGCGATCTACTCCAAGACCGACGCCGACGTGCGGCGCGCCCTCGCGGCCGACCACTGCACCATCGACGACTTCATGGCGCTCGTATCGCCCGCCGCGGCCCCCTATCTCGAGACCATGGCGCGCCTGAGCCGCCGCTATACCGAGGAGCGCTTCGGACGCACCATCTCGCTCTTCATACCGCTCTACCTCACCAACTCGTGCACCAACTCGTGCGTCTACTGCGGGTTCCACATATCGAACCCCATGAAGCGCACCATCCTCACGCCCGAGGAGATCGAAAACGAGTACCGCGCCATAAAAAAATTGGGTCCCTTCGAGAACCTGCTCCTGGTGACGGGCGAGAACCCCGCGCTGGCGGGCGTCGACTACATTGCCCGAGCACTCGACATCGCCAAGCCCTACTTCAGCAACCTCAAGATCGAGGTCATGCCGCTCAAGTCCGAGGAGTACGAACGGCTGACGCACCACGGTCTCAACGGCGTGATATGCTTTCAGGAGACCTACAACCGCGCCCGCTACAACGTCTACCACCCCCGCGGCATGAAGTCGCGCTTCGAGTGGCGTGTCGACGGCTTCGACCGCATGGGTCAGGCCGGCGTCCACTCGATAGGACTCGGCGTGCTGATCGGACTCGAGGACTGGCGTACCGACGTGACGATGATGGCCCACCACCTGCGTTACCTGCAGAAGCACTACTGGCGCACAAAATACAGCGTCAACTTCCCGCGCATGCGCCCCGCCGAGAACGAGGGCTTCCAGCCCAACGTCATCATGAGCGACCGCGAGCTGGCGCAGGTGACATTCGCCATGCGCATCTTCGACCACGACGTCGACATATCATACTCGACGCGCGAGCCAGCCAACATCCGCGACAACATGGCCACGCTGGGCGTCACTACCATGTCGGCCGAAAGCAAGACCGACCCGGGAGGCTACTACAGCTACCCGCAGGCGCTCGAGCAGTTCCACGTGAGCGACGAGCGCACCGCCGTCGAGGTCGAGCGCGCCCTGAAGCGCCTGGGACGCGAACCCGTATGGAAGGACTGGGACGCATCGTTCGACCTCATGCGCCCGCAACACACTCCGCGGCCATGACACGCTACTCGCGCCAGCGGATGCTCGCCGAGGTGGGCGACGAGGGACAGCGGCGTTTGAGCGGTGCCCGCGTGCTCATCGTAGGCGTCGGAGGCCTCGGCTCACCCGTGGCCCTGTACCTCGCCGCCGCGGGCGTGGGTACCATAGTCCTCGCCGACGACGACACGGTAAGCCTCGACAACCTGCAGCGGCAAATACTCTACACCGAGGCCGACGTCGCCGCGCCCAAGGCCGACACGGCCGCCCGGCGGCTGCACGCCCTGAACAGCGGCATTACAGTCGAGGCACACGCTGTAAGGGTCGATGCCGCCAACATACGGTCGCTTGCCGCAGGGTGCGACGTGGTGGTCGACGGCTGCGACAACTTCGCCACGCGGTACATCGTGGGCGACGCCACGGCCGCCATGGGCATACCCTACGTCTACGGCGCGATATGCGAGTTCGAGGGACAGGTAGCGGTGTTCAACTGCCAGCCCCGCCCGCGCGCCTACCGCGACCTGTGGCCCGACCAGGCGGCCACAGAACAATATGTCGCCCCGAAGGGCGTGATGGGCCCCACGGCCGCCTTCACGGCCGCCGTGCAGGCGTCGGAGACGCTGAAGATCATCTGCGGCTACGGCGAGACGCTGGCCGGACGGCTCTGGTCGGCGGATATGAGAACAATGCAAACATTTATATCGGAACTGCCATGAGAGTAATACTCTACACGCGGCCCGACCTCTTCGAAGGCGAGGCCGACACCATCATCGCCATGATGGAACGCGGGCTGGAGACGCTCCACCTGCGCAAGCCCAACGTCCCCGACGAGGGAATCGAACGCCTCCTCTGCGCCATACCGCCCCACATGCGCAAGCGCATCGTGCTGCACAGCGCCTTCCATCTGGCCGAGCGGTACGGGCTGCGGGGCATACACCTCAACAGCCGCCACCCCCTGCCCCCGCAGGGATACAGCGGACACCTCAGCCGCACGTGCCACTCGCTCTCGGAGGTCGAGCGCTGCAAGGGGGCGTGCGACTACGTCACCCTGAGCCCCATCTTCGACAGCATCTCGAAGCGCGGCTACGCCGCCGCCTTCACGCGTGAGCAGATCGAGCAGGCACGCCGCGCGGGCATCATCGACGAGAAGGTCATCGCCCTGGGCGGCATCGACGAGAGCAACATAGCCTCGATTGCCGACATGGGTTTCGGCGGCGCCGGAGTGCTCGGTGCCGTGTGGAACTCGCCCGACCCGGTCGAGACCTTCGTCCGCTGCCGCCGCGCCGCCTCGGCCGACGACGGCACGACGGCACAGGGTACGTCACGCCCGGCGGCCGTACTCTCGATAGCAGGTTCCGACCCCTCGGGCGGCGCGGGCATACAGGCCGACATAAAGGCCATAACGGCACTCGGGGCCTATGCCGCAACGGCCATAACGGCCGTCACGGTGCAGAACACGCTCGGCGTGCGCAGCGTCTTCCCCATACCTCCGCAGGTCGTAGCCGACCAGATCGACGCCGTGATGGAGGACATCGAGCCGCAGGCCGTAAAGATAGGCATGGTGAACGACGCCGACATCGTCCGCACCATAGCCGACGCCCTGCGCCGCCACAAGCCCCAATGGGTGGTGTATGACCCCGTGATGGTATCCACAAGCGGCCACCGCCTCATCGAGGAGCACACGACCGAGATAATCGAGCGCGAACTGATCCCCACCGCCACCGTCATCACGCCCAACATGAGCGAGGCGGAAGTTCTGTGGCGCGGCCGCATAACCACCGTCGAGGAGATGGAACGCGCCGCCTGCGAGCTCGCGGAGCATTACGGCACGGCGGTGCTTGTCAAGGGCGGCCATCTGGCCGAGGGCGACATGTGCGACATCCTCTGCCACGACGGCCGCACGGAGCGATTCACTGGCGAGAGGATCGATACGCGCAACCTCCACGGCACGGGCTGCACCCTCTCGTCGTCGATCGCCGCACTGCTGGCGCAGGGACTGCCCCTCGTCGAGGCTGTCGCCGAGGCCAAGCGTTACGTCACGGCGGCCATACGCGTCGGCAGCCGCATGAACATCGGTCACGGCAACGGCCCGCTGTGGCACATGGCACGGCGATAGGTGCCGATGCCATGCCGCGGCATTGCCCATGCGGCACGCAACACGCCCCCCCCCGAAGGCAGATATATTGAGCCTATACGAAAAGTTTGAAAAGTTTTCCGCCCTGTTTTTTGGAAAAATCAAATTCGCTCCATATATTTGCACCCACAAACGGGGGATTAGCTCAGTTGGCTAGAGCGTTTGCATGGCATGCAAGAGGTCATCGGTTCGAGCCCGATATTCTCCACACGACGGGGCACCGCGAAAGCGATACCCCGTTTTCTTATTGTATATGTGCGCCACAACAGGCATCACCGCCCCCACACACCGGCGCGTCACATTCCTTCCAGCAGCGGCACGACACGCCGCAACAGCTCCTCGCGCCGCGCCTTGGGCGTAACCGTATTGCGCAGCGTGTAGAGATACGAGGCGCGTATAAGCTCCCGCACCAGCGACTCAGGCAGGTCGCCCGCAACGGCCACGGCACTCCAGTAACGCTTGTTGAAATGCCACGCAGGGGTGATCTCGGCGTAGCGCTCGCGCAAAGCCTCGCCCTCGTCGGGGTCGTGCTTCACCACGACATACTCAAAATCCTCCATATCGGCGCATGCGAACATGCGGCCGCCGATCTTATAGACGAGCGTCGTCTCGTCGAAGGGCGTACACTCCTCCACCTCGGGCAGCGAAAGGATATATTCGCGAAGTTCCATTATATCCATAACGGCATCTTTTTACACCAAAGATAACCATTTTCGAGATACGGCAGCGTCCCCACCAACAAAAGATGCGGGACCCGCGTTTCGGGACCCGCATCATGCATCGCGCGCCGCAGCGCGCTACTCCTCAAGGAAATCCTTGTTCACGATAACCTTCACACAGCGGTGGCGCACCTTGAACTCCAGCGGCGAGCCTCCCAGAATCTCGCCGTCGACCTCGATAGGCATCTCGGGCGATGACTCGATACGCACGTGGCGGCCCTGATAGTGTGCCACATGGCCTATGGTGTAGATGCTTCCGTTGAACAGTCTCCGCAGGCGGAACACCACATGCCACCAATGTATGGGGCGTATGAGCGTTATGTCGAGCAGGCCGTCGTCGGCCACAGCCTCGGGCAACTGCTGCACGCCGCCGCCGTTGTACTTGCAGACGCCGATGGCCACGCTGAACAACAGGTTGTTGTGCACCAGCTTGTCGTCGACCCACACCTTCACGCCCGTCGAACGATAGCGGAAGTAGCTGCGCAGGATCGACAGCGGATAGAGGTGACGGCCGCAGCGTCCCTTGTTCTTGTAGTGCTGGTAGCAGCGTATAACGTCGGCATCGAAGCCCGCACCCGCGACATTGGCCATATAGCGCATCTGCGGGAAGTGCGACTCCTCGTAATACACCTCGCCCACATCCTGCAGGAAAGTGTAGCCCTCGCGGATGGCACGGATAGCCTCGGAGTAGTGCGACGGGATGCCGAACATGCGCACCCAGTCGTTGCCCGTACCCACGGCCACCACCGACACCGTAACCTCGTCGGGCGAGACGGCCTGCTGGATGAAGAGTCCGTTCACCACCTCGTGCAGCGTGCCGTCGCCGCCGATGACGATTATGCGGCGGTAGCCGGCATTCACGGCCCGCACGGTGAGCTCCGTCGGATGGTGCTTGTGCTGCGAGAAGACCAGCTCATACGGGATGTCGTTGTCGCGTATGAGCTTGGTTATCTTCGGCAGGTCGGCCAGGCCGCGCCCCGATCCGGAGACGGGGTTTACGATAACGAACCACTTCTCCGATATGTCGGCTGTCAACTGACGCTGCGTCATTTCTCAGGCGCGTTTTCGATCGTATGTATCAGGAAATCGTAGAAACGCTGCACCGATTCGATCTCCACGTTCTCGTCGGGCGAGTGGGGATAGTTGATCGTGGGGCCGAACGATATCATGTCGAGGTTAGGATACTTGCCGCCGATGATGCCGCACTCCAGTCCGGCGTGTATGGCCGTCACGGCGGGACGGCGCCCGTAGAGCTGCTCGTACATGCCGATCATGGTCTTCAGTATGGGCGAATCCATGTTGGGGTTCCAGCCGTCGTAGCCGCCCGAGAAGGCAACCTCGGCTCCGGCCAGCGTGAAGACCGCCTCGATTGAGTCGGCCAGCGCCTCCTTCTCCGAACGCACCGACGAACGCATCAGCATGTTCACCGTAACGCACTTGCCGTCCGACACCACGCGTGCAACGTTGTTCGACGTCTGCACCAGACCCTCCATCGCCGTCGACATGCGGGCCACGCCGTCGTGGCATGCCACCATGGCGGCCATCAGGCGGGCGGCAACGTCATCGGGAATCATCTCCGCGCAGGGCTCCGCAGCCGCGGTCTCCACCGCTATGGCATCCTCGATGCCGGCGAACTCGGCCGTCACCACGGCGAGGAACTCCGCCGCAGCGGCCTTCACCTTCTCAACATCACCGCAGGGAACCATCACCACGGCCTCGGCCTCACGCGGGATGGCGTTACGCAGGCCGCCGCCGTCGACCGAGCAGAGCTTCATGTCGCAAAGGCGCGCGATACGGCGCAGCAGACGGAACAGCAGGCGGTTGGCATTGGCACGCTGGCAGATGATCTGTATGCCCGAGTGGCCGCCCTTGCATCCGCGCACCGACAGGCGCAGCGTCGCATATCCCCCGGCAGGAGCCGCAACGGCCACGTAAGGCAGGGTCACGTTGGCATCAAGGCCGCCGGCACAACCTACATAGAGCTCGCCCTCGGCCTCCGAGTCGAGATTCAGCAGGATATCGCCCTTCAACAGCCCGGGCTTCAGGCCGAACGCTCCGTCCATACCCGTCTCCTCGGTAGCCGTGAAGAGGGCCTCGATCTGGCCGTGCGCGAGCTTGTCGTCCGACATCACGGCCAGAGCCGCCGCAACACCGATACCGTTGTCGGCACCCAGAGTCGTACCGTCGGCCGTTACGCGGTCGCCGTCGATATAGGCGTCGATGGGATCGTTCTCGAAATCGAACTCCTTGTCCTTGTTCTTCTGCGCCACCATGTCGACATGCGCCTGCAGGATCAAGCCCTTGCGGTTCTCCATCCCGGCCGTGGCTCCCTTGTGCATATATACGTTGCCGGCCTCGTCGACACAATGCTCGATGCCGTGGCTCTCGGCAAACTCCACCAGGTAACGGCGTATCTTGTCCTCGCTGTGCGAGGGTCGCGGTATGCGTACTATCTCCGCGAAGCGTGCCCAGACGCTCTCGGGTTTCAACGATTTGAGGTTTCTGTCCATAGTATTCGAATTTAAGTCATTTTCCACATTTCAATCCGCCGCCCGGCCATTGCCGGTCGCGGCCGCGGCATCACCGCGTCTCCACACCGGCTTCGTCGGCAGCACGGTCGCGGCGGTCGAACGCCTCGACGATATACTTCACCAGATGGTGGCGCACAATGTCGCGGCGGTCGAATTCGACGATGCCTATGCCGTCGATCCCGCGCAGCGTCTCCATCGCCCGCGTCAGGCCGCTGTCGCTCTTGCGCGGCAGGTCGATCTGCGTCACGTCGCCCGTGACGATAAATTTGGCGTTGCGCCCCATACGCGTGAGGAACATCTTGATCTGCGACACGGTCGTATTCTGCGCCTCGTCGAGTATCACGAAGGCGTTGTCCAGCGTGCGGCCGCGCATGTAGGCCAGAGGCGCTATCTGCACCGTACCCTCCTCGATATACTTCTGCAGCTTGGCCGCCGGAATCATGTCGTTCAGCGCATCGTACAGCGGCTGCAGGTAGGGGTCAAGTTTCTCCTTCATGTCGCCTGGCAGGAATCCCAGTTTCTCGCCCGCCTCGACGGCAGGGCGCGTGAGGATCACACGCCGCACCATACGCTCCTTCAACGCCCGCACCGCCAGCGCTATGGCCGTATAGGTCTTGCCCGAACCGGCAGGGCCCACGGCGAAGAGCAGGTCGTTAGCCTCGTAAAGCTCCACCAGGCGGCGCTGGTTGACCGTACGGGCACGTATGGCCATGCCGTTGTTGCCGAAGACGATCGTATCCTTGTCCGACGACGCCTCCACCCTGTCGCTAAGGCCCGCCGAAAAGGCCTGCGACACGACCTCCTTCGATATGTGGCGATACTTTATATAATAGTCGATGAGCGAATTCATCTTGCGCTCGAAAGCCTCGACATCGGCCTTCGCACCCAGCACTCGCAACGACGAGCCGCGGGCAACGATCTTCACCTTGGGCGCCAGCGAGCGGATCTGCTCGACGTAGACATCCTGCGCACCATACAGCTCGCGCGTGTCGACACCCTCAATGGGAATAAGTTTGTTTATCTCTTCGGAATTCATAATATTCAAAACATGTAACCGAGGCCGAGCGTCACCCAGTAACTCCGCGAGTGGAACTCGTGCCCCTCATAATAATTGAGCGTACGCCCAAGGTTTCCCGTAAAACGCGCATCGATGACAACATTCTTCGTCAGCTTCACACCAAGACCAGCCGCATAGCCCACCGTCGTGCGCATGCGTCCGAACTCGACACGTTCGGCCTCGGTGTCGTAGCGCGCCGTTCCGGCCAGCGATAGTACCGGACCAGCATTTACGCGCAACGGGCCCAAGCCGCGCAACGAAAAGAGCAGCGGAATCTCCATGACGTTCGAGCGCACATCGTGCCCCGAATCGGTGCCGGCGGCAACGTCCTCCGTTCGTATTTTGTTAAACAGGTATGCCAGCTCCAGCTGAATGGCATAACGCTCGGCCCAGCAGAGCGACATAACGAGCGCCCCGCGCACACCGAGACGCGGCGACAGCGAGCGAGCCTCGTCGGCCGCGACACCCATATATGTTGCCGCCAGCGATATGCCCATCTCCATACGCGCCGAAGGGCGGCGCCCGTAGTCCGACATATAATACGCATCATACTCCTGCGATCGGGTCTCACAAGGGACCATCAGCAGGAAAACGACAAACTGTATGGCGGTCAGCCAACGTATCAAGCGGCACATATTACTTCCGATAACGACGCTTCAAGAGTCAAAGATACGAAAAGTCGGCCGCAAAAGCCAATCCTGCACAAGATTTTTACCATCGTGCGCCCCTCGCACCCCCAAAACTGGCGGCAGCAAACTAGTACCCGACGACCTCGCCGACGCCACGATTCCGGCTTGCCCTGCCGTTACGGACCAAATTTTTCACCCCCTTCCGCGCCGGAGCACGCGCGTATATAGCCAAAAATCACCCCCAAGGACAATATCGGGACAGCAGCAGGCCGACAATCACGAAAATCAAGGTAATAATATAGCCTTCAGCTTCGTTACATTAAAAATCATAAGCCAATAAAGCCTCAATCACGACATTTTACAAGAAAGCAACACGCATAAATTTCATTTCATATCTTCGCAGGTTGACAGCAGGGGAAATCAGACATCAAAACCCACATCCGGAATAACAAAAAGTATAATAAACGGCCTTCAGAATTAGAATCCGCAGCCTTTTGACCGATTTATTACATTTTATGGGTAATTATTTACATTTGCAGATACGGAATTTTCATATCTTTGTTAATGACAAAAACCGACTACTAACATGTAAACAGAAATCGAAGCAAAAACACAATTGTTTTACCATCCGGAATTAACGGACCTAACTTAATCTTTATTGTATGAAAGTAAAAAATTTACTACTCATCTGCGTGCTAGCGCTGGGAATGCTCTGCACCGACCAGGCCTTTGCGGCTGAGGCTCGGGCGGAAGCGCCTGCCGTGGCACAGGACGGCCACACCGTTTCTGGTAAGGTCGTCGACTCCTACAATGGCGAAGCCATAATAGGAGCCTACGTGACCGAAGTTGGCAACACCAACAATGTCGTAACGACCGACACGAACGGTGAGTTCAAGATCACCATCTCGAAGAAGAAGGGATCGATCGAAGTCGCCTATATCGGTTACAAGACCGCGACCCTCGATATCACGGGCGTCAGCGACATCGAGGTAAAACTCGAGAGCGACAACCAGGTTGAGGAGGTCGTTGTCGTAGGTGCCGGTGTTCAGCGAAAGGTATCTATTACAGGTGCCATCACCTCGGTAGAGGGCGAAGCGCTGCGCACCTCGTCTTCATCGCTGACCACCGCTCTGGCCGGTAAGCTGGCCGGTGTGATCCAGATGAACAACACTGGTGCCCCGGGTGCTACCTCAGAGTTCTACATCCGCGGTATCGGTACGTTCGGCGGTCGCGCCACTCCCCTTATCCTGTTGGATGACGTCGAGATCTCGTCTGGCGACCTTAACCGTATTCCTCCCGAGACCATCGAGAGCTTTACCGTGCTGAAGGATGCATCGGCAACGGCCATCTACGGTGTGCGCGGTGCAAACGGTGTGATGATCGTTACAACCAAGAAGGGTAAGACCAATACCCGCGCCAAGGTGGGTGTTACACTCGAAAACTCGTTCGTTCAGCCCATGCGTATGCCCGACTTCGTGGACGGTGGTACCTGGATGGAACTCTACAACGAGGCCATGGTTGCCCGCGGAGCATCTACAGGCCGTTACACGCCCGAGATGATAGAACTGACGCGCAGCCACAAGTATCCTCTCATATACCCCGACGTTGACTGGCAGGATGTGATGTTCCGCAACATGAACGTCAACCAGCGCGCCAACATCAACATCACCGGTGGTGGTAACCGCGTATCGTATTACATGAGCCTCCAGTTCAACCACGATACCGGTATCGTGGATGCACCGAAGGACTACGTATATAATAATACGATCCAGAACTACGATTACATCTTCCAGAACAACATTTCGTACCAGCTTTCGCCCTCGACGACTATCGACCTGCACATGAATGCGCAGATCTATCAGCGTAACGGTGTGGTAGAGGATGTAAACAGGCTCTTCAATTATGCCATTCTCACTAACCCCGTGATGTTCCCGCCCACCTTCCCGGCACAGAGCGAGGACGACACTCACGTACGTTTCGGTAACGCGATCCTCACCGACCAGCGTACCCGAACCAACCCCTATGCTGCCATGATGGATGATCACATGTCATCAAAGGCCAACACACTGAATACCACGCTGAAGATCAACCAGAAGTTTGACTTCATCACCAAGGGTCTCGAGCTGACCGCCATGGTAAACTGGAAGAACTGGTCTTCAAGCTCGTTCACTCAGGCACTAAAACCATACTACTATCGTGTAGCAGAGGGCAGCTGGGACATCAACAACCCGGATGTATATACCCTCGAGAAAATCGGAGAGACAGGTAACGACTACGTGACCGAGACTTGGTCTGACCCCAGCAGCGACAACACGTTCTACTTCGATGGCCGACTGTCATATAACCGTGCTTTCGGACGTCATACCGTAGGAGGTCTGTTGATGCTCATGATGCGCAGTTACCAGCCTGCCAACTCTCTGCCCAACCGTAACCAGGGCCTCTCGGGTCGTTTAACCTACGACTTCGACCAGCGCTACTGGGTTGAGTTTAACTTCGGTTACAACGGTACAGAGCGTCTGCAGAAGGGCGACCGCTTCGAGTTCTTCCCCGCACTTTCATTGGGATGGGTACCGAGCAACGAGAAGTTCTGGGAGCCCGTCAAGAACGTAGTCGACTACTTCAAACTTCGCGGTTCATACGGTCTTGTAGGTAGCGATGGCTTCGGAGGTCCCCACTTCCTCTACTTCGACCAGATCACCATCAACGGTGGCGGCGCATATGTAACAGGCCCCGCAGTTGGTCAACAATACTCTTTCAACGGTCACGCATTGTCTGCATACGCTGTTGACGGCGGAACCTGGGAACGCGTGAAAAAGCTCAACCTCGGTGTTGATTTGTCACTCTTCCGCCAGTTGAACATTACGGCCGAGTACTTCAAAGATCGTCGCGACCACATCATGCTGCAGCGTGCATCATGGCCGTTCGTTCTCGGTTACTGGGACGCAATTCCCTGGGGACAGGTAGGAGAGGCCGAGAGCCACGGATTCGAGCTCAGCGTAAACTGGGACAAGCAGATCACTAAGGATCTTCACCTCAGCCTGCGCGGTAATTTCACCTACACGCAGAACAAGTACATCGACCTTGATGAGCCCAAGTACGAGTCGGTATGGCAAATCAAGACCGGCAAGCCTCTGGACGGCTACCGCACCGAGGGCTACATCGCCGATGGACTCTTCACCTCACAGGAAGAGATCGACAACAGCCCCGAGCAGCTGCTCGGTACCACTGTACGTCCGGGAGATATCAAGTACCGCGACGTGAACGGTGACGGCCTTATCGACCAGAACGACCAGGCAATGATCTCTCCCTACGGTAACCTGCCGCGCATTCAGTACGGTTTGGGCTTCAACCTCCAGTGGAAGAACTGGGATCTGGGCGTATTCTTCAATGGTTCGGCCAAGCGTACAATCATGGCCGGTAACATTGAGATCTTCGGAACCAACGACCGCAACGTTCTGCAGTTCATTGCCGACGATGCATGGCGCTTGGACAATCCCGACCCCAATGCCAAGTACCCCCGTCTTGGTCTGACTTCAGCGGACAACGCAAACAACATGGTTAACAGCACCTACTGGATGCGTAACGGTAACTTCATCCGCTTCAAGACCCTCGAGATCGGTTACTCGTTCAAGTTCGGCCGCGTTTACCTCAACGGAGACAATATCGCCGTATGGAGCCCCTTCAAGTTGTGGGATCCCGAGCTTGCATGGAACTCGTATCCTCTGTCGCGTACCTTCACTTTGGGTGTACAGCTTAAGTTCTAAAAACCATTAAAAAGATTATATATATGAAATTCGGATATATAAAAACCATCGCTTTAGCCGCATCTGTCGCAACACTTGCTTCATGCGACTTTCTGGACGTTGCGCCTGCCAAGCGAGCATCTTTGGACGACGCCTTCAGAGATAAGGCCAGTACCGAGGCGTGGATGAGAGGTTGCTACTCACAAATTTCTGCAAGACACCCGGTATCATCTAGCCGTTACGAAGCATCAACAGACGAATTTGTATGCCCGGATAAATGGTCTGAGTACGACCGTCAGGTGGTTGCCTACTGTACTCTTAATGCCAGCAACATGCCCGATACATATTTCCGTCAAGTATATGGTATGCTGGGTAACCTCCACATGTTCGAGCACGAGCTCTACAAACAGCGTCCGGCATTCCTTACGGAAGAGGACTACAAGCGTTACGATGCCCACATCGCATTCATGGAGGCATACTACCACTTCAAGTTGCTCAACTGGTTCGGCCCCTGCCCCATCATGGACCACCACTACGGTACAGACGTGACTTCGGACCAGTTCCCAGGTCGCTCACACTACGACTATGTTGTGGATTACATATGCCAGCGCTTGGACGATGCATATCCGTATCTGTATGAAGGCTATGCCCTTGACGATACTTATGGCCTCGGAAACAAAGCCGCAGCAAAAGCTCTGAAATCTCGCACGTTGCTCTACGCCGCATCACCCTTGTGGAACGGATCGTTCCCGTGGCCCAACTGGACCAACACCAACTATGAGACTCCGGGCTACGGCAAGGAGCTTGTAAGCTATACTTTCGATCTGCAGAAATGGTATCGCGCTAAGCAGGCTACCATTGAAGCGATAGATGAAGCTACAAACTCTGTAAACAAGCGTAAGCTTATGCAGGTTGAGGACGCTTTGGCTATGGCAGACCGTCAGGGTGTACCTGTACTGCCCGAAGATGGTGGTAACTACCTGCCCGTAACCGATACTGCAGACTATCAGCAGTACAAGGATATCGCAGAGCACATCATGCTGATGAGATATGTAGCAGCATCAGATGAGACTATGGGTAACAAGGAGCTTATCTTTACTTGCTTTGACAGCAACGAGAGCGTTAGAGGAGGAAAGCCCCGAAATATCGTACAGGATAACAATGGCAACTGGGTAGGAGGATGGTCAGGAGTCAGCCCAACGCTTCAAATGGTAGAGATGTTCTATACCATAAACGGTAAGCGTCCTGCCGAAGATCCCAAGTTTACGCCGGAAAGCCAGTGGCTTAAGTCTGCAGGTCTTGAAGGTCGTCCCGAGATCATCAACCTCAACTGTAACCGAGAGCCCCGCTTCTATGCATGGATAAGCTTTGATGGTTGCGACCTCGGCCCCCTGCTCAGCGACGGCAAGCCATTCCGCGTTAACCTGCGTGCCAGCAAGAACGAGGAGGGTAGCGGTTACAATACCTCAACCGCTCGCGACCTGAACCAAACCGGTTATTTGACCGACAAGTTCTTCGCCCCGCACACACGCTTCACCAAGAACTCGCAGCCTTTCGGAGGAACAGGATACTCGTTCCCTGCACCTCTGATCCGCCTTGCAGAGCTCTATCTGAACCTTGCAGAGTGCTGCGCCGAGATCTACATGAACACTGGAGACGAGGCTGAACTTACAATGGCACTTGACAACCTTAACATCATCCGTCGCCGCGCAGGTGTTCCTGAAGTTAAGAAAGAAGACTGCACAGGCGATAAGACAATCCGAGACTGGGTTCGCAACGAACGTACAATCGAATTGTTCATGGAGGGTCATCGCTACTACGACCTGCGTCGTTGGGTTGAGTGCGACAAGTATCTCGCCGCAGGCGTCCGCACCGGTCTCGATGCTTTCGTCAGCAAGCGTATCGATCCCACCATCGAGGAGTTCAACCAGGAGGTTGTAGTTGACGGCTCATACACCTGGATGGATCGTATGTACCTGCTTCCCATCCGCAACCAGGAGCTCTACTCTAACCCGCAGATGGTTCAGGCACCCGGATATTAACAGTTAGCAAAGAATAGAATATGAAACATATACTGATAAAAACAGGTATCGTCGCGGCTGCAATGCTTACGTTTGCTGCGTGCGACAACTCGGAATACGAGTTGGATAACCTGATTCCCGACGAGTACAAGCGCGTAGTCAGCATCAAGGATGCTCCCACGGGCGACATGGAGCTCTTCGATGTGGGATTGGGTATGAAATCGTCATTCACCATAATACGTTCGGGAGGAGATCCGTCACTGGAGGCCGCTACTTCAATAGCTACCATGACGCAGGAGGAACTCACTGCAATAAATGGCAATTACGTTCTCCTTGATCCCTCGTACTACACCATCCCTACAGACGTGAATTTCGCGCCCAACGAGGGTTACAAGATTATCAACGTAGAGTTTGAAGCCGACAAGATTGTCGAGATCCGTAACAAGATCGAGGAAATTGATACTCCTCACACCGGAAAATCATACTACGTAGCACTCAAACTCGTTCAGAAAGGCGAGACCACTGTCAACAGCGAGAAATACTATATTCTTCGCCGCGTAGTTGTTTCGGACCCTGTACTGCAGTTCAGCATTAGCGGCAACGAAACGTTCAAGGGTAAGAGCATGGATCTCACTGTTTCGGTACCGTTCGACAACGACTTCGACGTTGCCTGGGATATCGAGTTCGAGTCGGCATCGGTAGAGGCTGACAACGGCACTTCATCGAAGGCTATCGGCAGCTCTCTCGAGGGCAAGGTTCTCCGTCGCGCACTGCCGCTGGAGGCCATCACCAACGCTGACGTCAAGACACTCGAGCCGGGTATAAACTCGATGAGCTACACCGTTAACATGCCCGAGGGAACTCCTTACGGAACCTACTATTTCAATGTTAAGTTCGGAAATGCCTCACTCAACGGAGCACCGATTGAGACGAACACCGGAGATCTGGAAGCAACAATTCGCTTCGATTACTGGCCCGGCGTAGACGTTGCCAGCACGAATTCATCCGCAACAGCTTTGGCTGAATATGCGACCGTAGTTCCTCAGGCTGACATGACGTTTGTTCCCGAGTCTCAGCAGAACTCTGACCCCGCAGCTCAGGCTATAGACGGAAACGTTACGAACAAGTGGGAGAACAGCTGGGGTGGCGGCTACGGTACTACTTCGTTGCCGTTCAATGCGGCTCTCGACCTTGGTTCGGAGCAGACCGTAACGATGGTTGAGATCTGGCGTCGTAACGACAGCATGGTTACCGACCTTGCCAACGTCGAGTGCTACGCAGCCGAGTCTTTAGACTACAGTGATAAGGAGAACATCAAGTACACGAACCTCACCTACCTTGGCAAGCTCGATTTCGAGGGGTCAAGCGACCGCGTGAGAGTATTCCCCGTTCCGACCACGAACACGCGCTACCTGCTGTTCTACTTCGGAGCTTCAGGCCGTGGCAACGCCGTATCAATTGCCGATATGTGCGTATGGACGCCCAAGGTTGCCGAGCAGCCGGAGGAGCCCGAAAATCCTGAGGAGAACCCCGGTGAAAACCCCGAGACTCCCGCCGAGTAAGTTATAAAATGAAGATCTGAATGCAGGAGAGAGCGAACAAAACAATTACGAGTTACCTCAGATACGGTAACAAGTAAGGACTTTGTACAGCCACACGGACAGGATATCTTCAAAACTGAAAAGCTAAAAACCGACAGGTTGCACCAAGTGGTGCAACCTGTTTTTTTATTCCATACACAGCAGCACCTAAATACCAACGACACATGTGATACACTCAAATATTACACTCCTCACGTAAAACCATACATTTCACCATGCATCTAAGCGTCATAAAAGGTGACACCGACAGCGCTGAACAATTAGAGACAAGACAGGACACAAAAGCAAGAACAGCGGATTAACGCCACGCGGGCCGCAAACACTACAGTGACACAAATGTTGCAAAACATAGTGTTAGCGTATAATCCAAATGGTTGCACAAGTGGTCAAATATTGAAATTTTGCATCAAAAGTTGCAAAATCATCTCGATATGCTTACATTTGTGTTAAACCGCTAACGAAAAACCATGAAACGCATCACCGCCCTGTGCACTTTTGCCGTCATTATCCTTTTCTCGCTAATGGCGCGCATCTCCACGTGCAACGCGGCTGACAGCGCAACGCCCGACGCTGCAGCTACAGCGGAAGGTTGCAGTGACATGATGTCCACTGCCGCTATCGCAGCACAGGCGGCCGTCGCTCCGAATGTCAATGCCGGAGACCGTTTTCTAGTTATACGCATCCGCATCCCCGAAAATAAGGTTCTGCTCATAAGCATCATTGCTACGGTAATTCTAATAACCTCGGCCGTTGTATTTGCCAAACGACACAATAGCAAAGCTGCCGAAAAACTCGCTGGCAACACAGCAGGCAGCAATACAAAATCATACCCGGAGACAAACACGGCTGCCTCTACGCCAAAAGAGACAACTGCACCGGCCGTTCCGAACACGGCCACAGTATCGGATGACAACGGAAACGTAACTGCTGAAGAGAATCCGACAGCGAACAGCAATCCGGAACCGAAACAAAACGCTCCGAAATGTGCTGCAGACGAAAAATCGTCGACAGCCGTGGAGAATAACAACGTCGGTAGCACTACGTCAAACAATGAAAACGCCACACAACGTGAGGAACAGATAAAGGTTGCAACACAAGCCGCTAACGACATTGCGGCACAAACTCCTACCCGCAGCAAAAATAACTCGCCAAAGACCGCCGATAAAGCCGTTGCAGTCCCCATGCGCTCTGTGCAGAATACACCGGCAGACGCAGCTGCAACGACAGCAGCAGTTATAATGCCAGAGGAGATCGCCACTGTTACGGAGGACACAGCATACGACATGCCCCAAACGGGAACAGCGCCGATTGCAGCACCGAACGAAGATGTAGCACACGACGTAGAAGAGACCGCACACACCGACATGTCGACATCGGCCGGAGATCGCGAACTGGGACAGCGTATCGAGGAGTTTGTGGCGGAACATATGCACAACGTCGATCTATCGGTCGACGACATAGCCGAGGCCATGTGCATGAGCCGCTCTACCCTCTTCCGCAGCATGAAACGCATCTACGGCGTGAACCCCAACGAGTACCTGCGCCAGCGGCGCCTGTCATACGCGGCCGACCTGTTGCAGCAGAACAAGTACACCATATCGGACATCTGCTTGCTCGTCGGTTTCAACTCGCCCTCGTATTTCTCGTCGTGCTTCAAGAAACAGTACAATGTCCTGCCAAAGGACTACAGGGGACGTTAAAATTGCAGGCTACTTCACCGACAGGTCATAACGCCGGAGTATGCCGCACGAGACAAAATGAAGCACGGCCGTTTTTCAGCATAGCGTCACGCGCCCAGACAGTACGCGCCCCAGCATGACAATATCCCAAACTATTCATCCCGGGCAGACAGTTTTCAGATAAAACGAACACCTTGCAAAATCCGAAAACGTACCAAATTTAATAAAACTGTACATAGGTTTGTCTCTGCGCTCGGCTTTCACTATCTTTGCGCTACGCGCTTAGATAGGATGCGCCTCGGCATAGCAAAATACAAAACCTTTCATCACGGACAGACCGGTTTCAGATAAATCGAGCGCCATGCAAACACCGAAAAAGGGTCAAATCTCATAAAACTGTGCATAGATTTGTCTCTGCGCTCGGCTTTCACTATCTTTGCACCCACAAAAAGTGATCGCACAATGAGTTTAGTAGCTATCGTAGGGCGCCCCAACGTGGGCAAATCGACCCTCTTCAACCGTCTGGTGGGACAACGCCAGGCCATAGTGGACGCCACGGCCGGAACCACGCGCGACCGCCATTACGGCAAAACCGACTGGAACGGCAAGGAGTTCTCGGTAATCGACACGGGCGGTTACGCCGTCAACAGCGACGATATCTTCGAGGACGACATACGCCGCCAGGTGATGCTGGCCATCGAAGAGGCCGACCTTATCCTCTTCATGGTCGAGGTCAACACGGGCATCACCGACCTCGACATGATGATGGCCGACGTGCTGCGCCGCTCGCGCAAACGCGTTATTGTCGTGTGCAACAAGGTCGACAACTACGATCTGATATATCTCTCGCACGAGTTCTACGCCATGGGCCTAGGCGACCCCTACTGCATCAGTTCGATGTCGGGAAGCGGTACGGGCGACCTTATGGATGCCATTCTCGCCGCCCTGCCCGAGGATACGCGCGCTGAGGAGGAGGACGACCTGCCACGCATAACCATCGTGGGACGTCCCAACGTCGGCAAGTCGTCGATGACCAACGCCCTGCTGGGCGAGGAGCGCAACATCGTGACCGACATCGCCGGCACCACGCGCGACTCGATCCACACGCGGTACAACAAGTACGGCATGGACTTCTACCTGGTCGACACGGCCGGCATGCGCAAGAAGGGACGCGAGATGGAGGACCTGGAGTTCTACTCGGTGATGCGTTCGATCCGTGCCATAGAGAACTCCGACGTCTGCATCCTCATGCTCGACGCGCAGCAGGGACTCGAGTCGCAGGACCTGAACATCCACAACCTCATCGTACGCAACCGCAAGGGCTGCGTCATCGTGGTCAACAAGTGGGACCTGGTGGAGAAGGAGAGCAACACCATGAAGGAGTGGCGTGCCTTCCTCGAGAAGAAACTCGCGCCGTTCAACGACATTCCCATCGTCTTCACCTCGGCGCTCAACAAGCAGCGCATACTCGAGGTACTGCAGCAGGCCATCCGCGTATACAACTCGCGCCGCCGCCGCATTCCCACCTCGGAACTCAACGACTACATCCTGCCCATCATCGAGGACTACCCTCCCGCATCAACCAAGGGCAAGTACATACGCATAAAGTACGCCACGCAGTTGCCGACGCCGACGCCGCAGTTCGCCTTCTTCGTCAACCTGCCGCAGTATATCAAGGAGCCCTACCGCCGCTATCTCGAGAACAAGATACGCGAGCACTGGGACTTCTCGGGAGTACCGATGCAGATATATTTCCGCCAGAAATAACCTCACGCAATGGTGCGCCGCGACGGTGCACCATTGCTTTTACCATTACGCCATGAAACCGACCTCAGGCACCATCCCCACGCTCTGCTTCCGCGTGACGATACCCGACACGGCCATCATATCATGCTCCGCAGTAAGCGGGCTCGACCTCGAGTGTGACGATATCTCATACCGCTGCGGCGACAGCGTGATAAACATACGCTTAAAGATTGGCGGCTTACGCAGATCGGGCGACATCACCCTAAAACGGTGCCGCGCGGACAATGTTCAGGCCATAACCGAGTGGTACGACAAATCCATACACGCCAATGTCCAACGCAGGAACATCACAATCGAACTACTCGACGAGAATCAGGACCCCGTAACACGTTGGCGAGCCATAAACGCATGGCCCAAGAATGTCACGGCGGGAGATAGTGCAGACACCGACTTCGAAACAATAGTTCTGGCACACGAAGGCGTCGATGAGAAGTGACACGTCCGCCCGCCGGCAATAACGAAAAAGAGCCCTTTTCAGGGGCTCTTTCATTTTTTGCCATAACTTATATACCACGACGGCCAAACGGCCGTAAAAGCCGATTAAAGCTGCTTGTCGACCATCGGGACGATTATCTTCTCCGACACCTCCATCCGCCACACGTCGCCGCCGGCCGAACGGTCGCGACGGAACTCCAACGGCGCAATGAGCGTCTGCCGCGGATGTATCTTCGCCCCGCTGTTATGGGCGTGGTAAACTATGTAGTACCTGCCGCCACGCACCCGCAGCAGCGCATGGTGCCCCGTGCCGACATATCCGGCATGACGGTGCAGTATGGGATTGCCCTCGCAACGCACGTACGGTCCCATCACGTTGTCGGCCACGGCTACGCCCACTGCGTAATCCTTGCTCTGGTAGTCGTTGCAACTGTACGTAAGGTAGTACTTCCCCTTATGTTTTACGACCATCGGTCCCTCGGCGACACGCGCCTGCACACGCTCCCACGTACCGTCACGCGCATCGATGAGGCGACGCGCCGTCTCAAGCCTGACCTCGTGCAGGTCGTGCGTCATCTCCGCCACCCATATCACATTGCCGGCCGTGAAACGCACCCAAAACATATAGGGCGTGCCGTCGTCGTCGAAGAAGATCGACGAGTCGATACCCTTTTCATCGAGGTAGGGGCGTTGCTCGCGCTGCACAAAGGGGCCGCACGGCGAATCCGACTCGGCATAGCAGATGTGCTCCTCGGCGCTGTAGGTCATGAGGTAGCGCCCCTCCCCTAGCTTGTATACCTCGGGTGCCCAGAAGAAGCGGTCACCCCACACGTCGTCCTTATGCAGCGCCAGCGCGTTGCGTGCGTTGCCGCAACGGTCGCTCCAGTGCCGCATGTCGCGAGAGCGGTAGACCACAATGCCGTCATCGGCATGCGTACCGTAGATATAGTACCAGCCGTCGTTCTCCAGTATGAAAGGGTCGGCCAGCAACAGCTGTCCTTCGCGGGCGGCAACACCCTCCGCAGGCTGCTGCGCGAGCGCCGAAGGCACCGCCGCAGCAAACATCATCACTAGAAACAATATGCTTTTCACCGTTCAGACCGTATAAAACAAACAACGACTTATCACTATTTAGCCGACAACCGTACCTTGAGCACCATACCCGGGGCCGAAAGGTCGCCCTCGCTGGCACACATCAGACCCACGCGGTCGATAACCTCACCGGGTACGACCAGACGGTTGCCCTCGATGCGCACCTCGGAGGTGATCTCCACAGGCGTATCACCCGCCAGATCCTGCCCCCACACCTCTACCGCAGCGGCATCCACCGCATCGGGATATACGACGGTCACCTCGCCGAAACGGCCGAACAGACCCACGGGAGCCTCCCAGTCGCTGCCCTCGACCGTAACGGCCGCGGCACGCGTGACATACTCACGGCCTATGGCGCGTCCTATGGCAGCCACGGCAACCGCATCGTTCGGATAACGCGACGCCAGCACAAAGGGTCGCGACGCCGACGTGTCGGCAACCTCGGGCAGAGGCATGCGGCGGCTCACACGCGCCGGAGCGCTCTCGCGCAACACGGTACCTACCTGACGGCCCTTGTTCCACGTCTCGTTCTCGTGCAGCTCCCACGAATCGGCCAGACGCACCGTGTCGACGGCACAATCGCCATCCACGGCGAACGGCTCGGCTATGCGGTGCCAGCGCACGCCGCGCACCACCTCGTCAAGGCACCGCTTGTAGTTGTGGCCCACGGGCGGGAAGGCGTCGTCCTGACGGCCGTCGGGCAGGTTGCCAGCAAAGGGATGGCGCATCACGCCGATGGCGCACCCCAAACCGACGGCGATGTAGGGTTCGTCCTCGCAGTTGATTATACCGCGCGCCCCCTCCTGCGCCTTGTACGGCAGCAAGTTGGCCACACGCTGTATGGTGACGGGCTGGGCAATGACATTCTCGACGTCGTAGGTGCGGAAGGCATCGCTGAAGACCACATAATCGTTCTTCATCGCGTGCTCGATCCACAGTCCGGGCGCATGCTCGTGCCCCAGCCGCGTCAGCATCTGACGCCATGCGTCGTTGGTGGCATCACGGCCCCAGTCGACCTTCCAGTACGAGAAACCGGCCTCGGCAGCATCCTTCAACCTGTCGGTCCAATACTCCTCCTCGCTCATCGAGGCATAGGCCTCGGGCTTCTGGGCACATATCCAGCCGCCGGCGCCCTTCCACCCCATGCGTTTCAGACGCTTCGTGAGAGCCTTGAGGCGCTCGGCAGGCTCGCCGCGGAACGAGGGGAAACGGTCCTCGCTCAACTCCGTGGTACCGAGATAGGGATTGCCGCCCGCCGCGTTCTCGTCCTGTGGGATATCCCACGAGTCGTCCATCACGAAGTAGAGGTCGCCGCGTATGGGCTCATAGAGCGACGCCCAGTTGCAGTACTCGCCGTCGCCGAAGATATTCTCCTCGTTCATGGCATAGCGCATCATTTCGTTGCTCACGTAACTGGTCACGTACCCCTGCAGGTTCCATGTGCAGAGGTAATCGGGCGCAGCCGAGGGAGTATCGGGCACGAGGCTCTCGGGGCCACGGCCGCAGCATCCCGCCATCACCGAGGCAAGGAGGCCGATAGCTGTAAAACGTATCATCTTCCGAATGTAAAAAAGATATTTCACCGAACCCTATCGTACGGCGGGCGGCACCGGCCCGAAGGCCACGCCGCCCGTCACGATATCAATATGTGTGTATGCTCACACCCTGTGCCGCAGGCAGGTAGTTGATGCCGTACCAGCACATCTGCAACAGCAGGAACGAGAATACGATTATGGCAAATGCCACGTTGCGCTCCTTCGGACGCGCCGCCCGCAGGTGCAGGTAGAGCAGGTAGCCGAGCCATGTGGCCGCCGCCCAGGTCTCCTTGGGGTCCCACGTCCAGTAGTCGCCCCACGCCTGCTTTGCCCACAGCGCCCCCATCACCATGCCGAGCGAGAGGAACGCCCAGCCTATGCGTACGAGGTGGTCGCAGAGGCCCATCTCGTCGGCCGAGGGCTCGCGGCGCGACGACCGCAGCCACAGATAGATGGCAAAGAGCGTCACGGCACCCAACAGCGCATATGAGAACATGTAGACAATGACATGCGGCACGAACCATACGCTCTGCAGCGCCGGCATGAGCGACTTGTTGTGTATCTCGGGCTTGAAGAGGTTGATGCAGACGAATACTATCGACATGACGCTGCTGAACGACAGAATCCACTTGTAGCGCCAGCGCGCATAGACGGCCACGCCCGCAACCGAGAGGAAGAACGAATACCACAGACGCGTCTCACCCATCGTACGCATGGGCGGCCGCTCGAGCGACACCCACATGCCGATTATGAAGGCCAGGAATACGGCCGAGCCGCAGAGCGACACCGCCACCGGGGCCCACGTCCGCTTCGTGCGGTATGCCGCAACGGCTCCCGCAACCCAACAGGCGGCCGCTACGGCCGCATACCACAAGAGTTGATCCCACGTAGTCATCGTTTCACCTCCTTTCCTCTGCCGCGGCGTCTGGCGGCCGCAGCCTTATGCGACACGACACCGTCGGCCCCATTCATGTCACCGGCACCGTCAGTGCCCTTGTCTCCGTCGTAAGCACGTGCCACGCGGCGGCCTCCAGCCGTGACGAACATCACGACACCCGAAGCCAGCAGCAGCCACAGCGCGACGTGCGCCGCACCGTACCACGGATCGCGCACACACTCCAGCACGCTGGTGTCGCTCCAGCGGCCCTTGGCTATGTCGTAGCTCACCTGATATATGCGCCACGAACCGACTCGCGCCGGATGGTTGACCTCGATGTCGACATCGCGGCGCACGCCACCCTCCTCCATTATGTTCACGCGCGAGAGGTAGCTCTTCGCCTCGCGGCGGGGCATGGCCACGGCCATACCGTCGGCGAGCATCAGGTACGACGGCTCGAATATATGGCTGCCGCAGCTCACCCATCCGCGGAACTGTTCGCCCGTTGCCACATTCTCGGCCGACACATACACGGCCGGGGCGGCTCCTATGTGGTTCATTGCGCGCCACGCGCTCTCGCCGGGCACATGGCCCGCCATGTCGAGCGTATGGTCGGCACGTATGCGCCAGCCGTCGATCACGGCCTCGGCACCCTCGGCCTCCACCGACAGGAACTCGCGCGACGATTTCTCACGCCGCGTGTCGAGCAGGTAGAGTTTCGCGGGATACTCCTCCATCGAGAAGTCGTCGAGCGTCAGCGCAAAGGGCAGCATCACCTCATGGCCCGCATCGTCGCGCCCCACGTTCACGGGCTCACCCACATGCGTCGTGACCATGCAGCGCACCGTGTCACCACTGCCGAAGGTGCCGGCTACGAGCAGCACGAATACACCGAGGTGCGTCATGACGGCCGCGGCACGGTAACGCCGCAGATGGTGTATCTCGGCCACCACGCGCACACCGAGCGTGGTCATGAAATAGAGCAGCAGCAGATTGAACGGCCACGATGCCGTCATGCGCGAGAAGCCCATGGCCCCGACCCATCCCTCGCGCAGGGGGTCCTGACGCGTGAGTCCGAAGATGATGACCATCACGCCGAACGAGGCCAGCGACGAGATGCACGCCTTGTCGTCGCCCAGCTGCCGCAGCCAGCGCCACTTGTCGCGCATGGCATAGGCCACAACCAACAGATAGAGATAGTTCACCGCAAGGATAAGCCCCCACGGGTAACGCAACAGCGAGGTGTCGATATCACCTACCGCCAATTGCAACGTTGTGCCCACTACGAATAGTAAGGCACAACGCAGAAAAGCTCTTTTATAACCCCATTCCAAGGTCATAGGCAGTCATATTTAGGCCTTCTTCCACTGCTCGCGCAGCAGGGCTACGGCGGCAGGAACGGTCTGCTCGCGGTCACCCTGCGAGCCGCACTCGAAGCTTACATAGTGCTGGTAGCCCATCTCCTTCAGAGCGCGCATTCCGTCGATGTAGTTATCCTTCTCGCCATCCTCGCCCGGCATGCTGCGGCGGCCGCGGCTGGCTACGTGTACGTGCTGCAGATACTCGGGACCTGCGGCCATGAAGGCTGCGTAGTCCGACGTCTCCTCCATCATGTGCCAGAAGTCGCCCATGCACTTCACGCCGGCGCTCTTCGAATCACGGCAGATGGCAGCGGCATCGCCCACCTGACGCATGTAGAATGCCTCGCCACGGTTCAGCGGCTCGAGGATAATCGTCGTACCGCACTTGAGGGCATACTCACCCAGCTCGTGAAGCTGCTCGGTAAGATAGTTGCGCGTCTCCATCGTATGGGGCTTGCAGGGCTTCTGTCCGTTGAAGGCGGGCACCATGATCACACCCGTCGAACCCAGCTCACCGGCTGCGGCGATGATGTCGCGCATCGTCGAGTCGAACTGTGCCTTGACTGCCGGATCCTCAGCAAGGATGAAACCGCTGAAACCGGCGCAGATGGCCGAAATCTTGATATTGCGGCCCTTGAGCGCCTGCTGGAACTCGTTGACACGGTCTGCAAGACCACCGCCCCAGGGCTCCAGTCCCACGATACCCAGATTCTCCATGTAATCCAACTTCTCGTTCAGGCTGTTTCCGGGGGCGATACCCTCCTGGAACGACAGCTTGAGCTCGGTCTTGCCGCCCTTCTTGGCCGTGCATGCGGCCATAAGCTGCGTAGGCGCACCGGCTACGGCTATCGTAGCGGCACCTGCCAATGATCGCTGTAAAAACTCTTTTCTATTCATCTTTCAACTTGTTAAATTCCGTTTCCAAATTCTTTATGAACTCCGCTACGGCCGCCTCATCATCCGCGTCCGGCGTCCACGGCGCCACGTTCTCAGCTGCAATGGGGGCATAAGGACCCTGCTTGACCTCGAAGAGCACCGTATCATCCTCCAGCACTACAAGCCCGTGCCATACGCCGGCCTCGATATCGAAACCGCAACACGGCCCCGAGGCACTGACACGTCGCCGCGCGACGACGCCGCCCTGCCCGTCATATACCGTAACCCCGACGCTGCCGCGCATGACCACGCAGGTCTCGCTGCGCGCAGGCTCAAGGTGGCGGTGCACGGGCAGATAGCTGCCGCGGTACATAACGTTCAGCAGGCGGTTTACGGGATCGGCGGTCGTGCGGTGAAAGTTGTAGTTCATCCGCAGCCTCGGTGAACGCCGCGCCTGCTCCGCTACCATAGCGAAGAGATCGTCGTCGAAGAATTCGGTCTTGCCGGCACCCTCGTCCAACCGCACCTCTATCGCGCCGCCGGCAACGGGACTTTCCGTCCGCGTCTGCTCGGTCGCTGCCCTGTCAGCCATCAGATGGTCGCCCATACGGAGTATTTGTTATGAAAAAAGGGCAGAGATGGAGTCATCGGCTCCCGCTCCACCCTTTTTCTATATTACGCCAGTCGGATTATTTGCCGCTGCCCGGAACGGGTACGACATACTTCGACATATCCATGGGACCCATCTCCAGCTTCTCGGGCATGTAGTCCAGAGCCGAAGCGCTCATCTCGTCCCAGGTTACCGTAGCACCGGTATAAGCGGCCTCACGACCCATCACACCGGCCAGACACGAGATTGCGCAACCCTCGGCCTCGTCGTGAGCCTCACCCTTGCGGATGTGGTTAACCCAGTCGACGTGCTCCAGAACGTAGGGGTTGTGCTGCTGGAAAGCGGCCTTGGCAGCCTCGTCGTCATACTTCCAGATAACGTTGCCTGCCAGGTCCTTGATCTCGCGGTTGTAGCTGTTCCACGAACCCTTGGTACCCTGGATGTACTCGCCCACGTTGTTGCTGCAACCGTCTATCTGACGGCACATGCTGTGCAGGTGGATACCGTTCTCGAACTCGAAGTCGACGCTGAACTGGTCGTACTGGTCACCCGTGATACGGCGGTGACGTGCACCGAAGGCGGTAGCCTTGACGGGCTTCAGACCCGACATCCAGAGGAATACGTCGATATTGTGTACGTGCTGCTCCACGATGTGGTCACCCGAAAGCCACTTCCAGTTAACCCAGTCGCGGATCATCCACTCCATGTCGCTCCAGCCCTGCTGACGCTCGCGGTACCACAGCATGCTCTGGTTCCAGTAAACGTTACCGCCGGTGATCTCACCGATGTAACCCTCCTGGATCTTCTGGAATGCCTCAACATAGGGACGCTCGTGGTGACGCTGCGTACCGGTAACTACGCTCAGACCCTTGGCCTTGGCCTGCTTTGCCGTAGCCATGATCATACGGTAGCCCTTGGGATCAACGGCGATAGGCTTCTCAAGGAACGAGTGAACGCCCTTCTCCGTAGCGTACTGGAAGTGTACGGGACGGAATACGGGAGGCGTTGCGATGATAACCAAATCGACACCCGAGTCGATAACCTTCTTGTATGCATCGAAACCTACGAAGCAGTTCTCTGCGGGAACCTCCTGGTTGTGGTGCTCCTTGAGGTTGTTGCGAAGACCCTCCAAACGATCCGAGAAGGTATCGCCAAGAGCCGTAACCTTGATGCCGTTGGCGGCAGTCAGAAGGTCAACGATGGCACCCGAACCACGGCCGCCGCAACCGATAACACCGGCCTTAAGCTCCTTGCCGTCGATTGCCTTGTCGGGCAACTCGGGAACGTAGTACTCGCCGGCCTGCTTCAGCGGGGTATAAACAGGACCTTTGTTTCCGTTACATGATGAGAGAAGGGTCGAAGAACCGACCATGCTCGTCACGCCCAAAAGTGCAGAATACGACAGGAAGTCCTTTCTGCTGATCTTGCTCTTGCTCATAATCGTAGTAGTTTATAGAGTTAAGTGTTTCAAACTGTATTCAGGTTGGTTGGTTTCATTACCCGCGGCGGGCACTACTGTGCCGATACGCCCTCGGGAACCTCGCACACGACGCGGAAGCCGATACCCTTGATATCCGAGTACCACCATATACTCTTGGGGTTCTGCGGGTCGGTCTTGAGCCATGCGTCATGCTCGGTGTGGGCACGTGCGGCGCATCGCATCTGTGCGGCATCCTCGTTGTAGAGACCGCCGCGCACGACGTGCTCCTCGCCCGAGGCGGGACCCTTCGGGTCGGTTGCGCCGTCCTGCATCTGCGAGTATGCATCCTCGGCATACCAGTCAGAGCAGTACTCCATGACGTTACCCAGCATATTCTTCAGGCCGAACGGGTTGGCCATCATCTTCGACGGTTCCTGCGTGCGGTTCTTGCTGTTGTTCACATATACCACGTAGCTGTTGATGACAGCGGTGTCGGCGCCGAACAGACCGTTCCAGAAGCCCTCGTTGGTGAACTTCTTGGGGCTACCCTCGAAGAAGTACGGCGTAGAGGTGCCGCCGCGTGCAGCATACTCCCACTCGGCCTCGGTCGGCAGACGGTACTTCTTGCCCGTCTTCTTCGACAGCCACTGGCAGAAGGTCTCGGCAGCATAGTGCGTCATCGTGATTGCGGGACGCTCGCCCATACCCCAACCCTGATCGGGGAATCCGAACGGAGGCGTCGGGCCGCTTATCGCATCCACATCCTCGCGCGAGTTGTTGGCATAGACCTCCTCGGGCGAAATACGGCCCTCCGACATGGTCTCGCCGTAGAATGCCCAGTACTGGTCCCACGTAACCTCCATCTCACCCATGAAGAAGGGCGATACGGTCACGCTGCGCTGCGGCGACTCGTCGCTGTTGCGGAAAGGCTCGTTCTCGGGGCTACCCATGGTGAAGCTGCCGCCGGGGATGGCAACCATCTTAAGCGAAGCCGACGTGCCGGGGATGGTCTCGGTATAGTTCTTGAATTCGGTGACGGGAGTAGCCTCGGTGTAGACCTCGGCTGCGGCGGCCGTAGCCGTCGGCAGGCCCGCCATCTGGCCGTGCTGGTAGTTCGGGTTGTAGTGTCCGGCGTCGAGGTGGCAGCTGATGCACTGCAGGTCGAGCTTCTCCTCGTTCTCCTCGTAGTAGAGGTGCGCCGTCACGCCGTCATCCGTAATACCCTCGGGGAAGAGGTTGATGTGGCACTCCTTGCACGACTCGTTGTATACGATCTTGGTAGCATATTCCAATTCGCCCTTGCTGTCCCAGTCGATATCCTCCTTCTTCTTGGTGAGATACGACCATACGTCCTTCATACCGGTCTTGGCCTTGGCCTTGAAGTATGCGAACGAACCCTTCGGCGGGAGGTGGCACTCCACGCAGTCGGTCTTCACGCCGCTGCCGTTGTTGTAGTGCATCGACTGCTTCCAGCTTGCATCCGACTCGGGATGGTAGTGGCACATCATGCACGCCTCGTTTGACGAGCTCTTTACATAAAACGAATTGAGAAGGATCATCAGCGAGAATCCGACCACGAGGCCGGCCAAGCCGACAAGCAGAAATTTCTTTGTACTACCTGATTTAGACATATTAATTGCAAAAAACAAAAAAAGTGCATTCACGCCGACACTCGGACACCCGCACCCCTCAAGCGAGCGACAGTCCGAGGCCTACAACTTAATCTACGTCAAAAGTAGTAAAATTTTCACCAGCGACAAATATTTCGGGACATTTTATTAAAATATTTTTCTTACATAAAAGCAGCCGACCGCGTCGAAAGACGCCGGCCGGCTGCCTGAAACCACTATTTCAAGCCGCATGCCGACCGTCGAGGCCGGCGCGCGGCATGTTATTACTTCTCAATCCATTTATACCATTTCTGCTCCCGATCGAAACCGGCGGCAACCATCGTCTCGACGAACTGCATACCTCGCACGCCGTCCTCGACGGTGGGGAAATCGAGCCACTCCTCGCTCGGGGTCTCGCCTGCCGAGCGGGCGCGCACCGTGTATGCGAAGTTGCGGTAGATGTTGGCGAACGACTCGATGAAACCCTCGGGATGGCCGCCGGGCGTACGGGTATTGTGCTTTGCGAAATCGGTAAGGAAACCGTATCCGTTACCTACGCGCACCTCCTCGGTGGGACGGTCGAGCCACTTCATGTAAAGGGTATTGGGCTCCATCTGGCGCCACTCCAGACCGCCCTTCTCGCCGTAGACGCGCAGGCGGATGTTGTTCTCCTCGCCAGTAGCCACCTGCGTAGCCTGCAGCAGGCCCGTGAAGCCCTTGTCGAAGTGCAGGAATGCACAAGCGTCGTCATCGACGGGACGGCCCTCGGCCACATGCTGCAGCTCGGCGCAAAGCTCCGTTACGCGGCCGCCAGTGACATACTCGGCCAGGTGCCATGCGTGGGTACCGATATCGCCCACACAGCCGCCCTTGCCGGCCTGCTTGGGGTCGTTGCGCCAAACGGCGTTATTGCCTCCCTTGAGCTCGATACGCTGCGTAAGCCAGCCCTGCGAGTACTCGACGAAGACACGGCGCACGCGGCCGATATCGCCGCGCTCGATGCGTTTCTTGGCCTCCTTGACGGCGGGGTAACCGCTGTATACGTGCGTAAGGGCCAGCGTAAGGCCCGTCTCGTTAACCTTGTCGCGAAGTTTCAGCGCCTCGTCCAGCGACAGGGTCATGGGCTTGTCGATAACAACATTGAAACCGAGCTCCAGGGCGCGCATGGCGGGTCCGAAGTGGAAACGGTTGGGCGTAACGATGGTGACGAAATCCATACGCTCGTCCTCGGGCAGAGCGGCCTCCTTGTCGAGCATCTCCTCCCAGGTGGTATAGATTCGGTTATCGGGCACATAGTACGAACGGCCCGAGCTGATCGATATTTCGGGATTTACACTGAAGCATCCGCATACGAGCTCGATCTCATTCTCCATAAGAGCGGCACGACGGTGTATGGCACCGATGAAGGCATCGCTTCCGCCTCCGATCATGCCCATTCGCAATTTTCTGTTTTTCATTTCGGTGATAGGTGATTTTAGGTTTAGTAAATTTATTTCAAATATAACAGTTTTTTCACAATCATCCAAACCCGTATGGAAAAACCGACCCAAAAGTGCGACATTCCGACATGGCCTCACACCTCCGCCGCCCCGATTCCTGCTCCGCATACGGCTAAGGCTCAACGTCCTGCCCCGCACCGCGCTCGCGCACGGCAAGGACAAAAAGCGCACTACAAACAGCAAAAAGGAGAATACCCGCCCTTTCGGGGGACATTCTCCTTTCGTTTTGCCGGACCCGATCTTCCGGCGGCATGGCGGCAGTATCACACCGCCGCCGTGCTCCGCATCAGACCATTGCCGAGATCTCCCACACGAAGGCGCGCAGGCCCTGCTGGTCATTCTCGCGGTCGAGCTTCCGGAGGCTCTCGAGGAAGGGTTCCACCTTCTCGTCCTCGGTTACGGTAATCAGCGCCGAGTTCATCGTCGGCCATGCATGGTTCCCGAGGTGGGGCTCACCCGTGGCGCTGCCACAGCCCATAAGCTCCTCCCAGCCCGTATAACCGCGCATCTGCATACCATTCATTATATTTAGCACCTCGTCGTATATCGACTGGTTGCACGCTACAAATATCGCTTTCATTACTGTTGCTGCATTTTAAGTTCCTTCTTCTTTCTGCGGTTCTCACCGTGTACGGCGAACGACGTGTAGAGCGTCGGGATCAGGATCAGCGTGATGAGCGTCGAGAACGACAGACCCCATGCCACCGACATACCCAGCGAGTTCCACATCTCCGAACCGATACCCGTACCCACGGCCATGGGGATCATACCCAGCACCGTCGTAAGGGTCGTCATCAGGATCGGGCGCAGACGGCTGCGGCCGGCCGTAACCACGGCATCGTATATGCCCATGCCACGCTCGCGGCAGAGGTTGGTGTAGTCCACCAGCACGATACCGTTGTTCACCACGATACCCATAAGCATCAGCACTCCCAACAGGGCCATCACACCCATCGGCGTATTGGTCGTCACAAGCCCGATCATAACACCCACCACGGCGAACGGCATCGAGAACATGATCACGAAGGGATATGTCAGCGACTCGAACTGCGAGGCCATGATCACGAACACCAGGATAATCATCAGCGCCATCAGCGTGGCCAGGTCGGCGAACGTATCCTGCTGGTCCTCGTACGTACCGCCGAGGTTCCATATATATCCCGCAGGCATGTCGATATCCTTCATTCCGGCCTGCACCTCGGCAATCAGATCACCCATGGCGTAGCCGTGGGCAACGACGCCCGAGACGGTAACGTAACGCTCGCGGTCCTTACGGTCGATCGTGGGCGGCGTATAAGCCTCCTTCACCGTACCCAGGTCGCGCACCTTGATGCCCTGACCCTGCGAGTTGTATATCGTTATGTTCTCGATATCCTCGATCGACTCTCGGAACTGTCGGTCGTAGCGCACGCGGATGTCGTACTCGTCACCGTCCTCGCGGTAGTACGAGTTGACCGAACCGTTGATGCGGTTACGCAGGTACATGGCCGCCGTCGTAACATCCAGACCGTTGAGCGAGAGCTTCTCGCGGTCGAAGTCGACATGGTACTCGGGCGTGTACTCGTCACGCGAGATCGTAACCTCCGAACATCCGGGCAGCGTACGCATCATGTCCGACACCTGCTGCGCCAGCTCGTCGGTGGTATCGAAATCGTAACCGTAGATCTCCACATCCACCGAACTCTGGCCCGAGACACCGCCTCGCTGACCCGACTCGTTGACGTTGTAGGTACGGATCTCGGGGTACTCGTTCAGGATGGCTCGCATGCCGTCACCGATCTCGGTAAGGGTACGCTCGCGCTCGGTCTTCTTCAGCAGCGAGATGTTCATAGATATATAATGTGTACCGTTGTCCTGCATCGAGGCGAACGAGTTGTCGGTGTCGGCCTGACCCTCGGTAAGGTTCACCGTGATGATCTCGGGGAACGCCTCACGGAAGCGGTCGCTGATCTCCAGCGCCAGGTCGCGCGTGATCTCCTGAGCCGTACCCACGGGCAGCTGTATCGTCACACCGATACGGGCGTTGTCCTGCACGGGGAAGAACTCGGTGCTCAGCTTGGGACCCAGTCCCACAAGCGTACCGAAGAACAGGGCGATGGCACCCGTGAAGATCGTCTTGCGGTGGTGTACGCACCAGTTGAGGATACCGCCGTAGAAGTTGTTGAAACGGGCCATGACGGCATCGATCTTACCCTGGAACCACGCCTTGGTGGGGTTCTGCTTCATCATCAGCGAGCAGAGTACCGGGGTGAAGGTGATGGCGGCAATGGTCGAGACGGTAAGCGTGATCGACACCATCCAACCCAGCGAGTTGAAGAGCACACCGGCCATACCGCTGATCATAGTAAGGGGCAGGAACACGGCAATGGTGGTCAACGTCGACGCGATAACCGACACACCCACCTCCTTTGTTGCGAAGATGGCCGCCTGACGCGGGCGGGAGCCTCGGTCGACGTGCGTTGTTATGTTCTCCAATACCACGATGGCGTTATCGACGACCATACCGATCGATATCGAGAGCGAACTCATCGAGATGACGTTCAGCGTCTCGCCCGTAGCAAGCAGGTATACGAGTGCCGCGAGCAGCGAGATGGGGATCGTGAAGACCACCACGAACGTGGCGCGCCAGCGTCCCAGGAAGATGAACACCACAATCATCACGAGGATGAAGGTCGTGGCGATGGTGTCGCGCAGCGAGTTCACGGTCGATATGATGTTCTCCGACGTATCGACGATGGTGTAGATGTTCACATCCGAGGGCAGCGACGGCATGATCGTCTTCAGCTGCTTCTGCACACCCTGGGCAACGGCTACCGAGTTGGCGCCCGATCGCTTCTGTACCACGATCATACCGCCCTTCTCGCCGTTGTTGAAGGTCTCCTGCGTACGCTCCTGCACGGTATCCTGCACGCGGGCTACGTCACGCAGGTATATGGGAGCCGTACCGTTGTGTCCGACGACGATGTCGAGCATCTCCGACGGGTCGTTGAACTCCTGGTCGACACGCAGCGAGTAGGTGTTCGAACCCACGTCGAACGTACCGCCCGGGGTACTGCGGTTGGCGGCGGCGATAGCCTCCGAAATGGCCTCGATCGACAGGCCGTAAGCCTCCAGCTTGTTGGGGTCGCAGTAGACCTGAATCTCACGCTGCGCGATACCCGAAACCGAGACGGTACCCACACCGCTCACACGCGCCAGCGACGTGGCGACCTGGTCGTCGAGTATCTTGTAGAGGCCCGGCATACTCTCCTCGGCCGTGACACCCAGAATCAGGATGGGGATCATGTCGGTCGAGAACTTGAAGATGATGGGGTTGTTCACGCCGTCGGGCAGCGTCGTTACCATATCCAGCTTGTCGCGCACATCGTTCGTCGCCACATCGATGTCGGTACCGTACTCGAACTCGAGCGTCACGACCGATATGTTCTCCTTCGAAGCAGAAGTGATGTGCTTCAGGTGGTCAACACCGTTGAGTGAGTTCTCCAACGGCTTGGTTACGTTATTCTCGATATCCTCGGCGCTGGCGCCCTCGTAGGCCGTCATCACCATGATGGCGTTGGTCTCGATATCGGGCATCAGGTCGATACCCAGCCTCGTGACCGAGAAGAGGCCCATGACGGCGATAGCCACGAATATCAATATGGTCGATATCGGGTTATTGACCGCTGACTTGTAAATATTCATTGTTTATTCGTTTACGCGTTCCACACTCATTCCGTTGTTCAGGCCGTTCTGACCCTTTACCACCACCTCGGCGCCGTCCGTAAGGCCGTCGGTGATCTCGTAGCGGTCGCCCATGCGGCGACCGAGCTCGATCTTCTGGAACTTGACCGTGCCGTCCGTCTGGTATACATATACGTAGCGGTCACCCGAACCGATCTGCTTAACCACGGCACGGTCGGGAATAACCACATTCTCGCGCTGGCCGTAGTTCATCGTCACGCGGGCATACATTCCGGGCTTCACGGTCTCGTCGCTGTTGGCCACTACGATCTCCACCGGGAAGGTGTGCGTCGAGGCGTCGATCGCCGGCGTTATGCGCGACACCTTGCCCTCAAACGTGCGGTCGGGCAGCGCATCGAGCGTGACGTCAACCTTCATGTTCTTCTTCACGTACGAGTAGAGCGACTCCGACACGTTTACGATGATCTTCACGGGACGTATCTGCTGGATGACGAATATAGGTGATGAACCAACCATGTCGCCGTTGTCGTAGTTGCGGGCCGTCACAACGCCTGCGATGGGCGACACGAGGGTCGTGTTCTCCAGCAGGTTGTCGTAGTTGGCCTGCGACAGTTCGTATGCGTTCTTGGCCTCCTCCCATGCGGCCTTCGACTCGCCGCCGAACTTGTAGAGCTCGTCGGCACGCTCGTAGGCGGCCTTGTCGGTAGCCAGCTGCGACTTGGCCTGTGCCAGGCTCGACTCGTCCATCTCGGCCACGAGCTGACCGGCCTTGACATGGTCACCCACGTCCACCAGCAGGCGCGAGATACGTCGCGACGACTGCGGCGTTATGTTGTTCACGGCATATCCCTCGACATTGCCGGTGAATACGCTGATCTGATCCACTTTCTCGACATGAACCACCTCGGTGGTCACCTTGGGCTTCTCCTCGGCTACGGCCGTCTGCTCGACCTTGCCACCCTTCGAACCGCATGCTGTGACAGCCATGCACGCACCGCACGCAAGCAGTGCCACGATAACATTACTCTTCATAAAAATCCTATCTTTCTTTCGTGTTTACATTCCGTTTTTTACGCCGTCAGATCCGGGCTACTCCTCCTCGGCGGACATGTTGTACGTTCCGCGGATCTTCTCGAGCGACACCTGGTTGACCATATAGTTGTAGATGGCCGTACTGCGCGTCAGCTCGGCCTGCGTGTAGGCCAGCTGCGAGTCGTCGATCTCGACCAGCGTGCCGTCGCCGACCTCATACCGCTTGACCGCGATGTCGTAGCCGCGCTTGGCCTCGTCGATGCTTGACAGCGACGAGTGGTACTGCTTCAGGTTTGTCTGCATGTTGCTTGCATACTGCATCATCGAGGTGCGGAGCGTGCGCTCGGTATTCTCGCGCTGCAGCTGCAGGTTGCTCAGGTTCAGCTTCGCCTGCTTGATGTCGGCACGGCGCTTGCCGCCCGCGAAGATGGGGATGTTGAGGCTCAGCGTGGCATACGAATAGGGATTCCACGTATACTGGTTGAACTTGAAGTTGTCCTCCATGGCCGTGAAGTTGTAGTTGGCCGAGAGGTTCAGCGTAGGCAGGTTGGCCGCACGCTGCATCTCGAGCGTCTTCTGCAACTGACGCTCCTGGATCTCCAGCTGCTTCATCTCGCTGTTGCGGTCGGGGTTGAACTCCATGTCGAAGTGCGAGGTCATCATGGCCTCATAGTCCGACAGCGAGCCGGCGCAGTCGATATCGATGTTGAGGTCCATGCCCAGCAGCGCCTTGAGCTGCCACAGGCCCACCACGATCGAGTTCTCGGCGTTGAGCACGTCGGGCTCGGCGTTCGACACGGTCACCTTCGAGCGGAGGAACTCATACTCCGAAACCGATCCCACCTCGTACTTCTTGGTGACGATCTTGTGGTTCTCGACGGCATTGTCATATACGCGCTTGTATACGTCATACGAATCCTTGGCCAGCAGCACCTGGTAGAAGGCCTTCGACACCTGCTCGATCATGTCGATGCGCGAGCCGCGCGCCTGCTCGACGGCCAGCTCGACATCCATGGCCGAAATCTTGAGCGACTTCCACAGCTGTGCGTTCACGACGGGCATCGTTGCCGAGAAACCGCCCTGGTAGATGTTGCTCGTACCGACGGTCATCGTCTGGTCCATGATGTGCATCGTCTGCTTCTTGATGTAGCGGTTGTATGTGGCCGATGCGCTTATCTCGGGCCACAGACCCGCATAGGTACCACGTTTGGCATACTTCTTCACCTCGACGGTCTGATCGGCGATCTTCACCGTCGGACTTTCGCTCAGGGCTATCTCCAGAGCCTGCTCGAGCGTCAATGTCAACGGACCGGCACTCACCGTGTCCGCGATCTCCTGCGCCCCGGCGGGCGCCGCAGCAACGCCTATCGACGCAGCCAGCGCAAAAAAGAGATTCCTCAGTTTCATAAACTTCGCTTGCTTAATATGATTAATTGTCTTCACTGTTGTCATTATCCGCCCCTTCCCTCATCAGGGCCACCAGCCGCTCGCTGCGGATATTCTGGTACTGGTCGCGCGCAAGTATCGCATCGATCATCTCGATACCCTTTATCGACGACACCCCGCGCAGGAAATTCACCGCCATGCATCCGTAGGCATCCTCACGTGTAACGCCCTCAGGCAACATTATATTGTACTCGCGCATGAGCATGCCCGAGGTCTGGAAAAACACCATCGTCACAAGTTCTATGTCGACGTTGCGGGCAAGGTATCCCTCCTTGCGGCACTCGATGAGAATAGACTTCAGCCCGGCCAGTCCCTGTTCGGTGAAGGTTTTGCTTACGCGCTCATAGATTTTGGGATAGAACTTCTTCATGTTGTTCATCAGACGCCACTCCGACTCGTCCCAGCGGCTGAATATCTCGAGGAAGCACGTCAGCACCATCTCCAGCGCATTGTCGCAGGCCTCGGCATGCTCCTTGAGCGCACGGTGCATCTTCTCGCGATGGTGTATGATGCTCTCGTAGAGCAGCTCCTCCTTGTCGCCGAACATCTCGTAAAGCGTACGCTTCGACATGCCCATCACGTTGGCTACATCGTCCATTCTCACCGACTTGATACCCATCGTAATGATCATATGCCAGACATGATCGACTATTTTCTCTCGTTGTGTTGTCATCTCGTATCCTGTTTCCGGCTGCAAATATACACATGAAAACTTAAAAACAAAAAAAGTTTTCTTGTTTTTAAGTTTTTATAACGTTAAAGTAACATTTTCTGCTCGGCCGAGCGCTTCGGATATTTTCAACCGGTCCTTCCGAAAACAGCCAACCATCTGTCAATCCACAATATGCCTCCTAAAAAAGCCCATCTCATCAACGCCATATACTATCGGCAGAGACTCCACACGGCAGCGGCTCCATTCCGCAAAAGGACAACAATATTCCCTTTTTCCGTTCTCAGACATGAGCGGCCGACGGTGAAACGCCAAAAACCGCCGTCGAAATGACCGTTTCTGCGGAAGAAAAAACGATATTTCCCGCCTCCGGCCGCCCGCCGCCGACTCGAAAATCGCCCTGCCGCAGTCCGGACGGCCGCTACGTCGCCGGCCTACGGCGGGGGGCAAGTTTCACGGTTTGGCGAAATTTCACTATATTCGTATCGGTAAACCGCTACGCCACAGGCGGCGGCAAAACCTGCCATACAAACCAAACATCTCCCGACCATGAAGAAAGAGACCTTGCTCCGACTCTCGGGATGCCTTGCCGGCACGGCCGCCGCCACGGCTCTCGTATCGTGCGGCGCCACACAGGGCGACCCGTCACATCCCAACGTCATATATATAATGGCCGACGACCTGGGCTACGCCGACATCACGCCCTACGGCCAGCAGCGGATCGAGACCCCCAACCTCGAACGCCTTGCGGCGCAGGGCATGCTGCTGACGCAATGCTACTCGGGCTGCACCGTCTCGGCGCCGTCGCGCGCCTCGCTCATGACGGGCCTGCACACGGGCCACACCTACGTGCGCGGCAACTACGAGATCGACCCCGAGGGCCAGTGCCCGATGCCCGAGGGGACATATACGCTCGGCACGCTCTTCAGCAACGCGGGCTACGCCACGGGGGCCTTCGGCAAGTGGGGCCTCGGATACCCCGGCTCGGAGTCGGTACCCTCGCGTGTGGGATTCGACCGCTTCTACGGCTACAACTGCCAGCGCATGGCTCACACCTACTACCCCGACCACCTGTGGGACAACGACCGCCGCATCGACTTCCCCGAGAACGTCGATCCCGGACGGCAGACCTATTCGCAGGACATAATACACGACAAGGCGCTCGACTTCATCCACGAGAACGCCGACGCCGGCCGCCCGTTCTTCGCCTACCTGGCCTACACGCTGCCCCACGCCGAGTTGTGTCTGCCCCACGACGAGGTATATGACCACTATGTCGAGAAGTTCAAGGACGAGGAGGCCGACGCCAAGCCGTGGATATCGCGCGGCAGCAGCTACGGCACCTCGGAGCACCCGATGGCGTCGTTCGCGGCAATGGTGACGCGCCTCGACCGCTATGTGGGCGAGATACTCGACCTGCTGGAGAAGGAGGGCATCGCCGACAACACGCTCATCGTCTTCACCTCCGACAACGGCCCCCACCGCGAGGGTGGCGCCAACCCCGACTTCTTCCGCAGCTACGGCCCGCTGCGCGGCTGCAAGCGCGACATGTACGAGGGCGGCATACGCGTACCCTTCATCGTGAGCTTTCCGGGCCGCATAGCCGAGGGCGTGAAGAGCGACCAGGTAATGGCCTTCTGGGACATAATGCCCACCTTTGCCGACATTATCGGCAGCAAGGACACCATCACCACCGACGGCATCTCGATGCTGCCGGCATGGACGGGCCGCGGCAAGCAGGAGCAGCACCCCTACCTCTACTGGGAGTTCCACGAGCTGGGCGGCCGCCAGGCCGTGCGCATGGGCGACTGGAAGGGCATACGCCTCAACGTGGGCAGGGACGACCGCACCACGTTCGAACTCTACAACCTTGCCGACGACATACACGAGGAGCGCAACGTCGCCGCCGAGAACCCCGAGGTAACGGCACGCATAAACGAGATCATGGACACGGCACGCACGCCCTCCGACCTGTTCAACTTCGGACGCCGCAAAAAGTAACCCCCGACCGATGGCCACAAACCGCGAATACATCACCTTCGGCGAGGCTGCGCGCCACGCCCGCCGCATCTTCGGCACAATGGTCAAGCCCGTAGGCTCGTCCTGCAACCTCGACTGCGCCTACTGCTACTATCTCGACAAGGCCTCCATCTACGGCGGGCGCGAACCCCGCATGGACTACGACCTGCTCGAGCGCTATACGCAGCAATACATCGAGGGCACCGACGCCGATACGGTCACCTTCGTATGGCACGGGGGCGAGCCCCTGCTGGCGGGCATCGACTGGTTCTCGCAGGCCATGGAGCTGCAGCGGCGCTACGCCGCAGGCAAGCGCATAGTCAACACGCTGCAGACAAACGGCACACTTGTCGACGAGCGCTGGTGCGACCTCTTCCGCACGAACAACTTCCTCATAGGCATCTCGCTCGACGGCCCGCAGGAGATACACGACGCCTTCCGCCGCGACCGCCGCGGCGAGGGCACCTTCGACCGCGTGGTGGCGGCCGTGGAGATGATGCGCCGCAGCGGCGTTGAGTACAACATACTCGCCACCGTAAACTCGCGCTCGGCCGCACGCGGCGCCGAGGTGTACCGTTTCCTGCGGTCGCTGACCGACTTTATCCAGTTCCTGCCCGTATCGGAGCATGTAATAATGGAGGAAGGGGCATCGCGCCCGCACATTGTACCCCCCGAAACCGCAGGTGCCGTCGCGGCACCGTGGTCGGTCTCGGCCACGGAGTTCGGCGAGTTCATGTGCGACGTCTTCGACGTATGGGTGCGCGAGGATGTCGGACGCTGTTTCGTGCAGCTCTTCGACGCCACGCTGGCCAACTACATGAACGTGCAGCCGGGCGTCTGCTCGATGTGCGAGACATGCGGCGAGACGCTCGTCGTCGAGCACAACGGCGACGTCTACCCGTGCGACCACTTCGTCTATCCCGAATACCTGCTGGGCAATATCGGAGAAGCCGCCCTGCGGGATATTTTCGGCTCCGAAAAACAGCTGCAGTTCGGCCTTGCCAAGCGCAACTCGCTGCCGCGCGAGTGTCTCCGCTGCCAGTACCGCCTGCTCTGCCACGGCGAGTGCCCCAAACACCGCTTCGCCGCCTCGAAGTCGGGCGACGCGGGATTGAACGCCCTCTGCGCGGGATACAAACTCTTCTTCCGCCATACGCAGCCCTACATGGAACGCATGCGCCACCTGCTGCTCAAGCAGCAGCCGCCCGCCGCCATCATGCCCTGGGCAAGAAGACAACCCCTGCGAAAGCAATAACACAACGGGGCGCGAACCTTGTGGTCCGCGCCCCGCAACTTAAATCTTCTCCCGCAATTCGGGAAGCCGCTCCATCGTAAGCAGCGTGTAGACATAACGCGTGATGTAGTTCACGGCCCGCCGCATGCCCTCCATGTCGAGGCTCTCGGGCGTGTCGTCCACGGTGTGCAGCGTAGAGATATCCGTAGTTACGAAGAACGAGACGGGAATCATCTTCGAAGCAAAGGAGAAATGGTCCGATCCTATCGAGAAACCTGTCGACAGATCAATGCGGAGCGAATCGGTATTACCTACCGCCTCCGCCACACGGCTCACGGGCGAGAGCATCTCACCCTGCAGGCGAAGCGTATCGCCGCGCATGCGGCCCAGCATCTCGAGGTTGACCATATGCCCTACCGTCACCGAGCTGTCACGCAACATACGTTCCAGACAGCCCGTGCCTATGAGCCCCATCTCCTCGGCACCGAAGAGCGCCACCACAAGATCACGCTTGAACTCATCGGCATAGGGCTGCAGCCGGCGCGCTATCTCCACCACGGCGACCGTACCCGAGGCGTTGTCGTTGGCGCCGCGCAGCATGTCTCCCGCCTTGTGTTTCCTGCCCTTGTCGGCCTTGAAGGCCCCAAGATGGTCGTAATGCGCCCCGAGCAGCACCTTTTCTGCATTCGGGAAGCGGCTGCGTACGGTCATCACCACATTGTACGAGCTGTCGCGCCACTCACCTGCCAGCACCCTGTCCATGCCGCGGCGCGAGGCCGCGCCGGCCATGCCGAACGGCACCAGAGCCTTCGTCCAAAGCGGTTCGCACCCCGCCTCGCACAACTCGGCGGCCAGCACGCGTGCCGCTCGCAGGTCGTTGCCGCTGGCGGCGCGGCGGCCGGCCAGCGAATCGGAGCACAGCGTCGTGATGGTGGCATACATCGCCGCCGGGTCGCACTCCATCGATGGCTGCGCCGTAGGTCCGCACCCGACGGTAAGAGCCGCACCAGCCGCGGCCAACGCCACACGCAGCACATCGCCGCGGCACGGGTTTCGTAAAGTCTTGAAAAGATCCATATCCGAATTTTTTACACGTTTTCATTCTCAATCGTATCTCGACGGGCTAAAGCGGGAACTGCATGCGGCAAACCGCGGCACGACGGGAAGAAGGTTGGTAATAATTCGGAAACAGGCGCGCGTCAGTGTTCGCGCAGCATCGTCGGCTCGCCGTTGCGGATCACGCACTTAAGGTTGGCCAGTATGATGCGTCCCTGATAGACGTCGCTATCGTCGTCGATCACCACGCGCAGCGTGTCGCCCGCGATCGTCATCTCACGGGGCATGACGTTCAATTCAACCAGGTTGAGCGTGCGCCACGCATTCTGAACATAGAGCATCCCCGCCGACGCCTTGCGTCCCGTGAGCTCCACCACGTGTATGTCGTTGTCCGATATGCGCCGCATGAGGGGCATCACCTCCGCTGTACACTTCTCCGCCCGCACGCTGTTCACCGTGAGCGACAGCGCCGGCAGCAGCACGAAGACGGCCGCAACCGCCAACGCGAATCTATTGCTTGTCTTTCGTATCATCGTTGTTTCTGTTTTTCATGTTTTCATCATACGCCCGCGTCACCTCCTGCATGCCGACCCCCAGAAGCTCCATCTGCTCGACGAATGCAGGCAGCGTCTCCGAGTAGAACTCCTCGCGGCGGCGCGCCACCACCATGTCACGGGCATCGTCGGCGACGAAGAACCCTACGCCGCGCACGCTCCGCACCGAGCCGTCGAAGAGCATCCGCTCGTAGGTTCGTACCACGGTGTTGGCATTCACGCCGAACCGCACGCTCAACTCGCGCACCGACGGCAGCTGCGTGCCGGCGCTCCACTCTCCGCGCAGGATATGGTCCTCGATCCAGACCTTGATCTGCAGGAATACGGGTTTGTTGTCTGAGAATTTCACTTTATATCTCCCTCTCCTTGAATTTAAGGTACGACAGCACGTAGACCGCCAACGGCAGCGCCGCATACCACACATAGCTTATCGCATAGCCCGCCATGCGCGAACACCACGATACGGGCATCGACCACGTCACGGCATAGTCGTATTCCATCCCCACCCACACGAAGGGGTAGAGTGTCGCCCGGTCCGACGACCACTGGAACGTCAGCACCACAGCCAGTGCCGCAACCGCCGTTGCCACCGCCACGGCCGGACGCAGGCCCGACCGCACCAGCATGGCCGCCGCATTGAACCACACGACAAGATAGATATTATATGGTATATAGTTCAGCGGCTCGCCCGTGGCGGCAACAAAGTCCCACAGCGGACCGGCCGTGTCCGATATATCCGCCAGCAAGGGCCGCTCCGACACCATCCACCTGACCGCAAGCGCATCGACGGCCCATATCAGAGCCAACGTCGCCACGGGGAAAAGGACCATCGTGCGCAGCCACTCCCACGCATACTTCGCCCCGCTGCATGCCGGCAGCAGCAGCGTGGCATAACAGCGCCGGGCATCGCCGTAGCCGCGGAAAGCGGTAGCAAGGGTGTATACAGCCGTCACCGCAATCCACAGCAGGACAACAGCATATCGTATATTGCCCAACTGTTTGGCCGCAACTGCCGCAGATACCGGCCCCAGATCAGACAAGTTGCCCGCATAGAGCAACGCCGTAACCGCCGCAACGGCCAGCAGGCAGAGCGCCTCGCGCAGCCAGTACTCGCGCCAATGGCGCGCCGCCAGAGATACGATGCTCCTTAACATACACCCTCCTTTCCCGCGGCTTCGTCCGCGATTTTTGCAGTACCGCGCTCCGGAAAATTCTCAGCGATGAACGCACGCATGCGTTCGCTTTCGTGTATGGCGTGATAGAGCGACTCCACGTCCACATCGGTATATTCGCCGTCGCGGTTGAGGCTTATCGACCGCAACCCGTCGGCATAGATGGCATCGTCGGCCGACGCGCCGCCGAATGTCAGCCTGTCGGCTATGGCATCGAAGGTGGCGTTTAGGGCCACGCCTCCGTCGCGCAGCACCACCACCGCCGAGAGAAGGTTGTTCAGGTCGGCCACCTGGTGCGTCGATACCACCACGACACGCCCCGTCGTGTCGAACGAGGCAAGTATGCGGCGGAAGGCCTTCTTCGACTCGATGTCAAGACCGTTCGTCGGCTCGTCCATCAACAGCAGCTCAGGGTTGCACGCCAGAGCGAAGGCTATGAAGAACTTCTTGCGGTTACCCGTCGAAAGGCGGTCGAGCCGCACGCCGAAACTAAAATCGAGTTCGTGAAGGTAGCCGTCGAACTCCTCGTGCGAGAAGTGCGGACGGAAACGCCCGTATATGCGCTCGAACGCTGCGACCGAGAGCGGCGGGAACGATATCTCGTCGGGCATATAGACCGTCGAGGCCAGGAAATCGGCCTTGCGGTCCGCAGGACGGCTTCCGAAGACATCGACACGGCCCGATACGGGATACAGCGCCCCCGCCCATGTCTTCATGAGTGTGGTCTTGCCGCTGCCGTTGGCACCCAGCAGACCGTAGATATGGCCTTCGGCGATCGTGCCGCCGAGACCCCGCAGGACGGCCCGGTTCCGGCCGTATCCCGCATGCAAATCATACATTTCAATCATATCGTTACTCTATTGCCTTCCCGTCGGCCTCTGCGGCCGCCGCGCGCAGTTCCCGCTGTCACGCTCCGTCGGACGGCGGCGGAAGCCCGCCGTGCTGTACTACATCAATAGTACAGTACAAATGTATGCAAAATTCTGTTACCTCCAAACATTCCGCCCGAAAAACAAGTAATTTTTTCGGCAACAGCCATGCAGCCCGTTTCAAAAAACGGGCATGAACGTTTATTATCCCCCGCCATTTTCGTACATTTGTAAAAACACCCTGCAAAATGGATACTTACACCGCCTCGCCATCGCGTTACGACACGATGCAATATGCCCGCTGCGGGCGCAGCGGACTGCTGCTGCCGCGCCTGTCGCTCGGCCTGTGGCACAACTTCGGCAGCGTCGACGACTACGCCGTCTACAGCCACACCGCCTTCACGGCCTTCGACCGCGGCGTCACGCACTTCGACCTGGCCAACAACTACGGCCCCGTCTACGGCTCGGCCGAGGAGAACTTCGGCCGCATCCTGCGCGACGGTCTCGGCCGCTACCGCGACGAGATCATAATCTCGACCAAAGCCGGCTACGACATGTGGCCCGGCCCCTACGGCAACTGGGGCAGCCGCAAATACCTCCTTGCCTCGCTCGACCAGAGCCTGCGGCGCATGGGCATCGACTACGTCGACATATTCTACTCGCACCGCCCCGATCCCGAGACGCCGCTCGAGGAAACGATGGAGGCCCTCTCCGACGCCGTACGCCGCGGCAAGGCGCTCTACGCCGGCATCTCGAACTACGACGACGAGCGCACGCGCCGCGCCGCTGAGATACTGCGCCGCAACGGCACCCCGTGCCTGATCCATCAGGCCCGCTACTCGATGTTCGACCGCTGGACCGAGCCGCGCCTGCTGCCCGAGCTCGAACGCCAGGGCATCGGCATGATAGCCTTCTCGCCGCTGGCACAGGGACTGCTCACCGACAAATACCTCCACGGCATACCGGCCGGGTCGCGCGCCGCACGCCCCACGGGACGCCTCCGCCCCGAGGACATCACGCCCGAGAAGCTGCGCCGCGTGGCCGCGCTCAACGACCTTGCCGCCGAGCGCGGGCAGGCCCTATCGCAGATGGCCCTGCAGTGGGTGCTGCGCGACAGCCGCGTCACAAGCGTACTGGTAGGGGCAAGTTCCGCCGCACAGCTCGAACAGAGCCTCGGCGCACTCGACGCCCCCGCCCTCACCGCCGAGGAGCTGGAGCGCATCGAGCAGATAGTCGCATAGCTCCGACACATATATAATAAGGACGCGCACCGGATACGGCCCCAAGGCCCTCCGGTGCGCGTCGCGTATCTATTGCAGCGGTGCCACGCGCGGCACACGCCCCAAGGTGTCACTATCGGCGTCCCTTCTGCTGCTGGCGCAACTGCTCCTGCTGCTGACGCATGAGCTCCTCATAGCGCAGCTGGAACTTCGACTTCTTCTTGTTCTTCTGCTTCTCGGCGTTGCGGCGGATCATGGCGTGGATCTTCTCGTCGTCGACAAAGCGGCGGATACCGGCCATGATGCCGATCGTGATCAACTGCGAAAGCAGGTAGTAGTAGCACAGACCCGACGCGTAGCCGTTGAAGAAGAAGAGCATCATGATGGGCATAAGATATACCATCATGAAACGCATGCCCGCCATCTGCGGCTGGCTCGACGCCGTCTGCTGGTAGCTGAAGTACGAGAATCCAACCAGAGCCGCGCACATCAGCAGCGCGAAGAGGCTCACATGGTCGCCGTACCACGGAATCGAGAAGGGCAGCGTCACGATGCTGTCATAGGCCGAAAGGTCGTCGGCCCAGAGGAACGACTCGCCGCGCAGCTCGATACTTGCCGGGAAGAAGCGGAACATGGCCCACAGGATAGGCAGCTGGATAAGCAGCGGAATACATCCACCGAGGGGGTTGATGCCGGCCTTCTTGTAGAGGTCCATCATCGCCTGCTGCTTCTTCATCATATCCTCCTGACGCGGGTACTTCTCGTTCAGGGCATCAACCTCGGGCTTGATGACACGCATCTTGGCCGTCGACAGGTAGCTGCGGTAGGTAAGCGGGAAGATCAGCAGCTTGATGAGTACCGTCAGTATAAGTATTATGAGTCCGAAGCTGGCGATATACTTGCTCAGGAAGTCGAACACGGGGATCACGATCCAGCGGTTGATCCAGCCCACGAGCCAGCCGCCCAGCGGGATCAGACGCTCCATGGCGATCTTGTTTCCCTCCTCGTCAACCACGTTCGAAAGCACGGCATACTTGTTCGGGCCGCAGTATACCGACATGTCGTACTGCGCCGTCTGCGCATCGTACGGCAGGCCCATGCGCGCCGTGAAGGTCTTGATGTAGCCCGAACCCTCGGCCTCAGTGACATACATCACGTCGGCATAGCTGAAGTTGTTGCGGGCGATGAGCGCCTCCGAGAAGAACTGCTGCTTGAAGGCAACCCAGTTGACGGGGTTCTGCACGGCCTCCTGCTCCTGGCCGTTACCCGTAGAGAGGCTCTCGATAGACTCCTCGCCGGGCAGGCGGTACGACACCGTCGTATAGAGGTTCTCGTTCTGGTAGCCGCGCTCATTCTGGTAGGTGCGAGCCGACCACAGGAGATTCAGCGTCGACTGGTTGGCCATCAGCTGCGACATGTTCTCGAACTTGATGTCGAAGTCGACCATATAGTCGCGCGATGGCGTCTTGTCGTCATAGAGCACATACTCGTAAACGAGGTACGAGCCGGGGGCCACCTCCAGACGCATCGCCAGCTTCTGGAAACCCTCGCCGCGCGTTACACCCATATTCTCGAATACATACTCCGACGTATTGACCGGCACGTTGTTCAGATCCTTGCGGATGAAGAACTCCAGCGCCATGTGCGACGGCGCGGGCTCGTAGAGCACCACCTTCTCGTTACGCTCCTCGCGGGGCGCATACTTGGTGTACTCGGCCAGCGTCACCTTCTGCATCGAGGCTCCCTGCGTCGATAACTCCACCGTGAGGTAGTCGTTCGACATGGTCACCGTCTCGGCCGCGCGGTCGCGTGCTGCGGCCAATGTGGCGCCGAAGATCTCGACATCGCGGTCCACCACGGCCGTGGTGTCGGCCTGTCCGAGGGTCGGCTCGGCCGTCACCTCGGGCTCGGCCGCCTCGGCGGCGGCTGCCTCCTGCTCGGCCACCTGTGCCAGATATTCCTGATATTTTGCCTGTTGCTTGGAGCTGTAGATCACATATCCCACGAAAATAAAGGACATGAGCAACACTCCAATGATAGTTTTCTTATCCATTTCTCGTCTCTATTCGATATTTAGCCTGGCGGCAACTCACCGCCACGGGTTACTAATCGGATACCGCGCAGGTTTGCGCCACGCTATGCGGCGCGCCCGGCACGGGAATCGCTCTCGGCCGGCTATGCCTCGGCCTTCTCCTCCGTTACGGTCTGCTCGAGTCCGTTGGCCTCGGCGTAGGTCATGGCCGCGCGCACGAACGACACGAACAGCGGTGCCGGCGTTGCAACCGTACTCTTGTACTCGGGGTGGTACTGCGTACCTACGAACCAGGGGTGGTCCTTCAACTCGACAACCTCCACCAGGCCCGTCTCTGGATTGGTACCTGCGGCGATCATGCCGGCAGCCTCGAACTGAGGCAGATAGGCGCCGTTGAACTCGTAGCGGTGACGGTGGCGCTCCACGATAAGATCCTTGCCGTAGGCCTCATATACATGCGTGCCATGCTTCAGCAGGCAGGGATAGCCGCCCAGACGCATCGTACCGCCCTTGGCCGTGATACCCTTCTGCTCCTCCATAAGGTCGATGACGGGGTTTTTCGTCTGCTCCATCTCGCTCGAGTGGGCGTCGTGCAGCCCCAGCACGTTGCGTGCGAACTCGATGACGGCACTCTGCATGCCGAGGCATATTCCGAAGAAGGGAACCTTGTTCTCGCGGGCATAGCGCACTGCCTCGATCTTACCCTCGATACCGCGATTACCGAAGCCCGGAGCCACCACGACACCGGCCATGCGGCCCAGCGTCTCGGCCACGTTCTCGCGGGTGATCTTCTCCGAATTGACGTACGTAAGCTTCACCTTGCAGTTGTTCGCCGCGCCGGCGTGAATGAACGACTCGCAGATCGACTTGTAGGCATCGGGCAGCTCGGTGTACTTGCCCACCAGCGCTATCTCGACCTTGTGCTTCGGATGCTTGACCTTGTCGACGAACTCGCTCCACGCTGTCATATCAGGCTCCTCGTGGCTCTCCACGCCGAGCTTCGACAGCAGCACCTCGTCCAGATGCTGGGCGTGCATGCGCAGAGGCACCTCATATATCGTCGGCACGTCGATCGACTCCACAACGGCGTCGGGCGTGACGTTGCAGAACTGCGCCACCTTGCGGCGCACCTCGTCCGAGAGGGGGTGCTCCGTACGCAGCACCAGCACATCGGGCTGCAGACCCGCCGACTGCAGCTCCTTGACCGAGTGCTGCGTGGGCTTGGTCTTCAGCTCGCCCGAGGCGGCCATGTAGGGGATCAGCGTAAGGTGTATGAGGGCCGAGTTGCGGTAACCGAGCTGGTTGCGCAGCTGGCGCACCGACTCGATGAACGGCAACGACTCGATGTCGCCCACCGTACCGCCGATCTCGGTGATGATGACGTCGTACTTCTTCGTGGTGCCGAGCAGCTGTATGCGGCGCTTGATCTCGTCGGTGATGTGGGGAATCACCTGCACCGTCTTGCCGAGGAACTCGCCACGGCGCTCCTTCTCGATGACGCACTGGTAGATCTTACCCGTGGTGACGTTGTTGTCGTGGGTAGTGGTTATCGAGGTGAAACGCTCGTAGTGGCCCAGGTCGAGGTCGGTCTCCGTTCCGTCCTCGGTGACATAGCACTCGCCGTGCTCGTAGGGGTTGAGCGTGCCCGGATCGACATTGATGTAGGGGTCGAGTTTCTGGATCGTGACCGAATAACCGCGTGCCTGAAGCAAACGCGCCACCGACGCCGAGATGATACCCTTACCCAGCGACGATGCGACACCTCCCGTGACGAAGATGTACTTTGGCTTGTCTAATTTCATCAGAGTTCCTAATTTATATCTTACAACATTACTATTCAATCCATATTTCACCGCACGGTCGGACCCGCCGCAGCGGACCCGACCATACGTAATGACTTATGCCGCGACTAATCTCTCGTCCCGCGGTCCTCCTCCTTGTTCTCCTGCGACTGCTCGGCAGCGTGGCTGTCGATCATGCGCACCTTCTCGATAAGGTCCTGCAACTGCTGCTTCGAGGCCGCGATCTTCTCGCGTATGTCGGCCACGACGGCCTCGGCGTTCTTCGACTTCGAGAAGAAGCCCACGTTGTTCTCCAGCAGGGCGATATCCTGCTCCAGCTGGCGGACCTTGTTGTAGAGGCGCTCGCGTTCGCTGCGCAGGCGCTTGTCGGCAGGCGACTTGATCGACTGCAGGCGGTCGCGGAACCGCGACATCGAGCGGTCGCGCTCCGAGCCGCGCAGCGTGTCGAACATGGCGTCGACAACCTCCTTGTAGCTCTTCTGCACCGCCTCCTTCTGCTTGATGGGCACGAACCCTATCTCGCTCCAGCGACGCTGGAAATCCTTTATCACGTCGTAGCCGCCGGCCTTGACATCGGCGGCGCGCATCTCCTCGATAAGCGCCAGCTTGCGGCGGAGGTTCTCCTCATGCTCGCCCTCGACCTGCGAGAAGTGCTGCGACTTGCGCTCAAAGAAACGGTCGCACGCAGCGCGGAAACGCTTCCATATCTGGTCCGAGTAACGGCGCGGCACGGGGCCTATCTTGTTCCACTTGCCCTGCAGCGCGATAAGCTCCTCGGTAGCCTGCTTCCACTCGCCGCTCTCCTGCAGAGCCTCGGCGGCCTCGCATATCTCGGTCTTGAGCTGCAGGTTGTGCTCCATGTCGGTCTTCACGCCGGCGTAGAACTCGCGCTTGGCCTCGAAGAACTTGTCGCACGCGGCACGGAAACGCTCGTAGATGCGCGTGTTGTCCTTCTTGGGGGCGAAGCCTATCGTACGCCATATCTTCTGTATCTCGAGTAGGCGGTCGTTGGCCTTGTTCCACTCCTTGCGCGTCGAGTAGGGCTGCTCGGCCAGGGCCTCGGTCTTCTCGCACAGGTCGGTCTTCAGCTCGAGGTTCTTCAGCTGCTCCTGCTTGATACGCTCAAAATACTCCTGATGCTGCTTGTTTATGCGCGTCGAAGCGGCCTTGAAGCGGTCCCACAGCACCTCCTTGTACTCGTTGGCGACGGGTCCCGTCTCACGCCACTCGTCGTGCAGCTTCTGCAGCTTGTGGAACGCCTCCACCGTCGAAGGCTCGGTGATAAGGGCCTCGGCCTGCTCGCAGAGCTGCAGCTTCTGCTCGTAGTTCTTCTTCAGGTCGAGATCGCGCAGCTCCTTGTTTATCTTGATGAAGTTGTAGAAGTTCTCCACATGCAGGTTGTAGGTCTCCCACAGATCCTTCACGTTCTGCTGCGGCACTACGCCTATCTCCTTCCAGCGCTGCTGCAGGTCGCGGAACTTGGCGAAGGTGTGGTTCAGCGTCTCATCCGAGTTGACCAGCTCCTTCAGCTCGTCGATTATGGCCAGCTTGGCCTTGAGGTTCTCCTCCTTGATGCTGTCGATGTTGGCCATGTACTCGTCGCGGCGACGGCGATACTCCTTGAAGAGATCCTTCAGGCGCACCTCCAGCGCATCGACCGCGGGCACGAACTCCTCGCCCTCGGCGGCCTGTGCCTCGAACGCCTTGCGCGCGGCATCGGCCTCGGCGCGGTGCAACTTGTAGAAGGCTACCTTTATGGCCTCCATGCTCTTGCGCAGCGTCTGCACGGGGCGGGTCTCGAGCATCGTGGCGAACATATCGACGAGTTCCTCCTTGCTCTTGCCGCTCAGGTCATCCTCCGATACGGCGGCCGCCGACTCGTCGTCGGCAGCGGGCTCGGCATCGGCCTCCGGCTCGGCTGCAGGCTCCTCGGGACTCTCGGCGACGGCCGGCGCAGCGGCTTCCGGCTCCGGCTGTACGTCCGTTTCGGAGGCACTCTCCGCCTCTGCGGCTGGTGCCTGGACCGACGCCGGCTCATCCGGCGTCACGTTCTCCTCGACTTCATTCTGCATACCGCCGATCTCTTCGGCTACAGTGCTTCGCTTATCTTCAGCCTCGCTGAGCGATTCCATGCGAATCTCACGGTTGGAATTTTCAATAGCCATCGCTTCTCAATTTAATGATAACCACGCGTAGTGGTACATAATTGTGCAAATATAGTGAATTTATCCGATCGGCAGCCGCTTTTTCGGGCGGAAATTCATATATTTGTAGAAAATTCGATTCGCTATGGGATACCGCATACTGCTTATCGACGACGAAACCGACATCCTCGAGTTCGTGAAATACAACCTCGAGCGCGACGGCTACGAAGTATTCACGGCGCAGAACGGGGCCGAAGGGCTGGAGACGGCACTCAAGGTCAAGCCGCACCTCATCCTGCTCGACATGCTCATGCCCGTACTCGACGGCATCGACACCTGCCGCGCCATACGCAACGCCCCCTCGCTCAAGAACGTGATGGTGGTATTCCTCTCGGCCGTGGGCAGCGAGGAGACACAGCTGCAGAGCTACGACGTCGGCGCCGACGACTTCATCAACAAACCCATCAAGATGAACATCCTGCGCAGCCGCGTGCAGGCCATTCTCAAGCGCATCACCCCCACCGAATCGGAGGCACCCATCGTCATCGACAAGGAGCACTACCAGGTGCGCAAGGGCGACCAGACGCTCGTGCTGCCGCGCAAGGAGTTCGCGCTGCTCGAGCTGCTGCACTCGCAGCCCGGCAAGCTCTTCACGCGCGAGGAGATCTACTCCCGCGTCTGGGGCGACAAGGTCGTCGTGGGCGACCGCACCATCGACGTGCACATACGCAAACTGCGCCAGAAGATCGGAGAACAGCACATCGTCACGGTCAAGGGCGTGGGATACAAGTTCGAACCCGCCGAATAACCCCTGCGGCGCGGCTCCCGGAACGGGATGCCGCGCCGGCTTGTTACAACAGCATACACATTCGTTACGCCAATGCAGAAATCACCCTCCTACAAACGCATCGTGGTGAAGATCGGCAGCAACGTGCTCACCCAGCCCACGGGCACGCCCGACACCACCCGCATATCGGCCCTCGTCGACCAGATCGCCGCGCTGCACGCCGCCGGCATCGAGATCATAATGGTGTCGTCGGGCGCCGTGGCCTCGGGACGCGGGCTGCTGCGCGACTTGGGCCGCAGACTCGACGCCGTATCGGCACGCCAGATATACTCGGCCGTGGGCCAGGTACGGCTCATCGACCGCTATTACGACCTCTTCGGGCAGTACGACATCGTCTGCGGACAGATACTCACCACCAAGGAGAGTCTCTCCACGCGCCGCGACTACCTCAACCAGCGCAACTGCATGGAGACGATGCTCGCATGCGGCGTCATACCCATCGTCAACGAGAACGACGCCATCTCGGTCACCGAGCTGATGTTCACCGACAACGACGAGCTGTCGGGTCTGGTGGCGGCGATGATGGACGCCGACCTGCTCATCATCCTGAGCAACATCGACGGCATCTACGACGGCTCGCCGTCGGACCCCGCCTCGCGCATAATACGCCGCGTGGAACCGCACACCGACCTGACGCGATATATCGACACGACGCGTTCGTCGGCCGGCCGCGGCGGCATGGTCACCAAGCACCGCGTGGCGGCGCGCACCGCCGCCGAGGGCATCGAGACGGTCATCGCCAACGGCCGCCGCGACGGCATCCTCACCGCCATCGTGACGACACCCGACGAGGCCGTCTGCACACGTTTCGTCCCCTCGCCGACACCCTCCTCGACCATCAAGCGGTGGATCGCCAGCAGCGAGGGCTTCGCCAAGGGCGCCATCGTCATCAACCAGGGCGCGGCCGAGGCCATAGGCCGCAGCAAGGGGGCCAGCATACTGCCCGTAGGCGTTGTGGGCACCGAGGGCGCGTTCGAGAAGGACGACATCGTCCGCATCGTCACCGCCGACGGCACCCGCATAGGCGTGGGACGTGCGGCATGCGACAGCGACGCCGTCGAGCGCAACAAGGGACGACGCGGCCTGAAGCCCGTCATACACTACGACTACCTCTACATCGAATAACCCTCACACGAAATGGAAACGACTTCACATACACAATACGACACCCTTTTCCGCGCCGCCCGCCGCGCCGCCGCCACACTCGCGGCGACCGACACCGACGCGCTCGACCGCACCCTGCGGCACGCCGCCTCCGCGCTGCGCCGCAATGCCGACCGCCTGATGGCGGCCAACGCCACCGACCTGGCCGCCATGTCGCCCGAGGCACCCATGTACGACCGCCTGAAGCTCACGCCCGCACGCATCGACGACATCGCCCGCGGCATGGAGCAGGTAGCGGCGCTGCACGCCCCGCAGGGCGAGGTGATGGAGCGCTGGAGCCGTCCCAACGGCATGACGATAAGCAAGGTGCGCGTGCCGTTCGGCGTCGTGGGCGTGATCTGCGAGGCACGTCCCAACGTCACGCTCGACGTCTTCGCCCTCTGCCTCAAGACGGCCAACGCCTCCATCGTCAAGGGCGGCAGCGAAGCCCGCCACACCAACGAGGCTGCGGCCGACATAATACGCCAGACACTCCGTGCCGAGGGCATCGACGAGGCGGCCTTCACGCTGCTGCCGTCGGAGCGCGAGGCGGCCGACGCGCTGCTGCACGCCGAAGGGCTGGTCGACGTGGTCATCCCGCGCGGCGGCCGCGGCCTGATACGCTTCGTGCGCGAGAACGCACGCATACCGGTGATCGAAACTGGCGCGGGCGTCGTGCACATATACTTCGACCGCGCTGGCGACACGGCCAAGGGCCGCGACATCGTCCTCAACGCCAAGACACGCCGTGTGAGCGTATGCAACGCCCTCGACTGCCTCATCGTCCACCGCGACCGTCTGGCCGACCTAGCCGCGATTTGCGCGCCGCTGGCGGCCGAGAATGTCGAGATACTCGCCGACGGGGAGGCATACGCCGCACTCGAAGGCTCCTACCCCGCGTCGCTGCTGCGCCACGCCACAGCGGAGGCCTACGGAACGGAGTTCCTCGACTACCGCATGGCGCTGCGCACCGCAGGGTCGATAGAGGAGGCAATGGAGCATATCGAGCGCTACACGTCGCGCCACAGCGAGGCCATCGTCACCGAGGACAGCGCCGCAGCCCGCCTCTTCACGCGGGGCGTGGATGCCGCCTGCGTATATGTCAACCTGCCCACGTCGTTCACCGACGGCGGCGAGTTCGGATTCGGCGCCGAGATAGGCATCTCGACACAGAAGCTCCATGCGCGCGGTCCGATGGGCCTGCCCGAGCTTACGACCTACAAGTACATAATCGAGGGCGACGGCCAGACCCGTCCCAGATAACCCGCACCGACGACAACGACGCGGGCGGAAGGAAACTTCCGCCCGCGTCGCCATTTCTTCCCGAGGCCGGGGTCACTCCCCCACGCCCCATTCGGTGTTGGGCTCGGCGCCCATGTAGAGTTCGAGCGTACCGCCCGCCACGATGTCGGCAAAATCGATGTGCGACGCCGTCAGTTCTCGGCCGTTCAGCACGGCGCGCTGAATATAGACATTCTCCGCCGAATTGTCATGCGCCACCACGGTAAACCGCTTGCCGGCATAGTAGCGCGGGTCCAGCGAAAATTCCACGCGGTCGAAGACGGGACTCGTTATCTCCATGCGCGTATCGCCCGGGCAGGCGGGGTGTATGCCCGCCGCGGCAAGCACATACCACGCCGACATCTGTCCCGCATCCTCGTTGCCGACGATGCCCTCCACGCGGTTGGCGTAGGCGTTGCGGCAGATCGTACGCGTCCACTTCTGCGTCATCCACGGCTCGCCGAGGCGGTTGAAGAGGAACGGCACGAGGTGCACCGGCTCGTTGGCATGGTTGTAGTACTGGTTCCAGAGCATGTTCTCGGGCGTATTGTCGAAGAAGGCCTTCAGGTCGGCCAGCACAGCCTCGCGACCGCCCATCAGGCCGACCATGCCCTCCACGTCGTGCGGCACGAACCACCCCTGCTGGTAAGGGTTGGCCTCGACACACCCGTACCACTCGGTCGTGCGGGCATTCTCGGGCCACGGTGCCCAGCTGCCGTCGGCGCGGCGGGGGCGGAACCACCCCTTCCCGGCATCGAATATGTTGCGGTAGGCCTGTCCCTTGAGGGCATACTTGCGGGCGTCGTCATCCTTGCCCAGAGCCTCCGCCAGACGCGAAAGACACCAGTCGGCATAGCCGTACTCGAGCGTGTGCGATATGCACTGGTCGGAGGGCGTGTAGCCCAGGTCGCCGTTGCTGAAACGCTCCGACGTATTGACCGCATAGCGGTATGCCTGCTCGACGTCGTAGTTGCGGATGCCCTTGATGTAGGCGTCGGCAAGCACCGTCAGCGCCGGGTTGCCGAACATGCAGCCCGAATAGGCGTTCAGGAACTCCCACCGCTCGAAATAGCCGTTGCCGCTCTCGTCGGCAAGCGTTATGAGCGAGGCGAGAAGGTCGTCCACCACCTGCGGGTTGATGATCGTCTGCAGGGGCATCTGGCTGCGGAATACATCCCAGCCGCTGAATACCGTGCGTTTGGTGAAGCGTCCCGCGGTGTCGTGCGCCGCGCCGTCGCCGCCGGCATAGCGGCCGTCGACATCGGTAAAGAGACGCGGGTCGATCATCGAATGGTAGAGCGCCGTATAGAACACCGCCTTGTCGTCGTCGCTGCCGCCCTCGACACGCACGCGCTGCAGAGCGTCGTTCCATGCCACGTACGTATCACGCGCCACGCGGTCGAACTCCCGGTCGGCGACCTCGGCCTCGAAGTTGCGGCGCGCGCCCTCGGCATCGACGAACGATATGCCCACCTTGACGGTCACCTGCTCGCCCTCTTCGGCCGCGAACTCGGTGTAGAATCCCAGATGCTTGCCCTCCATGCGGCGGCAGCCTTCGGTAACGGGAGCCGCGGCCACACGCTCGAGATAGGGCGTGCTCACCACCTCCTCGCGCTTGCGCACCCAGCCGTCGGGTATGTCGGCGCTCCACACGCCGTAACGCTCCAGCGGACGGCTGAAACGGGCATGGAAGTAGACCGTGTAGTCGGCCTTGCCGTCGCCGTTGCCCCAGCCGCCCGTCTGCGGCGTGCAGCGCATCCAGCCCTCGATGGTGTGGTCGTCGACCACCTCGACATACTGACGCTCCGACGTGCCGCCCACGCGGCGCGCCAGGTCGATCTGTATACGGGCCGTGTCGCTCTCGGGGAAGGTGAAGCGCAACATGCCGCAATGAGGCGTGGCCGTACACTCGGCCTCGATATCGTAGTCGGTAAGGTGCACGCCGTAATAGCCGGCCCGCGCCCGCTCCGAGGCCTTGTCGTAGTGCGAGCGGTACCCATCAATGCTGCCGTCCTCGCGGCCCGCAATCTTGTGCAGCGGGCCCGTGGTGGGCATCACAAGCAGGTTGCCCAGGTCGCCGTACCACCCCACGCCGCTCATCTGCGTGAAGGCGAAGCCCTCGATCGTAGTGTGTTCGTAGCTGTATCCCGAGCCGTTGTCACCGCCCGTGATGGTGTTTGGGCTCACCTGCACCATGCCGAACGGCGTGGCCGCCCCGGGGAATGTCTTGCCAAGGCCGTGATAGACACCCGCGGCGCTGGTGCTGGTGCTCGCCCCGATAAAGGGGTTGACGTAACGCGCCACATCCTCCTCGGGCGTCAGGCCGTTGCCGCATGCGGCCGCAGCCGCAACACAGAGCCCCGCGACAAGAAGCCGCGCAGCCCTGAAAACATAATTTTCCATATCTGATTCGTTTGTCGGTCGTGTGTCGGCCGCCGCACGCCCCATTTACGCGCAACGGCCATGCAAATATAATGAAAGGCGCGCGCCAAGACAAATCACGGACACGGTTTTCGGATTCTGCCGCCGCCACACCCCTCCCCGCTGCCGCACGCAGGCCGCATCGGGACATGCCCCGCAACGCCGGCAAAGCATACGCACCGCATGGCCGAAACTTTATTCGCGGCAATTATAGTTTTTTACCGATTTCTTTTTACCTTTGTTAAACGTTTTGTGCAAAACCCGATACAACCTGCAATGATTAAGGAGTTGATAGCCGTAGGTGCGGGCGGAGCCCTGGGCTCCGCGGCGCGATATTTGGTTTCGTACGTATGGCTCTCGGGCCTCACCGTCGGCGGGCTGCCCGTCGGCACCTTCACGGTAAACGTGGCAGGGTCGATGCTCATCGGGTACCTCGCCCAGACGCTCAACTCGTCGATGGCCGTATGGCTGTTGTGCGTGGGCTTCTGCGGCGGGTTCACCACCTTCTCCACCTTCTCGGCCGACTTCATACGGCTCGTAAGGGCGGGGAACACGACCGGAGCGCTGCTGTACGTCGCGGCCACGGTGGCTGTATGCGCCCTTGCAACCGTTGCGGGCGCCAGGATCGCCGTCGCAACAGGCAGATAAGCCGGGGACGGGTGAGCGCAAACCGAAGCCAAGGATGAAAAATAACCAAAAAAACGAATAACACGATGATTGTACTTGTACTGAATTGCGGAAGTTCGTCGATCAAGTATCAGCTGATCGACATCGACAGCAACAGCAACGCTCTGCTTGCCAAAGGCATAGTCGAGCGCATCGGTCTGCCCGAGGGCGACCTCATACACAAGCCCGTAGGCAAGGATAAGTATGAGCTGCACATGCCCATACCAGACCACACCACAGGCATAAGCCTCGTGCTGAAGGCCCTGACCGACCCCCGGCACGGCGTAATTGACGACCTGTCGCAGATCAAGGCCGTAGGCCACCGCGTGGCACACGGCGGCGAGTACTTCAAGGGCAGCTGCATCGTCGACGAGCAGGCCAAGGAGCACATACGCTCGCTGTTCGACATCGCGCCGCTGCACAACCCCGCCAACCTCGAGGGCGTGCTCTCGATCGAGAAGGTGCTGCCGGGCGTACCACAGGTGACCGTCTTCGACACCTCGTTCCACCAGACCATCCCCGCCACCAACTACCTCTACGCCCTGCCCACCGAGTACTACGAGAAGTACCGCGTGCGCAAGTACGGCTTCCACGGCACCAGCCACAAGTATGTGGCCAAGGTGGGCGCCAAGCTGGCCGGCATCGACATCAACAACTCGAAGATCATCACCTGCCACATCGGCAACGGCGGCTCGGTGACGGCAATCCTCAACGGCAAGTCGTACGATACGTCGATGGGATTCTCGCCGCTCGACGGCCTTGTGATGGGTACGCGCTGCGGTAACGTCGACGCCAGCGCCATCACCTTCATCGGCGAGAAGGAGGGCATGAGCTATGCAGAGCTCAACGCCATGATGAACAAGCGTTCGGGCGTGATGGGCCTGACGGGCATCTCGAGCGACATGCGCGACATCGACGCCGCATACGAGGCCGGCAACCAGAGCGCCATCACCGCACGCGACATGTACTACACGCGCATCAAGAAGTTCGTGGGCGCCTATGCCGCCGAGATGGGCGGCGTCGACCTGCTGATCTTCACGGGCGGCGTGGGCGAGAACTCGTTCGAGATGCGCAGCTGGGTGTGCGCCGACATGGAGTTCATGGGCATACGCATCGACGAGGAGGTAAACCGCGCCTCACGCGGAGTCGACGCCATACTTTCGACCCCCGACTCGCGTGTCAAGGTAGCCACCATCGCCACCAACGAGGAGCTGGTGATCGCCACCGACACCTACGAACTGACCAAAGACCTGAAATAACAACCCCAAGACACACTAAACACAAAAAGCCATGATAAAGCATCTTGATGAACTGGTAACGGCTGCCGCAGCACGCGGACGCAAGCGCATAGCCGTAGCCTACGGACAGGACACCCACACCATCGAGGCCGTCTACAACGCATGGAAGGACGGTCTTGTCGATGCAACGCTCTTCGGCGACAAGGCCACCATCGAGCAGGCCTGCCGCGAGTTGCAGATCGATCCCAACATATTCAAGATCGTAGACGAGTCGAACGACGTGGCATGCGTCACGCTCGCCGTGCAGACCGTAGTCAACGGCCGCGCCGACGTGCTGATGAAGGGCCTCGTCTCGACCGACAAGTACATGCGCGGCATCCTCAACAAGGAGGCCGGCCTCTTCCCCCCGAAGGGCGTGCTCAGCCACGTGGCCGTGATCGAGATGCCGGGCCGCGACCGCCTGCTCTCGGTATCGGACGTAGCCGTGATCCCGCAGCCCGACTTCAAGCAGAAGACCATCCTCATCGGCTACCTGGCCAAGACGGCCAAGCTGCTGGGCATCGACTGCCCGAAGATCGCCTGCATAGCCCCCTCGGAGCAGGTGCTGCCCACCGTGCCCTCGTCGACCGAGGGGGCCATACTGGCCAAGATGGGCGACCGCGGACAGCTGGGCAACGTCATCGTCGACGGTCCCCTGTCGCTCGACGTGGCGCTCTACAAGGAGGTTGCCGAGCACAAGAAGGTGAAGGGCTCGAGCGTGGCGGGCGACCCCGACTGCCTGCTCTTCCCCAACATCGAGTCGGCAAACGTATTCTTCAAGGCGGCATCGCACTTCGCCGGCGCCGAGCTGGCCGCGATGGTTATGGGAACGAAGGTACCGTGCGTGCTCACCTCGCGCGGCGACACGGCCCTCACTAAGAAGTACTCGATAGCGCTCGCCTGTCTGGCCGCAAGATAAACGACCGACACAGCGACAAGGTATGGCGATAAACTTCACACGAGTAACGAAAGACCCCCGACAGGACGACGATGCCCTGATATTCGACACCGAACTCCTGCAGACGTTCACCATTCTGGCGATAAATACGGGATCGACCTCCACCAAGATGGCCGTGTACCGCAATCGCACACCCGTGGTGGAGCTATGCGTCACACACCGCACCGACGAGATCGAGCGATTCGAGACCCTCACCGACCAGATCGGCTGGCGCAAGGGGATCATCCTCGCCGCTCTCGCCGACAACGGCATCGACCCCCAGACCTTCTCGGCCGTAATAGGCCGGGGAGGTCTTTTGCGTCCTGTCGAGAGCGGAGTGTACAAGGTCAACGACCTGATGATCGACGAACTGCGCCACTGCACGCCGCAGCACGCCTCCAACCTCAGCGCCATTATCGCATCGCAGATAGCCGACGCGTGCGGCGTGAAGGCATACATAGCCGACCCGGTGGTGGTTGACGAGCGCATCGAGATAGCGACCCTGTGCGGCATTGCCGGAATGCGCCGCCGCTCGATCTTCCACGCGCTCAACCAAAAGGCCACGGCCCGCATCTACGCCGAGAGCATCGGCCGCCCCTACGAGGAGCTGAACCTCGTGGTGGCGCACATGGGCGGCGGCATATCGGTGGCGGCACACCGCAAGGGACGCGTCATCGACGTCAACAACGCCCTCGACGGCGAGGGGCCCATCGCACCCGAGCGTGCGGGTACGGTCCCGGCGGGCGACCTCATCGACCTCTGCTACTCGGGACGCTACACGCACGAGCAGGCCCGCCACCTCATAGTGGGACACGCGGGACTGGTTGCGTTCACGGGCACCAACTCGGTGCGCGAGCTTGACAACCGTGCCGCCACGGGCGACAGCGAAGCGGCAAAGGCCCTCGAACTGATGAGCTTCACCATAGTGAAGAACATCGGGCAGATGGCCGCCGTGCTGCAGGGCGACGTCGACGCCGTGATACTCACGGGCGGCATAGCCTACTGCCGCCGCGTCACCGACTACATAACGCGCCACTGCCGCTTCATCGCCCCCATAGAGATCTACCCCGGCGAGAACGAGCTGCAGGCGCTGGCGCATAACGCGCTGCGGGTGCTGCAACGGCAGACCGAAGCCAAAACATACGAATGACAATGCAGAAGAAGATACTCATACTCAACGGCCCGAACCTCAACCTTCAGGGCACGCGCGACGTGGCCACCTACGGCACCACCACCTTCGACGACTACATGTCGCAGCTGCGCGCCCGCTATGAGGGCCGTGCCGAGTTCGACTACTTCCAGTCGAACATCGAGGGCGAACTGATAAACGCCATCCACCAGAGCGTCGGCCGCTACGCCGGCATCGTCCTCAACGCCGGCGGATACACCCACACCTCGGTGGCACTGCGCGACGCCATCTCGGCCGTCGCCACCCCCGTCGTCGAGGTGCACATTTCGTCGATCCTCGCACGCGAGGAGTTCCGCCACACGTCGATGATAGCACCCGTGGCCAAGGGCTCGATCATGGGCTTCGGGTTGGACTCGTACCGTCTGGGCGTCGAGGCCCTTCTGGGCTGACAAACATCCGCCGCAATGGATGCCAAGCGAGAACTGAGCGAGCGCGTCGCCTCGGGCGTGGCATGGAGCCTTTCGGAGAAGATAGGCTCCATGTTGTTGCAGATGGTGGTGAGCATCGTCGTGGCCAACCAGCTCGTGCCGATGGACATGGGCGTAATGGCCGTGCTCACGGTCTTCACGACGCTGGCGCAGGTGGTCGTCGACAGCGGTTTCTCGCAGACACTCATACGCAAGGCCGCGCCCACCGAGGGCGAATACAAGGCCGTCTTCCGCTTCAACATACTCTCGTCGCTGGGGCTTTACGCCCTGCTTACGGCCGCAGCCCCCGCCATGGCCCGCTACTACGGCTGGCCCGAGATTGCGAGCGTGGCGCCGGTGCTCTACCTGCTGCTGCCGCTCAACGCCCTGTGCGTCATACAGAACACCATCATGGTGCGCGAGTTCCGCTTCGCGCAGCTCTCCACCATCACCTTTCTCTCGTCGCTCATAAGCGGCATCGTGGCCATAGCTATGGCCCTTGCCGGCTGCGGCGTATGGAGCCTTGCGGCACAGCGCGTGGTGATGATGGGTGCCAAGGCGGCCATGCTGTGGTGGCACAGCCCGTGGCGGCCGCGCGGCGTACGCGCCTCGTCGCTGCGCGAGATGGCCCCATACAGCCTGCGCCTCATGTCGACCGACCTGGTGACGGCGCTATACAACAACGTGGCGCAGCTCTTCATCGGCAAGATATACTCGGGCGACGCCCTCGGATACTACAACCAGGCACAGAAACTGAAGGACATGCCCGTGACATCGACCATGCAGTCGATACAGAGCGTCACCTTCCCAGCCATGGCCAAGATCACGGGCGACGAAGGCAAGTTCGCCGAGGGCTACCGCCGCGTGGCGATGGTGACGGCGTTCGTCATCTTCCCCGTCATGGCGGGACTCATAGCCACGGCCGACGACATCTACACGCTGCTGCTCAAGCCGGCATGGCACCCTGCCGTGCCCTACTTCCGCATACTCTGCGTGGCGGGATTCTTCTACCCCGTGGCGGCCGTCGCCTACAACGTACTCAAGGTGCGCAGCGACGGGGCCATAATCCTGCGGCTGGAGATCGCCAAGAAGATCATCATGACGGCCATCCTCGCCCTCACCATTCCGCTGAGCGTACGCGCCGTGGCGTGGGGCATGGCCGCAGCCTCGGCCTGCGATCTTACTGTGAACGCAGCGGCGGCGCGGCGATACACCTCGCTCTCGCTGTGGCGGCTGGTACGGGCGATGCTCCCCGCCGCCGTGGTCACGGCCGTGATGTACGGCGCGGTGATGCTTGCGGGGGAGTGGACGGCAGAATGGCACGTCGGCGCGCGCCTCGCGGCAAAGATCGTAACGGGCATCGGGGTATATACCGCCGTGGCTGCCGCCGCACGCCTTGAGGCCATGCGCGAGGTGGTGACCATAGCGCGTGACCTTACGCGCCGCCGCAAGAGATAATCAGTCACAGAGCCACAGAACAAAAAAGGAGAGAACCCCACACTGAGGTTCTCTCCTTTCGTTTTCGCCGTTGCGGCCGCTAAAAATGGACGAAGCCGTGCCAGTCGGGGTCGATATCCACCCCGCGCTCACGCCACTGGATACGGGGCTCGGAGGCGACGATACGCCCCACACGGTAGAGTTCGCGTCCGAATGTTTCGTGGAAATCGCGTTGCAACTCCTCCGCACCCTCCGCAGATGCCGTCAACAGCAGCTTGTAGTCCTCGCCCCCGCATACGGCGGCGCGGACATTGCCCCCGGCGGCGGGAATATTCTCCACGTCGATCACAGCACCGCATGACGATGCCCTCAGTATATGCACAAGGTCGGATGCCAGGCCGTCCGACAGGTCCATCATGGCATGCACCTCGCTGCGGCCCCCAAGCCATGCGCCCTCGGCCGTCTGCGCCTCGGGATTACGGTGCAGCGCGGCATACGGCGTGTCGTAACGCCCGGCAAGGATGTCGTCGAGCCCCAGGGCCGAGCCTCCCAACTCCCCCGCCACGAAGACCGCATCGCCGGCACATGCCGCCGAGCGACGCTTGACATGCGCCGCGGCGCCGCGGCCTATGGCCACGACATTGACGGCGATACCCTCCTTCGACGAGGTTGTGTCGCCCCCGACGAGGGCCACACCCTCGCGGTGCGACAGCTCGGAGTATCCCTCGATGAACTCTCGCGCCCACTCCTGCTCCGCACCGTACGGCAGCGCCACCGACAGCAGCGTCGCCACGGGGCGCAGCCCCATTGCCGCCACGTCGCTGAGGTTCACCGCCAGCGCCTTGCGCCCCAGCTCGCGGGCCGGCGTAGCCCCACGCAGGAAATGGACGCCCTCGACGAGCATGTCGGTCGTGAGCGCCACGACCTCTCCCCCGCCGATGTCGAGCACGGTGCAGTCGTCGCCTATGGCCTCCCAGCCGTGGCGGTCGACGTCGGCGAAGAGACGTGCAGCAAAGTCTATGAGTCCGAACTCGGTCATTGCGGCCGCATTTACTCGCCCATAAGGCGGCGCTCGGCCTCATCCGCGGCCGACGTATCGAACATGTTGCGTGCGAACTTGCGCTCGATGGCATCGAGGCAGAGGTTGCCGATGCTGCCCTCGTGCGTGTGGTGCAGCTCGCGGCCGTCGTGCTCGTAGGTGCCCGCCTGCACGCGCATACCCACCTCGCGGTAGGCGTCGCGGAAGGGAACGCCGCGCGCCACGGCATCGTTCACGTCCTCGACCGTGAAGAGGTACTTGTACTTCGCGTCGCTCAGTATGTCGCGGTTTATCTCCATCTGCTCGATACCCATGCGCGCCATCTTCAGGCAGTCGGCAATCTCGCCAAACGCCGGAACATATATCTCCTTCGTGAGCTGCATATCCCGGAAATATCCCGACGGCAGGTTGGTCGATATCAGGGTCACCTCCATCGGCTGCGCCTGCATGCGGTTGCAGCGGGCGCGTATAAGCTCGAATATGTCGGGGTTCTTCTTGTGCGGCATGATGCTCGAACCGGTGGTGAAGGCATCGGGCAGGCGCACGAAACCGAAGTTGGCGCACGAGTAGAGGCACACGTCCTGCGCCAGGCGGCCAACGGTAGCCGCCACGGCGGCGATGGCCGTAAGAACCGTGCGCTCGGTCTTGCCGCGCTGCATCTGTGCATAGATCGAGTTGTATGCCAGATCGTCGAAGCCCAGCAGGCGCGTGGTCATCTCGCGGTTGAGGGGCACCGACGACCCGTATCCCGCACCCGAGCCCAGCGGATTGGTGTTCACAAGCGCATAGGCGGCCCCGAGCTGCAGCAGGTCGTCGGCCAGCGACTCGGCATAGGCGCTGAGCCACAGCCCGAACGACGAGGGCATGGCAATCTGCATGTGCGTATATCCGGGCATCAGCACGTCGCGGTACTCCGCCGCCTTGGCTACGAGCGTGCGGAAGAGCGATTCGACGTCGCGCTGCAACGCCGCCAGCGCCGCGCGCGAGAAGAGCTTTATGTCGACCATCACCTGGTCGTTGCGCGAGCGTCCCGTATGGATGCGCTTGCCCGCGTCGCCGCACATCTCCGTGAGCATGAACTCCACCTGCGAGTGCACGTCCTCGACACCCTCCTCGATGCGGAACTCGCCGCGGCGCACCGCAGCGTAAATCTCGCGCAGCGCCTTTTCGAGCGCCTCGCGGTCGGCATCCGAAATCAGCCCTATCGAATTAAGCATCTTCATGTGGGCCATGTTGCCCAGCACGTCAGCCTCGGCCAGATATATGTCCAGCTCGCGGTCGCGGCCTACGGTGAAACGCTCGACAAACGAGTCGATGTCGTATCCCTTATCCCAAAGTTTCATAACTGTATCGTTTCGTATATATTTTTCAACTCTGCGGCGGGCTGCCCGCCATAACAGGCCGGCACCCCCCATCTGCGCCCCGCCCCTGCTATGAAAACGCCGCAGGGCGGCCCGCGGCGTTAAAATTAATCAAATTATTCCGACAGTACAAGCCCGTCGAGCATCGAGACGTATATCCCTATGGCCTCGCCTATCTCCTCCAGGCATATATACTCATCGGCCGTATGCGAACGGGCGCTGTCGCCGGGCCCCACCTTCACCGTGGCAAAGGGCATCACCGCCTGGTTCGACATCGTGGGCGACCCGAACGGCTTACGGCCCATCACCACAAGGCGACGCACCGCAGGGTGCGACACCTCTATGGCCGACGAGGCCAGATGCGTCGAGCGCGGCACCACGTCGCACGCCACGCAGCGGCGTATCTCCCCGAGCAGTTCCTCGTTGCCGTAGCACTCGTTCACCCGCACATCGACCATGAAACGGCACTCGGCCGGTACGACGTTGTGCTGCGTGCCCGCCTGCACACCCGTCACGGTCATCTTCACCGGCCCTAGGAATGGCGACACCCGCCCGAAACGGTGCGTACGGAACCACTCGATGTCCGCCAGCGCCCTGTATATGGCATTATCGCCCTCGTCGCGCGCGGCATGCCCCGCGCGGCCGTGCGCCGTGCAGTCCAGCACCATGAGGCCCTTCTCCGCCACGGCGGGGTGCATGCCCGTAGGCTCGCCCACGACGCCGAAGTCGATCCTGCCCAGTTCACCGAGCACGGCACGCACACCGCCAGCACCCGTCACCTCCTCCTCGGCCGAAGCCAGATAGATCAGGTTGTAGGGCTGCTCGCGTCCGGCCAGCTCGTCGAACGCCGCCAGCAGCGACACCACGCTGCCGCCCGTGTCGTTGCTGCCCAGGCCGTAGAGACGGCCGTCCTCAACGTGTGCATCATACGGATCGCGGCTCCACGCCGCCACGGGACGCACCGTGTCGATGTGGGCATCGAGCAAAACGGTCGGCTTCGCCGAGTCGTGCGGCGCCGCCTCGGCCCACACGTTGTTGCCCTTGCGGCGGGGCGCATAACCCAGACGCCGCAGCTCCGCCTCCATGATGTCGGCGGCGGCACCCTCCTCGCGGCTGGGCGAGGGGGTGGCTATAAGGCGGCAGAGCAACACCACCGCAGCGTCGAAATCCATGTGCGCCATAATCCGTCGGTTACTTCGTCACAACGGTTCCGCCCGCAAGGTCGTGCGGCGAGGTGATGCGTACCGAACGCACCCCGGCCGCGATGGTCTTGTAGGCGTTGTCGATCTTAGGTATCATGCCCGAGTGTATCTTCTCCTCGGCACGCAGCGCCGCATACGACTCGGGCGTGATGCGCGAAATGAGCGAGTTGTCGTCGTCGACATCGAGCAGCACGCCCGCCTTGTCGAGCGTGAAGACCAGCTCAACGTCATACCTGGCCGCCAGCGCCGTGGCCACGGCCGACGCCACGCTGTCGGCATTCGTATTGAGCAGCTCACCCGCCGCCGAACACGTTATGGGCGAGATGACGGGTGTCACGCCCGCATCGAGCAACATGGCCATCACATCGGAGCGCACGCACTCCACGTCGCCGACATACCCCCAGTCAATCTCGCCGACCGGACGGCGGTGCGAACGCACCACGCCCATGTCGCAGCCCGACAGTCCGCAGGCATCGACGCCGCGCGCCTGCAACGCCGCCACCACGCGCTTGTTCGCCAGTCCGGCATAGGCCATCACGGCTATGTCGAGCGTCGCGGCATCGGTTATGCGGCGGCCCTCGTGCATCTTAACCTCGACACCGAGTTTTTCGGCCAGGTGCGAGCCCATAACGCCGCCGCCGTGCACTAACACGAACGCCTCGCCGAGCGACGACAGTTCGTCGCACAGCGAAGCGAGCACCTTTTCGTTCTCGATCAGCTTGCCGCCGATCTTTATAACCTTTATACTCTTCATCACAATAATCCGTTACACGCCGACGGCACCGCGCCGACGGCCATGGCATGCGGCGCACGGCCGCACACCCCCTCGCGCACGCGACGCGGCTACATGCCCATCTCGGCAGCCGTAGCGCGGAACGCCTCGACGAAACGCGCCACCTCGCCATCGCCTATCATCAGCGGCGGCAGCAGACGCAGCGTATTCTTGCCGCTGTATCCCGTCATGATGTGGTGGTGCGACATGAGCACCTTGCGGAAGTCGGCCTGCGGTACCGGCAGATCGACACCAATCATCAGGCCGCGGCCGCGGATATCCTCAACGCCGCTTACGCCCCTGATCCCCTCAACGATCTTCTCGCCCATGATGCGGGCATTTTCGACCAGGTTCTCGCTCTTGACCACATCGGCCACCGCTATAGCCGCAGCACATGCCAGATGGCTGCCGCCGAAGGTGGTGCCGAGCATACCCGTACGGGCCGGTATCGCGGGCGAGATCATGATGGCACCGATCGGGAAACCGTTGCCTATGCCCTTGGCCAGCGAAATGACGTCGGGACGCACACCCGCCCACTGGTGGGCGAAGAAATGGCCGCTGCGGCCATAACCCGACTGTATCTCGTCGAGGATCATCATCGCGCCCGTAGCGTCGCACTCCTCGCGCACGGCGCGCAGGAATTCGTCCGACGCCACGCGTATGCCGCCAACACCCTGAATACCCTCGACAATAACGGCGGCATAGGTACGGCTGCGCAGCTGCTCGCGCATGGCCTCGATGTCGTTCAACGGCGTGAACGACACCTTGTCGGTGCGGTTCACCGGAGCCTGTATCGACGGGTTGTCGGTCACCGCCACGGCCATGCTCGTACGGCCGTGGAAGGCACCCTTCATGGCCAGCACACGATCGCGGCCCGTGGTGAACGACGCCAGCTTCAGCGCGTTCTCGTTGGCCTCGGCACCGCTGTTGCAGAGGAAGAGCGAATAGTCGTCATATCCCGACAGCTCGCCCAGTTTCTGCGCCAGCTCGCGCTGCAGCGTGTTGATGACGGCATTCGAGTAGAAGCCGATCTTCGAGAGCTGCGACGAGATCATCTCCACATAGTGCGGATGGGTGTGGCCTATAGAGATGACGGCATGGCCGCCGTAGAAGTCGAGGTACTCCACACCGTTGCGATCCCACAGATATGCCCCATGGGCCTTGACGGGCTCCATGTCAAGCAATGAATATACGTTGAACAGTTCCATAATTTTTCGCGTTTTTCAATTTACATGCAGAGGCCGCCATCCCCGTAAGGGATATGCCCCCGCACAATCTCCGTGGCCGCCGTCTTCCATCAGAAGAAGTTGGCCTTCAGGCGCAGACCCTCGCACTCGTCGAGGCCGAACATGAGGTTCATGTTCTGCACGGCCTGACCCGACGCTCCCTTGAGCAGGTTGTCGATGACCGACGTGACGAGCAGCTTGCGGCCCGTCATCTGCAGCGACAGGAAGCAGTAGTTCGTGTTCACCACCTGCTTCATGTATACGGGCTTGTCGCTCACACATACGAACGGGTGCGACGCATAGTAGTTGCGGAAGATCTCCGTGACCTGCTCCTGCGTGGCGTCCAGACGCACCACCACGTCGCTCATGATGCCGCGCGTGTGGCAGCCGCGCACCGGCACGAAGGCTATGTCCGTCGCAGCCGAGCCGCCTGCCGCCGCCACCGTCTCGCCTATCTCGCCCAGATGCTGGTGCGTGAAGACCTTGTAGTTCGACAGGTTGGCGCTGCGGTTGCTGAAGTGCGTGTCGGGCGTGGGTTTCTGACCCGCACCCGTCGAGCCGGTGATACCCACCACCGTAACCTCCTCGGGCAGCACACCGGCCGCCGCCAGCGGCAGCAGCGCAAGGTTGATCGAGGTGGCGAAGCACCCGGGGTTGGCCACGCAGCGGCTCGTGCAGATACGCTCGCGGTTAAGTTCCGGCGCGCCGTAGACGAACTCCCCGGCATCGGCCTTCAGGCGGAAGTCGTTGCTAAGGTCGATGATCCTGACGCTCTGCGGAACCTCGTTCTCGGCCAGGAACTTGGCCGAGTTGCCGTGTCCCATGCAGATGAACAGCACGTCGATGTCGCCGAAGTCTATGTCCGCAAAGCGCAGCGGCGAATATATCAAGTCGCTGTGCACCGCCCCTATCGGCTCACCCTTGTGCGACTCGCTCTGTATGTACTTGAGTTCGGCGTGCGGATGGTTCACTAAAAGACGGATCAACTCGCCCGCCGTATATCCCGCGCCGCCTGCTATGCCTACTCTTATCATCGGTAAAATTTTTTCTATGGATCATTATTTGCACTCCGGCCACGCCCCCTCGCGGGAAACGCCGCCGTGGAATAATCGGCACGACGCCTTTCTTGCGAAGGACGTCGTGCCGAAATCGCATGCCATGCGCCGCAAGCGACTACTCCTCGTCGTTGACGGCGTGGTATATCTTCAGCGGCATCGACAGGATCTTCGTGAAGCCCTTCACGTCGTCGGCCGTCCACGCGTTGTTCATCTCGCCGTACTCGGCAAACTTGGCGTTCATCAGGTCGTGCTTCGACTCGATACCCACCAGCGAGAAGGTGTAGGGACGCAGCGTCAGGAACACCTTACCCGTAACGTAGCGCTGGCTGTGGTCGAGGAACTTCTCGATGTCGCGCATGACGGGCTCCGAGTACATGGCCTCGTGCATGAACATGCCGTACCACGTGCCTAGCTGGTCCTTCCAGTACTGCTGCCACTTGGTCAGCGTGTGCTTCTCCAGCAGCTCGTGCGACTTGATGATAAGCATCGGCGCCGCAGCCTCGAAGCCTACGCGGCCCTTGATACCCACCAGCGTGTCGCCCACGTGCGTGTCGCGGCCGATGGCCCACGCCGAACCTATGGCCTCAAGCTTGTTGATCGCCTCGACACCCTTCATAGGCTCACCGTTGACGGCAACCACCTCGCCGCACTCGAACTCTATCTCGAGCGACTCGGTGCCCTCCTTCTGCAGCTGCGAGGGATAGGCCTCGTCGGGCAGGTTGGTGGCCGAGCAGAGGGTCTCCTTGCCTCCTACCGAGGTACCCCACACGCCCTTGTTGATCGAGTACTGCATCTTGGTGAAGTCGGCCTCGAAGCCGTTCTCCTTAAGATACGATATCTCATACTCGCGCGTGAGCTTCATGTCGCGCGTCGGCGTTATGATCTCCATCTGCGGGGCGAAAATCTCGAACGTGAGGTCGAAACGCACCTGGTCGTTACCCGCGCCCGTCGAGCCGTGAGCTATGGCGTCGGCACCGATGCTGTTGGCGTAGTTGACGATGGCCAGGGCCTGGAACGTACGCTCCGAGCTTACCGAGATGGGATAGGTCTTGTTACGCAGCACGTTGCCGAAGACCATATACTTGATGCACTTCGAATAGTAGTCGCCCGTCACGTCGATGTTGACGTGCTTCTTGGCGCCGAGCGCATAGGCGCGCTTCTCGACGGCGGCCAGCTCCTCGGCCGAGAAACCGCCCGTGTTGGCCAGGGCGGTGTATACCTCATATCCCAGCTCCTTGGTCAGGTACTTCACGCAGAACGATGTGTCCAGACCGCCGCTGTATGCCAATACAACCTTTTTCATATCTGTCTCCTTTTCTTGTTTACTTGCTCTTTCCGAATAAGCGGCCCAGCCACGAACCCTTGTGCTCAGCGGCGGCAGCCTCCGTCTTGGCGGTCTCGGCGGCCTTAGCCTCCTCGGCAGCCTTGCGCTTGGCGACCTTGGCGGGATCGTATATCATGCCCGTGCAGAGGCACTTTGTCATGTTCGTACGCTGCAGCACGTCGTAGTTGACGCACGAGCGGCATCCTGCCCAGAACTCCTCGTCGTCGGTCAACTTGGCGAAGGTCACGGGCTCGTAACCCAGCTCGGTGTTGATGCGCATCACAGCCTCACCCGTCGTAAGACCGAAGATCTTGGCATTGGGGAAACGCTTGCGCGAGAGCTCGAACGCCGCCTGCTTGATGCGCTTCGCCACGCCCATGTTGCGATACTGGGGACGGACGATGAGACCCGAGTTGGCGACAAATTCGTCGTGACCCCACGACTCTATGTAACAGAATCCTACAAACTCCTCGCGGTTGACGGCTATGATGGCCTTACCCGAGTTGATCTTGTCGGCGATATATTCGTCCGTGCGGCGGGCGATACCGGTTCCACGGCTCTTCGCAGCCTCGTCGATAGCGTCGTTAATCTGCGTCACGTAACGCAGATGCTCTTTCGAGGCAACCATTACATCGATTTTCATTGCAATAAATTTTATTACACTTGTGTATTATAAGTTTCGCGGACACAAAGATTGCATATAAATACGCAAAAAGCAAATATTTATTCCTTAATATTTTCCACTCCTCCAAAATTCCCGCATAATCGCATAATAATCGGATGAAAATGCATCCTTCGACCACTATGCAGTGCCGGCGGCGGGCATTGGGTAGAATGCAAACGGGAATGAAACGGCAGCCGGGGCTGCATATTCATTCCCGTTATTGCACTATTTATTCATACGTGCGGGCTTCGCCCGCAACGCGTCAGTACGACCCCCAGCTGCGGATGGCGAGGCCCTTGTCTCCGACAAGACATACGGCCATGATGAACGACGAGGCCAGCCGCGCATTCGTCAGCAGCGGTATGTTGAAGTCGATGGCCGCGCGGCGGATCTTGTAGCCGTTGTCCAGCTCGCGGCGCGTCTGGTTCTTGGGGATGTTTATCACCAGATCGATACGCTTCTGCTTGATGTAATCGATAACCGTAGGCGCACCCTCCTCATCGGGCCAGCCCAGCACCTCGATATCCTTCACGCCGTGCTGGAAGAGGAACTCGGCGCTGCCGGCCGTGGCGTAGACCTTGAACCCGTACTTAAGCAGCATCTCGGTGGCCGACAGCAGCTCGACCTTCGAGCGCGCCGGTCCCGACGATATGAGCACGTTGTGCTTGGGTATGGCCTGGCCTACCGACAGAAGGCTCTTCAGCAGGGCCTCGTAGTAGCTGTCGCCGATGCAGGCCACCTCGCCCGTCGAGGTCATGTCGACACTCAGCACGGGATCGGCATTCTGCAGTCGCGCGAACGAGAACTGCGACGACTTGACGCCCACATAGTCGATGTCGAACATCGACTTGGGATGCGACTCGACGGCACGGCCCAGCATCACGCGCGTAGCCATCGTGATGAAGTTGAACTTCATGATCTTCGACACGAAGGGGAAGCTGCGCGAGGCACGCAGGTTACACTCGATCACCTTCACGTGGTTGTCCTTGGCAAGGAACTGTATGTTGAAGGGGCCCGAGACGTTCAACTCGCGCGCGATCTTTTCGGCTATATGCTTGATCTGACGTATCGTTTCGAGATAGAGGCGCTGCGCCGGGAACACTATCGTCGCATCGCCCGAGTGCACGCCCGCAAACTCGACATGCTCGCTGATGGCCGACACCTTGATCACGCCGCGCTGTGCCACGGCATCCATCTCGATCTCCTTGGCGTGGTCGATGAACTCGCTCACCACAACGGGGTGGTCGGAGCTTACCTCGGCCGCCTGTCCCAGATAGCGGTCAAGTTCGTCGCGCTCGTATACCACGTGCATGGCCGCACCCGACAGCACATACGACGGACGTATGAGCACCGGCAGCCCCACCTCGTCGACAAAGTCGTATATCGACTGCATGGTGGTAAGCTCGCGCCAGCGCGGCTGGTCGATACCCAGCGCGTCGCACATCGACGAGAACTTGCCTCTATCCTCGGCGCGGTCGATCGACTCGGCCGACGTACCCAATATGTTTACACCCTGACGGTAGAGCGGCATGGCCAGGTTGTTCGGTATCTGGCCGCCGGTCGAGACAACCACTCCGTAGGGCGACTCCAGCTCGATGATGTCCATCACGCGCTCGAACGTCAGCTCGTCGAAGTAGAGGCGGTCGCACACGTCGTAGTCGGTCGACACGGTCTCGGGGTTGTAGTTTATCATCACCGACCGCAGGCCCACTTGCGTCAGCGTCTTGAGCGTATTTACGCCGCACCAGTCGAACTCCACGCTGCTGCCTATGCGGTAGGCGCCTGAGCCGAGGACTATCACCGAACGGTGGTCGTGCTCGTACTCGATGTCGTTCTTCGTGCCGTTATAGGTGAGGTACAGGTAATTGGTCTGTGCCGGATACTCGCCCGCCAGCGTATCGATCTGCTTCACGCAGGGGCGTATGCCAAGCTCGAGACGGCGGCGGCGCACACTCATCATGCGCTCGAACATGGGCAGCGTCGAGCGCGACATGGTCAGCTCGGCGATCTGGAAATCCGAGAAACCCATCCTCTTGGCCTCGTGCAGCACGTCGGCGGGCAGCGGCTGCGAGCCGTCGCCGTCATATCCGCGCAGCACATTCTTGTAGAGGTGTATGCGGTAGAGACGCTGCAGGAACCAGCGGTCGATGCGCGTACGCTCGTACACCTGGTCGATCGTATATCCCTGCTCGAACGCCTCGGCGATGGCATAGACGCGCTTGTCGGTCGGGTGCTCCAGCTCCTCGTCGATATCCACCTCGACGGGCTTGTTGCCGACGAAACCGTGCTTGCCCTGCCCCACCATTCGCAGGCCCTTCTGTATGGCCTCCTCGAACGTACGGCCTATCGACATCACCTCGCCCACGCTCTTCATCGACGAGCCCAGCAGTTTCGACACGCCGTCGAACTTGTTCAGGTCCCAGCGCGGGATCTTGCAGACGACGTAGTCCAGCGCCGGCTCGAAGCATGCCGACGTAACCTTCGTCACCGAGTTCTTTATCTCGTGCAGGCCGTAGCCCAGGCCCAGCTTCGCCGCCACGAATGCCAGAGGGTAACCCGTGGCCTTCGACGCCAGGGCGCTCGAACGCGACAGGCGGGCATTGACCTCGATTACGCAGTAGTCCTCCGACTCGGGGTCAAGGGCATACTGCACGTTGCACTCGCCCACGATGCCGATGTGGCGTATGATCCGTATGGCGATGGCGCGCAGCTTGTGGTACTCGCTGTTGGTGAGCGTCTGCGACGGAGCCACCACGAGGCTCTCGCCCGTGTGTATTCCGAGCGGGTCGAAGTTCTCCATGTTGCAGACCGTGATGCAGTTGTCGTAGCAGTCGCGCACAACCTCGTACTCGACCTCCTTCCAGCCCTTGAGCGACTTCTCGATAAGCACCTGCGGCGAGTACGAGAATGCGCTGGCGACGATCTTCTCCAACTCCTCGTCGTTCTTGCAGAAGCCCGAACCGAGACCTCCCAGCGTGTAGGCGGCACGTATGATGAGCGGGAAGCCCAGCTCGCGAGCCGCGGCCTTGGCCTCCTCCATCGTGGCGCAGGCGATGCTGCGCGGGGTCTTGACACCGATCTCGGCCAGCTTCTCGGAGAAGAGCTTGCGGTCCTCGGTATCGATTATGGCCTGCACGGGCGTTCCCAGCACCTCGACGCCGTAACGCTCCAGCACACCTTTCTTATACAGCTCCACGCCGCAGTTCAGCGCCGTCTGTCCGCCGAACGAGAGCAGAATGCCGTCGGGACGCTCCTGCTCGATCACCTTCTCGACAAACTCCTCCGTTACGGGAAGGTAATATATCTTGTCGGCCACATCCTCCGAGGTCTGCACCGTGGCGATGTTGGGGTTTATCAGCACCGTGTACTTGCCCTCCTCGTGCATGGCTTTCAGCGCCTGCGAGCCCGAGTAGTCGAACTCACCGGCCTCGCCTATCTTCAATGCTCCCGATCCGAGGAGCAGCACCTTGTTTATCTCTTTCTTCATAGCGCACTCAATGTTTGGCGGCTTTCCACGCCTTGATGTTATCGATGAACTCGTCGAACAGATACTCCGTATCGACAGGACCGCTCGACGCCTCGGGATGGTACTGCGTCGAGAAGAAGGGTTTGCTGCGGTGGCGGATACCCTCGTTCGTGCCGTCGTTGACGTTTACGAAGAGCGTCTCCCAATCCTCGGGCAGCGTACGGTCGTCGATGGCGAAGCCGTGGTTCTGCGAGGTGATGAAGCAGCGGTTCGTGCCCGGCACCATCACCGGCTGGTTATGGCCGCGGTGGCCGTACTTGAGCTTGTATGTCGAGGCTCCGGCAGCGCGCGCCAGAAGCTGGTTGCCGAGGCAGATACCCATGATGGGACGGTCGTCCTGCAGCGCCGCCGCTATGTGTGCGATCGTCTCGCCGCACTGCGACGGGTCGCCCGGGCCGTTCGAGAGGAAAAGTCCGTCGTAATCCTCCTGCGAGAAGTCATAGTCCCAGGGCACGCGTATTACCGTAGCGCCGCGACGCAGCAGACAGCGCAGTATGTTGTACTTCACGCCGCAGTCGACCACAACCACACGGTAGGGCCCGTCACCATATACGATGCGCTCGCGCGAGGATACCTGCGCCACCACGTTGTCCACGTTCGGGTCGTAGAAGTCGGGCACGGCCTCGCCCTCGAACTCTATGCGTCCCAGCATCGAGCCGCTCTCACGCAGACGCTGCGTGACGGCACGCGTATCGATGCCGTAGATACCGGGCACATGCTGCTCGCGCAGCCAGTCGCCCAAACTCTTCCGGGCATTCCAGTGGCTGTACTCCTCGGAGTAGTACGACACCACCAGCGCCGCACAGTGTATCCGATCCGACTCGTAGAACTTCTCGATGCCCCACTCGTCGCGCTCGGCAGACGGAACGCCATAATTACCTATCATGGGATATGTGGGCACAAGTATCTGCCCCTTGTAGGAGGGGTCGGTAAGGCTCTCGACGTAGCCCGTCATGGCGGTGTAGAATACCACCTCGCCGGCTACCGGCGCCTCGTACCCGAACGACCATCCTTCATACCTGCTTCCGTCCTGCAATACCAGAACTGCTCGTCTTTTTGTCTGCATAGATATGTTGTCGTTGCAAAGAATTTCACACTTTCGTTCTGCAAAAATAGTAACATATTTTGGAAATATAAAAATTATGCGTTACTTTTGCATAAATATGTTGATAATCGGGCTATGAATCAGAAAACACAACGTTTCGCTACAATCCGCAAGATCATCCGCAGCGAGCTGATAGGTTCGCAGGACGAACTCATCACGCGCCTGCGCGAGTGCGGCGTGGAGATAACGCAGAGCACGCTGTCGCGTGACCTGAAGTTCATGAACGTCGCCAAGGTACCCCACAAGAGCAAAGGCTATATCTACGTGCTGCCCAATACGGTGAACCACGAGATTAACATATCGTCGAACATATCCGACAACATCACCGGCCTCACCTTCTCGGGCAACCTCGGCGTACTGAAGACCAAGTCGGGATACGCCAGCGCTATCTCGGTACCCATCGACAACCTCGACTGTCCCGAGATTCTGGGCACCATCGCGGGCGACAACACCGTGCTGTTAATTTTGCGTGAAAATGCCAACCGCAACCATGTAATCGAGGCACTGCTCCGCATATTCCCCATGCTGAGCAACGTGCTGTAAACACCCCGGCACCGCACACACAAAAGGGGGACGATACGAATCGTCCCCCTTTTGTTGTCTTGCATCATCCCACGCGGCTAATCCTCCATTATATAGACATGCTCGTCGCTGCGCTGCATGTGGAACTTCTCGCGGGCATACTGTTCGAGGTACTCGTCGTAATTGAGCCTCTCGAGCATGGTGCTGTCCTGCTCGATACGCTGGCGGAAAAGTTCCTCCTGCTCCTTCAGACGGCTGATGCGATGCTCGACCTTGATCACCGTAATAAGGTTACGCATCGTCAGCACCGCCGTATATACGAATATAACGGCCGTGACGGCAAACCATATTTTGCGGCTCATGTTCCTGTTCACCTCGCTCGATCATTGCGACCGCAGGACAACGCCGCGGTCAGGGTATATGCATGAATTTATGCGTCTGCACCGATATGCTCCAACGCGGGTGCGCCTTGGCGTACTCCACGATTGCCGGCAGCACCTCCTCGTAACGGCTCCACTCGGGTTGCAGGTAGAGCCTGCAGTAGCGGCCAACGCGGCGCGCATTCTCCTCGGCCCACGCGAAGTCATCCCCGGTCTCGATTATCACCTTCAGCTCGTGCGCCCGTCCGAACGCCTCGGCCAAGGGCGGATGCTGACGCTTGGGCGAGAGGCACACCCAGTCGAACTCACCGCTGAAAGGGTGCGTTCCCGACGTTTCGAGGAATATCTCCAGCCCCTCCTCGCGCAGCTGACGCGTGAGTTCCCCCAGCGGATAGAGCAGCGGCTCGCCGCCCGTGATGACTATCGACTGCGCGGCACACGCCTTGGCACGTGCCACGACGGTCTCCACATCGACGGGGGGATATATGCGCGGATTCCACGTATACTTGGCGTCGCACCACTTGCACCCCACGTCACATCCGCCCAGGCGGATGAAGTAGGCGGGCTTGCCCGTGTGGTAGCCCTCGCCCTGTATCGTATAGAAATCCTCCACCAGCGGCAACCGGCGGCCGCCGTCCAGAATATCGTTATTCGTTGTCGATGACATATATATCCTTCAGGTTACGCCCCAACTGGTCGTAGTCCAGACCGTAGCCCACGATAAACTCGTTGCCGATGGAGAATGCGGCGTAGTCGATCGGGTACTCGTAGAGGAACTTGTCGGGCTTGAAGAAGAGCGTGCAGATGGTTATGCTGGCAGGGTTCTTCGCGCGCAGGTGGTCGAGCAGGTAGTTCATGCTGTGGCCCGTCTCGACGATATCCTCCACGATGATGATATCGCGGCCCGTGATGTCGAAGTCGACACCCAGCTGCTGCTGCACCTTGCCCGTCGACTGCATGCCCTCGTACGACGATATCTTGACAAAGGCCAACTGGCAGTCGAACTCCGTCTTGCGCACGAGGTCGCTCAGGAAGAGGAAGGCACCGCTCAGGACGCCCAGAAAGACAGGCGTACGGCCCGCATAATCGTGGTTCAGCCTCTCGGCCACACGTCCTACGGCCGCATCGATCTCCTCGGCCGGTATCATCACGCGAAAGGTCTTGTCGCGCAGCTTTATTCGTTTCTCCATACCGTAAGTATTGTCGTTATTTGCACATGGGCGCAGCCTCGCGGCCTAGCCCTTGATAAGGGCCTTCACCTCCTCATATACCGTGGCGCCGTTGTAGCCGAACTTCTCGTCCAGCACCTTGTACGGAGCCGAGTAACCGAAGTGGTCGCAGCCGTGTATGCGTCCCTTCTCGCCCACGAGACCCGCCAGGTTGAGCGACAGGCCCGACGTGAGACCGTAGCGCACCACGTCGCGCGGCAGCACGCTCTCCTGGTAAGACTTGGGCTGGTCGCGGAAGAGGCCCTCGCTCGGGACACTCACCACGCGCACCGGAATACCCTCCTTCATCAGCAGCTCGGCACCCTCGACCAGCGTCGCAACCTCCGACCCCGACGCCAGCATCACCACCTGCGCCTTGGCGGCATCCATCACCGTATAGGCACCCTTGACAGCCTGCTTGGCCTCCTCGCGGCGGCTCAGACGCAGTGCCGGGAGGTTCTTGATGTTCTGACGCGAGAGGATCAGCGCCACGGGACGCTGCTCCGACATGGCATACTGCCATGCCACAACCGTCTCCTCGGCATCGGCCGGGCGCAGTACAACCATCGAGCGCTCGCCCTTGTGATTGTGCGTATGCTCCATCAGGCGGATCTGCGCCTCATGCTCGATGGGCTGGTGCGTAGGACCGTCCTCGCCCACGCGAAACGAGTCGTGCGTCCAGATATATATCACGTGCAGGCGCATCAGGGCCGACAGACGTATCGCGGGCTTCATGTAGTCCGAGAATACGAAGAACGTACCGCACGCGGGGATCACGCCGCCGTGCAGCGCCATGCCGTTCATGACGCACGCCATGGTAAGCTCCGACACACCCGCCTGCAGGAACTGTCCCGTGAAGTCGCCCTTGGTGAAGGCCTTGGTCTTCTTCAGGAAACCGTCCGTCTTGTCCGAGTTGCTCAGGTCGGCCGACGACACGATCATGTTCTCGATCTTCTCGGCATACACGCCGAGCATCGTAGCCGAAGCCACACGCGTGGCCGTATCGGGCTTGACCTCTATCTTGTTATAGTCGATCTCGGGTATCTCGCCCGAGAGGAAACGCGTCAGCTTGCGCGCCAGGTCGCGGTTCTCGGCACGCCATGCGGCCTCCGCCTGACGGCGCTGCGCCGCCCACATCTTCAGCTCGCAACGGCGCGTCTCGTATATCTCGCGCGTCTCGGCGAATACCTTGAAGGGATCCTCCTCGTCGCCGCCGAGATTGCGCACCGTAGCCGCAAGGTCGGCACCCGCACCCGACAGAGGCTGTCCGTGCGTCGAGACACATCCCTCGAAGCTCTTGCCGTCAGCGCCCACGGCTCCCTTGGCCATGATCGAGCGGCCGATTATGAGCGTCGGCTGCTCGGTCTGCGCATTGGCCTCGGTGAGGGCCGCACGCAGCTGCTCGGGATCGTTGCCGTCAACCGTAATCACATGCCAGTTCCAGGCACGGTATTTTGCCGCCACATCCTCCGTATCCACCTCGTCGACCTTGGTCGAGAGCTGCACGTTGTTGGCGTCGTAGTACATGATAAGGTTACCCAGACCCAGGTGCCCGGCCAGACGGCCCACACCCTGCGAGATTTCCTCCTGCACGGCACCGTCCGAAATGAAGGCATAGGTCTTGTGCGCCATCCACTCGCCGAAGCGCGCCACCATGAAGCGCTCGACGATGGCCGCACCGAGAGCCATGGCGTGACCCTGGCCCAGCGGGCCCGACGTATTCTCCACGCCGTGCATGACATCCACCTCGGGGTGTCCGGGCGTTATGCTGCCCCACTGTCTGAACGTTTTCAGGTCGTCGGCCTTGTAATACCCCGCGAGCATGAGCACCGAATAGAGCATCGGCGACATGTGTCCCGGATCGAGGAAGAACCTGTCACGGAAAGGATAGGCCGGATCCTCGGGATCGTAACGCAGGAATTCGGTATAAAGCACATTGATGAAATCGGCGCCGCCCATGGCACCGCCCGGATGGCCCGATTTGGCTTTTTCGACCATGGCCGCCGCCAGTATGCGGATATTGTCGGCCGCCTTGTTCAGTTTCGAGTTAGCAAACATATGTTTTGTATAATAAATTTCAGGTAACCGACGCGCGCCACGCCTGCGGCGCCACGTCGCGGTGCCCTTGCGGCACCCTCCCGCACCTGCCGTGCGGTGAACTTAATAGGTAACGCATACGGGAAGATCGCTCCTCCCGCATCCGAACCGCTGCGGCCCGGAAAACGGCCGCGATACCTTATGACAAATATAGGTAAAAAATCTTATCCGACCTGCTTCATCTCCAAAAAATTCGCCCCCTCGATCTTCTTTTTCGCGTAGGGAAGCGTCACGTCGAAACGGGTCTCTCCCGACGAGGGGACGTCGTACATCGCGTCGATCATGATGGCCTCGCAGATCGAACGCAGGCCACGCGCGCCGAGCTTGTACTCGTCGGCCTTGTCGACGATGTAGTCCAGCACCTCGTCGTCGAAGTGCAGCTGCACGCCGTCCATGGCGAACAGGCGCTCATACTGCTTGACGATGGCATTGCGCGGCTCGGTAAGGATCGAGCGCAGCGCCGCCTTCGACAGGGGCTGCATGTATGTCAGCACGGGCAGTCGGCCCACCAGCTCGGGTATAAGGCCGAACGACTTGAGGTCCTGCGGCATGATATACTTCATCAGGTTGTCGCGGTCGACGGCCGAAGCGCTGCGCACGCCGTAGCCGATGGCGCGCGTGTTGAGACGCTGCGCGATCTTCTTCTCGATGCCGTCGAACGCACCGCCGCAGATGAACAGTATGTCCTTCGTATTTACCTGAATAAACTTCTGGTCGGGGTGCTTGCGCCCGCCCTGCGGCGGAACGTTCACTACCGTACCCTCGAGTATCTTCAGCAGGGCCTGCTGCACGCCCTCGCCCGAGACGTCACGCGTGATGCTCGGGTTGTCGCTCTTGCGCGCGATCTTGTCGATCTCGTCGATGAAGACTATGCCGCGCTCGGCTGCCGCCACGTCGTAGTCGGCCACCTGCAGCAGACGCGAAAGTATACTCTCGACATCCTCGCCGACGTATCCCGCCTCGGTGAGCACCGTAGCATCCACTATCGTGAAGGGCACCTGCAGCAGGCGCGCTATCGTACGCGCCATGAGCGTCTTGCCCGTACCCGTAGGGCCGACCAGCACGATGTTCGACTTGTCGATCTCGACGTCGGCAGCCTTCGCATCGGCCTCGGTGCCGCCCTTGGCGCCCGCCTTGGCGGCATCGCGGCTCAGCAGTCGCTTGTAGTGGTTGTATACGGCCACCGACATGTATCGCTTGGCATCGTCCTGACCTATGACATACTGGTCGAGGAACTCCTTTATCTGCTGCGGCTTGAGCAGTTTCTCGAACTTCAGGTCGGGACGCTTGCCGCGACTGGCGGCCGCCGCGGCCTGGCTCTCGGCCAGCATCTCGTGCGCCCGCTCCACGCAGTTGCTGCATATGTTCGCGCCGTCCATGCCCTGGAAGAGAATGGGCACCTCGCTGCGCTTGGCCCCGCAGAACGAGCATGTGTCCTCGCTCCCGCGGCCCGTGGTCTTATCCTTGTATCCTCGTGTATTTGACATACTCACTATTTGTTGTTGCGTTTCGCGAGCACCTCGTCTATCAGACCGTACTCACGGGCCTCGGCCGCCGTCATCCAGTAGTCGCGGTCGGCATCGCGCTCGATGCGGGCCATGTCGGCACCCGAATGGTGTGCCAGTATCTCGTACAGCTCGCGCTTGGTCTTGGCTATTTCGCGTGCCGTGATCTCGATATCCGACGCCTGGCCCTGCGCGCCGCCCAGCGGCTGGTGAATCATCACGCGCGAGTGCGGCAGCGCCGAACGCTTGCCCGCAGCACCCGCTACCAGCAGCACGGCGCCCATCGACGCCGCCAGACCGGTGCATATCGTGGCCACGTCGCACGACACGAGCTGCATCGTGTCGTATATGCCCAGACCGGCCGTCACCGACCCGCCGGGCGAGTTGATATATATCTGCACGTCCTTCGACGGGTCGACCGACTCGAGAAACAGCAGCTGCGCCTGTATGATATTGGCGGCATCGTCGTATATGGGTGCCCCGAGGAAGATGATGCGGTCCATCATCAGTCGCGAGAAGACATCCATCGTAGCCACATTCAGCTGTCGCTCCTCGATTATCGTCGGCGAGACGTATGCCGCCTGCACCGACTGGAAGTCATGCAGCGCCAGGCTGCTAATGCCGCGGTGTCCGCGTGCGTATTTCTCAAATTCGCTCATCGTTCAAATCGTTTTTTACATTTTGCCGGGACTCGGGCCCATGCCGCCAAGCGGCACATGCCCGCCCCCACAATCAAAAAATGGACTCTGCAAACATTACGCCCCAGAGTCCATGTAACGGATATTGTATAGGAATCCTACTCCTCCTGTGCCAGCTTGGCGAACTCCTCCGACGTAACGGTCTTGGTCGTCACCTTGATCTTCGACTTTACATAGTCTACGACCTTCAGCTCGTAGAGCTTCTCGTAGATCTTCTGCGACTGCTCCTTGTTCGAGAGGATCTGCTTGGCGAAGTTGTCGACCATATCCTGGGGAGCCGACGGCATGCCGTACTGCATGAACTGCGCACGGGCGAACTCCTTGGCCTCGGCCTCGGCCTCCTCGGCGCTGACGCTCAGGTTGGCCTCCTTGATGAAGTGCTTCTGCAGGTAGTTCCAGGTGAACATCTTGACGAAGCCTGCGAAGTCCTGCTCGATCTCCTCCTTCGAGAACTTGCCCTCGTTGATCACATAGAGCCAGCGCTTGAGGAACTCCTCGGGCATCTTCAGACCGGCCTTCTCCATGATGAAGTTGCGCACGCGGATGGTGAACATGTAGTCCGACTCACGCTTGAGCTCGGTCTCGATCTGAGCGTCGACATGTGCGTCGAGCTCGGCCTCGTTCTTGACCTCGCCGCCGGGGAATGCCATCTTGAAGAACTCCTCGTTGAGCTCGGGGTTCGAGAAACGGCGGATCTGCTTGATCTCCATCTCGAACTTGGGGTTGATGCCTGCCAGCTCATCCTCCTTGACCTGAAGGATAGCGGCGCGCTGCGACGGCGTCTTGTAGAGCTCGTTCACGTCGACCTCCATCTTGTCGCCGACCTTCTTGCCGAGGAAGGGCTTGCGCTCCTCGTCGTTCATCGAGATCAAACCCACGTAGGCATCCTCGATACGCATGTCGCCGTTGTCGAGCACTACGGTCAGCGCCTCGTCCTTCTCCACGGCGTCGACATCAACCAGACGGCCGTAGCGGCGCAGGTAGTTGTCCTTGTATGCCTCGTGCATCTTCTCGTCGATCTTGATCTTGTAGTAGGTGAGCTTGTCCTTCTCCGAGAGCTCCAGGTTCACTGCGGGAGCCTCGCCGATCTCGAACATGAACTCGTGCTCGGTGTTGTGCTCGAAGTCGAAGTCGCCCTGCTCGTCCGACGGAATCACATCGCCCACATAGTCGATGCCCTCCTTCTGGAGATACTCGAAGACGGCGTTCGAAGCAGTGCGGTACGACTGCTCGGCCACGGCACCCTTGCCGTACATCTTACGTACAACGCCCATGGGAACCATACCCGGACGGAATCCCGGGATATTGGCCTTGCGCTTGTAGTCGCGAAGCATCTTGTCGACTGCCTCACCATAATCCTTCTCGTCAACCACAACCTTCAGTAACGAGATGTTCTGCTCACGCTGTTCTCTTGTAATCTTCATAATCGGTATTTATTGTTTATTATTTGTCGCAACACAATGCGCCGCCCACCGTTCGGGGCGGGTTCAGGGTGCAAAGGTAAATAATTTTAATCAATTAATGCACGTTCCCGACTTTTTATTGGGGCCTGACGGGATAGTCGCGCAATTCGTAGAGCTGGTTGCGCAGCCGCGGCTCGAATCCGGCCTCGCGGATGGCCCGCTGTATGCCTTCGGCGTCGAACTCGTTGTGTGCGCCGGCGCTCGACACCACGTTCTCCTCGATCATGATCGAACCCATGTCGTTGGCACCGCTGTGCAGCGCCAGCTGGGCCGTGGCCTTGCCCACGGTGAGCCACGAAGCCTGAATATTGCGTATATTGCACAGTATCAAACGGCTTACGGCTATCACACGCACATATTCCAGGGGCGAGAAACCGCTCTTCACCCCCTCCTGCTCAAGCCGCGTGCCCGTCGAGCGGAATATCCACGGGATGAAGGCCAGAAAGCCGTAGTTGCCCTCGGGACAGCGCGCCTGCAGGTCGCGTATGGCCAGCAGGTGGTCGATGCGCTGGCGCGGCGTCTCCACGTGCCCGTACATCATCGTCGCCGACGTGGGCAGGTTCATCACATGCGCCTCATGCATCACATCGATCCACTCCTCCACGCCCGGCTTGGCGGGCGAAATGCGCTTGCGCACATCGTCGACGAGGATCTCGGCCCCCGCCCCCGGCAGCGAGTCGAGCCCCGCCGCAACCAGTCGCTCCAGCGTACGGCGCACCGTAAGGCCGCTTATGCGGGCAATGTGCGCCACCTCGGGAGGCCCCAGTGCATGCAGGCGCACGTTGGGATAGAGGTGTTTGAGCGTCGAGAAGAGCTCCTCGTAGAATGTAATGTCGAGCTTCGGGTGAAGGCCGCCCTGCAGCAGCAGCTGGTCGCCGCCCAGCTCCAGCATGCGGTCGATCTTGGCGCGGTACTCGTCGATGGTGGTTATGAAGGCCTCGTCAGTACGGTGCGGCGGGCAGTGGAAGTTGCAGAACCTGCACCCCGATATGCAGACGTTGGTGATGTTGACGTTGCGGTCGATCTGCCACGTCACCACCCCCGGGTCGGGCACGACCGACCGGCGCACCTCGTCGGCCACGGCCGCCAGATCCTCTATGGGAGCCTCCTCCCACAGACGGTAGGCCTCCTGGCGCGAGAGCATCTCCCGCGCCAGAGCCTTTGAGTATATTTGCGACAGTGAATCCATCGCCTATCGGTTGCGTTTGCCCACGATGAGTTCGAAGTCGAGCGTACGGCGGCGCAGGTCGGCGCCCTTGACGCGTATCCACACCTCGTCGCCGAGCGTCAGGCGGCGGCCCGTGTTGCGGCCCACAACCTCGAAGCGCACCTCGTCGAAGTAGTAGAAGTCGCCCTCGATATCGCGCAGGAAGGCCATACCCTCGATATGGGTCTCCTCCAGCTCGACATATATGCCCCACTCGCTCATGCCCGAGACGTGGCCCTTGAACATCTGGCCAATCTTATCCTTCATGAACTCGACCATCTTGTACTTGATCGAGGCACGTTCGGCCTCCGATGCTATCACCTCACGCTCCGAAGCGTAGGTACACAGCTCCTCCAGCTTCTTCTTGTCGGCCGAGCGACCACCCTCGAGATAGCGAGCCAGCAGGCGGTGCACCATCATGTCGGGATAGCGGCGTATGGGCGATGTGAAGTGCGTGTAGTATTTGAATGCCAGACCGTAGTGGCCGATATTGTCGGTCGTGTAGAAGGCCTTGGCCATGCTCCTTACAGCCAGCATCGAGATGGCGTTGGCCTCGGGACGGCCCTTCACCTCCGCCACAAGGCGGTTGATGGCCTTGGCCACGGCGCGGCCCTTCGAGGCGCGGAACTGGTGGCCGAAGCGCAGCACGAACTCGCGGAAACGGGTCAGCTTCTCCTCGTTCGGCTCGTCATGCACACGGTACACCATCGTGCGCGCCGTGCGGCGCGTACCCTCCACGCGTGCCGAGCAGAACTCCGCCACGCGGCGGTTCGCCAGCAGCATGAACTCCTCGATCATCTGGTTCGACTCCTTCTGCTCCTTGGTATATACACCCAGCGGCTTGCCCTTTTCATCCAGGATAAACTTGAACTCCTCGCGCTCGAAGCTGATGGCACCGTTCTTGAAGCGGCGCTGACGCATCGTCTGCGCCAGCTGGTTCAGCGTGCCGATCTCATCGGCATAGTCGCCCACGCCGGTCTCGATGCGCGCCTGCGCCTCGGCATAGGTGAAACGGCGGTCGGAGTATATCACCGTACGGCCGAACCACTCGTCCTGCACCTCGGCATCGTCGTTCATCGTGAATACGGCCGAGAAGCAGAGGCTCTCCTCGTTCGGCCGCAGCGAGCAGAGCTCGTTCGACAGGCGCTCGGGCAGCATCGGCACCGTGCGGTCGACCAGGTAGACCGACGTGCCGCGCTCGCGCGCCTCGCAGTCCAGCACCGAATCGGGACGCACGTAATGCGTCACGTCGGCGATATGCACACCCACCTCCCAGAGGCCGTTGTCGAGTTTGCGGATAGAGAGCGCATCGTCGAAGTCCTTCGCATCGGCCGGGTCCACCGTGAAGGTGGTTATGCCGCGGAAGTCGCGGCGCTCGGCATAGTCCTTCTCGGTGATCTGTCCGGGTATGGCCTCGGCGGCATCCTCCACGTCGCGCTCGAACTTGTAGGGCAGGTCGAACTCCGCCAGTATGGCATGCATCTCGGTGTCGTTGTCGCCCTCTCGGCCCAGACGCTCGATCAGCACGCCGCGCGGGCTGTGGTCGCCCTCGCGCCACTCCGATATGCGGAACACCACCTTGTCGCCGTCGTTGACACCCGGGCAGTCCTTGCGCGAGAAGTATATGTCCATGGGCAGCTTGCGCGAGTCGGGGTGCACGAACACCGCCTGACGGCTCACCTCGGCAACACCCACATACCGCTTGCCGCTGCGCTCCAGCACCGCCGTGATGACGCCCTCGGGATGCCCGCCCTCGCGGGCCTGACGCTGCAGCGCCACCTCGACACGGTCGCCGTCGAGGGCGTAGCCCGTATTGCGGTGGTTGATGTATATGTCGTTCTCCAGCTCCTCGACCTTGACGTAAGCGGCACCCGAGGCGAGCATGTCGACAACACCCTCGTAACGGGGCAGCTGCGAGGTCGACAGCTGGTACTTGTCGCGTCCCAGACGCTCCACCACGCCCTCGCGCTCCAGCGCCTCGACAATGTCACGCACGGCATAGCGGCCCTCGCGCGAGGCGTCGCCCGAGGCCGAGGTCAGCTGCTTGAGCGTAAAGCTGCGGTCGGGACATGACCTAAACATATCGGCGATGAACCCCGCCCTGTCCTGTGCCGAAACACCACTGCGCGACGCCTGACGCTCGCCGCGGCGCGATTCTCTCTTTCTTGACTGTCTCATCTGTTCAGAATGTTAAGTGCCAGCTGATACATGAACTCCTCACCCACGGCCAAGGCACGTTCGTCGGGGAGGAATGTGGCCGTATGCGCGCGGCCCGAATCGCGTCCCACGCCCAGACGGTAGAAGAGCGAGGGATAGACGTGCGTATAGAAACCGAAGTCCTCGGCCGTGGTGCGCATGTCGAGATCCTTCACCACGAAGCCGCGGCTGTCGGCCAGCAGCATCGCCTCGTACGTCAGACGGCGGTCGTTCTCCACGCACGGATAGCCGTTGCGCAGGTCGTTCTCGACCTCGACGTCATACTTGTACTCGATCTCCTCGGCAATGTGCGCAATCATCTCCTTGACGCGCGCGCGGAGGTTCTCGTCGAACGTGCGCATCGTACCGTCGCACGCCGTCACCTCGGGTATGACGTTCGTGGCCCCGTCGGCCGCGACATGGCCCACCGACACCACGCACACGTCGCTGTTGAGGTGGTTCAGGCGCAGGATGAGGTCGGCCGCCGCCACCACCGAGTCCTTGATGCGGTCGCGCATGGCGGCATGACCGCCCACGCCCTTCACGCGGAAGTGCAGCTCGTCGGCCGAGGCCATGAACTTGCCCGGGCAGAAGCCTATCTCACCCACCTCGAGGTCGGCATCGACATGCTCGCCGATGACGGCCGCCACGTCATACCCCTCGAAGGGCTTCTCGGCCAGCACGAGCGACGCGCCGCCCGGATCCTTCTCCTCGGCGGGCTGGAAGAGCCCGAAGACCGTACCCTCGAAATCGGGATCTGCCTTCAAACGCTTCAGCACGCCGTACAGCACGGCCGCATGGCAGTCGTGGCCGCAGGCGTGCATGACGCCCTCACGCTGCGACGCCCACTCGACACCCGTCATCTCGCATACGGGCAGCGCGTCGATGTCGGCGCGCAGCACTATGCACCGCTGCGGGTTCCCGCGGCGTCCCTCGATACGCGCCAGCACTCCGGTCGAGGCCACGGGACGGTTCTCGATACCCTCCTTCGTAAGCTCGGCCGCGATGAATGCCGCCGTGTCGTGCTCCTCGAACGACAGTTCGGGATGGCTGTGCAATCTGCGACGAAATTCCTTGATATCCATAACTTCCGATTGCGAACCCGGCAACTGGTTCGTTGCGGCCCCCGGGCCGCCGTCGGCACGCATCCGCCGGATTCACTCTGCGCGTTCGCCGAACGTCGCAATCCGTGCCGACACCTCTATCGTTCAGTCCGCTCCCGTGCGGCGCGTCATGCGTCGCCGGCAACTGCGCGCGGGGCGTACTTCGACGCCATGCGCGACAACTGTGATATGTATTCGGGCGTGGTGCCGCAGCATCCGCCCACTATATTTACCAGACCCTTGCGGCAGAACTCCTCCATGCCGCGCACGAACTTCTCGGTCCCAAGCGCAGGATCGCCCGCCGCGGGATATGCCACGATGGGCTTGTCGCACTCGATGGCCAGCACCTCCAGCGCGGTGGACATTGCACGCGGCCCGTCCGAGCAGTTGAAGCCGACGGCCGCAATCCCGTCCATCGGCAGCTCCTTGAGGAAGGTAGCCACGGGGGCCCCGTTTGCCACGCGACCCTCCAAACGCGACAGCACCGCCGACACCACCACCGGCACGTCGGCATTCAGGCGCCGGCACCGCTCCACGGCAATCGACGCATTGCGCGCATCCATCACCGTCTCCAGCAGGATGAAATCGGCACCGCCGTCCAGCAGTCCGCGGATGACGGTCTCGTAGGCATCGCCCAGCTGCTCCTCCGTAACGTCGTTGGCCAGCGATATGTTTCGCGTCGAGGGGCCCACCGATCCCGCCACGAAGCGTCGCCGCCCCTCCTTCGAGCGACGGTCGGCGCATGTGCGCGCTATCTCCGCGCCGCGCCGCGCAATGTCGTACGAACGCTCCGAGAGGCCGTAGTGCTCCAGGCAGAGGGCATCGGCACAAAGCGTGTCGGTCGTAATTATGTCGGCGCCGGCATCGAGATAACTCTCGTGCACGGCCGCCACGGCCGCCTCGTTATCGAGCGTCATGGCCTCGAGGCTGCCCTTGCCGCCGCGGCGCATGAGCTCGGTACCCATGGCGCCGTCCAGAACCAGAATGCGCTCTGCAAGCGCCTTTTTCAGATCGTTCATCGCATCAACGTTTTACTATCTCCACCTCGTAAAGTTTGTTCCACCGTTTGCCCGTGACGAAGATACGTCCCGTGGCGGCATCGTAGGCTATGCCGTTGAACACATCCGTGTCGTCGAAGGTGTCCTCCTCGGCCAGCAGGCCCGAGAAATCGACCACGCCCTCGACCACGCCCGTCTCGGGATTGATTATCATCACATAGTCCGTCGTGTAGACATTGGCCCAGATGCGGCCGTCGATCCACTCCAGCTCGTTGATGTAGTTGACAGGTTCGCCGCGCAGCGTCACCGTCACGCTGCCCTCGCGGCGGAAGCCGTCGGGGCGCACGCGGTAGATCTGCGACGATCCGTTCGACATGTAGAGTTTCTCGCCGTCGGACGTAAGGCCCCAGCCCTCGCCCGGGTAGTGGACATCCTCAATGAGGCGCCCTTCGAGGTCGTATATGTGCACCGTGTTGTTGGTCCACGTCAGCTGGTAGATCCTGTCACCCAGCACCGTGATGCCCTCGCCGAACTCGCGGCGCGGCAGCCGCACCATGACGTCGGCCTTGCCGCTCTCGAGATCGACCTTCTGCAGCACCGACTCGCCCCACTCACCCGTGCCTTCCCACAGCACGCCGTCGACGAACTGCAGGCCCTGCGTATAGCTCGTACGCAGGTGGGGATACACGGCCTTCACCTTGAAGCCGTACATTACGGGTTCTACGGGTTTCGGGCGCGGCGCGCTGCTGTTTGTCGAACGCGATCCGCACGCAGCAACGCTTACGCATAACATCAGCGCCGCCATGAATATCTTCATCGTCATATTACTTTTCGGCAGAATAACCATTTTTCAGCTTATGATGCAAAGATAGCGAAAGGTGAGAGCAGAGGCAAATCGAAACCACAGTTTTCGGATTTGGCTATGCCGAACCGCATCCTATCTAAGCGCGTAGCGCAAATATAGTGAAAGGTGAGTGCAATGCCAAATCGGAAACCGTGTTTCCTAATCTGGCATTGCCGAACCGCATCCTATATTATTCAAATATAGCAAAAAAACACAAACCGCGCCACCCCTCAAAACAACGGCGGCCCTCCCGCAACAGGGAGAGCCGCCGCAATATCCCGTCCGGGCCGATTAGGCAACGGCGCCGGCGATAAGGAACGTAGCCGCAACGGTAAGAATTGCGTACAACTCGGGGTATGCCGCAAGGATAAGCGTCTTACCCATCACGTCGTGACCGTTACCGATGGCTGCGATACCGTTGGCGCAGACCTTGCCCTGATAGATGGCGGCTGCGAGGTTCACGATACCTACCAGGATACCGATACCCAGAACGGCCGCGCCCTGAAGCATGGTGATCTCAGGGGTGATGATGTCGTAAACAACGGTTACCATGAAGAAACATACGAAGCCGTAGAGACCCTGCGAACCCGGCAGAGCCGAAAGGGCCATATAGCTACCGAATGCGCCGCTGTTCTTCTTCATGGCGCCTACTGCCGCCTGACCGCAGATCGAAGTACCCACTGCCGAAGCGATACCTGCAAGACCCACCATGAGAGCTACGCCCACGTAGGCCATTACCAAAGCTGTTGAATTTTCCATAATTGTGTTTGTGTGTTATTGTTTTACATGTTTATTTACTTGATGTCATCGTTTCGCAGCGGCTCGAACGAGCGTGTACCCATCTCGAAGCCGGCGTTCTTGTAGAACTCCACGAACGTGAGTCGCATGGGGTGTACCAGCGACGATATGGTCGACATGAAGAGGTTGATGCCGTGACCTATCAGGAGTATGATCGAGGCACCCACCACCTGCAGCGCAATGGCCCACCAGGGCGATGCCGACAGGTCGCCGTCAAGCCCCGTCATACCCAACGCCAGCGAGTTGAACACCAGCGCCAGCACGCCGCCCGAGAGTCCGATGGCGAAGAGACGGATGTAACTCAGCACGTCGCTCAGCAGTCCCGTAACGTTGTTGTAGGTATTCCACAGACCCGAGCCGAAGTTGACGAAGATATTCTTGCCCGGCGAGTTGAAGAACAGCATCAGCACCACGCCAAGTCCCGCCATTGCCAGGAATGCGGGCGATCCCATCGTGAAGCCGGGAATAACCCACGCCTCGTTGAGCAACGAGAGGCCCGACGCCAGACAGCACGAGAGGATCAGCAGGAACCACCCGAGCGTACCCAGCGCATGACGCAGGCCGAACAGGCGCGTCGTCATGCAGATGTTGATCAGCAGTCCGAGCAAGATCTGCACCACACCCAACGCCAGCGAAATGGAGAAGAAGTCCTGCTGGAAGTTGATGAAGTGGAATCCCGCGAACATCGGCACCTTCGAGATCGAGAGTCCGAAGAACGAGTTGGAGAAGAATCCGAACAGCGCCGTGGCGCCGCCGCAGATTACCGTAAGCCATGCCGCACGTTTGAGGCTCGCGCCGCCCTTCTTCAGGAGCAGCAGACCCGCCAGCAGCAGAACCAGTCCGTAACCCGCATCGTTGAGGCAGATTGCGAAGAAGAGCATGTAGAACGGCGCAAAGAAGGGTGTCAGGTCCAGCGTGCCGTACTTGGGCAGCGCATAGAGCGAGCCTATCAGCTCGAAGACGCGGGCGAAGCGGTTGTTCTTAAGCTTCACGGGCGTATTGTCCTCGGGCGTGGGGTCCTCCTTTATATACACCACGTTGGGATATCCGTCCAGCAGGGCGTCGACACGCGCCGAGGTCTCCTTCTCGGCCCAGCCCTCCATGACGATGAGCGAGCCGTCGGCAGCCTCCGTGGCCGTGCCGCGTATCTTCACGTTCTGCATGCGTACCGTCAGTTCGTGCAGCCGTGCGCGGATAGCCTCCACACTCGCGGCACAGCGCGAGAAGTCGGCATCGAGTTCGGCGATCGAGGCCTGCGCTTTGGCAGCCTCGACACGCGCCGCACGGTAATCCATCGCCGGAGCCTTTATCTCCTGCGCGTCGATCGACACCTCCTCGTCGGGCGCAGCCGCCACGACGAAATATACGGTCGAGGACGTACGGTTGATCTCCACGACGGTGTAACGCCCGCTCCACTCCTCCGCCACAGCGTCGAATGCCGACGTCTGCGCCGTGAAGTAGCGCAGCACCACTCCCGCACGCGAGAGGTTGGCGCCGTTCTCGGCCGAGAACTCGCCCCAGGGCTCGATCTCGTCGGCCATCTTCGACAGGCGCGCCGCATCGCCCGCAAGCGCAGCCTTGCGCTGCTGGGCCTCGACATAGGCCGCATAGGCCTCGCCGCCGTCGGCGTAGGGTTTCGCGTCACGGCGCATCGAGTCCGACTTGGCGAACGTCTCGAGCCATGACACCGCCTTGCGGTAGCTCTCGATATCGGTCAGCAGCTGACGGTCCTGCTCCGTGGGCTCCCAGCCCGAGGCAGTAATGTCCACGAGGCCCGTCTGGCGCAGAAGCGCCAAAAAGTCATCGCTCTGTTCTGCGAACAGCACGATATCGTATCGCGACATCTTTACTATCATAGCATAGACCCCTCCGCAGCCTGTTGTTGACGGTTCTTGACAATCTTCTGAGCCGATTTAGAGAGGTTCTCCTCGTCCTCCATAAATCGCTTGATCTTACGTATTGCATCCTCGTAACCGGGGATCTGCACCTTTTCATAGAGGTTCACCTTCTGCGTGGTCTTGCGGCGCGAGTAGTCCAAAAGCTCCATCTTGCGATTGTACACCTCGCACTCGATGCCCAGACGCGCCGCCCGCTTCAGCAGATCGACGCCGTCGGCATACCACACGGGCGACGAGAAGAGGTCGTAGGCCTTCTCCTCGAAGACAACATTCTCCAATACGGGAGTGCGCACGCCGGCAATCTTCTGCGTCGCCAGCTCGACATCGGCCACACGCAGCAGGCTACAATCAAATTCGCCCCACAGCGCCGCCATGTAGTCGTACTCCGCCGTCAGCGCATCGAGACGGCGGCGGTAGTCGCGTGCCGTATCGCGCGCCTTCTTCACCTCGGAGCGCAGCGCCGACTCCTTACTCTTGATGGTAGGGAGCGCCGTCTGCCGCATTTTGAGCTGTTTGCCCAGCTCGCCCAGCGAAGTCTTGTTATACTGAAACTTGATTGCCATAAGTCGTTACGCTTTCCAATACTTTGCGATAAGGTCGGCCTTGATTGCAACCTCCTCCTTCGAGAAGTACTCGGCAAAGAGGCTCCATGCCGTGTCGAGCATGCTCTCGATCTCGATGTTCACGTCGATCGACAGCAGCTTCTCCGAGTAGTCGTGCGCGAACTTCAGGGCACGCTCGTCGTAGTCCGACAGGTCGAAACCGTTCTCGAGCTTGGTCTTGGCATTGGCCGCATCGGCATACAGACGCACACAGGCGTTCATCACCTGCGCGTGGTCCTCGCGCGTCTTCTTGCCGATCACCAGCTGCTTGAGTCGCGACAGCGAACGGAACGGGTCGACGATAACCTTACCCGTATCCGAGTCGTTGCGCAGGAAGAGCTGACCCTCGGTGATGTAACCCGTGTTATCGGGCACGGCGTGCGTGATGTCGCCGCCCGAAAGGGTCGTCACGGCGATGATGGTGATCGAACCGCCGTTAGGCAGCTGCACGGCCTTCTCGTAGATCTTCGCCAGGTCCGAGTAGAGCGATCCGGGCATCGAGTCCTTCGACGGGATCTGGTCCATACGGTTCGACACGATGGCCAGCGCATCGGCGTAGAGGGTCATGTCGGTGAGCAGCACCAGAACCTTCTCGCCCTTGTCGACGGCGAAGTACTCGGCCGCCGTCAGCGCCATGTCGGGAACGAGCAGTCGCTCCACGGGCGGGTTGTCGGTCGTATTGACGAACGACACGATGCGGTCCAGCGCACCGGCGTTCTCGAACACCTGCTTGAAGTAGAGGAAGTCGTCGTTCGTAAGTCCCATACCGCCCAGGATGATCTTGTCGGCCTTGGCACGCAGCGCCACGTTGGCCATAACGGCGTTATAGGGCTGGTCGGGGTCGGCGAAGAAGGGGATCTTCTGTCCCGACACGATGGTGTTGTTGAGGTCGATACCGGCGATACCCGTAGCGATCAGCTCCGAAGGCTGCTTACGCTTGAAGGGGTTCACCGTGGGGCCGCCGATCTCGCGCTCCTCGCCCTCGATGGGCTCGCCGCCCTCCAGAGGCTCGCCGTAGGCGTTGATGAAACGTCCGGCCAGAGCGTCCGATACACGCAGTTTGGGCGAGCTGCCGTGGAACACCACCTCCGAATCGGTGGCAAGGCCCTCGGTGCCGGCGAACACCTGCAACGTAACGTTGTCGCCCATGATCTTCACCACCTGCGCAAGCTTGCCGCCGACGGTGGCCAGCTCGTCGTTACCCACGCCCGTGGCGCGCAACGTGATGGTGGCCTTGGTGATATTGTCTATCTTGGTATATACTTTCTGAAATGCTCGTGTTGTCATAGCTGCCCTTATTTTGAGAGTTTTCCGTTAACGTACTCCTCGATCTGACGCTTGTAGTCGAGGAACTTTTCGCTCTGCCACTCCGAATAGTTCATCTGGCGGAAGAGGTTGATCAGACCCTTGAAGTACTGCGAGCAGGTCTCGAAATCCTGGAAGTCGAAATCCTTGCGGCAGATGTCGAGCACCATCTCGTACATCATCTTCTGGCGCTCGATCGGGCAGTTGGCGTCGATGTCGTCGAAGGCATCCTGCTGCAGGATCACGAAGTCGAGCAGCTCGCTCTTCCAGAAACGCTCGTGGTACGATACGGGCACGCCGTCGTCACCGAGGATGTTGATCTGGTCGTTGGCCTCCTTGCCTCGCTGCACGATGGTCTTGCCCTCGTAGACCATGTCCACCCAACTCTTGCCGATGTGGCCGTCGAGATACTCGCGCACCTCGGGGTACTCAAGATACTTCGAGTACGACTCCAGCGGGTCGATTGCCGGGTAACGCTTCGAGTCGGCACGGCCCTGCGACAGGGCGTAGAAGCATCGTGCCGCCTTCTTGGTCGACTCGGTCACGGGCTCCTTGAGGTTACCGCCCGCGGGCGACACCGTACCGAGGAAGGTTACCGAACCCGTCTCGCCGTTGTTCAGCTTCACCAGACCGGCGCGGGCGTAGAAGTTCGAGATGATGGCCGAGAGGTCCATCGGGAATGCGTCCTGACCGGGCAGCTCCTCCAGACGGTTCGAGATCTCACGCAGCGCCTGAGCCCAGCGCGACGTCGAGTCGGCCATAACCAGCACCTTCAGACCCATCGAACGGTAGTACTCGCCGATGGTCATACCCGTATATACCGACGCCTCACGCGCCGCAACGGGCATGTTCGACGTATTGCAGATGATGATCGTACGCTCCATGAGCTTGTGGCCCGTACGGGGGTCGACCAGCTCGGGGAACTCGGCGAATATCTCCACCACCTCGTTCGCACGCTCGCCGCACGCCACCATGATGATAACGTCGGCATCGGCCTGCTTCGATATGGCGTGCTGCAGCACCGTCTTGCCGGCACCGAAGGGACCGGGGATGAAGCCCGTACCGCCCTCGGCCATGGGGTTGAACGTGTCGATGGCGCGCACACCCGTCTCCATCACGCGCGACGGACGCGGTTTTTCGGCATAGCAGCGGATAGCCTGCTTTACGGGCCACTTCTGCACCATCGTTATGTTGTAGTCGTTGCCGTCGGCGTCGGTAACCACGGCCACCGTGTCGGTGACCTTGTACTCGCCGGCCTCAACGACGCTCTTTACCGTATAGTTGCCCTGCATGATGAAAGGCACCATGATCTTGTGGTCGATCCACTGCTCCTTGACGCGGCCCAGCCACGCTCCGGCCGACACCTTGTCACCGGCCTTGGCTATGGGTGAGAACTCCCACTTGCGCTCGAAATCGACGGGGTCGGTGATCGATCCACGCGAGATGAAGAGTCCGTCCATCTTCTCCAGATCGTTCTGCAGACCGTCGTAGTTGCGCGAGAGCAGACCCGGCGCCAGCGTAGCCTCGAGCATGTGGCCCATGAACTCCACCTTGTCGCCGATCTTCAGGCCGCGGGTGCTGTCGTACACCTGTACGTAGGCGTCGTCGCCTATGACCTTGATGACCTCGGCCATCATACGGGTCTCGCCGCAGTATACGTAGCATATCTCGTTCTGCCCCACCGCGCCGTCGGCCTTAACGATCACGATGTTGGAGATGATCCCGTTTACATGTCCCAATGTTTTCATCTATATCTCTTTTATTGTTTATTTATCAAATCCTTGCCGTCGAGTTCGGCCATCAGACGCTCGAATATCTCGCGGCCGCGCTTGGGATCGAGTACGCTCCAGCGTGCCACGATGTTTATCTTCACCAGATACGACAGCACGGCACCGATGTTGAAGTAGTCGAAGGCGGCAATCTCGTCCGCCGTCTCCCAGCGCACCATGTCGATCTTGCGCTCCTTCTCCAGCATGTTCGTCTCGTCGTTGACGGCCGCAATCACGGCGTCGATGTAAGGCAGTTCGCCGCGCAGGCCGAAATCGGCCGACGACGAGCGCTGCAGCTGCTCGACCACATCGCCGCCGCCCACCGTGACGCTGTCGACGGGGCGCTGTGCGGCACGTGCGGCCAGTGCCGCCGTGATGTTGCGCAGCGTGCGGTCGAACTCCGACCACTCGCGCAGGAAACGGCACGACGAACGTCCGCACTCGCGGTAATAGGCGGCAAAGAGGGCGTTTTCGAACCCGCGCGTGAGGTCCACCTCCTCGGCATCCTCACCCTCGGGGTCGGCAAAGGCGCGTATCACCTGTGCCACGGCAGTGGGAACGCCCGCACCCGTCTTCAGCGCCTCGGCCACCTCCTCCTGCGAGAGGGTGCCCAGGGTGTTGAACGCCGTGCGGCCGCCGCGTGCTGCGGCTATGTTCTCGCAGTCGTAGTATCCGTAGAGAAGGCGTACCGCCGCCGCATCGCGCGACGAGAGCTCCTCGAGGATCTCGGCCACGATCTGCGTGGCGTCGAAGCCCTTGGTGTCGGAGTCCAGAGCATACTCCTTCAGACCGGATACAAGACTGTAATAATTCTTCTCGAACATGGCATCAGGCCTTAAATAGCAAATCCGAAACCTTCTCGCGCAGGTAGCTGCCCAGCAGAGCCTCGAAGCTCTCGTCCGAGAACGAGATGTAGTATCCGCCGTTCTTCTCGCCTACCTTGAAACCGCTCTTGACCTCGGCCGAGTATCCCACCTCGATACCCTCGGCCAGCAGGGCCTTGGCGCTCTCGGCAATGGCCTTGTCGAGCGAGGCGCGCTGCGACTCGGGCAGCAGGGCCGAAAGCTCCACCTTGGCGCCGTTGTTCCAGTTCTTGGCCACGGCGAGCAGCATCTCCTTGATGAAGGCGGCATCGAGATTGGCGTTCTTGACACCGGCGGCGGTGCTCTTGGCCACGATCAGATTCTCGATCTCGGCCTTGATCTTGGCCTTGGCCTGACGGCCTGCCAGCGCAATTTCGGTCATGGCGTTCTTTTCGGTATCCTCAGCCTTGTGACGGGCCTGCTCCATAATCTTCTCGGCCTCGGCACGCGCATCGGCTACGATCTTGTCGGCCTGGCTTCTGGCCTGCGATACAAGGCTGTCGGCCTCTGCCCGGCCCTTCTCCAAACCCTCCTGATAGAGTTTGTCGGTCAACTCCTGAAGTTTCGTATTTCCCATGGCTTTATATGTTTTAATTTACATTTGATTTTTATCGGAATAGTTTTTTGCAAAATTACAACAATTCTCCGCCCCGCCAAAATTTAATTATATATTTTAATATATTCCTCCGACCTTTATGCGACTGTCAAACGTTCCGACGGCGGCTTTTAGCGCGTGGCGGCGACATTCCGATCAAATTTGTCTACCCCACGGCCAATGCCGCAACACATGGATTATCGCGGCGTCACGTTTTGAATTTTGCCGCCGAACACCTATCTTTGTTACCGACCAACCAAAACAACCCCCTTTATTTTATCGTACCATGAGAAGAATCACCACTCTCCTTACACTTGCGCTGCCGGCGCTTCTGCTCCTCGCCCCGCAGGCACAGGCACAGCCCTCGCCGTCAGCCGAAGGCGACACCGACAACCCGCGCCGCGCCCACAAGGGCTGGCGGCTGGTATGGGCCGACGAATTCGACGGCACCGAGGTGGACACCACGTCGTGGAGCCGCTGCGAGGCGGGCGGCGCCGACTGGATGCGCCACATGTCGCCCCTCGACTCGCTCTGCCGCGTCGAGGACGGCACGCTGCGGCTCTACGGCATTCGCACGCCCCAGGCCACGGGCGACCGGCGCCCCTGCCTCACGGGCGGCCTGAACAGCATGGGCAAGAGGTCGATACACGGCCCCGCCCGCATCGACGTACGCGCCCGTTTCGACTGCGCCCAGGGTTTCTGGCCCGCCATATGGCTCATGCCCGACAGCGAGATAGGCTGGCCCAACGGCGGCGAGATCGACATCATGGAGCACCTGAACTTCGACCGTATAGCCTACCAGACCATCCACACCCCCGCCACGCTGCGCGGCGAGAACCGCTTCCCGCCCAACAGCGGCACGTCGCCCATCGACCCCAAGGCGTTCAATACCTACTCGGTGATATTCACCGAGCACAGCATACAGTTCCTCATCAACGACCGCCCGACGCACTCCTACCCGCGCCTGCGCCCCGACCGCAAGGACCAGTTCCCGTTCAAGGACTACCCCTTCTACGTGATCCTCTCGGCACAGCTCGGGGGCTCGTGGGTCGGCGAGATAAACCTCGACCAGCTGCCCGTCATGATGGAGATCGACTACGTCCGTTTCTACAAGAAACGCAACTGACACCCCATACCCGAATACAACGATGGCGCGAACGGTAAAATTCGCGCCATCGTTTTCATTATTGCCGATGCTGTCACGGCCCGCCGCTACTGCTCCGTCTGATGCTCGGGGCGCAGCAGGTCGGTTACCACCTTCACGGGCGAGAATGTCGTGACGGGGACCTCCACGAAGACCGTATTCCAGTCCGACATAGCACCGTTCCAGAGGCCCGGCAGTTCCTGCGCGCGCAGCTCTCGGCCGAAGCTCGACTTCGACGAGATGAATCCCGTCGCGGGGTCGGTATATTTCGTAAGGTCGAATTTCACGCCGCGCGAGTTCTTCACGCCGCACACGATATCCACGGGGTTGAAATAGGTGGCCGTGCGCATGACGTCGCGTTCCTCAGGTGCGATCTGGCTCGGCTCGGCTATCTGCAGCGACTCGATGCCGTCGCGGCCCACGGCCCAGAACGGGCCTCCGCCCGGTTCGCCCTCGTTGCGCACCATGCCGCACACGCGCATCGGGCGGTCGAGCACACGCTTCAGCATGGCCGACGTATAGTCCTCGGGCAACTTGACGCAGAGACGGCGCTCGATGAAGTCGGCGATGGGCTTCAGGTCGGCCCCGCCCACCTCCAGCGCCTGAAGGTAGTCGAACGCCTGCGCCTGCAGCATGAGCAGCACGCCCGCCAGCGCCTTCTTGTACTTCACCGTATCGCCGCGGCGGGCATCGGTGGTGACGTTGTCGATATTCTTTACGAAGATTATGTCGGCATCGATGTCGTTAAGGTTCTCGATCAGCGCGCCGTGGCCAGCCGGACGGAAGAGCAGGCGCCCCTCGTCGGTACGGAACGGCGTATTGTCGGGGTTGACGGCGATGGTGTCGGTCGAAGGCTTCTGCACCGAGAACGAGACGTCGTACTTGACGCCGAAACGCTCCTCGTAATATGGCTGCGTGGCGCCCAACACATCCCAGAAACCGCCCATATGCTCGGGCGAAACCGTGAAGTGTATATGCACGTCGTCACCCGAACGGGCATACATCGCGCCCTCGACCAGATGCTCCTCGACAGCCTTGCGGTTGCCGTCGGCATAGGCATGGAAGGTGACCAGGCCCTTCGGCTTGTGCCCGTAGGCGAGGCCCGTGTCGATGATGGCGGCGATGGTCTCACGTTCCGTAGCGCCCTTGGGCAGTACCTCCTGCAGTTCGTCCCAGAAGGCGAAACGCCCGAGATTCTCCAGCACGGTATCGACGCCCTTGCCGCGACGCCCCTCGTTGACGTACTCGAACAACTCCTTGAACATGCGCGTGGCCGCCCCCGATGCCGGGACGAACTTCACCACACGCAGGTCGTCGGCCGCCATCTCGTAGCGCGCCACGGCACGCTGCACGTCGGCCTCGTCGAGCACCCTCACGCCGTCGCCGGCCGAGGCCGCGCGCACGATACGGAGGTAGGGGAAGCCGTTGCGGAAATTCTCTATCTGATGCTCCACGGCCTGCAACGTAAGGCCGTGCTTCTCGATCTGCGATAAGTCTTCCTTGCTGAACATACTCATGTCTGTCTCGTTAATATGTCGAATCAAAAACTGTTCAAATTTACGAAAATATTTCTAACTTTGTCGAAAATGCGGATATTTATACACCGCCCATCGGAAAATCAGCAAAGTATCACGACGCATGAAAAAACTTATTCTCGCCCTCGCGGCGATACACTTCGCCGCCATCTGCGGGGCCTCGCCACTGTGGATGCGCTATCCCGCAATCTCGCCCGACGGCCGCTCCGTGGCCTTCTCCTACAAGGGTGACATATACGTTGTCGACGCCGCAGGCGGCACCGCACGGCGCCTGACGGCCGAGAGCGGCTACAACTACGCCCCCGTGTGGTCGCCCGACTCGCAGCAGATAGCATACGCCGGCGACCGCTACGGCAACTTCGACATATTCCTCATACCCGCGGCGGGAGGACAGCCCGTACGCCTCACCACCCACTCGGCCGCCGAGGAGCCCTACGCCTTCTCGCCCGACGGCGGGCAGGTATATTATGGTGCCCACATATGGGACCCCGCCCCGAGCGCGCTCTTCCCCACCGGGTCGATGGCCGAGCTCTATGCCGTGCCTGTGAAGGGCGGCCGCCCCGTGCAGGTGCTCGCGACGCCCGCCGAGGCCATATCGTTCGCCCCCGACGGCAAGTCGTTCCTCTATCAGGACCGCAAGGGCGGCGAGAACATCTGGCGTAAGCACCACACCTCGTCAATAACGCGCGACATCTGGCTCTATGACGCCGCCACGGGACGACATACCAACCTCACGGCCCGCGACGGCGAGGACCGCAATCCCCGCTACTCGAAGGACGGCAAGACGGTATACATGCTGAGCGAGCGCGGCGGCACGTTCAACGTATGGTCGTTCCCCGCTGACGACCCCGCAGCCGCGAAACAGGTCACCGACTTCAAGACCCACCCCGTGCGGTTCCTCTCGGTGGCCGACAACGGCACCCTCTGCTACGGCTACAACGGACAGATATACACACAGGCCGCAGGCTCTCGCCCGCAGCAGCTCAAGGTCGAGGTCGTATCGACCGACCCCACCGACAAGATCACGCGCATAGGCATAGGCGGCGGATACAACGCCACCGTATCGCCCGACGGCAAGCAGGTGGCATTCGTCTCGCGCGGCGACATCTTCGTCACCTCGGTCGACTACACCACCACCAAGCAAATCACCTCGACACCGCAGTCGGAGGCCGACCCCGACTTCGCCCCCGACAACCGTTCGATGGTCTACGCCTCGGAGCGCGACGGCTACTGGCGCATCTACACGGCAAAGATCGCCCGCGACGACGACCCCAACTTCCCCAATGCCACGCTCATCGACGAAGAGCCCCTCTTCAAGGACGACGGCATCGAGCGCACATGCCCCCAATATTCGCCCGACGGCAAGCGCGTCGCATTCTTCGAGGACCGCACGCGCCTTATGGTGAAGGACCTCGCCTCGGGCAAGGTGCATCAGGTTACCGATGGCAGTTGCCAGTATTCGACCGACGGAGGCATCGACTACTCGTGGTCGCCCGACGGACGGTGGTTTGTCCTCAGCTACATAGGCAACCGCCACGATCCCTATTCCGACGTGGGCCTTGTAAGCGCCGACGGCGGCCAGATCACCAACCTCACCAATACGGGTTACTTCGACTCGTCGCCCCAGTGGGTTCTGGACGGCAACGCCATACTCTTCGAGTCGGACCGCTACGGTATGCGCAGCCACGCATCGTGGGGTTCGCTCGGCGACGTGATGATGATATTCCTCAACCGCAAGTCATACGAGATCTACAACATGAGCAAGGAGGAGTATGAGATATATCAGGATGCCGAGAAACGCGCCGAGGAGGAGAAGAAGAAAGCCGAGGCCGAAAACAAAGAGAAGGATTCGGAGAAGAAGGATGACGGCAAGGACAAAAAGGCCGAGGCCGACAAGGGTTCCGAGCCCATCGTCGTCGAGCTTGACGGCATCGAGGAGCGCACGGTGCGCCTGACTCCCGCCTCGTCGTCGCTGAGCGGTTTCACTGTCGACAAGAAGGGCGAGACGCTATACTACCTATGCTCGTACGAGGGCGGCTACGACCTCTGGAAGCTGGACCTGCGCGACCGCGGCAGCAACTCGATCATGCGCAAGGGCAGCGGAGGCGGCTCGCTCGTATGGGATGCCAAGAAGGAGAACATGTTCCTGCTCGGAGGCCGCATGCTGCGCTTCAAGGGCGGCAACGGCTCGGGCGACAACATCTCGGCATCGAGCGAGATGCTGCTCGACACGCGCGCCGAGCGTGAATACATGTTCGACCGCATCTACCGCCAGGAGAAGCGCCGCTTCTATACCGAGGACATGCACGGCGTGGACTGGGAGGCGCTGCGCGACAACTACCGTCAGTTCCTGCCCGACATCGACAACAACTACGACTTCGCCGAGATGGCCAGCGAGTGGCTCGGCGAGCTGAACGTGTCGCACACGGGATGCCGCTACTCGCGCCCGTCGGATGCGAGCGGCGACGTGACGGCCGACCTCGGCCTGATCTTCGACCTGAAGCACGAGGGCGACGGACTGCTCATATCGGAGGTGGTGGCGCAGGGTCCCTTCGACCGCGCCTCGTCGAAGGTCGCCGCGGGCGACATCGTCGAGAAGATCGACGGACAGGCCATAGCCGCGGGCGAGGACTACTTCCCGCTGCTGAACCGCCGCGCCGGACGCCGCACCCTGGTTTCGATATACCGACCCTCGGACGGCAGCCGCTGGGACGAGACCGTCGAGCCCATCTCGCAGTCGCGCCTCTCGCAGCTGCTCTACAAGCGCTGGGTCAAGCAGCGCGCCGCCGACGTCGAGCGTCTTTCGGGCGGCCGTCTGGGATATGTACACATACAGTCGATGGGCGACGAGAGCTTCCGCACGGTATATGCCGAAATACTCGGCCGCTACAACCACTGCGACGGCATCGTCATCGACACCCGCTTCAACGGCGGAGGCCGTCTGCACGAGGATGTCGAGGTGCTCTTCAGCGGCGAGAAATACCTCACGCAGGTGATCCGCGGCAAGGAGGCGTGCGACATGCCCAGCCGCCGCTGGAACAAGCCCTCGATCATGATCACGTGCGAGGCCAACTACTCGAACGCACACGGCACGCCGTGGGTATACCAGCACATGGGCATAGGCAAGGTCGTGGGCATGCCCGTGCCGGGAACGATGACCAGCGTCTCGTGGGAGCGCCTGCAGGACCAGTCGCTCGTATTCGGCATTCCGATCATAGGCTACCGCCTCGAGGACGGTTCATACCTCGAGAACAAGCAGCTGGAGCCCGACATCAAGGTTGCCAACTCGCCCGAGACCGTTGTCGAGGGACGCGACGAGCAGCTGGAGACGGCCGTCACCGAGCTGCTGCGGCAGATTGACGAACAGAAGGACAAAAAGTAACCGACAATGATACGCGAAACATCCGAAGCCCCGCTGCTGCGGCTCAACAGTTTCCACGTCGAGGAGACGGCGCGGCGCATCATCGAGTTCGACCGTGCGGAGGATCTCGACGCCATCTTCGGCGGCGGCGCGCCCGACGTGTGGTATGTGCTGGGCGGAGGAAACAACATCCTCTTCACCCGCCGCTTCGAGGGCACGCTCATAAAGCCTGCGGCCGACGCAATCGAGGTCATCGGCGAGGATGCCGACACGGTGACGGTGCGCGCCGACGCGGCCACCGACTGGGACCGCATGGTGGCATGGAGTGTCGAGCGCGGGCTGTGGGGCGCCGAGAACCTCTCGCTCATACCGGGCACGGTGGGCGCATCGCCCGTGCAGAACATCGGGGCCTACGGCGCCGAGGCCGCCGGCATAATCCATCGCGTACACCTGTACGACACGCAGCGCCGCGAGCACCTGACACTCGACCGCAAGGAGTGCCGTTTCGCATACCGCGACAGCATATTCAAGCACGAGCTGCGCGGCCGCACCGTCATCACGGCCGTCGAGCTGCGCCTCGGCAAGCGGCCCGCCCCCAACCTCGCCTACGGCGACCTGAAGGCCCAGGTCGAGGCGCGCGGGGAGGCTACGCCCGAAAACATACGCGACGCCGTCTGCGCCATCCGCCGCAGCAAGCTGCCCGACACCGACGTGCTGGGCAACGCCGGCAGCTTCTTCAAGAACCCCGTCGTCGACAACGCCGTGGCCGAGCGCCTTCGCTCAGCCGACGCCTCATGCCCCGTATACCCCACGGCCGAGGCCGGAAAGAGCAAGCTGGCCGCCGGCTGGCTCATCGACCGCGCCGGGCTGAAGGGATTCCGCATGGGACGCGTGGGCGTGCACGAACGTCAGGCGCTGGTGCTGGTCAACTTCGGCGGCGCCACGGGAGAGGAGGTGATCCGGCTGGCGCACCACGTGCAGGAAGCCGTGGAAGAGCGCTTCGGCGTAAGGATCGAACCCGAGGTAAACATCCTCTGACGGCACGGGAGCGTTCCCACCCGATAGACACCCGCCGTGGGGCCACGCCCGCACGGCAAACCATAGACGACAAGCAAAGAAGATATGCTCACCGAAAGATTCCAGACATACGTGCGCGACAACGAGCTCTTCACGCGCGAGGACAAGATCCTGCTCACCGTATCGGGCGGGGTCGACTCGATGGTGCTCATGACGCTATGCTTCAACTGCGGCTACAACGTGGGCGTCGCCCACTGCAACTTCCAGCTGCGGGGGCAGGAGAGCGACGAGGACGAGACGATGGTGCTCGAGACGGCCCGCAAGTACGGCATCGTATGCTACAACAAACGCTTCGACACCGTGGGCGAGATGGAGCGCACGGGCGAGTCGATGGAGATGGCGGCGCGGCGCCTGCGCTACGCATGGTTCCACGAGCTGTGCGAGAAGTACGGCTACACGGTCATCGCCATAGCGCACCACATCGACGACTCGATCGAGACCTTCTTCATCAACATGCTGCGCGGCACGGGCCTGCGCGGCCTCACCGGCATAAGCAACCAGGTGGGACACATCGTGCGCCCGCTTATGTTCGCCACGCGCCGCGAGATCACCGAGTTCGCCCTGCAGAAACACATCCCCTTCCGCGAGGATTCGTCGAACCGCTCGACCAAGTACCTGCGCAACAAGATACGGCTGGGACTCATTCCCCGCATACGCGAGATCAACCCCCGCTTCACCTTCATTATGCGCCGCAACATCGACCGTCTGACCGACGCACAGCGTTTCATCGACGCCACCATCGACAACATCTACCATCGGGCAGTGACCGAGTCGTCGGGCGTATATACGCTGCACGTCGACCGCACGGGCGACGAGAGCACGCGTGAGTTCGTCATATACGAGATACTCAACTCGCACTACGGCTTCCGCGGCGACACGGTAGACGCGCTGTGCCGCGCCCTCGGGGAAGGTAACTCGGGTAAACGGTTCTACTCGCGCAGCTACACGGCCGTGGTCGACCGCGGCACCATCGTCGTGGCCCCCATCGCCGACAGCGACCCGTGCGAGGTGACAGTCGACGAGGGGCAGCACCGCGCCTACTGCGGCAACTCGACACTCTACTTCGACATCTGCGACGTGGACAGCCTCACGACATACGACGTACCCGAGAATGTCGCCCTGCTCGATGCCGACAAGGTCGAGTACCCGCTCACGCTGCGCCGCTGGCACGACGGCGACGCCTTCACCCCCTTCGGGATGGAGGGCCGCAAGAAGGTGAGCGACTTCCTCATCGACCGCAAGGTGCCGGTGCCCGAAAAGCAGCGACAGTTCGTACTGCTCTCGGGCGGGCACATAGCATGGCTCGTCGGGCGGCGCATCGACGATGCCTTCCGCATAACCAACTCGACGGAGCGCGTACTCCGCATAACGCGCGAAATAATGTAGCCCATGGCAAAGACCGCCGTCAAATTCAAGGATAGTGTCGCCGAGTTCGAACGCCTGGGCAAGGATATCGCCGCACGGCGCTTCGCACCGATATATCTGCTCATGGGCGAGGAGAGCTACTTCATCGACGCGCTGTGCGACGCGCTGGCCTCGACCGTACTGACGCCCGCCGAGCAGTCGTTCAACCAGATAACCGTCTACGGCAAGGACACCGACGCGGCACAGGTGGTGAACCTCTGCCGGCAGATGCCCATGATGGGGTCGTACGAGGTGATCATAGTAAAGGAGGCTCAGCAGCTGCGTAACATCGAGAAGCTGGCTCACTACACGGCCAAGCCACAGGCCTCGACCATACTCGTCATATGCCACAAGGAGCGCGCCGTCGACCGCCGCTCGGCCTTCTACAAGCAGTGCGCCGCCTCGGGCGTGGTGTTCGAGTCGGTGCGGCCGCGCGACTACGAGATAGGACCGTGGCTCACCTCGTTCATTGCCTCGCGGGGTCTGAAGATCGACGCCAAGGCGGTGCAGATGCTCACCGACCAGATCGGGTGCGACATATCGAAGATATCGAACGAGGTGGACAAGCTGCTGCTGGCGCTTCCCGCCGGCACCAGGTCCATCACCGACGCCCACATCGAGCAGTATGTCGGCATATCGAAGGAGTACAACAACTTCGAGTTGTGCAACGCCGTGGCCGCAAAGCAGATCGAACGCGCCATGCGCATAGCCGACCACTTCGCCCGCAACCCCAAGGAGTATCCGCTGCTGGTGACGGTCATGTCGCTGTTCAACCTCTTCCGCGACATATTCGTGGTGAACTACTTCGGGTGGCTTTCGAGCCGCAAGGGGCAGCCCTTTCCCGACGACATGTCGCTCATGCGCACGCTCAAGAAGAGCAACGTCTACGCCGTCAAGGAGATCAAGCAGGCCGCCGCACGATGGGAGAACCGCCGCGTGTTCAACATACTGGGCCTGCTGCGCGAGTACGACGCCAAAAGCAAGGGCATCGACACGGGCGGCGCCGACGACGGAGAGCTGCTGCGCGAACTCCTGCTCAAGATATTCATGGCATGACGACTTTCGGCCGCTACATATCCCGCGACGGGGAACTGCTCGCCGACACGCTTTCCGACGGGCCCTACATCTTCCAGAACGTACACACGCTCGACGGCAGGCCGCGCCATACGGCGGCCCACGCCGCGCTGCTGCGCACGGCCGCACGGCGGCTCTTTGGCGTGGAGCCGAGCCTGACGGCCGACGAGCTGCGGCGCCGCATCGTGCGGCTGACCGAAGCGTGCCTGGCCCCCTCGCGCGTATCGGTCCGCGCCATCGTGCGGGTCTACCCCACGGGCAGCATCGAGATCGCCTGCGACGAACCGTCGATATATGCGGGCTACGTCATGCGCAGCCTGCGCCCCGATGCCGTCTGCCTCAACATGGCGCCGCCCCTGCCCTCACTGCCTACATCGGCGGCCGAGCAGACGCGGCTCATAGCCGACACGCTGGCCCGCACGCACGACGCCCATACGGCTATCATGACCGACGCCGCAGGATGCGTGGTGTCGGAGTCGGCACAGCCGCTGTTTGTCGTACATGGCTACACCGTCGCAACGCCGCCGGTAGCCCCCGCCGAGGAGTCGGTCGAGCGCCGTCTGGTGCGCGAGGCCATGCGCGGAACCACCCTCACGTTCGCCGAGCGGCCGATCGCCGTCGCCGACATGGCAACGGCCGACGAGATATTCACGGCCGACTACCGCGGCATCACCTCGGTGGCCCGCATCGGCCGCAAGCCATACATGTCGATCATAGCCGAGATGGTGGCCGGACGCATCGAAAAAGTATCGCTCTAACGCGCCGCGAGACAACAATTTCGCCGTTAAGACGCTCCGCATCGAAGATTTTTATACCTTTGCCCCGTGCGGCGTCCGCAGCGCGGCACTCACCAACGACACGACAATGAAGACAGCCATCTTTCCCGGGACGTTCGATCCCTTCACCCGCGGACACCAGGCCGTGGTGAAGGAGGCGCTCGACCTGTTCGACCATCTGGTAATCGCCATAGGCGACAACTGCAGCAAACATACGCTGCTCAGCGCCGAAAACCGCCTGCGCCTCATACAGGACCTCTATGCCGACGAGCCCCGCGTCGAGTGCGTGACCTACGACACGCTCACGGGTGAGCTGGCACGCGAACGCGGCGCCGTGGCCATCGTGCGCGGCGTGCGCAACACGGTCGACTTCGAGTACGAGCGCACCATGGCGCAGATCAACCGCCGCATCTTCCCCGAGATCACCACCGTGGTGCTCTTCACACCGCCCGACCTTACGGACATAGCCTCGTCGACGGTGCGCGAGCTGCTGGCTTTCGGCCACGACGTGAGCGGCATGGTCCCCGAGGGCATCGACATCGACAGATACCTGCACTGAGCCTCCGCGCCGCAGGCTTTTTGTATTGCACGATAGAACTATAATGGCTATATTTGCCGCTTGATGCCGCATGCGGCACAAACAGACTGAGAAACGACATAATCCGATCATCATGGAATTTACCGCAGAGATGATAGCGGGCCTCATCGGAGGCCGCATCGAGGGCGACGCCAAGGCCGCCGTACACACCGTATCGTCGATCGAAGGCGGGCATAAGGGTTCGCTCACATATCTTACCAACGCCAAATACGAGCAGTTCGTCTACACCACCGGCGCCTCGATCGTGCTGGTAAACGAGGCCTTCGAGCCCAAGGCCCCCGTAGCCGCCACGCTCATAAAGGTCCCCGACGTGAATGTTGCCGTGCTGCGCCTGCTCGAGATGTACAACGCCGCCAAGCCCCGCAAGACGGGCATCTCGCCCCGCGCGTCGGTATCGCCCGAGGCCACCGTGGGCAAGGATTGCTACATAGGTGACTTCGCCGTCATCGAGGCGGGCGCCGTCATCGGCGACGGCTGCGCCATATATCCCCAGACGTACGTCGGCGACGGCGTGAAGATAGGCGACGCCACAACGCTCTACGCCGGAGTTAAGATCTACGAGGGTTGCCGCATCGGCAGCCGCTGCATCATACACGCCGGTGCCGTCATCGGCGCCGACGGTTTCGGCTTCCTGCCCAACGCCCAGGGCGGCTTCGACAAGATACCGCAGGTGGGCAACGTCATAATCGAGGACGACGTCGAGATAGGAGCCAACACCTGCATCGACCGCGCCAAGACCGACTCGACGATCATCCGCCGCGGCGTGAAGCTCGACAACCTGATACAGGTGGGCCACAACGTCGAGATCGGTGAGAACACCGTCTCGTCGGCACAGATGGGCATCGCCGGCACCTCGAAGATCGGCCGCAACTGCTTCCTCGCAGGCCAGGTGGGCATCGCCGACCACGTCACCATAGGCGACCGCGTGAAGATAGGCTCGAAGACGGGACTCGACAAGGATGTGCCCGACGGCGAGATACGCTTCGGCTACCCCGCCCTGCCCGGCATGCAGTACCACCGCTCGTTCGCCGTCTTCAAGAACCTGCCCGACCTGGTAAAGCGCGTCGCAGAGCTGGAGAAGGCCGTAAAGGAGGGCAAGTAGGAGCGAAAAATATCTCACGACAGCAAGACATAGAACCCGGGAACCTGAGGCTATCATGAAAAAGTTTTTCACCATATTCATGACGTGTATGGCTGCAATCGCAGCCTACGGAAAGGGAGACGAATATGTACTGATAGCCAAAGATGCAGAATTCGTCAATGGACGATATGCATATCTGAGTGTGGAGGATATGCAGTCGGGGGAAGCCGAAATAGTCGATTCGGTATTGATCGCCAACAATACGGCCCGCTTTAAGGGCAAAGTAAAACAACCTGTTGTCGCTTACGTCCTGACTGATACCGCCGCAGGCACGCTTCTCCCAGGCGGGCGCAAGCTAGTGCAGGGAACGGCTGTCCTCGAAACTGGGAAAACAGAGTTATGCCGCATGGCAGAATCGCTCTACCCCAAAGAGGACTGTACACCGCTCAACGACCTGCTCATATCCTTCTTAACATCAACCGCTAAGGCCCGTAACGAGCTGGAAGACGCCGAGACAGACGAGGACGTTGTAAAGTTAATGAACGATTACTTCGTTTATGCGGAAAGCATCATATACGAAAACCGAGGCAATGCACTCGGCGCCTATCTGCTCGACTTGATGTTGGAAGAGATGCCACCGGCAACGGCATTGAGACTCATATCGGAGTTCCCGGAGTGTGAGAAACGGTTTGCGGAGAAAAAAGCCGCTGTACAAACGGCATTGACCGTCACTGTCGGGAACAAATATATTGATATCGCCGGAATCAGTCCCGACAGCACCAATATCCAATTAAAAGATGTCGTGGAAACCGAAGGATGCCGATATGTGCTTGTAGACTTCTGGGCATCATGGTGCGGTCCATGCATGCAGCAATTGAAGGCGTTGAAACAAATATACGACAGCTGTCGTGATAGCGGATTCGAGATATACGCGGTATCGAGCGATTTCTCCCGCGAGGCATGGCTCGAAGCTATCGACACTAACCGTTTGAATTGGGTAAACGTCATGGCTGAAGGCGGAATGGAATCAACCGCATACGGAAAATACGCCATAAGCGCAATACCGTCCAACATCCTTATCGACTGCAGTACAGGCAAGATTATTGCCGCCAATTTGTTCGGAACTGCACTCGAACGGAAAATACAAACACTACTAAAGAATCGTAAATAGGAAACATAACCAAATCAACAATCAGTCTATCATGAAAAAGACACTCATTGTCCTGCTGGCGGCAGCCGTTGCAGCAGGATGTACCACCAACAAGTACAACATCAAGGGTAACGACGAGTCGTTCGCCGAAATGAGCTACGTATTGCTGCAGACCATCGAGAACGGCGAGCGCAACACCATCGACTCGGTGGCCATCGTCGACAACTCGTTCGCATTCAAGGGCGAGGCTACCACCCCGTCGATTGCATACCTCTTCTTCGGCGCCGAGGCTCCCGAGGATCCCACCAAGGCCATGCCCATGATGTTCTCGGTACCCGTATACCTCGAGGCAGGTAACATCACCGTAGGCAAGTCTTCGCCCGAGGATCCCACTCCCGTGGCCAAGGGTACGCCCCTGAACGACAAGCAGGCCGAGTTCAACGGCAAGGTAGTGGCTCTCTCGAAGGAGTTCCAGGCAGCAGCCCAGAGCGGCGACGAGCAGAAGATGAGCGACCTGCAGGGTCAGTTCAACACCATGATGAAGGAGACCATGGAGGCCAACACCGACAATCTCTTCGGCGTGTCGATGCTGCAGCAGATACAGTACAACCTCGAGCCGCAGGAGATAATCGACGCCGTGGCCAAGTTCCCCGCCGAGTTCCAGGAGCAGCTGGCCGGCATCAAGACGCAGGCCGAGAACGCCCTCAAGACGCAGCCCGGACAGCCCTACATCGACATCGTGCAGAAGGATGCCGACGGCAAGGAGATTTCGCTCAAGAGCGTTGTCGAGACCAAGGGCAACAAGTACGTGCTCATCGACTTCTGGGCATCGTGGTGCGGCCCCTGCATGGGTGAGGTTCCCTTCCTCGTCGACACCTATGCCAAGTATCACGACAAGGGCTTCGAGATCTACGGCGTATCGTTCGACAGCGACCGCGACGCATGGCTCGGCGCCGTCGAGGGAAAGAAGATGACGTGGATCCACGTGAGCGACGTCAAGGGTTGGGACAACCAGGCCCGCAACGACTACGCCGTGAACGGCATCCCCGCCAACTACCTCGTGGACTGCGCTACGGGCAAGATCGTTGCCACGTCGCTGCGCGGCGAGGCACTGCAGGCCAAGATCGCCGAGCTGCTCGACTAGGCATACGACCGTCAATAACCGAAAACGGCAACACGTCCACGCGGCGTGTTGTCGTTTTTTTTGCGGGAAATGGTTATTTTTGCATCGGACAATTCCTCGCCACAATGGATAGCAACGCAACATACCGCATAATGGGCATCGACCCCGGAACCAACTACATGGGTTACGGCGTGATCGAGGTCGAGGGGCACACGGTGCGCTCGGTGGTGATGGGCGACATCGACATGCACCGCATGGAGGATCCCTACGACAAGCTGCGCTATATCTTCGAGCGTGTCGGGGCGCTCATCGAGCAGTACGCGCCGCGCGAGGTGGCGCTCGAGTCGCCCTTCTTCGGCGCCAACGTGCAGAGCATGCTCAAGCTGGGGCGCGCGCAGGGCGTAGCGATGGCGGCGGCGCTGAGCCGCGGCAGGCAGGTGTTCGAATACGCCCCTACGCGCATCAAGCAATCCATCACGGGGCGCGGCGCAGCCTCGAAGGAGCAGGTGGCCGACATCGTGCGCCACACGCTCCGCATAGACTATATGCCGCGGCGCCTCGACGCCACCGACGGCATGGCCGTGGCCCTGTGCCACTACTACGCATCGTCGTCACCCATCGCCCGCGCCATGGGCGAGGAGAGGGTCAAGGGGCTAGGCGGCCGCAAGAAGGCCGTCAGGGGGTCATCGTCGTGGGAGGCGTTCATCCGCAACCACCCCGAACGCGAGGCAAAATAGGCCGCAGAGGCAGACAAGAGATAAAGCGGCGGGATTCACCCATCGGTGGATCCCGCTGCTTTTTCACGCCCCGGCCCGACGCCGCCCCATGCCCCGCGGCGGGACAATCGCCCGCATGCCGCGAAAAAATGTGACAACGGGAAAGCTATTTAACCAAAAATTAGTATTTTTGAAAGATCAAACACCCGAATACAAAAAATCACACAATATGAGCGATACGAAGTACACCCTGCGCGAGGTTACCGACAAGCAACTCGAGCGCGAATTCATCGACCTGCCCAAGCGGCTCTACAAAGGCAACCCCTATTGGGTATGCCCTCTCGACGACGACATCATCGGCGTATTCGACAAGGCGAAGAACAAGCTCTACGCCGACGGCGAGGCCATCCGCTGGGTGGCATACGACCGCAACGGCGAGGTGGTGGGACGTATTGCCGCTTTCTACGACAACGAGCACGCCTACTCGTACGAGCAGCCCACGGGCGGCTGCGGCTTCTTCGAGGCCATCAACGACCAGGAGCTGGCAAACCAGCTCTTCGATGCGGCGCGCCTGTGGCTCGTAAGCCGCGGCATGGAGGCCATGGACGGCCCCGTGAACTTCGGCCCGCGCGACTCGTGGTGGGGACTGCTCGTCGAGGGATACGAGTTCCAGCCCCTCTACGCCAACCCCTACAACCCGCCCTACTACAAGGAGCTGTTCGAGAACTACGGTTTCCAGAACTACTTCAACCAGAACACCTACGTTTGGCGCATCTATGACGACGACATCAACCAGCTGGTACACGAACGCGCCAAGCGCGTGATGTCGACGCCCGGCTACAGCTTCGCCCACATCGACATCAAGGACCTGGAGAGCGTGGCCGAGAACTTCCGCATCATCTACAACAAGGCGTGGTCGCTCTTCACGGGCGTGAAGCCTATGCCCAAGGAGGAGGCGCAGAACATAATGAAGATGCTGCGTCCCATCGTCGACCCCAACATCATCTTCTTCGCCTACTTCAACAACGAGCCCATCGGCTTCTTCATCATGGTGCCCGACCTGAACCGCATAATCGGCAAGTTCAACGGCAAGCTCAACTGGTGGAACAAGCTGCGCCTGATGTGGGATCTGAAGGTGCGCAAGTCGTGCGACCGTATCTTCGGCATCATCTTCGCCGTAACGCCCGAGTTCCAGGGCAAGGGCGTGGAGTCGGGCATGATACAGTACATCTACGAGTCGTACATCCGCACCGACCGCAACCGCTACAAGACCGTAGAGTTTGCATGGATCGGCGACTTCAACCCCGTGATGAACCGCATGATACAGACCTACGTCTGCGCCACGCGCCACAAGATGCACACCACATACCGTTACCTGTTCGACCGCACCAAGGAGTTCAAGCGCTGCCCGCGCCTGGGCATCAAGCGCAACGAGAAGTAATCGTGCGCGGCCGGACCGCATCACACCGTATAAGAATATAACGACCATAGAACCACTGAGATGAAAACCACAGCTTTCACCAAGTATCACATCGCGAACGGCGCCAAGATGGCCGAGTTCGCTGGTTACAACATGCCCATCGAGTTCACGGGCATAAACGACGAACACATGACCGTGCGCGAGAAGGCCGGCGTGTTCGACGTCAGCCACATGGGCGAGATATGGGTCAAGGGCGACAAGGCACTGGCCCTGTTGCAGCACATCACCTCGAACGACGTCGCTAAGCTCTACGACGGCAAGGTGCAGTACTCGACCATGCCCAACGGCCGCGGCGGCATCGTGGACGACGTCCTGGTCTATCGCTTCAGCCCCGAGAAGTACATGTTGTGCGTCAACGCCGCCAACGTCGAGAAGGACTGGCAGCACATCTGCGCCGAGGGCAAAGCATTCGGCATGGAGCCGGGCCGCGAGCTGGAGAACGCATCGGACAACATCGCCCAGCTGGCGGTGCAGGGTCCCCTGGCAATGAAGATCGTACAGAAGCTCTGCGACGAGCCTGTCGAGGATATGGAGTACTACACCTTCAAGCAGACGCGCGTATCGGGCTGCGACGCCATTGTTTCGGCCACGGGTTACACCGGATCGGGCGGCTGCGAGATATACATGTACAACAGCGACGCCGACACCGTATGGGAGGCCCTGTGGAAGGCCGGCGAGGAGTTCGGACTCAAGAACATAGGCCTCGGCGCGCGTGACACGCTCCGCCTGGAGAAGGGCTTCGCCCTCTACGGCAACGACATCGACGACACCACCTCGCCCATCGAGGCGGGTCTGGGCTGGGTGACCAAGTTCGCCGAGGGTAAGGATTTCATCGACCGCGACCTGCTCGCACGGCAGAAAGCCGAGGGCGTCGGACGCAAGCTCGTAGGCTTCAAGATGATCGAGCGCGGCGTACCCCGCCACGGTTACAAGCTCGCCACGACCGAGGGCGAGGAGATCGGCCACGTTACGTCGGGCACCATGTCTCCCATGCTCCGCACGGGAATCGGCCTTGGCTACGTGAAGAGCCAGTATGCCGCCGTCGGCACCGTTATCGCCGTCGTCATCCGCGACCGCCTTATCAAGGCCGAGGTTGTCAAGTATCCTTTCGTATAAAGGGTTGCTTCCAACAAAAATATTCGCCGCACCTTATATATAATGGTGCGGCGATTTTTTATCCTTCCGTATTATGGTTCGGGAGGCGACATTAGATATAACCTTCCACGGCAAACTTCACACCACCGCTCTACAAGTGTCAATAAATGAAAACTCCCCGCCGCAGAGGCAGGGAGTTTTCGTTTCGGGCTGCGGCACAAGCCGCGCAACCGCTATTTCTCGGGACGCATCACAACCTTGATACGGTTGCCGTCGTCGAGGATCTTCTGCATGAGGGCCTTCACGTCGTCGCCCGTGATCGAGCTTACGACAGCCTCGTACTCCTTCTGATAGTCGAGACCATAGTCGTAGTACTCGTCTATCATCTCGCGCCACCACGAGTTCTGCTCCATGAGCTTCTTGTAGTTCTTGAGCAGGTACTCGCGCGTCTTCTCCATATCGTCGGCAAGCGGGCCCTCGGCGGCGATCTTCTCCATCTCGGCGATGATGATCTCGCACAGCTCGTCGGCCATCTCGTCGTTGGTGTCGAAGACAATCTGCATAAGGTAGCTGCGCTCGGGCTCGGTCAGCAGCTTGCCGCCCACCGATACGCCATAGGTGCCGCCCTTCTCCTCGCGGATAGACTTCAGGTAACGGTTGTCGAGCGCCTGGGTGAGGAAGCTCATCGTCATCATGTTCTTGATCGTATAATCGGCGTCACCCGTATAGAAGTACCCTACCGATACCTTCGGCTGCTCCATCTTAACGGTGATCTGCTCGTCGATATCGCCCTTGGCGGCACGCACGCCGTCATCGGTGAACTTGTTTGTCGGCTTCTTGGCCGCAGGCAGCGAACCGATATACTTCTCCACCAGAGGCTTCAGCGTTGCCGCGTCGATGTTGCCGATGATGCGGAACGAGAAGTCGGCAGCATTCGAGAAGAGGCGCTCGTGTATGGCGGGCATCTGCTCGAGCTTCACCGTCTCGAGAAGTTCGGGAGTGATCTGCTGACGGCGGAAGTTGTCGCCGAAAAGCGTCTTGACCAGTTTCTGCTGGAAGAGGAAGTCGGGGTTGGTCATCTGGTTGGCCAGCATCGTGTTGTAGCGCTTCATCAGCGTAGCGAAGTCATCCTCGTTGAAACGCGGAGCGGTGAACTGCAGATAAACGAGCTGCAGCATGGTCTCCACATCCTTTACCGACGACGAGCCCGACACACCGTGCTTGTAACTGCTTACCGACGTTCCGGCCGATGCCACCTTACCCGAGAGCTGCTTGCTCAGGTCCGAAGCCGAGAACTTCGATATACCCGACATGCTCATCACCGACGGCAGCAGAGAAGCAGAATAGTAGTTGTCGTTGTCGAAGATGGCACCGCCGCCGTACGACTCGGCAGAGAGCGACACGCGGTCGGCCTCGTAGGGGGTCTGCTTGAAGATGACCTTGATGCCGTTCTTCAGCGTCCACTCCGTAGTGCCCAGCACCTCGTTCACCTTCTCCTTCTTCACGGGCGAGCCCTTCAGCTCGACATCCTCGCCGATGAGGGGCTCCTTCACGACATTGTCCTCGAAGGGCTCCACCTCGGCCTCGACGGCAGCCTTCAGGGCATCGACGATCTCCTGCTCGGTGGGAGCCGTAAGGCCCTCCTTCTGGGGCTGGCGCACCAGTACGACGAGGTTCTCCAGCGGCTTGTAGAGGTTCTGAACCGTCTGGTTGATGGTATTCAGGTCGATCATCTCGATCAGCTGCTTGTCGAGTTCATACTCGGTCTCGGCATCGGGCATCGGGTCGCCCAGACGGAAATTGTTGATGCAGGCCTGCGCAAACGACGAGTGGGTGCGGTCCTCGCGGCTGTTGTACTGGCGCTCAATGGCCGAGAGCAGCTCGCTCTTGGCACGCTCGTACTCGCCTGCCGTGAAACCGTAGCGGCGCATACGCTCCATCTCGGTGAGCAGCACCTTGTAACCCTCCATCAGCTTGCCGTCGGCCGTCTCGACGTAACCGCCCGTCACATCCAGCGTGGGGCAGATGCCAAAGCTGCCGAGCGGATCGAACGACGCCCCCGTAAAGGGCGCATCGGGCTTGCGGGCAATGTCGCTCAGACGCTCGTTCATCATCAGCGATATGTAGCTCGAAATGTCGGCCACGAGGTTTGCCATAACCGTACCGCGGTACTGCTTGGGCATGGCCTCCTGCTTGTAGATAAGCTGCAGGTAAGTGCCCTGCATCTCGGGGTCGGTGAAGATGCTCACGATAGGCTCGGCGTTGCCGGGGATGCGTATCACCTCCTTCTGCGCCGCATCGGCCGCAGGAGCGGGAATGTCGGCCATCACGGTCTTGATCTTCTGCTCGATGGCATCGACGTCGATGTCGCCCACAACGACCACGGCCTGGTAGTCGGGACGGTACCACTTGTCATAGAACGACTGCAGGTCGTCGTGCGAGAAGCTCTTCAGACCGTCCAGATAACCGATCAGGTTGCGGTGCTCGTACTGCGTGCCGCGGCCTACGGCCTTGAGCATGTCGATGGTCGAACGCCACGAAGCGCCGTCGCGCGTACGCAGCTCCTCCATGATGACGCCGCGCTCCGAGTCGATCTCCTCGGGCTCCAGCGAGATGAAGTGCGACCAGTCGTGCAGCACCAGCAGCGCCGAGTCGATAACGCCCTCGCGCTGTACGGGCACATCGGTCATGTAGTACTGCGTAAGGTCCCACGAGGTGAAGGCGTTGAGGTTGGCGCCGAACTTGACGCCGATCTTCTCGAGGTACTCCGTCAGGGCCTTGTCGGGGAAGTTCTTCGTGCCGTTGAAGGCCATGTGCTCGAGGAAGTGAGCCAGGCCCTGCTGCGAGTCATCCTCCTGTATGGCGCCCACGTCGTGGACGATATAGAACTCGGCCATGCCCTTCGGTTTCTCGTTGTGACGGATGTAGTAGGTCAGTCCGTTGGCCAGTTTGCCCGTACGGATCTGCTCGTCGGCCTTGATCTGCTGCATGGGATCGACCTGCGCAGCGGCCTGCTGCGCGCCCCAACCCATGAACACCAAGGTCATCAACAATAACAATCTTTTCATAATTGGAATATAAAGGTTTTCTATGTTACAAATGTAGCAATTATTTGCCTGATGGCAACATTTCGCCGTCCATTACCTCGCCGCGGGCTATTCGTGTACCGACATCTCGCGTTCGAGCTGTCCGGCACGGCGGCGCAGGCGGCGTATCAACGGCGTAAAGACCAGTGCCAGCATCGCCAGGCCCGTTACGGCCACCGATATGCCGAAGCCGTCCAGAGCATCGGCCGCGGCGCTGCCCTCGGGCAACAGCGCAGCAACCACCAGCGCCACGACGCTCAACACGGCGAATACACATAACAAACGGCATAATATGTCGACAGCGTATCCGCTCGCGCGATTTATCAGCGACAACTGCGCGCGCCTGTTGTCCGCCGTCTCGATGGGCCCCTCCGCCGCACGGCGCCGCAGGAAGATCCACTCCTTGAAGTGTGCCACCACCTCGACGCCGCACTCGGCAAGGAAACGCTCGTAGTCGGCGCGGCGCAGGGCATCGCCTTCCGCCGCGAGCTCGATCTTGTAGACGTACTCGCCCGGCCGCCCCTGCTCGAAACGATAGATCAGGCCGTTGGTCGAGACGAAATGCCACCCGCGGCGGCTCATCGCGTTAAGCCACCGCTCCTCGTTCTCGAAATCGGCGATGGTGAAATAGTTAAAGCATCGTTTTGTCTTCATATAGATTTTCGTTTACATGTTTTGCCCTCCATGATCCCCGCCGTCCAGCACGGCTGCACCGTTCTCCACCAGCTCGCGCAGACGTTCCAGCTCGCAGGCCAGAGCCTCGCGCCCGGCGGCCGTTATGCGGTACTCCTTCTTGCGGCTCTCGCCGTCACACTCCAGAGGCTCGATCCACCCCTTGTCGATAAGGCCCGACAGCGCACCGTACATCGTGCCCGCCGATATGCGCAGCCGCCCGCGGCTCATCGCCTCGACATGCTGCATGATGGCATAGCCGTGGCGCGGACGAACAAGCGACAGAAGAATGTAATATACGGCCTCGGTGAGCGCCGTTACGCTATTTCCCATGATTACGTTTTTTTAGGGGTCACTGTATCGCATCCGGATATATCGCACGGCAATATATCGGACTACGATACAAAGGTAGCCGATATATCGGAAAAAGCAAATTATTTTCGTCATTTTTTTAATATATGGCCACATAAACCCCTCCGCAGCGCCTGCCGGAGCGGCAAAGAGGGGTGCACGGAGGGTAAAAACCTCTTCAAAGGCCACATTTTAGTCGGATATCGTCAAAAAGATGATTTTATTTCGGGTTTTAATTAATAATTATAAGGGAAAATCGTTATATTTGTAAAAAGAGATATTCCCTAAAACTTCATGAATTATGAACGTTAACAGTGTAATGGCAGATCTCGAGCGCAAGCACCCCGGTGAGAACGAGTATCTGCAGGCAGTACGCGAGGTCCTCGAGTCGATCGAGGAGGTCTACAACGAACACCCCGAATTCGAAAAGGCCAAGATCGTCGAGCGCATGGTCGAGCCCGACCGCATCATCACCTTCCGCGTAACATGGGTCGACGACAAGGGCGAGATCCAGACCAATATCGGCTACCGCGTTCAGTTCAACAGCGCGATAGGTCCCTACAAGGGCGGCCTGCGTTTCCACAGCGCCGTCAACCTCTCGATGCTCAAGTTCCTCGGCTTCGAGCAGACCTTCAAGAACGCCCTCACCACCCTGCCCATGGGCGGAGCGAAGGGAGGCTCGGACTTCAGCCCCAAGGGCAAGTCGGACGCCGAAATCATGCGTTTCTGCCAGGCCTTCATGCTCGAGTTGTGGAAGAACATCGGTCCCGACACCGACGTCCCCGCGGGTGACGTAGGCGTGGGCGGCCGAGAAATAGGATTCCTCTACGGCATGTACAAGAAGCTCGCACGCGAGTACAACACCGGCGTGCTTACGGGCAAGGGCATGACGTGGGGCGGTTCGCTCGTGCGTCCCGAGGCTACGGGCTTCGGCGCACTCTACTTCGTACAGCACATGCTGCACAAGGCCGGCAAGTCGATCGAGGGCAAGACCGTGGCAATCTCGGGCTTCGGCAACGTAGCATGGGGCGCCGCCACCAAGGCTACGGAACTCGGCGCCAAGGTGATCGCCATATCGGGCCCCGACGGCGTGATACACAACCCCAACGGCATGACCCCCGAGAAGATCGACTACATGCTCGAACTGCGCGCCTCGAACCGCGACATAGTGGCTCCCTTCGCGGAGCGTTTCCCCGACGCCACCTTCGTGCCGGGTAAGAAGGCATGGAGCGTAAAGTGCGACATAGCCCTGCCGTGCGCCTTCCAGAACGAGCTTACGGGCGACGACGCTCGCGAACTGCTCGCCAACGGCACATGGTGCGCCGCCGAGGTGTCGAACATGGGCTGCACGCCCGAGGCCATAGCCGAATTCCAGAAGGCGGGCATACTCTTCGCCCCGGGCAAGGCAGTCAACGCCGGAGGCGTGGCTACGTCGGGCCTTGAGATGACGCAGAACGCACAGCACCTGTCGTGGTCGGCCGAGGAGGTGGACAAGAAACTCCACTACATCATGTCGCAGATACACGAGGCATGCGTCACCTACGGCACACAACCCGACGGATACATCAACTACGTAAAGGGCGCCAACGTGGCCGGCTTCATGAAGGTGGCACACGCCATGCTCGAGCAGGGCATCATCTGATAACGGCTGTCCCGCATAAAACGGCGGCTCGGACTCCCCTACGGGAATCCGAGCCGTTTTTTCATTACACGGCCATGCCTGGCACGGTTACTTCTCCCATTCGCTGTACGGGTGCCGCAACAGCTGCGAATTGTAGTAGCGGCGGTCGCCCGTAACCTCCTCGCCCAGCCACTCGGGCCGCTCGAAGGATTCGTTCTCCGACTCCAGCTCAACCTCCGCGACTACAAGGCCCTCGTTTGCCCCCGCAAAACGGTCCACCTCGAAGGTGTGGCTCCCCACTGGCACCAGATAGCGCACCTTGTCGATAACGCCGCGACTGAACGCCAGCAGCTCGCGCGCCTCGCCGACAGGGATCTCGTACTCCCACTCGGCACGCGTCATGCCCGAGTCGTCGGTACGGCCCTTTATGGTGATGTAGCCGCGCTCGTCACGCGTGCGCACGCGCAACGTAAGCGACTCCGACCGCGCTATGTATCCCTGAACTATATGCGACGACGAGGCGACATGCGGCATGAAATCGCCCCGCACCAAAAACTTGCGTTCGGTCTCCTTTCCCATAACGAAAAAACATTTTCCGCAAAATTACTATATTTGCAGAATCGATTCCAAACATTTCACAGATGAAAAAATACATACACCTCGCAAGCGCCGTACTTGCGCTCATCCTCGCGCCCGTAGCCACGGGATGCACGGGCGGCGAAAACGCCGACCTGAACCGCGCCCGCGCAATGAAGAAGACCATATACTCGCTCTACCGCGTGGACGACTCGCCGCTGCTGGCCGAGAACTACCCCCAGCAGAGCGGCGACCGCGCCACCTACCTGGCCGAGGGTGCCGACCGGACCGTGAACGAATACTCCTACCTGTGGCCCTACTCGGGAACGCTGTCGATGATGGTGGCGCTCTACGACGCCACGGGCAACGAGCGTTACCTCGACCAGATCAAGCATATCACGCTCGAGGGCCTCGACCGTTACTATGACACCTCGCGCGAGCCCTACGCCTACGCCTCGTACATCACGGCCGAGACGGCCGACCGCTTCTACGACGACAACATATGGCTGGCGATCGACCTCACGGACCTCTACCTTACGACGGGCGACGAGGAGTACCTCGCAAGCGCCCGCGGAATATGGGACTTCATCCTCAGCGGCCGCGACGACGTTCTGGGCGACGGCATCTACTGGTGCGAGCAGAAGAAACACTCGAAAAACACCTGTTCGAACGCCCCCGCAGCCGTCTGTGCGCTGAAACTCTACAAAGCCACGGGCGAGGAGGAGTTCCTCGCGACGGGACGCGCCCTCTACGAGTGGGTCTACACGACGCTGCGCGACGCCGAGGACAACCTCTACTTCGACAACATATCGCTCGACGGCAACATCTCGCGCGCGAAATACTCATACAACAGCGGCCAGATGATCGAGGCGGGAGCGCTCCTCTACTCCATCACGGGCGAGGACCGCTTCCTGCGCCAGGCACAGGCCACGGCACGCGCATGCTACGACCGCTGGTTCAAGACCCTGCAGGACGGCGACCGCCAGATACGCATCATGGAGTCGGGCGACGTATGGTTCGACGCGGTGATGCTGCGCGGCCTGATAGCCCTCTACCGCATCGACGGCGAGGCCGACTATCTTACCGCCGTGCGCCACACGCTCGACTACGCATGGCGCAACGGACGCGACAGCGACGGTCTCTTCGGCAAGTATCTCTCGAAGCAGGACGAGAACCCGCGCCGCTGGCTTCTGACGCAGGCCGCCTATGCCGAGATGTCGGCACGCATGGCAAAGGTCGACATCGACGAGGCCGAGTAGCCATCTCAAAACACAAAACGACAATGAGCCGCCCCCGATGGGGACGGCTCATTGTCGTTCTCACTCATATGGCGGAGGCTATTGCTCCGGGGCGCGATAGTCAGGGCGCATCGACACCTTGGTCGCCGTCGGGAAATCCTTCGGCACGCGCTGCTTGACCTTACCCGTGGCGGCCCACTCCGTGCCGCGCAGCAGCAGGGTCTGGAATCCGGCGCACTGCATGGCGGGGTTGTTCTCGGCCGTAGGACCGCAATGGCCCAGCATGATGTGGAAGATACGCGCCTTACCGTAATCGACGGTGAAGACCAGAGGCTCCTCGCGTCCCGATCCGCCCGTAGCGGGGTCGGTTAGACCCGTATAGAGCAGCGTACCAATGTTTGCGGGGCCGCGCATGCGGTCGTACATCTCGTCCTGAGCATGCTTCCAGTTCGTCGGCAGGCCCTTAACTATGGGGTGCGTCGTGTTGCGGCCGTGCATCACGTATTCGCGCTGTGCGCCGTGCGAACCGCCCGGGCCGGCTGCATCGTCGAGCACCAGCTCGCCATCTTTCCAGTAGCAGTAGGGGCCCGATTTCTCGTTACGGCCCTCCCATCCGCCGAGGGCGATTATGCGGTTGAACTCCTCCCAGTCGGCGAAGGCGTTGTCGGCGGCATGGTACACCACCACTCCGCCGCCGCCCTGCACATAGTCGAGGAAAGCGGCGTCGGTCTCGGCGGGCCAGCGGTCGCCGTTATAGTCGAGCACCACCACGTCATAGGCCGAGAAGTCGGGCTTGAAACTGCTCATGTCGCCGCCGGCGGGGGCCGTCAGCGCGATGTCCACATCGAAGAGCTCCGACTGCTCGAGAATACGCTCCAGCACAAGGTGGCTCACCTGCCAGTTGTGGTTGTTCTGTCCCGACACCACGAGCGCCTTCAAACGCCGTGGCCGCGCCTCGACATGCGAGGTAACCGCCGTCACGACCGACACCACGGCCAATACGGCGAAAAGTTTTGCCATAAACGATTTCATAACGACAAAGGTTCTGATTAGGTTTACACAAATATACGAAACCGTCAGCGCAAAGACAAATCTAAAACGCAGTTTTATCTCCCCGTGCGCGGAATATCACATTTTTGCACCGTATCTGACAGCCTTCCGCCGCCAGGTACAAAAAAAAGCGGTGCGCCGCCCCGCGGGGTGACGCACCGTCTCTCACTATTATCGTATCAGAACGAGCCCGACATTACATCATGCCGCCCATACCGCCCTGAGGCATTGCAGGGGCAGGATTCTCGCTCTTCTTCTCGGCCAGGACGCACTCGGTGGTGAGGAACATCGAAGCTATCGACGAAGCGTTCTCCAGAGCCACACGTGCTACCTTGGTCGGGTCGATGATACCGGCCTCGAGCATATCCTCGAACTTGTCGTCGCGGGCGTTGTAACCGATGTTGCCCTTGCTCTCCTTAACCTTGTTCACAACAACCGAACCCTCGCCGCCGGCGTTGTAGACAATCTGACGAAGGGGCTCCTCGATGGCGCGCTTTACGATCTGGATACCGGTGGTCTGATCGTCGTTGTCGCCCTTCATGTTCTCCAGAGCGGCCACGGCACGGATGTAGGCTACACCACCGCCGGGGATGATACCCTCCTCGACTGCGGCACGCGTAGCGGCCAGAGCATCGTCCACGCGGTCCTTCTTCTCCTTCATCTCGACCTCGGTAGCGGCACCTACGTAGAGCACTGCCACACCGCCCGACAGCTTGGCCAGACGCTCCTGCAGCTTCTCACGGTCGTAGTCCGACTTGGCGGCCTCGATACCGGCGCGGATCTGTGCGATACGTGCGGCGATAGCCTCCTTGCTGCCGGCACCGTCGACGATGGTGGTGGTCTCCTTGTTCATGGTAACCTTCTCGGCCGTACCGAGCATATCCATCGTAGCATCCTCGATCTTCATACCCTTGTCGGTAGAGATCACCGTACCGCCGGTCAGGATGGCGATATCCTCGAGCATGTCCTTACGACGGTCGCCGAAACCGGGGGCCTTGCAGGCAGCGATCTTCAGCGTACCGCGCAGCTTGTTCACTACGAGTGCCGACAGAGCCTCGCCGTCGACATCCTCGGCAATGATCAGAAGCGAGCGGCCGTTCTGTGCCACGGGCTCCAGGATACCCATGATCTCCTTCATCGTAGAGATCTTCTTGTCGGTGATCAGCACCAGAGGCTTCTCCAGCTCGGCCTCCATCTTCTCGGTGTCGGTCATGAAGTAAGCCGAGATGTAACCGCGGTCGAACTGCATACCCTCGACAACCTCGACGTGGGTCTCGGTACCCTTGGCCTCCTCGACGGTGATGACACCCTCCTTGTTGACCTTGCTCATGGCCTCGGCGATGAGCTTACCGATGTTGTGGTCGTTGTTGGCCGAGATAGATGCCACCTGCTCGATCTTGGCGATGTCGTTGCCGACCTCCTGGCTCTGCTTGCGGAGCTCGCCCACTACCGTAGCGACGGCCTTGTCGATACCGCGCTTCAGGTCCATCGGGTTGGCACCTGCGGTAACGTTCTTCAGACCCACACCGATGATGGCCTGAGCCAGAACGGTTGCGGTGGTGGTACCGTCACCGGCGTCGTCGTTGGTCTTCGAGGCAACCTCCTTGACCATCTGTGCGCCCATGTTTGCAAACGGATCCTCGAGCTCGACCTCCTTGGCTACGCTCACACCGTCCTTGGTTACCTGCGGTGCACCGAACTTCTTGTCGATGATTACGTTGCGACCCTTGGGGCCGAGAGTTACCTTAACGGCATTGCTCAGCGCGTCGACGCCCTCCTTGAGGAGCTCGCGAGCCTCTACGTTATATCTGATATCTTTTGCCATAGTGCTTTTCGTTTTTTATTGGTTCAACTTTTCTTGTTCCGACTCCGTGGCTGCCATTAGCAGATGGCCAGGATGTCGCTCTGTTTCATTATAAGGTAATCGACGCCGTCGACGTTGATCTCGGTGCCGGCATACTTGCCGTAGAGGACGCTGTCACCCTCCTTTACCTCCATCTTCACGTCGGCCGTACCGGGACCTACGGCTACCACCTTACCCATAAGGGGCTTCTCTTTGGCTGTGTCGGGAATGAACAGACCACCTGCGGTCTTCTCCTCTGCCGGATTGGGCAATACCAATACGCGGTCTGAAAGCGGTTTGATTGTCATGGTTAGATATTTTTAAAGTTAATTGTTTACTTGTTCGGGCTCTTTCGCGAGTCCGACGCTATATCGAACAACTCATGTGCCAAAAGCCTTTTGGCATAGAAACTCTGACACGGCACGCCACGCCGAGTGCCAATTTGTCACCCGCGGCGCAAATAGTCTGCCGCCCTGCCCCGCCTCTGCCACTGCCACGCCGCACCGGGGACGGACGACAGCCCCGGCAGGGCGCCCCGTTTGCCCGTTTCTGAAAAAAGCACTACTTTTATGGGATAAAACAATCTCCCGAAATGAAACGACTCCTTACTATCGCAATGTTGCTCTGCCTTGCGGCCATCACCACGGCCCCGGCACAGAGCCTCGATTTCGAACACCTCGCCCCGCACCCGCGCCTGCTGCTCAAGCAGGGCGACGTCGAGGCCATGCGCCAGCTGCCATCGCGCTCGAAGAACGCCGCGGCGGTACACGCCCGCATCATGGCTGAGTGCGACAAGCTGCTCGACGCCGCCCCCGTCGAGCGCGTGATGACGGGGCGCCGCCTGCTGACGGTATCGCGCGAGGCGCTCAAACGCATCTTCTACCTCTCGTATGCAGCCGTCACCACCGAGGACAACCGCTACGCGGCCCGTGCCGAGAAGGAGATGCTCACAATATGCGCCTTCAGCGACTGGAACCCGTCGCACTTCCTCGACGTGGGCGAGATGACCATGGCGCTGGCCATAGGTTACGACTGGCTCTACGACCGCCTCTCGCGCCACTCGCGCAGCATCATAGGCACCACCATATATGAAAAGGGACTGCGGGCGTCGGAGAACGACAGCCACGCATGGTTCTTCCGCGCCGAGAACAACTGGAACCAGGTGTGCAACGCCGGCATGATATACGGCGCACTGGCCACCTACGAACGCGCTCCCGAATACTGCAAGGCCCTGATCGAAAAATGTCTCGCCTCGAACCCCACGGCACAGCGCTGCTACGACCCCGACGGCGGATACCCCGAGGGCTTCAGCTACTGGGACTACGGTACGGGCTTCGAGGTCATGCTCGTGGCGGCACTGCAGTCGGCTCTGGGTACCGACGCCGGCATAGCCGCACAGGAGAGCTTCATGCGCTCGGCTTCGTTCATGACATACATGGTCGCCCCGTCGGGCCGCTGCTACAACTTCTACGACTCGGGATCGGGCGCCCAGTGCATCATGGCCAAATACTGGTTCGCCCGCCAGCTGAACGACCCCTCGATCGTGGCCGTCGACGAGCAGTTCCTCCACAAGGGACGCATCCCCGGCGACCGGCTGCTGCCCATATACATGATCTTCGCCTCGGGCCTCGACCTGTCGCACGGCCGCATGCCCGCATCGCGCACATGGGTCAACCACGGTACGGCCCCCGTCTTCATCTACCGCAGCGGCTGGAACTCACCCGACGACACCTACTTTGCCATCAAGGGCGGCCGCGCCTCGAGCAACCACGCACACATGGATGCCGGATCGTTCATATACGAGCGCGACGGCGTACGCTGGGCCATCGACCTGGGCATGCACGACTACAACCGTCTTGAGCAGGCGGGCGTCGACCTCTGGAACATGAAGCAGGAGAGCTCCCGCTGGGAGATATTCCGCATCGGAGTCGAATCGCACAACACACTCACTTTCAACGGCCACCGCCACGCCGTCGACGGCATGGCCGAGATCCGCGACCACTACGACAGCCAGCGCGAGAAGGGTGTTACGGTAGACCTCACGGCCGTCTTTGCCGCCGACGCCTCAAGTGTCGTCCGCACGGCCGAACTCGACAAGAACGACCGTCTTACCATCACCGACCGCATCACCAACGGCGCCCAGGCCTCAACCGTAGCGTGGAACATGGCCACCAATGCCGAGGCCGAGATCGTCGATCCCCACACCATACTGCTGCGGCAGGACGGCAAGCACCTCTACCTCAAGCTGCGCACCAAGGCCGACGCCGAGGCCGTCATACGTCCCGAACACCAGTACAAGCCCTTCGAGATAAAGGACAAGAACCTCCGCATGGTAGGCTTCGACATTCGCCTGGCCGCAGGCGAGCAGGCCGACATCGAGGTAAGCTTCTCGCCCAGCATCAAGTGACATGCCGCCTGAGCCGCGGGCACCGGATGCAGCCCATCCGCAGCCCGCGGCTATCGGGCGATATCACCGCCCGGCAGGCCTCCGACGGGGACAAAAACCGATTTTTATTATATTTTTCGCATTTTTGTTTGGATAAAACCACAAAAGCCTTTATATTTGCACACCGATTCGCGAAAACGAGTCACACGGTGGATGTAGCTCAGCTGGTTAGAGTGACGGATTGTGGTTCCGAAGGTCGTGGGTTCGAATCCCATCTTCCACCCTCGAAGGTCTCCAAACGGAGACCTTTTTTCGTTATACATTCTCCCGCGCTCCATTCGGCCGATACCGCCCGCCGCATGCCAGGTCGCAACCACGACATACCGTAATACAATGCAACAGCCCGAACTCCCTGCAGGGAGTTCGGGCTGATTCGCTTGTAAAGAGTGACCGGTCGGGAGCCGAATACACAACCGCCGGTCAGAAGCCTCGAGCAATTGCTTTTATGCTGCTTTCGGGCATTTTCTACTATCGCCTGCTATTACCGGCAGAAATGTCACGCTGTCGGTTTCGTGCGCAAATCGCGCATGCCGCTATTGCGCTATCAGTTCAACGACACGGCTGTGCAATTGACTGGTCGTAAAGGCGTCGAGTCCTACCTTCATCAAATAATCTCCCGAATATACTTTCCCGTCTTGCGCCCAGCGCGAAGTGTCATTCTTATCGGGTTCGGCAGAAGAATACACAACCACTTCACCCTTTTCATTGATACGCGGCATACGGTTGATCTCGACTATACGGTACTGCCGGAGCGGGTCCAGACCTTGCAGCTTTACCTTGTGCACCTTCTCCGCGAAACGCGGATATATGTCAAATGCGAAGAGCACAGCATGTTGCTTGTCCGCCGAAACATAATTTGTAGCCGTATGATTATATTCGTAAGGCGAGACAAGACGGTATTGTTCGCCGTCAAGAATAACGGGCTTGAGGCGGTTCCAGTTCTTGATTGCCTCCTGAACATATCGCAGCTCCACGGCCGAGAGGTTCTTGAGCCCCATGTCGAATCCCAGTTTCGCCATCGAGGCGACATCCGTACGGAATTTTATAGGCGCATTCTTATTCCAGTCGGTTACATGAGCGCTCATCGCCTTAACCGGGAAAAACTGCGAGAAACCCCACTGAATGAAAAGACGCTCCACCGGATCGGTATTGTCCGAGCACCAAAACTCCGTAAAATATTTCAGGGCCTCATAATCGCAGCGGGCGCCACCGCCCGAGCACAGCATCATCGGGACATCGGGATACTTCTCCTTGATACGCTCCAGAACCTTGTACAGGCCTCTGACATGACCGATGTAAAGCTGCTGCTGTTTCTCCTTGAGATAGTGCGAGAACACGTTCGTTATCGGCGAATTGCAATCCCACTTGAAATAGGCCACGTCGGGATTGTTGGCCAATATGGTGTCCACGACATTGAAGACATGATCCTGCACTTCGGGACGGTTCAGGTCAAGCACAAGCTGATTCCTGTAATAATAGGTGTCACGGTTAGGCAACGTATAGGCCCAGTCGGGGTGTTTCTCGAATAATTCGCTTTTGGGGTTTACCATTTCAGGCTCAATCCAGATGCCGAACTTAACACCCGCCTCCTCGGCCGCCTTCACCAGCGCTGGAATGCCTCCGGGCAGTTTTGATTTTGTCGCGCTCCAATCGCCCAATCCGGCACGGTCGTCCTTGCGGGGATATTTATTGCCGAACCATCCGTCGTCCAACAAGAACATATCAACGCCGAGATCCCTGGCCTCATCCATAAGCTGTGCCAGCAACTCCTGGTCAAAATCAAAATAGGTGTTCTCCCAGTTGTTGAGCAGGGTCATACGGTCGCCCATGCCATCCTTTATCTGGTATCTGCGGGCCCAGTCATGGAAATTCCTCGACCCCTCGCCCGCACCATTCTGCGAAAGGGTGAAAATGAAGTCGGGAGTCTTGAACGTCTCGCCGGCATTAAGCTCCCATGTCGAGGCATACGGGTTGATTGACGGTATCACACGCAGATTACCGATATTGTCGACCTCAAAGGTGAACTGGAAATTTCCAGTCCAGCCCAATGTGCCCATCAGCACTTCTCCGCCGGTTTCACTTGCAGGCTTGTTCATCCCGAGCTCAAAGAACGGCTGGACATGCATTGCCGCACGGCTTCCGAGTTTCGTATCGACTATTTTCTTGCCATATTGCAGCCGCTGCGTCTGCATCTGCACCTCCTTGGCCCAGTCGCTGGCGAATTCAGTCAGGAAATAGGCCTCCCTGTCAAAATAGAGCATTGCCGAGGCATAGCGCCATATATCCACCGGCTTCTTGCCGTTGTTGCAGATCACGCTCCACGTCTTGATGATGTTCTCCTTGTCGTAGGCCTCATAGAAAAGCTTCACCTCAACCGGAAACAATTCGTCCCGCAGGGTGATTTCCGTCTCGCTTCCATACGAAGTCGGCACCTGTTTGTGCCCGGCATATTTCAGGATTGTAGTAAGGTTGCCCCCGTCATGAGTCACGGCCAGGGCCGGCTCGAAATAGTCTTCCGCGCCGCTGCCGGCATACACTTCCCATCCGCGGGCACTTATGCTTCCGTCGCTGCCGCCATGGACCTGCCATGAGAAATCATCCAGTTCGGCACGGTTAAGCAATTTTTCGCCGAGATAGGTTTGATACAGACGGCCGTTATCCCCTACCTTCAGGATCAGGTCCGTCTTATCCGTGGAGATGTCAATCCGCTGTGCTGAAACAGAGCCGACGATCATAACCAGAATGATAGATAATGAAGTAAGTTTCATCTGTTTGGTTTTTTATTGGTTTAGAATTTCAAGGTTGCTCCGAACTCTACAGTGAAAGGTCGCAGATAGCTTCCGCTCATGATATTTCCGGCATATTTCGATGCTTCGTCCTTCGATATGAGTTCGCTGCCGCTGATCGTGCCGCTCGCGCCCTTCTGGTTGAGGAAGTTTACGAGAGTAACACTCAGGCTCAGACGCTTGTTTACGTCCCAGTTCACCCCGCCGAACGTCTCCCAGCGGCCATTGAAATACAACGCCTCCTGCAGGTTGGCGTAGGTTCTGCCGAAATATCTGAAACTCAGCCACAGGCGGAGTCCGTCCGTAAGGTTGTAGCTCGGGTCAAGCTCGATGATGGTCTGAGGGATCTCCTTGACCACCATTCCGTTTGCATCCACGCCCATCGTCTGCCCATCAGAGAAGGTAACCGACGCGTTGTAGTTTTTGTATGTCGGTTTCTGAAGCGTCAGCAACGCATGCAGGTGCGCTCCCTTAAAGGGCGTCAGTTCCACCGAAGTCGTCCAGCCTATCGTCTGTATATCGTATATCAAAAGCACAGTCTTGCTCTCCGTGCTGCCGGGCCTGGTCAGGTTCTGCTGGTCAATGTTGTTCGTCTTGCCGATATAGCTGAACATCGATGTCAGGTCAATCCATTTGTTCCTGTAGGTAACTCCGGCGCGCACCAACGGAATTGTAACGCGCTTGTACTGTGCCTCGGTAGGCCCCGTTCCGGCATACTCGTTTATACGGGGGTACCGCGTTGCTACCGTAGCGTCGGCCGTCAGCCCGAGTCCCCAGCCAATATCATACCGTCCCCTGAAGGCTAACGCATAGTTCAGCTTGTTCTTCAGGACATTCTCAACCTTCACCGCCTGCCCGTCGGGGGTATCGGCCCCGATATGGAATCCGGAGAACCGCGCCGTCGGAATCCGGTCGGCGCTCATGCGGTAGTACTCCAGACGGGCTCCCGCAAAAAGATTTAACCTGCCACTCGTCCGTGACGTACAGGGCGAGTTTGTTCTCATATCCCCTTGTAAATTCAGAACTGAGCTCATTATATCCGTATGTCTCGTTCAGTTTTTCGGGATATTCCGCCACCGTGGCATCCCATTGGAATGACGATGAATGGTAGTCAAGATGGTAGAACCACTCGTTAAGGCCTATCTTGAGGTTGTTGCAGCCGTTGAACGATCGCTGCATCTCGGCCGTCAGCAGCATGTCGCGTACCGCCCCGACGTGAAGCCATGTACGGCGTCCTTCCTTGAGCCCTTCATATACGGTTCCGTCCGGTTTCTTATACCCGTCCTCCGCAGTCACCTCGGTTATTGTGCTTCCGCCGAAATCGACGAAATCAGCCCTGGGCGCGTCCATGTACTTCATGCTCAGCCATCCGTTCCAACCGTTGTCGAAAGCATAGTCGCCGACAAATGAAATCTCATTTGCAAAGTTCAGGTCACCTTCACCGGGATGCCATACCTTCATTTCCCCGGTCATGACATCCATATAGGGGAAGCTGCCGCCATTGGGGACATACGAGCCCGTGCCGAGATGGAATCCCGGCAGCTCGCTCACACTTCCGTCGCCGTTATAGATAAACGGAGCGGCATTGGCGTAACTGCCCGGATTGCAGCTGCGCGAATGTTTATATCTCAACGAGACCGACCCCTTGTCGTGAAGATATGTCAACCCGAACTGGTACAGCTGGGTACGGTCGGCATAATCCGTAAAACGCAGCCTGAAATTGCCCGGATCGAAATTCTGATATACAGAAGCGGTATAAAGCACTCTGTTGGAAATGCCTCCGCTTGCATTGAGGTCAAAATTCTGCCATCCTCTCTGATTGGTACGATACGAAAGAACGGCATGGAAATCTTTTTGTCCCCAGTTGCTCCTGCTGTTCACGGCGTATGCAATGTTACCGGTGGCAATTGCCGACTCGGACGGATCCATAAGCGAGACCCCCGTCTGTGAGTTGTCGCTTCGCCAGTGCGCGGCGAGCTTGTGTACCGTGGAAGAATAGACAGCCGGGAGGCCGTTTTCATAAACGTTTATATCCTCACTCGGCAGTCCGATCTGTATTTCACGAGGTTTGTTGGCATCGCTGGCATTGAGCATCACATTGCGTTCGTCACCTTTGCCTTTCGTGGTCAGCGTATCGGTCTCATTGACCGGGAATGCGAATGACGGGATGGTTCCCGCCATGACCATGCACACAACGAATAGCATTCTACGATTTCCCATGACTAGATCATTTGTTTCTTGCAAAAATATTACATTGCCCACCCGATGTCAAATTTGGTAGTCTGCAAGTAGACGGCAGGTAGCACCACTTATTTATAATGCATTATATACCAGACGAATTTAACGACATACGGAAATATGCCGGGTAGATTGATGGAAATGGTTATCTTTGCAACATAATTGACATGAAGTCATGAGGACCATACTTTTAACCCTATTCATGGCCGTCGTCTCCACGGCATTCGAGAGCCACGGAGCGAGCCTCGACTCATTGCGGGCTGTCCTTGGGCAGCGTTCCCGCTATGTCGATCTGAAACAGCGCGACCTCCGGAAACTCAAGACGCAGCTGCATAATGCCGACACCCCTCAGGAAGAGCTTCTCATCCTGAATTCGATTTGCCGCGAGTATTCAACATTCCAGTTTGATTCCGCCATGGTATATGTGGATAAAATGGCCGACATAGCGGAACGGAACAATGCGCGCGACTATATGGAAAGGGCCTCTATCCACAAGGCCTTCCTGCTGACGACATCGGGCCTGTTTCATGAAGCGATACAGACTCTGGACAATGTCAACCGCAAGAATCTGCCCCAGTCGCTGCTCAACGACTACTTTACGGCCTACGAATGGGCCTACGGCATGCTTGCGGAATATTCGGCAAGGAGCGAGTATTCCGACGGATATTACGAAAAGGAGAAGGCGTATCAAGATTCGATCATCTCCGTGCTTAAACCGCAATCGTCGGAATGCTATTACTGGCAAGCGGAAAAGGCATACCGCGCAGAGAAATTCAACGATGCAAAAAGCCTGTATCTGCGTTCATTGAAGGACACCCCGAAAAATGAGCGGAGATATGCACAGGTAGCTTTCGGACTGGCGCTGACCGAGCTAAGCCTCGGCGACAGTTCGGCATACCGTAACTGGCTCATCGAGGCCGCCATCAGCGACCAGATATGCCCGCTGAAAGAGAATCTTGCAATCCAGGAACTCGCCCTGGAGCTGAGCAACGATTCAAACCCCGATTTGGAGACCGCCAACGACTTCCTCCATGTGGCTCTGGAAGACGCCATGTTTTACGGGAACAGGCTCAGGCTTATAGAGGTTTCACGCAAGATTCCGGACATAGTCCGAAGTTATGAAATACAGCTGCAGCGATCGAACCGCAACAAATCAATCGTGATATATTGCATGACGGCATTTGCCCTGCTGCTTGTCATCGCGGCATTTGTCGTAACAAGAGAGCACAGGAAACTGACGGCAAGCCGCAAGGGGCTCCAGCAAGCCAACGAGGAGCTCAAAAATGCGAACGCCAGGATTAAATCTACAAATACCAAACTCGAGGCGACCATAGCCGAGGTCAAGAACCAAAAGCTCGTCACCGAAAATTGCATCACCCTCTTCATGGAACTTACCGCGGCATATATAAATAAACTGAATGTATTCCAGGCCACGGTTCAACGCAAGATCAAGGCCAATCAGGTCGAAGAGCTGCGCCGGTATTCAAACCCTTCAAGGATGACGGATGCCGAAGCAAAAGAGTTTTTCATAAACTTCGACCAGGCATTCCTGAAGGCTTTCCCCGGTTTTATAGACAAGTTCAATGCCCTGCTGGCCGAAGACAAACGCATTGTGCTCAATGAAGGAGAGTTGATGAACATCGACCTTCGTATTTTCGCCCTGATAAGACTCGGCATAAAAGACAGTTCGAAGATAGCGGTACTGTTAAATTACTCGCCACAGACCATCTACAACCACAGATCCACGATCAAGGGATATGCAATAAACAAAGATACATTTGAGAGTGATGTCATTCACCTGAACTAATACGCATGGCGACAGCGGCCCATCTTTCCGTCAACAACACCTGAAATGGGATCCTTCAATTCAAACATATCCTGCTTCAGCATTTTCTTCTGGCAGCAAAACCGCAAGAGCAAAGCAAACTGCAAATAAGCCATCCGCCGCCATCCGGCCTGCCACGCAACATCCGAGACAGGGCAAGACAGGATACAACGCCATCGACAAAAACAGAGTCGCTGAGACACAGCGACTCTGTTGCAATACACACAAAATTTAACCACATAAAACATCCTGTCCCCAATGGGGACGCCGCATATTACCTACTCCGGCACATAGATTATCTCGCCGTTTTCAAGTTCATATGCCACACCGACCTTGCGGCCGCGTTTCCCGTCCTGCCCATCCTGACTCTCCGAAGGGGTATAACGGTTTATTTTCTCTCCCTCCTTGGTGATAATCTCCATATTCTCCTTACCGGGATTCTTCACCATAGTGAAATCTTCCTGACTGAACATCTCGGTCATATTGTACCGGCTTACCAGAGCCACCATCAACGCCACAGCGAAAACCATCGCCACATCGAACAGATTGCTCACGACACTCATCGGATCGTTCTCCTCGTCGCGTCTTAACAGATTCCGTCTCATCGGCCCTCGGTTTTATTATCCAACAAATCGGCGACAAACTCCAGATTAGCCAGATCCTGCAGATACCAGCGCTGCTTGACCTGCTGGGTGATGAAGCCTATTGCCGCGGCAAACAACCCCACGACCGTAGTGGCGAAAGCCACCTGCATATTGTAGGCCATCGACGCGATATCACCCGTAGAGAGTCCCACCAGCGCGGGACCCATCGGTATGAGCGTTCCCATAAGGCCCAGCATCGGGCCCATCTTGGACAGCATCTTCGAAGTGGAAAGATCGCGGTCCGCCTCAATTTCAAAATCCGCAAGCAACCGCTGACGAAGCGCCGCGTTATCACCGGCATCAAGCAGCCGTTTCATGTATACAACCACAAGCGACGGGTTCTTAGAGGGAAGGCGGTTGCCAAGCGCCGCAACCGAAACTTTATCGAGTCCGTCGAGCTCCCTGCCTATCAGCGACGCCGTACGGCGGATAGCCAGATACTGCCCGAAAAAGCTCCCTATAAGCAGCAGAGAACGGCCGAACAAAAATATCAGCACAACGATAACAGGCACAAGCAGACCTGTCGAAATCCAATAGAGAATGTCAGAAATGTAATTCATGAATTTATCTGTCTTTTAGTTGTTTTTTCTGTTTTATCCTATATGCGAACGTCCCGCATACAAGCCCCAGCGCCACCAGCACCGACACCCCGCACAACGACATCCAGTCCACCGCACTGCTGCCGGCGACGGCCGTACGGCCGTTCACCGTGGCGATAACGCCCAACACGGCTATAAGGACATTGGAGAGGAACAATATCTCGAGACGTATCTCCTTTTCGGGCAGGAGCCGTTTCAGAATCCATGCACCGGCCGGTACGGCAACCATGACTGCAGCGGCCAGCGACCATGCCACGGCCGAGAATGCCATGCCCGGCATGGCGAATATTGCGGCCACCAGCATACTGAAAAGCACCGGGAATATCAATACGCCCGGGAACCACCGCAGCGTGCGGTACACCCGCACGACCGAAGGTTTCACCCACTCTGCGGTCTGTATATGCGCCGCCACGATGCAAAAGGCCACATGCAGCGCAACCTCCAACGTGAGTACGACGGCAATATCGAGCATCAGGGCCGAATCCGAAAGCCAGTCCGATATGCGACTCTTCGACTGTTCGATGGCATAGGGCCACATCATCCCGACAAACAGCGAGCAAACGGCGGCCGACACCACCACGGAATATACTTTACGGTAGGTCTGCTTCAACAGATAATTGAAGCAGACCAGAATCATCATAACTTCTGCGACGGTATGCATTACTCCTCCATCTTTCGGCGGCGGCGCCGCACCACAATAACCAATATTGCAATCGCAGCCGCCACCAACACGGCGACTATGGCATTGCTGACGATCGTCGTCGTACGCTCCACCGGTGCGACCTCCTCGCGCTTGAGCACCATACCCTTGTCCGCATCGAGCGAAACCTCGCGTACTCGGCCAATCTGCCGTTCATAGGCACGGGCTGCCTCAGGCGTACTCTTTGAGGCGATAAATTCGCGCAGTTTGGCGTTGTCACAGACCGTCCCCGAACATGAGGCTCCATATTTATCGACAAGTTCCGTGTGGAGTGCCGCCAGCGCCGACAACTGCTCCGCCGAGGCCTGCCACATGCCCTTGCGCGCCGTCTCCATCATCACGGCCGATATCTCCTCCAGTGCGGCCGGATTCTGCGACTCGAAGAAACCGCGCACGCCAAGATCGAACTTGTCCTTCACATAGACATCGTAAATCTCATCCCACAACTCATCATCGACGACATCCGGTTTCATGACGTTCCATCCGTAGGTGTTCTGCACGATCTCGGCAAAACCTCCGGCCGCGCCGGAACCGCCCTTCATCTTCTCCCTGATGTAACCGGGGTTGAATATGGTGGTACGGCTCTCGATGCCGATGGCCTCCTTGAGCTCCTGCATACGCATGTTGTTACGGTTGCGGTAATCGCTCATATAGGCGTCGGGTTCCTTACCCGTCACCTCGCGCACGGCAAGGTTCATTCCGCCCATAAATTCATATACATGGTCGAGGCTCAAAGCTCCCCACGTATTGCTCTGACGCGGCTGTATGACGGCATCGGTGTTTGCCAGCGCCGCCTCGAGGGCATATTGACGCACCTGTTCCCACGCCTTCTCATCGCCGTAGAAAGCCCCCATATTCCGCAGGTAGACATCGGCTATCTCGGAAGGGTCCTCCCAGCGGTCACCGCTCTGAACCATACCGGTTATGCCCGTACCGTAATTGCCGTTAACGCCTCCGAAAACCCTGTATGCCGATACTTCGCGCGCCTCCTTCGGCGAAAGTCCCTTCTCGACAAGCACGCGTTCGGCTTCGACCACACTTTGCGACACGTAGTTGTCGAATCGGTCATCCACGGCCGCTGCGGCCATCTCGACAGCCCGCGATATGAGGAAGAGCCGCGACGCCGCAATGTCGCGCAACTGCCCGCTGGTCTGTATCACGACATCGATGCGGGGACGCCCGAGCTCCTCGGACGGAATCAACCGTATGTCGTTGACACGCCCGAAGACATCGCGCACTGGCTCTACCCCCAACATATAGAGCGCCTGCGCTATGGTAGCGCCCTCGGTCTCGACAAACTCACCGCTCCAGAGCGTATAACTCACCTTGCGCGGAATGGAGTCATTATGGCGCTCGCGGTACATCCTTATGGTGTTTTCGGCCAGCTCCTTGCCACGCTCCCAAGCCACCTCGCTCGGCGTTGCCTCGGCATTGACGGCATAGAGGTTGCGGCCCGTAGGCAGCGTATTGGGGTTGGCAATGGGATCGCCTCCAGGCGAGGGAGAGGTATAGCCGCCGTTCATCGCATTGATCAGCGACGCAAGTTCGGCTTCAGGGCTCTCTTCAAGAGCTCTCCTGTAATTGCCCACATTCCTTATCGTGCGTTCAATCTCCATGACTACGCGGGCAAACTCCTTCTCCTGCTTCGTATAGCCATCCTTTGCCTCCATCATGGCCGCCATGGCATTAGCCGGCATGGCGGCCGTGTCGGCGGTCTTGCCGGCCGAAGAGGTCGGACGAGACCCGATCCGGGGAATCCACGACGGATGCTTCGCTCCCGATGCAGCCTTATGGCCGCCGGTCGGATGGCTCTTACCACCACCCGATACCTGCATGGACATCATTCGCGACATCATGTCCTGGGGCACCGACAGCGAGCGTTCGATATTCCGCGCGCTGTCAAGCTCCGCTGCCGATATCCCTGCCGTGGCGCAGATCATCGCATCGGTCGGCTCCAACGCCCCGTCCAGCAGCCGTGCCACCAGTTTGCGGGCCGGCTCAAGATAGTTGCGCGTAAAGAGCGACTTGTGTTTCTCGGTATCCTCACCTGCCATGCCGCGATACTTGTCGAGGGCCAGCAGAGAATATGCAATCGGCTCGGTCGACATGGCAAATACGCTGCTCCGGATACGCTCCCCGCTGTACGGGACTCCCATAGTATAGTGCTCTCCTGTCACCTTCTCATTGGCCAGCTCCTCGGCAAACGCCTCTATGCGAGATATCTCGTCCTCGCCATACGGCGTTGTCAGAAGGCTGTCGAGGCGCAGCTCACGGTGTATGCCCAATTCTACGGTCAGACGTTTAACCTCCATGGCCGCAGCCCCGGTGTCGGGTTTCCCGTCGGCATAGAGCAGGTCGTTGTACCGCTGTATGGCTTCGCAAAGGTTGCGGTAGATGCCCCGCACGTTGCTCTCCATGAATGGCGGCGTCAGGTGCGACTGCAGCGTGGCATAGGAACGCCGCTTGGCTATCATGCCCTCGCCGACATCACCTATCGAGTATATGTAGAGATGAGGGGTGGAGCCTACCAGCACATCGGGCCAGTCGTTGCCGCACAGAGCCACCTGCTTGCGGGGTGTAAACTCAAGACTTCCGTGCGTACCGAAATGTATCATCACATCCGCCCCGAAGCCGTAGCGCGCCCAAAGGTATGATGCTATATAGGCGTGAGGCGGAGCTGCGTCGGTACCGTGAACAATGGCAAAGTCATCATCCCCGGCGCCCGCCGCAAGCTGCGGCAGCAGCACCACATTCCCCAACACCACACGGGGCAGGGCCATGCGCCCGTCGTCGGTGGAGATATAACTTCCGGGGAACTCGCCGTCGAGAGCATCCACCTCGGCCATCATATCGGGGCGAACAGCCCTGGATGTCCACTCGGCATAAGCGTCGGCCGTAATCAGCTCGGGATTCCCCGACTTCAGGAAATCAGACTTGGCCCCCTTGGCATAGGCATTGAAAACCGCCCCCTGACGCTGTATGAGCTGCTCCAACCCGGCGGGCGAGGCGGGAAGGTTATCGACACGGTATCCCTCGCTGCGCATCCTCGACAGGAGATTATACAGCGAAGGTGCCACCTCCATGCCCGCCGCCGTAAGGGCATTCTGTCCCGGCCCCTTATAATAGTATATGGCTACCCGCTTCTCGCTATTGGGGATACGCTTCAGCGAGATGTGGTTGTTCACCGTCTCAACAAATGTCTCCAAACGTTCGGGAATGGCATATACCCGCTGCAACCCCTCCTCGTCGAGACGATGTCCGAACAGGGCGTATGGACGTATGGCCCCGTCGATCTCCGGCATCACGATGCTCTGCGACATGAAACCTCCGTTCATGCCCATCTTGTCGGCCTCCCACTCCTCCACCAGGCGGTTGGTGTTAAGCGGCGCAAAGAGCGGGATATCGGCCTTCGCCAAATAATCCACCACATAATCGCCCAAACGTCCGTGAGCCATATTTATCACGGCGGCAGGACGTACCGAGTCCGCCTGCCCGCCGCTGACAAACGACTGCATGTTTCGCACGGGATATACCGTATTGCCCGTCTGGAACAGACGGGCGACCAGCTCGCCGGCTTCGCCCATCTGCCCGGTAACGACAACCTTCGGAGCACCATCCTTCAACAGCCCGTGCTGCGAAAGGAAACTCTCGTACTCCCCGACACTGCCGAACTCAAGCTCTTCATCCTCCGGCCGCGCCGGGTCAACATGGTAGAACTGTTTGCGTACGCGTTCCGCGGGGGCTTCAGGCTCCTCGCTGTCGAAGGTCTTGCCGTCCACAGCACGGCGTATGTAGGTTAGCATATTACGGTAATTACCACGGCCGCCGCCGTTAAGATAACCCTTGACCGTGGCCAACGTCGCCGAATCGACCGATATGATCGCATTGGCAGGATTGGTGGCCATGGTCGTAACCACGGCAAGGCCTCGATCGGCTGCACGCTCTATCATCTCGCGCTGCCCGGCCGTTATGCGAAGTCCCATTCCGTTGATCAGGACCATATCGTAACGGTCGATCTCGTCAATATGCTCCAGATCCAACGACGCGAGCCGTATTCGCCCCTGATTATTCGCCCGGGCTATCTCTCCGAGCGTCGTGGCCTGATAATTTATGAATGCTATACGGGTGGCGGAGAACCATGCATTCCACGCCCAGATGCCTGCCGTAACCACAAGCACAGCAACTCCCGCCAGAATCTTCATGTTGCGTTTCATCTGTCAATATCTTACTGTCTCTTCTTAAACATATGCTCTATATCCAACGACAGACCGAGGGAACAGACCGTACCCGTCGTTGTCGGCGAATTGCTGTAATAGTAGTCGGGGCGGTAGTTGAAGATGTTATCAACCGCCACCGTCAGGTCTATACCCCGCCACAGATGCTGTGTGAGGCTCAGCTTCCATATCGTATATCCGGGATATGTCTGCTCCACGGTCTGCTCGTACGACGACATGTCGGTATACACGTCGGTTGTAAGCCTCGAAAGCAGGCGTCCCGTAAGCGCTACGCCCACGCCATAGTTACGCCAGCTGCGGTCGTATGAGACGCGTGCCGTAGCCGAGTGCGGGCGGGTCGACGAAAGCAGCGGTTCGCCCTTCCGTATATGCTCATAGGTGTAGACGTACGACAGCCGCCACGATATGCCGCTCGGATAGCTGCCCGACAGGTTAGTATCGATGCTGGCGACATGCAGGCGCGCCATATTGGTATATACCTGTCCCTCCAGAGCCTCATTCCATGCCGTCGTGATGCGGTTGTCCACGACATTGAAATATCCCGTTACGGAGACATTGTGGCGGCCCTTCATATACTCGGCCGACAACGAGAAGTTGTGGCTCGATTCGGCCTTCTGGTCGGGATTGCCGTATATCATGAAGATATTGCCCATAAAGAAGTCCATATACATCTCCTTGAGCGTCGGTGCCCGGAAACCCTTGGCATAAGAGCCGCGCAGTGAACATGGGCCGACCTTATACATCAATCCTATCTTGGGCGAGACGTGCGAAAGCCCCGCTTCCGAGAAGTAGTCGAACCTAAGTCCCGCTATGACATTGACCCTGCGGTGCGGATTCCAGTCGAACTGGGCAAAAGCATCGGCCGTATACTGCCTGTGCGCACCGTCGCTGAACTGGTACGACTGCAGATAATCGCGCATGTAATCCCCTCCGACGGTGAGTATATGACGGCCATTGAACGTGTGGTTGTACAACGTGCGGAGCGTATGCTGGACATTGCTGTAATCACGCACATCGCGGTCCGTCGGCACCAGATAGTCGCTCTTGTCATACTGGTCGAATATGTAAGACAGTTCAAGGTCGTCGTCCTCCGATATGTCGTAATTGCCCTTCAGTCCGCCCGAAAAACTGCGATAACGGTCCTTTATGCTCTCGGATGCATCCCTTTCGCGGAAGAAAAAGCCGGCACGGGCCGTAAGTTTCAGATTGTCGGCCGCCGTAAACACCAGACGTTCCTTTATATTCAGGGTCGAGTTGCCGTATATGGAGCTGTAGTCGCCAACCTCCGTGTTATCCGTTCCCCGCGACAGGTCGATGGCGTCGATCGAGGTCCTCTGCACGCTGGTCATGCTCTTGAAGCGGCCCTGATTCAGTCCCACGGAACCGCCGTAACGCAACTCGTTGTGCGCACCGTAGCGCCCGTTCACGTTTACCGACCACGGCTCCTCGGCATCGCGGCTGATTATATTCACCACACCGCCTACGGCATTCGAGCCGTAGAGCGACGAGGCTGCGCCCTTCACAATCTCGATACGCCCGACGTTATCCATGTTCAGGCGGCTGTAGTCCACATTGTCGAGCGTCTCGCCCGCCAGACGTTCGCCATCCACAAGGAAGAGTACGGCGTTGCCTCCGAAACCCGCCATATTGAGCGACGTCTGCTGGTTCATCGAATATGAGAACTCTATTCCCGGCAGCTCGGTCTGCAGCAGGTCTCCGATATTGGTCGCATCCACACGCCTTATGTCGCGCTCCGAGATTACGCGGGTCACTATCGGCACATCTTTCAGCAGCTTCGGAGTCCGGGTACCGGTAACGACGACCTGATCGAGCATCATGCTGTTCTCCCTCAGGCTGAAATTCAACTCCCCGCCGCGGCTCTCATCCACGACCCGGCTCTCGTCGTAATATCCTACGAACGACACAACGACGGTGTATGATTCTCCGTCGGGAAGTCGCAACTCATAGCGTCCTTCGGTATCGGCCGCAGCGCCCAACGAGGGCCGCTCCCGAACCGAAACCGTGGCCCCGACAAGAGGCCGCTGCGATTCGTCGGTGATGATGCCGGATATCATGCGCTGCGCCGATGCCGCACCTGCGGACACGAGCCCGCACAACAGGAAAATGACAAATCGCACAATCATAACTCTACGGGATACAGGTAGTCGATCGTCATCACACCCTTCACCGCGGCATCGTCCATGAAGTTCGTCAGACGCAGGGCTGCATACGTTCCGTCGGCAAGACGCAACAGATAAACCCGCCCCGAGAGGGTATATACAGGAGGCATGGTCGATGTATCGACATCGAGCCAGCGAGACAGGCATGGGTTATAATAGTCTTCGGCATAGACGATTATCCCGTCCATCATCTGCGACATGTCGATGGTGATACGGTCGGTAGTCCATTCGTCGGCAACAAAATCCTCCGCCGCAAAAGAGTCCAAACCGGGCAGCGAGCCGAAATCGCCCGCATCCGATTCACAGACTATCGCCCCGTTGGTCTTGGCATCGTAACGGTGCACGGCGAAATCCCAACTCCCGGGAGCAGCATCCCCTACGGCCGTCGTGACCGTTTGCTTGCCATGCAGATCGATATAGTGCCACTCGCCATAATCGGTGGCATCGATATATATACGGCCCGTGTTGGTCTTGTCGTCAACGGCAATGAACCCGAACTCCACATCGCCCGACATATCGGGTTTGTCGTAAATACCCTCAAATATGCCGTTACATGCCGGGAGTGACAGTACAGCTGCCACTCCCAACGTAAACATCCGTATGAATCTACTCATGGGCCTAACCTATTTTTCACTCTCCGAAGGGGCTGATCCCGGGAACAGGGTTATAGTCAATCCTCCCATAACCGCAGGCACCTCAAACTTGAAAGAATAATCATCCCTGGACGCATTGACGCTTCCTGTCAACGTGAAATCATAACTGCTTGTCGCCCCGCCCATACCCATGGCAACACTTCCGTTGCCGGTGAGCGTATATATATTGCCATCACGTGCGATATCGACCGACGCGACCTCGAATCTACCCCATGAGGCCGACTCGAATGCCAGAGAAAGAGTCCCGTCTCCGGCTGCCGTCATCGTCAGGCTCTCGCCGTCCGTATAGCGGTTCTCGAAATAGGCACAACCCGCAGAGGTGTAGCCGTCATAGGTACCCGCCAGCAAAAGGTCGGCCGGAGCATCCCCCGTTGCAAATTCTATCGTCATGCCTCCCATAACGGCCGCAACCTCGAACTTCATCCGGGCATTGCCGTCCGAATCGATTGTGGCCGTAAACATACAGTCGTAAGAAGAGGTATTACCTCCCATGCCCATCTGCGTCCGGCCGCTGCCCGAAAGGGTGTACACATCGCCGTTACGGCTCATTACCGCACTTGATATTGAAAACTCCCCCCACGAATCCGACGTGAAAGCAACAGCCGCGGTCCCGTCGGCGTTCTCTGTAACTGTAATCACCTCACCCGCCGAACATGAGTTCTCGAAATAGGCACAACTTGCCAAAGTATAACCTTCATATGTGCCTGCGATATCGGCAACCGTAGGAACATCGTCATTTTTGCTGCATGCCATCGAGCATAGTGCCGCGACCGACATAATGAATAAAGTCTTTAATTTCATAGTGATTCTTTTGTTGTATTTCATGCCGCAAAATCACCCCCGCACCTTCGGCCGGACAATACCGCAACTTTGGTATTTTGGGATGTCGCAGAGCCCTTTTTAACTACTTTTAAGTATTGACGTTTTTCGTACCGGCTTGTAATTTTGCTCCCGCATTCAAATATTACATCAATGGAATCAAACGGTTACAAGCCCACGGACCGGATGCGTGACCTGGTCAACGACAACAGCGCCCTGATACTTGTCATGGGGCGGTTCGGAATATCGCTAGGGGTGGGCGACAGATCGGTGCGCGAAATATGCCGCTCACATGACGTCGACGAACGGACATTCCTCGAAGTGGCGAACTTCGTATCCGACAGAGATTACAGCTATCATTCACTGTCGCTGGCCTCGCTGATAGGATACCTCAAACAAGCCCACGAATACTTCCTCGATTTCAACCTGCCCAACATACGCCGCAAACTGATCGAAGCCATAGATTGCTCTGCAGACAGCGATATCGCAGTACTCATCGTGCACTTTTACGACGAATACGTAACCGAAGTGAGAAAGCACATGCAGTATGAAAACAAGGTGGTGTTTTCCTATGTAGAACAACTCTCCCAGGGCCTTTTGAACCGCAAATACTCAATCGACGAATTTGCCGGCAAGCACTCACCCATAGGCAACAAGCTCAAGGAGCTAAAGGACATTATAATCCGCTATTATCCCGAACGGAACAATTATCTGCTCAATTCGGTATTGTTAGACATTATTCTATGCGAGCAGGATCTCACCTCGCATTGCCTGATTGAGGACCGATTATTCGTACCTGCGGTAAAACTCGTAGAACAGAAGATAAGACAAAGCGACTCCGTTGCATATACTGACGAACCGTGCAGGGAATCGCCCGACAATGACAAACCGGGTGCTCTTAGCGACAGAGAGAAGGACATCATCGTATGCGTGACCAAAGGCATGAACAACAGACAAATAGCCGACTACCTGTTCCTTTCGGTACATACCGTCACGACCCATCGGCGCAACATATCCAACAAACTGCAGATACACTCTACCGCCGGATTGATAATCTACGCCATTGCAAATAAACTGGTCAACATAGAAGATATACAGAAGAGCAACGACCCTCGCAGCCGCCTTTAATTATCCTTCGCCTGCCGACAGCGCCACAGGCGGAGACAAAGGCTTAAATTAAGAGTGGCAGCTATTATATATAAAAGGACCGCCCAGTCGTGTACGAATTGTGTGCACAAAAAAACAGCCCGCAATTTACAACATTGTAAATTGCGGGCTGACAGCGTGATCCCGGCGGGATTCGAACCCACGACCCACAGCTTAGAAGGCTGTTGCTCTATCCAACTGAGCTACGGGACCATCACCTGCGGCATATCATCCGCAAAGGCCGTTGCAAAAATAAACCTTTTATTTCTTTTCTCCAAAACAAACTGCACTTTGGCCTCTGCCCGCACATCTGCGCACCCTGCTCCGACAATATTCCGCCCTCCACGCACAACAGCCAATATGAACACCGTCGCCCCACCCACTCCGCCTTTTTCAATTTAATACACAATAGTTTCAATATTAAATTGAATTGCTTTTTTACATATCCAAACAGCCCGACAAGAAGATAAAACAACCCGAATTTTTCATCAAAAGGCACAAATATTCCCAAACGGCACAAAAACAAAATCCGAAAATTGGACGGCTAAACCAAAATAGGTATATTGAATGAGGGAAACAGGGCAGACGGCTGCCGCAACGCAACGGCAGCCGCAAAATCGCGCCAATTCAATATAATATTGGACGATTTACGCACCCTTTGCAACCGATTTCATTAACCCTCAAACATAACAAGACATGAACACAGACCGCTACACGCCGCCCACGATTGCGGCAACCGACATCGCCGTTGAGCGAGGCTTCGCCATCTCCACACAACACGGCATCGAAGATTGGGACAAACAGGAGTTCTAAACCGCCACATCACGACATCATGAGACAACTCCACACCCTCGCAATAGCAGCCGCAGCCGTACTGGCCACTGCATGCACCGACAACGCCAACGACATACCCGCGCCTGACTCTCCCGACGGTAGCACCACGATTCGCGCCATCCACGCCACAACCACCCGCACCGACTTCGACGGCACGGTTTCGTCCTGGACCGAAGGCGACGCCATGAACGTCATCATCGCCGGCGGCGACATTGCGACGCAGGCCTGCCGCTTCACAGTCGTCGATCCGACGAAGGGAACCTTCACCAATGAAAACATATCTCTCGACCCTGCCGCCAAGTACGATTTCTACGCCGTATACCCATACAATGCCGACAAGACCGGCATCGCTCCCGACAACGCCCGCTTCGACATCGGATCGGCAACACAGACCCAACAAGGCAGCTCGGCCTCGCACATCGCACTGCTCGACCCGCTGACGGGATGCGCGAAGAACGTAACCGCCGACGCCGCATCGTTGCTGATGCGCCACACGGCCACCGTCATACAACTGCGCCTGCACAATGCTACAGGAGCCCCGATCTCCGGCATTGAGACTGTCACGGTAACCGCCCCCGAGGGGACCATACTCGCCGCACCTCACGCCATCGACCTTGCCGACGGTAGCGTCACCCCCGACACCGACAAGGCGTCAAACGCCATCACCCTAACCGTACAGTCGTCGGGGCAGATTCCCGCCGACGGCGAGTTCTCGTGCTGGATGGCAGCCACGCCCTTTACAATAAATGGCGGCAGCAACCTCGACATCGAGGTCACAACAACCGACGGAACCGTATATCACATTGTCAAACCGTTCAATACCGACAGAAACTTCCCCGCCGGTACCGTAATGGCATCACAAATCGAGCTGTCGGCCGCAACCGAGGATGCTAAAGAGATCTCGCTCGACATCGACTTCACCGTCGCCGCCACCTACCCCGACGGATTCCCCACCGCCCAAAACCCCTCGTCTGACGAAACTAGGTACACCTTTGCCGGCCATACATTCCGCATCTTGTCTTCAGGCCAATACTACTTCTACCCGCGCAACGGCAGCGGCTACCTCGCGATGGAAGGCATCACAAAGAACGAGCCGGCCGATATAGTACTGCCCGTAATCGAGGGATACGCCCCGACACAGGTAGATGTAACGGTAGACGACTCGTGCCTAACTCGAGAATATTCTATCTCCATAACGAACGCTATAGGCACATGCCTTGCCGGGCCAAGACTCACCTACTCTACAACAGAGCACAGCTTCTCCCTTACCACCAATACCCCCAGCGAGTACCGCATACATATATATCACAAGTCAATCAAAAACTCGACAAAATTTCCGCTGACAGCTATCTCCGTCACTTACACACGCGTATAGCCCCTAACTAGGCCACAAAAAAAGAACTGCGCAGGGTCAACGCCCGCGCAGTTCCTTTTACCTTATATTGCACCCTACCTGTTGCGGGCGGCCACACGGCACCAAACGGCATATACCACGATCGAGGCAACGACACTGTTCACGCAGGCTATACCCGGCAGCATCAACGCGCAGACGACACCCACGAACCACGCCACTACAGCGCCCATGTTAACACGCGCAAAGCGATACGACGCATCGCTGTAGTGTGCACGGTTGATGAAGTAATCGGCTATGATCACCGCGCCGATCGAGGGCAGCATGGCATTCAGGACATTGAGCCAGTCGACGAAGTTGTTGTAGAGGAACGTCGCCGAGGCCGTACCCACGATACCTATCACCAGCACCATGTAACGCTTCGGCAGCTTGAAAACGTTCGAAAGGCCGAGACCCGAGGCGTAGATGGCATTGTCGTTGGTGGTCCAGATGTTAAGGCCCAACACGATGATACCGAAGACGATCAGTCCCTGACGGAACAGCACCTCCGAAATGTCGTTCAGCTGATAGAGCGCGGCGCCCACGGCACCGAACAGGAACATGAGGCTGTTGCCTATGAAGAATGCAACGACGGTACTCGTGACCGAAATTTTGGCATCACGCGAGAAACGCACGAAGTCGGGCGTGAGCGTACCGCCCGATATGAAACTTGCCACGACGAGTCCCATCGCCGCAACCAGCGACATCGTCTCGCCCTGAGGCACGACGTCGAGCCAGGCGCCCCAACCTCCGAAGTCGTTAATGGCCATCTGCATCGACATGCAGCCGAGAATTATGATCGCGGGCACGGCCACGGCGCTGAGCCACGCCAGGGCGCGTATGCCGAAATAGGCCGTCGAGGTCATAAGCAGGCCGGCGCCCCACACCAGCATCCACAGCGGCACCTCGGGGAAGAGCTTCGAGACGGGGACGGCGAACATCGCCACACCCACACCGAACCATCCCGTCTGCGTCACCGCGAGCAGCAGCGACGGCAGGTACGAACCCCTGCGGCCGAACGAGTAGTGCGCCAGCAGGTGGGTCGACAGATGGGTCTTGCCGGCGATGTACGCCAGCAGGCCCGTATAACACGAAAGCAGCAGGTTGCCCAGCAGCACGGCGGCGATGAAGGCGGGCGAGGTCAGTGCCGAGCCGATCGTGCCACCGGCCCACATGCTCGCCGAGAAAAACGAAAAGCCGAGCATAATGATAAGCATCGACCACATGCCGCGGCGACCGTCGTCCTGCACGGCCGTAAACTCATAATCGCGTGAAGCGTTCTGTACGGTATTCTCCATTTATCGGTATTTTGAATTTAAGATTAAAAGGATCTGTATTTTTCGGGCTGCACACCGCCCCTCCGGCTGGCGGCATTCCGCACTGCCCGCCGCGTACCAGTCACGGCACGCCACACCCCGCCGCGCAGACGCACCCGTGCGCCGCGCAACAAGGCCGGCACATATATCATCCGAGGATTTTCCCCAGAGCCATCAGATGCGAGAGCACTATCTCGCGCAGGTCCACCTCGCCGAAACGCGCGGCATCCACACCCGGGAAACGCTCCTCGACAAGCGAGCGGAACGAACGTCCCTGCTGCGCCTGCTTGAGCACCGTACGCCAATACTCCTCCACATCCGTCACATACTCCTCGGGGTGGAACGCACGCGAGCCGGCGTCGTAGATAACGCATCGCTCGAGCGGGTAGAGCGGGCTTTCGTACTGCGACTCGACAAACTCCGGCGCCATCAGCGCATCGTAGCGCACAAGGTCGGTACCAGTAAGCTTTATCGACAGCGGGGTCTGGGGCGAGGGCACCGTAAAGCGGCCCTCGAGATAGAAGAGATCGACACCCGTAAACGAGGCGAAACGCTCGCGGCACAGCGCCGCTATGTCCGACAGGATCTCCTCGGCGCGGCTGCCGCCGTAGGTGAAGAAGACGAAGCGCGTGATCTCGGCCCCCGTCTCCTCGGCGCTGCGCACGATGAGCTTCAGGGCGTGGTGCAGGCTCGTGCCCGTCGCCACCACGTCTCCGAAGACGATCTGCGACCGTTCGGGGAGATATACCTTGCGGTAGTCGCTCTCGGTGATGTGCCAGTCCTCCGAATCCTCGGCGTCACGCACGCGCTGCGCGCTGATGAACGACGTACCCATCGTATTCCAGCCGTAGGCGTCGGCCAGGGCGTCGCGCAGGCCGAAGTTTAGGCCTCCGCGCAGGATGTTGAGCACGACCGTCTGACGGCACTCGAGCGGCACCTCGGCAAACCCGCCGTAGAGGGCGAGCACCGACGTGCAGGCACGCTGCAGGCGTCGCGTGTAGTCCACGCCGCAGACCGTGGGGTCATTGCATATGGCGCGGGTATGCGGGGTTGTGGCAATAAAGCGGTTGATGCCGGTGTTGCGGCCGTCCTCGATACGGTACACGGCGACCTCGTCGTTGCGATCCTGAAGCAATAGCATAAGGCGGGAAATGTGTGGGTTAAAATCCTACAAATGTAGTCATAAAATCCATATCCACAATGCACAACACACTTTTTGCGGCAAAGCGGGCGAATATGGAATGTTTTTCGTACCTTTGCATCCCATTACCCCAAACGCAACGCGCAGCAAGTTATGGCACGAGTCGTAGTCGGATTGTCGGGAGGCGTGGACTCCTCGGTGGCGGCGTTCCTGCTCAAGCAGCAGGGACACGATGTCATCGGCCTGTTCATGATCAACTGGCACGACACGGTCGGCACGCTCGAGGGCGAGTGCCCGTGGTACGACGACCGCCTCTTTGCCGAGATGGTGGCCAAACGCCTCGACATACCCCTGCGCACGGTCGACCTCTCGGAGGAGTACCGCCGCCGCGTGGTGGACTACATGTTCGCCGAGTACGAGCGCGGCCGCACGCCCAACCCCGACGTGCTGTGCAACCGCGAGATAAAGTTCGACGTCTTCCTCAAGGAGGCGCTCAAGCTGGGTGCCGACTATGTCGCCACGGGACACTACTGCCGCAAGGCCGAACACACGCGCGACGGCCGCACGGTCTACTCGCTGCTGGCGGGTACCGACCCGGGCAAGGACCAGAGCTATTTCCTCTGCCAGCTCACGCAGGAGCAGCTGCGGTATGCCCTCTTCCCCGTGGGCGGGCTGCTCAAGAGCGAGGTGCGGCGCATAGCCGCCGAGCAGCACCTGGCCACGGCCAAGCGCAAGGACTCGCAGGGCATATGCTTCGTGGGCAAGGTCGACCTGCCCGTATTCCTGCAGCAGAAGATCGCCGCCCGCCAGGGCAACATACACGAGATACTCCCGTCGTGGCGCGGCTATGCCGCAGAGCGCGGCGACGACGTGGCCGAACTGGCCAAACCATACGCCTACACCGTGCGCGACGGCAAGAAGATAGGCACCCACCAGGGCGCACACTTCTATACGATAGGCCAGCGCAAGGGGCTCGGCATCGGCGGGCGCAAGGAGTCGCTCTTCATCATCGCCACCGACGTCGCGCAGAACGTCATCTACGTCGGCGAGGGGGACTCCCACCCGGGACTCTACCGCCGTGCGCTGCGGCTCGAACAGGCCGCCCTGCACTGGATAGACCCCGCCGAAGCCATGCACGAGGGCGAACGCCGCCCCTACATGGTGCGCATACGCTACCGCCAGCCGCTGCAGCAGGCCGAACTTGTAGCCCGCGCCGACGGCACCTACATACTCTTCGCCGAGCCGCAACGCGGCATTGCGGCGGGACAGTTCGCCGCATGGTACGACGGCGACCGCCTCGTCGGCTCGGGCGTAATCGAAAAGTGAGCCGCCGATGAGAACCGCCGTCCTGACCTTGGCGTTGCTCGGCATGTGTATCCTCCACTGCGCGGCGCAACAGCTCAGCGGCTTCAGCGCCGCCTTCTATGACGTAGACTGCCTCTACGACACCATCCCCTCGCCCTTCTACGACGACGGCGACTACACGCCGCAGGGCCGCCTGCATTGGGACAGCAGCCGCTACGGGCGCAAGGTGTCGGCCGCGGCTCGCGTCATCGACTCGCTGGCGACCGACGTCGTGGCGCTCTACGGCGTGGAGAACGAGCAGGTCGTGCGCGACATCGCCGCCGCCTGCAGCAGCGACTACGCCTACGTCCACGCGACGAACGACTCGGACGACGGGCTGGATTTCGCGCTGCTCTACTTCGGCGACCGCTTTGCCCCGCTGCGGACGACGCGCTGGCACAACGCCCTGGCCATCGAAGGCACGGCCGGCCAGACGCCGCTGACGATCATCGTCACCCACCGCTGCGCTTCGCTCGGAGTACTCGTCGCCCGGCTCCGGGACCGCAAGGCCGGGCCGGCGGCGGCAGACGAAGATAATAATATTATGATCATGGGCATGCCCAATAAATTAAATTTTCCCGAATACGGTCTCAGCGACGCCACGGCGCGCGCCGAGCGCGCGGGACGCGGCAACCGCCGCTCGTCGGGGCGCTGGCAGATGCGTGACCGCATCGCTACAAACGTTTCGGACATAGAGCGTTGCGACGTATATGCCGCGCGGTGGATGCTCACACGCTCGGGTGAGCCCGCCCCGACATACGACCGTGCAAGGTACGTCGGCGGATGCGGGCGCTACCTGCCGCTATTCATATATTTCGACAAAACATTTGCACGTTAATGAAAAAGTTATAATTTTGTATAACATTCAAACACGATAAAGTCAAAAATCGAACACATACAATCATCACAATAATAAAAAAACGGAATCTATGACAGACGTAAAACGTGTCTACACCTTCGGCAACAAAGAGGCTGAGGGTAACGGAAAAATGAGAGAGCTGCTCGGAGGCAAGGGCGCCAATCTGGCCGAGATGAACCTGATAGGCATCCCCGTACCTCCCGGATTCACCATAACCACCGAAGTATGTGCCGAATACTACAAGCACGGCAAGGAGGCCATCATCGAGATGCTGCGTCCCGAGGTGGAGAAGGCCATGAAGAACATCGAGCGCCTTACGGGCATGAAGTTCGGCGACAAGGAGATGCCGCTGCTGGTATCGGTTCGTTCGGGTGCGCGCGCCTCGATGCCCGGCATGATGGATACGATCCTCAACCTTGGTATGAACGACGAGGCCGTCGAGGCCGTAGCCAAGCGTACGGGCAACGCCCGCTTCGCATGGGACTCGTACCGCCGCTTCGTGCAGATGTACGGCGACGTGGTACTGGGCATGAAGCCCGCCTCGAAGGAGGATCACGACCCGTTCGAGGTGCTCATCGAGGAGCAGAAGAAGCGCCGCGGCGTGAAGATGGACACCGACCTGACGACCGACGACCTTAAGGAGCTCGTGGCAGCCTTCCGCAAGGCGGTCAAGGAGCGCACCGGCTCGGAGTTCCCCGTCAACCCGTGGGACCAGCTGTGGGGTGCCGTATGCGCCGTGTTCGGTTCATGGATGAACGAGCGCGCCATCCTCTACCGCAAACTCAACAACATTCCCGCCGAGTGGGGCACCGCCGTATCGGTTCAGGCGATGGTATTCGGCAACATGGGTGACAACTCGGCCACGGGCGTAGCCTTCTCGCGCGACGCCGCCACGGGCGAGAACATCTTCAACGGCGAGTACCTCGTAAACGCACAGGGCGAGGACGTGGTAGCGGGTATCCGCACGCCGCAGCAGATCACCATCGAGGGATCGCGCCGCTGGGCCAAGGCTCAGAACATCCCCGAGGAGGTACGTGCCGAGAAGTACCCCTCGCTCGAGGAGGTTATGCCGACGGTATTCGCCGAGCTGAACGAGATACAGCACCATCTGGAGCAGTACTTCAAGGACATGCAGGACATCGAGTTCACAATCCAGGACGGCAAACTGTGGATGCTGCAGTGCCGCAACGGCAAGCGTACCGGCGCCGCCATGGTGAAGATCGCCATGGACATGCTGCGCGAGGGCCTCATCGACGAGAAGACCGCCGTACTGCGCTGCGAGCCTGCCAAGCTCGACGAGCTTCTGCACCCCGTCTTCGACAAGACGGCGATCAAGAACGCCAAGGTTATCGTCAAGGGTCTGCCCGCATCGCCGGGTGCCGCCACGGGTCCCGTCGTATTCTTCGCCGAGGATGCCGAGAAGATGCTTGCCAAGACGGGCCAGAAGGCCGTGCTGGTACGTATCGAGACCTCGCCCGAGGACCTGAAGGGCATGCTCGACGCCGCCGGTATCCTCACCGCCCGCGGAGGTATGACCTCGCACGCCGCCGTCGTTGCCCGCGGTATGGGCAAGTGCTGCGTATCGGGCGCCGGCGAGCTGGAGATCGACTACAAGGCACGCACCATCTCGGTCAACGGATACACCATCAAGGAGGGCGACTGGATCTCGCTCAACGGCTCGACCGGAGAGGTTTACCTCGGACAGGTTGCAACGAAGGATGCCGACCTGAGCGGCGACTTCGGCAAGCTGATGGAGCTGGCGGGCAAGTATGCCACGATGAAGGTACGCGCCAACGCCGACACGCCGCGTGACGCCGCCCAGGCCTTCGCCTTCGGCGCCGAGGGTATCGGTCTGTGCCGTACGGAGCACATGTTCTTCGAGGGCGACCGCATCAAGGCCGTGCGCGAGATGATCCTCGCCGACGACGAGGCAGGCCGCCGCGTGGCCCTGGCCAAGCTGCTGCCCATGCAGCGCAGCGACTTCGAGGGTCTGTTCAAGGCCATGAACGGCTATCCCGTAATCATCCGTCTGCTCGACCCGCCCTTGCACGAGTTCGCTCCCCACACCGAGAAGGAGCAGCGCGAGCTGGCCGCCGAGATGAACGTCCCCTATGAGAAGATCGCCGCCAAGGTTGAGTACCTGAACGAGGTCAACCCCATGCTGGGACACCGCGGCTGCCGTCTGGGCAACACCTATCCCGAGATCACCGAGATGCAGACGCGCGCCATCATCGAGGCCGCAATGAACGTCCACGCCACGGGCATCGACGTCAAGGTCGAGATCATGGTTCCGCTGGTGGGCAACCACAAGGAGCTGCGCTACCAGAAGAACGTCATCGACCGTACGGCCAATGCCGTCTTCGCCGAGCGCAACGACAAGATCGACTACCTGGTAGGTACGATGATCGAGGTTCCGCGTGCCGCCGTCACCGCCAACCAGATCGCCGAGGTTGCCGAGTTCTTCTCGTTCGGTACGAACGACCTTACGCAGATGACGCTCGGATTCTCGCGTGACGACATCGCCAAGTTCCTTCCCACATACCTCGAGAAGGGCATCCTGAAGAACGACCCGTTCCAGATACTGGACCGCAACGGCGTCGGCCAGCTCATCCGCGAGGCCGTATTCAAGGGCCGCGGCACGCGCCCCGACCTCAAGTGCGGTATCTGCGGCGAGCACGGAGGCGAGCCCTCGTCGGTGGAGTTCTGTCACTACGCAGGTCTCAACTACGTAAGCTGCTCACCCTTCCGCGTGCCCATCGCACGCCTGGCCGCTGCCCACGCCGCCCTCAACCAGCGATAGGATCCCGACCACAGGGTCTTAAAACGGAAACTCTCCGCCTCCCGAAAGGGAAGCGGAGAGTTTTTCATTTTACCATGCGCCTGACAGTCCGAAAAGGCTGCGGATACCGAACCATATGTTCTCCCGCAAGAAATGGCGCAAGCGGCCTGCGGGCGGAATACAAACCCCTACAGTATCTCCTCGCCGTAGAGCGTTGCCGACGAGCAGCCCGTAACGCGCACGCGCACATAGTCGCCCGCCGCGTGGTTGCCGCGGTCGAACACAACGACCTTGTTCTGCGACGTGCGGCCGAAGAGCTGGTCGGCGCTGCGTTTCGAGACACCCTCGACCAGAATCTCGAACTCCTTGCCCACGTCGCGGCGGTTACTCTGCTCCGAAAGCTCGTTCTGCAGGTTTATTATCTCGGTCAGACGCCGCGTCTTCACCTCGTCGGGTATGTCATCGGGCAGGTGACGCTGGGCGAAGGTACCCGGACGCTCCGAATACTTGAACATATATGCGAAGTCGTACCCCACCTGCTCCATGAGCGAGAGCGTGGCACGGTGGTCCTCCTCCGTCTCGCCGCAGAAGCCGGCTATAAGGTCGGTCGTGATGGCACAGTCGGGCATCAGGCGGCGTATGGCCTCCACGCGCCCGAGGTACCACTCGCGCGTATATTTACGGTTCATGCGCTCCAACACGGCCGACGAACCCGACTGTGCGGGCAGGTGTATGGCGCGGCAGATGTTGGGCATCGAGGCCATCGTCTCGATCAGACGGTCGCTCATGTCCTTGGGATGCGACGTGGCGAAACGCACGCGCAGCAGAGGCGATATCTCGGCCACCGACTTCAGCAGCGCCGGGAAATCGACGTCGCCCGTACGGTACGAGTTGACGTTCTGCCCGAGCAGCGTCACCTCGCGGTAGCCGTTCTCGAACAGGGTACGCGCCTCGGCCACGATGGTGGCGGCGTCGCGGCTGCGCTCGCGGCCGCGGGTATATGGAACGACACAATAGGAGCAGAAGTTGTCGCAGCCGCGCATGATGGCCACAAAGGCGCTCACGCCGTTGCGGTCGAGACGCACGGGGGCGATCTCGGCATAGGTCTCCTCGGTCGAGAGCAGCACGTTCACTCCCTTGCCTCCGGCCTCGGCCTCACGCACAAGGCGCGGCAGGTCGCGGTAGGCATCGGGGCCGGCAACCACATCGACGGCGTCGTCGCCCTCGATAAGGCGCTCCTTCAGGCGCTCGGCCATGCAGCCGATGATGCCGATCAGCAGCGAGGGACGGCGGCGACGCAGGCCACGCAGCTCGCGCAGGCGGCCCCATATGCGCTGCTCGGCGTTGTCGCGTATCGAGCAGGTGTTTATCAGCACCACGTCGGCATCCTCTATACGGTCGGTATAGACATATCCTTCGCGCTGCATCACCGAAACCACTATCTCGGTGTCTCCGACGTTCATCTGGCAGCCGTATGTCTCCACGAAGAGACGGCGGCCGTCGCCCGTTGCGGGCCTCAACGTATTCTTGTCAATCATAGGGTATGCTGGTTGGTTAGCTGTTGAGGATCGAATCCTTGTCGGGGAACGGCTTGAATCCCTCTCCGTAGGTGTCGTAGGCGTTGGTCACCACGACAAACGCACGGGGATCGATCTCCTTTATCTTGCGCTCGACCTGCGCCACCTCGCGGCGGCTCACGACAAGGAATATCATCTCCTTGTCGTCGCGGCTGTACATGCCCGACGCCTTGAGGTAGGTAGCGCTGCGGTCCATGCTGTTGATTATGTAGTCGCGCAGCTGTTCCGAGCGGTTGTTGCTTATGATGAAGAGCAGCTTGTCATACGACGAACCGTCGATGGCGTAGTCCACCACCCGCGAGGCGATGAATATCGTTATGAGCGAATAGAGCGACAGGAGCCATCCGCGGTCGCCCGCATCACCTTCGGGACCGATACCTATGCCGAAGCCGATAACGACCAGACCCGAGAGCACGACGCACGCATCGGCCAGAAGCACGCCGTGCGAGAACTTGACGTGCAGGTAGCGGTTCATTATCATGGCCACGATATCCGTACCGCCCGTGGTGGCGTTGCTGCGCACGACAAGGCCGAGTCCGAGACCTATCATCGAGCCGCCGAGGATGCAGGTAAGCATCAGGTGGTCCGACAGGTCGAGCACGCCGCCGAGCAGCTGCGAGGGGTCGAGCGACTGCAGCGCCTCACGGCTGGGGTATGCCAGCGACGAGAGCAGGTTCATCAGACCGGGCGTCATGCAGGCCGCAAAGAGCGTGCGTCCGCCGAACTGCCGGCCGAAGATGAGTATGGCGGTTATGAGCAGCGGCACGTCGAACATGTATCCGAAGGTACCCACCTGCACCGAGGGGAAGATGTTGTGCATGACAATGCCCAGGCCGTAGACACCGCCCGGAACGATGTTGTAGGGGTTGATGAAGAATACGAATCCAACGGATACGATCACGCATCCGGCCACTATCGTCAGCATCTCCTTCCACCATGACCACTTGCCGACGGTTTCGTTTATTACGTTTCGTGCAACCATTTTAGTTATTGTTATCCATAAGGCAACAAAGTTAATCATTTTTCGCGAAAAGTAAAAGCCCCGGCGGCGCTCCTTCACCCACTTTCCGGCGGCGCCGCACGGTCCCGCCCGATAGCGTACGCAAGTCGAATTTTGCCGCAAACGATGGTTAAGTAAAAATCTTTGTATATCTTTGTAACAAAATAAGGTTGCATCCGCTCGGCCCGCCAGGCCGCAGCCGGCTGTCTTTTTTTGCAAATTAACACCCTCGCGAAATGGAAAACTGGAGTCTTATAACATACTACTGCGCCGTCACGATGCTCATCATAGCCTACCTGCTGGGATCAATCCCCAGCGCCGTGTGGATAGGCAAGAAATACTACGGCATCGACATCCGCGAACACGGCAGCAAGAACGCCGGCACCACCAACATGCTGCGCGTGCTGGGCCGCCGCGCCGCCCTGCCCGTATTCGTGCTCGACTTCTTCAAGGGCTTTGTCGCAGTATCGCTCATAGGCATCCTGCGCTACGACATCGACATCTCGTCGGCATGGCTCATCAACCTCAAGATCATGGGCGTATTCGCCGCCGTGCTCGGACACATATTCCCCATCTTCGCCGGATTCAAGGGCGGCAAGGGCGTCGCCACGCTCGTGGGCGCCATCACGGGTATCTACCCGCTCGTGGTGCTGCTCTGCTTCGCCGTATGGGTGCTGATCTTCATGGTCACCCACTACGTGTCGCTGGCCTCGATGACGGCAGGCTGCAGCTTCCCCTTCCTGGCGATGATCTACTCGTCGATGGAGTGGTCGCGCGAGAAGGACGTGTCAATATCGTTCGTCATCTTCGCCTTCATCGTGGCCGGACTGCTGCTGTGGTCGCACCGCAAGAACATCGAGCGCCTCAAGGCCGGCACCGAGTCGAAGATATACATCTGGCGGCCGCACGAGCCCGCCCCGAAGGACCCCGCAGCCACTAGCCCGGCCGCAGAGCCCCATCCAGCCGACAACACCACCGAGCCGCAGCGCCCCGACAACAACAAATAACCCCGCCGTATCGAATGCCGCCGCACGAAGACGGCGAGGCGATCCGACGTAAACCATACACACCATGCTGAAGGAGAATCTTATTAAAATATACGAGACGAGCTTCCGCCAGAACAGCGACCTGCCGGCACTGACCGACTACTTCGGCGGCGACAGCCTCTCGTATCTCGACACGGCCCGCGAAGTCGCCAAGCTGCACCTGCTCTTCCGCGAGGCAGGCATACGCCAGGGCGACAAGATTGCGCTCATCGGCCGCAACAACATACGCTGGTGCGTAACCTACATCGCCACAATCACCTACGGTGCCGTCATCGTGCCCATACTGCAGGATTTCAATCCTGCCGACATGATGAACATCATCAACCACTCGGAGAGCCGCATGCTCTTCATCGGCGACAACTTCATGGCCAACCTCGACCCGGCGCGCATGCCGTCGCTTGAGGCCATCTTCTCGCTCACGGACTTCAACCTCACCTACGAACGCGACGATTCGCACGTGAAGCGCGCCGTCAAGAGCGCCCACAAGGCCTATAACGACAACTACGGCAAGCATTTCGGCACCGACGACATAAAATATCCCGACATACCCAACGACCGCATCATCCTGCTCAACTACACGTCAGGCACGACGGGCTCGTCGAAGGGTGTCATGCTGACGGTGAACAACCTCACGGGAAATGTCGTCTTCGCCAGCAGCGTCATCGACCCCACGACGGGCAAGCCCTTCTTCCACTGCGGCGGACGCACGCTCTCGTTCCTGCCCCTGGCACACGCCTACGGCTGCGCGTTCGACTTCCTGACACAGCTGGCCGTCGGCGCCCACATAACGCTGCTCGGACGCATACCCTCGCCCAAGATCCTCGTCGAGGCCATGCAGAGCGTTCGCCCCACCATCATCTGCAGCGTGCCGCTGGTGCTGGAGAAGGTCTACCGCAAGCAGATCATGCCCATGCTCGAGAAGGGCCCCATGAGTATCGCCATGAAGATACCCCTGCTCAACACGGCCCTCTACTCGATCATACGCTCGAAGATGATGGCATCGTTCGGCGGGCAGGTAAAGATATTCATCGTGGGCGGCGCCCCGATGAACCAGGAGACCGAGTCGTTCCTGCGCAAGATAGATTTCCCGATAACGATAGGCTACGGCATGACCGAGTGCGGCCCGCTCATCAGCTTCTCGACTCCCACAGAGTTCAAGAACAGCTCGTGCGGCCGCTACCTCAAGGGACTGCTCGAGGCCCGCATCGACTCTACCGACCCCGAGCATACGCCGGGCGAGATACTCATCCGCGGCGAGCACGTCATGGCCGGATACTACAAGAACGAGGAGGCCACGCGCGCCGTCATCGACGACGAGGGCTGGCTCCACACGGGCGACATGGGAACGATGGACCCCGACGGCACGCTCTACATACGCGGCCGCTGCAAGACCATGATACTCACCGGCACGGGGCAGAACATCTACCCCGAGGAGATCGAGGACAAGCTCAACAACCTGCCTCTGGTGCTCGAGTCGCTCATCGTCGAGAAGAACGGCCGCCTCACGGCGCTCATCGTGCCCGACTTCGACCAGGCGGCACAGGAGGGCATCGACGAGAAGGGCATCGACGAGATCATGAAGCAGAACATCGTACAGCTCAACGCTTCGGTTGCCGCCTATGAGAAGGTCGCCGGCTACGTGATCATGAAGTCGGAGTTCGAGAAGACCCCCAAGCGCAGCATCCGCCGCTTCCTCTATCAGGATCTGGCACGATAGGCGGGGGCGTCATACCACCATTGCAGAAAGCGGTCTTCGGGCCGCTTTTTGCACAATATGGCGGGCCGCGCGGGCTGCCGTGGCGAAAAAAGTTGCACAAAAAGCGAAAAAAGAGTATATTTGGCAGACCTTGACCTACCACTTTCCCTGTATTGATATATGAAGATATCGAAGACCATCGACCGCGGAGAGTTCCTGCGACTCATTGGGGCAGCCGCCGTAGCGGCGACACTCCCCGCCGCCGCACACTCGCGCCCGCATCCCGAGGCTGCCGCCGCCAAACCAAAAGTTCTGTGGAAGGGATTCAACTTTCTGAACAAGTTCAACCCCGACAACCAGACCACCTTCAGCGAGGAGGATTTCGAGATCATGGCCGAGTGGGGTTTCAACTTCGCCCGCATACCCCTGTCGTACTGGTGCTGGACGGCACGCGACAACTGGTACACGATCGACGAGAAGCGTATCGCCGAAATCGACCGCGTCGTGGAGCTGGGAAAGCAGTACAACATCCACATCAACCTCAACTTCCACCGTGCGCCGGGCTACTGCATCAACCCGCCCCACGAGGAGGCCAACCTCTTCGAGAGCGAGGAGGCGCTCAAGGCGTGCGAACACCACTGGAAGCTCTTCGCCGACCGTTACAAGTCGTATTCGTCGAAGATTCTCAGCTTCAACCTCATAAACGAGGCGCCCGTCATCGAGGACGCCAAGTATGAAAACGTGGTGCGGCACCTGATCGACACCATACGCCGCATCAGCCCCACGCGTACGATCATAGTCGACGGTCTGGACGTGGGCAACCGCCCGCTGATGGGCATCGCCGACCTGCGCAACATCATCCAGAGCGGCCGCGGCTACCAGCCGATGCTCATCTCGCACTACGGCGCCAACTGGGTCTACGGCGACGGACCAATGTACTACCCGCGCGAGAAACTCAGCTGGCCGCTGCACGACAAGGGCGAGACGTTCGACCGCGAATGGCTGCGCGAGACACTCAACAGCAAGTGGATGCCGTGGGTGCGCGAAGGCAAGACGGTACACATAGGCGAGTTCGGCTGCCACAACCGTACGCCGCACGACGTGGCGCTGGCATGGCTGGAGGACGAGCTCGCGATCTTCGCCGAGAACGGCTGGGGCTGGTCGCTGTGGAACCTCTACGGTTCGTTCGGCGTGCTGGACAGCGGCCGCGACGACGTCAAGTACGAGGACTACAAGGGCCACAAGCTCGACCGCCGCATGCTCGAACTGCTGCTGCGATACAAATAACACAGGCACGCGCGGCACGCCATCGCCGCACGCGCCCGACACCGATACCCCACTCCCGCCCGCTGCAGGGCGGGAGTTTTTCGTCGGCGCACGGCGGAGAATTATTTTGCCGCGCGCGCAAAAATTCCTACCTTTGTTTCCATGCGGTTGAAGAGCAACAAAATGGCCATCGGCGAGAACCTCCTCTACTTTCTGGTGTGGACGGTGGCCATCCTCGTACCCATCCTCAACGCCAAGATGATGTCCGAGGAGCATGTCTACTTCGTCAACATACTCACCGCATGGCTCAAGATCCTGCCCTACGGACTGATCTTCCTGGTCAACAACCTGATCTTCGCCCCCAAGCTGCTGCTGCGCAAGCACTATGCGGCCTACTACCTGGTGTCGATACTCTTCCTCGTGGTGCTATTCTACTCGATCGAATACTACGAGACCACGATGCGCCGCTCGCCCTTCTCTGACAGCGACCTCTACATCGTCCACGGCCGCGCCTCGTTCACCGACCTGGCGTGGTACTGGAACGTGCTGCTCGGCCTCTTCCTGCAGAACACCAACAACGGCATCAAGATCATGTTCAAGGCCATGAGCGACGAGCAGAAGATGGTCTCGCTCGAGCGCCAGAGCCTGCAGGCCGAGATGGACTACCTGAAGTACCAGATCAACCCGCACTTCTTCATGAACACGCTCAACAACATCCACGCGCTGATCGACATCGACACCGAGGCGGCGAAGGAGAACGTCATCGAGCTGTCGAAGATGATGCGCTACGTGCTCTACGACTCGGAGAATGCCCGCACGAGCATCCTCAACGACATACGTTTCGTGGAGAACTACATAGGACTGATGCGCATACGCTATACCGACGACGTGGAGATACGCCTCGACGTGGCGGGGAGCATCCCGCCCGAGGCCAAGATACCGCCGCTGCTGCTGATCGTCTTCGTGGAGAACGCCTTCAAGCACGGCGTAAGCTACAAGAACCCTTCGTTCGTACACATCACCATCGAGTGCGACGGCGCCACGGCCACATGCACCGTCCGCAACTCGCGCCACGCCGGCCCCGCCGAGAGCCTTCCCCCGGCAGACGGCAAAGGGACAACAGAATCGGCAGCAACAACAGGGACGGGCGAAACGGCAGAATCGGGCCCCGCAGCATCAAGGAGAGGATCACGGCGCACGTCGCACCTGCGCTTCGAGGGGCGGCGGCTGCGCAACGGACGCACGCACCCACAGGCCGACAGCGCCACCGACGACGGGGTCAAGGCCAGCGGCATGGGCCTCTACAACGTGCGCAAACGCCTAGACCTGCTCTTCGGCGACGACTACGCCCTCAAGATAGACGACACGCACGACGACACGTACGAAGTAAAACTAACCATTCCCATATCGTATGATTAAGTGTATGGCCATAGACGACGAGCCTCTGGCGCTGCGTCAGGTGAAGAGCTACATCGACCGAATCCCGCAACTGGAACTTGCTGCGGCGTGCCGCAATGCCGTCGAGGCGCAGGCCAGGCTGCGCGAGATGACGGTGGACCTGCTCTTTGTCGACATCAACATGCCCGACCTCAACGGCATGGACTTCGTGCGCCAGCTGCACAACCCGCCGCTGGTGATCTTCACCACGGCATACTCCGAATATGCCATCGAGGGTTTCCGCCTCGACGCCGTCGACTACCTGCTCAAGCCCTTCAGCTTCGCCGACTTCAACCGCGCCGTAGGCAAGGCCCAGTCGCTGCTCGAACTGATGCGCCTGCGCGACGGCATGGCTACGGCACCCGCCGCCACGGCCGCGGGCGACGACGAGACGGGCGACTGCATCTCGGTGAAGGCCGACTACAAGGTATCGCTCGTCAAGCATGCCGACATAATCTATCTCGAGAGCGAGGGCGAATACGTGCGCCTGCACCTCACCTCGGGCGCCACCATCACAACGCTCTTCCGCCTGAAGAACATGGAAACGTCGCTGCCCGCAGGACGATTCATGCGCGTGCACCGCTCCTACATCGTCAACATGTCGCACGTTTCGGGCTATGCCCGCGGCCGCGTATATCTCGACAACGAGGAGTATGTCCCCATCGGCGAAAACTACCGCGACGCATTCCGCGAATACATCGAGCGTCGCCACCCCGCGGCACAGCTTTAACCACGGCCGTCACTACTTAGACTGGATTCCGATCAGAGAGAGGAGCCTTCGTCCTGCCGCAGCGACAGATCGGGGAAAGCATTCATAGGCAAATAACCGCCGTCGGCCGCATGCTCGAAACAGAAGTGCGTGAGGCCGTTGGTAAGGATCACGTAACGCGCCCCGAGCACGGCGTTGTAACGCGTCGCCTGCTCGAACACCTCCGGCGTAATGCGCACGTCGGGGGCCTTGCACTCCACCAGCGCCACGGGCCGCGCCGCGCCGTCGACGACCACCACGTCGGCACGCTGCGCCGCGGCGTTCACGTTTACGGGATACTCCTCCACGATCGACCGCAAGGGCGCCCCGCACCGCCCGACAAGGAATTCCACCACATGCCGCCGCACCCACTCCTCGGGCGTAAGCACCACGTAGAGAGAGCGTACACGGTCGAAAACCGTTGTGCGGCCACGTGATTCGCGCGCCCGCAATTTTATGGGCGGGAAATTGAGTTTTGGGTAGGAATTCATCTTTTCACCGAATTTTTTTATAACTTTGGCACTATAAAGTCTCGGCGGCCCGTTACTCTCGGGGGCGAGTCCCCGGGAGCAATCGGTTCAACGTACAAATATACGAAATATGAAACGTATTCTGACAATCATAGCACTCGTTTTCGCGACCTGCTCAACCCTCTCGGCACAGGAGGAGTACGCCTCGCCCGAATATGTATCGCTCGGGCGCGAGCTGCCGCGCAGCAAGACCGTGCCCTACCCCACGGCCGAGGAGGCCCAGGCTCTCGGCTCGGGCGCCGTGGCCTCGAAGTACCTGCGCCCCATCACGGGCTGGACACGCACCGAGGAGGCCGACGCCACGGTCTTCACCTCGAAATATGTCATCCCCTTCATGTGGCTCAGCCGCCAGGCCATACTCTACGTCGACGAGGCATCGGGCGCATACGAGGTGATCATCAACGGCAAGAAGGTGGGATACTCGGCCAATGCCTACACCCCCGCCGAGTTCAATGTCACCAAAGCCTCGAAGGAGGATGTCAACACGATCTCGATACGCATCCTGAAGGACCACTGGAGCCGCCGCCTCGAGGATTTCGTCAAGACGCGCGAGCCGCGCGTGGGCGAGACCTATGTAGTGTCGCAGCCCACCATCCGCGTCCGCGACGTGGTGCATAACACCGACGTTGACCTCAACAGCGAGTATGCCAACGTCGAGGTCGGCCTCATCGTCAAGACCGAGTCGCTCAATCCCAAGACCGCCCGCATCCATTACGAGCTCATCGCCCCCGACACCACCGTCGTCACGCAGGGCTACAAGGATGTCACGCTCGGCATGCGCGGCGAGGATACGGTCAAGTTCATGACGCGCATACCCTACGTTTTGACGTGGTGCGCCGACATGCCCGTACGCTACCGCCTCAACATCAAGACCCAGATCGAGGGCCGCTACGCCGAATACCAGTCGCGCATGATCGGCTTCCGCGACGTGGCCGTGAACGATGAGGGCGACTTCATGATCAACGGCATCAAGACCGAACTCTTCTACCGCGACTTCGACCCTCTCAAGGTTACCGAGAAGGACATTATCGCCGCCCGCGTGCTCAAATACAACGCCCTGCGCTTCGAGATGGGCGCCGTGCCGCAGAACGTCTACCGCATGTGCGACTCGCTGGGCATGTACGTCATTGCCCAGATCCCCATCAACACCAGCAGCAGCGGTCTTTCGCGCCGCGTCGGAGGCAACCCGAGCAACGACCCCGAATGGAAGGCCGCCTTCCTCGACCGCGCCGAGACGGCCTACCGCACCACCTGCGGGCAGGCTTCGGTCATAGGCTACGTCATGGCCGAGGAGTCGTCGAACGGAATAAACCTCTACGAAACCTACCTGCGACTGAAGGCGCTCGAACATAAACGCCCGATAATCTACCTCGAGGCTGCAGGCGAGTGGAACAGCGATTAATCGCACCGCCGCCCTTTAGGCGGCAATGCGGGCAATGTGCAAGGCATTTTTTCGCAAGAGGCCAGTTGTGGCATAATACAATGTACAGCAAGGCATTAAACCCGCGACAAGAGTTATAGCCGACGTCCGCACGAAAGAAATTTCAAAAAAAGTTGCCGAAAAATTTGCACAGATTAAATAAGTGCCCTATATTTGCACTCGCAATCAAGAAACAAGGATGCCTCTTTAGCTCAGTTGGTAGAGCACGACACTCTTAATGTTGGGGTCCAGGGTTCGAGCCCCTGAGGAGGTACCAAGGAAGATCGGAAATCGAAAGGTTTCCGATCTTTTGTTTTATCACCCCCTCCCCGCCATAGACACCCTTTCAACTCCCGCCCGACAAAGGCCGTTTCAAGGCTCCAGCCGGCCACGGCGGTAAGTTATACCAACAACGGCCAAACCGCCGTTAAAAACGCCGAAATCGGCTCCGTTTCAAAGGCCGCACAAACTATCCGCGACACAAGTCAATGGCACACCCACGATACCCCCGTCCGACACAAAAAAAGATCGGAACAACACGCCGCATGGCATATTGTCCCTACCCCGACAGGCCTGCAACGCAGCGGCCTTACCACAAAAAAAACGATCCGCGCGCCTGCGGCGAACGGATCGTCAAATCTCGATATAAATAATACTTACCGGCCCAAGCGCCCACACCATCGGACGCCCGGCAAGCATGGTCAGTGCTCGAATGCTATCTTCATTATAAGCGACGTGGCACCTATGTTCTTAAGCGTATAGTCCTTTGCCGTGGAACTTACCCGTGCACGGAGCTCGGTGTTGTCACGCAACGGCGCAAACCATGCCTCGAGATCGGTAACCGTCTCCACCTTGGCCGCAGCCCCCAGCGCCACCATGTCACGCGCCTCCTTGAACTTCGAGTAGTTGGGACCGAAGGCTATGGGCAGGGCAAATATGGCCGCCTCGAGCGTATTGTGTATACCGGCACCGAAGCCGCCGCCGATATATGCCCACGACGCGTAACGGTATACCGACGAGAGCATGCCGACCGTATCGAGCACCAGCACCTGCACATTGTCCAGCGGCGTCGAGTCGTCACACTGCGTATAGCGCACCGCGCCGCCCGTTGTTTCGGCTATTATACGGTTAATGCGGCACTCGTCCATCTCGTGCGGCACGATTACGAACTTTATCTCGGGATTGTTGTTTATAAGCGGCTGAAGTATCTCCTCGTCGGGCCTCCACGTCGATCCAGCGACAAACAGGTGGCTGTCACCCTTGAAGCGCTCGATCAGGCAGATGCGTTTCACCCCCTCGGCTATGGCAGCCACGCGGTCGAAACGCGTGTCGCCCGCCACCACCACATTGTCGAAACCTATGTCGTGAAGCAGGCGGCGCGACTCCTCGTTCTGCACGAAGATCTGCTCAAACGAGTCGAGAGCCTGACGCCACAGATATCCGTAGCGGCGGAAGAAGATAGAATTGGGGCGGAAGATGGCCGATATGACAAACGTGCGCACATTGCGGCGCTTGAGCTGCGTGAGGTAGTTTATCCAGAACTCGTACTTCACGAATATGGCTATCTCGGGATGTGCCAGATCGAGGAAGCGGCGCACGTTGCGCGGCGTGTCGATTGGCATGTAGAAGATATAGTCGGCCCCCTTGTAGTTCTTGCGCACCTCGTATCCCGATGGCGAGAAGAACGTAAGAAGTATCTTGTACTGAGGATAATCAGCCTTTATACGCTCCATTACGGGGCGACCCTGCTCGAACTCGCCGAGCGAGGCGACATGTATCCATACGATTCTGTCGGAGGGAGATATTGCAGCAGCCATCCGCTCGAAGATACCCTTGCGACCGGCGGTCCACAGTCTCGCCTTGTTGTTCCACAACGAGGCAAGCGCGATCAGGCGTGCATATACGGCTACACAGAAGTTATATAGAAACATAGATGTCACTATCGCGATTTTGCGCGACAAAGGTATGTTTTTTTATTCAACCCACCAAATTACCATCCGATTTCGACCGCATTTGCGACATATCGGACCTCTTGCGTCCCGTCGGGGAAGATATCCACCGCCACGAGGTCGAACTCCACCTCGCCCGCGGTACGCGTCATGGCGAGGTAGGCCTCCGCGGCACGCCGCAGCGCCGCCGCCTTTGCCCGCGTCATGGCCCCCTCGGGCGAAACGAGGGCTCCCGCCGCGCGGGTCTTCACCTCGACGAAGTGCGTCACACCCCGACGGCTGGCCACGATGTCTATCTCGTAACGGCCGCAGCGCCAGTTGCGTGCGCATATCAGGAAACCGTTGCGACGCAGATAGTCTACTGCCGCCGCCTCGCCCCTGTCACCCGTCTCCCTGGCCCTCGTTGCCATAACGTCACCGCACCGCGGCCCGTTTTTTGCGGCGCAGCACCATAATGACGACACCCGCAATTATAAAAGGTATGCTCAGCAACTGCCCCATGTCCAGACCGAGGCTCTCACGCAGCGATACCTCGAACGGCTCCTGCACCTCCTTGACGAACTCGACGACAAAGCGCAGCCCGAAAATAAGAAAAATCGACAAGCCGAAGAAGTACCCATCGGCAACCCGCCCGCGGCGCATACGGTAAGCGGCATACACCACGGCGAAAGCCGCAAAATAGCCCAGCGCCTCATACAGCTGCGCCGGATGGCGCGGCAGCGGATCGACGCTGCTGAAGATCATGGCCCAGGGGCCGTCGCTCGGTGCCCCGACGATCTCCGAGTTGAAGAAGTTTCCCAGACGTATGAAGGCACCTCCGAGCGGCGCCACTACGCCCAGCTTGTCGAGCAGGTCGCCTATCGGGAAACGGTAGCGGCGGGCATAAAGCAGCAGCGACACGACTATGCCGACGGCAGCGCCGTGGCTCGCCAGCCCCATAAACCCGAATCCCCACGAGCCGTCGGCCCGTTCGTGGAACGGCAGCACGATGCGCAGCGGGTGCGACAGGTAGAACTCCGTTTCGTAGAAGAGGCAGTGCCCCAGCCGCGCGCCGATGAACGTTCCGAGAAACACATACACCAGCAGCGAATCGAGGTTATCGACAGAGAGCCCCTCGCGGCGGAATATCGACTTCATGACCATGTAGCACGAAGCGAATGCCGCCAGCCAGCAGAGCGAGTAGTAACGGACGGCAAAGCCGCCGACCGAGAACAACACGGGATCGATGTCCCACACAATATGTTCGTTCATAACGTTCGCCGCAACCCTAACCAGACATCACGCGCAAACGCTACAGCAGGAATCCGAGATCGTCACCCGCCTTCACCTCGAACGTCTCCACGCCCTTGCGGAATATACGCGCGGGACGCGGGCCTATCAGATCCATGCGGCCGTCGTGCAGATGGAGCATGCACCCCTCGCGCAGACCCACCACCCAGCGACGCGGGTTGGCCTCGATGTACTCCAGTATGCGCTGCTCGCGCGTCTCGCCGGCATGCCCCTCGGGGTTGGCATCGAGATAGTGGGGATTGATCTGGAACTTGACGGCACCGATGGCGCGGAACGACTCGGGCTGCACGATGGGCATATCGTTGGTGGTACATATCGTCGGGCAGGCTACATTGCTGCCGGCCGACCACCCCACGTAGGGCGTGCCGTCAGCTATGCGGGCGCGGATGGCGCGCATGAGCCCCTGCTCCTGCATCTTGCGGGCCAGGGCGAAGGTGTTGCCTCCGCCGACACATACGGCCTCCGCCTCGCGAATCATGCGGCGCGGGTCCTTGGCACGGTGTACCGAACGCACGCGTATGCCCAGCTCGTCGAAACGGGCCTGAACCTTGGCCTCATAGGCCGCGTAGGAGAAGGTTACGGCAGCGTAGGGCACGAAGGCCACCTCGCGCACCGAACCGAGGAAATCCCCTATGGCACTCAGCGGATAACGCAGATATTCCTCGCCGGCATTGGTGGAATTGGATATAAGGAGTAAATTCATAACACGTTGATTTTAACAGTTTTAGCAAAATGCGAAAATAATATTGCGATAAATTATTTTCAGCATGATGCCAAAATTAATAAAAAAAGTGTTATTTTTGCGCAGAAAAGCGCAGAAAAGATTGCGACCAATCAATATTACAATTGTTTAACTTAAAAATTAAAGTTATGTCAGAAGTTCAGTCAAAAGTTGTCGAGATCATCGTTGACAAGTTGGGCGTTAAGGAGTCGGAGGTAGTACCCGAAGCAAGTTTCACCGCTCATCTGGGCGCAGACTCACTCGACACCGTTGAGTTGATCATGGAGTTCGAGAAGGCATTCGACATCCAGATCCCCGACGAGGACGCAGAGAAGATCACTACCGTTGGCGACGCTATCGCATACGTAGAGGCTCACAAGAAGTAATTTCAAGACCATATACTCGCATAAAACGTGTCCGCCGGTATTTCGTGCGAAGTATCGGATGTACGTCTGTGGACGTCGCGGGCCCGAGTGCGGGACTGGGACACACCGAACTTTACGAAGTTCTACGCAGAGAAGCAGGGCTATATCGGGGCGTATTTTTCTCCTCGATTAGCCCTTTTTCCATTTTCAGAATCGCCGCGCAGGCCCCGTGCGACCTGCCACCGTACATTATTGCCCGTTGCACTGCGCCGCCAGGCCGCCCCACGCACGCGACCCGTACCGCAGCGCGCGACCGAACAGACATGATGGCTTCCCCCGCAGCCGACGCTGCGCGAGGCCATGATGCCGTGCCGCCGACGCCGCCACGCCGCATGCAGCCAATGCAGGCCTCAGCCGATGCAGGGCTCCGACACAACATCAAAAACCCGAATCAAGACACGTGATAGATTTCATACTCCGCCCCATACGCCGCCGCTTCGGCAAGGACCGCAAGTTCTACGCCGCCATCGACGACATGTTCGGATTCATTCCGCACAACATCGAGCTCTACAAGCTCGCCCTGATACACAAATCGGCCTCGGTCACGCTCGACGACGGCCGTCAGATCAACAACGAGCGCCTCGAGTTCCTCGGCGACGCCGTCATCGAGAGCGTCACTTCGGACTACCTCTTCATCGAGTTCCCCGACCAGAACGAGGGGTTCCTCACACAGCTGCGCTCGAAGATGGTGTCGCGCCAGTCACTCAACGAGGTGGCCAAGCGCCTGAACCTCGACGCGCACGTCATTACCCATTCGTCGGCAAGTTTTTCGCAGAAACACATCTACGGCGACGCCTTCGAGGCCATGATGGGCGCCATATACCTCGACCAGGGATACGATTTCGTCAACCGCCTGCTCATCAACCGCATCTTCGGCGACTACCTGCGCGCCGGGACGCTGCTCGAGGAGGAGACCGACTTCAAGAGCCGCCTTATCGAGTGGTGCCAGAAGAAGCACCACACCATACGTTTCATCACCTCGCACGACAAGAACTACTCGTCGGCGCATCCCGTATTCATCTGCAAGGTGCTCATCGACGACATCGAAGCCGGCTACGGCTCGGGCGACTCGAAGAAGGAGGCCGAGCAGCACGCCGCCTTCTCCGTCTCGCAGGGTTTCCGCGAGGAGGACTGCACCAAACTCTTCGACAAGCTCGACGCCATAGAGCGCGGCCTTGCCTCGACACCCCGACGCCCAGCTGCCGAGACCGCAGACAAGGATACCTCCGCCAACGAAGAAACTGACGACAACACGGCAAAGGCTTCGGGCCGTAGCCGCTCGTCTCGCCGTTCACGCCGCCGCGCTGCGGAAAATAACGATACGGCAGAGGCTGCAGAACAAGCCGCAAGTACAGAGACTGCAGAGTCAACGCCCGACACCGCCGCCTGGAACGAACCCGCACAGGCGGCATACGACGACGCCACCGCCACACCCGAAGAGAGCGTAACGTCGGAGGCCGACGATACCGACACTGCCGCCGCACCCGACGCAACGACGGAAACGGACACCGACACCGCCTCGGACGACAGCGCCAAGCCGTCGGGCCGCAGCCGCTCATCACGCCGTTCACGCCGCCGGGCCGCACAACCCACAGCAGCTGAGGGCGAAGGAGACAACATCGGCAACGAGCCTACCGAAGAGCCCCAGCCCGTAACGTACATCAAAGCCGAATCGGACATCGAAACCGCCACTTCGGAGTCTGCGACAGAGGCCGACAACACGGAAGCCGCAACCGAGCTTCCTGCCGGGGAAAAGGCCGCCGCACCGAAGCGCCGTTCCCGCCGCCGCCAGCCAAAGGCCGTCCAAGAGGCCGAGGCCGCCGAAGCGGTCGAGCTTGTCGAATCTGCGGCCGAAACCACCGACGACAACGTAACGGAAGATACCACGGCGGAAGCATCCGCGACCGATGCCGGCACCGAAAACCCTGCGCCCAAAAGGCGTACCCGCCGACGCCCGTCGAAGGCGGCCAAGGTCTCAGACGACAATACGGAAACGGATGGAACGACTACGGTTGAACCCGCAGAGATCACAGCCGCAGAGCCAGCCGAAACCGTAAAAGCGCAGCCCTTATCGGAGAGTACGGCGGCAAATACCGACAGCGACCGACCCACGGAAGCCGCCACGCCCGAAAAGAGCGAATAGCAGACGCACAGAAGGTTCGCGGGGACACTGCGCCCGGCAACCATACAACAAACAAGTCCGACCGCCCATGAAAAACCTGCACGACAAACTCCTGTCACGCGGAGCGGCATCGCTCAGCGACACCGAGTTGCTGGCGCTGCTCGTGGAGTCGGCCGACGACCGACGCGACCCAATACGCACGGCCGAGAATCTCATCGCCGCATACGGATCGCTCGCGGCCGTAGCCCACGCCGAGATCGGACGCCTGCGCATGAGCGAGGGGCTGGGGCTGCGGCGTGCCGAACGCATACGCCTGGCCACGGAGCTGGGGCGCCGCGCCACGGCAGCGACGGCGGCAGCCGCAGCGACCATCGCCACCGACACCGACGTGGTGCGGCTGATGCGTCCGTTGCTCGACGCCATGGGGCACGAGGAGTGCTGGGCGATATTCCTCACCTCGTCGAACCGCATAATAGAGTATTGCCGCATGAGCCAGGGCGGAGTACAGGCCACCATCGTGGACCATCGCATCATCGTCAAACGGGCCCTCGAACTGCTTGCCACACAGATCATCCTCGTACACAACCACCCCTCGGGCGCAGCCTCGCCGAGCGAGGCCGACCGCACGCTCACACTGCGCATACGCGACGCTGCGGCGCTGTTCGACATACGCCTCACGGACCACATCATAATATCGCGCGAGGGAGAGTTCTCGTTCCGCCGCGCAGCAATGCTATAGACTTCGATGAAAGACGACCTCACGACGCATACGTTAACAGAACAGTTCTCCTCGGTAATATTCGCCAAGAAAATATCTACGACAACCCAAACTCCAGTCGTAAGTTATACCCACCGTGACAAGTATTCCATTTTTGGCATGGTTACATCTGGAGAATGCAAAGTCGAAATCGATTTCAAGACATACAGTCTCAAAGATGGCGACGTGATCTATGTAGGGACCGGACAAGCACATAGTCTCATAAATATACACAACGCAGAGGCTTACCTGCTCTTCATAGATACGCATTCGATTTCCATATCGGCCAGATACACGTTAGAAGAATATACGCTGCGTCAGACAATACTTCATCCTTCATCACAGCAAAGGGATGAAATGCAACATCTGTTCGAAATCCTAGTCAACAGAATTGCATATCACGATAGCGGCGAAGACACGAAAGCGGCCACCAACGACACAGCGCACAGGCCCGCCACAAGTCCTGTTGTACAACATACGGCTAATGCGATATCTGAAATTGCGGCCGAAATCGCAACTCATAACATCCCCACACAATCCGCCGATAAAAGATATATCAAAATTGTCCTGGCCCTAAAGCATCGTCTTGTTCAACACGATGCCATCGACCGCAGGCCGTCAAACCACGCTGCCGCACTCAACATCTCAACCACCTATCTTAATGAAGCCGTCCACTATGTTACGGGAACAAGTGCTTCACGTTTCATAGCAAATGAAGTACTAGTTCGCGCCAAACGCAGGCTCGTCTACACGCCTGCCAGTATAAAAGAGATAGCCGAAACTCTAGGCTTTGACGACAGTGCCTATTTCACTCGTTTTTTCACCAAGGCCGAAGGCATCAGCCCCGCGACCTACCGCAAAAAATACCTCGAATAATACAACTCATACCCCGCAACGTCCATTTACCTGAACATCGCCGAAACGTAACTTTGCCTTGTCTAAAAACAAAACGACGATGAACAGAAACAATCTTATTATTTTAACCGACCTGGCACTCATACCGTCATTCTTCCTGTCTGCATGCACAGGGCTGCAACTACACCTGGCCGGACACATGGGAAACATGGATTTGTGGCACCGAACCGCAGCGTTGCACACTCTTTTCAGCCTGATATTTCTAGTTCTTGCACTACTTCATGTCTTTACACACAAAGCATGGTATCGCAACTTGCCTCTCCACCACATGGGCAAACGCACCATGGTTGTTCTTTTAACCGTAATTTTCGCAATGACAGTCCTCAGCGGTGTGTACGCCTTAGCCTCAGACATCACTCGCGTCGGGATACTGCATTATAAAACCGGAATATTTCTCACCATACTCGGCATACTGCATATAATCAAACGTCTACGCATACTGAAAGGGTTTATTTCGCGACTAATTACGACAAAAAGAAGAGGGGACAACTGAACTGCCCCCTCAATCGTATCTCGCCTATCAACTATTACCACCGTATCTGCAGGAAGGCACGGAATCCCGATGTCTTGAGTTTCGACGGCATCAGTTCGTCGCCGCCCGTAAAGTCCTTGTAGCGGCAGCTGCCCATCCTCGACTCGATACCCAAACCTATATTCCGCCACGAGGCCGACACACCGAAATTAAACATCGAGGCGTAGTTGCCGTAGAAGTCATAATTGATGTATACGCCCGAGAACGTAGGCGCATAACGCGCGTAGGCCGCAAAGGTGAAATTCTTTCCGGGCGTAAGCGTAACCGAGGGACCTACCTGAAGCGAGTACTCAATCTTGTGCAACGCCACATTCTGGAACTGCGTGGGATCGTGCATGGTATCGAAATCGTCGGGATCGATCATACCCCACCGCTCCATGTCGTCTATCGTATAGTTGGCGTATGAGACGTCGGCAAAGCTCACGTCGAGACCGAAGCCCAGCATGCGGGCGATGGGCTTGCGGTGCAGCATGTAGGTGTGCACATAGGTAAGCGAAACGCCCCAGTTGTTTTTGACGCCGTCGAGCGAGAGGTTCTTGTCCGTCGGTGAGATCTTGTCGGATACATAGCTTATATTCAGCGAATTCTTACGCACCTTCTTGTCGGGTCGGAACGTAAAGAAATCGTTGTATCCCTGCGCTGCGGCCGTGGCGGCCGTGCACAGCACCAATGCCAGAAGGAAAAATCTTTTCATATCAAAACCCTATGAGATGTTACACGCGGCACCGGCCTCAACACCCTGCCGCTCCACAGACCCGGCACCCGGGCCGCAGCGGCGCCGCCGGACACGCGCCCCTATGACAAAAATACAAAAAAATATCCGTTCTGCAATCCTTTGCGACCACTCCGGACGCCGGGGGCGCTTTTTTACACTTACTACCGTAAAAAACGAGCGCTATTTACCCTGCGGGGAGTGCATTTTCGCATTTAATTTTGTACTTTTGCAATCTGAACATATTGCAAACAGACACAAAAACATAATACCATGACACAGGAGGAGTTGTTTAAGAAACTGGTGGCTCACTGCAAGGAGTACGGATTCATATTCCCGTCGAGCGAAATATACGATGGCCTTGGCGCCGTTTACGACTACGGTCAGAACGGCGTCGAGCTGAAGAACAATATCAAACGTTACTGGTGGGATTCGATGGTCAAGCTCCACGAGAACATCGTGGGCATCGACGCCGCCATCTTCATGCACCCCAAGACGTGGGAGGCATCGGGACACGTGGCCGCCTTCAACGACCCCCTGATCGACAACAAGGATTCGAAGAAGCGCTACCGCGCCGACGTGCTCATCGAGGAGTGGATCGCCAAGCAGGACGAGAAGATCGACAAGGAGGTCGAGAAGGCCCGCAAGCGTTTCGGCGAGAGTTTCGACGAGGCACAGTACCGTTCGACCTCGCCCCGCGTGCTGGAGACGGCCGCCAAGCGTGACGCCGTACACAAGCGCTACGCCGACGCCATGAACGCCAACGACCTGGCCGAGTTGCGCCAGATAATCATCGACTGCGAGATAGCATGCCCCATATCGGGTACGCGCAACTGGACCGACGTGCGCCAGTTCAACCTCATGTTCTCGACGCAGATGGGTTCTACGGCCGAGGGTGCCAGCACCATATACCTGCGTCCCGAGACGGCACAGGGTATCTTCGTCAACTACCTCAACGTGCAGAAGACGGCCCGCATGAAGTTACCCTTCGGTATCGCCCAGATAGGCAAGGCCTTCCGCAACGAGATCGTGGCACGCCAGTTCATCTTCCGCATGCGCGAGTTCGAGCAGATGGAGATGCAGTTCTTCGTACAGCCCGGCACCGAGATGGAGTGGTGGAACCGCTGGAAGGAGATCCGTATGGCATGGCACCGCGCCCTGGGCTTCGGCGACAACAACTACCGCTTCCACGACCACGAGAAGCTGGCACACTACGCCAACGCCGCAACCGACATCGAGTACAACTTCCCCTTCGGATTCAAGGAGGTGGAGGGTATCCACTCGCGTACGGACTTCGACCTGAGCCGTCACCAGCAGTACTCGGGCAAGAAGATACAGTACTTCGACCCCGAACGCGGCGAGAGCTACGTTCCCTACGTTGTCGAGACCTCGATCGGCGTCGACCGCATGTTCCTGCAGATCATGTCGGCAGCCTACACCGAGGAGAAGCTCGATGGCGGCGAGGAGCGCGTCGTACTGCGCATACCCGCACAGCTGGCGCCCACGAAGGTGGCCGTCATGCCGCTGGTCAAGAAGGACGGGCTGCCCGATGTCGCGCAGAAGATCATCGACATGCTCAAGTACGACTACAACGTGGCCTACGACGAGAAGGACTCTATCGGCAAGCGTTACCGCCGTCAGGATGCCATCGGTACGCCCTTCTGCGTTACGGTTGACCACCAGACGCTGGAGGACAACACCGTCACGGTACGTCACCGCGACACCATGGCACAGGAGAGAGTCTCGATCGACGCCCTGCCCGCAATGGTCGACAGCGAGGTATCGTTCCGCAAGCTGTTCCAGAAACTCGGACTCTAATACGGGAAACGCCGAACCATGAAAAGCAAAGGTACGAAGATACTTTACTTCATGGCAATCATCGCCGTGTGCTTCGCCATAGGATATGCCGTCGGCTTAATAATCAAGCAGCTGTAACGGCCCCTATGGGACGCATTCTGGCCATAGACTACGGTACGCGACGCACGGGGATCGCCGTAAGCGATCCCCTGCGTATCATTGCGGGGGCCCTGACGACGGTCGAGACCAAGCAGCTGGAGAAATTCCTGGCCGACTACTTCTCGAAGAACGACGTCGACACCATCGTGCTCGGCAAACCCGTGCAGATGAACGGCTCGCCCTCGGAGACAATGCGCTTTATCGAGCCCCTGGCGGCACGTCTGCGCCGCAGCTACCCCGACAAGGACGTGGTGCTTTACGACGAGCGCTTCACCTCGGTGCTGGCACACCGCGCCATGATCGAGAGCGGCATGGGACGCATGGCCCGCCGCGACAAGGCCGTGGTGGACCGCATCTCGGCGGCAATAATACTGCAGTCCTACATGGAGTCGATCTCCATGAGACGATAACGGCAGGCGAAACGGCCGAGCGTGGCCCGGCGGCATGATCCGCCCAGCTCACACCCCTAACAGCGCCCTACCGATTGGATTACAACAGCAGGGAATATATTTATTCAAAGGATATTATCGTCGATATGAAAAACATACGCCGCATATTGTTGACGGCCTGCCTGGGCGGAACCCTCATGGCTCTTGCCGCAGGATGCTCGGACACGGCCGACTGGCAGCTACGCCCCACGAAGAGCGACCTTGCATTCGACCACATGGCCACCACATGGGACGAGGGCATTCCGTTGGGAAACGCCACGGTCGGGGCCCTTGTATGGGAGCGGGATTCCGTCCTGAGGATGTCGCTGGACCGCACCGATCTGTGGGACCTGCGCCCCGCCGACAGCCTGTCGGGCGACAACTACAAGTTTTCGTGGGTAAAGAATCATATCGCCGAGGGTAACTACCTGCCGGTACAGCAGAAGTTCGACTGGCCATACGACCGCGACGCAGCACCCTCGAAAATACCTGGTGCCGCACTGGAGTTCGCCCGCATGGGCGGCGCAAGGCAGGTGCATCTATATCTTAAAAATGCGCTCTGCGAGACCGAGTGGGAGAACGGTGCCCGTCTCCACACCTTTGTCCACGCCACCGAGCCTATCGGATGGTTTGTCCTCGAGAATGTTCCCGACGACGTTGCACCCACGATCATTCCTCCCGTCTACCAGAAGGATAATGCAAACGCGCTCGATCCGGTCACGGGCCAGGACCTGGCCCGACTGGGATACGAGCAGGGAGAGCTGACTGAAAAGGACGGTCTTGTGACCTACCATCAGAACGGCTGGGGCGACTTTTCGTACGACGTAGCCGTTAAATGGGAAAACCGCCGCGGCAAGTGCATCGGCGTGTGGAGCGTTACCTCGTCGCTGTCGGACGACAACGCCGCCGACGAGGTTGAGCAGGCCTTTCAGCGCGGCCTGAAGGAGGATTACGCGACGCACCTCGCTTTCTGGAACGAGTTCTGGAACCAGTCTTCCGTCGTCCTGCCGGACAGCGTCCTGCAGCGCCAGTACGACAACGAGATGTATAAACTGGGGGCCGCCGCCAGAGAGGACTCCTACCCCATCTCGCTGCAAGCCGTATGGACAGCCGACAACGGCAAGCTCCCGCCCTGGAAAGGCGATTTCCACCACGACCTGAATACGCAGCTCAGCTACTGGCCCACCTATACGGGCAACCACCTGAAGGAGGAGAGCAGCTACCTGAACACGCTGTGGAACCAGCGCGACGTCTACAGGGCCTTTACCCGACAGTACTTCGAGAAGGAGGGCCTGAACGTCCCGGGCGTCTGCACGCTCACGGGCGAGCCCATGGGCGGATGGATCCAGTACGCCATGTCGCAGACCACCGCAGCATGGCTGTCGCAGCACTTCTACCTGCACTGGAAATACTCGGCCGACGGACAGTTCCTCAAGGATCGGGGTTATCCCTTCGTAAAGGAGGCGGCCCAGTTCCTCGAGAACCAGACGGAGATCAACGCCGAGGGCAAGCGAGTACTCGCCTACTCCTCAAGCCCGGAGATCTTCGACAACTCGATCAACGCATGGTTCAAGACCATGACCAACTACGACCTCGCCCTTACCGCCAACCTGTTCGGCATGGCATCGGAGATGGCCGCAGCCCTCGGTCTTGACGACGAGGCCCGCCACTGGAGCGACCTGCAGCGGCAGCTGCCGGACTTCGACCTCGACGAGACCGGAGCCCTTACCTTTGCCAAAGGGTTCCCCTACGCCCAGTCGCACCGCCACTTCTCGCACGCCATGGCGTTCCACCCACTCGGACTTATTGACTACTCGCAGGGCGAGCGTTCGCGCAAGATAATCGACGCCACGCTTAAAAGGATGGAGGAGTACGGCCCCGGCTGGTGGTGCGGATACTCTTACTCGTGGTTTGCGAACATGAAAGCGCGCGCCTTCGACGGCGAGGGGGCATACAAGGCCCTGAGGACATTCGCCGACTGCTTCTGCCTGCCCAATACGTTCCACGCCAACGGCGACCAGACGGCATCGGGCAAGTCGAACTTTACCTACCGCCCGTTCACCCTCGAGGGTAACTTTGCCTTTGCCGCCGGCGTTCAGGAGATGCTGCTGCAGAGCCATACCGATACCATAAGGGTATTCCCCGCCGTACCCGCGGAGTGGAAGGATATCGAGTTCGACAACCTGCGGGCGCGCGGCGCCTTCCTGATAAGCGCCGAGAAGAAGGACGGAAAGACCGTTTCGGTAAAGATATTGTCGGAAAAGGGAGAGCGGCTGGTGATGATCTCGCCATTTACGGGAGAGGTCATCGACCGCCCGACCAAAGCCGGAGAAGTTATAGTAATAGACAAATAGAACAGAAAGAAAAGAAATATGATATACCCCATAGTAATATACGGATCACCCGTTCTGCGTAACGTATCGACCGACATCACACCCGACTACCCCGGCCTGAAGCAGCTCGTCGACGACATGTTCCTCACGCTGACCGAGGCCGAAGGCGTAGGCCTCGCCGCCCCGCAGATAGGCAAGAACATACGTCTGTTCATCGTCGACTGCACGCCGTGGGGCGAGGACGACCCCTCGCTCAAGGACTACAAGCGTGTGTTCATCAACGCCCAGATATACGAGCGTTCGGAGGAGACCGACCTCTTCAACGAGGGCTGCCTCTCGCTGCCCGGCCTGCACGAGGATGTACGCCGCCCGGTATCGATACGCATGCGGTATGTGGACGAGAACTTCGTCGAGCACGATGAGGAGTTCACGGGGCTGCCCGCCCGCGTCATACAGCACGAGTATGACCACATCGACGGCTACGTCTTCACGGACCGCCTCTCGCCGCTGCGCCGCAACCTGCTCAAGAGCAAGCTAGCCAAACTCGCGGGCGGCAAGTTCCGCTGTTTCTACAAGACCAAATAACCGCGGTCGGACAGTCGTCGATGCGACACGCCGGCTGCCGCAAAACCATACGACATGAAACCAAGACTTCTAATCCCGACCCTGCTCTTCGTGCTGGGTGCGGGTGCCGGCATGGCGCAACAGCTGCGCACACAGACCACCCTCAAGGAGGGCTGGCGCTTCATGAAGGAGGGACAGAGCGAGTGGCAGAACGTCACCGTACCCCACGACTGGGCCATCTACGGCCCCTTCGACCGCGAAAACGACATACAGCGCGTTGCCGTGGTACAGAACGGCGAGCGTCACCCGAGCGACAAGACCGGCCGCACGGGCGGCCTGCCATACATGGGCAAGGGATACTACGAACTCACCCTGCACATCGATTCCGTCAGCGACAACCGCGCGCTGACGCTGCTATTCGACGGCGCCATGAGCCAGGCCCGCGTGCTGCTCAACGGCAAGGAGGTCGGTTACTGGCCCTACGGCTACAACTCATTCTCGTGCGACATCACCGCCGCGGCGCAGGAGGGCGACAACACGCTCCGCGTCGAGCTGGAGAACATGCCGCAGTCGTCACGCTGGTACCCGGGCGCGGGACTCTACCGCAACGTACACCTCATCTCGACCGACAAGGTACACATCCCCGTATGGGGCACCTACATAACCACCCCCTACGTATCCGACGACTACGCCTCGGTACATCTGCGCGCCGAGGTGGAGGGCGCTGCCAACGGCACGCAGGTGCGCCTCGTGACACGCATACGCGATGCCGCAGGCCGCGAGGTGGCCATGAAGGACAACACCCAGAAACTCAACCACGGCAAACCCGCCGAGCAGCACTTCACGGTCGAGCATCCGCACCTGTGGTCACCCGAAACGCCGACGCTCTACACCGCCGAGACGGAACTATACTACGACGGCCGCCTCGTCGACCGCTATACGACGCGCTTCGGTATCCGCACCGTCGAGCTGCGCGCCGACAAGGGCATCTTCCTCAACGGCAAGATGCGCAAGTTCCGCGGCGTCTGCCTGCACCACGACCTGGGTCCCCTCGGTGCGGCTGTGAACAAGGCCGCACTGCGCCGACAGCTTACGATGCTCAAGGACATGGGTTGCGACGCCATCCGCACCTCGCACAACATGCCCGACCCGCAGCTGGTAGCCCTGTGCGACGAGATGGGATTCATGATGATGGTCGAGTCGTTCGACGAGTGGAACGAGGCCAAGTGTGAAAACGGCTACCACCGTTTCTTCGACGAGTGGGCCGAGCGCGACATGGTCAACATGCTGCACAACTTCCGCAACAACCCCTCGGTGGTGATGTGGAGCATCGGCAACGAGGTTCCATCGCAGTGGTCGGCCGAGGGATACAAGGTGGCGACGTGGCTGCGCGACATCTGCTACCGCGAGGACCCGACACGCCCCGTAACGTGCGGCATGAACGACTACAACTCGGTTGTGAACAACGGCTTCGCCGCGCTCTTCGACGTGGCGGGCTTCAACTATAAGGTACCGCAGTACCCCGAGGCCTATGCCAAACTGCCGCAGTGCCTCGTGTTGGGCAGCGAGACCGCCTCGACGGTAAGCTCGCGCGGCGTATACCACTTCCCCGTCAAGCGCGGCGCCCACATCATGCACGACGACCACCAGAGCACGGGATATGACGTCGAGTACTGCAGCTGGTCGAACATCCCCGACGACGACTTCGCCGCCGACGACGACCTCGACTACATGATAGGCCAGTTCGTGTGGACGGGCTTCGACTACCTGGGCGAGCCTACCCCCTACGACACCGACGCATGGCCCAACCACAGCTCGATGTTCGGCATCATAGACCTCGCATCGATCCCCAAGGACCGCTACTGGCTCTACCGCAGCGTATGGAACAACTCCTCGCCTACGCTCCACATCCTGCCCCACTGGAACTGGGAGGGCCGCGAGGGCGAAACCACTCCCGTATATGTATATACATCATACCCCTCGGCCGAACTCTTCGTCAACGGCAAGAGCCAGGGCATGCGCCACAAGAACGACTCGACGACACTCACCCGCTACCGCCTCATGTGGGACGACGTGCGCTACGAGCCGGGCGAGCTGCGCGTCGTAGCATATGACGCACAGGGCGCCGCCGTGGCCGAGAAGAGCATCCGCACGGCAGGCAAGGCATACGGCATAGAGCTGACACCCGACCGCCGCTGGATTGCGGCCGACGGCGAGGATCTGAGCTACATAAACGTGCGCATCGTGGACAAGGAGGGTAACCCGCTGCCCACGGACTCGCGCGAGATACGCTTCAAGGTAAGCGGCGCAGGCTCGTTCCGCGCCGTAGCCAACGGTGACCCGACATCACTCGAGGCGTTCCACGAACCGCACATGCACCTCTTCAGCGGCCAGCTCACCTGCATCGTGCAGAGCACCCGACAGGAGGGCACCATCAAGGTCGAGGCCATGGCCGACGGCGTCAAGGCCGCCGAATGCTTCATACGCGTGGAGTAAGCACGCTTATAGAATTAAACGACGCGGCCGGCAACATCGGATTGTTGCCGGCCGCATCGTTTATTATTACAACGCAAGCGCCCTACTTCCGGAACAGCATCGGCGCGAACTCCGACAGATAGATGCGCCAGTTGCGCCATATATGGCCGCCGTCGCTCTCGCAATAGACATACGGGAACCCGATCGAATCGAGATATGACATGTACTGACGATTCCCGTCATAGAGGAAATCCTCGGTACCGCATGCGATCCAATACAATTTCAAGCCGTTATCCCTCTGCGCCTTGATCTTCGCGTCGTTCTGCTCATCGGTAACGGCACCTACTGCCGCGGAGAATAATCCCACATAATCGAACGTATCGGGCAGGCTGTACGATATGATGGAGGTCTGGCCGCCTCCCATCGACAAACCGGCTATGGCTCGCCCGCGCTTGCCGTCGACCGTACGGAACGTTCCGTCGACATAATCCACAACCTCTGCAAACGACACCTCCAGCATGGGATTCAACGGTTTGCGATCAGACCACTCGAGCGCTGTTCCCTCGGCGGCGGAGATATCGGCTGCCTGCTTGAACGCGTTGCCGTTGGGCATGACCACTATCATGGGACGGCACTCGCCACGCGCGATCATGTTGTCCATGATCTCCTCCACACGACCGAGCTCCAGCCACGAGCCCTCGTCGTTACCAGCGCCATGAAGCAGGTAAAGTACCGGATAACGTCCGCCGCTCTCATATCCGGGCGGCGTGTATACCATCATGCGACGGTCACAGCCATAGCTGTCGCTGTGGTACCAGCAACTGCGTACCGTTCCATGCGGCACATCGTTCACACGATAGTAGTCGCCGCGGCCGCCACCGATTATTAATTCGCTCGACAGCGTTGAAACATTACGCGAGATGTGTCCGTTTGTCGGGTCACAAATCCTGACACCGTCGACATTGAAACTGTAGGTATAAAGCTCCGAGGCAAGCGGCAGCGTGGTGTATTCCCACACGCCGTCGCCATTACGCACCATCTCCCCGCCGCCAAAAGCAGTGCCGTCGGCCGCCGAAATGAAGTCGCCGGATACCGACACCCTCTGCGCTTCGGGCGCTGCCAGGCGGAACGTCACGCTACCGTCGCCGTTTATGCTCGACGCCCCGATCGAATACTCCGACATAACCATCGTCCGCCGCATCACACGCTCCTCGCCACAGCCTGACACCATGCACGCAACAACGATAAGACATAATATTCTCATAACACGATAATTTTCACACATGAATTCCTGCATTACCCCAAACCCGGGAACAATACAACCCATCACCGCGGACAGACCGCAACAATGGGTTGCATGACCACCGATTCTTCAGACCGGCACGTTCATAATGATGAGTTGCGCCCTACTTCCGGAACAGCATCGGCGCGAACTCCGACAGGTAGATGCGCCAGTTGCGCCATATGTGGCCGCCGTCGCTCTCGCGGAAGGTATAAGGGAACGAGATCGAATCGAGATACTTCATATAGTCCTTGTTGGCCTGATAGAGGAAGTCTGTGTTGCCGCACGCGATCCAGTAGAGCTTCAGGCCGTTGTCGCGCTGGCGCACGAGGCTCTCGGCCACCTCGGCATCCTCGACACCGCGCACCGCGGCCGAGAAGAGGCCCACATAGTCAAACATATCGGGATACATGCGCGAGATGTTGAACGAATGCCCGCCGCCCATCGACAGGCCGGCCACGGCGCGCGCCTCCTTCTTGCGGATGACGCGGTAGTTCTTCTCGACGTATGCGATGACGTCGGCAAACGACTTCTCGAACGAGGTCTGCGACGGATCGTACTTCATTCCCGGCTGCTTCATGCCGTCGGCCGCCTCGCCCGGCGCCGCCTGCTGCCACGGGTTGCCGTTGGTCATGACGACGATCATCGGGCGGCACTTGCCCGCGGCTATAAGGTTGTCGAGTATCTGCGACGTGCGGCCAAGCGTCATCCACGCCTCCTCGTCGCCGCCGGCCCCATGCAGAAGGTAAAGCACGGGATACTTCTCCTTGCCCTGCTCGTAACCTGCGGGCGTGTATACCGTCATGCGGCGGCTCTTGCCCAGCGTCGGGCTGTCGTACCAGCAACGCTTCACGCTGCCGTGGGGCACGTCGTTCACACTGTAGAGGTCGCCGCGGTCGCCTCCGATGATGAATATGTTGGCCACCGACGCCACGTCGCGGTTGATATATACGTTCGCCGGGTCGCACACCTTGACGCCGTCGACAAAGTAGTTATAGCTGTATAGCTCCGACATAAGAGGCGGCGTCGTATACTCCCACACGCCGTTTTCGCCGCGCACCATCTTGGCCGGGGCGAGGGGTTTGCCGTCGGCCGTGGTGTAGTCGCACACCACTACCACCGACTGCGCCTCGGGTGCCGCCAGGCGGAACGTTACGCTGTTGTCGTCGTGGATCTGCGGAGAGACTATCTTCGAGGCGCTCCACAGTGCCTGCTGCGCCGCTACGCTGCCCACACAGAGCACGGCGGCCAAAAACAAGAAAATCCTTTTCATATACTGCTCGGTTTTAAGATGCTTCACTCGATGTGCCGGCGACGCCAGACCGCCCTGTCGGGGAATACCGCCCGTCGCACCTCTTAAAAGTAATGATTATTTTCCGGATATGCAAATCCGCGGGGGCAGTATTGCGGCATAAGTGGCGAATGGCCCGCGGCGACGGTTGCAAAATTGCAATATAGGTTATACCTTTGCACGGAAATTTTAATAAATGCCTGCAGGAGATTCAAACCGCATAGGTATATCAAAAAATATCACATCATGAAACACGCTTATGTCTTCCCGGGTCAGGGTGCCCAGTTCACCGGTATGGGCAAGGACCTCTACGACAACAATTCATCGGCCAAGGAGCTCTTCGAGAAGGCCAACGAGATTCTCGGCTTCCGCATCACCGACATCATGTTCAACGGCACGGCCGACGAGCTCAAGCAGACGAAGGTGACGCAGCCCGCCGTATTCCTCCACTCGGTCGTTCTGGCCAAGGTTCTGGGTGTCAAGCCCGACGCCGTTGCCGGACACTCGCTGGGCGAGTTCTCGGCGCTGACCGTAGCCGGAGCCCTCTCGTTTGAGGACGGCCTGCGTCTGGTGTCGAAGCGCGCAATGGCCATGCAGAAGTGCTGCGAGAGCCAGCCGGGAGCCATGGCCGCAATCCTGGGTCTCGAGGACGCCGTCGTCGAGAAGGCTTGCGACGAGATCGAGGGTGTAGTGGTTGCCGCCAACTACAACTGCCCGGGCCAGCTCGTCATCTCGGGTGCCGAGGCCCCCGTTGACGAGGCCTGCGCACGCCTCAAGGAGGCAGGTGCCCGCCGCGCACTGCGTCTGCCCGTGGGCGGCGCGTTCCACTCGCCCCTTATGGAGGCTGCCCGTGCCGAGCTCGAGCAGGCCATCTCGGAGGTGCAGTTCAACGCCCCCATGTGCCCCGTATACCAGAATGTGGACGCACAGCCCCAGACCGATCCCGAGAAGATCAAGAGCAACCTCATCGCACAGCTCACGGCCCCCGTACGCTGGACGCAGATCGTGAAGAACATGCTTGCCGACGGTGTTACGGAGTTCACCGAGCTCGGTCCCGGCAACGTGCTGCAGGGCCTCATCAAGAAGGTCAACGCCGAGGCTGCCGTCGAGTCGAAGGCCACGATGTAAGAGATTTCGTCCGACAGGACACGAAAGAGCCGTTTCGATATGAAACGGCTCTTTTTTGCTTTATTTGTTAAAATAATTAAGAAAGAGTTGGCATTTCACGCAAAAGTATTTATATTTGTGGTCGAAAACCGATCAATATCCCCAAAATGGCATCATTAACAGAATTCTTTAACATCACCGCGAATGAGAACCTGAAGGGTATCACTCACAAAAACAACATCATAAAGCGAAACATAATCGCCTACATGGCCGTCAACGGCGAGTGTACTCTTTCGGAACTTACTAAGGAGCTGCACATAAGCGTGCCGACCATAACCAAACTCGTACAGGAGTTGATCGAGGAGAACATTGTAAACGATCTGGGCAAGGTCGAGACTCCGGGCGGACGCCGTCCCAACGTCTTCGGTCTGGCCAATTCGGCAATATACTTCGCCGGCGTGAACGTTGCGCGCGACAACATGACCTTCGTCATCACCGACCTGCAGAACAACCTTATCAAGGAGGTTACGGACAACTCGTTCGAGCTGCAGAACCGCCCGCAGTGCCTCGAGAAGATATGCTCCAACATCGAGAACTTCATCGACACATGCGGCATCGACCGTTCGAAGATCCTCGGTCTGGGCGTCTCGATCGTAGGCCGCGTCAACCCCGAAACGGGCCGCAGCTACATGTACTTCACCTCAAACGAGGAGTCGCTGCGCGACATCATACAGAAGCGTATCAACATGCGCGTGCTGCTCGAGAACGACACCCGCGCCCGCTGCTACGCCGAGTACAACTGCGGACGCTCGAAGGAGGAGAGCGACGTCATCTATCTCCACCTGGGCCGCGGCGTGGCCATCGGCATCGTCATCGACGGCAAGCTCTATTACGGCAAGAACGGCTTCGCGGGCGAGTTCGGACACATACCCTTCTTCGACAACGAGAAGATATGCGCCTGCGGCAAGAAGGGCTGCCTCGAGACCGAGGTGTCGGGTATAGCCATCGAGGAGCGCATCATCGAACTCATCAAGAGCGGCGTGAACACCATCCTGCGCGAGAAGTACGACCGCGGCGAGCAGATACACATCAACGACATCATCGCGGCGGCCAAGAACGACGACAACCTCTCGATAGAGCTTATCGAGGAGGTGGGCGAGAAACTGGGCAAGGCAGTGGCCTTCCTTATCAACACGTTCAACCCCGAGACCGTCATCGTGGGCGGCAACCTCGCGGCGGCGGGCGACTTCATCATGCTGCCGCTCAAGTCGTCGACGAACAAATATTCGCTCAACCTCGTATACCGCGACACGAAGTTCCGACAGTCGAAGATGTCGGAAAACGCCAACGCATGGGGTGTAGCGATGCTCATCCACAACAAGATCATCGGGCTCTAACCTCCGGGCGGGATGAACATCGAGGGTGCGATATGTCGTCTGCGGGCACTCGAGCCCGACGACCTCGACACGATGTACCGTTGGGAGAACGACACACAGCTATGGCGGGTAAGCGGGACTACGACCCCGTTTTCCCGCCATACGCTTATGCGCCTTATCGACGAGCAGCGTTTCGACATCTACGCCACGCGCCAACAGCGGCTCGTCATCGAGACAGCCGACAGCGGGCAACCGCAGCGGGCGGGTGCGGTCGACCTCTTCGAGTTCGACCCGCAGAACCTGCGCGCAGGCGTCGGCATAGTGGTCGCGCCCGAACTGCGGGGCCGCGGATACGCCACTGACGCCCTCGCCGCCCTCGGACGCTACTGCCGCGATACGCTCCACCTCCACCAGCTGTGGTGCGAGATCACGGCCGACAACACGGCCAGCCTGCGGCTCTTCGCCGCGGCAGGATACGAGCAGTGCGGCCGCCGCCGCGACTGGCTCCTCTCGCCCGACGGCTGGTACGACGCCATCCTGATGCAGAAGATACTCTGACGGCCGCACCGTACGTTTCGCAAACACGACACATGAATCACATCAAACTATTGCCCTTCGTTGCCGGCACGATACTCCATGCCGCTACACTGACGGCGCAGGAGATGCGCGACTCGGTAACGATAGGCGGCCTAGTCACCGACTACGACGGCAACGCCATAGCCAACTGCTCGGTTATGTTCCAGAACTCGAATTTCGACGTCCTGTTCCATACCGAAACCGGTGACGACGGACGCTACCGCATCACCATACCCAAAGGGAGATACCGCAGCGTCGGCGCTATCGACATGGCGACCTACCCGCATACGATGAGCCCCGACACCTCGGCCGACGACCTCAGGCTCGAATTCTGGGGCTGGGACTTCATCGCCGACCGCGACACCACGCTCGACATACGCTACCACCGCATGGAGGCATACGGCCTGCACGCGTTCAACATACCGGGAGGCATGCCGACATACCAGATATACGTACGTCCGATGAGCCTCACACGGTTCCTCGCCAGCAAGGGCACAGGTAACGCGCAGCACAAGGAGGACCTTTCGGGCGTACACCAGGATGCCGCCACAGCAGAGGCAAAGTGCGACAACCTGGCTCCGCCGATCGACAAGGCCGCCATCAGGGTCTTCATCGACGGCGAGGAGGTCGCGATACTTATGCGGCAGCAGATAAAGGAGTACTACGAGGCCGACGAATACGGCATAGCCTACTACCTGACGGTCGACATGCCGAAAAACGATACGCCGCTGCCCTACCGCGTCTTCAGGGTGGAGATCACCGACCTCGAGAACGGCGACCGCGGCGAAGCCACCTACCACCTCGACAAGGGAGAATATGTCGAGCACAAATAGCTGTGTATGAAATACGGGCGGCGGCAGGTGTACCTGCCGCCGCCCTTTATTGACAGTCCACAGTAGAATCACATCTTGCGGAAACGTATCTTCACCAGATACGAATGGCCGGCCGCATCGGGCTCCTGCTCCGCCAACGCCCGGCGGACGTAACTGTAGAGCGGCCCGTGAGGCCCCTCATCCGCGCCGCCCGTCTCGGGCATCACGGCATAGAACCACTTGCCATCCGACGCAAGAATCTGCATCTGCATGTCACCCGGAGCATTCTCCCACATTATGCCTCCGCAACTCCTGCGGTCATACACCACCGCCACCTCGCGCGCCTCGGGCCCCGCAACACGGAAAAAGAGATGCGACGCCGTCTCATGCAGCTCCATCGGCATCTTGTAATAGGGAGACATAATATATGACATAAGGTCCTCGCCCGCCACGTCGAAGTAATAACGGTGCGGGATATTCTCACTGCCGAAATCGACACGGTAGGCAGGGACGATGCCGTCGGCCGTAAGGCGATAGAAGACATGGTTGCCGTTCTGCGGGCGCAGCATATATTCGCCGCATGAAGACTGCGAGATATTGTTCAGCGACAGCGTGCAGTCGTCGCGCGGAATATAACGGTCCGCAACTTCGCCATCAGGCGACAGACGGTAGAGCATGAATTCGTCCCCCGACTGAACCTTTGTCACATTGCCGCCCTGCGGCAGTTCGGGTAGGTTCTTCGGGAAGGCCGAGAAGAGATACATGCCACCCTCGCCGTCGGGCGCCAGGGCATCGCACGGCAGATCTATCGGGACATTATCGCGGCGCACCAGCGAGAAATCATCACCATCGAAGCGCATGATCTCGTGGCCGACCAGTACCAGCAACTCGTTGCCGCACAATGCCATGTCGCTGATAATCCGACACCCTTCGCCGTCACACTCCTCCTGCGCTATCACCGTCAGACGGCTGCCATCGGCCGGCACTGCCACGACCCGGTTCCGATCGTCCATCATGAAGGCGTTTGCGCGACCGTCAATCAACATCTTGGTTACGGTCGCAGGATGCACCTGAGCGTCATCGGCAATGCGGACAAACTCCACCTCGTCGACCCACGGCGAAAGGTCATCCACCCTTTGAGTCTGCTCCAGAGGCTTCAACACAACCTCCGCCTCGGCACTGACGGGGGAGATGCTGCGGCCGCAGCCCATCGCGGCAGCAACCGCCAACGCGCACAATGCGCCGATAACTCTCTTTTTCATAGCGCTAAAGTATTGTTTGTCGAAATATCCTACTCGCCGTCGCCGCGCCGCACGATCATGGCCCCCATGTCGGGCCATTCGTTGTAAAAACGTTCGATGTACGACTTCTCCGCCTCGGTACAGCCCACCATGAGCTTCATCTCGGCATCGCGCTTGTCCATGTCGACGGTGCATATCACCGCATCGAGCCTGCGCCCGGCGTCGCTGCCGATCCACACGTCGACGCCCTCGCCGTCGGCCGAGGTCGTAGCGTCGAGATAGCCGTAGTCGATCTCATACACGATCTGCGGAAACCGCGGATGGTGCGATCCGCGCGGACGGTCGATGACAATACGCGACTGCGCCAGCAGCGCGTCGAGCCGCTTCCAGAACACACTACTCATTGCCACCCTCCTCTCCGATGTTTTCCGCCAGCAGCTGCTCGTCGTCATCGCCCGTGGGCAGCGCCGCCTCGTCCAGCGCCTTGTCCGAAATGCGTTTCTTCGGACGCAGTCCCATGCCGCGCATACGCTCGCCGAGGCGTATGACGTTGTTGTTGCCGTGACACATGCGCTTGTATGCCTGCGCGTAGTCGGCCGTGGCCTTCTCTATGGACTTGCCCACCTTCTCGAAGTCGTCGACAAACATGCACAGCTGGTTGTAGAGGTCGGTGGCCGTCTTGACTATCTTTGCCGTGTTGCGGTCCTGCGCATCGCGTTTCCAGAGGTCAACCACCAGCTTCAGCACCGCAAAGAGGTTCGTCGGCGACGATATGATCACCTTGCGCCCGTAGGCGTAGTTCCACAGCGAGTCGTCACCGCGCAGCGCCGTCAGGAACGACGGCTCGGTGGGCATGAACATGATGACGAAGTCGGGCGAGTCGGCAAAGTACTGCTGGTAGTTCTTCGTCGCCAGTTCGTCGACATGGTGCCGCACCGACTCGATATGGCGTTTCAGCGCCGCATCGCGCGCGGCATCGTCGTCGGCATTGACGTAACGCTCGAATGCCGTGAGCGACACCTTCGAATCGATGACTATGTTCTTGCCGCCCGGCAGGTGGAGTATAACGTCGGGACGCAGGTTGCGGCCGCTCGCCTCGTCCTTGACGTTGTACTGCAGCTCGTAGTTCTCACCCTCGCGCAGACCCGAGTTCTCGAGCAGCTGCGCCAGTATCATCTCGCCCCAGTCGCCCTGCACCTTCGAGTTGCCCTTCAGGGCGTTGGTCAGGTTCGTCGTCTCGGCCGTCACCTGGCGGTTTAGTTCCATGAGTCGCTCCAGCTCGTTTCGCAGTGCGCCGCTCTGCTCGGCCTGCTGCGAGTGGATCTTCTCCACACGCTCGCGGAACTCGCGTATGTTGTCCTTGAACGGTTTGAGGATTATGTCCATCGACTCGCGGTTCTCCTCCTTGAAACGGCGGCTCTGCTCACCCAGCACATCCCCCGCAAGGGCGCGGAACTGCTCACGCAGCGCCTGCTCCATCTGCTGCTGCGAACGCACCTTGTCGGCAACCGAACGGCGCTCGGCCTCAAGGTCGGCCTCGGCTTTCGCCCGCGCCACACGTTCCGTTTCACGCGCCGCACGCTCCGCCTCGCGGGCCTGCTCGGCAGCCGCGACACGCGCCTCGGCGGCTGCGACACGGGCCTCGGCGCTCTCCACGGCGGCCATATTGTCGCGCTCCAGCTGCTCGGCACGGCGCCTCTGCGCCATGAGCAGCGTCACCGCAACGGCACACGCCACGGCCAGCACGACAGACAGTATTATCAAAAACAGATTCATGATATCACCATTTTTCCATTAAAACAAAGGTACGAAAAGCCGTCGGCAAAGGCAAATGAATTTTCATTTTTCGGAAGACTTTCCCTCCACCGAAAAGGCAAAAAAATCCCGGCAGAGGAACCGCTCTGCCGGGATATGCCGAAAGGTTATTTCCGTCAACCGTTCTCGCTGATCTCCAACTCGTAGGAAGTCTTCTCCCACTCGTGCATCAGGTGGTCGTAGCGGTGCTTGAGCTCCTCGTAGGCTGCATAGTCGGCCTCGTCGTACGACGTAGCCTCGGCAAACTTGCGGTCATAGTCGGCAATCTGCTTCTCGACGTCGGCCAGCTCCGCCTCCACCGTCTCCACGGCCTTGCGCAGGCGGCGCAACAGCTTCTCCTGCTCCTTGCGCTGCTCGTAGGACAGTTTGCCAGTCGAAGCCTCGCGCGAGACAGCTGCGGCGGGGGTGTCATTACGACGCTCGATCTCCTGCAGCGACTCCACCTTGCGCTTTTCGAGGAAGTAGTAGATACCGCCAAGGTATTCCTTCACGCCGCCGTCGCGGAACTCGTACACGCGGTCGACGATGCCGTCCAGAAAATCACGGTCGTGCGACACGACGATAACCGTGCCGTCGTACTTCTGCAGCGCGCGCTTGAGTATATCCTTCGAACGCATGTCCATGTGGTTCGTAGGCTCGTCGAGCACCAGCAGGTTGCGCGGCTCGAGCATCATGCGCGCCATGGCAAGGCGCGAGCGCTCGCCTCCCGACAGCACCCTCACCTTCTTCTCGATATCCTCGCCACGGAAGAGGAACGCCCCAAGGATGTCGCGCAGGCGCGTGCGTATGTCACCCACGGCAACACGGTCCAGCGTGTCGTACACAGTGAAATCGCCCTCCATCAGGTCGTCCTGGTTCTGCGCATAGTATCCTATGTTGACATTCGCACCGGTACGTATCGTGCCCTCCGTCGCGGGCAGCTCGCCCACGATCATGCGCGCCATGGTGGTCTTACCCTCGCCGTTGCGGCCCACGAAGGCCACCTTCTGCCCACGCTCGATGGTGAACGTGGCACCCGAGAAGATGCGTTTCTCGCCGAAGGCCTTGCCCGCGTCCTTCACCTCCACGACGATCTGGCCCGAACGCGGCGCGGGCGGGAACTTGATGTTGAGCGCGGCATTGTCCTCCTCCTCGACCTCGATGCGCTCGATACGCTCCAGCTGCTTGATGCGCGACTGCACCTGGTTGCTCTTCGTGGGCTTGTAGCGGAACTTCTCGATAAACTCCTCGGTCTTCTCGATCATGCGCTGCTGGTTCTCGTATGCGGCCATCTGCTGCGCCCGGCGCTCGGCCCGCAGCTCGACGAACTTCGAATAGGGAACCTTGTAGTCGTAGATCTTACCCAGCGACAGTTCGACGGTGCGCGTGGTGACGTTATCGAGGAAGGCACGGTCGTGCGATATGAGCAGCACCGCTCCGTTGTACGATTTAAGGTACTCCTCAAGCCACTGTATGCTCTCGATGTCCAGGTGGTTCGTAGGCTCGTCCAGCAGGAATATCGACGGACGGCTCAGCAGCAGCTTCGCCAGCTCGATACGCATGCGCCAGCCGCCCGAGAACTCGCTCGTGGCGCGGTCGAAATCCGTGCGGCGGAATCCCAGACCCAGCAGGGTCTTCTCGATGTCGGCCTCGCGCGTCTCGCCGCCGAGGATATGGTAGCGGTCCTGCGCCTCATTGAGGCGGTGCAGCAGGGCCTCGTATTCGGGCGATTCGTAGTCGTCGCGCACGGCTATCTCCGACGTGAGCGAGGCAATCTCGGCCTCGAGGCGCAGCACCTCGCCGAAGGCCTTCTCGGTCTCGGCCTTGAGCGTCGTGGTGTCGGCCACCTTCATCTGCTGCGGCAGGTAGCCTATCGTACACTCGCCGTTCATCGTCACGGCACCCGACGTGGGCTGCTGCTCGCCCGTTATGATACGCAGCAGGGTCGTCTTGCCGGCGCCGTTGCGGCCGACAAGACCTATGCGGTCCTTCTCGTTGATGAGGAACGACACGCCGTCGAAGAGCGTCCATCCCCCGTAACTTACGGTCAGATTGTCAAGAGAGATCATCTAAAAAAACTCTATTACTCGGAACATGCGGCACAGCCCGCCGTCAGGCATTCAACATACGCACGATCTCGCTCTCGGGGTCGGCGGCGTGGAATACGGCGCTGCCCGCAACCAGAGCCTCGGCACCGGCATCGAAGAGTTCGCGGGCGTTGGCCGCCGAGATACCGCCGTCGACCTCGATCAGCGTATCGAGGCCCATGCGGCGCTTCATCTCAGCCAGCGTGCGTATCTTATCTATCGACGATGGTATGAACGACTGCCCGCCGAAACCAGGCTCGACACTCATCACCAGCACCATCTCCACCTCGGGCAGCAGCTCCTCCAGCACCTCGGCCGCCGTGGCGGGCTTGATCGAGATGCCGGCGCGTGCACCCGCCCTGTGTATGGCGTCGATGCAGGCGCGGCAGTCGTCCGTGGCCTCGTAGTGGAAGGTGACGTAGTCGGCTCCCGCCTCGACGAAGCGTGCGACGTAGCGCACCGGGTCGGTTATCATCAGATGCACGTCGAGAGTCTTGGTCGTGGCCTGCCGTATGGGTTTCATCACCGGGAAGCCGAACGATATGTTGGGGACGAACACTCCGTCCATGACATCGATATGTACCCACTGCGCCGCGCTGCGGTCGATCATGCGGGTGTCGCGGTCGAGGTTGCCGAAGTCGGCCGAGAGCATCGAAGGGGCTATTATGCGTCTCATGTCTGTCAGTTGTTTTATTTTTCCGCAAAAATAGCAATTAACTCCCAATATGAGAAATTATGCGGCGGCAGTCTCCGCCCCATTTTGGCGATAAGAGGAAAAATGTTATTTTTGTAAAACGTTTTACTTAACACAATAGACCTATGAAGCGATTTCTCATTACTGCCGTCGTACTCTTAGCCGCCGCAGGGCTCCGCGCACAGGAGATCCGTGTGGGTGTTGTCGGCGACTTCAACATGTCGTGGCTTCACAACTCAGTCAGCTCGTCGGACTGCTATGTGGGATTCGGCGCCGGCGTCAAGGGCGAATACCTCTTCTCGGATGCCGAGGCCGACAACTTCTACATCGACGCACGCCTGCTCTACACGCTCAAGGGCGGATCGTGGTCGGACATCCACCAGAACCTGGGATATCTGCAGCTGCCCATCTTCGCAGGCTATCGCTACCATATCAACTCCGACCTCGCCCTGATCGGCGGCCTCGGCCCCTACTTCGGCATCGGCGTGCTGGGCAAGCATGTGACCAAGATCGACGACTCGAAATCCAAGACCGACGTCTTCGGCAAATACTACAAGCGTTTTGACTTCGGACTCAACTACACGCTCGGCGTCGAGATCTCGTCGCGCTGGCAGGTGTTCCTTGCCTTCGAGCACAGCCTGCTGGACATCACCAAGAGCCGTTTCGACGAGATAAACTTCCCGAAGACCCACCCGCTGAACCTCTACATCGGCGGCGCTTACCTCTTCTAAAAGACCGGTTTCGCCGACAGACACAGACGGGATGCCCCACCCAAGGGACATCCCGTCTTTTTTTGCGCCCGCCGCGTCGGCGCCTACTCTATGCGCCCGGCGGCCGCATCGGGGTTCTCGCGCAGCCAGCGGCGGTAGAGCTCGAAGAAGGTCGGGGCGTCGAGCAACTCTATCGTGGGGTCGAGGCGCTTCACCTCGTCCATCATCTCCACATGCCACGAGGGCGACTTGAGTATGTCGCGGTACCAGCCGAAAGGTATCGGGTTGCGACGCATGTCGTCGACGATGAAGGCGGCATTCTCCCTGGGCGAGCGCACCAGGTCGGCTCCCGCACGCAGCACGGGCATCTCGCCGTAGAGGCGCGTGCGCGGCGTCTTCTGCGGCACTATGCCGTTGGGGCTGAACGAGGCGTAGCAGGCAAGGCCGTCGTCGGTGAGACCCGGCGCCTCGCCGTCGATGACGAAGCCCGTGATCGTAAGCCCCCACTTCTCGTAGTACGGGCGGCAGTGCGCGGCCCACACGTCCAGACCGTCGGGCAGATCCGATATGGGACGCGGCGCCTGCAGCATGCCCGGCATAAGGTATCCGGCGCCGTTGTCGGCCGCGGCAAAGTAATCGTTCTCCGAGGCCGTTCGGCGCACATAGTCAAGCACCATCGGGGCACGCCTCTCCAGCACGGGGCTGATACACCACATCAGGGGCAGCTTGCCGCGCGCAGGGCCGTTCCACAGGTGCGGCAACACGGCGGTGATCCATGCCGAGGCGTCGTAGTCGCCCACGTAGAATACGATGAACTTGCAGCCGTCGAGCCTGACGTGGCCCGCCTCGTCGAGATAGCCGCGGCGGCGGAGATCCTCGTCGTCGACCCACTTCTGGGGATAGCTCTCCGCGGTCGGGTAATGCTGCCAGAACGAGGCATTGGCCATGGCCCCGTAACCTATCGCGTCGGCATCCTTGAAGGCGTTGTAGGCGCTGATTATACGGCTGAACTCCCACTCCGTGGCCACATCCTCGTGGCTGCCGCCGGCGTGGCGCGTATATTTGTATGCCCACGCGGGGAAGCCTCCTATATGGCACATGCGCTTGCCGCCGTTGAGACGGTAGGCCTCGCCCAGCAGCTCCTTGAGCATGGCCAGATCGCTGCCCACGGGCTGCGAGGGGTCGTCCGTCGCAGCCTCGTCGCCCCACGGCGAGAGGTCGAAGAAGAAGGCGCGGCGGCTGACAAAGAAGTCGTGGTTCGTGAGGCAGTGGGCGTTCATCGGCGCCGCACCCGTGCGCTGATGCCAGTACTGGTCGAGGTAGTAGGCGCCGTACTCACCGCTGCAGCGGCCGCGCTTCATGTAACGCTCGACAAACCACACGTAGGGGTCGACCTTCACCGATCCGGTCGAGGCGCGGTCGGTCTGCGGCACCGTACCCCGGCCCGTGAACATCGGCGTGCCGTCCTCGTTGACCAGCCATACGCGCACCTTGAGCTGCGGGCCGTGCACCACCAGACGGTCGTAGAGACTGCCCGGCGTGGTGTCGTAGCGCACCGCCACCAGATCCTCCACACCCGCCACGGCCGAGGCCACACACGACGTCGAAGCCACCGCGGGATCATACACAACGGCGCCGCGCAGACGGTCGGCATAACGCTCCACGGCCTCCGCCACGTCGCGGCACACCACCGTGTCGCGCCCGGCCAGCCACCCGCCCTCGCGGCGGCACTCGTCCCACCAGAAACGGTCCACCTCCATGAACTCGTTGGCCACATAGTCAATGTAGAGCAGCGGCGCGCGGCGGTTCACCACGCCCTGCAGCGTCGCCGCACAATGCAGTTCGTCCCACATGCGGGCACATGCGTCGGCATCGTCGGTGCGCACCTGTCGCCAGGCTGACATGTCGAGATAGACAACAGGCTCCGCGCCGCCACGGCACGAGCACGATACGGATACAAGGGATAACACAGCGACACACAACAGCCGCGCCGCTGCGGAGATTCGGTTCATGGGATTCATCGTATTAAGGGTCAGTAAAGGTTCTATTCCGGTACGGAGCGGACCCGCCGCCCCAACTACAAACATACAAATTTTTTTCCATTCGGGAAAGCACCCCGCCCGACATTTCGCCTCGGCCCGCCCGCAACACGACGACGGCATAGCGTAATGCGCGCCACAACCGCCCGCGCGATGTTTCAAATCACCGAAAAAAGACGTACATTTGTCTCCGGTAACATACAATATGTCCACATCATGAAGAGCCGCATTCCACTTTCGATTGCCATAGCCGCCGCCACCCTCGTGACGGCATGTGCACAGCAGCGCCCCGCCACCACGATGAAGGAGGCCGCGCGCGACCGATTCCTCATAGGCACCGCCCTGAACGAGGGCCAGATATGGGGGCGCGACACGGCAGGCGTACGCGTCGTACGTGAGAACTTCAACGCCATCGTCGCCGAGAACTGCATGAAGAGCGAGGCCATACACCCCGAGCGCGACCGCTACTCGTTCGACTCGGCCGACCGCCTGGTGGAATTCGGACAGGAGAACGGCCTTACGGTCACGGGCCACACCCTCATCTGGCACTCGCAGCTGCCCCGCTGGTTCGTCTACAACGACGACGGCTCGCTCCGCTCGGCCGACGAGCTCAAGGCCATAATGAAGGAGCACATAACGGCTGTCGTAGGCCGCTACAAGGGCCGCATCAAGGGCTGGGACGTGGTCAACGAGGCCATCATGGAGGACGGCAGCTACCGCCGCTCGCCCTTCTACGAGATACTGGGCGAGGAGTTCATCCCGCTGGCGTTCCAGTATGCCCACGAGGCCGACCCCGACGCCGAACTCTACTATAACGACTACAACATGTGGTTCGAGGGCAAGCGCAACGCCGTCGTGAAACTCATCGGCGAGCTGCGCGAGCGCGGCCTGCGCATCGACGCCGTGGGCATGCAGAGCCACATGGGCATGAGCCACCCCGACTTTGCCGAGTACGAGAAGAGCATCGAGGCCTTCGCCGCGGCAGGCGTGAAGGTCATGGTGACGGAGTTCGACATGAGTGCCCTGCCCACGGCCTATGTGGGTGCCGACATCGCCGCCGGCAATGCCGAGGCGTCGCAGGCGCTGAACCCCTACGCCGACTCGCTCCCGGCCGAGGCCTACGAGGCGTGGCACAAGCGCATGGAGCAGGCGCTGAGCATAATGCTGCGCCACAGCGACGACATCACGCGCGTGACGTTCTGGGGCGTGAGCGACGGCGACTCTTGGCTCAACAACTTCCCCGTGCGCGGACGCACGGACTATGCCCTGCCTTTCGGCCGTGACCACCGCGCCAAACCCATCGTCGCACGCTTCATCGAGATGTGCGCCGAGAAACAGAACAACGAATAACAACCGCAACACCCAAAGAATATGGAAAACATGGTATTCGGCATACGTCCCGTGGCCGAGGCGATAGAGTCGGGACGCCAGATCGAGCGTCTCTACATACGCAAAGGGGGCGAAGGACAGCTCCTCGCCGAACTGCGCGACCTGGCGCTGCGCCACCGCGTGCGCATGCAGGAGGTCCCCGTCGAGAAACTCAACCGCCTGGTCAAGGGCAACCATCAGGGTGTCGTGGCTCAGATCTCGCCCATCGAGTATGTCAGCATGGAGGATATCATGGAGCGTGTCCCCGAGGACGAGACGCCGCTCATCGTCATCTTCGACGGCGTCACCGACGTGCGCAACTTCGGCGCCATAGCCCGCTCGGCCGAGTGTGCCGGCGCCCACGGACTCATCGCCCCGCTCAAGAACGCCGCCCCGGTCAACGCCGAGGCGATGAAGGCCTCGGCCGGAGCGCTGGCCCGCATTCCCGTATGCCGCGTGGGGTCGATACGCAACGCCGTGAAGGCCCTGCAGGCCGAGGGCATACAGGTCGTGGCCGCAACGGAGAAGAGCCGCGAACTGATCTACGACGCCGACTTCTCGCGCCCGACGGCCATCGTCATGGGATCGGAGGAGAAAGGCATCTCGAAGGAGGTGCTCAAGCTCTGCGACGAGCAGCTGGCCATACCTCTGATCGGCGCCGTCGAGTCGCTCAACGTCTCGGCCGCCGCGGCCGTCATGCTCTTCGAGGCCGTGCGCCAGCGCATAGGCGACTGACGCCGCGCCACTGCAGCCCACCGCCGACACGCCCTGCCGCCACGCGCACGGCGTGCCGCACCGTATAAAGACAACCTGAAAACAGAACAAGGATGGAAAAATCGAATGCAACCGTCGCCCGACGACTGCAGCGTGCCGTCGTCGAATCACTGCAGCATCTGCGCACGGCCCTTGCGGCCCACCCCGTCGAGATGCTCATCGCACTTCACGCCTATGCGGCAACCGTTGTCGGAATATACAGCGATTCGCCCAATGATCTGCCGGCTTTCTTTGCCCCCTGCATCACGGCTCCCATATTCATCGTCACGGCATACTGCCTCAACACGCTGCTGCACGGCCGCATGCTGCGGACGATATACAGCCTGTGGTGGATACCATACATTGCCACGGCCCTGATCCCCGACCTTGCGGAGTGGGCCGACCACACGTCGTACGGCGTCACAGTCGTGGCCCTACTGCCGCTGTTGCTGCTCTCGTTCCGCATGCGGCGCGACAACACGCAATATGTCGCCGAGGCGGCACACATGGCCCTCGCGGCCGCCGTCGCCCTGCTGTTCGCATCGGTGGCGCTGCTGATGTTCTACCTCATCTACATGTCGGTAACGGGGATATTCGACATTATGCCCTACTCGACTTCCTTCATCTCGTCCGTTGCCGCCTTCGCCTACATCCTGCTGGCGCCGATGATATTCTTCGCCCTGCAGGAGCGCCGCGACCAGGTGCAGAGCCTCTCGGCCACGGGCACGACGCTCCTCAACGCCATCGTCACCCCGGCTCTTATAATCTACACCGCCATACTCTATCTCTATGCGGCCAAGATACTCGTCACATGGACGCTGCCCAAGGGCATGGTCGCCGGCATGGTATTCGCATTCTCCATCGCGGCCGTTGCGGTAAAGGCCCTGCAGCAATATGTCTCGCGCCGCCGCTACGACTGGTTCTTCGACCGCTTCAGCCTCATCGCGCTGCCGCTGCTCGCGCTCTTCTGGATCGGCACGGCACGCCGCATAGGCGAGTATGGAGTGACCGAGTCGCGCTTCTACCTGGTGCTGTGCGGCGCGGTGATGACCCTCTGCCTGGCGCTCTTCCTCTCGCGCCGCACGGGACGCTACCTCACCGTCTCCATCACTGCCTTCGTGCTCTTCGCCGCCACGGCATACATACCGCCCGTCTCGGCCGAACGGGTGGCGCTGCGCTCGCAGATGCGCCGTGCCGACGCCGCAGCACAGGAGTTGGACATCGCCCACGCCGACGGCCGCCTGACGCTCGGCACCCCGACAAATGCCGATACCGTCGCCCGCAAACTCCACCGCAGGCTCTACCAGTCGCTCGACTACATCGGCCGCCACGACGCGCAGCTGCTGCAGGAGCGCTACGGGCTGGAATCAAGCGACGAATACCTGCAGTCGCTCTCCGCACAAACGTCTATCTACGCATCGTCGTACAGCGAGCCCGACGATGAGGACTATTCTGTTGGACGCCTCGGCTACACACTCTACCTCGACGCCTGCCGCAACCGTATCGACCTCGACATAACGTCATACAGCAAACTCTCGCTCGGGGAGGTAACCAGCGTAATCGCAGACAGCCTCGGCCGATGCTTTATCGAATACGGCGACATCCGCATCCCCGCCGACACACTGCTCGACACGCAGCTGGCCAAGATAGGCTGCACGCGCTCCGACCTGCCCTCGCAGGAGGAGATGGACCGCCGCGCCGCCGAGATGCTCGTCTTCACCACCGACACCATGACGGTGGTATTCGAGTACATGGGCATCGAACTCGACCGCCAGGGCAACGCCACACTGGAAACAGCCGAGGTCGACATGATAATCCGCAAGTAGGCATGACAACCACTCTGCACCACCCCACGCTGGGCGACATAACACTCTCGTGCTCGGCACGCGCACGGCGCATATCGCTCACCGTAAAGCCGTCGGGGCAGGTGCGGCTGTCGTTCCCATCATACATATCGGAGGCACGGGCCATAGCCTTCCTCGAAGCCAAGGCCGCATGGGTCGAAGCATCGCGCCGCCGCATGGCCGCACGGCCCAAGGCCCCCACGCTCACCGGGGAACAGATCGAACGCCTGCGCGCCGAGGCCAAGGCCACGTTGCCGCCGCGGCTCGACATGCTCGCCCGACACTTCGGGCTGCGCTACGGCAAGGTCACCATACGTGCCGCCAGCTCGAAGTGGGGCTCGTGCTCGTGGCGCAACGACATATCGCTCAGCCTCTACCTTATGACCCTGCCCGAGCATCTGCGCGACTACGTCATGATACACGAGTTGTGCCACACGGTGCATCACGACCATTCGCCCCGCTTCCACGCCCTTGTCGACCGGCTCACCGGGGGAAAAGAAAAACTCCTCGCCCGCGAGCTGAGGAGTTATTCGATACGCTGACCGCAGGTCCGGCCTACACCCGTTTTGTCTTTCCCGAAAACCGTTCGGCATCGATGGCGATGACCGCCGTACGGTGAAACGACTTGTCGATATACTTCGCCCCCACGGCGGCGTGTTCGGGCGAATATTTTTCCACCAGAAGTTCCAGTGCATGGCGGCGTTCGCCGTCCGACGCCACAACCCGCGCACGTCCCGACACCACGACCGACTCGTATGCCGTGGTGAACTTCTCGGGCACGGGGCGCGTCGCCCCCACCACGCAGAAACTTACACGCGGCTCCCCCTCGATAACACGCAGCTTGCGGCCCTCGGGGGCGCAATGTATATATATCGTGTCACCATCGGCAACATAGTTCACCGGGATGCCGTAGCCGCCCTCGGCCGAAGCCATGGCAAGGAAGCCGTACTCGCCGCCGCACAGCAGCTCGCGCGCACGCGCCTCGTCGAGCAGACGGTCCTGCCGCCGCACCTCCTCGTTACAGTACTCCATCACGCTACAGAAGTTTCTTCTTCGACGGTATGACGATGAAATCCTTCAGGTAGAAGGGCTCGAAGTAGGCTATGTCCTCGGTCTTGCCCTCCGTCAGGCGCTGCTGCGCCAGACGCGCCAGACCGCGCGCCGACGGCACCACGTTGATATACTCGGCGTCGGGCAGCACCTCGCGGCACTTGGCAGCACCGTTGCCGAAGATCACCAGCGGCGCCGTACCGCGCCACTCGGCAAAGCTGTCGGCGGTAACCACCTCGGCCGCCACCTCCGTCAGCGGGTGTCCCCCGCTGTCGTACAGACGCGTATACACCTCCATGCGGCGTGCGTCGACCATGGGGCAGAGGCGCGCCTGCGCCCAGTTCTCTACGTCGATGATGCCCGCCTCGTGGTCCTCAACCGCAACCTCGGCCAGCGCGTCGAGCGAACCCACCGCCACCAGAGGAATACCCAGGGCGTAGCACATGCCCTTGGCGAACGACACCCCGATACGCAGACCCGTATATGAACCGGGGCCCATGCCCACGGCCACGGCATCCAGCTCGTCGGGAGCGACGCCGGTCTCGCGCAGCAGTTCGTCAACGAACACCGCCACCTTGCGGGCGTGGTCACGCCCCTCGTCGCTCTCGCGCAGCGACACCAGCTCGCCGTTGCGGGCCAAACCGACCGAACATATGTCGGTACCCGTCTCTATGCACAATATCAATGACATATCGTATACAGTTTTTTTTGTTTTCACTCTATCATATCAGTCCGAAATGTTCCAGCGCGCGGCTTACGCCGTCCTCGTCCACCGACGAGGAGATGTAGTCCGCCGCAGCCTTCAGCGTATCGCACGCATTGCCCATGGCGACGCCCACAGCGGCATCGCGCACGATGGGCAGGTCGTTGCCGCCGTCGCCGAAGGCCATCGCCTCCGACATCGAAAGGCCGTAGTACTCCATCACCTTGCGCGCCCCGACCGACTTGTCGGTCCCCCGCATGTTGAGATCCATGAAGGTAGGTATCCAGCGGCTGCCGACACACTCCGGAAGGTGGGGCATGACGAGCCGCTCGGTCTGCTCGTCGATATAGGGGCATACCTGCAACACGGGCTGCTCCGACGCCACACGGCGCAGGTCGGCCACCTGCGGCATGATGTGTATCATCTCGGCGATGGTGAGCACGCGCTCCGACAGACGGTCGACATATATGTCCTCGTGTGTCATGAACGCCGCCTGGAAGCTCATCTCGTCGCACAGGCCGAAGATACGCTCGACCGTATCGTGCGGGAACGAACGCTCGAATATGGTCTCGCCCCCGCGCGTGACGCAGTAGCTGCCGTTGACGGTAACGTAGCCGTCGACCTCGACATCGCTCACCACCTCGGTGTGGCGCAGCAGGCGCCCCGTCGAGATGAAGACCTTGATTCCGCGCTGGCGCAGCCGCTCGATGGCACGGCGCGCCGAATCGGGCACCGCATGCGTCTCGAAACTTACCAGCGTGCCGTCAATGTCGAAGAAGACGGCCTTTATCCTGTCCCTTATCTCCTCTCTCGCAATGAGTTTCTCCATTTTCTTCTCCTTTAAGCTGTTATCCGCCCCGCCTACTCTATGCGGCAGAGGCCGTCGCACGCCACATGGTGTTCCTCGACACCCTTCTCCTCCATCCAGCGGCGTGTCTCGAAGGTGGTGAAGTGCGCCGTATTCTCACCCCCGCCCAGATCGTTGTTGTAGAGCCACGTGGGCGTGGGCCACAGGCAGGCGCGGAAGTTGACCGTGCGGTAGAAACGCTCGCTGCAGCCGCGCTGGCCGTGGTGCGACACCTGCAGGTAGTCGCAGTCCAGATCCTCGCGCATGGGCGAGTCGAGCAGCTTGTCGCCGCCCTCGATACCCATGTCGCCGAGGAAGACCACCGACTTGGCATCGTCCCACACGCGGAATGCCATGCTCGAGTTGTTGTAGACGTTCTCGCCTATCTCGGGATTTATCTCCGACAGTATCTTGAAATGCACGCCGTCGACCGTAAAGCGGTCGCCCGCGCTGCAGTTCTTCACCTCGACACCCTCGGCGGCATCCACCGCCGCATAGTACTCCTCGGCCCAGGGGCGGTATTCGGGCTCGGCGGCGATCATCTCCTCCGTGAAGCGCGACTCGCGCACCTCGTGCACGCGCAGCCCCTTGGGGTCGCGCAGCAGATTGGTCAGCGCCTCGACATGGTCGTAGTGCGGGTGCGTTACGATCCACACGTCGACCTCGTTGCCCAGCGCCGCCAGAAAGCCGCGCAGGTAATCGGTCTCGGCACCCTTGCCGCCGTCGATGGCTATCACACGCCCGTGGGGCGTTCGTATGACATATGAGTTGCCGTGGTCGTCGGCCACCGACGGCAGCTGCCACAGCGTGAAGGTCTCCTTCTCCGACGACGAGCATCCCGTCGCAAGCGCCACAACGGCCGCACACAGCGCCACGGCCACGCGTCTCAAAATTCCGTACATCATGCCGCGCCCCATCACTTGTAACGTTTCATCGCCTTGTCCATCTCGCGCTTGGCATCGTTCTCCTTCAGGTACTCGCGCTTGTCGTACGACTTGCGTCCGCGCGCAAGTCCCACGACCACCTTCGCCAGCCCCCTCTCCGTCAGGAAGAGGCGCAGGCCCACCACCGTCAGGCCGCGGTCCTGCAGCGACCGCTGCAGCTTGTTCAGCTCCTTGCGCTGCAGCAGCAGCTTGCGGTCGCGCCGCGGCGTATGGTTGTTGCACGTGCCCCAGCCGTACTCGGCCACGTTCATGCCGCGCAGCCACAGCTCGCCCTTGTCGAAATAGCAGTAGCTGTCGGTGAGCGACGCCTTGCCCAGGCGTATCGACTTGATCTCGGTGCCCACCAGCACCACGCCCGCAACGTACTCCTCGAGGATCTCGTAGTCGAACGTCGCACGCTTGTTGCGTATGTTTATGTTCTTATAGTCCGTCATCTTATATAATCTCCGTCATTCAAAAATCACACATCGGCCCCGCGCTGCATCACAGTATCAGCCGCTGGCTCTGCTTCGAGATGGCAAGCTTCACCTGGTTGAGCTTCGTGAGCTGCATCATGCACTCCGACAGCTCGGCGTCGCCTATGTTCTCGTCCTTGAGCCGCTCGCGCACGGCGTTTATCATGCGCTCGACCACCTTCGAGCGGTAGAGCATGATGGCCTTGGGGACACCCACCGACAAGATCTCGGTCTCGCTCTCGACGTGCACGTCCTTGCGCCGCCATATCTCGCTCGGCACATAGTTGTCGTCCGCCGTGAGGATGTCGACCGCGGCGTTGCACACCTCGGGGTCGGGATGGTTCACAAAGACCTGCGCCGGCACCTCGACACCCGTACCCAGCTCGCGCCACCGCTCGCGGTAGGCCTCAAGGATACTCTGGTAAACGGGGTTCGAGAAGGTTATGTTGTCGGCCTCGAGGCTCTGCAGTATCTCCTCGGCGATGTTTATCTCCACGACGTTGCGCCCCTCCATCACCTCGAAGCACTTGTGGCCCGACTTGAGCAGATACTTCACCAGCTCGCGCTCCAGAGCCTCCTCGCTGCTGCCCGCCGTGATGCCCTTCGTAATGTCGGGCTCCGATGACGCGGCCGCCTCCCCGGCACGCTGCTCCTCGCGCAACTGGCGCTGATGCCGCCGCACGAACTCCGCCGCCTCGCTGTCGCCCGACTGCATGGCGCGCTTGCGCGCGACCTCGGCTATGAGCACCCCTTCGTCGACATCCATCGTGCGGGCGCACTCCTTGATGTAGACCGAACGCTGGATCGAGTCGGGAATCTGCACGATCGACCGCACCATGTCGCCTATCACCTCCGACCGCTTGATGGGGTCCGTACCCGCCTCGCGCAGCATCAGCCGCGCCTTGAACGAGAGGAAGTCCTCCTCGTGCTCGCGGATGTAGGCATGCACCTCGTCGGCCGTATGGGCGCGGGCGAAGGAGTCGGGGTCGTGTTCGGGCGGCAGCAGCACCACGCGCACGTTCATGCCCTCCTTGAGGATCATGTCGATGCCGCGCAGCGAGGCGTGTATGCCGGCTGAGTCGCCGTCGTAGATAACCGTTATGTTGCGCGTAAAGCGGTGCAGAAGCTGTATCTGCTCGGTCGTGAGCGACGTGCCCGACGAGGCCACCACATTCTCCACGCCCGCCTGGTGCATCGATATCACGTCGGTGTAGCCCTCGACCATTATGGCGTAGTCCTGCTGCTGGATCGCCTTCTTGGCAAAGTAGAGTCCGTAGAGCTCGCGCTTCTTGCTGTATATCTCGCTCTCGGGCGAATTCTGGTACTTGGCCACCGACTTGTCGGTGCGCAGCGTACGGCCTCCGAATGCCACGATGCGGCCCGAGATGTTGTGCACGGGGAATATCACGCGGTCGCGGAAACGGTCGTAGATGCGGCCATCGCTCTCGCGCTTGAGCGCAAGGCCCGTCGAGAGCAGGAACTCCTCCTTGTACCCCGCCGCCACGGCCGCACGCGACAGGTCGTCGCCCTTGGCCGAGCAGAATCCGAGGCCGAACTTGCGTATCGTCTCGTCAGTGAAACCTCGCTTCTGCGAAAAGTAGCTCAGGCCCACGCTGCGCCCCTCGGTCGTGCCCGTGAGGTACTTGGCGAAGTAGTCGGCCGCCCACCCGTTAAGGGCGAACATGCTCTCGCGGTCGTTGTTGCGGCGCACGTCCTCCTCGGTCATGGCGCGCTCCTCGACCTCGATGCCGTAGCGCTTGGCCACCATGCGCAGCGCCTCGGGATAGGAGATGCCCTCGTGCTCCATGATGAAGGTGACGGCATTGCCGCCCTTGCCGCAGCCGAAACACTTGAACACGCCCTTCGACGGCGACACCACGAACGACGGCGTCTTCTCCTGATGGAACGGACAGCACGCCTGATAGTTCACGCCCTTCTTCTTGAGCGTGACATAGTCGCCGATGATATCAACTATATCGGCGGCGGCGTATATGCGGTCCACGGTGGCGCGGTCGATCATTTTCCGAGCATACTTTTTAGCAGGCAAAGTTAACAATAATCGGCGAGATTGCATCGCGCTGCCGCGCTATTCTTGCAGCGGGCACGGCGGCGGCAACAGGCGCGAAGGGCTGCGCACGGCGCCGAAAATGACGGCGGCAGCACCGCATCATGAATTTTTTTCATAACTTTATGACCCAAACCACTTCCCGCCATGAAAAGATTTGCCATCATCTGCGCCACGGCGCTCCTTGCCACGGCATGTTCGAAGCCGGGCATAACCGTCATGATCAGCGGCCTCGACGAAACCAAACTGAACGTATCGCACGTAGCACTGAAGGATCTGCCCATCCCCAACGACAGCGACCCGCGGGCAAAGAACGAGGTCGTCACCCTCAAGGACGGGAAGGCGGTCATCACGCCCGACTCGCTGCCGTCGCTCTATGTCATATCGCCCGCCTCGATGCCGCAGAAGTTCCTGCGCCTCACCGTCGAGCCGAAGGACCGCATCACCATAAAGCTCGAACCCTACGGCAAGGGCTACACCTACACGGCATCCGGCTCCGCCGCAGCCGAGGGCATGACCGACTACCTCAAGACGGTGCACGACATGGATATGGCCATCGACAGCATGGTCAACCTCCTGAACGGCGACCCGCAAAACAGGGACTACTACGCCACCTATGACTCGATCTCGACCGTGCGCCGCACGCACACCGCAGCATGGATACGCCGCAACGCCGACAACCCGTCGGCCGCGCTGCTCCTACGCAACGTCCCGCTGGACTCGGTGCCGGCGCTCTACGACATCATCGACGAGGATATCCGCACCTCACACCTCGCACCCCTGATCGACGAAACCAAGCACAACTCCGACCGCCGCATAGCCACCCGGAAGGCTGCCGAGGCGACCGTTCCCGGCGCTGAGGCTCCCGACTTCACGCTCAACGACCCCGACGGCAAGGCGGTGACGCTGAGTTCGCTGCGCGGCAAGTGGGTCGTGCTGGACTTCTGGGGAACGTGGTGCGGATGGTGCATCAAGGGCATTCCCGAGATGAAGAAGTACGAGGAGAAATACCGCAAGCAATGCACCTTCGTCAGCATCGACTGCATCGACACGCCCGAGAGGTGGAAAGCGGGGCTCGATAAGTACCGGATGCCGTGGCTGCAGCTGCACAACCCCAACGGCGCCCCGATCGACAAGGATGCCGCCGTGCTCTACGGCATAAACGGCTACCCCACCAAGATCGTCATCGACCCCGACGGCCGCATACACAAGGTCTTCAGGGGCGAGGGTCCCGACTTCTACAACGAACTGGACGCCATATTCTGACCCGCCGCCGCGCGGACATTCCGTCATAAGGGCGGGGCTGCATGCCCTGCCCTTTTCATTTTACGTAAAGATTTTTTCGTTACCTTTGCGGCATGGATTTCAAACTGGTGTCGGATTATGCGCCCACGGGTGACCAGCCCGAGGCCATCGCCCAGCTCATCGACTCGATCGAGAGCGGGGCGCGCCACAACACGCTTCTCGGCGTGACGGGCTCGGGCAAGACCTTCACCATAGCCAACGTTGTGGCGCACTTCAACCGCCCGACGCTGGTGCTGAGCCACAACAAGACCCTCGCGGCACAGCTCTACGGCGAGTTCAAGAACTTCTTCCCCGACAACGCCGTCGAGTACTTCGTATCCTACTACGACTACTACCAGCCCGAGGCGTACCTTCCATCGTCGGACACATACATCGAGAAGGACCTGGCCATAAACGACGAGCTGGACAAGCTGCGCCTGCACGCCACGGCCACGCTGCTGTCGGGACGGCGCGACGTGATCGTCGTGTCGAGCGTCTCGTGCCTCTACGGCATAGGCAACCCGAACGACTTCCACGCCACCTCGATAACGATACGCACGGGCGACGTGGTCAACTACAAGCACTTCATGTACCGCCTTGTGGAGGCGCTCTACACCCGCACCGAGACCGACATGTCACCCGCGACGTTCCGCGTCAAGGGCGACACATTCGACATAATGCCCGCCTTCGGCGACAACTGCTACCGCGTCACTTTCTTCGACAACGAGATAGAGTCGATACAGACGATCGACCCCGTGAGCGGACAGCGTTTCGAGACGCTCGACGAGGTGACCATCTTCCCCGCCAACCTCTTCGTCACCACCAAGGAGCATATCAACTCGGCGGTGCAGCAGATATACCTCGACCTGGGCAAGCAGATCGAGTTCTTCGAGCGGCAGGAGCGCATGGTCGAGGCGCAGCGCATCAAGCAGCGCGTGGAGTACGACCTCGAGATGATCAAGGAGCTGGGCTACTGCCCCGGCATCGAGAACTACTCGCGCTACTTCGACGGCCGCTCCGAGGGGACGCGCCCCTTCTGCCTGCTGGACTACTTCCCGAAGGACTATCTGATGGTAATCGACGAGAGCCACGTCACCTTGCCGCAGGTGCACGCCATGTTCGGCGGCGACCGCGCCCGCAAGGAGAACCTCGTCGAGTACGGCTTCCGCCTCCCCGCGGCCAAGGACAACCGCCCGCTGCGATTCGAGGAGTTCGAGCAGCTGATGGGCACCACGATATATGTCAGCGCCACCCCCGCCGACTACGAGCTCGTCAAGAGCGAGGGCGTTGTAGTCGAGCAGCTGATCCGCCCCACGGGACTGGTCGACCCGCCGCTGGAGGTGCGCGTGACGCTCAACCAGATAGACGACCTTATCGAAGAGATCGACAAGCGCGTGAAAGTCGAGGACAAGATCCTCATCACCACCATCACCAAGCGCATGGCCGAGGAGCTGTCGAAATACTTCGACCGCGTGGGCATCCGCAACCGTTACATCCACTCGGATGTCGACACGCTGGAGCGCGTGCAGATACTCGAGGACCTGCGCGCCGGCATGTTCGACGTGCTGGTGGGCGTGAACCTTCTGCGCGAGGGCCTCGACCTGCCGGAAGTGGGCCTCGTGGCCATCCTCGACGCCGACAAGGAGGGATTCCTGCGTAATGTACGATCTATCACGCAGATTGCAGGACGTGCCGCTCGCCACTCGAACGGCCACGTCATACTCTACGCCGACCACTGTACCGATTCGATGATGGCGGCCATCGAGCAGAGCAACCGCCGCCGCGAGAAGCAGGTACAGTATAATATCGAGCACGAGATGCTGCCGCGGCAGGCGCAGAAGAGCGGGTCGGGACAGAGCCTGCTTCTCGCGCAGCAACAGCAGGAGCAGCAGCCGGCCGCCGCAACGCCGCTCTACCCCACGGTCGAGGAGAACCACATGGCTGCTGCCGACGTGCAGACCACATACAATGTTGCCGAACTCGACACGCTCATCAACAAGGCCCGCGAGGATATGGAGCGTGCGGCCAAGTCGCTCGATTTCCTTGCCGCGGCACGCTACCGCGACCGCATGTACGAACTGCAGAAACTGAAGGAGGAGGCTCGCTGATCCTCCCTCGGCATATAACCCAAAATCAGTAAAACACAAATGAAGAAAAAGACAGCACGACAGCAGGGTACGCCTTGTTTCCGACGCTGGAGCCGCAAAGCCTACGGCATATTTGCCTCGCTCGGCCGCTGCGTCAACATCGGGGTCCTCTCGGTCAGCATGTCGATCATCTCTTCTGCGACGGTCGGAGCCCAGGACATGGGTGCCGACACCACATCCGTCTACCGCACGCTTGAGGTAGAGAGGGTGAATGTCGCGGGGCGGCAATCCGGCACCTCGCGCAGCATCACGTCGCAGACACCCGTCTTCAAACGCTCGACGGAGAGCGTCGCGCCCCTGCAGACCATCGAGTCTGCCCTGCGCCTCTCGCCTGCCGTCGACGTGCGCGAACGCGGCGGTAAGGGGATACAGACCGACATCTCGATCCGCGGAGGTTCATTCGACCAGACCATGGTCACTCTCAACGGCATCAACTTCACCGATGCCAGAACCGGCCACCAGTCACATTCACTTCCAATCGACATCAATGCAGTCTCGGCCATAAACGTCATCGACGGCGTTTCGGGCGTGGGCGCCTACGCCGGTGCCGTGGACATACGTACCGCACCGCTCTACCCCCGCTACATATCGGTCGAGGCCACGGGCGGAGCCTACGGATACTACTACGGTTCGCTGGCCGGAGGCTTTACGACCGACCGCCTGTCGCTCCTGGTGACGGGATCGGCCCGCCACAGCGGCGGATATACGCACAACACCGACTTCATGAACTACAACGGATACGCGCGTATGACATACTCGTCGCCGCGGGCGGGGCTATTCGACCTGCAGGTCGGATACCAGAACAGGGACTTCGGAGCCAACGGCTTCTACTCGCTCTCCTATCCCGACCAGTTCGAGCATACCTCCACGGCGCTGGCATCGTTGCGGTGGCTGCGGCAGGGCGAGCGGCTGCGACTGACGGCCAACGTCAGCTACCGCATGAACACCGACCGCTTCGAGCTCATACGCGGCGACGAGTCGAAGGTACCCTTCAACCACCACATCACCGACAACATCGGCGCTGAGGCTGCCGCGGGGTACAACTGGATCGCGGGCGAGACGACACTGGGTGTCGACATGGCATACAACCACATATACAGTACGGTGCTGGGCGACGAGTGCGCCCCGAAGCGCATCCGCGGCATCGACTACAACCACCGCAAGGGCCGCACCACCGTGAATGCCACGCTGCGCCACGAGAAGCGCTGGCAGCGGTTCTCGCTCACGGGGGCCGCAGGCGTCAGCCACTCCGACTACGGGACCGACGCCCTGTGGAACATCGGCGCGGGATACGACGCAGGCCGCTGCTGGTCGTTCGACGCGGGAGTGGTGGAATCGATGCGACTGCCGACGTACACCGACCTCTACTACACCTCGGCAGGATACCAGAGCAACCACGACCTCTCGCCCGAGCACGCCCTGACCTACCACATCGCGGCACAGTACGACCGCCAGGGATGGCAGGGCAGCCTCTACACCTACTACCGCCGCGGCCGCAACGTCATCGACTGGGTCAAGCAGACCGTCGACGACGACTGGCAGTCGATGCAGATCACCAAAATGAATACCATCGGCGCCGAGCTGTCGCTCGCATACACTACCTCGGGATGGATGCGCCGCGCCTCGGTCGGATACGGATACATACACCAGGATTCCGACAGCAAGGGCATGATCTCGAAGTACGCCCTCGACTACATGCGCAACAAGCTCTCGATGCGTCTCGACACGGCTCCCGTGCGTAACCTGACGCTGTCGCTTACGGGTACGCTCTACGACCGCATAGGATCGTATGCGGGCCGCGATGCCGCCATGCACTCCTACGAGCCCTACTTCCTGCTCGATGCCCGTGCATCGTACGACATCTGGAAGATGCGCATATATGTCGACGCCACGAACATCACCTCCACACGTTACTTCGACTACGGAGGCATGCTCATGCCCGACTGCTGGGTCACGGCAGGCGTGATATTCACTTTCAAATAATCAAACGGTAAAAATCAGCGAGAAGGACAGACGCCGGCCCTGCAGGACCGGCGTCGCTTTTTTCGGGGACATACCTCCGACAGACCATCCGCCCAACACGTCACACCATTCAACTCTTGTCGGATGTAAATGTAAAATACCGCCCTGCCAGATAGCTGTACGCCACGCATACGGCCGTCGTGAGGGCCTTGGCAGGCGTGGGCCACACGCCGCACACCTCGACGAAGAGTTTTATGCAGACATAGTTCAGCAGCAGCGAACCTGCCACCGAGATGGTATAACGCAACATCTGACGCGACGCGCGCGCATCCGTAACGCAGAAGGCCACGTTGCGGTTGAGCCAGAAGCCCGTAAGGAACGTAATGGGAAATACCACGGCCAGCGCCGCCACATGCGGCGAGACGACCACCACACCGAGGTCGATGTAGCGTTCGGCTACGACGAAGTGGTAGATCACATAGTACCACATGAGGTCGAGCACCATGTTGGCGCCGCCACAGACGGCATAACGGAACATGCGGCGCGAGACCAGACGGGTCAGCGGCCGCACGTAGAACATGTCAATAACGCGTATGAGCGTGTCAGCCAGCCTCATCACTTGACCTCGTATATCCAAAGGTCGGGATATATGTCACTGTACGACTTGGCGAAGGCGTTGCAGTCGGTGCGCTTGTCGCTGCCGTAGACCGCCGCTATGAACTTGCCCTTGAAGGGGACGATGCGCCCGTCCATATCCTTGATATGCTTGGCCGCCTGCTCCAGCGCACGCGAGGCGTTCTGCTCCGTCGAGAACACGCCCGCCACGACCCAGAAACGATAGCCGGCCGATGCCGCAGCCGTCTCTTCTGCCGTCGGAGCAGAAGGCGTTGCCGTTGTTGCCGCAGGTGCACTCTGCGCAGACACTGCGGTCTGTTGCGCCGCCGCACCCTCGGCCGCAGGCGTCACAGCCGCTGCCGCCGACAGAGAATCTCCCGTCACGGGCTGTGCCAGCTGCGTCGAGTCACCCGCTACGGTCGCGGCCACAGGCCCGGCATCGCTGCCGTCGACGACACTCACGCCGCCGAAGAGAGAATCGCCCGCCAGCATGTAGATGCCCACGCACAGCGCCACCGCAGCACACACGCCGCTCACGGCATAGAGCCATGTGTTGTTGCGCTGCCGCACAACCAGCGTCTTGACGCCGCCGGGATTGATGGCGGCATTGAAACCCGGCTCGGGCGAGAAGCTCTTGTCGTTGAGCACGCCCACGCCGCCTATGGTCAGGCGCTTGCCCTCGCGCGTCTTCGACAGCCAGCGGTCGTATATGTCGCGGGCCTGCTCCTCGCCGCACCCGGCGATGGCAACGATCTCGTCCACGATCGAACTGCCCTCGTCGCTCTGCGAAGAGAAGTTCACCGCATTACGCGGGCTCAGAAGACGATCCTTCGATATGCGCCGCGCCCCCTGGCGCTCGATATAGAGCGTGCCCACCCCCGGCAGCAGGACTACCTTGCCGCCGATGAGCATGTTATAGATGATCTTGTTAACCTCTTCTACCATTTTCTCTTGTTTTTTTTCTTTTTGGCCACGTCGTGACCCGCGGTTTCGGCCGCCGCGCCCGAATGCGCCGCACGACCCTTATCAGAGGGAGGCACCGCCACGGGGAAGGCCCCCTGACGGCTGCGCCACATCATCCATACCCCCAACAGGATGAAGGGTATGCTGAGCAGTTGCCCCATATTGAGGAGCATGCCCTGCTCGAAGGCCTCCTGATCGGCCTTGATGAACTCGATCAGGAAACGGGTGAGGAAGATGCCCATAAGACCCACGCTGAACATCACGCCGGCATGTCGCCGTCCCTCGTCGCGGCGGCGGTAGAGCCACAGCAGCACGCCGAAGATGACCATATAGCACAGCGCCTCGTAGAGCTGCGCGGGATGCAGCACGGGAATCTGGTCAACGGGCATCGACGGATAGAGCCGCACGAACTTGAATCCCCACGGCACATCGGTCGCGGCACCCACGATCTCCGAGTTGCAGAGGTTGCCCAGACGCACCAGCGCGCCGCCTATCGAGACGGGCACCATGATGCGGTCGAGCCACCACACATATGGCATGCGGCACTTGCGCGCCGTGATCCACATGCCGATCAGCATTCCGATGGCGGCGCCGTGGCTGGCCATGCCGCCGTTGCGAATCTCGGTGAGGATGGCCCACGGTTTGGCTATGTAGTAGCTGAACTCGTAAAAGAGGCAGTGTCCGATGCGGGCGCCGAGGATGGCGCCGAGGGTGATCCACACAAATCCCGTCTCGACGATCTGCGGGCCGAAGCCCTCGCGCCGCGCAAAGTAGGTGAAGAACCTCTCGCCAAGGAGTATCGTCAGGGCCCACGTGAGGCCGTAGTAGCGTATGTCGAGCGACCCGATGGAGAACATCACCGGATCGAAATCCCACACGATATGGAACAGTTCGTTAAGCATCTGTCTGTTTTCGGTTTTTCTGCATTTGCGCCGCCCGCACTACTTCTCGGCGGGAGACTGCGCCTTCTTCAGCGTGAAGGCAAAGGTGGTGCCCACGCCCAGCTCGCTGCGTACGTTGATACGCTCGCCGTGCGCCTCGATGATGTGCTTGACGATGGCCAGGCCGAGACCCGTACCGCCCTGCTCGCGCGAGCGGCCCTTGTCCACACGGTAGAAGCGCTCGAAGATGCGGGGCATGTCCTCCTTGCTGATGCCTACGCCCGTATCCTCCACCTCGACCAGGATCTTGTCCATCATGTCGCGGAACTTTATGCGGGTCGAACCGCCCTCCTTGCCATAGTGTATCGAGTTGATTATAAGGTTCACCAGCACCTGGCCCACATAATGCTTGTCGGCCATCACCCAGAAGGGCGAGGGCAGGTAGTCGGCACCCTTGACCGAGATGCGTATCTTACGCTTGGCCGCCTCGATCTCCAGCTGGTCGGCGATCTCCTTCGCCAGGGCCACGATGTCAAACTTGTCGCTCTTCAGGCGGTTCATGTCGCTCTCGAGCTTCGAGATGGTATCCAGGTCGTTAACGATGTTTATCAGGCGGTCGATGCTCTTCTCGGCGCGCTCCAGATACTTGCGGTTGATGAGTTCGTCCTCCAGTCCGCCGTCGAGCAGCGTCGAGATATAGCCCTGGATGTTGAATATCGGGGTCTTCAGCTCATGCGCCACGTTGCCCAGATACTGCTTGCGGAACTTCTCGGTCTGCTTCAGGCGGGCGATCTCCTTGTCGTTGTCGTCGGCCCATGCGGTGAGCTCCTCCGAGATCTTCTCCACGTGCTTGTCCTTGAGCTCGTCGGCTATCTCGGTGGTGTGCACGTCGCGCGAGAAGACGATCGAATATATGGGTTTGAGCTTATAGGCCACATACGACCGTATCGTATAGAGCGAGAAGAGGGACAGCAGCGCGAACACCACAACGGCCACGCACACGACCATCCACCATACAATGCCGCACCACAACATAACGGCCACCACGAATACCGTGGCCACCAGCGCCAGCAACAACGATGCGCTCTCCTTTGTCTTTATAGTCATCATAAGCTGTAACTTTTAGTTATCCAATCGTTTCACCTTCATTAACGGGACTCTCGCCCCGTCCGCCCCATGCTTCTGCACCCGCGGAATGCACCTCCGCCGCACTTGAAGCCTCATCCCGGCCGCACCGCGCATAAACTTCGGCGGCGATCCACACCCGGAGGGACGGCGTCAGCAGATGCGCAACTGCCCTACCACACGGTAGACACACTCCACATCCGCCACGTCGATGCGCAGGCTGTCGAACTCCTTCGACGCCGCCTCGAGCAGCAGTTGCTGCCTGTCGCCCTCGGACACGAAGCGCACCTTACGCAAAAGTATATATTTTTGACTGCCGATCACATATATTCCCCCAGGAATAATTGCCTCGACGGCCATTTTTTTCAAGAATACGATCGTTCCCGGCATTATTTCGCCGCTCATGGCCGTATCGTAACAGCGCATCGCGCAGTCGCACTCGCCGATGACGGGCACCGACATGCTGCATTCGGGCTCGAGTTCCGCAAGCCGCAGCAGCGAGCGCCCCTGCACGTCGACGTCGAAGAAGGGTATCTGCGACGACGCCACACCGCCCGACAGCATCTCGCCCTCGCCCGTGAGCAGCCAGCCGACGCTCACCTCGGGAAACTTGTCCGCAATGCGGCGCGCAAGGTTCTGCGATATGCCGTTCTTGCCGGCCTTAATCTGGTAGAGGTTCTCCGAACGCGTCAGCCCGATGTAACGGCCAAAATAGTTTATGGTCATATTGGCCCACCGTATCACGCTCTCGAGGCGTTCCCAATTTTCATTTTTATTTGTCATATAAATTTTTTTTTCTCATCTTTGCACCTGCGGCCTCGTAGTTCAATGGATAGAATTTAAGATTCCGGTTCTTACGATGAAGGTTCGAATCCTTTCGAGGCTACACGTCGAGGGCTTCATGCCCTCTTTTTTTGCCCGTCACCCGATTCGCGCTGCACCGCCGCACTTTCCACCTCTTTTCTCTCCATCCCGCGAACCGTAATCCGCACCGATAGGCCTCATGCCCGGTATCAGGCAAAAGGATCCCGGTTCCGACCCTCCGCTCGAGTACGCACAGCGCAAATTCCGTTTTCGCACAATTCGACAGAAAGATGCGCCACACGGCCGAACACTACCGCATGCATTAAGTTTTCAAAGATAACTATTTTATCATGAATAGCAAAAACAGACTCCAAAATGTTTGGTTAAGACTTATGCACTATAATTATATGCATTGAAAAATGCCATATTCGGAAACGATTATTTCAATTCACCCCCATAGCGCCACAAACACCCGACACGGGTGCGAGAGAGCAGACAAAGCCTCCAATCGCAGGTCACAACAGACTCCGCATCCGAGACGGGCACGGAAAAAATGAGCTTCAATTTGCCTTGCCATTTTACTCCGTTATGGAAGCCTCCGGCTGGCTGCCCCCGAAAACTGCGTTTACGATTTGTCTCTGCCCGCAGCTTTCACTATATTTGTACCTTGATCACGCCACAGCGGCCATGACGGCCGCCACCGGCGGTCATACCACCATCAGCATCATGGGCACAGACAGAAACTTGCGAAACATAGAGAGCGACCTGGAGTTCGAGAACCGCATCCGCCCGCAGGATCTGGAGACATTCTCCGGACAGGACAAGATCGTCGACAACCTCAAGGTCTTCATCAAGGCGGCGCTCATGCGCGGCGACTCGCTCGACCACGTACTGCTGCACGGCCCCCCGGGACTGGGCAAGACAACGCTCGCCAACATCATAGCACACGAAATGGGGGCACAGCTCAAGGTCACCTCGGGCCCCGTGCTCGACAAGCCGGGCGACCTGGCCGGACTGCTCACCAACCTCAACGCGGGCGACGTGCTCTTCATCGACGAGATACACCGCCTGAGCCCCATCGTCGAGGAGTACCTATACTCGGCCATGGAGGACTTCAAGATAGACATCGTCCTCGACAAGGGCCCCTCGGCCCGCTCGATACAGATCGAGCTGGCGCCCTTCACCCTCGTCGGCGCCACCACCCGCAGCGGCCTGCTCACCTCGCCCCTGCGTGCGCGCTTCGGCATACAGTGCCACCTCGAGTACTACGACGCGCCGGTGCTGGCTCGCATCGTGAAACGCTCGGCCCGCATACTCGACATCACCATCGACGACGATGCCGCCATGGAGGTGGCGCTGCGTTCGCGCGGCACGCCGCGTATAGCCAACGCCCTGCTGCGCCGCGTGCGCGACTTCGCGATGGTCAAGGGCGAGGGACACATCGACCTGGCCATCACCCGCGTGGCCCTCACGGCGCTGAACATCGACTCGCGCGGCCTCGACCGCATGGACAACCGCATCCTCGGCACCATAATCGAGAAGTTCAAGGGCGGCCCCGTAGGCCTCAACACCATAGCCACGGCCGTGGGCGAAGAGGCCGGCACCATAGAGGATGTCTACGAACCGTTCCTCATCAAGGAGGGCTTCATCAAGCGCACGCCCCGCGGCCGCGAGGCCACGGAACTGGCCTACCGCCACATGGGCATCGTGCCCGACAGCAGCGAAAACACCCTCTTCTGAGCCGCCACACGCAAAACGACACCCTGAAACAACTAAAGCATACCACGATGAAACGCCTTGCAACCCTGATTCTGATGCTGGCTACAGCCCTTACGGCCGCGGCACAAAAGCCCGTGGGCGAGCCGCAGATACCGGTATATCCCGCCCTGCGCGACGACGCCTCCTTCTCAATGATCATGGTACCCGACCCGCAGAGCTACGTAAAGTTCGCGGCCAACCAGCCGCTCTTCGAGCTGCAGACGGCCTGGATAGCGCAGAACATCAACCGCCTGCACATCCGTGCCGCCCTCTTCACGGGCGACATGGTCGAGCAGAACAACAAGCTCATCACCGCCGGCATACCCAACCCCAACAACGGCGACCGCACCTCGCGCCAGCAGTGGGAGGCCGTATCCGACGCCCTGAGCCGCCTCGACGGCAAGCTGCCCTACATCGTATGCCAGGGCAACCACGACACAGGCTACATCGCCGCCGAGCACCGCCACTCGCAGATGCCCGACTACATATACCCCGACCGCAACGCGGCCTTCGCCGCGACGCTGGTATCGACCGCGGCCAACCACGAGGGTATCCACACGATGGAGAATGCCGCCTACGAGTTCCACGACGAGGCGTGGGGCGACCTGCTCGTCATAGCCTTCGAGTTCGCACCGCGCGACGAGGCCCTCGAATGGGCGCGCCAACTCATCGAATCGGAGGCCTACCGCAACCACCGCGTCATCATCCTCACGCACTCGTTCCTGGCCACCGACGGCAGCCGCATCGAGAAGGAGGGCTACAAGCTCACGCCGCGCAACTGGGCGCAGGCCGTGTGGGACAAACTCATCTACCCGTCGAAGAACATCTGCCTTGTGCTGTGCGGCCACACGGGCGCGCCTCCCAAGTTCGACGCCGCGGGCGCAGCCGACTACCGCCCGACCTCGGCGCTGCGCGTGGACAAGGCTGCCGACGGACGCGACATCCCGCAGATGATGTTCAACTCGCAAAACGGCGACGGCGACTGGAACGGTAACGGCGGCGACTGCTGGCTCCGCATACTGGAGTTCCTGCCCGACGGCAAGACCATAGCCGTACGCACCTTCTCGCCGCTTTTCGCCATCTCGAAACGCACGGCCGACATGGCATGGCGCACCGAAGCGTGCGACCAGTTCGAGATCACGGTAGAGAAGATAAAGTAATGCCACGGCGCCATCCCGCGCCACGCGCCGAAAAAAAAAAACAGGCGACCCGGACATCCGGGTCGCCTGTTTTCAATCTCTGCGGCGTCGTATCATGCGAACATGGCGCGGAATTCCTCTATCGGCATGGGCTGCACCTCGCAGGCGCCTATCGCCGTGGGGAACACCACGCGCAGCATGTCGCCCTCGCTCTTCTTGTCCTTCGACACGGCCTTCAGCAGCACCCGCATCGCAACGGGCGGCGTGAGGTCGAAACCCGTGCGCTGCAGCAGCGAGCATATACTCTCCCGGTCCACCTCAGCAAGAAGACCCCTGCGCACCGCGGCGTCGGCTATCAGCGCAAGTCCTACAGCCACGGCCTCGCCGTGGTTCATCTTCGACGACGACTTCTCGATTGCATGCGCCAGCGTATGTCCGAGGTTGAGCTTGCGGCGGTCGCCATGCTCGCGCTCGTCGCGCTCGACGATGTCGGCCTTCACCTTTATAGCGCGGTAGACCGCCTCCCGCAGCAGGTCGGGATCCTTCACCAGCTCGGCCAGCGGCGTGCGCTCGATCATCGAGAAGAGCCCGCCGTCGGCGATGATGCCCGCCTTGATCATCTCGGCCATGCCCGTGCGCAACTCGCGTTCGGGCAGCGTACGCAGCATGCCCACGTCGCAGATGACAAAACGCGGCTGCGTGAACGTGCCCACCATGTTCTTGTATCCCTCGACATTGACGCCGTTCTTGCCGCCGACGCTGGCGTCGACCTGCCCGAGCAGCGACGTCGAGATAAAACCGAAATCCAGGCCCCGCATGTAGGTCGAGGCGACGAAGCCCGCCACGTCGGTGACTATGCCGCCGCCGATGGCCAGCACGAAGGTCGACCGGTCGACCCCGAGCGACACGAACTGCTTGTATATGGCATCTGCCGTGACCAGAGTCTTGCTTGTCTCGCCCAGACCGATGAGCACATGTTCGTAGCGGTTTACGAGCGAGTGATAGTGGCGGTCGATGTTGGTGTCGGACACCACCACGACCCTCTTGTCGGGCAGCAGACGCGGAAGAAAATCGCTTGCGCTGCCGACGACGACCTCGCTGCGATCCTTGATTTTTATAGTGTAATCCATATTACCGCCCATTGAATAGGAAAACAAAAATAACACATTTTTATGATTAATTATTAACTTTGCGGCGTTAATTTCAATCACCATGCAAAAACTTCGCAACATAGCTATCATAGCGCACGTGGACCACGGAAAGACCACGCTCGTGGACAAAATGATCGTGGCAGGACACCTGTTGCGTACCGACAACAACACCGGCGACCTGATCATGGACAACAACGATCTGGAGCGGGAGCGCGGCATCACCATCCTCTCGAAAAACGTGTCGGTGAAATACAAAGACTACAAGATCAACATCATAGACACCCCGGGTCACGCCGACTTCGGCGGCGAGGTGGAGCGCGTGCTCAACATGTGCGACGGCGTGCTGCTGTTGGTCGACGCCTTCGAGGGCACCATGCCGCAGACGCGCTTCGTACTGCAGAAGGCCCTCTCGCTGGGCAAGAAACCCATCGTCGTGATCAACAAGGTCGACAAGCCCAACTGCCGTCCCGAGGCGGTAAACGAGCAGGTCTTCGACCTGATGTTCTCGCTCGGCGCCACCGAGGAGCAGCTCGACTACAAGACCATCTACGGCTCGGCCAAGCAGGGCTGGATGTCGCACATATGGAACCAGCCCACCGACTCGATCACCCCGCTGCTCGACGCCATCATCGACGAGATACCGGCGCCGGCCGAGGTCGAGGGCACACCGCAGATGCTCATCACGTCGCTCGAGTACTCGCCCTACGTGGGCCGCATCGCCGTGGGCAAGATCACGCGCGGCGAGCTGCACGCCGGCGGCAATGTCACGCTGGCCAAGCGCGACGGCAAGACCATGCTCAAGCAGCGCATCAAGGAGCTGATGGTGTTCGAGGGCCTGGGCAAGACCAAGGTCGACAAGGTCGAGTGCGGCGAGATATGCGCCATCGTGGGTCTCGAGGGATTCGAGATCGGCGACACGGTATGCGACTACGAGAACCCCGAGCCGCTGCCCCCCATCGCCATCGACGAGCCTACGATGTCGATGCTCTTCACCATCAACAACTCGCCCTTCTTCGGCCGCGACGGCAAGTATGTCACCTCGCGCCACCTCAAGGAGCGTCTGGACCGCGAGCTGGAGAAGAACCTCGCCCTGCGCGTCGAGCCGGGACAGAACGCCGACTCGTTCATCGTCTACGGCCGCGGCGTACTGCACCTCTCGGTGCTCATCGAGACCATGCGCCGCGAGGGTTACGAGCTGCAGGTGGGCCAGCCCAAGGTCATAATCAAGGAGATCGACGGCGTCAAGTGCGAGCCCGTCGAGGAGATGACGGTCGACTGCCCCGACGAGTATGCCGGCACCGTCATCGAGATGGTCACCAAGCGCAAGGGCAACATGACCGACATGCAGTCGGACGGCGAGCGCACGCGCATGGAGTTCCTCATCCCCTCGCGCGGCATCATCGGCCTGCGTTCGATCATGCTGACGGCGACGGCCGGAGAGGCCATCATGACACACCGCCTGAAGGACTTCGAGCCGTGGATGGGCGACATCGAGATGCGCACCAACGGTTCGCTCATCGCTTCGGAGACAGGCACGGCCTACGCCTACGCCATAGACAAGCTGCAGGACCGCGGCCGCTTCTTTATCTCGCCCATGGACGAGGTCTACTGCGGTCAGGTCGTGGGTGAGAGCACCCGCGCCGGCGACATCACCATCAACGTCACCAAGGCCAAGCAGCTCACCAACATGCGTGCCTCGGGCTCGGACGACAAGGCCGTCATAGTGCCGCCCAAGGTATTCTCGCTCGAGGAGGCGCTCGAATACATCAAGGCCGACGAGTATGTGGAGGTTACGCCCAAGGCGATGCGTCTGCGCAAGATCCTGCTCAGCGAAGTCGACCGCAAGCGCGCCGCAAAATAACGGCTCACGATGAACTACATCACGCTAACGCTGGTTACGGGCCTGGTGGCGGGCCTTCTGGACATGATACCCATGTTCACCCGCGGCGTATCGTTCCGCTGGTGCCTGGCAGCATTGTGCACCTACCTGTTCGCCGCCATCATCGTCTTCTACGGCGACATACCCTACCTACCGTGGTGGGCCGACGGCTCGGCCGTGGCGCTGATGATAACCATCCCCGCCATGCTCTGTTCGGCGGGCAAGGGCAACCGCCATGCGCCGGTGATGTTCATGAACGCCGTGATACTGGGATTCCTGATTGCTGTATCGAAACACTTCCTGGGATAGGGCCTGCCGGCAAAACGGAACGACGGGGACGGATGTAATCCGTTCCCGTCTTATTTTTTGAGCGTGTCGTAGGAGAGGATATGCCACGATATGGCCGCCGCAAGCACGGCCAGCGCGACCTGCGCCCACCACCACTCCGCAACCACCGATACGATACAGAACCCGATGGTAAGCCATATGAGCGACACCGACACGATCTTCACCCGCAGCGGTATGGCACGCTCCTCGCGGAAGTTGCGGATGTATTCGCCCAGGCGCGGATGGCTCATAAGCCAGTCGTAGAGCCGCGGCGACGAACGCACGAAGAGCCACGCCGCAAGCAGCAGGAAGGGCGTCGTGGGCAGCAGCGGCAGGAATATCCCCGCCACGCCCAACGCGAGCGACACTACGCCGAAAAATGCCAACAGCGACTTCATGACCGCAAAATTAGCCATTTGCGGCCAAATAGCGGCATGCGGAGGGACAAAACCGCGAAATTTTACTACCTTTGTCTCCGTCGGGATGCCCCGTCGGCCGACGGACAGCCGCCCGCGCAACAAATAACGGTAGAGATGAAAAACATAGGCATCGCCTGCGACCACGCGGGCTACGAACTCAAGGAGTTTCTGGTGGGATACCTCTCGTCGAAGGGTTACGAGGTGACCGATTTCGGCACCGACTCGGAGGCAAGCGTCGATTATCCCGACTTCGCACACCCGCTGGCCGAGGCCGTCGCCTCGGGCGAGCTGCCCGCGGGCATCGGCATCTGCGGCTCGGGCGAGGGCATGGCAATAACCCTCAACAAACACCGCGGCATCCGCGCAGGCCTCAGCTGGATACCCGAGATAGCGGCCCTGACGCGCCAGCACAACAACGCCAACGTGCTCGTGCTCCCCGCCCGCTTCATATCGAACGACGAGGCCATTGCCATCGTCGACAAGTTCTTCTCGACGGAGTTCGAGGGCGGCCGCCACGAGCGCCGTATCGCCAAGATCGACCTGCCGGCAGAGAAATAACACGGCGCACAAAAGAACGATGCGGGGACGGCCTCACTGGAGTGCCGTCCCCGCATTGCCTTCATACGCCCGCCTACAGGCGATAGATATACGGCGTCATGCCGCGCAACGACTCGGCCCTGCCGCCGTCGTCGAAGAGACCGAATACGGCCGAGCCGCTTCCCGACATCGAGGCATATACCGCCCCCGCATCCAGAAGCGACCGCTTGACACGCCCGATTGCGGGGTGCGAGGCGAAGACCGAACTCTCGAAGTCGTTCACCACACTGCCCTGCCACCGCTCCACCGGCTCGGCTATACGCTCGGCCAGCGGCCGCGCCGGCACACGCGGCGTGACACCCGCATATGCCTCGCGCGTGGATACACCCTCGTCGGGCTTCACCACGACGATCCACCACCCCGACAGATCGACATCCACCGCAGACATGATCTCGCCGCGCCCCTCGCACAGCTGCGGGGTGTTACGCACGAAGAAAGGCGTATCGCTGCCCAGCTCGGCCGCCGCGGCTATGAGCGCCGCCTCGTCCATCCCCAGCGAGAAGACCTCGTTCAGGGCCACAAGCACGGCCGTGCCGTCCGACGACCCTCCGCCCAGCCCCGCACCGAAGGGGACACGCTTGTCGAGCGTTATGCGCACGCCTCCGATGCCGTAACGGCGGCGCAGCAGCTCGTACGCCTTCAGGCAGATGTTCTTCTCCGCCGGGCAGTCGACCTCCATGCCGAGCGACACCAGCTCCGCCGTATCGGCCGAGGGCACGGCCTCGACCTCCACAACATCGTACAGGCCACGCAGGGGGTACATGACGGTGGATATGTCGTGGTAACCGTCATCGCGGCGACGCAGCACATCCAGTCCCAGATTTATCTTGCAGTTGGCTTCTATCTTCATATCAACCCTATATTTACATTCAACAAAACGCCTCGGCATCAGAACGGCGCCGACACGCCGTCGTACTCCGCGCCGCCGATCACGTGACGCTGCACGAAGCGGTTGCCGAAACGGTCGGTAGCCACCACCTCGATGCGCCCGGCATCGGGGTTGCGCAGTTCGTAGCGGTACATGTGGTGGCAGGTGGTCATGCTGCTCTTGCGGCTGCCGCCCGCCAGCGGGCTCGACCCGCCCTTGTGTCCGCGGCCCACCACCCCGATGTGGTAGCCCACGCACCACCAGTCTTTGCTCGACCGTGTCGACGGTTTCTCCACACCAGTAGTGACCTTCACGGGCTCCATGCAACCCGTCAGGCGGCCGTCCTCATACACCTCAACCTTCCAGTCGCGGTCGGCATTCCACACGTTGGCCAGTATCACGCCGCGGCCGTAGGGCATTTCGAAACGCTCGTACTCGCCGCCATAGACCGCATCGCCGCGATAGACGCGCAGCTGGAAGTCGGGATCAAGCCCCGTACCGCGGTAGCGCCAGTCGCGGATCGTGGCACCGTCGATCTCGTAAACGCCGTAGCCGTAGGGCGTGCCGTCGCCGTTCAGGCGCGATATCCACCATGTGCCGCAAGCGGCGCCGTGGACATGCTCGTAGACGCCGTTGGGATGTATGTAGTTGCGGTTGTAGTGCGTATGCCCGGCCATGATGTGAGCCTCGGCAAACTCGCCCAGCATCTCCACCACCTTGCGGCAGTTGGCATCCTTGCTGCCGCAGATGGGTATGTGCACGCAAAGGATAACCATGCGGTCGCGCGGCACGTAGCTCAGGTCCTGACGCAGCCACTCCACCTGCTCGTCGGTAAACCCGAGCTTGTAGGAGCTCGACTTGCGGCCGTCGGTATAGTTCACGTCCTTCATCGTGACGATATGCACCTCGCCGCGGTTCCACGAGTAGTCCGCGGGGCCGAACGACGCCTCGAAGGCGCGGCGGAAACCGAGGTTGATCGTACTGCTGCGCTCGTCGGGCGCAACCGGCACGAAGGTGTTGTCGTGGTTGCCCATGGTCTGGAATACGGGCATGCCCGTCAGACGGCAGTCCGTGGCACGCAGCATGTGCTCCATCAGCCACATGGCGTTGACACCGTCCGACGAGAAGACCACATCGCCCAGCGTCACGCCATAGCACGGCAAATCCCCCTCGGCGGCGGCACGGTGCACGTCGGGCACCGTCTCGCTGCGGAAGCGGCTCAACTGGCGCTCGTTCTGGCACTGCGGATCGGCCATGCAGAAGAGGCGGAACTCCTCCTCGGCACCGCCCTCGAGCGGTGTCAGCGTAAAGTCGTAGCGCGTACGGCCGTCGTCCAGACGCGTGTAGAACGACGGATTTCCCGTCGTAACGTCGACGGCATACTCCGACGGCAGCGAATAGAATACCAGCTCGGCATCGCCGTTACGCTCCAGACGGTAACGGCCGCGGCCATCCGTCGCGCAGCAGGTGAAGCCGTCGCTTACGACAACTCCCTCGACGGGGCGTCCATCGCGGTCCTTCACAACGCCGCGGATCTCATCATCACCCGCGCCCGCGGCATATACGGCAACGCCGCCCGACACCAGCATCAGCGCCAGCAGCGGCAAAAACAGAAATCGTTTCATATTTTTCAATTATTCCGAAATCGAAATGCAGCATCCCCGCGCCGCACTATACGCCCAGCTCGGTCAGCACGCTGTCCGTGGCATCGATCAGGGCGGGACGCACCCTCTCGAGCTTGACGAACCACTCCTCGAGCGAGCCGTCGACGTTGTCGCTCACGCCCTTCACCATCATCACGCGCGGCATCCGTCCCCCATGCTGTGCGGCATGGAAACGCAGCGCACGCAGCACGGCGTAGCCCTCCATCTCGAAGCAGTCGTAACGCGCCAGCACGTCGAGCTCGGCACGCGGCGTCTCGGGCGAGATGAAGTTATCGACCGTGACGAGCGAGACACCGGCGCTGCCCGACGCCACGCGCTCGGGCTCCGAGGCAAACACCGAGTCGATGTAGAGCCCTCCCTGCCACACCTCCGAGGGGCGCAGCACCGTACCCGTGCGGTGCACCAGCGAGCCGCACGTGCCAACGTTCACCACGGCGGCATAGTCGTGCCGCGACAGGGCCGCAAGCGTCGCCTCGAAGGCGCGCAACTTGCCCACACCAGTAAATACAAGATCGCAACGGCGCGCCAGATCGGCCGCATCGTCGCCCAATTCATCCTCGACGGCAGCCAGCAACAACACCCGGCCGCCGTAAAGAGAGTCGTCCGTCATAGAGTAATTTTATTTGTTACAAAGGTAGAATATTCATCAACAAAAAACAACCATTGATTGCTATTGCGGGAATTTATGACTAAATTTGCGACGGCTTTTAACCGAAATCATAACAGGTGGCAAACAAGACTGTTATACGAACAAATAAACTCTTCTAACTATGATTTATTCACACGAAGTGCAGCAGATGTGCTGCGTAAAAAAGGGCGCCAACCACGCGTCGGCTCCCATTCCGCAGGAGGGCAAATGGGTTGTCGCTAAGGAGATAAAGGACATTTCCGGCCTCACGCACGGTGTGGGATGGTGCGCTCCCCAGCAGGGTGCCTGCAAGCTCACGCTCAACGTAAAGGACGGCGTTATCCAGGAGGCCATGGTCGAGACCATCGGCTGCTCGGGTATGACCCACTCGGCCGCCATGGCTTCGGAGATTCTCCCGGGCAAGACCATCCTCGAGGCCCTGAACACCGACCTCGTATGCGACGCCATCAACACCGCCATGCGCGAGCTCTTCAAGCAGATCGTTTACGGCCGTACGCAGTCGGCCTTCTCTGAGGGCGGTCTGCCGATCGGCGCCTCGCTCGAGGATCTGGGCAAGGGTCTGCGCTCGCAGGTAGGTACCATGTTCGGTACGCTGGCAAAGGGTACCCGCTACCTCGAGATGGCCGAGGGCTACTGCACCCGCATGGCTCTCGACGAGAACGACGAGGTTATCGGTTACGAGTTCGTTCATCTGGGCAAGATGATGGACTTCATCAAGAAGGGCATCGCTCCCGCCGAGGCTCTCGAGAAGGCCAAGGGCTCTTACGGCCGCTTCAAGGATGCAGTCAAGTACATCGATCCGCGTCAAGAGTAAACCCATTGTGTAACCGAAAAAAGAGAAAGAATCAATATGGCAACTTTATTTGAGAGCTACGAGCGCCGAATCGACCACATCAACGAGGTGCTCGCACAATACGGAATCAACGGCATCGAGGAGGCCAAGGCCATCTGCGACGCCAAGGGCATCGACCCCTACAAGATGTGTGAGGAGACGCAGCCCATCTGCTTCGAGAATGCCAAGTGGGCTTACGTCGTTGGCGCCGCCATCGCCATCAAGAAGGGCTGCACCGACGCTGCCGACGCCGCCGAGGCTATCGGCGAGGGTCTGCAGGCCTTCTGCATCGCCGGCTCGGTAGCCGACGACCGCAAGGTGGGTCTGGGCCACGGTAACCTGGCCGCACGTCTGCTCCGCGAGGAGACCCAGTGCTTCGCCTTCCTGGCAGGTCACGAGTCGTTCGCCGCAGCCGAGGGCGCCATCAAGATCGCCGAGATGGCCAACCGCGTGCGCAAGAACCCCCTGCGCGTGATTCTCAACGGTCTGGGCAAGGATGCCGCCAAGATCATCTCGCGTATCAACGGCTTCACCTACGTACAGACGCAGTTCGACTACTACACCGGCGAGGTGAAGGTTATCGACACCATCTCGTACTCGGACGGTCTGCGTTCGAAGGTACGCTGCTACGGCGCCGACGACGTGCGCGAGGGCGTAGCCATCATGTGGAAGGAGGATGTCGACGTATCGATCACCGGTAACTCGACCAACCCCACCCGCTTCCAGCACCCCGTAGCCGGCACCTACAAGAAGGAGCGTATCCTCGCCGGCAAGAACTACTTCTCGGTAGCCTCAGGCGGTGGTACGGGCCGTACCCTCCACCCCGACAACATGGCCGCAGGTCCCGCTTCGTACGGTATGACCGACACCATGGGCCGCATGCACTCGGATGCTCAGTTCGCAGGTTCGTCATCGGTTCCGGCACACGTCGAGATGATGGGCTTCCTCGGCATGGGTAACAACCCGATGGTGGGCGCTACCGTTGCCGTTGCCGTTGCAATCCAGCAGGCTATGACCAAGTAAGGAATTCTGAACGACAATCAGGATATGACAATCCCCGCAACCGAATGGCTGCGGGGATTTTTTCGCCCATACATCGTGCCTTTAGGACTGTTTATTATTTCTTCTTGCTTGGCGCTCCTTTTTCCGTTCTTCTCTCTTGATTTGCTTTTCTGTTTTATCCATATTCTTCTGCTTTTCTATATCGGGCTCTTCTTGCACCACAGCCTCTTCCGTCGTAACCGCTGATGCCTTATCATCTAAAGAACTCTCTATAGGCTTTGAAGTCTCTTTTACCTCTTCCGAAGTAATTACCTTTTGAGGTACTGGCTTACGCTCTATTTCGGTCGATGTCGACTTTTTTTCGTTTGAACTTGTAGGCACAGATGTTTTCGATTGTTCAACTGATGATACCGGATCCAAATCTATAGACGGTTTGACTTCTTTTGCGGATTCTTGCGATGTAGGCCCATCTGAATCAGACGAAGTACATGTATTTCCTATTCCTGCCAAGAAAATCATAAACAATACGATGCCGCCAATTATATTTAAGAGCGTTTTTCCTTTTTGCTTAGGTTGCAATGTTCTACAATAGGGACAGATCTGGGCATCATATGGAATCTCCATTCCACAGGCATGACATTTCTTAGTTAAGTCAGACATATTTTTTTTATTTTAGATTTTCAACGGTTTGACTTAACCAATTGTATAATAAACTTTTAGCAAATTATTTAAGAAATAGTGGTAACGAGTTAGTAACCGTGCGAATTTCAGTGATTTGCGGTGCTACGCTGTCAAATAACTCTTTATAAAGTGCAAATATACGATTTTTCTAATTTACTCATCCCCATACAATATATATTTATCGTATGGGGATGTTATTTGAAACGGAGGAACAGGTATTTACTTATAAGAATCTTCTACTCCAGCTAAATAACCAGCAGCATAAGCTGCATGTGGGCTTTTATGCCTAACTGTTCCAGCTTGACTCTCTGGTAATGAATCCAAGTCCAAATCTAATTTTTCTTTACGATTTAGTCCATCTTCATACCCTCTCTCATAAGCACATCCAGCACAGCGATGTCTTCCTGCCCCACCTTGATCGACAGGTAAATTATTGTACTGAGGATCATAACGATGTTGTTTTTCACAAGCCATAATTCTTATTCTTTAAATTATTACTCTATTAGTTCTAATATCCAATTTATCCAAGATATAACAGTAGATGCCCTTCGTTTATATGTTTGTTCAGAATCAATATTATACAATTTTGCACTTTTCATTATTTCAACGACCTCGCCCTTTGTTGGAACATTGCCTTTATCAAAATACAGTTTCAAGGTGTTTTGAAATGCCGTATGTGCCAATATAAGTTTTACAAATTCCAATTGCCGTTCAATAATGGGCAGATTAAATATACGAGAGCCATTACGAGTTAGAATGCACCCTATTTGTTGATTCTCACGAACAACCTCTACTAATCCTAAATACTTTGCCGCATTTGAATAATAATCAGTTTGTCTGTGATCAAAGTCATAATTTTGCGTAATATCATCTTTACAAATAAATCCTTTTTGTTTTAATAGCTCGCAAAGATTAATTACTCGTTCAAAGCTATCGGCTTGAGGGAAAGGCAACTCAGGTTCTTTTACAACTTGAATACTATCCAAAATATTCTGTATATTCTCAACATTAATTCCTCCTTCTTGAACTGCATATTTTTTATGTTGTATTAATCGGATGGAATTATATAATTCAGGCGTAACAAATTCATATTCTCTCAAATGGAAAATACCATTTGAATACGTCAAGAATATTGGACGAACACGTTTCCCTATTTTATTACTCCATAATCTATATGGATAATATAGTTGTCGAATCAGAAAATCATCTGAAATATAATTTTTGGCTTCAATCAAATTTAAAGAACTATCTCCTTCATACCCTCCGTCTATTTCAATTTGTGAATTGTCAACATTAATTTTTAAAATGTTTTGTCCTGAATTAATCGTAAAATCAAAGACTGAAGAACTCATCCGACCAGAGACGGTAGGTAATAGATTTTCCTCTCCTGTAAAATCATGCAATATCTTAGATACAAAAGCACAATTTATAGCTATTGATTCACTCGTAATATCTTTATAATCTATACTTTCCAAGAAAGTTGGAAAGTCAATAGGAGTTATCTCTATATCATCTTTATTGAAATCACAAAAAGTTTTAAATTTTCCGATTTCATATGTGCCTCTGGATGTAGGTAATATTGATAAGTTATGATCTATAAACAATTTTGGAAGTTGAGATCTATGGTCAAACTTTGTCATTAAACGAGCCTCTCTAAACTGATTAATTTCTGTTGAAGAAATTGATATACGTTCATTATTGGCAAGTTTATCCAAGATGCAATACTTCTCAAAAATTTTCTCCCATGCTATGTCATTTTTGGATTTACTCATAATTGCTAATTAAAAATTCATCAACTTGCCCTCTTTTAGAAGAATCTGAATTTATAGCACGACTTGCCTGTACTACATGAATATTGTATTCCGCATAAATTTCTTTTATGAAATTAGATGCAGAATTTGATAGGAGAAATTTTATACCATTGCTATTTAATCTATTACAAACATCTCTTAGCCTAAGCTGATCTCTCTCACTCCATCCACCCTGCACGTATCCTGTAAAATTAGAACTCTCTGAAATAGGATGATACGGAGGATCTAAATACACAAATGAGTTTGTTGGTATATCTCTCAAAATCACCTCATAATCACCATTTGATATTTGAATCCGATTAGAACTTAAATATTTACTTACCGCCTTAATCACAGGCTCATTGACAATATTTGGATTTTTATATTTCCCAAATGGAGAATTAAATTCCCCGGCATTATTAACCCGATATAATCCATTATAGCAAGTTTTATTGAGATATATAATCCGCGATGCTCGCTCGATAGTGGTAAGATTTTTAAAAAGAGGTTGCCTATCCATAGATCGAATTTCATAAAAATACTCTGACGTATTTTTATGTTTCTTTAAATCCTCAATAAGTTCATTGGGATTGTCCCTTATAACCGTATAAACATTGATCAACTCTTCGTTATAATCATTTATAACAGCTTGTTTTGGCTGGAGTTCAAAAAATAAAGCTCCGCCTCCGATGAATGGCTCATAGTAGGGACGATTCGCTACCCCTTTGGGTAACATCTTTCTAATTTCTGGAATAAGTTGTCTTTTTCCTCCAACCCATTTCAAAAAAGGAACTACAAGTTTATTCTTAGCCATTTTATATAAAGTCTATTATATCAGTTACAAAGGTAACTACTTTTACTGATTTATCCTATAAGAATCCACAATAATTTGGTTGTTTTGATTTCAATTGCTGAGGTACAGCTAATTATTCGTTCTTAAATTCCCCTGCCTTTCCTTTGTGGCTGTATAGGTCGGTGTATGCTTTGCCGTAGCTTGTTGAATTGCTCTTTGAACCACTCGGCAATGGGCTTTCGGTCAATGGCAAGAACCAGTCTCGTCCCGTCCGTGGGGTCTTTCACGACTTGAAACCCTGCCTTTTCGGTCGTGAATTTCCGTCCGTGTTCCTCTGAATAAAGTTCCCCTGCATACTCCAACGGCTTTCCCTTGACGAGCGTTGCGGTCTGCCTTTCATCGAATCCCACAAGTCGGCAGAGGTTTTCGATACGGAGCATTTCACGGAAATAGGGAAACCATGCCGCCGCTCTTGCGATTACCGTTTTCAGGAACGATATTTCCTGCTTGTGCCTTGTGTCTTTGTCTGCTATCTCCCTGCCGTGCCTCTGCTGCATTTCCCGTATCTCTCTGCTGTGGTCTGCCTGCATGGTCTGTATTCTATCTTGCAGGGTTTCTATGGTTTCTTCGTGGTCGGCTATCTCCCTATGCAGGGCGGTGTTTTCCCTTTCCAATGTCTTGACCTTGTTACTACCGAAAAGAGAACCGACACTTTCAGCAATGTTGGTCACTGCTGTTGTGGCTGCGCCTTTCAGTTTTTCTGTCTGGACTTCTTTCCTGGCTCGTCTGAGTTCTTCCTGTGCCGTTTCTTTCTGATCCTGTAAATCCACCACTTCCGATTTCAAGTTGTCAGTAAGTTTCTGTATGTCCCGATAATACTGCTGCGTGGACTTGTGACGAGCCTTAGAACCGTCTATGCCACGTTGCAGACCGTACTTTGCCATAGCAACAGCATAACTGTCTTGGTAGGATTTCAGATTCAAGCGTGTCATGATGTCATCGGCACATAGCCTTACCGTATCGGCTGGTTTCTTGCGGTAGCGTTTCTTCGCCTGTTCCTCACGTTTCCTGCGCTTGCGCTCTCCCTTGACAATCGGGACGAGTGTAACGTGTATGTGTGGCGTTTCCTCGTCCATGTGCAGATGCGCTGCCACTATATTCTCCTTGCCGAACAGGTCGGCAAAGTATTTCATATTGTCGGTACACCATTCATCAAGTCTGCCCTCCCTTTCGATACGCTCCATATCTTCATGCGTTCCCGATACGTTGATGCGGATTGCACGAACTTGGTTGTTCCCGATTTTGCGTGTAAGCCCTGCTTCCTCCAATCTCTTTTGAATGGCTGCCGAGCGGTCTTTTATCCCATTGGGGTATGTGACAAGTTTTCGGTTAAGGTGCGTGCGGGTCGGGTCTGCGTTCTTCGGTATTATGAAACGCTCTATATGGGCGGTTGTTCCGCTGTCGGAACCGTGCGCCTTTTCCATGTGTAATACTACGAATCCCATATAATTTTCCTTTCTTATTTTGCTTGTGAAACAATGTTTGGTTATTATTATACGGCTGTTGCCGTTGGCTGGGGAGTGTCCAGAGAGGTGCAACCTCTTTGGCTTATTGGGGAATTTTCAGCGTTGCCTGCAATGCGGCTTGGAAAATTCCCTAATAAGCTACGGTATTTTCCCTCGTAAATATCCGTGCCGCTGCAAGCCTGTTTCCCTCTACATTTTCAGCCTTCGCTTTTTCGGTGGCTGTATCATCCGTCTTGCGGATTGGACTTGCTTTGTCGGCTCTGTCTGATTAGCTGATTGTCTGTTGCACAGATACTCGTTCAAGTCGTTGTACCCTGCATAGTGTATCGACATATCCTGCAAGCGGTCGCCCAACATCCGTTTCAAGTTGTCGTATGCGTTCCGTCCTGCCGTGTCATTGTCAAGGTAGCAGCCGATTCGGGTGTAGGTCGCCAATATGCTTTCCGCTTTCGTGAAATTGGAAACGGAGTTCAGTACGATATAGTCCTGCGTTGTCAATCGTGGATATTGCGGATTGTTCTTCACTCTAATGGTGAGGAACGAGAGGTAATCCATGAAGCCCTCGAACAGATAACACACATTTCTCGGTTCGCCCTGTTGTCGGATATGGGTGATGTCTTTCGGGGCGACACACCCCTTGAAATATCTGTTGCGCACTTCATATCCTCCTGCCATATTCGGAAAGCCGATTGCAAAATAGGGTTTGTCGGCATTCATAAACCGAAGTTCCATGCATTCTCTTTTGGCGAGTTCGATGTTTATTCCCCTTTCTTGCAGATAGGCGATGAGCGCAGGGGAAGATAACTCGCCAACCCTTAAACCCCGATAAGTGCGGTTGTCGGATTGTTGCGCACTAAAAGAGACCGATGCAGGACGGATGTATGGTGTCCGTTCCTCTATGCGCTTCAACAGACAGGCTACATTTTCCGTATGGTAGAGTTCCGCAGCCAATGCGATGATGTTGCCGCCTTTGCCAAGTCCGAAATCATACCACCTGTTGAGTTCGGTGTTCACCTTGAAAGATGCGTCCCTTTCCTCTCTCAGCGGTGATTTGTACCAAAGGCTGTTGCCCTGTTGTTTGACGGGCGTATAGCCCAGACTTTGCAGATAGTCCGCAATGCGTATGTTCTTTGCTTCTTGTGTAGTCATAATTTTTCTACGGATTTAATGATAATTGTAAAAACGATGAATTGTTGAACGGGTAATGTAATCCGCTTATATACAGTACTGTATTTGCTCAACATCTTCTCAACAAACCACTCGCCAAAAGAGAAACCGACAATTGTGTGTTGTTCCTCTCTCAACTTCTCTTTTCGATTGTTGAGATTTTGTTGAAAGTGTATATTACTCATTACCAGTATGGTTATATACTTATTCATCAATTCAACAAAAAAAGAATGGTATTACAGGGATTCGAGTTGTTCTCTTGTGACGGTATAAAACCGCCCGACCCTTTTAACAGGCTCATACCGACATTCCCGATTATAGTCCAATTGGTAGGTGGTATAGGTCAGTCCGTTGGATGCAGGGGTAAGTTTCCAGCACTCCTGCAATACTTTCCTGACTTGGTGTTTCTCCACCTTTACCTGCGAATGTACCAGCAAAAGAAGAATGTCGTTGTAGCAGAACGAGAATGTGTCCGTGCCGATACTGTCCATAATGTCAAGTATAAGCTCGTGCATCTCTATCTCCAATCGGTTGCGGTTGCTGCGGATTATCTTCCGCAAGGCTTCTGTATGTAACAATGACGGAGCGAACCACATTCGGCTTTCCTTTTCGGTGGAAAGCTGCCTGTGTTGCAGGAAATGGAGAAAGGCGGGTATCTCCGCTTTCAGCCTTTGCAGGAAGTCGGTATCGTCCGACTGCAAGCGGTCTATCTTCCGCACCCAATAGCGTGTCTCCCCTGCGTCTATGATTACGGGCAGATACTCGTTATTGGAACATAATACGAACTTGGCGAAGAACGCTATCTCATCACGGTCTTTCCCTTTGGCTTCCATCTTGTAGGATAATGTAGTACTCAGGTTCTTCAACCGTTCGCTGTCCTCTCTGCGGTTGAGCAGCACCTCATCCACCACGATAAGGAGCTTTCCAGCCCAATCGGAATTGAATTGGCTGCGGAAATCCTCGTTGGTGTTGAAAGTGACATTGTTTTGAAAGAGGGCTTTCAGAAAGTTCAGGAACGTACTTTTGCCTGTATTGCGTTCTTCCGACACCAACAGCAGGATAGGCAGTTTTTGGATGGGGTGCAGGTAGAGCAGTTGCAGGTAGTCCATCCCCAACTCGTATTGCTCCCCGAAGATGTGCTCCACCAACGAACGGATAGAGGGAAAATCACCCTGTCGGGGTACATGGTCTATCGGCTCATAGAGATTAAGGAACTTGCCGACCACAGGGCGGTAGCCGATGTGTTTGGGTACGGTACAAAAGCCGTCATACTTGGGAACGCTGCCGATGTAGTCCTTGCCGTAGTCTTGACGCAGGGTCTCGTTGTTCCACGCTATGCGTTTCCTTATATACCCTCCGTTCAGTTTGGGTTGCTCCACAATCTTGTAAAGCGTTGTCCCCACTCGGATGAATTCTTCCTTTGCCATGCCGTCATCCGATGGCGGTCGGTGGCTGTCTTGTTGTTTGTTAGCTGACATAATCAAATGGTTTTAAGTTTGAAAAATACCAGCTACAAAAGTATAAGCATTTAATGTATAGGTTGTTACGTAAAATATAGCAGAATGCGGAAAAAAGCCTCTCGAAACAAAAAAATCAATGGTTTGGTGCTGGAATCGGATTAGGAAGATGAAAAAACTCCCGAAAAACGAATTGTCGGATTGCGCTTTTCGGGAGAAAAATCAGAGTGCCTGTTTATACGTTTATGACAATGGTATGCCGTTTGTCCTGCCCATATTCAGCGAAAAGAAAACGGTTTGTTTTTCTTTTCGCAAGTATAGTCTTTTCAGAATGGCATTGCGCACTTGCTCCGCTCCGAATGTTCCGATGCGGAAAGCGAGGGCGATTATCGTTTCAAGATTGTAAGCTTCCATGCTGCAATTGTCGGATATGCGTATGGTACGCCTTATCCCATACTCCCTTAATGTGCCACTCTTGCAGAGAGCCTTTATCCCTGCCCGAATGGTCGGGACGGTTACACCGAACAAATCCAACAACTCGGCTTCGTTCATCCACACATCGGTTATATCTTTCGGCATAACCACATTGCCGAACTCGTCCATTGTGATGATATTTCTTTCCTTTTTCATTTCCGTTTGATTCAAGGGTTATTGAATGGCGTTGCAAATGTTCTTTTCCATATCCTCCAGCCTGTGCGACAGGGTTTCCATGTCCTGACTAATCTTTTGGGCGGTTATCTTTGCGTAGATTTGGGTCGTCTTTATGTTGGTATGTCCCAAAAGTCGGCTGACGGTTTCAATCGGTACTCCGTTGGATAATAGGACTGTAGTCGCTGCCGAATGTCTTGCGACATGATAGGTCAAACGGGATTTTATACCGCACAACTCGGCAATAGTTTTCAACTTCTTGTTGCAAGTCGTGTTGCTCGGCATGGGGAATACCTTGTTGTCCCTTGTCATGCCTTTGTACTTCTCTATTATCTTTCGGGGAACATCCAACAGTCTGATATTGGATTCCGTGTTGGTTTTCTTTCTTCGGGTGATAATCCATAGATTGCCGTCAAAGAATGTTTGCAAGTTGTCTTCCGTGAGGTTCTTGACATCGGAATACGCCAACCCTGTGAAGGTGGAAAAGATGAACAGGTCTCGGACAAGCTCGTGTGTCTTGTCGGGCATATCGGTGTTCATCATCGTGTGTATCTCCTCATTTGTGATATATCCCCTGTCCACGCTTTCGGGCGAATTGATATATCCTGCAAATGGATTGAACGGCAAACGACCGTCATTCCTTGCTATGGAGATAATGTGTTTCAGCACAATCATGTAGCCCCAAATGGTATTGGTACGGCATTTCTTCTCCGTGCGCAAAAAATACTCGAAGTCGTTGATGAATGTGAGGTTCAATTCTTTCAGCGGAATATCCTCACGCTTGTAGGTATGGGACAGGAACTCACGGATGTGCTTACAAACGGTCACATAACGCTGGAACGTTCCCTTTGCTCTGCTGTGTCCCACTTTCTTGGAAAACTCGGTGTTGTGTTGCTCGAAGAGTTTTAGCAGGGTTTCCTGCTTGACACCGATACCGAGATAGGCATCCTTGAGTTTGGCGGCAGTAACATATCCGTCCGTCTGCATCAGTTCCTGATAGCGACGGTTTACTTCTACTCGGATTTTATCAACGGCAATGTTGATTCGCTGCGCTTCGACACTTTTGCCCAAAGCACGGTTGTTCTTCACATCCCACAGCCGCAAGGGAACATCCATCTTGCAACTGAACTGTTTAATCTCTCCGTCCACCGTAAGGCGGCACATTAAAGGCAGGTTGCCGTTGGGTTTCTCACTGCCTTTCTTTACATAGAACAAGACCTTAAAAGTACTTCTCATAACTCACTCATTTTTTGGGTTACAAAATTAGTTTATAGTGAGTTACCGACAGATACGACAAATGAAGCCAAACGATGCAAAATTTAGGTTTCGCAAAAAAATTGCATCATCACACGGGTAATGATGTGGTAACTGAACTTTTGCGTCATTTGTCTATATTATGGTTTTCTTTGGCTTTTTGCCGAGAGAAAAATATAGCATAACGAACGCTGTTCCAGTACATTCGCTACGCTTTTCTCAAATTTACTATTTCGCTATGTGTTTATTTTATGTTATTCATATTATTTCGTCAATATTAAGGTTTTCTCGTTACCCATCTTTTTACGGAGGCATACTTCTATAAATCAATTTCATCTCTTCGTTGCTGTATTTGGGTTAGTACAATAAAAAAAACGCGGGCTCGTATTCTCTTACTTGCCTTTTGAGGTCTTGGTCTACCCGTAGCACAAATAATTGAATGAAGCCCACGTGTACTGCCAAAGCAGCAACGCAGGCGTCAACTTCATTCATGTGCTACATAAAACGACCAAGTTTCAAAAGGCACGAAAAAAGCTAACGCTTATAATATATGTTCTTATGTCTTATCTTTTACCTACATATCTTGTCTTTATGATGTTTGTAACAAAGATACGAAAAAATAAATACGTACCATTTTTCAATGATTAAAATTTAGCGTACACTTACACAACTCTTCTTTCGGCTATTTCAAACACACCGCAAAGCCAACCTCAATTAAGCGACAGTAATTCATTTTTCCATTAAATCGACCCACCCAAAATAAAAGGAGCCGGCCCCGATGGGGTCGGCCCTTTTGTCAGTCTTACTTGCCTTTACGCCTACGATCTGTCGGCTACCATCCTGCGATAGGTGTCATAACGCTGCATGACCTCCTGCACGTAGCTCTTCGTCTGACGGCTTCCTGTGAATTTGCCGTAACGAACCAACTCGCTCTCATATACTTCGGGGTCAGCCTTCATGTCGAGATAACGGGCCACCACCTCCCACGAGTTGGGATCCTCTCCGTTGTTGCGTGCCAGACGGCGCGCATCCGACACATGTCCGATACCGCCGTTGTAGCAGGCAAGAATAATGCTTAAACGATCGTTCACGGGGGTTGCGGGCGAGAGTTTCAACATGTCGTCGATCTCGTTCAGGAGCTTGCCCGCCAGACGTATGTTGGTCTCGGGATCCATCAAGTGCTCCTTGGCGACATTGAACTGCTTGCCGACGATGGGCATAACCTGCATGAGCCCCACCGCCCCCTGTTTTGAGACCAGATCCGACTCGAAGCGCGACTCGCTGTACGCTATGGCGCTCATCAGAAGCCAATCCTGTCCCTCCTCCTCGCCGACGCGGCGCATCACATCGTCATAAGCCGAGATGAGATACTCCTGTGTCGTCGAGCTGTCGGCCGCATCGGCGGCCGTCATCCGATTTGCTGCAGCGGCCGAAACGGCCATGTCCTGTCTGCAGGCATCGGATGCCATGAATGTGATCAATACGAAAAGAACGATCGAAAAAACTACTGCCTTTTTTGACATATTAAACGTTTTTGCGGGCAGCTTACACCGTGCCTTAGAGCACGCTAATCATAGAATCCCCACGAGATACCCATCTTGAACATACCCGGATTGAGCGGGTAACCCGCCACCGTGAAATACTGGTTGTTACCGAACAGACCTGCATTCACGTGCTGGTACTTCAAGAATATGCGCATTCTCTTCCATTTGGCCGCGACGAATGCGTCGAGATAGGGATAATTACCCAATCGCGCATCGCGCTGGTTGTAGAACGCCGCCAGAGCGGGGTCGTACGACGGAGCGTAAAACTTGGTGTTGTAACGTCCGTCGAAGCCCACCTGCAGGCGCAATACATCGCGCACCACCCACATATCGTAGTAATACGACAAGTAGGCGCTGCACAACGGAACGGGGATAACTTCATGATCCGTACTCCACTGCAACAATACCCTGTGGTCGAAATGGAATCCGCCGAGGCGAAAATCCTTGCGGGCATACAAACTCGTCAGACTTATCGTCGCCCCCGACTGTGCCACGCGGTGGTCGGCACCGTAGTATATCTTGTTCGACACTACGCCCTGCCAAGCGCTCAGTTCGAGCGCCCAGTCCGGGATTTTCAACGATACTTCGAAACGGGTTTCATTCTCTTTATCGAAAGAGTTGGACCACACATAGTGGTTCGAGAATAGGTTTTCCTCCCAATAACCGGGCGAGAGTCTCGTCTGCGAGAACCGGCCCGAGAGAATAACCGGATGACCCCGGAACTTCGCCGTGAGCGCCACATGGGCATTCAGGGCGAGGTCTCCGCTCCTGTAACCCGACGGGTAGAACTTCATATCGGCTCCCCAGTCGGCAAACTTCCTTATCTTGCCGCTCACTCCGCCATAGGCGTACCACGACGTGCGCTTGTCGACACCGTAGCGGCCCGAAACGTAGTCCGCCGGCGCGAACTGCGTGTAGGCATACATGTCGAAGCCTATGCCGCCGTCGACGACGCCCACCACCCCGTTGCGGTCCCACGGCTGCGCCTCGACGAAGATGCGGTTGGACAACACCCGCTCGCGCGTCGAGTCGCGCGTTTCGGCGGGCGAGATATACCAGTCCTTGTAATATGTATCTGTTGTGGCCACATACTCGCCGTTCTCGTCGCGGTCACCGCGTTCGTTGGTGTAGGTGGCGTACTTGTCGGTATAGAGACGGCTCCACGTGTTGTACTCGAAGACGTGGCCTATGTATACGGCCGAGAGGTCCGCAATCGAGAAGTCGTAGTCGGTCACGCGCTGCAGCGGTATGGCGTACGACTGCTTCAGGAAGAAGGAGTTGTTGCGGTAGGAGTTCTCCGCCTCGGCCTCGGCCAGCTTCATCGGCACGCCCGACGGGTGCTCGAATACCGTGTCGACGACGGCCCACGTACCCACCACGCCGCCGTTCTCGCGCTGGCGTATGCGGTTGTTTATGAACGCCGCATGCACCGAATAGCGCTTGCCCGTGTGCGAGAAGGCCACCGAGAGGTTGTGGTCGATCGTACGCTGCCACTCGTACAGGCCCTTTGTGCCGCGCGCCTTGTAGCTAACGTTGAAGCCCGTCGTGGGCGATATGTTGTGTGCGGTGGTTATCTCGAAGTGCTCCTCGCGGTAGCGTTTCTGACCCGACTCGAGGTACGTAAGGTTCAGGTACGGCGTCTTCGTGTTGTAGAAGGGGACGTTGTCCATGCGGTAGGTGTAGGCGTCGTACGAGCGGGCGAACTTGAAGTCGGGTCCCTGCCTGCGGGCGAAGTAATTAAACGGCAGGGTCGACTGTCCCAGGCCGCCGAGCGACATGTCGCCCACGCCGTCGCGATAATAAGGATAGTCGATGCGCCAGTCGTCGATGAGCGTATCGAGCGGCATGATATTCACGCTGTTCATGTCGCGGTCCACCGTCCACATGAAGTTGGGCAGCGCGCGGATCGAGTCGTTGAACAGATACGACTCCAGCGGGCGCCGTATGCGACGCGTGCGGGTCGAGTCGGTCGGTTCCTGCTCCTCCTCTCCAGTATCGTAGGGGTTGGAGCCGCCCAAAGAGACATTCTCGCCGTTGCGCTGCGCACGCGCCAGGGCCGCGGCATCGAGCTGTGCCGACGCCGACAGCGGCAGGAGCGACATCACCGCCGCCGCAAGGGCCGTTACGGCCGATATGTATGCGCTTCGCTTCATTGATCCGTCCTTTGGGAAAGGGTCGGCCGCACCGCCGGGCAATAGACCCGCAGCATGCGGCGCCAACCGATAAAACTACTTTTTACGGCTGTTTATTGCCCACCGCACCGTAGATACCGCTATATAGAGGGCTATTATGGCCGGCACGGCGGCAAAACCGAACACCGCGGCCAGCACCACGCTCACGGCGATGAACGAATACCGCAGCTCGTTGCCGCGCCACCCGAAGCTCTTGAACTTGAGGGCGAACATGCGGATGGGGCTTATGAGCAGCAGCGCCGTCAGCACGGCCAGCAGCAGGATGACCTCCTTGTGTATCACCAGCGTGCCGTTGTGCGCGAGCACCCCGAGCGAGAGGCATAGCAGGGCGTTGGCCGGCGTAGGCAGGCCGCAGAACTCGGTGTGCTGCGTGTCGTCGATGTTGAACTTGGCAAGGCGCAGCGCCGAGAATGCCACCACGACAAGCGTCAGCAGACGCGCCGCCGAGGTTATCCCGTCGCCAAGGTCGAAGAGGGCGGGGGCCGTATCGTAGAGCGTATATAATGCCAGCGAGGGAACCAGGCCGAACGACACCATGTCGGCCAGCGAGTCGAGCTGCACGCCTATGGGCGAGGCGCAGTGGAGAAGACGCGCGGCGAAGCCGTCGCAGAAGTCGAAAAGAGCCGCCGCCACGATCAGCAGCATCGCCGTGGGGAGGTTGTGGTCGGCGATGAGTACCACCGCCGCATACGATCCGCAGAGCAGGTTGCCCAGCGTCAGCAGATTCGGCACAGTAAAGAACCTTACCTTCATCCTTCTATCACAATTAAGCACCTTAATGATCGGCAAAGGTACGAATTATTTTTTATTTTGACGCATCCGCCCGATATTCGTTTGATTCCGAAGATATTGCGCAGCACGCATACGCCCCGGCAGCCCAATGCGCGCAATCCGACGCCGAGGACGCCCTTGCGGCCGGACGCCCCGCGACGCAGACGACATGTTTGGATATTCGGTTTTTATTTGCCATCTTTGTAAAGATGTTGACACGCCGCCCGCAGCGCGCCACCCTGCCCGAGGCGCCTGCCGCAGCAGCCCGAAAGGACCTCGGCACACGACGGCACAGCACGACAACCGAAGCAAACAACAAGACAACAACCATACAGACATGAGCAGCAATACCTACTGCATAATCATGGCCGGAGGCATCGGCACCCGATTCTGGCCCATGAGCCGGCAGGCCAAGCCGAAACAGTTCCTCGACATACTCGGAACGGGAAAATCGTTCATCCGCTCGACCTACGAGCGTTTTGCGGCGATCGTCCCCAACGAGAACTTCCTGGTGGTGACCAACCGCCGCTACCGCGACCTTGTCCTTGAGCACATTCCCGAGTTGGAGCCGCGCCAGGTGCTGTGCGAGCCCATCGGTCGCAACACGGCCCCCTGCATCGCCTACGCCGCCTACACGCTGCGCAAGATAAACCCCGATGCCGAGATGATCGTCACGCCGGCCGACCACCTTATCCTCACCGAGACGGACTTCCACGCCATCATCCGCGAGTGTCTCGACTTCGCCGACCGCCACGACGCCCTGATGACCGTGGGCATCAAGCCCAGCCGCCCCGATACGGGATACGGCTACATACAGAAGTCGAACAACGACGTCATAAGCCGCGTGAAGTGCTTCACCGAAAAACCCAACCTCGAGCTGGCACAAACCTTCGTACAGTGCGGCGAGTTCTTCTGGAACGCCGGCATCTTCATCTGGAAGGTTAGCTCCATCATCGAGGCCTTCTGCCGCCACCTGCCCGAGCACCACGCCCTATTCTCGGCCATCATGGAGGACCTGGGTACCGAGCGCGAGGAGGCCGCCATCGAGCAGGTCTTCTCGGAGTGCCGCGCCATATCGATCGACTACGGCATCATGGAAAAGGCCGACAACGTCTACGTGCGCTGCGGCGACTTCGGCTGGAGCGACGTGGGTACATGGGGCTCGGTCTACCAGCTCTCGCGCAAGGACGGCTACGCCAACGCCAAGTCGCACGACGGCTGCTACACCTACGACACGCGCAACTCGATCGTCTCGCTGCCGGCCGACAAGATCGCCGTCATCAAGGGACTAAAGGACTACATCGTGGTCGACACCGACGACGTGCTTATGATATGCCCCCGCAGCGACGAGCAGAGCATCAAGAAGTATATCGACGACATAAAGTTCGACAAGGGCGACAAATACATCTGATGATGCCGCCCCGCGGCACATGAGACCATGCCACGCCCCGATCCCTCACGGACCGGGGCTTTTTTGGGCCCGCCGCGCCCCTTGTTTCAGGAAAAAACCGTATCTTTGTAAGATGAGCGGCCACCGTATAAGCCACATACTGACGATGCGACGCGGCCGCCTGCCACGAAACCCAAAAACCTATACTTCATATGGAAGAAAACAGACACGACGTATCACTGCCCGAAAACGCCTACCGCGAACTCAAGCCGGGCGAAGAGTACCAGCCCCTGATGCCGGCCTCGGCCACGCCGGCCGAGGTTACGCCCTACTCGGTCACGATGGGCATAATCATGGCCGTGATATTCTCGGCCGCGGCGGCATTCCTCGGCCTCAAGGTGGGACAGGTCTTCGAGGCCGCCATCCCCATCGCCATCATCGCCGTAGGCGCCGGCACGGCCCTCGGCAAGAAGAACATGCTGGGGCAGAATGTCATCATACAGTCGATAGGAGCCAGCTCGGGCGTCATCGTCGCGGGTGCCATCTTCACCCTGCCGGCGCTCTACATACTGGGACTTGAGGCGCACTTCTACCAGATATTCCTCTCGTCGCTGCTGGGCGGCGTGCTGGGCATCGTGCTGCTTATACCCTTCCGCAAATACTTCGTCAAGGAGATGCACGGCAAGTACCCCTTCCCCGAGGCCACGGCCACAACCGAGGTTCTCGTCTCGGGCGAGAAGGGCGGCGACCAGGCCAAGCTGCTGGCCGTGGCGGGCCTCGTCGGCGGCGTCTACGACTTCGTCGTCAGCACCTTCGGCGCATGGACCGAGGTGGTCTCGACCCGCATCTGCGAGTTCGGCGCCATGTGTGCCGACAAGTTCAAGGTGGTATTCTCGCTCAACACGGGCGCCGCGGTGCTCGGACTGGGATACATCATCGGCCTGAAGTATGCGGTGATCATCACGGCAGGCTCGTGCCTGGTGTGGTTCCTGATCGTGCCCCTGATCGGATCGGTCGACCCCGCTTCGGCAGCTCTCTCGCCCGAGGATATCTTCACCACTTACGGACGCCCGATCGGCATCGGCGGCATCGCCATGGCGGGCCTTATCGGCATCGTGCGCCAGGCGGGCATCATACGCCAGGCCGTAGGTCTGGCCGTTGGCGAGCTCACCTCGAAGAAGGGAGAGGCGGCACCTGCGGCCGAGCGCACGCAGCGTGACCTGCCGATGCGCCTCATCCTCTCGGTGCTCATCGCAGCCCTTGTCGCCACGCTCGTATTCTTCCGCTTCGGCCTGCTGGGCGACGGCATGCAGAGCATCGTGGCGCTGCTCATCGTCTTCGTCATAGCATTCCTCTTCACCACCGTGGCGGCCAACGCCATCGCCATCGTGGGTACGAACCCCGTCTCGGGTATGACGCTCATGACGCTCATCCTCAGCTCGCTCGTATTGGCCAGCATCGGCCTGAGCGGCACGGCCGGCATGACCGCCGCGCTGATCATCGGCGGCGTCGTCTGCACAGCCCTGTCGATGGCCGGCGGTTTCATCACCGACCTCAAGATTGGATACTGGATCGGCACCACGCCCCGCAAGCAGGAGGCATGGAAGTTCCTCGGCACCGCAGTGTCGGCCGCAACCGTGGCCGGCGTGATGATCGTGCTGAACGACTCGTTCGGTTTCGTCGGCGAGGATGCCCTCGTGGCACCCCAGGCCAACGCCATGGCGGCCGTCATACAGCCCCTGATGACGGGAGGCTCTACGCCGTGGATACTCTACTTCATGGGAGCCGTGCTGGCTCTCGTGCTTACGGCTATCGGCATCCCGGCACTCGCCTTCTCGCTCGGCATGTTCATCCCGATGTACCTGAACGCCCCGCTCGTGGTGGGAGGCCTTATCGCATGGTTCGTATCTAACCGCTCGAAGGACGAGGCGCTCAACAAGGCGCGCTTCGACCGCGGTACGCTCATCGCCTCGGGCTTCATCGCCGGCGGTGCGCTGATGGGCGTCGTGAGCGCCGTGCTCAAATACTTCGACTGCGACTGGTACATGACCTCGTGGGCCGAGTCGAAGGGCGCCGAGTGGCTCGGACTGGCCATGTATATCGCCCTGATGGTATACTTCGTACTGCACACGATGCGGGCAAGGAAAGAGAAATAACCCGTGAGCGCGCCGCCCCGGGCGGCAGCCACGACAATTTGGAATAAACATAAAAGCTGAAAACCATGGAACTGAAAGATAGATTTCTGAAATACGTATCGTTCGACACACAGTCGGACGAGAACAGCGAGACATTCCCCTCGACCGACAAACAGCTGGTGCTGCTCAACTACCTCGCCGACGAGATGCGCTCGCTAGGCATGACCGACGTGACGGTAGACAAATACGGCTACGCCATGGGTACGATTCCCGCCTCGCCCGGACTTGAGAACGCCCCCGTCATAGGCTTCATATCGCACGTCGACACCTCGCCCGACATGAGCGGCAAGGATGTGCGCCCGCACGTCGTCGAGGACTATGACGGCGGCGACATACAGCTCAACGCCGCGCTGACCATGCGCGTGGCGGACTTCCCCGAGCTGGCCTCGTTCAAGGGCCACACGCTCATACACACCGACGGCACCACGCTGCTCGGCGCCGACGACAAGGCGGGCTGCGCCGAGATCATGACCGCAGCCGAGTACCTGATGACACACCCCGAGGTGCGTCACGGCAAGATACGCATAGGCTTTACGCCCGACGAGGAGATCGGCCGCGGCGTCGACTACTTCGACGTGAAGGCCTTCGGCGCCGACTTCGCCTACACGATGGACGGCGGCTACGAGGGCGAGCTGGAGTACGAGAACTTCAACGCCGCCTCGGCCACCATCGACATACAGGGCCGCAACGTACACCCGGGCTACGCCAAGGACAAGATGATAAACGCCATACAGGTGGCATGCGAGCTCAACGCCCTGATCCCCGCCGTGCAGCGTCCCGAGCACACCGAGGGCTACGAGGGATTCTTCCACTGCGTCGCACTCAACGGCACGGTCGAGAACGCCCGCATAAGCTACATCATCCGCGACCACGACAGCGAGCGCTTCGAGCAGAAGAAGCAGTGGATGTGGAGCTGTGTCGACCTGCTGCAGAAACGCTACGGCAAGGAGGTGCTCACCCTCACGCTCAAGGACCAGTACTTCAACATGCGCAAGATGGTCGAGCCGCACCCGCAGGTTATCGACAAGGCCCTGGAGGCCATGCGCATGGCCGACGTCACGCCCATCGTGCGCCCCATCCGCGGCGGCACCGACGGCGCGCGACTCTCGTTCATGGGCCTTCCGTGCCCCAACATCTTCACCGGCGGCATGAACTTCCACGGCAAGTTCGAGTACTGCTCGCTCGACACGATGCGCCGCGCCACCGATGTCATAGTCAATCTGGCACGCCTCTGGGCCGAGTAGACAACCCCAAAAACGACAACGATGAAAGGATTTCACGAAATAGACCCCGCACAGATCGGCGACAACTTCATAAAGGACATCGGCACCGACTGGATGCTCATCACGGCGGGCGACCACGTCAACCACAACACCATGACCGCCTCGTGGGGCGGCGTGGGCGTCATGTGGGGCTACCCCGTGGCCGTGGCCGTCATACGGCCCCAGCGCCATACCTACACGATAGTCGAGCAGGGCGACACGCTCACTCTCTCGTTCCTCCCCGAGCAGTACCGCCAGGCGCTCGCCTACTGCGGTTCGCACTCGGGCCGCGACGAGGACAAGATCCGCAACGCCGGCCTCGCGGTGGAGTTCACCGACGGCGACGTGCCGGCCATAGCGCAGGCGCGGCTGGTGCTGGAGTGCCGCAAGCTCTACGCCGACATGATCGAGGCCGACAACTTCGTCGACCGCACGATCATCGACCGCTGGTATGCGGCGGGCGACTTCCACAAGGCATACGTGCTGCGCATAGTGAAGGCCTACGTCAAAGAGTGATACCGAAAAGATGATGAACCGATACGGATATATCAAGGTAGCGGCGGCGGTGCCCGCCGTCAAGGTCGCCGACTGCGACTTCAATGCCGGCCGCATAGTGGAGATGATGCGCCGCGCCGCCGAGCGAGGCGTGCGCGTCGTGGCCTTTCCCGAGCTGAGCGTCACGGCCTACACCTGCGGCGACCTCTTCCTGCAGTCGCAACTGCTCGATGCCGCCGCGGCAGCCATTGAACGCATCGCGGAGGCTTCGCGCACGATTCCCGTCGCCGCCATCGTGGGGGCGCCCCTGCGCTACGGCACGGCCATCTACAACTGCGCCGTGGCTGTCGCCGGCGGCCGCTGCCTCGGCGTCGTACCCAAGAGCTACGTCCCGAACTATGCCGAGTTCTACGAGGCCCGCTGGTTCGCCTCGGGACGCGGCATCGAGGGCCGTCAGATACGCCTCGGCGGCTGCGACGTGCCCTTCGGCACCGACGCGGCATTCACGGTCGACGGCGTGGTGTGCGGCATGGAGATATGCGAGGACCTGTGGGTCCCCGTGCCGCCGTCGTCGCACCTCGCCACGGCAGGCGCCGAGGTGATATTCAACCTCTCGGCCTCGCCCGAGGTCATCGGCAAGCACGACTACCTGACGTCGCTCATACGCCAGCAGTCGGCCCGCACCACCTCGGCCTACGTATATGTCTCGTCGGGCTTCGGCGAGTCGTCCACCGACCTTGTCTTCGCCGGCAACGGCATGGTGGCCGAGAACGGCACGATGATGGCCGAGTGCGACCGCTTCTCGACCGAGGAGCGCATGGCCGTGGCCGACATCGATGCCGAGTTCCTGCGCAGCGAACGCCTGCGCCGCAACACCTACACCGGCACGTCCGCCACGGTGCTGCGTACGGCCGACGCCGCGCTGCCCGAGCCCGCCGCATGCCCCTTCGACCGCAAGGTCAACCCCATGCCCTTCGTGCCGCGCGACCGCGACGACCGCCACAGCCGCTGTGAGGAGATCTTCGCCATTCAGAGCCTCGGCCTGGCCCAGCGCCTGGCCCACACGCACTGCCGCTGCGCCGTCGTGGGCATATCGGGAGGCCTCGACTCGGCCCTGGCGCTGCTGGTAACGGTACGCGCCTTCGACCGACTTGGACTCGACCGCAAGGGCATAATCGGCGTCACGATGCCGGGCTTCGGCACCACGGGCCGCACCTACCGCAATGCCGTCACGCTGGTCAGGGAATCGGGCGCAACGCTGCGCGAGATATCCATCGCCGACGCCTGCCGCCAGCACTTCAACGACATAGGGCTGCCGCAGGAGGACCGATCGGTGACATATGAAAACGCACAGGCGCGCGAACGTACCCAGATACTGATGGATGTGGCCAACATGTACGGCGGCATGGTCGTCGGCACGGGCGACCTGAGCGAGCTAGCCCTCGGCTGGGCCACATACAACGGCGACCACATGTCGATGTACGGCGTCAACGGATCGGTACCCAAGACCCTTGTGCGCCACATGGTAGAGTGGGCCGCCGCCGTAGAGCCGAACGAGGCCCTGCGCCACGCCCTCGAGGATGTGGCCGCCACGCCCGTGAGCCCCGAGCTACTGCCTGCCGACGAGAGCGGCAACATAGCACAGAAGACCGAGGACATCGTAGGCCCCTACGAGCTGCACGACTTCTTCCTCTACAACTTCGTACGCCAGGGTTTCGGCCCCGCCAAGATACTATTCCTCGCCATGCACGCGTTTGAAGGGAGGTACGACCGCGCTACGGTGATCAAGTGGCTCAGGATATTCTTCCGCCGCTTCTTCGCCCAGCAGTTCAAGCGCTCGGCGCTGCCCGACGGCCCCAAGGTGGGAAGCGTATCGCTCTCGCCCCGCGGCGACTGGCGCATGCCGTCCGACGCCTCGGCTGCGGAGTGGCTGCGCGAGTGCGACGCACTGCAATAACAACCCGGGCGGACAAACCCGCCGCCCACAAACCCGACAACGAGATGAAAAAGATAATTCTGCCGTTCCTGTTCACCGCCGCAGCCATCACATCGGCCGGGAATCTGCGCGCCCAGTCGCTGCAGGGACTGCTCAACCTCTTCGCCAACACCAAGGCGGCCAAGGCCGAGAACCATGCCGCGGGGGAAGTGCTCACGGCCGAGCAACTGACAGCGTCGACATGGGTCTACGACACGCCGCAGATAATATATTCGGGCAGCAGCCCGATGGCGACGGTGGCCATAGCCACGCTACGCACGCAGATGAACGGCATATCGACAGCCTTCGGGCTCAAGGCCGGCAGCGACACGATAACCTTCCTCGGCGACGGCAATGCCACCATGCAGAACGGCGAACAGACCTTCACGGCGCCCTACACCTACGATGCCTCGAACGGCACCGTGACCGTAACCCTCACCCGCAAGGAGGCCACGGCCACATTCCCCGCCACGGCAACGGCGAAGGACGGCATACTCACCATACTCTTCGACGCCGACACATCGATGGCGACGCTGCTCAAGATGGCGCCCGAGCTGGAGGAGAACCCCTCGCTGCTCGTCATCAAGGCCGTTGTGGACAAATACCCCGGCATAAAGATCGGGGCCACGTTCAAGGCCAAATAACCCTCCCCAAGGATCATACAACGGCAGAGGCCGCACCCGACGGGTGCGGCCTCTGCTGTTATCTACTGACACGCCCTACTCCTTTTTCTCAGCGGCGGCATCGCCACCCGACGCTGCGGCCTTCTCATCCTTTTCCGCAGTTTTGGCATTGCGTGCAGCCTCGCTGTACTTGAAGCGGCGGATCTTGTGCGTGGGAGTCTTCTCGAACTCGGCATCCTCCTCGACAACCTCGGATATGCGCGAGAACTTGTTCACCTTCGAGTTGACATAACGCATGATCTCCTGCTTGATCTCCTCCTTCTTGGCGTTCCACTCGCCCACCTTGCGGTGCCAGTCGTCGCGCGTGATCTCCCACTTCTCCATCAGCTCGTCCTTGAGCTTCTCGATGGCCTCCTTGTCGAAGTGTATCAGCGCCACAAGATGTCCGTCCTGCTGCGTGACGATCGATTCCGACACGTAGGCATTGGAGTTGAGCACCGACTCGATCTCCTCGGGATAGATGTTCTCGCCGCTCGGGCCCACGATCATGTTCTTCAGACGGCCCTTGATGTAGATCACACCCGCCTCGTCGATATATCCCAGATCGCCCGTGCGGAACCACCCGTCAGCCGTAAAGGCCTCGGCCGTAGCCGCCTCATTCTTGTAGTATCCCACCATCATCGAGGGCGAATTGATGACGATCTCGCCCTGCTGCGTCTCCGGATTGACATTGTCCAGACGCACCTGCAGCCCCTTCATCGGCAGACCCGTCGAGCCCACCTTGCGCGGCATGGCCGGCACGGCTCCCGCCACCATCGGGGCGGTTTCGGTAAGGCCGTAGCCTATGGCATAGGGTATGTTGGCCTCGACAAGGAACTGCTCGACCTGCGTGTTGAGCTTGGCGCCGCCGATACCCAGGAAACGCAGCCTGCCGCCGAAGACCTTCATCAGGCGCCGGCCCGCCATGCGGTGCAGCTGGCGGCGCAGGAAGTCGTTGCCGTAGACCTTGCGCCAGAAGGCGTTGGAGGTGAACTTGGCATATATCTGGCTGCGGAAAATCTTCTCGATGATAAGCGGCACGATAAGGAAACATGTCGGCCGCACCTCACGCAGTGCCGGGAGCAGTATCGACGCCGTAGGCGGCTTCTCGAGATAGGTCACCCTTCCACCCACGGCAAAGGGATAGAGCATGCCCACCGTACACTCGTAGGTGTGCGACAGAGGCAGCACCGAAAGCATCGAGTCGTTGCTGTCGATGGGGAAGAGCCCGTACATCATGTTGACGTTCGATGCAAGGTTGTAGTGCGTGAGCATCACGCCCTTGGGGCGCGACGTGGTGCCCGAGGTGTATATTATCACGGCCAGGTCGTCGGGACGCGGCACACGACTCACACCCCTGGCCTTGCCTTCGGTACGCTGCGATATGATGCCGAGATTCTTCGTGCGGATAACGATGTCGAGCATCGCCACCGTCTGCTTCGACAGTTTGGTGAAGAGCTTGTCCGACACGAAGAGAGCCTTGGCCTCGGAGTGGCTGATGAGCATGTCGAGTTCCGCCTCGGTAAAGTCGGGCAGGATGGGCACGGCGATCATGCCGGCCGTGACCACGGCAAAGTAGCATACACCCCAGTTGGGCATGTTGCTGCTAAGGATGGCCACCTTGTCGCCGGCGCTGAGGCCCGCGTCGAGCAGCATCTGCTGCACGGCGGCCACACGTTTTCCGACCTCGGCATACGTAACGTCCTCGCCTCCGAACATCGAATAGGCGACGTTGTCGCTATACTCTTTTATGCTGTTTTCAAGAAGTTCATAAAGTGTATTCGAAGCCCTCATTAAGCAAAAGTCTTTGTGAATTTCGCAACTAAGGTATAAAAAAATTATGAGAATTGGGTATATTTGAGACGAAATAGCCTATGTTGGAGTCACAACGCATAAAAAGCCTCGCCCTCGATACGGGCTTCGATCTCTGCGGAATAGCCCGAGTACGCCGCTTCGGCCGCAACGAAGAGGCCTTCCGCCGCTGGCTGGAACGCGGCTACGACGCCTCGCTAACGTACATGCGCAACCACCTCGACGTGCGCTTCGACGCGCAGCGTCTGGTCGAGGGGGCGCGCACGGTCGTCGTCTGCGCCGTAAGCTACCGCTCGCACCTGAGCGAGGGCTACGACGCCGCATGCCGCACGCGCATCGCCTCCTACGCCTGCAACCGCGACTACCACAAGACCATACGCAAGATGCTGCAGCAGATGCTGCGCACGCTGCAGGCCGAACACCCCGCGCTCGCGGGCCGCGCCTTCGTCGACTCGGCGCCGCTGCTCGAAAAGCAGTATGCCGTGGAGGCGGGGCTCGGATGGATAGGCCGTCAGTCGCTGCTCATAACGCCGCGCCTGGGCTCGTTCGTACTGCTGGGCGAGCTGGTCCTAAGCGACGAGGCCGACCTCTACGACACGCCCTACACCCGCAACGGGTGCGGCGACTGCCGCCGCTGCATGGAAGCCTGCCCTACGGGGGCGCTGACGGCACCTATGACGGTGGATGCCACACGCTGCATCTCGTGCCACACCATCGAGGCCCCGCCCGAGAGCGAGGTCGACCTCCACGGCTGGATCTTCGGCTGCGACGAATGTCAGAGCTGCTGCCCCCACAACCGCCATGCCCCCCTCCACCGCAATGCGGCGTTCGACCCGCTGTTCGACCCCGCGGCCATCGGCCCCGCCGAGTGGGCGGCCATGAGCGACGACGACTTCGCCGGGCGCTTCGGCTCGACACCCCTCAAACGCAGCGGCCTCGCACGGCTGCAGCGCAACGCCGCCCGCAACGCCCGCCCTACGGAGAAGAAACAGTAGCGCTCCTGCGCGCACAGCAAACAACAACCCCGAAGACCATCCTTCAAAAGGTCTTCGGGGTTGTCCGTTCATGTGCCGCAGCCGCCCGAGACGGGCCGCACCGCCGCTATTTCATGTCTACCACTGGGGCATCCATCAGCTCGCTCGAATCGGTTCCGGGCTGGATTAGCTCGTCGTCCGTGTAGCCGAAGGTGCGGAGATAGTCGTTGAAGTAACGCACCAGGTCGTCACGCTGCGCGTATGCCGCCAGATAGTAGAACTCGTAGAGGCTGTCGAGCTTCTCCGTAATCAGATCCGACACGATGGCGGCCTGTGCACCGTCGAACTGCAGGTAGTACTCGATGTACTCCTTCAGCGTCTCGGCGTAGTCCTTCAGCAGGGCGTCACCCTTCTCGTAATCCTCCAGCAGGTAGTAGCACTCGATGAAGGGATAGGTGTTGGCATCCGTATAGTGGATCTTGGGCGAAGGCAACACCTCCAGACCGCGGTCCAGCATCTCGCGCGCCTTCTCGGGCTGGTTCTCCTGCAGCAGCTTGCGGGCCACGCGGGCAAAGGCCTCACGTGCGCGCGACGCGCTCAGGTTATATTGTACGAAGTAATCGGCATGCACGTCGGGATCCGACAGGTTGCCGTAGCGCATCGTCTCCTTCAGCAACGGGTAGGCCACGTCGGTGTCGATGCGGCCGATCTCCCATGCCGAACGGTAGGGAGTAAGGATCGGCACCAGACGGTACGAGTAGCCGTCGAACTGCAGGTAGTCGAGCAGGCCGAAGTCCTGCAGGATATATACCTGCGTGAAGCATATCGGACGGCTCCAGTCGAACGTGGCGAGCAGGTCGAGAAGCATCATCTCGCTCTTGTCGATCGAGCGCTTGCGCTCCGATATGTTGAGATATACCGTATCGACCATCAGGTCGCGGTCCTCTTCCTTGACGATGCCCGCAGCGATGGCGTTGTCCTTGTTGACGGGTATCGCTATGCGCCGTGCCGGCACGTAGTCGATCAGCGAGCCGTCCACGAGCTGCAGTTTGGTTCCCTGGTCCTCGCTTGCGATGAAGTTCATCAGCTCGCGAATCTCCACCACACGGTCAACCTTCTCGCGTATGGGGAGCATGTCGTTCACGCGGGTGTACTTGCTGCTCGGCAGCGAGAAGGGCACGGGGTCCGACTCGTTCGAGCGCACGCGCATCTCGTCGATATACCAGTCGCCGCCCAGGTAGCTCGAGTTCATCACCCTCACGTCGGTACGCACGCCGTCCACCTCCTGGTTAAACCACAGGGGGAAGGTGTCGTTGTCGCCGTAGTTTATCACTATGGCGTTCTCGGGCACCGACTGCAGGTAGTTCCAGCCGATGTCGCGGGCGAAGGTACGGCCCGAGCGGTCGTGGTCGTCCCAGTTCTGCGCCGCCAGCAGGGCGGGCACGCCCAGGCACACCACCGTAGCGATGACGGCCGCCGCACGCGAGTCGCGCCGCATGAGGTAGGCGACGAAGTCACGCAGCGCCAGCACTCCGAGACCGATCCATATCGAGAAAGCGTAGAACGATCCGGCATATACGTAGTCGCGCTCGCGCGGCTCCGAGGGACAGGTGTTGAAATATACCACCAGCGCCACGCCCATCATCACGAAGAGCCACATCACCACCGTGAAGTTGCGCTGGTCGCGGTTGAGCTGGTAGATCAGTCCGAGTATACCCAGCAGGAACGGCAGGAAGAAGTATGTGTTGCGCGCCGGGTTGTCGGCCATCTCGCGCGGCAGCATGGTCTGCGGGCCGAGGTAAATCTTGTCGACGGCGTCGATACCCGAGAGCCAGTTGCCGTGGGCGATGGTCTCGCGGCCGGCCTGTATGTCGTCCTGGCGTCCCACGAAGTTCCACAGGAAATAGCGCCAGTACATGTAGTTGAGCTGGTAGGTGAAGAAGAAGTAGAGGTTCTCGGCGAAGGTAGGTTCGACGAAACTCTCTCCCGTCAGCGGGTCATACACCGTGCGGCCGAAATCGACCACCTCGCCCGTCACCACGCGGCCCTGCTCGTCGCGCACGGGCTCGCCGTTCTCGTCGCGCATGACGTCGGTCTTGGTGCGGTAGGCCGCCCACGGCTTGTACTCGTTCTCACCCTTGAGCGAGTTCCACACGCGGGGGAAGATGTGTTTGAACTGCGACGGATAGGTATATCCCGTAAGCTCCGTGGCACGCTGGTAGCGGCCGCTTTCGCGGTCGTAGTAGTAGGTCGTCTTCTGCACGTAGTCGTCGATGGGCGACGAGTAGTAGGGACCGTAGAGCAGCGGGCGGTTGCCGTACTGGTCGCGGTTGAGCACCGACAGCAGCGCGTGCGGGTTGTTGGGGTTGTTGCTGTTCATCGGCGGGTTGGCCACGGCGCGGATCGTCACCGTCGCGTACGACGAGAAGCCGATGAGGATCATCGTCGTCGAGAGCAGCAGCAGGTTCCACAACTTGCGGCCCGCGCGGTGGGTGCGGTAGACGCCGTAGAAGAGCGCCGCGAAGAGCGCCAGGGCGAACACCACGATTCCCGTATTGACGGGCAGATGGAGCGTGTTGACGAAGAATACGTCGACCATCGCCCCGACATACACCGTGTAGGGTATGATTATGCCGTTTATGAAGCCGAGTATGGCCAGCGACACGAGCGTGGCGATAACCACGCCGCGCAGCGTTATGTGCTCGTACTTGCGGAAGTAGTAGATGAACACCAGCGCCGGTATGGTCAGCAGGTTAAGGATGTGCACACCGATCGAGAGGCCCATCAGGTAGGCGATGAGCACGATCCAGCGTGCCGAGTGGGGCTCGTCGGCCTGCTCCTCCCACTTGAGCATGAGCCACACCACCAATGCCGTGAACATCGACGAGAGCGAATATACCTCACCCTCGACGGCCGAGAACCAGAAGGTGTCGGTGAAGGTGTAGGCCAGGGCACCCACGGCGCCTGCGCCGAGGATGGCTATCTTGTCGTTGTCGGTGATCGTGCGGCCGCCGGCGCCGTATATGCGGCGTGCGATGTGCGTGATCGACCAGAAGAGGAAGAGTATGCAGAACGCGCTGGCCAGTGAGTTCATGGCGTTGACCATGTGGGGCACGTAGTGCGTCGACGGGGCGAACATGGTGGCGATGCGCGCCATGAGCATGAAGAGCGGTGCTCCGGGCGGGTGTCCCACCTCGAGTTTGTATGATGTGGCGATGAACTCGGCGCAGTCCCACAGACTCGACGAGGGCTCCATCGTAAGCAGGTAGGTCGCAGCCGCCACGGCAAAGACCGCCCAGCCCACGACTCTGTTCCAACGTTTGAAATCCATATTTTTTCGGTAAAATTCTACTTTCTGACCCGACCCGCCCGCGCGGCACGCCGCCGCAAGGCATCGCTGTCGGCATATTCCGGACAAAGGTAATAAAATAACGCCAAATAACCTCCATTATTTCCGTCATCGGGTCTTTTTCGCTATATTCGGGTAATATAGGATGCGGTTCGGCAAAGCCAAATACGGAAACAGGGTTTCCGATTTGTCATTGCACTCACCTTTCACTATATTTGCTTACGATAGCCGCCCCTCCGTGCCTGCCATGCGGCCGCACGAGCGGTACGGCCCGTTTTTCCCGCCCACAGCAACCGAACAATCGTCCATGAAATCGTACACCGCAATATCATTCGCCCTGGCAGCTGCCGCCCTGCTCTGCGCGGCAACGCTGCACGCCCGCACCGACCGTCCGGCCCGCTACTACGTCGCCGCGGACGGCGACGACGCGGCCAAAGGCTCGCTGCGCCGACCCTTCCGTACCATAAACCGCGCCCTACGGCAGGCCCGGGCCGGGGATACGGTATTCGTCCGCGGCGGCACCTACCGCGAGCAGGTGGTATTCCCCTCATCGGGCCGCCCCGATGCCCGCATCGTGCTGATGGCATACCGCGGCGAGCGCGCCGTCGTCAGCGGCGAGGGCACCGACGTCGAGGGCCGCACCGACATGCTCCTCATCCGCGGCCGCAGCCACATCACCGTCGAGGGGCTCGAGATCGCGGACCTCTGTACCACGGAGGCGGGACGCGAGGCCAACGGCATCGTCGTCGAAGCGGGGGCCTCAGACATAACGCTGCGCGGCAACCACATACACTCGATACGCAACACCGCGCGGCGCGAGACCTACCCCAGCGCCCACGCCATACTCGTCATAGGCAACACCGAACAGGCCGTCAGGCGCATCGCCGTCGAGGGCAACCGCATCCACGACTGCGTCACGGGCACGTCGGAGGCCGTCACCGTAAACGGCTACGTCGACGACTTCCGCATCGGGGGCAACGAGATATTCCGCTGCTCGAACATCGCCATCGACGCTGCGGGAGGCTACGCCGCCAATCCCGACCCGACACGCAACTACGCCCGCAACGGCGTCATCTGCGGCAACACCATCTACGACATCGACAACGAACTGGGCCAGCTGAAGGATAACTGCGGCGCCATAGCCATCTATGCCGACGGCGCACGCGGCATCGTCATCGAGCGCAACCGCATCCACCGCTGCGACCGCGGCATAGGCATCGTGAGCGAGACCGACGCCTACCCCACCGTCGGCTGCGTCGTGCGCAACAACATAGTCACCTCATGCCGCCGTACGGGCATCTACATGGGAGGCTATCTCGACTACACGGGCGGCGGCACCGAGCGCTGCGCCATCGTCAACAACACGCTCGTCGGCAACAACCTCCGCCCGGGGGCCTTCGGCGAGACGGAGGGAGAACTGCGCCTGACGGAGAACTGCCGCGACAACACCGTAGCCAACAACCTCGTCTGCACGGCCTCGGCCGACGACCTCTTCGTACACAAATACACCGCCACGGGCCACGGCAACCGCTTCGAGCGCAACCTCTACAGCGGGCCCGCCGGATGGCTGTGGCAGCAGCGCGACGGCGAGCCGCTGCGCGACATCGAGACGTGGCGCGAGGCCTCGGGCGGCGACGCGGAGGCCGTACATATCCCCCGTCCCGTCTTCGGCTTCGAGCCGCAGCTTGGTTCCGACTTCACCCCCGCAGGCGAAGCCGCCGCCGAGGGTGTAATCCTCGACGGCAGCCTCAACGGCGAGTACGACTTCGCGGGCAACCCGCGCACCGACGGCGGTAAAACGACAATCGGAGCCCTGCAACCACAGAAACCGACCACCCGATAAAACCCCGACACACCCGCAACCACCCTGCTGATGTTGTGCCGCTGGACCGACTACGACGGCAACACACGGGACATGGTGTCGAAATCGCGTGCCATACCCGTCACCGACGGCCGTTTCGAGTTCGAAATCCCCGCCGACGACGACCTCTACGTCCTCATCCCGTGGAACGAATTTGCCGTCTCGTCGTGGTATGACTGCGAATTCTTCGCCGAGAAGGGTAAGGTACGCATAGAGTGGGGAGCGGAGGCACCAACGGCCGTCAAGGGCGGGCGTATGAATGGCGAGAAGGATGCCATAGCCAAACCGACACGCGACGTAAGCGACATCTACGGCCCGAAACTCGACGCATACTACGATATGCCCGGTGATGCCTACATGAGCGACCGCGCCCGCGAGATAGTGGCCATACTCGAAACCGGCCCCGACCCTGACAGCAGGGATTCACTTCTCAAGATACTCTACGACCTCACCGACGAGGAGCGTTACACTCCCGAATTCTACGCCCTGATGAGCGAATTCGAGGCAAAAAACATGGAGGCCACAGAAGCCACCCTGCAACACGCCGAGAACGATGTTCGGCAGGGTTATCTGCCGTTTATTATAAGACTTGTCAAGACCATCAACAGATGGGAAAACCGTGACGACATAATGCGCGTGGCAGCTATCTATGCCGAGCGTTTCGCCGACCGCCCGCTCGGGCAGCGGCTCGCAGAATATGTCCGCGCCCAAAGCACCGAGGTCGGAGGCCGCTACGCAGATTTCGAGGCTCCCGACCGCGAGGGTACGATGCACCGTTTCTCGGAGATGATCGAGGGCAGCCGCATCGTGCTGCTCGACCTGTGGGCCTCGTGGTGCGGCCCCTGCCGCCGCGCGGCCATCCGCAACAAACCGATCTATGAACGCTACCGCGACCGGGGCTTCGCCGTCATAAGCGTCGCCCGCGAGTTCGACGACACCGACGACCTCGATGCCGCCGTCGCACAGGACGGATACGAGTGGCCCGTGCTGGTGGAGCTCGACGACCGCATATCGCTCTGGCGGACCTACAACGCGGGCGACAGCGGCGGCCTGCTGGTGCTCATCGACCCCGCCACGGGCGAGATCCTCTCGCGCGGCCCCTCGGCCGAAGAGATCGAACGCACGGTCGCCCGCTACTGCGACGGGCAGTGACGCACGCCGCGTCCGCACCCCGATCAGGCAATCTTTACGGCCGCAGCCGCAAAATAGCCGCGCGCGGGAGACGTTCGTATGCGAAAAATCGTTATTTTTGCGGAAAAACCCGCCGCAGCGCACGACACACGGCGCACGACGGCATCAAAGAATGAAAGACATGGACAGCAAACTCAATCTGTACAATACGCTCACGCGCCGCAAGGAGCCCTTCGAGCCCATCAACCCCGAGCATGTAGGCATGTATGTCTGCGGCCCCACGGTCTATGGCGACGCCCACCTGGGCCACGCACGCCCGGCGGTCACCTTCGACCTGTTGTTCCGCTACCTCAAGGCCCTGGGTTACAAGGTGCGTTACGTGCGCAACATAACCGACGTCGGCCACCTCGAGCACGACGCCGACGAGGGCGAGGACAAGATCGCCAAGAAGGCGCGCCTCGAGCAGCTCGAGCCCATGGAGGTGGCACACTACTACACCGAGCGCTACCACCACGCCATGGAGGCGCTCAACGTGCTCACCCCCTCGATCGAGCCCTGCGCCTCGGGCCACATCATCGAGCAGATCGAGTTCGTGAAACGCATACTTGACGCGGGCTACGCCTACATCTCGAACGGATCGGTATATTTCGACGTCGAGAAGTACAACCACGACTACCACTACGGACGCCTCTCGGGCCGCAACCTCGACGACATCATCGAGAACACCCGCTCGCTCGACGGCCAGCAGGACAAGCACCGCTCGGTGGACTTCGCCCTCTGGAAGAAGGCCTCGCCCGAGCATATCATGCGCTGGCCCTCGCCCTGGGGCGACGGCTTCCCCGGCTGGCACATGGAGTGCTCGGCCATGAGCACCAAATACCTGGGCGAGACGTTCGACATCCACGGCGGCGGCATGGACCTCATGTTCCCCCACCACGAGTGCGAGATCGCGCAGTCGACCGCAGCCCTCGGCCACGACTCGGCCCGTTACTGGATACACAACAACATGATCACCATCAACGGCCAGAAGATGGGCAAGTCGCTGGGCAACTTCATCACCCTCGACGAGCTCTTCACCGGCACGCACCGCCTGCTGGAGCGCGCCTACTCGCCCATGACCATACGCTTCTTCGTGCTGCAGGCCCACTACCGCTCGACGCTCGATTTCTCGAACGAGGCGCTGCAGGCCGCCGAAAAGGGGCTCGACCGCCTGATGAAGGGCATCGAGACGCTGGGTAAGCTGAAGGCCTCGGCAACATCGACGGTCAACGTCGACGACCTCGAGGAGCGCTGCCGCGCCGCCATGGACGACGACCTCAACTCGCCCATGGTCATCTCGGCCCTCTTCGACTGGGTGCGCATCATCAACCAGATTGCCGAGGGACAGCAGAGCATCACGGAGGAGGACCTCAAGCGCCTGCGCGACACGGTCAGCCGCTACGCCTTCGACATCCTCGGCCTGCGAGACGAAAAGGCCGCCGGCGCCTCGGGCAGCGACATGGTGCCGCAGCTCGTCGACACGCTGCTCGACATACGCCAGAAGGCCAAAGCCGCCAAGGACTGGGCCACGTCGGACGCCATACGTGACCGTCTGACCGAGATCGGCATCCGCGTCAAGGACCGCAAGGACGGTGTCGACTGGGAGATAGAATAACACAGCGGGCGGCGGACAGCCACCCCCGACAATCGCATACGGAGATGACAGAGAAGAAGAAAAAGTTCCAGTGGATACGCTACCCGGGGCAGGGCCGCGGCGTGGCGCTGGGGCTGCTCGTCTGCCTGACATTCGGCACGGCGCTCGAAAGCCCCGCGGCGGGCATACTCTTCGGAGTCATCTTAGGCGGCGGTATCGAGGCCTCGGCCCTGCGCAAGGAACGCCGCAGACGCCGCCACGAGCTCAAGCGCGAGCGCGCAGAAAGGGACGCCGCAGCCACGACGCAGAAGGACGGAACACCGGAGAAGTGACAACACACGACACAAAGCAATACGACATATCATGATTAACGAAGAACAGATTAAAGAGGCTATAAGACGACAGGATTCGTTGGGGAGGTGTCTTTGACATCGCTCAGCGTAAAATAGACCTCCAGAACGAGGAGGAGAAGACACAGGACCCCGACTTTTGGAACGACGCCGAGGCGGCGCAGAAACAGCTGCGCAAGGTGGCGTCGATAAAGAGCTGGGTGGACGATTATGACGCCGTGGCCAAAGCGGTGGAGGACCTGCAGCTGATGCCCGAGTTCGTCGGGGCGGGACTCACGACCGAGGCCGAGATGGACGACCACTACGCCCATACGATGGAGCTGATCGAAAAACTCGAGCTGCGCAACATGCTGCGCGGCGAGGAGGACAAGATGGGGGCCATCATGGACATCAACGCCGGCGCGGGCGGAACCGAGGCGCTCGACTGGGCGTCGATGCTGCTGCGCATGTACACCCGCTGGTGCGACGCCCACGGCTACAAGTACCGCATGATGGACTACCAGGCGGGCGACGAGGTGGGCGTGAAGTCGTGCACGCTGGAGATCGAGGGCGACTACGCCTACGGCTACCTGAAGAGCGAGAACGGCGTGCACCGCATGGTGCGCCTGTCGCCCTTCAACGCCAACAACAAGCGCCAGACCACCTTCGCGTCGGTATTCGTATCGCCGGCCGTGGACGACACCATCGAGATCAAGATCAACCCCGCCGACTGCGAGTGGGACACCTACCGCTCGAGCGGCGCCGGCGGACAGAACGTCAACAAGGTGGAGACGGCCGTACGTCTGCGCTACCACGGCAAGGACCCCGACACGGGCGAGCCGGTCGAGTTCCTCATCGAGAACATGGAGACGCGCTCGCAGCTGACGAACCGCGAGAACGCCATGCGCATCCTCCGCTCGAAGCTCTACCAGCGCGAGATGGAGAAGCGCCGCGCCACGCAGCAGGCTCTCGAGGCGACGAAGAAACGCATCGAGTGGGGCTCGCAGATACGCTCCTACGTCTTCGACGACCGCCGCGTGAAGGACCACCGCACGGGCTACCAGACATCGAACGTCGAGGCCGTCATGGACGGCGACATCGATGCCTTCATCAAGGAGTACCTGATGCAGTTCGGCGGCGAGTGACGCGCCTGCGGCAAGGCCGCATGGCGGAGGCCGGAAACCGCATAAATATGTAGCGACAGAAAATGTGCCGCGGGGAGTTGTTCCCGCGGCACATTTTTCGTCAATATGCTACGCATAAGGCCGGAAAAGATGTATATACCATGCAAAGTTCCGCATTGTGCATGCCGAAATTTTGACCAACAGCAGCGTCATGCAGGCAAAATTGACTACCTTTGCACGTCAAAAAAAGGGAATTTTCATGAGACGTAATTCGTATATCTTCACACTCGCCTTCGTGGGCATGATCGCCGCCTTCGGCCCCTTCGTGACCGACTTCTACCTGCCGGCACTGCCCGCCCTGAGCGAGTACTTCGCCGCACCGGCATCGATGATACAGCTCTCGCTTACGGTGAGCATGATAGGCCTCGGGGCGGGACAGCTCGTCGTGGGCCCCCTGTCCGACCGCTACGGACGCAGGCTGCCGCTGCTGCTCTCGCTCGCGGCATTCATCGCCGCCACCGCCGGCTGCATCGCCACCGACTCGATAGGACGCTTCCTCGCCTACCGCTTCGTGCAGGGACTGGCGGGAGCGGGCGGCCTGGTCATATCGCGCTCAATAGCGACCGACCTCTACTCGGGCCGCGAGCTGGCGCGCTTCTTCTCGGTGCTGGGCAGCGTGCAGGGCATCGTACCCGTCGCCGCCCCCGTCATCGGAGGGTTGCTGCTCGCCGTTACCGACTGGAAGGGTATCTTCACCGTGCTGCTCGGCATAGGCGTCGTGCTGCTCGCCATGACGCTCGTGTTCCGCGAGTCGCTCGCGCAGCGCAGCCTCAGCATCACGGCCTCGTTCAAGGGCTACGCCCCCGTACTGCGCAACCGCCGCAGCATGCGCTACATGGGGCTGCAGGCCATGGCCATGGGCGTTATGTTCAGCTACATATCGGCCTCGCCCTTCATCTTCCAGCAGCAATACGGGCTCTCGCCCGTGGCCTACAGCCTCTGTTTCGGCCTCAACGCCTTCGGCATCATGGCCGGCAGCCTGCTGGTGCTGCGCAGCCGCTCGAGCGAACGCGGCCTGGCCCTCGGCGCCCGAGGCTTCTTCGTCATGGCACTGGTCACGGCGCTGGTGCTGACGCAGGGTGGCTCGGTGTGGATCGTCGAGGCGTCGCTCTTCGTCCTGCTCGTGATGCTGGGCACCATACTCCCCACCTCGACCACACTCGCCCTCGAACCGCTGCGCGAACACTCGGGCAGCGCCTCGGCCGCCCTCGGCTTCCTCTCGTTCCTCGTGGGCGGCATCTGCTCGCCGTTGGTGGGCATGGGCGACATGACGCTGTCGACTTCGGCCGTGATCACGGTGTGCGCCCTGGCTACGCTGCTGCTCGCACGTGGCGCCGACCATACGCCCGCCACGCTACAGGCCGACGGGCACCTGTCGTAACGGCAAGACAAGGCGCAGACGACAATCGGCAGACGGAGAAAAATTCCGCCTGCCGATTGTTTTTACGCCCAAGAAAGAGTATCTTCGTGGAAACTTGCAACAACATTATGATACGGACGATACTACTCTCGCTGCTCTGCATGGCCGCAGCAGCGACCGCCGCACCCACGGCAACAGCAGCAACACGCGTGAAGGTGGGAGCCGAGCGCACCGACCTCTACCTGCCTAAAATCGAAGGTCGGCGCGTGGCGGTGCTGGCCAACCATACGGCCATGGCGGGCGACCGCCATCTGGTCGACATGCTCTGCGACGAGGGCATCGACGTGGTGGGGATCTTCTCGCCCGAGCACGGCTTCCGCGGCGGCGCCGACGCTGGCGAACACGTCAAAAGCTCGGTCGACGAGAAGACCGGCATACCCATCTGGTCGCTCTACGACGGCGGCTCGAACCGCCCGTCGGAGCAGAAGATGCAGGCCTTCGACGTGCTGCTTGTCGACATGCAGGACGTAGGGCTGCGATTCTACACCTACTACATCACCATGCTGCGCATGATGGACGCCTGCGCCGATGCCGGCCGCAAGGTTATCGTCCTCGACCGCCCCAACCCCAACGGCATGTATGTCGACGGCCCGATCCTCGACATGAAGCACAAGTCGGGCGTGGGAGCGCTCCCCATACCCGTCGTGCACGGCCTGACGATGGCCGAGATCGCCCGCATGGCACGCGGCGAGGGATGGTGCAAGAAGTGCGACCTGGAGGTCGTGCCGTGCGCCGGATACACCCACCAGACACGGTACGTGCTGCCCATAGCGCCGTCGCCCAACCTGCCGACGCAGCACGCCATATACCTCTATCCGGCGGTCTGTCCCTTCGAGGGAACCGTATGCTCGCTCGGGCGCGGCACCGACCACCCCTTCGAGTGCTACGGGCATCCCGACTACCGTGACGGCGACTTCACCTTCACACCCCGCTCGGTGGCCGGAGCCAAGAACCCGCCGCTGAAGGACAAGACATGCCACGGCCGCGACCTGCGCGGACTGGACGACGAGGCCGTCATAGCCGCAGGCTTCGACCTGAGCCACGTGATCGATGCATACAACAACCTGAAACTGGGCGAGGCGTTCTTCACCCCGATGTTCGAGAAGCTCGTAGGCGTGGACTACGTGCGCCGCATGATAATCGAGGGGCACACGGCCGACGAGATACGCGCCGTGTGGAAGGAGGATGTGGAACGGTTCCGCGAGCTGCGCCGCAAATACCTCCTTTACGAGGAGTAGGCCGCGCTATGCGGCAAGGAGCGTCGGCACGTAATAGATGGCGATGCCCGCCACGGCCGACAGCACGATCAGCAGTATGGGATTGACCTTGCGCACCGACCCCACCAGCGCGGCGGCAAAGAGCAGCCAGCTCCAGGCGTCGATGAAGCTGTGGCCATCCTCCGACGAGGGGAATATCAGCAGCAGCGCCGCCGACCCTATCATGCCTATCACCACGGGGCGCATGCCCGCGATTATGCCCTTCACGTAGCGGTTGCGCCGCAGCGAAAGGAAGAATCGCGTGATGAGGATCATGAGCGTCAGCGCCGGCAGGCACACCGACACCGTAGCCACCACGGCACCCCAGAATCCCGCCACGGTATATCCGACATAGGTCGCCGAGTTGATGGCTATGGGGCCGGGCGTCATCTGCGACACGGCCACAATGTCGGCAAACTCGGCATTGGTCATCCAGGCGTTCTGCACGACCACCTCGTTCTGTATGAGCGAAAGCATGGCATATCCGCCGCCGAACCCGAAGAAGCCGATCTTCAGATAGCTGTAGAAGAGTTGCAGGTAGATCATCGCCGCACCTCCTTTCCCCTGCGTGCGGCCCACAGCGCGCCGGCCGCAGCCCCCGCCACAAGCAGGCAGACGGGCGAAATTGCGAAATACCACACCACCACCGCTACGGCCGCCGCAACGGCCACAAGCACCCAGTGCATGCCCTTGACGAAGCCCGCTATGGGGGCTATGATCAGGGCCACCACCGCCGGGCGCATACCCTTGAATGCGGCATCGACCACGGCGTTGTGGCGTATCGATGCGAAGAATACGGCCACCAGCAGTATGACCGTGAAGGCCGGGAGGACAACCCCCGCCAGCGCCGTCACCGCCCCGCGGTAGCCGTAGAGCTTGTATCCGACGAATACCGACGTATTGAGCGATATGGGCCCCGGCGCCGACTGTGCCAGCGTCAGCAGGTCGAGAAAGTCGCGCTCCTCGATCCAGCCGCGGCGACGTATCACCTCGTTCTGGATGATGGGGATCATGGCATAGCCTCCCCCGAATGTGAATAGTCCGATCTTGAAGAACGACCAGAAAAGTTCCAGATACCTGTTCATCTTCTTCCGTGATATTATTTTCCGCCGTGCGGCACCCTACCGCTGCATGCGGCAGAAAGTACCGAGAGGCAGCCGTTTGCCCGCCGCGTCGGCAAAGCACAGCTCGCCGTACTCGTACTCGCCCGCGCCGAAGCACTGCGTGAGGGCCGTATGCGCCACCACGGGCGACAGCCCCATCGAGTAGAGGTTCAGGACGACGAAGCCGCCGTCGTCGAGCAGCGCCGCACAGCACTCCAGCATCTCGGTTATGTTCTCCTCCAACACCCACTTCTCGCCCGCGGCTCCGCGTCCGTAGGCGGGCGGGTCGAGTATTATGCCGTCATAACGGCGGCCGCGACGCACCTCGCGGCGCACATACTTCAGGGCATCCTCAACGACCCAGCGTATATCCTTCAGGCCGCTCGCCTCCATGTTCTCGCGCGCCCACGTCACCACCTGCCGTACCGAATCGACATGCGTCACGCGCGCCCCGGCGGCACACGCCGCAAGCGACGCTCCGCCCGTGTAGGCAAAGAGGTTCAGCACCTCGGCGGCACGGCCGCGCCCGGCAGCCACGCGCGACGAGTGGTCGTAGATATAGTCCCAGTTGGCCGCCTGCTCGGGGAATAGACCCACATGCTTGAACGACGTGGGTACAAGGCGCATGCGCAGACGCAACCCTCCGCGGCGGTACTCGATGGGCCATCCCTGCGACATGCGTCCGTCGCGGAATGCCCAGCGGCCGCGTTCGTCGCCGCCCGCGCCGGGCAGCCGAGTGAAGGTTCCGTCGGCCAGTCGCTCCCACTCCGTCTCGTCCAGACTCTTCCGCCATACGGCCTGCGGCTCGGGACGCCGCAGCACATAGCGGCCGAAGCGCTCGAGCTTCTCCGAGCCGCCCGAATCCAGGAGCTCATATGCCGCAAAATCGGGTGTCAGTATATCCATCTCTTATCCGTTTTTATCAAATCATTTGCGCCGCGGCGCGCTGCAGTCCTCCAGCGACATGACACACCGCTCGCAGTCGAAGTGCAGGCGGTAGCGCGACGCCCCGTGGCGCAGGTACAGTTCGCCACGCAGCGTCGGCCGCTCACGCAGGCACTGCCCTATCTCGCGCCGTATGCAGTAGCTCGACACCATCACGCGCTCGCCAGCAGTCGTCGCGGCGCACTCCAGCGGAGCCTCTATCTCCATGGCCCCATGGCGGCGGTAGAACTCTGCCGCCAGGCGGTTGGTAACGTTCTCATACCGGCTGACGACCACGCGGGGATAACGCGCCGAGCCGTCGTCCTCCATGATGCGATGCGGGCGCCCGAGCCCCTCGCGCTCCCGAAGCAGCGCCTCGAGACCCTCGCGCCGCACCTCGGCCAGCAGCGATGCCGGAGCGAAGATATAGCCCCCGTCGACCAGCACCTGCTCCATGCGGAATATCGTGCCGCCGCACTTGCCCATCACGCGCCGCACCGTCTCAACCATATCGACCAAACCTGTAGCATCCGACAACGCCGCCGAATGCCACAGACGCACCTCGACGCCCTGTTCGTCGACAAGGCGCAGGCCCACGCCTCCAGTCGACATCGCCACCCGTGCCCATACGCCTATCGTGCGGCGCGTGCGGCTGCGGTCCAGCGCCTGCGAGAAGCGGTGGTCGTAGTTGCGGTATATCTCCGCGCCGACCGTAATGCCCGCCATGCGGTTGGGCTCCACCGTCGCCCCCTCTACGCGGTTGACGTTCGTACCCGCAACCCCCGCGGCCGAAACGGCGCAGATACCGTCACCCGCGGCCAGCGTTGCCGCGCCCTCCATGCGGAAGCTTCCGCGGGCGATGCCCGTGACGCGCCCCACATACTCGCCCACGGCCTTCGGCGTATCAAACGACGCCACACCGCGGCTCTTGCCCGAGAACATGTACTCCGTAGCCCCGCGCGTAAAGCTCTTCGAGGGGTCGGGCTCGAACTCCCGCTCGCTGCGGCCGCACGACGAGCGCGTATAATCGCGCCAGCGCCGCGCAAGAATCCCGTCCAGACGGTCGCGGTAGTACGACACTACGTTCTTTATGTAACGCACGTCCTTCAGACGGCCCTCAATCTTGAACGACGTCACGCCAGCATCCATCATCTCCTCGAGATGCTGCGAGAGGTCCATGTCGCGCACCGACAACAGGTGCTTGCCCGCGATAACGGTGCGCCCCGCGGCATCGGTCAAATCGTAGGGCAGGCGGCAGGGCTGCGAGCACTCGCCGCGGTTGCCGCTGCGCGGCGACATCGACCGCGACAGGAAGCAGCGGCCGCTGTATCCGACACATATCGCCCCGTGGACGAAACACTCCAGGTCAATATCGTGCGTAGCGCGGCGTATGTCCCGTATCTCGTCTATCGACAACGCCCGCTCGAGGATCACGCGCGCGAAACCGCACCCTTCGAGGAAGGCGGCGTCCTCCGCCGTCATGCACCCCGCCTGCGTCGAGGCGTGCAACTCGACGGGCAGCGACATCTGCCGCAGCGCCATGTCCTGCACGATGAGTGCATCGACATCGGCCGCGATCAGCTCCCGCGCCGCACGCTCGGCCTCGGCCAGCTCGTCATCGAAGATTACGGTGTTCAGCGCGGCATAGAGCCTTGCGCCGTAGCGGTGGGCATACTCGGCGGCACGCGCCACGTCGTCGACGCTGTTGGCGGCGGCACGGCGCGCGCCGAAGCGTGCGCCGCCCATATAGACGGCATCGGCACCGTGGTCGATGGCCGCGATGGCGGCCTCGAGGTCCTTCGCCGGAGCCAGCAGTTCGACTGTTCGTTTCATATGGATGTTTTTTACGCGACAAAGATACTCACATTTGCCCGGATAGGCATGCCCTCGGGTCAAAAAAACGAGCGGGCGCGGCGGGTTGGTTCCGCCGCGCCCGCCCGGGAGCGCGTCGCCCCGCTGCCTCAACGGCGGCGGAAGCGGTATGTGATATCCTCCATCGTCCCATCGCGCCCGACACGGTAGAAACGCTGGTTGGTATCGGGTGAGGACAGGGGTCCGCGGGCCGCCACATAGGGGCCCAGCTTGATGTAGTCGAAGGTCTCGGGGGCGACACCCTCGGGCAACGCGTCACAGCCCGAATACCATGCCACGCGCAACTGCGGCGCAAGCCTGCGCACCTCCGCCGCCAGGGCGGCAATCGCGTGCGGGTAGCCGTCTCCGCCCATGAAGCACAGGCATGTGATGCCCGCGCCGTAACGCCCCAGCAGCGCCGCCAGCGCCTCGCCGTCGAGCCTCTCACCGCAGTCCTCGCGCAGGTGGGGGCTGTGGCACCCCGCGCAGCGGTGCGGGCATCCCGTGATGTTGACCGCCAGCGTCACCTCGTCGGGGACCTCGGCAAAGACGATGTCGAAGTTATAATACTTCACCATACCCTATTCGGCACTTGCGCCCGCGCCCTCCGTAGGCCGCATCGTAGCATAGTAGCGGCGCGCAGCCTCCTTCTGGCGCGCGGCCGAGAAGTTCGAGATACGCTTCATGTAACCGATCACGCGCGTCAGGTAATCGACATTCTTCGAGTGGCACTCGGGGCACTCGTGAAGGTAGCGCTTGTCGATATGGCCGCACTCGTTGCAGACCGTGTTCGGAATGTTGAACGTAAAGTAGTTGCATCCCTCGCGCGCAGCTACACGCAGCAGCTGGCGGTACTGGTCGTGCGAAAGGTGGTCTTCGAGGTTCATGTGCAGGGCCGAGCCTCCCGTCAGGTGCTCGATATAGCGGTGGCCGTGCAGGCGGAACTTGTCCAGCACGTTGAGCGACTCGTCCTCGACGACATAGAAGTATGAGTTGTAGCAGTCGCGCGGCACGACGTAGCCGTCCTCGCGGTCCCACTTGGCGTGCTTGACGCCCACGTTCTCGGCGGGGATCATCTCGCAGTTGAACATCAGCTCCTTCGAGCGGTACTTGCGGTTGTACTTCTCGACAAGGCCCAGCACCTCCTGCACGAAGGCGGCATAGCGGTCGTTGTCGTCGATGGTTATGCCGAGGAACTCGGCCGCCTCGACAAGGCCGTTCACGCCGACCGTGAGATACTGGCGCGAGAGGTTGATGTAGCCCGCATCGAAGAGCGGCAGCATGCCCTTGGCCTGCAGCGCCTTCAGGTTCTCGTTGTAGGCCGTCTGCACCTTGTGCACAAGGTCGACAACCTCACCCAGGAAGGTCATGTAGTGCATGTTGTTCTTCACGGCATACTGTATGCAGCGGTTGAGATTTATCGTCAGCACGCTCTTCGATCCGGTCGAGACGCCGCCGGCACCCAGCGTATAGCTGAAGCCGTTGTCCTGAATCTCGTTGCGCAGGCGGCAGCAGCTCGACAGCGAGTCGGCATTGTCGCTTATGTAGGTGAAGAACGAGTGTCCCTCGGCATACATCTCGGCCGTGAAGTCGCCCCACTCGGCATCCATCACGTCGCCGTCCTTCGTCAGCAGGGCCATGGTCTCGACGGGGAAGGTGAGCACGGTGCGCGTACGCTCGCGGTTGAACCACTTCATGAAGCGCTTCTGCAGCCAGCTCAGCGACTCCCAGTGCGGGCGCGACCCGTCGGGGAAGACGAACTCGCCGAAGAGGCTCTCGAAGTAGTAGCGGTCGTAGTAGGCCACGTTCCAGAATACGGCCTGGAAGTTGCGCGCGCCCGTGGGCTGGTTGATCGAGTAGACGATCTGCTCGAAGCAGTCGGTGATAACCTTGTCGATGGTGCGGCGCTTCTTCGACAGGTCGACCACCTCGTCGGCACGGCGGTAGTAGTCCTCGCCGTACTCCTTCTCGATGAAGTAGTTCATGTACATCAGGAACTCGGGCGTGGCGCACGCACCGCTCAACATGCTCGATACGATGAAGACCATGTTGACAAACCCGCCGCAGAACGACTTGAGGTTGGTCGGGCGCGTCGAGTTGCCGCCTATGGAGAGCGTGCCGTTCAGCAGCCACGGATACATCGTGATCGAGGCGCAGTAGTTGGCCATCGACGTCTCGTCGTTCTTGTAGATGAAGTGGTTGTTGAGCAGGCGCAGGTACTTGTCCGCCAGCTCCTTGCCGTACATCTCCTTGATGCGGTCGGTAAGCAGGCGCCGGTTCAGGCGGATGAAGTTCTGCTTCGGCAGCTCGCCGATGAGCGTGGCGATGTTCTTGTTCTCGACGTTGGCGTTGGCGTCGTACTTGCTGCCCGTGGCGGGATTCGACGCGTCGCAGTAGTTGATCAGGAACTCCAGCTTCTCGCGGTCCTCACGGTCCTCGGTGTGCTTCTGGCGGTAGAGCATGTAGCTCTTGGCCACGGCGAAATAGTGCTCGGCCATGAGCGCCACCTCAACCTGGTTCTGTATCTCCTCGACGCTCATGCCGTCGGATACGTGCACGCGGCTGAGCACCGAGATCAGATCCTCGTCGGTGGCATATCCCCCGACGGCGAGAAAGGCCTTGCGCACGGCCCGCTTTATTTTCTCGACAGAGAAGACCTCTCGCTTCCCGTCGCGCTTGACGATGTAGATTTCCGATGTTCCCATATCACTGTATCTTTTATTTTCACGATCCGCCGTGCCATTGCACAGGGGCGAACCGCTCCTGCCTCCGCGGCCGTGGCCGGAAAGCTGTGGTTACAATTATTGAAAATTCTGAAAAAATGTTGTCGCCGCATCCCTCACATCCCGAAGGGCAATACGCGTCGCCGGCCGAGGCAGGTCTTCTGACTTGTCCCTGCCGCACGCCTTCCCGCCCGACGGGCAGTGGCGAAGATTGTGCGGCCACAAAGAGGGGACTCACAGCTACGGGCATAGTCGCGGCATCGCACCGCGTTCCCTTTTGATCCCGCGACGGCTGCTGCCGCCATGGGAACCTCGTGCTGTGCAAAATTAGCCATCATTTTCGGCTCCGCTCCCCGCCCCGCGTCCCATTTAATGAACAAAATATGAACAAAAGAAAAATAACGGCGCCACACCGCCCTCTGCGGCCGTTTTCACAAAAACAGCCGGCCCGCATCCCTAGGGACACAGGCCGGCCACCACGGCGCAACGACAGCATCAGACCTCTTCCTCCTCCGACTGCCAGCCTCCGCCCAAAGCCTTATACAGCTCTACCAGAGCAAGATACTGCGCCAGTACAGCCTGATTGACCTCCACCTGCGCGGCAAAGAAGCTACGCTCGGCATCGAGGAAGTCGATGTATCGTATGTCACCCGATATGTACTGCAGCTGTGTCAGCTCGACATACTTGCGCGACGCCTCGCGCAGGTTGCGCTTCAGGTCGGCCGAGCGGCTCGCGCTGCGATAGGCCACGATGGCGTCGTTCACCTCGCGGAATGCCGTCAGCACCTTCTGCTCGTAACCCAGACGCGCACCGTCGTATGCCGCCAACGCCGCGCGGTACTTCGCACGCTTGGCGCCGAACGAGAAGATGGGCCCGGCCAGCTGTCCCGACAGATAGGTGAAGGGCGACTCGATCAACCCCTTCAGGGCATCGTTCTCCACACCGCCCGTGACCGTGAAACGCAGCCTCGGGAAACGGTCGGCATAGGCCACACCCACGTCGGCCATCGCGGAACGCAGTTTCTCGTCGGCCTGCCGTATGTCGGGACGACGCTGCAGCAGCGTCGAGGGCAGACCCACGCCGCTGTTCTCGGGCATGGCCGCGTCGAGCGAGTCGGCACGCTCGACATTCGAGGGATAGCCTCCCGCCAGCACCGATATCTCGTTCTCCTTCTGCGTAATCTCGCGCTCAAGGTCGGGGATCATGGCCGCCGAGCGCGCCAGCTCAACCTTCGCCTGCTGGTAGGGGATCTCGGAGGTGACACCGCCCTCGAAACGCAGTTCGGCCTGCGCCAGACTCTCCTCGCGCGCCGCCACCGTGCGGCGTACAATGTCGAGTTCCTGATCCAGCGCCACAAGTTCGAAGTACGCCTTGGCCACCTGCGCGATGAGCGTCATGCGCATGGCGCGCGCACCCTCCACCGACGACAGGTACTCGGCCAGAGCCTTACGCTTGGCCCAACGCAGATTGCCCCACAGGTCGGCCTCCCAACCTACCGTAGCCTTGACGCTGAACTCGGGCGACACCGAGCTGCTCTCACCGTAATAGTCGTTGGTTTTGCGGTCGGCAAAGACCAGACCGCTCACCGTCGGCAGCTGCGCAGCCTTGTCCACACGGTAGAGCTCGGCCATACGGCGCACGTTGGCCTCGGCCGTAAGCATATCCTTATTTCGGTCGAGCGTGCGGTGGATCAGATCGCACAGCGTCGAGTCGGCATAGACCTCCCACCAGTCCAGATCGGCCATCGTGACCGAATCGACCGCACCCTCGACGATCGTCTCGGGCAGGTTCAGGTCGGGAGCCTGACACCGCTTCTGTATCGAGCAGCCCCCGAGCAGGAATGCCGCGGCCGCAAACGCTATCATCAACGTCGCACGTTTCATCTCTTTGACTTTTTTGATTTCAACTTATAGACCCACACGAAGAACAACGGCACGAATACGATGCCCACCGTGATGGCCACCAACATACCGAAGAAGACTCCCGTACCGATGCTCAGACGGCTGCCCGAACCCGGCCCCGTAGCGAACACCAGCGGCAGGATACCCAGTATGAACGCCAGCGAGGTCATGACGATGGGACGGAAACGCAACCTTGCGGCCATGATCACCGCATCGATGATATCGCGCCCCTTTTCGACCTCATCCTTGGCGAACTCCACGATCAGGATGGCGTTCTTGGCCACCAGACCCACCAGCATCACCAGTCCGATCTGGAAATAGACATTGTTCTCCAATCCGCAGGCCCAGTTGCCGACGTAGGCGCCTACGCCCGCTATCGGCAGCGACAACAGCACCGCAATGGGTATCGACCAGCTCTCGTACTGCGCCGCGAGGAAGAGGAAGACGAAGAGGAATGCCAGAGCCAGCACCAGCCCCGTCTGTCCGCCGACATGCTTCTCCTGATACGACAGGCCGCTCCACTCGACACCTATGGTCTGCGGCAGCTTCTCGCGCGCGATCTGCTCGAGGATGCCCATTGCCTGACCCGAGCTGTATCCCTGAGCCGCCTCGCCCGAAATGGTTGCCGAGGTGAACATGTTGAAACGGCGCATCGTTCCGGGACCAGTGGTATATGATGTCGTGCCCAGAGCCGTTATGGGAACCATCGCCCCGTCCTTGCTGCGCACGAAGAAGAGACCCAGATTCGACTGGTGGGCACGGTACGAGGCAGCGGCCTGAATATATACTCGATAGATACGGTTGAACATGTTGAAGTCGTTGACATAGACCGAACCGGTGAAGGTCTTCACCGTAGAGAATATGTCCGACATCGGCACACCCATCATCTGCGCCTTGTCGCGGTCCACATCGAAATAGAGTTGCGGGATGTCGTTCTGCAACGACGACGAGAGGCGTGTCAGCTCGGGACGCATCGATGCGTAGTGCATCAGCGTATCGGCCGCGCGCTGCAGGTCGTTATAGGTAGCGTCGCCGCGCGCCTCGAGCACCATCTCGAAACCTCCCGACGTACCCAGACCCGGGATCACGGGCGGCGTGCTGAGGAAGACCTTACACTCGGGATACTGCTCCATCTCCCGGCGAACGGTCTCCATCACGTCGCGTATATCCTCGGTCTTGCGCTCCTCCCACGGCTTGAGCATCACCGTGAGCTGGCTGCGCGACTGGTTGGTACCCACACGCGGGCTCGATCCCGTCACGTTGAGCACATACTCTATATCCTCGCACGACATCAGATACTCCATGGCGCGGTCCGTAACCTCACGCGTACGCTCCAGCGTGGCGCCCTCGGGAAGCTCCAGCTCGACGGTAAAGTAACCCTGGTCCTCCTGCGGCAGGAAACTCTGCGGCGCAACCTTGTTGAGCACCCACAGCGCTATGAGCGCCATGCCGAACGCCGCCACCATGCGGCGCCAGTGCTTCAGTCCGCCGCGGATCATACGCTCGTAGAAGCTCGTACCGTCGGCCAGCCACTTGTTTATGCGCGTGAAGACACGGTTCTTGGGCTTGCCCGAGTCGGGACGCATGACGATGGCGCAGAGCGCGGGGCTGAGCGTCAGGGCCACGAAAGTCGAGATAAGCACCGACACGGCGATCGTTATGGTAAACTGGCGGTAGAGCTGTCCCGTAATGCCCGACAGGAAGCTCACCGGCACGAACACGGCGCAGAGCACCAGCGACGTGGCGATGATGGCGCTGCCCAGACCGCTCATGGCCTTCTTCGTGGCCTCGTATGGCGAGAGGTGCTCCTCGTTCATGATGCGTTCGACATTCTCCACCACGACGATGGCGTCGTCGACGACGATACCGATGGCCAGGATCAGACCCAGCAGCGTCATCATGTTGAGCGAGAATCCGAAGGCGAGCATCACGCCGAACGTACCGATCAGCGAGATGGGCACCGCTATGACGGGGATCAGCGTGGCGCGCCAGCTCTGCAGCGAGAGGAACACCACCAGGATCACCAGCAGCAAGGCCTCGAACAGGGTCTGATACACCTCGTCGATCGACTGCGATATGTACGAGGTCATGTCGAAGGGTATCTCATACGATATTCCCTCGGGGAAGCTGCGGCTGATCTCCTTCATCGCCTCGCGCACCGAGCGCGCCACATCCATGGCGTTGGCGCCGGGCAGCATGTTGACGTTCAGCACGGCCGCATTGCCGCCGTTGATACCGCTCTCGGTGTTGTACGACTGTGCCTCGAGCGATATTTTCGCCACGTCGCGAAGACGTATCAGCGATCCGTCGGGGTTGGCCCTCACGACAATGTCCTCGAACTCGGCCACCGACGAGAGTCGTCCCTGCGCGATGATCGGGATGGTAACGTCAAGGTCGTTCATGGGCTGCTGGCCGAGCACACCGGCCGCCGACTCGCGGTTCTGGTCCTTGAGCACGTTCTGCAGGTCCTTCACCGTAAGGCCGAAGCTGGCCAGACGGTCGGGCTGCACCCATATCTGCATGGCGTAGTATCGGCTGCCGACGTTCGAGACGCTGCCCACGCCCTTCACACGGCGCAACATGTCCACGACGTTGAGCGTGGCGTAGTTACTGAGGTATATCTCGTCGAACTTCGGGTCGTTCGACAGCAGCGTTATGGTCATAAGCCGGCTCGACGACTGCTTCTCGACCGAGATGCCGTTCTGCACCACCTCGGCCGGCAGGCGCGCCTCGGCCTGCTTGACGCGGTTCTGTATCTCGACGGCCGCAAGGTCGGGGTCGGTCGATATGTCGAACGTCACGGTGAGCGAGAAGCCTCCCGAGTTGCTGCTCGTCGACTCCATGTACAACATTCCCGGCACACCGTTCAGCTCCTGCTCGATGGGCGTGGCGACGGCCTGCGTCACCGTCTGGGCGCTCGCGCCGGGATACGACGCCGACACCTTCACCACGGGGGGTATGATCTGCGGGTACTGGTCCACGGGCAACAACAGCAGACCAAGCGTACCCACGATCACGATCACGATCGATATGACCGTGGAAAATATGGGGCGATCAATAAAGAAATCGGATTTCATGCCTCGTCTGTTTTATTGCTTCGTGCTATCTTGCTTGTCGCCGGCGGCGGGTGACTGCGCCGGGACGGCTGCGGCGGTACTGTCGGCCCCGACGGCAGCGGGTGCCGTCTCATCGGCAGCGGCCGCGGCGGCGCTCTGGCCCGACTTGTTCAGTAGGGGCAGGGCACGGTCGCCATGCGAGAGCTTGTGGTAACCCTCCGTCACGATATACTCGCCCGGGACTACGCCGCGCTCGACGATGGTGCGGTTGTTGACCTCGGGACCCAGCTCGATCATACGGCGCTCGGCCGTACTGTCGGGGCGTATCACGAACACGTAGGCACCGCCCTTCTCGATGATGATGGCCTTCGTGGGCACCACCGTGGCATTCTCGCGCACATCGAGCAGCAGGCGCACCTTGGCGAACTGGCCCGGCAGCAGCACGCGGTCGGGGTTGGGCATCTCGGCACGCACCGAGAAGGTTCCCGTATTGGGATCGACCTGCGGGTCGGCAAAATCGACCGAACCGCGCATCGGGTACTCCGTGTTGTCGGCAAGCCGCACCGTCACATAGGGGTTCCACTTGCGCGTGGTGTCGCGCTGGCCGAAGTTGACGTTGCGGGCCTTGCTGCGCAGGTAGTCGATCTCGGTCATGCTGAAGTCGATGAGCACCGTGTCGCTCTTGACCACCGTCGCCAGCAGCGACTGGCCGCCGGGAGCCACCAGCGTACCGATATCGACGTTACGCTCCGACACATATCCCGAGATGGGCGAACTTACGGTCGTATAACCCAGCGCCGTCTCGGCCTGCGTCAGGTCGGCCTCGCTCATGGCCACCTCGGCCGTGGCGCTCTCGTAGGCAGCGATGGCGTTGTCGAGGTCAAGCTGGCTGGCCGCCTTCTTCTCATAGAGCGGGCGTATGCGGTTCAGGTCGCGCTCGGCCTTCAGCTCCAGCGCACGGTCCTTGTTGAGCTGGGCGCGGGCCTTGTTCACGCGGGCACGGTAGAGCTTGGGGTCGATGATGAAGAGCGGCTGGTTCTTCTTGACGTAGGTACCCTCCTCGAAGAGCATCTTCTCGAGGAAGCCCTCGACGCGGGCGCGGATCTCGACAAACTGCTGGGCGCGAATACGTCCCACATAGTCGCCGTAGATCTCCATGTCGGAAGTCTGCACCGGCTCCACCTCGACGATGGGATACACGGGCTGCGGCGGCGTGGGGCGGAACAACCAGTAGAGTCCGCCGGCAACGACCGCCACGGCGATGCCGATCATTATCCACGTACGTCGGGAAAAACGACGGATCCGGCGACCGGCCGCACCTCCCAGATGTATTGTGCGACGGCCGGCCTCGACCGCGCAACGTTCGATTTTTTCTCGTGATATTCGCATAGTTGAAAATTTATGCACCGAAGCGTTCCGAAACATAACGCAATACGGACGCCAATTATTGGGCGCAAAAGTACAATTTTTCCGCAAAAACAAATGTTAAGCCTACGTTATTTTGCAGCCGCCGCACGGCGGAACGGCATGCAAACCGAGGCGTTACACCCCGCCCCAGGGCGCTGGCGAGGTGTTTTCGGCCGCAGAAACCGGTACGGCGGCCGAAGTTTCGTTATTTCCGATAAGGAACATTACGATATACAAGCCGGAGACTTTTTCCCGCGTCAGCAGCGCAGCTTGTAGCCCACGCCGCGCAGCGAGACGATCTCGACCGACGGATCCTCCTGAAGACGGCGCCGCAGACGCGACACGAAGACATTGAGGCTGCGCAGGTTGAAGAACGAGTCGTCGCCCCACACCTCGCGCAGAAGCGCCTGAGCCGCTACCGTCTCGCCGCGGCGGCGACAGAGGTAGGCCAGCACCTCGGCCTCGCGCCCCGACAGCACTATCTCGCGTCCGTCGAGCCGCAGCGTACGGCGCTCGGCGTCGAACTCGTAGCGTCCCAGCGCGAAGAGCGTCTCCACGGCATGCTGCTCGCGCCGACGCCCCGCCAGGGCCTTCACGCGCACGATAAGTTCCTCGATGGCAAAGGGCTTGCGCAGGAAGTCGTTGCCCCCGGTCTCGAACCCGCGCACCACATCCTCCGTTGCCGAGCGCGCCGTGAGGAACAGCACGGGGAGGTCATACCCCTCGGCGCGCAGACGCCCGACAAGTGTATAGCCGTCCATCTGCGGCATCATGATGTCGGTCACCAGCACGTCGTAGCGCTCACGCTGCAGCGCCGCCAGAGCCTCGCGACCATCATAGGCGACCGTCACATCGAAACCGCGGTCGCCGAGCGTGTCGGCCAGTATCTCGGCCAGCATGCGCTCGTCCTCGGCAAGCAGCACGCGTATGCTATCGTCACTCTGCGTCATCGGGCAATACAATGGTTATGACCGTCCCCTCCCCCACGCGGCTGCGCGCCGCGATGGTGCCGCCGTGGTGCTCCACGACACGGCGGGCATAGTAGAGCCCCAGCCCGTAGCCGCGTGCACGCTGCACGTCACCCGAAGGTACACGGTAGAATTTCTCGAATATGTGGTCCAGCGCCTTCGGCTCGATGCCGATGCCGTTGTCGGCGACCGTAATCTCGACGCACGGTCTGCGTCCGTGCCGCACCCCACGCGCCGAGACCGTTATGCGCACACTCCCGTCCGAATATTTCACGGCATTGTCCAGCACCGTCGACAGGACGTTCGACAGATGGAAGCGGTCGCCCCACACGGTCAGCGTCTCCGCCACGTCTATCGTCACATCGACCCTCTTCGCCGCCGCTGCGAACTTCGCCGCCGCCTGCTCCGCAACCGAACGCAGCGCGAAACGCTCCCCGTGCAGCTGCATACGCTCCTGCTCGGCAAGTGACACGGAGAGGATATGCTCCACCATCGACGAGAGCTGCGAGAGCTGCTCCGCCACGATGTCGAGATAGCGCGCCCGCCGCACGGGGTCGGCATCGGCCGAGAAGTTGCGCAGCGCGTCGTTGGCAGCGGCGGCCACGGCGATGGGGGTCTTCAGTTCGTGGGTTATGTTGTGCGTAAGGTCGCGCCGCATCTCGCCGAGGCTCTTCTGGCGGAACATGGTGCGCATCAGAAGCACGAAGACTACGCACAGCAGCACCACGATGGCCGCCGAGGGCACCACCACGCCCCACATCTCGCCCCACATCCTGTCGACGGGCACCGACACCGTCACCCGCAGCGCCAGACGCCCCTCGTCGTCGATATCGATCTCCGAGACGGCGGGATGCTCTATCGCGGCCACATCGCCGCGGCGGATGAGGACACGGTCGCCGTCCGCGCGGTCGATAACCTCGGCGCAGTAGGGCTGCAGCGTCCCCGTCTCGAGCATGTTGGCCGTGAAATAGAGTCCGAAATCGTCGAGGTCGACCTTCACGCCCCCCGTCGGGGCATGGCCGAAGGGCTCGGTGCGGATGGTCTCATAGACACTCTTGTAGGCGGCCGACTCCACGCGGCTGCAGAAGGCATCCACCGCGTCGCGGTATATGCGCCACGCCGACACGCACTGCACCGCCGCAAGCAGCGTCAGCGACGCCACCGTCGCCAGCGATATGTTGCGGAAGATGTTCCGCGTCATCTCTCTCCCACTCATGTCTGACCTCATTCCTACACGCCGCAAAGGTAATCATTTCGCCGCCAACTTGTAGGGCGTTAACACTTCTTAACATTTCGAAGCCCCGCCGCAGGCTCCAAATCGCACGGCGTTTAATATATTTGCATCGGAACCCAAACCTTATTGTCATGAAACAGAGAATATATGCCATAGCCGCCGCGATAACGGCCCTCATGATAGCCTCCGCCCCTGCAGCCACGGCACAGGAGCTGCCGGACGGCCTTGCCGGCAGACCCGTGCGTGTCAGCGGCCGTGCGACGGCGAAACTCTCCCGCCAGGAAGCGGACCGCGACAGCGCCGTCATCATAATCGACCGCCGCGTCGCCGCAAAAGACGAGCTGCAGGCCGTCAAGACCGAACAGATAAAGGAGTTTTCGATGCTCAAGATGGGAGACAACCGCCTGATAGAGGTCACAACCTACAAAGGATTCAAGAGCGGGGACAACACCTCTCCCCTAATACTGCTCAACGGGCTCGAGATCGACAGTCTGCAGCAGGTGCGGCAGGAATTCGTCCAATCGGTAGAATCGCTACGGCCCGACGAGGCCGCAGCCATATACGGCGAGCGCGGAACCCGCGGCGCCGTCATAATCACCATGCACCCGACATACAACGGCAAGCCCGTAACGCTGCGTGACGCACTCTCGGGCAACCGGCAGAAGGATTCGTCGAAGTCCAGCGCCAAGGATGTCATACAGGTCATTGGCGTCAAGGGCATACGCAAGGACTACACCACAGAACAGGATACCGTAAGCGCCGCCCCGACAACCGCAGCCCAGCCCCTGACGATAGGCCGCGCCGAGGGCGACGAGGCCACATACCTTATCCCCGATATCAACCGTATCAAACCCGAAGACATCGCCTCCGTAATGGTAATCCATCAGAAGAGCGCCCATCTGTTCGACGCCTACGGCGACACCTCGGGCGGCGTAATCCTCATCACATTCAAGAAGGGACGCATGCCCCTCTCGGCCGTCGTCAAGGCCGAGAAGAAATAACCGGCAGAGATCCAACCCGACATCTACGGGCCGGGATACGGCAACTGCGTCCGACCCTGTCACCGCTTTCCACCAACGAAAAGGCCGTGCGCATCCCTCGGGTGCGCACGGCCGCTGACGAATACTTATAATACGGACTAAACGATTCCCTGTGCAAGCATGGCGTCGGCCACGGTCATGAAGCCCGCGATGTTGGCGCCCTTAACATAGTTGATATAGCCGTCGGGCTCGGTACCGCACTCGACGCAGACGGCGTGTATCTTGGTCATGATGTCGTGCAGCTTGGCATCCACCTCCTCGGCGCTCCACTTCAGGCGCATCGAGTTCTGCGTCATCTCCAGGCCCGACGTTGCTACGCCGCCGGCGTTGGAAGCCTTGCCCGGCGAGTAGAGCAGCTTGGCCTTCTGGAATATGGCGATGGCCTCGGGCGTAGAGGGCATGTTGGCACCCTCGACAACGCACTTGCAGCCGTTGGCGACAAGCTTGGCGGCATCGTCGCCGTTAAGCTCGTTCTGCGTGGCGCACGGCATTGCAATGTCGCACTTCACGCCCCACGGACGCTCGCCCTCGAAGTACTGGGCCGTAGGATACTTCACCGCATACTCGCGGATACGGCCGCGCAGCATGTTCTTCAGCTCGAATACGTACTGGAGCTTCTCGCTGTCGATACCGTCGGGATCGTATACGTAGCCGTTCGAATCCGACATCGTAAGCACGCGGGCACCCAGCGCGATGGCCTTCTCGGCGGCATACTGGGCAACGTTGCCCGAGCCCGATATAACCACATCCTTGCCCTTGTACGACTCTCCGCGCGTAGCCAGCATGGCCTCGCCGAAGTAGCAGGCACCGTAACCAGTAGCCTCGGGACGGATCAGCGAACCGCCGAAGGTGAGGCCCTTGCCCGTAAGCGTACCGGTGAACTCGTTGCGCAGGCGCTTGTACTGACCGAACATGTAACCCACCTCGCGGCCGCCGACACCGATATCGCCCGCAGGCACGTCGGTATCCTGGCCTATATGGCGCTGCAGCTCGGTCATGAAGCTCTGGCAGAAGCGCATGATCTCCATGTCAGACTTACCCTTGGGGTTGAAATCCGAGCCACCCTTGCCGCCACCCATGGGCAACGTGGTCAGGGCATTCTTGAAGGTCTGCTCGAAGGCCAGGAACTTCAGGATGCTGAGGTTTACGCTCGAGTGGAAACGGATACCGCCCTTGTAGGGACCGATCGCGCTGTTCATCTGCACGCGGTAGCCCTTGTTGATCATGATCTCGCCCGCATCGTTCACCCACGGAACGCGGAACATTACCACACGCTCGGGCTCGGCTATACGCTCCAGCACCTTCATCTTGATCAGCTGGGGATTCTCCAATACATAGGGAGCGACACTCTCCACAACCTCATGCACGGCCTGGTGGAACTCCACCTCACCGGGGTTCTTGGCTACGACGTCGGCCATGAAGCGGTCGACGTACTCTTTCACTGACATGTTCATATTCGTTGACAATTAGTAATAGTGAGAACTGCCACAAAATTAATAAAAATTATTATTAACGCACGCATTTGGCAGATAAAAATCGCACTTTTCTGCATATAGATGCAAATATATCCCTTTTTCGCATAAAAGATGCCGCATAAATATCGCCCTACACGCGCTTACAATCTGTAAGCAGCGCCGCGTAAGATGCTCAAAACATACCATCTTAACGGCTCCCGTCGCAACGAATCGTCGGCGGCGAGGTGCCCGCCGCTGTCGAAATTCATGCAACGGGCCTGCATGAACAGCCCCGCACATTTTCCTTCCGACACGCGCGGTCCGGCAGAAAAACATACCGAAGACGCCGTCTCGGCTGCCGCGATACCCCACTTCACCATATACCAAATTGCACCCGGCTTTCGATATATTTGCGCTGCGCGCTTATACAGGATGCGCCTCGGCACAGCCAAATCCGAAAACTTTGTTTTCGATTTGCCTCTGCTCTCGGCTTTCACTATATTTGCAAAAGGCCGCACATGCCGCAACGGCATGGCGCGTGCCCCGACCATAGAATCATAAAACCGGAAAGATATGGATTTTTCGAAACTCGTAACCGTACGCCAAAGCGACCGCCGCTACACCCGTCAGGCGGTTGAGACCGAAAAGATCGACCTCTGCATCGAGGCGGCAAGGCTTGCCCCTTCGGCATGCAACTCGCAGCCATGGCGCTTCGTGGTAGTGGACGACACGGCCCTGCGCGACGAGCTGGCCGACGCTGCGGCAAGCATGGGCATGAACGCATTCGCACGCCAGGCCCCTGTCATCGTGGCCGTGGTGCTCGAGAAGATGAGCCTCACGGCAGCCATCGGCAGCGTCATCCGCGACAAGGAGTTCTCGCTGCTCGACGTGGGCATCGCCGTCAGCCACTTCACGCTGCAGGCGGCCGAGCTGGGGCTGGGCACATGCATCATAGGCTGGTTCAACGAACGGCGCGTGCGCAAGGCGCTCGGCGTACCGCGCGGCAAGCGCATACCGCTGCTCATAACGCTGGGTTACCCCGAGGGCCCCACGCGGCGCAAGTCGCGCAAGACGACGGCAGAGATGAGCAGCCGCAACCGCTACTGACTCCACGGCACGGCTGAAGCCACAGGGGTGCGCCTGAGAAGTATCTCGGCGCACCCCTGTATGCATCCGTCCCGCATCGGCCGCGGGCTATGCCTCGAAGAGCTCCTCGGCCATCGCTTCGCCGCCCGATTCGACATCTATGCGCGAACGGAAACGCACCGTGCGTCGCGGAGCGATCTTCACCGCAGCACCCGTACGCGGGTTGCGGCCTATGCGCGCCGCGGAGAGCGCCACCGAGAAGACACCGAACCCGGATATGACGACCTTCTCGCCGCCGCGCAGCGTATCCACCGAAATCTTGAATAACGACTCCACGACTCTCTTGACTTCGTTCTTCGGTAGAGCCTGATCTTTTGATACGGCTTCTATCAGTTGGGATTTGTTCATACGATTGAGGTACTAAGGGTTATCATTCTGGTTGCTAAAGTAAAATTAATCTTTTTTTTCGTAACTGCAAACAATTGCCTGACATTTTGTAACCCCCGCCCCGCGAACGCAGCGACGTAAAAAACAGGGCAAAATATTTGGTGGAATCGAAAATCTGTCATACTTTTGCACCTGGAAAGGTGGCAGAGTGGTCGAATGCGCCGGTCTTGAAAACCGATGAGCTGAGAGGCTCCGGGGGTTCGAATCCCTCCCTTTCCGCTGAGATCACAAACGAGAATGAATCCCGACAGGTTTTACCCGTCGGGATTTTTTTATTCGCGCCGGCGACGGAACTCCCCCCGCCGCCCCACGCCGCCGCAGCCTGCATCGCCGCCCCAGCATTTGTCCGTAACGCCCCATGAGTGGATGAAAGGAGGAAAAAAAGCCCTGCGGAATGTTTTTTTGCATATAAATCACTATTTTTGCCCCCGATAAAAACACATCCGACTATGGCAATGAAAAACGAAATGGAGAAGCAGGGCGTATGGCTTTTCCGATTCAGAGGCACGCTGCCCCTGATTATTCTGGTGCTGGGCGTATGCGAGTACATCCTCATGCGTCTCGACAACCCGAACTACGTCGTAAACGGCGCCCTCGCGCCGCAGATCGTCCGCTACGAGATTCTCTGTTTCATCGTTTCGCTGCTCGGACTGGCCGTGCGCGCCTTCACCGTAGGCTACACCCCCGCCAACACCTCGGGCCGCAACGTTGCCGAGCAGGTGGCCGACCAGCTCAACACCACGGGCCTCTACTCGCTCGTGCGCAACCCCCTCTACGTGGGTAACTTCCTCATGTGGCTGGGTATCGCCATGCTCACCATGAACCTGTGGTTCATCATCTCGTTCGTACTGCTCTTCTGGGTATACTACGAGCGCATCATATTTGCCGAGGAGCAGTTCCTCACCAACAAATTCGGATCGGTATATACCGACTGGGCCGCCAAGACCCCCTGCTTCATCCCACGCCTGACGGGATATGTTGCTCCCAAGCTCCGCTTCAGCTGGAAGAAGGTGATCAAGAAGGAGAAGAACGGCCTGCTGGCGCTGCTGCTCGTATTCTGGCTCATGGAGGTGATCGGCGACCTCGTGACGGGCATAACGCCGCACATCGGAGTGCTCGCCATAGCGTCGGTCGTCATGCTGGTGATCTACCTCATCCTCAAGTATATCAAGCATAACACCACGCTGCTCGACGAGGAGGGTCGATAATCCCGCCACAGTCCCCGCAACGGCCATCCGACCTGACACCACACGCCGGCCGCGACAAAAAAAACGTTGGCACGGCAAGGCTTTCTGCCCGGGAGGCTACATGCCGGCAAAAAAATCACTACATTTGTAAAGCATCGCCCGCATGCGGCGGTGCTTTACCTTTTACTGTACAGCCAAGCCCAAAACCTACCGACATGATACGCAAAATCCTCCTTTCGCTATGCCTTGCCGCCGTGACCGCGACGTTCGGCATGCCGCATGCCGCGGCACAGACACGTACCATCTCCTACGACGTACAGAAAATCTGGGACAACGGGTCGCACTGCGCCTTCACCTCGCTCATACGCTACAAGGGACGCTACTACTGCTCATTCCGCGAGGGCGCGACACATATCTTCGACGACAAGGGCAACGCCGAGGGCAAGATACGCATCCTCGTATCGAAGAACGGCAAACGGTGGGAGCCGCTGCCGCTCATCGGCAAGGAGGGCTACGACCTGCGCGACCCCAAGCTCTCAATAACGCCCGACGGACGCCTCATGGTGATCGTAGGCGGATCGATATACCGCAACCGCCAGATCGTGGGCCGCATACCGCAGGTGCTCTTCTCCGACGACGGCCGTACCTTCACCGACCCCGTACCCGTCGAGCTCGATGCTGCCGCATCGAGCGGTACCGACTGGCTGTGGCGCGTGACGTGGGCAGGAGACACGGGTTACTGCGTCAACTATGCCATGCGTCCCGACGGCGATGCCGACGTGTACCTCGTATCGACACGCGACGGCATACACTACGACCATGTGGCGACACTCGACGTCGACGGCTTCCCCAACGAGACCACCGTACGCATGCTACCCGACGGGCGCATGGCGATGATGGTACGCCGCGACATGGGCGACACGCGCGGCTTCTGGGGCGTGAGCGAGGCGCCGTTCACCGACTGGAAATTCACCCGCATGGAGTTCCGCGTAGGCGGCCCCGACTTCCTGCCGCTCGACGACGGCACCATAATCGCAGGCTCGCGCACCTACTACATACCCTCGGCACACAAGACGGCCCTCTACACCGGCAAGGCCGACGGCCGCTTCCGCGAGGCTCTGCTGCTGCCCTCGGGCGGTGACACGAGCTACACGGGACTGCTCGTCGAGGGCGACACCCTGTGGGTAAGCTACTACTCGTCGCACGAGACGCCCAATGCCTCGATATACATTGCCCGCATACCCCTCGAAGCCCTCGGCATAGAACAGGCCTCAAAGAAGCCCTAAACGGGGCATGTAATGGATGAAAAAACGGCTCCGCCCATCGGGACGGAGCCGTTTATCGTTCCGTAAGCCTCATCAGAGACTCTCCAGCATGCGCTTGAGTACGACCGTAGCCGATATCTCGCGGTTCGCCGCCTCGGGGATAACCACCGAGCGCGGGCTCTCGATAACCTCGTCGGTGACGATCATGTTGCGGCGCACGGGCAGGCAGTGCATGAAGCGGGCGTTGTTCGTGACGGCCATCTGGCGCGCCCCCACGGTCCAGCTCATATCCATGCTCAGCACCTTGCCGTAGTCATCGGGGCGCGTCACGCCCGGGCAACTCCAGTTCTTGGCATATACGAAGTCGGCACCCTCGAAGGCCTTCATCTGGTCATACTCCACGCGCGCGCCGCCCACGAACTGCGGGTCGAGCTCGTATCCCTCGGGGTGCGTCACCACGAAGTCGACATCGGCGGCATTCATCCACTCGGCAAACGAGTTGGGCACGGCCTGCGGCAGCGCCTTCGGGTGCGGCGCCCACGTCATCACCACCTTGGGGCGCTTGCGCTCCTTGAACTCCTCGATAGTGATAAGGTCGGCAAAGCTCTGCAGCGGGTGCACCGTGGCGCTCTCCATGAAGAAGACCGGACGGCCCGAATACTGTATGAACTGGTTAAGAATCTTCTCGTTGTAATCGTCCTCGCGGCTCTCGAAGCGGGCGAACGAACGCACGCCTATGATATCGCAGTAGCAGCCCATGACGGGGATGGCTTCCAGCAGGTGCTCGCTCTTGTCGCCGTCCATCACCACGCCGCGCTCGGTCTCGAGTTTCCACGCCCCCTGGTTCACGTCGAGCACGATGACGTTCATGCCGAGGTTCATCGCCGCCTTCTGCGTGCTGAGACGCGTACGCAGGCTGTTGTTGAAGAATATGAGCAACGCGGTCTTGTTGCGGCCCAGATCATGATACTTGAAACGGTCGGCCTTGATCTCGAACGCCTCGCGCAGCGCTGCGTCGAGGTCACCCAGATCGTTCACTCCTCTGAAAACTCTCATAAGCAATATATTTTTAGTCACGCGACCGCAGGGCGACCGCCGCGAATGAAACATTCGAAACAAACCCCGCAAGAAAAATAAAAGCGTATACAGCCGTCACTACATACGCTTACACCCCTTGCGGGGAACCTTCTCACACTTCAAGGTTGTAGCTCCACCGCGACTCGAACGCGAATTTAGGGTTTAGGAAACCCTCGTTCTATCCCTTGAACTATAGAGCCATCATGTGTCCGAACATGTCGAGCACGACTACAAAGATAATGATTTTTCGCGGAAATCACCCTTTGGCTGCGGAATTCTTCGCGTGCGTGACTATGTACACGCCGCCGAAGACCATCGCCATCGACACCAGCTTTCCCCAGCCGAACGAGCCCACGCCCATCGCCACCGAGAGCACTGTCGCCACGATCGGCTGCACGTAGTTGTACATGCTCACCACCGTCGGCCGCAGCAGTTTCTGCCCGCCCGTGAAGAATATGTACGACACGAACGTACCGCCGAAGACCACGAACAGAATCTCGCCCCATGCCCTTACGGGCAGCGACGCATAGTCCACCGCCACCACCGCAGGCCACGTAACCATCGTCACGATCAATGCCGCGAAGAGGAACAGCCACTTCATCAGCGTCACCACGCTGTAACGGTGTATCGTATTGCTGAATATGACCATATAGAGCGCACAGCTCACCTGCGCCGTAAAGCATAGGGCATCGCCCAACAGGCCGCCGCCCACCATCGCGGCGCCGCCGCCCAGCACGAGGGTCACGGCACCCGCCGCGCCGACCAGTATTCCCGTGAGCTTGGCCCCCGTAATGGCCTCCTTGAGGATTACGGCCGAGAAGATCATCGTCACGATGGGCAGCATCGTGGCTATGACCGTGGCGTCGATGGGCGACGTATAGGTAACACCCACCGTAAAGAGCACCTGGTTGAGCACTATGCACAGTATGCCGGCCACGCACAGACGTCCCAGCATCGATGCCGAGACCCTCTCGCCGCCCCCGACAAAGAGCGACGCCGTCCAGAATGCCAGCGCGGCACCCACGGCACGCATGTCGGCCACGGCAAGCGCCGGCACGCCCAAACTCTGCAGATCCTTGATCATCGGGGCGTTGCAGCCCCACAGCACCGCCGCACCCAGAAGCATCAGATGCCCCCGCAGCGCATTCATCGTTCCACTCGTACCCATCCTCTCTTATCGTTCTGAATCGGCCGTAAAGATAGTAAAAGGTACGGCTGAACGAACACCGCGGCCGCGTTTTTATCTTCCGGCCGCAACCCCGACTCCTGCAAAAAGCGACGGGCCGTCCGCCGATGCGGACGACCCGTCTTCTTCTATCGCAACGCCGCGTTATTCGGCAGCGTTCTGGTTCTGCAGATTCTCCAGATCCGACTTCAGACCCACAACCAGATTGTCGTAGTCTCTCAGACCCGTACCACCCGGTATGAGGTGACCGCAGATAACGTTCTCCTTGAGGTTCTCCAGCGGGTCGACCTTGCCCTGGATGGCGGCCTCGTTGAGCACCTTCGTGGTCTCCTGGAACGAGGCGGCCGAGATGAAGCTCGACGTCTGCAGTGCGGCGCGGGTGATACCCTGCAGCACCTGGTTCGACGTGGCGGGAACGATGTCGCGCACCTTCACCAGCTTCATGTCGCGACGCTTGAGCGACGAGTTCTCGTCACGCAGCTTGCGCATCGATATGATCTGTCCGGGCTGCACGTTCTGCGAATCGCCGGCATCCTCCACTACTACCTTGTCGTAGAGTTCGTCGTTCACATCCATGAACTCCCACTTGTCCACTATCTGGTCCTCGAAGAAACGCGAGTCTCCCGGATCCTCGATCTTGACCTTGCTCATCATCTGGCGCACGATCACCTCGAAGTGCTTGTCGTTGATCTTCACACCCTGCATGCGGTAAACCTCCTGCACCTCGTTGACGATGTACTCCTGTACCTTCGTGGGACCGAGTATGCGAAGGATGTCGCTCGGGGTGATGGCACCGTCCGACAGGGCCATACCGGCCTTCACGTAGTCGTTCTCCTGCACCACGATCTGACGCGACAGCGGCACCAGATACTTCATCACGTCACCCTGCTTCGAGGTGATGATGATCTCGCGGTTACCGCGCTTGATCTTGCCGAAGGTTACCTCGCCGTCGATCTCCGAGACGATTGCGGGGTTCGACGGGTTACGTGCCTCGAAGAGCTCCGTAACTCGCGGCAGACCTCCCGTGATATCGCCGCCGGTCTTGCCCACGGCACGCGGGATCTTGATCAGGATATCGCCGGCCTTGATCTTGGCGTTGTCCTTCACCATGATGTGGGCCGATACGGGCAGGTTGTATGACTTGATATCCTCGCCCTCCTTGTTGACGATGTGGATAACGGGGTTCTTCGTACGGTCCTTCGACTCGATTACGACCTTCTCCGACAGACCCGTCTGCTCGTCGCGCTCGTCGCGGTAGGTAACGCCCTCGATAATGCTGTCGTAGGCAACCTTACCCTCGCTCTCGGCGATGATAACGGCGTTGTAGGGATCCCACTCGCAGATCAGATCGCCCTTCTTGACCTCAGCGCCGTCGGCCATGTAGAGAACCGACGCGTAAGGCAGGCTGTGCGTATAGAGTACGATCTCGGTCTTGGGATCGACAATGCGGAACTCCGACTGACGCGAGATAACGATATCAACCATGTTGCCGTTCGAGTGCTTGCCCTTGATGGTGCGCAACTCGTCGATCTCCAGACGGCCCTCGTACTTCGACACGACGTTGGTCTCGACGGCCGTACCACCGGCCACACCACCCACGTGGAACGTACGGAGCGTAAGCTGCGTACCGGGCTCGCCGATCGACTGCGCCGCGATGACGCCGACGACCTCACCCTTCTGTACCATGCGCGCCGTCGCAAGGTTGCGGCCGTAGCACTTGGCACATACGCCGTGACGCGACTCGCACGTCAGCACCGAACGTATCTCGACAGACTCCAGAGGCGACTTCTCGATGGCCTCGGCAATGCTCTCGGTGATCTCCTCGCCGGCCTTGCACATAACCTCGCCCGTGATCGGGTGGATCACGTCGTTGAGCGCCGTGCGGCCCAGAATGCGGTCGTAGAGCGTCTGCACCACGTCGTCGTTGCGCTTGATGGCCGTAGCCGTCAGACCGCGCAGCGTACCGCAATCCTCCTCGTTGATGATCACGTCCTGCGCCACGTCCACCAGACGACGCGTCAGGTAACCGGCATCGGCCGTCTTCAAGGCCGTATCGGCAAGACCCTTACGGGCACCGTGCGTAGAGATGAAGTACTCGAGCACCGAAAGACCCTCCTTGAAGTTCGAGAGGATGGGGTTCTCGATAACCTGCTGACCTCCCTCGACACCCGACTTCTGCGGCTTGGCCATAAGGCCTCGCATACCCGACAGCTGACGGATCTGCTCCTTCGAACCACGGGCTCCCGAGTCAAGCATCATGTATACGGGGTTGAATCCGTCCTGATCCTTGATCAGCGTGTCGATCACCTCCTTGGTGAGCTTGTTGTTTATGTTGGTCCAGACGTCGATGATCTGGTTGTAACGCTCGTTGTTGGTGATAAGACCCATGTTGTAGTCCTCCATGATGGCATCGGCCTTCTCGTAACCCTCCTGCACGAGCTTCTGCTTCGATTCTGGGATAACCACGGCGTCGAGGTTGAACGACAGACCTCCCTGGAAGGCCATGCGGTAACCCATGTTCTTGATGTCATCCAGGAAGTTGGCCACCTTGTCGGCACCGGCCTTCTTCAGCACGACGGCGATGATGTCACGCAGCGACTTCTTCGTCAGCACCGTGTTGATATATCCTACCTCCTCGGGTACCACCTGGTTGAAGATGATACGACCGATGGTGGTCTCCTTGAGCTCCTCGTAGGGCTTGCCGTTCTCGTCCACGTCGCGCACGACGCACTTTACGATGGCGTGCAGGTCGGCACGCTTCTCGTTGTAGGCGATGATGGCCTCCTCGGGACCGTAGAATACCAGACCCTCACCCTTGCTGCCCTTGCGCGGCTTGGTGATGTAGTACAGACCGAGGACCATATCCTGCGACGGCACGGTGATGGGGGCGCCGTTGGCGGGGTTAAGCACGTTGTGCGAACCCAGCATCAGCAGCTGAGCCTCCAGGATGGCGGCGTTGCCCAGCGGCAAGTGCACGGCCATCTGGTCACCGTCGAAGTCGGCGTTGAATGCCGTACAGGCCAGCGGGTGCAGCTGCATGGCCTTACCCTCGATCAGCTTGGGCTGGAACGCCTGGATACCCAGGCGGTGAAGGGTCGGGGCACGGTTCATCAATACGGGGTGACCCTTGATGACATTCTCCAGAATGCCCCATATAACGGGATCCTTGCGGTCAATGATCTTCTTTGCCGACTTAACGGTCTTGACGATGCCGCGCTCGATGAGCTTGCGGATGACGAACGGCTTGTAGAGCTCGGCCGCCATATCCTTCGGAATACCCATCTCGTGCATCTTCAGCTCGGGGCCGACGACGATAACCGAACGGGCCGAGTAGTCGACACGCTTACCCAGAAGGTTCTGACGGAAACGTCCCTGCTTACCCTTGAGCGAATCCGACAGCGACTTGAGAGGTCGGTTGCTCTCGTTCTTCACGGCGTTGCTCTTGCGCGAGTTGTCGAAGAGCGAGTCGACAGCCTCCTGCAGCATACGCTTCTCGTTGCGCAGGATCACCTCCGGGGCCTTGATCTCGATGAGTCGCTTCAGACGGTTGTTACGGATGATGACGCGACGGTAGAGGTCGTTCAGATCCGACGTTGCGAAACGTCCGCCGTCCAGCGGCACCAGGGGACGCAGCTCGGGCGGGATCACGGGGATCACGCTCAGCACCATCCACTCGGGCTTGTTCTGACCGTTCGAGGCACGGAACGACTCGATCACGTTCAGCTGCTTCAGCGCCTCGCTCTTACGCTGCTGCGAGGTCTCGGTCGAGGCCTTGTGGCGCAGCGCATACGACATAGAATCCAGATCGACGGCCTTCAACAGGTCGTAGATGGCCTCGCCGCCCATCTTGGCGACGAACTTGTCGGGATCGTTGTCGTCCAGCGCCTGGTTGCCCTTCGGCAGGGCAGCCAGCACGTCGAGGTACTCCTTCACGGCCAGCGTCTGCAGGCGCTCGATACCCTGCTCGGCAGCGGCACCCGGGTTGATAACCACGTAACGCTCGTAGTAGATGATCGCCTCGAGTTTCTTGGTAGGGATACCCAGCAGGTAACCTATCTTCGAAGGCAGCGAACGGAAATACCATATGTGTACCACCGGCACCACCAGCGAGATGTGACCCATACGCTCGCGGCGCACCTTCTTCTCGGTCACCTCCACACCGCATCGGTCGCAGACGATACCCTTGTAACGGATACGCTTGTACTTGCCGCAGTGGCACTCGTAGTCCTTCACGGGACCGAAGATGCGCTCGCAGAAGAGTCCGTCGCGCTCGGGCTTGTAGGTACGGTAGTTGATAGTCTCGGGTTTCAGCACCTCGCCGCTCGACTGGGCCAGAATCTCCTCGGGAGAGGCCAGGCCGATCGAAATGCGGCTGTAACCGTTCGACTGCTTGTTATCTTTGATTGCCATAATTCGAAATCTTTACTTTAATTATACCACACCTTCATCTTATTCGAGTTTCACCGACAGTGCCAGACCGCGCAACTCGTGCAGCAGCACGTTCATGGCCTCCGGCACGCCCGGCTTGGGCAGGTTGTCGCCCTTGACGATGGCCTCGTAAGCCTTCGCACGGCCCATGACATCATCCGACTTGATGGTGAGGATCTCCTGAAGGATGTTGGCGGCGCCGAAGCCCTCAAGAGCCCAAACCTCCATCTCTCCGAAACGCTGGCCTCCGAACTGTGCCTTACCTCCCAGAGGCTGCTGCGTGATGAGCGAGTAGGGACCGATCGAACGGGCATGCATCTTGTCGTCGATCATGTGGCCCAGCTTGAGCATGTAGATCACGCCCACCGTAGCCGGCTGGTCGAACTTCTCGCCCGTGCCGCCGTCGTAGAGGTAGGTACGGCCGCTGTGGGGTACGCCAGCCTTGGCCGTGTACTCGTTGATCTGGTCGAGCGACGCACCGTCGAAGATCGGGGTGGCGAACGTCAGGCCCAGCTCGCGGCCGGCCCATCCGAGCACGGTCTCGTAGATCTGTCCCAGGTTCATTCGCGAAGGCACACCCAGCGGGTTCAGACAGATGTCGACGATGGTACCGTCCTCGAGGAACGGCATGTCCTCGTCGCGTACGACCTTGGCCACGATACCCTTGTTACCGTGACGTCCGGCCATCTTGTCACCCACCTTCAGCTTACGCTTCTTGGCGATGTAGACCTTCGCCATCTGGATAACGCCCGACGTGGGAAGCTCGTCACCGTTGGTGAGGTTGTACTTCTCGCGCTTGATGCGGGCGTCGGCCTTCTTCCACTCGATGGTATAATTGTTTATGGTAGTCTCAATGAGCGAATCCAGATGCTCGTCGCCCGTCCACTTGCAGCTGCCGAGGTTCAGGTAGCCCGAAACGACTCCCGTCTTCTCGTCCTTGTCGCGCATGGCGATGTCCTCGAGCATCTTCTGCGAGAACTTCGTACCCGGGGCATAGAGCTCCACGCCGAAGTAGTCCGATACGTTGGCTACGACCTTGCCCTCGACGAGTCTCCACAGCTTGCCCACGAGCACCTTCGTCAGCTCCGAAATCTCGCCGGCGAACTTCTGGTCCAGCTGCTCGAGCTGGGCACGCTCGGCCGCCTTGCTCTTCTTCTCCTTCTGGGCATGACTGTAGAGCTTGGTGTCGATCACCACACCGTGCAGCGACGGCTGTGCCTTGAGCGACGCATCCTTCACGTCGCCGGCCTTGTCGCCGAAGATCGCACGCAGCAGCTTCTCCTCGGGCGAAGGATCGCTCTCGCCCTTCGGGGTGATCTTACCGATGAGGATATCGCCCGGGTGTACCTCGGCGCCCACACGGATGATACCGTTGGCATCGAGATCCTTCGTGGCATCCTCGCTCACGTTGGGTATGTCCGAGGTGAGCTCCTCGACACCGCGCTTGGTGTCGCGCACCTCCATGATGTACTCGTCGACGTGTACCGACGTGAAGATATCCTCACGCTGGATACGCTCCGAGATAACGATTGCATCCGCGAAATTGTAACCCGTCCAGGGCATGAACGCCACCTGCAGGTGGCGGCCCCGAGCCAGCTCGCCGTTCTGCGTCGAGTAGCCCTCGGTGAGGATCTGACCCTTCGTGACATGCTCGCCCGTCAGTACGATGGGCTTCAGCGTCACGGTCGTATTCTGGTTCGTGCGGCGGAAGCGGGGCAGCGTGTAGGTCGTGACCTCGGGGTCGAACGAGCAGATGCGCTCCTCCTCCGTACGCTCGTAACGTATCTGTATCTTGGTGGCGTCCGAGAAGACTACCTCGCCATCGCCCTCGGCCACAACCTGTATGCGGCTGTCGATGATCATGTCCTTCTCGATGCCGGTACCCACGATGGGGGCCTCGCACGTAATCAGAGGCACGGCCTGGCGCATCATGTTCGATCCCATAAGCGCACGGTTGGCATCGTCGTGCTCCAGGAAGGGGATCAGGCTCGCCGCAATCGAGGCGATCTGGTTCGGCGCCACGTCCATCAGCGTCACGTCCTTGGCCGTAACGACGGGGAAGTCGGCACCCTCACGGGCCTTGATGCGGTCGCCGTTCAGGAAGTTGCCCTCGTCGTCGATCGGCTCGTTCGACTGGGCTACGATATGGCCGTCCTCGGCCTCGGCCGAGTAGTACTTGATGTGCGAGTTGTCCATGTCGACCTTGCCGTCGGTAACCGTACGGTAGGGGGTCTCGATGAAGCCCATGTCCGAAATCTTCGCATAGACGCACAGCGACGAGATCAGACCGATGTTCGGGCCCTCGGGCGACTCGATCGGGCAGAGACGTCCGTAGTGCGTGTAGTGCACGTCTCGCACCTCGAATCCGGCACGGTCACGCGACAGACCGCCGGGACCCAGCGCCGAGAGACGACGCTTGTGCGTGATCTCGGCCAGGGGGTTGATCTGGTCCATGAACTGCGACAGCTGGCTGGTTCCGAAGAACGAGTTCACCACGCTCGACAGCGTCTTGGCGTTGATCAGATCCACCGGAGTGAAGACCTCGTTGTCGCGCACGTTCATCCTCTCGCGGATGGTGCGGGCCATGCGCACGAAACCTACCGAGAACTGGTTTGCCAGCTGCTCGCCCACGGTACGCACGCGGCGGTTCGACAGGTGGTCGATATCGTCCACCTCGGCCTTCGAGTTGATGAGCTGAATCAGGTACTTGATGATCTCGATGATATCCTCACGCGTAAGGATGCGGATCGAGGGATCGATATCGAGGTTCAGCTTCGTGTTTATACGGTAACGACCCACATTGCCCAGATCGTAGCGCTTGTCCGAGAAGAAGAGCTTGTCGATGACGTCGCGGGCCGTAGCCTCATCGGGCGGCTCCGAGGCGCGCAGCTGCCTGTAGATGTAGACAACGGCCTCCTTTTCAGAGTTGCAGGGATCCTTCTGCAGGGTGCTGTATATGATCGAGAAGTCGATGCCCGACGCATTCTCCTTGTGCAGGAGGATGGTCTTGGCGCCGCTCTCTATGATGGCGTCGATGTGCTCCTCGGTGAGCTCCACCTCACGATCGACGATGACATTGTTACGCTCGATAGAGACAACCTCGCCCGTATCCTCGTCGACGAAGTCCTCGACCCAGCTCGACAGCACACGCGCCGCCAGCTTGCGGCCCACGGCCTTCTTGAGGTTGCTCTTGGTGACCTTGACCTCGTCGGCCAGGTCGAATATCTCGAGAATCTGCTGATCGGTCTCGAAGCCAATCGCACGCAGAAGAGTCGTGACGGGCAACTTCTTCTTGCGGTCGATGTAGGCGTACATCACGTTGTTGATGTCCGTAGCGAACTCTATCCACGAACCCTTGAAGGGGATGATTCGCGCCGAATAGAGCTTCGTACCGTTGGTGTGCATGCTCTGGCCGAAGAATACGCCCGGCGAACGGTGCAGCTGCGATACGATGACACGCTCCGCGCCGTTGAAGACGAACGTACCGCGCTCGGTCATGTAGGGTATGGTGCCGAAATAGACGTCCTGCACCACAACGCCGAAATCCTCGTGTTCGTCGTCGGTGCAATACAGCTTCAGCTTCGCCTTCAGAGGCACGCTGTATGTAAGGCCACGCTCCAGACACTCCTCAATCGAGTAACGGGGCGGGTCGATATAGTAATCGATGAACTCCAGAACGAAGTTGTTCCGGGTGTCGGTGATGGGAAAGTTCTCCTGAAACACTTTGTAGAGGCCTTCGTTCTTGCGGTTCTCGGCCGTAGTGTCCATCTGGAAAAAATCGCGGAATGATTTAAGCTGTACCTCCAGCAGGTCGGGATAGGGAACCCTGTTCTTGACCGTAGAGAAGCTAATTCTTTGTTGTTGTTTTGATACGGACATCTTAAATCAGTTTTGTTGAAGTGTGAGTACTCACGGGGTGCGCACCCCAAAAACGGGCATCATATTATCCCGCTAATGCCCTCAGTGCAAGTACTATACACATTGAGAGCATCATGAAATTCCAAAGTACGGGCACAGCTCCGACGGCACTCCCGAACTTTAGAGCAGAAAAGGTATAGGGCTTACACGGGCGTGTAAGCTCTATACCCGAGTTGTCTGAAACTTTATAAGCAAAGTAACTACTTAACCTCAACTTCAGCACCAGCCTCCTCAAGAGCAGCCTTAACAGACTCGGCCTCCTCCTTCGAAACGCCCTCCTTAACAGCCTTGGGAGCGCCGTCAACCAGAGCCTTGGCATCGCCCAGCGAAAGACCTGCGATATCCTTAACGGCCTTGATAACCTGAAGCTTAGCCTGACCTGCGTTTACGAGGATTACGTCGAACGAAGTCTTCTCGGCGGCAGCAGCCTCACCTGCAGCGGCAGGTGCAGCAACTGCTACAGCAGCAGCAGCCGGCTCGATACCATACTCCTCCTTGAGGATAGTAGCCAATTCATTTACCTCCTTAACTGTCAAATTTACCAATTCTTCAGCTAATACCTTTACATCTGCCATAGTTGTATTCTTTTTTTAAATTTTGTTTTTGTTTTGATTAATTGTTTCTCTCTTCGAGTGCCTTCACTAAGCCGGCAATCTTCTGACCCGCATTAGCCTGCAATGCGGAAATAACATTCTTGGCCGGAGACTGCAGCAGCGATACGATGTCGCCGATAAGCTCCTCGCGGCTCTTGATGTTGCAAAGCGTCTCGATCTGATTGTCGCCCACATAAACGCACCCCTCGACATACGCAGCCTTCAGTACGGGCTTGTCGCATGACTTGCGGAACTCCTTTATAACTACGGCGGGCGCCTTACCCGTTTCGGTGAACATCACCGAAGTAGAACCCTCGAGTACTCCGACCAGCTGGGCATCGGCCTTCTCGGCGCGCTCCAGAGCCTTGGTCAACAGCGTATTCTTCACAACGACCAGCTTGATGCCGTTCTCGAAGCACTTGCGGCGCAGCGAGGCGGTCTGCTCGGCGTTCAAAGACTCGATGTTGGTAATATAGAAGTGAGGGTACTGATTGAGCTGCTCCGTAAGACCGTTGATGACGGCCAGTTTCTCTTCTCTAGTCATATCGTTATCCTCCTTCTTTTACTTGGTTTCTACTGACTTGGGATCGATCTGCACACCCGGGCTCATCGTCGTCGAGAGATAGATGCTCAACACGTAAGCGCCCTTAGCGGCAGACGGCTTCAGCTTGATGATAGTGTTTATGACCTCCTTTGCGTTGTCAACGATCTGCTCGGGAGTGAAAGAGATCTTACCCACAGAGGTGTGGATGATACCGTACTTGTCGACCTTGAAGTCGATCTTACCGGCCTTCACCTCCGATACGGCCTTGGCTAAATCCATCGTAACCGTACCCGTCTTGGGGTTAGGCATAAGGCCACGGGGACCGAGGATACGGCCCAGGGCACCTACCTTGCCCATCACGTTCGGAGTACAAATGATTACGTCTACGTCGGTCCAACCGCTCTTGATCTTATCGACATACTCGTCCAGACCTACATAGTCGGCGCCGGCTGCAGTGGCCTCGGCCTCCTTCTCGGGAGTACAGAGAACCAGCACGCGAACCGTCTTACCCGTACCATGGGGCAGCGTAACAACGCCGCGCACCATCTGGTTGGCCTTACGAGGATCGACGCCCAGACGAACGTCGACGTCTACCGAAGCATCAAATTTCGTAAAGGTAATTTCCTTCAGAAGAGATGCCGCCTCGGAAAGTTTGTATGCCTTGTGGGGCTCGACCTTTGCGTAGGCTGCTTTTTGATTTTTTGTCAACTTACTCATCTCGTAACTCTAATTACATGTTAGGAAATTCCCCCACTACGTTGATACCCATACTGCGGGCAGTACCGGCGACCATACGCATTGCGGCTTCGATGGTGAAGCAGTTCAAATCGGGCATCTTGTCCTCGGCAATAGCCTTGACCTGATCCCAAGTGATCTCGGCCACCTTGTTACGGTTAGGCTGAGCAGATCCACTCTTGATCTTGGCTGCTTCCTTGAGCTGGATGGCTACGGGCGGCTGTTTTACAACAAAGTCGAACGACTTATCGCTATAAACTGTAATGATGACTGGAAGAACCTTGCCTGCCTTGTCCTGCGTGCGTGCGTTGAACTGCTTACAGAAGTCCATAATGTTGACTCCCTTAGAACCCAACGCAGGGCCGACTGGAGGCGAAGGATTGGCAGCACCACCTTTGATCTGCAATTTGATAAATGCAGCAACCTCTTTTGCCATAATTTTCCTTGGTTAATTATTCTTTTTCAACTTGCATAAAGCTCAACTCCATAGGAGTCTTGCGTCCGAAAATCTTCACCGAGACCGTAAGTTTCTTGCGCTCGTTGTCGACTGCCTCAATAGTACCTTGGAAGCTTGAGAATGGACCGTCCGTAACCTTGACGATCTCGCCGACAACAAAAGGAACCTCGTTCTCCTCATCCTGCGTGCTGAGTTCGTCGACACGCCCCAGGATTCGGCTCACCTCCTGTGGACGCAGAGGCGTAGCAATCATCTTGCGGCTGTCTTCCTTGGTGTCGCCAAGGAAACCCAACACATTGGGTGTATTGCGAATAATAATCGGTATCTGTCCTACGAAAGCTGCTTCTATCAACACGTAACCCGGATAAGAAACCCTCTCCTTGGAGATTTTCTTTCCGTTGCGAATGGTATATACCTTCTCCGACGGGATGAGTATCTGTGAAATGTACTCCTCCAGATGGTTATGGCGCACCTCGGACTCGATATACTCTTTGACCTTCTGCTCCTTACCGCCTATAGCGCGGATGACATACCACTCTTTCTTAATTTCGCCCATCGTCTCGTGAAAAAACAATTAACGACCAAGATTTCCCAACGTGTCGTAGATTGCAGCCATGATGTTCTCGAATGAAATGTCCATCACCAGCACTACAAGCGCAAAAATGACCGAAGCCACCATGACTACGATCGTTGAATTCTGCAACTGAGCGAATGACGGCCAAGACACCTTATGAACAAGCTCGTTATAGGATTCTTTTACGTAATTGAACATAACGTTTTCTTCTGATAATTAGCAGGAGCAGAGAGATTCGAACTCCCATCAACGGTTTTGGAGACCGCTATTCTACCCTTGAACTATGCTCCTAAGTAAGAGGCAGTCGAGAGACTGCCTCTCTATCGGTTTTGCAGATTACTCAAGAATCTTCAGTACCTGACCTGCACCTACCGTACGGCCACCCTCGCGGATTGCGAAACGCAGACTCTCGTTCAGGGCTACAGGGTAGATCAGCGTTACGGTGATGGTTACGTGGTCACCCGGCATAACCATATCTACACCCTCAGGAAGAGCAACCTCACCGGTTACGTCCATCGTACGGAGGTAGAACTGAGGACGGTACTTGTTGTGGAACGGAGTGTGACGACCACCCTCCTCCTTCTTCAAGATATAGACCTCAGCCTTGAAGTGAGAGTGAGGCTTGATCTGACCCGGGTGGCAGATAACCATACCGCGCTTAACCT
>JALENN010000002.1 GCA_022767745.1 Alistipes sp. | reverse complement strand
TGGGTGCAAAACTGGGTGTTTGTTTTGCAATCTGCTGATTTTCAGCGTTTGTTGCGGAGAGAGAGGGATTCGAACCCCCGGTACAGTTGCCCGTACACCGCATTTCGAGTGCGGCCCGATCGACCACTCCGGCATCTCTCCAATATCTTCGGTCGGCAGGCGTCGCCGCGCTGCCCCACTCTGCAAACCTTATCTCCATCGCTGAAGCCTCGGGTTTACGGTGTGCAAAGATAAGAACTTTTATCTTATGTTGGTACTCCGCAGGGCGATTTTTTTTGATCACACCCTCAAAAATGGCTCATAGATTGGTCTGCGCACGATAAAATTGACTATTTTTGCATCATAGGAACCATATCCGCCCCCTGTGCGGAGCGGCCTTCTGGCGAAAGGACGGCAGTTGCGGCCGTCATCGCACGCCAAAGGCGGCCGGCGGCATACTAAACACCCGCCGCAATACGTTTTGATTACAGGAGGAGATACGGACAATTAACAAATTAACCTTATGTGCGCTATGAAGAACTTGAAATCCCTACTGGCAATAGCCCTCGCGGCCACGGTCGCCACGGGCTGCACCACTGCCTACTACGGATCGGCGGGCAGCGGTTTCGACGATCTCTACGCTACGCACGACAGGGTGGCAATAGCCAACCAGCAGAAGGCCGAAGCCGAGGCACGTCAGGCCGAGGCCGAGGCACGCAAGGCCGAATGGGAAGCCATGCTGGCCGAAGCCGAGGCCAAGGCCGCCGAACAAAAATACACGTCGGGAGAGAACGGCTCGGCCGTCTCGCATGTAATCGTGCTCGAGGACGACCAGCCCGAGAGCTTCGTCGCCGACAGCTACGAGAGCGCCTATGCGCGCCGTCTGCGCGGCTTCACCTCGCCCACCTACCGCATGCCGTCGAGCTACTACAACCTGCGTTACGGCGGATCGTACACCTACGCCACGGCATACGACCCGGCATTCTACAACATCATGGTCTCGGGCGACGAGGTGTGGGTCGAGCCCAAGTACATAACCTCGATGTTCGGATCGTGGGGCGCCACAAACGTCACGGCGGCCATCTACTCGCCGTGGTATGTCGGATGGAGCGTATATGACCCGTGGTACTACTCGTGGTGGGGCTATCCCCACTACACATGGTGGGACTGGAACTGGAACATATGCTACGGCTGGCACTGGGGCTTCGACTTCCACTGGGGTTGGGGCGGAATCTACTCGCCGTGGTACTATCCCCACTGGAGCGGCCCGTACTGGGGCTGGGGCCCGCATTGGGGCGGTCACTGGGGTGGTCCCCACTGGGGCGACCATTGGGGCGGCCCGCACTGGGGCGGCCACTGGAATGACGGCTACCGCTACCGCGGCGGCAACTATTACGGCTCGCGCAACAACTCGACGCTGGGCGGCCGCGGCAACGCCACGGGCGGTTCGTTCGTAAACCGCGGCTCGGCATACTCGACGCCATACCGTTCGCCCTCGTCGGGCAACGTCTACGGAGGCGGATCGCGCGGCTCGCGCGGCAACCAGTCGATGACCTTCGACCCCGGCACGTCGGGCAACCGCGTCACGGGATCGGTCGGCCGTGGCAGCACCTCGCTGCGCAACCAGCAGACCACGGGCAGCAGCCGCAACAACTCGACCACGTCGCTGCGCAACAACAACACCTCGCGCGAGCGCGACAACTCGCTCTGGCGCAACAACAGCAATTCGTCGTACAACAACAACTCGACGTTCAACAGCAACTCGAGCCGCGGCGGATCCTTCAACTCGGGCTTCTCGGGTGGAGGAGGCACGCGCGGCGGTGGCGGCTTCAGCGGAGGCGGAGGCGGCGGATCACGCGGCGGAGGCGGCTCGCGCGGACGCTAGTCCACACGCACCGCAACGCACGCGGCAACGCGATTGTTTAACCGATCCACAGGGTCGAAAAGAGAACCATTGACAATGAAATCAATAATGAAGACAGCCCTTGCGGCCATCATGCTCGCCACGGCCGGCACCGCATCGGCACAATACCGCTTCGGCGGCATGCTGATGGATCAGGACGGCATGATGTCGAACGACATGTACACCCTCTCGCAGGTGAACTTCGGCTTCGGCACCGCCCGCTCGATGGGTATGGCGGGTGCCTTCACCTCGCTCGGCGGCGACATAGCCTCGATAGGCATCAACCCCGCGGGTCTGGGCATGTACCGCCACAACGACATCTCGATAACCCCCATGCTGAGCTTCCAGCGCTCGCACAACAGCGCCTCGGACTGGGGCGACAACGCCTTCACGCGCGCCGCCATGAGCAACGTGGGCGCCGTGCTCAACCTCTACGAGGGGGCGTCGTCGCACGTCGTGAGCTTCAGCGTCGGCATAGCCTACAACCGCGTCGCCGACCTCAACTACCGCTACGGCTTCTCGTCGGCGAGCGGTGCCTCGAACGCGCCCTACCGCTCGATAGCCGACGCCTTCTCGCGCATGATGGGGCAGAGCGGACTTTTCCCCTCGAAGGACGGGGCGCTCAACTACGGATACGGCGACTCGTACTTCTGGGGCGGCATTTTGGCCTACAACGCCTTCCTGCTTGACGTAATGACTGACGAGCAGGGCGACTACTGGACCACGGCGGGACGCATCGGCGTGAACGCCGGCGTGGGCCACACGGCAAGCCTCGAAAGCAAGGGCTCGATCGGCGAGTATGACATATCGTTCGGTATGAACGTCGACAACCTGCTCTACATAGGCGCCACGGTGGGCCTGCAGGATGTCGACTGGCGCCGCCAGCTCTACTACGGCGAGGACTACCTCTACGACGGCCAGACACCCGTCGACGGCAGCGGCACGCCATTGCAGTCGCCCGCCCAGTGGATGGACTACAACCAGGCGGTGACGGTATCGGGCACGGGCGTCAACCTCAAGATCGGCGCCATACTGCGCCCCACGGCCGAGCTGCGCATAGGAGCCGCGCTCCACACCCCGACATACTACATCCTCAACCGCAAGTATCAGGCCTACATGGCCTCGAACTTCAACGACCGCGGCGACACCACCCCCTCGCTCGAGGACGTGGCCCCCAACACATGGGATTTCGTGTCGCCCACGCGGCTGATGTTCGGCGCCTCGTACACGTTCGGCAACGTGGCCGTCGTTTCGGTCGACTACGAGCGTGACTGGTACAACGGCATGCGAGTGAAGAACATCCCCTCGGGATTCAACATGCAGAAACAGGACTACCGTTCGGAGTTCACCAACAACTTCAAGGGCTCGAACACGCTGCGCGTGGGTGCCGAGGTAAAGCCCCTGCCCAACGTGGCGCTGCGCGCCGGATACGGCTATGCCGGCTCGATGCTGCGTAACCCCAAGGAGTGGTACTACAACACGCCGCTCACCTATCAGACCACCTGCTACTCGGCCGGCGTGGGATTCGCCATCGGCGGCTTCACCATCGACCTGGCGTACCAGTACCTCGACAGCAAGAACACGTCGTACTACCTCTACTACGCGCTCGATGCCGCAAGCGGCATGATGGATACGGCCAGTCCGCTTTACTCGACCGACTACACGCGCCAGTACGCCATACTGACGCTCGGATACAAGTTCTGACGCCGCCGCAGCCCCGCCTGAAGGGCGCGCGCGTGAAAAAAGCGGGCGCATGTGACGCTCGTTCCACAAAAAATGGTTACTTTTGTCATCCGGACTCGAGTAACCTTTTTTTGTGTCCGCTACACCGTTACGACGAATAACAGCAATAAGAATATGGCAGTAGAGCTTAAAGATCTCACCAAAGTCGAGGAAAACTACTCGAAGTGGTACAACGACCTTGTGGTCAAGGCCGGTCTGGCCGAGAACTCGGCCGTAAGAGGGTGCATGGTAATCAAACCCTACGGATATGCTATCTGGGAGAAGATGCAGCGCGTGCTGGACGACATGTTCAAGCAGACGGGCCACCAGAACGCCTATTTCCCGCTCTTCATACCCAAATCGTTCTTCTCGCGCGAGGCACACCACGTCGAGGGCTTCGCCAAGGAGTGCGCCGTGGTTACGCACTACCGTCTGAAGAACGACCCCGACGGCAAGGGCGTGGTGGTAGACCCCGACGCCAAGCTCGAGGAGGAGCTCATCGTACGCCCCACCTCGGAGACCATCATATGGAACACCTACAAGAACTGGATCACCTCATACCGCGACCTGCCCATCCTCTGCAACCAGTGGGCCAACGTGGTGCGCTGGGAGATGCGTACGCGTCTGTTCCTGCGCACGGCCGAGTTCCTCTGGCAGGAGGGCCACACGGCACACGCCACGCGCGAGGAGGCCGAGGCCGAGGCAATGAAGATGATCAACGTATACAAGTCGTTCGCCGAGGAGTGGATGGCGCTGCCCGTGATCGTGGGCCACAAGTCGCCCAACGAGCGTTTCGCCGGCGCCGAGGACACGCTCACCATCGAGGCACTGATGCAGGACGGCAAGGCGCTGCAGAGCGGTACGTCGCACTTCCTGGGACAGAACTTCGCCAAGGCGTTCGACGTGACCTACACCACGCGCGAGGGCAAGCAGGAGTACGTGTGGGCAACGTCGTGGGGCGTATCGACGCGTCTTATGGGCGCGCTGATAATGGCCCACTCGGACAACAACGGACTGGTGCTGCCGCCGAAGCTCGCCCCCATACAGGTGGCCATGGTACCCATCTACAAGGGTGCCGAGCAGCTCGCCGTCATGACCGAGAAGCTGGAGGCCATCGCCGCCGACCTGCGCTCGCGCGGCATCAGCGTCAAGGTCGACACACGCGACAACGTGCGCTCGGGCTTCAAGTTCGCCGAGTATGAGCTCAAGGGCGTGCCCGTGCGTCTGGCCATGGGTCCGCGCGACCTCGAGAACGGCACCATCGAGCTGGCCCGCCGCGACACCCTCACCAAGGAGACCGTATTGCAGGAGGGTCTCGCAGACCGCATCGTAGCCCTCATGGACGAGATACAGCAGAACATCTTCCGCAAGGCAATCGACTTCCGCTCGTCGATGATCACGCGTGTCGACACGTGGGACGAGTTCATCGAGACGCTCAACGAGAAGGGCGGCTTCATCTCGGCACACTGGGACGGCACCGTCGAGACCGAGGTTGCCATCAAGGAGGCCACGAAGGCCACCATCCGCTGCATTCCGCTCGACGCCGAAGAGGAGGAGGGCCGTTGCATCTTCACCGGCAAGCCGTCACACCGCCGCGTGCTCTTCGCCCGCAGCTACTAACGGCGCGCCGCACGAACGACAAAACAAAGCCCCCGGCCTGCAAGGCCGGGGGCTTTCCTGTATTCCAAACTGATCAATACACGGGCTGCGAGACGATATATCCCTTTGCGCGCCACAGCTCCTGCAGCGGAGCCACGCGGCGGCGGAAGTCGTCGTAGTCCTTGCGCTCGGGCTGCGTCCACCCACACTCGGCATAGGCGGCAAGGCGCGGCAGCGTCTGGAACCATATCCTCTCGGGCGTGGGCGTGCGCTCGCCCCACATCTGGCACCCCGAGCCGAGTATGCGGCTTGCGGCCTCGTCGCTCAGCCCCTCGGGGCGCGGATCGAACGAGTAGGCCTTGTCCAGCGGGATGGCCTCGTAGGGATAGTCGAGATAGGTATAGAGACGGTTCGAGTTGACCACGTCGTAACCCTTGTCGATGGCCTTGTTCACCAGCGTGATGTCGCCATCCCAGAACTGGACGATGACACCCTCGGCAAGGCGCTCCGAACGGCTCGCCTCGACGTGCGCCTCGTTGCGTATGTTGTCGCCCGTGATCTCGTTCCAGCCGATCATGCGTATGCCCTTCGACGCGAGATAGGCCGACATGCGGTTTATGGCCCAGAGCTGCATGTCGGAGCATGTGGGCAGGTCGTGCTCCTTCATGAAGGCCGTCACCTCGTCGGAGTTCTGCCAGTGGGCGAAGCCCGCCTCGTCGCCGCCGATGTGGATTATGCGCGAGGGGAAGAGCGCTGCCACCTCGTCCAGCACGTCGTGCAGGAAAGCCTCGACCCTGGGGTCGGCCAGCTGGTAGAGATCGCCCCACACGCCGCGGCCCTCACGGCGCGACGTGGAGCCCAGCCACGGGTAGGCGGCTATCGACGCCGACGCGTGCCCCGGCATCTCGATCTCGGGCACTATCATAATGCCCCTTGCGGCGGCATAGCGCACCACCTCCGCGATCTCCTGCTGCGTGTAGTAGCTGCGGCGGTCGGGATAGAGGCGGTCCCACTCCTCGGGCGTGATGTCGCGGTGCGAGAAGTCGCGCTTCGAGCCGACAGCCGTCAGCAGGGGGTACTTGTGTATCTCGATGCGCCAGCCCGGATCATCGACCAGGTGCCAGTGGAAGACGTTCATCTTCAGGCGCGCCATCTCGTCCAGCAGACGCTTCACCAGATCCATGCCGTGGAAGTGGCGGCTCTCGTCGAGCATGTAGGCACGCCAGTGGTAGCGCGGCGCGTCGTCCACCTCGCCGCAGGGGTAGCGCACACCCTCATCGTCGGCCGCGACCACTTGCCGCAGCGTCTGCAGGGCGTTCAGCAGGCCAGAGGTCGAGCCCGCCGTGGCGGTGATGCCCTTCGCATCGAGACGGAGCAGATAACGCTCCACGTTGTCGCGCGCAACGTCGCGGTCGACGACAAAGCGTATCGCGGCACGGCGCCGCTCACTCACCACGCGGGGCGTGAAGCCCGCCTCCTCGAGCACGGAGAGCAGGTAGGACTGGTTCAGTCCGCCGTCGCCAACATATACCGACACCTCGCGCGGCAGCGAGGCCTCGGTACCCGTAAACGTGGCCGCGGCAGGTGCGGGAACTATCGTCGGCGTCGCGGCCGCCGCAGCCGTAAACGTCGCCGCACACAGCAGCAGCGCAAAGAGAAGATGTTTCATATAAGGCAGTAGTTTTAGGGTAATAAATTTATTCAAAATTCGCGAGACACGCACCGCCACGCCCCATATCGTGGCCCAAAAAGCGCAAAACAGACACAAAAAAGGTCCGAAGATATATCTTCGGACCATAAATCCCACTATCCGCCCCGCGGCGGCATTCCCGCTACAAGGCTGCATATCATAGCCGGGCATCGCGTCCCGCGGCCTCGTCCCGCAACAAAACGTCGCGAAGCCACGCCCCGCCAAGAGCCACGGCACCGCCCGAGGTTACAGATCCTCGCCGCTGCGGTGTTCGCGGAAGATATTGAAGCGGCGCAGACGCGGGTTGCGGCGCGAGAGGATGAACACGTCGAGCACCAGCAGGACGAGCGCGGCAGCCACAAGGTACTGGTACTGCTCGTTGAACTCCTCGAAGCGCACCGTCGCAAGGTCGCTCTTCTCCATCTCGTCGATACTCTTGACTATCTCGTCCAGACCGATCGACTGCTTGGTTGCGCGCACGTACGCTCCGCCCGTAATGGAGGCGATCTGCTCCAGCATCTCCTCGTTGAGCTTCGACACCACCATCTCGCCGTTCTCGTCCTTGATGAAGTCGCCGTCGATCTGTATCGGGGCCCCCTCGGGCGTACCGATACCTATCGTATAGATGCGTATGCCCTGTGCGGCAGCCTTGCGGGCCACCTCGACGGCATCGTCCTCGTGGTTCTCGCCGTCGGTGATGAGCACAATGACGCGGCTCTGCTCGCTCTGGCTCGAGAACGACAGCATGGCCTGCTCCAGCGCACGGCCCACGGCCGTACCCTGCTCACTCACAAGCGAGGGCGAGATACGCTTGGCAAAGGCCTGCGCCATGCGGTAGTCCGACGTTATGGGGAGCTGCACCTTGGGCTCGCCCGCGAAGACCACAAGGCCCACGCGCTGCTGCTGCAGCCCCTCGAAGAGTTTGCTGATGGCATACTTCGTGCGCTCCAGACGGTTGGGCTCGAAGTCCTCGGCCATCATCGAGTTCGAGACATCGACCACGAGCATCATCTCGACGCCGCGCGAGTGCTCCTCGCGCAGTTTCGACCCCAGCTGCGGGCGCGCCGCCGCAAAGACCAGCAGCGTGTAGGCCGCGATGAAGAGGGCCGCCTTCAGCCGTATGCGCCCGCGCGAGAAGTCGGGCATGAGTTCGCTCAAAAGGGCCGGGTTACCGAAACGCGCCACAAGACGCCGACGCCGACCCACCGCCAGCAGATATACCGCCACCAGCACCGGAACAAGTATCAGCAGATACAACAGTTCGCCGTTTGCAAATCGGAACATATCAAGGGATGCGTTTAAGTATTATGTTACTGAAAATGAACTCGAGCAGCAGCACGCCCAGCGCCGCCAGCAGCAACGCGAGGAAGCGTTCGTGGTAGACCGTGTAGTCGGTAACCTCGACCTTGCTCTTCTCGAGCTGGTTGATCTCGTCGTAGATCGACTGCAGCTTGTCGTTGTCCGTAGCGCGGAAGTAACGTCCTCCCGTGCGCTCGGCGATTGCCTCGAGCGTCTCCTCGTCGATCTCGACATCCATCGGCTGGAACGACATGTTGCCGAACATGTCCACCACGGGATAGGGTGCCTTGCCGCGCGTGCCGACGCCGATCGTATAGACCTTGATGCCCATGTCGGCCGCAATGTCGGCCGCCATAAGCGGGGCTATCTCGCCGCGGTTGTTCACACCGTCCGTCAGCAGGATTATCACCTTGCTCTTGGCATCGCTCTCGCGCAGGCGGTTGATCGCCGTGGCCAGGCCGTTGCCGATGGCCGTACCGTCCTCGATGATGCCGCTGCGGATGCGCGAAAGCATCGTCTGCAGCGTACTCTGGTCGGTGGTCAGGGGGCTCTGCGTGAAGGCCTCGCCCGCGAACACCACCAGTCCCAGACGGTCGCCGTAGCGGTCGGCGATGAACTTGCCCGCAACCTCCTTGGCCGCCGTGATGCGGTCGGGCTTGAAGTCACGCGCCAGCATCGATCCCGACACGTCGACCGACAGCATTATGTCGATACCCTCGGCGCTCGAACGGCGCTGCTCGTCGACATCCTGCGGACGCGCCAGCGCGACAACCAGCAGGGCATAGGCCACGCACCGCAACACGAACGGCGCATGCCGCAGCCAGTAACGCAGCGTGCGCGGCGCACGGCGCACGCCCTCGATGGTCGAGATGCGTATGGCCGCACCGCCCTGCAGCGTGCGATAGATGTAGTAGGCTATCATCGGCGCCAGAAGCACCAACAGCCATAAAAGATATGGATTTGCGAATCTCATGTTTTCAAACTTCTTTCGGTCGGCGTCCCGCCGTCAGCGCGGCACGCCCGCATATAACCGTTTCAGCATGGCAGGCCATCGGACCACAGCCCGCAGCGACTACAGCCGCTACCAGTTCTTGCGGCCCTTGACGATGATACTCTTCTTCTTCTCGTCGATCTTGTCCTGCGTCTTGTCCTCCTGGGCCTGTATGGCATCGAGCAGCTGCTCCTGCTGCTGGCGGCTCATGCCGCTGCGCGGGGTGCCCTTGCCCTCCTTCTCCTCGCCGTCGCCATTGTCGCCGTTCTGATCTTTCGGATCGTTCTGCCCGTTCTGATCCTGCTGATCACCGTTCTGATCCTTGTTCTGGTCGTTCTGGTTCTGGTCATTCTGGTTCCGGTCATTCTGGCCGTCGCCATTCTGATCCTGGTTCTGGTCTTGGTTCTGGTTTTGGTCCTGATTCTGATTCTGGTTCTGGTCCTGGTTCTGATCCTGGTTCTGATCCTGGTTGTCGAGCAGTTTCTTCGTGTAAGCGTAGTTATACTTCGCCTCCATATCCGAAGGGTTCAGCTCCAGCGACCGACGGTAGCTTGCCAGCGCCTCCTTGAGTTTCTGCTGCGCGAACTGCGCATTGCCCAGGTTATAGTATGCCTCGGCACGGTCCTCGGCGCTGCGCAGCGAGTCGGCAGCGGCCGCCGTAAGCAGCTGCTCGGCCTTGTCGTACTGCTCGGTGCGGACCATGGCGTTGCCCAGGTTGTAGGTGGCCTCGAAGTTGCCGGGCGCACTCTCCAGCGCACGCTTGTAACTGTCGGCGCTCAGGTCGTAACGCTCGCGCGCGAACTGGCGGTTACCCTTGCGCACAAGCGACCGCTCGGGCATCTTCTGCGCCGACGCCGTAGCCGCCATGCACACCACCGCCACGAAGGCCAGCGTAATGTATGCAATATATCGTTTCATAGCTCGCTCTGCTTTCAGTTCTTCTCGTCCTGCTCCGTAGCCTCTGCCGGTGACTTCTCCTCAGCCGGTGCATCCTCCGCCTGTGCGGCCGCCGTCTCCGAAGGTGAAGCCTGCGGTGCGGCAGGGGCAGCGGGTGCAGTGGCTGCGGCCGCCGTCTCGTCGGCCTCGGGCTCCTCGGGACGCGTCTGCTCGACAAAGTCCCATGCGGCGCGGTAGGCCGCCTCGTTCTCCTCGGCATCGGGCACCGCCTTGGCGAACTTCACCAGGTCGGCCTCACGCAGCATCTGCGTCAGGTCCATGGCGTTCTTCTGCGGCACGTCGATTCCGCGCACGGCTTCGATGATCTCGTCGGAGGTCATCTCCATGGCGCCGACACCGAACTGTCCCACAAGGTAGGTACGCAGGATGTCGGTCAGCGCCGAGTAGTACTGCTTGTGCTTGTCCTGCTGCCAGAGGCGCTCGGCACGCAGCTTCTCCAGCGCGGCGAAGGCCACCACGTGGGGCGGCTGCGGCGGCGCGGGACGGAACATGTCGCGCAGCGAACGTCCGTAGTGCGCCAGCACGCGGCGCAGGGCGTAGGCCAGCGCGGCAAGTATCAGCAGTGCCACGATCACCCACTTGATGTATCCCGTGATCTCGCCCATGCGGAACGGGAGGGTCTTCTGCGGCTTGATGTCGTAGATGGACTGCGACGTGGAGTCGATCTGGAAGGTGGTGACCAGCAGGTCGAGCGTGTCGGCGCCGTGGAGCGTGTCGACGATGTTCTTGTCGGCATACATCACCTGCGGCACCACGCGGTGGATACCCTCCTCGAAGGCCCCCAGCAGGTAACGCTTGCGGATGGTCATGCGCCGGCCCTCGCGCGCGAGCGTGTCGATGGGCATATCCTCAATGAGGGAGTATGCCTCCGACCCCTCGCCCCCGAACGACGGGAAGAGGACGGTCTGCACCAGGTCCTTGTCCACCTCGATCGAGTAGATGAAGCGGTCGCCTATGCCTATCGAGTCGGGCTCGACGCTGCCGCGCACGACGGGGGCGTTGTCGTCCACCGCGGGTGCGGGCAGGGTGTCGGCACCCGCCGCATAGGCTGCCGGCGCCAACACGGCCAGCGCTATCGCTATCGTTATAAACGGATGTCTCATCGTTGTTTGAACAGTTTAATCAATTCCACCACATAGTCGCCCTCGGTGGATACCATCGCCGTATCGATGCGGTTGCGGCGCAGCGTCTCGCGGATGGCCTCGTCGCGGCGGCGCCAGTTCTCGGCGTAGTAGTCGCGCACGCGTGCCGACGAGGTGTCGACCCACTGCTTCTCGCCCGTCTCGGCATCCTGCAGCTCGACGATGCCCACGTCGGGCATCTCGGCCTCGCGCCCGTCCCACACGCGGATGCCCACGATGTCGTGGCGCCCGCCCGCGATCTTCAACGCGTCGTCCAGCGCGTTGCGGTCGCGCGCCGAGTCGATGAAGTCCGACAGGATGAAGGCCGTGCAGCGCTTCTTGTTGACATTCGTAAGGTAGCGCACAGCCTCGGCGATGGCCGTACCCTGCGACTCGGGGCGGAACTTCACAAGCTCGCGGATGATCATCAGGATGTGGCTGCGGCCCTTCTTCGGGGGGATGAACTTCTCGACGCGGTCCGAGAAGAAGATACACCCCACTTTGTCGTTGTTCTGCGCCGCCGAGAAGGCCAGCACGGCCGCTATCTCGGTGATGACGCTCTTCTTCATACGCTCGGCCGTGCCGAACATGCGCGAGCCGCTCACGTCGATCAGCAGCATCATCGTCAGCTCACGCTCCTCCTCGTAGATCTTGATATGCGGTTTGGTCGAGCGCGCCGTGACGTTCCAGTCGATGTCGCGCACGTCGTCGCCCGCACGGTACTCGCGCACCTCGGAAAACGACATGCCGCGGCCGCGGAAAGCCGTATGGTACTTTCCGGCGAAGATCTCGTTCGACAGGCCGCGCGTCTTGATCTCGATCTTGCGGACACGTCTGAGGATATCGTTCTCGCTCTCCTGCATGGCTCTACGGCACTATGACGTTGTTCAGAATCTCGGTAATGATCTGCTCCGACGAGATGTTCTCGGCCTCGGCCTCGTACGTCAGGCCGATACGGTGGCGCAGCACGTCGTGACAGACGGCACGCACATCCTCGGGGATGACGTAGCCGCGGCGGCGGATGAAGGCGTAGGCACGCGCCGCCTTGGCCAGCGAGATGCTCGCACGCGGCGATCCGCCGTAGGCGATCAGCGGCTGCAGCTTCTCGAGGCTGTACTCCGCAGGCTCACGCGTGGCGAAGATGATGTCGACGATATACTTCTCGATCTTCTCATCCATGTAGACATCCTCCACGACCGAACGCGCCTTCACGATATCCTCGGGCGTGATGACCTTAGCAACCGACTTGCCCACCGTGCCGGCAAGGTTCATGCGCACGATCTCGCGCTCCTCCTGCTTCTTGGGGTACGAGATCTTGACCTTGAGCATGAAACGGTCGACCTGTGCCTCGGGCAGCGGATAGGTACCCTCCTGCTCGAGGGGGTTCTGCGTCGCCATCACAAGGAAGGGCTCGGGCAGACGGTAGGTCTCCTCGCCGATGGTCACCTGACGCTCCTGCATTGCCTCCAGCAGTGCGCTCTGCACCTTCGCCGGCGATCGGTTGATCTCATCCGCCAGCACGAAGTTGGCGAATACGGGGCCCTTGCGCACGATGAAGTCCTCGGTCTTCTGCGAGTAGATCAGAGTACCGATGAGGTCGGCGGGCAGAAGGTCGGGCGTGAACTGTATGCGGGCAAAATCGGCATCGACGGCCTTGGCCAGCGTCGTGATGGCGAGCGTCTTGGCCAGACCCGGCACACCCTCCAGCAGGATATGGCCGTTCGACAGAAGTCCTATCAAAAGCGTGTCGATCAGATGGCTCTGACCGACGATAACCTTTCCCATCTCCGTGCGGAGCGTGTCCACGAAGACGCTCTCGCGTTCGATGCGTTCGTTGAGTTCCTTGATATTGATTACTTCACTCATACGTCTCTTCTTTACTTTGTGCCCCGGGCCGTCGCCGACGGCTGGTCCGGGCGCGTGTGTTTTATCTCTTTTTTCAGTTGTTTTCCCGTATGGCGGCCGCGGCCGCTTATCCCACGGCGGACGTGTGCATTTCCCGATCCGTGTACCTTATATAACGCAGTCGGCAATCGCCTTATTGCAAAAAGGGCAAAAATTCTTACCGTATTTCAAACCCAAATTCAAATATACGAAAAATTTTAATTCCCGCCGCACTCCGCCACGCACATCTCGCCTGCGGCGGGCAGCATCCCGCCGTGGCACAAAAAAATGCGCGGAGAGTTCCGCGCACATATTTTCGGGGATTTCGGGGATTTCGGAGATTTTCGGCTGCCGCCCTTCCCTTGCAGCTACAGCCACTTCTTGAACTTGAAGAACCAGAATGTAAAGCACGAAACGAAAATCATCAGGCAGACGGCAAAGATATATCCCGCGGGGATGATATGCCCGCTGCCAGTCTCGATAACCCACTCCAGCTCGGGCATGGCCTTGAAGTTCATGCCGTAGATACTTGCGATAAGCGTAGCGGGCAGGAAGATGACCGCCGCTATGGAGAAGATCTTTACGATCTCGTTCTGCTCGATGTTGATAAGGCCCAGCGCCGAATCCTGGATATAGTCCAGACGCTGGAAACTGAAGTCGGCGTGGTTGATAAGCGAATTGACGTCCTTGAGCATGAGCTGCAGGCGCGGGTAGACATCGTTCGGGAAACGCTCGCTGCGCAGGATGTTGGATATGGTACGCTGGCGGTCGAAGATATTCTCGCGCAGCACCATCGTATTCTCCTGCAGGGCGTTGATGCGGTGGATGACGGCCTTGTCGATCGAGTCCTCGGTGTTGATGGCCTTGCTCAGCGCCGCAACCTGCTTCGAGACGAACTCCACAAGGTCGGCATCGAAGTCGATGCGCACCTCAAGCAGGGTGATGAATATGTGGTATCCGGTCGAGTAGCTGCGGTAGTTCATCTGCAGGCGTTTTTCGGTCTCGCGGAAGGTACGCGACTCGGAGTTGCGCACCGAAACCAGCACTCCCTCGTTCGATATGATGAACGACACGGGCTCCACCGAGAAGGTCTCGCCGCCGGGCAGGAAGAAGTTGGTGTTGGAGATGATCGAGTTCTCGGTCTCGGAGTACTTCGACGTCGACTCGATCTCCTCGACCTGCTGCTTGGTCTGCAGGCTCTCCTCCATGAAGTTCTCGACGGCCTTCTGCTCCTTGATCGAGGGCGCCATCAGATCGATCCACAGGATGTCGTCGTAACCCAGATTGTCCAGAAGCTCGGGCTCGGCATTGCGGATGATTTTGTTGTACTGCTTCAGGTATATGGTAATCATTGCTGCTAAGGTTTACGGGTTGAACTCCTTGTTCGCTTGAGGCCGTCGGCAGGCAGGTACATCACCACCGCGGCCGAGAGTCACCGTCGCAGAGGCGGTCACCCCCTTCAACCCGGGTTGGATCGGGGCGTTATGCGAATGCCCGAATCCCAGAACTTTTGCAGCGCCGCATGTTTCTCGGCATTGAATATGAAGTCGATGTTGTGTGTCAGATAGTCGTAGGCGTCGTATGGCTTATGGTCGTAGCCCCCCTCGACGATGGCCTCGTAGATGGACTCAACGCCAAACGTGAGCGAGCGTTCCAAGGCGTCGATCACCTCATACGACGTTCCCTTGCGCGCCACCCACAGCGCGAAGGCGAAGGGCAGGCCCGTCAGCTGCTTCCACTCGGCAGCCAGGTCGTAGGTGTAGGCGAACAGTCCCTCGTGGTCGAACACCTTGTCACCGATGAGAAGGAAGGCGTCGTCGACACGCGCCTCGGCCACGATCGAGTAGTCGGTAAGCGAGTGCCACTCGGGCGCTATGTTCCACTTGCGCGCGGCCAGATAGCCCGTCAGCTGCACCGACGTGCGCGAGTGGGCATCGAGGAAGATGCGGCGTACGCGTTCGATGGGGCTGTTCGACATGACCGTAACCGTACGCACGGGGCCCGAGGCTCCGATACAGTAGTCGGTGATGATGTTCGTGGATTTCATCTGCGGCACGGCCGCGGCGGGGATGAGCGCTATGTCGGCACGTCCCTCGGCGTAGTTCACTACGCAGTCGGCAGGAGGTGCGAGCAGGAGGTCGGCACGAAGGCTACCCTCGTGACGGATACCATAGATGAATGGTATCGTATTCAGATACGACACTGCCGCTATGCGTGGAGTGGTGGCCATCATCCATATATATCCCTAATAAGTTAAAAACCAAATGCTTCGGCCACAAGGCCGCTTTTTCGACACACAAAGGTAGCAATTACCGCGCAAAAAAGCAAGAAAAATCGGTCCTGGCACCCCGTCATCGGGTGCGTGGCCCGGCGGCGCTCCCGCATCGGGAAACAAAAACGGCCGTGTCCGCAGGGCACAGCCGTGAAAGAGCCATATATTCTTGTTCTACACAGAGTTTTCAGCTATTGAGGAAGCAAACACCGCTTCCTGATGCAGCCCCATGCCGGACTGGCAGCATATACCCGCTATTGAGGGAAGGCATATTCGCTCCCCACCGCAGGATCGGCCGCATGCCGCTTCACTATCGGCGGCCGCCGAGCTTCAGGTCGAGGCCCACGCCCAGCACACCGCTGCGGCGGTCATAGAGCGTGGTGGCGGGAACCGAACCGGCCATGGTCTCGACAACGCTCTCGACCGAACGCTTGTCGTAGAGCGAGAAGAAGTAACCGGCATTCAGGCGCAGACGCTCGTTGATGTTCCACGCGCCGCCGAAGCCCACCGACGTGGCGCTCAGGACGTGGTTCACGTCGCTGAAATATTCGTCATGCGTGCTGTACACCGTGCGCTGCACACCTGCGCTGACGGTGAACTTCTGCGACAGGTCGAACTCCGCACCGAAGAGGTACTCGGCCGTGCCGGTGTCGATCTTGGCCTCGCGGCCGCCGGCCATGTCGGCCTGCTTGTCGAAGAAGTAGTGGTACTCGGCCGTAAGGCGCAGGCGCTCGTCCATGAACGAACGGCCCAGAGCCACGCTCAGCAGGGCAGGTATGTCGTTCGGGGTCTTGTCGCCGTTCTGGTATGCGCCCAGGTCGTCCTGACGGGTGTGGTTCGTAAGGGTCATGGGGGCGATGAACTCATACCGCGCGCTGGCCGACCATCCGCCCTTCTTGAAATAGAGCGCTACGACGGGACTCACGCCCCACGCCTTCTGCACGCAGTCGACGTATATGTCGCCCGTGAGCTGCGCATACTGTGCCGCCATGGCCGCCATCTCGGGGTTCGTGGCCTGCAGGACGCCTGCTACGGCCGTAAAGAAGGCGTCGGCACGCATCATGCTGCCGTCGAAGCCGAGGGCCGCACCCGTCGGGTTGACCATGATGTCGGTGATGTGTCCGTCGTAGCGGTTGCGGGCATAGTGCAGGCGCACCATTGCGGCGGCCGACAGCCAGTCGGTGATGCGGTACGATGCTCCGAGCTGTGCCGAAAGGTTCATCGTAAGGCCGCGGAACGAGCAGTCGAGCGAATACTGCGACGCCGAGATGCCGTAGGCCGAGCCGAGGGCCGTGATGGCCGAGGGAAGCACGGCGAAGGGCTGCTCGAACGAGCCGAGGCCGTCGCGGAACTTCACGCGGCCGCCGCCTCCCGTCACGCCCGCCAAGAAGAAGGCTGCCCAGCGGTTGTGCTTGTAGGTGGCATATACGTTAGGTACGGCGGGCGAGACGATGCTGCCCTCGTAGCGGTGCGACGTGACGCCCGGATGTGCGGCGTTCATGCCGAAGGGGGCGTAGTCGGTGGTGGTGATGCGCGTCATGAAGGCGCTCTGTATGTTGAGCGAGAGCATCCAGCCGTCATCCATGAATGCCGTGCCCGCAGGGTTGTAGTAGGGGGCGTCGGCATCGAGCGTCACGCCGCGCGCAATGTGGCGCAGGAAGGCGACGCTCTGGTTGGTATTGGTGAGGATGCCGCCGGCAAAAGCGTGGCCGGCCATGAGCACGGCCAGAGCCGCGACAAGCGATTTCGATACTATCTTCATATGTGTTTCGGGTAGTTGATTCGTCCTCGTGATTCGCCCTTTCGGGAAGTGACGGCCGCAAATTTCACCCATAAATTCCGTTCGGCAAAAATTATGTGGCCTGTTGCGCCATCGCGTTACGAAAGGGCGCCGCAATCAAGCGAAAGGGCGCATTCTGTGGCGAATTAACCCGCCGTCGCGCCATACGGCCGCCGTACCGCTGCACCGCACGCAGAGAGGGCGGACGCCCTCTGCGGTGCCGCCGCGGGCTCCATGCGGTGCAGCGGCGGGCATAAGGGGCGCCGAGGGCGACTTTTCGCGAAAAAAAGGGGACTTCACCCGAGGCGACAGCGCGGAATCCCGATTTTTTTAAGTATATTTGCCGCGATAGGATCGCGTTGCGCGCTCCCCGACACGCGGGCCGCCGCAACAGCGACCGCAAGCCGACAACGATCAACATCAAACAGAAGTCAAACGAATAAAACTCAAAAGTTATGTTTGCAATCGACAATTACGATTTCACGGGCAAACGTGCCATAATCCGTGTGGATTTCAACGTGCCCCTCGACGGCGAAGGCCATGTAACCGACGACACCCGCATCCGTGCCGCCATCCCCACCATCAAGAAGGTGCTGGAGAAGGGCGGTGCCGTAATACTCATGTCGCACCTGGGACGTCCCAAGAAGAATCCCGATCCGAAGTTCTCGCTCGAGCAGATCGTGCCCGCCATCGAGGCACGCCTCGGCCAGAAGATCAACTTCGCAGGCGACTGCATGGGTGAGAAGGCTGCCGAGATGGCCAAGAACCTGAAGCCCGGCGAGGTGATGCTGCTCGAGAACCTGCGTTTCTACGCCGAGGAGGAGGGCAAGCCCCGCGGCCTGGCCGAGGATGCCACCGACGAGGAGAAGAAGGCTGCCAAGAAGGCCCTGAAGGAGGGTCCGCAGAAGGAGTTCGTCAAGAAGCTGGCTTCGTATGCCGACTGCTACATCAACGACGCCTTCGGTACGGCTCACCGCGCACACTCGTCGACGGCGCTGATCGCCGACTACTTCCCCAACGACAAGATGTTCGGCTACGTCATGGAGAACGAACTGAAGGCCATCGACGGCGTTATGCAGAACCCGCAGCGTCCGTTCGTAGCCATCGTGGGCGGCTCGAAGGTATCGACCAAGATCACCATCATCGAGAAGCTGATGGAGAAGTGCGACAAGATCATCATCGGCGGCGGTATGACCTACACATTCGCCGGCGCACAGGGCGGCAAGGTCGGCAACTCGATCTGCGAGCCCGACATGTTCCCCGTAGCCCTCGAGATCCTGAAGAAGGCCGAGGAGAAGGGTATCAAGATCGTAACCTCGCCCGACGCTCTGATTGCCGACGCATTCTCGGCTGACGCCAACACCTCGGAGGCTCCCGCCAACAACATTCCCGACAACTGGGAGGGTGTCGACATCGGCGAGCAGGGCAAGAAGCTCTTCCGCGAGGAGATCCTCGGCTGCAAGACCATCCTGTGGAACGGCCCCGTGGGCGTATTCGAGATCGACAAGTTCGCCACCGGTTCGCGTGCCGTTGCCGACGCTATCGCCGAGGCTACCGCAAACGGTGCTTTCTCGCTCATAGGCGGCGGCGACTCGGTTGCCTGCATCAACAAGTTCGGCCTGGCCGACAAGGTATCGTATGTATCTACGGGCGGCGGCGCTCTGCTCGAGTACATGGATGGCAAGGAGCTGCCCGGTGTAGCTGCAATCCGCAAGTAATCCAACTACGGAAACGCATAAGAAAAGGGTTCGGCCTTGCGGCCGAACCCTTTTCAGCTATATAGCAGCCCGCAGGCTCACTCGAGCGTCCTCGGAGGCGGGGTTATTTCGAGGTAGTGACATACAGCATTGCGGGCGACCCGGCCGCACCTGCCACCACACGCACCATCTTCACGTCCGAGGCGGCCACGCTGCCGAAATAGCGGACCATGACATCGAACGGCACAAGCAGCGGCTTGTTGTCGATATATACCTGCACGTTAGTGCTCTGCATCACCTTCAGTTCGTTGCCATCCATATCCACCGCCGGGGCGTCGGCCAGAATGTCGGCCAGCGTCTTGCCCTCGTAGGCAGGGTGCTTCGACGCTACCTTCATAAAGTAGCTCATGCTCTTGCAGGTGAAATCGTTGCCGCGGGCCGCAGCCACGGGCTTGCCATCCAGCGGCGTCAGCTTCACGTCCACGCTCTTTACCTCGCCCTTGCCTATGTCGACCTCGGCCTTGTACTTGGCATAGCCGGGCGACGACACCTCAAGGGTATATACCCCGAAGTAACTTCCCACGCTGAAATTTCCCTGCTTCTTGCTTTGGCCGCCGAAGATAAGACGGTCGTTGGTCATCGTCACCACGGCATCGGCAACGGGATTGCCATTGTCATCGGTGACCGTACCCTTGACACGGCCCATATCATCGGGATCGAACTTCAGGTCGATACTCGAAGCCGTTTCCGACGCTGTGCCTATGGGCACAATTTTAAATTCCTGCGCCGAGGCGGATGCAACCGACAACATGGCCGCAACGGCGGCACAGACGCTCAAAAGAGATGGAATCTTCATGATATAATGGTTTTGGGTTGGCTCGGGGTCTGTGCATGACGGCCTTACGGCCGCCCGCATAACCAAAGATAGTGATTTTCCGCATATCGGGCAATATTCGGCCGCCATTTTTCGCCCGTGTGGCAACCGCGCAAAAAAAGGGCCCCCGGAACACTCCGGAGGCCACCACTTACACACTTATTAACAACCTACCCTACTCCTCAGTAGTGTTTTTTGCAAGGTCAAAGTCGAGCGAGAATGCCTCGAAGCCCTCGAGAGCCTCGCCGCCGAGGGTAACGCCGTCAACCGAGAGGGTGAAGCCCAGCTTGCTGCTCTCGACGGTATAGGTAGCGTCGGCAGCGGCCGAGATGGCCACGGCGATCTCCAGAGGCTCGGCACCCTCGACGGGCATCGAGATGGTGAGCACCTCGGGGGCGAGCGTCATGGCTACCGTAGCCTTGTCCTCGCTCATGGCGGCGGTATATGCGACCGAATAATCGACCTGGCCCACAGCCTCGACAATGGCATCGGCCGACTCCTCACCCACGATCTTGGCAACGAGGTCGCGGATCGGGAAATCGGTGAACTCGATGGCCTCGGCCGACACCGCAGCATCGACAGCCGTACCCGTGGGCTCCTCGGTGCCCTCGTCAGCCGTACCGGCAGCCTCGGCTACGGCCATCGTGCCGCTGTAGGCACCCTCGACAACCGTCACATCGGGATCGGTCGGGGGAGGCGTCGTACCGCCGTCATTATCCTCACTGCAAGCCGTGAAACCGAATACCGCAACAGCCATAAGGCCCGAAGCCAGCCAATTCTTCAAAATGGGAGTTTTCATCGTTCTGAATCATTTAAGTTATTAAACATCTTGCCGCCGCCTGTTTTCCCATCGGCGAACTCAACAAATTAAATCGCGCCCGCTGTCAAATCTTGCATGGCCGCGTAAGATAATTTTCGCAAAAAGGTAATATTTTCCGTCCTTTTCGTCCGAGGCGCCGCGGCCGGCTGCCGGCACACCTTTGTAAAATTAAGAGTATATCGTACGTGTTTTTGCATTACCTTTGCCGCTGTCAAAGCGGCCCGAAGGGCGGCAGACACGGACACACGTCCCCGCTCCGAACCAGAGAAAAGAGACAAACGACACAATAACAGACGAACGAAGATGAAAAAAACCGTTTTATTCATTTCAATGATTGCACTCATGACCGGTTGCGACCAACAGCAGAAGCAGGCCTCGGTTCCGGCAATCGACCCGTCGAACTTCGACACCACGATAGCCCCCAACGAGGACTTTTACCAATACGCTACGGGCGGATGGCAGAAGAAGAACCCGCTCAAACCCGAATTTGCCCGCTACGGCGCCTTCGACGTGCTGCGCGAGAACAACGAGGTGCGCATCAACGATCTCTTCTCGCAGATGACCAAGTCGACGGCCGAGAAGGGCAGCGTCGAGCAGAAGATAGCCGACCTCTACACGATGGGACTCGACTCGACGCGCCTGAACAACGAGGCACTGGCCCCCGTCAAGGAGGACATCGAGGCCATCATGGCCATAGCCGACGCCAAGCAGCTCACCGAGGCCGTTGCCCGCATGCACATGTGCGCCGGCAACCCGTTCTTCGGCGTGGGCGTGAGCGCCGACCTTATGAACAGCAACGTCAACGCCCTCTACATCGAGCAGTCGGGACTCGGAATGGGTAACCGCGACTACTACCTCGACGAGGAGAACGCCGCCATGCGCGAGGGCTACACGGCATGGCTTACGAAGGCATTCACGCTCTACGGCATGGAGAAACCCGCCGACATGGCCGCCGCAGTGGTTGCACTGGAGACCAAGATGGCTGAAAAGTTCCGCTCGAATGTCGAGCTGCGCGACATTGCCGCCAACTACAACCCCATGCCTAAGGCCGACTTCGTCAAGCGCTACGACGCCATCGACTGGACGGCATACTTCGGGGGCATGGGCATCGGCGACTTCGAGAACATCATCGTCGGCCAGCCCGAGACGCTCGACGCCGTGAACACGCTCGTCAAGACCGAGCCCGTCGAGACGCTGCGCGCATACCTTGCGGCAAGCTACCTGGCCAGCGCCGCTCCCTACCTGAGCGATGACATCTATGCCGCCTACTTCGAGTTCTTCGGCCGCCAGATGTCGGGCCAGCAGGAGATGCGTCCCCGCTGGAAGCGCGCCATGAGCGTACCCAACGGACTGCTGGGCGAGGCCGTGGGCGAGATCTACGTCGCCAAGTACTTCCCCGAGAGCGACAAACAGCGCATGATCGAGATGGTGAAGAACCTGCAGACCGCCCTCTCGCAGCACATCGACGCCCTCGACTGGATGAGCGACGCCACCAAGGCCAAGGCACAGGAGAAGCTGGCCAAGTTCACCGTCAAGATCGGCTACCCCGACAAGTGGAAGGACTACTCGACCCTGGAGATCGACCCCGCCGTATCGTACTGGGAGAACCTCAAGCGCGCCTCGGCATGGTACACGCACGACAACATCTCGAAGCTGGGCACCGAGGTCGACCGCGACGAGTGGTTCATGACGCCGCAGACCGTGAACGCATACTACAACCCCACCACCAACGAGATCTGCTTCCCGGCAGCCATACTCCAGCCCCCGTTCTACAACCCCGAGGCTGACGATGCCGTCAACTACGGCGCCATTGGCGTGGTTATCGGCCACGAGATGACCCACGGATTCGACGACCAGGGCCGCCAGTTCGACAAGGACGGCAACATGAACAACTGGTGGGCCGAGGAGGATGCCGTGGCATTCAAGGCCAAGACCGACGTTCTGGTCGAGCAGTTCAACAAGATCGAGGTGCTCCCCGCCAAGGACGGCCAGCCCGCCGTGATGGCCGACGGCGCCCTCACGCTGGGTGAGAACATCGCCGACCAGGGAGGCCTGCGCGTGGCATACACCGCCCTGCACAACACCTTCGGCAGCGAGGAGCCCGCACCCATCGACGGCTTCACGGCCGACCAGCGTTTCTACCTGGCCTACGCCACGCTGTGGGGACAGAACATACGCGACGAGGAGGCCGCACGCCTCACCAAGCTCGACGTACACTCGCTGGGCCGCAACCGCGTGAACGCCACGCTGAGCAACATCGACACCTTCCTCAAGGCGTTCGACATCAAGGACGGCGCCATGTACCGTCCCGAGCAGGAGCGCGTAATAATCTGGTAACGGCCGCAGCCGCACCGCATACCGCAACCGGTCTCCGCCCGAAAGGGTGGAGACCGGTTTTTCGTTGCCGCCAGCGCCTGCATACGGCACGGCGCTTGTCCGAAAAGCACGAAAAGAGTATCTTTGCCCTTGCGGCGGCCACGACGGCCGCGGCGGAAACACACACCACACAAGATGAAATTCCTCAAGCAGGCCATATCGCGGTTCGTCGACGGCACGGGCCTCGGCGACGCATTCGAGCAGCCGCTCTTCACCGCGGCCGTACTGGTCATAATACTGATAATATCGCTCGCGGCGACGAAGTTCTTCCGCATGGCCGTAATACCCGCCCTGCGCGCCATCGTCAGTCAGACCCGCACCGAGTGGGACGACCGCCTGCTCAACGACAAGGTGCTGCACGCGCTTGGGCGCCTCATCCCGCCCGTCGTATGGTATGCCCTGCTGCCCATGGCCTTCGCCGACGCGCCGCTGTTGCTCGACGTGCTGCACAAGGTGTGCCTGATATACCTCACGGTGGTGGCCATGCTCTTCATACACACCATGCTCGGCACGCTGCACAACATGTCGGCCGAGCACGAGACGCTGCGCAACCGCCCGCTGAAGGGCGTATACCAGATGATCGACCTTGTGGCCGTATGCGTCGGCGGCATCGTCATCATAAGCATCCTCATCGACAAGGACGCCACCGCGATACTGACGGGACTCGGCGCCTCGGCCGCAATCCTCATGCTCATATTCAAAGACACGATCCTCGGCCTTGTGGCGGGCGTGCAGCTCTCGGCCAACGACATGCTGCGCCCGGGCGACTGGATAACGATGAGCAAGTACGGCGCCGACGGCTACGTCACCGAGGTGACCCTGACGACGGTCAAGGTGCAGAACTTCGACAAGACCGTAACGACCATACCGCCCTATGCCCTCGTGAGCGACTCGTTCCAGAACTGGCGCGGCATGCGCGAGAGCGGCGGCCGCCGCATCAAGCGCTCGCTGCCCGTCGACGTGAACACCATCACGGTCATGCCGCGCGGGCGCATAGAGGCCCTCATCGGCGAGGGACTGGCCACGCCGGAGCATCTGCAGCGCGAGACCTCAAACCTGCGCCTTATGATCGACTACGCCGTAGGCCACATACAGCGCCGCGACGACATAAACCACGACCTGATGCAGATGGTGCGCCTGCTGCAGCCCACGGCCGAGGGCCTGCCCGTGGAGATATACTGCTTCACGGCCTGCACGGCGTGGATCGAGTACGAGAAGATACAGAACGACCTCTTCGACCACCTCATCTCCGTCATGCCGCGCTTCGGGCTGCGTCTCTACCAGCGTCCCGCGGGGCACGACCTTACGGGGCGGGAAGACCCCGACACCACACAGGCATAGAAACGGCAGCGGGCGCCACCTCTGAAAGGGTGACGCCCGCCGTCCTTATTTACGGGTGAGCCTACTCGGCTATGTCGCCCACGGCGACCTGATACTCGTGCCAGAGCGAGTCGATGTCGTACTGCTCGCCGAGGATATGCTTCACGGCGCCGTCGAACGACCAGGGCACGACCTCCAGGGCGCTGCGGTTAAACTTGCGCAGGAAGTCGGGGTCCTTGTTGTCGCGCAGCCACACGAGGAAATAGCCCGTCGTGCGGTAGCCGTCCATGTAGTTGCCGCCGCGGGGACGTCCGTCGGGGCCGAAGCCGCCGTTGGCCACGCGCACGGCGTCGGCCATGCCCTCGATGAAGGCCCAGAAGGTGCGGTTCGTACCGTAGGTGCCTATGCCCTGCGGCTCGAGCTGGTAGGCGTGCGTAAGCTCGTGCAGCAGCACGCCGCGCGTCTCGAACATCAGGCGCGCCGTGTCACGCTGCTCGCCGTAGGAGCTTTCGATATGGCGCGTGCTGTAGAAGATCGAGATGTCGCCGTCCGACCCTCCCTTGGCCGAGATGCCGTCGATGTCCTCCAGCGTGTAGTGTATGCGGTGCACAGGCGTGATGCGGTCCTTCGGCGAGTCGTACAGCGTCGCCAGCACGGTACATGCCTGCTCGCGGATATAGGCCTCGGGGTCGGGGATTATGTGGCGGTAGATGCGCGACCCCTCCGTATCGGGGGCCTTGTCCTCGAAGACAATCTCGCCCGAGTCGTACTTCTGCCACGCCTTCGACACGCGGCCGTCGGTGGCGCGCGACCCGGCGCACGACGCCGACACGGCGGCTGCAAGCAGCACCGCCGCAATAACTTTCAGATTCGTTTTCATGGTATGCTTTCTCTTTTCGTGTTCATGGCAGGGTGGTTACTCGGCTGCGCCCTCGTCAAGTCCCGTGGTGAGCGAGTAGGGGCGCGCCTCGGGCTGCGTGCCGCGACGGCGGTCGGGCGACGCCGACATGCGGAACTCCCACACGCCGCCGCGCATGATGTCGTCGTAGGTGACATAGTTCTTCGTCCAGCGCTCGCCGTTGACGCGCATCTCGCGCACGTAGCGGTGGCGGTCGTCCACACCCTCGGCACGGATCTCAAGCGTGCGGCCGTTGGGCAGCGCGACCTTCACCCGCGGGAGGTAGGGCGCGCCGAGCACATACTCGCCGCTGCCTGGGCACACGGGGTAGAAGCCCATGACGGAGAAGATGTACCATGCCGACATCTGGCCGCAGTCGTCGTTGCCGCTCAGGCCGTCGATGTCGTTGCGGTACATGCGGTCGAGTATCTCGCGCATCCAGTACTGCGTCTTCCACGGCTGCGACGTCCAAGCATAGAGGTAGGGCACATGGTGGCTCGGCTCGTTGCCGTGGACGTATCCGCCCAGCAGGCAGTCGGCCGTGATATCCTCGTTATGCTCGTAGTAGCGCTCGGGCAGGTGCATCGAGAAGAGCGAGTCGAGGCGCGCGGTGAAGGCGCGGTCGCCGCCCATCAACGCCACCAGTCCGCACACGTCGTGCGGAGCATGGAACGAGAAGTTCCACGAGTTACCCTCGATGAAGCCCTCGCCGTAGGTCTGCAGCGGATCGAAGTCGGCCTTGAAGCTGCCGTCGGCATATCGCGGGCGGGCGAATCCCGTCTCGCGGTCGAAGATGTTGCGGTAGTTGAGCGCTCGCCGGCGGTAACGCTCCGCCGTTGCGTTGTCGCACGCGGCCAGCGCCGTGCGGTATATGGTCCAGTCGTCGTAGGAGTATTCGAGCGTGGTAGAGGCGGCCGTGGCGCTGCGGTCCAGAGGCACATATCCCAGCTCCATATACTCGGCCACGCCCTCGTAGTAGGGCACGGTCGAGGTGCTCACCATGGCATCCAGCGCCGAGCGGCTGTCGGCGAAGTTGCCCGTGGCGACGGCATCCGACAGCACCGAGACGGCGTGGTAGCCGCTCATGCACCAGTTCTCGTTACCCATGTGGCTCCACACGGGCAGCATGTGGTGAGCGCTCTGGTCGCAGTGGGCGATCATCGACCGCACCATGTCGGCATTGCGCTTCGGGAAGAAGAGGTTCAGGAAGGGGTGCTCGGCACGGTAGGTGTCCCACAGCGAGAAGACCGTATAGTTGGTGAAGCCGTCGGCGCGGTGGATACCGTGGTCCACGCCGCGGTACGAGCCGTCGACATCCATATAGACCGAGGGGTTGATCATCGTATGGTAGAGCGACGTGTAGAACATCGTGCGCTGGTCGTCGGTTCCCTCAACCTCGAAGGCTCCCATGTTGTCGTTCCACGCCTTGCGCGCGGCGGCGGCAATCTCGTCGAAGCCGCGGCCCGCAGCCTCGGCCCGAAGGTTGGCCACGGCGCCCTCGGCGCTCACGGCCGACAGCGCCACCTTAACCACCAGCTCCTGCTCACGGCGCGTATCGAAGCGGAAGTAGGCCGCCACCTTGCGGCCCGCCATCTCGGGGAAGTTGCGGTTAACGTCGAAACGGCGCCAGAAGCCGTTGTAGGGGATCGGCGCGCGGTCCTCGTAGCCGTAATCGGCAACGGGCTGCGAGAACGATATGGCGAAGTAGGTATAGTTGGTGCGCGCCCAGCCGTTGGTGATGCGGTAGCCGGTGACGAGCGTGTCGCTCTCGACGCGCAGCGTCGACCACAGCACCTTGCCGTCGTAGTTGTAGATGCCGTGCGCGAGGTCCACGACCACATGTCCGTCGGCATCCTTGGGGAAGGTGTAGCGGTGCACGCCCGTGCGCGGGGTGGCCGTAAGCTCGGCCCGCACGCCCGTGTCGTCGAGCGTGACGGCATAGTAGCCGGGCGAGGCGCTCTCGCTCTCATGGCTGAAACGCGAGCGGTAGCCGCAGTCGGGATCATCCGCCGTGCCGGGGTTGAGCCTTACCTCTCCCGTCGAGGGCATCACAAGGATGTCGCCCAGGTCGGAGTGGCCCGTACCGCTCAGATGGGTGTGGCTGAAGCCCACGATGGTCTTGTCGCCGTGGCGGTAGCCCGCACAATACTCGTAGGCGCGTTTCTGATACTGCCCACCCACGTTGTGGGGGATGGTGTCGGTGTCGGGACTGAGCTGCACCGCACCGAAGGGGACGCATGCCCCGGGGAAAGTGTGGCCCATGCCGTTGGTGCCGATGAATGGGTCGACATAGTCGGCAGGCTCCTGCGCCGAGACTGCGACAAACGATAATATGGCTGCGGCAGCGCCCAGCGCATGCCTTGCGGCCGTGATTGCGATCTTGTTCATATTGCGAAATGACGATATTCCTCGTTAGAGAGGGTAAAAGTATACAAAATTTCGCAGACCGCAATCGCTTTTCCCCGCCGCAACGGCCGGCCTCAACGGCACGCCTCCATTCTTCGGCCGCGGGTTATGCCGCACTCGTTATAGCTGTCGACCGTGAAATAGTACTCCACGCCGCTGTTCAGACTGCCGATCTCGAGCGACGTATCACCGCCCGCAACCTGGAAGTTGTTGTACAGCTTGTCGGGCGCTATGCCGTAGCGGACGATATAGCCCTGCGCACCCTTCGCCGCATCCCACGACAGGCGCACGCGGCAGCCGTCGGCGGCATCGCGCTGCACCGTAAGGCCGTCGGCGGCCTGCGGCCTGCGGCCCCGGCCGCGTCCGAAAACGCGCAGGTCGCGCAGCGAAAGGTTCTGCGAGACGGTATAGGCCACATTCTGCAGCTTGACATACCGCGCCCTGAACGGCTTCTCGAACTCGATGTAGTCGTGCGGCGTATCGCTGCGCTTGCCGCTGCGGTCGGCCACGGCGTACCACGTCTCGCCGTCGACCGACGCATATATGACATAGCTTTGGTAAAGGCCCCCGACGACACCCTTGTGCGTGGCGCCGTACTCGTCGAAGTTGACCTGTATGGCGCAAATCGACGAGAGCGCCCCCAGGTCGATCTCGAACCACTCGCCGTCGCCGTTCGAGGCGGCCACCCATGCCGTGCGGGCATCCTCGTCGACAGCCCTGTCGGCAGAATAGCCGTCGAGGGCCGACGAGGCCGTCACACGCTTGCCCTGCGAGAGGAGCATCCACTCGGGGCGCGCCTTTCCCGGCCGCCGACAGCGGCTGTCGGGCAGGTAAGTCGGGTAATCGCCCATATATGTGTCGGTATACATGTATCCGTCGTCATCAAAGCCCGCGGGGTAGAACGACACGCGGCGCTCGAACATGTGGCGCACCGAAATGGAGTTCGTGGCGGCCTTCCAGTAGTTGTCGCCGCCCACCGTAAAGAGGCACCCGTGGCCCGCGCCGCCGAGGAAACCCGTCGGCTTGTAGGATACGGGGCTGTTCTCCATATAGGTGAAGGGGCCCTCGGGCGAGGTCGCCACATACGCGCCGTCGGCATACGATTTCCACTCGGTGCCCGGGGCGGCATACTGCAGGTAGTAGCGCCCGTCGTGGGCCGTCATCCACGCGCCCTCGATGTAGGGGCGGCGTTCGAGCTCGTTGTATTCGCCCGTACGCTCCCAGCCGTGGTGCTCCTTGTCGCTGTTGAAGCACACCGTCTCGCCGCGCTTCTCCTCGAGCGTGCGCAGGTCGAGCGTGCGCATATATATCGGGTCGACGGGCGAACAGCCGTAGTAGAGGTAGAGGTTGTCGCCCTCGACCAGGAAGGCGGGGTCCCAATACGACCATATCTCCTTCACCGGCTCCCACACGCCCTTCTCGGGCGCCGACGAGCGGTAGAGCATGCCCTTACCGTGCGTCGACCCGACGTAGTAGAGGTAGCCGTCGTAGACGAACAGGCCGGGGGCGTAGTCCTCGATCGGCAGCACCGTGTCGTCGATCAGCACATGCGTCCACTCGACAAAGTCCTCCGTATGCCAATACCCCGACGACTTCGAGGCGAAGAGGTAATAGCGTCCCCCGAACTCCACCACCACGGGGTCGGCAGCCTCGCGGATGCCGTCGCCGCCGTCGATCTTCATGAAGCGGTAGTCGACGTTAACGGGATTGCAGAAAGTCCGGGGCGACTCGGCGACCCTGGCCTTTATTGGGCCCGAAGCCCCGCACCCTGCCATCAAAGGCACGGCGCACAGAACAAGAAGCAATGTTTTCATACCTTAAACCTGATATCGTTTCAGCCACCGTCCTGCGGCCGTCACTCGATGACGAACCACGTATATCCGTTGGCCGGAATCGTAACCTTCACGGGCAGCGTGCACGCCTCCGTCAGGCGGCGGCTGACGCTGCGTCCCTCCTGCTCGCGGATGCGGACACTGCCCTTGAGGCCCGTATAGTAGAGAGGCAGCTCGATCTCGCGCGTGATCTCCTCCGGCAGGGGGTTGAACAGCAGCACGAAGCCCTTCTGCGGCAGCTGCGGGTTGACGTGCATGATGCCGTCCCAGTCCTGCGCGTCGGGGCGGCGCAGGTGGATTATGTCGCTGTTGAGTATCTCGCGGTAACGCTTGTACCAGTCGATCACCTCGACCACGGCCGCCTTCGTCTCGGGCGTGTCGTAGAGGCGCGGGCCGCGGTAGCAGGCCTGCACGCCCGCACCGTAGTTCTGCACCATCAGCGTGCGGTACTCCGACAGGTGCTCGCTCAGCGGTTCGAGCGTCGCCGCAGCCCCTCCGCCGTGGTACTCCACCAGCGGCACGAAGCTCCACAGCGACGACGGGATGCGCTCCCACGTACAGTCGTAGTTGAGCTGGCGCGTGTGCATGAGCTGGCGGTCGCGCGGCAGCGACCAGTTGGTCTCGCGGTAGCCGATGCTGGTCTTGGTCGAGCCGTTCAGGAAGTAGAAGTCGGGCACGTTAAGGTAGATGCCCTCGGCGCGCATCCAGTGGTACAGCTCGGTTATCTTGCGGAACTGGTTCCACTGCGAGTCGGCCAGGCCCTTGTGGTGCGCGTGCGAGGTCGAGGCGCAGACGTCGCCCGGATAAGAGCCGTCGTGCTCGAAGCAGCGCATGCCCGTACGCTCGAAGAAGGTGCGTATCTTGTCAAAGTACTCGTATCCCCAGTCGCTGCACAGGCAGGGCGAGCTGCCGAAGGTCATGCCGCCGCGGTGTCCCGTCGCGGGGTTGATAACGTCCACCTCGTCGCTTATCCAGCGGCTCGCCAGAAGCGAGTAGCACCCCATCTCGATGCCCTTGCTGCGGGCGTAGTCGACCAGTTCGCGGAACTTGGCCGTGTTGGCCTCCGAGATATCCTCGGCGTTGGCACCCGAGCCGAAGCTGAGGATGATCATCTCGTAGCCCGTCTCGGCACACTGGTCAACGGCCGTGCGCACGGTCTCGGGGTTGCTCGACGTGAGGTGCAGGAAGATGGGGTTCTCCGTCGTCCACGGAGCCACCGCACGGTAGAAACGGCGCGTGAAGAGCCCCTTGCGCTCGCGGTCGAAGCTGTCGAAGGGCATCTCGTAGACGCTGAACGTCGAGAAGGTCTCCCCCGCCGCCACGGCCTGGTCGGGTCCCAGCGCAGGCGAGACGTCAAGTATGCAGCGCGTCTGCATCAGGTAGTTGCGCTGCGACGTATAGGCCGGGTCCTCGACCCACTTCTCGGTGATGTCGGTCTCCTTCTCCGTAAAGCTGCCCTTGCAGTTGTAGTCGCTCTCGATGTGGATGTTGGGCAGCAGGAAGGTGTCGGGGTCGCCGCCGCTCGGCGACTCGGGCTCGGCAAAGGCCAGGTACTCGAGGTTGAACGAATCGACATTAAGCGGCACGGCCGAGCCGTTCACCACCTCCATGCGCTTGCGGATGACGGGAATCTCGTCATATACGGCGAAATGCACCTTCACCGTCACATCCGCCAGCGCGCCGCTGCCGCGCAGCGTGAATACAATCTCGCGCCCCGTGGCATCCTCCTTGTTCAGCGCCCAGCGGTTGCGCGCCCACTCGAGCGTGGGGCCTATCTCGCCGATCTCGAAGTCCTCCACCACGAACGAGTCGGGCAACGCCGTCATCTCCTCGATCCATTCCGGCTTGAGATATGCCCTCTCGGGCTGTCCCGCAAGGCCGCCGACCGACCACCTGCGGCCGTCGATTGTGATGAATCCCTCGCCGCTGACGGCGCGCAGCATACTCTCGCCCGTCATGCGGTTGGTGAGGTGCGTCGTGGCCAGGTTGGGGAATATGCGCAGCGTGCGCGCCACCATGCCGTTGGCCACAACGATGCTCTTGCCGTCGGGGGTGCGGTAGATACCCGCCTCCGAACGCTCGGGCGTGAGCAGCCAGTCGTAGGGCGTGCGGTCCGAGGGCAGGCTCTTCCACACGGGCAGCGCAGCGATCTTGCGCTCGAGGCGCTCCACCGCAGCCTCGTCCTGTCGCGGGCCCTCGCCCGTGGCGGCGACATCGGCCGTCGCGGGGGCCTCACCGCCATAGTCGATCCACGGCGACGCGAGCACCACCATGTCGCCGCTCGCACCGTCCTCCGTCGTGCCGAGCACGATCTCCAGCATGCGTGCGCCCGACAGGTCGACATCGACCCCGACGGGGGTCTCGCCGCCGCGGATCGTGCCGCTCTCGAAGACCGTCTTGCCGTCGGCCCTGACCGTAACCGTCACCGACCCCGCGCCCATCGTGCCGTCGCCGCCCGAGAGCCCGACAAACCGCTTGCCGTCGCCGTCGCGGCGGAAGAGCAGCTTGCGGCCGTCGACCAGAGGCTGCACCATGATATCTGGATCATCCGCCCCGACCGCCGTCCGGCGGATGGCGGCCTGCGTATGGAACGCCGCAGCCTTGCCGTCGAGCGCTATCCTGACCACCGCCGGGGCATGCAGCACCACGTCGTCGCCCTCCGCCGCGGCCGAGCCGTACTCCTGCCGCACCTTCGACATATCCATCGCGGCCACCGCCGCCCGCTGCTGCGCCGCAGCCCCCAGGGGAAGGCCGGCGAGAGCAAAGAACGCCGCCACCGCCGCACAACGGCACAACGGCCCCGCGAAAGAGCCTCCCGCGGCCGAAAGACGGCGCACGGCCGCCACTATATCCCTTACAGGTACCATATATTTCTGTTTTCCGTTACGACATTACGTTAAAGGTTGCCGTGCAGCTCATACGAGCGCACCTTGCGGCCATCCTCCATCTGATAGAGCGTCCAGCTGTTGCCGTCGGCACCCTCCTCGAGGCGCCAGCTCAGCGACGCGTCCTGCAGCAGGCGCTTGATGTGCGTGGGGAAGGCATCGGCGCGGCGCGCACGCTCCCACGTCCTGATGACCTTGAAGATGGCATACTTCTGCGGGCACTTCTCCACGTCGTTCTGGTTGATGCGCAGGAAATAGGTCGCGCCGTAGCCCACGGCCGTGGCCTCGATATGCTCGTACTGCTCGGCCGTTGAGTTCTCGCCGATGGGGAAGTTGACACCGAACGACGAGGGGAAGAAGTTGGCATACGTCACGTCGCGCAGGTCCTTGCCCTGGCTCGTGGTGCTGCCCCAGACGCGTTTGTCGACGTCGTAGATATTGAGGCCGCCGCCCACGTTCCACACGCTCTGATAGTGCCACGACCCCTCGGAGAGCGTCGCACCCGTGAAGCGCAAATCGCGCAACCCGTACTCGCGCGCACGCTCGAAGACGCTGCGGAAGAAACGTTTGACGGAGTAGGTGCCAAAGCCGCTGTGGAACAGGAACTCCTGTCCGTCGAGGTCGTACATGCCCAGACCGCACTGCCGTGCCGTTGCGGCATACCAGCGCCCGATCTCGTCCTGCAGTTCGAGGTTGGGGACGAGTCCCGCATAGCCCCAGCCGACGGTAACCTGCATCTTGTCGACGGCGTCGCCCGCGTCATGGGGCGCCGCAACGGTGTTCCAGTAGCCGCGCGTGACATTGAGCAGGCGGTAGGGCGGCGTTGTCGTGACACCGAGGTAGTGTATCAGCTCCTTGCCTATGCGCACCATGTTCAGCTCCTTGTCGTGGGCCTCCCAGCAGGCGATCTCCTCGAGGTGCGTCGGGTCGTCGATATAGATGAGCGTATCCTCGGCCGAAACGGGGGCCGTGAGGAAGCGGCGGTGCTGTATGCAGATGCTGTCCGAGGGCACGGGCGAGCAGTCCATCGTGCCGGGGGCCAGCGAGTTGGTTATGGTGGTGCGCCCCAGTATGATGCTGTCGCGCGCCAGCAGGTCGGCATACTCGCGGTGCGAGAGGTTGCCCGACGCCATGCGTATGGGCTTGCGCTCGCCGTTGCGGCCGTCGATAAGGCCGCCGTTGCCGCGGTCGGGACGCAGGAACCCGAGGTCGTAGGCATGCACGCCGTGCAGCCCCATCTGCCGCGTGTAGGATGCTATGCTGTCGTAGCCGCCGCCCGACACCCACACGTCGGGCTCGAACGACGTCGGGTCCTTCACCCAGCGGCCGCGCACCGTGGGATAGGGCAACCCCTCGGCCAGTACCGCCTCGCGGATGACGTGCATGAGCGCCTTGTCGTCGGGTGCGCCCCACAGGGCGATCGACGAACCTATGTAGTCGACACCGGGCACATCCTGACGCTGCAGATGGTTGGGTTCGTTGTTGACGAAGATGGGGGTGCCCTCGGGCGAGTAGATCATACGTCCCTTGCGCCTGTCGCGCGAGACGTAGCGTATGTTGATGCGGCCGTTGTCGTCGACACCGGCCGAGTTGCCGTACATCATGCGGAAATAGGACTCGCGGCGGTTGTAGAAGGCCACGTCGTTGTGGCCGTCGCCGCCCAGCGTGAACTGGTCGCCCTCGTGCAGCGTCAGCGGCAGGGGATGGCTCTCGGCATCGGGCGTATGCACTATATAGCCGCCCCACCCCGTATCGGAGGTGTAGTGGGCCTCGCCGCCGATGGTGTTGTCGTCGAGCGCCAGCACGCCGATGGCATAGTTCACCGCGGCCGACGTGTCACGCGCCACGCCGATGATCTCGCCCACGAGGTTGTCGATGTTGGTGTAGAAGTTGCCCCACTGCACGCTGCCGATAGCGTCGCGGTTGTCCAGCGCCTCGAGCGTGAGCTTAATGTAGCGCGGCTTCTCCTCGAGCCGCACCGTAGCGACCGACCCGTTGGAGTACTCCAGACGGTAGCGGCCACGCTCGTACTCGGCATGCTGGGGGTAATAGTAACGTTTCAGCGTCTCGTCGTAGAGCGCCAGCAACGGCGACGGACGGTCGGCGGGGCTGAAGTTGCGCCCGCCGTCGGCACGGTTCCACATGCCCACGACATAGCCGCGGCCGTCGACATCGATCCTGAAGTAATCGGTGCTGAACGTCCGCGGACGGGCTTCGGCCGAGCCGCACAACAGCATGGCCAGCACGCAGGTAACGACAAATACTCTCATAGCTTCATATGTTTTTCGGTTTATCCCTCGACATCCCTCTGCCGCACACGCCCGCAGCCGCACGACGCACGGGGCCTGCCCATGCATGGTGCGCGCCTGATGTAACGATATATGACCGGGGTTATGGCCGGCAGTTTCCCATAAGGTCGGTATACAAAAATAGGCAACTTTATCCTAAATCGCAATCCGTCGTCGCCAACGACGGCAACGGGCCGCCCAAACGGAGGTATAACACGTTATATACCTGCCGCTTACGCAGCTCGCACCGGCCGGGACCCGCACGCCGGCCATACCGCAAGGCACCGCCGTCAGTCGAGCCTGTGGCGCACCGTGCGGCCCGCCTTCACCAGCACCTTGTCGTGCCACCCGAGGAAGGCGTTGTCGCCGAGCGGCTCGCGCGCCGCGGCCCCGTCCTCGGCCAGCAGCGTCACCTCGGCATCGTATGCGGTAGGGTTGCTCAGCTCGACATAGAGCGCGCCGCCCTTCTCCAACAGCGAGGCCTTCACATGGTCGAAGGCATAGCACCGCCCGAGGTCCGTGCGGATGTAGACGCCCGGTATCTCAAGGGCCATCAGGGCGCCGTTCGTCTCGTTCCAGCCCGTCTTGCCGCCGTCGCCGCGCGAGCCGCGGCTGTCGGCGTCGCAATAGGTCAGGCGCTCGGTGATCTTGCCGTTGGGCTGTATGCCCTCGGCATGGGCATGGATCACATCCCTCAACAGTTCGGCATAGAGTTCGTCGCCCGTAATGCGGTACAGCTTGAAGAGCACGTCGCCCGACTGCGTGCAGAAGCCCGGGGCGCCGTGCTTGTTCTGCGTGCTGGCCCACACCGCCCCCGTGAGGTTAGCCCCCAGCTTCGCCAGAGGCGTATCCGACGGCAGGCGGTAGGGGAACGACACCACCCACGTGGCGCACAGATGGGCCAGGTCGCGTGCCCGCTCCAGATAGACCTGTTCGCCGGTGGCCTCGTAGAGCGTGATCATCGACGTGGCCAGGGCGACGGCCGTCTCGGAGTCGGAGTTCTGCAGTATGTCGCCGCAGCCGCCCGACGTGAAGCCCACCGTGGCAAAGTCGTCGTAGTAGAAATCGGCCGCCTCGCGCGCCGTCGCAAGATAGTCGGGATGGGAGAAGTACTCCGCCGCCAGCGTCAGGCCGGCGATGGCCATCGCGCCGCCGCTCGTGTTGTAGACGGCCACGTCGCCCGTCTCGACCTGCACGTAGTTGCCCCACGTGCCGAACCTGCGCCACGTGTCGACAAAGGCATCGGCCAGCGAGCGCACGTCACGCTCCCACTCGGCGCGGACGGCATCGCCGCGTCCCTGCGCCCTGAGCAGCGCGAACTGCTTGACCATCCAGTAGAGCACGTCGGCATTCTTGCGCGTGAGGCCTATGCCCTGCACGTTGCGGGCGGCATCGCGGTTCAGCACATTGCCGTCCTCGTTCAACGTATCGTAGTAGTAGCCGCTGCGGCCCTTGGCGCGCGGCAGGGCGAAGTCGAACGTGTTGGCCACACGCTCCAGATGAATGTCGTCGCCCAAGGCCAGCATCGGATAGGTGTTTATAAGGCCGCCGATCCAGCCGTAGGACATCCAGTTGGCATTCTCGGGACAGTAGAACTCGTAGTCGGCGCCCTTGTGGTAGCGTTCGTCGATGTTCTTCACCATGCGGCCGAACACCTCGCTCATGGGCATGAGGTCGCGCACCCCGCCGCACGCGATGTGCGACTTGCGGCAGCGCATGAACTGCGCCAGCAGCTCCGGCACGCCGTCGCAACAGAACTCCAGCCGCGTGACGCTAAGCGTGATCTCGTCGCCCGCCTGCACCGTGATGCCGCGGTCGGGACTGTCGCTGAAACCGATAAACTCGGGTTTCTTCGCCCGCACGCCCGGCGCGCTGATCACGAACGAGGCCATGTCGCGGCTGCGCGACTCCTCGACGACAAGGCCGTAGTCGAGCACCGCGCCGTCGCGGACAATGCCCTGGTCGGTGAGCAGTATCGTGCCCACCCCGCGGCGGCGGTCCAGGCAGGCGATGGCCGGCGTGGCGGCATTGTTGACCAGCACCTCGACAAGCGACTCGGCCCCGAAGTCGGGCGAGAGCTGCGGTATGGGGTTCGACGTGAGGGCCAGGTCGCGGCGGAAGTAGTCGGTGGCGTCGAGCCCCGTCGCATACGCGCGGTTGACGATACGCTGGCGGTTGCCGTTGTAGACCGAGGCTGGGATCATCACATAGTTGTCGCTCGACCACCCGCCGTGGTCGAACGCCACGGCCACGCCCGCATTCTCCATCGCCCGCTGCGCGACAAAGCGGAACGTATACCTCACACCGCCGTCGACGCTCGTGCGGTCGACATCCACCGTCCAGCCGTGGTCGCCCGCCGCCGACAGCAGGTCGAGCGACTCGAGGTCGGCCCCGCGGTAGGTACACCCCAGCAGGCGGAATTCGGAACGCGGGGCATCGGGCGCAGGCAGCCACTTGCGGGCCTGCACGCCGGCCACCGACAGGCACAGCGACAGCAGTATCAACGAAAGCCTTTTCATACGATAGATATTTTACAAAGGGAATTGCCCGTTAGGACGATGCAAGTTACGCCAAAATTCATCAATCTGCAATTGCGGCCTGCCTCCGTACGCTAACACCGGCACATGCGGATGCGCAGATTCACGCCCGCGCCCCGTCCCGACGCAAAATCGGGGCAACAAAAGTTACGATTAATTTCATAACGCCCTATAAAATTTCTATTTTTGTAAATTGGAGGAGGTAAAGCCGCCGCCCACGGCGGCCGCACGCCCCCGACACCAACACAACGCCATACGCAAACACCCCGTGCCGGCACCGCCGCACGGCAAAGAGAGACTTTTTATGGAAGAGAAACCTACCGTGGCCCTGATATACGATTTCGACGGCACGCTGGCCCCGGGCAACATGCAGGAGTACGACTTCATCCCCGCCGTGGGCAAGAGCAACAAGGAGTTCTGGAGCGAGGCCAACTCGCTGGCCGAGAAGCAGGATGCCGACCCCGTGCTCGCCTACATGGCCCGCATGATACAGGAGGCGCAGAGCAAGGGCCTCTCGCTGCGGCGCGAGGCGTTCCAGGAGTCGGGCCGCAGCATACGCTACTATGCGGGCGTCGAGGAGTGGTTCGCGCGCATGAACCGCTATGCCGACGGGCGCGGGCTGCGGCTGCTGCACTACATCAACTCGTCGGGCCTGCTCGAGATCATCGAGGGTACGTCCATTGCCCACGAGTTCAAGCACATATACGCCTGCTCGTTCCTCTACAACGTCGACGGCATAGCCTACTGGCCCGCCGTGGCGGTGAACTACACCAACAAGACGCAGTTCATATTCAAGATAAACAAGGGCGTCGAGTCGGTCTACGACACGCAGATGGTCAACCGCTACATGGAGGAGGACAAGCGTCCCGTGCCCTTCAAGCGCATGATATACGTCGGCGACGGCACCACCGACATCCCCTGCATGAAGCTGGTGAAGAACTACGGCGGGCACTCGATAGCGGTCTACAACCCCGAGGACCGCAGAAAGCGGAGCGAGATGACCACCCTCATACGCGACAACCGCGTGAACTATGTCTGCGAGGCCGACTACAGCGACGGCTCGGAGATGGACACCGTGGTGAAGGCCATCATCGACAAGATTGCCGTCGACACCCGCCTCGAAGAGCTGCAGGCCACGCGCCTCTGACCCCGCCGCCCGAATTGAAAAACAACCGACGAAGATGATATTACGCAACATTATACGCAGGGCCCTGCCCGCCCTGCTGCTGGCCGCAGGGATCATCGCGGCCGGCACCGCCGCAGCACGGCAGCCCGCGGAGGCGTCGCCGCGCCGCGCCGACACACAACGGAACGCGCCGCGCCGCACCGTCGGCGACGACACCTGGCGCACAGAGCCGCGCCACGACCTGTCGCTCAAGGTCGGGGCCTTCCCCTTCACCTTGACCAACGGCCACCTGGGCCTCGGGGGCGGCAACGGCACCGCGTGGTTCTACCCCGGCATCTTCGCCACGCCCGACGCCATGCAGTTCGTGAAGGTGCGCCGCTCGCCCCGCACCACGGCCGGCGGCCTGACCCTGGCATACACCTACCGTGTGACACAGGCCCTCGCCGTAGGCGTGGCATTCACATACACGGGACTCTACGGCGACGTGACCGACGCCCGCAACGGCCGCAGGATAGCCACCGACAACGTAACCACGCTCAGCGCCGCCCCCATGCTGCGCCTGCAGTGGCTCAACCGACCCATCGTGCGCTGCTACTCGGCGCTGGCCATAGGCCCCGCCGTCGACATGCGCTCCATCGACGACAGCAGCGAGGCATACATAGGGCTGTCGGGCACAATCGTCGGCGTGAGCGTAGGCCGCCGCCTCTACGGTTTCGCCGAGGTCGGGGCGGGCATGCAGGGAATATTCTCGGCGGGCATAGGATACCGATTCTGACAACACGCAAAAAACGATACGCCATGAAAGACCGAATCATAGCTGCCGCCATGCGTCTCGCCGTCATCGTCGCGGCGGGCCTTGCGGCCGTAGCATGCCGCGTGGACAAGGGCAGCGGCGACTTCGACTACACCTCGGCCGGATACATGCTCTTCAACAACGCCAACGACGCCCTGCAGGAGTTCTCGAAGGCGATCGACCGCATGCAGGGGCTCGACCTCTACATCGGCGCCGCGGACGACGCCACGCGCGAGGCCATACGCAACCGCTTCTTCCACGACAAGCGCATCGTGCCCGACGCCCAGAACGAGGGCATCTGGCTCATCATATCGGAGAGCGCCACAATGGAGATCGACACGGGCCGCAAGCGCCTCGGCGACGAGGGCGCCGCATGGAGCTACGCCTACCTAAACGGCAAGTACGACGGCAGCCGCCGCCCGACGCTGCGCCGCACCGCCCCCGACACCTACACGTTCAACGTGCCGGCCCCGTCCGACCCCAACGGCGAGTTCATCTATGCCGAAGCCGACAACCTGGGCGTGCGCCTCACCTTCGAGCCCGACGACCCGCTCGAGGGATACTCGGCCATAAGCCTCTCGGGACGCTTCACGAGCGTCTGCGGCTACGGTTACGACAAGCTCGTACTCGAGGTGGAGATACGCGACGACGTAACCTACTCGGCCCGCATGAGCGGCATGACGGGCGGCACGCTGCAGCTCGACGCCACAAGTCGCGGATCGACAGACAAGGCCACGGCGCGCTACCTCACGCCCCACACCGTCGACATCGAGTACGAGGGCAGCGCCTCGACATGGATATACTGACGCCGCGGCACACAACGTAACCACACCCTGCAATGAAGAAGATACGGTTCGGGCTCCTGCCGCGCGTACTGGCGGCCATAGCCCTCGGAGTGGCCCTCGGAGGCGTGCTGCCCACATGGGCGGTGAGGATATTCGTCACGTTCAACGCCCTGTTCAGCCAGTTCCTCGAGTTCGCCATACCGCTCATAATCGTGGGCCTCGTGGCCCCCGCCATCGCCGACATAGGGCGCGGCGCGGGACGCCTGCTGCTGCTCACGACGCTGCTGGCATACGCCGCGTCGGTGGCCGCGGGATTCGCCTCCTACTTCACTGGCGAGGCGCTCTTTCCCTCGCTCATATCCTCGCACGTCGAGGTGGAGACCGCCGCCGAGGCATCGGGGCTGGATCCCTTCTTCACGGTGCAGATACCGCCCCTGATGAACGTCATGACGGCACTCGTGCTGGCCTTCATGCTCGGGCTGGGGATGGCGCACCTGCGCGGCGACGTCATGCGACGCGCCGCCACGGAGTTCCGCGACATAGTGTCGATGACAATCGAGACCGTCATCCTGCCCCTGCTGCCCGTCTACATATTCGGCATCTTCGCCGGCATGACCGCCACGGGCGAGGCGTTCCGCGTGCTCGGCGTGTTCATCAAGATCATAGGCGTGATCTTCGCCCTGCACGTGGTGTGGCTGCTGGCCCTCTACGGCGTGGCCGGGGCCATCGCCCGCCGCAACCCCCTGCGCATGCTCGGGCGCATGATGCCCGCATACTTTACGGCCCTCGGCACACAGTCGTCGGCCGCGACGATACCCGTAACCCTGGCTCAGACGCGCTCGCTGGGCGTGAGCGAGCAGATAGCGGGCTTCGTCATACCGCTCTGCGCCACGATCCACCTCTCGGGCAGCATGCTCAAGATCGTGGCCTGCGCACTGGCGCTGATGATAATGCAGGGCATGGCCTACGACCTGCCCCTATTCGCGGGCTTCATCCTCATGCTCGGCGTGACGATGGTGGCCGCACCCGGCGTCCCGGGCGGCGCGATCATGGCGGCGCTCGGAATCCTCGCCTCGATGCTCGGCTTCTCGCCCGAGGACCAGGCGCTGATGATATCGCTCTATGTGGCCATGGACAGCTTCGGCACGGCGTGCAACGTGACAGGCGACGGCGCCCTGGCCGTGATCATCGACGCCACGACGGCATCGGGCCGCCGCACACGGCACAACGATACGGATTAACACTGCCAACACGATGAAAATAGTATTCGCAACGAACAACGCCCACAAGCTGCGCGAGGTGTCGCAGGCACTGGGCGACACATTCACCCTCGTCACGCCGCGCGAGTGCGGCATCACCGAGGACATACCCGAGAACGAACCCACACTCGAGGGCAACGCCCTGGCCAAGGCGCGCTACATACGCTCGCGCACGGGCCTCGACTGCTTTGCCGACGACACGGGCCTCGAGGTTGAGGCGCTGGGCGGCGAGCCGGGCGTGCACTCGGCACGCTACGCCACCGACGGCCACGACGACGAGGCCAACAAGCGCCTGCTGCTCGAGCGTCTGGCCGACAAGGAGAACCGCCGCGCACGCTTCCGCACGGCCATAGCGCTCATAGACGGCGACGGCGAGCACCTCTTCGAGGGCATAGTCGAGGGCCGCATCGCACGCGAGGAGCACGGCGCCGACGGCTTCGGCTACGACCCGCTGTTCGTCCCCGAGGGCGAGGAGCGCACCTTCGCCCAGATGTCGGCCGAAGAGAAGAACGCCATCTCGCACCGCGGCCGCGCCGTGCGCCTACTGGCCGAGCACCTCCGCGGCGGGAAGCGATAGCCCACGCACCGCGACAATGAAAGGCCCGCGCGAATTGTTTTTTACGACGAAGAGCGCTAACTTTGCCCCGCTATGGAACAGAAAGAGAATTACAGACGCGAGGACATCTACGATGCCGAGCGTATCGAGAAGCTGAGCTACCACTACCGCGAGATACTCTCGCTGCTGGGCGAGGACCCCACGCGCGAGGGGCTGCTCAAGACCCCCGAACGTGTGGCCAAGGCCATGTCGTTCATCACCAAGGGCTATGCGCAGGATCCCGTGCAGATAGTGACCTCGGCCATATTCCGCGAGGAGTACAAGCAGATGGTGCTCGTGAAGGACATCGAGCTCTTCTCGCTCTGCGAACACCACCTCATGCCCTTCGTGGGCAAGGCCCACGTGGCATACATACCCAACGGATACATCACCGGCCTGTCGAAGATCGCCCGCGTGGTGGAGTGCTACGCACGCCGCCTGCAGGTACAGGAGCGCCTCACGGTGCAGATACGCGACTGCATACAGCGCGCCCTTAACCCCATAGGCGTGGCCGTGGTCATCGAGGCAAGCCACATGTGCATGCAGATGCGCGGCATCGAGAAGCTGGGCTCGGCGACAACGACGTCGGCCTTCACCGGAGTATTCCTCAAGGACACCCGCACACGCGAGGAGTTTTTAACTCTGATCAGCAACAAGTACCGTTAGCCTGCCGGGGCACCGATGTCCCGACCGCAGGCGCCAGACGAGCCGCAACGGCACCGAACGCCGCCCAAGCGGCGCGGCACAGCGCGGTCCGAAAACCGGAAACGACCAAAACAACAAACATATCATGAAAAAGATCCTTACGCTCATCGCATGCGTCGCCGCCCTCGTTTCGTGCGGCACGGCGCAGCAGCCGACCCCCATCAAGGTCATTTCGTACAACATCCGCATGAGCGCCGCCCCCGATGCCGACGGCGACAACCGCTGGGAGAACCGCAAGCAGGCATCGATAAACATGATCAACGACCAGCAGCCGACGCTGCTCGGACTGCAGGAGGCATGTCCCGACCAGGTGGCATTCCTCGACGAGAACCTGCCCGACTACAAGCGCATAGGCGTGGGCCGCGAGGACGGCAAGGCCGAGGGCGAGATGATGGCCATATACTACCGCGACGCCGACTTCGAGCTCGAGAAGAGCGGCACCTTCTGGCTCTCGGAGACGCCCGACCAGGTGTCGATGGGATGGGACGCCGCCTGCAAGCGCACCTGCACCTGGGTGCTGCTGCGCAGCAAGGCCGACGGCCGCCGCGTGGGCTACATGAACACCCATCTCGACCACATGGGCCCCACGGCACGCAAGGAGTCGATAAAGCTCATCGTGGCCAAGATAGCCGAGCTCTTCGACAAGGAGACACCCCTCTTCCTGACGGCCGACTTCAACTCGCCTGACGACGACCCCATCTTCGACCCCCTGAAGGCCGTTATGACCGAGGCCCGCAGCGCCGCCCCCGAGAGCGACAACCGCGCCACGTTCAACGACTGGGGCCGCTCCAACGATGCCGTCATCGACCACATCTTCCTGCGCGGCGCCAAGCCGCTCACCTTCAAGGTGCTCTGCGACGAGAACTACGGTGCGCCCTACATCTCGGACCACTATCCCGTGGTGCTGACGGCCGAGTATTGATGTCCTCAGCCGCACACGCAGCGACAAACGCCGAGGCAGCCACCCATAAAGGGAATGGCTGCCTCGGCGTTTATACTCCCCGCTACGGGCCGCTTATTTGAGATACTCGCGGTAGAAGGCCTCGATGCGGTCGAACGGTATCACGTCGAGGTTGTCGTAGAGGTCGACATGCGAGGCGCCGGGGATTATCATCAGCTCCTTGTTGTCGCCCTTCAGGCGGCGGAAGGCATCCTCGCCGAAATAGCGCGAGTGGGCCTTCTCGCCGTGGATGACAAGCACGGCGCTGCGTATCTCGTCGCTGTAGGCCAGCAGCGGCATGTTGAGGAACGAAACCGACGAGGTGACGTTCCACCCCTCGTTCGAGTTGAGCGAACGCTTGTGGTAGCCGCGCGGCGTCTTGTAGTAGGCGTAGTAGTCCTTCACGAACTGCGGGGCATCGTCGGGCAGGGGATCGACCACACCGCCCGCACGGGCGTAGCTGCCGCTGCGGGCATCCTCGGTGCGCTGCGCGCTCAGGCGGCGGCGCAGGTCGTAGCGCGCGTCGGCATCCATCGAATCGAAGTAGCCGTTGGCCGTAACGCGGCTCATGTCGTACATCGTAGAGGCCACCGTGGCCTTGATGCGCGTGTCGACGGCAGCGGCATTGATGGCAAGGCCACCCCAGCCGCATACGCCCAGGATGCCGATACGCTCGGGATCGACATCGTCACGCGTCGAGAGGTAGTCCACCGCCGCGCAGAAATCCTCGGTATTGATGTCGGGCGAAGCCACATAGCGGGGCTCGCCGCCGCTCTCGCCCGTGTACGAGGGGTCGAAGGCTATCGTGAGGAAGCCGCGCTCGGCCAGCGTCTGGGCATAGAGGCCCGACACCTGCTCCTTAACCGCGCCGAACGGGCCGCTCACGGCAATGGCCGCCATCGGCGCCGCCGCGTCGCGCGGTATGTAGAGGTCGGCCGCAAGCGTTATGCCGTAACGGTTGCGGAACGTCACCTTCGAATGTGTCACCTTGTCGCTCTGCGGGAAGACCTTGTCCCACTCGGCCGTAAGAGTCAGATTATCCATGTCGCTGTCGTTTTTTGTGGCGACGGTCGCCGTCGTGCCGCATCCCGAAGCAAGGAGCAGGCCCAGCGCCGCCATCGCAATATTTCTTTTTGTGTTCATATAACGTAGGATCGTATGGTTTTATGACGCAAAAATAAGCTCACGTGCGGTTGAAACTTGTGATTTTTGTGTTATATTTGGTAAAATAGCCGCAGGGGCAACAATTACGGCCGCACGGGCAACACTCCCGCCGGCCCCGCGCGCTATATTTGCAACAGCAACAGCCCGCACCAAACCGCAACACGCATGGAACAGAGCGAGAGCCGCCGCAGCGGCACACCCACCGACACGGCGCTGACCAAGGACACCGAGGGCGGCGTCACCACCATACACTACGGCAACTACATACACTACTGCCGCATAACCGACACCACGCAATGCAGCGGCGTGGTGACCGAGCACATGCTCGTATACGTCTGCTCGGGCGAGCTGCTCGTCACCGAGAGGAGCCGCAGCCATGCCCTGCGCCGCGGCGACGCCTACATACTGCGCCGCAACCACATGTGCCGCAAGACGTCGCGCTCGCTGCCCGACGGCGAGCCGTTCGAGGGGCTGTTCTTCTACCTCACCGTGCCGATGCTGCGCCGCACACTCACGCAGAACGCCATCTCGCTCCGCGGCCTGCTGCCGCCGCCCGCGTCGGCATACATACCCCTGCCGCGCCACGCGTTCCTCGACAACCTCTTCTCTACGCTCGCCTCGTACTTCAAGTCGGAGCGCTTTCCCGGCCAGAGACTCATGGAGCTGAAGATGCAGGAGACGGTACTCACGCTCATCGAGATAGAGCCCGACCTCACGGCACTGCTCTTCGACTTCGCCGCACCCGCCAAGAGCGACCTGCGGCAGTTCATGGAGCAGTACTACATGCAGGAGCTCGACCTGGCAGGGCTGGCGCACTACTCGGGACGCTCGCTCGCGGCATTCAAGCAGGAGTTTTCCGCTACCTTCGGCATGCCGCCGCGCCGATGGATCATACGCCGCCGCCTGGAGGAGGCGCGCCGCCGCATCATGCAGGGCGAGCGGCCCGCCGCCGTATGCGCCGAGGTGGGATTCAAGAGCCTCAGCCACTTCTCGCGCGCCTTCAAGCAGCAATTCGGCCTACCGCCATCGCAGACAGCGGGCGGGCAGGACAAATAACGCGTCCACGGAAAAAACAGACAGCCGCAACCTGAAAGGGTCGCGGCTGTCTGTTTTACGTATCGTGCAGTCCGGCTAGTCGTCGAGGCTGTCGACATGAATCTCGCGCTGGAACGACTCGTTGAGCGAGATATAGGTCTGCGTACTCGACACGCCCTGCACCTGCAGTATGTGGTCGAAGATCGTACGCATGAGGTGTTCGTTATCCACGCAATAGAGCTTCACCATCAGGTTGTAGGAACCCGTAATGTAATGACACTCGACGATCTCGGGGATCTTGCGCAACAGCTCCACGGTATCCTGCTGCCGCGTGAGGTCCGACACGCGTATGCTAATGAAGGCGCACACGTCGAAACCCAGCGACTTGGGGGCCACAACAAGGCGGCTGCCCATGATCACGCCCATATCCTCCAACTTCTTGATGCGCTGGTGGATGGCCGCACCCGAGATACCGCACTCGCGCGCGATCTCGAGGTAGGGCATACGGGCATTCTTTATCAGGAACCGCAGTATCTTACGGTCGGTAGCGTCCAACGTCGTCTTTGCCATAGGATCCTACTTTAACACACCCAACTCCTTGCCGATCTTGACGAAGGCCTCGACGCAGCGGTCGAGCTGCTCGGTCGTGTGGCCTGCCGACACCTGTACGCGGATACGGGCCTGTCCCTTCGGTACGACGGGATAGTAGAAGCCCGTGACGAAGATACCCTCGTCCTGCAGGCGCGCTGCGAAGTCCTGCGACAGCTTGGCGTCGTAGAGCATAACGGCGCAGATGGCCGACTGCGTGGGCTTGATATCGAAGCCGGCGGCCATCATCTTGGTGCGGAAGTGCTCGACGTTGGCAACAAGGCGGTCATGCAGCTCGTCGCTCTCGGCCAGCATGCGGAACATCTCGATACCGGCACCTACGACTGCGGGCGGCAGCGAGTTCGAGAAGAGATAGGGACGCGAGCGCTGGCGCAGCATGTCGATGATCTCGGCACGGCCCGTAGTGAAGCCGCCCACGGCACCGCCGAAGGCCTTGCCCAGCGTACCGGTGAGGATGTCGACCTGACCGCGCAGGTTGTAGAGCTCGGTGATACCGCGGCCCGTCTTGCCCAGCACACCCGCCGAGTGGCACTCGTCGACCATGACCATGGCGTCGTACTTCTCGGCCAGGGCGCAGATCTTGTCCAGCGGCGCGGCGTTGCCGTCCATCGAGAAGACACCGTCGGTCACGATGATGCGGAAGCGCTGTGCCTGTGCGCGCTTGAGGCAATCCTCGAGCTCGTCCATGTCGGCGTTGGCGTAGCGGTAACGCACGGCCTTGCACAGACGCACGCCATCGATGATCGACGCGTGGTTCAGGGCGTCAGAGATGATGGCGTCCTGCTCCGTCAGCAGAGGCTCGAACACTCCGCCGTTGGCGTCGAAGCAGGCGGCGTAGAGGATCGTATCCTCGGTGCCGAAGTAGTCCGAGATGGCCTTCTCCAGCTCCTTGTGGATGTCCTGGCAGCCGCAGATGAAACGCACCGACGACATACCGAAGCCGCGCGCGTCCATCGCACGCTTCGCCGCCTCGATAAGGCGCGGGTTGTCCGAAAGGCCCAGATAGTTGTTGGCGCAGAAGTTGAGAACCTTCTTGCCGGCGACGTCGATCTCGGCACGCTGTGGCGAGCAGATCACACGTTCGTTCTTGTAGAGGCCGGCAGCCTTGATGTCGGCCAGCTCCTTGCGGAGGTGTTCCTTGATCTTTCCGTACATGGTTGTTGATTTTGTTGGTTACAATCTTTGTTGAAACAAAGGTATGAATTTACAACCACACCGCAAACAAAAAAACCGTTAATTTTATCATTTTGGTTATAAACCGTAATTCCACGGCCTGTTTTGGTGTCATTCGGTAGTGCGCGGACCCGCTTTTCGCCCCTGCCGGAAGTTTTAGTCCATAAGGTGCGGGCTCCTGCCGCGCCCCATGTCTCACCGCCCCCGCGCGCGGCCGCGGCGCACCGACGAGGCATATAAAAGCGGAGGGAACCGCCCTTGAGCGATTCCCTGCCTTCAAAAATTAACCCTTAGCTTATCTCTTTCCACGAAACAGCTCCTGAAGATAACAGTCGAGGTAAAAAAGGTCTGCTTCTTCGCAAATGACTGCATCCAGCAGTAGTTCGTAGTCGTCAGAGACCAATTCCGTTGATACTTTACTGTCAAAATCTTCCATAGGCTGCTTTCGTTTACTATCAAACGGCCGCCCGCGGAGATTTATTGTGCCCGTCAGCTCAAAATCAGATTATTTTCCTTGATCATCTTGCGCAGGTTGATCAGCGCATAGCGCATGCGCCCCAGCGCCGTGTTGATGCTCACGTCGGTCTGGTCGGCTATCTCCTGGAAGCTCAGGCCCGAATAGTAGCGCATGATAACCACCTCGCGCTGCTCCTCGGGCAGGCGGTCGACCAGACGGCGCACGTCCTCCTCGATCTGCGACGAGATCATGGCGTCCTCGACCGTGCGCTCGGCGAAGCGCAGCGTTCCCAGCATATTGTATCCCGCATCCGACTCGCTCACCGTCTTGGCGTTCTTCTGCGAGCGGAAGTGGTCGATCACCTGATTGTGGGCTATACGCAGAATCCACGACAGGAACTTGCCCGTGTCGGCATAACGTCCCTCGTCGATGACGCGTACGGCTTTGATGAATGTCTCCTGGAGTATATCGTCGGCAACATCACGGTCCTTGACCATCATGCGGATGTAGTCACGTACACGGTGCGTATGTCGGTCGATAAGTTGCGATATGGCAGCGCGATCACCTGAAAAATAGTTATTAAGCAATACCTGGTCGCTTAACACTCGTGTGTTCATACTCTTCTCCTTATTTATTTAACTTCAAAGAGTAGAATTTTCTCGATAGGCAATCAACTTTTTAGATTATAGTACCACGTTTTTGTGAACGCAAGGTAAGAACTTTTTTTCAATCCGCAAAATTTTCCCGCACATTTTCGCGTTTTCACATGGTGCGGCACCCGCTCGCAAGGGCACGCCCAAGCGCTCGCCACGCCCTTGCTGCCCATTCCGAAGCACAAGAAAGCGGGGTGCGATCCCTTCGGACCGCACCCCGCAACTCAATCAGGGACAACGCCCCGTCCTACTTTGCAGGCACAAGCTTCACGGCAAAGCCGCCGCCGTTGGCCATGCGCAGCTTGAGGCTCTTCGAGCTGTCTGCCTTCGAGGTCTCGATGCGGAAGTCGCGCGCGATCTTGTCGGCGTTGTAGCCGTCGCAGATCGTCGTAACCTCGTACTCGCCCTCGGGCAGGAATGACAGGTCGATCTCCACGTCGCGGCCCTTCCAGCCGTTCAGACCGCCGACATACCACTCCTGGCCGCTGCGGCGCGCCAGCACGGCATACTCGCCGACCTTGCCGTCCAGAGCGACGGTCTCATCCCATACGGTCGGGATCTCGGCGATGAACTGCGTGCACTCGGGCTCCTTCTCGTAGTTGGTGGGCGAGTCGCACAGCATGTTGAACGGCGACTCGAAGATGACGTACATCGCCAGCTGGTGGCAGCGCGTGCCCTGGCTCATGGGCTCGGAATTGCTCGGATAGTAGTTGTGGCGCTGGGCATTCATCATGGCACCCTGCGTATAGTCCATCGGGCCGGCAACCATGCGGATGAAGGGTATCGTCACGTCGTAGGTCACCTGATCGACCGAAGCGTCCGACCACTTCATCTGCTCGAGGCCGTGCACGCCCTCGTAGTTCACCACGTTGGGATACTTGCGCGACAGGCCGCACGGCTTGTAGGCTCCGTGGAAGTCGCACATGAGGTGGTACTTGGCGGCCGTGGCGGCGGCACGCTCGTAGAAGTCCACCATCTGCTGGTCGTCGCGGTCCATGAAGTCGATCTTGAAGCCCTTGACGCCCATCTCCGAGTAATACTTGAAGACATTCTCCATGTCGCGGTTCACGGCCCAGTAGCCGCCCCAGAGGACGATGCCCACGCCGCGCTCCTTGCCGTAGTCCACAAGCTCCTTGATATCGATCGACGGGATAACCTGCATAAGGTCGGCCTTGAGGTTCACGCTCCAGCCCTCGTCGAGGATAACATACTCGATGCCGTTGCGGGCAGCGAAGTCGATATAATACTTATAGGTGCGGTTGTCGATGCCGGGCTTGAAGTCAACGCCGTAGAGGCCCCAGTCGTTCCACCACTCCCAGGCCACCTTGCTGGGCTTGATCCACGACGTGTCGCCGATGACGTTCGGGTGGCTCAAACGGAACACCATGTCCTCATTGAGCAGGTCGGCGTCGTTATCGGCAACGATGCATATGCGCCACGGGAACTCGCGTGCTCCGCTTACTTCGGCGATATAGGGCTTGCGCGTCTGCACCTCGCCCTGAAGCATGTTGTGGCCGCCCTGCTTAACCTCGTCGGGCACGGGGGCGTAGTTGCCCTTGAGCGACGAGCCGCCGTCGGGGTTGTAGAGGTACATGCCGGGGTACGACATGAGGTCCGTCTCGGTAATGCACACCTTGCGGTCGCCCAGGTCGACCAGCACGGGCAGGAACATCAGGCGGTTAGAGGCCATCTTGCTCATGGGCTCCTCGACGTAGGTGTTCTCGAACGAGTTGTAGTACTGCTGCTCGAAGGTCTTCTTGGCATTGCTGCGCACATATGAGCAGTAGACCTTGTTGTCACCCTCGAAGGCGAACTCGGCAACCTCGTCCTTCACCGTGTAGTCGCCCTTGCGCGTCGAGACGAAACGGTAGGCGGCAGCCTCGTCGTAGGCGCGGAACTCCACGGCGTAGTCGCCCTTGAAGTAGAGCGTCAGCGTGGTGCACTTGTCCTCGACCTCGGCCTTCTTGTAGACGGGTGCGGGGATCACCTCGTCGATCTTGCCCTCGACGGCCTTGCGCAGGCGCGGGGCGGCGCCCCAGGTCTCGTCCTCACCGATCTGCATGGCGATCTGCGAGGGCGCCAGAACGGTGCGGCCGTCGGCCTCGACGCTCCAGCGTATGTCATCGGCGACGGTAACCGTCACCACCAGTTTGCCGTCGGGCGATGCGATCGTCTTGACGGTCTCTCTGGCCTCGACGCCCGACACGGCGAGCACGGCCAGAATACAGAATAATATTCTTCGCATAACAAGATTTGGTTAGTTGGTTGCGTTATATTCAAAATATAACGTCCAAAGGTAGAAATTTTTGATCAGACCGAAAAAATTTTGGCTACTTTTGTTCACACACTCCAAAAACGGAAGATACTCATGAAAAGGATTTTCGCCCATCTGAAGCTCGCCGCCGCCATGCTCGCGCTGACGGCCCTGGCCACCGCCTGCGGCGGCAACGACACCCCCGCCGTCGGGGGATACACGCGCCAGCGCAGCCTCACCGCCGACGAGCGGCAGCTCTTCGAGCAGGTTGTCGACATCGACGGCACCACATACAAGCCGCGCAGCGTGGCCACGCAGGTCGTCGCCGGCACCAACTACCGTTTCGTATGCAAGGCGCGCGACGACGCCGGCAAGCGTTTCGACGCCGTCATCGTCATCTACAAGCCCCTGCCCGGGCAGGGCGAGCCTCGCGTAACATCCATAGAACGCAGCGCGCGATAACCCCGCCACGATGGACAACGACGCCATAATCGACCGCTTCACCGCCTACATCGAGGGCGAACGCCGCTACTCGCCCCTCACCGTGCGCAACTACCGCCACGACATCGCCTCCTTCGCCGCATGGGGCGCGTCCGAGGCCGCGGGCGGCGGTACGGCGGACAGCGCGGAGGGTGGATTCGACCTATGCCGCGTACGGGGCGAGGACGTGCGGGCGTGGGTGATGCACCTCTCCGACGAGGGGCGCATGAACAACGCCTCGATAAACCGCTGCATGGCGTCGCTGCGCTCGCTCTACCGCTACCTGCGGCGCGAGGGCATCGTCCACACCAACCCCTTCGCCGCCCTGGCGCCGCTGCGCACGTCGCGCCGCCTGCCGCGCTTCGTTCCCGAGGAGGATATGTCGCGCGTAGTGCAGTCGGTGCTCGACCGCCTCGGCGGCGACGATGCCCGGCAGCGGCGCGACGCCCTCATGGTGCTCGTGATCTACACCTGCGGGCTGCGCCTGGCCGAGCTTACGGGGCTCGACCGCGACGACATCGTAAACAGCGGTTCGGTGCTGCGCGTGCACGGAAAGGGCGACAAGACGAGGCTCGTGCCGCTGGTGCCGCGCGTGGCCCGCGAGATACAACGCTACCTCGACACCTTTTCGGACGGAAAAATTTGCAGAAGTGACGAAAAAGCGCTATTTTTATCGGGGAAGGGTAGACGTATCTCGCGCAGCGACGTTCAGCGCAGCGTAGGACGGCTGCTGCGGGAGTGCGGCGTAAACGGCAAATGCTCGCCCCACGTGCTGAGGCACACATTCGCCACCCACCTGCTCAACGACGGCGCCGACCTGCGCCAGATACAGGAGCTGATGGGCCACACGTCGCTCAAGGCCACGCAGGTATATACCCACAACAACATAGCGCAGCTGCAGCGCATATATGCCGCGGCACACCCGCGTTCGCACGCCGAACGCAAGCCGTAAACGACATTTTCGGGGAGAAATCGGAATACGGCGCCGCACGCCGCACACGTTATACCGTAAACGGAGGGCCGCACACGACGGCCGCACACCGCTGATATCCCTTCCGCACGGGCCGAGGGCCACGGCGGAGAGAACAAAATAAGGTTTAACTCTAAAATCGAAGGCTATGAACGTACAGATTCAGTCAGTGAAATTCGATGCAGGCAAGCAGCTCATCGAGTTCATCGAGAAAAAATTAGCCAAGCTTGACCGTTTTGCCGAGAATGCAATGGGCGCAGACGTGATCCTGAAGCTCGACAAAGACAACGAGAAAGGAAACAAGATCGCAGCAGTCACGCTCCACATACCGGGCGGCGACCTGCGAGTAGAGGAGCAGGCCCGCACCTTCGAGGAGGCGATAGACAACGCCCTGGATGTGTTGAAGCGCCAGATCGAAAAGGCCAAGGCCCGCATCTGACATATCGCGGCGCGGGAGACGGACGCAGTCCCAAAGGCCCCCTCTCCCCGCAACACAAAACAACAGCCGGCGGAACTCAGGTTCCGCCGGATTTTTTATCTACGGTTCATATCGTCACGCACCGGCAACGTCCCCTTACTCCTCCCTTACCCGCCCCTCGACGCCGAGCCGCACGCCGCAGAAGGCTTCGCACTCTTCGCGCTGGTCGAGGCCGAAGGCGACGGTCGTATCGGAATAGTTGCAGAAGAGATAGCAGGCATTGTGCCGCGCCGCCTCCGTCACCGAATAGCGGTTGCCGCGCACGGTGATGGCGGCGTACCACGACGGCACATCATCGCCGTCGAGCGCGCCGAGTACAAGGCCGCGACCGTCGACAAACAGGTTGTCGGCAATGACTATCGACTCGGCCTCGCCCCGCACCACACCCCAGTTGACATGGTATCCCACCGTGTCGGGCCGCTGGCGTCCCCAGCCGCCGCCCGCATCGATGCATATGTTCCCCACGAACGACACATCCCTTATCGTAGAACCATCGAGGCCGTTGTTCCACAGCTCGAACGAGAACATGGCACAACTTTCGATCAGGTTGCCGCGATAGGTGATATGTTCCTGCCGCGCCGCCGCCGAATGGCTCTGGTTGGTGACGCCCGTGTCGTAGATATCGTGTATATGATTGTCGCGCACGACGATATGGTCGTTAGCGCCCCACAGTTCCACGCCGTTGCCGTACCGCACGCGCTCCATGCCGGGACACGAGCCGCCGCCGACCCACGATATCTCGTTGCGCGCGATATCCACACGGCTGCAGCCGTCGAGCTGAATGCCGTGCGCCCCACCGTAGCGTATCGCCAGGTCGCACACCGTCACGTCGTGCACCCTGTACCCTATGACCACCGTGCGGTTCAGGGCCAGATCGATCCTCCTCCACAGCAGGGCGGGGTTACCGTCGGCCACCACCGAAAGCCGTCGTGTCGCCGCGTCGTAATGGAAGTCGAGCGGCTCCGAGCACTCGCCGCGCTCCCACCGCAACCGACCCACACGCCCGTCGGCGATGATGTTGCCAACCTCGAGCGGCAACTCGGCACCATACTCCCACAACCCGTCGCGCTGGCTCCACATACCAACATCGGAGGCCTCGACCGAACCGCTCAGTATCGGGGCCGCACCCTCGCCCCACGCGCCGTAATGGATGGGGCGCCCGCTCTCGCCCGAGCGCAGGAATAGCGTGCCGTGCCACTCGCCGCCACGCACGAAGAGGACGCTGTCGCCGCCCCGCAGTTCGAGGGCATTCAGCCGTCCGAGCGTGCGGATGGCCCGCGCGGGCGTACGGCCGTCGTGGCCGTCGTCGCCCTGCGCCGATATGTAATATGTGGCCCCGTGCGCCGCAGCGGCGGCAACCGTCGCGGCAAGGGCAAGCAGGAGGGAGAAAACAGGACGCATGGTTCGGCAAGACTTATAATTATAAAAAATTGTCAAAGCGATGGTCGCCGCGACGGCAGGCGGCCGCGGGTGAGGCTGCGGTATTCGAGAGGGGTCGTCCCGACCCGCTTGCGGAAGGCTACGGCGAAATAGGACGGCGTCTCGAAGCCCGCCGCATAGGCTATCTGCTGGCAGCTCAGGTCGGTGTCGGCGAGCAGTTCCTTGGCGCGGGAGATCCTCAGCTCGAGCATATAGCCGTTGGGCGAGAAGCCCGTATACTCCTTGAACACATGCCTGAACCACGAATATCCCACCCCCAGCTCGCGCGCTATGGTCTCGCCCCCGGTGCGCAGGTTGCGGCCGAGGTTTTCCTGCATGATGATCTTCGCCCTCGAGACCACGATGTCGACATGTCTGTCGCGGAAGGGACGGTGCCGCCCGCAGCTGTAGGCCACGCCCAGCAGCAGGTTGACGATGCCGGCCAGTATCTGCTGGTGGCCCGCCTCCTGACGCTGCGCCACGGCCACGCCCCAGCGGAAGAGGTCGTAGATGCGGTCCGAGACACCCACGTCGAATACAACCCTCTCGGGCATGAAGAAGCGCGACGCCATCCGCCGCTCCATATCCTCGCCGCGGAAGCCGATCCACGACTCGTGCCACCCCGTCTCGGGGTCGGGGCTGTAGGTGTGCCACTCGCCCGGGAAGAGCAGGAACATGTCGCCCGCGCCGATAGTGCATTCGCGCACGTGTGCCGACGCAAAGCGGCCGCGCCCGCGCGAGATGTAGACTATCTGGTACTCGTCCAGCACGCGCCCCGCCGACGTCGAGAAGAGATAGCCCGAGGGGTGGTCGGGCGACGGGTAGCCCGCACGCGACGCTATGTCCTGGTGCCCAACGGTGGTGACCGCCACTCCCCAGCGCGCATCCTGCTCGTTCGACACCAGATATTTTACGCTCCGTTCCTCCATGCTCGCCCGCCGGCACGTGACTGGTCGCCGGCAACGCAATATAGCAAAAAAGGGCGAAAGCAGCCGCAGCCGCGCGGCAATTTCTGCCAAAAAGTAAAATAATTAAGCCACACAGCGAAAGCGAGGCCGCAGTATAACCGCTATCTTTGAACTACTTCCACCAAACAGTCGAACCTTAAACGCAAAGCCATGAAAAGAATAATCCTCAGCATCATCGCATGCCTGTCGCTGCTGGGTGCAGCGGCCGCCGCGGGCGGCGACGGAATCAAACGCCTGCACCAACAGTTCGCCTCGCCCTCGCCCGACGCGCGGCCCGGCGTCTACTGGTACTTCATGGACGGCAACCTCTCGAAGGAGGGCATGACAAAGGACCTCGAGGCCATGAAGCAGGCGGGCATAGGCTCGGTCGTCTTCCTCGAGGTGAACATAGGCATACCGCGCGGCAAGGTCGATTTCCTGAGCGACGAGTGGAAAAGCTGCTTCAGGCACGCCGTCGACGAGTGCGAGCGGCTGGGCATAACCATGATCCTCGGCATAGGCCCGGGATGGACCGGCAGCGGCGGCCCGTGGGTCAAGCCGCAGGAGTCGATGCGCCACATCGTGTCGTCGTCGGCACGCGTCACGGGAGGCGGCACGCAAACCATCCGTCTCGAACGGCCCGCACCGCGGTCGCCATACTTCGGCGAGGGGGTCTTCACGCCCGAGTTGCGTAAGATATGGGAGGAGTATTACGAGGATGTCGCCGTACTCGCCTTCCCCGCAACGGAGGGAGAGGCCCGCATCGCCGACATCGACGAGAAGGCGCTCTACTACCGCGCCCCCTACAGCTCGGCGCCCGGCGTCAAGCAGTTCATCCCGCGCAACAACACATCGGCCCCGCTGCTGCCGGGCCAGACCGTAGACCCCGGCCGCGTGGTCGACCTGACGCCGCTGCTCAAGGACGGCACCGTCACGTGGGACGTACCCGAGGGCGAATGGACCATAATGCGGTTCGGGTTGCGCAACAACGGCGCCGTCACGCGCCCCGCGCCCTTCCCGGGGCTGGGATTCGAATGTGACAAGGCCGACACGACGGCCCTGATGGCCCACCTCAAGGTCTTCACCGACGAGCTCTTCGAGACCCTTGGCCCGCGCGACCCCGACGCGGAGGGCGGACTTAAGATACTGCACATGGACAGCTGGGAGATGGGGGCGCAGAACTGGGCGCCCGCCCTGCGCGAGGAGTTCACCAAACGCCGCGGCTACGACCCGCAGTCCTACCTCCCGGCATACGCGGGATATGTGGTCGGCGACAGGCCGACGACCGAGCGTTTCCTCTGGGACCTGCGGCAGACGATGCAGGAGCTCATGCTCGAGAACCACTCGCTGGCCGTAAAGGAGTATGCCCGCCGCCACGGGCTGCAGCTCTCGATCGAGCCCTACGACATGAACCCCATGCAGGACCTCGAACTGGGGGCCACAGCCGACATACCGATGTGCGAGTTCTGGAGCCCGGGAGGCTTCAACACGTCGTTCGCCGCCATCGAGGCCTCGTCGCTGGCCAACATCAAGGGTCAGCACATCGTCCCCTCGGAGGCCTTCACGGCCGCAGGCGACGGATGGCGCCAGCACCCCGCGTCGATGAAGAACCAGACCGACTGGGCCCTGGCCATGGGCATCAACAGGCTCACGTTCCACACGTTCCAGCACCAGTGCCTGCCCGACAACCTCAGGCCCGGCATGACGATGGGCCCCTACGGCGTGCACTGGGACCGCAACCAGACATGGTGGCCCTACGTCGGTGCCTACCACGACTACCTGGCGCGCTGCCAGTCGCTCATGCAGTACGGCACCACCGTGGCCGACATCCTCTACCTCGCCCCCGAGGAGGCCCCCTACGTCTTCCGCGCGCCGCAGTCGGCGCTGGAGGGCGACAGCCACATGCCCGACAAGAAGGGATACGGATTCGACGCCTGCCCCCCGAGCCTGCTCATGACGGCCTCGGCGGAGGATGGCGACATAGTCTTCCCCTCGGGCATGCGTTACCGCCTGCTGGTGCTGCCCGACTTCGGCCGCATGACACCCGCGCTGCTGCAAAAGATAGCGTCGCTCGTGGCCGACGGCGCCACCGTCGCGGGCATGCCCCCCGCCGAGGCGCCGGGCCTCACCGACTACCCGAAGGCCGACCAAAGCGTGCGCTCGACAGCCCTGCAGATGTGGGGTTCGGCCGACGCACCGCAGGCTCTGGCATGCGTCCGCTACGGCAAGGGCCGCATATACTGGAGCCAAGATATGCGCCTCAACGCCGACAACCTCTACCCCGACTACGGAGTGACAGCCTCGATACTGCGCTCGATGGGGCTCGCCGAGGACTTCACCTCGTCGAACGGAGGCATACGATACATACACAAGCGCAGCGGACAGACCGACTACTACTTCGTGGCCAACCGCACCGACCTTCCCGCACGCGTCACCTGCACGTTCCGCGTGAGCGGCGCACAGCCACACCTGTGGGACCCGACAACGGGCCAAACGCGCCCCCTCGCGTCGTTTGCCGACAACGGCACGACGACATCCGTCGAGCTTGATTTCGACCGCCACCAGAGTTTCTTCATCGTATTCGAGCCGGCGAAGGGCATCCGCACGCGCGGCGGCCACAACTTCATGCCCACGGAGCAGCTCAGCACGGTATCGGGCCCCTGGCGCGTAAGCTTCGACACGGCGTGGGGCGGGCCCGCCGAGACCACCTTCGACACGCTCACCGACTGGAGCGCCAACGACGACGAGGGCATCAGATACTACTCGGGCACGGCATCCTACCGCAACACCTTCGACTACGCGAAGGCAAAGGGGCGCAGCGGCCGCATATACCTCAACCTGGGCAAGGTGAAGAACATGGCCCGCGTGTGGGTCAACGGGCACGACCTCGGCGTGGTGTGGACCGACCCGTGGCGCGTCGACATAACCGACGTGGTCAGAAAGGGCAGCAACGAACTGAGGATCGACGTCGTGAACCTGTGGGTCAACCGCCTCATCGGGGACGAGTCGCGGCAATACGACGGCATAGCCGACGGGCAGTGGCCCCAGTGGCTGACAAAGGGCGAAAGCCGCCCCGGCGACAGGTACACCTTCACCACGCACCCGCACTACACGAAAGATTCGCCGCTCATGGAATCGGGCCTGATGGGTCCCGTCACCGTAACGCGCGAAATGGCCGAATAGCGGGCCGCGCGCCCCAAAGGCACCATATGAGAATGTAACAAAACACGTGAACAGATGAACGATACGAACAGCAAGACAAGGATAGGTCTCTTCGCCACGGGGCTCAACACCTACTGGCACCAGTTCGATGGGCTGCGCGGCCGCCTCGAGGGATACCGCGAGCGGATAGCCGCCGAGATAGGCGGCATCGAGGGCGTCGAGGTGGTCGACGCCGGCATGGTCGACTCGCCCGAGGCGGCCGAGGCCGCGGCCTCGCTCTTCGCACGGTCGGAGGTCGAGGCGGTGTTCCTCTACATAGCCACCTACAGCCTCTCGTCGACCGTGCTGCCCGTAGCGCGGCGCATGGCGTGCCCCGTAATAGTGCTCAACCTGCAGCCCGACGCCGCCATAGACTACGCCACCATCAACTCGCTCGGCGACCGCGGCGCGATGACCGGCATGTGGCTCGAGAACTGCCAGGCATGCTCGCTGCCCGAGATAGCCAGCGTCTTCAGGCGCAGCGGCCTGCGCTACGACATAGTCACGGGCCACCTGAACGAGCCCCACGCATGGCGGCAGATAGGCGAGTGGGTCGCGGCGGCAAAGGTGTGCCACGGCATGCGCACCAACCGCCTGGGCATACTGGGGCACTACTACGGCGGCATGCTCGACGTCTACACCGACCTCACGCGGCAGTCGGCCGTATTCGGCACCCACATCGAGATGCTGGAGATGTGCGAGCTCAAGCGTCTGCGCGACACGGTAACAGACGAGGAGCGGCAGCGCAAGATCGGGGAGTTCGGCCGCAGCTTCGACATAAGCCCTGAGTGCGGTGAGGACGAGCTGCAGAGGGCGGCCGCCACGTCCGTAGCCCTCGACCGCATGGTCGACAGCCACCGTCTCGGCGCTCTGGCATACTACTACGAAGGGGAGGGCGCATATGAGGACATAGCCACATCGGTCATAGCGGGCAACACGCTGCTGACCGGGCGAGGCATACCCGTAGCCGGCGAGTGCGAGGTGAAGAACGCGCAGGCGATGAAGATACTCTCGCTGCTCGGCGCCGGCGGCTCCTTCGCCGAGTTCTACGCCATGGACTTCAACGACGACATCCTGCTGCTGGGGCACGACGGCCCGGCACATTTCGGCATAGCCGAGGGGCGCGTGGGGCTTGTTCCCCTGCCCGTCTACCACGGCAAGCCGGGAAAGGGGCTGTCGATACAGATGTCGGTGGCGCACGGCCCCGTAACGCTGCTCTCGGTGTGCGAGGACACGGAGGGCGTCTACCTGCTGGCGGCGGAGGGCGAGTCGGTTGCGGGCCCCACGCTGCAGATAGGCAACACCAACAGCCGCTACCGCTTCCGGTGCGGCGCACGGGCCTTCATCGACGCCTGGAGCAAGGCCGGCCCCTCGCACCACTGCGCCATAGGCACGGGACACCATCTCGGCCGCCTGCAAAAGGCTGCCTTCCTGCTCGGCATACCGATAGTGACGGTGGAGTAGGCCGACACCCCGCGGCCACATGCCACAGTTTCCTGCGCGGCCTTCCGCACGGCCTATACGGCTGCCGCAGCAAGGCCGCGCAGACATTCGGCCGGAAAACAAAAAAAATTTAACAGACTTCTCAGCAGTTAAGACGCGATATTATCAATCGCCACAAACATTTTACTCTGATCCCGCATCACCTTTGGGGTTATACACAGAGCGAGGCCTACACCACTGCCTTCGATTTTCAGGGGACAACATACCTAATTACTACCGCTTGCCAGCCGTTTTTCAGATAACACAAGGTCCATGCCTCCACCCAACATTTCGTGTGATATTAACAACAGAGTACCATACCAGATTGTAATCGCCCACTTTTTAGGTAGTGTTTCAAGAAGTGTGTCTGTGCAGGCGCCTTCAGATTCTTCAGATATGCAAATATAGTGATTCTTGTTTTCAGAACAACACGCCGTGGCGTGTTGTTCTTATTTTTGTGTTATAGTCTTCACTCGGGGAATAAATCTCGATCCAGGTCGATCCGCGGCACCGGCCTCAGATAGGATTTCTTATCCATGGCCGTTTTGCCCATCAGCAGCAGAACCGACTCCTCGTTGGGCATGGCTCCCCGCATGCGTGTAACCCGTCGAAAATCCTTCTGCAGACGCTCGATCCAGTTCGTCGTGTAGATCATCGACTGAATCCTTGCCTCGTAATTCAGATAGGTGAAGTAGGCTTTGTAGGCCGGATCCTCCGCCCGTCGTCGAAAACTGCGATAATCCTGACCCCATTTCTCACAAAGTGTCTGCCATTGTTCCCAGGCTCTCTCCACCGTATAGCTGCGATCCCCCGTACGGAAGACCTGTCGCAGATCCTCGGCCAGCTCTCCCTTGTCGCCGTTGCGCACGCAGCTCAGCAGATTGCGTTTCAGATGCGTCGTACAGCGTTGCAGCACGTCCCGGGAAAGGACGCACTGATGACATCCTCCAGACCCTTCAGCCCATCGGCACACACCAGGCCGATCTTCCGAACGCCTCGTTCCTGCAACTCTGCGAGCATCTCGCCCCAGCCCAGGGCACTCTCCGTGGGCTTATTGAAGATCCCAAGCACTTCACGTCGCTTGTCTTCACGCACGGCAAGCACTACATAGAAAGCTTCTGTTTCTACGCTCCGCTTGCGGTGGATCTTCATGTGTACGCAATCGATGAAAACGATGGGGTAATAAGCCTCCAGAGAGCGCGTGAGCCATTGCGAAACATCTTCACGAAGATAGTCCAGCATCCGCGAAATACTCGCCTTGCTGTATAAATATCCTGGAATACCTCGCCGACCTGTTCCTGCGTAAGTCCTTTCGTATACAGCGTTCCGGCAAGGCGATCGATTCATCCTCCTGATGGCGAAGAATCGCCAGAATCCGGGGATGAAAATTCCCGTAGCGATCTCGAGGTATCCGGAACGTCAGTGTACGACCATGACCGTAACTATGCCCCCGGGCGAAATCCGTTGCATTTGTTCCCTGACGTGGAGTTTTCCCGGAGATATTTCCGGCGCTCCGAGACCATCATACTCTCCAACAAGATCTCCAACAGATCCTGACGGCCATTTTCCCGCTCCGAATGTTTGCATATTAATTCGGAAAGTTGTTCCTTTGTCAACACCATAAGTCTACTCCTTTTTTAGTTTTTGTTGGTTCCCTATACAAATCTAAAAAATCTGTAGACTTTTTTATTTATCATTCTCCAGACACACTTTTTGGAACAGTATCACTTTTTAGGACAGACCTTAATTAGATAGCAAATATATTGTTCCAATTGCATGCATAGTTCGGTGATTGGTGCCTGATAGGCCTCCCCAAAGCGTAAGCTATAGAGATGTACAAGACCGCCCCATGAGCACTTACCATGGCTTTGCTCAACCCGAAAACTCAGCTATATTTGCCAGTCTGAACATCAATCATTGTGTGTCACATCTTTTTACCAGTACTCTATTGGCAGCATATTGTCGAGTATTTCATGGAGTCTCTCATTGTTGTAATAACAGTCCAATCTTGGATTACCCATTTCTCTTCCTCTGTGCTTCTAAAGATGTACACGTCAAGTACAGTCCTTCCTCAAGTGCCGATGAACCGTTATATGCATCCGTTCTAGATCGAACATCCAGGCTGGGTGTACAGAATGCTTATATCGTTTCCTTTGCAACATTTCTGGGAATACTTTGAAATGAACTCCGGGCCATTATCGCATCTGATGTTTTTCGGTTTTCCGTTCAGCCAGGTTACCTTTTCCAATGTCCTCATCACCCTTCATGCCGATGCAGACATTAAAACCTCTTGAAACTCCACACTTTATCAACGTCGTCCATTATATTCAGCACACAGAGCTTTCTTCCGCACTCCAGATACAGTAATAAAACACTACCCCACACTCCCTGAATAATCATTTCCATCTTCCCAGTCGTCGATATCAGCATCTACGCCCGTATTTGCTTTTATTGTCACGCTACAGGTTGCTGTTTTTCCGCCATCAATAGTAATTGCTGTTATAGTCGCAGTTCCTGCCTTGATAGCGGTTACCAGTCCTTCCTCTGATACAGAAGCAACAGCCGTATTGCTCGATTCCCACGAGACCCTCTTGTTGGAGGCGTCGCTGGGACTTACCGTGGCTATAAGAGTGTGAGTATCGCCTTCGACCAGCTCTAGCGTTGTCTTGTCAAGAGAAACACTTTCCACCGGGATTGTATTTGCTTTTATTGTCACGCTACAGGTTGCTGTTTTTCCGCCATCAATAGTAATTGCTGTTATAGTCGCAGTTCCTGCCTTGATAGCGGTTACCAATCCTTCCTCTGATACAGAAGCAACAGCCGTATTGCTCGATTCCCACGAAACTCTCTTGTTGGACGCGTCGCTGGGACTTACCGTGGCTATAAGAGTGTGAGTGTCGCCCTCGATTAGCTCTAGGGTTGTCTTGTCAAGAGTAACACTGGAAACATGAACTTTATCCGGTATTGGCTCGTCCGTAGTCTCTTTTTTGCATCCAAACATAAATGCAAGTAAAAGGAAACTTAATATACAAAAATTACATTTTGCCATAACACTAATGAGTTAGTCCCAATTATTAATTCCACCACCAATTTCAATTTCAGCTTGCTGAGGGTTAGCTGTCAAAGTAATAGTGATGGAGTGCTGAAAACCTTGTTTGAATGATATTGTGCCCTCCATCAGATAACTAACATTATCTATATTGACCTCAACTAATGGGCGGCGAGTATCAATTCTTTGTGGGACTATAATAGCTGCATATTTACCATTTGCTATACGCTGCATCTTGATGCTCCCTGCTGCCGCGTAGTTATCCTTTCCTGCGCTACCGGTAGAAATGTCAATGGAGGCCGTTGGTACGACATTGTGGATCGTTACCTCTGCATTATCTGGTATCTCTCCTTCATATTTCTCACCCTTGACAAGTTCTACAATAGCTCTACTCATAATATGATTGAATATTAATTTGACGGCCGATGTGCCCGCCTGTTGACTTTCAGCCTTCGCCCACAGGAAATCACTCGAAGAATAACCTTCTGGAGTACTTTGGTCTGACGCAACGGCGAAGCTAATATTTTCAACATTATCAACCAGTTCCTGGTATGGATAGTAGGCATAAATATCGTGCTTGCCTTCATTCCAATAATATGTTCGCATTGGGTTCCATTGACTGCCATCATAGGTATATAAACCATTATTCACACTATTGCCAAAGGCTTGTAATATTGAACCTTCAGCAGCAACAAACACTCCAATTTGATCATTATTCTCAAAGCCCGTTGCCGTTACACGAGTATTTGCTGACGAAGGGTGAACAGCATCAATCCTAATAACATTCGGATCTATCATAGGCTTCTCATTTATGTTCTTAGAGCATGATGTCATTGATATCAAGGCTGCTACAGCCGATAATCTAAAAATGGTTTTTGTATTCATAGTTATATAGCTTTTTTCATTATTAATAATCCGTTTTGCCCCATTTGTTAGTATCTACACTATAAAAATCTCGTTCCGGATTGAACCCTACTCCGGAAAGCTCCATAACTCTTCGCGTAATATCGTATCTACTAATAGTGTTGTAGTAAGGAATATAGGTATTTCCCATACAAGAAGCCGCTTCTGAACGCCATATAGACCTGGTGTACCCGTATGCTCCTTCATACAAATCGACATAATCACTATATCTTGGATCGAAAATAAATTGTGTCCAAGGGACATTATTTGATTTTCCGTTGCTTGATACATTTTGAAAATACCCCCAGCCTTTAGCGGTTTCATAAATACCATTATTTGCAAAATAAGCATTTATAAAGGTAGTCTCATCGGCCAGTTTCCCAAAATTATGCCCACCAACTTCATGTTGCACGGCTCCACGTGAATCATTGGGATATTCCATTGTGCTCAGAGGGCAAAGAGATACAGTAGAACCATCATTGAGATAATATGTTATTCCTGGATAATCCGTAGTGTTTGGGATAATAACAATAACATCCTTCCATAGTTCTCCTTCTCTAAACCATTGGCCTTGTTTATGGCCGGTAACAGAGGTTATATAGTCAAGAGCCACACTTTCATTAAGACAAAGATCTCCATAAGATGCATATGTTCCCAATCTTGTGTCGCGAGATACCGACACACTGCTTATTCCGGATTCCTGCGACAATGCCATTATGGCATACACGTTAAAATATTCACGCAGTCTATCATATGGAGGTAGTCCGAAGAAGTACTCCATATTTTTATTGCACTGGTCTATGAATTTGTCACGTGCAATATCATTTGCATCCCAGCCATCGCCTATAAAGTATATGTTTATTCCATTGCCTTTCGAGTGTTTTTGTAATGGAACTATCTCATCTTCCTCATATTGATAACCATATTGCGACAGTTGACAATATGTGCGCACTTCACTATCTGCAAGTTTAAAAACAAGACTATCTGTTCTCTCCTGACCATTAGGACAATCTGAATATGAGATTGTAATAGTTGTTTTCATATATCCGGATTCTGGATATACATCTACCCAACTTGGTTTATGCTCTAAAATCCAGTTGCCATCTGCATTAAGAGTTAATACTTGTTGTCCAGAGCGTAGTGCACAGGATGCAGAAGGGCGGCATACAAAATTGCGATACTCTGTTAATCTCGTAAATTCGCGCCACTGAAAATCTTGTTTATATGCGTTTAAACCCGATTTTGGTACCTGTAGATTAACATTTCCCTTAACAATATTTTGGAAAGCACTATTGCTGATAATGGGAGGGGTTGGATTATCACAAATAATTTCGGTTATTCCAACGCAATTTGCAAATGCCTCACCATTAATTAAGGAGATATCTTTATGTAATTTTATGGCTGATAATTTTGAACAATTCATAAAAATACCCGGCGATATAGCTGTTACACCATCAGGTATTACAATCTCACCGGAAAGATTGTAGCAATCCTTAAACGCATCTCTTCCTAACACGCTTAGCCCCTCCGGTAGAACGACATTTGAGAAATTATTACCCATGAATGCTGATTCATGAATTGATTTCAATGTTGAAGGTAATACCAGTTCACCCTTAAATCCGCAGTCTCTAAAAGCATCTGGGCCTATTTCTGCCAAACCTTCAGGCAGGATAAGACGCCCATCAAAATATGCGCTAATAAAGCACATATTGGGTATTGTAGTTACCCCTTCCGGGATGATTAAATCCCCAGTGAAATGGCCATTGAATACTTGACGTTCTCCAAGCTCTTTTAGAGTAGAAGGAAGTCTTAAATTACCAGTAAGATTGGCACATGTAAAAGCTCCACTTCCAACACATTCTAAACCTTCAGGAAGTGTTAACTCTCCTCTGACTGCCGCAAATGCATTCCCGAAGAATGCATAAGATTCTATTCTTTTTAATGTGCCAGGGAATAAGACTTTAATCGTATTACCTGAGTCTGTTGAATAACGCGCAAACGCCCCACTGCCAATAACCTCTAGTCCCTCTGGAAAGATTATTGTACCAGAAAGCGGGCAGTCGGCAAATGCGCTTTCCTCAATTTTCACTAATTTATCAGGCAAAACCAAATGTATGATTGATGCATAATTAAATGCATTGGCGGGTATAATATAATCTATTTCTTCACCGTCATTATCAATAATCATATCTTTCATATTGATGCTTGTCAGAGATGGCATATCTCCCATAAACATCATATCATCGTTATTAACTTTGCCGGTCACCTTTAGGCTTGTTACATCTTCATAATCGATGCCCATATCGACCAAAGTACTGGCGAAGGTTCCCGGCTGCCCGACCGTTACAGTAATATACTGTCTGAGAATACCTTCATGAAACTCATTGTCATCTATCCATGGAGATATTTCTTGATCCAGCAAGACAAAAGAGTAGTCCCCGCTATCGGTTCGTTTACTAACCTGAATGGTAAAAGTATGCATCTTCCCGGATACCAATGGAGTATCTTCTTGACGCTTAAACTCATACTCCTGCCCGTCAATCAAAATGCTGAAAATGGCTTCCCCTGCAATGTAGGTAGTCGGAATGGTAACAGCTCTGAAATCATCTCCATTATTGTATGGAATTATATTATTAGTTTCAGTTGCATTGCTTATATTCCCACTCATCAGGTCTATATTGCATTTTGTAGGAGTATTCAATACAAACACCTGCTTTGATGAATTGGACCATTCGTCTTCAGAGAAACCGTCGCCATGTTCAAGACGAACTGTCAATCCTGCCATTTTATGTTGGTATGAAAGATGTATCTTACCATCGGTTTTAGAGGCATTCTCAACTTTTGCACACAATAAATCACTTGATTCAAATGCTTCCCCGTTACTCTGATTTTTATTTACTGAGAATGCATATTCAGATAAATCCTTTACGTCTCCCGAATAGGGATAATACCCCATAACATCGATATTCCTATTATCATCTGGCCAATATAATGGAGTAAGTCCTTTCCAGCTGCCATTGTTGCTGTCATAAGTGAACTGGACATTCTTGGCAAGTATCTCTTGATCGCTATTAGTCACAATCGAGATACCCATCATGTCGCCATGTTCAAAAGAGTTGTCAGCAACACGAGTCAGTAATGGATATTCGGCAGACAATTCGATCTCCTGACGGGTCCCTTTATCCTCAATCGTCCATGGTTCCTCAGTGCAACCAGCAGATAGCAAGGCCGAAACCATCATATTTATTATAAAAAATCTCTTCATATTTCTTACTTAGGTCTTACCGGGTTATGATTTGATATAATAGGAGCATTACCTCTTCGTGAGACAGTAAATTCTGATGGAGCAACTTCTCTTGCCCTTGTTCCAAGCGTAAAGTCCTTTCCCCATTCACGGCTATCGTTAGCAACAAACTCTTCGTATGAATAATTCTCACCTGCCAAAGCCTTTATTCTTTGTACAATAAGTTCTCTTGACCAAGAACTGAAATAGGGGACATTGTTATTCATGCAAGAGTTGTACTCTGAGCGGTAAACTCCTCGTTTGTGGAAGTATCCGCCTTCGTATATATCCACTATGTCGTTGTATCTATTGTCGTTGATAAGGTGGCTCCAAGGTACATCATTATATTTACCAGACAGCCACATATTATATCCCCATCCTAGATCATGCATCTCCTGTAATCCTGATACATGTTTACAACAAATGCAGGTACAGGTTTGTATGAAGCTGTAATGGTAAATATATTCATCGGCGAGTTTGCCAAAAGCATGACCTCCAACCTCATGTTGAAGAATGCCTCGGGCGTCATAAGGATACCCATCCTCACCCTTGGGGCATAATGCTACAGCAGAGTTGTTTGGATACATTGAACATACACCATCATAAAGTGGAGTATTGGGAATAACGATACAGGTTAAATCTGGGATCTCGCTCTCTTCCACATCTGTATTGTCAACGCCATAATATAGAGCAGCCTCAAAATCACAAGTCAGTCTATGATTAGCATCACCGCCGATGGTATTGAACTTTACATTCCTAAGAGTATTTACCGTACCGATACCACTCTCATAACTCATGGCATATGCGGTGTATACATTGAAATACTCTCTATATGTTTTATATGGTTCAATATCGAACAAATACTCTATACTCTGCTTCATGTCCTTTTCATATAGGCCGTCAGCAATATCTTTTGCATCATAGCCATCTCCAAGGATGATGATATTTATACCATTGCCTTTGGTCGCTGTTTGCAATATTTCTTGTTCATCTTCACCATATTTACTATCATACTGCTCAATATAATAGCATGCTGTGATATCCTCGCCCTCAAGTTTAAAGACAATGCTGTCGGCTCGGTTGCCTGTACCCGTTGGCAGTTCATCGATAGTTACAGTAAGTTCAGTCTTTTTATATCCTGATGTTTCGGAGATCTTTACCCAGTTAGGAATATGGCTTACACTCCATGCTTCATCCGAATTAAGGATTATCTTTCTCTCGTTAGAATTATTCAGTAATCTGGCAAGCATTGGACGGATCACAAAATTCCTATACTCTGATATTCGCTTAAACTCACCCCATCCGGGTGCATTCCTATAAGCCTCAACACAACCCTTAGGAACCACAAGAGTAAAGTTATCCTTTGCCACGCCATCAAAGTGGCCGGATCCTTCCAATGTCGGAGGAGTTGTACTTAAGCATTGAATATAATTGAGATTAAAGCAATTTTCGAAGCATCTGTCTGCAATGCTTATAAGCTTCTCCGGTAATATTACAGCACTCAATTTTTCGCAATTCTTAAATACCTCTGCATGAAGATGAGTAACCTTCGATTGTACCCGCACTGTATCGATTAATTCGGTACAATATGCAAATAATCCTTCAGGAAGCTCTTCAAAATTATCAGGCAGATATGCATGCGTAAAAGCTGTATTGGCAAAAGCTCTTTTGCCTATAAGCTGAACTGATGTTGGCACAACCAGTTCTCCTCCATAAGGATGAGGCTTGATATTATATACGGCATCTTTTGTTGCTAAATCGTATTCATTAGGATCAATATGGTTATACCCGTTTTTGAAGACAATACCGGCAAACGCAGCTTCGCCAATTGATTTAAGACCCTCATTTAAGATTAGCCCGTTGAACCCGGATGACGCAAAAGCCCCTAGACCTATGGTCTCCACACTTGCAGGAATCTCTAATACTCCACTAGTGCTAAGTAACGTAGAAAACGCCCGGGTGCTAATATCTTTGATTTTCTCTGGGATATGCAAATTTCCGACAATATATCTACAGTTGTCAAATGCAGCCTCGCCAATAAACTCCAGATTATCGGGAAGTATTAGTTCGTGTTTAATAAAAGCATCTGTAAATGCTCTGGCCCCTATATGTTTTAGGCTGTTAGGAAAATACACTCCGTATATATTGGTGTTATTTCGATCAGTATCCCACCAATCCGGCGACTTGTATGGATTGCCGTCAAATGCTCTATCTCCAATATGGGTAAGACCCTCAGGGAAAACTAACTCTTGGCATAAAGATGTGTTTAAGAAAGCTATATCTCCTATTTTTGTCATCTGATTGGGAAATACAACATATTTCAGAGTATTTACTTCATTATTAAGGCCTCCACAAAATGCTCCATGTGGAAGGAAATCATTTTCCAGCTTTGCATCTTGTAGATTTATTGCCTCCAGAAAGCGAAGTTCGTCACGTATAAACCGGAAATCGGAATCTCCTATCTCTCCGGTAATCTTCAGATTGACTATAGAGTTATAATTGAGTTGCTTTTGATCTATAACCGACTGGAGCATTCCTACGCTCGGGACATCCATAATAATATATGCACGGGCACCAGCGTCTAACCCATTACGATCTGTTTGCCATTCGGTTATACTCTCACTGATGAGGGTAAATTTATAATCTCCAGTACCTCGTTTATCAACTTTTATAGAGAAGTTATTCTGCTTGGATGCTTCATATATAGTAGGTTCATCCCGTTTAAATTCATATAAATTGCCCGCGATGGATATTTGTATAAGAGTTTTGTTTGCCTCGACAATTTGTGGAACAACAATTCCTTGCCAACTGTCATTCGTACGACGAGGGATGATGGGCTTAATTTCCGAGTCGTTATCAACCGTTGCTACACCTTCCTGTAGATTAATCTTGGCAATAATTTGAGTATTCAATATAGAAATGGCTTTCTCTTCCATAGCCCATTCTTCCTCCTCAAAACCTTCACCTTCCAGAAGAGAGATATGAATAGCTGACATGATATGCTTATGGTTGAGATAAAATACAGAGCCCGGCGCAACATTTTCCGCTTTTGCCCACATAAAGTCGCTCGCATCATAGCCGCTAATGCCATCTTCTTGTGCGGCAATATCTTGACGATTCTGAATAGAATATGATAACGATTTTACATCGTCAATATTCGATACATATGGATAATAGCTGTACGCATCAGCATGTTCATCGTCTATCCATGATAGCTCAACATTACTTTCCCACGATGTACCGTCGTATGTGAATTTAACATTATTTGCATGATTGCCTGAATTTGCTAACTCAGGAGCAACACCATTTATATAATCTACAATATATACTCCAATGGCATCATTATTAGAAAAACTGCCGTTGGTAACTCTCGTTACATCGCGTTGATTAATGTTGCAAGTAATCTCTATCGGACGAGTAACCTTGCCAGGATATTCGTCGGTAATCTCAATAGGATTGTTACACGCGCATAGGCATATCAATGCAAGAATAGTTATAATTATATGTATGTGCTTTTTCATCACTTTATAAAATATTAAGATCCTTATTCTGGCAAACCATCACGAGAGTCTTTCTGTGCAAACAGCTCAAAGTCGAATGTTTGCCCTGACAATTCCATGATGCGCCTAACAATCAATTCGCGGCTATATGTATTATAGTATTGTATAAATTCACTCATACAACTGCGAGGCTCTGATCTGAATATACCTCTTGAATGATTAAAGCCACCTTCATACACATCTACAATATCACTGTACCGAGGATCAAATATTAGATGTGACCAGGGTACATTATTTACTGAATTATTGGTGGAAACATTTTTATACCAACCTTGTGTTTTTCCAAGCATATATTGATTGTATGCATCGCACATATTACACTGTTTAATGTAATCAATATGATTAATCTGTTCACTGGCAAGCCTACCGAAACCTCTACCTCCTATATAATGTTGAACCAACCCTCGAGTATCGTAAGGATACTCATCGGGACTTATAGTTGTCATTCCGATAGTCATTCCATCTTCTGCAATATAATAGTTGCCATCGAATGTATCAGTATTCATTATTACCATTATCAAGGCATTATTTATATTCTGTTCATCAATGAATTCTGATCTCTCTTTTGCATAATTGCTTAACAAGTCATAGTTGCAGCGTAATCCCACTGCGGGGTCATTAGTTGATTCGAATTTATTTTCTATAATATTTTCAACTGTACTAATACCTTTGTCAGGTGATACTGCTAATGATGTCGTCACGGTAAAATAGTCGCGATAGGTTTTATACGGTTCAATCGCAAAGAAGTGTTCCATTTGCTCATTGCACAGTTTTAGATATGTTCCGTCTGCAATCTGTTCTGCGGTAAAACCATCTCCCACGATAAAAATCGGTATTGGGATAACACCTGACGAAGCCTTTTGCAAAACAATTTCCTTGTCCTCTTTCTCTGATGCCATGTACTGCTCAATATCACAGGTGGTTGTGTAGCCCTTGCCTATAAGCGTAAATTCAACAGTACCATTTCTAGATTCCGAAGCAGGATCTACACTAATGGTTATTTCGGTGGTATTTGTGTTGCTCGAGGTTTTTGATACATGGCACCAGTTCGGGCATTGGGTTATTTCCCACTCGCCCTCACTACGCACAATCATATCTCGAGTTATGCCCTTATCAAGGCATGTAATCTTTTTCAGACTGACCGCCAACTCATGATAAGCCGTTATATACTTTATGTCTCGCCATCCATCTGCATTGCGATATTTATCCACAGATCCCTCTGGAACTTGCAGAATAAGATGATTCATATCACACCAGTCAAATACATTGTTACCCAACACTGGAGGTTCTGGGCTTAAACATGTGATATCCGCCAAAGCCTGACACCATGCAAATGCCTCGTTGTCAATATCTTCGACAAACCTCCCGATTTTTACACTTTGTAGGTTTTCGCACCCGTAAAACGCTTGTTCGCTTATATACTCTACATTGTTAGGAATTTCGATAGTTTTAATATCTGAACTAAGGAAAAGCCATCGAGAAATGCTCGATATAGACTCGGGTAATTTAATATAATCAGGTAAGTCACTATCCTTAAACACATAAGAACCAATAAAAACTATACTTTCCGGCAATGGACTTATGCCACCCCTAAAAACACAACCTTCAAATGCACTATCTCCTATTTTTCTTAGGTTTGATGGCCATTGTATATTATTGTTTATTATGTAGCTAACGTCTCTCGGAGTTGTTCCGTACCAACCGGATCCATATCTGCTAAATGCGCCAGAGCCTATCTCTTCTATATTGGCATGAAGCGATATTTCAAAAGCATTTGCAAAATCCATAGCCGAAAATGCATTATCTGGAACAGTTGTTAATGCTCTGGGTATAATTATTCTGCCAGTCAGATTGCTACCAAAATGATCAAATGCTCGAGGGCCTATATATTCTATATCGGCAGGAAGGTTAAATTGGCCGGTTACTTTTTGAGAATTCATGAAAGCGGCTTCGCCGATATATTTTAAAGTCGCAGGTAGTTTAATATCATACCTGGCTGTTTGATTTGCCATTGCGTTACTACCTATACCTATAAGAGAGTCTGGCATTTGAATAGAACAATTAGCCAGATTATTTAGAGCACCGTCATCCAAAGCTATTACTGAATTTGGAATAATCAAGGTGGAGTTATATGCTAAATCCAAGTCCGACAACGCCTCTTTTCCTACTATCTTCAGGGTTTTAGGGAGCAACAAGTGCTTTAAAGATAATTTACCTTTTAATGCCATATGCGGCAATACATTATCCACATCAGAATCAGATACAAATTCTTTTAATTCTTGACAAATATTGATCATGTGGCTCTGGCTAACCATACCACAAGTAATAACATCATTTAAATTCAAACCCTGCAATACAGTCATATTATTGCGGATGAACTCGAAGTCTATAGAATTGAGACGTCCAGTGATTTTAAGGTTGCGAATATTTTCTGGTTTTTTTCTGTATCAGCTATACATTGAGAGAGGGTTCCCTCTATCGGGCAATTGATGACGGTATATGCTACTGATTCAAAGTTGTGCGAGGAATTATCATTCTCCCAACTGGAAATGCTTTGTGATATAAGTGTTAGAGAATAATCTCCGCTAGAGCGTTTATCAACTTTGAGTGTGAAAGTGTACATCTTTCCTGAGATGAACGATATCGATTCGTCTATCGCATAATGATATGCGGTACCATCAATAGTCATCCCAATTAAATTAGAACCAGCAGTTACTGTTTGAGGGACAATAACTGCGCGATATGTATCATTATCTTGATCCGCAGCAATAATGCTTTTATCGGCAGCCCCCTCAGCTATAATATCACCTGTTGAAAGATCGATAGATGCCTTTCGCGACGTGCCATCAACAGAAACAATATGTTCGATTCTATCCCACTCATCTCCATTAAATCCAGATCCTTGTTGCAAAACCACTTTTATGCCCGACATTATATGAGTGTAGTTTAGCTTGATGGCATTTTTTGTGGGTTGTACATTGGTGGCTTTTGCCCAAAGGAAATCACTCTTTTCATAGCCATTCATATTTCCATGAATACTTTTGTCACTTTGGTCTGGCTCAATGGTAAACGAATGTTTTGTGACCGATTCGATACTGTTCTCATAAGGGTAATAGCCATAACAGTCTATGGCAGTATTAGCATCTTTCCAATATATAGTTGATGCTCCCACCCATCTATTCGTTTCGCCATTTAGCGTAAACGATACGTTGTTTGCTCGATTACCCCCCTCTGTTAGTTCTCCTGCTACTCCATTGGTGTAATCAACAACAAAGACTCCCATCTGATCTCCATCCGTAAAACCAGCATCATTTACACGCGTTAAATACTCTTGTTCAATATTCCCCAGTATGTTTATTGGTATCTCTATGGATGTATTCTCTTCTAAGAAAGGATCGCTACAAGAGAATAGAGAAGAGGCAAATAGCCAGATAAGAGGCATTTTGATCTTCATGGGAATAATATTTTAATAGTTTAGTAGATTTATGATCTAAAGATAGCTATTTTTTTTAAGGTAGCCAAATTCTCTGCTACAGTATATTAACTACCGTTTTTAGACAGGTATCATAGTTTAGTTAGTTAATCAAGCTGCCGAATAGATGTAAACTTGGCAATCGATTCCTTAATGTCTTCAGTGGTAGTTATAGTTATCAATGAATCTTTTGATTCCGCTGTATAGCGCGCTTCCGGATACCTCTTATGGAATGTAAATATACTATATTTGATTGTTCTCCAAAAACTTTCGACCCATATATTGTCTTTAGCCCAGCCACATCCGTCCATACTGACTTTCTCCGAAGAATACCGAGCACCCGTTTCGAGCTAAATCGCCCTAATGAATTGACAGTATTGGTCTGAGTTTATGATTTCAAGGATGCCATACAACACAATCTCCGCCTGAAGCATTTCTAGCAGTACGAAAGCCTTTTATTATATTTGCTTCATAATTCTTGATGTTTAAGGTTAACCCTGTTGCAGAATTATGGAAACAAGAACTAAATGTAAATTTGTCAGCCTGGATAAGGTGACTGTTGAAACGTCACAAGGTGACCGTTTCACGCTGGGACTCTCA
>JALENN010000014.1 GCA_022767745.1 Alistipes sp. | reverse complement strand
GCGGCAATTACTGCAAGTATGATTTTGGCGGCTTTCATGGCTGTTGTCGTTTAAGGTTGTGTTATGGTGTATAGTCCGCGGCCGTGCCGGTGCGGCTGCCGGCCGTGTCAACGGTAGTATACCAACACATCGCCGAACATCCGGACGACGGTCACCTTGCCCGGATGTATCTGGAAGCCGGTGTCGTCGGAAGATGGCGAAGGCTTGGTCTTGTAATAGGCAAAAATATAATTCCCGGGTGCGAGTTCCACGGTAAATTCGTCGGTTGTGTCGGTCAGCTCTGTCGTGTATATCGGCTGCGATGCGGCAATATCATCCCCGGGCTCGTTCGTGTAGATGGCAATATCTGCGCCTGCGTATATGTCAGGCTTGTATTGTACGAGCAGGCATGACGTGTCGTCGTCCTTCGAGCATCCCGTGAGCAGAAATGTACCCGCAACGATTGCGAGCAAGATTTTGATAGCTTTCATAGGCGAGGGCGTTTTGGTCGTTTGCCTCAAATATACGAAAAAAATCTGCTGTAACGAGGTGAAATAGGCGAAATTTTAACTATAGTTGCCGTTGTTGATTGCACGTATTGAAAAAAAATGCGTCCTGCGGCAGCACCGCAGGACGCAATATCCCGTAATGGGCGGGCGCGGGCCTACTGCTTTATGACGGGGCGGCCGTCGCGCCACACAACCTCGACATTCGACAGGTACCATGTCTTGCCGTTGTCGTCGTTGCCTTGGTAGAAGAGATATGTGCGGCCGTCCGTGTCCTTGAATATGTGGGGATGGCCCGATTCGCTGCTGTTCCATGTGCCCGGGTCGCCGTTGGCGAGGAACGGCTTGTTGCTCATTTTGGTCCAGCGGATGCCGTCGTCGCTTACGGCCACGCCCACCTGCTGCGGGCGGTTGTTGTAGGCGCCGGCATAGAACATGTAGTATTTGCCGTCGTGCTCGACAATCGACGCGCCCTCGGTGCAGGTCTCCTCCCAGGGGTACTTGGGTTCGAGCACCGGCCCGTCACCCACCTGCCTCCACTCGTCGCGCGAGAAGTCGGTGTCGGCCGGAGCTTCGGCCACGCCTATGATCTGGCGCTTGTAGTCGGTCGTGCGCGTGGCGTAATACATCAGGTAACGGTCGCCCACGAGCGCCACCTCGGCGTCGATAGCGCGGCCGCAGGTCCACGCGGCGGGCTCGGGCGCGAAGATGGGGTTCGAAGCGTCACGCTCGAAGTTTATGCCGTCGGTCGACCATGCGTGGCAGATGGCGTCCTTCTCGTTGTTGCCGTATGTCTGGTAGAAGAGGTGCACCGTGTCGCCGCGCACCAGCGCGCAGGGGGCGCAGAATCCTTTCGACTCGTATTCGCCCGCGGGCGACATTATGGCCACGGGGCTCCAGTCGGTGAGGTTGCGGCTCTCGGCTATGCCTACGGTCCAGCCCTGGCCCTTGGCCGGTGCCATCGAGTAGTACATCAGGTAGCGGTCCTTGAAGCGTATGACGTGCGGGTCCTTCGATATCTTGAGCCCGTTGCGGGTCGAGTCGGCATAGTGCATGGCCGGCAGGCTCGGGGTGGTGTCGGAGGCGGCGGTGTCGGCCGCGTTGTTGCCGCATGCGGCAGCTGTGGCGAGCGCGGCGGCGAAGGTCAGGATACGCAGTGTTTTTTTCATCTTTTTTGTTATGTCGGGTTGGTTTGTACGGGTAGGCATGCCGGCACGGGCGTGCGAGTGATCCGCGCCGCGCATAGGCATTTTGACAAAGTTAAGCATTTGTTTGGTAAAAAAAGAACACCTGCGAATGAATTTCGCAGGTGTCCGTATCGCATGGCTGAGCGGTCCGTGGCTGACGGTTACTGTCGGGTCTCTTCCTTGCCCTTGACCTCCTCGAAGTCGACGTAGTCGCCCACGTCCGACTTGACGCGTTTCTCGCGTACCGACGTGGTGTAGACCGTCACCTCGCCCTCGTCGCTGTCGCGGGGTGTCGTGCGGCGGTATTCGCGGCGCGTGTAGTATCCGCCGCTGAAGTCGCGTCCCGAGGCCTCCTTCTCCATGCGCCGGGCCTCGCGCCGCAGGCGCAGAAGCATGAATACGGGCCATGCAACCAGTAGCAGCAGCACGACCAGCAGGCCTATGAGCATGGCGCCGAAGAGCGACGGCACGAATACCGCCAGCATGACGATGATTACCACCGTCAGCGGGTTGTTCCGTATGAAGGAGAGCATGGCGTCGATTATGGCCGAAAATATGTTCATGTGCGGGTCTCTGTTCAGTTATGTTTTCAGGGCGAAATTACAAAAAAATCGCCATTTGCCGAAATTCAGGCGGCGCGTACGGATAAAATTGCTAATTTTGACGCGGAAACAAACAAATCCCGCTATATGTCACATCAACTTTTGGCCGTTTCGCCGGTGGACGGCAGATACAATAAGATAACGTCGGTATTGTCGAATTATTTTTCGGAGTTCGCACTTATCCGCTATCGCGTCTATGTCGAGGTGGAGTATTTCATCGCCCTGTGCCGCCTGCCGCTGCCTCAGCTGCGCGACGTGCCCGCATCGGCGTATGACGAGCTGCGCGACCTCTACACGTCGTTCGACATGAAGGACGCCGAGCATGTCAAGGAGATCGAGAGCGTCACCAACCACGACGTGAAGGCCGTGGAGTACCTGCTCAAGGAGAAGCTCGACGCGCTGGGTCTGGGCCGCTACCGCGAGTTCGTGCATTTCGGCCTTACGTCGCAGGACATAAACAACACGGCCACGCCGCTGCTGCTGAAGGAGGCGCTGCGCGACGTCTACCGCCCGGCCCTTTCGGCCGTGGTCGAGAAGCTGCGCGCGATGGCAGCCGAGTGGCGCGACGTTCCCATGCTGGCGCATACGCACGGTCAGCCCGCCTCGCCCACATGCCTGGGCAAGGAGCTGATGGTATTCGTCGAGCGTCTCGAGAAGCAGGCGGCGCAGCTCGACGCCGTGGCTCCCGCAGCCAAGTTCGGCGGTGCGACGGGCGGCTTCAACGCCCACCACGTGGCATATCCCGACATCGACTGGGTGGCCTTCGGCAACAGGTTCGTGAACGAGACGCTGGGCCTCTCGCGCTCGCAGTACACTACGCAGATCGAGCACTACGACAACCTTGCCGCCACGTTCGATGCCATGAAGCGCATAAACACAATACTCATCGACCTTGCGCGCGACATGTGGACCTATATCTCGATGGAGTACTTCCGCCAGCAGGTGAAGAAGGGCGAGGTCGGTTCGAGCGCCATGCCGCACAAGGTGAACCCCATCGACTTCGAGAATGCCGAGGGCAACTTCGGCATGGCCAACGCCGTATTCGGCTTCCTGGCGGGCAAACTGCCCGTATCGCGCATGCAGCGCGACCTGACAGACTCGACGGTGCTGCGCAACGTGGGCGTGCCCGTGGCGCACTCGCTCATAGGTTTCGCCTCGCTGCAGAAGGGTCTGGGCAAGGTCATTCTCAACGAGGCCAAACTGGCGGCCGACCTGGAGGATAACTGGGCCGTCGTGGCAGAGGCCATGCAGACGATCCTGCGCCGCGAGGGTTATCCCAACCCCTACGAGGCGCTCAAGGCGCTGACCCGTACCGGCGGACACATCACCGCCGAGACGATACGCGACTTTATCGACTCGCTCGACATCGACGAGGCCGTCAAGGAGCAGATGCGCGCCATCACCCCACACAACTATACGGGCATGGTGCGATAGCACGGTGTCCCTAATGAAAGGTATGCGGGCGACATTTTCCGTCGCCCGCATGTTTTTTATGCGTAGCTGTGAGTATAAAAGTTGTCTTGGTGTGTTTCCTGCGTTTCGTTTTGCTATCTTTGCACGTCACGGGGTGCGGCCGGGGCATATGTCAGTCCGCCGCAGCCACAACTTTTGTACAATGGAGCCAAACAGAGTATCGGCGGCGGCATTTGCCGACACCAAGCAGCACTATGCCATCCTCGACGGACTGCGCGGCGTGGCGGCCATCACGGTGGTGTGTTTCCACCTCTTCGAGGCCTTTGCCACGAGCCACCTCGACCAGCGCATCAACCACGGTTATCTGGCTGTGGATTTCTTCTTCATCCTCTCGGGCTTTGTCGTGGGTTATGCCTACGACGACCGCTGGCAGCGTATGACCGTGGGGGAGTTTCTCAAGCGGCGCTTCATACGTCTGCATCCGCTTGTGGTGCTGGGGGCGCTGATTGGTGCGGCGCTCTTCTACACGCAGGGGTGCCCCGTGTGGGACGTGTCGAAGATCACGGTCGGGGCGCTTGCCGTAGCCACGGTGATGAATGCGCTGATGATACCCGCTCCCACCTCGATCGAGGTACGCGGCGTGGGCGAGATGTACCCGCTGAACGGCCCGAGCTGGTCGCTGCTCTTCGAGTATGTGGGCAACATCCTTTATGCCTTCGTGCTGCGCCTGCTGCCCACGCGTGCGCTGGGCGCATTGGTCGCCGTGGCGGGTTGCTCGCTTGCGGCATTCGCACTGTGGGGCCCGCTGGGAGATGTGTGTGTCGGATTCGCAATGACGGGGGATAATATCGTTGGCGGCTCGCTGCGCCTGCTCTATGCCTTCCCTATGGGACTGCTGCTCTCGCGCCTCTTCCGCCCGTGGCATGTGCGCGGTGCCTTCTGGATCGGCGCCGTGGCCATCGTGGCGCTGTCGGCCGTGCCGCGTCTGGGCGGCAGCGAACGGCTGTGGATGAACGGTCTCTACGATTCGCTCTGTTTCCTTGTGGCATTCCCGCTTATAGTGTGGATAGGGGCCTCGGGCAAGGCTACCGACGCCGTGACCACTCGCGTGTGCAAATTCCTGGGCGATATATCATATCCCCTCTACATGGTGCACTATCCCTTCATATACTTCTACTATGCGTGGGTGAAGAACAACGGCCTGACCTTCGGCGAGAGTTTCCCGGGTGCGGCGGCACTCGTGGTCGGTTCGCTCCTGCTGGCATATGCCGCCCTGCGTCTCTACGACGAGCCGGTGCGCAGGTTCCTTACGCGCCGTATGCTGCGCCGCTGACAAAGTGGCGGCGGTATGGAATTACGCGGCGGGGCATCCGAAACGATGCTCCGCCGTGTTGCTTGTGTCGTGATCGGGCGCGGTTCAGGGTTTGCGGCCGATGTAGTCGGCCAGGGCGTCGACATACTCGGCGAAGGCGGCGCTGCCCTCGGGGGTGATGGCGCAGGTGGTGCACGGCATCTTGCCCTTGAAGCTCTTGGTTACGGTGATATAGCCCGCCTTGTGCAGCTTGTCGATCTGCACGCTGAGGTTGCCCGCCGTGGCTCCCGTCCGCTCGCGCAGGTAGACGAAGTCGGCGCTCTCGGCCGAGATCAGTATCGACATCACGGCCAGGCGCAGTTCGGAGTGCAGCAACGGGTTCAGTTCCTTGAACATGGGCGGTTGGTTTTGCGGTTGAGGATATGTCCCGGTATGACCATGAAGACGAGAAACTGCGCGGCGAAGACGAGGTTGTTGATGCTGTGCCAGCGCATCACGTCCGCTGTCGTGCCGCCGGGTATCTCGCCGAACAGGATGCTGCGCAGCGGGTATATCAGCGCCGAGAGCGTGAAGAGGAACCCTGCGGCAGTGGTCGTCGTGTCGCGTATGATGCGTCCCGTTATGGTGGTGCCTATGCCTATGAGCACTACCACCGAAAACAGCATCGATACGTGGTAGAACACCGAGAGCGGTATTGCTACGGTGAGTATCGAGATGCTGCATACGGCCCATACGGCCGAGACCGTGCGGTCGAGGTAATTCTTAGCACCCGTGTCGCGGCGAGCGAAGAGTAGCATGCCGATGATGCCGATTACGGGGATTGCCCACCATGCCCACAGCCACGGCGCGGGATTGGCGAAGGTGCTCTGGACGAAATATTCGAATATGGCTACGGCTACGGTCGCATAGCCCCAGATGAGGAACGGCGCACCCGAGTTGCGCGCCAGACGCGTGCGCGTGTCGCTTATCATGCGGGTTATTAGCTCGAGGCTCTGCTGCTCGGTGAGCGTTGTCTTTTGGTTGACGTTTTCCATAATATTGCAAATTTACGATGTTTTTGCGGTTTGTGAAAGTTTTCGGGGGTTACGCATATATCTATCGGCCGCGTGCAAGCGAGTCGATGTGCGATAGGAACGCGTCGGGGTAGAGCGTTGCGGCGTCGATGTGGTAGCCGTCATACGACCAGAATGTTTTTTTGCCCTTGAATGAGGCGTACAGCCGGCGGATGTCGGAGTATGGTATGTGGTCGTTCACGGAGTGTATGAAGAGTACCCTCACATCCGTCTTCTCCAGTCGGGGGAGGGCCTCCGCGACGCTGTAGGGGTCGGTCATGTATTGTTCGATGAGGTGGTGTACCTCCACGGGGGCGAATATCAGCGCCAGGGCCTTGAACGACGGGCTGCCGCCGTCGAGTACCAGCCCCATGACGCGGTCGCTGTTCTCGGTGGCGATGGTGGCGGCGATCTGCGTGCCGATGCTGCGCCCGTAGATGATTACGGGCGTGTCGTCATCGCTGACTGTGCGGCGGAAGTGTTCGCGTGCCGCCTCGCCTATGGCCGCGTGCGTCGGTGTCCCCGTCGAGCGGCCGAAGCCCGGGTAGTCGAATGCACGTACAGTGTATCCCGCTGCTGTGAGTGTTGACATCACTCTCTGCATGTTCCGTCCCGTGAGGTTCTCGGCGTTACCGTGGTAGATGTAGACCACGCCCTTGGGCGTGCCATCGGGAATGGTCTCGATGACGTGCAGCGTGTTGCCGCCCAGACGCTCCATATGCTCGTCGAAGGCGATGCCCTCTATCGCTGCCACCTCTTTGTCGGGACGGTAGTAGAGCGAGTCCCATTGCTGCGCCCGGGCCGTGAGGCATGCCGCGGCGGCAAGTATCGTGACTATAAGGTTTCTCATGTCGAGGGGATGATTTGGGGGTTATCTGTTGTGTTCTTCCGTGCGTTCCGATCGGGCGAGCAGGTAGTCGGCCGTTTCGATGAGCTGCCTGAGACCCCAGCCGCCCATTACCCACAGCACCCATGCGTACTCGCGACAGGTCATGTAGTTGACCACGGCCAGAAATGAGCATATCGTCACATAGCTGACCCATGACATGATGAATTTGCGTTTTCTCGTTTCCATGACTTTCTTTTTTTGAGGCTTTATGCGTATCCCGACACCGCGGCCGCTGATGTCGTAGCTATACGCATAAAATGGTTTATACGATAAACTATATGTGTAAAAAATTAAGACCGCCGTTTTTCCCGCTGTGCGCCGAATCCTGTTGCGGAGGCCGTTGCGCGATGGTGATCGTAATGCAAATATAAATATGTTTATTTTATAAACCAAATTTTCGGTCGTTAATTTGGACCGTTTTCTCATGTGGGGTGGATTTCTGCCGCACTAAATTGTGGCGCGGAGCTTCTCGTATTCCTTGGTTTCGGGTGTATGTGTGCGGTTTCTGTTGCGATGGCTGATTGTGCAGGTCCGTCGTTCCCCTCTCTGCGGCCGACAGCCTTTCAGCCGCAGGGTGGGGAAGCGCGGCTATGCGCCATATCGCCTGAGATAGAGGCGCGACTGTATCAGCAGCAGTATTACGTACAGGTATTCGGCTGTCCAGAATAGCGATAGTGATGCTTCGGTGCGGTGTAACAGCCACAAGTATGCAAGATAGAATGCAATTGTGGTCATCTGGAAGCGGAACGCTGTGCGGGTCGCTCCAGTGCCAATGACGGCATTGGTTGCAACATATGAGGGCAGTGCGAAGAGGTAGTTTGCCAGCATGACCGCATACGGAGCCTGCGACAGTCGTATCAGCTCCTCGTCGGCGGTGTAGCACCCGACAACCGTTCGGTGCAGGAGCAGTGCTGCGGTGACAAGGGGTATGCCTATGGCGTATCCGAGGCGTGTCGTGCGGCGGCACAGAGGTAAAATGTCTCTGCTGTAGCCTTTGCCCAAGAGGTTTCCGGCGAGCGATCCTGCGGTTGTGGCGAAGGAGTTCACCAGAACGAAAAACAGCGTGGAGACGCTGCGCAGTATGTTCGCTACGGCCAGATTTCGCTCACCGGTATGTTCTATTGCTAGAAAAAATAGGAACCATGGCACAATTCCGATGAAGGAGTGAACCATGCTCCAGCGTGACACGCTGGCTACTGTGCGCATGACGGAGGGGCCGAAGCGCAGGTGTATTGCGCGGCGCACGTCGTGCGGAAGGGCATGCATGCGCCAAAGCAGAAACAGCAGTGCCGTCATCTCGGCCAGCGATGAGGCGATGGCGGCGCCCGCTATACCCATGTCAAGTCCGAATATGAGGAGTGTATTGCCGGCGACATTTACGCCTAAGGCTATCATGGCGGCGGCCGTAAGGGGGCGCGTGGAGGTGATGCCGACAAGAAATGCACGTAAGGCAAGAAAAGGGAATGAGAAGGCTATCCCCCAGAGGCGCCAGTCGAGGTATGTTGTGACGGCATCGTATATTGCATCGGATTTGACTATGGCCTTCAGCAACGGAGGTGAGACGAGTCTCGATATGACGATGCATGCCGCCGCCATCGCGGCAAGCGTTATTGCGCCTTGCACGAATGCGTTTGCGGCGGCGTTGCGGTCGCCTGCGCCGTTGTCGCGTGCTATGATGGACTGCATTCCGATGCTGAAACCGAATCCTATCATGTATATAGCCAGAAACCATATACCGCCCAGAGCCGATGCGCCCAGTTCGGTTTGTCCTACGTGCCCGAGAAACAGGGTATCGGTGATGTTTATAAGTTGTTCGACAAGGATGCTCATCATGACGGGAAGGTTGATGAGCCATATTTTTCCGTATGTGTATTTCATGATGTTTGTTTGAAGTGGCCGCGCGCAGCATTCCGTACTGACGTACAGTGTGTGGCGCTGGTTGAAAATTTATTGTCTGATTGCGGGTACGGCGAAACATGCCGAAGAGACTTTTGTTCTTCGACACGCCTTGGGGCGGGTAGTTACCTGCAGATTTGCCACTTCATATGCGACATGAGATATATCGATGGCAAAGATATGAAATAAATCGGCCCTATGTGCATATTCAGTCAGGTATTTTGCGGCTTGCGAAGGCGTATGGCGTGCGCACTTCAGTGTGCGGGATGTGTCGCGTAAGTAGCCGCTTCTGGTGTGATGATCTGTTTCGGATTAAAACGAAAATATTCGCATTTTGCCATATTAATGCACTGCGAAATGGCGTGAAAGGTGTTTGAGGGTTGATTCGAAATAAAAAGAAATTTTTTTATTTCGTTTTGTTTGTTTTTGTGAGATCAAGTGTTAACTTTGTGAAAGAATAAACACCTTTAGTATGAACAATACGTATGATGTCATCATCATCGGAGGCGGAGCGACGGGCGCGGGTATGGCGCGCGACTGCTCGCTGCGCGGCATAAAGGCGCTGCTGCTCGAGCGTTCCGACATATCGACCGGCGCCACGGGCCGCAACCACGGATTGCTGCACAGCGGTGCGCGTTATGCCGTGACGGATCACGAGTCGGCCGTGGAGTGCATTCGCGAGAACATGACGCTGCGCAAGATCGCCGCTCACTGCGTCGAGGAGACCGACGGCCTCTTCATAACCCTGCCCGAGGACGGGCTCGACTATCAGGCGCGTTTCGTCGAGGCGTGCCGCAAGGCCGGCATACGGGCCGAGGTGCTCGACCCCGACTATGCACGCCGTCTTGAGCCTGCGGCAAACCCCGCGCTCATAGGCGCCGTACGTGTCCCCGACGGTGCGGTCGATCCCTTCCGCCTTACTTCGTCGAACATAATTGACGCCAAGGCGCACGGCGCCGAGATACGCACCTACACCGAGGTGACGGAGCTGCTGCGCGACGGTACGCGCATCGTAGGCGTGAAGGCTTACGACCACCGTGCCAAGTGCGAGGTCACGTTCCATGCGCAGGTGGTGGTCAACGCGGGCGGCATCTGGGGTCACGGCATAGCCGCCAAGGCGGGCATTACGGTAAATATGCTGCCGGCGAAGGGCGCGCTGCTCATCTTCGGCCATCGCGTCAACAAGATGGTGCTGAACCGCTGCCGCAAGCCGGCCGATGCCGACATACTGGTGCCGGGCGATACGATATCGCTCATAGGAACCACGTCGAGCAAGGTGCCTTACGATCAGATCGACAACATGATAATCACACCCGACGAGGTCGATATACTTCTGCGCGAGGGCGAGAAGCTCTCGCCGGTGCTGGCCCGCACGCGCATATTGCGCGCCTATGCCGGCGTGCGCCCGCTTGTGGCGTCGGACGACGATCCGAGCGGCCGTACCGTCAGCCGCGGCATCGTGCTGCTGGACCATGCCACGCGCGACGGTCTGGAGGGTTTCATCACCATCACGGGCGGCAAGCTGATGACCTACCGCCTTATGGCCGAGTGGGCGACGGATCTGGTGTGCAAGAAGCTGGGCGTGGCGGCCGCATGCCGCACGGCCGAGCTGCCGCTGCCCGGATCGGGACACAGCCGCAAGGATGTCGACAAGCGCATCGGCTCGACGCCCGTGGCACAGCGACGTTCGTCGATCGCGCGTCACGGCGACATGGCGGTCAACATCGACAGCGGCGACTCGATCAAGAAGAGCCTCGTGTGCGAGTGCGAGCAGGTGTCGATAGGTGAGGTCGAGTATGCGATGGACAACCTCGCGGTGAACAACCTGGTCGACCTGCGCCGCCGTACGCGCGTGGGTATGGGTACATGTCAGGGCGAGTTGTGCGCGTGCCGCGCCGCCGGCCTTATGGGACGCCGCGATGCCGTGTGCGCCCGCAAGGCCAAGGCCGACCTGGCGTCGTTCCTGAACGAGAGGTGGAAGGGCATGCAGCCCATCGCGTGGGGCGATACGCTGCGCGAGAGCGAGTACACGACATGGGTATATGAGAGCGTGTGCGGATTGTCGGACGAACAGGATAAAACAGCTCAACAATGAAATTCGATACAGTTATCATAGGCGGCGGACTGGCCGGCATGGTGTGCGGCATACGTCTGGCCGAGCAGGGCCGCAGGTGCGCCATAGTCTCACAGGGACAGAGCGCGATACATTTTTCATCGGGGTCGTTCGACCTGCTGGGGGCGCTGCCCGACGGCACGGCCGTAGATGACCCGCTGGCGGGCATCGCCGAGCTGGAGCGTGTGGCTCCGCAGCATCCCTATGCCGTGATTGGCAGCGGGGCGTGCGCCGAGTATGCCGCGCAGGCACCCGAGATACTGCGCCGCGCGGGCATCCCCGTCGTGGGCGACAGCCACCGCAACCACTACCGTATAAGCCCTATGGGCGGCATGCGGGCCACGTGGCTCACCATCGACGGCTATCTCACGGCCGAGGATGGCGGTCGCTTGCCCTTTGCGAAGGTGTGCATCGTCAACGTTGAGGGTTTCCTCGACTTCTATCCCGAATTCATCGCCGAGGAGTTCCGCAAGCGGGGCGTCGAGTGCGGCTTCGGCAGCGTCAACCTGCCCGACCTCGAGCACATTCGCCAGAACCCGAGCGAGATGCGCTCGGCCAACATAGCACGCGTGTTCGACCACGAGGAGAACCTCGAGGCGCTGGCGGCGAAGCTCCGCACGCTGGGTGCGGGTTACGATGCCGTGATCCTGCCCGCCATCGTGGGCATCAACCGCAGCGATTCGTTCGAGACGTTGCGTGCCAAGGTCGGAATGCCGATCTACCTGCTGCCGACGCTGCCGCCCTCGATCCCGGGCATACGCGCACAGCAGTCGCTGCAGCGCCGTTTCCGTGCGCTCGGGGGCGAATACTTCCTGGGCGATACGGTCGTCGCGGCCGACGTCGAGGCGGGGCGCGTGAGACGTATCTTCACGGCCAACCACGGCAACATGCCCTTCGAGGCCGACAACTTCGTGCTGGCCACGGGCAGTTTCTTCAGCCGCGGCCTTGTGGCTACGCCCGACCGCGTTGTCGAGCCGGTGTTCGGGGCCGACACGGTGTATGATGCCGACCGTGCGCAGTGGTACACGCTGCGTTTCTTCGACAAGCACCGCTATCAGGCCTTCGGCGTGAAGACCGACGCGCAGTTGTGCGCGGTGAAGGATGGGGCTTCAATCGGGAACCTCTATTGCGCGGGCGCGGGCCTCGCGGGATTCCATCCCGTGCAGGAGTGCTGCGGCGCGGGCGTGTCGATGTTATCGGCGCTATTTGTTGCGGACAAGATTATAAACGGCAAATGATCATGAACACTCAGCAGAATACAGTCAGCGAGAACAATTTCGAGCAGTGCATCAAGTGCACCGTCTGCACGGTATATTGTCCCGTTGCGGCGGTTAATCCCGACTATCCGGGTCCCAAGCAGGCCGGACCCGACGGCGAGCGCCTGCGACTCAAGCAGCCCGACTTCTACGACAGTGCGTTGAAGTACTGCCTCAACTGCAAGCGCTGCGAGGTGGTGTGCCCGTCGAACGTGCGCATAGGCGACATCATACAGTCGGCGCGCATGAAATACGGCCCCAAGCACAATACGTCGGTGCGCAACTACATCCTCGCCAACACCGACCTGGTGGGAACGCTCGCCACGCCGCTGGCACCCGTGGTCAACGCCGCCGTGGCGACCAGGCCCGTGCGCATGATCATGGACAAGGTTATGGGCATCGACCACCGCCGCATATTCCCCAAGTACTCGCACGGCACGTTCGAGTCGTGGTACCGTCGCCACGCGGCGGCCGAGCAGGCGTCGTACGAGCATCAGGTGTCGTATTTCCACGGCTGCTACGTCAACTACAACAACCCGCAGCTGGGCAAGGACATGATACGCATAATGAATGCGCTGGGTTATGGCGTGCGCCTGCTCGACAAGGAGAAGTGCTGCGGCGTGGCGCTCATATCGAACGGCCTCTACGGCCAGGCGAAGCGTCAGGCGAAGACCAACCTCGAGTCGATACGCGCAGCCGTCGGCGGCGCCGGACGCGACGTGATAGCCACCTCGTCGACCTGTACGTTCACCCTGCGCGACGAGTATCCCCACCTGCTCGATATGGAGAACGGCGACGTACGTGACCATATCGAACTGGCGACGCGCTATATCTACCGCCTTATCGAGGAGCGCGGGGCGCGTCTGCGTTTCCGCGAGGATGCCGCGCCGCTGCGCGTGGCATACCACACCCCCTGCCACATGGAGAAGATGGGGTGGGCCTACTACTCGATCGAGCTGCTGCGCATGATCCCCGGCGTGGAGCTTACGGTGCTCGACTCGCAGTGCTGCGGCATCGCGGGCACCTATGGCTTCAAGAAGGAGAACTACCGCACGTCGCAGGCCGTGGGCGAGCCTCTGTTCCGCCAGATCGAGGCCTCGGGCGCCGATGTGGTGGCCACCGACTGCGAGACCTGCAAGTGGCAGATCGAGATGTCGACCTCGAAGCGTTGCGAGCATCCGCTGACGATCCTCGCCTCGCGCCTGGCCTGATGCGCCGCATGAAGAGTCACGCGGCGCGCCCCCGGCGGGCCGCACAACCATAATTACCTCCCTTAAAACGGAAAAACAAAAAACTAACCTAAAATGAAGCAGTATATTCTTGCGCTCGATCAAGGTACGAGCAGTTCGCGCGCCATCGTATTCGATGAGACCGGTGCGACGTGTGCCGTGGCACAGAAGGAGTTCCGACAGATATTCCCCCGTTCGGGATGGGTTGAGCACGACCCCCACGAGATATGGTCGTCGCAGGCGTCGGTCATAGCCGAGGCCATCGCCACGCTCGACATCAACGGCCTGAACATAGCCGGTATCGGCATCACCAACCAGCGCGAGACCACCATCGTGTGGGATTCTGAGACCGAGGAGCCTATCTACAACGCCATCGTATGGCAGGACCGCCGTACGTCGGACTATTGCGACCAGCTCAAGAACGAGGGTGTGGCCGACATGATCCGCCGCAAGACGGGCCTTATAATCGACGCCTATTTCAGCGCCACGAAGATTCGCTGGATACTGGACAACGTCCCCGGTGCACGCGAGCGTGCCGAGAAGGGCAAGCTGCTCTTCGGTACGGTCGACACGTGGCTCATCTGGCGCCTGACGCGCGGCGAGGTGCATGTTACGGACGTGAGCAACGCCTCGCGTACGATGCTCTTCAACATCAACACGCTGGAGTGGGACGACGACCTGCTGAAGTTGTTCGGCATACCGCGTTCGATGATGCCCGAGGTGCGTTCGTCGAGCGAGGTCTACGGCCACACCAAAACCACCATCTTTGCCCACAAGGTGCCCATCGCCGGCATTGCGGGTGACCAGCAGGCGGCCCTCTTCGGACAGATGTGCATCGAGCCGGGCATGGTGAAGAACACCTACGGCACGGGCTGCTTCCTTCTGATGAACAGCGGCGAGAAGCCCATCCTCTCGCAGAACAACCTCATAACGACCGTCGCATGGAAGATCGGCGACAAGGTGAACTACGCGCTCGAGGGCAGCATCTTCGTCGGCGGCTCGGTCGTGCAGTGGCTGCGCGACGGGCTCGGGGCCATCGATTCGTCGTCGCAGGTCGAGGCGCTGGCCTCGCAGGTGGAGGATACCAACGGCGTATATTTCGTGCCCGCGCTGACGGGACTCGGCGCCCCCTGGTGGGACCAGTATGCACGCGGCACGATCGTGGGCATAAGCCGCGGTACGACCATGGCGCACATAGCGCGTGCGGCGCTGGAGGGCATTGCCTATCAGACGATGGACATCACGGCGGCCATGTCGCGCGATGCGGGCATACCGCTGCGCGAGTTGAAGGTCGACGGCGGCGCCTCGCGCAACAACCTGCTCATGCAGTTCCAGGCCGACCTGCTCGGCACACGCGTGATACGTCCCCGCGTGGTGGAGACCACGGCCATGGGTGCGGCCTATCTGGCGGGCCTGGCCGTCGGTTACTGGTCGAACGTCGACGAGATACGCAAGCAGTGGCATGTCGACCGCGTCTTCGAGCCGACGTGGGACGAGGCTGCCATGAACCGCGCCAAGGCGGGCTGGGAGGATGCCGTAAAACGTACGCTGAGCAGCTACACCAAGTAGTGTCGGCCGGCGGGTGGCGGATCGTTTCGGGCGGGGCTGCACGGCCTTGCCCGGGGCACTTCCGCAGCCGCAGTATTGGATGAAAACCTAAAACGCGAACCGATATGAATGATGTGTTGATGAAATGCCTGTTCGAATTTATCGGCACGGCCGTTCTGGTGCTCTTCGGAGACGGCGTCGTGGCCTCGAACGTGTTGAAGAAATCGAAGGGCGAGAATGGCGGCTGGGTCGTCATAACCATAGCATGGGGCCTGGCCGTCATGCTCGGAGTATTTATCGCCGGTCCCTACTCGGGGGCGCACCTTAACCCCGCCGTGACGCTGGGACTGGCCGCGGCAGGCACCTTCGGCTGGAATCTTGTCGTACCCTATATCGTGGCGCAGATGCTCGGCGGCTTTGTCGGCGCGGCGCTCGTGTATGCCTTCTACAAGGACCACTATGACGCGACGGACGATGCGTCGCTCAAGCTGGCGACCTTCTGCACCGCTCCGGCCATACGCAACTACGGCCGTAACCTCTTCTGCGAGATGCTCGGCACCTTCGTGCTCGTATTCGTTATCCTCGCGTTGGCAACCGAGGGCAATACGCCCGAGATGGGCATGGGATCGCTCGGCGCGTTCCCCGTGTCGATGCTTATCGTGGCTCTGGGCATGTCGCTCGGAGGTACGACGGGTTACGCCATCAACCCTGCGCGCGACCTCTCGCCGCGTCTGGCGCACGCCCTGCTGCCCATCAAGGGCAAGGGCCCGAGCGACTGGGCCTACTCGTGGGTGCCCGTGGTGGGACCGCTGGCGGGTGCCGTGTTGGCTGCGGGATTCTATTGCCTTGTAATGTGCTGATGTCGGGGCGTATGAAACGGCTCTCATGTCTGATTGCGGCGCTCGCCGTGCTTCTGCCTGCCGTATCGGGGGCGCAGAGCATACATTTCAGCGGCGGGTTGCGCAACATGCACCTGTGGCGAGGACTGCAGGTGGCCGACGGTGTCGTGCTGGCTGCCGACGTGAACGGAGGCTTCTTCGACGACCGTCTGCGTGTCGGCCTTTGGGGTGGCACCGACTTCACGGGCGACTACAAGGAGTTCGACTATTATGTGTCATACTCGGTGGCCGGCTTCTCGGTGGCCGTGTGGGACATATTCAACTACTCGCCCGACCTGACCTTCAGCAAGGATATCTTCAACTACGACCGTTTCACGACGGGCCACTTCATCGACCTGACGCTGGGCTACGACTTCGATGCGAGGCTCGAGGTGCCGCTGCGCCTGAGCTGGTCGACCATATTCGCGGGCCGCGACCTCAATGCGCGGGGATACAACATGTATTCGACCTTCGTATATGCCGAGTACAGTCTCTTCCGCAACGAGCATTGGTGCGTCGATGCGGGTGTGGGCGGCATTTTCGCCTTCAACCGCGCCGGGGAGGACGGCAAGGCCAACTTCTACGGCCATGACGGCATCAACCAGGTGTCGCTCAAGACGACCTACCGCCTCAAGCTGGGGCGCTACGTTATGCCCCTGTTCGCGCACGCGATGTGGAACCCCGATGCGGGGAGCGGATACCTGCAGGTGGGTGTCGACCTCTTCTCGTTCTGACCGACGCGGAGCGGGCGGCCTGCCCTGAAACAACGAATTATAAAGTGACGTGATATGACATTGTCCGAAAGACATAAATCGATACTCGATATCCTGCGCGAGTCGGGACGCGTCGATGTGGCCGATCTGAGCGGCCGCCTGAAGGTGTCTGCCGTGACCATACGCAAGGACCTCGATATGCTGGAGGAGAAGAACCTTCTATACCGCACGCATGGCGGCGCCATACTCGCCGATCCCTACATCGGCACGCGCAAGGTGTCCGATAAGGAGAAGCTGCACCCCGAGGCGAAGCACCGCATAGGTCTCCGTGCCGTGGAACTGCTCGCCCCGCAGGATGCGCTGATGATAGCGTCGGGAACGACGGTGCAGGCATTTGCCCGCTGCATTGCCAACATGCGCATGACGGTGATAACGTCGGCTATGAACGTGGCCATGGAACTGCTCGACAAGCCCGACATAGAGATCATACAGCTGGGCGGCATCATCCGCCACTCGTCGGCGTCGGTGGTGAGCGAGTATGCCGTGCGCATGCTCGACAACTTCGCCTGCAGCAAGCTCTTCCTCGGTGTCGACGGCATCGACCCCGAGTACGGGCTCTCGACGACGCACCTGCAGGAGGCTATACTCAACCGAGCCATGATAGCCGCGGCCACGAAGACCATCGTGCTGGCCGACTCGTCGAAGTTCGGGCGGCGCGGCTTCAGTAAGATATGCGACCTGAGCGATATCGACCAGGTGATAACCGATTCGGGCACGCCGCGCAAGATGATCGAGGCGATGCAGGAGCAGGGCGTCAAGGTGACGGTCGTGGATCTGGGCGAGTGATTGCGATGTCAATGTAAGTTATTCCGCCGCAACAAGCCACGGCTGTTGCGGCGGAGTTGTGTTTTGGCAGCTTGCGGTCGGCGCGCTTGCGGCCGGCCTCTGTCGTGCCGAACGCTTGTAGGCTGACGGCGGCGTTGGTTGTGCCGGCAGTTTGGCATTACGCCCGACATGTAGTATCTTTGCCTGAAGACAAACTGTTGCAATTATGGCAGACGATTATCTGGGACGCAAGATGGAGGATTACCGTGCGCGTGCGGCGGCGCCAGCCGTGCAGCGCCCTCATGTGACGCTCGGCAGGCTGTTGGCGAAGAACCGCAGCTGCCGCGGCTATGATGCCGCCTTTACGGTGCGCGAAGATCAGTTGCGGAGTATCATTGAGGTCAATACGATGGTTGCCTCGACCCGCAACCGACAGGCGTTGCGTTTCCGCCCCGTGCTGTCGGACGAGGCTGCAAAGATCCTTCCGTACATACATATGGGCGGCGCGCTGCCCGAGTTGCATCTTCCCCTGGCGGGTCAGGAGCCCAACGCCTACATCGTAGTCTGCTCGACCGTGGCCGAGGAGTTCAACCTGGGCATCGACCTCGGTATGGCGGCGCAGAGCATGTTGCTGCGGGCGGTGGAGATGGGGCTTGGCGGTCTCTGCATAGGTTCGTTCGACCGTAATGCCATCCGTGATGTGCTTGCGTTGCCATTGCCTCCGGTGCTTGTCATGGCCTTCGGGCGCAGCGCCGAACATGCCGAGACGGTTGAGGTGGGTGCAGGCGACGCGCTTGCGTATTATCGGCGCGACGGAGTCCACTACGTCCCCAAGATACGTGTCGATGATTTGATCATCGGCAGGTGAGCTGACATGTAAGATATGCGTGTGGGCGGTGCAGCTGCCGTCCTATATATGTCGTAATTGAAGCCGTCCCCGACAAGACCGTTATGGTCTGTCGGGGACGGCTGTCTGTTGCATTACAGTATGGCGTTGAACAGATATCCCGAAAGGATGATGAATGCGGTGACGACGCCGAAGAATATGGCGATGAGCCGCCATGTCATCACCTTTTTCAGCAGCATGGCTTCGGGCAGCGACAGCCCCACGACGCCCATCATGAAGGCTATGGCCGTGCCGAGAGGTATTCCCTTGGCCACGAACACCTGCACCACGGGTACGATGCCTGCGGCGTTGGCATACATCGGCACCGACAGTATTACGGCCAGCGGTACGGCGTACCACTTGTCGGCGCTCATGAAGCCGGCGAAGAAGTCCTCGGGGACGAAGCCGTGCATCAGGGCCCCGATGCCTATGCCTGCCACGATGTAGAGTATCACGCCGCGCAGTATGCCGACGGCGTCGCGTATGATTCCCGGGAGGCGTTCGCGCAGCGATACGGTGTGACCCTCTGCGCCGTCGTCGGGGGCCTGTGTCCCCTGCAGCTGCCGCACCCATTCGGTGAGCAGCCCTTCGAGGCGCATGTGCCCGAGCAGGAAGCCGCCTACGGTGCCGAGTATGATGCCGCTCGCCACATATATTATGGTTGCGCGCAGGCCGAACGACCCGAGGAACATGGCTACGGCCACCTCGTTCACCAGCGGCGAGGTTATCAGGAACGAGAATGTCACGCCGAGAGGTATGCCGCCGCGCACGAAGCCGATGAAGAGCGGTATCGACGAGCAGGAGCAGAAGGGCGTGACGGCCCCGAAGAGCGATGCCAGCAGGTATTGCGCCCCGAAGAGGCGACGCGTGGTGATGGCCTGCCGCAACCGCTCGACGGGCATGTAGGCGTTGACGATGCCCATCAGCGTGCTTATGAGCAGCAGCAGGAGGATGATCTTTACGGTGTCGTAGATGAAGAAGTTGAGCGCCGTGCCCCAGTGTGTGGCGGGGTCGAGGCCCAGAAGCGTGTATGTGACTATGTCCGCGAAGCGTTGTATCATGGTTCAGCCGATGAAAGTTGTTATGGCATATGCTATGCCCGTTATGATGAATATTGCGGCGACGATGCGCGTAAGCCACCGTTCGATGGCCGTCAGACGGTTGTAGAGGTTTCCGAGGCGGTTGGCGCCGTAGGCAAGCACCCATGCCGTGGCGACGACGGGCAGCGCCGTGGCTGCGGCGAAGAGCGCAGGCAGTGCGAATCCCTGCGCTGCGGCGGCCGACATGGGTATGAGCATGCCGAAGTAGAACACGCCGCTGGTGGGGCAGAAGGCCATGGCGAAGAGCATGCCTATGAGGAATGCCCCGACGCCGTTGCGGGGAGCCTTTACGACGCCGCTCGACTTCGCACCCGTCGTGAGCCTGAGCCGTGAGCCGAAGAGCATGTACAGTCCGGCGAGTATCATCGCCGGGGGCAGGAGAATCTCGCTCCAGTGTCCTGCGGCGCACTCGATTGGGAATACGCCTGCTCCGGTGCGCAGAATGAGTATTAGCGCAGCACCGAGTGCCGTATAGGCCACTATGCGTCCCAGGGCATAGAGCATGCCGTTGAGCAGTATGCGACGGGGCGAGGCGACGTCGCGGGCAAGGTAGCCCACGGCGGCAATGTTCGTCGCCAGCGGGCAGGGGCTTATGGCCGTGAGCAGTCCGAGTATGAGGGCTGTCACGGCGGGCGTCGTCGACGATTCGAGTATGCTGTTGAGGTATTCCATGCGCGGTTATTCTTTGCTTTCGCTGTCGGTGAGCATCTCCTCTATCTCGTCTTTCAGCCGCTGCTTGAACTCGTCGGGGGCGGTGCGGGCCTTGGCAAAGGCGAAGCGGGTGAGGTCGTTCACCTGTTCGCTGCCCCCGTCGCGGCGACACAGCAGCAGCGACGACCATGTCACTTCGTACCGTTCGGCCGTGGCTTCATCCTCCGAGATGTCTATCACGCGCAGGCGGAGCTTCCCGTCTGCCACCTGCGGCGCGAAATTCTCGGCGACAACCTCGCGCGTGAGCTTCTCTATCGCCACGCACGTGGCACAGCGTCGTTTGGCGTGGAACGAGAGCACCTCGACGCCGTCGGCCTGTGTGCCCGGCGATACCGCTTCGGTTTCCGTCGCCTTGTCTGCGGCCCTGTTGTCGGCCCTGTTGTCGGCCGCCTGCCCGCATGCCGCGGCCAGGGCCGCGAGCAGGATTATGAATACCCTCTGCATGGCTATCGCTCGATAAGGCGTTTCACTTCGTCGAGGGTCAGCCGTCCGCCCTGTGCTACGACCTTGCCGTCGATTACCAGTGCCGGCAGGCGCAGCACGTTGTAGGCGATGATCCGGGTTATGTCCTCCTCTTTCTCGACTGTGGCGTTGCATCCCAGTTCGGCTACAGCCTGTTTTACCGTCTCGTGCAGGGCGCGGCATCCTGCGCAGCCCGTTCCCAATACCTTGATTTCCATTTTTCAGTTCTTTTTTGTTTATTAATGTATGTAGTTCGTCGAATTACGAACATTTGGCGCAAAAAAAATTCGGTCGCGTCAGTCGCAGCAGCCGTGTTTGTCGGCACATTCGCGGAACAGGTCTGCGAAGAGCCTGCGTGCGAGATCCCAGTTCTCGCGGTTTATGCAGTAACGCACCTTGGGCGGGTGTATCTCGCCTTGTATGAGCCCGGCATCGCGCAGCTCCTTGAGGTGCTGCGACACAGTGGCCTTCGATATGGGCAGCACTTCGTGTATGTCGCCGAAGAAGCAGCTCTCCTGTGCGGCGAGGAACCGCACGATGGCTATGCGGGCCGGGTGGCCCAGCGCCTTGGCAAGGCGTGCCAGCCTCTGCTCGTCATCGGTGTAGTGTCTGCTCTGCATGGCGTGTGGTGGTTTCCCGTTTTTTTTTCTCTGTTCGCAAATATACGAACAATATCGGGATCTCCAAGCCCTGTCGTACATTTTTTTCGGAGCGTCGGCCGTCGCCGTGGGGGCGAGCTGGCGTGTTAGCGTATATTTGGAACAACGGTCGCCGGCACCCGAAACGGGCGCAGAGCCTCTGTGTGTCGGATATACGTTATGGGGTTAGCGTATATAATACATTAAGTTTGCAATCTTGTGTCGGAATGGGTAACTTTACAATTGAAACCTGAAACCTGAAAACTTCAAATACCCATGTCCGTACAGACCAATCAATCGCTGTCGGTGGATTGTGCCGTGTTCGGTTTTAATGGCAAGGCCCTCAAGGTCCTGCTCATCGAACGCCGTTACAGCATGCCCGACGTGCGCCTTGACCCGTTGAAACTGCCCGGCGCCATGATTCTCGAGAACGAGACTCTTCCCGAGGCGGCGTACCGGGTGCTCGAGGAGGCTACGGGTCTGAAAAACGTCTACCTGAAGCAGATGGACATATTCTCCGACCCCAAGCGCGTGAGCGGCGAGGAGCTGGAGTGGATCAACCGTTACCACGGTATCAGCACCGAGCGTGTGGTTACCGTAGGGTATTATGCGCTGGTGAAGCTCGACGACCGCATGGTGGCCTATACCACGGCCAAGGGCGCGCAGTGGGTCGATGTCGACGACATACAGCGTCTGGCGATGGACCACAAGCAGATTCTGACGACGGCGCTGTCGGTGCTGTGCCGCGAGATGCTGCAGTCGCCCGTGGCATTCGAGCTGCTGCCGCGCAAGTTCACCATACGCACGTTGCAGAACCTCTACAGCGCGGTGCTCGGCATCGAGATCGACAACCGCAATTTCCGCAAGAAGATTCTTTCGTCGGGTTTTCTCACGCCGACGGCCGAGAAGGAGCAGGGCGTGGCCCACAAGCCGGCGCGTTACTATATGTTCAACCGCAATGCCTACCGCAAGGCCGTGCGCGAGAAACTCAAGCTCGGCTTCATCAACAACTGGAAGTATTGACCTGCGGTCGGGCCGCCACGGGGCGTGCGACCGCTAAAAAGCATAGAGACATGAAAAGTTTGGGAATAGACATAGGTTCCTCGTCGGTGAAGGTGTCGCTGCTCGACATCGCGACGGGCGAGTGCGTGGCGTCGGCGACGAACCCCGCGCAGGAGATGCCGATTGAGGCGCTGCATGCTGGCTGGGCCGAGCAGGACCCCGACATGTGGTGGCACTACGTGTGCGAGGGCATACGCCAGGTGGGGGAGCGCTTCCCGCTGCGCGACGTGGTGTCGATCGGCATCACCTATCAGATGCACGGCCTCGTGTGCCTCGACGGCGAAGGGCGCCCGCTGCGCAAGTCGATTATATGGTGCGACTCGCGCGCCGTGGATATAGGCGCCGCCGCTCTAGAGAGCATTGGGCGCGACTTCTGCCTGAACCATGCGCTCAACTCGCCGGGCAACTTCACGGCCTCGAAACTGGCGTGGGTGAAGCGTAACGAGCCCGATCTGTTCGCCCGCATCGACAAGTTCATGCTGCCGGGCGACTACATCGCCTACCGTCTTTCGGGCCATATGTCGACGAGCGTCAGCGGACTCTCGGAGCAGATCCTCTGGGACTTTGCCGAGGAGCGCCGTGCCGACTTCGTGGCCGACTGCTACGGCATTCCGCACGCCATCATACCCGAGGCCGGGCCGTCGATCGGCACGCAGGCCGAGACCGATGCCGCAACGGAGCGCCTGCTGGGCATACCGAAGGGTACGCCCATCTCGTACCGTGCCGGCGACCAGCCCAACAATGCCTTCTCGCTCAATGTGCTGGAGGCGGGTGAGGTGGCCGCGACGGGAGGTACGAGCGGTGTGGTGTACGGCGTGGTCGACACGCCCAAGGCCGATCCGCAGTCGCGCGTCAACACCTTCGTACACGTCAACCATACGGCCGCGCGGCCGCGTTACGGCATCCTGCTGTGTATAAACGGCACGGGTATAATGAACTCGTGGATTCGCCGCCATGTGGTGCAGGGTACGATGGGATATGCCGAGATGAACACCCTTGCCGCCACGGCCCCCGTTGGGTCGGACGGTGTGGTTGTGCTCCCCTTCGGCAACGGAGCGGAACGCGTGCTGGGCAACCGCTCGACGGGTGCCGCCGTCGTCGGTCTCGACCTGAACCGCCATACTACGGCCCATGTGCTGCGCGCGGCGCAGGAGGGTATAGCTTTCTCGTTCCGCTACGGCATCGACATCATGCGCGGCCTGGGTCTTTCGCCCGACGTCATACGCGCCGGTGAGGCCAACCTCTTCCTCTCGCCGCTGTTCCGTCAGACGCTGTCGACGCTTACGGGTGCCCGCATCGAGCTCTTCAACACCGACGGCGCCCTGGGTGCTGCGCGCGGTGCCGCGCTCGGCGCAGGGTATTACGCCAGCCGCGACGAGGCCTTCGCCTCGCTGCGACGCCTTGAGGCTGTGGAGCCCGTGGCCGCCGACCGCAATGCCCTGGAGGAGCAGTACGCACGCTGGGTGCGCGAGGTGGAGGCGCGGCTCGACAGGGCGTAAATTTGTGATAAACATAGTATCGAAATATAAGTTCAATCAAAAAAACAATCAGACTATGGCAACGAAAAGCTATTTCCCCACCGTGGGAAAGATCCCTTTCGAGGGTAAGGATTCGAAAAACCCGATGGCATTCCGCTACTACGATCCAGAGCGCGTGGTTATGGGCCGCAAGATGAAGGATTGGTTCCGTTTCTCGATGGCGTGGTGGCATACGCTCTGCGCCGAGGGTAGCGACCAGTTCGGCGTCGGCACCAAGAAGTTCCCGTGGAACGAGGCGGCATCGCCGCTGGAGCGCGCCAAGGCCAAGATGGATGCGGGCTTCGAGTTCATGCAGAAGATGGGCATCGAGTACTACTGCTTCCACGACGTGGACCTCGTCGACGAGGCCGCTACGGTCGAGGAGTATGAGAAGAACCTGAAGGAGATGGTGGCATACGCCAAGCAGAAGCAGGCCGAGACGGGCATCCGTCTGCTGTGGGGTACGGCCAACGTATTCGGCCACGCACGTTACATGAACGGCGCCTCGACCAATCCCGACTTCGACGCTGCGGCGCGCGCCATGCTCCAGATAAAGAACGCGATTGACGCCACGATAGAGCTGGGCGGCGAGTGCTATGTCTTCTGGGGCGGCCGCGAGGGTTACATGTCGCTGCTCAATACCGACATGAAGCGCGAGAAGGAACACATGGCCACCATGCTGCGCATGGCGCGCGACTATGCCCGCGCCAAGGGTTTCAAGGGTACGTTCCTCGTTGAGCCCAAGCCCATGGAGCCCATGAAGCACCAGTATGACGTCGACACCGAGACCGTCATCGGCTTCCTGCGCGCACACGGCCTCGACAAGGACTTCAAGGTGAACATCGAGGTCAACCACGCGACGCTGGCCGGACACACCTTCGAGCATGAGCTCCAGTGCGCCGTCGATGCCGGCATGCTCGGCTCGATCGACGCCAACCGCGGCGACTACCAGAACGGCTGGGATACCGACCAGTTCCCGATCGACCTCTACGAGCTTGTGCAGGCCATGATCGTCATCCTGCGCGGCGGCGGCCTTCAGGGCGGCGGCACGAACTTCGACGCCAAGACGCGCCGTAACTCGACCGATCTGGAGGATATATTCATCGCCCACATATCGGGTATGGATACTATGGCCCGCGCCCTGCTCATCGCGGCCGACATACTCGAGAACTCGCCCTACGAGAAGATGCTCGCCGAGCGTTACTCGTCGTACGACAGCGGCGAGGGCAAGGCTTTCGAGGAGGGTGCCCTGACGCTCGAGCAGGTGGCCGACTATGCCCGCAAGCACGAGCCCGTGCAGCGCAGCGGCAAGCAGGAGCTCTATGAGGCCCTGATCAACATGTATATCTAATGACTCGCGGTTCCGCCGTCGGCACGATCGCCGTCGGCGGAATTTTTTTATGCTTTCGGGTGCCGTACCGCACATGCCGCGCTGTGCATGCGTCACATGCGGCGGGCCCCGCCAACCAAACACCTAAAACTGCAGATATGACTTCAAACCAATCAAACGGAAGCCGCGCCTACCTCTTCTCCATCGTGCTGGTGGCGGTTATCGGCGGCCTGCTCTTCGGATACGACACCGCCGTGGTGTCGGGTGCCGAGCAGGCTCTCGATACCTTCTTCCGCACGGCGTCCGACTTTACGTACACGGCATGGATGCACGGCTTCACTGCCTCTAGCGCCCTTATCGGCTGCGTCATAGGCGGCGCGATCTCGGGCGTGCTGGCCGCGCGTTTCGGCCGCAAGCGCACGCTGGTGGTGGCCGCCGTCCTCTTCTTCGTCTCGGCCGTGGGGTCGTGGTGCCCCGAGAGCGGCATACTCCCTTACGGTGAGGCATCGTTCGCACTGCTCGTGTCGTTCAACCTCTACCGCATAATCGGCGGCATAGGCGTGGGCCTGGCATCGGCCGTGTGCCCGATGTACATAGCCGAGATCTCGCCCGCACGCATACGCGGCACGCTCGTGTCGTGCAACCAGTTCGCCATAATCTTCGGCATGCTGGTCGTATATTTCGTAAACTACCTCATACGCAACAACCTGGGCGATACGGTCGAGGTGATCGAGCAGGCGATGGTCGACATCGGCTGGAGGCGCATGTTCCTCTCGGAGGCCTTCCCCGCGGGAGCCTTCTTCCTGCTCATACTGCTGGTGCCCGAGACGCCGCGCTTCCTGGCGCTGCGCGGTAACGACACCCGCGCCTTCGCCGTACTCGAACGCATAAACGGTACGGCCGAGGCCCGCACGATCCTCGACGAGATCAAGTCGACGGTACACGAGAAGCGCGAGCGTCTGTTCGCCTACGGCGCGACGGTCATCGTGGTGGGCATACTGCTGTCGTTTTTCCAGCAGGCCATAGGCATAAACGTGGTGCTGTACTATGCGCCGCGCATATTCGAGAACATGGGCGCCACGGGCGATGCCTCGATGCTGCAGACGGTGGTGATGGGTATCGTCAACATAGTCTTTACCGTGGTGGCCATCTTTACTGTCGACCGCGTGGGCCGCAAGCCGCTGCTTATAATCGGTTCGACGGGAATGATGGTGGGCATGGCCGTGCTGGCGGCCCTGTCGTTCACCGATACGATAGGTCTGGCGGCGCTGGTCTTCATCATCATCTACACGGCGTCGTTCATGATGTCGTGGGGCCCGATCTGCTGGGTGCTCATCTCGGAGATATTCCCCAACACGATCCGTTCGCAGGCCGTGGCCATAGCCGTGGCCGCGCAGTGGGTGTCGAACTTCCTCGTTTCGGCTACGTTCCCGTCGCTGAGCGAGTGGAGCGTTGGCGGAACCTACTGCATCTATGCCGCCATGTCGTTGCTGTCGGCCCTGTTCGTGTGGAAGATGGTGCCCGAGACCAAGGGCAAGACCCTCGAGCAGATGTCGGCGCTGTGGCGCAGCCGCAGGTAGCGTAGTCTGAGGTTTGATTCAATGCAGTGAGGGCAGCTGATATGGCTGCCCTCACTTTTTATGCCGTGCGCAATGCCGACGTGCGCAGCGCAAAAAGAAAACACCCCGCAGTTGTTGCGGGGTGTTCGGTCGAAGGTCGGAGTGTTTATAGTTCGATGGTGGCGCATGCGTCCTGCACGCCCAGCTCGGCGCTGCGGTATGTCGGGGCGGCCGAGGCCACATGCAGGGTGTGCGTGCCCGGCAGAAGGAGCTTGCTGCCGTCCTCCTGCACCGTGGCAAGGCGGTCGACGGGTACCTCCATCCTGACGGTCCGGGTCTCGCCGGCCTTCAGGTGCTCGCGGCTGAAGGTCACAAGCTGCGACTGCGGGGCCGACACGCCGGCCGCGGGCGACGAGTGGTAGAGCTGTACGGTCTCGTCGATGTCGGCCGTGCCCTCGTTGTGCAGCGTAACCTCCACGGTGACGGTCTTGTCACCCTTGACGGCGGCCTTGGCCGAAGAGTAGGTGACGCGGCCGTAGCTCAGGCCGTAGCCGAAGGGCAGGAAGATGTTGTCGGTCATGTATTTGTACGTGCGCTCCTTCATCGAGTAGTCCTCGAACGGGGGCAGCTTCTCGGTTTCGGCTGGGAAGGTCACGGGAAGGCGTCCGCTGAAGTTGGCGTCGCCGAAGAGCAGGTCGCCGAGCGCCTCGCCGCCCGCCTGGCCCGAATACCACGCCATAACCACGGCGTCGGCCAGTTCGTATATCTCGCGCAGGTCGATCGGGCTGCCGCCCGTGAGCACTACGACGATGCCTTTGTCCTTGTATCGCCTGAGCGTGCGCAGGTAGTTCATCTGCGACTCGGGTAGACGCAGGTCGAGACGGTCGCCGCTGGTGCGGTTGGCTATCGACTCGCCCTCCTCGCCCTCGACGTTGCCGTTGTTGCCCATGAACACGATTGCCACCTCGGCCCCCGTGGCTTCGCCTATGTTCATGTTGGCGGCAAGGCCGTCGAGCGGCATGAATCCCGTGTGGTACGATACGGTGGTGCCGGCGCTCACCTTCGATACGATGCCCTGGAGATAGGTGCTGTAGTCGTCGCTGAGGCCGTAATAGTTGCCCATCTGGTAGAATACGTCGGTGGCGCCGCTGCCCGAGAGGTCGAGCGAGTGGATGTTCTTGTCGAGGGGCAGTACGCCGTCGTTTTTCAGCAGTACCATGCTCTCCACGGCGGCGCGCTTGGCCAGGGCGCGGTGCTCGGCCGAGCCGAGCGCGTCCTCGGGCATGTTGTTGTAGGGACACTGCGGGTCGTCGTGCAGGATGCCGAGCTTGAGACGTGTCATTATCGTCGGGCGCAGTGCGTTGTCGAGATCCTCCTCGGTGATGAGCTGCTTGGCGTAGGCATCCTTGAGCGTACGCATCGACGAGCCGCACTCGAGGTTAAGGCCCGCCTTGAGAGCCTTGACGGCGGCATCCATCTCGCAGCGCGTGCACTTGTGTCCCGTGTAGATGTCGGTCACGGCACCGCAGTCGGATACGATGTGGCCCTTGAACTGCCACCTGTTGCGCAGGATATCCTGCATGAGGAAGGGGCTTGCCGAGCAGCAGTCGCCGTAGACGGCGTTGTAGGCCGTCATTACGGTCTCCACCTTGGCCTCCTTTACCAGCATCTCGAATGCCGGCAGGTATGTCTCGTAGAGATCCCTGAGCGGCGGCTCGACGTTGGCCGAGTGGCGCGTGGCCTCGGGTCCCGAATGCACGGCGTAGTGCTTGGCGCAGGCTGCGGCCTTGAGGTATTGCGGGTCGTCGCCCTGGAGGCCCTTGACGAAGGCCGTGCCGAGCATTCCCGTCAGGTAGGGGTCCTCGCCGTAGGTCTCCATGCCGCGGCCCCAGCGCGGGTCGCGGAAGATGTTGACGTTGGGCGACCAGAACGAGAGTCCCGAGTAGCGGCGGTAGTTGCCTATGCGGCGTGCCGCCTGGTATTTGGCGCGGGCCTCGTCCGAGATGGCGTCGCCTATCTCCTTGAGCAGTTCGGTGTCGAAGGTGGCGCCCAGACCTATGGGCTGGGGAAATACGGTGGCGCGGCCGCTGCGGCCCACGCCATGAAGGCCCTCGTTCCACCAGTCGTAGGGCTTGATGTCGAGGCGTTCGATGGCGGGCGTCGAGTTCATCATCTGCCCGATCTTCTCGTCAACGGTCATGGCGTCGAGCAGCTCCTCGACCTGTTGCTGCATCGGCATCGGAGCCTGTTGCTGCGTCTGCGTGCCGCCGCATGCGGCAAGCAGCGACGCGGCACACAGAAATAGGATGTTTCGTTTCATATCGGTTGGTTTGTTAAGTGTCGGCCTGTGGCGCACGAGCGGCAGCGGCCCGCCTGGAATCGGATGCAGGAATGTGTAGGGGATTCGGTAAACGGCTGCCTCTTATGGCTATACAAATATAACAAATGCCGCCCGAAAAACCTTGAGTTCAATGTCTCTGTACGATAAAAACGTGCCGCCTTAAACGTCATTCCGACGCTATCTGTGCCGCCGGCATGGTCCCGAAAGGAGCGGTGTGTCTTTCGGTACAGCATCAAAACGGTCATGGCTTGCGCCATAACGCGGACTGTGCGGTTTGGAAGGGCGCTCCGCGCACTGTCGGGCGGTATTAATACTATGGCCGTTTTTTACGCTAAATACCTGCCGTTTTTTCCCGTTCCGTATACTCGAAGTGCACGTGGCATGGAGTACTGCCGCGTGAAGATAAGCGTGTATGGATTTGCCTCTTCTGGCGCCTGCGCGTAGTCAGCGTCGCAACTGTCGGCAGTATTCCGACGGGGTGATGCCGGTCTGCCGTTTGAACATGCGGCTCAGGTGCTGCGGGTACTGGAATCCCAGGTCGATTGCCGCCTGTGCCGTGCCGCATCCGGCGGCAAGCATGTTCTTGGCCTGCTGGATAACGTACTGGCGGATGTAGTTGCTGGCCGTGTCGCCGGTGGTCTTCTTCACCAGGTCGCCGAAATAGTTTGCCGACATGCAGAGCCGCTCGGCGCAGTATTGTACGGTGGGCAGTCCCAGCGTGAGCTGCTGTTTCTGCTCGTAATAGCTGCGCAGCAGGTCGTCGAAGCGTGTCAGTATGTCGTTGTTTTCGATCTTGCGCGTGAGGAACTGCCTGTTGTAGAAGCGTTGGCAGTAGTTAAGCACCAGCCCTATGTAACCGACAAGTATGGTGTCCTGCAGCTCGTCGCGCCGCTTGTCGAGCTCGTCGCTTATGAGGTGCATGAGCGATACGAGCAGGTCGTGCTCCTGCTCGGTCATGTGCAGTGCCTCGTTTATGCGGTAGTCGAAGAACGAGTATGTCCTTATCGTACGTTCGAGTGGCGTGCCGTGCAGCAGGTCGGGATGGAACAGCAGGGCCCACCCCGTGAGTTTCACGCGCTCGCCGTTGTCCTCCTTGCCGCCGATCTGCCCCGGTGCCACGCAGATGACGGTGCCCTTCTTGTAGTCGTACTTGCCGCAGCCGTAGTCGAGGTCGATGTCGGCCTCGTCGTGGAAGAAGATGCCGTAGACGCTGTAGTTGTTCAGGCTGTGGCGTACGGGTGATGCCTTGGCATAGTCGACCACGCTCACGAGCGGATGGCGGTCCGTCAGACCGAGCCAGCCGCTGTAGTCGCTTACGTTCCTTATCTTTAGTATCTTGCTCATGATGCAGCGCGCGAGTCCTTATGCAAAGATAACCCATTTCGGGACAACGTACGGTTGCCGTGGGCGAAAAACCGTAAAAATGGCACGAACATCCCACATTCTGTTACGTCTTTTGATGTCGTGAGGGGTAATTTTGTATCGTCAAAACAGTAGCGATGATTGAACCGATGAATGTGCCCGAAGGCCTTTATGATGACGATGTGGTCTGCTTTCTTGCGGAGCGATACAACGTCTCGACGTGCGACGTTATACGCCGTTTCCTTGTGCAGGAGCGGGGCGAGGCGTCGTCCGACGGTCCTGTGGCGGAATTCAGTTTGGAGGATAACGAGATGGAGATACTGCGCGGGCTTACCCGCATGCGGCGGTAAGCAGGTTACAAGTAATAAACGATGGGAAAGAATGTGATGATTCCGATATGTACGCTTGCGGCGCTTGCCGCAGTGACGCTGTCATGCACGAAAAGGCGTCCGGCGACCACGGACTCTCGGACTGTTGCCGAAACGGTGAAGATAGTGGATGCCGGGTGTAGGGCAGGGGGCATGTGTGCCAAGGAGCCGATGCAGGCCGACGGCATCGTTAGGCTGTCGAAGATAGAGGTACGGCCCGAATATCTCGACGAATATATGAGGTATGCGGCCGAGGTGGGCGAGGTGTCGCTCAGGACCGAGCCGGGCGTGCTTACCATGTATGCCATGGCCGAGAAGGAGGATCCGTGCCGCATAACGATACTTGAGACCTATGCGAGCCGTGCGGCGTACGACAGCCATATCGCCTCGGAGCACTTCCGCCGTTACAAGCAGGGGACGCTCCATATGGTGCGGTCGCTTGTGTTGTCGGACCAGACGCCGCTCAATCCCCGCAACCGCATCGACAACTACATATACGATAAACGACAATGAACCGAATTATTTTAACCGCATTATCAGTCATTTTGACATTGAATGTTATGGCACAGGAGAAAATCGTACAGACGGCAGGACGTGACCAGCTCGGCACGTTCGCCCCGAAATTTGCGCAGCTCAACGACGACGTCCTCTTCGGCGAGGTATGGAGCCGCACCGACAGTCTGGGCCTGCGCGACCGCAGCCTGGTGACGATAACGTCGCTCATCAGCCAGGGTATTACCGACAGCTCGCTGATCTACCATCTGCAGTCGGCCAAGCGCAACGGCATCACGCGCACGGAGATATCGGAGATCATCACCCATATAGCCTTTTATGCCGGCTGGCCCAAGGCGTGGGCGGCGTTCAATCTGGCCAAGGGTGTGTGGGCCGACGGGGAGGGTGACGGCGGCGCTGCGGGCGACGCGGCGCGTGAGGCTTTCCAGCGTGAGATGATCTTCCCGATCGGCGAGCCCAACACGGCCTATGCCGACTACTTCACGGGCCGCAGTTACCTGGCACCCGTATCGCGCGAGCAGGTTATGGTGTACAACGTGACCTTCGAGCCGCGCTGCCGCAACAACTGGCACATACACCACGCCACGTCGGGCGGCGGACAGGTCCTCATCGGCGTGGCCGGCCGAGGATGGTACCGCGAGGAGGGCAAGCCTGCCGTGGAGATACTGCCCGGCACGGTGATAAATATCCCCGCCGGAGTTAAGCACTGGCACGGGGCTGCGGCCGACGGGTGGTTTGCGCATTTGGCGATAGAGGTTGCGGGCGAGAATACCTCGAACGAGTGGCTCGAGCCCGTCACCGACGAGGAGTATGACGCTTTGGAAAAGTAGAATGCCATGCTGCGAACAGTATTGACAATGTTGGCCGTGGCAGGCATTGCCGCCGCGGCCCCGGCACAGCAGAAAGAGGTTATGAACATGACGAAACAAAACAATCACAGAATCCTTGTCGCCTGTTTCTCGGCGACGGGGACAACGGCCCGTGTGGCCCGAATGCTGGCCGATGCCGTCGGCGGCGAGCTGTATGCCATAACGCCGGCGCAGCCCTACACGTCGGCCGACCTTAACTGGCGCGACAGCGCCTCGCGCAGCTCGGTGGAGATGGACAACCCGAAGTCGCGCCCGGCACTCAAGGGCGCGAAGGTGGATATGTCGGCCTACGATGTGGTCTTCGTCGGGTACCCCGTATGGTGGGACCAGGCACCGCGCATAGTGAACACCTTTATCGAGGCGAACGACATGAAGGGTTGCCGAGTGATACCGTTCGCCACGTCGGGAAGCAGCGGCATTGCCAACAGCGCCGCCGCCTTGAAGTCGGCATATCCCGATCTGGACTGGGGTGAAGGCCGCCTGCTTAACGGCGCCGATGCGAGGAGCATCCGCCAGTGGCTCGACAGGCTGGGTTACTGACCCTCGGTACGCACACCCGTTAATGCAGACAGGGGCATCCGCATATGCGGATGCCCCTGTCGCTGTCGTATCGCGACGCGTCCCGACTAGAGGATTATGTCGCCCTCGACGGTACCCTGGTCGCCCCACTGTACGATCGAGCTGCCTTCGAGTACGATCTTGCCGTCCCTTACCTTGATGTTCACGGTGAGCTGCTTGCCCCTCTCGAGGTCATCGTGGTCGGTGACCAGCTCGCTCAGGGCGAACTTCTTCGACATCTGGTCGACGGTTACCAGCACCTCGATGTCAGAGACCTTCTGCGGCACGATCATGAACTGTGCGCTGCGGCCCGATGCCGAGAAGTCGGCCTTGCCCGATGCGCTGCTGTCGAGCGTCTGTGTGTTGAGGTCGACCTCGCAGGTCGACTTGGCGGTGCATACGGTGGTTATCTCGTCGATCTTGATGTCCGACTGCGTCGAGTAGTTTATCACCAGGCGGTGCATGGCGTGCGTGAACAGCAGGTCGACCTGCTCCTCCGACTCGACCGTTATGTTGCGGCTCTGTGCCAGCAGGAGGTCCTTGTCGGGCGAGGTTTCGATGTTGAAGGTGAACTTGCCGTCGGCTACCTCCTGCTCGGGGTAGCATGCCGAGAAATCAGCCTTCGTATCCTCGGGGTTGAGGCGTATGTTCTTCCAGTACAGCTTGCTTACGCCGACGGCGTAGTCGGTGGCGGTCGTCTGGCCCGATTCCGAGCGTACGAACAGCGTTATACGGTCGCCGTCGGCGAAGTTGCCGCTGCCGTTGCCGTTGAGCTGCGGGGTGCGTGTGGTGCCCGATGCGCCGCTGTGGTTGGCGATCGAGGTGTTGATTTCGATTCTCTTGTCGGTTGCGGGCGGTGTGTCGTCGGTGCCCTTCTGGCATGCGCCGGCGCCCACGAGGGCGGCTGCGGCCAGGATGAAATAAGCTCTTTTCATGTTGTTACGTATTTTTTGTGTGTTTATTCTTTGTTTTTCGCCGATGCGAAGTACTGCTCCCAGTAGGTGTCGCCAAGTTCCAGTGTGGCCAGTCGGTTTATGACTATCGACTTGTTGTTCTCGATGTACCCCGATTTGTAGCACGTATATGTCGCACCTTCGGGGTATCGCTCGTAGACGATCTGGCTGCGTATGCATCCTACGCCCCACGCCTCGAACTGGTCGCGGTCGTTGTTGTCGGCCATGTATACGTACGATACGTCGCCGTTCTCGTCAAATTCCGCTCCCCATACGGTGAGGATGTGGCCCGAGCGGACCGTTCCGCGGGATATGGCAATGGCCTTCTTGTTCTCAAGCGCATCCTTTATGGTCTCGTTGAACCGCTCCTTGCTCAGTCCTCCGATGTTCTTGCCCAGCAGTACGCCTTCGGGAAAGACATCCTTGAAGTAGCCTGCGTCGTTGTATGGTTTGTCGCGGGCCGGCGCCGACGGGATCTTGCCGTGGATGAACCAGTTTACCCCGGCGTCGGTATATCCGGCCTCGTCGACGAACGAGTCGATAAAGCACTGGAATATGTCGCTCTCCTGGCGCTTGGGCTGCGGGAAATGGTAGTCGGGGCCCTTGTATCTGTCGCCGTACATCTCAATGTACTTCCTGTTCTGGTCGAACCACCAGTGCAGCATGCTCGCGTCGGCGGCCGCCCAGCACATCATGCCGTCGGGAACACCGTCGGGGTTGGCCGTGGGATTGACCTTGTTGCAGTCATACCATCCGTATGACGGGTCGCACGGCAGATAGTACGTGTGGTAGAATTCGGGATAGAGCTGTACCCATGCGCTCTCCTCGGGGGCTTTGATGCCGTAAACCCATACCTTCCTGTTGGCCCATTTCGAGTCGGCAGACTCCTTGAGCGACAGCCTGACCGTAACCTGGCGTCCGGCCTCGAATGCCTTGAGGTCGTTGCCGTCGGTCTGCATGTCGGGGGCCTTGAAGCTGTACTCCTTGTCCGCCGCCGTTATTTTCAGCAGCGAACCGTCGCCGTCACGGTACGGGGCGGCATCCTGCGGGTAGATCACCGCCTCGAAGCTGTCGTCGGCATTTCGGGCCGGGGTGATCCATTGGAACTCCTGGTCGGTGGGGGTGGCCTCGCCCGTGAGCAGGTCGACTATGCCGCCGACGCGGCTGCACACCGTAACCTCCGCTCCGTCGGTCTTTCCCGTGAGCTCTATGCGCAGACGGTGCATGGCGTGGCGGAAAACAAGGTCGGCACGGTTGTTCCCCGCCTCGAGCACGGCCTGCGAGACGAGCAGGTCGGATGCCTCGAAGCCGTCGCCGCTCTGGTCGGTTGCCACGCTGAAGCGGTAGCTGCCTGCGGCGACGTCGGACTCACCCTTCACGACGGGGTAGTGCGCCGACAGGGTAAGGCGTCCCTCGCCGAAGTCGGGGCGGCGGAGACGCGGTTGCCACTGCCCGCTTTCATATCGAAGTTCGCGGTACTCGATGCGCGAGCCGTTGTCGAGATAGAGTCCTATGACGTCTCCTTCGCTGAAGGATCCCGACCCGTTGTCCGATATGTCGGCGCGGGTGTCGTTTTTGCTGAAATTAAGAAGTATATATTCTTCGCTTCCGGTGCCGTCGCTTGTCGGATCGGATGTGCATCCCGAAAACGTGACCGTACCGATGCCGAGAAGAATCGCAGTCAGGGTTCTCCACAGTTTGTTTGTCATGTTTCAGTCTTTTTGGCTTGTGCAATTTGTTAATATACCGTTCGATTGTCCCGTCAGGGCATATCCGGGGCTGCAAATATACGGCTTTTGCAAATGTCGGGCAGTATGTGGGTGTTGTTTTTATGTCTTTTTCGGCTATGATCATAACGAAAGCAGGAAGACTTTATTGTGTTTCGATATGATTATGGTTAGTTTTTGAACTGAAATATGAGCCGCTATGTTTTTATGACGCTCGTAAGGGGTATGGTGCGATCGGTTGGGGAAGGAATGACTTAGTCTGAATCAAGCCGTGGCCGTGTTACGGTGTTTTATTGCCTGATGGGTATTCAATATCGCGCATTTAAGGAACTTTTGTTTAACTTTGTAATGCCGCCTTGCGGGCGGCTGCATATGGTGAAAGCGCCTTGCCGGTTATTGCCGCTGAGGGGACGCAATGCATGGATGTAATGCCGTGCCACGGGGAGAGTGACATGGCGTTTTTCCGTGCTCTGTAAGTCCCGCTGTTTCGGGGCTGGTCGGCTGGAGGCTCCGCGCTTTCCTGGAGTTTGTTTACGCTGCATCTTAGGGGTCTGGGTGCAGGCCAATACATTTCAGTCATGAAAAAGTTTCATGCCTTATCTTTGTTTTTGAGCGTCATGCTCCTTGTCGGATGTTCAGACAGCGGCTCGGATGATTCGGGTACGGATATCCGCTTGCCTGAGGGTACGAAGACCGATTATTCGATCTATGCCGACGAAACGTCGGGTACACCTGCCGACGGAATATCGTTCACGACGACTGGTCCGTGGCGTGCTACGGTTGCACAGACCCGTGCCGAGGGCGATGCGTCGTGGGTGACCGTTACGCCCGATCACGGCGATGCGGCAGGCGACTATACCGTTACGATTACGCTTGACGTGAACACTACGGGCGAGGACCGTGCCGCCACCGTTACCATCGTGTGCGGTGCGACAAGCATTACCATCACCGTTGAGCAGAAGGGTACGACGGCCGACGGAGACGTTCCCTCTGACGTGGACGAGCCCTTGGAGCCGGCATACGACCAGTTGGTGTCGGAGGTGCTCTATACCGTGGGCGAGGAGGAGCGCTCGTCGATCGAGTTGTCGTATGACGATCAGGACCGACTGATCCTGTGGCGTAAGATCTCGGCGGAGTATGTTTCGGAGGGCCAGACCGAGACTACGGTAAAGACGGTCGAATATGCCTATGATGACGGCGTGGTGCATATCGTATGCGACGACAAAACCGTCTATACGGTCTATCTCAACGCTGAGGGGTATGCCGAGCGTGTCGAGCGTAACCGTGATGGAGAGGTGCTTGTGACTGTCTATACGTATGACGAGTATAACCAGCTGATCCATGCCGAGCAGGATGATGAGTGGGAGGACTATGTATGGCGTGACGGCAACCTTGTCGAGAGCCGTTACGGTACCATCGACGGCGACAGCGAGATACTGCACTTCACATATACCGACATCGAGAACAAGGAGACACCCGATTTCATATGTGCGTGGAAGGAGCAGACGTCGTGGTACGAGGAACTGGCGTGGGCCAATCTGCTCGGCATACGCAACCGTTCGCTGCTGGAGAGCCGCCGCGGCGAGGGCGAGTGGGCCTACAAGGATGATTTCGACGTGGAGTACGAAGCGAACAGTCAGGGGTATGTGCTGTCGGCTACGGAGTATTGCCTGACGGCCGACGGCGAGCGTATCAACCCTCGCACGTATGATGTCTCGCATGTGGATTCGGCCGGGGCGAAGTGACTTGCCGACCTTTGCCCGCCGGGAGCCTGATCGGATGTACCCGAAGTGCAGGTGACATATGCCGGTAAAGTATAGATGAAAACCCCCGGGGATATGGATTTGATCCATTCCTCGGGGGCTTTTATGTCCGGGTCCGCCGTGCGCAGCCGTTACGCTGTTCGGCGCGGCGGCGTTACCGTTTACCCTCGAACATCTCGTTGCGGTCCTCTTTCTCCTGCGACGATTTGCCCTTGAAGTTGTTGAACGTATAGCTTATGGTCAGCAGAATCTGCGGGTACTGCGGGCGTATCTTGTTGTAGACCCACAGGTTGGAGGCGGTTATGTTGTTTACGTAGCTGGCCGAGCGGAATATGTCCTTGAAGGCCAGCGTTCCGGTCAGCTTGTTTCTTATGAGCTGCTGCCGCACCGCTATGTTGGAGTACCAGTAGGCGTCGCTGCGGCCCTGCGTGGTGACCGACGGCCCGACAAGGCTGCAGTCGAACTGCAGGCGCGTATGTTTGCCCAGCGAGAAGGTGTTGTTCCACATGATGTCGTAGTTGGAGCTCGACTCGCTTTTGCCTCCGGCCGCGAGCTCGTTCTTCACCTTGTAGTGGTAGACGTTTATGTTGAGGTTGGTGTTCCACCACTGTGCTGGACGGCTTGAGGCGCTGAGCTCGAGGCCCGTGGAGTAGTCGCAGCCGACGTTGGCCATCGAATCCAGGGTCATGCCCTTCTCGTAGGGCAGCCGCAGACGCTCGATCTTGTCCTTGCGATAGCGGTGGAAGAGGGTGGCGTTGATGCTGTGTTCGCCCCAGCTCTTCTGGTATCCCAACTCGAAGGAGTGTATGTATTCGGGGCGTATGTCGGGGTTGCCGATTACGGCCGAGTAGAAATCGTTATAGGTGACGTACGGCTCCATGAACCACAGCTGGGGGCGCGTCGTGCGGTTCGAGTAGGCGAACTTTATCTGCTGCTCGCGGGCGAAGTTGTAGCCTGCATGTACCGAGGGGAAGAGTTCGAAGCGCTTGTTGTGGCGGCTGGCGTCGGGGATCGATGAGTCGAGGCGCGTGTTGGTGTATTCGCCGCGTACGCCCGCATGCACCTCAAGATGCTCCCATGTACCCGACAGGATGGCATAGACGGAGTGTATCTGCTCCTTGAAGAGGAACGTGTTGTATGCCTCGTCGATCTTGTCGAAGCTGCCCGAGGCGGGATCCAGCCATTCCAGTGCATAGTCGCCGTCCTCGGAATATGAGTAGTACTGGTAGCCGGCCTCGAGAAGTCCCTTTTCTCGGAACGGCAGCACATAGTCGAGGTTGCCGCGCACGGTGTGGCGGAACTCGTTCTCGTAGTAGCACATGCCGTCGGCCATGTTGCCCTGGCTGTCGATCAGTTCGTTGTATGAGTACTCCTGCGAGCCGCCTCCGTATTTGTAATAGAGCACGGCCGACATCTTGTGCCCGTCGTCGTTGAACCTGTATTCCCACGATGCCGAACCCTGCCCGAAGTTCTCCGAGTTCTTGAAGTCGTTGTTGTTGAGGTACTCCTCGGCGGCGGGCTCGCCGTCGCCCTCCTGCGATGTCTGGCGGTACTGCATGTGGCTCTTGTGCCAGCGGCCGCCGTGGCCGCCCTCGGCCTCGATGGTGAGCGACGTCCTGGGCAGCTCGAGCCCCCAGCCGGCCTTCATCGAGTAGTTGAACTTGTCGCCCTCGTGCGGTCCTGCGGCGTCGAGCGATGTGGTGGTGCCGTCGAAGGTCGATTCGGAGCGCTGGACGTAACGGCTCTTGGTGAGCTTGTCGGACCACTGCCCGCCGATGAAGAAGCGCGATTGCTTGTTCTGCTGGTTGAGCAGGAAATCGCCGCGGCGCGTGGCCCAGGTGCTTCCCGATATGTTGACTATGCCGCTCAGGCCGCTCATGAAGTGACGCTTGGTGCGTATGTTTATGATGCCGACCTCGCCTTCGGTGTCGTGCTTGGCGAAGGGTGTGGTGATGATCTCTATGTCCTCGATCTGTCCTGCGGGCACCTGCTCCAGGGCCTGCGTTCCCGAGAAGACGCTCGGCTTGCCGTCGACATATACGGCGAAGCCAGTGCTGCCGCGGAAGGAGATGTTACCCTCGGCGTCAACGCGCACCGAAGGGGCGTTTTCGAGGATGTCGGCCGCCGACCCTCCGTTGCTCATCAGGTTGGACGAGCCGTTCACTATCTTCTTGTCGAGTTTGTATACCAGCTGCCGTTTTTCGGTCGACACTACCACCTCCGACAACTCGTTCGCTAGCGGCTGCAGCCGTATGTCGCCGAGGTCGGTCAGCGCCGTAGAGGCAATGCTGAGCTTCGGGGTGTAATATACGTCGTAGTTCATGTTCCATATCATGATGACGTATGTGCCTTTCCTGACGTTGTTGAACGTGAACACGCCATTCGTGTCGGGCAGCACCTGCATGGCGTGGTTGTCGTTGCCGTCCTCGTAGAGCAGGATGTTGGCGAAATCGATCGCCGAGCCCGTCTCGGCATCCATTATGCGGCCCTTGATGGTGAAATCGCCCTGCTGGGCCATAAGGGGCGTGCTGGTCAGGCAAAACAGGAGGAGTATTAGTCTTGTTTTCATCGGGACTGTTATGGGTCGTTTTTCGGTTGGTGTTGTATTTCGGTGGCCGTCCGTGCACATATGCCGTCCGCTTTCTCGCGGCAATGGCGCAGGCCGACGGCCGAATGCCGGTCCTTTGGGTTTATTGGTGCAGTTGAATAATTATGTCTGATTTTGCTAATGCACGGCAAGGTATGAAAAATTATGGTTGATACCAAATAATATTTCTTTCCGGCGCTGTCGCGGACGCGGGTTGTGCTTGCGTAATGGCATGCTTGATGTAAATATAAGATTGGTATTTGCTTAACACATTGTTGTATATTATAGGTTGCGTGCATCTTTGCGACACACGATTTTGATGTTCATGATGTGTGACGTGTTGCGCAAACACCTGCCTCACATTTTTGTGTAAAACATTCTGTAAAACATTTGGGGTCGAAATGGCCTTTTTCTGGGATTGTTCGAAGTCGCGGAGGAGATAATGCTCTTCCCGTTCTGTCGAACGAAAGTTGCGACAATCTTGCAATAGGTTGATATACAAAAGAAAAAGGCAGTCTTTTCAGACTGCCTTCGAGAGCGGAAAACGAGACTCGAACTCGCGACCCCAACCTTGGCAAGGTTGTGCTCTACCAACTGAGCTATTTCCGCATTGTCAACGACCGTGTGTTTTCCGTTTCGTGCGGAGGGTGGGGACACCTGCCACTGTCGAAAGCCGGATGAAAAAGGCAGTCATTGCGGACTGCCTCGAGAGCGGAAAACGAGACTCGAACTCGCGACCCCAACCTTGGCAAGGTTGTGCTCTACCAACTGAGCTATTTCCGCATTGGTCGTTGTTGTCGTTGAACGTTGCAATCGCGTCGAGCGGTTGTCTCTATCGGATTGCGAGTGCAAAGATATGGTAAAGATTTTATTCTCCAAAACATTTGGGCTTTTTTTTGCAAAATTTTTTGAAATGCCCGTGTCGGAGTCGTGTCGCCACTATGTCGTGTTGGTGCCAGCACAGCGACATAACATGTCTGACTGCCATGTATATATGCTGTGGCGGTGTGGCCGGCACAAGGCGTTTGGGGGAGTGGCGTGCGGCTTTGTCGAAATTGGTGGGCGGATCCGTATGCGGGGCGTGGGGTATGCGGCGGGCTGGCGGACGGTAATGACGGTTTTGGGGCCGGTCGGGGCAGCCCGGAGGCGATTTTATGAAAAAAAAGTGATGAAAATTCCTAAAAAATGCCTTTGGTATAACAGATTTGAATAAAAAACACTATTTTTGTGCGCGATTCGTAAACTTTCCACAATGAAAAAGATCCTTATTGTAGGTGCGGGAGGGCAAATAGGTTCCGAGTTGGTGACCTATCTCCGCGGTATTTACGGCAATGGCAATGTCGTTGCGGCCGATGTTCGACCTTCGGAGCGACTTGCCGCCGACGGCCCGTTTGAGATTCTGGATGCTTTGGACGCAGAGCGCTATGCTGAGATGGTGCGCAAGTACGGCATAGATTCGATCTTCAATCTGGTGGCATTGCTGTCGGCCAAGGGAGAGGCGAATCCCACGCTGGCGTGGAAGATCAACATCGGTGCGCTGACTAACTCGCTCGAGATAGCGCGTCAGTACAACTGTGCGCTCTTCACGCCGAGTTCGATCGGTGCATTCGGCGGTGATTTCCCGCGTGACAACACACCGCAGGATACCATCATGCAGCCCGATACGATGTATGGCGTGTGCAAGGTGACGGGCGAGCTGCTGTCGAACTACTATCACACGCGTTTCGGTGTCGACACGCGTTCGGTGCGTTTCCCGGGCATCATATCTAACGTGACGCTGCCGGGCGGCGGTACGACGGACTATGCCGTCGAGATCTACTATGCGGCCGTCAAGGGCGAGCGCTTCGTATGCCCCGTGCCCGAGGACGTATATATGGACATGATGTATATGCCCGATGCGCTGCGTGCTACGGTTGAGCTCATGGAGGCCGACCCTGCAAAGCTCAAGCACCGCAACAGCTTCAACATAGCGTCGATGAGCTTTACTCCCGAGATCATCTACGCCGAGATCCGCAAGCGTCTGCCCGAGTTCGAGATGGTATACGACGTGGATCCCGTAAAGAAGGCCATTGCCGAGAGCTGGCCTAACAAACTCGACGACACCTGCGCCCGCGAGGAGTGGGGCTGGAAGCCGCAGTGGGATCTGTCGTCGATGACCGACGACATGCTGCGTGCCGTCAGAGCGAAGAATCTTTAGTCGATAGAGATAATTGTAATAGTTGAGAGTGGGCGGATATATTCGTATATCCGCTTTTTTTGTGCCCGCGCGATGCGTTTTTCTGCGGGAAAGGTTTGTCCGTACGGACCATAAATGTTATATTTGTGGTGATGGAGCGCGGCTGTCCAACCTTGGCCGTGCCCCTTGTCATGATGCTAACCTCTTGACGGAGTGATTCGAGTGATCAACCTTGTCGGGACGGATCAAGGTGCGCCGGGCCACCGCGATTGCGGCGGTCGTCTTGTGCTGGGCTCCGACCCGATGTTAAATATGCTGTGCGTATGAAAACACGTATCGGATTTGTCCTGTCGGCGGCCATGCTGCTGTGGACGGCGGCCGCAGCGGCCGCGGTGGTGCATTTGTCGCCCTCGGGCGATGACGCTGCGGGCGACGGCAGTGCTGCCCGCCCCTTTGCCTCGCTGCAGCGGGCGCTGGATCATGCGGCAACGCTGCCAAAGAGCGACACGCTCTACATCCGTGTCGGTGGCGGTGAATACCGCCTTTGGGATCCCGTGCGTATCACGCCCGACAATTCGGGTACGGCCGGGGCTCCCGTTGTAATCGAGGGCGAGGCCGGTGGCAAGAGTGTTTTTCGCGGCAGCGTCACTTTCGGCGGCTTCGAACGCTATGACGACAAGGTGTGGCGTGCGCGTGTGCCGAAGGAGTGCCGAGGACGTGGCTTCGAGCAGATGTATGTCGGGGGCGAGCGCCGCTTCCGCGCACAGCTGCCCGACAGGGGCGAGTTCCTGGCCATGGAACGGGTCGATGAGTTCGTGATCGATTCGTCGGCGACGAACCGCACGGGCAAGAACTGGGCCGTTCTTAAGGTGACGCTCGGCAAACAGGTGGCCGGACAGCTGGCCCGCATGCCGCGCAGCGAGTGGAACGATGTGGTGTTTAACTTCTATCACAAGTGGGATGTGACGCGGCTGCCGCTGCACTATCTCGATGCGGAGCAGGGCGAGGCCTACTTCGTCGAGGAGGGGATGGCGCAGTGGAACCCCATAGACACGAAGAGCAAGCTGGTTGTCGAGAACTGCCGCGCGGCGCTGGATTCGGCGGGCGAGTGGTACCTCGACCGCACGGAGGGGTGGCTCTACTATATACCCATGCCGGGCGAGGATCCGTCTTCGCTTGAGGTGTCGGTGCCCGTTGTGGATAAGTTCCTCGTGATCGAGGGCGATGAGGCCTCGGGGCGGCGTGCCGGACACGTCATCCTGCGCGACCTATCGTTCCGTGAGTCGGGATACTGGATTCCGGCCGAGGGTAACGGCGCAGCACAGGCTGCTGCACCGATCGAGGCGGCCGTGATGGTCGACTTCGCCGAGGGCGTGGTGATGGAGCGTTGCGAGGTGGCGAATACGGGACTGGGCGGCGTATGGTTCCGCCGCGGGTGCCGCAATTCGGCCATCCGACAGTGCCATCTGCACGACCTGGGCGCCAACGGTGTCAAGATAGGGCAGCCCGAGATGCCGTCGGAGGAGATGGTGACCAACCATATCACGGTCGACAACTCTATCATACAGCACGGCGGCTACGTCTTCCCATGTGCCGTCGGGGTTGTGATCTTCCACGCCTCGGACAACAGCGTCACGCATAACGACATTGCCGACTTCCGTTACAGCGGCGTCTCGGTCGGCTGGGTGTGGGGCTATGCCGACAGCCCGGCCAAGCGCAACAGGATCGACTACAACCATATCCACCATCTGGGGTGGGGCGAACTCTCGGACATGGGCGGCGTCTACACGCTGGGCCGCTCGGAGGGTACGACTGTGAACGGCAACGTCATCCACCACGTCTATTCGCGTTATTACGGCGGCTGGGGTCTCTACACCGATGAGGGCTCGACGGGCATCACCATGCGCGACAACCTGGTCTACGCATGCAAGAGCGCCGGTTTCCACCAGCACTACGGCGAGGGTAACCTCATATGCAACAATATCTTCGCCTGCCAGCTGCGGGCGCAGCTCGAGGCTACGCGGCAGGAGGAGCACCTCTCGTATACGTTTACCAACAACATCATCTATTTCGACCGCGGCGACCTCGCGGGCGTGAACTGGAAGGGGGCGAACATGGTGTCGGACCGTAACTGCTACTGGGATACGCGCTCGACCGACCTCTCGTTCCAGGGTGTGTCGATGGCCGACTGGCGTGCCGCGGGCAAGGACGTGCACTCGGTGGTTGCCGATCCGGGCTTTGTCGACCCGTCGGGCTTCGATTTCCGCCTGAAGAACCGCCGCGTGGCCCGCAAGATCGGGTTCGAGCCGTTCGATTACTCGCAGGCGGGTGTCTACGGCTCGGACGAGTGGCGGCGGAAAGCGCAGATAGACCCCTCGATGGAGGAGGCGTTCGACCGTCTTGTACGCGAGACCGAGGCGCTGGGCATAAGCCAGTGGTAGGGGCGCGCGGCGCGGTTGTGAAAATGAATTAACCTTTATCTCTTTTCAATATGTCGAATAATCCACTTGACGACGGCGCGGTGCGCGATGCCCGCTTGCTGGGCAAACCAAAGATGCTGGCCCTGGGCCTGCAACACATGTTCGCCATGTTTGGCGCAACGGTACTCGTTCCCGCCATTACGGGGCTCTCGGTCTCGGCCACGCTTCTGTTTGCGGGTCTGGGTACGCTGCTTTTCCATGCGATAACGCGTTTCAAGGTGCCCGCATTCCTGGGCTCGTCGTTCGCCTTCATCGGCGGCTACGCCACCGTTACGGAGATGGGTGCGGCGCAGGGCCTCTCGACGGCCGAGGCGCTGCCTTACGCCTGTGTGGGCGTCTTCTTTGCCGGTCTGCTGTATTTTGTCCTCGCCGGCCTGTTCGGCATATTCGGTGCGCGTCGCGTTATGCGTTACTTCCCGCCCATCGTGACGGGCCCGATAATCATATCGATCGGCCTTATTCTTTCGGGCTCGGCCATCGCCAACTGCATGGCCAACTGGTGGATTGCGCTGCTGGCCATCGCTATCATAATCGTGGCCAACATCTGGGGCCGCGGCATGGTGCGCATCGTGCCCATACTGCTGGGCGTGGTGGGCTCGTATGTGGTGGCGGCGCTGTGCGGGCAGGTCGATTTCACGGCCGTGCGCGAGGCGGCGTGGTTCGGCGTGCCGTTCCACATGAAGGATACCGCCTTTGCCGTCTTTGCCGACCCCGACTGGGGGCTGCTCGTGTCGGCCATCATCACCATCATGCCCATAGCGCTGGCCACGATGGTGGAGCATATAGGCGACATGTGCGCCATCTCGTCGACGGTGGGGCGCAACTTCCTCTCGGACCCCGGCCTTCACCGCACGCTTATGGGCGACGGCCTTGCTACTTCGCTGGCGTCGCTGTTCGGCGCGCCGGCAAATACCACCTACGGCGAGAATACGGGCGTGCTGAACCTTACGAAGGTGTTCGACCCGCGTGTGATACGCCTGGCGGCAGTCTTTGCCATCTTCTTCTCGCTCTCGCCCAAGTTCGCGGCTCTGGTGAGCTCGATGCCTACGGCTACCATCGGCGGCGTGTCGCTGGTGCTCTACGGCATGATCTCGGCCGTGGGCGTGCGTAACGTTGTGGACAACAGGGTCGATTTCACGGCCTCGCGCAACGTCATCATCGCGGCCATGATACTGGTGCTGGCCATCGGTATAAAGTATGGCGCCAACGATGCTGTGTCGTTGGGCTTCACCTCGCTCTCGGGCCTTGCCGTGGCGGCGATTGTCGGCATTGCGCTCAACGCACTGCTGCCGGGCAAGGATTATGTCTTCGGCCGCAATGCCAAGGGCGACACGTCGGTCAACTTCGAGGTAAACCGTGTTACGGAGGAGTAACGGGCGTACATTAAGGATGGATTCCGCCCCTGCACGACGGTGCGGGGCGTTGATGGAATAGAATTGTAAAACAAGGTAAAAAGATTCAGTAACGGAGATATGGTCCGTCATGAAGTGATTGAATATGGCGGCGGTGCATGCCGCGTCACGGCGCAGGTGGCGTCGTTTACGGTGGAGAATGGTGTCGGCGAGTGGCACGTAATGTTGCATGTCGAGGGCGCGTGCAGGCCCTTTGCCGAGCAAGCGGCGTCGCTGTCGCAGGCTTTCGGCGAGTTGCGTGCGCGGCTGCAGGGGGCGGAGTGTGTCTTGTGCCGCCTCTTCCTGAGTGATGCCGCGGCGCAGCAGGCGGCCCTTGCCGGAGCTTTTGCCGGGGTGCCGCTGTCGGTGATACAGCAGCCGCCTCTGGACGGCAGCAAGGTGGCCCTTTGGGCGGTATTCTGCGAGGGCATGGAGCGCGTGGGGGCTGGGGCCTTCAGCCATAACGGATACACCCACCTCTACGACCTTATGTGCGAGGCTGCGGGTGCGGACAGCGCGGCGCAGACGGCATCGCTGCTCGAGGGGTACGAGTCGTCGCTCAAAGCCGCGGGCATGACCCTTGCCGACAATTGCGTGCGTACGTGGTTCTTCGTTCGCGACGTGGATGTAAACTATAAGGGTGTGGTGGATGCCCGGCGCGAGAATTTCGTCGGCTGCGGGCTGACGCCACAGACCCATTTCATCGCCAGCACCGGTATCGAGGGCAAGCCCGACTGCCGCGACGTCTTCGTGCGCATGGATGCCTATGCCGTCGACGGGTTGGTGGCCGGCCAGCAGCAGTATCTCTATGCCAAGGACCATCTCAACCCGACATATGAGTATGGCGTGACGTTCGAGCGCGGCGTGAGGGTCGACTACGGCGACCGCTGCCACAGCCTTATTTCGGGTACGGCGAGCATCGACAACCGCGGGCAGGTGGTACACGTGGGCGACGTGCGGCGGCAGACGGAGCGCATGTGGGAGAATGTCGAGGCGCTGCTGAACGAGGGCGGCGCGTCGGCTGACGACGTGATGTCGATTATTGTATACCTGCGCGACATGGCCGACTACGAGGTCGTGCGCCGTATGTTCGCCGAGCGTTGGGGTGATGTGCCCGTGGTCATTACGCTGGCTCCGGTGTGCCGTCCCGACTGGCTCGTGGAGATGGAGTGCATGGCCGTGACGGAGCGTCGCGACGGGCGTTACCGTCCGTTCTGACGGCGCGAGGAGGGCAACAGGACGGTCGGAGGGCCGCTTTTCGGGCCCGTTGTGCGGTGCGAAGCGCGGCGGAGAGCTGAATTATTAATAAATTGTTAATAATTAAAGTCCCGTTTCATTGGTCGCGATCGTGTCGCGGGCCTATCTTTGCCGATGAAATAGGACTTCGTGTCCGATGGGCTGCAGGATGTGGTCGTCGAGGGCGGAACAACCCTCGGGTGCCATGCTTGCAGCACATTGACTTTTGGTGGAAGCCAAACCTTTTAATCAAAAATAAAACGCTTATGAAGAAACTTCTGCTCTTCGCATGTGCGGCGCTGCTCTCGCTGGGCGCTGCGGCTCAGAATGTTCAGTTCCACTACGACTTCGGTCACAACCTCTACAAGGACCTGAAGAAGACTACCGATTCGAAGGGTCGTGCTCCCATCACCACCACCGTCGAGATGTTCCGCGGCGACTCGTGGGGCAGCACCTACTTTTTCATCGACCTCGACTACAACGCCGGCATGAAGGGTGCCTACTGGGAGATCTCGCGCGAGATATGTTTCTGGAAGGAGTCGAAGATGGGTTGGCTGTCGGCCCATGTCGAGTATAACGGCGGTCTGAGCGATGCTGCCGGATCGTTCAACAACGCATGGCTGGTGGGTCCTACCTACTCGGGTCACTCGAAGGATTTCTCGAAGACATGGTCGCTGAGCTTCATGTACAAGTACATTCCCAAGACGGTGGACGTTGCCGGCAAGAAGCAGGAACACAACTTCCAGGTGACGGGCGTATGGGGTATCGATTTCGCCCGCGGCTGGTGCACCTTCTCGGGCTTCATCGATTTCTGGCGCGAGTGGCGTCCGTGGCAGAACACGAGCCACATACTTCTGTCGGAGCCTCAGTTCTGGGTTAACCTGAACAAGATCCGCGGCTGGGACAACGTACACCTGAGCCTGGGCGGCGAGGTCGAGCTGTCGAACAACTTCGTGGCCAAGGGCTTCTATGCCATCCCGACCGTTGCGGCCAAGTGGACTTTCTAATGACGGACAACGCTGTGTTAAACGATAAAATTCGGAATATATGCTGAAGAAACTGTTCGGATTCGACCCGTCGGTGAGCACTCCGCGCACGGAGATCCTCGCGGGTATCACAACCTTCCTGACGATGTCATACATTCTGGCCGTCAACCCCGGAATGTTCAGCCAGCTGGACGGCATGCCCGCCGGTGCGGTCTTCACGGCCACGGCGCTGGCCGCCATCGTCGGTACGCTCGTAATGTCGCTCTGGGCGAAGCTGCCCTTCGGCCTGGCTCCCGGTATGGGGTTGAACGCCTTCTTCGTATTTTCGGTATGTATGGGTATGGGCTATCCGTGGCAGTTTGCCCTGACGGCCGTATTCATCGAGGGTATAATATTCGTTATCCTTACGGTGACCAACCTGCGTGAGGCCATCGTAAATGCCATTCCCGCCTCGTTAAAGAATGCCATAGGCGCCGGTATCGGCCTCTTCATCGCCTTCATCGGCCTGCAGAACGCCGGTATCATCAGCAACAACGACGCCACGCTCGTGTCGCTGGGCGAGATCACATCGGGCAGCCCGCTGCTGGCGGTCATCGGTCTTGTGGTGACGTCGGTGCTGGTGGTTAAGAACGTGCGCGGTGCGCTGCTTATCGGTATCCTCATCACGACGCTGATCGGTATCCCGATGGGCATAACCAACTACGGCGGCCTGATCTCGGCACCGCACTCGATTGCGCCCATATTCTGCAAGTTCGAGTGGAGCCAGATATGGTCGCTCGACATGGTGGTGGTTATCTTCACCTTCCTGTTCATCGACATGTTCGACACGATCGGTACGCTGGTGGGCGTATGCACCAAGGCCGACATGCTCGACAAGAACGGCCGCATCCCCCGCGCCAAGCAGGCCTTCATGGCCGACGCCCTGGCTACGGTGGCCGGTGCATGTTTCGGAACCTCTACCACCACGACCTACGTTGAGAGTGCTGCCGGCGTTGCGCAGGGCGGCCGTTCGGGCCTGACGTCGTTTGTAGTGGCATGCTGCTTCTTCGTGGCTCTCTTCTTCTCGCCGCTTTTCCTGGCCATCCCGTCGGCGGCGACGGCTCCGGTGCTCATCATCGTGGGCCTGTTCATGCTGAGCCCCATTCTCAACATCCCGCTGGACGACTATGCCGAGTCGATTCCCGCCTTCATCTGCATCATCATGATGCCGCTGGCCTACTCGATCTCTGACGGCATATTGCTGGGCATGATCAGCTACGTTGTGATCAACGTGCTGTGCGGCAACTTCAAGCGACTGTCGGTGACGATGTATGTGCTGGCCGTGCTCTTCATACTGAAGTATATTTTCATCTGATAACAGACTTGCCCCGCATGGCCTGCCATGCGTGCGGCGCGGCATGATACCGTGGCGAGGGCGTCCCTGAACGATGGGCCGCCCTCGCTCTTTTTTTGGCCTAATGTGGATCGTGATTTTGTGAAGTGCCGAAAAAAAACTACATTTGTAAGAATATTAACTACTAACTTTATATAACGATGAAATCGAGAATACTGTTTACCGTGGCGGCTCTGCTGTTTTCGGCGGCAATATGCGCACAACCGCGTGCGGAGTATCCCCGCCCGCAGTTCGAGCGTGCCGACTGGGTCAATCTTAACGGCGAGTGGAGCTTTGCGCTCGACCTGTCGGGATCGGGCCGCGACCGCGATTTTTACAACAGCAAGGGCTTCGAGCAGCGCATCACGGTGCCGTTCGCTCCCGAGAGCAAGCTTTCGGGCATAGGCTATACCGATTTCATCAACAGCGTATGGTACCAGCGCGAGATACAGATCCCGGCCGCATGGCAGGGCAAGCGCGTGAAGCTCAACTTCGGCGCCGTGTATTACGAGTCGGAGGTGTATATCGACGGCCGTTTCGTGGGACGCCACTACGGAGGCTCGGATTCGTTCACGTTCGACATCACCGACTTCGTGGGTGACGGCGGCGTACACAGCATTGTGGTGCATGCCGAGAGCGACCTGCGCAGCGGTACTCAGCCCGGAGGCAAGCAGTCGACGAACTACTATTCGCAGGGCTGCAGCTATACTCGCACGACGGGTATCTGGCAGACGGTGTGGATGGAGGCCGTGGACGCCATGGCGCTGGAGCGTGTGCAGGTGATTACCGACATCGACCAGAAGCAGATCGTGGTCATCCCGTCGTACTACAACGTTGCGGGCGGCAACACGCTGTCGGTGGCGGTGAAGGATGGCGACAAGGTTGTGGCCAAAGCCGAGGTGCCGGCGGTGCAGGGCATGCCCGTAGCAGTGGGGCTGAAGAACCCCAAGCTGTGGAGTCCCGAGTCGCCGTTCCTCTACGATGTGGTGTACGAGGTGAAGGATGCCGAGGGTACGACGCTTGACAAGGTGGATGCCTACGTAGGCATGCGTAAGGTGCATATCGACGGCAACAAGATATACCTTAACAACAAACCATACTACCAGCGCCTGGTTCTCGACCAGGGATTCTATCCCGACGGCGTGTGGACGGCCCCGTCGGACGAGGCGCTCAGGCTCGACATCGAGATGTCGAAGGCTGCGGGATTCAACGGCGCGCGCCTGCACCAGAAGGTGTTCGAGGAGCGTTTCCACTACTGGGCCGACAAACTGGGGTATATCGTATGGGGCGAGATGGCCTCGTGGGACAAGAATAGCAACTCGGTAGCGGCGGCCCGCAACTTCATTTCGGAGTGGAGCAACATCGTGGTGCGCGACCGCAACCACCCGGCCCTTATCGTGTGGACGCCCTTCAACGAGGAGTGGGGCGTGCCGTCGAACGAGGCGGGACGCTTCCTTACGGACGTATACGACGAGACGCATCGTCTCGACCCGACGCGCCCCGTAAACACGGTGAGCGGCGGACTGTATGTGGTGTCGGACTTCTGCACGACACACAGCTATGAGCAGGACGGCGAGCGTCTGCACAACATGCTCTTCGACGGTGAGAAGTTTTACCAGCCGCAGGGCCCGTCGCAGGGCTTCGACCGCGCCATCCGCAAACTCTACTACGACGGCTCGGTTCCCTATGTGCTCGACGAGTTCGGCGGCATCAAGTGCGCCGAGACGCAGCCCGAGGGCGGCAATTCGTGGGGCTACGGCGACGCCGCTGCAACGCGCGAGGATTTCTACAAGCGTCTGGAGTCGCAGGTTAAGGCCATCGTGGGCCACAGCGACAAGATATGCGGGTTCTGCTATACGCAGCTGACGGACGTCGAGCAGGAGCAGAACGGCGTCTATTACTACGACCGCGGCGAGAAGTTCGACATGGCGCGCGTAAAGGCCATCTTCCAGATGAAGGCCGAAGGCTACGAGCAGTAGCGGGTGTGGCCGTAGATCATGCAATCGTTGCGTGAGTCGGAGGCTCGATAGGCGCCAGGGACGGCGGGAGCTGCCGATGCCGTGGAAAAGAATGTAACTTATTTATTAATTGCTAAATAAAAACAAATGATCAAGAAAGTAGCGAAAATAGTGTGTATGCTGGCCGCTGTGGCGGTCTGTGGCGGCGCGACGGCTTCGGTGCCCCGTGCCGAGTATCCCCGTCCGCAGTTCGTGCGTGCTGACTGGGTTAACCTGAACGGTGAGTGGAGTTATTCGATGGACCCCGTCATGACGGGTTGGGAGCGCGGCCTCATGTCGAGCCGCGGCTTTGCCGACAAGATCACGGTGCCGTTCGCTCCCGAGAGCAAGCTCTCGGGCGTCGAGCACAAGGAGTTCATCCCCTGCATCTGGTACCAGCGCGAGATTTCGGTTCCCGCAGAGTGGGACGGCAAGGATATCCTGCTTAACTTCGGCGCCGTATATTACGAGTCGGAGGTATATATCGACGGCAAGTTCGTGGCACGCCACTTCGGCGGTTCGGACTCGTTCTCGGTGGACATTACCGACTTTGTCAAGGCCGGCGGCATGCACTCGCTTGTCGTAAGCGTCAAGAGCGACCTGCGCAGCCGCGAGCAGTCGGCCGGCAAGCAGTCGCTGCGCCACGGTCCCTTCGAGTGCATGTACACGCGTACGACGGGTATCTGGCAGACGGTGTGGATGGAGGCTGTGGATGCGTGCGGACTCTCGCGCGTGAAGTACACTACCGACATCGACCGCAGTGTCGTTTCGTTCGAGGTGACGCTGCGCCGCAACCGCAGCGGCAATATGCTTACGGTGAACGTCATGGACGGCGACAAGAGCGTCGCGTCGCAGACGGCACCCGTGGCATCGGGTTCGGTGGTGACGCTGCCCATCAAGAAGGCCAAGCTGTGGAGCCCCGAGTCGCCGTTCCTCTACGATGTGGTGTTTGAGCTGAAGGATGCCGAGGGCAACACGGTCGACAAGGTGACCTCGTATTTCGGCATGCGCAAGATCCACACCGAGGGTAACAAGATATATCTGAACAACGAGCCCTACTACCAGCGTCTGGTTCTCGACCAGGGATTCTATCCCGACGGTATCTGGACGGCTCCGTCGGACGAGGCCCTCAAGCACGACATCGAGCTCTCGATGGCGGCCGGCTTCAATGGCGCACGCCTCCACCAGAAGGTCTTCGAGGAGCGCTTCTACTATTGGGCCGACAAGCTGGGCTACCTGACCTGGGGAGAGGCTCCGAGCTGGGGCCTTGATGCCAACTCGCCCGTTGCGGCGCGCAACTTCATGTCGGAGTGGCGCAACATCGTGGTCCGCGACATGAACCACCCGTCGCTCGTGACGTGGACGCCTTTCAACGAGGAGTTCTGGCCTGACGAGACGCAGTATCCGCGTTTCGTGTCGGACATCTACGATATGACCAAGCAGATCGATCCCTCGCGCCCGATCAACACGGTGAGCGGCGGTATACATATCAAGACCGACATCTGGACCGAGCACCACTACGAGCAGAATGCCGAGCGTCTGCGCGAGATTATCTTCAACGATGGCAAGATGTTCGTGCGCAAGCCCATCGTACTGTCACGTCACCGCGGCAATGTGGGCTTCAACCGTCCCGAGCTGAACAGCCCCTACACGTTCCCTACCTACGAGGGTGACATCCCGTACATTCTCGACGAGTTCGGCGGTATCAAGTGTATGGAGGCCAACCCCGCCAAGGACGGCGCCTGGGGTTACGGCGATGCCGCACAGACCAAGGAGGACTTCTACAAGCGTCTGGAGTCGCAGGTGCGCATGCTCATCGAGCTGAGCGACCGCATCTGGGGATACTGCTATACGCAGCTGACGGACGTCGAGCAGGAGCAGAATGGAGTCTACTACTACGACCGCAGTACGAAGTACGACATGGAACGCGTGCGCGCCATATTCCAGATGGCTCTGCCCGAACAGCAGCAGACGACCGAGAAGAAGTAACCGTAGCGGCGGCGGACGGCATTTGTCCGTCGGCCGCTTTTTGTCTTCGATCCGTGCCACAGCCGTCCGGAATGCAGATCTGGCGTGTGGCGGACGGATGCTGACATGCGGTTTGAGATAAAAAAGAGACGAAAAAATAAAACACGTATTATGAAACGCATAGTTTTGGCAATGGCTGCGCTGGCGCTGATGGCCGGCTGCGGCGGAGAGAGCAAGAAGACTGAGGGTGAGGGCCTGAACCTTATGAAGAAGGAGAATTTCGAGCGCGAGGTGGACGGCAAGGCCGTTTCGCTCTATACGCTCACCAACGGCACCATCACCATGCAGGTGACCAATTTCGGTGGCCGCGTGGTGTCGCTGTGGACCCCCGACCGCGACGGCAAGATGGCCGACATCGTGCTGGGATACGACAACATCGACCGTTATGTAAACAATACGGGCGAGCGATTCCTCGGCGCCTCGGTGGGCCGTGTCGCCAACCGTATCAACGAGGGCCGTTTCACGCTCAACGGCACGGAGTATGCAGGTCCGCAGAACAGCAACGGACAGATGCTGCACGGCGGCGACAAGGGTATCGACATGATCGTGTGGGATGTTGTGGACGTAATGCCTTCGTCGATCGTGCTGCGCTGCACGCTGCCCGACGGTCAGGACGGCTTCCCCGGCAACCTCAATATCACCATGTCGTACACGCTTACGCCCGACAACGAGTTCAAGGTGCTCTATCTGGCCGAGACCGACGCCCCGACGCTGGTCAACCTGTCGCACCACTCGTTCTTCAACCTCAAGGGTGAGGGCGGCGGTACGGTTCTTGACAACGTGCTGACGATAAAGGGCGACCATATCACCCCGACCGACGAGCGCCTGATACCCACGGGCGAGCTGCGCCCGGTGGAGGGTACGCCGTTCGATTTCCGCGAGCCCCATGTAATCGGTGAGCGTATCGATGCCGACGACGACCAGCTCAAGAACGGCCGTGGCTACGACATGAACTGGGCTCTCTCGCGTGAGGATAACGGCCAGTTGGAGACGGTGGCTACGCTCTACGACCCGACCACGGGCCGTTGCATGGATGTCATCACCGACCAGGTGGGCCTGCAGTTCTACAGCGGTAACTTCTTCGACGGTTCGTACAACGGCAAGTACGGCGAGCCGCTTCGCTTCCGCGAGTCTATCGCCCTGGAGACGCAGAAGTTCCCCGACGCCCCGAACCACGACAACTTCCCCTCAATTGTGCTCAACCCCGGGGAGACCTATTCGCAGACCTGCATCTATAAATTCTACACCAAATGATAGTTAAGGCAAAGACTTTGGCGCTGGCGCTGGCGGCCGTGACACTCGGCATGTCGGCCGTGGCGCAGAACCGTTGGGCGATACAGCCCGACGGCAAGACCATCCGCATGGAGGTCAACGACCGTACCATGCCCCATGACGACCATGTCGAGATGAGCGGCAAGCATATGGCCGTGGTGCTCTACTGGGATATCGACAAGAATGGCGTCTTCGGCGTGGACCGCTCGCTGGTATTCCCCATGCTGCGTACCATCCCCAACAACACGCACGCCAGCCTCATGCTGCGTCAGAATCTGGACGTGGTGTCGCAGCTGCGCATCAACAACAACAATTTCCTGACCTTCAAGGCCCGCTCGGTTGAGCTCAACGGCGCCATGCGCGTCGTGGAGGAGCACCGCCAGGGTGACTATGGCCTTGAGGTGGAGCGTGTGATATTCCCCGCCATGGAGGAGCCCGCAATGTGCGAGAAGTATGTGGCCCGCAACACGGGCAAGGTGGCATTCGCGCTGCAGGTGCCCGAGCTGTCGCAGACGATCGTGACCGATCCCGCGCGCGGCGTCGAGGGTGAGTACCGTATTGTCAGCCGCGTGCACGGCGGCGGCGTTTATACGCTGGAGCCGGGTCAGAGCGTTAATTTCTCGCTCGTGATCGAGGGCCTTGCCAAGGACGACCAGCCCGTGACGGCGGATGCCGACAAGATGTTTGCCGAGCGCGAGGCGTTCCTTGCGGCGGTGGATGACAACCTGGTGCTCGACACGCCCGACGACGTTATCGATACCGAGTTCCGCTATGCCAAGATACGCGCCTCGGAGAGCATTTTCAAGACCAAGAGCGGATACATGCACGGTCCGGGCGGTGAGAGCTACTATGCCGCCATCTGGGCCAACGACCAGGCCGAATATGTCAACCCCTTCTTCCCGTTCCTCGGATACGGCGTGGGTAACGAGTCGGCGCTGCATGCCTACCGTCTCTTCGCCCGCTACATGAACGACGAGTACAAGCCCGTGCCGAGCTCGATCATCGCCGAGGGCGACGATACGTGGGGCGGAGCGGGCGACCGCGGCGATGCCGCCATGATTGCATACGGTGCGTCGCGTTATGCGCTCACGCGCAGCGACCGTGCCGAGGCCGAGGAGCTGTGGCCCCTTATCGAGTGGTGTCTTGAGTACTGCAAGCGTCAGATCAACGAGGACGGCGTGGTGGCTTCGGACAGCGACGAGCTGGAGGGCCGCTTCCCTGCGGGTGATGCCAACCTCTGCACTTCGACGCTCTACTACGATGCGCTGATTTCGGCTGCATATCTGGGTAGCGAACTGGGCAAGAGTTCGTCGCAGATGGCCGACTACCGCCGCCGTGCCAAGGCTCTGCGTGCGGCTGTCGAGTCGCACTTCGGAGCTACCGTGTGCGGATACGAGACCTACCGCTACTATGAGGGTAACGACATCCTGCGTTCGTGGATCTGCATGCCGCTGATCGTGGGAATCTACGACCGTGCCGAGGGTACGATCGACGCGCTGTTCCATTCGGACCTCTATACGTCGGACGGCCTGCTGACGGCGCAGGGCAGCGAGACCTTCTGGGACCGCTCGACGCTCTATGCTTTCCGTGGCGGCTATGCGGCGGGTTATCCCGACTTCATGACCGAGCAGCTGTCGTTCTATTCGAACCGCCGTCTGCTGGGCGATCACGTTCCCTATCCGATCGAGGCATGGCCCGAGGGTAACCAGCGTCACCTCTCGGCCGAGAGCGGACTCTACTGCCGTATCATCACGGAGGGTATGTTCGGAATACGTCCGACGGGCATGCGCAGCTTCGACCTCAAGCCCGAGATACCCTCGACGTGGGACCATGCCGACCTGCGCCACGTGCGTGCCTTCGGCAGCGACTTCGACATCCTCGTAAAGCGCCTCTCGCCCGAGAAATTGCAGGTGACCGTATTGCAGTATGGCAATGACGGCAAGCGCTACGAGCAGCGTTTCACCGTAAAGCAGGGCCGCACGATAAACGTGAAGCTGGCTTAAAGCTGTTTAACGGCGCGATTGAGCCGATAAAAAGGTATGAAATGAAAAATAGGGCTTTGCAAAAGCCGTTATTAACAAAAAACAGAGTATATTTATATAACTAAACACGAAAACCTATGAACATCGAATTGGTAAGAGAGAAGTTCGCCGAGAAGTTTGGAACCAAGGGCGACGTTTACGCATCTCCGGGCCGTATCAACCTCATCGGAGAGCATACTGACTACAATGGCGGTTTCGTATTCCCGGGCGCCATCGACAAGGGCATCGTAGCCGAGATCCGTCCCAACGGTACGGACAAGATCCGCGCCTATGCGGTCGACCTGCAGGACTATGCCGAGTTCGGCCTGCGCGAGGAGGACAAGCCCGCGGCATCGTGGGCATGCTATATCTTCGGCGTTGCGCGCGAGATTCAGAAGCGCGGCGGCAAGGTAGAGGGCTTCGATACGGCTTTCTCGGGTGATGTGCCCCTCGGAGCGGGTATGTCGTCGTCGGCGGCTCTGGAGTCGACCTTCGCCTTTGCACTGAACCACATCTATAACGAGGACAAGATCGACAAGTTCGAGTTGGCCCGTATCGGTCAGTCGACCGAGCACAACTACTGCGGCGTGAACTGCGGTATCATGGACCAGTTCGCATCGGTATTCGGCAAGAAGGGCAACCTGATGCGCCTCGATTGCCGCTCGATGGAGTTCGCATACTTCCCGTTTGATCCCGAGAAGTTCGGCTACCGTCTTGTGCTGCTCGACTCGGTCGTTAAGCACGAGCTGGTGGGATCGCCCTACAACAAGCGCCGCGAGTCATGCGAGCGCGTGGCCAAGGCGCTGGGTCAGGAGACGCTGCGCGGTGCCACGATGGAGCAGCTCGACGCCATCAAGGGCCAGATATCGGAGGAGGACTACAAGCGTGCCCGCTATGTGATCGGCGAGGAGCGCCGTGTGCTCGACGTATGCGATGCGCTGGAGCGCGGTGACCTGGAGACGGTGGGCGAGCGTATGTACGAGACCCACTGGGGCATGTCGAAGGATTACGAGGTGTCGTGCGAGGAGCTCGACCTTCTGGCCACCATCGCCAAGGAGTGCGGCGTTACCGGTTCGCGCATCATGGGCGGCGGCTTCGGCGGCTGCACGATCAACCTCGTGAAGGAGGGTCTCTACGATGCGTTCATCGCCACGGCCAAGGAGAAGTTCGCGGCTGCCTACGGCCACGAACCCAAGGTTTACGATGTCGTTATATCGGACGGCGCACGTAAGTTGGACATCTAACCGAAGCGGGTTATGAAACGACTCATCATGACGGTCGCTGCCGCATGCCTCTGCTGGGGGGCATCGGCGGCGATTGTCCTTCCGAAGGTCCTGGGCAGCAACATGGTGTTGCAGCAGCAGAGCGAAGTGAATCTGTGGGGCAAGGCCGATGCCAATGCGAAGGTTACGGTCGAGGTGTCGTGGAGCGGCGACAAGGTACAGACGCACAGCGACGCCGAGGGACGTTGGGCCGTCAAGGTCGCGACGCCGGCCGCATCGTTCGACCCGCAGACGATAACCATCAGCGACGGTGAGAGCTTAACGCTCGAGAACATACTCATCGGCGACGTATGGGTATGCTCGGGTCAGAGCAATATGGAGATGCCCGTCAAGGGCTTCGGCAACCAGCCCGTCGAGAACTCTCTGGAGTATATCATGCGCGGCGGCGAGGAGGCTTCGCGCATACGCATGTTTACGGTGCAGCGCAGCCGCTCGTATGACAAGGATATGGAGGACTGCGCCGGCGGCGAGTGGCAGTGCGCCTCGCCCGAGAGCGTGGCCAACTTCTCGGCTACGGCCTACTTCTTTGCCTACAACCTCACCCGTGCGGTCAATATCCCCGTGGGTGTAATAGCCACCGACTGGGGCGGTACGCGCGTCGAGTCGTGGATGCCTCTCTCGGCGCTGAAGGATTGCGTTACGGAGGAGCAGTTCGAGCAGAAGCACAAGATACACGACATCAAGCCGAGCGAGCTCTATTGTGCCATGATCGCGCCCATACGCAACTTCACGGCACGCGGATTCCTTTGGTATCAGGGCGAGGCCAACCTTGGCGACATCGACCACTATGATACGATGATGGCGCGCATGGTCGAGCAGTGGCGCAGCGACTGGGGTGACGAGGACAATTCGATGCCGTTCTACTATGCGCAAATCGCGCCCTATGTCTATGGCGGTTCGAACGACATAGCCTATCCCCTGTTCGTGGAGACGCAGGTTCGCGCCATGAACAAGATACCCAACAGCGGTATGGCCGGCACCACCGACATCGGCGCCGAGTATTGCATACACCCGGCACAGAAGTTCGAGGTTGGTGAGCGTCTTGCGGCGCTGGCTCTCATGCAGACCTACGGCCAGAGCGGTTTCGAGCCCCGTGCCCCACGCATGGAGTCGTACGAGATACGCGATGGCAAGGTGACCGTACGCATGAGCCGTGCGGGCCTCGGCCTCACGCCGTGGTACGGCGAGCCGATCAAGGGTTTCGAGATTGCGGGTGCCGACCGCGTGTTCCACAAGGCCAAGGCATCGATTTCGGGCAACAGCGTTACGGTGTGGAGCGACGAGGTGGCCGAACCCGTGGCCGTGCGCTATGCCTTCCGCAACTACATCGAGTGCAACCTGCACAACATGTTCGGTATTCCGGCCGTTCCGTTCCGTACGGACGACTGGAACGACGTGAAGTAGCGTCAGTCCGGGCAAACACGTTCCGGCCGCAGGGTGTGAGCCCCGCGGCCGGAATATTTTGTGTTGCAGCGAGGTGAAAAGCGGCCGGCGAGAGGGATTTTATCACGTCTGAAGATAATAATTGGCGGCTTAATGTCGTTAAACCAAAAAATATGTGTAATTTTGTACGCTTAATACCCTGCATACTGTAAAACTATTCGGTATGAAAAAAAGTTTCACCACGCTTGCTCTCATCGTCGCCCTGGCGGCACTGTTCTGCGGATGCTCAGGAATCCAGAAGGTAATCAACACCGACGATCCCGATATTATATTCGATCGCGCCATGTTGTATTACAATGCCGAGAAGTGGAACAAGGCGGCGCTGCTGCTGGAGAGCTGCGAGCACTATTTCGCCGGTACGCTTAAGGAGGATACGGTAGCCTTCTACATCGCGCGCTGCAAGTTCAAGGATCACGACTTCCTCACCTCGTCGACGTTGCTGGACGACTTCCGTCACAAGTTCGGCCGCAGCGCCTTCCTGGAGGATGCCGAGGCGATGTATGCCATAAGCCTCTACAACATGTGCCCGGGTCCCACGCGCGACCAGTCGACCACGAGCCAGGCCGTTATCGCCATCTCGGAGTTCATGTCGCACTATCCCGAGAGCGAGCAGTACCCGCTGTTCAAGGATATGACCGACGACCTTACGTGGCGCATGCACGAGAAGGCATACCTCAATGCCTATACATATTATAAGATTGAGCGTTACAACTCGGCCATCATCGCCTTCCGCAACGCCCTGCGCCAGTATCCCGACTCGCACCGTCGCGAGGACCTGCTCTACCACATTGTGATGTCGTCATACAAGCTGGCGAGCAACTCGGTAGAGTCGAAGCAGCTGGACCGTTACATGTCGACGCTGGACTCTTACTACTCGTTCATCATGGAGTTCCCCGAGTCGAAGTACCTGAAGGATCTGGAGCATGTCGAGGAGCAGACCAAGCGCTTCATAGAGAAGAACCGCAAAGAAGAATAACAACGACAAAATTACGCATAAGATGGAGATCAAGAAGAACATTCCCAACAACACGATTACCCGCAAGTTGGTCGATCTGGACAAGGACACGGGCAACATCTACGAGAGCATCAACATCATAGCCCGTCGTGCCAATCAGATCTCGACGGAGCTCAAGGCGGAGCTTACGCGCAAGTTGGCCGACTTCTCGTCGCCGACGGACACGATGGAGGAGACCTTCGAGAACCGTGAGCAGATCGAGATATCGCGTTATTATGAGCGTCTTCCCAAGCCTGCGATCATCGCTACCGAGGAGTTCCTCGACGGCGAGCTCTACTACCGCGAGGGCGGCGACAAGGAGTCGAAGTAGGCCGGCGCAGGAGCGTCGTGTGCGGTGTGCCGGACAGGCGTGCCGTCTGAAATCATAAAATTTGGATTCCCCGCGTATGTTGAAAGGCAAGCATATCATATTGGGAGTTACGGGTAGCATAGCTGCATACAAGGCGGCTGTGCTTTGCCGTTTATTTGTGTCGGCGGAAGCCGAGGTGCGTGTGGTGATGACGCCGCTGGCAAAGCAGTTTATCACGCCGCTTACGATGGCCACGCTGGCGAAGCATCCCGTTCTGGTTGAGTTCTTCAATCCCGAGAACGGAGAGTGGAATTCGCACGTGTCGCTGGGCGAGTGGGCCGACTGCATGGTCATAGCCCCGGCTACGGCCAATACGTTGGCCAAGATGGCGACGGGCGTTGCGGACAACCTTCTGCTGACGAGCTACCTGTCGGCCAAGTGCCGTGTGGCTGTAGCCCCGGCCATGGATCTGGACATGTATGCGCATGCGGCCACGCAGCGCAATCTCGAGCAGCTGCGGCGCGACGGCGTGCATGTCATTGAGCCCGAGCAGGGCGAGCTGGCGAGCGGACTTGTGGGCAAGGGCCGTATGGCCGAGCCCGCACATATCGTCAAGGAGGTGGATGCGCTGCTGGGCAGTGCGACGCTTGCCGGGCGGCGTTTCGTTGTCACGGCGGGAGCCACGATCGAGGCCATAGACCCGGTGCGTTACATATCGAACCATTCGACGGGTAAGATGGGCTACGCGGTGGCTGCCGAGCTGGCCGCACGCGGTGCTGCGGTGACGCTGGTGAGCGGCCGTACGACGCTGGCGACGCCCGAGGGCGTGGACCGTGTCGACGTGGTCTCGGCCGAAGAGATGTACCGTGCGACTGTGGATGCTTTCGCCTCGGCCGACGGTGCGGTCATGTGTGCCGCCGTGGCGGACTATACGCCCATGACCGTTGCCGACGAGAAGATAAAGAAGGGTGACGGCGACATGTCGATACCCCTGCGCCGCACGAAGGATATTGCGGCCGAACTGGGCCGCGAGAAGGGCGGACGCCTGCTTGTGGGCTTCGCCCTGGAGACGGAGAACGGCGCGGCGCATGCCCGCGAGAAACTGGAGCGCAAGAATCTCGATTTTATCGTTCTCAACTCGCTGCGCGACGAGGGCGCCGGCTTCGGGTGTGATACCAACGTGGTGTCGCTCATCGATGCCGTGTCGAGTGTCGAGCTGCCGTTGATGAGCAAGCGCGAGGTTGCGGCCCGCATTGTGGACCGTATGGAGAAACTGCTTAATTCATAGAGCGAACTATGCTGCGACGACTTACAGTCGAAAACTATGCGTTGATCGAGCGCCTCGATATGGAGCTCGATCAACATTTGAATATCATCACCGGCGAGACGGGTGCCGGTAAGTCTATCCTGCTCGGTGCGCTGGGCCTGTTGCTCGGCAACAAGAACGACAGCGGCTCGCTGGGCGACGCGACGCGTAATTGTGTCATCGAGGGCGTGTTCGACGTTGCGGGCTATGGCCTCGAGGAGGTGTTCGAGCGCAATGACATGGAGTACGAGGAGCAGACGGTCATCCGCCGCATGATCTCGCCGTCGGGCAAGAGCCGTGCCTTTGTGAACGACGTGCCGGTACAGCTGGCGGCGTTGCGCGAGCTGGGCGTGCACCTTATCGATATTCACTCGCAGCACCAGAACCAGGTTATAGCCGACGAGGCGTTTCGTGTGCGTGCGCTCGATACGCTGGCCGGGGCGACGGACGCCGTGGCGGAGTATGCCGGGCGTTACGAGGCCCTTCATGCGGCCGAGCGTGAGCTGAGGCGTATGGAGACCGATGCCGAGGCCATGCGCCGCGACGAGGAGTGGCTGCGCTATCAGGTTGCCGAGTTCGATGCCGCGCAGTTGCGCGAGGGCGAGCTGGCGGAGGCTGAGGCCGAGCTGTCGGTGCTGGAGAATGCCGACCGCATAGTCGAGGCCCTGACATCGCTGCGCAATGCCCTGGATGCCGACCAGATCGGTGTGCTGGAGCAGCTGTCGGCGGCGGAGACGTCGCTGGCGCATCTCGGCGAGAGCTATCCGCGCGGAGAGGAGATGGCCGCACGCCTGCACTCGGTGGTGTCGGAGTTGAAGGATATCGGGGCCACGGCGGCGGACGAGAGCGACCGCATAGAGTCCGATCCCGAGCGCCTGCAGCGCTTGACCGACCGTGTCAATATGATATACTCGATGTGTCAGAAACACCGTGTGACGACGCTAGAGGAGCTTATGGCCGTGGGCGAGGACCTTGCCTCGCGGCTGAACCTCATACAGCATGGCGACGAGGCCATGGCGGCACAGCGCGAGAAGATTGCCGCATTGCGTGCCGAGGCCGGGGAGCGTGCTGCCGCAATACACCGCATGCGCGAGGAGGCGTCGCAGCGTGTGTCGTCGGGGGTGGCTGCCATGCTGGTCAAGCTGGGCATGCCCGAGGCGCGTTTCGAGGTGGTTGTGGAGGATGCCGGCGAGCTGCTGCCTACGGGCGGCGACCGCATACGCTTCATGTTCACGGCAAACGGGCGCATGTCGCTGCAACCAGTCGAGAAGGTGGCTTCGGGCGGTGAGACGTCGCGCGTGATGCTGGCTTTGAAGGCGATGCTGGCCGAGCGGTCGAAGCTGCCGACGATCATTTTTGACGAGATCGATACGGGCGTGTCGGGACGTATCGCCGACGCCATGGGTGAGATCATATCGACTTTGGCCGCACGTATGCAGGTTGTGGATATCACCCACCTGCCGCAGGTGGCATCGAAGGGAGACACCCACTTTGTGGTCTACAAGGAGCAGAGCCGCACGAACATCGTGCGCCTTGATGCCGACCAGCGTGTGCGCGAGATCGCCAAGATGCTATCGGGCAGCACTATTACCGACGCCGCACTGTCGCAGGCCTCGATCCTTTTGGGCGGCGGCAAGTGGTGCCACCGCGGTTAGGGCCGTGTGCGAATGTGCGGAAGCGCGATTTTGACTGAACCAACACTAAAACCAATATTGTATGAAGAAAATCTTACTGTCACTTGTCATTGTAGGCTCGCTGGCCCTGAGCGGTTGCGGCGGGCGCTGTGCCTTGAAGAAGGAACTCAAACATGCCCTTGCCGTCGCTGTAGAGCAGGAGAAGGCGCAGGCCGTGCGTATGGAGGGCATCGAGGGTAAACTGCCGCGTACGTTCGAGAAGGGAGAGGTGCAGGTGACCTCGCCCTACAACTGGATCAGCGGATTTTTCCCCGGATCGCTGTGGTTGCTCTACGAGTATACGGGCGACGAGCAGCTGCGTACCTATGCCGACGAGTTCACGCGCCGTCTTGAGGTACTGAAGGACTATACCGAGACGCACGATCTGGGTTTCATGGTCTTCTGCTCGTACGGCAATGCCTACCGTCTGACGGGCGATCCCTACTATAAGTCGATTATCGAGCAGGCCTCGGCTGCGCTGGCCACGCGCTTCAACCCCACGGTGGGATGTATCCGTTCGTGGAACACGGGCCGCAAGGAGAATCCCGAGCTTGACTTCATGGTCATCATCGACAACATGATGAACCTCGAAATGCTGGAGTGGTGCGGCGGCAAGTATGCCGACATCGCGCGCCGCCATGCCGATACCACCATCAAGAACCATTTCCGTGACGACTACAGCACCTATCACGTTGTGGCCTACAACGAGCTTACGGGTGAGGTTACCGACCGCCGTACGGCACAGGGTCGCTCGGACGACTCGGCCTGGTCGCGCGGACAGTCGTGGGGCCTTTACGGCTATACGATGATGTACCGTATGACGCAGGATAAGAAGTACCTCGACCAGGCGGTCAAGATTGCCGATTACCTCATCCCGCGCCTTCCCGAGGATGCCATCCCCAACTGGGACTACGATGCTGCGGAGCAGTCGAAGGATTCGTCGGCAGGAGCCATCATGGCCTCGGCGCTGATCGAGCTCTACGGCTTCACGCAGAATGAGATCTATCTCGAGACGGCCGAGCGTCAGCTGCACTCGCTCTGCTCGGATGCCTATCTGGCTCCCGTGGGCGAGAACGGCAACTTCGTGCTGATGCACGGCGTGGGACACTATATGGCGGGATCGGAGGTCGACGTCCCCCTGTCGTATGGCGACTACTACTTCATCGAGGCTGCAATGCGTTACCTTGCCTTGTAGTGCAATTTGAGACTGAAACGAAAGGCCCGAATCCTTTGGATTCGAGCCTTTCTCGTTTTACAGCAGGTCTTTCAGCGGTATGGCCTGGAAGGTGATGTGTGCCTGGCTGCTCTCGTATAGGATACCGACGGTCTCGCGGTCGATCATCGTGAGGCATGAGTAGCCCCAGCCGTCGCCGCCGTCGAGCAGCACCTGTTTCTCGGCGGGCCATGTGTTGCCGCCGTCAAAGCTTATCTTGACGGTTATGTCGCGGCGTGCTTTCTCGTTGTCGGGGTTCGAGAATAGTAGTATGTCGCGCCCCGATACGTTGTCTTCAGCCGCAACCGATATGAGACTTGCCATGCATACCGGTTCGCGCAGGGCCTTGCGTGACGACTGATGCTCGTGCCATATTGCGCCCAAGTCGGCGGTTACGGCTACGGCGCGGCTGCCGCCGCGGTTGTCGCGCATGTTGAGCATGAGGCTTCCGTCGGGCAGTTCCGCCACCTGCGCCTCGGTGGTGTCGGTGCGCGGTCCTTCGTGCATATGCCATGTGCGGCCGCCGTCGCGGCTGTACATGATGGCCGAGTGGGGCATGCGGTCGGCATCGATATATTGCGTGGGGAAGACGAGGGTGCCGTCACGCATCGTGATGCCGCGTCCGGGCCCCTGCAGCAGGAAGTACCATTCGGGGCGTTTCACCTGCGGGGTTATGTTTACGGGTGAACTCCACGTCTTGCCGTCGTCGTCGCTGTATGCCAGCACGAGCTGTCCCGTAGCGTCGGCATCCATGCCCTGTGCGGAGTTGAACCATGCCATGCCGTATCCCATGCCGTGGCACCATGCCGCCACGACCCATGCGCGGTGGGTGGTGTGGTCGTAGAGTATCGAGGGGTCGCCCACGCCGTTCTGCGCTGCTGGGAGAGACCCTTCGCCGGCGAAACTCAAGGGCAGGCGCATGCGCTGCCATGTGCGGCCGCCGTCGGTGCTGCGGCTCAGGCCTATGTCGATGTGCTGCTGGAGATCCTTCGACGAGTTGTGGCGTACGTCATATACGGCGAGCAGCGTCCCGCGCGACGTGGTCACAAGCCCCGGTATGCGGTATGCCGCGGCGCCGTCGTCACCCGCGTGGCGTACGCCTACGGCCATGCGGTGTACGTGTCCCGTGCGTCCTGCCGTGGTGATGTCGCGTTGCGTGCCGTCGATTTCGACGCTGCACAGCGATGCCGTGAGCTTGTGCGTCAGGGGTACGTTGCGCTTCATCTCGACGCTTACCCACAGGTAGTTGATACCGTTGAAGAGTGGCTTGTCCGTTTCGAAAGCTATTTGTTCAGCACCTTTGTGCCGTGCGAGCAGCATGCTGTACGACGGCTCGGCCACGCGTCGCCCGTCGGGGATGTAGTCGACGGGGGCGAGCTGTCCGGCCTTTGTGTTGCGGGCGTCGGTGCCGCCGTAGTAGAGCTTTACCGAGGCGACGTGGCGTACCGACTCGGCGTCGAGCTCCATCGTCACACGGTCGAGGGTGCCGCCATCGGGCGCGTCGATGCGGATGCGGAAGAGTTCGTTGTCGTGGCGGTCGATTAGAACGGGCGTGGCCGTCTCTCCGACGGTTACGGCGATGCCTTTGCCGGCGGTTTGAGCTGTTGCGGCGTTTATTGTCGCGACGATGGCCGCTGCGAGTGTCAGAAGTGCAGTCTTCATGGGCTTTTCGGTTGGTTTATACAAATGTAGCAATAAATTACCGAATAAGCCCCTTCGGGTGAAGAATACGCCGCGCGCTCTATTGCAGCAGCGGGTGCAACATGAGTGCGGCGAAGATGAGTCCTATGCCCGAGCTGAGGGTTATGAGCAGTATGTTTGCCGTCCTGGGGTCGGGCTTGCTGTGAGCCGATACGTTGGCGGTGACATACTCCCGCAGGAAGATGTATATGGCGGGTACGATGGCGCATGCGAGCAGCGCATCCTCGGGGATATCGTAGACGTATATTTTCGAGGCGCCGACCAGTGCCCAGTGGCAGATGAATAGCACGATGAAGAGGTTGACGCGCTGCGAGAATGCCAGCATGAAGCCTATTGTGAAGAGCGCCACGGACGACGGCATCACGGGCGAGGTCATCATCGGGAACTGCATGCCGCGCGCCGCCGATATTGCGGGAAATGCCAGCGGCAGCAGCATGAAGAGCGTTGCGAGCTTCCCGTGTTTGCGGTTGCGTTCGAAGGTGGTGTAACCCGTCGCCACGTCATACACCCAGATGGCGGTGATGATGGCCCAAATGAGCGTCGTGGCGTAGTTGTACGGCCTTTCGTGGCAGAACCACAGGTGATATACCACGGTGATCCATGCGTTGAGCAGGACGATGTAGTACTTCATGGCGCGCTTAACCCGCTCCGTGGGGCGGTGGAAAAGCAGCACTACGAGTATAAGTCCTGCCAGTGCTATGGCGCACTGTGCGATCCACGTGTTGCGGTTGTATTCGGCGATGGTATTCCAGAACAGCTCCATGTCAGTTGTCGTTTGGCCGCTCGGGATACTCCTTGCGGCGGGTCATGGTGTATGCCTTGCTCGGGAACATGAGGATGGGGAGCGTGGCCCCTGCCGCGAGCATCAGTATAACGAATACGGTGATCATGCCGTTGCGCAACGCCGAGTCGAGATAGGTGGCCGCGGCGGCGGTGTCGTCGATCTTCTGGAAGAACATGATGATCGAGAACATGCTCTTGTAGGCGAACATTCCCGGAATCATGGGCAGCAGTGCGGGTATCGACATTACGGTGGTGGGGCAGTGTATGCGCCGTCCGAGCATCATGCTGCCGAAACCTATGGTGAGCGAAGCGCAGAGCGACCCGGTGGCGATGTCGACGCCGAAATAGGTCATGAGCGTGTATCGCAGCGCGTGGCCGGCTGCGGCAAGCAGCGCTATGCGCGGGAAGGCGCGCATCGGGGGGTCGGATATGGCGCCGAAGCCTATGGCGGCTACTGCGGCGAAGAGTCCGTCGGAGAGTATGTTCAACACCATTTCCATCATAGCAGTTCCGATTTTACCATCATGAGTGTAGCCGACAGCCCGATGGCGATGCATGCGATGAGCATGATGGCGGCCGTCAGGCGCGAAATACCGGTGAGGATGTGGCCCTCGATAATGTCGATGAAGCCGTTGATGAGGGGCACGCCGGGGATGAGGTAGAGTACGCTCGTGGCCAGCGCCACGTCCGACGTGGTGTTGAGCATGAGCGACATCGAACTCAGCAGCGAGGCGGCGAAGGCCGACACGATGAACACCAGGTAGTGGTTCATGCCGCGCTGGGCGAGTTTCTGCTTGACGAAGAAGCCGAAGAGCGTGGCCGTGAACACTACGCCCATGGCCGTGAAATCGCCCCCGAAGAGCCGGCAGAACGAGGCGTTGGCCAGGCCGGCGAGTATCATCACCAGCATGGGGTCGAGACGCGGTTTCGAGCAGAGCTGGTCGTAACGCTTCTCTATTTCGGCGAGCGTGAGCTTGCAGTCGTGCGCCTCCCAGCTCAGGGCCGAGAGGTCGGCATTGCGTTCGAAATCTATCGGGCAGGCCGGGATTGTCACCACGCGGCTGAATGTCTCGCCTGCGGTGTCGGTACCCGATACGATGATTGATTTGGGGAAGACGGCCAGGTTGACCTCCACGTCGAGCGCATCCCCTATGCGTCGCGAGTTGCGCACCACGCGCGATGTGTGCACACCCGATCCCATGAGGTAGGAGGCGTAACGGGCGATGAAACCCACCGTTGCCGCCAGTTCGTTGTGCGCATTGTTCGGTGTCTGCATATCGTGTCTCGGAGCTTTGGCGCAACGGTGCCCACGTGGGCGGATCCGATCCCTTGGGGCAGTACCTTTGACGGGCGGCGGGGCCGGTGCGCTCGGATTTGCCGCAAAGATAGTATTAATAAATAATTTTAGGAAATAAATATCCTCCTTTTGAACACTAATCCCATTTGTGGGCGTCGGCTGCAGTGTACCGCCCGTTTTGTTGCTGTCGGAGAGGGTTTGCCGCGTGTACTTCCCGGGACTGGGTGTGGCGGCGTGTGGAAGGATTGTCTGTCAGAGTGTTTCGGCCGTCGAGACGATTTCGTCGAGGCGGTCGGTACCGTACTCAACGTACGAGGCGCGCATTACGCCGTCGCGGTCGATGATGAAGGTGCGCGGAACGAATGCCGTGGCGTAGAGCGTATATATCGCGCGGTCGGGGTCGAGCCCCACGGCGAAGCGGCATCCTTTCTCGCGGCAGAACTCCTCGATGGCATCGCGCTCGCCGTCGCGTGCTATGGACAGGTAGGTTATGTCGGTGCCCTCTATGCGGTCGACTACGGCTTGCTGCACTACGCCCATCTCCTCCTGGCACATAGGGCAGTCGGCGCTCCAGAATGTCAGCAGGACGACGCGTCCGCGCAGCTTCGACAACGTCACCTCGCTGCTGTCGGTCATCTCCACCGTGAAGTCGGGCGCTATCTCACCCGTGCTTACCAGCGTCGTCTGGTCGGAGTCCTCGCCGCGCTCGGCAATGCACGACTGCATCGTCACGGCCGCAAACGCTGACAGGGCGGCAACCAGTATGCTGAGCCATCTCGACATGGTAGGGTGGGTTTTGTGTCAGGGCCTCTTCTGCCTGCCGATGGTGCGCAGCGACGAGCAGGCGCGGCGTATCATGCTGCCGAAGCTCTCGTGCCGCGTGGTCTTGTCCGCCAGGGCGGCACGGCACTTGTCGGCATCGCGTTCCAACTGGCGTCGCAGCTCCTCGATCGAGTCGAATCGCTTCTCGTCGCGTATCTTGCTCAACAGGCGTACCTCGATGGTCTTGCCGTAGATGTCGCCGTGGAAGTCGAATATGTGGGTCTCGAGCAGTCGGCTCTGCCCGTCGACCGAGGGACGGCATCCGAGGTTCGACATGGCGCCGTATATCCTGCCGTCGATGACGGCACGCGAACAGTAGACGCCGTTGTCGGCGCCCTTTATCTCTGCGGCGTCGAGGTTGGCCGTGGGAAATCCCATCCTGCGGCCGAGCTGTGCGCCGTGTATCACTTTTCCTATTATAATCATCATGTGCAGGTATGCGAACCTAAATTTTGCGTGCCCGCCGTCGGGCTCGCGGTTATATCTTTTGCGTGAGCTTCTGCACGAGCGAGAACTCCGAGAAGAACTCCTTGGCTAGCACTCGCAGCACCGTGTACGAGGGTATGGCGAGCAGCATGCCGAGTATTCCGGCCATGTATCCCGCAATGAGTATCACGAGGAAGACCTCGAGCGGATGGGCCTTGACGCGCTCCGAGTAGAGCGTGGGCTGCAGTATGAAGTCATCGAGTCCCTTTATGCAGAACAGCGTGCATGCTATGACCAGTATCGTGTGCCCCGTGGTAAAGTCGGCTATGGGGCTTATGATGCCGATACATACCGATATCACGCCGCCGATGAGCGGTCCGGCGTAGGGTATGACGTTCATGACGCCCATTATGAGGCCTATTAGCAGCGCGTTGTCGGTCTTCATGCCGAAGAGGATCATCGCCGTCGATATGATGATCGTGAGTATTATGCTCTCGGTGAGTATTCCCGTGAAGTAGCGCGACAGCAGCACCGTGATCGAGTCCAGTGCACGCGTTACGTTGTCCTGCAGCCGCTCGGGGAACATGGCCTTGACCATGGCGTAGAACAGGCCGTCCTCCTTCAGGAAGAAGAAGGTGATGAACGAGATCGAGAATATCGTTATGAGCGTCGAGAGCGCTATGCTTACGATCGACGAGAAGGCGTTGTTTATCGTGTCGTAGTCTATGAGGTTCTTGAGCGTGGTGATAAGCGTGTCGGTGAGCGAGAACTGCGTCTCGGGCATGGCGAAGGTCTGTTGTATGTAAGCCTGCGCCTGCGCTATGGGTTCCTCGATCGATGCGAGCACCGACGTGAAGTCAAGCGAGGCGAACTCGTTTATCTTGCCGAATACGAGGGGCAGGAACAGCGAGAATATGGTGGCGATTACGACCCATATCACCACGAGTGTCACCGTCGCCGCGCACCATCGCGGCATGCGGTGGCTGCGCACGGTCAATCCGGCGAGCTTGTTCACCAGCGGTCGTCCCATGATGGCCAGCACGGCCGATACGAGGATGTAGATGACCACGGTGCTGAAGAACCACATCAGGTAGAGTATGACGGCCGTCACGACGAGGCCTACCGTGAACCTCAGTATGCTTTGCGGGGTAATGGTCATACGCTGTCAATCGTTTTTTTGTTCCTTGCTGCGCGCGCTGCCGCCGTTCGGCCTGCGCGTCGGGGCGTGCTACTTCTTCAGGCGTACTATGGGGGTCTGCGAGCCCACGACGGGGTCGCCTATCTCC
>JALENN010000013.1 GCA_022767745.1 Alistipes sp. | reverse complement strand
CGTGACGTCGCCCGCGCCCACCACCTCGAGGAAGCAGGCCGTCATGTTGTTGAGCGCATGCAGCATGATCACCAGCACCAGCGAACGGTAGCGCAGGTAGTAGAATCCCAGCACGAGGCCCCCGGCCAGGGCGCTGGCCATGGCCGCGGGTGACACGTGCACCAGGGCGAAGACCACCGCGGGCCATATCCACGCCGCCACGCCGCCGCGGGCGCGGCGCATGCCGCCGGTAAGGAAGCCGCGGAAGATGATCTCCTCGAAGATGGGAGCCGCCACGATCGAGCTGAGCAGGAACCAGCCGCCCGTGCCCATGTCGTAGCTGCGGCCCGGCAGGGCCGACGACAGAGGCTCGATGGCGATCGAGAAGATCCACATAAGCACATATCCCGCAAGCAACCGTATGGGCGAGGCCCACCCCGGCGCGCGGAACGTAAGGCACACGCGCCGCCGCATGATGCGGCCGTAGAGCCACAGCAACGCTATGCACAGCACCATGGCGATGGCATAGACGGCCGCAAGGTAACGCCCGCGAAGGAACCCCTCGGCCTCGACACCCGCGGCGGGAGCCTCGCCCCCGAGGGCGCCGTAGACAAACACCGAGGCCCACTGCGAGAAGACGAATATCAGTCCCGCAACGATCAAGTCGTTCCAGCCGTATCCCGCCGCGGCACCGCGCGACGGACTCTCACCGGTCCCGCCGGCCTTTTCCTCCGCCATACACTAAAGATTTAATCCCATGCGTTATGGGCACGGGTTATGGTTTTACAAAGTTAATCATTTTTCCGCAACCGTTGTTTTATTCGATTTAATTTGATTAATTTTGTCCGATTATATCCTGCCGCATACGGCTCGGCGCACAACCCGCCACAGGCTGCGCGCCACCCTCGCGGACAACGTTTTATATTCGTACTCAGCAACAACAAAAGTATGTCGAAAGTAATAGCCTTAGCAAACCAGAAGGGCGGCGTGGGAAAAACCACTACCGCCATAAACCTCGCCGCATCGCTCGCCCTGCTCGGGCGGAAGGTGCTGCTGCTCGACGCCGACCCCCAGGCCAACGCAACCTCGGGCCTCGGATTCGACATCGACCTCGAAGGTATATACGAATGCATCGTCGGCGAGAAACGCCCCGACGAGGTCATCAGGCAGAACCCCGACATCAAGAACCTGTGGCTGCTGCCATCGAGCATCGACCTGGTGGCCGCCGACACCGAGCTGCCCAAGATGGAGAACGGGCACTTCGTCATAAAGAACATCGTCGAGAGCCTCCGCAGCCGCTTCGACTACATACTCATCGACTGCTCGCCCTCGCTCGGATACACCACCGTGAACATACTCACCGCAGCCGACACGGTGCTCATTCCCGTACAGTGCGAATATCTGGCCCTCGAGGGTCTGAGCAAGCTGCTCAACACCATCAAGATCGTAAAGAGCGGACTCAACCCTGCACTCGAGATCGAGGGATTCGTCCTCACGATGTATATGCGCAACCGCCTGAACAACCAGGTTGCGGCAGAGGTGCGCGAGCACTTCGGCCCCCTGGCCTTCGACACCGTCATACAGCGCAACATACGTCTCGGCGAGGCCCCCTCGCACGGCAAGCCCGTGATGCTATATGACGCCGCCGCCACCGGCGCCGCCAACTACCTGGCCCTGGCCAAGGAGCTGCTCATGCGCAACCGCCGCAAGGCCGCCCCGAAGGAGGCGCAGGCCGCCGACGCAGCCGACACGCCCCGCGCCGAATAGAGATACGACGAAACTGAAAACAACGACATCGAGATATGAAACAGAAAGGTTTAGGACGTGGTCTGGATGCCATCTTCGGCACCGAGAACGTCGCCGCCAAGGTCGCGCCCATGAGCCACATGGCGCAGATCGAGATCGACAAGATCGAGCCCAACCCCTCGCAGCCCCGCACGGCGTTCGACGAGGAGGCGCTGCGCGAGCTGGCCGATTCGATCCGCCAGCTCGGAATCATACAGCCCATCACCGTACGCCGCACCGCCGACGACCGCTACCTGATCATCAGCGGCGAGCGCCGCTGGCGCGCCTCGCGCATGGCCGGGCTCGAGACACTCCCCGCATACGTGCGCGAAGCCGATGACGAGAGCCTCCACGCAATGGCCCTCGTCGAGAACATACAGCGACAGGACCTCAACGCCATAGAGATAGCACTCGGCATGCAGCGCCTGATCGACGAGTGCGGCCTGACGCAGGAGCAGATGGCCGACCGCGTCGGCAAGAAGCGCTCGACCGTGTCGAACTACATGCGCCTGCTCTCGCTGCCCGACGAGGTGCAGCTCGCCCTCAAGGAGGGACTCATCACCATGGGCCACGCCAAGGCGCTGGCGGCACTCCCGCCGCAGATGCAGGTGAAGGCCCTCAAGAAGTGTCTGCGCGGCGGACTGTCGGTGCGCCAGACCGAGGAGCTCGCCCGCAAGGCCGCACAGCCCGCACCCGAGACCCGCGCCGCCGAAGAGGAGGAGTATCCCGAATCGTACTCGCGTCTGGTGGAGCAGCTCGAACCCTACTTCTCGCAGAACATAAGCATCAAGCGCGGCCGTAACGGCGGCGGAAAGATAGTAATCGAGTTCTCGGGCGACGAGGAGATCGACTCGTTCATCGAGCGTCTCCGCGCACGCGAACGCTAAACCCGCCCAAAGATAGATACCAACAAGCATAACCGACACAAGCGCACGGGAATGACGACCCACCGCAGGCATCACCTAACCTTCGCACGCCCGATGGCGGCAGCCCTAGGGCACGCCGCTGCGGCGCTGCACGCATTGCGGCCGCTGCTGCTGGCCGCGGCGGTGCTGCTGGCCGCGGCTATACCCCTGCGCTCCGACGCCCAGATAGTGCAGCGCGGCGAGCGCCGCACCGTAAAGGGCGGCATCATGCAGGCCGGCAGGACGAACGTCCGCACGGCGGCCGACTCGACGGCGGCGATCACGGTCGACTCGCTGCTGCGGCTGCTGCCCGAGGGGGCGCTGCCGCAGGATGCCGACATCGGGGCGTGGCGCACGCTCACGGTCGACTCGCTGCTGAAGATACTCCCCGACACGCTGCGCACACTGCTGCCCGACACCGCGGCCATGCTGCCGCTGCAACAGGCGGCGGCCGACTCGCTGGCCACATACCTGCCCGACTCGCTGCGCACGGGACTCATCGTAAGCGACGCGCTCCCCGACCTCGGCGACGACGCCGACGGGGACGACCGACAGAAGGAGAAACGCCGCGAGAAGGTGCGGCGGCGCGATCTGCGCGAGACCGACACGCTACGGCAGGAGAAGGTGCGGCAGCCGCTGTTCAGCGACTCGGCATCGCTCTCGCGCGTGTGCTGGATGGCCGCCGTAATGCCAGGATACGGCCAGATATACAACAAGCAGTACTGGAAACTGCCCGTGCTCTACACCACGCTCGGCGCATCGATCGGAGTGGCCATACAGCAGGGATCGCTCTACCGCCCCCTCAAACGCCAGTATGACGCCATCACGGCCGAGAGCATGTCGCGCACCGAGGAGCTCAACGCCCTGCAGCGTCGCATGATACGCGCCAACACGGCACGGCAGGTGATGTGGGCCACGGCCGCCGCGTCGTACATCTACTTCCTGGGCGATGCGGCCGTGAACTACGCCACGAACGACGTCTCGGACGTGAAGAAGGCCACCACGCTGTCGCTCATATGCCCCGGCGCCGGACAGGTCTACAACAAGAGCTACTGGAAGGTGCCCATCGTAATCGGCGGACTGGCTTCGATGGCATACGTCATCGACTGGAACAACCGCGGATTCCAGCGTTTCAAGACGGCATACGACCTGCGCGCCGACTTCGAGAAGAACCCCGGAAAATATCCCGACGGCGTCTCGCACGACGAGTTCGGCGGACGTTACTCGGCAACATACCTCAAGAACCTGCGCGACGCCTACCGCCGAAACCGCGACCTGAGCATCATACTCACCATCGCCGTCTACGCATTCCAGGCAATCGACGCACACGTCGACGCCCACCTCAAGGACTTCGACGTATCGGACGACCTCACCGTCTCGCTCGAACCCATGTTCGACACCACGTACACACAGGTGAGCGGCACGCAACCAACCTTCGGATTTAATCTAAACGTCAGATTCTGACAGATACAGCAGATGAACAAAAAGGTAATAACGACGATCCTCACGGCGCTCCTGGCCACAGCGTCATACTGCGAGGCTATGGCCCTGACCGAAAAGGAGAAGAAACCGAAAAGACTCAGCACCAAGAAACAGCTCGTGATTGAGCGCCAGCGCGCCGACTCGCTCGCCGCTTTGGTCGAGGAGTACCGCCAGCGCGAAAGCGACTGGCAGAAGGCATGGCACGACGCACAGCAGGCGAACGAGCGCAAACCCCGCAACACGCAGTTCGCCGTCGACTACACCCCCGCCCACGCCGACTCGCTGGCCGAGCAGCTGCGCCTGCAGCATGTGGACGACGCGCTGCAGAACTTCTTCAACAACTACGTCTGCGAACCCGTCGACATGAGTACCGACACCAAGCTCGACTCGCTCTATGCGGCACGCCTGAAGACCCTCGTATCGCCCATACACCTGCCATACAACCAGATCGTACGCACCTACATACAGCGCTACACCGACGGCTCGGGACTGATGAGCCGCGTGCTGTCGCTCTCGCAGTACTACTTCCCGATGATCGACGAGGAGCTGCTCAAGGCGGGCCTTCCCGTCGAGCTGCACTCGATGGCCATAATCGAGTCGGCGCTCTCGGCCACGGCATACTCGCGCGCCGGAGCCGCAGGACTATGGCAGTTCATGCCCACGACGGGAAAAGCCTACGGGCTGGAGATAAACTCGATGGTCGACGAGCGGTACGACCCCCTCAAGGCCACGCGCGCCGCTTGCCGCTACATGAAGGACCTCTACGACATGTACAACGACTGGAGCCTGGCCATCGCCGCCTACAACTGCGGCCCGGGCAACGTGAACAAGGCCATGGCCCGCGCCGGCGGAAACCCGCAGTCGTTCTGGGACGTGTATGACTACCTGCCGCGCGAGACCCGCGGTTACGTACCTGCCTTCATCGCCGCATCGTACGCCTACGCCTACCACCAGGCCCACAACATAACCTACTCGGAGCCGCCCATGCCCATAGCCGTCGACACGATACAGGTATCGCGCCTGCTCCACCTCGGACAGGTGTCGTCGACGATCGACGTGTCGACCGAGGCGCTCAAGATGCTCAACCCGCAATACAAGCTCGACATCATACCGGCCACGACCAAGAGCTACGCCCTCGTGCTGCCCGCCAACCGCGTCACCGAGTTCATCTCGAACCAGGACTCGATCTTCGCCAAGGATTCGACCTATCTGAAAGAGTACCTCGACCCGGCCGTCGTCGAGAAGAAGAAGGTCGAGCAGACCGTCATCTACTACCGCGTCAAGAGCGGCGACACGCTCGGCGCCATAGCCCGCCGCCACCATGTCACCACAACGCAGCTGATGCGGTGGAACGGCCTCAAGAACGCCAACAAGCTGAGCATAGGCCAGCGACTGAAGATCGAGAAACGATAAACCGCCTGCCGCGCGCGGCGCCCACGGGGGCGTCACGCGCCCGGGACGGCAACACCACATACGCATGACCATTAGCGACAACGACACCATAGCAGCCCCGGCAACGCCGACGGGAGGCGCACTCTGCGTCGTCAGGGTAAGCGGCCCCCGCGCCATAGAGGTGTGCGACACGCTCTTCCGCGGCCGCACGGCTCTGGCCGACGTCCCCGCGGCCGCTGCCCGCTACGGCGAGATCGCCGGCACAGACGGCGCGCACATAGACGATGCGGTGGTGACGGTGTTCCGTGCCCCGCACTCGTACACGGGCGAGGACTCGGTCGAGATATCGGTACACGGGTCGTCGTACGTCGTGCAGGCTGTCATGACGGCCCTCGCCGAGGCCGGGGCACGCCCTGCCGAAGCGGGCGAATTCACGCGCCGCGCCTTCCTGGCCGGGCGCATGGACCTGGCACAGGCCGAGGCCGTGGCAGACATGATAGCATCGACGTCGCGCGCCGCACACGCCGTCGCCACGACACAGATGCGCGGCGACTACTCGCAGGAGCTGCGGCAGCTGCGGCAGGAGCTGTTGCAGATAACGTCGCTGCTGGAGCTCGAGCTGGACTTCTCGGAGGAGGACGTCGAGTTCGCCGACCGCACACAGCTCGAAACGCTGCTGCAGCGCACGCGCGACAAGGTGGCGGCACTCGCCGCATCGTTCGCCCTGGGCAACGCCCTCAAGGAGGGTGTGGCCGTGGCCATAGTAGGGCGCCCCAACGTCGGCAAGAGCACCCTGCTGAACCGTCTGGCAGGCGAACAGCGCGCCATGGTATCCGACATAGCCGGCACCACGCGCGACACGGTGGAGGCGCAGATAAATATCGGCGGCGTGGCCTACCGCTTCATCGACACGGCGGGCGTACACGCCACCAACGACACGCTCGAACTGATGGGCATCGACCGCACGCGCCAGGCCCTTGCCGCTGCCCGCATAGTGCTGTGGCTGACCACGGCCGACGACAACAGCGCAAACGCAGCAACCCCGACCGACCCGCCGACGCAAGGCGCTGCGGCGGCCGCCGACCTGCACGGCATGTTTGCCGCGGCAACGGGGATAACGCTCAACGATGAGCAGATTCTCTACCGGATAATAAACAAGATAGACCTGCAGCAGCACGCCGCAGGCGACGCAGGCAACAGTTGCGAGGGAGAGGCCGACACGGGCAAAGACATGGCCGCCGATAAGGCCGCCGACACGGTTGCCGACGCACATACGATACGGCTGTCGGCCAAAACGGGCGAGGGGGTAGCGGCTCTCGTAGCGGCCCTCGGCCGCACGGTGGACGCCACGGCAGCATACCGTGGCGAGGCCATAGTGACCAACCAGCGTCACTACCACGCCCTGCGCGAGGCTCAACGGGCGCTCGACGCAGCCCTCGACGGAGTGCTACGGGGCCTCACCTCCGACCTGCTGAGCGAGGATATCCGCCTCGCCATCACCCACCTGGGTGAAATCACCGGCGAAATCACCTCCGCCGACATCCTCCAAAATATCTTCTCGAAGTTCTGCATCGGCAAGTAACGGCTTGTAAACAGCCATAACCAACTATAACCATTTAGAATAAAGTCGCTGTATATCAGCGACTTTTATTTTTATGTACTTTCCAGACCGTATTTGGAAGTAACGGTTTTTATCCATATTTTTCAT
>JALENN010000007.1 GCA_022767745.1 Alistipes sp. | reverse complement strand
CTGGCCCCGCCGCCGTATTATATGCCCGACACTACGCCAGGCCCATGAGCAGATGTTCAAGCAGTATGAGCACTATGCCCGCCACATATCCCAGCAGCGCAAGCAGCGACACATGGCGGAAGTACCATCCGAAGTCGATACGCTCCAGGCCCATGGCAACGACACCCGCCGCCGAACCTATGATGAGCAGGCTGCCGCCCACACCGGCACAGAAGGCCAGCAGCAGCCAGAAGGTGCCGTCGGCTGCAAAGGCCGCCATGTAGGCGGGGTCGACCGCAGCGGCAATCGTGGCGGCGTCGGCCACGGGATACATACCCATGCAGGCTGCAACAAGGGGCACGTTGTCGACAACCGACGAGAGGATACCCACCGCCGAGGCGATCGAGAAGACCTCATGCACGTTGGTGTCGAGGAAGTGCGCGGCTTCCGACAGCACACCGGCGCACTGCAGACCCGAAACGGCCATCAGTATGCCGAGGAAGAAGAGTATCGTCGGCATGTCGATATGCTTTACCACCTTCGCCACGCGGTTCTTGATCGACTCCTCGATACCGCGCTTGCGGTCGTAGACGATCTCCGTCCCGACCCACAGCGCACCGAGCGATATGAGCATGCCCATGTACGGAGGCAGCCCCGTCAGGCTCTTGAAGACCGGCACGAAGAGCAGTCCCACGATGCCGCCGATGAGCACACCACGGCTGAAACGCGGGCCCACACCCTCGGGCAGCGTGTCGGCAGCGACGGCCTCGACATGCCCGACGGTGCCGTGCACCAGACGCGAAGCCAGCGCCGCAGGTATTATCATCGACACCAGACACGGCAGCAGCAGGTAGGCCGACAGCGCCCCCGCCGTGACGTTGCCCCTCATCCACAGCATGATGGTGGTAACGTCGCCGATGGGCGACCACGCACCGCCGCTGTTGGCCGCGATGACGATGACACCGGTGAAGATCCAGCGCTCGCGCTGGTCGGAGATAAGGCGGCGCAGCATCATCACCATGATGATGGTGGTGGTCATGTTGTCCAGCACAGCCGACATGAAGAAGGTGATGAAGGCCAGCAGCCACAGCAGACGACGCTTGTCGCGCGTTGTGATGTGCTCGGTGATGATGGAGAAGCCTCCGTGGGTATCGATCAGGTCGACGATGGTCATGGCGCCGATGAGGAATATCAGCGTCTCGCACGTATCGCCCAGATAGGATACGAGCTCGCCCTCGATGTCGGGCTTGCCCGAGAAGACGCTCAGCACGGTCCATATTGCACCGCACATGAGCAACGCGAAGGCCGCCTTGTCGATCTTGATCTTGTGTTCCAGCGCTATGCACACATAGCCCAGAACGAACATCAATACGATTGTCGTGATCATGACTGTAGGAATTGATTGCAGGTTAAGCGGTTACCACAGGATAGAAACGCACACGGGCGCCGGCAACGCATCCAGTCACACGAAAGTTGCCGTCCGATCGGCCGCCGCCGCAAAAATACAACAAAAAAAGCGAATCGGCAACGCGCGCCGCACACACTGTCGACCTGCAGGACACACTGCGGGGCCGCCCGACCATGTCGGACAGCCCCGCCGCAATGCCGCACGCCGCCGCTAGAGCGTTATGCCCTTGAATATGTTGGACTGCTCGCGCGGCAGGATCTCGCCATAGAGCGTTATGGTGTTGGAGTTGAGGTTGGGGCTTATGCGCACCGAGGCGCTGTTGCTGCCCTCGGGTATGGTGAAGGTCACCACGGCCGAGATGGCACGCCCCATGACATTGATCGAGAAGGTGGTGTTGCCACGTTTGTCGACACGCCGCTCCTGATTGATGATGCGGCCGTCGACGGTCACGCCACCGACACCGTTCTGGCCGCCGCCGCTAACGATGGGCGACACCTGAACCAGCGCCTTGTCTCCGCGCACCGAGATGAAGTTCAGATTTGAGTATACGCGTGCCGTACCGCCGCGCTTAAACACAAGCATGTTGGCCTCGAAAACGAAATCCATGCTGTCGATGGCGTTCATCGCCTCGACATACGACAGCGAGTCCTGTACCTCGGCCAGACGCTTGGCCAGATTCTTCTGCTCGGCCGCCTGGCGACGAGCCTCGCGCTTGGGGTTCTGCGCCACGGCCGATGCGACCGTCGCCGACAGAAGCATGATTATCAATATAAACCGTTTCATATATCTGCTGCTTTACAACTTTCACTATACAAACGTACAGCGCCCGCACGATATTGCACTTTGCCGCGCGTTTTGTATCTTTGTATGACAACCCGCCGACAGATGAGACCCGACCGCAACCATACCCCGCAGGCAGAAGCCCGACACACGCTGCACATCAGCAACATGGTGTGCCCGCGCTGCATCATGGCCGTAAGCAGCCTGCTCTCCGGGGAGGGTTACCCCGACGCCCGCGTCACGCTGGGCACGGCCACGGTAGATGGAGAGATACCGCCCGCCACAATGGAACGCATACGCCGCCGTCTCGAGGCCATAGGCTTCGGCCTGATCGACGACCCGCGCGACGCCCTGGCCGAGCGCATACGCCTCACGATAATAGACCTTGCGCGCGGCGGCCGCATGCAGCGCAACCTGTCCGACGAGATCGTAGCCCGCATCGGCCACGACTACAGCTCGCTGAGCAAACTCTTCTCGGCGCGCCAGGGATGCACCATCGAGCGCTACTTCATCGCACAGAAGGTCGAGCGGGCCAAGGAGCTGCTCCTCGACAGCGACATGCCTCTGGGCGACATAGCCGAGATGCTCGGCTACTCGAGCACGGCACACTTCAGCGCACAGTTCAGGAGCATCGAGCAGTGCACGCCCACCGATTTCCGCCGCAACGGCGCCGCGCGCCGCAAGCCCATCGACGCCGTATGACGGCAACGGCCGGAATTATGAAAAAACTATCCACAATTACATAACCCGCCCTCACCGCGCCGCGCTATCTTTGGACCGACGAACCAAAGATACACGACAATGAAAGAACAGCACAACTGCCGCCGCACGTTCCCCGTCACGGGCATGAGTTGCGCGGCATGCGCCGCACGCGTCGAAAAGGCCCTCTCGCATGAGCAGGGCGTCAGCCGTGCCGCCGTCAACTTCGCCGCGGCGGAGGTGACCGTCGAATACGACTCTGACGTATGTACGCCACGGGCGCTGCGCGAGGCGGTGCGCAACGCCGGATACGACCTCGTGGAGGGCGACCCCGAACATGCCGCCTCCGAGGCCGAGAAGGCCCGCACGGCTCACCTGCACCGGCTGCACCGCCGCACGGCGTGGGCTGCGGCCCTCTCGCTACTGCTCGTGGCGGCCGAACTGCTCCTGCCCCATCGGGCCGCCGGCTACGCCTCATGGCTGCTGGCCACGCCCGTGGTCTTCATCCTCGGGCGCGGCTTCTTCGCGGGGGCATGGCGCCAGCTCAGCCACCGCACGGCCAACATGGACACACTTGTGGCATGCAGCACGGGCATAGCATACGCATTCAGCCTCTTCAACCTGCTCTTCCCGCAGTTCTGGACAGAGCGAGGCGTCGAGCCGCACCTCTACTTCGAATCGTCGGCCGTAATCATCACCTTCATACTCCTCGGGCGCAGCATGGAGGAGCGCGCCAAGCGCAACGCCTCGTCGGCCATAAGCCGCCTGATGGGTCTGCGTCCCAAGACGGTATGCCGCATCGGCGCCGACGGCACGCAACAGGAGATAACGGTCGACCGCATCGAGGCGGGCGACAGGCTGCTCATACGCCCCGGCGAGCGCGTTGCGGCCGACGGCACCGTCATACACGGCACGTCGTACGTCGACGAGAGCATGCTCAACGGCGAGCCACTGCCCGCGTCGAAGGCCGCAGGCGACACGCTCTACGCAGGCACGGTCAACGGCAACGGCGCCCTGACGATGCGGGCCGAGAGCGTGGGCAGCGACACCATGCTCATGCAAATCGTACGCATGGTACACGACGCCCAAGGCAGCAAGCCCCCCGTGCAGCGCATGGCCGACCGCATAGCCGCCGTCTTCGTGCCGGTCATTATGGCCACGGCCCTCGCCGCATTCGCCGCATGGCTCGTATTCGCCCCCACGGAGGGCCTTTCGCACGGCATACTGGCGCTGGTGACGGTACTCATCATAGCCTGCCCCTGCGCGCTGGGGCTCGCCACGCCCACAGCCATAACCGTAGCCATAGGGCGCGCCGCCGAGCGTGGCATCCTCATCCGCGACGCCGAGAGCATCGAGCGGGCGCGCACCGTCGACACCGTCGTCTTCGACAAGACCGGCACCCTGACCGAAGGCCGTCCCGAGGTAACCGACACCATATGGATCGAAGACCGCGATCGCCATGCCCCCGTCCTGCTCGCCATCGAGAGGCTCTCCGACCATCCGCTGGCGCAGGCCATCACCCGCGCTATGGGTCCTGCCGACGCACGGCACGCCGAGGCGGAGGATTTCATCAACACCGTCGGCCGCGGCGTGACGGCCACTGTCGGCGGCGTGCGTTACATGGCCGGCAACCGCGCCATGATCGCCGAATGCGGCATCACCCCCGCGGCCGACATCACCGCCGCAGCCGACCGGCTCGAGGCCAAGGGCAAGAGCGTGGTGTGGTTCGCACGGCACGATGCCGAGCGCAACGGGGTGATAGCCATAGTCGGCATTACCGACCGCATACGCGAAGGCGCGCCCGAAGCCGTCGCTCAGCTGCACGCCATGGGCATAGCCACCGTGATGCTCACGGGCGACAACGCCGCAGCCGCCGCACGCGTAGCCCGCTTAACGGGCGTCGGCACATACCACGCCTCGATGCTGCCGCAGCAGAAGGCCGAATACCTGCGTTCGCTGCGCGGGGCAGGGCACCGCACGGCAATGGCGGGCGACGGCATAAACGACAGCGCCGCGCTGGCCGAGGCCGACCTCGGCATAGCCATGGGCGGCGGCAGCGACATAGCGATAAGCGCCGCAGGCATGACTCTCGTCGCCTCCGACCCGCGCAAGATAGCCGAGGCGGTGCGGCTCTCGCAGCTCACCGTGCGCACCATCCGCCAGAACCTCTTCTGGGCATTCATCTACAACATCATCGGCGTGCCCGTCGCCGCAGGCGTCCTCTACCCGATATGCGGATTCCTGCTCAACCCCATGATAGGCGGCGCGGCGATGGCACTGAGCAGCGTATGCGTCGTCACCAACAGCCTGCGGCTGCGCCGTCTCGACTTACGGCAGGGAACACGCACAAGGACCTCCGGCCAGCCTCTCCCGCACGTTCAACAACAAACCACACAAATACATAACATCATGACAAAGAGATTCAACGTCGAAGGCATGATGTGCGGCCACTGCCGCGCACGTGTCGAGAAGGCCCTCAACTCGATCGAGGGCGTCAAGGCCACGGTGACCCTCTCGCCCGCCGAGGCCACGGTGGAGTTCACCGCAGGCGAGATACCTCTCGCGGAGCTCCAGCGCATCGTAAACGAGCAGGCGGGCGAATACCGCCTCAGCGATAAACTCTAGCGCATAACAGACCGAGGACGGGCCCTTGCGGGTCCGTCCTCGGTTATTTTCGGCCGATGCAACCGTCAGAGTATCTTCTTCACCCAACCGAACATACGGTAAGGCATATATCGGAAAGGCAGGTCGATCCACGTGGGGGCCAGCACCACCGAACGGCGGTGCGAGAAGGCGTCGAAGCTCTCGCGGCCGTGGTAGCGGCCCATGCCCGAGTTGCCCACGCCGCCGAAGGGGATATTCTCGTTGGCGATATGCATGATGGTGTCGTTGATGCAAGCGCCGCCCGACGAGGTGCGGCGTATGACTTCGCGCCCAACGCTTTCAGCACCGAAGTAATACAGCGCCAGCGGCTTCTCGCGCTCGGTGACGAAGTTCACCGCCTCGTCCAGTTCGTCGAACGCAATCATCGGCAGCACGGGGCCGAATATCTCCTCCTGCATGACGGCCGACGACGGGTCGACATCGGCCAGCAGCGTGGGCTCGATATACCGTTCCTCTCGCCGCACGGCGCCTCCCGCCACCACGTGGCCGTCCTTGAGATATGCCGACACGCGGTCGAAGGCACGCTCGTCGACCATACGCACCAGATGGCGGTCCTCACGCGGATCGTCGCCGTGCATGCGCCGCACCTCGCGGCGGAACGCCTCGATGAAACGTTCGCGCAGCGGACGGTGGATCAGCAGGTAGTCGGGGGCGATACATGTCTGCCCCGCATTGAGGGTCTTGCCCCAGACGATGCGGCGCGCCGCAAGGTCGACATCGGCATCTCGGTCGACGATACAGGGGCTCTTGCCGCCTAACTCCAACACCACGGGCGTGAGGTGCTCCGCCGCGGCACGCATGACGATGCGCCCGAGCGAGGGGCTGCCCGTGAAGAATATCACGTCGTAACGCTCCGCCAGCAGGCGTCCGTTCACCTCGCGGTTGCCCTGCACGACGGCCACATAGCGTTCGTCGAACGTATCTGCGATCAGCTGCTCCAACACGCGCGACACGTGCGGCACATAGGGCGACGGCTTCAGCAGAGCCGTACACCCGGCCGAAATGGCTCCCACCAGCGGGTTCAGCAACAGCTGCACGGGATAGTTCCACGGCGAGACTATCAGCGCACAGCCGAGCGGCTCGCTCACAACGCGGCTGCGCGAGGGCCACATCTTCAGCGGCGTACGGTGGCGTTCCCACCGCATCCAACGCTTCAGGTGGCGCAGGTGGTTGCGTATCTCCCCCTCGACGATGCTCAGCTCGGTCAATATGGCCTCCTCCTCCGACTTGTGCAGGTCCTGCCACAGGGCCTCGCACAGCGGACGCTCCCACTTCTTCATCGCCGCGCCCAGACGGCGCAGCTGCTCGCGCCTGAAATCGATGCCGAGCGTCGCGCCCGACCCGAAATATGCCCGCTGCGCAACCGCAAGGGCCGCGATACGTTCGGGCGACGTGTTTTCAAGTTTCATATCGTTCAGTTCTTAATCCGTTTGCAAAATCGGGTCGCCGCACCAACCCCACCTTCCCCGCGCGGGGTACGATGTCACTTGCGCCGGCCCGTAAAGCCGTCCATGGCCGAGAATATGCCGCACCAGTGGCCGAATATGGTGTCGAACCACGACACGGGCAGCAAACCCTGGAAGAAACGTATCAGGTGGAATCCCAGAGGGATGCCGCAGAAGTCGGTGTTGCGCTCGATGGCGCGGATGATGCGCCGCGCCGTAGGCTCGGGCTTCAGAATGGGCAGGATGCGCGAATGGACACCCTCGAACATACCCGTATTGATGTAATAGGGCGCCACGGTGGTGACGTGCACGTTGCTGCGGGCCTGCTGCAGCTCGATGCGCACCGAGTCCGACCACCCGATGACGGCCCACTTGCTCGCCACATACACCGACATGCGGGGATTCGATATCATACCCGCCGCCGAGGCGATGTTGCACACGTGGCCGCAGTCGCGCGCGATCATGTCGGGCAGCATCTGCAGCGCTATGGTCATCGGCGCCGTGGCGTTGATCGACATCGTGCGGTCGATCTCACGCTGCGACATGCGGTCGAAGGTCTTGTTGCCGGTGACGATGCCCGCACAGTTGATCAGTATGTCGACATCGCCGCACTCGCGCTTCACGCGGCCGTATGCCTCGGCCACGGCCGCGCTGTCCGACACATCCACCTTGTAGCAGGTGACGGCCGACGTACGCCCCGCCTCGGCCCCGAGAGCCTCGGCGTCCATATCGTTTATGTCCCACACGACAAGATGCCGTGCCCCGCGCTCGAGGGCCATGCGACCCATGATGCGGCCAATACCCGATGCGCCGCCCGTAACGAGCACGCATCTGTCCTTGATCTTAGTCATAGTCTATTCCTTGCTACGGCCGCCGGGACCCGTCCCGTGGCCGATATTCCATTACTGCAAAATACACATTAAAGCCGCAGGCTACTGCACCTTCACCGAATCGAGGCACGCCTTCATCTGCCGTACCATGTCGGGATGCTCGGCGGCGACGTTGTGACGCTCGCCGGGGTCGTTGCGCAAGTCGTACAGCTGGGGGATGGTGTCGTTGCCCAACTCGATGTCGACATTGCGGTCATAGCGCGGCCCGCGCGTGGGGGCGATATACTTCCACCCGTCGCGCACGATGCCCACGGCACCCATCGTACTCTGCTCGACAACCCACTCGCGGTCGCTGCGGTCGCGTCCCAGAAGCCTGCGCAGAGCCGGACGGCTGTCGCGCGCCGCACCCTCGGGTATCTCGACACCCACGAGTTCGGCCAGCGACGCAAACAGGTCGATATGGCTCATCAGCGCATCCGACACACGTCCCGCACGTACGCCGCCGTCGGGCCAGCGCACCACGAAAGGTGTACGCGTGCCCGCCTCGAAGGCGCTGTACTTGCCGCCGCGCTGCTCGCCCCACGGACGGTGGTCGCCCAGCATCTCCACGGCGCCGTCCTCATATCCGTCGTCGATGACGGGACCGTTGTCGCTGCTGAGAATCACCAGCGTATTGTCGGCTATACCCAGCGAATCGAGCGCACGCATTATCTCGCCCACCTGCCAGTCGAACGACAGGATGGCGTCGCCGCGCGGCCCCATGCCACTGCGGCCCGCAAACCGTTCGTTGGGCACGCGCGGCACATGTATGTCGTTCGTGCCGAAGTAGAGGAAGAAGGGCTTGTCCGACTCGGCACTGCGGCGGATGAAATCCACGGCCTTCTCCGTGATGCGGTCGCATATCTCCTCGTCGACCCACAGCGCGCTGCGGCCGCCACGCATCCACCCGATGCGCGAGACGCCGTTCACGATAGCCATGTCGTGCCCGTGTGAGGGACGCAGCTTGGTCAGCAGCTCGGGGTTGTCGCGCCCCGTAGGCTCTCCCTCGAACGGCTTCGAGTAGCTCACCTCGATAGGGTCCGCGGGGTCGAGCCCCACGACACGGCCGTCCTCGATATAGACACACGGCACGCGGTCGCCCGTAGCCGCCATGATGAACGAATAGTCGAATCCGATATCCTCCAGTCCGGGCGTAATGCGCCCGTTCCAGTCCTGTTCGCCGCGCTTGTCGCCCAGGCCGAGGTGCCACTTGCCTACGGCGGCCGTGGTATATCCCGCCTCGCGCATCATGTCGGGAAGCGTATAGTAGTCGGGCTTGATGATCATGGCCGCATCGCCAGGAGCGATGCCCGTACCCGGCACACGCCACGGGTAAATACCCGTAAGCAGGCCGAAGCGCGCCGGCGTACTCGTCGACGATGTAGTGTGTGCCGCGGTGAAACGCACGCCCTCGGCCGCCAGACGCTCGACATTGGGCGTGGCGACGGTCGAGTAGTCGCCGTTACAGCTCAGGTCGCCGTAGCCCACATCGTCACCGTAGATTATGATCACATTGGGGCGCGAAGGCGCACCGCCGCACCCTGCGGCCGCAAGCGCCGAGAGGCCCAGCGCCGCATACCCGAATCTTCGGGGAAGACTGTTCGTGTGCATATCGTCAGTATGTTATCGGCTGTTTCGGCGGCACGACCCTCCGCCGCGCCACATCCCTACAAAATTAGGAAAACGTTGCTGCAAAGCCAAATAAAAAACGTCATTTTCACCCTCGGCACAACGTCCGCCCGGGCGGAGCGTCAACCAAAGGTACGAAATTTATCAACCCGACGTGCCCCGGCCCCGCGCAAAACGGACAAAGAGACGCAAAACGCCCACCAGCAGAACGCATTTTACGGCATACGGCACCCGCCGTACAAAAAAAAGGCGGCCTCCACCGAAATGAAGGCCGCCGTGTATCGTCACGCGGAGATTACTCCACGGGGATGTCCTTGTTGACGTTCTTCGAGCCGACCAGGGCGTAGAAGAGCATGTAGAGGATACCTACAACGATAACCCAGTAGCTCTGGATGAAGCCTACTGCATCGGCAGCCAGACCCTGTACGAAGGGCAGCACGCCACCACCGCAAACCAGGGCCATGAAGATACCCGAAGCGGCGGGAGTGTACTTACCGAGACCCTCGGCAGCAAGGTTGAAGATCGAACCCCACATTACCGACGTACACAGACCGCAGAGGAACATGAACACCATGCTCACGGGCACCTGTGCATTGGCGATGGGTACGGTAACGGTAACGGTCTCGGGGATAAACATGATGCAGAGCACGAAGAGCAGAGCCACCGAACATACGGTAGAGAGCATCACCTTGCTCGACACCTTACCGCCTACGACGCCACCGATCAGACGGCCGCACATCATAAGGAACCAGTAGAAGCCGACGAGCGTACCTGCGACGGCGGGACCTACGCCCTCAAGACCCGACATGTAGAGGTTGGCCGTATTGGGGATACCCACCTCGACACCTACATAGAAGAAGATGGCGATGGCACCCAGCACGAAGTGACGGAACGACATGGGACCGTGAGGATCCTTGGCAGCGGTACCGTTCTTGCGGGCAGCCTTCTCCTCGGCCGTCTCCATGTGGGGCTCGGGGATATTCGACAGCAGGATGATCAGGAACGCCAGGGCGAAGATGGCCATGGCGGCGATCATTGCGGGAGCAGCGTCGCTGACGCTTGCCGTCTCCATCGAACCGCCGATAAGGTAACCCAGCAGGATGGGAGCCAGCGTACCGCCGATCGAGTTGCACGAACCGCCGAACTGGATGAGCTGGTTACCGCGGTTGCCGCCACCACCGAGGGTGTTGAGCATGGGGTTAACCACGATATTAAGCATACACATAGAGAATCCGGCCACGAACGCACCCAGGACATATACGCCGAACGACTCGACATAACCCGAGAGGAACTGGATACCCACGCCGACGAAACCTACCGTGGCGGCAGCCAGCGACGTGAACTTGTAACCCCTACGCTTGAGGATGATACCTGCGGGGATACCCATGCAAGCGTAGGCGATGAAGTTGGCCAGAGTTCCCAACTGGGCCATGGCGTTTGATGCGCCGAACTGGTTCTTCACGATTACACCCATCGAACCGGCGAAATTGGTCACGAATGCGATCATGAAGAAGAGCAGGAACATCACCGCAATAGCCAAAACATTACTTTTTTGTTGTTTTGTTTCCATTTTTAGTTTTTAGATTGGTTAATAAAATTATTGGTTCTTACTCTCTCTCCGTTTTCATCCCGGGGATGCGCCGCCACACCGAGGCGACAGTCACACACCCTCATATTTTCCCGTCGGCACGCGATTCCACGACCCCGAATCACGGAGCCGCCGCCTGCCGGCCTTATTTCCAAATATCATTCCCTGCGGAAAACCGACGGATACGCTCCGCCGCTTTCCATATCCATATTTCGTTTCTCCCCCCCCTGCTGCCGCAAGGCCTGCTCTCGGGCCGCCTAACGGTCACGCTCGGCCACGTAGGCACACAGGTTGACCAAGGCCGAACGGTAGGGCGAGTCGCCATACTGCGACACGATCTGCACCGCGCGGTCGATATACGTCTGCATCGTACGTCCCGCCAGCACAAGGCCGCCGGCATTCTCCACCACGCCCTGGATGTAATCCACGGCCGCGGGGTCCGTCGCGCACTGCGACAGGCGGTCGAGCAGCTGCACGCGCTCGGCCGGAGTGCAACGCTCCAGCACCTCGATCAACGGCAGCGTGATCTTGCGCTCGCGCAGGTCGTTGTTGGCGGGCTTGCCCGTATGGGCCGAGCGGCTGTAGTCAAGGATGTCGTCCTGAATCTGGAACGCCATACCCAGCGCCTCGCCGAAGCGGCGCATCTGCTCCACGTCGCTGCGCGACGCTATGACCGACACGGCGCCGGCCGAGGCACTCACGCTGATGAGGCTCGCCGTCTTCTTGTATATGATCTCGAGGTAGTCCTGACGTGTGGTATCCATGTCGTGCGCGTGCTGGCTCTGCAACACCTCGCCCTCGCACAACGTGGCGACCGATCCTATGATATGCGACACCAGATCGTACTGCGCGCTCTCCATGCCCGAGGCCATCGTCCGCGCCAGGATGTAGTCGCCCATCACCACGGCGTTGCGCGACTGCCACAGGGCATTGGCCGAGGGGCACCCGCGGCGCGTGTCGGCCTGGTCGATAACGTCGTCATGCACGAGCGACGCCGTGTGGAGCATCTCCACCATCATGGCGGCCAGATAGGTGCGCATCGAACAGTTGCGCTCGCCCGCCACCCATGTACGGTTGTTCGCCGCCGACGTGAGCGCCGACGTGAGCATAACGATGATGGGACGCAGACCCTTACCGCGCGAGGTCAGCGTATGCGTCAGCATCTCCGACATCAATTTGCCCTCCGAGCTGAAACGGCTCTTTACGAACTCTTCAAACGCCTCCAAATCCGAGGCTATCGGAGCGCGAATTGCATCAAGACTTATCATAGCAGGCTTTTTAGCACAAATTGTTGGTTTTGCAAATATAGTAATTTTTCGCAATCGAACACCGCAAAAGGAATGTTTTTCGTAACTTTGACCCGATTAATGTCCTACACGATTATGAATATCCAGAACCCGTCATACAGGAAAGCCGCAGGCTACGTCGCCGCCATCGTACTCTTCTTTGTCGTGGCGGCGCTATACTTCGCGCCGCAGTTCAGCGGACAGACGCTCGTGCAGCACGACGTGCAGCAGTACGAAGGCATGTGCAAGGATATACTCGACAACCGCGAGGCCACGGGCGAGGACGCACAGTGGACGGGACGCATGTTCGGCGGCATGCCGGCATTCCTCATAAACGTAAAGTATCCGGCGCAGGCCGTAAAGGGAACCATAGGCAAGATCGTAAAGGTGATCGACACGCCCGCCTCGTTCCTCTTCTTCTCGATGACGGCCATGTGGATCGCCATGCTCCTGTTCGGCCTCTCGCCGTGGGTGGGGCTTGTGGCAGCCCTAGCATACGGATTCTCGACATACTTCATGCTCATCATAGGCGCGGGCCACATAACAAAGATGTGGGCCCTGGTCTATGCGCCGCTCATGATGGCGGGGGCATACTTCACCCTGCGCCGCAACATGTGGGCCGGCGCAGCACTCACGGCGCTGTTCACGTCGCTCGAGATAGGCGCCAACCACCCGCAGATAACATACTACTTCCTGCTGGCGATGGCCGCCCTGTGGATAAGCGAGGGCATCATAGCCCTGCGCTCGAAACGCGGGCGCGACTTTGCACGCCGCACCGCCCTGCTCGCGGTGGCGGGCATAGCCGCCGTGGGGTCGAACTTCGCCCCGCTGTGGTACACGCTGCAGCACTCGAAGGAGACCACGCGCGGCGGATCGGAGCTCGTGGCCGAGGGCGCGCACGGCGACGAGGGGCTCGACCTGCAGTACGCCACGGCATGGAGCTACGGCAAGACCGAGACCCTGAACACGCTCGTGCCCGACCTTATGGGCGGTGCATCGAGTGACGTCTTCGCCGCCGACGGACCCGTAGCCGACGCCCTGCGTCCCTACGGCATGGAGCAGGCCGCGCAGTACATGCCCCGCTACTGGGGCGACCAGCCCTACACCGCCGGCCCGACATATCTCGGCGCCGCGGTAATATTCCTCGCCCTCGTGGGCCTCATGCTGCTGCCGGGCCGCCAGAGGTGGTGGATCGTCGCCGCCACGCTCCTCACGCTCTTCATGGCATGGGGCAACAACATGATGTGGCTGACCGAGCTGCTCATGCGCTACCTGCCCGGATACAACAAGTTCCGCACCGTGTCGATGGCACTCGTGGTGGCGCAGTGGACGCTGCCGCTGCTCGCAGCGTTCGGCATAGGCCTCGCGCTGGAGCGCCGCGACGACAAACAGACAAGGCAGCTCTCGCGCACCGTCATCCGCTCGGCCGCAATATGCGCCGCCCTGCTGCTCATACTCATCGCAGGCGGCCGCTCGCTCTTCGACTTCGGCATGCAGCACGACGGAGCTTCGCTCACCGAGCAATTCCGGCAGATGCTGCTCGAGCAGGGCGGAGATGATTATGTACGCCAGGGCCTGCACGAGAAGATGGGATGGAGCGTCGCCTCGGCCATGGCTGACGAACGCGCCGCCGTCATGCGTGCCGACGCATGGCGCTCGCTGCTAATCATAGCCGCCGCAGCGGCCGCAATGCTTCTCTACACGCGCCGCAAGCTGATTAAGAGCGGCGCAGCGCTCTGCGTCGTGCTGGCCGCAATCGTCGCAGCCGACCTTGTCACGGTCGACACCCGATACCTCTCGTGGAAGAGCTTCGTGCCCGCACGCACGGCCCGCATCACCCCCACCGAGGCCGACAAGCTGATCATGCAGGACAAGGATCCCGCATACCGCGTGCTCAACACCTCGGTATCGACCTTCAACGACGCCACCACATCGTACTTCCACCGCTCTGTCGGCGGATACCACGGCGCCAAGCTGTCGCGCTATCAGGACATGATCGACCGCTACCTTGCGCAGGGCGACGAGGGCATACTCGACATGCTCAACGTACGCTACGTAATAGGCCCCACGGCCACGGCCGACGATGTCACCACACGCACCACCGCCAACGGCGCCGCATGGATGGTGGAGAGCGTCGTGCGCGCCGCCTCGCCCGAGGAGGAGATTAGCCTCACCGGCGAGGTCGACACCAGACGCGAGGCCGTCATGAGCGACGAATTCCTGCCCGCGAACTACAACTTCGCCACAGGCTCCATCACCCTCGACGAGTACCGTCCCAACTACCTGCGTTACACGGCCCGAGCCGAGGGCGACGCGCTGGCCGTATTCTCGGAGATATACACCCGCAAGGGATGGCGTGCCTATGTCGACGGCGAGGAGGTGCGTCCCCTGCGCGCCGACTACATACTGCGGGCGCTGGAGCTGCCCGCGGGCGAGCACACCGTCGAGTGGCGCTACCGCGCACCCGCATGGGGCGTGGTCGAGGGCGTGACGCTGGCATTCTCGCTGGCAGTGCTCGCGGCATTCATCGTAACCGTTATAATCGTTATACGCAATGAGAGACGACAAACGACTGCGGCGTAAGGTACGCCGATCATACGTGGTATCGACCGTGAGCATCGCTCTGGTGCTCTTCCTCATGGGGTCGGTAGGATACATGCTCGCCACGGCCCTGCGCACGGCGCGCGACCTGCGTTACGGCATAGCCCTGTCGGTAGAGCTCGACGACAATGTCGACGAGAGCGGCCGCACGCGCATCGAGAAGGAGCTTATGGCCATCGACGGCGTCGTGGCCGCAAAATATGTCGACAAGCAGGAGAAGATCAACGACGAGGAGTTCCGCCGCATGTTCGAGGCCGAGATCGAGCAGATCATACAGGACAACCCGCTGCGCAACAGCTACGAGGTGTCGGTATCGGCCGTTGACCGCGAATCGCTCGACGTCGCGGCCGACCGCATGTCGGCCATCGAGGGCGTGGTATATGTGGCCTACCCCGCCGCCACGATCGAACGCCTGCATGCCACCATCACCAAGATCACGATCGTACTGACGGCCTTCGGCGGCGCGCTGCTCATCATATCGCTCATACTGCTGAACAACACCATACGTCTGGCCATATTCTCGCGCCGATACCTGATCAACACACTGAAACTCGTGGGCGCCACCAAGGGCTACATCATGCGCCCCTTCCTCGGCGCAGCCGCCAAGCAGGGCGTGTGGGCCGGAGTGACGGCAAGCCTGCTGTTCGGAGGCTCGATAGCGGCCCTGAGCGGCACGATGCCCGAGATAACCACCTCAACGGCGCAACTCATGCAGATAGGCATCACCGTCGCGGGGATGATCCTCTGCGGCGTGATCATATCGCTGCTCTTCACGGCCTTCGCCGTAAACAAGTTCGTCAACATGAAGTCGAACAACATCTATCTCTACTGATCCGGCGCAGGCCTCTCCGCAAACGGGCGGCACGGCCTGCTCCCACATACAGACGCCACGGCGGCGTATCGGGTAAATTCCGATACGCCGCCGTTGTCTTTATTGCATTCACAAGTCCGTCCGCCCATTCACAGCGGCAACAGGAGACCCCTCCTCCCTACACCGCTCCGACACAGCCGCATGCACACAACACACCGGATGTCCGGCAGCGAACATGTACACTTACAGTCCGGCCCCGAGGACAAAAAAAAGCCCGCGCCCCATAAGGGACGCGGACTCCGAAAACAAACCTAACATCAGAGGTTGAGCGTAGCATCGCCCGAAATCTCCGCTTTATCCATCGACACCTCGGTGTAGTTGATCACACCGGTAGTGGTCTTGTCCTTCAGCGAGGCGGGGAATACCGAAAGCTTGTAGCTGACCGTGTAGTCACGTCCGCTCGGGATCACCACATCCTCAAACTCCAGGTCGAGGATATTGCTCTTCAACTCGGAATAGTCCACCTCGACGGTGTAGCTGTCCGAGTAGGTGAAGCCGTCACCCGTGATGGTGAACTCGAAATCGCCGCCGAACATGGCCATGGCGCCCGAGACACCGATGAAGCGGATGGTATACTTACCGTCCTCCTGCTGCGTAGCCGTGCAGCGGGGATGGTCGATACCCTCGATCATCGACGAGGTGAAGATGCTCTTGGTGATAGACGTCGGGATAGAGAGGTTGCCGTGGGCATCCATCGTATAGACCTTGAATTCATACGAAGCCATCGTAAGGTCGTCGATATAGAGTTCGTCGACAAGCTCCTCGGTCTCGATGACCTCTTCGGTCTCGCCGTAAACCACCTTTATACGCTTCGATATCTGGTCAACAGGGTTGGTCCACTGCAACAGCACGCGCTGGTTGCCGGCCGTAGCCTTGAGATCCGAAACCTTGCCCGAATATATCGATCCCGTAAGATAGTCCTTGTACAATTCATCCATGTTGCTGCACGATGAGACTCCGAGCGCCAGCAACAAAACGCATAATACCAATTCAATACGTTTCATACTTGATATTTTTTAGTTAGCCTCTTTACCGTAAAGCGTTATCTCCGACATACAGCCGATGGTTCCGTTGGCAAAATCCTTCACCGCCTTGAAACGCAGGTAGCGGAACGGACGCGTGAACTGCGGGTCGTCGGGATATACCCAGAACTCGCTGCCCTCGGTGAACTCGAGCTTGGCCTCGGCTTCGCCTGCGGGCTTGTTGAGAGTGTACTCGCCCACATACTCCCAGTCGTCGAGGATACCGTCCGACGGATCGGGGTCGTTGCTGATGTAGATGTGGAACGTCTTGACCGAATATGCAGCCCACTGGTACTGGTTACGCTGCCATATGCGCAGACGGCTGATGCATACCTCGCGGCCCAGGTCGATGAAGTACGAGAAGGGATAGTTTACGCCCGAGTGGAAGTAGTTGAGCGAGTACTGTACGTCCTCGTCATACATACCGTCCCAGAACTTGGCTATGTTACCCTCGTAGTTGGTCTCCTTGGCATTCTTCATGCTGTCCTTGGTGTACATGGGCATATACTCCTCGTAGGGGTGCTGATCCTCCCACTGAGGCTCACTGTAGTCCCAGTTGCTGCCATAGAGGAGCTGGTCGCGCAGGAAGGTGAACTGATCCTTCGAGAGTTCGTAGTCCTCCAGCGGAGTCATCGTACCGAAGTCCATCGTCTCGGTGGTATTGCCGTAGCGGTCCTTGATATAGGCCGAAACGGTATAGGGAATCGCCTCCAGCTGGTTGATGAAGATGCGGTCCTCGGCCAGGTTCGACGAATAGACCTTCAACGCCTCGCGGCCGTCCTCGGTCTTGATGTTGACATAGATGTCGACAGCCTCCTCGAGAGGGTTCTCAAGCGTGATCACCAGCGCCGAGAAACCCGGGTAGATATTCAGCGTGCTGGCGATGGCCGTAACGTTGGGCTCCAGCGGCGTGACGTTGACCACGACGGGGTCAGACTCGTTGGCGCTGTTGTCCACTGCGTAGAGGCGTACCTCATAGGGGCGCACCTCGCCAAGGCCCGAAATCATCAGGCTGTCACAGTAGACCGAACTCGTACGCGAGATGGTCTGGCCGGCATCGGTCTCATACTCGGCACGTGCATAGAGGTAATCCTCGTCCTCGGGGATCGTGTAGCGGAAATATCCGCCGCCGTTGACGGGCGTGAACACCACGTTCGAAAGCATTCCGGGCGGAACCGTATCCCGCGTACCCTCGCTCTCGGTCTTGCAGCCCATAAAGCCTGCGGCAAACAGGGCCGCCAAGATAACTATATGATATTTGGCTTTCATAACAATAACTTTTCAATCTCTGTTTTACCGTTAAACTAATATCCCGGATTCTGGTCAACCTTGGGATTCTTGTTGATCTCCTCGCTGGGGATAGGCATCAGGTAGCTCTTCGGCGTGATCCACGTACGGGGCTGCCACGTCGTCAGCTGGTAGAAGCTCTCGGCCGTCGCGCCGTCGGGAGCGTTCCAGCCCTGGATCGACTTGTTGAAGAACTCGTCACCGCGCTTCCAGCGGCAGATGTCGTAGAAGCTCTGACCCTCGAACGAGAGCTCGATCATGCGCTCCGTGTGGATGATGTCACGCAGACCGTCCTGCGTCAGGTGCTTGCCCACGGTGTTCACGATCGAAGGATCGTTCCACACCTCCTCTATCGGGCGGAGCAGACCGGCACGTGCACGAACGGCATTGAGCTTGTCGTATACCGGCTGGCCGGGACCGTAGTACTCGTTGTAGCACTCGGCATACATCAGGTAGAGGTCCGACAGACGGATCAGAGGATAGGGGAAGCTAACCACACGCTGCCATGCGGCACCGCGCGACTCGGGGTGTACGAACTTCTTTACGGCGATACCCGTCCAGTAGTAGTCCGTAGCGTTACCGCTGTTACGGCCGCCCGGCCACTCGCCGTAGCGCATCATGGGATATACGCGCGTGTCGTAGTCACGCCAGATACAACGGTCGACTGCCATCCATGCATAGAATCGCGGCTCGCGGTTCAGGTAGAGCTTGACGGTCTTCTCGCCCGGCTGCATGTAACCCAGGTGGTAGGTGTCGTCGGGAATGGTGGTGATGTCGAGACGGTGGTCGTAGTCGAAGGTCTTGTCCTCATCAACAGGCACGCCGTTACGCGTGTAGAACATCTCCGACGCACGGAACGATGCTCCCAGCCACTGGAACGAGAATGCGGCGTTGTTGGGATCGTCCGGGTCGCCACGCAGGTTCGATGCAGCGGCGATGCTGCTCGATGACGTATAGTAGATGTTAGAGTATCCCCAAACAAGCTCGCTGTTCCACGGGTCGTTGATCGCAAAGCGCTTGTTGTAGCAGTACTTCATGATCTCCGACTTGTTCCAGTCGTCCTGATCCCAGAACTTGACCTGGCCCTTGAACTCATAGAGGCTCTTGCCCTGGTCCTCGGCTGCCTTGATTGCTATCTCGACAGCATCCAGAGCCTCCTTCCACTTCTCCTTGTCGTAGGTCTGCGGGAAGTAGTGCTCGCCGGCGGCATTCTTGAAGTTGCTGTAGAACTCGCTGTTGCCGTTGAAGAAGGGGCTGGCGCGGTAGAGCAGGATCTTGGCCTTGAGCGCCTTGGCTATAACGCGGTCGATCTGGCCAAGGAAAATCTCGCTTCGCGAGTTGTAGAGGTCCTCCTTCTCGTTGCCGTTCTCATCGTAGAGCACGCCATCGATAAGGCCCAGGATGTACTGGAAGCACTCCTCAACGGGCTTGCGCTCCTGACGGATCAGATTGATATCGTCATAGGGCTCGTAGTTCTTGTCGGCTATGATGATGGGGCCGTAGAGACGCAACAGGTAGAAGTGGTAGTATGCCTTGAGTACCTTCACCTGCGACATCCAGTCGATACGCTCCTCCTCCTGCATGTTGGGTATGTCACCCAGACCGTTGAGGAAGATGTTGCATATACGGATACCCTCGTAGAGGTCCTTTGCGCCGCCGGCACCCGACCAGAATCCCAGGATGGGATCGGCCGCATTGTTCCAGTCTCGCATGAGCTTCGAACCTCGGGTATAGCCTCTGTTGCCGGCCACCTCCGAATCAAGACGTGCCACCCACTCGTCACCGGCAAGCGCCATCGACTGGTGGACACCCTCGATATCGGGCATGTAAGAGTAGCAGTCGGCCAGTGCGTTGTAGGCCTTCTCCTTGGTTTCGAACAGGTTCGACAGTTCGACTGTATTGTCGGGTACTATATCGAGGTAGTTGCATCCGGCCATCGCCGCAGAGGCCAATACCGCCAATATCGTTGTTTTGAAATATCTTTTCATGTGTCTCGTGATTTAGAAAGTGATCTGAAGGCCCAAACTGAAAACTCGCTGCAACGGATAACCCAAACCGTTGGTACCCATCTCGGGATCCCACAGGTCGAATTTCGAGATCTTGAAGAGGTTAAGACCCGAGAAGTAAACTCTGCAGCTCTGCAGCGGGGTCTTCTTCAGCAGACGGTCGCTGAGTGAATATCCGAACTCGAGCGTCTTCATACGCAGGATGGCACCGTTGCGGATCCACCACGTAGACTGCTGCGTGTTGTTGGCATTGTTCGTTGCCGACAGACGGGGCCAGAAAGCATCCGATACCGGATTGTCGGGGCTCCAGTGGTCGTCGGCGATGATCTGCATGGCATTCTTGTAGCCTACGAAGGGTGAGATCGAACCGGCGTTGATGAAGAACGACACACGGTCCTGACCCTGGAAGAAGGCCGACAGGTCGAAGCCCTTCCAGCCTACCGACAGACCGAAACCGTAGTTGATCTCGGGCGTGGTCGGGTAACCCAGGGGCACCTGGTCGTCGTCCGTGATCTGACCGTCGTTGTTGATATCCTTGTACTTGATATCACCGGCCTGCGTCGTACCCCAGCTCTGCGTGGGCGAGTTGGCAACGTCGTCGGCGTCGATGAACAGACGCTCGGCAACATAACCGAAGGCCTGGTTAACGGGGTGACCCACCTTCGTACGCCACGGGTACTTGTACTCGGGCTCCGACGCTACGACCAGCTCGCCGTGTGCGTAGGTGAAGTTGAAGCGGCCCGTAACATAGAGGTCCTTGTTGAAGCTGTGCTTGATATCGACCGAGGCGTCGATACCGTTCGACTTAACCTCGCCGAGGTTGCCGTACACGTTGGCGCTCATACCCATCGAGGGGGGCAGGTTCTGACGCTCCATGTAGATGCGCGAACGGTACTCGGTGAAGTACTCGACCTGGATGTCGGCGAAGTGCAGCAGGTTCATCTCGATACCTACGTTCTGCTTCTCCGAGATCTCCCACTGGATGTTGGGGTTGGCGTAGCGGTTGATCGAGAAGCCGCCGAACTGGTTGGTGAAGGTCTTACCCCAGCGGTAACCCGCACCGCCGAAGGCGATATCCGACAGGAAGAAGAAACGGTCGGTGGCGCTGGCGATCTCGTCGTTACCCACGCGGCCCCACGAATACTTGAGCTTGAAGGTGGGCAGCACCTCGCGCAGAGGCTCCCAGAACTTCTCGCCCGACATCATGTAACCAACACCGATGGCGGGGAAGAGACCCCAACGCTTCGAGCGGTCGAACTTCTCCGAACCGTTGTACGTAAGCGAGCCCTCGAACATGTAGCGTCCGTCGTACGAGTAGGTAACACGTCCGCGGATACCCTGGTTACGTGCCGGCAGCGTTGCCTGGATCGTGGCGCCGCCGCTGGTGTTCTTGTCCTCCTCCTGGGTGTAGATCACGACGGCACCCACGTTGTGCTTGTCGTTAAAGGTGCGGTTGTAGTGCAGGCCCAGCTCGTAGTAGGTCTTGCTGGTTGCAGTACGCGACGTTTCGGGATCACCCAGCGTCTCCGTACCCTCGTGCACACGCGAAAGGGTGTAGGTATCGTTCAGCTCGTCGTAGCTCTCCAGGGCGTAGAGGTAGGGGTCGTACGAACGCTTGCTCTCGTATGAGCCGTAGGTGGCGATCGACGCCTTACCGCGGAACATAAGGCCGCGGGTTATGAAGTCGAGATCCTGCTCGGCCGTGAACTGCGAGATGATCGTGTTGGTGAAACCGTCCTTGTAACCCTTTACCATCTGGGCATAGGGGTTGGTCATCGAACCCGACGGGTCGATACCGAACAGGATGTGCTTCACGCCGGCATACTCCTCGTCGGGCTCATACATCATCGGGAACTCGACGGGGTTACCGTTCATCACGTTGTTGAAGATGGTGGTGGCATCCTCGACGGGACCCGTATAGTTCTCGAACACCGAGTTCATGTTGACCTCCATTCGCGTGGTGCGCGTCAGGTTGATGTTGACCTTGGCCATCAGGTTGAAGCGGTCGATGTCGATGTTGTTCTTGAAGTTGTTGGTGCGGTTCTCCTGCAGGATACCGGTATCCTTGTCGTAGGTAACGGCCATGTAGTAACGCGCAACCTTACCACCACCGTTGGCATTGAGCGTATAGTGCTGGTTGTAGGTGAGCTTCTTGAACATCTCGTTGTACCAGTCGATGTTGGGATAGATCATGGGGTTGATGCCCGAGATCGTATTCTGTATCTTCTGGGCCGAGTAGCGGGGCGAGATGACCGGGTTGTCGTTGTACTGCGCCTCGTTGAACATGCGCATGTAGGTAACACCGTCCACCATCTCGGGCAGCTGCGTCGGCATCGAAATCTTCGACTCGTGACGGAACGACACCGAGAGCTTACCCTCGCGGCCCTGCTTGGTGGTGACGGCGATAACGCCGTTTGCACCCTTCGAACCGTAGAGGGCGGCTGCCGTGGCATCCTTCAGAATCGAGAAGTTCTCGATGTTGTCGGGCTCGACGTCCGCCAGGTCGTCGGCCGTAACCTCGAAACCGTCGAGCAGGATAAGCGGGCTCTGCGCATAACCGAACGTCGTGACACCGCGGATGAAGAACTCGGCGTTGTCGCGGCCGGGCTCACCGCTGCGCTGATAAGAGATAAGGCCGGGGATACGTCCCGCCAGCGATGTGGTGAAGTTGCTCGAAGGCACCTTCAGCTCCTTGGGATTGACTGCCTCGATAGAGGCTACGATAGACTCCTTCTTCTGGGTCGTGAATCCGGTGACCACGACATCCTCGATCACACCTGCGTCGACGGCCAGCTTGACCTCCAGATCGGTCTTGCCCTTAACGGCCACCTCCTGAGCGATGTAACCCACGTAAGAGACCTCCAGCACATCGGTCTCCTTGACCGAGAGCCCTCCGAACGTACCGTCGGGATCAGTCATGACACCCGTCGTGGTACCCTTGATCATGATGGTGGCACCGGCCAACGGCATGTCGTTGCTTGCATCCAGCACACGTATGTTGACGCGCTTCTTCTGTTGCTGAACGGCTTCAACATACTTCCTGCTCTCTCTTACCCTTTCTTTTTCAGCGCCATGCGCATAGGGGGGGGGAATTATCACAACACCCCACAGTAGAGAAAGACAACCATAATAGAAGATTTTTCTCATAGAGATTAGGTTAGGTTAATAAAAAATGTTAAAAAGGTTTTTTCCAAATCCCATCAAAATTAAGCAACATTTTTCAATATTCGAAACAAAGCGTGAATTTTAATCAAACATTAATCAACAAAATTGCGCTTTTCTCAAAGCCGCAACACGAAGCCCCGGCTGTCGGCATGAAAGCCGCCGCCCGGAGCTGGGGCACAAACCGTTACCATTTATATAAAAAACGCGCACGCGGCATCTCTCCCGCTTTCACGGCGAAACCGCATCCAACTGCATGCGGGCGGCCTGCAGAGGCCCGTAAGCGTATCAGCGCGACGTCGCCGCAAAAAGCGCGCTTGCGTATTTCGCACATAATGCGTATCTTTGCAAATTGCAGCGGTCTGCATACCCGACCGACCATACACGACAACGCCATAGCGATAAAGACAACATGAAAAACGCCATCGAAAAACTGCGTACCAGATTCAACTCCGCTTCGGACAAGCACGACGAGCAGATGCCCGTCACGATGAAGAACTATATCCTCCTGCTGGCGGGATTCGTCGTCATAATAATAGGTATGGTGCTCATGTGCGGCGGCGGCAGCGACTCGCCCGACGAGTTCAACTACGCCATGTTCTCGTGGCGCCGCATAACGCTCGCCCCCATCCTCGTCGTCGGAGGCTTCGCATTCGAGATATACGCCCTGCTCAAGCGTTTCTGACGCCACGCCCGTCCTCGTGCCACGCGGCACGCACCCAACCCGGCGCACCGCACTCCGTACGGGCTGCGCACACCCCCTCATGAATCACAGGAATGAACAAACCCCATAGAAAAACAACATGTCAGTAATCGAAGCCATCCTCCTCGGTGCGGTTCAGGGCCTCACCGAGTTTCTGCCCGTATCGAGCAGCGGCCACCTGCAGATAGCCAAGGAGCTGCTCGGCATCGAGATGCAGGACAACGTCACGTTCGACCTCTCGCTGCACGTAGCCACCGTCCTCAGCACCATCGTCGTGCTGTGGGGCACGATCAGACAGCTCTTTACGGGACTCTTCTCACGCACCTTCAACGACGACCAGCGCTACGTGCTGAAGATCGTCATCTCGATGATACCCGTCGGCATCGTGGGCCTCTGCTTCATCGACTACATCGAGGCCGCCTTCGCCTCGCTCACCGTCGTGGGCGCCATGCTGCTGCTGACAGCCGCACTGCTCGCATTCGCATACTACGCCAAGCCCCGCGCCAAGGAGACCATATCGTACCGCGACGCCTTCATCATCGGCCTGGCGCAGGCCGCCGCCACGATGCCCGGACTCTCGCGCTCGGGTTCGACCATAGCCACGGGACTGCTGCTCGGCAACCGCAAGGAGTCGATGGCCCAGTTCTCGTTCCTCATGGTGCTGCCCCCGATCCTGAGCAACGCGCTGCTCGACCTGATGAAGGGTGATTTCGGCGGCGGGGTCGAGACCCTGCCCCTCGTGGCCGGATTCCTCGCCTCGTTCCTCGTAGGCTGCGCCGCCTGCAAGTTCATGATCGAGATCGTCAAGCGCGGCAAGCTGATATACTTCGCCATCTACTGCGCCATAGTAGGCGCCGTGGCTCTCATCGGATCTTTCGCATAACCCGCAACGCATGGAACAGACCACCGACCTCTGCGGCATAGACTTCACCGAAGGCTACGTGGCCGTCATCGACAAGCCCCTGCACTGGACATCGGCCGACGTGGTGCGCAAGATCAAGTTCGCGCTCAACAAGAAGGGATACAAGAAAATAAAGGTAGGCCACGCCGGCACGCTCGACCCCCTGGCCACGGGCATACTCGTCATATGCATAGGCCGCGCCACCAAGATGGTCGACACGTTCCAGGCCGAGGAGAAGGAGTACACCGCCTCGCTGGAGCTGGGCGCCACCACCCCGAGCTTCGACATGGAGCACCCGATAGACCGCCGCTATCCCTACGAGCACATCACACGCGAGGCTGCCTGCGACGCACTGCGACGCCTCACGGGCGAGCGTCTGCAGATGCCGCCCATATACTCGGCCAAGAAGATCGACGGCGTGCGCGCCTACGAGATGGCCCGCGCCGGCGAGGAGGCACCCGTGCGCAAGTCGCTCATCAACATATACGAGATGGAACTCACACGCTTCGAGCTGCCGTACATGGACATACGCGTACGCTGCAGCCGCGGCACCTACATCCGCTCACTGGCCGCCGAGATAGGCGAGGAGCTCGGCAGCGGAGCCTACCTGACGGCGCTGCGACGCACGCGCAGCGGCGGCTTCAGGGTCGAGGAGGCGATGGATCTCGACTTTTTCCTCGAAAAGTTGTCACAATGTGAAACAAAATCCGGAAAATAACGTAGTATATATCGATATGTATGCCTTTCCGGGCCAACGTAAAGTATTAATATTATGAAGCTGTCTCAATACGGGTACGATTTCACGCCCGACATGCTGGCCAAATACCCCGCCGAAAACCGCGACGACGCCCGCCTTATGGTGATCAACCGCGCTACGGGTACCATCGAACACCGCATCTTCAAGGACATAATCGACTATTTCGAGGAGAAGGACATCTTCGTCTTCAACGACACGAAGGTCTTCCCGGCGCGCCTCTACGGCAACAAGGAGAAGACGGGCGCCGAGATCGAGATATTCCTGCTGCGCGAGCTCAACCGCGAGCTGCGCCTGTGGGACGTGCTGGTTGACCCCGCACGCAAGATCAGAATAGGCAACAAGCTCTACTTCGGCGACGACGACATGATGGGTGCCGAGGTGATCGACAACACCACCTCGCGCGGCCGTACGCTGCGCTTCCTCTTCGACGGCTCGTACGAGGAGTTCAAGGCCGCGCTCTACCGCCTGGGCGAGACGCCCCTGCCGCGCTGGGTGCGCGAGAAGGTCGAGCCCGAGGATGCCGAGCGTTACCAGACCATATTCGCCCGCCACGAGGGCGCCGTAGCGGCCCCCACGGCCGGTATGCACTTCTCGAAGCACCTGCTCAAGCGCATGGAGATCAAGGGCATCGACTCGGCCTTCATAACGCTGCACGTGGGTCTGGGCAACTTCCGCACGGTGGATGTCGAGGACCTCTCGAAGCACAAGATGGACTCGGAGCAGTTCTTCGTCACCGAGGAGGCCGCCGACAAGGTGAACGCCGCCAAGCGCGACGGCCACAAGGTGGTCATAATAGGCACGACGGTGATGCGCGCCGTCGAGACCGCCGTCTCGACCAACGGCATGATAAAGCCCATGGAGGGCTGGACCAACAAGTTCATCTTCCACCCCTATGACTTCACCGTCGGCGACGCCATGGTATCGAACTTCCACCTGCCCTACTCGACGCAGCTGATGATGGTGGCGGCCTTCGGCGGCTACGATCTGGTGATGAACGCCTACAACGTCGCCAAGCAGGAGGGATACCGTTTCGGCACTTACGGCGACGCCATGCTCATACTTTAGAAAAAAATTCGTACCTTTGCAAAGAATGTAAATTACCCCCAAAAGTTATGGCTTCACGCAAGATACTTTACGTATGTCAGGAGATCATGCCCTACTTGCCGGAGAGCGAACTTTCGGGTCTGAGCCGACGTCTCGCGCAGGCGATGCAGGAGCGCGGCAACGAGATCCGCACGTTCATGCCCCGCTACGGGTGCATCAACGAGCGGCGTAACCAGCTCCACGAGGTGATACGTCTCTCGGGTATGAACCTCATTATCGACGACAACGACCACCAGCTCATAATCAAGGTGGCGTCGATACCCTCGGCTCGAATACAGATCTACTTCATCGACAACGACGACTACTTCGCCCGCAAGGCCGTACTTACCGATGCCGACGGTGTGCCCTTCGCCGACAACGACGAGAGGGCCATATTCTTCGCGCGCGGCGTGCTGGAGACGGTGCGCAAGCTCAACTGGTCGCCCACGGTGGTGCACTGCATGGGCTGGATGTCGGCCGTGGTGCCCGTATACCTGAAGAAGGTATTCAACGACGACCCGCTCTTCCGCGACGTGAAGATCGTGGTGTCGGTCGGCGCCGACCGTTTCGAGCAGCCGCTCGACGCGCAGTTCGCCGAAAAGATAGCCAACGAGGGCGTCGAGGACGAAAATCTTGCCATTCTGGCAACACCTTCATACGAAAACCTCTATCGTTTCGTTATTGATTATGCCGACGGCATAACCGTCGTCTCGGCCGACGCTTCGCCGGAACTCGTCGAGTACGCGCGCTCAAAGGGAAAGCCCGTGCTCGAATACCAGAAGCCCGACGAAGAGGACTTTTTCGACAATTATAACAGATTCTATGAAGAACTGCAATAGATTACGCCGCATCTTCTCAGCCACGGCCGTCGTAGCCGCAGCTGCCGCAGCCGTTCTCGGCGGATGCACCACTACCGCCGACTACACCCTTGGCGAGGAGCTCGCCCCGGGCAACCAGCAGATGAAGATGCGCCATCGCATATACAGCGGCGGCGTCCTCACCGAAGCCGACGAGAAGGATACCCCGTGCAAGATCTTCGAGACGCGCCTCTACCGCACCGACTCGCTGCTGTCGTCGTCGCTCGGCACGCTCTACCTCGGCCTGCAGAACGACAAGCGCTTCGGCATGCGCCGTCTGGCCTTCGCCAGCCAGTTCACCTTCGCCCGCGGCGTCGTCGACACGGTAGGTTTCGGCTACCGCCCCATCTACGACTCGGCAATGTTCCGCTTCTCGGTCGACACCTTCGCCGGCGACTCGACCAAGCCCATAAAGTACAACGTCTACGCACTGACGTCGGACCTGGTGAACGAGGAGTCGGAGGACTCGACCTTCTACATCTCGTATGACGCGCGCAAGCAGGGCCACATAGCGGCCGACGCACGCCCCATCTTCACCTTCAACTTCCCCGACCCCGACAAGGGTGTATACCCCTCGTCGAAATCGGTGCGCATGGAGGAGACGCCCGAGACCAGGGACTTCATCAACAAGATATGGTGTATCAACACCGAGGACAGCGACTGGGACGGTATGGCCACGCACAACATCGAGGTCTACAGCACCGACTCGGCCTTTGTACACAACTTCAAGGGGCTCTACATCGAGCCCGCCGAGAGCAGCATAGCCGAAGGTGAGGGTTCGGTGGCCGCGTTCGACCCCGCGTCGACGGGATTCGAGCTGCTGGGACGTACGCGTAACCAGGGAGCCGATGTCGACATCATCGCCGACACGCTCGACTATACATATTATTTCAAGGTCGAGAGCGCCACGCGAGGCAATGTCAGCGCCAACAGCGTGAAGTTCGACTACACGAACTCCGACTTCGCCACCATAGCCATGGACGAGGCCGACGAGAACCGTCCGCAGGTGGAGATGGGATATGTCGAGGGCTGCGGCGGCGTGCTCACCGAGCTGAAGTTCACCGACGAGTTCCTCGCCACGCTGCGCAACATCCACAGCGGAGACGACGAATATACGGCCGCGGCCATCAACCAGGCCAGCCTGAGCATCTACTTCGAGAAGTCGGACTACGACTACACGAAGCTCGACCCCATAGCCATGGCCGAGACCTACGAGACGGCGCTGCCCCGCCTGGGCATGTACACCGACTACAAGAAGCTCACGCCCGTGGCCGACTACTGGTACACGTACGAGACGTCGGGCACGACGCTCGCCTACGACGGATACATCAACCGCAGTCTCGGCTGCTACAAGATGAACATATCGTCGTACATACAGGCCATAGTGAACGAGGTACTCAAGCTCGAACCCGACAGCAGCGGCAAGATCGACTACTCGAAGGTCGAAAGCACCACGATATACCTCGGACCCTCGGCCTACGACCAGTATACGTTCAACAGATCGGTGGTGCAGGGCGGCGACTACACGATAAACCCCGCAAGCATACGCCTCGAACTGACATATACTCTTGTGAAATAGAGACAACGATACAGAATCGGCAAACCTAAGTTTTACGGCTTAGGTTTTGTCGTCTTAAACGAATAAAGACACCATGCAGGAAAACTTAGTAATAGTAGAGTCTCCGGCGAAAGCCAAAACCATAGAGAAATTCCTCGGAAAGGACTACGTCGTAAAGTCGAGTTTCGGCCATATACGCGACCTCTCGAAGAAGGGCCTCGGCATAGAGATCGACGCCCACTTCGCTCCCGACTACGAGATCCTGCCCGACAAGCGCAAGGTCGTGGACGAGCTCTCGAAGCTCTCGAAGAAGGTGGCGACCGTATGGCTCGCATCCGATGAGGACCGCGAAGGAGAGGCCATAGCATGGCATCTGGCCGAGGTGCTCGACCTGCCCGTCGACAAGACCAAGCGAATCGTATTCCACGAGATAACCAAGCCGGCCATACTCCACGCCATCGAGACGCCGCGCACCATCGACATGAACCTCGTAAACGCCCAGCAGGCACGCCGCGTGCTCGACCGCATCGTGGGCTTCGAGCTCTCGCCCGTGCTGTGGAAGAAGGTCAAGCCGTCGCTCTCGGCAGGCCGCGTGCAGAGTGTCGCCGTGCGCCTCATCGTGGAGCGCGAGCGCGAGATCATAGCCTTCAACTCGACCCCGTACTACCGTGTGGTGGCACAGTTCTACCGCCCCGACGACGAAGCCAAGACCCTCTTCAAGGCCGAGCTGGGCACGCGTTTCGAGACAAAGGAGCAGGCCGAGGAGTTTTTGATGAAGAGCATCGGCGCTACATACACCGTTACTAAGGTTGAAGAAAAACCGGCGAAGCGCTACCCCGCGGCTCCGTTCACCACCTCGACGCTGCAGCAGGAGGCGGGCCGCAAGCTGGGAATGTCAGTAGCGCAGACCATGTCGGTCGCACAGCACCTCTACGAGCAGGGACTTATCACCTACATGCGTACCGACTCGGTTAACCTCTCGCAGCAGGCCATCGCCCAGTGCAAGACCGAGATCACGTCGCTCTTCGGCGAGAAGTATTCGGCCGCACACAACTACAAGACCAAGACCAAGGGTGCGCAGGAGGCGCACGAGGCAATACGCCCGTCGTACATCGACCGCATGCACATCGAGGGCACCACGGCCGAGAAGCGTCTCTACGAGCTTATATGGAAGCGCACCGTGGCATCGCAGATGGTTCCCGCCGAGATCGACCGCACGTCGATAGCCATCGGCGTCGACGACACGCAGTGGCAATATGCCGCCACGGGCGAGGTGATCCGTTTCGACGGATTCCTGCGCCTCTACTCGGAGTCGACCGACGACGAGCAGTCGGAGAGCAGCGAGGCCGCCCTGCCCAAGCTCAGCGAGGGCGAGAAGGTGACGGCGGCACAGGTCACCGCAACGGAGCGTTTCACGGCACCGCCCGCACGCTATAACGAGGCATCGCTCGTAAAGAAGCTCGAGGAGCTGGGCATAGGCCGCCCGTCGACCTACGCGCCCACCATCACCACCATCATAAACCGCGGCTACGTCGTGAAGCAGAACCGCGAGGAGCAGCGCCGCGGCTATGTGCAGCTGGCGCTCAACGCGCAGGGCAAGATCACGGAGAAAAACCTCACCGAGAGCTTCGGCAAGGAGAAGAACCGTCTCTCGCCCACCGATATCGGCATGGTGGTAAACGACTACCTCGAGTCGCAGTTCGCACAGATCATGGACTACAACTTCACGGCCAACGTCGAGAAGGAGTTCGACCGCATAGCCGACGGCAAGATCACCTGGAGCCAGATGATAGAGGACTTCTACGGTCCCTTCCACCAGATGGTCGACAAGGCCATCGGCACGCAGAACGACAAGAGCGGCCAGGTGCGCATACTCGGCACCGACCCCGCAACGGGACACACCGTAAAGGCCCGCATCGGCCGTTACGGCCCCATGGTCGAGATCGAGGGCGCCGTGGGCGAGAAGAGCCGCTTCGCGTCGCTGAAGAAGGGCCAGCTCATAGCCTCGATTACGCTCGAGGAGGCGCTGGAGCTCTTCGCCCTGCCGCGCAACCTGGGCAAGTACGGCGATGACGACCTGATGGTGGGCATCGGCCGCTACGGCGCCTATGTCCGCTACGGCAAGTCGTTCGTGTCGCTGGCCAAGGGCGACGACCCCTACACCATAAGCTACGAACGGGCCATAGAACTCATCGAGCAGCACAAGGCGCAGGCTGCCGCCGCGGCTACGCCGCTGAAGACCTTCGCCGAGGATGCCGACATGCTCATCAAGAACGGCCGCTACGGCGCCTACATCGCCTACAAGGGCAAGAACTACCGCCTGCCCCACGGCAGCAAGGTCGAGGAGATGACCTACAACGACTGTCTGGAGGCGGTGAAGAACTCGAAGAAGAAGTAACAACAACCGTAAGGCAACAACACAAACCTTAAAACCATATCCTATGAAGAAATCGACAATGCTGCTTACCGCGATCATGGCGTGCGCCGCCCTGACCGCAACGGCACAGGACAATGCCCCCGAGGGCTACAAGTTCACCGACACGAAGACGGTGCAGACCGTGCCCATCACCAACCAGTACCGCAGCGGTACGTGCTGGTGTTTCTCTACGATCTCGTTCCTCGAGGAGGAGATCCTGCGTGCGGGAGGCCCGCAGGTGAAGCTATCGGAGATGTGGGTCGTACGCAACATATACTTCGAGAAGGCCGTAAAGTACGTGCGTCTGCACGGCTCGCTCAACTTCGCCGTAGGCGGTGCCTCGCATGACGTGACGCACGCCATCGAGCAGTACGGAATCGTTCCCCAGGAGGTATACAAGGGCCTGAACTACGGCACCGAGCTGCCCGAGTTCGGCGAGATCGACGAGGTGCTGAAGGCCTATGTCGACGCCATCATCAAGAACAAGAACGGCAAGCTCACGCCCGCATGGCAGGACGGCCTGAACGCCATCCTCGACGCCTACTTCGGCGAGCGTCCCGAGACCTTCACCTACGAGGGCAAGGAGTACACGCCCAAGAGTTTTGCCGAGTCGCTGCCCATCAAGATGAGCGACTACATCGAGTTCTCGTCGTACACGCACCACCCCTTCTACGAGCCCTTCGTAATAGAGGTTCCCGACAACTGGCTCTGGGGTAAGGTCTACAACGTGCCCCTGAACGAGATGATGCAGGTAATCGACGCCGCCATCACCGACTCGCACCCCGTAGCCTGGGGTACCGACGTGAGCGAGAAGGGCTTCGCCGGCGGCAAGGCCATAGGCGTAATCCCCGAGGTTGCCGAGAAGAACATGGTGGGTTCGGATGCAGAGAAGTGGGGCAAGCTTTCGAATGCCGAGAAGGAGGCCCGCATCTACAGCCTCAACGAGCCCGTCAAGGAGATGACCATCACGCAGGAAATGCGTCAGGAGGCATTCGACAACTACGAGACCACCGACGACCACGGCATGGTGATCGTAGGCACGGCCGTAGACCAGAACGGTTCGCCCTTCTACCGCGTGCAGAACTCGTGGGGCGTACGTCCTCCCTATGACGGATTCTACTACTTCTCGCGTCCCTTCGTCGAGTACAAGACCATGTCTATAATGGTGAACAAGAACGTCGTTCCGAAGGAGATTCTCAAGAAGATCAACGTCAAGTAATACGGATTCAGACAAACAGCAAAACTGCGGGCGATTCCGAGGAATCGCCCGCAGTTATTGTATTGTCGCCCCACAACAGGCAGCGCGCCTGCTACAGGCGGCTGTAGTTCTGCTCCTGGATCATGCGGCGGAACTGGCGCAACTGGAAGAAGAGAAGCACGGCTGCCAGAACGATCGAGAAACAGTCGGCAATGGGCATCGAGTACCATACGCCGTCGACGCCCCACATGTCGGGCAGGAATATCAGCAGCGGTATCACGAAGAGCAGCTGGCGCGTCAGCGAGAGCAGTATGGCACGCTTGGCCTTGCCGATGAACTGGAAGAAGTTGCCCACGACGATCTGGAATCCCACCAGCGGGTAGAGCATCATTATCACCTTCAGTCCGTGCGCCGCAGCGTCGATCAGCGCCGTAGCCTCGCCGCTGCCATCCTCGCTGACAAAGAGGTGCACGACTGCATAGGGGAAGACCTCGCTCACGATGAATCCGGCCGTGGTGATAGCCACGGCCCACCCTATGGTCATGCCCAGCACCTTCATCACGCGGTCGTACTTCTGGGCGCCGTAGTTGTATCCCACGATGGGCTGCATGCCCTGGTTAAGGCCCATCACCACCATCACGAATATGAAGGCGACACGGTTCACGATGCCGTAGGCGCCGATGTAGAGGTCACCGCCCTGCGTACGCAGCGCGTTGTTTATCAGGATGACGACAACGCAGGCGCACGACTGTATGAAGAAGGGCGCCATGCCGATGCCGATTATGTTCTTTATTATGTCCCAGCGGAAGCGGAATATGCCGCGGCGGAAACGCAGGAAGCTGTCGGGACGCGTGAAGTGCACGATCTGTATCGAGAGCGAGACCAACTGCGCTATGACAGTAGCCAGAGCCGATCCCTTGATACCCCAGTTGAATACGAAGATAAAGAGCGCCGCCAGCACCACGTTTACACCCACCGATATGAGCATCACATACATCGACTTGCGGGGGTATCCCAGCACACGCAGCTGGTTGTTGAGTCCGTAATAGAGGTGTGTCACGACGTTACCCATCAGGATCACGCGCATGAAGTCGCGCGCATAGCCAATCGTGTTCTCGCTGGCGCCGAACAGGTAGAGCATATCGTCAAGGAAATAGAGCCCGAGCATCATGAAGAAGAGGCCCATCGTGACATTGAGCAACACGACGTTGCCGAGGATCATCTCGGCGGCGGGCTTGTTGCCCTGGCCGAGGCGTATCGACGTCAGCGCGGCGGAACCGGCACCCACCATGGCGCCGAACGCGGCGGCGAGATTCATCAGCGGCATGGTCAGCGCCAGACCCGATATGGCCATCGGGCCGACTCCATGTCCGATAAATATGCTGTCGATCATATTGTAGAGCGACGACGACACCATTGCTATGATTGCCGGCATCGCATAACGCTTCAGCAGCGACGACAGATTGTCGGTACCGAGCGATAGCGGAGAATCCTGTTCTTTCATCACTGCAAAATTACAAAATTTTGGTTACATCTCAACGATTATCGCGCAAAACGACCCATCGGCCACATGTGCCGGCTATATGGCCAACACCACGATATGTCCCTGCGCCGTGAAGATCATCCGCATGGTTACCGCCTCGCCGCCGTCGACGCTGCCGCACAGGGTGCCGCCGTCGAAGTCGATGCCGCCGACCACTATGTCGCGCCTCAGGTCGATGCCCGCATGGCCGTACATCTTGAAAAGGCACTCCTTGGCGCACCACACCGCCGCCGCAAGACGGCCATCCGACGACAGGGCGCGCTCGCCGTCGGTGAGGAAACGCGGCGCAGCCTTCGAGAAGTCGCGGTCGAGACGCTCGACATCGACACCGCACCGCCGGTCGGACAACGCCACCGCCACCATGTCGCGGCAGTGCGAGACGCTGAGGCAAAGGTCGGGATGCGAGACAAGGTGCGGCGCACCGTCCGGCCCGTACTCCACGCGCGCCGCACGACCCAGATAGCCGTACAACAACACGCGCCACGAGAGATACTCGCGGCGGCGCTGTGCGGAAACGAACGCGGCGGCCGCACGCAGATCCTCGTCACGTGCCGTCGCCGCAAGTTCCTCCTCGGTCAGGACAGGCCCGGCAAGCAGCACACGCCCCGCGCCGTCGCTCCACAGGGGGGTGTTATTGCTCCTCCGATCCATTGTTCACCACAACCTTTATCTTGTCCACCCGGCGGCCCTCCATACGGTCGACCGTAAGGCGCACGCCGTGCGTCTCCACCGTGTCGCCCTTGCGCAACAGGTCGCGCTTGAGTTCGAGCATGAGGCCCGCCAGCGTCTCGGCACGGCCCTGCACGTCGGCCAGGGCGTCGTCCTCCATGTCGAGCACGCGTTCGAAATCGACTATGTGTGTCTTGCCGTCGAAGAGGTAGGTGTTGGCATTGATGCGGTGGTAGAAGGTCTCCTCCGAGTCGCTCTCGTCGGTAATCTCGCCCACAACCTCCTCGAGGATATCCTCCAGCGAGACGAGGCCCTGCGTGGCGCCGTACTCGTCGACGACGATCGCCACATGTATCTTGTTCTCCTGGAAGTCGCGCAGCAGGTCGTCGATCTTCTTGTGCTTGGGCACGAAGTATATCTTGCGCAACAGCCGCTGCCACTCGAAGTCGTTGCCGCGGTTGATGTAGGGCAGCAGGTCCTTGACGTAGAGCGCGCCCTTGATGTCGTCCAGATCCTCGTCATAGACCGGTATGCGCGAATATCCCGACTCGATGATGACACGCTTCACCTCGTCGTACGTATCGCTCATGTCGAGGGCCGTGATGTCGATGCGTGGGCGCATGATCTCCTCGACCTCGGTATTGACCAGATTGACTATGCCCGAGAGCATCTTGTGCTCCTCGTTCGAGGAGGTACGCGTCAGATCCACCGCATCGGCCAGATCCTCCATCGAGATCTCGACGTTGTGCGTGGCAAGACGGCTCAGGCGGCCGCCCGTGCGTATCAGCACATACGATGCGGGATAGCAGAGCCAGCTGAAGAACTTGACGGGATATGCCACCGCACGCGCAAAGGACAGATGCGACGTCTGCGCCAGCACCTTGGGCAGGATCTCGCCGAAGAGCAGCAGCAGGAACGTCACAAGCACCGTCTTGAAGAGGAACTCGAAGCGCGCGAAGTGCCACAGCGAGCTTACCACGTTCGACGAGAGGATAACGATGCAGATATTCACCCGGTTGTTCGTCACCAGAATCGTCGCCAGCAGGCGGTCGACATCCGACAGCAGCGACACGATTATGGCATCGCGCGAATCGGAACTCTGCGACATCGCCCTCAACTCCTTGGGTGTAAGCGAAAAGAATGCCACCTCCGATCCCGACACCAGCGCCGAGACCATCAGCAGCAGGATGGTAAGGGCCAACATTACGCCCACCTCGGGCGTAAATCCAAGATATATTATCGCTGAAGAGTCCAAAAATTCAAATCTTTAAGTTCGTCGCCGAGCCTCACCCCTAGAAAAGCGGCGTATCGTAATTCTTACCGGGGTCGTCGCCCTGCTCGGCACGGTCGTCGCGCAGCACCTCCTTGCGGCGCGCGACACCGTCGTTCTGCTCGATGACGAACATCACGTTGCGACGCTTGAAGGCCGGGGTGCGTATCTCGGCCTCTATGTTGCTGTACTTCGACGGGCGGCGGTCCAGCACCGCGGGCGAAGCCGAATGGTAACGCTGCTGCGGAGTCGCTGCCGCAGGCTGCACGACAACGGGGTCGCTCTCGGCGGCGGGCTCGTCGTCGGGCTCGTCCACCGGCACGATCTCCATGTCGAACGGCTTCTGCGCAAAGGGCGTCTGTGCCGGAGCCTTGCGCACCGGCTCGTCGTCGCTGAAGCCCGTGGCCACAACCACAACCTCCAGCACGTTCTCGGGCATGGGTTTCGAGCTGGCACCCCAGATAAGGTTGGCACGGTGCTCCATGCCCTCCTCGTCGCGGTAGCTGGCGTAGCTCTGGATGTAGTTGAGTATCTCCATCGTCTCGTCGTAGGCCACGTCGTCGATATTGGCCGCCGAGATGTTGATCAGTATGTTCTTGGCTCCCGATATGAGGTTGTTGTCCAGCAGGGGCGAGCAGAGCGAACGTCGCGCCGCCTCCAGCGCACGGCCCTCACCCTCGGCCGACGCCACACCCATGTGGGCGCGGCCGCTGCCGCGCATGACGCGCTCCAGATCGGCGAAATCGACACGTATGAAGGCGCTCTCGACGGTGATGATCTCGGCTATGCCCTTCGTGGCTGCAGCCAGTATGTCGTCCGCCTTGCCGAAGGCCTGGCGTATGGGCAACTTGCCGTACATCTCGCGGATGCTCTCGTTGTTGATCACAAGCAGCGAGTCGGCATACTTGCGCAGCTCCTCGATACCGCGCGCAGCCTGGTCGCAGCGCGTGGGGCCCTCGACATTCAGGGGCGAGGTGACGTTGGCCACGGTCAGCAGACCCATCTCGTGCGCCAGCTTGGCGATGACGGGAGAGGCTCCCGTACCCGTGCCGCCGCCCATACCTGCCGTGATGAAGACCATGCGCGTACCCGAACCCTCGATATACTGCTTGATCTCGTCCAGCGACTCGACGGCAGCCTCGCGGCCGCGCTCGGGGTCGTTGCCCGCACCCAGACCGTCGTGGCCCAGACGTATCTTGTCCTCGACGGGCGAGTTGTCCATGGCACGCTGATCGGTGTTGCAGATAAGGAAGTTCACGCCCTTGATACCCGTGTTCCACATGTGGTTCACGGCATTGCCGCCGGCACCGCCTACACCTATCACCGTTATTATCGAAGATGCCTTTTTGGGCATCGTGAGCTCATTCATCAAATCCTCCATTGTTCTCCTTTTTCTTTAGTAATCGTCGCCATCGTCACTATCGTCGGGGTTCTTGAACGCCTCGTCGAAGGCACGGCGCGCCTTCTCGCGCAGACGCGAGAACCAACCGCCCTCGCTCGGAGCTATATCGTCGTCATCATAGTCATCCTCGCGGCTGCCCCTCGCCGGCTCCGCAGGCTCGGGTTTCTGCACCGCAGGCTCCGGCTCGGAGGGTTTCGCCGCAACGCCTGCCGGGGTTGTGCCCTTTGCGGCCGTACCCTTCGCGGCGCCATAGCGCTCGTTCACCGTCAGCGGCTTCTGCTCCCGCGCAGGTTCCGGTGCGGGCGCAGGCTCGGGCTTGCGCTCCGGCTCCTCGACACGCACGATGCCCACGGGGCAGGCACCCACCTGCGCGCCGTTAAGCAGTATCGACACCGCCAGCGTCGAGGCCGGCGAGGCCACCTTCTCGAGCGACTCCGTAGCCACACCCATCTCGGCACACGCCACGCGCACCTCCTGGCCCGTGACGCGGTGGAACAGTTCGTCAACGTTCTTCAGTGCGGCACCGCCACCCGTCAGCACGATACCCGCCGTGAGCTTCTTGGCAAAGCCCGCGTCGCGGATCTCGTTCCACACATACTCGGCGATGTCGGTCATGCGGGCCTCGATTACGGCCGCCACGTTCAGGCGCAGGTAGGGCTTGAGCGTACGGCTGCTGTTGCGCACCTGGATTATGTCGTCGGGCGTGAGGTCCACCACGGCCGAACCGTAACGCGTCTTGAGCTTCTCGACCTGCTTCTCGGGGATGCCGTAGGCGCGGATGTCGGCATTGACGGCCGAGCCGCCGATGGGTATCGACACGATGTGGCGCAACGCCCCGCCGAAGTATATCGCCACGTCGGTCACGCCGCCGCCTATGTCGACCACGGCCACGCCCTCCTCCTTCTCGTCGGTCGAGACCACCGAGTCGGCCACGACGGCCGCATTGGTGAACATGCCCTTGATCTTGATGCCCGCATCGAGGAAGACACGGCGCAGGCGGTCCTTGGCCATGTGCTCGCACAGGATGAAGTTGTAGGTCGACGAGAGCTGCTTGCTGTAGCAGCCTACGGGGTTCTTCATCTCGACGCCCGTATCGCCGCGATAGCTTATGGGGAAGAGATCCATTATCACCTCGCCGTCGGCAGCCTTGACGTTGCGCATACGCTCCATGAGCGCATTGACGTCGCGCTGCGAGATGCAGTTGTCGACATCCTCGACGAAGACATGGTCCGTATAGCGCGCACTGCGTACGAACTTGCCCGAGATGCCCACATATGCATCGGTTATGGTGATGCCGGCCATCTGCTCGGCACGTTCGCGCGCGCGGCGCAGCGCATGACCCACCGACTTGCTGTTGTCGACCATACCGGCCGAGACGCCCTCGGTAGGTTCCGAGACCACGGCCTCGATATTCAACACGCCGCCCTCGGCCATGGTTCCCACGGCCACGACGACGTTGGACGAACCCACATCCACCGCTATAACGTAACTCTTCTTCTCCACTATGCTCTTCGTATTTATTATCAACCACACAGACGCCCGGCCGCTTTTACGCTTTGCCGTCGGACGTATCACTTACGGCATACTACCTGCCCCTTGTACTTGACCGAGATGGTACGATAGTTATCCCACCCGATATTGCCGAGGCCGTTCTCGTAGAATGCCAGCAGCCTGTCGAACTTCTCCTCCACATCCTCAATCGCGCCGAAAAGCACCGTATGGTCGCCCGTGCGCGGGACAAGTTCCACCTCGAGATCGCCGTTGCTGATGGTTACGGCAACGATCTGCACGACCTCGGCGCGCCAGAAGGAGTCATCCTCTATATATTTTACAAAGTTAATTAGTTTGAGGAAATCTTCATACCTTTTGCGCAACTTTTTTTGATTCTCGCGCTCGGCCTCCTGACGTGCCGTCACGGCCTCGATACGGCGCTCGTTTTCGCGCTCCTGATAGCGGTATTTTCGCCGCAGGTCGGCCTTGTGGGCGCGCAGTTTGGCCACGCGTTCGTCGAAGTTGTCGTGGCTCTCGAAGATGCCCTTCTTGATGAGCATGCGGCGCACCGCACGCACCGAGTCGGCGATCTCCTTCTCCTTCTCGAAGAAGGGCACCTTCTCGTGCTGCAGCTCGACGATGCGTGCCTCCGACTGCTCGATGAGCGAGGTGATGTAGTCCTCCACATAACCCACATACTGAGCCGGCACGGGAGGCTTGTAACTGCCCGTAATCACAGGCACATACACCGCCGTAAGGTTCGGCGCCGGGAAGACGAAGCCGTCCGCGGTGACATAGCTGTCGTAGCCGTCGACACGCAGCCGCAGCGCAGGGCGCCGCTGCGTCACCTCAACGCGCAGCACGCCGTCGTACGACACATAGGCGCTCACGCGGTCGACAAAGCCCTTCTGCCGCACCACGCGCTCGATGCCCGCAAGGTCGACCTTGTCCAGCGGCTCGCCCACCGTGGCAATCTTGCCGCGCGCGATCCAGCTGCGCACAAGCTCGCCCGTCACCAGCGACTCGTTGCGGACGCTGTCCTCGACGACGACACGCAGCTCGCGCACCGTGGTCTGCGAGCGGTGTACGTCGGCCCTGTGGCCGAAGTAGAAGACAAACCCCGCCACGAACAGCCACAGCAGCACCGTAGTACCTATCTTTGCGAATCTGTGCATCGTCGTTACTTTTCCCAATTCACTCCATGTATTGCAACACCGCCGCGTGCGCTAAGCCTTACGGCGCAGCGCCTCGGCCACGGCCCCGCAGCAGGCGTCGATATTGCCCGCGCCGAATGTCACCACCACATCCGTTTCCGCCGCAGCAAGCCATGCGGCCAGGTGCTCGCGGTCGGTCATCGCGCACGGCACCGTAACACGGTCGGCTATCATCTGCGACGTAACGCCCTCGATGGGCTCCTCACGTGCCGGGTATATGGGCAGCAGCACCGCCTCGTCGGCATGCGAGAGTGCGGCGGCAAAGCCGTCGCAGAGGTCGCGCGTGCGGGTGTAGAGGTGCGGCTGGAACACCGCCGTAACCTTGCGCCCGGGGAACATGGCGCGCACCGACCGCAGCGTGGCCTCCAGCTCCTCGGGATGGTGCGCATAGTCGTCCATATAGACCTGACGGGGCGTGTTCACGTAGAACTCGAAACGGCGCTTCACGCCCTCGAACGAAGCCAGCGCACGGCGCACCGCCTCGTGGTCGAACGCCTCGCCCCGCGACTGCGCGGCACACCACACGGCCGCAACGGCCGCAACCGAGTTCTCGACGTTGATCCATCCGGGCACACCCGTACGGCACCCCTCGATACGGCCCGACGGCGTCACTATCGCGTAGTCGTAGTATCCGCCCTCGGCCACACGCACGTCGGCGGCATAGAAGTCACACGGCTCGTCGTACGAGTAACGCCATACGCTGACCCCATCGGCCGGCAGGTCGATGTCGACGCCGCGCTTGAGAACCACATGCCCGCCCGGTTTCACCAGCGCCGCGAACTGCCCGAAGGCCTCGCGCACGGCTTCGAACGTGCCGTAGATGTCGAGGTGGTCAGGCGCCACCGACGTTATGACCGCCACATCGGGACGCAGGCGCAGGAACGAGCGGTCGAACTCGTCGGCCTCGACGGCAAGGCGGTCGCCCTCGCCCAGCACCAGGTTGCCCGCAAAGTTCTTCGATATGCCGCCCAGGAATGCGTTGCCGCCGCCCGTGGTCACGCGGTTGATCCACGCGATGAGGGTCGACGTGGTGGTCTTGCCGTGCGTACCCGCCACGGCCATCACGTACTTGCCCTCCGACAGGTGGCCCAGCATCTGCGACCGTTTCTCGACAAGGAATCCGCCCTCGGCGAAGAAGCGCATCTGCGGGTGGTCGTGCGGCACGGCGGGCGTGAATACGGCCATCGTCGTCGACGGGTCGCGGAACGCCTCGGGGATATTCTCCACACCGTCCTCATAGGTGATGACGGCACCCTCGCGCGAAAGCTCGTCGGTCAGGTGCGACTCCGTGCGGTCGTAGCCCGCGACGCGGCACCCCTCGTGCAGGAAATAGCGCGCCAGGGCGCTCATGCCGATGCCCCCGATGCCGAGGAAATATATGTTCTGATAACGTTTCATCTCGCAATCATCCATTTAGTTAAACCCTCTACCACAGTTTTTCTATCTGCCGCACCACGCGCTCCGCTGCGTCGGGCACGCCCAGCGCCGCAATGTTACGCGCAAGGCGCTTCATGCCTTCGCCGTCGGCCAACAACTCCAGCGCCCGGCGCATGCCGTCCTTCACGGCATCGGCGTCGCGCACCATGACGGCCGCATCGCGCGCAACCAGCGCCTCGGCATTGCGTGTCTGATGGTCCTCCGCCACATTGGGCGAGGGAACGAATATCGTCGGCTTGCCCACAAGCGAGAGCTCCGACACGGTGCACGCGCCGCTGCGCGACACCACCACGTCAGCCACCTCGTAGGCATAGTCCATGCGGTCGATGAAGGCGCCCTGCCATATGTTGCGCACAGGGTGCTCCGCCAGGAAGGCCCGCATCTCGGCCTCGTAATACTTGCCCGTCTGCCACAGCACCTGCACCGGGGCCTCGTCGCCGAGCGTCGCGATCCACGATTTCATCATCTCGTTCAGCGTGCGCGTGCCGAGCGAGCCGCCCACGGCCATCACCACGGGCAGGTCGGCCCGCAGTCCGTAATACTCCAGCGCCTCGGGACGCTTGCCGGCCGCGGGTGCGAAGTTGCCGCGCAGCGGGTTGCCCGTCTTGACGATGCGGTCGGCAGGGAAGAAACGCTCCATGCCGTCGTAGGCCACGCATATGCGTCGCGCATGCCGCGCCAATATCTTGTTCGTAACGCCGGCATAGGAGTTCTGCTCCTGTATGAGCGTCGGCACGCCCATGCGCTGCGCCGCCCACAGCACGGGGGCGCTTGCATAGCCGCCGAAACCGGCCACCACGTCGGCCGAGAAGTCGCGAATGACACCGCGCGCCGCCAGCAGGCTGCGCACGACCTTGAACGGGACGAGCAGGTTATGCCAGTCCATGCGCCGCTGCAGGCCCGCAATGGGCAGGCCGACAATGTTGTAGCCCAGAGCCGGCACCTTCTCCATCTCCATCTTGCCCTCGGCGCCGACGAACAACAGCTCCACGTCGTCGCCCCACTTGCGCCTCAGCGCCTCGGCCACGGCCACCGCGGGGTAGATATGCCCGCCCGTGCCGCCGCCCGAGAGTATAACACGTTTTTTCATCTTCTTTCCATATCGTTTGTCGCGGCTGCCGCCCATGCGGCGCCGCACGCATCACGCCCGCAGGGGACGCAACGCCGCTTCGTTCAACCTATGACCGCACCACGCCCCACCCCTCGCGGTCGAGCGAGCGGTAGGTGATGGCCTCCGACACATGTTGCGGCCGTATCTGCTCCTCGCCATCAAGGTCGGCGATCGTGCGCGCCACCTTGATTATGCGGTCGTAGGCGCGGGCCGAAAGCCGCAGACGGTCCATCGCCCTGTCGAGCAGCGCACGGGCCTCGGCCGTGAGCGGGCAGAAGCGGCGCAGCATGGCCGACGTCATCATCGTGTTGGTATGTATGCCCGTGCCGGCAAACCGCGCCGACTGAAGCTCGCGCGCAGCAATCACGCGACGGCGTATCGAGGCGCTGCTCTCGGCCTCAGCGTCGGACGACATCTCCTCGCGCGAGACGGGCGTAACCTCAACATGCAGGTCGATGCGGTCGAGCAGCGGGCCCGATATGCGCCCCATGTACCTCCGCACGGCCGACGACGTACAGGTGCACTCCTTCGTGGGGTGGTTGTAGAAACCGCACGGGCAGGGGTTCATCGAAGCAACCAGCGTGAAGTTCGACGGATAGTCCACCGCATAACGCGCACGCGAGATGGCTATATGCTTGTCCTCCAGAGGCTGCCGCAGCACCTCCAGCACGCCGCGCCCGAACTCCGGCAGCTCGTCCAGGAAGAGCACGCCGTTGTGCGCCAGCGACACCTCCCCCGGCTGCGGGTTCTGCCCGCCGCCTATCAGCGCCACGGGCGAGGCCAGATGGTGCGGCGCCCTGAACGGGCGGCAGGTCATCAGGCCGCGGCATGCGCCCAGCTTGCCCGCCACGGAGTGTATCCGTGTGGTCTCCAGAGCCTCCGCCGCCGTCATCGGCGGCAGTATCGAGGGCATGCGGCGCGCCAGCATCGTCTTGCCCGACCCCGGAGGGCCTATCATTATCACGTTATGTCCGCCCGCGGCGGCTATCTCCAGCGCCCGCTTGGCGAAGAGCTGCCCGCGCACGTCGGCGAAGTCCTCGCCATAGACGGCATCCTCCGCCGCAACGTATGGCCGGCGCTGCTCGGGCGCGATCGTCTCCACGCCGCCGAGCGACGCCGCCACCTGCGACAACGACTCCACCGCCAGCACGTCGATACCCTCGACGACGGCCGCCTCGGCCGCATTCTCGCGCGGCACATAGATGCGTTTGAGCCCCTGCTCACGCGCCGCGGCCGCAACAGGCAGCACACCGCGCACGGCACGCACGGCACCGTCCAGCGACAGTTCGCCCACGAAGGCCGACTCGGCCAGCCGGTCGGCAGGCACCTGTTCCGTCGCCGCCAGTATGGCCACCGCTATGGGCAGGTCGAAGCCCGAGCCCTCCTTGCGCAGGTCGGCCGGGGCAAGGTTCACCACGCACTTGCGCGCCGTCATGCGGAACCCCGCATTCTCGAAGGCCGAGCGTACGCGCTGCTCGCTCTCGCGCACGGCATTGTCGGGCAGCCCCACAAGGAAGAGGCCCAATCCCCCGCCAGTGACGCTAACCTCCACCGACACCACGACGGCGCCGATGCCTACAACCGTACCCGTATAGGTGCGAACAACCATACCCTCTATATCGTTTTCAACCGAAACGTATCACTGCCGCGCATCAGAACGGCACCTCGTCCGTCAGCGGCGCCTGACGGTCGACATTCACCGGGCCCTGCTCCAGACCGAACTCGTTGCCCGCCATCGACGACCCGAGGCCTCCGGGCACGGGACCGAAGCCGTCGTCGGGAGCGTTGGCGCTGCTCGAGATCTGGTTGTAGCCGCCCATGGGATCGGCCGCCGTCGAGTTCTCGTCGGCATCCATGTCGGCGAAGCGCGCCTGGTCCTTCAGGAAGCGCAGCTTAACGTCCGTCACCGCACCGTTACGGTGCTTGGCCAATATGATCTCGGCCATGCCCGCCGTCGGCATTCCGTTCTCGTCGGTGTTGATGCCGTAGTACTCGGGACGGTGGATGAAGGCCACGATGTCGGCATCCTGCTCGATGGCACCCGACTCTCGCAGGTCCGACAGCTGCGGACGCTTCGAGCCGCCACGCGTCTCGGTCGAACGGTTCAGCTGCGACAGCGCTATGATGGGCACATCCAGCTCCTTGGCTATGGCCTTGAGCGTACGCGAGATGAAGGCCACCTCCTGCTCGCGGTTGCCCTTCGAGTCCTGGTTGCCCGTCATCAGCTGCAGGTAGTCGATCACGATGATCTTTATGTCGTGGTCTATCTTCAGACGGCGCGCCTTCGAGCGGAACTCGAAGACCGACAGCGCCGGCGTGTCGTCGATATAGAGCGGGGCCGTACCCAGCGGCTTGGTCGCGCTCTCCAGATGGCGCCACTGCTCGGGCGTAAGGCGGCCGCTCTTGATGTCGGTGCCGCTGAGGCCCGTCTCGGCCACGATGAGTCGCATCATAAGCTGCACGGCCGACATCTCGAGCGAGAAGAACGCAACGGGCGACTCGTGGTCGATGGCCATGTTGCGCGCCATCGAGAGCACGAATGCCGTCTTACCCATCGACGGACGCGCCGCGATGATGATAAGGTCCGACGGCTGCCATCCCAGCGTCACGCGGTCGATGGCCATGAAGCCCGACGGTACGCCGTTGAAGGCGCTCGTGTTCTTGCTCGCCTGCTCGATCTGCGCCAGGGCCTTGGCCAGGATATCCTTGGCGTTCTGCACCGAACGCTTGACGTGGCCCTCGGCCACCTTGAATATCTCGCTCTCGGCGAAACCTATCAGGTCGGTCACGTCCTGCTCCTCGTCATAGGAGCGGCGCTGTATCTCGGTAGCCGAGCGTATCAGCTCGCGCTGGACATATTTCTGGGCTATGATCTTGGCGTGGAACTCGACGTTGGCCGCCGATCCCACCTTCTGCGTAAGCTGCGCCAGGTAGGCCGCGCCGCCCACCTTCTTGAGCTCCTTGCGCGCCTTCAGGCACTCGGTCACCGTATAGAGGTCGATGGGCTTCAGCTCGGCCGACAGCGACTCTATGGCCTTGTATATGAGGCGGTGCTCCTCGGTATAGAAGGCATCGGCCGTGATATACTCCTGCACGGCGATGATGCTGTCCTTCTCCAGCATGAGGGCGCCGAGCACCGTCTCCTCAAGCTCCACGGCCTGCGGCGGCACGACACCCGCCACGGGCGTATCGGCGAGTTTATCGTAAGCGGCCCTGTTGGAGGCCGACGGAGTAAAATCCTTTGCCATAAAAAAGGGGTATGATATTCAAGTTACAAAATTATACAATTTCCGCCGAAGGGCAAGGCGTTTTTCCACATTTCGCGACGCCGGCGGCGCGCGCGTCCGACGCTACGGCTTAATGCCCAGGCTCTTGCGCGACACGGCCAATGTCGCCACGCTAAGGCGCACCCCCTCCGCCGCCGCAAGCAGCGCACTGCCGCACGATATCATCGTGGCACCCGTCGTGAAGACGTCGTCCACCAGCAGCACATGCCGCCCCGCGAGACGTTCGGGACGGCGCACCGAGAAGATTCCCTCGACATTCTCCCACCGCCCGTGAGACGACTGCCGCGTCTGGCTCGCATTATAGCGGTGGCGGCGCATGCAGCCCCGCTCTACGCCCACGCCCAGCTCGCGGGCGATACCCTCGGCCAAGTGCTCCGACTGGTTGTAGCCGCGCGCAATCAGGCGCCGCGGGTGCAGCGGCACGGGCACCACGACCTCGACCGCATCGTACAGTCCGCCCTGCTTCATGCAGGCACCGTACCAGCGGCCCAGCTCGTATGCCGTACGCCACGCCCCCGAGTACTTGAAACGGTGCACCACGTTGCGCCACGCGCTTCCCTCGACGAACCAGAAGAACGCCGAGGCCGCCTCGACGGGCATAAGCCCCCAGAAACGCTGCTCCATGGCGTTGCCGCGCTCCAGCCACAGATTAGTAAGCGGCGCCGTAATCTCGCACATGGTGCATACGACGCCGCCGTTGCGCGGCATAGCGGCGCCGCATACGGGACATGTGCGCGGGAAGATGAGCGAGGCGACGTCGGCTGCTATGTCACTGAACATCGACATCCACCGAAACGTTTATCTGCCGCAGCCGCTCCTCGCCCGCCATGCGGTCGAGGCACCCGCGCAGAAGTTCGCGCGCACGCGACATGGGACGGCCGCTCTCGATCTTGAGCATGATCTGCACGATGAAGACCTCGCGCACGCGGTCAACGGGCGGCGCCACGGGGCCGAAGACACGCCGGCCGAAGCGCTCGCGCAGTGCCCCCGCCAGCCATACGGCACCCTCGCGCAGGCGCACGGCGTCGCGGTCGCGCAGCGTCAGCCGCACCAGACGCGAATAGGGCGGGTAGCTGAAGGCGTGGCGCTCGGCCAGCTGGCTGCGCGCCATGGCGTCATAGTCGCCCGCCGCGACCCACCGCACCACGGGGTTCTCGGGCTCGGAGGTCTGTATTACGACCGTGCCGCCCGTCTGGCGGCGTCCGGCGCGCCCCGCCACCTGCGTCATGAGCTGGAAGGCCCGCTCCGAAGAGCGGAAGTCGGGGCTGTTCAGGAGGTTGTCGGCGTTGAGTATTCCGACCACCGACACCCGCCCGAAGTCGAAGCCCTTGGTTATCATCTGCGTGCCGACGAGAATGTCGCTGCGGCCGCTCTCGAAATCCTTTATTATGCGGTTGTAGGCGCTCTCCGAGGTGGAGGTGTCGCGGTCGAGGCGCCCCACGCGTGCCTCGGGGAAGAGTTCGGCGATGCGCTCTTCGACCCGCTCCGTACCGAAGCCCATCGGCGCGGGGTCGGCCGTGCCGCACTGCGGGCACGTGCGCGGCACCGAGGCCGTATAGCCGCAGTAGTGGCACTCCATGCGTCCCGACGACTTGTGCATCGTGAGCGTCACGTTGCAGTGGGGACAGCGCATCGTCCACCCGCACTCGCGGCACGAGACAAAGGGCGAAAAGCCGCGTCGGTTCTGGAACAACATTACCTGCTCGCCCCGCGACAGCGCCCCCTCCATGGCGCGTATGAGCTCTATGTTGAAGTGGCTGCGGCGCTCGCCGCGCTTGACGGCGCGCATCGTGTCCGACACGATGATGTCGGGCTGGCGCGCCCCGCCGTAACGCTCCTCGATGACCGAGTAGCCGTACTTGTGCCACAGCGCGTTGGCATAGCTCTCGAGCGAGGGCGTGGCACTGCCCAGCAGCACGCGGCCCCCGAAAGTCGAGGCCAGCACCACGGCGCAGTCGCGCGCGTTGTAGCGCGGCGCCGTATCGCTCTGCTTGTAACTCGGATCGTGCTCCTCGTCCACGACGATCATGCGCAGGCGGCGCAGCGGCAGGAAGAGCGCCGACCGCGTCCCCACGACCAGTTCGCCGCCCTCGCTGTGCAGCAGCCGCATGTAGGTCTCCGTGCGGCGCAGTACCGTCAGCTTCGAGTGGTATGCCGTCACGCGGCTGCCGAAGACACGCTCCATGCGCTCGACGAGCTGCGCCGTGAAGGCTATCTCAGGCACCAGCATCAGCACGTCGCCCCCCGAGGCAAGAGTCTCGGCCATGAGGTTCATGTATATCTCGGTCTTGCCCGAGCCCGTGACGCCGCGCAGCAGGTGCGTCGTCACGCCCGACGCCCACGAGGCGCGTATCTCGTCGGCGGCACGGGCCTGCACCTCGGTCAGGCGCGGCGGCGCGAAACGGGGATACCCGCCACGTTCGGCACGGCGTTCGCGTTCCGTCACATCGACATACCCGCCCTTGCGCAGGGCAGCAAGCACCGCCCCGTCGATGTCGAGCAGGCGGCGCGGAATGGCCCCGTCCTCCGTACGGCCCTCGTCGCCGAAGGCTGCCAGCGCCTCCAGCGCCTCGCAACGGCGCGGCGCACGGCGGCGTATGCGGTCGCACTCGGCCGACAGCGCCCCGGCATCGCGCCACGCCTCGGCCAGGACGACATACTGCTCGGTGCGCGGGCGGAACACCTCGGCCGAAAATTCCTCCTCGCTGCGGCCGCGCGGCTTGGCCATCGACGGCAGCGCCATGCGCATCACCTCACCCAGCGTACACATGTAGTAGTCGGCCATCCACTCCCAGAAACGCATCTGCCGCTCGTCCAGAAGCGGCACGTCGTATAGACGCGCGCCGACACTCTTCACACGCTTGAAGTCGGGACGCACGCCGTGCAGACGCCACACGATGCCCGTATAGATATAACGCTGCCCGAACTGCACCGCCACGGCATCGCCGCAGCGCAGTTCCATGCCCTCGGGCACGGCAAACGTATAGGCCGGCTGGGCCAGAGGCAATACTATGTCGGCATACATCATAGGCTCAACGGATCATCAAATATCAAAGATACGCATTAATTCGCTATATTTTCATTGTGCTCCGCGCGTTTTTCCGATTGTTTGGCTAATTTTGTATTGGCGGGACAAGTTGCCCCGATGCCACACCAAACCGACCGACACTATCCGCAAACGCAATGTTCCCCTGGGGCGATAACCGCAGATTCAACAGCTACGCCGCCTACTTTCGGCGCACGTTCGGGCACCGCATACAGAAGGTGGCCGTGAACGCCGGTTTCACATGCCCCAACCGCGACGGCACCGTCGGCCGCGGCGGCTGCACGTTCTGCGACAACGCCGCATTCACCCCCTCGTACTGCACCCCGGCAAAGAGCGTCACGCAGCAGATCGACGAGGGCATCGAGTTCCACCGCCGCCGATACCGCACGGCCGGGAGTTTCCTCGTATACTTCCAGTCGTTCTCCAACACCTATGCGCCGCTGGAGCATCTGCGACACCTCTACGACGAGGCCCTCGCCCACCCCGACGTGGCGGGTATCGTCATAGGCACACGCCCCGACTGCGTTGACGAGCAGAAGCTCGACTACTTCGCCTCGCTGGCCCGCGACCGCTACGTAGCCATCGAGTACGGTGTGGAGTCCACCTCGGACAACACCCTGCGCCACATAAACCGCGGCCACGACTTCGCCACGGCGCGCCGCGCCATCGGCATGACCGCCGAGCGAGGCATCCACACCGGCGCACACTTCATCCTGGGCCTGCCAGGCGAGACGAAGCAGATGCTCATCGACCGCGCCGCCGACATAAACGGCCTGCCGCTCACGACCGTAAAGTTCCACCAGCTGCAGCTCTTCCGCGGCACGCCCCTGGCCGCCGAGTACGACGCCCACCCCGAGCGGTTCCGTTTCTGGAGCGTCGAGGAGTACATCGACCTCTTCATCGCCATACTGCGCCGCCTGCGCCCCGACATCGTCGTCGAGCGCTTCGCCGGCGAGGCCCCGCCGCGGTTCCACCACACCGAGGGGTGGGGGCTCATACGCAACGAGACGCTGCTGGCGATGCTCGACCGACGCCTCGAGGAGCTCGGCGCACGGCAGGGCGACCTGTACGAGGCCGCCGACAGGCCGCCGAAGGCAATATCAGGCGACGAAAGCAAATAAATTTGTCAAAACGACCACCTTATATTATATTTGCGGCGAAATTTAGAGGTATAGGATCAGATTTTGCAGTCAAACGCCACATGGCAGTTACAAAGTATAAGCAAACACAATCATGAAAATCACACTCGACTCGATTCTGGGAGCAATTAAGGAGTACTTCATCATGGCCATAGGCATGCTGTTGTACTCGTTCGGATGGGTTGCATGCATCATACCCGCAGGAGGTATGGGTGGCGGCGCCACGGGACTCTCGATGTTGCTCAACCACCTCGTACCGGCCATCTCGATCGGACAGTTCGTATTCATCGTCAACGCCCTGCTGCTGCTCGTGGCCGGATTCATCGTCGGGTGGAACTTCGGCATCAAAACCATATACTGCATCATAATCCTCTCCATCGCGATGGACATGTGGGGCGTGATCCTGCCCGAGAACATACTCGAGATATACACCCAGAACATCGACTCGCACAACATACTGCTCGTCATCCTCGGCGCCATCATCGCCGGCACGGGTGTGGCCGTATGCTTCAGCCAGGGAGGGTCTACGGGCGGCACCGACATCGTGGCCATGATAATCAACAAGTACCGCACCGTCAGCTACGGTCGCATCGTCATCGCCGGCGACTTCGTCATCATCGGCTGCTCGCTCTTCTTCGCAACCGACATAGCGTCGGGTATCGCCACCGTCATCTACGGTTACATAATGGTCGCCGTCTACGGCTACACGGTAGACCTCATACAGTCGGGAAGCCAGCAGTCGAGCCAGATAATGATCATAAGCAACGACTACGAGAGCATCGCCAACGCCATCAACAACGAGGCGCACCGCGGCGTGACGCTCATCGACGGCATGGGATGGTACACCCAGCACAGCTGCAAGATCGTGATGGTCGTATGCCGTAAGCGCGATGCATCGAGCATACTCAAGATAGCCAAGCGCGTTGACCAGAACGCCTTCATCACCATGGGTTCGGTGATGGGTGTCTACGGCAAGGGGTTCGACGCCCTGAGCAAGATCTGACGCCCCGGCCCCACGGCAACAGTCAAGGCATAAAAAAGGACGGATCACCGAATCGTGATCCGTCCTTTTTTCATTACTTCCGCAGGGTCTACTTCTTGTTGAATGCGTTCATCGTGAGATCGGGCCCCACGGCCACGAACGACAGTGCCGCATCGCCGAAGACCTTGAGCCGCTCGGCCATGGCGGCCTGCTCGTCGGCAGTCCAGTGTCCCAGCACGTAGTCCACCTGTCCGCCGCGGGCGAAGTCGCCCCCGATGCCGAAACGCATGCGGGCCCAGTCCTCGCGCCCGAGCATCTCGGCTATGTTCTTCAGGCCGTTGTGTCCGCCTGCGCTGCCCTTCTTGCGCATGCGCAGCTCGCCGAACGGCAGGGCTATGTCGTCGGAGATGACGAGCAGGTTCTCGATGGGGATCTTCTCCTGCTCAAGCCAGTAACGCACGGCCTTGCCCGATAGGTTCATGTAGGTCGACGGCTTGAGCAGTATCACCGTGCGTCCACGGTGGCGCAGCGTCGCCGTCGAGCCGTAACGGCCCGCCGTAAAAGAGACGTTGGATGCCTCGGCCAAGGCATCCAACACTCTGAATCCGATGTTGTGACGGGTATCGGCGTACTCGGCGCCGATGTTGCCCAGTCCTACGATCAGATATTTCATCCGTTTCTCGGATTATCGCCGGATTACTGCTGGTTGCTGCGCGAAGCACGCGTTACGCGTACGGCGCAGACAGCCGTCGTGGCGGGAGTAACGAACGAAACGCCCTCCATCTTGAGGTCACCCACGAAGATCGTCTGACCGACCTTCAGCGGCGTTACGTCAACAACCACCTCGTCGGGCAGCTGGTCAACGAGAGCCTTCACGGTGAGCTTGCGGGCCGACAGGGCCAGCTTACCACCCACCTTGACACCCTCGGCCGTACCGCTCAGACGTACGGGGACAGCTATGGCTACGGGCTTGCCCTCCTGAACACGGTAGAAGTCGATGTGAAGGATCTGCTCGCGTACGGGGTGGAACTGCACCTCACGCATTACGGCCTTCTCGACCTTGCCGTCGATGTCAAGCTCGACGATATACGAATTGGGAGTGTAGATCAGAGGCTTTACCTCCTTGGCGTCAACGGTGAATGCGATCTCCTCGCCACCACCGTAGATCATGCAGGGTACCAGACCCTCGCGACGGAAAGCCTTGGCGGCCTTCTTGCCGAAATCGGCACGCTTCACTGCTTTGAGCTGAAGTGTTTTCATCTTTTTGTGTACTTTGAATGTTATTACCTGCGGCATTACTCAAGGGACTCCGGCCCGACGTCCAGTCGGCTTCGCCGTCACGTCCTGCAGCCGTCCGACACCTCAGCATCGTCGCTGCATCCGCCACGGCCGTCGCACCGCCTGCACGGTCTGCGGCCCGGTCTCTCCCATCATGCCTGAAATCAGCGGCAAAGATAGGCGTTAATATCCATAAATCAAAATTTTCCGCCTCCATAATCGCCACTCGCCGCAACCCTCCGGCTCGCCCGTGCCGCGGCCACTAACGTCCGAGAAGGCCCTTGGCAGCCAGAGCCTCGGCCACGGCCCCCGCGCTGAACGAGGGGTTGGTCAACACGCACACGCCCAGCTCGCGGGCGACGCTCTCGCTGACGTATGCCATCGAGCCCTGCGTGAAGATCACCACGTCGGCATCAGCCGCCGCGGCAAAGATACGCTTGCACAGCAGGCGCTCGAAGCGCCCGCGCTCCATGCCGAAACCGCCGTCGACAACCACCTCGCGCACCTCGATGCGCCGTCCCGCCTCGCGTGCGGCGCGCTCTATCGTACGCCGTGTGGGCGCTATCGAGCAGGGGAAGGTCGCCACCACGGCTATCGTATGGCCGCGGCGCACCGCCTCGCGGCACATGGCATCGTTTACCATCACCACCGGCACCCCGACAAGGCGCGCGGCATCCTGCATGGCGTAGGCCACATCCTCCACCGTCGAGCATATGCTCAATATGGCGTCGGCGCCATCCTCAACCGCCCGCATGTATGTCCCGGCAACGATGGCCGCGGCATGGGGCGTGACATAATCCTCGGCGCGGATCTCGTTGAAAGCCTCTGGCACCTCGTAGACCATGAGTTCGACATCCCCGCCCACGCTCTCGCGCAACGCCCGCTCGACGTCGGCCTTGAGTTCGGGCGTGGTGACCGTATATACCAGAGCCACACGCGGCGCACGCTCTGCGCCATTGTCCGCCGTCGCCCACGCGGGCAGCAGCGACAGGCACAGCGCCGCCACGGCGGCAAGGGTTATCCTCAACTTTTCCATAACTGCATGTTTCAGTTCCGTAAAACAAAATGACGGGCATAAGCCATGCCCGTCACTCAAAAAGATACCTTCATCAGGTTATATCAACGCGATACGTTTCATCATCAAACTCTCTCTTCTCTCTCGCACTCTCTCCCACGCGTCCTCTCTCTCTCTAAAACTCCCGCGCGCGGACTCTCTCTCACTTCTCTTTCACACCGTTTAGTCCGGCCGATCCCGGACATGAAGAGTTAGAAGATGATGAAGTTGATACCCACCTGCAGCAGGTGCGTGTACTCCTTGTAACGCACGTTTGCCGCCGGAATGTCGTATTTACCCGTATCGCAGATGTCGGGACGGTGCATGTTGAGCTGGTATCCCAGCTGCAGGTCCATCTTGAGCGAGCCGGCAAGGATCACACGCACACCGCCGCCCGCCGCGGCCATGGCTCCCGTCTTGGTGCGGCCGCTGAAGTAGAACTGCGGACCCAGGTTGACGTAGTTGAACCAGCGGTGACGCAGGTTGCCCTTCGACTGCCCGTAGTAGTAGGTGGCCGTGGCATAGAGGGGCAGCGCATAGTCGTTGTACTGGAACAGCATGCCAGCCTCGGCACCCAACGTAAAGTGGTCGGTGAACTTGTAACCAGTACCCAGATGCACGCTTCCGCCCGAGAACGATGGTGCGCGGTCGTAGCGCACCACCTCTCCGCGGTCGATGTAACGGATGCGGTCGAATGCCCCGAGAGCCATGTTGTAGCTGCCGCCGAAGGTTACCGTCCAGCGGCGCTCCGACATGCCGAGGTCATATTCGCGCACCTCCTTCTTTTTCTTGTATTTGGGTACTATTCTCTGCGCCTGGGCCGTCATGCCGCAGCAGAAGAGGGCCAGCAGAGACAAAAGCAGATATTTTCTCATTCCGTAAATCAATAATTGCAACACCGCAAAAACTCCGCGGCGCATCGTCTGTGCAACATAAACGCGCCGCGGCGGTATTTTATTTTGTGGGCGGGATTATTTTATGCCGCGGACATGCTTCTCCCACGCCCATGCCGAGCGCAGCGTATCGTCGAGCGACCGCTCGGCCTTCCATCCCAGCTCCTCGTTCGCAAGCGTGGTGTCGGCCCAGATGGCAACCACGTCACCCGGACGGCGCGGAGCGATCTTATAGTTGAGCTTCAGGTTGTTCACGCGCTCGAAGCTGTGTACCAATTCCAGCACCGAGGTACCGTTGCCCGTACCGACGTTGAAGATCTCGTAGCCCTGCTTGTTGCGGTTCTCCACCATGCGGGTGATGGCCACGACGTGGGCCTTGGCCAGGTCGATCACGTCGATATAGTCGCGCAGGCACGAGCCGTCGGGCGTCGGGTAGTCGTCGCCGAAGACGCTCAGGCACTCGCGCACACCGGCCGCCGTCTGCGTAATGAAGGGAACCAGGTTCTGCGGCACGCCGCGCGGCAGCTCGCCGATCAGGGCCGACGGATGGGCGCCGATGGGGTTGAAGTAGCGCAGCGCGATACCCTTCAGGCCCTCGTATGCCGACACCGAGTCGCGCAGTATGTCCTCGCACATCTGCTTGGTGTTGCCGTAGGCCGAGGTGGCGGGCTTGCGGGGCGTCTGCTCCGTGACGGGCAGATGGTCGGCCTCGCCGTAAACCGTGGCCGACGACGAGAAGACAATGTTCTGGCGGCCGAACTCGCGCATCAGGTCAACCACGTTCATGAACGACGTGAGATTGTTGCGGTAATACTTCATGGGGTCGGTAACCGACTCGCCCACAGCCTTGAAGGCGGCAAAGTGAATCACCGAATTGAACTTGTACTGCTCGAAGACGCGGCGGAAAGCCTCCTTGTCGCAGCAGTCGACATTGACGAAGGGCACGTCGACACCCGTAATCTTGCGTACGCCCTCGACGCCGCTCATGTCGGAATTCGACAGGTTGTCGGCCACAACCACGTCGTAACCGGCATTTATCAACTCCACGGCTGTATGCGAACCGATATAGCCCGCACCGCCCGAAACCAGAACCATCTCTTTCATCGTTCGTATGTGTTTTTTATTTTGCTGTTGCAAAGGTAATAAACTTCTTTCAAACGGAAGCATTTTTCAGCCTCCAACATCACCGCCCGCAAACATGGCGGCAACGGGCTACTCCTCGGCGGCGTCATCCTCGGATGTTGCCCTGAGCATGTCGACGGCTTCGGCCATGATAAGGTAGATGTTGTCGCAGCCGTCGCACAGGCGCACCGTGCAGCGGGCGCTGTCGGGACGGTCGGCGATGCTCTCCACCGACTCGATGCGCGAGAGCAGCGACACGACCCTGCCGTCCGAGTCCAGCATGCCGAGTAGCGGTCCCGCCGCGGCCATCACCTGCCGCACGTCGAGACTCAGACCGCCGTAACCCTCACGGCAGCAGGGCGCAGCCGAGGGTGATGCGGCCGCGGGCAGCGACGCCATGCCCTCGATCGTGGTTATCACCATATCGCCGTCGCGACAGGCCATCCATATCTTCGTACCGTTGTTGTCGATAACATATCCGTCCGAGGTCTTCTCCACAAGCCCGTCGCCCACCTTCTCGCGGAAGAACTCCAGCAGCGAGCGGTTCCTCACCTGCGCCATAAGCGTAGCGGGCAGCGACACGCTTGTCCCGTCCGCTACGGGCGAGCCCACCACCAGCGCCACGTCGCCCGCAACCGACGAGAGCAGGCCGCGCAGTTGCGAGGAATCGCCATCCTTGTCGAAAAGGCCCGTCCGCGCCAGCATCTCCGCGATCCGTTCACCGTCGATGGCGCTGTATAGCACCATCATCGACGAGGCGGGGATGCAGTCGGCATAACGCCCCGCGACACGGCGCACGCCAGCCGTATTTTCTTTGATATAACGCGCTGCGGCATCGCTCTCGGCCACAACGTCGTAATGCATCTCGGCCACTCCGCCGCCGCTCACAAGACTCCACACCACAGATATATCCTCCAGAGGCATGTCGTCCCCGTAGAAGCCCTTCAGCACTGCAAGGTCGTCATCCTCGGCGGCAACCGATCCCGACACCAGCATCACGACGTCGGCATCCGACGCCGACATGCGGGCAAAACCCTTGGTCGCCAGCCCCGCGTCGCGATGTCCGCCGCGTTTCAGCACGTCGCGCCACATGTCGGCATCGTGCCGTCCCTCGGCCACACCCATGACGGCATATTGCGAGTCGAATACCACATACAGGTCATCATCCTCGACGCACGCCACGCCCGCGCGGCGACGCACCTTCTTTTCGAGCATATCCTCCACCATGCTCCCGAAGCGTCCCGCATCGGCCATACTCATAAGCACCGACACGGCCTCACCGCCGCCCGATACAGCCACATAGACAGGACGGTCGAGATCAACGCCCCACTCGCGCGGCTCGGCGATCCTGCCGTCGGCCGCCTCGCCCGCCGCCTCCATAATCCTGGCGACGAACGCGTCGCCGCCCATCTTGTCCAGTATGCGGCCCGAATTCACACGCACCACCACCGATGCGTCCGACGGCACCAGCACCGAGGCATCCTGCGCGGCGCAAACCCCGCAGCCAAGAAGCGACGCCACAAGCGCCACACCCGACAAAAACATCTTACCGATCATATCAAAAATTTTAGCACGCCAACATCCGGCACTCCACATACGGCAGCGCTCGATGCAAGTCAAAGTTTCCGTAAAATACAAATATATAACTTTTACGGCACAACACAACATCCCGCGGCAAAGTTATGCCGACCGCCGCCCCGCAAAATGCGTTACGGGAGACACGCACGCCCTCGACAGGCGGCGTATCTCCCGTAACGGAACCTTTGCCGGCCTGACGGTCTTTACCGCACGGCCGACAATCATGCAGACATTGCCCTACTCGGCAGGCCACTCGACCGTAACGTCGTCGATGGCATAGTAGGTGGGCATGGCGAAACCGTATTCGTTCTCGACGTCGCCCGTCATGTCGAACTTGACCTCGACAACCTCACCCAGCGACGAGAGGTCCCATGCCGTCCAGGTGGTGATCATGCGGTCCTTCTCGGCGAAGAGCATCGTAACCGTGCCGGTCTCGTTGCCCTCGGCATCGTAACCCGTAGCGTGGATCTCGACCTTCTCACCCTCGCCGATGGCGGGCGACGAATAGTTGCCGTTCTTGGCGATATTGAGGAAGTAGCAGGTAGAGTTTACGTAGCAGCCGCATACGACACGGGCCTTGCCGTCGGCGAACTTCAGCGACGGGCGGAAATCACCCCAGTCGCTCTTGTTGCCGTAGCCGATGAGGAACGTGTCCGAGTTGTTGTGGCCGCCGCGTGTGGTGGCATTCTCGTTCGTGGGGTTGTAGACATAGAGGTCAGTGGCATAGTCGCCGTAAGCAGCCAGATCGTTCGAGTTGTACGACGATACTACCCAGCCGCCCGAGAAATATCCGCCCGAGAAGATGTTGGGGCCGGTCAGCGAGGTGGCGCTGTCCTCCCATACATAGTCGGCCGTAGCGACCTCGCCCGAATAGGTGGCGTCGAACGACGATGCCACGAAGGGCGTCCATGCCGATCCCTCGAACGTGACGATGGCGGTCTCAATCGACGGACCGTCCTCCGAGCAACTTGCAAGCATAGCCGCTGCGGCAAACGCAGCAGCAAAGAGTCTCATCTTTTTCATCTTTTCAATATTTAGGTTAAACTATTCCCTTCATCTTCCCGCCCGCACCACAGCGCAACACATTTACACAGCCCGACGCAGCACGCAGGGCAGGAGGCAGGCACCGGACATAAGACCAAAATCCTGAATCGGGATATACCAATGTTCGGCACCCTCCCGTTCGCCGCAGGCGGGATGCGCTGGGTACGGCACCGGCAGGTCTTCTGACTCGCTCCGGCGGCGGCGCCTTCCCGATCCCGCGAGACCAGTGGTTAAGAGAGCCGTCCGACAAATCCGCCGCGAGGCGGAGGAGCATACAGCAGCGGGAACTGTACGGGCCTCACACCCGTTTCCCTTTTGATCCCCTGACCGTCCGAACCGGCTGCGGGGAACCGATGCGCCGACAAAGGTAATACATTTAATCATCACGTCAAAATCCGACACGCGATGTAACCCCCTTGCCGTCACGGCCGAGGCCGCGCACGCCCCGCCCCGCCGCACAAAAAACACCGGAGCGCATCACTGCGCTCCGGACACACACTAAACAAATTCCAATTGCAATTAATTCGATATACGGAATCAGACTGTTTTTTTATTTCTTCTCCTGCGTCACGGTAATATCGTCGAGGGCATAATAAGCAGGCAGTGAAAATCCAGATCCGTTTTTCGGACCGCCACTGAGATTGAATCGAACCTTGACGATTGGACCAAGCTCCGACAGGTCGAGTTCGGTCCAGCCGCTGAGCATATGGTCCTTCTGGGCATATGTCATCTTCACACTGCCCGTCTCGGTATCGTCAATGTCGTATCCCGTAACGGTAAGCATGCAATCCTCACCCTCCTTCAAAGCCTGAGAGGGCCCGTTGCCATTGAGCGCAACATTCATAAAATAGGTCGTATAATTCACCCAGACACTCTTTATGATGCGAGACACACCGTCGGCAAAGAACAGTATCGGACGCGAGTCCCCGTAATAAACATAATACTGTTCATCCCTGTATCCGTTGCCGACAAGGAAATTGTCCGAACCGTTACGGCCGCCTTTTGAAGTAGCTATGCCTTCCGAAGCATTGACATTATATACGACCAGGTCGTAATTATACGATCCGAAGGTATCACTGTCCAAAGAACTCGAATTGTAAGATGACACAAAGAATGGGTACACAAAGTCCGAATACAAATTCTCCCCCTCGGGCTTCTTTGTAGAGAGTTTGGTTACAGGATCGACCCAGTATTGGGTGTATTTTCCCGATACGTCATACGTATAATATTTTTCGCCGACTATATTCGCAGCCACATGGTTGTTGTAATAGTCCTCGTCGAAAGTTATGGTATAATCCTCGGTAGCGACAAATTTACCATCGGCGAGCGATACGTTCTTCGTATAGTATTTACCGCTCTCTGTTACGATACCCGATACCGAAAACTCATAATATCCTGTGGGGGTAGTGACACGCACCGTTGCACCCGACAGGTCGCACGGGGCGACAACGGCATAGAGTTTCGTGGTCTCCTTCGACGGTACGACAACGCCTTCGGCGGGGCTCAGCATAACCGACGGCTGCGAAACGCCGGCTGAAGTGCTGCCCGGGCCGGCCTTCTTTCCCATCGTCACCACACCCTTGGTAAGGTCCAGAGTGCAATCACCCGTAAGAGCCGTACCGGCCGCAGCCGAAACGGTAACGGACTCAACCGTAACGGCATCCGAGAGAGTATTCTCGACCGTAATCTCGAGTATCGAGAAGAGGTGCTTGAAATTAAAGTTAGCCTCTCCCTTCACTACATTCCCATCGCCGCGCATGATCGTAGCCGAAGCGCAGGCCAGGTCGTATGCCGCTACACTCTCCAACGACCCCTCTTGCACCCGCGGCAGCAGGAACGGCATATACTCGACATTGTAGTTTGATATACAATAAGTGTCGTAATAGTAAGGATAGTAGGCATAAAGCGTAGCCTGCGTAGTCTGCGAGGCTTCGCCCTGCCAGTAGAAGTTGCCGCTGTAAAATCCCGACGCAGGATGTTGCACCGGCCCTACAATATAGTTCTTGTAAGAAAAGTCCGCAGCGGAAGTGCCCACGCCCGACGCGATGGGGTAATAAAGATTCTGCGTCGTTCCCTTTGTTAGAGTATACGAACCTTCAGAAAAACCCCACTCAGCCTGAATCTCATCAGTATTATAAAACAGTCCTATCGCATCGCCCTCGGCCCAGCGGATGGCGTAGTCGGGCGAGATGGCGGTACGGGTGTCGGCCGACGAGGCGCGCACGGTGAGGTATACCTCGTGATCCGCTTCCGGAGTTTCAATCTGTGCAGGTTCCTGCTTCGAGCATCCCGCAAGAGCGGCAACGGCGGCCGCAATAGCAAAATATCGCATTGTCTTCATGGCGTCACTCGTTTGCGGTTAAAAATTTCCTCCGTTTTCCCATCCGTCGATGGTGCTGCCCGAGAGGGCGAATCCACGCTCTACGGCGATCTCCTCCACACGGATCGCCGGGGCCTGATAGTTGTCGGTTACTTTCATACTTTTCATAAACAACAGTTTATATTAAACAATGGTCTGAAATACGATCCATTGCGCGACAACAGGCACAGCGATCCCGGCGGGGTCGGCCGACACCCTGCGGGCAGACGGCGACAACGACGCGAGCGAAGCCGGCGGGGCTTCGGCGTCACGGTACGCACAAGCATGCCGAACAAAAGAAAATACCGATTGTAAATCCAACGCAGAACCCGTTCTCCGCAGGCGAAATGCGTGTGTCGCGGCATCGGCAGGTCTTCTGACTCGCTCCGGGTGACGGCACCTTCCCGATCCTGCAGGATCAGTGGTCAAGAGAGCCGCCCCTATATCCGCCCGAGGCGGAGGAGCATACAGCAGCGGGAACTGTACGGGATTCTCACCCGTTTCCCTTTTGATTCCCCGGCCGACGATGCCGGCCATCGGGAAACCGATACGCCGACAAAGATAGCGCATTCGGTCGAAGCCTCCAAATTTTTCCGCCGCATTCCGTCGCCGCGGCTCCGGCGGCATGGGTGGCGGACGACCCTTCTTCGGGGCCGCAACCGCCGCGCGGACAGCCCCGTGCGGCATCGTGTAATGAGATTTTAAGAGAAAAAATAATATTTTTTATCATCGGTTTTGTAATTTTGTCTCCGTCACTGCGACTGATATTACGCATAACACTAACAACCCTACCGAACATGAATATTCTGCAGATAGCGAACGTCACCAAACGCTATTCGGGCCACACGGCCCTCGACGACGTATCGCTCGAGGTGCCCAAGGGCTCCATCTACGGTCTGCTCGGCCCCAATGGCGCGGGCAAGACCACACTCATACGCGTCATCAACCGCATCACGCTGCCCGACGCCGGCTCTGTCACCTTCGACGGACGCCCCATCACCGACGACGACATCCGCCACATAGGCTACCTGCCCGAGGAGCGCGGACTCTACAAGAAGATGAAGGTGGGCCAGCAGGCCATATTCTTCGCCCAGCTGAAGGGTCTCTCGCGCCGCGGGGCCATCGAGCGCCTGAAGAAGTGGTTCGTCCGCTTCGGCATCGAGGACTGGTGGGACAAGAAGGTCGAGGACCTCTCGAAGGGTATGGCGCAGAAGGTGCAGTTCATCACCACGGTGGTGCACGAGCCGCGCCTGCTGATCTTCGACGAGCCATTCTCGGGATTCGACCCCATCAACGCCAACCTGCTCAAGAAGGAGATCCTGCGTCTGCGCGACAACGGCGCGACGGTGATATTCTCGACCCACAACATGTCGAGCGTCGAGGAGATATGCGACCACATTACCCTTATCAACAAGTCGCATAACATCCTCTCGGGTTCGGTCGACGAGGTTCGCCGCCGCTTCGGCGAGAACATCTTCGAGGTGACCTACGGAGGCGACCCCGCCACGCTGGAGAGCGCCGTTGCCCCCATGGCCGAGCTGCTGGGCACCACCGCAGTGAGCGACACGCCCTACCACACCACGCGCCTCAAGCTCAACCCCGCCGCCACGGTGCGGCAGACGGTGGCCGCCGTAAACGACGCCATCGAGCTGCGCTCGTTCAACGAGGTGATCCCGAGCATGAACGACATATTCATCCGCGCCGTCGAGGGCAAGCTGTAAAAGCGGGCCGAGACCGCGCCAAGCAACCATACCTGACAATAAAACATCACGACAATGAACAAGATAAGCATAATCATAGCCCGCGAATTCAACGAGCGGGTACGCAAGAAGTCGTTCATCATAACCACCATCCTCACGCCGCTGCTGATGCTGGCGCTGATGACGGTTCCCACGCTGATAATGGTATTCGCCAAGGGCGAGACCAAGCACCTGCTCGTAATCGACGAGAGCGGCATCATCGCCCCGGGGCTCGAGAGCAACGAGGACATAATCTTCGAACCGACCGACCAGACCCTCGACCAGGTGCGCGCCAACACCGACCTGTTCGGTGCACTGTGGATAGGCAAGGATATAGTCGACAACCCCAAGAACGTAAAACTCTATACAAGTTCGTCGTCGTCGATAAGCCTCGAGAGCGAGATCACCTCGCAGATGGAGCGTATAATCGAGAACGAGCGTCTGAAGCGTTACGACATCGCGAACCTCGACCAGATAATGAAGGACGTCAAGGTCGACGTATCGCTTTCGGCATACCGCACCGACCTTGCCGAGGGTGAGGAGCCCACCGAGGCCACCTCGTCGGGGCTGTCATATGTACTGGGCTTTGTGATGGGAATGGTGCTCTACATGTTCATCGTCATATACGGATCGATGGTGATGACCTCGGTGATCGAGGAGAAGGGCAGCCGCGTGCTGGACGTGCTGGTGACGAGCGTATCGCCCTTCCAGCTTATGACGGGCAAGATCCTCGGCGTGGTGTCGGTAGCCGCCACGCAGGTGGTCATCTGGGCCATCCTGATATGCGGTGTGGGCGCGGCCCTGATGTCGGCACTCGTTCCCGCCGATATGATGGAGACCGTTCGCGCGGTCGAGGCCGGAACCATGACCTCGGCACAGGCCGGCATGGATGCCGACCTTATCTCGGCCGTGTCGATGGCAACGAACCCCACGCAGATGGTGATGATGTTCGTCTACCTGCTGCTGTTCCTCGTGGGAGGATTCCTCTTCTACTCGGCCCTCTTCGCCGCCGCCGGCTCGAGCGTCGATTCGGTACAGGATGCACAGCAGCTACAGACCCCCATAATGATCCCCATCATCGTCGGTTTCTTCATTATGATGGCCGTATTCGAGGATCCCAACTCGACGGTGGCATTCTGGGGTTCGATCATACCCTTCACCTCGCCCATCGTCATGATTGCGCGGATACCGTCACAAATACCCTCGTGGCAGATCATACTCTCGCTGGTGCTGCTCTACGCATCGGTTGCAGCAATGATATGGCTCGCAGCGCGTATCTACCGCGTCGGCATCCTCATGCACGGCAAGCGCCCCTCGTTCAAGGAGCTGCTCTCGTGGATACGGCAGTAGCCGCACCGATTGAAAACGCGACTTCACAAGCCTGACGGGACCAACTCGTCAGGCTTTTATCCGCATGACACGAAAGGCATACATACAGCTTCACGCCGCAATATTGCTGGCCGCATTCTCGAGCATATTCGGGAACCTCGTATCGTTGGACGCCGTGCTGACGACATGGTACCGCATGCTCTTCGCATGCGCGGTACTGCTGGCCATACACGTCGCGCGGCGGCGCCGTATCTCAATCTCCCGCCGCGACACGCGCACCATCGCCAACGGCGCCATACTGGCCCTGCACTGGGTGATGTTCTACGCCAGCATCAAGTACGCCAACGTCTCGGTCGGGGTGGTATGCTTCTGCCTGTCGAGCTTCTTCACGGCCATAATAGCGCCGCTCATAGGCCGCAGGCGCTTCTCGCCCGTCGAGCTGGCGCTCAGTTCGCTCACGCTCGCCGGCATATCGCTCATATTCCACTTCGACAGCTCGTTCCGCGCGGGTATAATCTTCGGGGTAATATCGGCGCTGCTGTTCGCCATCTACGCCACGCTTAACGAGACGGCAAACAGTCCCGGGGCCGCCGACGACGCCATGCGGACAACGATGCTGCAGATGGGCGGCGGCAGCGTGGCCCTCGCTCTGCTCATGCCCATATACGCCCGATGGCAGCATACGCCCGTCGGGATAAGCGACCCGATGGACTTCCTCTACCTCGCACTGCTCGCCCTGGCCTGCACCGTAGCCATGTGTACACTGCTGAACGAGGCCCAGAAGAGAATCAGCGCCTTCACCGTAAGCATAAGCTTCAATCTGGAGCCGATATACAGCATCGTGCTCGCCATCGTCATATTCAACGAGCACCGCATGCTCGGGGCGTCGTTCTACGCAGGGCTGCTCATGATCGCCGGCTCGCTGCTGCTGCAGATGTACCATGTGTCGCGGACAAACCGCGCCGCCGCAAAACCGTAAACCGCGGCTGCACGGCCTGCAAACGAAACGCCATCGCCCCTTAGGCCGCGCACGGTCCGAAGGGGCGATTGTTGTATTTTGAAAAAAAGCGCTATATTTGCAGCCCCAAACCGAAACAACGAACATTCGACGTGGATATGAGACTGCACGGAGGACATACACGAAACGGCGGCGAGCGCATCACACGGCACTCGACGGCGACGGCTCACGTCCACTGGTTCAGCGGATTCATCTGATCGTTCCGCGCCCGCAAGGGCGCAGCGGGCCGCACACATGCCTGCCCGCCACCACCCACACATTCAACACGAACGACAAAACCGACCTGCAGGCTGCCCCGGGGGCCTGTCGTGCCGCCGTACGCCGCGGGTCATAAAATCCGACAACAATGTTTCGCATACTGTTCATTCTCATCACGGGAATAGCGGTGGGCCTGGCCACGCGCCGCACCCCCGCCGCCAAGGCTGCCGAGCGCGGCATACGCTTCACCGTACCTGCCCTGCTCTTCGTATTCGGGGCGGCGGTGGGCGCCGACGACAAACTCATCGACAACCTCGGCCGCTACGGATGGCAGGCCGCCATCGTGGCACTGCTCGGCATCGCCGGCAGCATCGTGGCAGCACGCGCCGCACGGCGCATAATAGGGAAAGGAGGCGGACGATGAAAAGCAATCTCGTAATAATCGCCTGCTTCGTTGCGGGCATCGCAGCCGCACGCCTCGACATGGTTCCCGCATGGCTGCTGGGACACAATGTCCCCGTCGTGATACTCTCGGCCCTCATATTCCAGGTAGGCATCGGGCTCGGCGCCTCGGACGACCTGCGCAACATACGGCAATCGTTCGGCGCGGGCATGCTGCTGTTGCCCGTAGCCACCATAGCCGGCACGCTGCTCTTCTCGGCCGCGGCAGTATTCCTGCTCTCCGACCGCAGCCTCGCCGACTGCCTCGCCCTCGGCAGCGGATTCGGATACTACTCCCTCTCGTCGGTTATGATAGCCGACATTAAGGGCGCGGCTCCCGATGCCGCCGAGCTGGCCACCATAGCCCTGCTGGCGAATATCATACGCGAGATGTCGGCCCTCTTCGGGGCGTCGCTCTTCGCCCGCTGGGGCGGGCGCTACGCCCCCATATCGGTCGCCGGCATCAACTCGATGGACGTATGCCTGCCCACAATCGTACGCGAGGCCGAGGGCAAGGATGTCGTACCCCTTGCCGTGACGCACGGCATGGCACTCGAGGTGAGCGTGCCGATACTCATAGGCTTCTTCTGCGGCGCGGCATAGCACCGTCCCGCCCCGTCGACGTCTCCTGAAACGCCCCCGCAGTGTGTATCCGCCGCCTCGGGAGCCCCTTCAGGGGGCGTCGGCGTGTACACCGTTCGATATTTTTCACTACCTTTGGATAGGATAGCCCGTGCACCCACCGCAGCCACGCATCGCGGCAGCGGCAGGATGGCAAGGGCGCTTCCGTATCCGCATGCACGGACGTGCGGCGGACAACGACGTCAGAAACTTGTAAAAACGCAAAACAATGACTTGGGTATTCATTTTACGCCTCGTGGTGGCAGGAGTGCTCGGCACGGTGGTGGGTATCGAACGCGAATGGAGGGTCAAGGAGGCGGGATTCCGCACCCACTTCCTCGTATCGCTGGGCAGCGCCCTCTTCATGATAATATCGCAGTGGGGATTCGAGGAGTTCCTCGCCGCACACGACGGGCTGCGCCTCGACCCCAGCCGCGTCGCCGCACAAGTCGTAAGCGGCATCGGTTTCATCGGCGCCGGAGCCATCATATTCCACCGACAGATCGTGCGCGGCCTCACCACGGCGGCGAGCCTGTGGGCCATATCGGGCGTAGGCATGGCCACGGGCGCAGGAATGTACGGCGTGGCCGTAGCCGCGACGCTGCTGACGCTCGTGGGCCTCGAGGTGCTGAACCTCTTCTTCGGCAGCCTCGGGTCTCACCGCGTGTCGCTCACATTCTCGACGCTCGAACGCAGCGTCGTCGACGAGACCCTCGCACGGCTGAGCGAGATGGGTTATGCGGTCGTATCGTTCGAACTCGAGACCGAACGCACCGAGACGGGCGTCATCTACCGCACCCGCCTGCTGGTACAGATACGCAAGGTGCGCAAGGGGAACTGTTCAAACGAGGCGCTGCTCGACATCCTGCAGCAGGACAAGCGCATACTCGTCGAGCGGCTTATTTGACAGCCGTCCCAAACAGGCAAAACGCCGGCAGGGAATCCTCTCCAGCCGGCGTTTTTCATGTCCGTCGATCGCAGCCGACCCAGTCGCAGCTGCCATACTTGTCCGGTATCGGGTCAGTATCGCCTCACTCGCCATCCGGCCCGCTCATCCGCCGCTTCCGCCACATCTGCGCGCCCCAACGCTCCGCACCCCACGCTCGGATTATGGCACAAAAAAACGGCTTTCCCCGAAAGGAAAGCCGTCATCGGTAATATGATTACGGCGCGTGCCGATTACATCTTCTTACCTACGTTGGTCTTCTTTACTGCCTTGGGAGCAGCGGCACCCTTGACTGCGACATTCTTGGGAGCCTTCGTCTTGGCAGCAGCCTTCTTCTCCTCTACGACCGTGGCATCCTCTACGGCGTCGGTCTTCTTGGCAGCGCTCTTGCGCGAACGACGCGTCTTGGGCTTGGCCTCCTCTGCCGTCGCTACCTTACCGAACGTGTAGGCGTCGTTGAAGTCTACCAGCTCGATGATGCACATGTCGGCACCGTCACCCAGACGGAATCCGGTCTTAAGGATACGGGTGTAACCGCCTGGACGCTCGGCGATCTTCGGGGCTACCGTACGGAACAGCTCCGAAACAGCCTCCTTCTGCTTCAGGTACGAGAATACTACACGACGCGAGTGGGTAGTGTCCTCCTTCGACTTGGTTACCAGAGGCTCGACAAACTGCTGTACAGCCTTAGCCTTGGCTACGGTGGTCTCGATGCGCTTGTGCAGGATCAGAGACGCAGCCATGTTCGACAGCATAGCCTTGCGGTGACCAGCCTTTCTGCCGAGGTGATTGAAATTCTTATTGTGTCTCATAATTAGTCTTTATCAAGTTTGTAGATTGATACGTCCATTCCGAACTTAAGGTTAAGTGATGCCAGCAACTCGTCCAGCTCCGTGAGCGACTTCTTACCGAAGTTGCGGAACTTCAGCAAATCGTTGCGGTTCAGCTTCACCAGATCGCCGACCGTGTCGACATCGGCTGCCTTCAGACAGTTCAGGGCGCGTACGCTCAGATCCTGATCCGACAGCTTCGTCTTCAGCAACTGACGCATGCGCAGTGCCTCGTCGTCCAGCGTATCGTTGTCGCTGTTGTCGTCCATGTTGATGGTGATCTTCTCGTCCGAGAAGAGCATGAAGTGCTGGATGAGTATCTTGGCAGCCTCTTTCAAGGCCTCCTTGGGATGGATTGATCCATCGGTAGTAATCTCCAAATTCAACTTTTCGTAGTCGGTCTTCTGCTCCACACGGTAGTCCTCGATCGAATACTTCACGTTCTTGATGGGCGTGAAGATCGAGTCGATGGGAAGAACGTCCAGCTCCTTCTCGGCGGGGGCGTTCTCTTCAGAAGGCACATATCCGCGGCCCTTGCCGATCGTAAGCGTAATCTGCATCTTCGTACCCGGCGCAAGATGGCAGATTACAAGATCGGGATTCAGAACCTTGAACGACGAAAGGTAGTTCGAAATATATCCTGCGGTAAGCTCGGTTACACCCGCTACGTTGACGGTGACCTTCTCAAAGTCCTGATTGTCCACCGTGCGCAGAAAACGGATCTGCTTGAGCTTGAGGATGATATCCATCATACCCTCCATCACTCCCGGAATAGCGGCAAACTCATTGTTCACTCCGGCTACCTTTACGGTCGTAATTGCATAACCCTCCAACGATGAGAGCAAAACGCGTCGCAAAGCGTTGCCGACTGTCATACCGAAGCCGGGTTCCAGCGGCCGGAACTCGAATTTTCCGAACGACGCGGTGGCTTCGAGCATAATAACCTTTTCAGGTTTCTGGAATGCTAATATTGCCATAAAATTATTGAATTTGTATTAATTACTACTTCGAGTACAGCTCGACGATCAGCTGCTCCTTGATGTTCTCGGGAATCTCCTCGCGTTCGGGTTTCTGCAGGAGCTTACCGCTCATCGTGGCGCCGTCCCACTCGAGCCATGCGTAACGGCTGCGCGACGAGCCGGCTACTGTCGACGTAATTACCTCCAAGCTCTTCGACTTCTCGCGTACCGACACGATGTCGCCTACGCGAAGCGAATACGACGGAATGTTTACAACCTCGCCGTTGACGCAGATGTGACGGTGCGACACCAGCTGACGGGCTGCGGCGCGCGTAGGCGCGATGCCCAGACGATAGACTACATTGTCCAGACGGCACTCGAGCAGCTTCAGCAGGTTCTCACCCGTGATACCGCCCATACGGGCTGCCGCCTCATACGTGCGGGCGAACTGCTTCTCCAGAATACCGTACGTGTACTTCGCCTTCTGCTTCTCGCTGAGCTGCTCGCCGTACTCCGAGTTCTTCTTGCGCTTGCGAGCCAGACCGTGCTGTCCGGGAGGGTAGTTCCTCTTCTCAAGAACTTTGTCCGCACCATAGATAGCTTCGCCGAACTTACGGGCGATCTTCGATTTAGGTCCTATATATCTTGCCATTGTTTTTACTTTTTTTAACGCTTGTAACTAAAAGTCCTTTCAGGTCGTCTCTCAACCCACAATCACTATACGCGACGACGGTTGGGAGCACGGCAGCCGTTGTGCGGCAGCGGAGTCACGTCGATGATCTCCATCACCTCGATGCCGGCACCGTGGATCGTGCGCACGGCACTCTCGCGGCCCTGGCCCGGACCCTTGACATAGACCTTCACCTTGCGAAGACCCATATCGTAGGCAACCTTGGCGCAATCGGCTGCTGCCGTCTGTGCTGCATAGGGAGTATTCTTCTTCGAACCGCGGAATCCCATCTTACCGGCCGATGACCAGCTGATTACCTCGCCGACCTCGTTGGTGATAGTGATTATTACGTTGTTGAAAGTCGAGTGGACGAAAGCCATACCAACGGCACCCACCTTGACAACCTTCTTCTTGACCGTTCCAGTTTTCTTTGCCATAACTCTCTATTTATTACTTCGTTGCCTTTTTCTTGTTTGCTACGGTCTTCTTGCGGCCCTTGCGCGTGCGGGCGTTGTTCTTCGTGCTCTGTCCGCGCACGGGAAGACCCAGACGGTGACGGATACCGCGATAGCAACCGATATCCATCAGTCGCTTGATGTTCAGCTGAACGATCGAACGGCACTCGCCCTCGACCTTGATGCCCATCTCGGCAATGGCCGAACGGATCGCGCCGACCTGATCGTCGGTCCAGTCGCTTACTTTTACGTCGTACGAGATTCCAGACTTGTCAAGAATCTTGCGGGCCGTGCTGCGGCCTATACCGTAAATATAGGTCAGGCCTATCTCGCCCCGCTTGTTTTTAGGTAAATCTACACCTACTATACGTGCCATAAATTCCTTTCTTTAATTAATCTTTTGAACATTACCCTTGGCGCATCTTGAACTTGGGGTTCTTCTTGCAGATGACGTAGAGCTTTCCCTTGCGCTTCACGATCTTGCAATCCTCGCTACGCTTCTTGATTGATGCTTTTACTTTCATGATTTTTCAAGCAATCTGATTATTTGTACCTAAAGGATATGCGACCCTTACTCAAATCGTAGGGCGTCATCTCCACTTTGACCTTATCGCCGGGAAGGATCTTGATGTAGTGCATGCGCATCTTTCCCGAGATATGGGCCGTGATAACGTGTCCGTTATCCAATTCGACACGGAACATCGCGTTTGACAACGCTTCGATGATGGTTCCGTCTCTTTCAATAGCAGTTTGTTTTGCCATAGAGCCTCTACTTAGTTGTTAAGTGCCTGTTCGATTATATTAAAGTCGGTCAATACGTCGGGCCCGTTGCGACGGATCGCAACGGCAAATTCGAAATGTGCTGCCGGCTTGCGGTCGCGCGTGCGTACGGTCCAGCCGTCGCGCTCGAAGACCACAGCCCTGCTGCCCATCGTTATCATCGGTTCTATACAGATGACCATACCCTCCTTCAGGAGAGGTCCTCTGCCGCGTGCTCCGAAATTGGGGACACCGGGAGCTTCGTGCATCTCTCGCCCCAAACCGTGTCCTTCGAGCTCGCGTACTACGCCGTAGCCGAAGCTTTCGACGTACTCCTGCACCGCCGCCGAGATATCGCCCACGCGATTTCCCGCCTTGGCCTGTGCCGTACCCTTATAAAGAGCTTCTTTGGTGACTGCCAGAAGTCGCTTTGCCTCCTCGCTGACCTGGCCTACGGCAAACGTATATGCCGAATCGCCAACAAACCCCTTCAAAAGTGTACCCAAATCGACCGATACTATGTCGCCCTCCTCGATGACCCGATCCGACGGTATGCCGTGGACAACCTGCTCGTTGACCGATATACAAGCCGATGCAGGATATCCCTCATAACCGAGAAAAACCGGTTCCGCTCCGTTCGCACGGATGAAATCCTCAGCTATCTTGTCCAGTTCGCGCGTCGTAACACCCGGGCGGATGTTGCGTCCAACCTCGGCCAACGCACGGCTGACCAGAATGTTGTTCTCGCGCAGGATCTCGATCTCTTCGTCTGTCTTCAGATGAATCATCTTCGTTGTTTCGTATTGTTGCGCCGCCAGTGGCGGCATCGTTTACTGACTTTTGTTACAATCGAGGCGCCTCCATGTCGGAAACCGTCGCGGAAGCCCGTTAATAACGTCCCTGTATGCGTCCCGTCTTCATCAGACCGTCGTAGTGACGCATCAGAAGGTAGCTCTCAATCTGCTTCAGAGTATCGAGGATCACACCCACCATGATCAGCAGCGACGTACCTCCGTAGAAGTATGCGAAGTGCTGCTGTACGCCCAGGAAGGTCATCGCAAGCGCCGGCATGATAGATACGAGCGCCAGGAAGATCGATCCGGGGAGGGTGATTCTCGTCATGATGGTGTCGATGTAGTTCACCGTCTGCTTGCCCGGCTTGACGCCCGGGATGAAGCCGCCGTTGCGCTTCATGTCTTCAGCCATCATTTGAGGGTTGATGATAATCGCCGTATAGAAATAGGTGAAGGCGATCACCAGCACTGCCAGCGTAAAGTTGTACCAGAAGCCCTGGATATTTCCGAACGCTCCCTGCAGACCGGGGATAAGCATCGGGATGAACATCAGCGCCTGTGCGAAGATGATGGGCATAACGTTGGCCGCATTCATCTTCAGCGGGATGTACTGACGCACGCCGCCGTACTGCTTGTTGCCGATAACACGCTTGGCATACTGTACGGGTACCTTGCGGACGGCCTGAACCACCGCAATGGTAACCATGAACACCAGGAACAGGATCACAAGCTCTACCACGAACATGATCAGGCTACCCGTCGAGGTGCTCACGCGAGCCGAGAACTCGGCCAGCAGAGCCTGAGGCAGACGAGCCACGATACCGATCATGATGATGAGCGAGATTCCGTTGCCGATACCCTTGTCTGTGATCTTCTCGCCGAGCCACATCGTAAACATCGTACCTGCGATAAGGATAACGGTGGCGTAGGCGAAGAAGAGGAACGTTCCGCCATAGACGAACGCCTCGGGCATACGGGCATAGAGGTTGGCCACGTAGGCAGGGCCCTGCAGGCACAGCACTACGATGGTGAGCAGACGAGTCCACTGGTTCATCTTGCGGCGGCCGCTCTCACCCTCCTTCTGCAGTTTCTGCACTGCGGGCACCATCATGCCCAGCAGCTGGATGATGATCGAAGCCGTGATATAGGGCATTACACCCAGAGCGAAGATGGCGGCATTGGCGAATGCACCTCCCGAGAATACGTCCAGCAGACCCAGCAGGGTGTTGCTGTTCATCTGGTCAGCCAAAGCCGAATCGGCGCCCAAAGCATTGGGGTTGATACCCGGTATCACCACAAAACAACCCAGACGGAATACCAACAGGAGCCCAAGCGTATAAAGTATACGCTTGCGGAGCTCCTCGATCTTATATATGTTCTTGAGTGTTTCGATGAGTTTCTTGTTGGTCGCAAGCAGCAGCACGATCACGGCCACAACCACGATGCCAACAATCAGATAACCGTTCATATCGAATCGAAGTTTTTAGGTTACAACTTTTCCACACTGCCGCCGGCGGCTGCGATGGCCTCCTCAGCGCTTTTCGAGAAGGCATGTGCCGTCACAGTCAGAGCTTTCGTGAGAGAACCGTTGCCCAAAATCTTCACCTTGTCATTCGATGAAACGAATCCGGCTTCGATCAGCGTCTCGACCGAAATGGCCGTAAGCGACTTCTTCTCTGCCAGAGCCTCCAACGCCGAAAGGTTGATAGGCTTAAACTCCACCCTCTTCAGATTCTTGAATCCGAACTTGGGAAGGCGACGCTGCAAGGGCATCTGACCACCCTCGAATCCGAGCTTACGCGAGTATCCCGAACGCGACTTGGCACCCTTAAGACCGCGGGTGGCATAACCGCCGCGACCCGAACCGGCTCCGCGGCCCACACGCTTGTCGTGATGCGTAGCGCCCTTTGCGGGCTTCAAGTTATTGAGTTCCATATTGAATTCGATCTTTAATCGTTAAACTTATTTTACCTCCTCGATCACCACGAGGTGCTTTACGCGCTCGAGCATACCCTTGATGATAGCCGAATCGTCGTGCTCCACACTCTGATTGATCTTGTGCAGACCAAGCGCGTCGAGATTCTTGCGCTGCTGCGCCGATGCGCCGATGCGGCTGCGAACCTGAGTGATTTTCAATCTTGCCATCCTGATGCGCTTTTTAACCGTTAAACACCTTGTTCATTGATATGCCGCGGACCTGGGCTACGCTGCGTGCGTCGCGAAGCTCGCACAGCGCTGCTACCGTTGCCTTTACCAGGTTGTGGGCATTCGACGAACCCTTGCTCTTGGCGAGCACGTTCTTGATGCCGACCGACTCCAGCACGGCACGCATGGCACCTCCGGCGATGATACCCGTACCGGGAGCGGCCGGACGTATCATTACCAGCGATCCGCCGAAACGCATCTCCTGCTTGTGGGGTATCGTTCCGTTGATTACCGGAATCTTTACCAGATTCTTCTTTGCATCCTCTACGCCCTTTGCGATTGCCGACGTAACCTCCGATGCCTTGCCGAGGCCGTAGCCTACCACACCGTTCTCGTTACCTACCACGACAATGGCAGAGAAGCTGAAGGTACGACCTCCCTTCGTCACCTTCGTGACGCGGTTGATGCTTACGAGCCTGTCCTTGAGCTCGAGGTCGCTTGTACGAACTTTCTTTATGTTGGTATTTGACATATCGCTTAGAATTTAAGACCACCCTCGCGAGCGGCGTCGGCTAACATTTTGATTCTTCCGTGATAGAGGTATCCGTTACGGTCGAACGACACGGTCGAGATTCCCTTCTCGACGGCGCGGCGTGCGGCCAGCTTGCCTACCATTGCCGCTACCTCGCTCTTGGTCTTGCCTGCCGTCTCGGCAGCGATCTCCTTGTCGAGCGAAGAAGCCGTGGCCAGAGTCACACCGGCGAGGTCATCTATAAACTGCACGTAGATCTGCTTGTTGCTACGGAATACAGTCATGCGAGGCTGCTCGGGCGTTCCGCTCACGATCTTGCGGATACGCATCTTGATCCTCTCTCTTCTTTCTATCTTATTCAATGACATAACGCTTGACTTGTTTTAACTATTTTGAAGCTGACTTACCGGCCTTGCGACGCAGGGTCTCGCCGACGAACTTGATACCCTTACCCTTGTAAGGCTCAGGCTTGCGCAGCGAGCGGATCTTGGCTGCGACCTGACCGATGAGCTGCTTGTCGATGCTCGTCAGGGTGATGATCGGGTTGCCCTTCTTCTCCGTTACGGCCGTAGCCTTGATCTCGGGAGGAAGCATCAGCGCCGTGTCATGCGAGTAGCCGAGGCTCATCTCCAGGATGTTGCCCTTCACTTCGGCCTTGTAACCGACACCTACGAGCTCCTGCTTGATCTCGTAGCCCTTCGATACGCCGATGACCATGTTGTTGATCAGCGCACGGTAAAGTCCGTGCAGCGAACGGTGACGGGGCTGGTTGGTAGGACGGCTTACCATAACGGCTGCCTCCTCCTTGCCCGAGTGGGCGTCGGTGTGAGTTCCGACCTCGACCTTAATGTCTGAATCAACCTTCTGACTCAGTGTCCCAAGTGGCCCTTTCACCATTACCGTGTTGTCAGGCAGAACCTCTACGGTCACACCCGCCGGCAAGATTACAGGTAATTTACCAATTCTTGACATTGTTTCTTGTGTGTTTTGTTAGTGAATCTTTTTTTACTTTCGGTTAGGCACCCCGGCTGTTAGTATACGTAGCAGAGGATCTCGCCGCCGACATTCTCCTTGCGGGCCTTGGCGTCAGTCATGATACCCTTCGACGTCGAGAGGATGGCGATACCCAGACCGTTCAGTACGCGGGGCATCTCCGATACCGACGCATAGCGGCGCAGACCCGGACGGCTGATGCGCTTCAGGTCCTTGATGGCGTTGGTCTTGGTAGCGGCATCCCACTTCAGTGCGATCTTGATGGTGGGGTGACCCTTCTCATCGGTGTCGAACTTGTAGGCCAGGATGTAGCCCTGCTCGTAGAGAATCTTCGTAATTTCCTGCTTAATTTTTGAGCCAGGAGCTTCAACCACTTTGTGGTTGGCTTTCACTGCGTTTCTAATTCGAGTTAGAAAATCCGCGATTGGATCTGTCATAATGAATTAAAAGTTAAAAATTAATAAAAATGGTTCTTTTTTCAATCGTTTGCCCTTGCGGGACACCGCCATGCGGAACGCCGATAAGGCATACCCGCGCGACAATGCGCGCAAATATACGCATAAAATTCCGAAAAATCGCCTTTTTACCTTAAGATTTAAGCGATTATGCGGATTTTCGCGCAAAATGTAACCCGGCGACCGCGTGCGAACCCCCATTCGGGCGTCACATCGCTGCGTGAACGACAAAAGTCGCAACCGGCACCGTGCTCCGCGCACGGGTCAGCCACAACCATGTCGCCCCTTCCCCACTCGGCACAAGCCTGTGGCAGAAACCGCCGCCGCACAATGCGGACGACGTCGGGCTGCGTAACTCGATGCCTAACCCTTTCCGCAGCACCGACACCGAGAAGTTACCGCCCTCGGGCGGCACTTTCCTCCGTGCCGGATGCCGAATACTCGGGATTCTGCATCCGTATAGAAGACCTGCTCTTGGATACGCCTGAAGCGTATCGCGGGCACCCGGACCGTCGGAACGTCCTTTCGGACGTCATGCGATCCACCTATATATATTGGCACCCTCCGAATATGGTCTTCCGAAGAGACTAATCGATGGGGTGAGAGCCGGAGCTCTTCCGCACACCGAAAAAAACGCGCGGGGTACGAACCTTGCGCCGTACCCCGACGCTATCATATTACCAGCTTGCCTTCTTTACACCCGGGATGAGGCCCTTCGACGCCATCTCGCGGAACTGGATACGGCTGATGCCGAACTGACGCATGTAACCCTTCGGGCGGCCCGTCAGCATGCAACGGTTGTGCTGGCGTATGGGATTCGAGTTGCGGGGCAGCTTCGACAGTGCGATCCACGCCTCCTCGTGATCCATCTCGCCGCTCTTAACCTTGGCTGCAATCTCCTCACGCTTGTGGGCATAACGGTTTGCAAGTTTCACACGCTTTACCTCGCGTGCCTTCATTGATTCTTTTGCCATACCTATTGGTTCTTTTTAGCGTTCTTGAAAGGAAGGCCGAACTCGCGCAGAAGGGCGTAACCCTCCTCGTCGCTCTGGGCCGTCGTAACGAAAGTTATCTCCATACCGAAGATCTTCGTGATCTTGTCGATGTCGATCTCGGGGAAGATGATCTGCTCGCTTATGCCCAGCGTGTAGTTGCCGCTGCCGTCGAACTTCTCGTTGATACCCTTGAAGTCGCGGATACGGGGCAGAGCCACTGCGATGAGGCGCTCCAGGAACTCGTACATACGGTTGCGGCGGAGCGTCACACGTACGCCGATAGGCATGCCGCGGCGCAACTTGAAGTTAGAGATATCCTTGCGCGACTTGGTTTGAACTGCCTTCTGACCCGTGATCTGGGTAAGCTCGGCCTGTGCCACGTCGATGAGCTTCTTGTCCGACACGGCCTGACCCATACCCTGGTTGATCACGATCTTCTCGAGCTTGGGACACTGCATTACGCTGGTGTAGCCAAACTCCTTCATCAGAGCAGGAACTATCTGCTCCTTATACTGCGTTTTGAGTGTTGGTACGTATGCCATTATTTGATCTCCTCTCCTGACTTTTTAGCGTAACGAACTAATTTACCTTTGTCATCCGCCTTACGGCCGACGCGAGTGGGTTTGCCGCTCTTGGGATCGAGCACCTGCAGATTCGAGATGTGGATCGGAGCCTCCTGCTCGATGATTCCACCCTGAGGATTCTTGGCATTGGGCTTGGTGGCCTTCTTGCAAAGATTTACGCCCTCGACGATTGCGCGCTGCTTCGCAGGATCAACCTCCAGGACTTTACCCTGCTGACCCTTGTTGTCGCCCGCGTTGACGTAAACCATGTCCCCCTTCTTGATATGTAACTTGACTGACATCTTTTACTTCTTTTTTGATTACAATACTTCAGGTGCCAACGATATGATCTTCATGTACTGGTCACGAAGCTCACGTGCTACGGGACCGAAGATTCGCGTGCCGCGCATCTCGCCCTGGTTGTTGAGAAGCACTACGGCGTTGTCGTCGAAACGGATGTATGATCCGTTTGCACGGCGGATCTCCTTCGTCGTTCGTACTACAACCGCCTTCGAAACGGCTCCCTTCTTAACGTCGCCCGACGGGCTGGCGCTCTTCACAGCTACGACGATCTTATCGCCGATAGATGCGTAGCGGCGCTTCGTTCCGCCAAGCACACGGATGCAAAGTACCTCCTTCGCTCCGCTGTTGTCAGCTACCACTAATCTACTTTCTTGCTGTATCATAACTACTTAGCTCTTTCAATGATTTGTACTAATCTCCAACGCTTCGTCTTGCTCAGAGGGCGGGTCTCCATGATGCGGACGGTATCGCCCTCCTTCACGCTCTCGTCGGTGCACTCGGCTACGAACTTCGTAGTTTTGTTCACGAACTTGCCATAGATGGGATGCTTAACCTTACGCGCTACCGCAACCACAATGGTCTTCTCCATTTTGTTGCTGACAACCAACCCGATGCGCTCTTTTCTAAGATTTCTTTCCATAGTGGTAATTAACATTTAGGGTTCTTTTGACGCAGAATCGTCAGCATACGAGCTATATCTCTGCGGGATTTCTTTATGATCGAAGGATTCTCGACCGGCGAAACCGCATGCTGCACCTTCAGCGACGCGAGCTTTGCCTTCTCGGCCTCGATGCGCTCCTGCAGGTCCTGGACCGACATATCCTTTATTTCAGCACTTTTCATCTCTTTCTCTGTTTTGGGGATTATTCAACATAATCGCGTCGTACGATAAACTTGGTCGTGATAGGCAGCTTCTGCGCACCCAGACGAAGTGCCTCCTGTGCTATCTCCAAGGGTACTCCCTCGGCCTCGAACAGGATACGTCCCGGGGTTACGGGCGCTACGAATCCTTCCGGATTACCCTTACCCTTACCCATACGTACCTCGGCGGGCTTCTTCGTGATGGGTTTGTCGGGGAAGATGCGGATCCAGATCTGACCCTCACGCTTCATGTATCGGGTGATGGCCTGACGTGCCGCCTCAATCTGGCGACCCGTAATCCAGGTCGACTCAAGTGCCTTGATTCCGAACGAACCGTATGCAAGCTGGTTTCCTCTCTGAGCGAAACCCTTCATACGACCCTTCTGCATTCTTCTAAACTTGGTCTTTTTTGGCTGTAACATAACTGTTTTTTCGCTTTAAAAGGTCCTACTTACTTGTTGTTATTACGTCTCTTGCGGGGAGCGCCCTTGCCGCCGCGGTGCTGGGGTGCACCGTTGCCCTGCTGCGAGGCTACGCCCTGAATCTCGAACAGATCACGCTTGCCGTAAACCGTACCGTGGCAGATCCAAACCTTGATTCCGAGGATACCGACCTTCGTCAGAGCCTCGGCCAGGCAGTAGTCCACGTCGGCGCGGAACGTGTGAAGAGGAATACGTCCCTCCTTGATCATCTCGCTGCGGGCCATCTCGGCGCCGCCTACACGACCCGAGATCTGTACCTTGATACCCTCGGCGCCCATACGCATCGTCGATGCGATGGTCGTCTTGATGGCGCGGCGGTACGATACACGGCCCTCGAGCTGGCGTGCGATGTTGTTGGCCACGATCATGGCGTCAACCTCGGGACGCTTTACCTCGAAGATATTGATCTGGATCTCCTTGCCGGTGAGCTTCTTCAGCTCCTCCTTCAACTTGTCGACCTCCTGGCCGCCCTTGCCGATGATGATACCCGGACGGGCCGTAGAGATGGTAACGGTAACCAGCTTGAGCGTGCGCTCGATGATGATGCGCGAGATGCTTGCCTTGGCCAAACGGACATTCAAGTACTTGCGGATCTTAGCGTCTTCTACCAATTTCTCTGAGAAATCCTTACCACCATACCAGTTGGAATCCCAACCCTTGATGATACCAAGACGGTTTGCTATTGGATTTACTTTCTGTCCCATTTGCTTAGTTGTTTTCTGCGGTTACCATTTTGTCTACTACGATGGTCACGTGGTTCGAACGCTTGCGGATACGGTGAGCACGACCCTGAGGCGCTGCCTGGATGCGCTTGAGCATGCGGCCGCCGTCAACCATGATCTCCTTGACGCACAGCGTTACGTCCTCAAGACGCTCGCCCTCGTTCTTGGCCTCCCAGTTGGCGATAGCCGACTTGAGGAGCTTCTCCATTCTGATCGACGCCTCCTTCTTCGAGTAGCGAAGAATGCCAAGCGCCTTGTTTATCTCAACACCGCGGATGATGTCGGCAACCAGACGCATCTTGCGCGGAGAGGTCGGGCAATCACGCATTACGGCGATCGCCTTCTGCTTCTTTTCAGCCTTTAATTTCTCGGCTCTTATTGCTTTTCTTGAACCCATTGTCTACTATTTTTTCTTGTTACCTGCATGACCACGGAAATTGCGGGTGGGGGCGAACTCGCCCAGCTTGTGGCCCACCATATTCTCGGTTACGTAAACGGGAATGAACTTGTTTCCGTTGTGGACTGCTATCGTCTGACCGACGAAGTCAGGCGAAATCATACTTGCGCGAGACCATGTCTTGATGACAGTCTTCTTGTTCCCCTCGGCCTGTGCCACTACCTTAGCCTCGAGCTTGGGGTCAATGAATGGTCCTTTTTTTAATGAACGGCTCATTATGATACTCTATTTAATTATTTTTTCTTTCTTGAAATGATGAACTTCGAGGTCGTCTTCTTCGGGTTACGAGTCTTATAGCCCTTAGCCAACAATCCCTTACGCGAACGCGGGTGACCTCCCGAAGCGCGGCCTTCACCACCACCCATCGGGTGATCAACAGGGTTCATCACGACACCACGGTTGCGCGGACGGCGGCCGAGCCAACGCTTGCGACCTGCCTTACCCGAGCTCTCGAGGTTGTGATCGATGTTCGAAACCACGCCTACCGTAGCGCGGCAAGTTACGAGTACCATACGAGTCTCACCTGAAGGCAACTTGATGATAGCGAATTTTCCTTCGCGTGCCAGAAGCTGAGCATACGAACCGGCCGAACGGGCCATTGCGGCACCCTGACCGGGGTAGAGTTCAATGTTGTGTACAACCGTTCCCAGAGGAATCTCGCTCAGGAACAGCGTGTTTCCGACCTCAGGAGCAACTCCTGCACCGCTCATCACGGTCTGGCCTACCTTGAGGCCGTTGGGAGCCAGGATATAGCTCTTCTCGCCGTCGGCATACACCACCAGGGCGATGCGGGCCGTACGGTTCGGGTCGTACTCGATAGTCTTTACAGTAGCGGCAATGCCATCCTTCGAGCGCTTGAAATCGACGTTACGGTACATCTGCTTGTGACCGCCGCCGATGTAGCGCATGGTCATCTTACCGGTGTTGTTACGTCCGCCAGTGCTCTTCTTGGGGCTGAGCAACGACTTCTCAGGCGTCGTGCAAGTGATCTCGTCGAAGGCGCCTATGATCTTATGTCTCGTACCGGCTGTTACCGGCTTAAACTTTCTTACTGCCATGTCTGTTAGATATTACTGTAAAAATCTATCTTGTCTCCATCCTTCAAGGTGACCACGGCCTTCTTGAAGTTGTTGGCGCGACCCTCCAGCAGGCCGGCCTTCGTGTAGCGGCTCTTGAGCTTGCCCATGTAATTGGCGGTGTTTACATCCGTCACCACGACGTTGTACATCTGCTCAACAGCGTTGCGTATCTGCAGCTTGTTAGCTCTAACGTCGACGATAAAACCGTAGCGGTTCAGTTTTTCGCCCTGAATCGTCATTTTCTCGGTCAAAATAGGCTTAATTATCACTTCCATCTTTCTTGCGTTTTTAAGCTAACATTACATTCAATACGTTCTCTGCACCCTCGACCATCACCAGTACGTTGGCGTTCATTACCTCGTAGGTGTTGATGTTGGCAGCCAGGATAGGCTTTACCGAGGGGATGTTGCGGCATGACAGCTGAAGGTTTACGTTGCCCTCGGGCAGTACCAGAAGCACCTTCTTGTCGGCTACCTTCAGGGCCTTGGTCATGGCCTCCACCTGCTTGGTCTTGGGAGCCTCCAGTGCGGGCGACTCTACAACGGTGATGGCACCGGCCTGAGCCTTGTAGGTCAGAGCGCTGCGACGGGCCAGACGCTTGAGCTTCTTGTTGAGCTTGAAGCTGTAGTCGCGGGGTACCGGACCGAATACGCGGCCACCGCCCGGGAACAGAGGCGACTTGATGCTACCGCAACGAGCACCGCCCGTACCCTTCTGACGCTTGAGCTTGCGCGTAGAACCGGCAACCTCGTTACGCTGCTTCGACTTGTGCGTACCCTGACGCTGATCGGCCAGATACTGCTTCACGTCGAGATAGATAGCGTGGTCATTAGCCTCCACGCCGAAGACCGCATCCGAAAGGACTACCTTGCGTCCGGTCTCTTGTCCTTGTGTGTTATAAACAGCTAATTCCATACTACTTCTCAATTGTTAAATAAGCACCCTTTGCCCCGGGAATCGAACCCTTCACCAGAATGAGGTTGTTCTCGGGAATAACCTTCAATACCTTCAGGTTAACGACCTTCACCTGGTCGCCACCCATACGTCCTGCCAAACGCTTGCCTTTGAACACGCGTGACGGATAAGACGAAGCACCCAGCGAACCGGGCTTGCGCTGACGGTTGTGCTGACCGTGGGTCTGACCGCCCACACCGCCGAAACCGTGGCGCTTAACTACGCCCTGGAAGCCCTTACCCTTCGAGATCCCGGTCACGTCGACCCAGTCCTCCTCCGAGAACATATCGACGGTGAGCGTATCACCGAGGTTCACTTCGGGCATACCCTTGAACTCAGCCATCTTGCGCTTGGGGGTAGTGCCGGCCTTCTTGAAGTGACCTAACAAACTGTTGCTGGTGTGTTTTTCACTTTTGTCGTCATAGGCAACCTGGACGGCCTCGTAAGAGTCCTTCTCGACCGTCTTAATTTGCGTAACTACACACGGACCAGCCTCAATGACAGTGCATGGTATGTTCTTACCCTCGGCACTGTAAACGGAAGTCATTCCGATCTTCTTTCCAATTAGTCCTGACATTTTTTCTGTCGAATTACGTTTGTTGAATTAAAGTGATTTGTCTTCTTGAGTCTATATTTTCGTTTGTAAATACTACTCACTGCAATTGCACACTGCGGGGGCGCCCCGCTTCACGATGCGCCCCGCACGTGCATATTGTCATCAGACCTTGATCTCAACCTCTACACCCGAAGGAAGCTCCAGCTTCATCAGCGCGTCGATGGTCTTCGGCGTCGACGAATAGATGTCGATGATACGCTTGAAGGTGCAGAACTGGAACTGCTCGCGGGCCTTCTTGTTGACGAACGTCGAGCGGTTGACCGTAAAAATCTGCTTCTTCGTGGGCAGGGGCACCGGACCGCTAACCATGGCGTCGGTAGCCTTCACCGTCTTCACGATCTTCTCGGCCGACTTGTCCACCAAGTTGTGGTCGAAAGACTTGAGTTTGATTCTAATTTTCTGGTTCATATTTTAACTCGTTATTATTCTAAATCCTTACGCTTTCCGCTCTTCTCGATAATCTCCTTGGCGAGGTTTGCGGGAACCTCCTCGAAGTGCGAGAACTCCATCGACGACGTTGCGCGGCCCGACGAAATCGTACGCAGTACGGTAACGTAGCCGAACATCTCCGACAGGGGCACCTTCGCCTTAACCACGCGGGCCGTACCCTTCGACTCCATGCCCTGGATCTGGCCACGACGCTTGTTCAGGTCGCCGATGATGTCACCCATGTTCTCCTCGGGCGTAACAACCTCGACTGACATGATGGGCTCCATGATGACCGAACCGGCCTTGGGAGCTGCCTGGCGGAAACCGTTGCGGGCGCAGATCTCGAACGAGAGCTGATCCGAATCCACGGGGTGGAACGAACCATCCTTCAGCGTAACCTTCATGGCGTCGATCGAGTAGCCTGCGAGGGCGCCGTTGGCCATAGCCGACTCGAAGCCCTTCTGTACGGCGGGGATGAACTCCTTGGGGATGTTACCACCCTTAACCTCATCGACGAACGTAAGACCCGTCTTGCCCTCGTCGGCCGGACCGATCTCGAAGATGATGTCGGCGAACTTACCGCGACCACCGGTCTGCTTCTTGAATACCTCACGGTGCTGAACCGTCTTGGTGAGGGCCTCCTTGTAGTTAACCTGGGGAGCACCTTGGTTGATCTCCACACCGAACTCGCGACGCAGACGGTCTACGATGATATCGAGGTGAAGCTCACCCATACCGCTGATGATCGTCTGACCGGTCTCCTCGTCGGTACGAACCGTGAAGGTGGGATCCTCCTCGGCCAGCTTCGCCAGAGCGATGCCCAGCTTGTCGAGATCCTTCTGGGTCTTGGGCTCTACGGCCAGACCGATCACGGGCTCGGGGAAGGTCATCTGCTCGAGTACCAGAGGTGCGTTCTCGGCCGTCAGCGTATCACCGGTGCGGATCTCCTTGAAGCCGACAGCGGCGCAGATATCACCTGCCTCGACGCGCTCCAGAGGGTTCTGCTTGTTGGCGTGCATCTGATAGATACGGCTGATACGCTCGCGCTTGCCGCTGCGTGCGTTGAGCACGTACGAACCTGCGTCGAGAGCACCCGAGTATACACGAACGAATGCCAGACGACCTACGAAGGGATCCGTAGCGATCTTGAATGCCAGACCGCAGAAGGGATCGTCAACCGTTGCGTGGCGAACCTCCGGCTGCTCCGTCTTGGGGTTGATACCCTCAACGGGGGGCACATCCAGCGGCGAGGGCAGGAAGGCGATGATCGAGTCAAGCAGCTTCTGCACGCCCTTGTTGTGGAACGACGAACCGCAGAGCATCGGCACCAGCGACATGTTGATCGTGGCGGTGCGGATAGCGGCGATGAGCTCGTCGGGCGTGATCGAATCGGGATCCTCGAAGAACTTCTCCATCAGGGCCTCGTCGGTAGAGGCAACCTCCTCGATGAGCTTTGCGCGCCACTCGGCGGCCTCAGCCTTCATGTTGTCGGGAATCTCCTTCAGCACGAAGTTGTCGCGAACGGTCTTGTCATCGAAGTAGTAGATGGCATTATTATATATAAGGTCTATCAGACCCTCGAACTTGTCCTCGGCACCGATAGGCAGAACCACCGGGAGAGCCGTAGCACCGAAGTGCTCCTTGATCTGGGCGCACACGGCCAGGAAGTCGGCACCCGTGCGGTCCATCTTGTTCACGTAGCCGATACGGGGAACGTTATACTTGTCGGCCTGACGCCATACCGTCTCCGACTGGGGCTCGACACCGCCGACGGCGCAGAACGTTGCCACGGCACCGTCCAACACGCGGAGCGAACGCTCGACCTCAACGGTGAAGTCGACGTGTCCCGGGGTATCGATCAGGTTGATCTGATACTGATTGTCCTTGTAGTGCCAGAATGCGGTGGTTGCAGCCGAGGTGATGGTGATACCACGCTCCTGCTCCTGAACCATCCAGTCCATGGTGGCGCCACCCTCGTGAACCTCACCGATCTTGTGGGTCTTACCCGTGTAGAAGAGGATACGCTCCGAGGTGGTCGTCTTACCGGCATCGATGTGGGCCATGATACCGATGTTACGAGTATATTTAAGATCTCTTGCCATTTAACGTTACCTTTATTAGAATCTGAAATGCGCGAATGCCTTGTTGGCCTCAGCCATGCGGTGCATCTCCTCCTTACGCTTGAATGCGGCACCCTGCTGGTTGTAGGCATCGACTATCTCCGATGCGAGCTTCTCTGCCATAGACTTACCGGCGCGCTTGCGTGAGTAAAGGACAAGGTTTTTCATGGAAATCGAAATCTTGCGCTCCGGTCTAACCTCCATAGGAACCTGGAAGGTCGCACCACCGATACGCTTCGACTTTACCTCGACTTGGGGTGTGATATTCTCAAGAGCCTGTTTCCAGATTTCCAGCGGAGATTTATCAGCATCCTTCATCTTCTTGCTCACCAGCTCCAGACTGTCGTAGAAGATGGTGTAAGCAATACTCTTCTTTCCATCCAGCATAAGGTTGTTCACGAAACGAGTCACCTCGACATCGTTGAACTTGGGATCTGGAAGTAGAATTCGCTTTCTTGGCTTAGCTTTTCTCATTTTATTTCTTGTAATTAATGCGATTGACTATGGGGTTTATTTCTTTCCGGCCTTGGGGCGCTTTGCTCCGTACTTCGAGCGACGCTGACGACGACCGTCCACGCCGGCCGAGTCGAGTGCTCCACGAACCAAGTGATAACGTACACCCGGCAGGTCCCTTACACGACCGCCGCGCACCAGTACGATTGAGTGCTCCTGCAGGTTGTGGCCCTCGCCCGGAATGTAGGCGTTCACCTCCTTGCCGTTGGTCAATCTTACACGCGCCACCTTACGCATAGCCGAGTTGGGCTTCTTCGGGGTCGTAGTGTACACACGGGTACATACGCCGCGACGCTGGGGACACGCTGCGAGTGCCGGAGACTTACTCTTGTCCTCCATGCTAACTCGACCGTTTCTTACTAACTGTTGAATAGTTGGCATTGTAAAACTTTTTGTCCTTTAATGTTAATTAATCAAATTCCGTTTCCAAAAACGTCCAAAACGGATTGCAAAGGTAAGCATTTTTTTTTAATAACACTATCCACACCACTCTTTTTTCGGCTTTTTCCAGCACTTTACGGCAAATGCGATTCTTTTTGCTTATAGGATTTACAACATTATAATGTTTTATTTATATATCCGCTAAAAACGGGGTATTTTTCAGCGTATTATGGCATCCGCCGCCGGCAGGCCCGACAACGCCCGAGACAAGCCGCGGACACACCTTTTCGCACCCTTTTCCATCAGACAAAGACCACGCAGAATAGCCGCAATGCGTACGGCAGCGCAGGCAGTTACGGAATGTAAATCTCTAAAAATGCATATTACGCATACATTATCCGAATTTTGAGGCCGCGTTTCTTGCTCGGCGGGCTTCCAATCACTATATTTGTACAATTTGAGTCATTTGCCCATTGTTGCCGCCAAGTCGCCAGGCTCCGCGGCGACAGAGGGCGCAACCACCGCCTCGACCGCGACTGGAGGCCACAGCGCCGACGCGAAAGGGTCGGGCCAAAACCCGGAACGAAGCCGATGATCAGAAAGATACGACATATCATTATTATGGCGACGGCACTCGCCGGCCTGGCCGCTGCGACGGCAGCAATACCGACAAACATGCCCGACGGCATCTTCACCCCGATCCTATCGGCCCGAAGCACGGCAACGCACCGCCCCACACATACGGCACTTCCGCTGCGCGAAGCCGCCGCAGCCATGGTAGCGATGCCCGCGCGCACCATCGCCGCCGTAACGCAGTCGCCGCTGCACCCCAAGCACCTCCTTCTGCGCGCCACGGGCGACATGCGCATACGCAACTCGGAATCATACCGTTCGCGCCCCGACCGCTCGGTGCACCGCGAGCTGGAGGACTTCGTCGACACGCTCAGCGGCATTGAGCTCGTGCTGCTGGTGCTGGCGCTCGTAATCCCCGTCTCGGCGCTGACGCCCCTGCTGGCCATACTCATACTCGGCGGCCGCTGCGACAAGTGCGGACGCCACCACGCCATGCACGTCACGCACCGCGAGACGCTGCCCTACGACGGCACCGTAACCAAACGCGGACGCCCCGTGCACAAGCGCATCGTCACGCGCGTCTGCCGCCACTGCGGCCACACCGACACCATCCAGGAGGCCGACCACTGACCCGCCCGCACACGGCACACATCCAGCTCGGCGCGCCACGCCGCCCGCGCCCGCACCGCGGCGCACAGCCACGGCGCATGGCGGCTATTTTTCGGTTTTTACGTGCAAAAAAGGCGTTTTTTGCATATCTTTGTTCCTCGATTGAATATATATCAAAAAATCAACATAACACAATGGACTACAATTTCAAGCAGATCGAATCCAAATGGCAGCAGCGTTGGAAGGATCGCCGTACCTATCACGTCGATGTCGACCCCGCACGCCCCAAATACTATGTCCTCGACATGTTCCCCTACCCGTCGGGCGCGGGACTGCATGTGGGACACCCGCTGGGATACATAGCATCGGACATATACTCGCGCTACAAGCGTCTGTGCGGATACAACGTCCTGCACCCGATGGGATACGACGCCTTCGGTCTGCCGGCCGAGCAGTACGCCATACAGACGGGCCAGCACCCCGCCGTCACCACCGAGCAGAACATCAACCGCTACCGCGAGCAGCTGGACAAGATCGGTTTCTCGTTCGACTGGGACCGCGAGGTACGCACGTGCGACCCCGCCTACTACAAGTGGACGCAGTGGGCTTTCCTGAAGATGTACGCCCACTACTACGACCGCACCGCATGCAAGGCCATGCCCATAAGCGCCCTTGAGGAGCGTTTCGCCACGAGCGGCACCGAGGGCCTCGACGCCGCCTGCACCACCGAGATGTCGTTCACGGCAGCCGAGTGGCAGTCGTGGGACGAGGCGCGCCGCGAGCAGGTGCTGCAGAACTACCGTCTGGCCTACCGCGCCGACACGATGGTCAACTGGTGCCCCAAGCTGGGCACGGTGCTGGCCAACGACGAGGTGAAGGACGGACTTTCGGTGCGCGGCGGATACCCCGTCGAGCAGAAGCGCATGAAGCAGTGGTCGCTGCGCGTGACGGCCTACGCACAGAGGCTGCTTGACGGCCTCGACACGCTCGAGTGGAGCGAGTCGCTCAAGGAGATACAGCGCAACTGGATCGGCCGCTCGGTCGGAGCGCAGGTGTTCTTCGACATCGAGGGCTCGGACCGCAAGCTGGAAATCTTCACCACACGCCCCGACACCATCTTCGGCGTTACGTTCATGGTCATCGCGCCGGAGCACGAGTGGGTTGCGGAACTTACGACGGATGAAAACCGCGCCGCCGTCGAGGAGTACATCGAGCAGACGAAGAAGCGCTCTGAGCGCGAGCGTATAGCCGAGACGCGCCGCGTGAGCGGCGTAGCGACGGGCTCGTACGCCGTGAACCCCTTCACGGGCAAGCACATCCCAATATACGTATCGGACTACGTGCTGGCAGGATACGGCACGGGCGCCATCATGGCCGTGCCGGCTCACGACTCGCGCGACTACGCCTTCGCCCGCCACTTCGGCCTGGAGATCATCCCCGTGGTCGAGGGCGGCGACATCGAGAAGGAGTCGTACGACGCCAAGAGCGGCCGCATGATCAACTCGGGATTCCTCACGGGCATGGATGTCAAGGAGGCCATCCCCGCCATGTTCGACGAGGTTGAGCGCCGCGGCCTGGGCAAGCGTCTGGTGAACTACCGCCTGCGCGACGCCATCTTCTCGCGCCAGCGCTACTGGGGCGAGCCCTTCCCCATCTACTACAAGGGCGACACGGCATACCCGCTATCGGAGGACAAGCTGCCTCTGGAGCTGCCCCCGATCGAGAACTTCGGCCCCACGGAGCAGGGCGAGCCGCCCCTGGCACGCGTCAGCGGCTGGACGACGGAGGAGGGATACCCGCTCGAGCTGTCGACCATGCCCGGTTTCGCCGGATCGTCGGCCTACTACCTACGGTACATGGACCCGCACAACGACAAGGCCCTCGTCTCGAAGGAGGCGGACGAGTACTGGCGCAGCGTAGACCTCTACGTAGGCGGCATCGAGCATGCGACGGGTCACCTGATGTACTCGCGTTTCTGGAACATGTTCCTCTACGACCTGGGCTACGTATGCGAGCAGGAACCCTTCAAGAAGCTCGTCAACCAGGGCATGATACAGGGCCGCTCGAACTTCGTCTACCGCGTCGTGGGCACCAACAAGTTCGTCTCGCTGGGACTGCGCCAGCAGTACGAGACGCAGGAGATACACGTCGACGTGAACATCGTGCGCAACGACCAGCTCGACCTTGAGGCCTTCCGCCGCTGGCGCCCCGAGTTCGCCGACGCGGAGTTCATCCTCGAGGACGGCAAGTATATCTGCGGCTGGGCCATCGAGAAGATGTCGAAGTCGATGTACAACGTCGTCAACCCCGACAACATAGTCGAGAACTACGGCGCCGACACGCTGCGCATGTACGAGATGTTCCTCGGCCCCATCGAGCAGTCGAAGCCCTGGGACACGAACGGCATCGACGGCGTGCACAAGTTCCTGCGCAAGTTCTGGCGCCTCTACTTCGACCGCGAGGGCAAGCTCGCCCTGACGGACGAGGCCCCGACCGCCGCCGAGCTCAAGAGCCTGCACAAGACCATCAAGAAGGTGCGCGAGGATATCGAGAACTTCTCGTTCAACACCTCGGTATCGGCCTTCATGATATGCCTCAACGAGCTGGGACAGTGCCGCAAGCGCGCCGTGCTCGAGCCGCTGGCCGTGCTCATAGCACCCTTCGCGCCGCACCTGGCCGAGGAGCTGTGGGAGACGATGGGACACGAGGGCTCGGTATTCGACGCCCGCTACCCCGACTACGACGAGTCGCACCTCGAGGAGAGCTCGTTCGAGTACCCCGTCATGGTGAACGGCAAGCTGCGCTTCAAGCAGGAGTATCCCCTCTCGGCCACGCCGGCCGACATCCAGGCCTCGATCGTCAAGGCCGAGGGTGCGCAGAAGTGGCTCGACGGCAAGACGCCCAAGAAGGTGATCGTCGTGCCGGGCAAGATCATAAACATAGTAATATAACAGCATAACGCCTGCAGAGATGAAACTTCCCGCCATACTCGCCACCGTCGCCATAGCGGCCGCGCTCGATGCCTCGGCGCAGCAGCCCCTCGAGGTCAGGCTGTGGGACAACGCCTCGGCCCCGCACTCCAACGGCATCACCCGTGCCGAGGAGTCGGACGACAGCCAGCGCATAGGTTACACCACCGAGACGGTACTCTACATCTACCGTCCGGCCGAGGGTACGGCCACGGGACAGGCCGTGGTGGTATGTCCCGGCGGGGGTTACTGGATAGCGGCCATGGGACATGAGGGCCACGACGTGGGCCGCTGGTTCGCACGGCACGGCATCACGGCCGCCATACTCAAGTACCGCATGCCCAACGGCCACCCCGAGGTGCCCATGGAGGACGCCCTCGAGGCGGTTCGGTACATGCGCGAGGAGTATGCGCACGGCGAGGAGGCACGGCAGGTGGGCATCATGGGCTTCTCGGCCGGAGGCCACCTCGCGGCATCGACGGGAGTGGGCGCCCTAGCCAAATACAGCGGCGCGGAGGCTGATCCCCGTCCCGACTTCATGCTGCTCTTCTACCCCGTGATCACCTCGGGCGAGGCGAGCCACCGCGGCTCGTTCGACAACCTGCTCGGGGCCGACCGCACCGACGAGGAGAGCCTGCGCTGGTCGGCCGAGCGTCTGGTCGACACAGCAACGCCGGCAACGCTGCTCATACTCTCGGACGACGACAGCGGCGTGCCGCCCGCCAACTCGACCCTCATGTACGACGCCCTGAAACGCGCCGGACGACCCGCATCGCTCTACATCCTGCCCGAGGGCGGCCACGGATGGGGCATCAAGGAGTCGTTCCGCTACCGCGACCTGTGGCAGCAGCTGACACTCGACTTCCTCGCACGCCTGACCCCGGCCAAGTGACGCGACCCGAGGCCGCAGGCGTAACTGCTACGCTCAAAAACGCGCGACGTGCAACGCCCCCGGGCCCGCACGCCGCGCGTCTGCATAACAGGGCGGCCCGCACCGACACCGATACACATTTACAACCCATACCAATGAAACGACTCGCACTCATTCTGCTGGCGGCCGCCTTCGCCGCCTCGGCCTGCAACGACACGCCCCGCGCGTCGGCAGGCAAACCCAAGTACCTGTGGTTCGACGCCGCAGCCAACCTCGAACGCTTCGCCGTGCGCGACTCGGTCGACTATTACCTCGACAAGGCGTGCCGCGCGGGCTTCAACCGCATCGTCGTCGACGTACGCCCCGTCGAGGGCGAGGCGCTCTACCGCAGCGACATACTCCCGACCTTCGACTCGCTCGGCAGCGTAGCCGTACACCACGACCGCGACTACCTGCAGTACTTCATCGACGCGGCACACCGCCGCGGCATGAAGGTGACGGCCAGCGTCACGGTCTTCGCCGCAGGGTCGCCCTCACGCCGTCAGGGACCCGTGTATGACGATCCCGAGACGTTCGAGGGCCGCACCTGCATCGAGTACACCCCGCAGGGCATGGTCGACATACGCGACCAGACGGACAAGGTGGCGGCCTTCCTCAACCCCGCCATGCCCGAGAACCGCGACTACGCCCTCTCGTTCATCGGCGAGGTGGCCGAGCGCTACGACATCGACGGCATGTCGCTCGACTACTGCCGCTATCCCGACATGTACGGCGACTTCTCGGACTTCTCGCGCCGCGACTTCGAGCGACACACGGGCCGCAGCGTAGAGTCATGGCCGCAGGACATCTTCCGTTTCGACGACTCGGGCGCCGTAGTCCCCGGCCCGCTCTACCACGACTGGTGGGCCTACCGCGCGGGCGTCATCAGCAGCTTCATAGCCTCGGCAGCCGAGACGATACACGCCCGCCGCCCCGACACCGAGGTGAGCTACTGGGCCGCATCGTGGATAAACGGACTCTTCGGCACGGCGCAGAACTGGGCCAGCGCCTCGTTCCCCCTGCACAAGGAGCCCTACACCAACGAGTGGTGCAACACCGAATACGACAGCACGGGATTCGCCGCGCACCTCGACAGCTTCATGCTCGGCTCATACCTCGAGAAGATATACGGTCCCGACGACCCCGAGTCGATAGAGTTCGCCGCGGCGCGCGCCCGCCGCGCCATCATGGGCGACTGCCGCCTCTACGGCACGATATACGCGCCGCTGCACAAGACCAACATAGCCGATGCCGTGTACGTATGCCTGCGCGATACGGAAGGACTGATGGTATTCGACATATGCCAGGTCATCGAGTTCGACCTCTGGGACGACATCCGCAGCGGCATACTGCGCGCCGAGCCCGACATCGAGCCGTCGCTGCCCGCAGCCGACACGCAGGCCGAGTAACGGACGTAAGCACAACCCGAAACACCTAAACTACCTAAATATGAAACCCTCGAACACAATGTTGAGCCTTGCGGCGGCCGCCATGCTCGCCGCCGCTGTCGCGGCACCCGCCGCCGCGACGGCACAGGGGCGCCGCACACAGCGCGCCGACAGGGAGGCCGCCCTCGAGCAGCCCCATCGCTATGTCAACCCCACCGGCGACCGTTTCCCGATCCTCGCGTGGTACTCGCTTCTGGGCGAGCAGGTCACGCCCGAACACTACCGCGAGATGGCCGACGCCGGATTCAACATCTCATTCTCGCACTTCACCTCGGCCGAGGAGGTGGAACGCGCCTTCGACGCCTGCCGCGGCACGGGCGTCAAGATACTCGTCACCTGCGCCGAGATGGCCTCCGACCCCGAGGGCACGGTGCGCCGCTTCCGCCGCGAGAAGGACAACGCCGGCTACTTCCTGCGCGACGAGCCCATCTGCGACGCCTTCCCCGAACTGGCGACATGGGCGCGCCGCATACGCTCGGCCGACGACAGCCACATGCTCTACCTCAACCTGCTGCCCAACTACGTCTCGCCGCGCGACCTCCACGCCGAGAGCTACGCCCACTACGTGCGCCGCTTCATCGACGAGGTGGGGCTCGGCATGGTGTCGTTCGACAACTACCCCGTCACCTTCGACGGCCTGAGGCCGCAGTTCTACGCCAACCTCGAGGACGTGGCGGCCGAGGCACGCCGCGCCGGCATCCCCTTCTGGGCCTTCGCCCTCGCGACGGCGCACGACCCCTATCCCGCCGCCACGCGCGCCTCGCTCCGCCTGCAGATATTCAGCAACCTGGCCTACGGCGCACAGGGAATACAGTACTTCACCTACACCTCGCCCGGCACCGAGACGTGGAACTTCCACAACGCCCCCATCGACCACTCGGACCGCCGCACCGAAGTCTATGACCTCATACGCGAGCTCAACGCCGAGGTGCAGGCCCTGAGCGGCGTCTTCCTCGGCTCGCGCGTGGCAAGCGTCGGCCACACGGGCGACGCTATACCCGAGGGGACGCGTCCCCTCGCCTCGCTGCCGCCGCAGATACGCAGCGTCGAGGCCGACGGCCAGGGCGTCGTGGTCTCGCTGCTGGAGAAGGACGGCGAGCGTTACCTCATGATAGTCAACCGCGACCTGCACAACACGCAGCGCGTCAAGGTCGAAACCGCCCGCGGCGTGCAGCGTATCCTCGGGGACGGATCACGCGTCGATGCCTCGCGCTACGCCCCCACTCTCGCCGTCGAACCGGGCGACATGCTGTTGTTCGGATGGGAAGAGTGATATTTTACTGTTATTCGAATAACAAAACCAAAAAAAGCATTATATTTGCATCGAAATACAAAACGTAATAAACCTTTGACGTTATGGCTTACTTAACTAACGAAAAACTGACCATCGTCGGCGCTGCCGGCATGATCGGCTCGAATATGGCGCAGACGGCTCTCATGATGAAGCTCACGCCGAACATCTGCCTTTACGATCCCTTCGCTCCCGCCCTCGAGGGTGTAGCCGAGGAGCTCTTCCACTGCGGTTTCGAAGGAGCCGCCATAACCTTCACCTCTGACATCAAGGAGGCCCTTACCGGCGCCAAGTACATCGTATCGTCGGGCGGCGCCGCACGCAAGGCCGGCATGACCCGCGAGGACCTGCTCAAGGGCAACGCCGCCATCGCCGAGGAGCTCGGTAAGAATATCCGCACCTACTGCCCCGACGTCAAGCACGTGGTAGTGATCTTCAACCCCGCCGACATCACGGGCCTCATCACCCTCATCTACTCGGGTCTGAAGCCTTCGCAGGTAACCACCCTCGCCGCTCTGGACAGCACCCGTCTGCGCAGCGAGCTGGCAAAATATTTCCACATCTCGCCCGACGAGGTATGCAACAGCCGTACCTACGGCGGCCACGGCGAGCAGATGGCCGTATTCGCATCGACCACCACGGTGCAGGGCACGCCCCTCACCGAGCTCATCGGCAGCAAGATCCCGCAGGCCGACTGGGACGCACTGCGTCAGCGCGTAATCCAGGGCGGTAAGAACATCATCGACCTGCGCGGCCGCTCGTCGTTCCAGAGCCCCGCCTACATCTCGATCGAGATGATCGCCGCAGCCATGGGCGGTGCCGCCTTCCGCTGGCCCGCAGGCGTGTACGTGTCGACGCCCGAGTTCAACCACATAATGATGGCCATGGAGACCTCTATCACCCGCGACGGCGTAAGCTACAAGGTCGTGGAGGGTCTGCCCGAGGAGCACGCCGCCCTGAAGAAGAGCTACGAGCACCTCTGCGCCCTGCGTGACGAGGTCATCTCGATGGGTGTGCTTCCTCCCGTTGCCGAGTGGAGCAAGATCAACCCCAACCTCGAGTAACCGAGTACAAATCTGACATACCGAAAGAGAGCGGCGGGCCATCATGGTCCGCCGCTCCTGTTTTATATGGGTCACAGGCCGCTACTCGCGCGCCACGTCGTACTCGCCGGCGCCGCCCCGGAAGTCGTTGCCCTCGATCACGTCGTTCGCCACACGCTCGAAGAGGAAACGATGGGTATTCCAGTGCATCTGCCCGTAGTCGCTGTTCTGGCGCACCACGTTGCGGCGGAAGACGAGGCCGTCGACCGACTTGGCATAGAGGATGGGCATGTCGAAGGTGTCGAACTCGTTATCCTCGATGACGATGCCGCTGTGGAAATACTGTTTCTGGCCGGGCAGGTCGGGAATCTCGGGATAGATCGATATGACGGCATTGGTGAACTGGTACATGCTCGTCAGCGCGTTGACGAAACGGTTGCGGCGGATGGTCACGTCGCGGCAGGCGCCCGTCTCGTACCAGCCGTTGCAGTCGCCGCAGAGCAGGATGGCCGTGCCCGAGGTGTGGTCGAAGAGGTTGTCCTCGACGACGGTGCGGCGCGGCGTGCTGAACAGCGCCCCGCGGGCGCGGTTATTGCGGATGACGTTGTCGGCGAAGAGCACCTCGGGAGTCCACTCGAGGTTCTCGATGCCGAAGGCCTCCCCGCCGCGGCCTATGGCCTCGTCGAGCGGCTGCTCGAAGGTGATGCGGAAGCGCTTCACACCCTTGTCGACGGGAGCATCTACGGCCTCGATCGAGGCTATGACGTTGCGCCCGCCCGCTATCTCCATCGTGCGCGAGGCGATGAACTGCACCTCGTCGCCCGCATGTCCCCATACGAAGCCGTAGCTCTGGCCGTGCATGTAGTCCGCCGTGAGCGTGTGGTCGTCCTCGCGGCTGCTGACGCGCAGGTAGGTGCCGTGGACGTTGATGGCATCGTCCATCATACCCTCGTAGAGACCGCCGCGCGAGACGATGCGTCCCTTGCAGCCCGAGAAGTGCGTAGCGTCGGCCTGCGTGGTGAAGTAGCGCGGATCGTCGTCGCCGCGCAGCGCCACCGAAAAGCCGTCGAGCGTGATGCCGTCGCACACCTGTGCCAGCAGACCCATGCCCTCGGCATAGTGCACCGTCACATTCTCAAGCGAGGTGTCGGTGTCGCGGTAGAGGAACACGCCGGGCGCGGGACGCCCGTAGCCTCGGAACGCCACAACCGTACCCTCCACCAGCGCCGCATTACGCCACGGCGCGCGGATCGTGCGCGGAGCAACCTCCTCAACACCGCGCGTGCCGACCCCTATGTCGCCCGAGTTATATATCACACGCCGCGTGTCGCCCTCGAAGGCGATGCCGAACGACGGGACATGCTCCCACCCCTCGCCTTTGGCCACGAACGAGCTGTCGCGTATCTCGTACTCTACCCAGGGGGCCACCTCGTAGGTTATAAGGCCCGCCTCGACATCGTTCTCCACCACGCGCACCTGGCTGATGTGCGGGTTGGCGAAGTCGATGCTGAGGTTGCGGAGCGAGCAGCGGCTGCAGTCAACCACCGCCACGGGGAGCATGCGCCCGTGGAAGACAAGCTCGGCGCCGTTGCCCTCGAGCGTGACGTTGTGCATGTCCTCCAGCACGATGCCCACCGACTTGGGGTTGGGCTGGTCATGGTTCGAGATGTAGTATTCGCACTGCGACGCCCCATCGGCATGGAAGTCGTAGCGGCCCGCCGGCAGCACGATGCGTATGTTGCGGCCGCCGCTCTCGGTGCGTATCTGCCTGATTGCCTCCTTTATAAGAGGCGCGGCATTCTCGCCGCTGTCGGGGCGCACGCCGTAGTCGGCAAGGTCGTAGGTCGTGGTGCACGATGCCAGCGTCAGCGCCACGGCCGACAGCACGGCGGGTAAAAACGGTAGTTTCATTGTTCTATCGGGATTTTCGAAGTTTCATAAATCTCATAAAGGTAATCATAAACCGCCGAATGCGAAAGCGCCGCATTGCTTTTTACGCAAAAAAAGAGTATCTTCACCTCGCATGCGGCCCCGCGCCACCCAACCCCCATCCCGCCATGAACCGACATCCCCGCAAAACCGCCGCCCGCCTTATCGCCACAGCCGTCGCGGGCCTCGCCATGCTGTTCGCTGCAGCCGCTCCCTCGGCTGCAGCCCCCGCCGACAAGAGGAAACAAGAGGCCGCAATGCCTCGCAACGACCTGCGCAACGACCGTTACCGCGTGCGTATCGCCACCGACGGCGCCACCCGCCGCATCAAGGTACACGGGGCGCTGGTATCCGACATATCGCTGCGCGAGGCCAACAACGCCGACACCACGGGCGCCGCACGCACCCTGATGGGGTTTGCCATGTTCACCGACGACTTCTCCTCGCCCGTCACCGTGCGAGTGAAGCGGCGCGGACGCCCCTTCGACAGCGTCGAGGTGCGCCCGTCGGCCTACGCCATACCGTGCCGCCGCATATCGCCGCGCAAGGTAGAGTTCACGCTCGACAAGCCGACGCAGAAGGTGTCGGTTGAGTTCGACGGCGACCGCGCCCGCAACCTCTTCGTCGTGCCCGACCTGCCCGACACGGCCGCGAGGCGCGCCCCCTCGCCCGACACCATATACTTCGGGCGGGGAGAGCACCACGCAGGGCTTATCGAGCTGCGCTCGGGGCAGACGCTCTACATCGACGAGGGGGCCACGGTCTACGGCACCGTACGCTCCTACGACACCCACGACATAGCCATCGCCGGGCGCGGCATACTGTGCGGCTCGCGCGCGCCGCACCACCTCGACACGCGCCGCGTGATGGTCGACCTAGTGGGCTGCCGCAACGTATCTATCTCGGGAATCATGCTGCGCGACTCGCCCAGCTGGACGCTATGCATACAGCGCTCGGAGAATGTCCGCATCGACAACGTGAAACAGATATGCTGGATGCGCAACTCCGACGGCGTCGACCTGTGCAACTGCCGCGACGTGATGATGGAGAACTGCTTCATGCGCAACTACGACGACAACATATCGCTCAAGAACGAGCCCTGGAACACGGGCGACACGCGCGGCATAACCATACGGCGGTGCGTCCTCTGGGCCGACTGCGCCCACAACTTCCTCGTGGGGCCCGAATCCGACCCGCGCTTCCGCACCGACAATGTCGAGTTCGCGGACTGCATACTGCTCGAGGGGCGCGAGACCCTTTACCCCTACAAAGGAGCCATGGCAATGATGATATCCGACGAGGGGCGCTTCTCCGACATACGCATCCGCCGCATCACCATCGAGCGGCCGCGCGGCGCCTCGCTCTTCTCGTTCGACTACTGCAAGTTCAACAGCCGCGGCCGCGAGGCGCGCGACATCGTCGTCGAGGATGTAATCTACACGGGCGACACGCCCCCGCGCAGCCTGCTGCACGGGATGGATGCCCTGCACCCGATCGACGGCATCACCTTCCGCAACATCACTATAAACGGAGTGCGCCTCACGCGACAAAACTTCGGCGACTATTTCGACATGAACGAACACGTACGCCGCCTGAACGTCGAGTGACGCCCCGCGGTCACTGCGGCGTAAGGCGCAGCGTGGCAAATCCCGACGGCGGCACCGTCACCGCAACCGACGTGCGGCCGCGGCGGCGCGACGTAGCCAGCTCATGCTCCACCTCGCCGTCAAGACGCGTCAGCACGGCACGCGACACCCCGAAGCCGAGGCTTACACGGCATTCCGCCTCCTCCGACGCGGGGTTGAACAGGCGCAGTTCGACATCACCGCCGCGGCGGCGTGCCGACGACAGTTCGCACACCCCGCCCACGTCGACAAGCGAACGGCCCGGCATCACGTTCTCCTCCGCCGGGCGCACCGCCAGAGGCTCGTTGCTCTCGCAGCCGGCATTCCACACCGCCGCCGCGTCCCATTCGCCCGCGTGCGGCATGAGGGCATACGACATCTCGGTCGCACCCTCTATGGGATAATCACGCCCCCAAAGGCCCTTGCCCGAGTACTGCACCGTCAGCGCGAGGGGCATGCCGCCGCCGTAGGAATACGAGGTCGTATGGTCGCTCATAAGCGTAAGGCCGCCGCCTGCACCCGTCACATCGACCCAGTCGACCACGACGTTGTGCTTGTGGCCGTCCCACGTCTTGAAGAAGGTGTCGCCGAGACGGCTGCGGCAAACTGAGAAGGGAGCGTTCTTGTGCAGCACGGCATCACCCGTGGCCGCGGGGAACATGAGCAGCAGCTTGTAGCGGTCGTCCTTGAAGGCACGGCGGTTCTCCGTCGCCTCGCCGCTGTCGGCATACTCGCCTATGCCGCGGTTGCCGCGCCACGCTATGCGCAGCGTGCAGTCTATCACCTCGTCGCCGCGGCGCAGCGTCAGCGTCTGCCGCACAGGCTCGCCCGCAATGCTGCCCACGATGGCCACGCGCACCTCGACAGGCGTCGCATACTCGACCTCGACACGTGCCGCGCTCTCCGCCGAGGAGAAGAAGCGCCCCTCGTCGTAGAAGTAGCCGCGCAGGGTGTTGAAACCCCACTCCGAGCCGCGGTCGACCACCTCGCGGCCCGTGCGGCGGTCGACAAGGCTGGCGACGGCACCGCCGCGCGCCGTGTCTATAACCATGCGGTAGATGTCGCTCTCGACGACAAAACCCTCCGCCGTACGGTAGGCGGCACATGCCGACGCGACGCGGTGCCGCGATGCCCCCCGCTCGAGACGATAACGCGCCGCGCCGAATGCCGGCGTCTCGGCCTCGAAGAGGCAGGCCGCCACGCCGCCACACTCCACGCGCCAGCAGGGAAGGCTGCGACCCCGCGCATCCACCACACGCAGCGGATCATTTCCCGCCATGTCGTCGGGCAGAGCGACACGCACCGCGCCGCGCCGCGCATGCCCCGACGTATTCACCACGTCGAACTCATGCCCTGCGGCGCCGCACCCCACAAGGCTGTCGGCCCCGGCCACCGCCGCGTCGCACCACAGCTCCACCATGGCGGCCCAGCTCCTGCCGTCGAGAACCGTATTGTAGGGTACAATCCAGCAGTCGTGGTGCTGCGCCAGCATCAGCGGGCGCCACATCGCCGCCACGCGCGTCGAGTCGGCCGCCGCACCGCCGCCGAGCCACCTCATGAGATCGGCCTTCTCGGCCTGCACGGCACGGTTCTCGGCCGCACGCACACGCTGCGCCACACGCTGCAGCACCTGGCTGCCCCACATGAGGTTCACGAGGATATCCTCCTGCGTCAGATGCCATTCGCCGTCGGTGCGGCCGTCCCACACGTGCCCGAAATACTCGCTCCATGTGACATAGCGCGAGCCGCCAGCCGTCGCCTCACCCACACCGATCCAGGGGCCGTTGCGCCAGCCCGCATCCTGAAAGCACATGCCCGCCGGGAACCGCACCCCGGCACGGCGGCAGGCGTCGAGATACTCCGCCGAGTTGTTCCACGCCGCGGTCTGCCACGTCGACCCCTCGACCAGCTCCTCGCACCCGTAACGGGGCAATGCGGGTATCGAGTCGCCCGAAGGCCCCACCCACGACACCACGCCGCGGCCGTGGCCGCGAAGATAACCGCCCCAGCATGTGTCGGGGCACTTCAGCACGGCATGCGTATAGCCGAACCCGCGCAACACTGCAGGCAGGCAGTCGGTGAAGCACGGCTCCTACGACGAGTAGCACGTAAGCCGCACATCGGGGAAATGCTCGCGCAGCTTGGCCATGCCGTACTCGAAGTGGCGCACCAGCGACTCGCCGTGTATGTTGAAGCAGTAGGGCTGCCCGTAGGCCGGGTTGACGAACTCGACGCGCGGATCGGCCGCCAGCGCCTTCATGGCCTCATAGTCGGCGGGGGTATGCAGGCGCACCGAGTCCCATGTCTCGGGCTCGATCTCGAGGTTGATCCTCCACTCGGGATGCTTGGCCATCTTGTCAACAAAGAAACGCGTGCACCACAGCGGATAGTGGCCGTAGATGCCGCCGTGGTAGCCGTCGGCAAACGACGGTTGCTGTGCCCGTACCCGAGGCGCAGGGCCCGCGGCCGCCAGCGGCAGCAGCAGGCAGAGGAGTATCGTGCGGAGATGTTTCATATCGTCAGGAACGCGCCATAAGGGGCGCATGCGACCCCAAAAATACGAATTTTTCATTTACCGCCGCGCCGTCCCGCATGCCGTAAAAGCTGGCGGGGCCCGATGCTCGGCATCGGACCCCGCCATGTCAGCCACGGGGCGCAAGTCCCCGCGGAGGCGTTACTCGTTGATTATATCCACCACGGCAGGCATGTCGAGGTCGGGCTCGGCCACAACCTTACGGCCGCCGGCATCGGCATCGGGCACGATGATCACGGCACCCTTCTGATACTCCGACTTGTCGAGACGGAAGCAGAGCATGTTGTTCACCACGCCGCGGCCGCTGTCGTTGCCGGCATCGTGGCGCAGCTCGTAGAGCCCGTAGCCGGGCTTGTAATCGGGATGGGTCGTATCCTCGATGCGGTAGAGGGTGAAGTCGTGCTCGGTACGGCCGTCCGACTCATACTCGACGATCATGTTGATGTACCCGCCGCCCATCTCGCACAGGAATATCGACAGGGGGTCGTCACCGGCGACCGACGTGTCGCCGTCGGCCGGGTAGCTCTTGATGTTCTCGGTCACGGGCATGAGCAGCCATCCGAGGTCGAAGCCCGCAATATACTCGTCCGACACGGCCTTCGACGAGCCCAGCACACGGGCATAGACGCGCTCCTTGTTGAGAAGCGGGCGGTTCATCGCCGTGTTGATGGTCTCCATCGACGTCAGGCAAAGGTATTTGCCGCCGTCGTCGTCGACGAAGTAGCAGGTGTAGGGATCCAGCACCCGCGCCGTATAGAATTTCTCATGGATGAAAGTCGTCTCATCACCCTTACGGCAGGATGCGAGCAGCGACGCCGCCACCAGGAGCGTACACAGGAAAACAAGTTGTTTTTTCATATTCGGAATATTTCAAACATTAATATCGCACGATACTGCATACGCCGCAAACGTACCGCACACGCCATTTCGTATGCCCGCGGCGCACTTCCACGCCGCAAATATAGCAAAACGGGCGAGCGTTGTCAAATCCTCAACACGCAACATCGCACCCGCAGAGCCGAATATGGGCCGCAACGATGATTTTTTTGCACAAAATACCTATCTTTGCGCAGTTATGGACCGGAAAGCCCGCAAGCGGGAGGGTCCGCATATTAATTTTCATACTATACCTAGAAATGGCAGAACTGAATTTCGAGAAAGAGCTCAAACGAATGGAGCGTGACGGCCTGATCACGCGCGCACAATTCCTGCAACTGATGGCCGTGGCCGGAGCATTCGTCATGCTCGGCACCGACAAGGCCTACGCCGCGAAGAGCAACGCCCGCGGCCGTATCGTCATCGTCGGTGGCGGCGCCGCAGGCATCAGCATGGCAGCACGCCTGAAGCGTGCCATCAAGAACCCCGACATCACCATCATCGACCCGAGCGACAAGCAGTTCTACCAGCCGGGATTCACCCTCATCGCAGGCGGCGTATACGGCGCCGACGACGTGTGGAAGCCTCAGGCCGACTGCATGCCCGACGGCGTGAAGTGGATAAAGGATACGGTGACGCTCGTACACCCCGCACAGAACCGTGTCGAGACCGCCCGCAACGGCAAGATCGACTACGACTACCTGGTGCTCGTACCCGGCATACAGATCAACTGGGACAAGGTCGAGGGCATCTCGCTCGAGACCCTCGGCGCAGGCAACGCCCACAGCATCTACGACCACCGCGGCGCACAGCTCACGTGGCCCGCGATGAAGGAGTTCGCCGAGAAGGGCGGCCGCGGCGTATTCTGCGACACCTACACCAAGCACAAGTGCGGCGGCGCACCCAAGAAGGTAGCCCTGCTCACCTGGGACAACGCCCGCAAGAACGGCACCACCGACCGCCTCGACATGAAATACTTCACGGCCGAGACGCAGCTCTACGACGTGCCCTACTTCACCACGCGCCTCGAGGAGATCTACCGCGAGCGCAACATCCCCGTCGAGACCGAGGTGCGCCTCAAGGGTATCGACACCCACGCCAAGCGCGCCTACTTCGAGCGCATAACCACGGTAGACGGCCAGAAAACGGCTACGCCCTTCACCGAGGACTACGACTTCATGCACTTCATGGCGCCGCAGTCGGCTCCCGACTTCGTACGCGAGTCGGGCCTGAGCTGGACCGAGGGCAAGCTCGCCGCCGACGGATGGGTGATGGTCGACAAGCAGACGCTCGTGCACAAGACCTACCCCAACATCATCTCGCTGGGCGACTGCGCCGGAATACCCACCAGCAAGACGTCGGCCGCCGTGCGCAAGCAGGTGCCCATCGCCGTGGAGAACCTCATCGCCACGATGGAGGGACGCCGTCCCGAGGCCATCTACGACGGCTACGCCGCATGCCCCATCGTCACCGACTACGGCCACGTGCTGCTGTGCGAGTTCGACTACGACAAGAATCCCAAGATATCGTTCCCCTTCTCGCTTCTGGACATGTCGAAGGAGCAGTGGGTGGCATGGATACTCAAGGTATATATCCTCAAGCCCTTCTACTTCCACATGATGCTCAACGGGCGCGACTTCTGACGCCCGCCGCGGGCCGCAGCGCCCGCAAGCATGCACCGGCCCGCGGATAACTGCAAAAAAGAGGCATACAGTCGGGGCAAGCATGTGCAAGGATGGAAATATTGATGTAAATTTGTTGGGAACAACCCACAAAACAAACGGCCATGACCTGCATCAAACCATCCTGCCGCATGCTTGCCCTCGCCTTTTTGTCGGCCCTCTGCCTGACATCGTGCGGCACGCCGGCACAAACCGCCCGCTCACTTCCCGAGAACGTCACGCCGAGCAGCGTTGGAGGCTACCTCGTATCGCGCAAGGTGACCGAGATGGACGACGTCTACGGCGGCGGCTACTCGATGTACGCCAACGTCTATCCCCTGCTCGCCGAGTATCCGGGGCGCGAGTTCCAGTCGGGGCTCTTCGGGACCTGGATGTTCGCCCGCAACGACCCCGAACCCGAAGGAGAGCACTACTCGGACATCGAGGGCGGCCTCGGCTGGTGGCGCGACACCGAGTTCGCGACCGAGACGCCCAAGTTCATCATGGGCGGCGTACAGCTCAACTTCTACGGATGGGCCAACGGCCCGGGAGCGGGACAGGGCCGCGACTGGTCGAAGCCCCGCGGCCACTACGGCGTGGCGCAGCTCTCGCCGTGGCTGTTGTGGCCGCCCGACGGCCTCAACATGAAGCAGGGGTCATGCAACGAGCTTCTGGGAAGCGGCTACCTGCCCCTGCCGCTCACCGAGCCGAAGGCCACAACCGCCGGCAGGGATATCCCCACGGGCAACCAGTGCTGGACGCTCTTCCTCAACACCCGCAACTTCAAGGGCCCGGTAGCATTCTTCACCCCCTACTTCTGGAGCGAGACATACCTGCTCGCACCCCGTTACAGCGGCAAGTTCCTCGACCAGCGCCCCTCCGACCCCAACAAGGCCTTCCAGCAGGAGACGCAGCACATACAAGCCTACGAGGCCACCGACGCCAAAGGCGACCGCTATGCGCGCATGGCCAGGACGCAGTACCCCGTCGACGGGCGCGGCTACACCAACCTGCTGCACCGCGTTATGGTCTACAAGCGCGCGGCGCTATGGGACAGGGTCGAGAGGTGGTTCAACGGCGGCCCAGTGGCCGACACGCGCATCGACGCCGAGCAGGCGGCCATGGAGTCGTTCGACTCGGTCGTATGGTCCAACTGGCAGTTCCACTCGCCCGGTCTGAAGCAGGAGCGCAGGGCCGACCTCAACGTCACCGAATTCATGGATTACGGCGTGACCGACTCGGCCACCTTCCGCCTCACATGGCGGGGCGACCTGGTGCGCAAGGTACGCACCGGCGGCCACACGATGGCGGTGCTGCCCGAATACTACAAATGGGAGCGGAGGGATGAGGCCGACACCACAGGGCGTTGGGTGGCCGTCGACGAGGCCGACGTGCCGAAGGAGACCAACCTGCACAAGGTGCGCTTCCGCAACACCACGCCGCGCAACACGATGCCCTACGTCACCCCCATCGACGACCCCGCGTCGTGCTGGCGCAAGCCCGGGCCCAAGGCCGGCCCCTTCAAGGCGCGCCTCGGCGACGGCAGCACCATAACATACTACTGGTACCGCTTCTGCGAGCAGCCCGCGCTGATGAACGCCGACCTTACCGATGCCGAGCGCGAGGAGATGCAACGCAGGGTCGAGCTGCTGCACCGCCACTGGACACGTGACAAGGAGTATCTCCCGGCCCCCTTCGAGGGCGAGCTCACCGAAATCGACCCGGCGCTTATCGTGACGCCGCCTCCGGGCATGGAGGCAGGATACGTCCCCATAGTCACAAGCCAGGGAATCGAGTAAGCGCATCGACACAAAAAAAGGCAGGCCCGACGGACCTGCCTTTATATTCGCGCCATACGCGTGGATCGATCTAGAGCTCGCTCTCCTTCAGACGCTCGGCGTTCTCGGCAACGATCAGGTGGTCGATACAGTCCTGTATGTCGCCGTCCATGAAGGCCGAGAGGTTGTAGATCGTGTAGTTGATGCGGTGGTCGGTGATACGTCCCTGCGGGTAGTTGTAGGTACGTATCTTGGCCGAGCGGTCACCCGTCGAGACCATGGTCTTGCGCTTCGATGCTATCTCGTCGAGGTACTTCGAGTACTCGAGGTTGAAGACACGCGTACGCAGCTCCTCGAATGCCTTGTCGAAGTTCTTGAGCTGCGACTTCTGGTCCTGGCACTGCACGACGATACCCGTGGGTATGTGAGTAAGGCGGATGGCCGAGTAGGTGGTGTTGACCGACTGTCCGCCGGGACCCGAGGCACAGAATATATCCTTGCGGATATCGTTCATCGATATCTCGACATCGAACTCCTCGGCTTCGGGCAGCACGGCCACCGACGCCGCCGAGGTGTGGACACGGCCCTGCGTCTCGGTCTGCGGCACACGCTGCACGCGGTGCACGCCCGACTCGTACTTCAGCGTACCGTAGACGTTCTGTCCCGTCACCTTCATCACAACCTCCTTGTAGCCGCCCGCGGCACCCTCCGAGAAAGAGGTTATCTCGTAGCGCCAACCCTTCGACTCGATGTACTTGGTGTACATGCGCAGCAGGTCGCCCGCGAAGATGGCCGCCTCGTCGCCGCCCGTGCCGCCACGGATCTCGACAATGGCGTTCTTCTCGTCCTGCGGGTCCTTGGGGATGAGCAGCAGCTTGATATCCTCCTCCATCTTGACGATGGCGGGCTCCAGCGAGGCGATCTCCTCACGCGCCATTTCGCGCATCTCCTCGTCCTTGTCGTTCACCAGCACATCCTTCGCCTCGGCCAGGTTGGCCAGCGCGGTGCGGTAACGCTCCGAGGTCTCGATGATGGGTTCGAGCTCCTTGTACTCCTTGGTGAGCTGCACGAACTGCTTGACGTCGGCTATGACCTCGGGGTCGGTGAGTTTCTGACCCATCTCCTCATACTTGAGCTTGAGGCCGTCGAGGCGCGTAAGTATCGAATTTTCTGCCATAAGCGGGTAATTTCTACAATTTCGGATTTTGCACGGCAAATTTACGCATAAAATTCGAGAAAACATAACCTTCGGCCCCGCCGCGCGCGATTCCGCCCCACCTTGCGCCCGCGGCGGCACACAAAAAGGGGAACGGACGTGCCGTTCCCCTCCGGGTTAGATATTGTGTGCTTATGGTATAGGTTTCCGAAAAGCATGCCGCTGCCGCGGCGTACGATCTACCTGCCCGTCTGCCCTGCCTCACGGGCGGCCTGTTCGAGCTCCTGACGCGCCTGCGCCATCTCCTCCTCGGCCCGGGCCATCTCCCTATGGGTCTTCTCCATCTCGCGGTGGGTCTTCTTCATTTCGCGGCGGATACGGCGGTCATCGTCGCCCGACTGTTCTATGGCATCCTGCGTCCGGGCTATCTTCTGCTGCGTTTCCGTTATCCGCTGCTGCGTCTCGGCCATATCCTCGCGCAGCGCCTCCTGCCTGCGTTCCAAATCGCGCCGCGCCTCGGCCACCCACTCGGGCACCGCGCTGCCGTCGCGCCCGGCACGCCATGCGTCGAGCTTCTCCTTTATCGACTTCCACTCGTCGCTCTGAAAGTAGGCGTTACCGCCGTTCGAGGCCGCCTGCCCAGCATGTTTCCACGCCTCGCGCCACTCGTCGCTGTTGAAATATTCGCCCAGGCGCTTCAGCTCCCCGCTGTTCTTCTGCCAGTCGTCGCTGCTGAAATAGTCGCCCATCTCCTTCAGCTTCGCCTGCGCCTTCTGCCATTCGTCGCTCTCGAAGAAGTCCTTCAGCCGCTCGCGCTCCTCGGGCGAGAGCGAATCGCCCCAGTTGTCGCTGATGATCACGCGCCCGCCCTCGGTGCGGATCGCACCGTGAGTCGGCCGGCCGTCGCTGGCGATGTTGTTGTTTACGACGATAGTGCCGTCGCCGAGGCGTATCGTGTCGCTGGTCATGATCTTCAGCAACGCCTTCCGCTCGTCGCTGTTGAAGTACTCCTCCAGCTCCTTGCCCGAATCCTCTATCTCCTGCATCTTCTGTTTCCACTCGTCGCTCTCGAAGTATTCGCCCAGCTTCTCCAACTCCTGCACTTTCTGCTTCCACTCGTCGCTGCCGAAGTAGGCCTCCATCTTATCGAAAGCCATAGTGCGCATCGCCTCTCGCCATTCATCGCTCTCGAAATATTCGCCCAACTTCTTCAATTCCTGCGCTCCCTGTTTCCACTCGTCGCTCTCGAAGAAAGCCTTTATCTGTTCACGGACCTCGGGCGGAAGATCCTCGCCGCCTTCAATCACAACGGGTCCGTCGCTCAAGCGGGTCGTATCGGGCGTAACCCCACCGACGGCATCATTGCTCCCCCTCGGCGGGGTATGGCCTCCGTGTACGGCAACGGCATCAGCAGCCGCAACAGAGGCATTTTCCTCAAAAGATGAGGCATTTTCCGAAATTTCTTTTGTAACTTTGTCCTCAGGACGAACATAGACCGTCTCGGCAAAGGCCCCGAGCGCCAGGCCCGCAAGCGGCAGCAGCAGAAGGGCGCGCGCCCGTGTCCGCCGCGACGATTTTTCACGTAACATCATGGTAATACGGTTTTTAAGTTTACTGTGATTAAAGCTGTTGGCAATTGAGTACCACCTCCCGCCGACAGCTTTTCTTATTAATAGCAACTGATAGCTCCGGGCATCGACACCGCTGGCGATGACGGCGGCGTCGGCCTCGTATTCGTGTATGGCCCGCAGGTCGCGGCGCAGAAGCCACATCGCGGGGTTGAACCACTGTACCGCCCCAGCTAGATCGACCAGCATAAGGTCCAGCGAGTGGTGCAGGCGTACGTGGGCGCGTTCGTGCGCGAGAATGGCCTCGCCGTTCTCGCGGAGGTCACGCTCCGAGACAACAATGTTGCGGCACCAGCTTATGGGCGTGACGTTGCCGTCGACACGCACCAGCGTAGTGCCGTCGTCGAGCCTCTCGCGACGGCCGCGGCGCGTAAGCCGCCGCAGCTGCACCACCGAGCGCAGCGTCAGCCCCGCCACGACGGCCACACCCAGCAGGTAGGCCACGCACGCAACCTGCCGCCACGGTATTTCAAACTCCCGCGCGGGCATCTCCGCCGCCGCGGGCGGCGTCACCACAGACCCGGCGTCGGCCACAGCGGCCGAAGGTGTATCGGCAGAAAGAGCAGCGGCAGGTGCTGCAACGGGCGATTCCGTCACGTCCGCCCCTTCCGCAACGGCGACTGCGGGCGGCATCGAGACGGCCGCCGCCTCCGTCCGCACCTCCCCGGCCGGCAGCGTACGGCGCACCGTAATGACACACAGCGGCAGCACGAACGACACGACCGTGGCCGCCAGCACCAGACGGCGGTTGAAGGCATGGAACGTCTCACGGCTCAGCAGCAATTTGAAAAAGAGGTAGAAGACCGCGATGCAGAGCGCCGTCCTCACGCTGTATGTCAGGAATTCCGCCGCCATGTCACTTGTTGTTTTGACGTTCTATGCGGTCGATCAGCTCGCGCAGCTCGTCTACCGAGATGCGCTCCTCCTCCACCAGGGCCGAGACAGCACCGAGACCCGACCGCTTGAAATAGCGGTCGATGACGCCGCCCAGCGTGCGGCGCGAAAAGGCCTGCTCGTCGACAAGCGCGTAGTACTGGTAGGTGCTGCCGAACGACTTGTGCGCAACATAGCCCTTGGCCTCAAGTGCACGCACCATCGTCGAGATGGTGTTGAAGTGGGGCTTGGGTTCGGGCGACATGTCGACAATCTCGCGCACGAACAACGGCCCGTGCTCCCAAAAGCATCGCATGAGTTCCTCCTCGCGGGGCGTAAGTTTTTCCATCGTATCGGTTTTTTTCGTTTTCAAAATAGCAACCGCCGTATTTCCAACCCTTTGACACCGTCCGCGCGGGTATTTCCCGCCGCCGTCGGGCCTATGGGATGATTAGCGTATCACAAAGATAACTAAAAAAAATTCACGAGCAACTATTTTACATAGTTTTTCAACTAATAAATATAGTTATCGTTTTCCCCGCGACTCCGACGACCCTCCGCCACAGGCAAAAAAAGCGGCGGCAACCTTGCAGTGGTCGCCGCCGCAGCCCTATCGGATCGCGCACGTCAGCTGTTGACGCGGTAGGCCTTCTGTACGCCCTTGATCTTCATGACCGAGTGAATCAGCGTATCGACTACGCCCGTGCCCGGCACCTCGACGCTGACGGTGCCCTGCGCCGTGCCGTCGCCGCGCGAGATGAAGTTCATCGAGCGGATATTCAGTTTCAGGTCGCGGCTGACAGTTTCGGTAATCATGTTGGCAAGGCCCGACACATCCTGCGCCACGATGGCGATAGTCACGCGGAACGCCCCGTCGGCGTTGCTGCGCCACCGCGCCTCCATGACACGGTAGGGATAGCGCTCGCGCAGACGCTGCGCATTGGGGCAGTCGGCGCGGTGCACCGTGATGCCCGAAGCGATGGTGACAAAGCCGAATATGGGATCGCCCTTGATCGGGTTGCAGCACTTGGCCAGCTTGTACTCGATGTTGCCGATGCGCTCGTCGATAATCAATGCGTCGGTCGAGCGGGGCAGCTGCTGCGACTCGAGCTTCTTGATCTCGGCCTTGCGCTCCTCGGCCTCGGCCGCAACGGCGCGGCGCTCCTCGTCGGCGCGGCCCGACACCCAGTGCGTGAGGATCTCCTTGATGGTCTGCAGGTCAAGTTTCTGCGTGCCGATCATCGACTGCACCTCGCGTCCCGTGCGCACCTTGAGCTGGCGGCCCAGGTATGCCACAGCCTCGTCGATCGTGACACCCATCTTCCAGTTCTTGAGCTTGCGCTCCAGCTCCTCGCGCCCCATACGCGCATACTTCATCTGCTCCTCGCGCAGGAACGACTTGATGCGCGAGCGCGCCTTCGACGTGACGCAGACGTTCAGCCAGTCGGCCTTGGGTGTCTGGTTCTTCTGCGTGAGCACCTCGACGATGTCGCCGTTGTGCAGCACGTCGCGTATCGATGCGGCGCGATTGTTCACCTTGGCCCCGGTGCAGGTGCAGCCGAGGTTGGTATGTATGTCGAACGCGAAGTCGAGCACCGTAGCCCCCTCAGGCAGCTTGCGTATGTCGCCGTTGGGCGTGAAAACGAAGATCTCGCCCGAGGCGGGCTTCGCCTCGAAACGCTGCGTGAGCGAGTGGGTCGTCTCCTCCAGCGCCTCGCGCAGGCGGCCGAGCCATGCCTCGCTCGTCTGCCCGCCCTGGTTGACTCCCTTGTAGCGCCAGTGGGCGGCAATACCGCGCTCGGCGACGGCATCCATGCGCTCGGTGCGTATCTGTATCTCGACCCAGCGGCCTCCGCCCGCCGAGACGGTCGTGTGCAGCGACTCGTAGCCGTTCGACTTGGGGATGGTGATCCAGTCGCGCATGCGCTCGGGGTTGGGCGTGTAGCAGTCGCTCACGATCGAATATACCGTCCAGCAGAGCTGCTTCTCCATCTCGCGCTCGCAGTCGATGATGATACGCAGCGCGAATATGTCGTAGACACCCTCGAAGGGCACCTTCTGCTTGTGCATCTTGGCCCAGATCGAATAGATCGACTTGGTGCGGCTCTTGACATGATAGCGGATGCCCTGGCGGTCGATCTTCTCGATGATGGGCTGCAGGAAACGCGCGATGAAGGTCTGGCGCTCGCTCTCGGTCTCCTCGAGGCGGCGGCAGATATATTCATACTCCTTGGGCTCGAGCCACTTGAGCGCCTGGTCCTCCAGCTCGCTCTTGAGGTTGTAGAGGCCCAGCTTGTGCGCTATCTGCGCATAGAGGTTCATGCTCTCCCAACTCTTCTTGCGCCGCTTCTCGGGCGGGAACATGTCGAGGCTGCGCATAACCTCCAGACGGTCGGCCAGCTTGATGAGGATCACGCGCGGGTCTTCGGAGTAGGACACGATCATGTCGCGGAAGTCGCTCGCCTGCTCCTTCGACACCTTGAGCTTGATGTTCGATATGTTGTACAGCCCCACGATTATGCCCAGCACCGGCTCACCGAACTCCTCGCGTATGGTGCGCGAAAGCTCGGGCACGGTCTCCGGCTGCTCGCGGTTGGCCACGCGCATCACGTCGTGCAGCAGCGCCGCCACCGTCGAGTTGCGTCCGAGGCCGATCTCCTTGGCCACGATCATGGCCACGGCCGCGGCGTGGTCCATCATCGGCGTACCGTCGTAACGCGTATATCCGCCCATGCGCTCGTCGGCGAAGACGAGAGCCTTGTCCACCAACGCCTGCGTCACGGGCGAGAATGTGTCGCGGACGAAACGCCGCAGGGCGTCATATTTCTGCAAAGCGTCCATGTCAACTCAGTTTTTGGGGTTTGCGAACAATGTATATGTGGTCGGCCGGCAGCGCATACAACGTGCGCTCGGCCTCGGAAAACTCGGCCGCATAGTCGCGGTCCTCAACCTCGAAGCCCGCCTCGGCAAGGCGCGCGGCGTAGTCGCGGCCGTAGACGCGGCGGTGGTCGTACTGCCCGAAGAGGCGCGTGCGCTCCGCAGGGTCGGTCACCGTATCGTCCTCGAACGTGGCGGCGCGATCCATATCCACGGGCGAGAGCACTATGCCCCACCCGCCGGGGCTCATCACGCGGAAGATCTCGCGCAGCGCGCGGGCGTCGTCCTCAACATGTTCGAGTATATGGTTGCAGATCACCACGTCGAACGATGCGTCGGCAAGCGGTATCTGCTGTATGTCGAAGTGCAGGTCGGCAAGCGGGCTCTCAAGGTCGGCCGTGACGTAACGTCCCGGCACGTCGGCATACAGTTTCCTGAACCTGCGCATCAGAGCCACCTCGGGCGCCACGTGCAGCAGGCGCGGGCGCTCCCCGCCCAGCCGCGTTTCGCGCTCGAGATAGAGCCACAGCAGGCGGTGACGCTCCAGGGCCAGACACCGCGGGCAGAGGGCGTCCTCGCGCGGCGTGACATAGCCGTAGGGCAGAAAACGCCTGCGCTGCACACCGCACAGCGGGCACTCGCGGCCGCGACCCACATAGAGCAGGCCCAGCACCGGCACGGCCCACCCTGCGGCACGCTGCAGCAGCGGCCGCGGCAGGGCATTGAGTATGAATCTAATGAATCGTTTCATCGTCTTACAGCTTCGCAACAGCGTCCTTACTTCACCTCCGCCGCGTCGTCCTTAGCCAGAAGCCCCGACACCGCAGTCTCGGCATCGTACAGGCGCCCCTTGCAGAAGGCTATGAGCTCGGTGGCACGCGTCACCTCGCGCGCCAGCTCGTCGACGCCGATCTCCTCGCTGCGCAGGCGCGAGAGTATCTCCTCGATACCCGCCGCAGCCTCGGCGTAGGTGAGTTTTTCAGTTGCACTCTTCTTTGCCATATCTTTTCAGCTTTTTTTCACTCTTCCCGGGCCGTGTCAGGCGCGCTTCTCCGTGTCGGAAGCAGCCACATCCACCTCCAGCGCGCCATCGTAGAGTTCCACCCGCAGGCGGTCGCCCGCCGATGCCGCCGACGCCGCCGTCAGGGCCACCCCGTCGCGGCGCACTACGGCAAATCCCATGCGCATGATACGGCGCGGATGGCATCCCTCAACAACACCCTCGGCCACGGCCAGCCGCTGGCGCTCGCTCTCGATGCGCCGCTGCACCGCCCCCGCCAGCTGCTCGCGCCGCAGGTCGAGACGCGCACGGCACGCCGCCGCAAGGGCCGCCGCCCCATGCGACAGGTCGGCCGCATACCTCTCCAGCCGCAGGCGCTCCATACGCGTGCGCCCCTCGGTCATCTCGCGCAGCCGCCGCGCCGACTCGTCGAGCCACGCCTCGCTGCGCGCCATGCGCTCGGTGAGCCATGCCGCAACCGCCGTGGGTGTCTTCAGCGCCGTATGCGCCACCATGTCGGCTACGCTCGTATCCTTGTCGTGGCCGATACCCGTAATGACGGGCAGCGGGAACTGCGCCACGTAGGAACATATCCTGTAGGAGTTGAAGCAGCTCAGGTCGCTCGCCGAGCCTCCGCCGCGGATCAGCACCACGGCGTCGAACTCATCGGCCCGCTCGGCCACGGCGCACAGCGCCGCCACGACCGACTCCTCGGCCGCAGCACCCTGCACCACGGCGTCGAACAGCGTCACGGCAAAGGCATAGCCGCCCCCGCGCAGCTCGTTGCAGAAGTCGCGGTAACCCGCCGCTGCCGAGCTCGACACCACGGCCACGCGCTGCACCAGCAGCGGCAGCTCCGTCTCGCGGTTCATGTCCCACACGCCGTCGGCCTGCAGCCGGCGTATCGTCAGCTGGCGCTGGCGCTCGACCTCGCCCACCGTATACGACGCATCGAGGTCGACCACCTGCAGCGAGAGGCCGTAAAGCTCGTGGTACGACACCAGCACGCGCGCCAATATCTTCATCCCCGCCTCGAGACGGCTGCCCGTCTCGGCCTCGAAGTACGACGACAGCATCGCATACTGCGACCGCCATATCACCGCCCGCGCCTGCGCCCGGGGCACGGCCCCCGCGTCGGCACGGCGGCGCGACCCTTCGGCCGGCTCGGCCTTCTCGACAAGCTCCAGATAGCAGTGGCCCGAGTAGTTGACCTTCATCTCGGCAATCTCGGCCGCCACCCACAACGGCATCGGCAGGGCCGTCTCGACGGCCCCCTTGATGCGGTGCTGCAACTCACTCAGGGATATGTAGTTCTCGTTCGGCATATCGAAAAAGCATGCGCCCTCCGCCGCGATCAGCGCTCCTGCGGCGAAAGTTCCACTACAAATGTACGAAATGTATCCGAAAAATATTGCCCCGCGCCCACACTTAGCGCCACCCCGACGGCACGGCGCCTCGTGTATCCCCCGCGGCGGCCGTCAGATTGCTATGACCCGCTCGCGCGGCAGAGTGCGTCCCTCGGGCAGGGTTATGCGCAGCACATGGTCGGTGGCCACACCCTCGCCGTCCTTGAGCGCGGGCTGCCAGCGCGGCGCCGACTCGATGGCCTTCAGCACACGACGGCAGAGACGCTTGTCCGTGGCCTCGAGAATGTCACGCACGGTGACGCTGCCGTCAGCCTCGACACGGAACGCTATGATCACACGCGCCACGGGGTCGCTCTCGGCATTCCACTCCACCATGCCGGCCACATAACGGCTGTAGCCCGTCTGCTCGCCGTCCACCTCGAAGCGCGGCGGCGTATCGTAACGCAGCACGATGACCACCACGCCGTTGTTGGCCTCGGGACCATACTCGGCGATGGTCTGCTCGTCGGCGGGCAGCAGCGTGTTGGAGACGATGTCCGAGGGGTCGATATCCTTCACCTGCTCCTCGCTCATGCGCTCGCCGTTGACTATATACAGAGGCGCGCGCTCGGCCTGTCCCCACACGGACATCGACGACGCCGCCACGGCCACGGCCACCGTCAGCAGCCGCAGCAACTTCCACACACGGCCGCGACCGCGCGCGGCACACTCTTCTGCTGCAATATACATTCCCTGCGTTACAACTTGAACTTGTAGTCTATGCCGAACACGTGACAGCACTCCTTGCGCAACGACCACTCCTTCATGTCGCCGCCCTTCTTGTAGCGGGCACGGTAGTCGCGGTTGAAGTGTACCATATAGTAGAAATCGAGGCTGTTGTGCCGGTTGATCTTATACTTTGCGCCGAGGCCCAGCCTCACGCGGTTGATGTAGTTGTCGCGGTAGAAGGCATCGGTCCTGTAATCGCCGACGGGGCCCGGGGCGTTGAGCGTCGTATACAGCTCGGCGAAGACATAGGGCTTCCAGTGCGACTGGCGTATGTCGTAGGCCGCCTTCAGGCGCGAGCGCAGAGTGATGAACGGGTCGGGCTTCTCGTAGCGGTTGGTCGAGTCGCTGCGGAACTGGAAACGCACCCTCTCGCGCAACGAGAGCTCGAAGCGACCGACGTTGTACATGCCCGTCACGTCGACATTCAGGCGGTGCTTGATGCCCCAGCCGTCCTCCAGGTCGTTGTCGTTGACAAAGACATACTCGACACCCGCCTTCAGGTACTGTATGGGCTCGTACTCGACGCCCAGACCCGAGAGGATCTTGTCGACGGCGCCCAGATTGTTCTTCAGACGCGCCTCCTCGCTCCACTGCAGCGCGAACTTGGTGCCGAGCGGGATTTCGAGCGCGGCGCTGAATCGCGCCTGGATGTCGTTTTCGGAAGTTTCGGTCAGAGGCAGGCTCTGCGCATGAAGCGTCACCGAAGCCGCTACGGCAGCCAAGGTAACGAAAAATCGTGACAGGTGTCTCATAAGGCTCATTACGTTTGTATGACAAATTTAGGGAATAAATTTTGTAAAGAAGTTGAATCGGCCGAAAATTCACTCCCCGCAGCGGGATTTTCCGTTCCCCTGCAGCGCCGCGGTACCTTCACGGCGGTCTTGCTCGCGGCACACGGGAGCGGTCCCCCGTTTGCCGATGTTTCTCCAAAATTTGTATATATGGCCTGCATTTTATATCTTTACTGCGATGGGCTCCGCCTTGTGCCGGCCGGGAGATGCGACACCCGGCGCAAGGGGCCATCGGAAGAGAGGACAAACAACACCATAACAAACTGCAGGAAAGGCAAGTCCCGGCTCTTTCCACACAAAACAAAACTCCGCCGCGGGGACAGGCGGAATATGTTTACACCATGAAAAAACAACTGTTTTTGTTATTGCTCGCCGCCGCGACCCTCTTCGCCGGCTGCAGCAGCAAGGAGGACGGCGACAAGGGTGGCACGTTCACCCCGCCGACAAACGAGCAGCTCTCGCAGAACGCCTACGCCGACAACGAGACTACGGGCGAGGGTTTCACCTTCACCACCGACACGCCGTGGACGGCGACCGTAACCGAGGTAAAGCCGCAGACCGAGGCCACGCGTTCGGATGCCGCGGTAACGGGTAACAAGGTATCGTGGATCAAGCTCTTCGTCGGCGACGACGAGGCATACAGCGGCGGAGCGGGTACCATAACCATCCGCATCGAGATCGAGCAGAACTACACGGGCGAGCGCCGCGAGGCCACCATCACCATCACCTCGGGCAGCAACACCTTCACCGTGACCGTGGTACAGGAGGGTACCAAGGAGGACGGCAGCGAAAACGAGCCTCCCGTGCAGGTTACGGGCATCACCCTCAACCAGACGGCACTGCGCCTCAAGGTCGGCGAGACGGTAACGCTCGAGGCTACGGTCGAGCCCGCCGACGCGACGGTTCAGTCGGTTTCATGGTCGACCAGCGACCCCGAAGTTGCCACCGTCAACACCGCCACGGGCGAGGTTACGGCCATAGCCGACGGCACGGCCACGGTTACCGCCACCTCGACCTCGAACAAGAAGGTGTCGGCAACGTGCAGCATAGTTGTGGGCGACGCGGGCTTCGTCCCCACGGCCTACGTAAGCCAGATCGACCGAGTGGTCAACTACTGGGAGATCATCCCCGAAGATGAGCGCTATGACGAGGACGCCACATTCACCTTCGAGTACGACAACTCGGACCGCGTGGTATCGTACGCCGTCGACATCCGCCCCGCACACCCCGACCACAAGTCCAACCGTCTGGAGAGCACCCTCGACTACTCGGCGCCCGACCACATCGCGATAAAGGACAGCTGGAGCGACACGGGCAGCGAGACATACAATGCCGCCATCAACGAGAAGGGCTTCGTCACCGAGTGTCTGTCGAGCCCCGATGCACACGATGCAACCTCAGACATGTACTACCCCTTCAAGCTGGAGTACGATGCCGAGGACCGCGTTTCGCGCCTCTCGTACGACGACTACTGGAACACGTTCGAATACAAGGACGGCCTGTTGTCGGGCGGCACCTTCCACATCGACGGCGAGACATTCCACGATACCGGTCTTGAGGCCGATTTCAGCGACATCGCCAACGACAAGATGAACATCGACCTGAACTACATCCTGATTCCGGGTCTCATGGCCGAGGAGCCCGAGGATGCCGACCTCCCGGGACGCGTAGGCCGTCTGGGTATGCTCCGCATGACAGGACGCAGCATAGACCGCCTGATTAACACGTATGGCGGTGCCATGGACGACGAAGATGCAAATGTAGGCTACGCCGGCGGCTGGCCCGAACCCAACGCCAAGGTAGAGATGTCGTACGAGGATTATGAGACCGAAGGTGAGTCGATGCCCGAGTTGAAGTACAACCTCAACGAGGACGGTACGGTGCAGTCGGTAGAGATATCGATACCCATGGTCAAGGTCCTGACGAAGTACTACATCATCTCAAGCGACGAGTACATGAACCCCGACCATCCGGAAGTCGGATACAAATTCTACGAAACCGAGCGCACGAATACGGTTCTGGACCGCGGTACCACCACGATAACCTATTCGCTCACCTACCGTTAGTCGGTCCGCTGCCTGCGCAGCACAAAGACAAGCGACCCGGCAGCCGTTGCCGGGTCGCTTTTTTCGCTCCACACGAAAAGAGAACCTCCGACGATGCGGAGACTCTCCCTCTTTTCATGCGCAGGGCCTAATCGCGCCGTGCGGTGACCGCGCCCGCCTCATCGACGCGCACCTCGTACTCGGCGCCGTCCTTCGTGGCCTCAACCTCGTAGGCGATACCTTTCGCCGTCTCGACCACATCGGCCCACTCGCGCGGCTCGGGCTCGTATCCCGCCTGGCGGATCAGCGCCGCAATGTCGTCGGGCAGCGGGGCCTCCCACTCGGTGCGCACCCACTCGCCGCCGCGGAACTTGACCTCCTTCTTCACGTTGTCGTGCATGATCTCGATCTCGACCATGCCGTCGTCGTCATCGCGGCCCACGATCACGGCACCGGGATAGCGGCCGTCGATGAAGGTCTCGTAATCAGCGCCCACCGAGGCGCCGCCCTGCACGTCATCCTCGGGCAGCGAGGGACGGTTGATCACCTCAAAGGTCGCAGCATCGACATAGACCTTGTAGTCGCGGTCGCCCTGCTCCATCTCCACGCAGTAGAAGGCGAGTTCGGCCGTTGCGATCTTCTCCACCTCCTCGACGCGGGCGTCGGGATGCCTTGCCACGGCTGCCGCCACAACCTCCTGCGGGACAAGTTCCAGCGTACGGCCCTCATACTCGGTGGTGGTCTGCAGCCACTGCGAGTCGGCCGAGAAGAGCACCTCATGCTTCAGGCCGCCGGCAATGACCTCCACCTCGATGCGGCCATCCTCGCTGTCGAAGTCGACGATGCGGGCATCGGCGCCGAGGTTATCCTTCACCCATGACTCGATGTCGACCGAGGGGGTCTGCGGGAAATACTCGTGATAGTCGCCGTCCTCGGCATCGAGGATCTCGCGCACGAGGATGCCATCCTCGGCATAATAGAGGTCAACCTCCTGCCCGCCCTGCTCGGCCTCGATGACATAGAGCGTCTCGCCGCCGTTGCGGGTCAGCTTGTCGACGTCGTCAATGCGCCAATCCTTATATGCTCCGGCACCGAAGGCCTCCTGCACAGCCTGCGGGAGCTCGTCGAAGCGCAGGTCGGTCTCCTTCATGCCGCAGAATGCGGTCTTCAGGTCGAACCACGCCGTCTCGCCGCTGCGCGTGATGCTGGCCACGGCATAGTCGCCCTTGATCTCCCACGTTGCAGGCTCGTCGCCATATTCCTTTTCATAGGCCGCCAGCACCGCCTGAGGTACATTGCCCGCACCGCCGCCGGGACCCTGTTTGTCTTCGTTCTCGCACGACACAAAGAGAAGCATTCCGCTCATCACGAGTGTCAGAAATGATAAATACTTTCTCATAACCGTTGTCTGTTTTAATGTTTCGGTTACGAAAGTATGCAGCGATTCTGAAAAGAATCTGAAATGGGGAATTTTTTTCTCAATCACCCACTACACGCCCGCCCCGCGCGCAAAATGCCGCCTCCGGAAGAAAAAAATGGTGTCGGGAGCTTTTGACGCGCATAAATTGACTACCTTTATAACCGCCGACGACGGCGCCCCGCGCCACGGCGGCACAACCTAACGACACACACCACCATGAAGAGGATCATCACGGCAGCGCTCTGCGCGCTCTGCCTGCTTGCCGCGGCTGGATGCAACAAGGAGAAGCCCGAAAACCCGACAAGGGACATGAACATGTCGGTACACCACCAGACGACGATAAAATACCTGCCGAGCGACGTCAACATGCAGAACCCGATAGAGTGCATGCTCGTCAGGACCGAGGAGGACCCCGACGAATGGACGGCGCTCCCGCTCGGCGGCGTCGAGGGCTTCACCTACGAGCGCGGCCACGAGTACGAACTGCGGGTAAGGCGCACCATGCTCGACAACCCGCCCATGGACGGGCCCGACCGCACCTATACGCTCATAAGCATCCTTCAGGACCGCCTTGTCACCGAGCCCGAAGAGCCCGAGGAGCCCGTGATAGAGACGGAAGAGGATATCGAGTACCAGGAGATGTGCCCCTTCGAGAAATATGCCATCGCCGGTGAGTTCACCGTCGACGACCGTGGCAACATATGCTACGGCGACGGCTCGCCGCTGCCGTCCTACGAGAATGCCCGCATATGGCTGGAGGACGTCCTCGACAAGGGCGACCCCGACTGGGTGAAGTTCCAGAGCGTGCCATACATGGCCATATACTCCTATGTCATTTCGCCGCTGACCGACCGTATACGGCTTGTGCGCAACGAATCGGGCCCGATGTTCAGTGAGGTGGTCCCCGAGCAGGAGTTTTCGTTCATCACGGAAGAGATGCCAGCGGGCGAGGAGCTGCGCTATGCCCTCATCCTGGCCAACATCTACAAGAAAGGGCTCCAAAAGGTGGAGTTCACCATAAGGAAACTGTAGACAGCAAGCCCCACGGCCGTCCTTTCCGCCACGGCGGAAGGCGGCGCAGGGGAATCGGCCTACAAATTCTTACATATACGCATACGCCTAATAATCTGCGTGATGCGACACGCGGGGCGGCCGTAAATGACTGAATATTCCGTCCGTGCGGTAAAAATCGATACCTGCGGGTTGAAATTGCGGATCTAAATTCCTAAATTTGGAAGATAAAAAAATCACGCCATGCAAATTCGCAAAGCCTCGGAAAAGGATATCGCAAGGATCAACGAACTGCTGTATCAGGTCTGCATGATCCACCACAACGGACGGCCCGACATCTTCAAGGCGGGCGCCAGAAAATATACCGAAGAGCAGCTAAAGGCTATCCTCAACGACGAGCGCACCCCCGTCCTGGCCGCCGTCGACGACAACGACACGCTCATGGGATACGCCTTCTGCATCTTCGAGCAGGTAAGCAACGACAACATACTGGTGGACGACAAGTCGCTCTACATCGACGACCTGTGCGTCGACGAGCGCTTCCGCGGCCAGGGTGTCGGCAAGGCGCTCTATCTGGCGGTAAAGGATTTCGCCGCGAAGAACGGCTGCCGCAACCTCACGCTCAACGTGTGGAGCTGCAACACCCAGGCTCTCGAATTCTACAAGCGGTGCGGCTTCACCCCCCGCAAGACGGTGATGGAGCAGAAACTGGATGTCAAACCCGGCCAGAACCAGTAGCGGCATGAGAGTAACCCTGTTGCAGAGAGATATCGTGTGGGCCGACCCCGAGGCCAACATGCGCAGGAACGACACCCTGTTCCAGTCCGACGGGGGCACCGACCTGTATGTCTTCCCCGAGATGTTCTCCACGGGCTTCTGCACCCGTCCCGAGGGCATCGCCGAAGAGTCTCCCTCCGCCACGCTCGAATGGATGAAGCAGAAGGCCGCGAATTTCGGCTGTGCCGTTGCGGGCAGCGTCGCCGTGCATGAGCAGGCGAACTATTTCAACCGCTTCTATTTCGTCACGCCCGACCGCAAGGCCGTGCAGTACGACAAGCGCCACCTTTTCACCTACGGAGGCGAGCACCGCACCTTCACGCCCGGCAGCGAGCGCGTAATCATCACATACAAGGGTGTGCGCATACTGCCGCTCATATGTTACGACCTGCGCTTCCCCGTATGGTCGCGCAACAAGGGCGACTACGACATGGCGATATACGTGGCCAGCTGGCCCGCCCCGCGCACCGGCGTCTGGCGGCACCTGCTGCGTGCCCGCGCCATCGAGAACCAGTGCTATGTGGCGGGCGTGAACCGCTGCGGCAGCGACCCGGGCAACATGTACGAGGGTGCGACCGTGCTGATAGACCCGCGCGGCGACATCGTCGCAGAGTGCCCCGACTGTACGGAGAGCTCGATAAGCGCCGAGATAGACCTCGGGCTGCTCGGGGAGATCCGTGCCGGCTTCCCCGTGCTGAACGACGCCGACGACTTCACCGTCGGGATATGACCACCTGAAACCGAAACTAACCGAACATCAATCGATACGACATGACGCAGATCAAATTGTTGCTGGGCGACGAGGCCATAGCCGAAGGGGCCCTGCAAGCGGGATTAAAGGGCGTATATGCCTATCCCGGCACTCCGAGCACGGAGATAACCGAATATATACAGCACGCCGCGGCCGCCCGCGACAACGGCATACACTGCACGTGGAGCTCCAACGAGAAGACCGCCATGGAGGCGGCGCTGGGAATGTCCTACGCCGGATGCCGCAGCATGGTGTGCATGAAGCACGTCGGCATGAATGTTGCAGCCGACGCCTTCGTCAACGCCGCCATGACGGGCGTAAACGGCGGAATGGTGGTTGTGGCCGCCGACGACCCCTCGATGCACTCGTCGCAGAACGAGCAGGACTCGCGCTTCTACGGCAAGTTCGCCATGATACCCATACTCGAGCCCTCGACGCAGCAGGAGGCATACGACATGGCATCGTACGCCTTTACACTGTCGGAGGCCGAGAAGCTGCCCGTGCTGCTGCGCATAACCACCCGACTGGCCCACTCGCGCGCCGCCGTGCGCGTCAGCACCGCGCCCGCAACGCCCGTACGCAGGGAGGTGGCCGACAGCCCCGCCTCGTGGGTGCTGCTGCCGGCAAACGCACGCCGCAAGAACGCCGCGCTGACGGCGCTGCAGCCCCGTCTGGAGCAGCTCGCGGCCGAGAACCCCTTCTTCAAGGTCGAGCTGTCGGAGAAGGCCTCGGGCAAGGGTATCGTCACCTGCGGAACGGGATACAACTACGTGATGGAGAACGGGGCGACGGCAGCCGGATACCACGTGATGAAGATAGCGCAATACCCCGTCCCGGCGGAGCAGGTGCGCGACTTCGCCCGCCGCTGCGACTCGATCCTCGTGGTGGAGGACGGCCAGCCATTCCTTGAGGAGCAGCTCCGCGGCATCGTGGGCGGCGATTATCCGCTCAGGGGACGCCTCACGGGCGACCTGCCGCGCACCGGCGAGCTCAACCCCGACAACGTGGCCGCCGCGCTCGGCATGCGCCGCACCCCGGCATTCGCCGTACCCGAGGGCATCGTTCCACGCCCGCCCGCACTCTGCCAGGGATGCGGCCACCGCGACGTATACATCGCCCTGAACAAGGTGCTCGCCGACTACCCCGGGGCGAAGGTCTTCGCCGACATCGGGTGCTACACGCTGGGAGCGCTGCCCCCCTTCTGCGCCATCGACACGTGCGTCGACATGGGCGCCTCGATAACCATGGCCAAGGGCGCCGCCGACACGGGACTGCATCCCGCCGTGGCCGTGATAGGCGACTCGACCTTCACGCACAGCGGAATGACCGGACTGCTCGACGCCGTCAACGACCGCGCCAACATCACCGTCGTCATCTCCGACAACCTCACCACCGCCATGACCGGCGGCCAGGACTCGGCCGGCACCAGCCGCTTCGAGGCCATATGCATCGCCCTCGGCGTCGAGCCGGAGCACGTGCGCGTGGTGGTGCCGCTGGCCAAGAACATGGACGAGATCACCCGCACCATACGCGAGGAGATCGAATACAGGGGCGTGTCGGTCATCATCCCGCGCCGCGAGTGCATACAGACCCTTGCCCGCAAGCGCCGCAAGGAAATGTCAAAAAACAATCAGCAGACAGCGAAATGAAAAAGGATATAATTCTTTCGGGCGTGGGAGGACAAGGCATCCTCTCGATCGCTACCATCATAGGAGATGCCGCAACGCGCGCGGGACTCAACCTCAAGCAGGCCGAGGTGCACGGAATGAGCCAGCGCGGCGGCGAGGTGGAATCGGGCCTCAGGCTCTCCGACGGCGAGATATACTCTGACCTCGTACCGCTCGGCTCGGCCGACATAATACTCTCGATGGAGCCGATGGAGGCGCTGCGCTACCTGCCCTTCCTGCACGAGGGGGGCTTCATCGTCACCTCGACCACACCCTTCCGCAACATCGAGCCCTACCCCGAGGAGGCGGTGCGCGCAGCCTTCGACTCGCGCGAGCGGGTCATAGCCCTCGACCTCGACGCCATCACGCGCACCAACGCCATACCTCAGTCGGCCAATGTCGTGCTGCTGGGCGCCGCCGCCGGCGTCATAGGCATACTCTCGCCCGAGCAGATCGAGCAGAGCATACGCAACATCTTCGCGGCAAAGGGCGAAAAGGTGGTGGAGATGAATCTCAAGGCTTTTGAAATAGGACGCGAGTATGGCAGCAGACAATAGGGTTTTCGCCGAGGAGCTGGTGGACGGCATCGTCAAGCAGCTCAACATAGCCGACCTCGAGAACGCCACCATCGGCGAGGTACTGCTGGTAGCCTCGGCCCTGGAGGAGAAGACCGGCATCCCCTTCATACGCATGGACCAGGGCTCGCCGGGCCTTCCGCCCAACCGCATAGGCATCGAGGCCGAGAAGGCGGCGCTCGACAGCGGCGTCGTGTCGCAGTACCCCGCGGCGGCGGGCGTGGCGGAGCTCAAGGAGCAGGCGTCGCGCTTCGTCAAGGCGTTCCTCGACATCGACATCACGCCCCGCGCCTGCATCCCGACCACGGGCGGCGTGGCGGCTTCGTTCGCCTCGTTCATCGCCTCGACGCAGCGCATCAAGGGCAAGGGCAAGGTGCTCTTCATCGACCCCGGATTCCCGATACAGAAGTCGCAGCTCAGGATCCTCGGCATCGACTGGGTGTCGTTCGACATATACGCCTTCCGCGGCGAGGCGCTGCGCGGCAAGATGGAGGAGATGATGCGCGGGGGCGACATCGCCGCCATCGTATACTCGAACCCCAACAACCCGGCATGGATATGCCTCGAGGAGTCGGAGCTGCAGATCATAGGCGAGATGGCCGACCGCTACGACGCCATCGTCATGGAGGACATGGCCTACTTCTGCATGGACTTCCGCCGCTATCTGGGCAAGCCCTTCGAGCCGCCCTACCCGCCCACCGTGGCACGCTATACGGACAACTACATAGTGATGCTCTCCTCGTCGAAGATATTCAGCTACGCCGGCCAGCGCATGGCCCTGGCATGCGTGTCGGACGCCCTGTTCGACCGCCACTACGACGAGCTGGCACGCCGCTACGGCGACTCGGGCATCTTCGGGCAGACATTCATAGCCTCGATCCTCTACATGATAACCAGCGGCTGCACCAGCTCGACACAGTACGCCTATGCCGAGATGCTCAAGGCGGCCTGCGACGGACGCATCGACTTCGTGGCCGACACGCGCGTCTACGCCGAGCGGGCCGAACGGATGAAACGCATCTTCCTCGACAACGGCTTCCACATCGTCTACGACCGCGACGTCAGCCTCCAGGTGGGCGACGGCTTCTTCTTCACGCTCGGCTACGGCAACATGAGCGGCGGTCAGCTGCTCAAGGAGCTGCTCTACTACGGCGTGAGCTGCATAAGCCTCGGCACCACGGGCAGCCTGCAGTCGGGCATCAGGGCCTGCACGTCGCGCATGCGCGAGGAGCTGTACCCCGTATTGCGGCAGCGCATGGAGTGGTTCCGCAAGGACCACCCGACAGGCGACTGACCACAGCCGCCCCGCGGCAACGGCGGGGCACATGAATGAACCGAAAACACTTCACCAAAAAAAACGACATATTGTAATGATCTGGAACAGGAGCAAGGAGTGCATGAGCCGCGACGAGATGTCCGACCTGCAGGGCAAACGGCTGCACAAGCTGGTCGAACTCGTCTACCACAACGTGCCCTTCTACCGGGCGAAGATGCAGGAGCTGGACCTGACCCCGGAGGACATCCGCAGTATCGAGGATATCACCAAGCTGCCCTTCACCACCAAGCAGGACCTGCGCGACAACTACCCCACGGGGCTGCAGGCGGCCAGCCAGTCGGAGATCGTACGCGTGCACGCCTCGTCGGGCACGACGGGCAACCCCACGATCGTAGGCTACACGCGCCGCGACCTTGAGATATGGCGCGAGTGTTCGGCCCGTGCCTTCACCTCGTACGGCGTCACTCGCGACGACATCTTCTCGGTGGGATACGGCTACGGGCTCTTCACGGGAGGCCTCGGCGCGCACTACGGCGTCGAATATGTGGGCGCGACCGTCATACCCACCTCGACGGGCAACACCGACAAGCATCTGCGCCTGCTGCGCGACCTCAAGATCACGGGCATAGCCTGCACGCCCTCCTACGCCCTCTACCTGGCCGAGGCGATGGAGCGCAACGGAATGACGCGCGACGACATATCGCTCCGCGTGGGTGCCTTCGGCGCCGAGCCGTGGACCGAGAACATGCGCCAGGAGATAGAGTCGCGCCTCGGGCTGCAGGCATACAACCTCTACGGCCTGAGCGAGATAATCGGCCCGGGCGTATCGTACGAGTGCGAGTGCAAGCACGGGTCGCACATCTCGGAGGACCACTTCTACCCCGAGATCATCGACCCCGAGACCCTGCAGCCGCTGCCCTGCGGCTCGACCGGCGAGCTGGTATTCACCACGCTGACCAAGACCGGCATGCCGCTGCTGCGCTACCGCACCAAGGACCTCACGTCGCTCATCGCCGAGCCGTGCGCGTGCGGCAGGAAGAACGTCCGCATGACCCGCATCATAGGCCGCAGCGACGACATGCTCATCATACGCGGCATAAACGTCTTCCCGTCGCAGGTGGAGAGCGTCATACTCGAAATGCCGCAGTTCGAACCCGTGTACATGCTCGTCATCGACCGCGTGAACAACCGCGACACGCTGCAGGTGCAGGTGGAGGTGCGCAAGGACTTCTTCAGCGACGAACTCGGCACCATGCTCGAGCTGCGCAAGCACCTGGCCGACAAGCTCAAGAGCGTGCTCTCGATCAGCGCCGACGTCCGCCTCATGGAGCCCAACTCAATCCCGCGCACCGAGGGCAAGAGCGTGCGCGTCATCGACAAACGACAACTAAAATGATCGGATTATGACTATCAAGCAGATTTCGGTTTTCCTGGAAAACAAGGGCGGCCGCCTGAACGAGGTGGCGCGCGTGCTGGCAGCCAACGACATCAACATGCTGGCGTTCTGTATCGCCGAAACGACCGATTTCGGCCTCATGCGTCTGATCGTGCAGGAGGTCGACCGCGCCGTGGAGGTACTCCGCAATGCTGGCTTCGCCGTCATCGTCACGGAGGTGATCGCCATCCACTGCCCCAACCGGCCCGGGGCCCTGTCGAAGATACTCGAGAGCCTGGCCGAGGAGCATATCTTCATCGAGTACATGTACGCCTTCGCACAGTCGGAGCGGGCCGATGTGGTCATCAACCCCAACGACCGCGAGAAGTGCCTGCAGGTACTGAGGCAGAAACACCCCGACATACTGTAGCACGGCGCGGGAGCACACCCTCGCAGCAAGAGACGACGACGCCGCACCCCTCGGGGGATGCGGCGTCGCGCATTACCGGCTACGGGCAGCCGCGTCACACGAGGCTGCGCAGGGCCTCGTCGCTGAGCGTCTGCAGCCCCGTGGCCGTGATCACCTCCTTGGTGCGGTCGGGGTTGTCGGTGCGGAAGATGAGTATTCCCTTGCCGGCAAGCAGGAACGAGTAGAGGTAGGAGATGCCTATGCCCGCCTCGCTCAGCAGACGCACGGCGTCGGCCGCGCGGCCGGGGATGTTGTCCAGCTCGATTGCGAAGACCTCCGACACGTCGGCCGAGATGCCCGCCTGACGCAGCGTCGCGAGTGCCCGCACGGGCTCGGAACAGATGATGCGGTAGATACCGTACTCGACGGTATCGGAGATGGTCGAGGCGATGAGTTGTATACGCGCCTCCTTGAAGAGTTCGAGCACCCGCAGCAGGGTTCCCGACTTGTTCTCGACGAAGATGGATATTTGTTGTACCGTCATGGCTGCATTATATTAATGTTTTACGTAAATCCCTGACACGAACGGCCTTGCCCTCCTGCTTCGGAAGCGAGCCCTTCGAAACCAGACGCACCACCGGCGTGATGAGTATCTCGTCCTTGAGCTGTCGCGTGATCTCCTTCGTCAGCGACTGCAGGCGGTGGTAGTCGTCCGAGAAGGCGTTGAGCTCGACCTCGACGGTCATCAGGTCGTTGGCCTCCTCGTTGGTGAGCGTGATGAGGTAGTCGTTGCCGAGTTCGGGGAACTGCATCAGCACGGTCTCGACCTGTATCGGGAAGATGTTGACTCCCTTGAGAATCATCATGTCGTCGCTGCGGCCCTTCATGCGGTCGAGACGCAGGTGGTGGCGTCCGCAGGGGCACTCGCCCGGAAGTATGCGCGTGAGGTCGCGCGTGCGGTAGCGCAGCAGCGGCATGGCCTCGCGGTTGATGGTCGTAAGCACCAGCTCGCCCACCTCGCCCTCGGGGACGGGTTCGAGCGTCACGGGATCGACTATCTCCACGATGTAGTAGTCCTCCCATATGTGCAGTCCGTTCTGCTCGCGGCACTCGAACGCAACGCCCGGGCCGCACATCTCCGACATGCCGAACGAGTTGTAGGCCTTCACGCCGAGCATCTGCTCGATGCGGCGGCGCTGCTCCTCGGAATGGGGCTCGGCGCCGATGATGAGCGTATGCAGATGGGTGGAATGGGGCTCGGCGCCGATGATGAGCGTATGCAGATGGGTGTCGCGGCGCGGGTCGATGCCCATCTCCTCCATCACCTCGTACAGCCTGCCGGCATAGCTCGGGATGGCGTGCAGCGCCGTGGTGCCGAAATCGGTGATGAACTTTATCTGGCGCTTGGTGTTGCCCGCGGCGGCAGGCACGGTGAGCATGCCCAGACGCTCGGCGCCGTACTGGAATCCCAGTCCGCCGGTGAACATGCCGTAGCCCGACGAGTTCTGGAATATGTCGCCCGGACGCAGCCCCACCATATAGAGGCAGCGGGCCACGGCATTGGCCCACTCGTCCAAATCGCGCTGCGTGTGGAGTATCACCGTGGGTGTTCCGGTCGTGCCGCTCGACGAGTGTAGTCGCACCACGCGGCTCAACGGCACGGCCGACATCTTGAACGGATAGCTGTCGCGCAGGTCCTGTTTCGTCGTGAAGGGTATCTTGCCCAGGTCCGCCAGCGTACGTATGTCGCCGGGCGTAATGCCGCTCTCGGCGAAGCGCCTGCGGTAAAATTCGGTGTTCATGCAGTGGTCGATCGTCTTTTTCAGGCGCTCCATCTGCAGGACTTCAATCTCCGAACGGGTGAGTTTCTCAAATTCCGGATGCAAATACATGGTCGTCGCAGTTTGTTAGCGTTGATGCGAAGTTATGGAAAAAAGTGATAAAAATGATGCTTTGGCGCGAATTTATTCCCTCTCCGCAGACTTACCCTGCATAAAAATGCTGTTTGACGACCTCTGCCCGCCCCGCAGCCGCAAAACGGCGGGGGCTGCGGGCCGAAGCGTCGCGCCCCGCCCGCAGCCCCCGCCATACGGCCGCACGTCTACTCCTTCCAGTAATCCTCCGCGGTGTAGTATATCATCCGCTTGGTCATGCCGCCGTCGATGACGATATTGGCGCCGTTGATGAAGTCGTTCTCCCGCGCAGCGAGGAACAGCACCATGCGCGCAATATCCTCGGGCACGCCCACGCGGCCCGACGGATGCTGGCGGTGGTCCTCACGCGAGAGGGTGTCGTAGTCGGAGCACTGTATCCACCCCGGACTGATGGCATTCACCGTTATTGGGGTGTCGGCCAGCGACACGCACAGCGTGTTGGTGAGCGACACAAGACCGCCCTTCGAAGCGCCGTAGGCCTCCCAGTCGGCCTCGTTCTGATGCCAGCGCGTCGACGCTATGTTGATTATGCGGCCGTACTCCATACCGCGGTTGGCATCGATGAACTGCTTGCAGCACATGAAGCTGCCGCAGAGGTTGGTGTCGATCACCCGGCGGAACTCCTCGGGCGTGATCTCGAAGACGCTCTTCGAGAATTTGCTTATCGCGCCGTTGTTCACCAGCACATGCACGCCACCGAAACTCCGCTTCGCATAGTCGAACACGCCGCAGATGTCGTCGTAGGAGCAAAGGTCGGCACGGCGGAAATGGATGTTCTCCTCGTCGAAGACCGCCTCCTCGATATCCACCGCGACGACCGTATATCCCTGCGCGGCAAACATGCGTGCCGTCACGCGTCCTATTCCGCCGGCGGCGCCAGTAACCACCGCCACCTTTCCGATATTGCCGTTCATATCACCCATAACGTTTTACTTTGAAACATACATGCTGAAGAAGCGCCATATCTCGGCACCCGTATCCACCACGTCGTCCGACCACGAGTGCGTGCCGCCCTCAATCTCGTAGAGCCACACCTCGCACCCGTCGCTGCCGCCCCTGAACCTGTGGGCCGTGACGCGGCGCCCGCTGCGGCCGACGGGGAGCTCCTCCGTCTCCTCATAAGTGCAGCGGTTGACGGCAGTCCAATAACCCACCGCCAGCGGAACGGCCAGATATGCGCCCCAGCCCCCCTCGTTACGCGGGTCACCGCCCCAGAGCGAGGTCTTGTCGGCCGTGCCGTGCAGCTCCATGAGCGGGACGGGTCTCGTCGCCTCCAGCTCGCGGTACATCCACTCGAGCGTAAGGCCTGCGATCGGGGCGACGGCGGCAAACACCTCTGGACGGCGGTAGGCCATAAGATAGCACATCTCGCCGCCGTTCGAATGGCCCGTGCAGAAGACGTTGCGCTCATCGAGCCCGTACTCCTTCACCAGATAGCGCGCCAGACGGCAGATGAAATCCACATCGTCGGTCCGCAACCCCTCCTGAAAGGGATATCCCACATTCCAGCAGCTCTTGCCGCGGCCGTCCTCGGCCCCCTGCGGGAAACAGACGGCAAAGCCGTAGCGGCGTGCCGCGTCGAGCATGCCGAACCTCTCGGGCGAGACCTGCCCGCCATAGCCGTGCAGCATGATAACAAGAGGCCGCCCGGCCGCGAGCGTGTCGGGGACATAGAGCCTGTAACGGCGGTCCATGCCGTCATGGCGGAATACGAAAAGCGAGTCGGTATCAACGCCGCGCCCCGCGGCCGAGACGCACATGACCGACAAAACGAGTGCCGAGACTGTCAGCAGGAGTTTTCTTGACATGACCGTAAATTTCAATTAACCATCGAGCCTCCGGCCGGAGGCGTACAATATTAAGCATAATAATGCGAAATCGCAAGCGCATGGCTCGCCGCTGCGGTAGAGAGATATTCGGAAGGGACTGATATTCCGCCGTTCGGACAGATTTCCGCCTCGGCTCTTTTATAGAGAGAGGGATTAGCCGGATTGCATCCGCCTTTTCCCTCTCCGCTCGCCGCGGGCCCCTGCTTAACTCAACAAAATGACGTCGGACGTTGCCGACCGGATTTTTACGCATATGCGCCCTCAGTAAACTTCGTTTCCGATGGCGCATATACGAAAAAAGCCGAACATGAAGTTCGGCATTTTCCTGTGTTATGCGGAGAGAGAGGCTCTCGAACCTACATATTCAAGAAATATCATAAAATTGCAAATCATTAATAATCAAGCACTATTTGGAGTACATAGTAAATCTAAATCTTTCTGAATATCTTTTGCTATTCCAAATATTGGGTGTAT
>JALENN010000015.1 GCA_022767745.1 Alistipes sp. | reverse complement strand
CACCAAACAAGAGCCAATCTACTGAAAGTACTGAAAACAACCGAAAATAAAAATAAGATTATAAAACTTTGATTTACAGGATATTTATTATCAATTTATTGGATGTTGTTTTCATTCTATACATATACTGCGTAAATCTGGCAAATTTAATTGTGATGAGAATGAGCCGACCTAGTCTCTCGCCATATCCTTACGGATACAGGCGTGGGGTTGTTGCTTATTTTATCACAAGGCGTTACCAGAGCCCAGCATCGAAATGAGCGTACAGCCCTGCGCTTTATTTTTACTACTAACCTGCCGTTTGAGGGGTAAAATGGCAATAAAACAAAAGATATGTTTTGTCAGAATTGTAAACAACAATTGGCGGATGATGCTACTTTTTGTTGGCATTGTGGTCAACTTATAAAAAGTCCTGATATTAAATATGATTTTATTGGCTATAGTCAAGAAGGATTAACTCTCGTCGCAAAAGATCATTCATGGGGAGCAATTAATAGCAGCAGTGGACGAGAGGTTATTCCATTGAGATTTGAAATTATTGGTCCTTTTGAAAAAGGAATAGCAACTGCGATATTTACGAAAAAGGAGATTAGAAAAAAGGGAGAATCAAAGATAACATCTGTTAAGGTACAGATAGATACAACTGGAAGAATTAAATTACATGGCCCACAAGATTGCATAATTTGGTTGTCTCCTAAATATGATTCGTGGAAGATATTGCCTCATGAATATATCGAAGTTGGCATTGATGGGAGCTATGGTGTTATTGATTATGCAGGAAATGAGATTTTGCCTTTGCGATATGATGTTTGTAGATGTTATTCAGAGGATATATTTGCGGTTAGTCTTGCAGGAAAAACACAAAAAATTAAACTTAATAAACCATTGAAATAATTATTATGATTAATTATCTAGGACCAAGAGATGAATGTGCTTTATATTTCATTGCAACATATATAGCACAAGGAAATAAGACTCTATCATTAGATGGCCTTAATTATATAATAGGAGTTAAAGGTAGAATAACTGAATTATATAAAAATACAATCAACTCAATTCAATATTCATGGATAGATTGTTTATACTACATATTATTTCATTCAGTTTATAGGTCTGATTATAAACGAAACCAAGATGACATTCCAATAATCTCTTTTAATATTGAGGTCTTAGAACAGGTTAAGATATATTATTATTCTATAGAGACCGAACATCGTTATAATCAAATAATTCAGCTGCTATATTTTTTTAATAATGCGGATAAAAACAAAAGAGTTCTTTACTTTGTTGTGTCACTCATTCATTATATAACGAAAGATGACATAATTCACATTTTGATGAGATTAAATTGCGACTCTTTATTCAAAATAATTATATATAGCGTTGGAAAAGATGACATATTCAAGCAACTTTCCAATTTTCGAGAAGAAGGAGACCGACAGATAGCGCAAAGGGTTAAACAATATCAAGAAGAAGCCCGTGCACAATACGAAGATGATATAAAATTAATTACCAACCATCCATTATATACAGTTTGGTTGGAAGATGAGCAGAAAAAAGGTAGACTATGTGATACTGTTAATCCAGAATTAATAAAGGCATTTGAATGGGCAAGATCAACATCTCATAAAATTGCTATGCCTCTTAAAATTAGGTGGGCAATAGAAAAAGAGTTCGAGAATAAATTAAGTAAAATAAAAGATGAATTATTCTCGCATTTGCCTGAATTTGCAGCACAATATATAGTAAGGAATCAAGATATTTTAAAGTCTCAAATAATTGAACATGATGAATCAATTCGGTTACTATTAATAATGATATGTAGGAGAATTATCGAAAAACAATGGTTACAAGGGCCAATGATAGAGTATCAAATTTCGGCTTATTGTTTGGGCGCATATAATTTAGATATTTCTCCATCATTACTTTCTGGTAATCGTTCCGTTAATTTAATAGAGTCTTTAATTGAACAAGGAAAGTCTGTTTAATCCATCTCTATTGTTGCAGATACATCCTTTTACAAAGGATAGAAATGTTTTATGTATAAATCTCGGTGACAAATTATAAAGTAATTTAAGGCCAACTATCTCGGGAGAATTTAATATATCCCTTTGGAAAAATTGTCCCGTCTTTCCAACATATGAAAAAATATCTAATAAGCATTCACGCCCTGTTGATTATAGGGTGTGGCATATATCTTTGGGCCAATTCCATATCGAAAAAAGAACAGATTGAATTGCTCAATGGAGAATACGCATTAGTAGATTGGCAGATTCGACCAAAACCTGCTATTTATGCGGATTCTCTTACGGTGTACGGTGTTCCCCAGCGTGGCGAACGCTTAACCCTACAAACGAACGATAACGGAGATTTCCGCTTAACTACTGAATCATCATTACCAGTCCTGCAACAGTTGGTTGCTTGGGAGTGGCAACCGCTCTATACTCAGCGTACATGGTTGGCATGGCGGCATCGTGTGATTGGTCAATATCATGCAGACGAACAATCCGCAACGGTCTATTGGGATCGAGTGTTCGTCAACCAAACGGATGTCGGCATCACATTGCAACTCTCGGACCCGATAAAACAGATTGACTGGTTCTTGATTTTGCAAAAGAGATAATTTAGGACCGATTTGTTCAGAGGAGTTTCATATAGTCCCTTTGAAAAAGTTGGTCCGATACCCACACGATAGATAAGATAATGAAAAATAACTTGACAATCCTATATTCGACTTGCGGTTTATTTACATGTGGCACTCCCCGCCACAACAAACCTATGATGAAATGCAGAACGATGTCGTACTGAATTTCAATGTATGGACAGTAGGAAAGACTAAGGCCGATTTAATGCATTGGAAATAATCCAATTCAGCCATGAAAGAGGAACTGATGTTTGACTTAATTTCCAAATATTTGTAGGCTGGACAAACTGACAGCACACAGCACCTATATGCCAATATGCTGGAATACACATAACAGAAATATGGAAAGATCTGCTCATGAAAGCGATGGCCTATTTCGAGAAAGCACACATATACGAACAGACAGGCGATTTATAGAATGCTATCATCAAGATGATGCAAAAGTCGGCTGCGGAGCTTGAACAGTTGCTCAAGAATGACAGCAACCGATATAAAGATGCAATGGAGTTTTTAAGGATGTGGGGAGGATAGAAACGGATTAGGAGACATAAGGTTATAGGATATATCTACAAAATGCGTCACAGAATATGAAGAACTGCATACTGATACTTATTGCATTGGTTTCCATGCCAATATTGAATCGCTCTTATGCTCAGAACAACCCTGTAATATCATTTGATACACTAATCGTTGAGAAATATGGGCAGACTTTTAAGAATGGCGTAATTCTTGATTTTAGTTATCAATTCGTTTATCCAACAAATGACGTACCTGAAATCAAACGGATAAGAGAACAGATGATTCAATCCTTTTTTGGGGTCGAATTCCCAATGTCATTAGAGCAGGCACAACAGCATTACGAGGAAACGATATTTCATCAAGAATATGCTTCCCAGGATTCAGATGCAGCCATTTCGCACCAATACCATAATGAATATTCAGGCATTACTATTAATTACGATAAAGTTTTGGTGTTCTATACTAAATCATATGTTTTCTGGGGTGGAATGCATGGTTTGGAACCGTGCCAATACACTTGTTTCGATTTACAAACAGGGGGTAAAATCACATTGCAAGATTTGTTTTCTAATGCTAATAAGGATAAAATACTTACCATGATAAAACATGAATTAATGGGTAAATATTATCAAGAGAAAGCATATTTAACGGAGAATTTCTTATTGTTACCCAAAGGAATTAGATTTGTTTATAATCCATATCAAATTGCATCTTATGGAGACGGACATATAGTCGTTACATTACCATTGAGTAAAATTCGACATTTATTAAAGCCACATGCATTAACCTATTTTGAGGAATGAAGACCTGCATATCCATATTGATTGCATTACTATTACTGGGTTGTAAATGTACGCAAACCTCCGATTCAAATATTAATTCTGCTGATTATGTCTGGATTAATACTTTTAAAGAACTACCGATGAAAAATGATAGTTCGATCAATGTATTCAAGTACAATCAACTTGTTAATGGGTACGAGGTTACGGGATGATGGATGCCTTTTGAAACTCACAGCGAAACGGGCAGATCAAGGCACTTGAAGAAGATTCCAACAGCGCCGAGTTCGTGCTTATATTGTGGCCCGATTTACTTTTATACATGCTCTCCCATCAAGGCGCATAATGTTTGAAATACAAAAATATCTAACAATTATCGAGGTCAGACTTTGTAAAGGAGCTTCAAATATGCCTCTTTGCAAAAGTTTGTCCGATAACAATGATCGGAGGAGAGTAAACAAATGCAAGTGAACAGCAGCAATATGTTTGTAGTTGGATTGCATCGTATACATAAAGGATAAGGAGAGAGCCGAGAAAATGCGGCTTTTTTCCTTTGACAACAGCAAACAGTGACAGTGACAAGCTAAAAGCAAAGGAATATAAAGTCCCTCTTTCAATAGCTTTGCTCCTTTTCATTCACCGAACAATCAAGCAATTACCTATAGTTAAATTGCAAACAACACAGGCCGCCGTGTTACACATAATGTTACACATTACGCCCATACGCACCTCTCCAGCCTCCGTAACTAGCTAGTTATCACAAGGCTGCCGAATTAGCTCAGTGGTAGAGCACTTCACTCGTAATGAAGGGGTCCCGAGTTCAAGTCTCGGATTCGGCTCACGACAACGGAACATCCGCAGAACATTCTGCGGATGTTTTTCTTTTTCAGCCGCATAGCCACTCCGTTTCCCGACGCAGCCTTTACCGTCCCGCAGCAGCCGGCGCACCACCCACAGCCACACCGCACGGTCAGCCGCGCCCGATTGTTGCAGAATAAAAACGCGGCAGCGCATTGCCGATACGATATTTTTACATATCTTTATATGTTACATAACTTGCACAACGCAAGCCTCATAAAACCGAAACCATGAAAAAGATCATTCTCCTTGCCACAGCGGCGCTTCTCGCCGCCGCGATGCGTGCCGACGCCTGCACTGGCATAACCCTGCGCGTACAGGACAAGGGCACCGTCGTGGCCCGCACCATCGAGTGGGGCGGCAGCAACCTCAACAGCCGATACGTAGTCGTCCCGCGCGGCTACAGCCAGAACTCGATGCTCCCCGGGGGCGACAAGGGCATCGCCATGCCCTCGCGATACGGGTACGTCGGACTCTCGGTCGAGATGGAGCAGTTCGTCGCCGAGGGCATCAACGAGGCAGGGCTCTCGGCCGGCCTCTTCTACTTCCCCAACTACGGCAGCTATGAGGAATACGACCCCGCGCTGGCCGCGTCGACGGTAGCCGACCTGCAGCTTGTGGCGTGGATGCTCGGCGGCTTCTCGACGGTCGACGAGGTCGTGGAGGCGGCACGCGACATTCATGTCGTCTCGCTCGACCCGCGCGCCTCGACCGTACACTGGCGCATAACCGACGCCACGGGCCGCCAGGTGGTGCTGGAGATCGTCGGCGGCAAGATGCAGTTCCACGAGAGCAGGCTGGGCGTACTGACCAACTCGCCCGGATACGAGTGGCAGATGACCAACCTCAACAACTACGTCAACCTCTACGCCGGCGGCGCCCAGGACAAGGATTTCGGTGGCGTGCGCCTCGCGGCCTTCGGCGCGGGCAGCGGCATGCTCGGCATCCCGGGCGACGTGACGCCCCCGTCGCGTTTCGTGCGCGCGGCATTCTACCAGATGACGGCGCCGCCGTGCGACACCACCCTCGGGGCCGTGATGCAGGGGCTGCAGATACTCAACAACTTCGACATACCCATGGGCGTTGAGTTCCCCGCCGGACAGATCCCCGCCGACATACCCAGCGCCACGCAGTGGACCTCGGCCACCGACATCGCCGAGCGCAAGATCTACTACCGCACCATGTACGACAGCTCCATACGCTGCATCGACCTTGCGAAGATCGACTTCGGCCGCGTAAAGTACCGCAGCGAACCGCTCGACAAGGTCGACCGACAGCCCGTCATCGAGGTGGAGATACGCTAAGCGCCGCGCCGCGGCCTATTTTTCGGGCGCAGGTGTAGCACGACAGACGAAAATTTGTAATTTTGTAAGCGGTGGCGCAGGGTGCGCCGCCGCTTCCCACAATATCCTGACCATGAAGAGACCTTTCAACAGCCTGCTCCGCCGCGGCGTGTCGATGGCGACATGCGCGGCCGTCATCGCCACCGTCGCCGCTTGCGGCGACAGCCGCCAGCCGGTGGACTACGTCAACAACCGCATCGGCAACATCAGCCACCTGCTGGTGCCGACCTACCCCACGACGCATCTGCCCAACTCGATGCTGCGCATGATCCCCGACCACAACGAGTTCACGACCGACCGCATGGGCGGCCTGCCGCTCAACGTGCCGTCGCACCGCAACGGCAGCGTGCTGATGATGATGCCCTACTGCGGCCCGGCCGAGGGGCTGCACCGCCACATGAGCTACCGCTACGACCAGGAACACTCGTCGCCCACGCGCTACACGGTATACCTCGACGACTACGGCATCGTCACCGACTTCGTCCCTGCGGCCAAGGCGGCGATCTTCTCGTGCACGTTCGAGCAGCCGGGCGACCGCTACATACAGGTCACCTCGTCGGGCGGCGAGATCCACGGCGAGGGTAACGCCATGTGGGGCTACGACAACTACCGCGGCATCAAGCAGTACTTCTACCTCGAGTTCGACACCGCGCCCGAAGCCTTCGCCACGGCCGCGGGCGACGTCAACAGCGCCCGTTTCGCCGCCACAGCACAGCGCGTCACGGCCCGTTACGGTATATCGTACATCGACGTCGAGCAGGCCCGGCGCAACCTGCGCGCCGAGATAGCCTCGTGGGACATGGACGCCATGGAGCGCGACGCCCGCACGGCATGGAACGACGCCCTGGGACGCATCGAGGTCGAGGGCGGCACCGACGACCAGAAGACAACATTCTATACGGCACTCTACCGCTGCCACGAACGCATGGTGTGCATATCGGAGGACGGCCGCTACTTCAGCGCCTTCGACGGCAAGGTACACGACGACGGGGGCACGCCCTTCTGGACCGACGACTGGGTATGGGACACCTACCACGCCCTGCACCCCCTGCAGACGATACTCAACCCGCGGGCACAGGAGCAGAAGATCGAGTCCTACCTGCGCATGTACGAGCAGTCGGGATGGATGCCCACATTCCCCTGCGTCTTCGGCGACGCCCACTGCATGAACGGCAACCACTCGGCAGCCGTCTTTGCCGACGCGCTGTGCAAGGGCCTTGAGTTCGACGTCAAGCGTGCCTTCGAGGGCATCCGCCACACCGTCCTCAACGAAACCATGCTCCCGTGGGTACGCGCCCCGAAGACCGAGCTCGACGACTTCTACCACGCCAACGGCTGGTTCCCCGCGCTGCACCCCGGCGAGCAGGAAACCGTAGCCGCCGTATCGGGAGGCGAGCGTCGCCAGTCGGTGGCCGTGACGCTGGCCGCCTCGTACGACGACTGGTGCATCTCGCGCCTGGCACAGCACATGGGCCTCGGCCAGGAGTACGACTTCCACCTGCGCCGCAGCTTCAACTACCGCAACCTCTTCAACCGCGAGACGGGATTCTTCCACCCGAAGGACGACAAGGGCGAGTTCATACAGCCCTTCGACTATATCTTCTCGGGCGGCCTGGGTGCACGCGACTACTACGACGAGAACAACGCCTGGACCTACATCTGGGACGTACACCACAACATAGCCGACCTTATAGCCCTCTTCGGCGGCGAGCAGCCTTTCGCCGACAAGCTCGACCAGCTCTTCGCCGAGGGCCTGCACACATCGAAGTGGCAGTACTACTCGACGCTGCCCGACTCGTCGGGTAACGTGGGCCAGTATGTCATGGGTAACGAGCCGAGCTTCCACATACCCTACCTCTACAACTACGCACGGCGCCCGTGGCAGACACAGAAACGTATCCGCATGCTCATGGAGAGCTGGTTCCGCAACGACCTGATGGGTATCTGCGGCGACGAGGACGGCGGCGGAATGTCGGCATTCTACGTCTTCTCGGCCATGGGATTCTACCCCGTGACGGCAGGTATGCCCTACTACGTCATCGGCAGCCCGATATTCGACCGCGTGACCATCCATCTCGACGGCGGCAAGACCTTCACCCTCATCGCCCGCAACAACTCGGCCGACAACAAGTACATACAGTCGGCAACGCTCAACGGCCGTCCCTACGACAAGAGCTACTTCTCGCACGAGGACCTCATGGCGGGCGGCACACTGGAGCTGGTTATGGGCGACCGCCCCTGCAAGACGTGGGCCGTAGCCGAGGAGTCGGTACCCCCCTCGGAGGGATCGGAACTGCGCCCCATGAGCGGCAAGTAAACACCACACACAACTGACCCCGAAGCGGGCATACCCCCAACCGAGGTATGCCCGCCTTCGATAATAATATAGAGTACAAACCGACAAAACACACACAGCAATGTACCATTTCGACAGCGATTACATGGAAGGCGCGCACCCCGCGATACTGGAGCGCATGGCCGCCGCCAACTTCGATAAACACAGCGGCTACGGCTGCGACGAGATATGCGACGCGGCACGCCGCCTCATACGCGAGGCGTGCGGTGCGCCCGAGGCCGAGATACACCTGCTCACGGGCGGTACGCAGACCAACGCCACCATGATAAAGGCCATGCTGCGCCCCTACGAGGGTGTCGTGGCGGCCGACACGGGACACATCAACGTACACGAGGCGGGCGCCATCGAGGCCACGGGACACAAGGTGCTGCCGCTGCCCCACACCGAGGGCAAGATCTCGGCCGACGAGGTCGCCGCCTACATCGACGCCCAGCGCGCCGACAGCAACTGCGACCACATGGTGTGGCCCGGCATGGTATACATTTCGCAGCCGACCGAGTACGGCACGCTCTACTCGCTCGCCGAGCTGGAGTCCCTCAGCCGCGCATGCCGCAGCCGCGGAGTGCCCCTCTACATGGACGGCGCGCGCCTGGCCTATGCGCTTGCGGCCCCAGCCTGCGACATGACCCTGCGCGACGTGGCGCGCCTGTGCGACGTCTTCTACATCGGCGGCACCAAGTGCGGCGCCCTGCTGGGCGAGGCCGTCGTCATACCCCGCGCCGGCACCATACCCCACCTCTTCACCACCATCAAGCAGCAGGGTGCGCTGCTGGCCAAGGGATGGGTTCTCGGGCTACAGTTCGGGACGCTCTTCACCGGCAACCTCTACCTCGACATAGCGCGCCGCGCCGTCGAGGCCGCACGGCGCCTGGCCGAGGGCCTCGCGGCCGCAGGATACGCCACGGCCTTCGCGCCCGTCACCAACCAGATATTCCTGCGCCTCGACGCCGCCCGCCTGCAAAGGCTCTCCGCCATAGCCACATTCAGCCCGTGGGAGCAGCACGCCGACGGCACGCAGACCGTACGCCTGGCCACAAGCTGGGCCACACGCATGGAGGAGATAGAGGCCTTTTTGAAGGAACTCGCCAAACAAAGGTAAAAAAAAAGAGTCTACGGCGATATATTTAATCAAATTTATCGCTAAAATGTTTTGCGTTGTCGTTTTTTTTATTATATTTGTAGTGCGATAATAAAAGCGGCAAGCCTATGAAAACCGTTCGTATACTTGTAGCAGTATTTCTCCTGTGGACGGTGCCGGCATACTCGCAGAACGACGTCAACAGGATATACGATGCCACCGAACTGATGGATCAGACCGAGGTGGCAAAGAGCATGGAGGTGTTCGGCAGGGCCCTCTCGTCGTATTCGCAGGACTACCTCACCGACTACCAGCTGGCATACGCCTACTACCTGCAGGAGGACTACTCGCATGCGGGACGTATCTTCAGCCGCCTGTCGCGTGACATATCGGTCGACGACCGCCTCTACCAGATGTGGGGCAACAGCTACGCCGAACGCGGCAACGACCGCAAGGCCGAGAAGATATACCGCCGCGGCCTCAAGGCCTTCCCCCGTTCGGGTGCGCTGCACATGGAGCTGGGAACCCTCGCGTTCAAGGCCGGACGCTACGACGAGGCGCTCATGTACTACGAGCGGGGCATAGAGCTCGACCCGTCCTATGCGGGCAACTACTGGCGCGCCGCAGGCATATACCTCAGCTCACCCGAGTCGGTATGGGGCATGATCTACGGCGAGATGTACATGAACATGGTGTGCATAGGTGAGCAGAACATCGAGGTCAGCCGCCTATTGGCCGAGGCCTACGCCTCGAACATATGGCACGAGAAGGATGACAAGGGGCAGGACCTCATATACATCAGTTTCTCGAAGAACAACTCGATATGGTACGACCAGACGCTCGGGGTGATGCGCTACCCCTACGCGGTCGCCGTCTACGAGCCCACGCTGGGCAAGGCCGTGGTAAAGGTGGGGCTGCCGCCGTTCTCGACGGATGAGATATGCCGCATACGCGAACTCTTCGTCGACGAGTACTTCTCGGAGCCCAACGACTACGGATACGTCTACCCAAACCTGCTCTTCGACCGCCAGCGCGAGATCGCGGAGGCGGGGCACATGGAGGCATACAGCCGCTGGATACTGCGCGGCGGCAACATGGAGGCCTTCACCGAGTGGTGCGACAGCCACAAGGACCAGTGGCACGCATTCGTCGAGTGGTTCAACACCCACGAGATGAAGGTCGACGGCGAACACAACTTCCGCAGCTGGCAATACACCGCCAAGCTCCCCGACTGACACGCACGGCGGGGCATCGGCAAGGGTCATGAAGGCCGGCATCGTAAAACCGGCGCAGGATGCAATGTAAAGGACAACGTAACGGACAAACACCGGTCAGGGACAACACAATAAGGACTAACAGAGAACAGTACGACATAATGCGGGTGCACGAAGCCCCGCAACGGAACAGAAAGACAGGGGACGCGGAGAGAAGGTGTCATAGGACGCAAATCAGGACACAAAAAGGATGATTAGGTTTATTTAAGGATGTTTGGGTAGCAGACAGGTATAGAGAAGAAGTATTCATTGGACGCAAAACGGCACCTCTCTCCCTTCCCCTTTTCTCACCGGCAGGCGGCTGCAGCCACAAGAGGCGGCACCGCCACACGAAGATGACGCAAGCGCAAAAGAGCAAACGCCACACATAATAACGACATAAGGGATAAGGAGAGGTTGTCGGAGCGACATCCCGAACGGCGACAAAGACGGATACGCAACGGTGCATCCGATCCGCCATACGACGCAGGACATTGGACGCATACATTGACGCAAATTTTGGACGCAACGGACGATTTGGACGCAAGGCCGGCATCGGATGCAGCAACAGGACACACGGAAGAAGACAAGAAGAGGAACACAAGACCGTCCGAGGATGTCAACCGACGCAAAGAGAAGAGGAAAACAGAGAACACGACACCACATCTCCGGCAACCCTCTCCCATCCCCACCGCCGCCCCGCAATGGGAACTCGCCGACAACCGATCGGCATGAACGGAAAATGCGAAAGGAATATTCTTTCGCATTTTTTGCATATATGCGCATAATAACGGCCGTATGCAGCAAAAATATTCCACGCAATAGCCTTCGTACTGACGGCTTTTTGTATATTTGCCACCGTCGGCACGCAAACCGGCATCCACACAATCCTGAAACACCCATGAGCGAACAATCGAGAGCCTCCTTCGGAGGAAAGATAAGCGCTATCCTCGTGGCCGCAGGCAGCGCGATAGGTCTTGGAAGCATCTGGCGATTCCCCTACATGGCGGGCGAGCACGGCGGCGCCGCCTTCCTGCTGATATACCTGCTGTGCGTATTCGTAGTCGGCATACCCGTCATGCTGGCCGAATTCGCCGTGGGCCGCAAGACCCGTCTGAACGCCGTGGGCGCCTACCACACCCTCTCGAGCCGCTGGAAATGGGTCGGATACAACGGCGCGCTGGCCGCCGTCTGCATATCTGGCTACTACTACATCGTGGCGGGATGGTCGCTCGAATACCTCGTAAGCTCGCTCTTCGGCCCCCTCTACACCTCGGGCGAGAGTTTCACGGCGCAGTTCGACTCGTTCCAGGCATCGCCGCGACAGGCCATCTACACCATCGTCTTCATACTGCTTACGCACATGATAATCGTACGCGGCGTGGAGAAGGGTATCGAAAAGGCCGCCAAGGTGATGATGCCCGCGCTGTTCATAATACTAATCGTGATGGCCATACGCGTGGCCTTCATGCCCGGCGCCGCAGAGGGCTACCGTTTCTTCCTGAAACCCGACTTCCGCGAGGCGTTCTCGGCACAGACCATATTCACCGCCATCGGACAGGCATTCTTCTCGCTCTCGGTGGGCATGGGATGCATGGTGACCTACGCCTCATACTTCAAGCGCGACAACAACCTTACGGCCACGGCCTTCAGCGTCTCGCTGCTGACGCTACTCGTAGCCGTGCTGGCCGGTCTGGTGATATTCCCCGCCGTCTTCAGCGCAGGGCTCCAGCCCTCGGAGGGGGCGTCGCTCATATTCGTCACCCTGCCCGAGATATTCAAGGGCATGCCCCTCGCGGCGCTGTGGTCGGCCGTATTCTTCATACTGCTGACGCTGGCGTCGCTCACATCGACCATATCGTTCCACGAGGTGCTGACGGCATACTTCGCCGAGGAGCACAACCTAACGCGCAAGGGCGCCACGCGCCTCACCTCGGCCCTGTCGGTGGCGCTGTGCGCACTGACCCTCGCCTTCCGCTTCGACATCGACCTCGGAAGCTGGCTGCATATCGAGAACATCTCCTTCTTCGAGATCTTCGACTACGTCTCGGCCAACATACTCATGCCCCTCGGAGGCCTCTTCACATGCATCTTCGCCGCATGGTACATGAAACCCACATTCCTGCGCGGCGAGATGACCAACTACGGCCAGCTGCGCGGCCGCGCCTTCCCGCTGCTCTACTTCGCGCTGCGATACGTCACGCCGCTGCTGCTCGTCTACATCTTCGCCAGCAGCCTCGGGATTTTCTGACAACAGCCGTAAAGGAAGACAAAAAAACTCCGCATCCATTGACGGGATGCGGAGTTTTTCATCTCTGCGGCCTGCGCCGCGCGGAGGCTACTCCTTCGAAGCCAGGGGTGCGGCAGCCGTGTAGGTACGTGCGGCCATCTCCTTGTCGATCATGTAGAGGCCTAGCTTGTCCTCGCCGATCATCTTCAGCTCGGCGATGATGTCAGCGGCGCTCTGCTCCTCCTCGACCTGCTCGTCGACGAACCATACCAGCATGTTCGACGAAGCGCGGTCGCGATCCTCCTCGGCAATGGCGCAGAGGTCGTTGATCATGGCCGTAACCTCCTTCTCGTGCTCGAGCGTATCCTCGAACATGGCCAGGGGCGACTCCCACGACGTGGTGACGGCGGCAATCGGCGCCAGCTCGACACGCTCTCCGCGCGAGAGCAGATAGTTGATAAGGATCTGTGCATGGTCCTGCTCCTCCTTGAACTGTACGGCGAACCAGTTGGCTACGCCCTTGAGGCCCTTGTCGGCAGCATCCATCGACATAGAAAGATAAAGATAGGCCGACCACAACTCGGCATTGATCTGCGCATTGAGCGCATCGTGCATTTTCTTGCTCAACATAACAGTAATTTTTTATAAGTTTTACTTATCGTTTTTCTTTGATGCAAAGGTAGTGATTATCGTGAAACATTATCCTCCCCGAGCCGAAAAACGACATCGTTTTTTCCTATCACGCCATAAGCCGCCGCTATGGGCACGCGGCGCTACCCCATGACCGAATATGTCTCGCCGTTGATGCGGTAGACGAGCGACGCGTCGTCGTAGTCGCGCTCGTAGATCACCGTCGACTGCACACGGCCGTCGCGCAGCACCGAGAACGATATGCGGAGGTAATCGTCGCCGTCGCGCTCGTACGACACGTTGGCCGCATCGCCCATGCCGTAGCCTCGCAGCACATAGTCGAAGCTGAGGCGGTCGCCCACATCCTCGGCTCCGCTGATCTCCGATTCGTCGTGGTTGAAGAGAATCTCCAGCGCACGGCGCGTTATGAAGCGTATGTCCGAACGCCATGTATCGGGGCACCGCACCCCGCGATGGTCCTGCAGGTACTCCTCGATCTCGCCGTAGAGGCAATCCTGCAACATGCGGCGAATATTGCCTTTTGATAGTTGGTTCATGGTAAAAAGTTGTTAGCCGGCTTATACTGCTGTCGCGGCGCGGCCCGCAGCCGCACCCTAACGCAAAATTAAGCACAACGATCCAATCGCCCAAGTATCCGTCCGCAAAAATTCGCGCCGCACGGCACACGGCCGAAAAAAGGGCGGCGAGACGGATAATTTCACATTTTTTTGTAATTTTGCAAAGCGTTTTCATGCGCAACGCAATAACATACAAATCGAACGGAATAATACACAAACCGAATAAAACAGACTCAAGCTATGGCTGAATTCATCTATCAGGAGCCCTATCCCATCGAGAAGGACACCACCGAATACCGCCTTCTGACGAAGGATTACGTCAAGGTCGTCGAGTGCGACGGACGTAAAATACTGAAAGTAGACCCCAAAGGTTTGGAACTGCTCTCGAAGGAGGCCTATGCCGACGTATCGTTCTACCTGCGTCCGGCACACCTGGCCAAGCTCGCATCGATACTCGACGATCCCGAGGCATCGGACAACGACAAGTTCGTGGCCTACACCATGCTCATGAACCAGGCCGTGGCTGCCGAGGGCGAGCTGCCCACCTGCCAGGACACCGGTACGGCAATATGCATAGCCCACAAGGGCGAGGACGTATACACGGGCGCCGACGACGCCGAGTGCATCGCCCGCGGCGTATATGAGACCTACAAGGACCGCAACCTGCGCTACTCGCAGGTCGTACCCTTCACGATGACCGACGAGAAGAACTCGGGCACCAACCTCCCCGCACAGATCGACATCTACGGCGGCAAGCCCGGCATGGAGTACGAGTTCCTCTTTATCACCAAGGGCGGCGGCTCGGCCAACAAGACCTTCCTCTACCAGCAGACCAAGGCGCTGCTCAACGAGGCATCGCTCACCAAGTTCTTCAAGGAGCACCTGACCGACCTGGGAACGTCGGCATGCCCGCCCTACCACCTTGCCGTCTGCATCGGCGGCACGTCGGCCGAGATGTGTCTCTCGACCGTGAAGAAGGCCTCGGCCGGATATCTCGACCACCTGCCCACGTCGGGTAACGAGGGTGGCCGCTGCTTCCGCGATCTGGAGTGGGAGGAGAAGATCACCAAGATGTGCCAGGAGCTGGGCATGGGCGCACAGTTCGGCGGCAAGTACTACGTGCACGACGTGCGTGTGATCCGCGCACCGCGCCACGCCGCAAGTTGCCCCGTCGCCATCGGCGTAAGCTGCTCGGCCGACCGCAACATCAAGGCCAAGATCACGCCCGAGGGTATCTTCCTCGAGAAGCTCGAGAAGAACCCCGCACGCTTCCTGCCCGCGAAGGCTCCCGCCATGTCGCCCGCCGTCGACATCGACCTCGACGAGGGTATGGACAAGGTGCGCGAGATACTGACCAAGTACCCCATAAAGACGCGTCTCAACCTCAAGGGTACGCTCATCGTGGCACGCGACATCGCCCACGCCCGTATCAAGCAGATGCTCGACGAAGGCAAGCCCATGCCCGAGTACTTCAAGAAGCACCCCGTATACTATGCCGGCCCGGCCAAGACGCCCGACGGCATGGCCTCGGGTTCGTTCGGCCCCACCACGGCAGGACGTATGGACCCCTACGTCGACCTCTTCCAGAAGCACGGAGGCTCGATGGTGATGGTAGCCAAGGGCAACCGCTCGAAGGCCGTCACCGACGCCTGCAAGGCCAACGGCGGCTTCTACCTGGGTTCGATCGGCGGCCCCGCAGCCGTGCTGGCCAAGAACTCGATCAAGAGCGTCGAGGTTGTCGACTTCCCCGAGCTGGGCATGGAGGCCGTACGTAAGATCTACGTCGAGAACTTCCCCGCCTTCATCATCGTCGACGACAAGGGCAACGACTTCTTCGCCGACTTCCAGCATTAACAGACCCCAAACCGCAGAAGTTTCGCACCCCAAAAGGATGCGAAACTTCTTTTGCGGTTTTTTTGTTCCTTTGCGGTTTTTTTTGACGCGCCGGGGAAAATAAAAGAGCCCCCGCACGCGTTGTTCGATATAAGACCTTTTCTTGCGATATGGCACGATTTTTCAGACACATGATTCTGATGCTGACGACGCTCGCATGCCTCGGCGTGGCGCGCGCCGCCGATAACCACACCTTCGAGATAAACACCCCGCTCATAGTCACCGCAGGCGAGATGTTCCGTGTGGAGTTCGTACTCGATACCAACAAGCCCGACGACGGATCGTTCACGCCGCCCGACTTTGCCGGTCTCGACATACTGGCCGGACCCACCACATCGACGGGATTCGAGTTCCAGAGCATCAACGGCGTCACCTCGCAGAAGAAGACCTGCACCATCACCTACGTCGTGGTGGCGCAGAACGCCGGCAACATAACCATAGGCTCGGCCTCGATAGCCGTCGACGGCAAACGCTACACCACCAAGGCCACCCCCATCGAGGTGGTCGACGGCGGAGCGGAGCGCCAGCAGCAACAGCAGGGACGCGCCGCCGAGCAGGGCAATGCCGTGCAGAACAAGGTGGCCAAGGACGACATCGTGCTGCGCCTGAACCTCTCGCGCACCAAAGTCTACAAGGGCGAGCCGATACTCGCCTCGCTCACGCTCTACACGCGCGCCAGCATCGTGGGCTTCGAGGATGTGAAGCTGCCGTCGTTCAACGGTTTCTGGTCGCAGGAGCTGCCCGTGGACAACTACAAGCCACAGCGCGAGACGCTCGACGGCAAGGTCTACGATTCGCAGATAATCAAGGAGTACCTCCTCTACCCGCAGCAGAGCGGCGCACTCACCATCGAGCCTACCGACATCACGGCCGTGGCGCGTGTGGTCATACAGAACGCCCGTAACTTCGACCCCTTCTTCGGTGGCGGCGTCGAGGAGTACAACGTAAAGCGCAACCTCACGACGGGAGCCATCACGGTCAATGTCGAGGAGCTGCCCGCCGGTGCACCGGCATCGTTCGCAGGAGCCGTGGGCGAGTTCACAATCTCGGCCGAGATGCCGCCCGCGCAGCTCAAGGCCAACTCGGCCGCGACCTACACGGTGAAGATCTCGGGTACGGGAAACCTCTCCTTCCTGCAGGCGCCGACGCTGCAGCTGCCCTCGTCATTCGAGGCATACAGCGTACGCAACACCGAGTCGATACGCTCCACGCCGCAGGGCACGACGGGATACCGCCAGTTCGAGTTCCCCTTCATAGCCCGTGCCGAGGGCGAATACGACATTGCGCCTGTCGAGTTCTCGTACTTCAGCCCGCAGAAGGGGGCATACGTGACCCTCTCAACCGAGCCGCTCAAGATAGACGTATCGCCCGACGCCTCGGGTGACAACCGTCCGGCACAGGTTGTGGCCGCCTCATCGAAGGAGGACGTGCGACAGCTGGGCAGCGACATACGTTTCATCAAGCTGGGACACGCCGCCCTGCGCAAGTCGGCCGCGCCCCTGATGTTCAGCGGCACATACTTCGCGCTGCTGGCCGCAATCGTGGTACTCTTCACGGCGCTCTACTACCGCCTGCGCAAGATGATCCGCGACAGCAAGAACACGGTGCTGGTACGCAACCGCCGCGCCAACAAGGTGGCCGTACAGCGTTTCCGCGCCGCCGAGCGCCACATGCGTGCGGGCGACCGCCAGGCATTCTACAAGGAGATGCTGCACGCCTTCTGGGGCTACATGAGCGACAAGCTGAACATCCCCGTGGCAGACCTTACGAAGGAGTCGATACGCGAGGAGCTGCAGCGCCGCGGCGTAGCGGCCTACGAGGCACAGCACTTCACCGACATCATGACGCGCTGCGACGAGGCGCAGTACTCGCCCTCGACGTCGGTGGAGATGAACGAGGTCTACACCGAGGGTGTGAGAATCATCTCGCACATCGAGTCGATTGTAAAACGATAAAACCGGTAACGACATGAACATGAAAAGATATATCGCAGCCATGCTTGCGGCATTGTGCACCGTCGCCGTGACGGTCGCCGCAGAGCAGACGCCCCAGCAGGCCGCCGAACAGGCAGCAACCGCCGCACAGGCCGATGCTTCGGACTCATCGGACGCGACACCTGCCGCCGAAGCGGCAGAGGCACCCGCGGCAGAGGCCGACGCCACGGCCATAGACCCCGCCACGGCCACGAGCGACGAGCTGTGGCAGGCCGGCAACGCAGCCTATACGGCCGGGGATTTCGCCCGCGCCGCCGAACTCTACAAGGCCATAGCCGACAAGGGGCTCTACTCGGCACCGCTATACTACAACCTGGCCAACGCCCTCTTCAAGAGCGGCGAGACGGGAGGCGCCATACTCTACTACAACCGCGCGCTGCGTCTTGCGCCCGGCGACGAGGACATACGCCACAACCTCGAATATGCCGAGCGCTCGACCAAGGACAAGATCGAGGAGATTCCCGAGTTCTTCCTCGTGTCGTGGGCCAAGACCGTGCGCAGCACCATGAGCTGCACGGCATGGACCATACTCTCGCTCGTGCTGCTGGCCGCAGCCCTGGCACTTGGCCTGGCATACCTGCTCTCGCAGCGTATCGCCATGCGCAAGGGAGGATTCTACGGCATGGTGGTGGCACTGGTGTGCTTCATCGTAACGACGCTTATGGCATGGAGCGAGCGTAACATGCTCGTCGAGCGCAACGAGGCCGTTGTGATGAGCTCGTCGCTCTCGGTGAAGAGCTCGCCCGACAAGTCGGCCACCGACCTCTTCGTGCTGCACGAGGGTACGGTCGTAACCATAGGCAACACCGTCGAGGGCTGGGCCGAGGTGCGCATAGCCGACGGCAACAAGGGATGGGTCGAGACCGAACGCATCGAGCGCATCTGACGCGCCGCGGCACAACCCCAGTGAACACACCATAGATCTGACCCGCACACCCATGTCGAAACTTCTGCAAGAGGCCGTATCGGAGTTCGCCAAGCTCCCCGGCATAGGCCGCCGCACGGCACTGCGACTGACGATGCACCTGCTAAAGATGGAGCCCGACGCCGTCGAGCGCATGGCCGACAGCATCGCCCGCTTCCGCCACGACATACGCCACTGCTCGCTCTGCAACAACCTCTCGGATACGGACATCTGCCCGATATGCGAGGACCCCGAGCGCGACCGCACGACGATATGTGTCGTCGAGCAGGTGGGTGACCTCATGTCGATAGAAAACACGCGCCAGTACCGCGGCCTGTACTTCGTGCTGGGAGGCGTCATATCGCCCATGCAGGGTGTAGGCCCGTCGGACCTCAAGATCGACCGTCTCATCGAGCGCGTTGCCGAGGGCGGCATCCACGAGGTGATACTCGCCATATCGACCTCGGTCGAGGGCGAGACCACACTCTTCTACATCATGAACCGTCTGCGGCAGTTCCCCTCGGTGAAGGTAACCACCATAGCCCGCGGCATAGGCTTCGGCGACGAGCTGGAATATGTCGACGAGCTCACCATAACCCACGCCCTGCGCAACCGTCGCGAGGTTGAGTAACAGGACCGTAGCGAAACGCACTGCCGCCGCCGACCCAACAGGTCGGCGGCGGTTTTTTTTGCCGCAGGCACACGGTTCGCGGCCTTCGCAAGAGAAAAAACAAAAAAAATCGGCCGACGGATGTTATATTTGTTCTGCACAAACGTATTACTGTCGGAACCGCACCCCACGGGCGGCAGACGGAACCACTACCCGCAAGATGAAGAGTGAAGATTTCAACCGCGAGTTCATCGCAGCCAAGGACTCGGCGTACCGCTACGCCATAACCCTGCTGCATGACCGCCAGGCCGCCGAGGATGCCGTACAGGACCTCTACGAGAGGCTGTGGCGGCGGCGTCTCTTCATCCGCGAGACGGGATTCCGGGCGCTCGTGATGACCGGCATGCGCAACATGTGCATCGACCGCATACGCTCGCGGCAACGCTCGGGCCCGCGCGCCGACATGGCCTCGGCAGAGCGGCATCTGCAGTCGGCCGGGTACGACGATATTGAGCGCAGCGAGACGGGGAGGATCATACGGAACCTGATCGAGTCGCTGCCGCCGCGCGAGCGCGAGGTGATACACCTGCGCGACATCGAGGGGATGGAGATAACCGAGATAGCCGAGGTTAAGGGTTCCACCGAACAGAGCGTGCGCATGGCCCTCTCGCGCGCCCGCTGCAGGGTAAAGGAGGGCGTTATAAAGATCATGAACCATGGACTCTGAACACCTGTCGCAACTGCTCGACCGCTACTACCGCGGCGAGACCTCCGTCGGGGAGGAGAACGAGCTGCGCCGCATGCTGTCGGCCGATGGCACACCCTCCACGCCCGAGGCACATGCCGCAGCCGCCATGCTCGGCATGGCAGAGCAGCCGCACGAACGCATGGCGGCCGAGATACGCCTCCACGAAGCCCGTCCCGCCCGCTGGCGCATAGCCCTGGTGACGGCGGCATCGGCGGCGATCGTGGCCGTAGCCATAACGCTGACGCGTCCCACCGTATACGGATATGTAAACGGACGTCCCGTCACGTCGCTGGCCGAGGCCCGCGTCTGCTCCGAGAGCATCTTCCTGGACATGCGCACCGACGGCGCCGACCGCACCGACCCGCTGCGCGGCCTGCTCGACATAGAATAACACGGCAAGACAACAACAAAACGCAATACACCATGAAACGTACACTTCTCCTCACGCTGCTGCTGGCAGCGACCCTCGTCACTCTCGGCACACGCACGGCCGACGCACAGTCGATGAGTCTGGGCATCGACGGCATTGAGTTCGGCACGGCCGACGACAAGCAATCGACCGTAGCCGTGGGACTGCCCGTATGGTACTCGTCGTCGTCGTTCGTAATCGGCCGCAACATCCCCTCCTCGATCCCGTCGTTCGAGCTGGGATGGAACATGCTCTCACCCGTCGACTACGGCATCTACGACGGCATGGGCTACGGTCAGTTCCTCGACATCAACAACTGGAAATCGACACAGGTGACGGTCAACCTGCTCAACTTCTCGGCCTTCAACCGCCGCCGCAGCGTCGGCATATCGGCCGCGATAGGAATACGCGCCAACAACTTCCGCCTCGACAAGACGCTCACGCTGACCGACGGACCGCAGATGGTGACCCCCTCGCCGATAGGCAACGAGCTGGAGGTAAAGAAGAGCAAGTTCACCGTGGCCGCCATACACATTCCCGTCGAGGTGTCGTTCGGCCGCTGGGACAAGTTCTCGATAGCAGCCGGAGGCTATGCCGACATAGTGATGAACTCGCACACCAAGATCAAGTACAAGGGCGGCTCGAAGGACAAGGAACACAACTTCCCCGTCAACTTCATACAGGCGGGCGCCACGCTGCGACTCTCGTTCCACTGCTTCAGCCTCTACTGCAACTACACCCCCACCGCCCTCTTCAAGAGCGGCTGCGGCCCCAAGACGCAGATGTGGACCATAGGAGTAGGCTTATAAAAACACCGCAACCATGAAAAAGGCCATCGCATCCGTCGCCCTGCTGCTCGCCACCGCGCTGACGGCCGTCGCCCAGACCCCGCAGTTCATGGAGGAGTACGACACCGCCATCGCCCGCTTCGACCGCCACGCAGGAGAGGGTAATCCCGAACTGCAGACATCGGAGTTCTCGGGCAAGATGCTGCGCAGCATCCTCCCCGACAAGGCGGGCGATAGCGGCCATATGGTAAACCGTATCGACGTCATACGTCAGATAAAGTTCAGCGGGACGCGACACATCGACATCTACGACCGCCTGCGCAAGGTGGCCGACGAGAAGCCGTACAGGAGGCTCACGATAATGAACATCGACAGCGAGACGGTATACGTCTACACCGCGCCCTACAAGGAGGACGAGAGCGAGTTCCTGATCTTCATCGCCAAGGGCGAGGCGCGCCTCGTGTGCGACATCGTCGGGAAGATCACCCTCGACGACGTCACCGACCTGCTCTTCGGCCGCGACTGACCGCCCGCGGCCCGGATATAAACAGCACGCCCCTGCATGGATCCATGCAGGGGCGTGTCGTACGGATAAGCGCTCCGTTTCACTACTCGGCAGCGGCCTCGTCGGCCGAAGCCTCGGTAGCCTGGAATACGGCCTGAAGCTCGCCGTTGCTCAACAGCATGAGCATGTCGCCGTCGATCTCGTAATGAGTAGTCTTGTCGAGGATCTGGCCCAACTCGCCCTCAAGATCCACATCGGGGCACATCATACGGGTCGAGGCCACACCGCTGAACTTCATTTCGCCCTTGTCGGTGGTGGTGTAACCGCCCATCATGCGGTTGCAGGCGCCCTTGCCGGCAAAACGGCCCTCGGCGTTGAAGGTGAAGACGAACTGGTCGGGCGCAATCTTGAGGTCACGCTCCATCATACGCACCAGATGCCACTGGGTTCCCACCAGAGGCTTGGCATTCTTACCCTTGCGGCATGCGCAGCAGCCGACTACAAGCAGGGCCATAACGGCCATCATCGAAAATACGAATACTCGTTTCATAATTGTCTACTTTAATTGTTTGGTTGTCTTCCATGCACTCCTGTCATCGGAAAGCCCGGCAAATATAGTGAAAGGTGAGCGCAGAGGCAAACAGAAAACGCAGTTTTCGGATCTGTCTCGGCCGAACCGCATCCCATATTATTCAAATATAGTGAAAGGTGGCGCAAGGACAAATATAAAACGCAGTTTTCAGCGTTTGATTGCACGAAGTGCGTCATAATTTATCCAAATTTGGAAAAAAAGTATATCCATCAGACAAAACCATAACGCCGTTTTACGGCTTGTATTGGCAGAAACGGAGTCCATTCAAATATTTTCCATTGGAAATTTGTTACATTGGAAATTTATTTCTACCTTTGTCGCAGACAATCGGGGAAAAGGTATCGGCCCGCCCCGAGGCAGACACAAAAAACGTAAACCGAACATGAAAAAGATTTTGATCGCAATGACCCTCATGGCCGCCATGACGGCATGCACGACCAACGCACAGACCAAAACCGAAAAAAAAGATAAGACTATGAAAACGATCGAACTTAACAAACAGCAATTCATCGAGAAGGTGTTCGACTTCGAATCGAACCCCACGACCTGGAAATACGAGGGTTCGAAGCCCGCTATCGTGGACTTCTACGCTACATGGTGCCGTCCCTGCCAGATGGTGGCACCCATACTCGAGGAGCTGGCCGAGGAGTACGGCGACAGCATCGTGATCTACAAGGTGGACACCGACCGCGAGCGCGAGATCTCGGCAGCGTTCGGCATACGCTCGATCCCGTCGCTGCTCTTCATCCCCGCCGAGGGCAAGCCGCAGATGGTGCAGGGCGCCATGGGCAAGGCCGACTTCCGCAACGCCATTGACAAGATTCTCCTCGGGAAATAGCACGCCGACAGCCGCCTTCGGGCGGCTTGTCGTGCTTAAGCACCAAGTTGCAGCGATGGACAAACTCTGCAAGATACGCGACCTGAGGCAGGCGGTGACGCACTTCGAGGCCGACTTCGAACGCCGCTACGGCATAAGCCTCAACGAGGGAATGCTGCTCTGCAGCCTCAAGGAGGGCGGCAGCCTCTCGTCGGGCGAGCTGTGCGGACTGCTGGGGCTCACCCCCTCCAACGCCTCGAAGGTGATAGCCGCGGCCGAGCGCAAGGAGCTTATCGCCCGCGTACTCGGCGAACGGGACAAGCGGCGCATGTTCTTCTCGATAACCGAACGGGGCCGCAGCGTCATAGGCGGCATCTCGTGCGACGAGATACCCATGCCCGAAGCCCTGTGCGACGCTCTCGGACTCTGACCCCGACAAAACGAAGCGGCGGGCCATGCACGATGCATGGCCC
>JALENN010000012.1 GCA_022767745.1 Alistipes sp. | reverse complement strand
AGGCCCCGCTGAAGGCCCCGGCCGGTACCAGCGGCTGGTTCCTGCCCTCCGTCGGCCAACTTTACTACATGGCGACCTGCCGGGACTATTTGGACAGCCGCTTTATGGCTGCCAAAGCGGCCTCCGCCGCCGAGTTGCAGGATTACGTCAAGGGATTCGATACGGATAGTATGTGCATATATTGGTCGTCGACCGAGGATGAGATAAGCTGGTATACTGATTATGCGTATGACATGTCTTTCAGCGAGCCTATTTATATGACGAATATGAAACGCATAAACTATCATGCGTTCACCCGTCCTGTCATCGTATTCTAATCCGGCAGCCGCAGCAGGGCACATCCCCGCATGACGAACGGTGGCAGAGCATACGCTCTGCCGCCGTTTTCTTTTGGCCTCTCGTCAGCTTCTCGGCCCACAACCACCGCGCCGCCCCCTTCACAGCGACCCGACCAACCGCCATTTCTTCCGCCCCCTTCCGGTGCCCCGGCCGCGCCCATGCTTGCCGCTGCTATCCATACAGTATCACTGAAGTTAATATAAAACTGGAGTTTATCTGTGGATGGTGCTTTTGTGAGAATTACGGACAACCTGTGCGGCATGTAGCAGACACCTTCTTCGATACGCTTCTTCCTCCTCATCCGGTCTGCGGCCGTCCCAGCGAAGGTCTGAGTCGGAGTTACCTCCGCCTCCGGATGAAACAGCGACAGGTTGTCCGCCAATCAAAGCATCGGCGATAGAGAAGATTCGTTCCCGTACAGACAGCTCCGCCAACTGGTCGATAAACTCCTGCATCAGTGCAGCCTGGCACTCGTTGAGATCCGTAAGCCGCACATTCTCCAGCTGCAGTCGTTTAAGCTCCTGATAATCCACCAGTGCATTTCGCTGCACAGCCTGCACCTGCTGCTTGGCGTCCTTCCGATACAACGCTTCAATCTGGCAGACAATCTTCACGAATCGGCTGGCGATAGACCGGTTCTGCTCGTCGAGCCATTTATCCACCCCGAACATCAGAGGCTTGGCAGTAATTCTCGGCGGTTCGAAGTCTATCTGATAGTTGCGGAACGGTTGTGCAATCCGTCCAACACGCTCCATGTCCCGTGTCATTCGTCCAGTTCCTGCTCCCGGCTTTGAGCGGGCACCGACCCAGCTCTGCGAGCCTGTCAAGAATATTCCCGAGGGAAACTAAAACTGATATATTTCAGACAAACAAATCCCGATTTTTCCTCCCGAAAAACGCATTTTGTCCAAATAAACCACGCCATTTGAGGCGGTCAAACACTGTTGTCCAAACAAATTAAATCCCCGCCAATCTTATTGATTGACAGGGATTTAATAGTTGTTTCTGTGCTTAAAATTGCACTATTATTCCTCCTCGTTGAAGAAGAAGTCGTCCTTAGAAGGGTAATCGGGCCAAATATCTTCTATCGACTCGTAGATGTCGCCCTCGTCTTCAATCTCCTGCAGGTTCTCCAGAACCTCAAGCGGTGCACCCGAACGGATCGCGTAATCGATCAATTCGTCTTTCGTTGCGGGCCATGGTGCATCCTCCAGCTTCGATGCCAACTCTAAAGTCCAATACATATTTCGTAATTTTATGTAAATATGGTTGTAGCAATGGTTTTATATCGGGCGCAAATATAAAAAAAATTCGTTAAAAGCAAACACTTTGTCATGCAATGTTAACAATGTGCGGCCGACAGTTGCAAATTTGTATCACGGAATCCACAAAATCTCCTCCACACCGAGTTTCGCCGTCACCGTACGTCCCAAGACATAGAAATAGTCCGACAGACGATTCAGGTAGACCAGCACGCCGGCATCCGTTCCATGTTCGGCATCGGCACGCAGTGCTGCACGCTCCGCACGGCGGCATACCGTCCGGCACACATGACACAGCGACATGCGTTCGTCACCACCCGGAATCGTAAATTTGGTTATCGCGGGCAGCTGTTCCTGCATGCGGTCGATGGCCTCTTCGAGCGGCAAGGCCGCATCGGCCGACAGTGGGGCAATCTTATCCTCACCGCCTTTGCCTACGGCCAGCAAAGCCGCTACGGTCATGAGCTGCGACTCGATGCGCCGTAATTCGGCGACACATTCAGCAAGGCGATCATCGCCCGACAACTTGTCGGCAAGCAGTGCCGTAAAGGCCGTCAACTCATCGACCGTACCGTACGCCTCGACACGTGTATCGCTCTTCGCGACGCGCTCTCCGCCCACGAGCGATGTGGTACCGCGGTCGCCGCTTTTCGTATATACCTTCATAATCTGAATTTTTGTTTCGGCAGATAGTTGTTGAATATCAACAGATAGCCGCGGTTATCTATACTTGTGCATCCATGGGCGGCAACAATCTCTCGACACGCCTCGTCGCGACTGCGGTCTGCCGCCGGCGACATTATACACAGCGTCGACTGCATTGCGGCCGCACGGGCAGCCATGCTCTTCAGACGCTCGGGGGCAACAGCCACCGTCGCCACCATCATATCGCAACGCGGTGCCGACACGTCGTCGTTATCCATATCGAAACTCTCATAACCGCAATGCGTCATCAGGTTCTGCAACTGCACGGCACGGCGCGGGGAGACGCCACGGCCCAACAGATCGTAATAGAGATCCGTACGCCCGTCGGCAAAAAGGTGCGAGCACATGAACACCTGCCGCACAACGTCATACACAAAAGGCGAGTGCACGCCGTGTCCGCGGAAATATCGTGCCCGCTTTATGTTCGACGGCAGTTGCCGCAGGCCGTAAAGCCGGCGCTTGATGTTTCGTCCCGTGATCTTCATAACCGTATCGTTACTTGCGCAGCATACCGGCCAGACGTCCCGTCGAGAAGGCTATCTGCATGTTGTAGCCGCCCGTATTGGCATCGATATCCAGCACCTCGCCCGCAAAATACAAACCACGCACCTTCTCCGACTGCATCGTGTAACGGTTCACCTCGTCGCAACGCACGCCTCCGGCCGTGACAACGGCATACTCGAACGGAGCGTAATCGACGATAGGGAATGTCATGCCCTTGAGAACCTTCACCAGACGGGCAATCTCGGCATCGGTCACCTTGCGTATATAGTTTTTCGAATGTACGTCCAGTTCGTGCGCCAGGGGTATAACCATCTGCTTCGGAACCAGACGCCGCAGCAGCTCGGCAAAAAACTCTTCGGGCGGCATATCGGCAATCTCGCGACGTATGCGGTCAGTAAGCATCTCTTCCGTCAGGGCGGGTTTCATGTCGAGCACGATCTTCACCTTGCGCCCGTCGATCAACGCATCCACGGCATCGCGGCTCATGCGCAGGGCAATGGCGCCCTCGATTCCGCGCTCCGAGAAACCTATCTCGCCGAACTCCTCGCGTACGAGTTCGTTGTCGACATACAGCTGCGCCGAGACATTCTTCAGCAGCAGCCCGTCGAGATATTTGCGCTGCGGGTGCGACGTGCGCAACGGCGTCAACGAAGGACGCACAGCCTCGATCGTATGTCCCAACTTGTCGGCAAAGATATATCCGTCACCCGTTGACCCGGTAGCGGGGTAGCTCACGCCTCCCGTAGCCACAATCACGTTCGGGGCCTCCTCCTTGCGCTCGAATCCGCGCTTGTTGAAGTAACGTACACCATACACCTTGCCCTCCACGGCAAGCACCTCGGCAACCCGTGCGCCGAACATCATATCCACGCCGTTGTCGGTGCAATAGTCGGCCAGGGCATTGGCTATGTCCCATGCCTTGCCGCTGTGGGGGAATACGCGCTGACCGCGTTCGATGTCGAGTTTCACGCCCAGACGCTCGAAGAAGCGTATTGTCGCCCGGTTGTTGAATTCGGCAAAGGCCACATCGAAGAAATCGGCGTTGGTGCGTATCGCCTCGCGGAACTCCTCGGGCGGACGGGCATTGGTCAGGTTACAGCGACCCTTGCCCGAGATTCGTATCTTGCGTCCGGCCTTCTCCATCTTCTCCATCAGAAGCACCCGACGGCCGTTCCTTGCCGCCGTGGCCGCGGCCATCATGCCGGCAGCACCGGCACCTACCACTATGACATCGTACATATCTTGCGAATTCAAATTTGTGCAAATTTACAAAGATTGTCGGAATATTCCCCATACCGTGCCGGCGTCAAGCCATTTATTTTCGCCACGGGCCACAGAAACGAGCCACGGGAGATATCCGCACACCATGCGACGAGAAATAAATCGTCCCACGCGTCCGATTTCACGCCGCGAATGCCTATCTTTGCATGAATACGAAACACCGTCCGCCGTTGCCGAAGAGCGCAACGCCCGACGGCACAAAAAATCACCGACATGAAGAGAATAATCAACCCGTGGCGGGGTATGGAGGGCTACCGCTGCTTCGGCTGCGATCCGCACAGCGAGCGGGGCCTGAGAATGGAATTTTACGAGGACGGCGACCGCATAGTGAGCCGCTGGAAACCGCGCCCCGAGTTCCAGGGCTGGGTCGACACCCTGCACGGAGGCATACAGGCAACCCTGGCCGACGAAATCAGCAGTTGGGTAGTGTTCCGCAAATTCCAGACCAGCGGCGTCACCTCGCGCATGGAGGTACGTTACCTGAAACCCGTACACACCTCCGACGACTACATCACGCTCCACGCCACCGTCGCGCGCCAGCGCCGCAACGTGGTCGACATCGAGGTAAAGCTGTACGACTCGCACGGGCAACTGTGCACCGAGGCCCTCTGCATCTATTTCCTGTTTCCCAAGGAGAAGGCCCACAGTGAATTTCATTTCTGCGACTGCGGCGTTGAGGAGGAGACGGAAACTCCCATAGAGCCCTCAGCGGAATAACCGCTTTACAGCCCAACGGCAAGGGCCGCATCCCCCGACGGGAATGCGGCCCTTATCTTTGTCCGTTGCGGCTTCGCAGAGGGGATTACTTCTGCAGCTGCGAGTTGTCGGCAACTACCATGTTCTTGTCGATGCGCAGCGTTACGTTGCTGTCCACCTCGATAAGCAGCGTGGTCTCCTTCACCTCCTTAACGGTACCGTAGATACCACCGGCGGTGATGATCTTGTCGCCCTTCTTGAGGCCGTCGCGGAACCGGGCCATCTCCTTGCGGCGCTTCGATTCGGGACGCCACATAAAGAAATAGAGCACCACGATCATGAGGATTATCATAACCCAGAAACCGCCCATACCGGGCTGTTGGCCGGCAGCGGCACCTGCGGCGCCCGTGGCCTGAAGCAAATCAATCATAGTCTATATCTGTTTTAAGAGTTTGCGTCTACCGTTATGCGTTTGCTGTGCAAAGATAACAATTATTCGCAAATACACAATACTATTCCACTTCGGCCTCGACGTATACCTTCAGCGGCCGTTCCGATGACGAGAGGTAAAAATCCAGCAGTTTCATCTGCCATCCGTACTCGCCCTGCGAGTCGAACGTGAATACTATGTCGGCACTCTCGCCCGGAGCGATAGGGCGGCGCTCATATTCCGGCACGACACATCCGCACGTCGTCGAGTGGCGGACAATCACCAGCGGCTTGTCGCACACGTTCTCTATACGCAGGCGCTTCACAGCCTTCTCGCCCTGACGCATGCGCCCCAGGCGGAGCGTATCCGCCGCGCCGTCGGCCAACACCGCGGCATCGACATGCAGCACATCCGCCACATGCACAACCTCGCTGCGGCGCGACCCGCACGAGACGGCAACCGCGGCTGCGGCCACCATCGGCAGCATGTATCGCAATGCAGACTTCATCGGCAGGGAAGACGTTTACGTGATTATATAAGTCCGCGGCCGCTCTTGTTTATGCGTCCCTCCTCGGTGAGCGAGCCGACAATCTTGTCGAGCACGCCGTTGATGAAGGTGCTGCTGGCCGAGGTCGAATAATACTTCGCTATCTCGATATACTCGTCGAGAGTCACCTTGACGGGTATCGACGGGAACGACGTGAGCTCGGTCATGGCCGTAACCATTATGAGGTTGTCCATGAACGCTATGCGCTCGACATCCCAGTTGCGGGTAAACTTCTCGATATATTGCAGATGCGCGTCGAAGTTGAGCGCAGCCTTGGCAAAGAGTTCCTTGGCATAGAGCAGGTCCTCGGGATTCTTGAACTCGGGCAGCACCTTCACGTCGCGGTGCGACTGGCGTATGCCCGACAGCGTACGTACGACCATCGCCAGCACGAAGCCCAGATCGTCGTTCCACAGGATAGACTCCTCGTCGAGCACATCCTCCAGCATCTCCGACTCCTCCAGCTCGTTCGAGTAGAAGTCCACTACCAGCGACAGGTCCTCGCGGAACGAACGCTCGGGCGAAGCCATGTACTTCTTGTAGTAGTCGCTGCGCTCCAGCTGCTCGAAGAGCGTCTTGATCAGCTCGGGGAAACGCGACCACGACAACTTGTGCGAAGCGTTGTAGTCGTTCACCGCGTCGCTGCGCGAGAGCAGTTCGATAACGCTGTTCTCGACGAACTTGCGGTTGGGGTTCAGATCCTCGAACGTGGGGAGCTTCTTGCGCTTGGCCGTCTCCTGACGTTCCTCGGCGTAACGCGCAAGCTCGGTTATGAGCGACAACAAATGAAAATAGAGATCGTAGGTCTTGTCTATCGACGCAACGAGAGTCTTTTCCGAAGCCGCCAACGAATCCGACTCCGACTTAAGATGGGCATAGAGGGCTTTGATGACCTTTATCCTGAGCAATCTTCTGCTTATCATGTCAAATGAACTTGATTCGGGCGCAAAGATAATACATGCCGACCAGCCGACCAAATTTATTTGCCGCCGTTCGTCGCCCATATCACCAGCAATCCCGCTTTTCGCCGCAATGCGGGCCCCGCGCCGGTGGCCACGGCGGCACGATGCGGTTATTTGATAAATTATTCGTATCTTCGCCGAATAAATCTGTGCGATGAAAGTAGGACGCATCCAAACGCTGAAGGTAAGCCGCATATCCGACTTCGGGCTCTACCTCGCAGACGACGAAGGGGCCGAGGTGCTGCTTCCCAACCGCTACGTCTCGCTCACCGACAAGGTGGGGGACGAGAAGAGCGTATTCGTATACCACGATTCGGAGAACCGCCTCGTGGCCACCACCGAGCAGCCGCTCATAACCGAGGGCCATGTGGCCTGCCTCAAGGTCGTCGACAAGAACGCCCACGGCGCATTCCTCGACTGGGGGCTCTACGGCAAGGACCTCTTCCTGCCCAACCGCAACCAGCAGGGCGGCGTAGTGCCGGGCCGCAGCTATACGGTCTACCTGTATGTCGACAACATCACGGGCCGCTGCGTGGCCACCATGAAGCTCAAGCCATACATCGGCAACGAGATCATCACCGTCGCGCCGCACCAGAAGGTCGACATACTCATCGCCTCCGAAAGCCCGCTCGGCTACCGCGTCATCGTCGCCTCGCGCCACTGGGGCATGATCTACCGCAATCAGATCTTCCGTCCCGTCAGGGTGGGAGAGCAGACGCAGGCCTACGTCACTCGCATCACCGAGGACAACCGCATCGACCTCTCGCTCCAGCAGGAGGGATACGAGGGCGTCACCTCGTCGGCCGAGGAGCTGCTGCGCCTGATTCGCGACACGGGCGGCCGCATCGAGGTGGGGGACAACTCCACGCCCGAAGCCATACACGCCTGCACGCGCATGAGCAAGAAGGTGTTCAAGCGCGCCCTGGGCATGCTGCTCAAGCGCAGCGCCGTCACAACGGACGGGACAAGCGTCCAACTCAAGGAAACAACCAAATAAGCACCAAACACGCAACACCCATGTCTCCGATGCACACTGCCGAGAGGGTTTCCGACCGCGACATGTCGGACAACTACGTCTTCCAACGCTCAATCCTTGCCTACCACAAGGCAGTCACGCTGGTCTCGGGCAACGTGCTGGAGATAGGTACGGGCATGGGCTACGGCATCGAGGTCGTGGCACCCGCCGCCGCCCGCTTCGTCTCGGTCGACAAGCAGGTGCCTGCGCTGCATGCGCCGCTGCCGGCAAATGCCGAGCTGCGATGCATGACGGTGCCGCCGATAGATTTTCCCGACGAGACGTTCGACTGCGTCATATCGTTCCAGGTAATCGAACACATCGCCCGCGACCGTGATTTCGTGCGTGAGGTAAGCCGCGTGCTGCGCCCCGGCGGACGTTTCATCGTATCTACGCCCAACGCCCCGATGTCGCTCACGCGCAACCCGTGGCATGTGCGCGAATATACGGCCGGCCAACTTACCAACCTGCTGCGCGGCAGCTTCCGCGAGGTGGAGTGCCTCGGCGTCTTCGGCAACGACCGCATCATGGAGTACTATGCGGCCAACAAGGCCGGTGTCGAGCGCATCACCCGCTTCGACCCGCTCGACCTGCAGCACCGCCTGCCGGCATGGATGCTGCGCCTGCCATACGACATACTCAACCGCCTGAACCGCCGCCGCCTTCTGGCCGACAACCACTCGCTCACGGCATCCATAACGATGGACGACTACTCCGTGGAACCGTACCGAGAGGGATGTTTCGACCTTTTCTGCATAGCCGGGAAATAACCCCCACGCCAACATCGGGGCGCCGATTTACGTTCCGCAACAACGATTTTCGGCGCAAAAATTTTTCATTTTGCCCGTTTTTTCGTACTTTTATGAAATCGGGTAAATCCGGTTGTCGATCTCGGGTCGTACATACCGACAAAACATGATGCTTATGAACGAAACTACGGTCATACTGATGCTTGTGCTGTCGGGTATCGTTGTCGGCGTCATAAACACTCTCGCCGGCGGTGGAGCCATCATTACCATGACCCTGTTCATGGTGCTGGGCCTCCCCATAAACGTAGCCAACGGCACCAACCGCATAGCGGTGGTATTGCAGAACCTCACGGCCACGGTGGCTTTTCTGCGCAAACGTCTGCTCGATGTAAAAAGCGGCATAAAACTCTCCATACCAGCCGTCATCGGCAACATAGCCGGGTCGCTCGTGGCGACACACATCAGCGATACCATATTCAAGATATGCATGGCAGTAGTCCTCACGGTCGTACTCGTCTACATGATCTTCGACCAGAGCCACAAGCACCCGCGCATACACGGCGGCCACCCGCTGCAACTGCGGCCGCTGCACTACGTGTGGTTCCTGCTGCTGGGATTCTACGGCGGATATATCTACATAGGACTGGGCTACGCCATACTGGCCGTAACCATATGGTCGATGAAGCTCGACATCATCACGGCCAACGTTATCAAGGGCTTCATCATATTCATCGCCACACCGTTCTCGCTCCTGATATTCATTCTCAACGGCCAGGTGGACTACGCCTACGGACTGTGGCACGGACTGGGCAACATGATCGGAGCAGTCATCGCCTCACACATAGCGCTGGCGTGGGGCGTGAAGTTCGTACGATATTTCACACTTATTATTTTGGCCGTTTGTTTCGCCGATCTTGTAGGTTTGTTATCTTTGCAGAATATTTTGCATTCGTTGCTGGAGATGTTCTGACGCGCAAGCGCGGGACAGCCACGCTGAATGAAGAATAACTCTATGGCAATCAACGATAACGACAAAATTACAATCTCCGGCGCGAGGGTCCACAACCTGAAAAACGTGGACGTCGAGATTCCGCGCCACGCGCTGGTGGTCATAACCGGACTCTCGGGGTCGGGCAAGTCGTCGCTGGCCTTCGACACGATATACGCCGAGGGGCAGCGCCGTTACATGGAGACCCTTTCGACCTACGCGCGGCAGTTCGTCGGCGCGATGGAGCGTCCCGACGTCGACAAGATTTCGGGCCTGAGCCCCGTTGTGGCCATCGAACAGAAGACCACCAACAAGAACCCCCGTTCGACGGTGGGTACCGTCACCGAGATAAACGACTTCCTGCGACTGCTGTATGCCCGCGTCTCGCACGCCTTCTCGCCCGTCACCGGCGAGGAGATGGTACACTACAGCGACGACCGCATCTGCCAGCTCATACTCGAGGGCTTCAACGGCCGCCGCGTGGCCTTCATGGCGCCCATAGTCAAGGGCCGCAAGGGCCATTACCGCGAAATGTTCGAGTCGCTGGCCAAGCGAGGCTACATATACGCACGCATCGACGGCGTCATCACCGAGATCACCGCCGGCATGAAGCTCGACCGTTACAAGGTGCACAACATCGAACTCGTCGTCGACCGCATGGTCGTAAGCGAGAGCGCCTCGGAGCGTATCATGACCTCGCTCAAGGAGGCCATGCGCCAGGGCAAGGGAACAATGGCCCTATACGACTACGACGCCGACGGCATGCGCTACTATTCGCGCCACCTGATGTGCCCGTCGACTGGCATCGCATTCGACGACCCGGCGCCGCACACCTTCTCTTTCAACTCGCCGCAGGGTGCCTGCCCGCGCTGCAGCGGCCTGGGTGTCGAGGCCGTATTCGACATCGACAAGATTATCCCCGACCGCACGCTGTCGCTGCGCGAGGGTGCCATCGAACCTCTCGGCAAATACAAGAACAACAAGATATTCGCCCTGCTGACCGTTCTCGGTCGCCGATACGACTTCACCATCGACGACCCCGTGGATACGATCTCCGAGGAGGGTATGAACGCCATCCTCTACGGCGACCCGAAACCACTGACGGTTGACCTTTCGGAGTTTGCCTCGGTATCGGGACGGCGCATGATCCCGTGGGAGGGCATCGCCGAGTATGTCATACGCAACAGCGAGGAGGAGGAGTCGAAACGCGGCCAGAAGTGGCGCGAGCAGTTCCTCATGAGCCGCCCGTGCAGCGTCTGCGGCGGCACGCGCCTGAAGAAGGAGAGCCTGCAGTTCCGCATCGGAGGGCTGAACATAGCCGAGGTGTCGGCCATGTCGATCTCCGACCTGGCGGAGTGGATGTCAGGCATCGAACAATACTTCTCGGAGAAGGAGAAGAAGATTGCGCAGGAGATCGTCAAGGAGATACGCGAGAGACTAGGGTTCCTGCTGGACGTGGGTCTGGGCTACCTCTCGCTGAGCCGCTCGTCGCGGTCGCTCTCGGGAGGCGAGAGCCAGCGCATACGCCTCACCACGCAGATCGGCTCGAAACTCGTCAACGTACTGTATATACTCGACGAGCCGAGCATAGGACTGCACCAGCGCGACAACCGACGCCTCATACACACGCTCCAGCAGCTGCGCGACGCCGGCAACTCGGTCATCGTCGTCGAACACGACGAGGAGATGATGCGCTCGGCCGACTACATCGTCGACGTAGGCCCCAAGGCCGGACGCAGAGGAGGCCATATCGTCGCAGCTGGTACCGTCGATGACATAATGCGCTCCGATTCAATAACGGCCGACTACCTGTGCGGCCGCCGCAAGATAGAGATTCCCGAGCAGCTGCGCCCGGGATCGGGACACAGCCTCATAATACGCGGCGCCCGGGGCAACAACCTCAAGGGCATCGACGTGGAGTTCCCGCTGGGCAAGTTCATCTGCATATCGGGTGTCAGCGGTTCGGGCAAGTCGACCCTCATAAACGAGACCCTGCGCCCCATACTGAGCCGCCAGCTCTACCGTTCGCTCGACCAGCCGCTGCCATACGACAGCATCGAGGGCACGGAATATGTCGACAAGCTCGTCGTCGTCGACCAGTCGCCCATAGGACGCTCGCCGCGCAGCAACCCGGCGACATATTCGGGCGTATTCTCCGACATACGCAAACTATTCGAGGCCACGCCCGATGCACAAATACGCGGTTTCAAGGCCGGACGCTTCTCGTTCAACGTACGCGGAGGCCGCTGCGAGGAGTGCCGCGGCGCCGGCGTACAGACCATCGAGATGAATTTCCTGCCCGACGTATATGTCACCTGCAAGGCGTGCGGCGGCCACCGCTACAACCGCGAGACGCTCGAGGTGAAGTACAAGGGCCGCAACATCGACGAGGTGCTGAACATGACGGTGAACATTGCCGTCGACTTCTTCGCCAGCATACCGTCGATATACCAGAAACTGAAAGCCATACAGGACGTTGGACTGGGGTATCTCACCCTCGGCCAGCCCTGCACGACACTCTCGGGAGGCGAGAGCCAGCGCATAAAGCTCGCGGCCGAACTTTCGAAACAGGATACGGGCCACACGCTATACATACTCGACGAGCCCACCACGGGACTCCATTTCGAGGACATACGCCAGTTGCTCGACGTGATAAACAAACTGGTCGACCGCGGCAACACGGCCATCGTCATCGAGCACAACCTCGACGTGATAAAGGTCGCCGACCACGTAATCGACATAGGCCCTGAGGGCGGTGCCGCAGGCGGCCGTATCGTCGCCCAGGGCACGCCGCACGACATTGCCCGGTGCGAGGCGAGCGCCACGGGCGAGTTCCTGCGTTCGATGGGACTTTAGAAACAGACGAAAACAGACAGAATTTTAACCATAGCAAAATCCAATGAAGTCAATTTTACTTTCCGGTGTTTTCTGCCTTTTGTCCGGAATCGTGGCGGCATTCGCACAACAGCCTGTCGCCGAAACCTCTTCAAGACGCGACAACGTCATCTTCGCCGACACGTCGCGTTACATTCTCGAACAGCTGCGGCTGATGCCCAACATCGAGGTCGGCAACGGCATCACGTTCCGCCCGCGCAACGACCTGTTTGAGGTGACGATGCGCTTCCGCATGCAGAACCTGCTGGCCATGAACTTCGACGACGATTTCACCCTCGCGAAGACCGATGCCCGCGTAAAACGCCTGCGCCTGCGTTTCGACGGATACATCTACTCACCCAAGCTGGTATATTCGATACAGCTGGGATTCACACACTACGACTCGGAGGATCTGCCCAACGGCAGCAAGAACATCGTCCGCGACGCTATCGTATACTATGTACCCAACGCCACATGGAACATAGGATTCGGCCAGACCAAGATCAAGGCCAACCGCGCACGCGTCAACTCGTCGAGCGCCCTGCAGTTCGTCGACCGCAGCATCGTAAACAGCCGGTTCAACATCGACCGCGACTTCGGTCTCTTCGGTGAGTTCAACCCCCTGCACGGCGACGGCTTCAACCTCTCGGCCAGGGCCTCGGTCACCTCGGGCGAGGGCCGCAACTGGGGAACCTCGAACAAGGGCGGCTTTGCCTACACGGGACGCCTCGAACTCTACCCGCTGGGACGCTTCAAGGCCAAGGGCGAGATCGTGGAGGGATGCTACGAGTATGACGACCACATGCGCATACTCCTTGCGGGCGCCTACTCATACAACGACCGCACCTCGCGTCTCGAGGGTCAGCGCGGAGCGCTCATGCCGGGCGATGCCACCCGCGATCTGGGGGCCTACTTCGTGGATTTCATCCTCAAGTACCGCAACTGGGCGTTCTACACCGATTTCATGGGGCGCACATGCGACGATCCCTTCTTCGAGGAGGAGCCCTCGGCATACGTCTACACGGGATGCGGCCTGAACATACAGACCAGCTACCTCATAAAACGCAAGTGGGAGATTGCCCTGCGCAACTCGACGCTCTTCCCCTCGGAGCAGATACGCCCGATGGCCGGATACGGCAACTACAACCAGATGACGCTCGGCCTGACGCGATATATCATCGGCCACAACCTCAAGGTGCAGGCCGACGTATCGTATGACTCATACGGCGAGCGCGACGCGCAGATCATACCCGACAATTTCAACCGCTGGCAGATACGTTTCCAGGTGGAGCTGGGATTGTAATCGAAGAAGTAAAGCGTACAAAAAAGGTCGTTTCAGGCGATATCCTGAAACGACCTTTTTTATTGCGACCGCGACCAGCATCATCGGCAGAGCAGCGCCACGGCATGGGCCGAAACACCCTCCTCGCGCCCCTCGAACCCCATGTGCTCGGTAGTGGTTGCCTTCACCGACACGCGGTCGCACTCCACGCCCATCGTCGCAGCCAGCGCCGCACGCATGGCGTCGATATGGGGACGGAGCTTGGGCCGTTGCATGGCAATAGTGCAATCGACGTTCGAGATACGGTAACCGCGCTTCTCGACCTCGTCGACCACACGCCGCAACAGAATCTTTGAATCTATACCGCGAAACTCCTCCGACGTGTCGGGAAAGAGCTTGCCGATGTCACCCAAAGCCAACGCCCCGAGCAGGGCATCGCAAATGGCATGTATGGCCACATCGCCGTCCGAGTGTGCCACACATCCCTTCGTATGCTCGATCTCCACACCGCCGATAACCAGTCGCAACCCCTCGGCCAGGGCATGCACGTCGTAACCGTGCCCGATACGCATATCCATAGCTGTTAATTTTTTTCGTTACACAAACGGCGTAAAACGCCCAATATCACTCGTCGTACAATCTGCGGCAGGGCCAGCCACAAGGCCGACGGCACACGCCACCGCAACGTCTCGCACCCGACAACAGCGTCGTTCGGGCGCAGCACGGCACGCATAACGGCCATAAGGTCGCGCCGCGATGCCCGCTCTTCGGTCCTGTAGTTACCGTCACCGGCAAACACTATGGTGTCGCCCTCGATTCGCCTTATGCGGTGGACACAATAGGCCCCGCGATAACGGAAAAGCATCACCGCGCCGCGCCGCACATCCTCTTCGGCAAACTGCCGCAGGATGATGCGGTCGCGCCCGTTGCGCAGCAGCGGACGCATGCTGTTGCCACGCACGCGTATGGTGACGTCGTCACCCTCGCCGAGCAGACGTTCCACCTCGCGGAAGAATATCTCGTTGTCAATGCTCCGTGTCTTCATCTCCTCACTCCCTGTTACCGAAGACCGTATCGAACGACAGACGAGCCGCTGCGGCATCGGGCAGACACTCCAGATGATATACCGGTACCTGCGAGATGACGGCCGACAACGTCTTCAGCATCTTGTCCTGCAGCTGCTCGTCGAACCCGAATGCCGGCGTAAGCGACGGCAGCAACGCCCCGATGGCATGTACCGAACGCAACCGCCGTATGGCGTTGTGCGGCGCCTGGCTCAGACGCACGATGGCAGCAATAGGGTACTCCTCCTGCTTGTAGCATGGCGTCTTCCCGCTCCACGGCGCACCGAACGCCGTAGCCACACCGTCCACGAAACCGATGAAGGGGCTGTCGTCGTTGAGCAGCGTCGCTCCGGCTATATTCTCGCGCCACAGCCTCGTGTGGGTACTCTTTCCCGTACCCGACTCGCCGAGGAACAGCACGGCACGGCCGTCACATACGATGGCCGACGAATGGACCGGCGTCACATCGCGTCCCACGGTAGCCAGCGCCGTCATGAACCACATGCCGAAACGCACGGCCGACATGTCGGGCACCTCGCGCGAGGCGTTGCAGCATACGTGGTCCGTCCCTCGGTCATATACGTAGAGCAGTTCGCCACCGTCAGGACTGACGATACGCAGCACATACTCGCCCTCGGTACGGCCGAAGATGCACGCGGCACCGCCCCAGCCCTCGAGCTCGAAACGCGTCAGTTCGACAAGCGCGGCCTCGTCGACAGCGGGCGAGCCGTTCATCTCGATGACGGCGGCCACCTCCGCTACAGGGTCATACGCCACCTCGAACGGGGCGAATGACCTGAGTCCTATTGCCGCCAGATCGGAGTCGGCTCCGGCGATGCGTATGCGGCATCGCGCTATAAGATAGTCGTTGAACATTTTCAATCTATATATCAATTATACGGTCGCAATAACCCAGCGACGTCTCGCGATGGGCTATCACAATAATGGTCAGGTCGCTGTTCTCGGCCGACAGCTGCGCTATCGACTCGTTGACGCTGCGTTCGGTCTCGCGGTCGAGCGCCGAGGTTGCCTCGTCGAGGAACAACACGTCCGGATTACGGTAGAGCGCACGCGCTATGCCTATACGCTGGCGTTCGCCGCCCGATACGCGGCTGCCGGCTTCGCCTATCATGGTATCGATGCCGTCGGCAAGCGTCCGCACAAAGTCTCCGAGGCTTGCCATCTCCAACGCACGCATCACGCGCCCGCGGTCGATATGCGCCGCATCGTCTCCCAGGGCGACATTCTCGGCCAACGAGGCATCGAGTATGAAGACACTCTGCGGGACATATCCCACCGAGTTCTGCCACATGCGCCTGTTCGACGCATCGAGCGCCACGCCGTCCACACGCACCTCGCCGCGCTGCGGCACGTAAAGTCCCAGCATTATGTTCATCAGGGTACTCTTTCCCGCACCCGACGAACCACGTATTCCGAGTCTCTCGCCACGCCTTACGCACAACGAAAAGTCACTTATAACGTTGTCGTTCACACCGTCGGCGTAACCGAATGTCACGCTGCACAGCTCGAGGGACGAATGCATGTGCATGCGCCGCTCGTCGTTCTCGACGCGCTCGTCCTCGCCCACGCGGGCCAGTATGTCGAGCGTATATCGGTTATACCTCAGGGCCGTATATGCCGAGAGGATATTACGCACCGAAGGCATAAGGCGTACGGCCGCCACAGCAAAGAGTCCGAACAACAGCCGTATGCTCCCGCCGCTCACGTAGACGCTCGCCACCACCATCAGGGCCATGCCCGCAGCAATGGCCGTCTCGGTAAATATCTGCGGCAACAGCGCCAGCGAGGCGTCGCGCTTGCGCATCGTGATGACACGCTCGGTCGCCTCGTCGAAAGCGGACAACATCCGCGGAAAGGCATTGTTTATCTCCACGTCGGCATATCCGCGGAAGCTCTCCGCCACGTTGCGGAACTTGGCGCGCTGGGCCTCGTTCTCCAGCTTGCCGTAAGACTCCATGCGGCGGCGTATTATACGGTAGTAGAGCCATACGGCAGGCGTCAGTATCACCACCAGCGCCACGGCCGTCAACGGCTGGAACACCGCCAGCACCACGATTATGAGCAGGAACAGCAGCGCCTCGCCCGCAATGACGGCTATGGGACGCAATACGCCCACGACAAAATTGAGGCATACGATGTTGACATTGCGCGAGAGTTCCGACGAGTTGTTCCGCAGCACGAACTCGAGGCCCCGACGATGGTAGTCGATGTAGAGACGGCGCGACAAATTGCGGTAGAGGCCGAATATGTAGTCGCGTTCGCTGCGGTAGAGCCACATGTCGGCCACTCCCTTCACCGCTATGGCCGCCACGACGGCCACGGCCACAGCCACCACAAAGTAGTTGTCGTCGGTAAAGCCGCCCGCATCGTAGACACGCTGCAGCACACGGTGCGAATGTATCGCCTCGCCGTCGAGGATAAGCATCAGCAGCGGCACAAGCAACGCTATGCCGAAGAAGTTGAGTACGGCACGCAGCAATATGGACAATGCTGCCGTCACGCTGCGGCGGCGGAACGAATGCGGGATTATGTTGACTATCTGCCTGAACATATCGAAAGGCAAAGGTAGTGAAAGGTGAGCGCAGAAGCAAATGAAAACCCTAGTTTTCAATTCACTTCTGCCGAACCGTCATCCGTCTTGTCACAGGGTGACGTCGACGATATCGCCCAACGATATGTACCACACATATCCCTCGACATGGCTGTAACCCATGTCGGCCACCAGACGCATGTACTCGGCCACCTGACGCACGTGTCGGCCGTTGCGGTCGGCCCCGAACTTGTAATCGACCACCACGGCGCGGTCGCCGCGTATCATCACCCGGTCGGGACGCCGTGTGCCGACCGTGGCGCCGCTTATTATGTCGCACTCGTTGCGCACCTCGTCCCACTCGCCCGAGAACCATTCGGCCACCTTCGGACGGCGGAACTCGCGCCGCAGAGCCTCCGTCAGCTCGCGTGCCTGCTCTTCGCCCAGCATTCCCGAGCCGCGCATGCGTTCGATACGCTGCTCGGCATCCGCCGCCGACGCGGCGTCGACCAGTACCGAGTGCATCATAATTCCCACGCTGCGCGGTGTGGGCACCCGCTGCGCGCCGTCGGCATCCTCGAAATATCGCTGCGACGGCAGACGCAACGGCATCATCACCTCCGACGTGGGATAGCCGCGCACGATCACGTTGCGAACAGCCTCCTCGGCATCGCGTTTTTCCGGCTCGGGGCCCGACGGCGTGCCGTACTCGACAAACTGCGCATCGTGATCGCCGTCACCGACAGCCGCATCCCACAACAACGTGCCTATGCTCTTGCGCTTCGACTGCGGAACGAAGACATACAGAGCCTCCTTGGCTCGCGTGAGGCCTACATATAGCATGTTTATGGCATCGACATGCGAATATACCTTCTCGCGGTAGTATTCGTCGCTGAAAGCCGACCCGGCCATAGCCTTGAGATAACGCACCGGGAAACGCCCCACATCCGACATGGCGCCATCGCGTGCCTCGGCCCACACAATGTTGTCGCTGCTGTTCGACGGATCGAGCCCCCAGTCGCAATAGGGCAGTATCACGATCTTCTTCTCCAGGCCCTTGGCCTTGTGTATCGTCGTCAGCTCTATGGTGTTGTCGCCCTTCTCGGCACTCAGGGCACGGCTTGCGCCGCGCTCGTCCCACATCTTCAGGAATAGCTGTATGTCGGCCACCTTCGACGCACAGAACGACACCACCTGCTCGTGTACGGCCTGAAGATAGGCCGTATCCTCGGTGCGGGTGTCGAGACCATACTCCGTGACTATCTTCTCGAAAGCCGCCTCGGGTGTCAACTGGCAAATGTAGGCCAGCGTCGCCTTGTCGCGCGGAGTCAGCTCCGCATCGTAATCGCGGCCGAGGTAGGCGTTCATCTCCACACGGCTTATGGCGTCGTCGGCATTCTGCGACAGACGCATCACGGCAATGACAAAACTGCTCACCGAGGCGCTGCCCACCACCAGGGCATCCTGCGTCATGATGTTGAAACGGTTGTTGCGCCGCTTGTACTCGAGCAATATGCGTGCCGCACGCGCTCCGTCGGTATTGCGGCGATAGAGTATCATAATGTCGCCATAGGAGTAGCCACGGCTGACCACCGACTCGATACACTCCACCAGGGGCGGCTCTTCCTCGAACCTCTCCACACGCACATAACCCTCATTCCTGCCACGGTGCCGCGGCGTCTGTGCATGACCGGCGTAGGCGCGGCGCAGCGTATCGACCAACTCGTCACGCACGACCGGCCGCAACTCGCCATCATCGGCCGCCTGGCGGACAAGTGCGTTGAGCGTCGCATTGTCGGCCTCGACAACGCGTTCGGTCATCAGGTTGTTGAACTCCACCACGCACGGCAGACTGCGGTAGTTGTCCGACAGCACGCACGTCTCGGTATCGGACTCACCCAGCTGCTGCGCCGCATCCTGCTGCAGGATACGCCAATCGCCGCCGCGCCAGCGGTAGATCGACTGCTTGACGTCGCCCACGATAAGCACCGACGTATCCTCCGACTGCGACATGGCATTGCGCAACAGGGGCAGGAAATTGCACCACTCCATGAAGGAGGTGTCCTGAAACTCGTCGATCATGAAACGCTCGTAACGGTTGCCCGTCTTCTCGTATATGAAAGGCGCGTCGTTGTCGGCAATAAAACGCGAGAGGATGTATTTCGTTTCCGAGAGCAGCATCACACCCTGTTCGCGGCACTGTTCGCCGATCTTGGCATATATGTCGCCCAGCAGGGCATAGCTGCGATATGTCTTGCGCATGAGCGACACGGTCTCGCGCAAGCGCGAACTGCCGTCGTATATGTCGGCAATACGCCCCACGATACCCTTCACGGGCTCAACGGCGGCATCGCGTCCCTTCCACGCCGAAGCCGAAACCACCTTGTTACGCACCGACTTGGCAGGTGACGAAATCACGCCGGAGGCCGTCGCCCGCAGGAAATCGACCATCGCCCCCACATACCGGCTCAAATCGCCGCTCTCGACCCCCGCGGCATCCAGCTGGCGCACGGCCTCCTCGGCAAGGCGGCGCATCTCGGCATCGGTGGCGGCCAGACGGGCCTCGGCCGCACGCAGCACCTCCATCAACTGCTCTTTGGGCATGGCATTCATGATGGCGCGCTTGGCACTCTCGTCGAAAAGTTCCTTACCCAGCGACAGAATGTCGCCGCGAATGTTCCACCGGCGGTTGTCGTCCATGTTCTCCTCCGCAAAGCCCGTTATCCAGCGTTTGAGGGTCTCGTCACGCGAGATGTCGTCGATAAGAGCATCGGCACTCTTGGCCAGCAGCGACGCCGTCTCGATCTCGATGTTGTAATTAAGGTCTATGCCCAGCTCCTTGATGAAGGCACGCAGGATACGCTGGAAGAACTTGTCGATCGTAAGCACCGTAAAGTGCGAATAGTCGTGCAGGATCTTCGCCCGCACGGCCCGTGCACGGTTCACCACAAGAGTCTCGTTGAGCGACGGGTCCTCCAACAGCATGGGCAGATAGTTGCTCCGCTCGGGGTGTGATGCGAGCGTATCGATCTCGCGCAGTATGCGGCTCTTCATCTCCTCGGTGGCCTTGTTTGTAAAGGTCACGGCAAGGATGGCGCGATAGAGATACGGTTTTTCTTCGTAGTTGCGTATCGTGTCGCAGACATATTTGTATGCCAGCTGGTAGGTCTTGCCCGACCCGGCACTTGCACTCAATATCTTGGCTCTCATGGCATCACCTTTTGCAAATTGATTTATACTGGCAGTACTGGCACGTCTTGTCAGCCTCCTCCGCCGAACACTGCACAAATGGCGTCGAGGCGTCGAACAGCTCCGACAGCTTGCCCCGCAACGCCGTCTCGAAATCGGCGGCATAGCTGCCGTAGTCTATCTCCGCGTCGCCGGCGCTCTTGTCGACTATGACGGGCGAGAAGTCGGCGTTCTGCATGTAACGCACGAAGTAGAGCGCCGGGCGGACATTACGCCCGTAGGTGCGCGAGATGACCATCGAATAGATCAGCGTCTGCAGTATGTTGCCCACCTTCGTGCGGCCTTCACCCTCGAAGAGCGACTCCAGCGAATCGATAGCGTCGTGCTGCGACCCCGTCTTGTAATCGACCACGCGCAGCGTGCCGTCGTCCATCGAGTCGATGCGGTCGGCACGGCCTCCGATCGCTACGCTGCGGCCGTCACCCAGATCGAAACGCGTGGCGATCTTCTCCTCGACCTTCATCACGGCAAAGGCATCATGCGCCATATCGTATGGTATGATGCCGCGCTTGATGTAGCGTGTGGCAATATCGTGTACCAGAATAAGATCACCGCCGTAATCCGAAGCGTCGGCCTCGGGCATCTTCAGATAATTTTCATTTATGGCCTCCTCGACGGCGCGCTCGACGGCACCGCTGCGCACAATGGCCTCCAACTGCTTCGACGGATGCGCCACACCCTCCAGCGGACCGTAGAGTTTCTGCATCGCGGCATGTACGATGGTTCCGAACATAGGGTTGTCCACCTCCTCCGACAGCTCCTCGCGCTCGTCGATACCTGCCACCGAGGCAAAGTAGAACTGCAGCGGACAGGCCACATAGCGCGACAGGGCCGTGGGCGACAATATCCGCCCCGATCCGCCGACATCGAGGAACGAGTTCAGCACATCGAGCGTGCGGCCGCTCTTCGCCACGGTGATGGGCGCCGGTATGTCGACGTTGATGTCCACACCGACATTCACCCGCCCGATAGGATAGGGCGATTCGTACATCAGCTGGTATATGTAACGGCTGCACTCGCCCGTGGTCTTCTCGTCGGCATGCGAGCAGTAGAGCATGTCGACACGCTCGGCACGCTGTATGAGACGATAAAAGTAATATGCATATACACCCTCGTGATGCTCGGGCGTGGGCAGGCCGTATGCAGCACGCAGATTGTAGGGTATGAACGACGACGAGCCGCTCATGTCGCCCGGGAAGTTGTCGTCGTTCATCGACAATATGATGACATTCTTGAAATCGAGGTTTCGCGTCTCAAGGATTCCCATCACCTGTAAGCCCTTCAGAGGTTCGCCACTGAAAGGTATGCGCACCGTCTGCAGATGACGTTTCACAAGTGAAGCATAGATAGAGTTAGTGATATCCACATCGCAATCCTTCAGCGAATTGTTCACCTGCGCAAGGTTGTCCGCAATGATCGACATATAGGCCAGCCGCAACGACCGTTCCTCGCTTGCGGCGAAACGCTCAGCCACAGCCCGCAGCACATCCGTCAGATACCCGGCCAGCGACCGCCAGTCGCCTGCCGCCGTAAATATGCGTCGCAGCAGCCCGTCCTCCTCGAAGAAACTCTCCTCGACACGTATATATCGCCCCTCCATCACCTTTGCCAACAGACGCGAGGCATTTGCACCGTCTATTTCCACAATGTACGGGTGCGACAGCAGCCCCGTCACATCGGCATGGTAGAAACTCTCGCCGCCCTTGCCGTGACGGCGGTTGCGCTGCAGCTCAAACAGACGCTCAACAAAGGCATAGGCCGTTGTCTGCCGCAGCGGATAACCCATAGTAACATTGATGCTGTCGGCCAGTTCTGACGGCAGCGAATGCAGCAGCGGCATAAGCAGCGACTCGTCGGTAAGGACGATGGCCGTCTGCTTGTCGAACTCGAGCGTGGGGGAGATCTCCTTCAACAGCGTTGCGGCATACTTGCATTGCAGCACGTTGGAAACGGTTGAGATAGACGATATCTTCTTGCTCACCGACAAGAAATTATCCGTGCTTATATCACACGTCGGATGAAACATCGAGATATCCTCCCGCAGGAACCGTCCCGCCTCCTGTTCGCGGTTCGCGACATAGTACGAATCGTAGTCCCAGCAGAACTCACACGCCGCGGCGTTTGCCGACAGGTATTTCAGTACTCGTTTCTCGCTCTCCGACAGGGCATTGAACCCGACAAAGACATACCGCCGCGAAAGATCAGCACCCGCCTTGCCTTCCATCACATTCTCGGCGGCCGAGCGATACATCATGCCCGCGTACACCTGCCCCGAAGCGGCCAGACGCCGGCGCAGGGCATGGTAGACGGCAGCGAGAGTCTTCCACACTGACAGGAACTTGCGCTTCTCCTCCGAAAGCGATTCTTCATCCTTGAAATGGCTCCAAAAGGTGCTTATAATGCGACGCATCTCGGGCGTAAGATACGACAGGTCGGCCTCCAGCACCTTCAGGTCGTAGATGTTGCGGAAGAGCATGTCGGCATCGATCATGTATTTGTCGATCAGATCTAAATCGCCGAGCAGCATCTCGCCCCAGAAGTAAAACTTGTCGAACGGCTCGTCGTGGTATTCGGAATACACCTTGTAGAGGTCGGTAATCATACGCACCTTCTCACCGACGGTGAACGACGACGCCTCGCGCATGATGTCGTCCATCGACATGTAGTGCGGGCTCCACAACGGTTTGTCTGAAAGGCGCGACAGTTCCTCGGTAAAGAAGAGGCGCGCACGCACCGACGGCAGCACTATCGTCAGCGACGACACATCGCGGCCGTATCTATCGAAAAGGCATTTTGCCGTTTCGGCAAGGAAAGATAATTGCATGGGCGGTTATTTTGCCACGAAGTTAACAAAATAACCTCTATCGGACAACCCGCCGCCACGGAATATTTCACCGCCGTGCGGACCGCCTCACCGTCAGTCGAACGACTGCATTCCCGACTGCGAGATGCGTATTATACGCTGGTATTCGTCGGGCGAAAGCTCCATGAAGAAATAGTGTATGGGATCGACTCTTATACCGTTGTATCTCACCTCATAGTGGAGGTGCGGCGCCAGCGACAGGCCCGAGTTTCCCGACAAGGCGATCAGGTCGCCGCGGTGTACCTGCTGCCCGCGACGCACGAGTATGCTCAACAGATGCCCGTATGATGTCTGATAGCCGTTGCCGTGGTCTATTACGACGGTCTTTCCCGACGTAGAGTTCTTGTCGGCGATCTCCTTGACACGGCCGTCGGCCGTGGCGAAGACGCTCGAACCCTCTGATAGCGTGTAGTCAACACCCTGATGCGACTCCAACGCGCGGTAGAACGGGTTAAGTATTGTTCCGTACCCGGCCGTAAGCAGCGTAAGCTGGTTGTTCACCACGGGCTGTATCGATGGTATGCAGTTGCTCGCCTCACCGAGGCTGTCACCCAGCTGCTTGATCGCACGGTACGACTCCTCGAGCACCGCCGCCTTCTCGTACAGGCGGTCAATACCCTCGGCCAGGTCGGTCTTCAGTTCGCGGCGCGATTTCGACACGGTCTTTTCGTGCAGGGCAAGGCGCGCCTCATTCTGCTCGGTATCGAAGTCATAGGGGTCGGCCTCGAACAACACGCGGAAGACGCTGCGGTCACGCTCAGTAATGTTGTCCAGCACCATCTCCAACGAATCGTAACGCGCCGTAAGCACCTCGTACTCCTGTCTCAGTCTGTCGGCCGAATGGCGCATGCGGTGCTCGGCCGGAGTGTCGAAAAGGATCGAGAAGCCGAAATAATAGAGCATGGCCACGGCAAGCCAGGCGAAGAAGTTCACGAAGAACCTCACCGTCTTCTGCCGGCGTATGCGGCGTTTGCGTTTCGACGTATCGTTGTTCACTGCATTCATACACTTACAATCAGTCCGCCTCGTAGTTGGCATCCTGTATCTGGTTCATGAGGCTCTTGTATGCCTCGGCCGACATGTTCTTGTCGAAGTAGTTGACGGGATTGACGAACGAACGCATGTACAGCACCTCGTAATGCAGGTGCGGCGCCGTCGAGGCTCCCGTATTGCCCAGCTCGCCGATGATCTGGCCGCGCTTGACCGAATCGCCGCGCTCGACGAGCAGCTTGTTCAGGTGGGCATAGCGCGTACGGTATCCGAAGCCGTGGTCAAGCAGTATCTGCGTGCCGTAACCGGCGCGCGAACGCGATCGCTCGGTCTCTATCACCACACCGTCGCCCGTAGCATAAACCGGGTCGCCCACATGGCCCGGAAGATCCACTCCGCTGTGGAACTTCCAGCGGTGGTACAGCGGGTGCATGCGGTAGCCGAATGCTCCGATCTTGTTGCGCAGCTTGGTGCGGTCGATGGGCCACACGGCGGGGATAGCCGTCGAGAACTTCTCCTTGTCACGCGCCAGCACCTGCAAATCGTCCAGCGACCGCGACTCAAGGTAGAGGCTGCGGGCCAGCTGGTCGAGTTCGAGCCACGCCGACATCATCAGCGGAGCGTATTCGTCGCCCTCTATGCCGGCGTATTTCGCACGGTCATACGGGGCATATATGCCGTCGATGGAAATTGTATCCGAAGAGAAGAGGGGGCGATAGACGTAGTTGTCGCGGTGCTTTATCTCGTCCAGACGGTGTTGCGCCGCCCTGATTCGGTTCTGCAGCATCTCGTACCGCAGCACCAGGTCGCGGTTTTTCTCGACTATGCGGTACATCTTCGGCGTGTAGAACAGCGACGTGAAGAGCACGTTGACCAGCGCCACCAGAATGAATCCTATGAGCAGATTGCGCAGCAGACGATAGGATCTCAAACGATAGACCAGACTCCTGACCTCGTCCTCCACAAGCTTCTCGTCAACCGGCAACCTCATATTTAATAAAATAACTTATTTATCGGTGCAAATTTAACGTAAAATGTGTAATTTTGCAATCCGAAACAACGATTATATAAACGGCAAGATAAGTAAAATCGTATATATGGAATCGAACAAAATCAGAGAGGCTTTTCTCGAATTTTTCCGCAGCAAACAGCACACGATCGTGCCGTCGGCTCCGATGGTCGTAAAGAACGACCCCACGCTGATGTTCACCAACGCCGGAATGAACCAGTTCAAGGAGATATTCCTGGGCAATGCTCCGCGCAAATACCCGCGTGTGGCCGACACACAGAAGTGCCTTCGCGTATCGGGCAAGCACAACGACCTGGAGGAGGTAGGACACGACACCTACCACCACACCATGTTCGAGATGCTCGGCAACTGGTCTTTCGGCGACTACTTCAAGAAGGAGGCCATAGCCTGGGCGTGGGAGCTTCTCACCGAGGTGTACGGCCTTCCCAAGGAGCGCATGTACGCCACCGTGTTCGAGGGCAGCGAGGCCGACGGCGTACCTTTCGACCAGGAGGCCTACGATTACTGGAAGCAGTACCTGCCCGAGGACCACATCATCAAGGGTAACAAGCACGACAACTTCTGGGAGATGGGCGAGACGGGTCCCTGCGGTCCCTGCAGCGAGATACACTTCGACCTGCGCGACGAGGCCGACATAGCAGCCGTACCTGGCCGTGCCATGGTCAACCAGGGCCACCACCTGGTGATCGAGATCTGGAACCTCGTCTTCATGCAGTTCAACCGCAAGGCCAGTGGCGAACTTGAGCCGCTGCCGGCCAAGCATGTCGACACGGGCATGGGCTTCGAGCGCCTCTGCATGATCCTCCAGGGCAAGAAGTCGAACTACGATACCGACGTCTTCCAGCCCACGATCGAGCGCATAGCCGCCATGGCGGGCCGCCGTTACGGCGACGACGCCAAGTGCGACATCGCAATGCGCGTAATGGCCGACCACTTGCGTGCCATCGCCTTCTCGATAGCCGACGGACAGCTGCCCGCAAATGCCAAGGCCGGATATGTCATCCGCCGCATCCTGCGCCGTGCCGTACGTTACGGTTACACCTACCTCGGCTTCACCGAGCCCACGCTCTGCAAGCTGGTTGCCGGCCTGGCCGAGCAGATGGGCCACCAGTTCCCCGAGCTGCGCCAGCAGCAGACGCTCATCGAGCGCGTCATCGAGGAGGAGGAGGCAGCCTTCCTGCGTACGCTGGCCACGGGTATCAACCTGCTCGACGGCGTCATCGCACGCGTCGGCAAGGGCGGCCGCATCGCCGGCAAGGATGCATTCGAGCTCTACGATACGTTCGGATTCCCGATCGACCTTACGGAACTCATCGCCCGCGAGCAGAGCGTCGAGGTTGACCTCGAGGGCTTCGAGAAGGAGCTGCAGATGCAGAAGCAGCGTTCGCGCAACGCTGCGGCTCAGGACGTCGACGACTGGCAGGAGCTGCTGCCCATCGAGAGCTGCGAGTTCATCGGATACGACACGCTCACCGCTCCCGTACGCATAGCCCGCTACCGCCGCGTCACCTCGAAGGGCAAGACTACCTACCAGCTGGTATTCGACCGCACGCCCTTCTACGGCAACTCGGGTGGCCAGATCGGCGACACGGGATATATCGACAACGGCGAGGAGAAGATCGACATCATCGCAACGGAGAAGGAGAACGGCCTCATCATACATATCGCCCAGCGCCTGCCCGAGGACATCACGGCCGATTTTACGGCTGTGGTCGACCCCGTCAAGCGACAGGCTGCGGCCAACAACCACACGGCCACCCACCTGCTCGATGCCGCCCTGCGCAAGGTGCTCGGCTCGCATGTCGAGCAGAAGGGTTCGATGGTGACGCCCCAGGGACTGCGTTTCGACTTCTCGCACTTCCAGAAGGTGACGCCCGAACAGCTGCGCGAGGTTGAACGCCTGGTCAACAAGGCCATCCGCGCCAACTACCCGCTTGAGGAGCGCCGCGACGCCACCATCGAGGAGGCCCGCGAGGCCGGCGCCATCATGCTCTTCGGCGAGAAGTACGGCGACCGCGTGCGCATGGTACGCTTCGGCGACTCGGTAGAGCTGTGCGGCGGAACGCACACCTCGGCCACGGGTACCATCGGTCTGTTCAAGATTATGAGCGAGAGCGCCATCTCGGCCGGCGTAAGACGTATAGAGGCCGTAACGGCCGAGCAGGCAGAATCGATGCTCTACGCCGTGGAGGATCAGATAAACAACGTAATACGCCTTATAAACAACCCCAAGGTCGAGCAGTCGATACAGAAGTTGCTCGACAGCAACGAGTCGCTGCAGAAGGAGGTCGAGCAGCTGCACAAGGAGCAGATCGCCACGCTTGCCGACAAGATACTCGCCGAGCGCAAAAAGTTCGACGACGTATTCGTCATCGCCCGCCAGCTGCCTTATGCCTCGAACATGATGAAGGATCTGGCCTACACGCTGCGCTCGAAGGCCTCGGACATAGTGATGGTATTCGGATCGCTGGCCGGTGACAAGCCTACGCTCACGATAATGCTCGGCGACGACATCGTGGCACGCGGCGTCGATGCCGGAGCCGTGGTGCGCGAGGCGGCCAAGGCCATCGACGGCGGCGGCGGCGGACAGAAGTTCTTCGCCACGGCAGGCGGCAAGAACGCCGAGGGCCTGCAGAACGCCATCGACAAGGCGGTTGAGATCATAATGTCGAAACTGAAGTAGGAAACACACGAATAGAAGATCGGATAAAAACGTATAGAAGTTATGGACAAGAAAGTATTATTGATGATTCTCGACGGTTGGGGAATAGGCAACCGCTCGAAATCGGACGTTATCTACACGATGCATCCCGCATATATCACGGCCATGACCGAACACTACCCGCACGCACAGCTGCGCACCGACGGCGAGAATGTCGGTCTGCCCAACGGACAGATGGGTAACTCGGAGGTAGGCCATCTCAACATAGGTGCCGGCCGCGTGGTTTACCAGGACCTGGTGAAGATCAACCGCGCCTGCGCCGACAACTCGATCATGCAGAACCCCGAGATCGTCAAGGCATTCGAATATGCCAAGCAGAAGGGTGCCAACGTACACTTCATGGGCCTGACGTCGGACGGCGGCGTACACTCGTCGATCGACCATCTCTACAAGCTCTGCGAGATAGCCAAGCACTACGGCATCGAGAACACCTTCGTACACTGCTTCATGGACGGCCGCGACACCGATCCCAAGAGCGGCAAGGGCTTCATCGCTGACCTTGAAAAGCACCTGGCCGCCACGACGGGCAAGATCGCCTCGATCATCGGCCGCTACTACGCCATGGACCGCGACAAGCGCTGGGAGCGTGTGAAGGTAGCCTACGACCTGCTCGTAAACGGCGTGGGCGAGGCTGCCACCGACATGGTGGAGGCCATGCAGCGCTCGTACGATGCCGGCGTGACGGACGAGTTCGTTAAGCCCATCGTACGCGTTGACGCAAACGGACAGGCCGTCGGCTGCATCAAGCCCGACGACATGGTCATCTTCTTCAACTACCGCAACGACCGCGCAAAGGAGATATCTATCGTGCTGACGCAGGAGGACATGCCCGAGCAGGGCATGCACACGCTGCCGCTCTATTACTGCTGCATGACGCCGTACGACGCCAAGTTCCAGGGCCTGCACATCCTCTTCGACAAGGAGAACGTGAAGAACACCATCGGCGAGTACGTATCGTCGCTCGGTCTCTCGCAGCTGCGTATCGCCGAGACCGAGAAGTATGCACACGTGACGTTCTTCCTGAACGGCGGCCGCGAGGACAAGTTCGAGGGCGAGGAGCGCATCCAGGTGGCAACGCCCAAGGTTGCAACCAACGACCTGAAGCCCGAGATGAGCGCCTACGAGGTTAAGGACAAGCTGGTGGAGGCTCTCGGCACGCAGAAGTTCGACTTCATCTGCCTGAACTTCGCCAACGGCGACATGGTGGGCCACACGGGCGTATACGAGGCCATCGAGAAGGCCGTCAAGGCTGTCGACGAGTGCGTTTCGGCCGTAGTAGAGGCAGCCAAGGCCAACGGCTACGAGGTTGTCATGATTGCCGACCACGGCAATGCCGACAATGCCATCAACCCCGACGGTTCGCCCAACACGGCACACTCGCTCAACCCCGTGCCCATCGTTGTGGTATCGGACCGCGTTAAGGAGGTACACAACGGTATCCTGGCCGACGTGGCTCCCACGGTGCTGAAGCTCATGGGTCTTGCACAGCCTGCCGAGATGACCGGCAAGCCGCTCGTCGAGATGAAATAAAGGTCTCGCATAATGGTCAAAATCCCCGGGGAGCATGCGCTTCTCGGGGATTTTTCATACCTTTACGTTCGTAACCAAAACATGTCGATTATGAAAGTGGCAATCATAGGCGCTGGCAACATGGGAGGCGCCATAGCATGCGGACTGGCCGCCAGCGGGCGTTTTGCCGAGGACGAGATCGTCTGCTCGAACCGCTCGTCGGAGAAACTCGAACGCCTGAGAGAAAAACACCCCTCGATAACTGTCACCACCGACAATGCCGCCGCCGTAAAGGAGGCCGACGTGGTGATCATAGCCGTAAAACCGTGGTACACCGAGAACGTCATACGCCAGATACGCCCTGCGCTCGACGCCTCGCACCAGTTGCTGGTGTCGGTGGTAGCCGGCGTGTCGTTCGCACAGCTGACCGAGTGGTTGCAACCCATGCACCGCCCGTGGGCGCTGTTCCGCACAATACCCAACACGGCCGTGGAGCTCGGCTGCGGCATGACCTTCGTCACCGCCTCGAACGCCAGCGAGGAGCAGATGTCTACCGTGATGTCGCTTTTCGATATGATGGGCAAGTCGATGGCCGTCGACGAGAAACAGCTGGAGACGGGCATGATCCTCGCCTCGTGCGGCATAGCCTTCGCCCTGCGTTACATACGTGCTGCCGCCGAGGGCGGCGTCGAACTGGGCATGCCGGCATCGCAGGCCTCGCGCATAGTGGCGCAGACGATGATCGGAGCGGCACAGCTCATCCTGCACAACGGGGCACATCCCGAACAGGAGATCGACCGCGTCACCACGGCTGGCGGCATCACCATCCGCGGCCTGAACGAGATGGAACACGCCGGGTTCTCCTCGGCCGTGATACGAGGACTGAAAGCCTGCAAATAACAGCAAAATATGGCGGCCGTATCAAAAAGATACGGCCGCCATACTATTTCAACTCATCGTTGTTATCTTCTCTTTTTCCGTCGCAAGGTCACCATAAACGTCACCAACGCGATGATTACCGCAGTCAACCATGCCCGTTTCGGGATCGAAAATCCGTCTGCCGCCTCATCGGCAAAGGGGTTTTCGCCGAGATACTCGCCGTTGGCTATCGCCTCCAGCGCACGGTTAAGGATGGCATCGCCGTTGGTCGAGGCCACCTCTTCGTACGTAAGCGGCACATGAATGTCGGGAATGACACCGCGACCGTAGGGTATGCGGGGATTCTCCGTCGTATCGAATACACACTTTACCAACGGTATGTGCCACGTCACACGCGAATTGGGCAGACAGATATCGACAAACTTCAACGCCGTCATGTAGTGGTATGCCGTGCGGGTCTCGCGTCCGATGACCATACCGCGATGCGAGCGTATCACATTGGCCGGAAACAGCGTAGCTGCCGAACAAGATCCCTCGTTCACAAGCACATAGAGTTTACCGCCGTAATGCGCCACCGAATCGGGCATGATGGGCTTCGCCTCGCTGCGGCAATACAGGCCGTCGCGGCCATCCTCGGCTACGTATTCGTCACCGAAGAGCTCCATGTCGGCCGTATAGTTGCGCGCATGGGCGAACGACGGGAACGACCCGCGGCGCATAACCTTGCTGTAACCATCGACAGCGACATACGGGCGGTCGGAACAGTACGATAGCAGCTTGTGCATCACTTCGTCATGGCCGCCGCCGTTGTTGCGCATATCGAATATAAGGTGCGGCGTGGAGTGGTGCGCGGCAATGAAATCGCGAATCTGCTCGGTCTCGACCTCGTTGAGCTGGAACGTCGCAAGGCCGATATATGCGACCGAGTCGTTGATCATCTTCAGCTCAAAATTCTTGCCCGTGCGGTTGATTGACAGATATTCGCTTCGCGAAGGCAAAAATTCCAGTTTCTCGCCTTTCCATATATGCTCCTCGACATGTAGCGAAGTGCCGTCGTCGAAGGTCACATCGTAACCGCTCGCCGAGGAGTCGGGACGGTTGTTGATATACAGCCACGTGAGCATGCCGAACTGCATATTCTTTATATAATCCTCCACAGCAGCATCATATCCTCCGATATACTGCGCCGACATACGCAACAGCGAGTCGGCCGCAATGCCGTCCACTGACGCAACACGGCGGTTAAGATACTCCCCGAGTTCCTTCTTTGCCATAACTATCCGCACGTCGTCGCCCACGCGGCCGATGTACATATCACAATATCGGGGGCTGTTGAATTTCGAAGCTCCCCAATATGCCACATGCGAATCGTGCAGCAACGCATTGGTACGCACCATAATACGATCAAACTCCTCAATGGGAATGGTCTCCGTCACCGACGCTTTCGTCTCGCGCCGATACTCCTCCAGCTCCTCGCTCGAGATGAGGTCGTCGAGCGAAGGGTAGCAGTCGATGAATGCGTCGATCATTACATCGATATCCTCATGCGCCTGCTCTACGGTGAGTTCCGTCACGGGCTTCAGCTCCTGCGGAGGTATGAACGACGTCTTGAGACCGAACGGCGTCATAGGGTCCTCGGCATTTCCGCCGCGAGCCGAAACCGATAAGCCGATCGATGGTTCCTCGATCAAATGGTAGGAATACCGCACACGGCCCAAAGTGTCGCCACGCGCGATACTCTCGCCCGTCTTGAATGTGCGGTCGATGCGCAAACCTTTGATATAAATCGTACGTCCGTCAGCTACCTGCAGTCCTATCGAGTGGTTCACATACTTCGGTTCGGCTCCGCGTCCTATCCCCTCGGCCATATCCCTGGCGCGGGCGTCGAAATCCTCACCCGGCTCGATGCTCGAACCTGCCGCCGACGATAACGACGGCGAATAGCTCCATCCGACCGACCTAACCACACAATCGTCGGGCGCAACCACCACGGCGTCAAGAGGCGCGGCGATGAAAAGCTGGTCGAAATTAAGTTCCTCGCCGATGTAGGTTTGCGGTTTGTAGATAATGCTGTCGCCGGTCTCGGCTCCGGCTATGGGCCATTGCCACGTTTCGTCGGCATGCACGGTAATGAACGACACCGATGCTATCAGTGTAATGAAAATTCGCACTAAGGCCATACGGATTCTGTTTTAGATATGATTATAGGTATAGCACAAATTTAGCAAAAAAATTTTTTAGCAAAAAATATGTCCCCGCTCCCAATCCGCCATGCCCAGACACGAAAAAATCCGCACCGCGCTCATATTCTCGAAGCGGGTGCGGATATGTGTTTTTCAGGGTACAGACCTGCCGTCTAACCGTTGTGACGCGAGACAAAATCACTTATATTGGCCTCGATGCAGCCGATCAACCGGTCGATGGCCTCGACGGGTGACCAGGCGTTGTGGGGCGACGCAAGCAGTCGGTAGGGATCCTTCAGGTCATACAGCGGCGACTCGCGCAGCGGCTCCGACGAAAAGACATCGAGCGCCGCTCCGCGTATCGCGCCCGCATCGAGCGCACGCGCCAGCGCCGCCTCGTCGACAATGCCGCCGCGGGCAACGTTTATGAGTATTGCCGACGGCCGCATGCGCGACAGCTCCGCCTCGCCGATCAGACCGCGCGTGCGGTCGTTCAGCGGGCAGTGCACCGACACCACATCCGACACGGCCAGCAGCTCGTCAAGCGGAAGAGCGGGGTAGTCCTCCTTGCGCTCGACGCCCGAAGTCGACGTATACGCCACCTCGCAGCCGAAGGCGGCAGCCAGACGCGCCACCTCGCGGCCTATGTTTCCCATGCCAACAACGCCCCAGCGCCGGCCGCGCAGCTGTGCCGTCGGACGGTCGAAGTTGAAGATGCGGTCCGAGGCGGCATAACGGCCCGACTTGAAATATCCGTCGTAGTACACCACCTCGCGCAACAGCGCAAGGGCAGCTCCGAGAGTGGTCTCCGCTACGGCATAGGTCGAGTAGCCGACGGCATTGCGCACCTCGATCCCGCGGTCGGCCGCAGCGGCAAGGTCGACGTTGTTCATGCCCGTAGCCGCCACACATATGAGTTTCAGGCGCGGAAGGCGCGACATCGCCTCGGCATCGATCACCACCTTGTTTGTTATAACTATGTCGGCATCGGCGCAACGTTCCACAACCTCGTCGGGCGAGGTGACGTCGTAACCCGTATATTCGCCGAAGCGTTTTACCCCGGCCAGGCTTCGGCCGCATACCGAATATTCATCCAGAAAGACTATTTTCATGATCTTACGTATTTTTCGTTTTTTCTGCCTACAGATCAACCTTTCGTCTGAAACTCGCAGATAAGTCCGCGTACCACAACCGACGCACACCCGATGCCGAATGTGGCGGGTATGTAGGATATGGTACCCATGTTCGACTTCTTGTTCTGCTCCTCGCACAGCACCACGGCACCCTCGCGCACGGGCTCGGGCGAGAATACGGCCGTAAAGCCCGACCGTATGCCGGCCTTGTGCAGGCGCTTGCGCAGCATGTGTGCCAGCGGACAGTGGTGCGTGGCCGATATGTCGGCAATCTCCATGCGCGCAGGGTCGGTCTTGGCTCCAGCTCCCATCGAGCTGACGAGCGGAATGCCCCGCTCCAACGCCCCGATAATGAGCGCCAGCTTGGGCGACAGGGTGTCGATGGCATCCACGACATAGTCGAAGCGGTCGGAGTCGAGCAACGTATAGGTCTCCTCGTCCTTGATGAAGCGCGCCACCGTGCGCAGGTCGATATCGGGGTTTATGTCGCGCAGCCGCTCGGCCATGACCTCCGTCTTCGGCCGTCCCACGGTCGAGTGCAGGGCAATGAGCTGGCGGTTTATATTCGTCTCCGACACCACGTCGGCATCGGCCACGGTCATGTGACCCACGCCGGCACGGGCTATCATCTCGGCGGCATAGGCACCGACTCCGCCCAGCCCGACAACCAGCACGCGCGAGCGGCGCAGGCGGTCGAGTTTCTCATCGCCGAGCAGCAGCTCGGTGCGTTCCAGCCATTTATCCTTATTGTTCTGCACTGTTTCCATTCCTTTCAAATATATCTCGATAGTTCTCCAGCATACGTTCCCGCAACGTCTCCAGCGCCTCGCCGCATACGTCGCATATCATGGCATAGACATCGGCTATGTCGCCGCCCGTGTCGTCCGTCTCGGCGAAGATACGGTCTGAGGGGCAGCTGCGCAATGCCTCTACGGTCCGCGGCGACCGCATGGCCGACATCCCGAACGAGAGGTAATACCCGCGCTCCAACGCCCTTGCGGCCTGCTGCGCCGACCCTATGAACCCATGGAAGATAACCGCCCGCAAATCATACTGCCGCAATATATCCATCACGGGCTCGAAAGCCCTCACGCAATGCAGCACCACGGGCAGCGACAGCCTCTCGGCCGCCTCCAGATGCAGGCGAAAAAGCCGCTCTTGCGCCGCCATGTCCACACGGCAAGCCCGGTCGAGCCCCGTTTCGCCCACGGCCTGCGCCCCGTCGAACAGCGCATCGGAAAACGCCTCCGCCCAGTCGCACTCGCCGGCCCGCCACGGATGCACTCCCTGCGCGCGCAATTCGATGCCGCGACCCGTGAAACGGTGGGTGTGTATGTCGACGTAAGGGGTCATCGTGAGGGAATCATTATGCAAATGTATGGAAAATTAATAAAAAACGCTTACAGAATAAAATATTGTATGGATTCTTACAAAAACTGCGAAAAAAGTCGTACCTTCGTGCGCGTTTTTAGGTAGTTACGCCTAAAATTTCCGGTGCGACAATGCAACAAATTTATTATTAGCATAAATACAAGCAAAAACCATTCATTTAATTACAGATCTATGTCGAAAATCATTAAACTACGGAAAGGTCTCGACATCAATCTTCAGGGCAAGGCGACGGAGTCGTTGGCGGAAGCGCCGATGGCAAAGCAGTATGCCGTCTCGCCCCTGGATTTTGAGGGGTTGATTCCCAAGCTGTTGGTGAAGGTAGGCGACAAGGTGAAGGCCGGTACGCCGTTGTTCTTCGACAAGAAGGACAGCCGTGTGTTGTTCACGTCGCCCGTGAGCGGCACGGTCGCAGCGGTCAACCGCGGCGAGAAACGCAGGATTCTCAACGTGGTAGTCGATGCCGACAGCCAGCAGGAGTACGAGGAGTTCCCCGTCGTCGATCTGCGTAAGGCCAACCGCACCGACATCGTGGAGGTGTTGCTCAAATCGGGTCTGTGGACCATGATCCAGCAGCGTCCTTACGGTATCGTCGCCAATCCCGACGACAAACCGAAGGCAATCTTCGTATCGGCGTTCGATTCGGCGCCCCTGGCTCCCGACATGAACTTCGTGCTGCGCGGACAGAAGGATGCCCTGCAGAAGGGATTCGACGTGCTGGGACACCTCACCGAAGGCAAGGTCCATCTCTCGATGAAGGCCGGTGCCGAGGGCGAGATGAACACCATCAGCGGTGTCGAGCTGCACACTTTCGCAGGCAAGCACCCCGCAGGCAACGTCGGTATCCAGATCCACCACATCGATTCCATCGCCAAGGGCGACATCGTGTGGACGGTCAACATTCAGGATGTGGCCGCCATCGGCCGTCTCTTCACGACGGGCAAGGTCGACCTGCACAAGGTAATCGCAGTGACCGGTAGCGAAGTGGCAAAACCGCAGTACTGCCGCATCATAAGCGGCGCACCCGTAGCCTCGGTTCTCGAGGGCAACATCAAGCCCCAGGCCGACGGCGGCAAGGTACGTATAATCTCGGGCAACGTGCTCACCGGCAAGAAGGTCGCAGCCGACGGCTTCACGGGCTTCTTCGCCAACCAGATCACCGTAATCCCCGAGGGCGACAAATACGAGCTTCTGGGCTGGGCGGCACCCCGCTTCGGCAAGTTCTCGGTGTCACGCTCGTACTTCTCATGGATCTGCCCCAAGAAGGAGTACCGCCTCGATACCAATCTCAACGGCGGCGAGCGTCCGTTCGTCGTGACGGGACTGTTCGAGCAGTACCTCCCTATGGATATTTATCCCATGTACCTGTTCAAGGCCATCATGGCCGGCGACATCGACAAGATGGAGAATCTCGGCATCTACGAAATCATCGAGGAGGACGTCGCCCTGTGCGAGTTCGTCGATCCCTCGAAGACCGAGATCCAGCAGCTGGTACGCGACGGTATTAACTTAATGATTAAGGAGTGTTAACTATGGGTCTGAGAAAAATAGTAGACAATCTGAAGCCGACCTTTTCCGAAGGCGGCAAGCTGAGCTTCCTGGCCTCGACGTTCGATGCCTTCGAAACGTTCCTCTTCGTCCCCAACACCACCACGCAGAAGGGCGCCCATATCCGCGACTGCAACGATATGAAGCGTACGATGATCGTGGTAGTGCTCGCCCTTATCCCCGCATTCCTCTTCGGATGCTACAACACCGGTGCACTGGTGGGCCTGAGCGGCATGACCGCATTCTTCTACGGTCTGGTCCGCATTCTTCCCATGCTGTGCGTGTCGTACATCGTAGGTCTGGCCATTGAGTTCGCCTATGCGCAGATGCGCCACGAGGAGGTAAACGAGGGTTACCTCGTTACGGGTCTGCTCATCCCGATGATCATGCCCGTGAGCACCCCTCTGTGGATGGTCGCCCTGGGTGTGGCCTTCTCGGTAGTATTCGTAAAGGAGGTATTCGGCGGTACGGGTATGAACATCTTCAACCCCGCGCTTACGGCCCGCGCCTTCGTATTCTTCGCCTTCACGCCCCAGATGTCGGGTGAGGAGGTGTGGTACTCGAAGTGGACCATGATGGGCGCTCAGGTGGACGGCGTATCGGGCGCTACGGCTCTCGAGCAGTTGGCCACCAAGGGCGACATGCAGTGGAGCGCTCTGGACGCATTCCTCGGATTCATTCCCGGATCGTTCGGCGAGACCTCGACGCTGTGCATCCTCATCGGCGCCGCCATCCTGCTCTTCACGGGCGTGGCCTCATGGCGTACGATGGTGAGCGTATTCGTCGGCGGCCTGGCCATGGGCTACCTGTTCCAGGCTCTGGGCGTAACGGAGTATCCCGCTTACTACCACCTGCTTGTCGGCGGTTTCGCCTTCGGTGCCGTATTCATGGCTACCGACCCCGTAACCTCGGCACAGACCGAAACGGGTAAATATATCGTGGGCTTCATGACCGGTGCCCTGGCCGTGATGACGCGCGTCATCAACCCGGCTTACCCCGAGGGCATGATGCTCGCAATCCTCTTCATGAATGCCCTCGCACCCACGATCGACTACTTCGTGGTGGAGGCCAACATCAGAAGACGCAAGAATCGTATCAAGACTGTTAAATAAGACGGGAATATGGCAAAGAAAAAATTTATATGCAAAGTGTGCGGTTACGTTCATGAAGGCGATGCCGCACCCGAGAAATGTCCCGTTTGCGGCGTGCCGGCATCGGAGTTCGTCGAGCAGAAGCCCAAGGGACTCTTCAGCGACGTAAACAGCAACGCCTACATAATCCTCTACTCGGTAGTGATGGTGGTTCTCGTGGCAGCACTGCTGGCCGTGGCATCATTCTCGCTGCAGGACCGTCAGAACGCCAACATCCTTAACGAGAAGCAGCAGCAGATCGTCAAGGCTCTGGGCGAGGATCCCCTGACGGCAAAGTATGCCGACGTGATTGCCGAGGCACAGATCCTCGACGCCGAGGGCAACCCCGTGCAGGGCAAAAGCGAGGCTGACGTCTTCGCCGCACTGCAGGACATGAAGTCGACGCTGGCATCGGGCCAGTATCCCATCTTCAAGGCCAAGAACGGCTGTGTCGTGATTCCGGTATACGGAGCAGGTCTTTGGGATGCCATCTGGGGCTATGTGGCACTGGAGCCCGACCTCAATACCGTAAAGGGTATCGTCATGGACCACAAGAGCGAGACCCCGGGTCTGGGTGCCGAGATAGCATCGGCTCCCCACCAGGCTCTCTACATCGGCAAGACGATCTTCGACGATGGAGGCAAGTTCGTATCGATCACCCTGAAGAAGGGCGGTGCGAAGCCCGAGGATCCCAACTATGCCCACGAGGTTGACGCCATCACCGGCGGTACGAAGACCTCGGACGGCGTGACGGCCATGCTGCACGATTGTCTGGTGAACTACATCCCCTACATCGAGGCACACAAGGCTGCCAATTCAAACATGTCAAACAATTAAAGTAGCGGAATATGAATATCAAAAATCTAACCAACCCGCTGAGCCTGAACAACCCTGTCGTCGTACAGATCCTGGGTATCTGCTCGTCGCTGGCCGTGACGGTGAAGATGAAACCCGCGTTGGTCATGGGATTGTCGGTGATGGTCGTGACGGCCTTCTCGAACCTCGTGATGTCGAGCCTGCGCAAGGGTATTCCGTCGCGTATCCGCATCATCGTACAGCTCGTGGTAATCGCCGCGCTGGTGATCCTCGTGGACCAGTTCCTCAAGGCTTACGTCTATGACGTGTCGAAGCAGCTCTCGGTATATGTGGGACTTATCATCACCAACTGTATCATCATGGGCCGTGTCGAGGCCTACGCACTGGGCAACAAGCCTTGGGATTCGTTCCTCGACGGTATAGGCAACGGTCTGGGCTATGCGGCCGTGCTGCTCATCATTGCATTCTTCCGCGAATTGTTCGGTTCGGGCCAGGTATTCGGCATGCAGGTAATTCCCCAGAGCTGGTATATCGCCAACGGCGGTTTCTACTCGAACATCGGCCTCATGCTCTTCCCGCCCATGGCGCTGATCATCGTCGGCTGCATCATTTGGGTTCACCGTTCACTGAATAAGGATTTGCAGGAAAAATAGGAGGTAGGATATGGAAACACTGAATCTTTTCATACGTTCGATCTTTATCGACAACATGGTCTTCGCCTTCTTCTTCGGCATGTGTTCGTACATCGCCGTATCGAAGAACGTAAAGACCGCACTGGGATTGGGCGCCGCCGTGACCTTCGTCATGGTGATGACCGTGCCTCTGAATTACCTGCTCAACGAATACGTACTCAAGGCCAACGCGCTGGTCGAGGGTGTCGATCTGAGCTTCCTCTCGTTCATCGTCTTCATCGCCGTGATCGCATCGTTCACGCAGCTCGTGGAGATGATCGTCGAGAAGTTCTCACCCACGCTCTACAACCAGCTGGGTATCTTCCTCCCGCTGATCGCCGTTAACTGCGCCATCCTCGGAGGATCGCTCTTCATGCAGCAGAAGGTTGCCGCAGGCGCCATCACCAACACATGGCAGAGCATCGTCTATGGACTGGGCTCGGGTCTTGGCTGGTGGCTCGCCATCGTCATGATGGCCGCCATACGCGAGCGCATGCAGTACTCGCACGTACCCGCAGCGCTGAAGGGCCCCGGTATCGCCTTCATCATCACGGGCCTTATGGGTATAGCATTCATGATCTTCTCGGGAATCAAGTTGTAACCTTTAACAAGAGAATAGCAAATGAATTTATTAACAGTTATTATCGTTGCGATAGCAGCCTTTCTTGCGGTGACGCTGATTCTGGTGGCTCTGCTTCTCTTCGCGAAGGCCAAGCTTACCACGTCGGGTGATGTCACCATCGACATCAACAACGGCAAGAAGGTGCTCACCGTAGCCGGTGGCTCGTCGCTTCTCAACACGCTCACGGCACAGGGCATATTCCTGCCTTCGGCCTGCGGCGGCAAGGGTGCCTGCGGACAGTGCAAGTGCCAGGGACTCGAGGGCGGCGGTGATATCCTGCCCACCGAGGTAGGTTTCTTCAACCGCAAACAGATCCAGGACCACTGGCGTCTGGGATGCCAGGTCAAGGTCAAGGAGAACATGAAGATCGCCGTTCCCGACTCGGTGCTCAGCATCAAGAAGTGGGAGTGCGAGGTAGTTTCGAACCACAATGTGGCTACCTTCATCAAGGAGTTCGTTGTGAAACTGCCCGAGGGGGAGGACCTGAACTTCCGCAGCGGCGGTTACATCCAGATCGATGTTCCTGCCGTAACGGTAGACTACAAGGACATCGACGTCGATCCCGAATACCGCGAGGATTGGGAGAAGATGCATGTCTTCGACCTCAAGATGGTCAACACCGAGCCTCAGGTACGTGCCTACTCGTGCGCTACGTATCCCGCCGAGGGCAACGTCATCAAGCTCAACGTACGTATCGCCACGCCGCCGTTCGACCGCGCCACGGGTGGTTTCATGAAGGTAAATCCGGGTGTATGCTCGTCATACATCTACTCGCTCAAACCGGGTGACAAGATCACCATATCGGGTCCCTACGGAGAGTTCTTCCTGCCGGACAACCTGCCCGACGACCAGGAGCTCATCTTCATCGGTGGTGGTGCCGGTATGGCCCCCATGCGAAGCCATCTGATGCACCTGTTCAAGACCGAGAAGACGAAGCGTCCCGTATCGTTCTGGTACGGAGCCCGCTCGCTCAAGGAGGCATTCTATCTCGAGGACTTCCACGCCATCGAGAAGGAGTTCCCCAACTTCTCGTTCCACCTGGCTCTGGACCGTCCCGATCCCGCAGCCGATGCCGCAGGTGTTCCCTACAAGGCCGGATTCGTACACAACGTCCTCTACGAGAACTACCTCAAGAACCACGAGGATCCCGAGGGATGTATCTATCTCATGTGCGGACCCCCGATGATGTCGGCTTCGGTAGTGAAGATGCTCGACAGCCTCGGCGTACCGCCCGAGAATATCCTCTACGACAACTTCGGCGCATAAAGCCGTCCGATATTGCGACAAGTACCTCACCCCTCAAGGGTGAGGTACTTTTTTATGCCCAATTACACACCTCTTTCGACCGGCAACAAGCCCGATCCTTAACTCACTACATAATCCACACCTATAATTCAACACAACGGATAACTTAACAAATCATTCCAATGTATCAAGCTAATTACATAAGACCAAAGGGTTGCCTCCGAAACTTTTTACCCTTAAAATGGGCGTAAATACGCCCTACAACAGCTACTTTTTATTGAGTGAAAAAGGATGCCTGACTATAACACACGGTTAGACAAACGTAACTCGATTATGGAGACTGACACAAAAAAGATGCGCCGCTTGCGGCGGCGCATCGTATGCGTACAGCAGACTTAAATATCGATTACTCTGCTACAGTCAATTCGTCTACCTTGGGAGCCTCGAGGGTATATACGTCTGCGGCTTTGCTCTTGTAGTCCCAGTAAAGCACCTTGATACCCCTGTAGTCCTCTACATTTATGCCAAGGTTCTGACGTATCTTCCAGCAGGCGTAGCCCGTAAATACATTCGTATCGCCATCGCCGTCGTTGTCGTGATAAAGCTCGAGGTATAGATATCCGTCGTCGCTGTAGAGATCCTGGAATTTACCCGAGTGGTCGGGACGGTCGTTATATACGAGATATGCATTGTGCTCCTTGTTGGCCGAAGAATAGGGGAACGCTATGTCAAGAGTAACCCAACTGTTGGCAAAATATCCCTGGTTAATATCGATACCTGCATCGTAGTCACTGACATTACCGATGTCGTGATCTTCGATGAAACGGACATAATCGGTTATGATGCCATACACCATGTTGAGCGTGATGACCATGTCGTAAGACGGATCGCTCGACTCGGCCTCGTTGATGGTGTAGTAGATCATTGCGCGCACCTCGTTGTCGAACGAAGGCTTGATCTGCAGATCCGTAGCATTGGTCACATAGGCGGTCTTGCCGCTGTCGAAAACGACATGTATGCGGCTGCCGGTAACACCGCCGGTCTCAACCAGAGAAGCTATACTGACATACATGGGATCTGACTTTTTCTTGTTGCACGACGTTGTCAGCGCCACAACCGAAGCCAGAATCATTACAATAGAGAATAGTTTTTTCATTTCAAACGTTTTTTAAGTTGTTTTTGCATTATATAACGCAAATATACTCCAAAAAGTGTATGAAACGTTACATTGTGGAAACATTTATGCATATTTAGCTGACAATCGTCATCCGCAGGCCCGAACCACGTAACATATATAGCCTATCGTGAAATGGGCAATAACGTCCGCATACGCAAAACGGAGGTCGGCACTCCGTTACGAGACCGGCCTCCGTCGCCATTATGGTAGGAAAATGTTTACATCATATGCCCTATAACGGATTATTTTTTCTCCGCATCGCCCTTGACAGCCGCAAATTGCACGGGAATGACATACTGTACGCGAACAGCCTTGCCGTCCTGCATGCCGGGCGACCACTTGGGTGAGCTCTTCACCACACGCAATGACTCATCTCCGGCCGCCTTGTCGAATGACTCGAGTAAGGTCACATTACTTACTGAGCCATCCTTTTCGACTATAAACTTTACGATTACACGGCCATTCTTGCCGCTCTTCAGAGTCTCCTCGGGATAACGTATCTGCGACATTACCCATTCACGAAACCCTTCCATCTCGCCATCCTGAAAACGCGGCATGGTCTCGGCCCTCAAATAAGCCTTATCGTCTTCCTGCGGTGTTACATTCCTCGCAACGGACAACTCTCTATCAACAGGATCGCTGTATATACTCTCGATATCGGATCCGATATTTTCTGGTTCTACAGCCTTTGCCGTAAAGGAGAACGTACACAACAGGGCTGCAGCCACCGGCACAACGGCCAGCGTGCGAAGCAGAGCGTATCTGCCCATCTTACTCTTTGTCATCATCTTGAATCGTTTTTTGGTTAGGGAATCTCTGAAACTGTTGGCTATGTCCGGACTATAACCCAACAGGCTCTTCAATATCGCGGTTATGTAGTCATTCACATCATATCCCGAGCTCAGCACATCGCTGTCGGCCTCATACTCGTGTACCTCCGACAGCCGACGCTGCGCAATCCACACGAACGGGTTCCACCACATCAATGCCCTCAGCAACTGCATAGCCACCTTCTCGGCCGAGTGGCCGTGACGTATATGGCTGCTCTCGTGGGCTACGATGGCCGTCATATCCTCATGTGCGGCATCATGGCTGACATATATCGTGCCGAAGAACGAGAACGACGACACACGCTCCGCCGTAAGCACCATACGCGGGTCACTCTCACGCAACACCTCCCCGCCACGCGCCAGACGCCGTATGTTGCGCAACTGCATGGCCACAGCCGCAAGCGACAGGACAACGCCCGCAACATATACGGCAAGCACCACATTGTGCATGGACGCACCGTCCGCCACGGCGGGTGCCGCCTCTATTGCCATAGCTCCGACAAAGACCCCGCCGGTAATTTCGGTCGGCCCCGCAGGATTCCATACGGGAATACGAAGCAACGGAATGGCGGCCGACGCCACAACCGCCAGCAGGAGGTATGCGCGGCAAAACGCAAACGGCACCCGACGGTCGAACAGCACGCCGTAGAGGAGCATCAACACGGCTCCGCACGCCATCGTCTCGAGCATATATACGATCAACTCTCTCATATCGCCACTCTTTTTTCCGCGTTATAGCATATCCGTATTACGACTTTCGGGCCTTCTCGACAATCTCCATTATCTCGTCCAGCTCACGCATCGATATCTTCTCCTGCCGCGAGAAGAACGACACCATGTTCGACATCGAACCGTCGAAATACGATGCCAGCAGGTTACCGACCACCGTGCGGGCATACTCCTCCTTGGCCACGGCAGGGTAGTAGACAAAACCCTTGCCGACGGCCTCATGGCGCACGAATTCCTTGTTCTCCAATATCTTGATAAAAGTAGCTACGGTCGTATATTTGGGCTTCGGGTCGGGCATGCGCGCAATGATATCGTTTACCGTACCCTTGTCCAGCTCCCACAGCACCTGCATGACTTCCTCTTCGCCTTTGGTCAGCTGCGGCCTGTTCGATTTATCTGTTGCCATATATTTTGCATTTATGATTCCTGTTTTATCCCTGCGATACTGTCACTCCGTCACGACGGGCTGTGTACTCACATACAGCACACCGTATTTCGCACGCCGCCCGTAACGCTTATAGGCATCGATGGGCGACAGCAGGCGATAGTTCACGGGCGTTGACATATTGATGGTCTCCATGTTGCACATCGCCAGCCACTCATTGAGCCGCGCCGGCTCGCCATCGATCAATATCAACGGCCGACGGCAACGAAACGTCCGCGCCCGTATCACGCCGTTCTCGGCCGCCTCGCCGTAACGGCGTACATCGCGACGTCGGTATTGCAGGTCGAGCTTCTGCAACAGCGACCCTTCGAGGAACACCAGCGTGGCACCATCGACACGCCGCCCGTTGAGTATATATATCACGTCGGGCGTAAGAGGGCGCCAATGGCGCTCCTCGGGGACAAATATCTTGTCTTTAGCGTATCCCTCTGCCCGGCGTATGCTGTCGTAATCGCTGTGACGGATGTAGGACGAGATGTAACGCAACTCCGCATAACCATCCAGCCACTTGATGTCCCAGCGGACACCGCAGATGTTACCCTTGAGGTATTTGCGCGTCATCTTGCCGGCACGTATGCGCAGCTCGACCGTGCCATCATCGGCCTGACGCGAACGGATCGAACGCACGTTCCACGGGCGTACACGTATGTCGGCCTCATTCTCCGACATCGGCTCTCCGTTTACCGTATATCTGTATTCCGCCTTCGGAGCCTCGGCCAGGGCCTCGGCAATACCGTCGTCGGCCACAACTTCGCGACGTATGGCCGCTGAGTCGATGCGCCCAACGATATTCTGCCCGTAACCATACGAAACCGCAGCCGATAGCAGCAGCGCCAACAATATCCTTTTAGTCATAATGTATCGTAGTTCTGATGTTGATACAAAGCTATAACTAATTTTTTAGATGAACAAATATTCCTACGAAAAATTTAGATGAAAAATAAATCCTACCGTCCGCCGCGGCTTAAACACACATCCGTATGGTGGGGCAACACGCCCTTCAAACAGCCTCGCACATGCCCGCACTACAGCATCCGCGCCTGCGCGAGACTTGCAATTATGCGCCCGCAGTGTTATCTTTGCACATATGAAAAACATTGTATTCGATCTGGGCCGTGTGGTCTTCGCGCAGGATCCGGCCAAATGCAGCGATGAGTTCAAACGCTTCTTCTCATACGTCATAGAGTCTCCCATGCCGCAGTTCTGGGTGGATTACGATCTGGGCAAATCGTCGTTCGACACCATGATCGGCGACCTTGCCGCCTACCGGGGCGTCGACGAGGAGTATGCACGCCGGCAGGTACTGTTATCGATCGAGAAACAGGAGGCCATCACTCCAACCGAGGCGCTCATCCATGACCTCAAGGATGCCGGATACCGTCTCTACGTACTGTCGAACATGTCGCGCGAATATATCGACTTCCTGCGCCGCACCGATGTTTACCGATACTTCGACGGCGACGTCATATCATGCGAGGAGCACGTCGTTAAGCCCATGCCAGAGATATACGATATCCTCATAAAGCGATTCTCGCTCACACCCGCCGAGACACTCTTCATCGACGACCGCAAGGAGAATACCGTGGCCGCAGAGGCCAAGAGCATCGCAGCCTTCCATTTCAACAAACACGACGCCGAGGGTTCATGCGCCCGCCTGCGGGAAATGCTCCTGCCCCGAAAATAGCCGGACGGCAACCATACATACAGCAAACGGCCACTCCTATGGGAGTGGCCGTTTGCTTGTAACGAAAGACCTATAGCGACACGGTCGGGATGTCGCTCCATTCGGTGGTATATCTTGGCGAACGGTGCTGATGCTGGTTACGAACGTCACCGAAACCCTGCGAAGCAACGATAACGGAGTCGTGTCCCAGACGGCCGTTTATGGCATCCATGGCGCGCATCAGACGGTCGTGCCGCACGGTGTCGGTCTCGCCGAAGAGGTTGGCCTGCACGCCGTCCTTGGGTATGATCGACGTTGCTATGACCCCAGCCTTCTTGTACCCGCAGCCGCGGGCGAATATCTCGCCCAGCGCCTCTCGCGACGCCTTCACCATCTCGATGGTGCTGTCAGTCGCCGTCTCGAATGCCTTGACGCAACTGTTGCCGCAGTTCGACGTCCAGTCATCCTTGAAACGGTTCGTCCATGCAAATACGGTCATCTGGTTGCATGCCGAGTGTTGCCGGCGCAGTTTTTCGGCCGTCATCGAGGCAAACTTCGCCACCTGCTCGGCCAGGGCATCGAGATCGTATATCTCCGACGCGAAACTGCGCGACGTACATATCGACTGCTTGGCCTGAAAACCCTCCTCAAACCCTATGCACGCCTCGCCGCGCAGCTCCCGCCACGTGCGGAGGCCGCCAAGACTCATCTGCGCACGCACCCATTCGGGCGATAGGGTAGTGAAGTCATAGGCCGTCTTTATTCCCAGCTCGATGAGCCTTTTGGAAAACCTGCGCCCGATGCCCCACACATCCTCTACGGGAAATTTGCGCAGCACCTTCTCTATATCCTCGGGACGGTACATGTAACACCCGCCCCGCAACTTGGGATAGCGCTTGCACAGTTTCGAGGCTATCTTGGCCAAAGTCTTCGTAGGGGCTATGCCCACCGATACGGGAATCCCCGTATTGCGCAGGCAGCGGTGCGATATCTCCTTCGCAAGGGCATCGAAGTCGACCGACTCCATACCGCGCAGGTCGAGAAAAGCCTCGTCGATGCTGTAACGCTCGATTGCGGGCGTAAACTCCATAAGCGTCTGCTGCACACGGCGCGATATGTCACCATATAGGGCCATGTTGCCCGAAAACACCTCGACATGGTTACGACGCACAATGTCGGCAATCTTGAAGAGCGGCGCCCCCATGCCTATGCCCAAAGCCTTGGCCTCGTTGCTGCGCGCAATGGCACAACCGTCGTTGTTCGACAGCACGATGACGGGCCGCCCGTTCAGATCGGGGCGGAACAGTCGCTCGCACGAGACGAAGAAGTTGTTGCAGTCGGCCAGGGCGTACATTTCAGTCACACTTTTTTTATTACGTATGTCACCACACCCCACACGGCAAACTCATTGTCGGCCGTAACACGAATAGGGGAGAAGCGCCTGTTGGCCGGGACGAGCCATATGCAGTCCTTGTCGCGGCGGATGCGCTTCAGCGTGAACTCGCCGTCGATGAAACACACGGCGACACGGCCGTCGTCGGGCTCGAGACTGCGGTCGACGACGATGATGTCGCCCTCGTCGAAGTCATCGTCCACCATGCTCACGCCGCTTACGCGGAAATAGAACGTCGCGGCGGGATGACGTATCAGAAGTTTCAACAGGTCGAGTCTCTCATGCGGCGTATCCTCGGCCGGACTGGGAAAGCCTGCCTTGACGTCGCCGCACATGTCGGCCTCGCGCGGATTGTACTCCACGCCGTAGAGATCGAGTTTGCTCATTTGACACCTTACCTTTACCGCAAAGATAACCCGAACGCCATAAAATAACAAGAGGCCGCATCGAATGATGCAGCCTCCCGTTATCTAGCGTTACGCGCGCCTCCTTAGAAGGTGATTCTTACACCGAACTGCATTCTCCAGCGCGAGAAGTAGTCGTTCAGATCCTTGTAGTTCTCGTAGTACGAGAAGGTGGGAACATAGTTGCCGTCCGAAGTCTCGGTATAACCCTGAACCGTCAGAGGAGCAAACGCATATACGTTGTCGTAGTACTTGCCCCAGTTCTTGTTGAAGAGGTTGGCAACGTTCATCACCGTCCACATGAAGGTGATCTTACCGCCACGCTTAACGTTGTAGTAGAAGTCCTGCGAGAAGCTGAAGTCGAACTGGCTCTCGAAAGGCATGTGGAACTGGTTACGCTCGCTGTACTTGCCACGGTTTGCGTTCAGCACCTTGTTGCCACGGATGAAAGCCTCGAAGTTCTCCTTGTCCTCCTGTGAAGCCCAGTTCATCTTGTCCATATCCTCAACGGTGGGGACATACATCAGGTCGTTGCCGCCGACGCCGTCGCCATTGAAGAACTTACCGCCACCGATGGTCGTCTTGGCGTTATCGTAGTAATAGAACGAGTATGCCTGACCCGAGTGGCCCTCGTAGATAAGAGAGAGGTTGGTTCCCCAACGACCGTCCTTACCGTAGCGGGTGTTGTAGTTAACCGAAGCGATTACGCGGTGGGGTATGTCGAACGACGAGAGCGAAAGCTGGGGATCGTTCGTGTTGCGTGCGTAGTTGTACTTCCAGTTAGAATAAGCAACCGACGAAGTACCGTCGAATACGCTGTACGAGTGACCGAACGTATAGGCAGCATCGAGCGTAAGACCGAAGTCGAATGCCTTGCGCAGCTGTGCGGTCAGCGAGTAAGAGTAACCCTTGTTGGTATTCTTCAGGTAGATGATGTTGCTGTAGTTGGTCATATCCTTGTAGAGGATAGCAGCCGACTCCTCGACGCCCGGAACGGTGTAAACCTTCTTGCCGCTGTCTTCGTAGTCGATGTTCTGAACATACATGTTGTTGAAGGTCTTCGAGTAGAGAGCCTCCACGGTAGCCGACCATCCGCTGCCGATATTGAAGTCGGCGGCCAGGTTTACACGGAATACCTGAGGATACTTGAACTTCTTGTCGACAACGTTGATCGTAGCGGCACCGGCACCAAGACCCATGGCCTTAACCTCATCGGCCGTAATCGACGAGCCAAGAGCGGGAATCGTCTGACCCTTATCGGGATCACCCGTTACCGAAACCTGGTCTACACCGGTGTTAGAGTACTGGTTCGACATCCACACGAAGGGAACACGGCCGGTGAAGAGACCCAGACCGCCACGCAGAAGTATGTTCTTCTCCTCATCCACATACCAGCGGAAACCGAGACGGGGCGAAAGCAGCACGTTACCCGAAGCAACCTCACCCGTAGCAACGCCATACTTCTTGGCTACATCCGAATTGTTGAACTCGTCGTTCACCGAGGGGTTCTTGAACATTACGGGAACATCCATACGCAGACCGTAGGTCATAGTAAACTTGTCGTTGGCACGCCACTCGTCCTGCAGGTAGAGACCGAACTGTGCGGCACCGAACTTGGCACCCCAGTTGCCCTTCTCATCCAGATCGTCACTCTCGTAGTAGGTGTACTTGAACTGATCGGCATCGTTGTTCATGAAGTCCTCAAGCGAGCTGAACGACCAAGCGCCGGTAGCATTCTGAGCATATACGTTGTACATCTTGTAGAACTCGTTGTGCGTACCGAAGGTAATGGTGTGATCGCCCTTGTACAAGGTCAGGTTGTCGGTTATGGTGAAGATATCCTGATCGAGCTGGTTTGCATACGAGCAGTACTCGTTACCCAGATATACGGTGGTCTTCTTGTTCGAGTCACCGGTAGGATTGTTTACCGAGATCGACACGGTGGGAGCACCGTCGGGAGCAGCAGCCTCACGCCAGTCGCGTACACGGGTGTAACCTACGCGAAGCTCGTTCGAAACAGAGTTGCTGATACGCGACTGCAGCTCGGCTACGAGCGAGTGCGTCTCGTTACGCTGGAAGTAGCTTGCATCGTTGAAGTAGTATGCGCTCGACGAAGTGTAGTACTTGTCGGCCGAAGCGCCGCCATAGTTGTAACGCAACATCATCTTGTTGTTGTCGTTGATGTTCCAGTCCAGACGGGCCATTACGTTGGCCGACCAGATCTCGGGAGTGTGCTGGCCGAAGCCGGCAGTGTCGTAACCCGTGAGCTTCTTGTACTGCTCGCGGATCTGGTTGAGCTGCTCCGTAGTAACGAAGCCATCGGTGTTGTTCTCATCGTAAACGGCGGCAGGGGTCTTGTCCTTGTAATACTCACCGCCGACGAAGAAGAAGAGCTTGTCCTTTACCAGCGGGCCACCAAAGGTGAAACCGTAGGTCTGCGTGCTCTGCTCGGCATACTTCTCACCCGAGGCACCCTTGCCCACGAGGTTGTTGTTGCGGAAATAGGTGTAGGCCGAACCCTTGAACGAGTTGGTACCCGACTTGGTTACGGCATTGATACCACCACCCGTGAAACCGCTCTGACGAACGTCATAGGGGGCGATTACGACCTGAATCTCCTCGATGGTCTCCATCGAAATGGGGTTGGTCGAGGTCTGGCCGCCGTTGGTACCCGACGAAGTAAGACCGAATACGTCGTTCGAAACCGTACCGTCGATCTGGAACGAGTTGTAGCGGTTGTTGGCACCGGCAAACGAGATACCGCCCGTAGAGCTCTTCGTCGAGCTTGCCAGAGGCGACAGACGAGCCACGTCGGCAATGCTGCGGTCGATGGTGGGGACATTCTCGATGATACCGCGAGAGAAGTTCACTGCAGCACCGGTCTTGTTGGCGTTGAAACGGCTGTTGGCCGTGCTCACAACGACAACGGCGTCCATCTCGACCGACTCCTTGAGCGAGACGTCGAAGGTACGGGGCTCACCGAGGCTGAGCGTGATGTCGGTCAGTTCGACCGACTGGTAACCCACATACGATACGGTAATCGTGTAGGGGCCGCCGGTACGCATACCCTGAAGGTTGTAACGACCGTCGGGGTTGGTCAGAGCGCCATACTGCGTTCCGGTAGGATTGTGCACTGCGATGACCGTAGCACCGATCAGCACTTCACCCTTGGCATCGGTTACCTTACCGTTGATACTCGACGTGGTGACCTGTGCACTTGCCGTGCAGATCATCACAATCGAGAGAATCAAAGAGAAAAGATGTTTCATTCCGATTTGATTTAAAGATTAAGTTAATATGAAAAAGAAAAAAGAAGAAAATCCGTCACTTTTGTACGTTGCGCAAAGCGCTGTATCATAACACGTAATTGAGCCATACCCACACTCACACACGATCCGTTCGCTCCACATTGTTCTTCATGGCGGCCATATCGCACGGCGCGGTGTCGATTAAAGGCTTCGTATAGGGCAATGAACGTCATAGCAATATGCTGCTGTTTGCGACAATTGTTTGTCGAAATCCGCCACAAAGGTACATATTTAATGTGAACGGACAAAAAAACCGACATCTTTTAATTGTTTCTTAACGGGATGACCTGCGAAGCGTCCGCGGACGCACCATATCGGGCTATAAAGCACAAGAAACGCCCTCGGGCCTCGGCCGTCGTAACCGGGAATCCAAAATATATTTGTCAATATAGTCCACTTTCACTATATTTGAATAATATAGGATGCGGTTCGGCAGAGGCAAATCTGAAAACTGCGTTTTCTATTTGCCTCTGCCGAACCTTTCACTATACGTATAGCACAAACCCGCCGCAGAAGTCCGTACGGGACTCCGGCAACAACACAAACGACATGGCACTGTTAAGGGAATTCAAGGAGTTTGCCCTCAAGGGCAACGTAATGGACATGGCCGTAGGCGTTATCATCGGCAGCGCTTTCGGCAAGATCGTCACATCGCTCGTAAACGATGTGCTTATGCCACCCATCGGGGTATTAGTCGGCAACGTCGATTTTTCAGACCTCAAGCTCGACATTTCGCGCCTGAGCGACCCGATCGCCGCAGGGGCCGCACACGAGCCTGTGTATCTGTGCTACGGCGCTTTTCTGCAGCAGTGCATCGATTTCATCATCATAGCATTCTGCGTATTCCTCATGGTGAAACTCATGAACCGCATGACACGCAAAAAGGCCGCGCCCGCTCCAACGCCTGCGTCACCGGCTCCCTCGCGCGAGGAGCAGTTGCTCACCGAGATACGCGACCTGCTAAAACAGCGCAACCAATAAGCGGCAACATTGCAGTTGGCGACAAGACAACGCCGGGATACCACGTATGCGGGCATCCCGGCGTAATTCATATGCATTGTCCTTTACCTGTTGTCAACGCGATTCTGAAAGATGACATACTGCGACATCTTCCTGCCGCATCCGCACGGATTCTTGCCGACATAACCAAGGAAGCCGGTTTCCGATGCCGCACAGGCATTATTCGTCGCCCGAGTCCTCGGCGTTGATCTTCTCGGCCACCAGACGGGCCGCAATGGCCACATATTCAGCACATGGACGACGCTTGTAATACTCCGCCGTGCGTTCCGACGGCTTGGGGTCGTCCTTCGGCCGTCCGAGCCCGAGAAGCTCGCGGCATACAATGGCACCGTTCTCGGCGCGGAACCGCTCGGCCAGATCCTGCACCGCAGCATAGGTACGCATCTTCGACGACATATCGTTCGGCTCGCTGTTGGGGTAGAGGAACCCGGCCACCATGCTCATGCCGCTCACCGTACCGCACACCTCGCGCAGACGCCCCATGCCGCCACCGAAGGGGGCGGAAAACGTCGCCGCCATCTGCTTGTCGAGTCCCGTTATGTCACGGAATGCCAGAAATACCGACTGGGCGCAGTTATAACCCGACTCGAAATACTCTCGTGCCAGTTTTGCACGCTCGTTAACATCCACTTTCATAATATCCAACATTTGATCGGTGCGCAAAATTAATCATTCACGCGATATTAATCGGCTACTTTCACTATATTTGTAAGAATTAAAAAACAATACTACCCATGAAAACGACTATTACCATGTGCCTCATAACGGCCGTAGCGGCTCTCGGCATATCATGCGCCGACAACAGGGAATTTCTGCCCGGCGAAGTGTGGCTCGACGAAAACGGCGTGGCCATAAACGCCCACGGCGGCGGCATGCTCTACCACGACGGACGCTACTACTGGTTCGGCGAGCACAAGACCGAAGGCGAGGGCGGCAACCGCGCCAATGTAGGCGTACACTGCTACTCGTCGAGAAACCTGCACGACTGGCGCGACGAGGGCATAGCCCTGGCCGTAGATGCCGAAGGCTCGGGCAGCCCGATCGAGAAGGGGTGCATTCTGGAACGCCCCAAGGTGATATACAACAAGCAGACCGACAAGTTCGTCATGTGGTTCCACCTCGAACTCAAGGACCGCGGCTATTCTGCCGCCATGAGCGGCGTGGCCGTCAGCGACAACATAACGGGCCCCTACAAGTTCCTCAACGCGGGCCGTGTCAACGCCGGCAAGTGGCCCCTTAACGTCAGCGACGAGACCCGGCAGGCAGCCGAGGCCATCGCCGCAGGCCGCGAGGCTGAGGTTGCAGACAACGACCGATTCCTCGTTCGCGACTTCGCGGTCGGACAGATGGCGCGCGACATGACGCTCTTTGTCGACGACGACGGCAAGGCATACCACATCTACGCCTCGGAGGAGAACCAGACGCTGCAGATAGCCGAACTTACCGACGACTACACGGCACACTCGGGCCGTTACGTCCGCGCCTTCGTCGGCCGTTCGATGGAGGCCCCGGCCATATTCAAGCACGACGGCAAATACTACCTCATGATGTCGGGATGCACCGGATGGGCGCCCAATGCCGCACGCTCGGCCGTAGCCGACGCCGTGATGGGCGAATGGACCGAATTGGGTAACCCCTGCATAGGCGACGACGCCGACAAGACGTTCCACTCGCAGAGCACCTACATGCTCCCCGTCGCAGGGCGCAAGGACACGTTCATATATATGGGCGACCGCTGGAAACCCGAAAACGCAATCGACGGACGATACATATGGCTGCCCGTAACGCTCGAGGACGGACGCTTCACACTCACATGGCAGCCCAGCTGGAAACTTTAACCGCCACGACATCAAACAAGGCCAATGGAAGATCACGCATACCTGAGTCTCGAAAATCAGACTCCCTACCAGTTCATGCAGCACCGTATCCACAAGATACTTCTCGTATGCTGCACCTATGACGGATACATCCTCGAGGAGGACGGTCACATCGAATCGCAGATCAACCGCGAATACATGGAGCTCAACATGAGCAACCCGCCCTCGCTCACACGCGTTGAGTCCACGGCCGACGCACTGGCGCTGCTGCAGAAGCGCAGCGACTTCGACTTCGTGCTGACGATGTACAACGTGGGCGAGCCCAACGTCTTCGACTTCGCCCGGCGCGTGAAGGAGATCTACCCGACGCTGCCCGTGGTGCTGCTCACCAGCTTCTCGAAGGAGATATACCGGCAGATCGCCGAGCAGAAATGCACCGCACTTGACAACATATTCTGCTGGCACGGCAACACCGACCTTATCATCGCCATCATCAAGCTCATGGAGGACCACCTCAACGCCGAGTCGGACATACTCGAGGGTGGCGTGCAGGCCATACTGCTGGTCGAGGACTCGGTGCGGTTCTACTCGACATACCTGCCCGAGCTATACAAGATACTGCTGCTGCAGAACAGCGAGTTCCTGAAGGACGCCTACAACGAGCAACAGCAGATATCGCGCAAGCGTGCCCGTCCGAAGGTGTTGCTTGCCACCAACTACGAGGATGCCGTCAAGACGTACGAGCGCTACAAGAAAAACCTGCTGGGCGTAATATCCGACGTGGGACTCATACTGCACGCGGGCGACCGCTCCGAGGAGGAGAAGAGCGACGCCGGCATCGACTTCTGCAAGATGGTGAAGGCCGACGCTCCGTGGATGCCCTTCATCATGCAGTCGTCGCAGGTGAACTACCGTACCGTGGCTGAGTCGCTCGGGGCGGGATTCATCGCCAAGACCTCTAAGACGCTGCTGCCCGAGTTGCAGGACGTAATCCTGCGCGAGTTCGGCTTCGGCGAGTTCGAGTTCTGCGACCTGCAGACGGGCGAGGTCATAGGCCGTGCGCGCGACCTCAAGCAGATGCAGGACCTCATAGCCACTGTCCCTGACGACGTACTGGAGCATCACCTCCAGCACATGCACCTCTCGAAGTGGCTCTACTCACGCGGTCTCTTCCCGCTGGCAAAGGTGCTGCGCAGTATCAACAGCAGCCACTTCAGCTCCATCGACGAGCACCGCGCGGCCCTTGTGTCGCTCTTCAAGGACTACCGCACCATGCTCGGTCAGGGCGTGGTGGCGCAGTTCGACGAGGCGACATACAGCGACGCCATAGGCTTCGCCCGCCTGGGCGAGGGGTCGATCGGAGGCAAGGCCCGCGGCCTGGCCTTCATGAACAGCATGCTGGCCAAGTACAACCACTACTACAAATACCCCAACGTGCGTATAATGATCCCGCGCAGCCTGGTCATCGCCACCGACTACTTCGACGAGTTCATACGCATAAACGGCCTCAAGTACGTCATCTCGCAGGAGGTCGACGACGAGGGCATACTGTCGGAGTTCCTCAACTCGGTGCTTCCGGCCGGACTCTACGCCAAGCTGCGCGTCTTCGTGCGCACATGCCGACGTCCGCTGGCCATACGCTCGTCGTCGAAGCTCGAAGACTCGCACTACCAGCCCTTTGCCGGAATATACTCGACATACATGATTCCGCGCTGCGAGAACGACGACCAGATGCTGCGCATGCTCGTGCGCGCCATCAAGAGCGTCTACGCGTCGGTATATTACGCCTCGTCGCGCGCCTACATTCAGTCGTCGCAGAACCTGCTGTCGGAGGAGAAGATGGCCGTGCTCATACAGGAGGTATGCGGAACGGAGCAGAACGGATACTACTTCCCGACGCTGTCGGGCGTAGCCCGCTCGCAGAACCTCTATCCGCTCGGCTATGAGAAGGCCGAGGACGGTGTCTGCAACATAGTCATGGGCCTGGGCAAGGCCGTCGTCGACGGCGGCAAGAGCATGCGTTTCTCGCCGGCATACCCCGACAAGGCCCTGCAGACATCCACGCCCGAACTTGCCGTGAGCGACGCACAGACCGAGGTGATGGCCCTCAGCCTCAACCCCGACCGTTTCCGTCCCTCGACCAACGACGAGGTCAACATCGAGCGTCTGCCCGTCTCGCGCATGGGGGACTTCCGCAACTCGCGCTATACCTGTTCGTACTACGATTACCAGAACAACCGCATAAGCGAAAGCCCCACGCTGTCGCGTTACTTCCGCGTCATCACCTTCAACCGAATACTCAAATACGGGTCGTTCCCGCTGGCCGAAATCATACGTGACCTGCTGAAGATGGGCGAGGAGGAGATGCGTTGCCCCGTCGAGCTGGAGTTTGCAGTCAACATGGACGTGCCGTACGGCTCGGTGCAGATATTCAACCTGCTGCAGATCCGCCCGATCATACGCAACGAGGAGAGCTCGAAGCTCGACTGGACGAAGGTCGATCTCTCGGGCGCCATCGTCTACTCGGAATGTGCACTCGGCATAGGTCTCATGCGCGACATACGGCACATCATATACATGAAGTTCGACAAGTTCTCCTCGCTCAAGACCCAGGAGATAGCCGACGAACTCTACGAGTACAACAAGCACATGCGTGACAACGGCAACGAATACGTGCTCATCGGTACGGGCCGCTGGGGGTCGTCAGACCCCAACCTGGGCGTGCCGGTAAAGTGGGGACACATATCGGAGGCGAGGGTCATCGTCGAATCGGCGCTGCCCGACTTCAACATCGAGGCGAGCCAGGGCACGCACTTCTTCCAGAACGTCACATCGCTCGGCGTGGGATATCTGTCGCTCAACCCCTCGCGCGGCGAGGGAGAGCTCGACCTGTCGACGCTCGACGCCATGCCTGCGCTTTACGAGGGCGAATACCTGCGTTGCGTGGAGTTCGACAAGCCGCTTTACATATATGTCGACGGCCAGTCGAAGAAGGGCATCGTAAAGTCCGCCAAGTAGCAGGCCGCGCGACAGACCGACGCAGCCGATGAAGCCCATGCCATGCTCTGGATACTGCTCATAATGAAACTGCAATCGCTCCGCGGCAAATGGCACGCCACGGTAATGCCGGCATTGCGCCGCATCCTGCGGTGGGCGCCGCTGCTCATGGTGATACTCACCGTTGCGGTGATGGGCCTCAGGTCCATAACGGCCCGTGCCGTCAGATTGGTGGCAGGGGAGAGCCTGCCGCTTACGGCCATTGGCTATATCGTGGCCTCGGCACTCGTGCTGGCACTCTACGCAGTGCTGTGCCGGCTTATCGAACGCCGCCGCATAACCGAACTGTCACGTCACACGATAGCGGTCGCCACAGGTAAGGGTCTCGCCACGGGATTCCTGCTGATGACGGCAGCCGTCGCCATTATGTACATCGGCGGAGGATACCGCATAACATCCACGACACCATCATTCGGGCTATTCTGGATATTCCTCTACTGCCTGCTTACGGCCGTTGCCGAGGAGTGTGTTTTCCGCGGTGCCATATACCGCATAACCGAACGTTCGCTCGGGACAACAGCCGCTATGGCAATATCGGCCCTTATCTTCGGCGGGGCACACATACTCAACCCCAACGCATCGCTGTGGACAAGCGCCGCCATAGCCATCGAGGCCGGCATATTGTTCGGTGCGGTGTATGCCCACTGCGGCAACCTGTGGGTGCCGATAGGCATACACTGGGCATGGAACTTCACCGAGGGAAGAATATGGGGATTGCCCGTATCGGGCGACTTGAAGGCGACAAGCCTGTTCCACGCCGAGACTTCGGGACCGAAACTGCTCACGGGAGGGGCCTTCGGCCCCGAGGCGTCGCTCACGGTCGTCGTATTGTGTTCGCTGCTGTCGGCATATCTGATATACGACCTGCATCGTACCGGACGATGGATACCTTTCCGCGGCACAAGGTTCCTGCACGGCAAAACAGCCCGACACAATATCCGATAGGGGTGGGTGTTATCGGCCCGTCACGCCGGGCATACCGCTTGACGATTACCGCAACCGGCCCTTGACTGTCCAGATACCGCCACCCTTGATACCTCCTACCGACATCACGGCCATCACGGTATGGTCGTCCGTCTGGCACAGAGAATTCCACAGGGCATTTCCTTCAGGCGGCAGATCGGGCCACGGCGTAGTGCGGTGCGAGAAATTCTCCGCATTACGGTCACCGGCATATACCTGCATGTTGGCATAGCGTTCGTTGACACCGCTTCGCCCCTCGGTCGACTGCACCGACAGCAACGTACGGCCGTCGTGCAGACGCAACAGATAGGGCGCTCCGGCGTAAATCGTGTCGTGCAGTTGCTCGTCAGCCTTAAGTGCCGACATGCGGCGGGGTGAATCGCCCGCTACACACCCGTCGCGCCAAGCCTCGGACGAACGCACCGTCACGGGCTTGAAACGTCCCGCCAGACCGTTATCCTCGATGGCTACAACCACCTCATCGCGGCGCGGAAGGTATACAGGCACAGGCATGCCGTCGCGCACACCGCGGCGGAACGAAACGCATTGGACCGCGCCCCAGGTCTCGCCACCGTCATCCGACCGCATCATCGATATCTGCTGTTCATCGGAGTGCCCGTATGGCGATTCGTCGGCAAAGAACAACTCGACATGTCCATCGGGCAACTGCAATGCCACCGGTTCCCAACACCCCTCGCTCGGATGTACTCCGGCATGGAATATGTCTCGCACGCACCACGTTGTGCCGCCGTCATCCGAAACAGCACCCATGATCTTGTACTCGCACGTCCCGGCCTCGCGCGGACGGGCATTCCAAAGGTACAACAGACGCCCGTCGCGCAGTTCCAACAACTCGGAATTGGTATAGTTGTACCGTCCGTCACGCGCCACCTCCGACGCCTCGCTCCATGAATCGCCGCCGTCAGAGCTTGTGCGCAGACATACGGCGGGCCCGTCGCTATATACCAGCATCAGCCGTCCGTCCGACAGAGCCTTCACACGCCCATACACGCCCGACGTAACACGCTTCAGCGACGCGGCATCCCACTCGACCTCCACCGGCCGCCCGCATCCGGCAAACAACACTGCGCACAACGCTGCGGCAAGGATATTAACGTATTTGATTTTAATCATAGTCGCAAACAGATAAGTATTGTCAAAGATACAACATACTTTTTCAAAAAACACGTCTTACGACATACAATCCAGCCCTTACCCATTCGGGCCCAATCGACGTGTAAATCGGCAGAAAGGGTAAGGAACGCCCTGGCCATGAATGCTGTTGTACCTCTATACGTTGTTAAACACAAGGTTGCGGCAGCCGAAACCGGAAAGAGAAAAAGAAATTTTTGCAAACCATTTCCTAATAGACTTATAATTATATGTCGTATTTTTGTAACATAATATGTACCGTTAAATCTAAATTACTTACTGATTAAACCAGATATGAAAAAACAAATCCTTTTTAGTGCAGTTGCCGCACTGATGCTGGCTCCCGCAATAGGTACAGCACAGACGGCACGACCGGAATGGAACGACGAACTTGTCTCCGGAGTAAACAAGGAGACAGCGTATCAGATTGCCATTCCGACAGTCTGCGAAAATGGGGATATCAATCAATGCATTGAAGAATCGCCCTACTACATGACGCTGAACGGAACATGGAAATTCCATTGGGTAGTAGATCCGGAAGAGCGTCCCAAAGAGTTCTATCAACCGGACTATGATGTCAGCGGCTGGGACAACATCAAGGTACCGGCTACATGGCAGATAGAGGCTGTACGCCATAACAAGCCGTGGGACAAGCCTCTGTATTGCAATGTCATTTATCCGTTCGCCAAATGGGACAACGTTCAGTGGCCCAATGTCATTCAGCCTCGTCCCGACGACTACACCTTCGCATCCATGCCCAATCCTGTGGGAAGCTACCGCCGCGAGTTCACTCTTCCCGAGTCGTGGGACGGGCGCGACGTATTCATCCGTTTCAACGGCGTTGAGGCGGGCTTCTACCTGTGGCTGAACGGGAAGAAAGTCGGTTATTCGGAGGACAGCTATCTGCCAGCCGAGTTCAACCTGACCCCATATCTGAACAAGGGCGGAAAGAATGTACTTGCCGTCGAAGTATACCGTTTCACCGACGGCAGCTTCCTGGAGTGTCAGGACTTCTGGCGCTTTAGCGGCATATTCAGGGATGTATTCCTGTGGTCGGCTCCCAAGATGCAGATCCGCGATTTCTTCTTCCGGACAGACCTCGACCAAGAATACAGGGACGCCAAGGTCTATCTTGACGTGACCGTTACCGGCCAGAAAAAGAAAAGTGAGCTTCACGTACGGATAACCGACACGGCAGGCAGGGAGGTGGCCCAGCATACGATTCCGGCTAAGATAGGAGAAAATCACCTGGAATTTACCGTACCCGACCCGAAGAAATGGACATCTGAAACGCCCTATTTATATAATCTGACTCTTTCGCTCGAGCAGAAAGGCAAACCGGCCACCGATATCCGCAGCATCAAGGTCGGATTCCGTGAAATCGAGCTGGCCTCAGATGGACGTCTATTGGTCAACGGCAAGTCTACGCTGTTTAAAGGTGTTGACCGCCACGACCATAGTTCAATCAACGGGCGTACCGTATCTAAAGAGGAGATGGAGAAGGACGTACAGTTGATGAAATGCTTTAATATCAATGCAGTACGTACGTCACACTATCCCAACAACCCCTATTTCTACGATTTGTGCGACCGTTACGGTATCTATGTGCTTGCCGAGGCCAACGTTGAGTGTCACGGCCTGATGGCGCTATCCCATGAACCGTCGTGGGAGAAGGCATTTACCGAGCGTAGCGAAAACATGGTACGCCGCTACCGCAACCACGCATCCATAGTGATGTGGTCGTTAGGCAATGAATCAGGCAATGGCAAAAACTTCAAGGCAGCCGAAGCCGCCGTCAAGAGATTGGACACGACCCGTCCGTCACACTACGAAGGCAACAGCGATTTCTGCGATGTGACAAGCTGCATGTATCCCAGTGTAGAGTGGCTCGAAGGAGTGGGTAAGGAGCGACTGGAGAAATCACTGAAAGGCGAGACGGTAAAGCCGCATGTCGTCTGCGAATATGCCCATGCCATGGGAAATGCCATTGGAAATTTCCGTGAATATTGGGAAACATACGAACGCTATCCGGCCCTGATAGGTGGTTTCATATGGGACTGGGTAGATCAAAGTATCGAAATACCCACACCCGACGGTAAAGGCACCTATATGGCCGTGGGCGGCGATTTTGGAGACAAGCCCAACGACGGCAATTTCTGTACCAACGGAGTAATCTTCTCCGACCGTACATACTCGGAAGGCAAGGCTCTGGAAGTAAAGAAAATACACCAGCCCGTGTGGGTATATGCATTGGGCGGCGGCAAATACAAGATTGTCAACAAACGTTTTCACACCGGACTCGATGACCTGTATGGCATCTACCAGATTCAGGAAGACGGCAAGGTGATTGCGTCCGGGCGTCTTGACGATCTGGATCTGGATGCACAGCAGAGCAAGGAAATCGCCATCGATTATAAGTTTCAGACTACGGTTCCGGGAGCCGAATACTTCATCAATTTCAGCTTCCGCCAGAAGACAGACACCGAGTGGGCCAAAGCCGGTTACGAGGTAGCTTCCGAGCAGATAAAGATATCAGAAAGTGAAAAGCCCGTATATCGGACTGAACGGAAAGACATACGTCTGACTGAGACCGAGGAAGGCTATTTGGTAACAGGCGAGCACTTCGAAGCACTCTTTTCGAAACAAGAGGGATCCTTGTCATCGTATCTGTTGAATGGGACTCAGCTGATCAGCAAAGGTCTTGAGCTGAATCTGTTCCGCGCTCCGACAGATAACGACAAGGCCGTCGACGGCGACTGGCAGCGTAAAGGGCTGGCCGACATGAAACGTGAATCGGGACAATGGTCTATCCGCCAGGAAGATGGCAAGGTGATACTGTCCGTAATCAACACCTATTATGGACAGATGGGATTCGACTATCGAACGGCAATGGAATATACCGTAACCGGCGACGGAGCCGTTATGGTAAACAGCACCATAACACCGGCCATCAACGGAGAGATTATTCCGCGTGTGGGTTATCGCATGGAACTGCCCGAAGGATTTGAGCGGATGCGATGGTTCGGATGCGGCCCGTTCGAGAATTATGTCGATCGCAAGGATGCAGCCTACGTGAGTGTATATGACGACAAGGTATCCAACCAGCGTGAAGACTATGTTCGGACACAAGAGACCGGAAACCACGAGGATGTTCGATGGATAGCGGTAACCGATGCCGACGGCGTGGGTTTTGTATACGTAGCCGACGGCCATATGGCGGCCTCTGCGCTGCACGCCCGCTACCAGGACATGGTCGACACGAAAGACCTGCGCAAGCTGCATCACAAATACGAAGTACCCGACCGTAAAGAGACCATACTTCACCTGGATGCTGCAGTCCGCCCGTTGGGAAACGCAAGCTGCGGACCGGGCCCGATGAAGAAATACGAACTGACTTCGCAACCGATAGTATTCAGCTTTATGATGCTGCCGTTGGAACGGGCATATCTGCAGGACGAACTGGCAGCCAAGGCCCGTGTACGCATGCCGCTATGCAAGCCTGTTTCAATCGAGCGTGACGACGACGGTTACATGAGTCTCGAGACCACCACTCCGGACGCTACGATCTACTATAGTCTGAACGGCGGTAAGGCCGTGCAATATACGTCACCTGTCGCATTGATGGATGGCGGCAAGATAGAGGCCTATGCCGAGTCCGGCGAATTGGGCAGGAGCATGGTGACCTCAGCCGAGTTTCCCATTTATGTAGACCGTTCGGAATGGAAGATCGTTTCCGTAAGCAGCGAGAACAAGGGAGAAGAAGCCCGTCAGGCAATAGACGGCAATCCGTCTACCATATGGCATACACGCTGGAGCGAAAACGAGGCCCGGCATCCGCATGAAATCGTCGTAGACATGGCATCGCTGCTCGAGATAGACCAGTTGATCTACCTGCCGCGCGACTCGGAAAACGGACGTATAAAAGCCTATGAACTTTATTTCAGCCAGGACGGCAAAACATGGGAGAACAAGACAGCAGGCGAGTTTGTCAACACATCTTCAGCCCAAACCGTCAAGTTGGACAAGCCTGTCACCGCCAGATACTTCAAACTGGTAGCCCTGTCGGAGATCCGAGGCCGCAAATGGGCGTCTGCCGCTGAGCTTAATGTTAATGTCATCAAGAATCTGTCCGGCAATACAACTTCAGTCAAGCAGCGTGTAGCCTATGTGGACAGCGATGCCGACAATAGCATGCAACTGGCGGCTGACGGCAGTGCCGATACCTATTGGCACACGGTACACAACCAGTTCTATCTGGCTCCATACCCCCACGAAATTCAAATAAGCCTCTCAAGGGAATCAATGGTTAAAGGTATCAAATATACACCCCGCCAAGATTCAGCCGAAGGTCATATAGCCGGGTACGAGATATATGTCAGCAAGGATGGCAAACAGTGGGGTAAAGCGGTTGCCGCCGGCTCATTTGCCGATTCGAAAGAAACTCAGACCGTAGAGTTTGAACCCGTCGAGGGACGCTTTGTCAAACTTATGGCAGTATCGCCGTGCACCAAGGACGACAAACGTGCAGCAATTGCCGAATTGGAAGTACTGCTGGCGAAATAGTCTAATAGATGACATCAGTCGGCAGATTATGCTGACATAAATAATTCCCCTGATTTTCATCATCGTTCCAGAATGAAAGTCAGGGGAATTTATATTTCTTGCTACGGGTCCAAATAGTAAAATGATAGAGACCAGTAAAGATACAACTACTTGTTTTGTCGGCGGCGCACAACTTTATTGAAATTCTACATAAAGCCCGACTGCGACGACCATCTTTAGAAATGCGGAGCATAAGCGGGGATTCTCCGTTTGCAAGCACCTTGTACTTGTAACAAATGACGGAAACAGAAGTTTTCATTGATTTTGGTTGACTTTTTCGCGTCAACCGTGACATCAACCGCCCATTCGGATGGGGTAGGGATGAAAAGAAAAAGCCTCGACATTCGACTGAATATCAAGGCTTTTCGGCTAGTCGGGATGACTGGATTCGAACCAGCGACAACACGCCCCCCAGAATTAAAATTTATTTTTATTGATAGATTTAATTATCTATAAATAAATATATTACACATATTTACATCAAGTTATTGTTTGCCATTATATGGATTTATTTAGATTAGATGTGTTCCATTTGTGTTCCACCAATCCAAATATCTATATCCATACACTATAATCGTTGTGTGCACTCCAAGGACTCCTCTATATGTCGAATCGCCATTCACAGCCCAAACGCAACCATCTGCATATTATCATATTACATATTAAATCATTAAAATTTAATAAATTTAATCCAATTCGCTAATTTTTCATATTATCTTTGCCATGTCTACGGAACAAAAGGCAAGTAAGGAATCCTCGATACTCAAGTATCATCGTAAATAAAGGATTCGTGCGACGGCCGAATAGTCGAGTTCAGCCGTAATTGTAACTTCTTTCGCCCTTCGTATGACATTTCGATAGTAATCCGTGTATTATACGAAATTGGGCGAACTATGTCTTATTCAATACGATTCCCACGTCGTCGCGACAAGGCGGACAGCAAAGGTCGATATGCCATCAGATTATGCATAACGAAGAATAAACGGCGAAAATATATCGCTCTTAATCTATACACCTATCCCGAATATTGGGATGAGGCCAGCGAGCAGTTTATAATAATCAAGAATCAGAAACGCGCCGATCTTAAAGCCGAGAACAAAAGACGTGAAGCCGACAACGAACGTCTGGCAAAATATAAGGTTCGAGCCAGAAAGATCGTCGAACGCTTTGATCTCGACGGCATAGACTGGACCCTCAACCAATTCGAGGAACTGTTTCTAAACTCGTCAAAACAGGGAAAATTCAACATCTATTTCACCGAGCGTATCGCCGAGTTGTATGCAACAGGGCATATCGGAAATGCCAACACATATAAACAGACTCAAAATATGCTGAGCCAATACGATCCAAAACTGAATCAACGACTTTTCTCCGACATAGACCTTCGATATGTCCGAGGATTTGATACGTATCTTCAGAAACGCGGGTGCTGCGGCAATACACGTCGATTCTATTTCAAAGCTCTGCGAGCCGTATTGAATCGAGCCAATGCGGAAGGCATCGGCTACGAAGCTACATATCCATTCGGTCGAGGTGGATTCGAAGTGGCAAGGCTCGAAGAAGCCACAGACAAAAGATATTTACCGGCTGCGGAACTTTCAAAACTCAAAACCGCCACAGCCAAATACAGGCAATGCGAATATGCCCGAAAGCTATTTTTATTTTCCTACTATTGCTACGGCATCTCGTTTATCGATATGGCCATGCTCACAGTTTCCAATATCAAACGACTTGAGGATGGGGATTACATTATCTATAAACGGCAAAAGATAATGCGTCAAAAGAACGTAAAACCCATCTCCATAAAAATAACGCCAATCATACGGGAGCTCATGGAAAGCCTGCAATCGAACTCACCGAAAGTAGATGATTACCTGCTGCCGATCATCACTCGTTCCGGCTATACAGGCGAACAGCTGTATATGCACATCCGCTCGCGTTATGATAAATACCGTAAATATCTGCAGATGCTCGCCGAGGAGTTTGACATAGATTTTCATCTGACGAGCTACGTCGCGCGACATACGGCTGCCATGACCCTCCAACGAAATAATATCCCCAGAGAGGTTATTTCACAGATGCTAGGACACGCCGATATGGAAACTACCAACGTCTATCTCGACAGCTTCGAGTGCAGCGTAATCAATGAAGCTGCGAAGGTGCTTTAATGCCCCCCAAACATATGGTTGATCATATAAAAATATATCTTATGAAAGTTCCTTTCAGCTACCAGTCTCTCTTGAGACTATACCCCAATAAAGAAAACGCGATTATGTTCTACAAAGAGCAACACATGACCTACTGCCCCGATTGTAACACCCGCCTCAAACGGTCTCTGAGAAAAAAGAATCCGCTCCTTCTATATTGCCCAGAATGCAAGAAGACTATTTCGATCTTCTCGGATACAGTCTTTCATGGGACGCGCGCAGATCTTCGATATTGGCTCTATATAGGCGCACTATTCCACTTCTGCAAGGAGATACACCCCGAAATACAGATCACTCATTTACTGTCTCAGAAATCCATAAAACAGGCTATCGGAGCCTCATCAGATCAAACCATCCGCCGAATATACACAGTACTTAGGCGGCTTTTTGAAAGTACCGATTATGATGATGGTATCTTCCGAACCCTAATATTTAAGCCTGTCGCAGACAGCCTTTCTACAACCACAGGCTATTGACTTATACGGGCTGTAAACATTTATTATATTTACTTTTTCACTTCAGCACCCCCGCTAAAACGCCATTTAGCCGGGGTGTTCGCTTTTTAAGGCCAAAATAAATCGCAATAGTATATATCATAATAGAAAATATTCCAAACCAATATTTATTATGACAAAAATAACGGATGAAACCCCAATCGGCTGTCTAACCGTGAGACAACTGAAAGAGATTATGGGTATTGATCGGATTCTGGGGAACCTCGTTCCTTCTCAACCTCATGTCGAGCAGATTATAACCATTGAAGAGGTTGTGCGCCTGACCGGATACAGCAAAGCTACGATCTACAAACTCACAAGCGAACGTAAGATTCCGTATCACAAGCCCGAACACGGCGGACGACGACTCTATTTTCGCCGAGACGAGATCTTTGACTGGCTGCAAAGCGAGTCTCACCCAACAATCGAACAGGAATTATCAAAATCACAACCATTAAATAAAAAATAGCGATGAAAAATAATTACGATAAGATGACTAACAATACTATTAATAAATATGATCAGGAGATACCACCTCGTGAAGGATTTATATTCTACCGAACTTTTTATGAAGCACTGTCGTCAATGAAGCCAAGGGCTCAATTACGCCTCTATGATGCAATTATGAAATATTCCTTTGAAGGAGTAATACCAACTGATCTCAATGATGAAATGGAGAGGGTATTTATATTAATCAAACCGCAGTTAGATGCAAACGAGCGAAAGCGGCAGAAAAAGTATAAAGAGAAGATGTCTCGCGAGAATTTTTTCGAAGAATCAAATGAGGTTTCCGAAAAAACCGAAATTTATGATGATAGTATAATACAGATAACCAACGACATAGAATATAAATAGCATGACCTCTAAAATAAGAAATCAAACGCACAGTAAAAAAGAAAAAATATATAATGGCGTGAAAGATCAAACAGGGTGTCTGAACCCATCATCGATACCCGAAATAAAGGTTTCCTTGTTCAAGAACTACTATGCACAAGAACCATTAAGAACCGTCGATCTGTGGAAATGGCTTAAAACAAAACGATTCGAGGAGCCAGTTACGATCTATCGGCATACATACAATGAGAATAAACGCAGCAAGATAAAAGCTAACCTGCCGTGTATCACTCCCAGCGGAGTATTTAGCAAAAGGAATAGCAGGGGATTACTTCAACACAGCGGCTGCATTTGCATTGATATCGACCATAAAGACAACAATGTCTTTGGTCGGGAATGGTTCGAGAAAAAGAAACTGCTCGCCAAAACCTTCGATAGCTTACTCTATGCAGGTATGTCAATCAGCGGGAACGGGCTATATCTCATTTTTCGAATTGCTTATCCGGAAAGCCACAAGGCTCAATTCGATGCTCTCGTCTTTGAGATTCGGCAGAAAACGCAACTGGTCGCAGACTCAAGTTGTAGTGACGTTTGTCGGCTTAGGGGTGCCAGCTATGATCCGTACCCATATTGCAATCCTTACGCAAAACCCTATAAAGGAGTCCTACGCGCTAAAATAGCACGAAAACTCGTTCGGACACAACATGAGCAAAAGTTACTTGACAAAAAGGTTAATTTACTGATATATAAAATCAGAAGTCAAAAAATAGACATAACAGACAATTATAATGATTGGTATCGCATCGGATGCGCCTTGGCCAATGAATATGGTAAAGAAGAAGGGTCAAGACTATTTCACCTCGTAAGCATGGTCTCCCAAAAATATTATCCTACGGAATGTGATCGACAATTTGCAGCATGTATGAGAAATCAAAAAATCGGAATAGGTACGTTCCTAAGAATATGCAAACAGCATGGAGTGACTTTTAAATAGATCAACCCCAAACAAATAACATAGACCGGAAGCCGGTATATAGCTTCCGGTTTTATCATTATTCCACATCGTATAACAAGTATATTATTATCGAAATTTGCAAGGTAATACCCCTCTACGAGTGTTGTTCGAGTGAAAATATTTTCTAACTTTGTCTTTGCCAAAGCCAGAGAGCGTAGAGGCAGACATATTGAAAGTGTTCTCGCACTGTCCTTCAAAGAAAATGTGGCAATTTTCAATAGCAAAGGACAACGAACAGCACTCATCTTGTTTAGATCATGATAGGCACATCATGTGCTTTTGTATCATATCTATTCGAGTGTGGGGTATTGCATCGTTTATTTTGCTATAGGTCGCCACAACCTTCTTTGAGATAAACGAGATCGACTCCACACTTTCTTTTACTATTAACCAAGCCATACAGGAGCCGAATGGCAACAAAATGCCGGTTGCTCCATGTCACGTATTATTACTATTCTAAAAGAAAAATCACCCTCAGTTATTGTCGGATTACCCAATCAATTCATAACACGCCAGTTCATCTGGAAATTAGCGTATGAACACCAAGTAGACTATGTTGAAATGTTGCTTGAAGCCTATAACCACAAGAACGAAAATCCACAAATATTTCTTAACCTACATTCACAAATAGGGCGATACTTATTGAATAATGCAGAAGATTTAGGCATTAAAAAAATCGAAGCGGTTAAAGAGCCATACATCAATCCATTTGGTCGTGAGACTTCCACACAATCATGGGAAAAGTGCCAACGCAAAAAAGACGTACAGAACAATTATTAAGAAATCCGCCCAGTATTGATAAATAAACGATTTCCACCATGACAAAAATTACAACTTATACCATCCTCAAAGAACTAGGTAACGAAGCTTTGAACAAGTATATTTACGAGACCATTGCCGAACCGATCTTTGACTCGCACCGGATTACCAATCCTTTCCCGCAAGATTTCAAATGCCATTACGAACGCATGTTGACTGCACATTCTACCGAAGGATCCGTAGAAGCCAGAAATATAGTTATTGCCAATCTGATAGGGATATACCTCGGTCGAAACAAAAAAGCATTAAATATTCGAAAAATAGGGAATAACGTATCTAAAAACATGAATGGAAAAGAAACTCAGACATCTCTTTGGGAAAAAACATTATTCTAACAAGCAACATTAAAACTCTTATCTTATGAAACGGTTACTAATATTTGTATTTGCGCTATGTTCATGCATGAACTTACAAGCTAAAGAATCCAAAGTTCTTTATAAAATCGACGGGGTTAAATCGCTTATAGCGATAGGAACTTTTGAAAATGGATATTTAACAGAAGGGCGACTCTATTTCAGCTACAATCTAGTCATGCTAAAAGGCACATATTCTCCATCAGGATCAACATTTAAGGGTAGCCTCCATTATGCACCCGATAAAGTTGCAGACTGTTATGGCATTATATACAACACAGTCGATAAGAGAATATCTAAAAAATCATCCGCTTCCGAATGGATGATTGAATTACATTTATACACAACTATCAACAACGCAAGGGTAGAATTTGATAATGCATTCGCGGGAGCGACTATACAGGTCGGAGATGACAAATCTCTTATATGGAAAGAATTATTATCATTTGCACAAAAGACAAAAGAGTCTAACGATCTCAACGCAACGATTTATTACCCCAATGGGAACAAATACATTGGGCCTATCCACTGGGGTGATTCCGGCTGGGAGATAGGGAAATATGATTGTAAAGAGTATTTAGATGTCGGTTATTATAATCCAACAGAAGAGGCGTTTAACATAAGTTATACTTGGAGTAATGGTGATCATTTTGAGGGATCTGCATTACTTTGCCGTGATCGAGAAGACGGGATTATTCCAATATCAGGAACTATGATCTATAATAATGGATCAAGAAATGCAGCGTGGAGATTATGGTCAAAGTACTACAAGCTCTTTACTTTTGATAAAAGCCCTTCACAACTTAAAGAGGAATTAAATAAGATTGAAGAACGAGAACGGCAAGAAGCATGGGCTGCACAACAAAGACGATCTCGTGAAATTGCTCTGAAGGAGAAGCAACGATTAATAGAACAACAGAACCAGCAAAAGCAAAAAGAAGAGTTTGAAAATAAAGAACAAATGCTTATCCAGAAATATGGAGATAATCATGGCAAACTACTTGCAGCCGGAAAACTCGAACTTGGCATGACCAAACAAATGTGCCAAGAAGTGGTAGATATAAAATGTTACGATATAGGGAAAAGCAGCTATGCTGGACATATAGTCGAAACATGGACTTTCAATAAGGAAAAGCAAGATATGCAGGTAGCCGCAGCTATGACACAACTATCTGGAGAAGAAGCTGTAGCTTTAGCTTTACTGATGGGTTTTGCCGACAGCATAGGTGCTTCAAATCCTAAATACTCTCTTCTAGTCTTTACAGATGGAAAATTGACCGGTCTTTATTAACCCAAATCCAAATATCATGAAACGAATAGGCATACCTCTACTATGTATAATAGCAGTTATATGTGGCTATTTCTTATTTTATAAGAAAGCTTTATTTTCCAATATAACACAAGAAGCAGATGGTGGGAAACCGCATACTAGCCTTTCCCCAATAGATCTTCTGGAGGTTCAGCTCTCGGAACCGTTAAAAGGGCGTACATTTAAGGAACTGTTAGATATTAGCGAATCACTTAACAGCATCCTGTTTTGTGACACATTAGATGTTGAACAAAGAGCAAATATACTATCACAAATAACAAACAAGCCTTATTCTGAAATGAATGCTTTCGTTTCAGACGTAGATCATTGTATCTCTAAATGCAGTGATTCGCCATGCTTTGCCGCCATACAAGATTCTATCATCTATTCTTACACCGACGAGACACTCGATGTATACTGGTATTACGAAGTTCAAGGACAAGATTCCGTCTTAATGTTCAATATGGCTGAATATAAAAAAGATTATCCAGAATTATATTTTCTTAAGGACCTTACAACAGACGCCTATATGCTAGATTGGAATGCAATGATAACCGCATTTAGAGCGTCAGCACAGCAATCCACCCAACTAGACGACTCAATATACCAAGACACCTTTGAACAAATCTATGCAATGGGATTTATTGTAGGATTGAACGATGGAGGTTGGACTGCCCAACGACTTTTCGATCAAGCAAAACAGACGGCAGGGATGACACCCCAAGAAGTTTTAGCCGAGAACTACCAAAACGACCTGCCAGAAATGGACATTTTCGGCATAATTAGACAAATACATACCCCTCAAGAATTGTATGATTTGATAACTGGCGATCAAATGGATTTTGGGTTCTATTTTATGCTGAAAGGGTATGAAGCTGCAATTCGCGTACTAGGATGCGACGACTTAATCCGGAAGAAATACAATAACAATCAACAAGGAGTAATTCAAGAATGCCGCAAACTATATTCATCGGTTTCTAAAAAACAAACGTATTACTAACAATTAACTTATATTATTATGAACTCTGCTACACCGTATATTATAGTACCTACTCTGTTGGTATTAAGCGTCTTTATATGTTTAGAAGGCCACCGATTATATAAAGGGAATGGAGAACATTCTAATCTACAAAGATTCTTGATCATGATAAAATTGGGAAGTTTAAGCTATCTCAAATCTATTTTTTTACTTGCGTGCCTAATAGCACCTGCTGCAATTATGTATTTAATAGGAGATACTATCAAGGATTTTTACGAGTTCTCAAAAACTTTCAAGGAAAACCCTTCTTTTTCAGATTATATAGACTCGATCAATAATCTAATTCTTTTTATTGGGGGAGGGCTCGCCATCGGAATAGCTGTATCTGCGTTTTGTTTAGGATTATTAATCATCTATCGAACTCGGAAATTGGAGAAACAAGAATAAATAGCCGCCAACGGAAGAAGCCATGCCAACCTTTATGCAGAAATTTTCTGCGAATCATGCATTATGGTATAGAAACATTGCTTTATCGTAAATAATTTGACATATTTTAAACAGACAACCATGAAAAAAATTATTCTACTATTTTTGGGGTTGACAATATGTTTCTCAACTGTAGCTCAGCAGTGGATCGGCAAATTTCAATTAGCAGAAACAAACCAATATTATGAATTTTCTAATGCAACATTTTATATAGGGGATCAGAAATTTAAGGTCGATTTATCTTTAATTTTTTGTACCCACGGTGGTTACAATGCAGCGGCGATTGTTATTAAACGGTCGTCTTTTGAACCCCTTTGTCTATACATTATTCCACAAAAAACCATAATTACAAATTGGTCTCTTGTTAATGGTGGAGATCCATTAGGTGAGTGTGTCGCTATTTCTGCCATTGGATTAACAGAAGACACCAATTACCGTATAAGATTTTGTTTCGATGATAAAGTATCGACTACTCCATCATTCTTATTGATAGAATGGGAAGATAAAGTACTATTTGCCTCTTTTAATTCTGGAGGAGGGGTACGAAACTTATTGCCAAATACCTATGAATGGACACGCTTAACATTTATGCAAAATCTCTTGGACAAACTGAAATTAAAATACAATAAATAGTTTTCAGGCTCGTACATAATTTGGGTCGCGGATAAGCTCATAGTTGTAAACAGTTATCCACATTTTCCAATCTTTATCCCGACCATTATTATTGACAGACCTGCCGCGATGCGGCAGGTCACTTTATTAAATCAAAATAGAAGGTTCTGCGAGGCGATTACAGCCCATATATACCACCTTCTCGATAAAATTTATTAACCATGCGTTTCATGCCACTATATAGGGCTTAAATAAAAAAACAGCATTCATTCCAATAGGGTAGTACAATATAACCAGCAACCAAAGCTCACGAACACAGCTCCACCCGCAGATATTATTAATGGAATTTAAGCACTACATTTCGTTCGGCACTTAACTTTCAACTGTTTTCCGACCACATTTCGCACTGTTCCATGATGGTATTCAGCGCGTCCTCCTGCCCTTCGGGCGGATATTTGTACTTCTTGAGCAGTCTTTTCACAAGTCTACGCATGCCGGCTCGGGCGCTCTCCTTCAGGTTCCAGTCGATTGTCTTGTTTTTGCGCAGGGCATCGGTCAGTTCGTGCGTAATGGCCAGCAGCTGGTCGTTGGTGTAGAAGTCCCGCACGGCCTCAGGCTTGGTCAGCGCATCGTAGAAGGCCAGCTCTTCGGTCGAAAGGTGCAGTGCTTCGCCGGCCTTCTCTCCGTCTATAATCTCGCGGGCCGTCTTCAACAGTTCCTCGATCACCTCCTCGTTGGTCAGCATCCCCTTCAGGTAGTTGCTCATAGCTTGTGTTAAAATCTCCGAGAATTTCGCGGCTCGTACTGTATTTGTACGCTTGTATATCTGCACTTGCTCGGCAATCAATTTGCGCAGCAGCTCCACGGCCAGATTCTTCTCCTTCATGCGGCCAATCTCCTCGAGGAACTTCGGGTCGAAGAGCGAAAACTCCTCCTGCACGTCCGAGAAGAGGTTGATGACCCCTTCGCTCTGAATGCTCTGCCGGAGCAGTTCGTTGATGCGTTCGTTGATTTCGCGGAACGAGATCTTGCCCTTGCCCTCGACGCGCGTCAATAAGGTGCGCACGGCCTCGAAATAGGCCGCTTCGAGCCGCTCTTCGCGGTCGGGCATGCTCTGACACAGTGACAGCGCCTGCCGCAGCAGCAGCGCCTCGCGGATGTAATCCTCCTTGACCTTCGCCCGCTCCGGAGCCTGCAGGAAGTCGGCGCCGCCGCTGATAGCCCGGGCGCGCACGAGGTCCGAATCGCCCCGGAATCCCGAGTAGTCGTAACCGTGCAGCAGGTCGCGACACACCTCCAACTTCTTGCGAAACTCCGGATAGGCCGTCTTGGCGATGTCGGGGTCGCCGTAGTTGCGGCGGACACGCAGCGTGTAGTCGTTCATCGCCTGCTTCAGGGCCGAGGCGATGCCGACGTAATCGACCACCAGACCTCCCTGCTTGTCGCCGAAGACGCGGTTCACGCGCGCAATGGCCTGCATGAGGTTGTGCCCCGCCATCGGCTTGTAGACATACATCGTCGCCAGCGAGGGGACGTCGAACCCCGTCAGCCACATATCCACCACGATGACAATCTTCAGCGGCCCGGCATTGTTCTTGAACCGCCGCTCCAGCTCCTTCTTGTGGGCGTCGTTACCGATCACGGCCCGCCACTCCTCGGGGTCCTTGTTGCTCGAAGTCATCACCACGGCCAGCTTCTCGCTCCACGCCGGGCGCATCTCCAATATCTGATGGTAAATCTTCATCGCAATCGGCCGCGAATAGGCCACAATCATCGCCTTGCCGGTCTGTTCATATTGGCGGAACTCCTCGTAGTGCTTCACGATATCCTCGCACAGCGATGCCACCGTCGCATCGGCCCCCAGAATCGAGTCGATACGCCCCAACTCGCGCTTGCTCTTCTCGATGGCGTACTCCTCGGCCTCCTCGGCCATCGCGTCGTACTCGGCATCAATGCGGCGCAGCGTCTCCTCGTCGAGGTGGAGGTTGACGACGCGGCTCTCGTAGAAGACCGGACGCGTGGCGCCGTCCTCGACGGCCTGCGTCATGTCGTAGACGTCGATGTAGTCGCCGAA
>JALENN010000001.1 GCA_022767745.1 Alistipes sp. | reverse complement strand
TACCATATACATCTACGTTTCAGAGGATCGTGAAATCAAGTACAGAATGACCGTAGAGGCTATCAATGTTCGCTACGACCAGTGGATGGTTAAAGAGGAGGAATTTTGGGTAGATAAAGAGCGTATAAATCAGGACGAGAGTGAGGCTAAATATGCTCTGCTTCGCCTTGAGGCTACCTCCAAATCAGGTAAACTCACGGAAGAGAATCTTGCCAAACACGGTTTTCTCCGTGCTCCTCAGGGCACAAAAGAACTGGATGGAGAACTCCTGAGATATATAGAGAGGAGATTTTAATTATGGGCGCATTCTTGACTTTTGCGCTGGATGAAGGCGGAGCCCTCGTCCACGTTGATGATGTTGCCAAAGGCATAAAGTGCGGTTGTCACTGCCCCCATTGCAATGCTCCTCTATATGCTAAGAATACCGGACAAATTCGTGAACACCATTTCGCACACGCCCACGGACTCGAATGTGAAGGAGCCTACGAATCTTCGCTACACCTACTTGCCAAAGAAATCCTTCAAGAAACCGGACAGATAATGCTCCCACAGTATAATAGTGGCGCTTTTCCCTCCGGTCCCGTAAGAATACACAATATTGAAGTAGAGAAGCGGGATGAACGCTATGGTTTCCAACCTGATGTGGAAGGTATAATGGATAATGGCGAGCGCTTGCTCATTGAATTCCGCGTTAGCCATAAGGTCGATGGCAAAAAACGTCAGATCATTGTCGACAATCACCTAAAGTGCATAGAAATAGATATCAATTATCAGACTCTTGACCGGATCCAATTGAAGGAATTCCTGACCGACACAGCCGATGATAGGAAATGGATCGTGTCAATACCTTCGCTACAAAAACCTACAGGAGACTCTTTCAGTTTCGGTAAAAATCCTATGTACGAGAAGACAAGAGATATTCTAAAGGAAATCTTCGATAAAGGAACCATCATCATTCACCCTTATTGTACATCGTTCTACCATCCTGATAACCCATTTGACCTTCGGCAGCTTGGGTACGATGTATGTGAAGTCAACACAAAGTACCATGGCTTCAAATCAGACCTACTTCTATACAGAAGCCAGGAAGAGAATAAGGGACACATATCAATCAACATTCGCGGCCGAAAACGAAACGCAGGCTTCCAATACCCCAAAGGACTCAGAATAATTGATGTCATTTTCAGATTCTTCGGTTCAGAAGAATACACCAGACAGAGACTGAAAGAAGGTGACCTAGTCGACGATACGGATATGGACATCAAATACTTCGGATTTAAGGAATAAGAAAAACATTATTTAATATATTTTCACACTGTAAATCTGATGAAATTTCTCGTAGCAACATACCTGGGAACATAGGCCTAATGAGAACACCAATAGGCCATCTCAAAGATAAAAAATTTCACGAGGTCAGATAAGGCCAAAATAGGAGGTAGCAGACACCCCTCCCCACTATATTGGTACAGTATATGAAAGTAAGGCTATTTTGTTTATCTTTGCACAAAGAGATTATTCACACGGCTGCTTTGTTTCGGCAAGGCAGCCGTCGGTGTAATTTGTGTTGTGCAGATGTTGTGCAAATTGAACTTTTTCAGAAAAGGAACAAGCACTCAACTTAGTGATATTCACATCGTTAAGTGCTTGATTGTGAGGTCTGAAGCGGACTCGAACCGCTGTACAAGGTTTTGCAGACCTTTGCCTAGCCACTCGGCCATCAGACCATTTTCATTTCGGGAGTCCTTACCGATCTCCCACCCTCCTTGCCACCACATCAGGCCACCGATTTGGTACCCTTTTGTGAGGTTCGGCGTGCAAATATACAAAAAAATATATATCCGCCAAAACTTCGGCAAATCTTTGACTCTTTTTTGGAAAAATATTACTTTTACTCGACATTTGCACCCCGGAAACGGGCCGCCGCGCACGGGCGGCGCATACTTATATATTTAGTAAGCGGATGAACATATACGACATAGCCATATCGTTCGTGCCGTCGCTCGGGCCGAAGGGCGCCGCCCATCTGGTCGAGTGTTTCGGTTCGGCCGAGGCCGTATATGCCGCCACGGCAGACGAGATGGTCCGTCGCGCCGAGCTCAACGAACGCATCGCACGCGCCATAGCCGCCGGCGCTGGCATGCGCGAGGCCGAGCGCGAAGCCGACTACTGCCGCCGCAACGGAATCACGCCCGTGGGGGTCTCGGACGGGGATTACCCGTCCCTCATGCGCCTCACGCCCGACCATCCCGCCGTGCTCTACGTCTGCGGCAACACCGCCGCGCTGCGGCGGCAGGCACTGGCCTTCGTCGGCACGCGCAACATGTCGGCATACGGGCAGTCGATGTGCCGCAGCCTCATCGAGGGGCTTGTGCAACTCTATCCCGAGGCGGCCATCGTGAGCGGCCTGGCGTTCGGCATCGACGCCGCGGCACACCGCGCCGCCCTCGACGCGGGCATGACCACCGTAGCCGTCATAGCCAATGCCCTGCCCCGCGTGACACCGCCCGCGCACGAGCGTCTGGCGGCGCAGATCGCAGCCGCGGGCGGCGCCATCGTCACCGAGATAAGCTCGCAGTCGCCACAGAACGGACGGATGTACATACCGCGCAACCGCCTCATAGCGGCCATGTCGGCCGCCACGGTGGTGGTGGAATCGCCCACGTCGGGAGGGTCGCTCACCACGGCGGCCTGCGCCGACGGCTACTCACGCACGGTAATGGCCGTGCCGGGCCGCGCCACCGACATGCGGTCGGGCGGCACCAACGCCCTGATACGCAACCGCAGGGCGGCGCTCGTCACCTCGGCCGAGGATATCGCGGCGGAGCTAGCATGGGACCTTGGCGCGGCACCCGCCGAACCGCAGCGCGAACGCCTTCCGCTCACCGACGACGAGCGACGCCTGCTGGAACTGTTCGGCGACGGCCCCGCAGCGGCCGAGGAGCTGCAGCAACTCAGCGGCCTTGCGGCAGGGGAGCTGTCGCTGCTGCTCATGAACCTCGAACTGTCGGGAGCGGTACGCCGCCTCCCCGGCAAACGATACGAAAGAATATAACACGATGAACGACAGCAATAACGACATACGCGACCACAGGACACCCCGCATGCCGCAGCGGAGCAGGGCCCGCCTCGGCGGCAAGGGGGCATTGCGGCGCGCATGGCAGCGCGCCAGGGGCTTCGCCGTGGCAATCGGCGCGGGCCTCATAATAGCCGCCGCGATGCTCGGGAGCCTGCTCGCCTCGCCCGCGCTGCGCACGTTCTTCCGCGAGGAGATGGCGCACAACGGCATCGCGGTGTTCATGCTCTACTGGCTCATCGGCATGGCCATACTCGTGGCCGTGATATACCTGCAGATCATAATCCACGAGGGCGGGCACCTCGTCTGCGGACTGGCCGGAGGCTACCGCTTCGTGTCGTTCCGCGTCGGCAGCCTCATCCTCTACCGCGACGGCGGGCGGCTGCGCCTCGGCCGATTCTCGATAGCCGGCACCGCAGGGCAATGCCTGCTCGAACCGCCGACAGACAACATAGCCGACGCCACCGGCATACCCTACCGGGCCTACTCGGCGGGCGGCTGGGCGGCCAACCTCGCAGCGGCCGCCGTGGCCGCCGCACTGCTTGCGGCAGGCATACAGAATGCCGCGGGGGCATTTACGGCGGCGATGTTCATCGTAACGGGCATAGTGATGGCCGCAATGAACGGCATCCCGATGCGCGTGGGCGGCATGCCCAACGACGGATACACGGCACGCATCATGGGCCGCGAGGCGGCGATGCGGCGCGCGCTGTGGGTGCAGCTCACCGTAAACGCACAATACTCGCGCGGGCGGCGGCTGCGCGACATGCCCGACGAGTGGTTCTCGCTACCCGAGGGCGCCGACCTGGCCAACCACATGCACACCACCGTGGCGATGTTCGACGTGTGGAGGCAGGTGGAGCGGCACGACTTCGAGGCCGCCGATGCCATACTGCGGCGCCTGCACGCCTGCAGCGGCCGCATGATAGAGATCTTCCGCCTCGAAAACTCGGCCGACCGCATGTTCGTGTCCATACTGCTGCGGCGGCCCCGCTGCGTCATACGCAACATATACACCGCGCAGGTGGCCCGGTACATGGCTGCCGACGCACGGCACAACATAAGCCACGCACTCGAGCTCTACGCCCTGGAACGCTTCGTCGAGGGCGACAGGGCGGGCGCCGAGACCCGTGCCGCGGCCATACGCCGCACCCTGCCGCAGCACCACGCGCGGGGCGAGGCCGAGGACTGCGCCGAGCTGCTGGCATGGATGGAGACCCTGCCCGACGATTACCTATGCGACTAACAGACACACACTCACACCTCTATGCCGAGGAGTTCGACGCCGACCGCGCCGAAGCTATCGCACGCGCCCGCGAGGCTGGCGTGGAGACGCTGCTGCTGCCCGCCATCGACTCGCTCACGCACGAGCGGCTCTTTGCGATGGCCGCATCCGAGCCCGACATGTGCCGCCCGATGATGGGACTGCACCCCACGTCGGTGAACGACAACCCGCGCTGGCGCGAGGAACTCGACACCGTCGCTCGGTACCTCGACGCGCCGCCGCAGGGGCTGCGCTTCTGTGCCGTGGGAGAGATAGGGCTCGACTACTACTGGAGCCACGACTTCGTCGCCGAGCAGCGCGAGGCCTTCATCGCCCAGTGCCGCATGGCCGTACGCCTCGACCTGCCCGTGGCGATACACACCCGCGCCGCATGGGACGACATGTGCGAGATACTCGAGGCCGAGTGCGCCCGCGCCGAGGCCGCGGGAGGACGCCTGCGCGGCGTGCTGCACGCCTTCTCGGAGGATGCCGCCACCTACCGCCGCCTGCGCCGCTGCGGCGACTGGCTCTTCGGCATAGGGGGCGTGGTGACCTTCAAGAAGAGCGTCATATCGGCCTCGGTGGCCGACATCGCGCTCGACGACATGGTGCTGGAGACCGACTGTCCCTACCTGACGCCCGTGCCGCACCGCGGCGAGCGCAACGAGTCGGCCTACGTGCGCTACATATGCGAGGCCGTGGCCCGCATCAAGGGGCTCGACCCCGAAGAGGTGGCCGAGGCCACAACCCGCAACGCCCGCCGCATGTTCGGCATGGCGAACGGCGCGGCAAACTGAGAAAAATACGTTAAGGATGAAACGCATACGCATTACGGTGGTGCGCAAGGTGTGCCACCGCGACCTGATGGAGCGGTACGAGAACCCCATCGAGCACGCCTGCGACATGCAGGAGGGGCAGGTCTTCCTCTGCGACGGATGGCAGCGACCCGAGGGGTTGTGCGAAAGCGCATGGCAGACGCTCTCGCCCTTCGTGATGGCGCTGGCGCACGGCGCACGCGACTTCTACGACGGCTGGATGAAGGACCCCGCCTCGGCCATGCTGTCGTGCAACGACGGCTTCCGCCCGGTGAGCTTCCTGGTGGAGGCCATCGGGGAGGACGAGTGCAACGGCGCGTCAGGGCAACAGGCATGCGCATGCCCGGGCGACAGACAGGAGAAGTAAAAAAAACGATAAGGCAATGAAATCATCGATTCTGATAATCTACACGGGCGGCACCATCGGCATGCAGACCGACGAGGCCACCGGCGCCCTCGTCCCGTTCGACTTCAGCGGCATATACGAGGAGTTCCCCTCGCTGCGGCGCCTGAATGTCGACATCGAGGTGCACACGATGCCCAAGCTCATAGATTCGTCGAACGTGCGGCCCGACGACTGGTCGGACATGGCCGCCGTCATACGCGACAACTACGACCGCTACGACGGCTTCGTCATACTGCACGGCACCGACACCATGTCCTACAGCGCCTCGGCGCTGAGCTTCATGCTCGAAAACCTGGCCAAGCCCGTGGTGTTCACCGGCAGCCAGATACCCATAGGCGTGCTGCGCACCGACGGCCGCGAGAACCTCATCACGGCCATCGAGATAGCGGGCGCCAAGATCGACGGGCGGCCCGTCGTACCCGAGGTGTCGCTGCTCTTCCAGAACCACCTCTACCGCGGCAACCGCACGCACAAGTGCAGCGCCGGCGAGCTCGACGCCTTCCGCTCGTACAACTACCCGCTGCTGGCCGAGGTGGGCGTGAAGATAGCCTACAACTTCGGCGCCATAGCCCCCGCGCCCCCCGTGGTGGAGCCGCTGCGCGTGGCGACGATGGCCGCCGAGGGGGTTGCCATAATCCGACTCTTCCCCGGCATGGGCGAGGCCATGCTGCGCACGATGCTCTCGGCCGAGGGGCTGCAGGGCGTGGTGCTGGAGACCTACGGCGCGGGCAACGCCCCCACGAGCGAGTGGTTCCTGCAGCTGATGCGCCAGACCGTCGAGCGCGGCGTTACGGTGCTCAACGTCACGCAGTGCGACAGCGGCTCGGTCGAGATGCAGCTCTACGAAACGGGCCAGCAGCTGCGCGCCGCGGGCGTCATATCGGGCTACGACATAACCACCGAGGCCGCCATTACAAAACTCATGTACGTCATGGGCAAGAATCTCACGCCCAACTACCGTTACGAACTGATGGCACGCCCCGTCAAGGGTGAATTTACTTTGTAACAGGGGTTGCGTGAAAAAAAAATAATTCGTATATTTCGGCTCGTAAAGTGTGCGAAAAACGTACGCTTGCGACACAGAAGTCGCCGCAGGAGGCGCAAAAAGCTTATTGTCAGGTACTTGACGGGAAGGGCATAAAATCGCCAAAGATGGCCCCAACCGCCTGCGCCACGGCAAAAAGCACCATGGAGAGTCTCCGGAAACGGCTAAAAGCGGGCATAATGAATTTTTAACAACATAAAACTAACAAACAAGTAACAGAACACTAAATTTTATTCAAACACAACTATGAAAAAATTCTTTATGATTTTGTCAGTTGCCGTTGCTTCACTCGGCACTGTCAGCGCGTTCGCACAGGAGGCTGCCGTAAATGCGGAGACTGATCTCGCCGGCGAGACCATGCACCAGGTTCTGATGCAGAAGTTCCTCGAGGGTGGTTGGGGCTGGATGCTCCCGATCCTTGTCTGCTTGGTTATCGGTTTGGCTATCGCCATCGAGCGTATGCTCTACCTCTCGTTCTCGAACATCAACTCGAAGAAGTTCATCGCCAAGGTTGAGGAGGCTCTCAACAAGAACGGCATAGAGGCTGCCAAGGAGGTTTGCCGCAACACCAAGGGCCCCATCGCTTCGATCTACTATCAGGGTCTCGATCGCTACGACCAGGGTCTCGACGCCGTTGAGAAGGCCGTAGTATCGTACGGTTCGGTTCAGACGGGCCAGATGGAGTCGGGTCTGTCGTGGATCGGTCTGTTCATCGCCCTCTCGCCCATGTTGGGATTCATGGGTACCGTTGTGGGTATGGTGGACGCATTCGACCAGATTCAGGCTGCAGGTGATATCTCTCCGACGCTGGTTGCCGGCGGTATCAAGGTCGCACTTCTTACCACCCTTATGGGTCTTATCGCTGCCGTGATTCTGCAGTTGTTCTACAACTACATCGTATCTAAGATCGACTCGCTCGTTAACGACATGGAGGACTCGTCAATCACTCTGATGGATATCCTCACCGTTTACAGCAAGAAATAATTTGATCTTATAAGAACTTAATCACAATGGAGAAAATATTCAGAACAATATCAATCGCCCTGCTGGCTATCTCGGCAGTCCTGGTCGTTTGGGCTATCGCTTCGACGCCCGACACCAAGATCCCGGCCGAGGCTCCCGCAATCGGCTACAACCTCTACTGGGGATACTTCCTGCTCGGGGTTGCGATCGTGGCAGCAATTGTCAGCGCTGTAGTGGGCCTCGTTACGAGCCCCAAGGGCATCAAGAGCGCAATCATCTCGGTTGTCGCAATCGCTGCAGTCATCATAATCGCGGCTGTCGTAGCTTCGGGTCACGACATCCAGATCCCCGACGTGCAGAACAATGCGTTCTTCGGTCGCGGTGAGACCGTCATCACCGATGCCAGCATCCTGATCACCTACGTGGCCATGGGTGTGGCTATCATCACGGCGATCTACTCTGCCATTTCGGATTCATTAAAATAAGTAAGTTACAATGCCAAGCGATAAAAGAAAAGTACAAGAAATCAATGCGGGTTCGATGGCCGATATCGCATTCCTGCTGTTGATATTCTTCCTCGTCGCCACGACGATGAATGTCGACACGGGTCTTATGCGAGTCCTTCCCCCTATGCCCCCCGAGGATCAGAAGGTGGAGGACCAGAAGGTCAAGGAGCGCAACTTGTTGCTTGTCTTTGTAAGTGCGAGCGGTAACATCATGGCCGGCGACGAGAATATGGACATCCACGGCATCAAAGACAAGGCCAAGGAGTTCATCCTCAACGTCATGGATGATGAGAACCTCCCCGAAAAGGAGGATCAGGAGTTCGACCTTCCGGATGGCAGCAAGTGGACTTACCCCGTAAGCAAGGGTGTCGTTTCTCTGCAGACGGCACGCGATACCAACTACGACATCTACCTCATGGTGCAGAACGAGCTCACGCGCGCCTTCAACGAGATCCGCGATGAGGTCGCTATGGAGAAGTTCGGCGCCAAGCTGGTGGATCTTCCCGAGGAGACACGCAACGTTATAACCAAGGCTGTTCCGTTGGCCATTTCGGAGGCGGAGCCGCGTAAAGCAATAAAGAAGTAGTATGGCAGTAATGAAAAAGAAGGGCAACAAAGGTCTGCCCCCTATTTCGACGGCGTCGCTTCCCGACGTTATCTTCATGATCCTCTTCTTCTTTATGGTGTCGACCTCGATGCGTGACCAGGAGCTGCTGGTTCGCTTCAAGCTCCCCGATGCATCGGAGGTGCAGAAACTCGAGAAGAAGTCTCTGGTCAGCTACATCAACATAGGTCAGCCTACCCCCGCCATGCAGGCAAAGTACGGTACGGCTACCCAGATCCAGCTGAACGATTCGTACAAGACTACCAAGGATATCCTGGACTTCATCGCCGCAGAGCGTGACCAGTTGAGCGAGGCCGAGCGTGCCCAGATGACCGTCTGCCTCAAGATCGACGAGAATACCAAGATGGGTATCGTTACCGACGTAAAGCAGGAGCTTCGTCGTGCCAATGCCCTGAAGATATCTTACGCCGCAGCAAAGTCTTTGGGTTACTAGTCTTAAACGGCTTTCAAAAAAAGGTGTTTCCCGAAAGGGAGACACCTTTTTTTTATGTCCTCTTTCTGACGGCAGGTACTGGTAGCGGCAAAAGTCGGAAGGTACGGCGGAAGGAAGAATAGTGTGACGGGGAAGAGGGTTGATGCGTCCGTAGGCGCTGCGGGATGGAGTGCGCATGATGCAGCAGGATGGTGCGACAAAAGATGGCACCGCGGAATGGTGCGGCATGTGGCACCGCATATGGTACATTGGAGGAAGCCGTGACGGGTACAAGCAGGAGGCTGGTAAATGGGTACAAAAAAGCGGGAAATGAAAAGTCGCACGCGTGGAAAAGAGACAAAGGGACAAAGGGACAAAGAGTCGAAGGGCCGAAAGCCGAAAAACCGCTGAACTGATACCGAAAAAAAGCCGCAACAGCGAACGGGATGCAGTTGCGGCGGAAATATGGTTGGAAAGGGTTAATTTCAGCGCAGCAGGGCGACGAAACGGGCGGGAAGATATATGTTACCTACATCGAGCGCACGCGCGAAGAGAGGGGCTATTTCTGCAGGAGTGAAGCCTGCGATGCCGCAACCGATCTCCGTCACGAGGAATTTCAGCTCGGGATGCTGCCGCGCGAAGCCGATAAACTCGTCGACATAGGGCGCAATGGTCTCCACGCCGCCCTGCATGGTAGGAATGGCATAGCTCTGTCCCTGCAGTCCCACGCCCTGCCCCCACACAGCGCCGAAGCGCTCGAGTGCAAGGCTAGCGGCACCGCCGCCGTGCATGCCCGCGAGGTTACTCCCGAAGACGAAGACCTCGTCGGGCTGCAATGAAGTTATCATATCGGGTGATATGCGCATCACAAATATATTTATTGCCGCAACTGCCCGACAGCGGCAGCACACCGCAGGCGGGAGGGACACGGCACGCGGTTACTTGTCGATATCTAACACCACCTCGTAGCTCTTGCCGGGCTCGAAGTCACAGTCGTATATAAGCAGGAAATTCTCGTCGACGGCAGCCTTCCACGACTGGCCCTCGGCCAGGCGCGGGTTCTTCAGCCGCTCGGGGAAGAAGTAGCTGAAAGGCAGGTCGAGCACATGCTCCTGCTTGAAACGGTCGCCGCGCATGCGCTCGAGGTTGAAGTCGTCGTGCGTAGTGATTGTAACGACGCACTTGCGCCCGCGCACCTTCACCTTAACGTCGTAGTCGTTCTCGCGCTCGATCTGCGGCAGGCGTACGTCCCACTTCGGGTCACCATAGTAGGCCAGCACGTCGCGGTCATGCCAGAAACCCACCTGGTCGTGCGTCGGCTCGCTGCCGAGCAGCTCGGCAAGGCGGGCAGGGGCCTCCGAGAACTCGCGCCCGTCGAAGCGGGGATAGTTCTCGCGAAGCATGGCGGGATTCCACTCCTCCATCTGGCAGAGCATGTCCTGCTGGTTCATGTATATGGCCTCGGCAAGGGTGTAGCGCCCGGGCACAGTGAGCCAGTACTTCAGGCCGCCCCATCCGTTGCGGCCGTGCCATGTCGTGACGACATACCCCACCATGGCGGCGGCATCGGCGTCGTTCATCCACGCTATGGCCATGCTGTTGGGGGTGTTGTTGACATTGCCGATAAGGCAGTTGCCCACGGCAAAATATACCTTGCGCTTGCCGCTGCTGCGGAGCGGGCCAATCGAGTCGTCGGGCGAGAGGCTGCGGCTGCCGATAAGGCGTCCGCCGTCGGGGATGATGAAGCCCAGCGAGAAGGGCATCTCGAGGTTGCGCTCGGTGGCGTGCGCCGCCGTCACCACAAGGTCGGGGTCGTAGGCGGCATAGAGATCCATAAACTTGGGCAGCACCTCACCGGCTCGACACGGCCCGTCACCACTGCGGCATCGGCCGAGCGTTTCTCTCCCCACAGGCCGCGGTCGTGGTCGTCGACCCAGCCGTAGCGGTCGAACCACTTGGCGCTGTTAAGTTCCATGATCGTGGCCACGGCATTGCGGACAACCAGCGGCTCGGCGCTGTTGTCGACCATACGCATGGCAGCGCCGGCATCATATCCCGTCACTATGCCCCACAGGAAGTCGGCATATATGTCGCCGTCCACCTCGCGGCTCATGCGGCTGAGGTCCATGACGAAGTCGCGGCCGAGGTTCTCGGGGCGCTCCACCACGGCAACATACCGCGGCGAGAGCCCGCGCAGCTCGTCGAGGGCATCGCGCGGCGCCGCGTCGTAGAAGACGACTTCGGCCTTATGCCTGGCCTGCAGCGCCCCGACCACCTCCATCCATGCGGCGTCGCCGCGGACGTCGGCCGAGGCCATGACGACATATTCACACCCGCCCGGACGGGTCTTCTTCGATGCGAGGGCGGGCAGCGCCGACACGACGCAGGCCGCAACAAGTAAAAGGCAAAGTCTCTTCATAGGGAACAGCGGTTGTTTCGATTGCGGTTTAAGGTTAGGTTGCGACGGCCGCACGCACACGGCACGGCACATCGGAATGCAAGTTACGAAATTATATGCAATAAGGGCGCCGGCGCCGAGGAATTTTTCCCTGCGACGGCCACTTTTCGGGTCGGCAGGGCCGGGCGAGGCGGGCGACAGCCGCATTCCGCATAAGAATGCAGGGAAATTTTCGGTGCGGGGTGCAAAGCGTGCCCCGATCGGGAAAAAATTCGTATATTTGGATAATGCGACGCGCGGCACCGCCGCATCGCGACCGAATTGCACAATCACGACACAACCATAAACCACAAAAACCTAAAATCTACTGAACCATGGTATCACGCAAAGAATTCCTCCGACAGGTCTCACTCATGGGAGCGGGACTGGTCCTCAGTCCGTTTATCGTGCAGGCGGCCGACAAGGTGGGCGCCAACGACAAGATCCGCGTCGGCCTCATAGGCTGCAAGGGCATGGGCTTTTCGGACCTGCAGGCCTTCCTGCGCAACCCCGAGGTGGAGTGCATCGCACTGTGCGACATCGACGAGAACGTACTTAACCAGCGCGCCGCCGAGACCGAGAAGATGACCGGCAAGAAGGTGAAACACCTCTACAAGGACTGGCGGCACATGATCGACAACAAGGATGTCGACGTGGTGATAGTCGGCACGCCCGACCACTGGCACTGCCTGCAGGCCGTATATGCGTGCCAGGCGGGCAAGGACGTATATTGCGAAAAGCCCCTCGGCAACAGCATCGAGGAGTGCAACATAATGGTGCGCGCAGCCCAGAAATACAACCGCGTCGTACAGGTGGGACAGTGGCAGCGCAGCGACCCCCACTGGCAGGATGCCATGGAGTTCGTGCACAGCGGCAAGCTGGGCAAGATACGCACCGTGCGCGTATTCTCGTACCAGGGCTGGTGCCCATCGATACCCGTGCAGCCCGACCAGGATGTACCCGCAGGCGTCGACTACGACATGTGGCTCGGCCCCGCCCCCGAGCGCAAATTCAACCCCAACCGCTTCCACTTCACGTGGCGCTGGTTCTGGGACTACGGCGGCGGCCTGATGACCGACTGGGGCGTGCACCTGCTCGACTACGCCCTCTACGGCATGGAAGTCACCACCCCCAACAGCATCATGGCCGCAGGCGGCAAGTTCGGATACCCCGACGACGCGTGCGAGACGCCCGACTCGCTGCAGACGATATACACGTTCGACGACTTCACCGTCCTCTGGGACCACGCCATCGGCATCGACGACGGCGCATACGGCCGTAACCACGGCGTGGGTTTCGTCGGCGAGAACGGCACCCTTGTGGTCGACCGCGGCGGATGGGAGGTTATCCCCGAGAAGGTGAACGGCAGCCCGCGCATGGAGGCCGTGCCCCTGAAGCGCGCCTATGGCGAGGGCGGCCTCAACCTGCACGTGAAGAACCACCTCGAGTGCATCAAGAGCCGCAACCGCGACTGCAACGCCAGCATCGAGATCGGCGCCCACATAGCCAAATTCTCGCAGCTGGGCAACATAGCCTTCCGCACGGGCAAGAAACTCACCTGGGACGGCCGCCGCTTCGACGACGCGCAGGCCAACGCCCTCCTCTGCAAGGAGTACCGCAAACCCTGGAAGCTGCCCAAGTTCTAAGGTGAGGTAGTCTTTGGGCTGCCGGGGATTTGTAATCCCCGGCAGCCTTGATTTATTATATGTTCAATAATGGCAGTCTCTTGACTAGAATTTAGCAGAAATCAATTAGCCAAGGAAATGAACCCCTTATAGAGATTGTAAAAGGAATACCAAAAAAACCACCAACAACTACATTCGCTCGGATGAGAACTATGCCAATCGTTTGTTTGTAACAAAAAAATAGTTACATTTGTATAGTAGCCCTGGGTGGCTCATATACATATTGACATTAACGTTGTTTGGGATACTGAAACTTCCACATATTTTAAGTGCCCCCAAGAACAGTTTATGTCCGCGTTGTGCGCGGGCTATCTGTTGTTATGGGGGCAAGGTTGTGGAAGGCCGCAGTATCCATGCAATAGAATAGTCTGCGCATTTTATATGTTTAACCCATAAATATTAACACTATGGATACAAAAGTAAAAGAATTCCTTGAGGCGGCTAAATCCAAAGAAAGAGAGGCATTTGAGAAAGAGCGTGACAAACATCTTATTTCTCTTGGCCTTATAAAAGAAGGAGAGTCTATCAGAGAATATTCCGACAGATATGTCTATCCTTTTACATTATGGGATAAAGAAAAACAAAAGTATTATTATGACAAAAAAGTACCTATCAATGTTACCGATGATGAATATGAAGAAATTAAAAAATACTCTACAAAAGAAGTTGTAGAAGAGACTACTAAATTGAATAAGGGAGCAGAAAAATTCTTGGGGGTAATAAATGGGATCAACCTCGCAGTAGGTATAATCATAACGATTGGTCTTATTTACGTGGCTATAATCTCATATCAGAATGAAGGCTTATATGCGATTGCATCTATTGTAGTATTGCTGACATCACTAATTTCTTATGCAATCGTTAAGGTCGTTTTGAACATATCATATAACCTGCACGAGATTAACAGCAAACAAAAGTAAAAATGCATTCATAATAATCTTAGGATAAGGATGTTTTAGAAATATCTCAAAAAATTATACATACCAATAGACACCAACAAGCATACCCTAAGCCACAAAAAAAGAGGTTGCGGAAATCCGCAACCTCTTCCTTTCGAGAGCTGTTGACGAGGATTGAACTCGTGACCTCTTCCTTACCAAGGAAGTGCTCTACCACTGAGCTACAACAGCATATTTCCCCGATAGGGCAGCGCAAAAGTAGGAAACAAAAATGAATCGGCAAAATAAATGACCGTTTTTTTGACGTAAAAGTGTATTTTTTTATTCATCGGGCGCCGTAAGGCCCCAGAAAGGACCCTTTTTCGCGGTCACGGCACGGAGAAACGGTCGGGAGAGAAGTGACGCAGGTGTTGGCCGGCGCGCGGACGGCACCGGACGTGCCGCGAAAAAAGCGGCACGGGAAATCCGCCCGCATGACCATCACACGCGACGGCACGAAAAAAGCGCCCCTTCCGACGAAGGGGCGCCGCCAAATAAACCGAATCCGTTTAGTGACTATTCATCGGCTTTGGTGATCGACGGCCTACCGTATGCGTTTGTAGCCGTAGACGGCCAGCTCGCCCAGCTCTTCCTCGATACGCAGCAGCTGGTTGTACTTGGCCATGCGGTCCGAGCGGCTCAGCGAGCCGGTCTTGATCTGACCGCTGTTGGTCGCGACGGCGATGTCGGCGATAGTGGCATCCTCGGTCTCGCCCGAGCGGTGCGACGTCACGGTAGCGTAGCCGTGGCGGTGTGCCATCTCGATGGCGTCCATCGTCTCGCTCAGCGAGCCTATCTGGTTGACCTTGATAAGTATCGCATTGCCGCAGCGCTCGGCTATGCCGCGCGAGAGGAACTCGACGTTGGTGACGAACAGGTCGTCGCCCACGAGCTGGCAGCGGTCGCCGATGCGCTCCGTCAGGCGGCGCCAGCCATCCCAGTCGTTCTCGCTCATGCCGTCCTCGATAGAGTCGATCGGGTACTTCGAGATGAGCTGCTCGAGGTAGGCGATCTGCTCGTCCGACGTGCGGCGGCTGCCCTTCCCGCCCTCGAAGATCGTATAGTCGTAGACGCCGTCGCGGTAGAACTCCGACGAGGCGCAGTCCATGCCTATCGTCACGTCGCGGCCCGGCTCGTAGCCTGCGGCGGCGATGGCCTGCATGATCGAGTCGAGGGCATCCTCCGTGCCGGCGAGGGCGGGGGCGAAGCCTCCCTCGTCACCCACGGCGGTGCTCAGGCCGCGGCCGTGCAGCACCTTCTTCAGCGCGTGGAACACCTCGGCTCCCATGCGCAGTCCCTCGCGGAAGGACGAGGCCCCGACGGGACGTATCATGAACTCCTGGAAGGCGATGGGGGCGTCGCTGTGCGAGCCGCCGTTGATGATGTTCATCATGGGCACGGGCATCACATAGGTGTTCGTGCCGCCCAGATAGCGGTACAGAGGCATGTCGAGATAGCAGGCCGCCGCCTTCGCCACGGCCAGCGACACGCCCAGGATGGCGTTGGCGCCGAGTTTCGACTTCGTAGGCGTGCCGTCCAGCTCGATCATCGTGCGGTCGATGCGGCGCTGGTCGAGGGCCGACATGCCCTCCAGTGCGGGCGCTATTATCTCGTTTACGTTGGCCACGGCCTTCAGCACACCCTTGCCGCCATAGCGCGCGGCGTCGCCGTCGCGCAGCTCCAGAGCCTCATGCTCGCCCGTCGAGGCACCCGAAGGCACCGACGCACGTCCGCGTGCGCCCGATTCGAGCTGTACATCCACCTCTACCGTGGGATTGCCGCGCGAGTCGAGTATCTCGCGGGCCGTGATTTTTTCGATTCTCATAATCTCCTATTTTTTATGTGGGACGGCCGCCGGCCGACCCGACTGTTATTACATTGGTTACGGTTGCAAATATCGTTCCATACAATATAACGTACAATCCCCACTTTATGGTATGTAACGGGGTGGTTCATACCAACTTTTCGGTATCGCGTCCTGCGCGTGCGGCGTGCCGCGCGCCGCGAGGGCGGTTTTCGGGCCGCGCCGGGCGCAAAATCGCGGAAAAATCACTACCTTCGGTATTCCACACCGCAGCAAAAATATTCCGGACCATGAACATACGTCCCATACAGCGCAACGAAATACCCCTGCTGGCCGATTTCCTCTACGAGGCCATATACCGCAGCAACGGCACACCCCTGCCGCGCACAGTCATACAGCATCCCGCACTGTGGCGCTACATCGACCGCTTCGGCACGCGCCGCCATGACCACTGCCTTGTCGCCGAAGACGGGGGTACAGTCGTGGGCGCCGTTTGGGTGAGGCGCATGCGAGGATACGGGCACATCGACGACTACACACCCGAAATGGCCGTCGCACTCTATCCCCAATGGCGGGGGCAGGGCGTGGGGACACGTCTCATCGATGCAATGGAGCAGCTGCTGCGCCGCAAGGGATATGCAGCCGTCTCGCTCTCGGTACAGCGCGCCAACCCCGCCGTAAGGCTCTACGAGAGGGCCGGCTTCACCGTGGCGCAAGCGAACGGCGAAGAGCTTGTCATGGTGAAAAAATTCCTACCTTTGTGAAAAACACGATTCCCATGCGAAAGATCGAAGTATGCTGCGCCTCGCTCGACGAGGCACGCGAGGCACAGGCCGGAGGCGCCGTGCGCATAGAGCTCTGTTCGGCACTTGGGGCGGGAGGCATAACCCCCTCGGCCGGTACGATAGCCGCCGTGGCACGCGCCGAGGGGCTCTCGATAGATGTCAACGTGCTCATCCGCGCCCGCGAGGGCTCGTTCCTCTACACCCGCGAGGAGGTCGACATCATGGTGCGCGACATCGAGCTATGCCGCCGCGAGTGTGTGCACGGCGTGGTCATAGGGGCGCTGACAGCCGACGGCGACATCGACATCGGGGCGTGCCGCCGCATGGTGGAGGCGGCCGGCGGCATGTCGGTGACGTTCCACCGCGCCTTCGACGTATGCCGCGACCCGCACCGCGCCCTCGAGCAGATCATCGCACTCGGGTGCGACCGCCTGCTCACGTCGGGCCAGCAGGCCACGGCCGAGGCGGGCGCCGGGCTCATTGCCCGGCTCGTCGAGCAGGCTGCCGGGCGCATCATCGTGATGCCGGGGTCGGGCATACGGCCCTCGAACATAGCCGCCATCGAGCGTGTCACACGCGCCACCGAGTTCCACTCGACGGCACGCGGCGCCGCCACCGACGACGGCATGCGATACCGCAACCCCAGCGTCAGCTTCGCCGCCGACCCCGCCGAGGAGCACGTCGTGCGCCGCTCGGACCGCAGCGTCGTATCACAGCTTGTGAATGACGTTGCGTAGCTGCTCGGCCAGCGAGGTGTTGTATCCCTGCGAGAAGTAGACCACGCGGCCGAAGCTGTCGCAGACGGCCACCAGCGGCATCGTGCGCGACGCGCTATTGCACCCGTCGCAGAGCATCGCCGCCACGCGGCCCTCAACATCCGATCCCATCGAAGCCTTCACGCCGCCCAGCAGCGCACCGTTGAACTTGACGGCATCCTCCACGCTGCGGTTGAGTACCACCACGGGACGCCCCCACGCCTCCAGCTCAGGGGCTATCGCCGCCAGGTCGCGCAGCGCATGGTTCGTAGGCTCGTCACCCGAGCCGACCACAGCCAACAGGAAGTAGCCGCGCCCCGTCGTCGAGAGCAGCGAGCACTCCTCCGCCGCACCTGCGGGCAGGTAGCGGCACTCGGCGTCGATGAAGCCCACAACCCCTATATCGTCGTCGGCCGAGCGCATAACCAGCTCGACATCGGTCGTCTCGCCCGCCGTGATGCGGAACGTGACGGCCCGCGAGAGCACCTTGCCGCTGGCCATGCGGTTGCCCGAGGTGAGCATGTAGTACCCCTCCTCCAGCGCGAAGGGGCGGCTGAAACTTGCCGCCGAGGCGTCGGCCCCGAGTTCCGTGGCGTCGCCGCCCGAGAACTCCAGCAGGCGGCAGCGTCCCTGCTCGATGCGCGAGAGGGTGAAGTGGCGGTAGTAGTCGGGGTTATCGAGTCCCGCCGCGGGCGTATAGCTCATGCGCAGGAATCCCGTGCGGCTGCTGCGGGCGGCCACGGGGCCGTCCATCATCACGTCGACCCATCCGTCACGACCCATATACTGGGCCTTGCCCGTGAGCACGTCGCGGCGCGCCGCGATGCCGAACGTGCGGCATGCCGCCACGAAGAATATGTCGCGCGAGAGGGCGTCGGCAAGGCGCGTGCGCAGCGTACCGGCAGGCGTGGCCTGCAGACGCAGGGGGTTGTAGTCGTCGGCCGCGGCGATGTTGTCGCGCGTCCAGGCCGCAATGGCATTCGCCGAGGGCGCATCGCCCAACTCGGGCTCCAGCGCGGCACGTATCTGGCGGCGGTAGGGTTGCAGGAACTCGTCCGCGATGCGCGGCGAGAGGATGTACTGCACGTACTCGTCGGTAAGGGGTGCGGCGGGGGTCGCCTCAAGGGCATCGCGCAGCACATCGAGCGGCGTGTCGCGCAGGTCCTTGCGCGAGATGGCCTGCAGCATGGCGACGGCACGCGCGCGGTCGTCGCCCGCACCGTCGAGGAAGGCCTTCACGTCGCGCCAGTTGCCGCACGAGGCAACCAGAAGGTCGCGCGTGGCCGCATCGCACTCACCGCACCGCTCCGCCGTCATGAAGGTCGAGGTGTAGGCCATGCGGATCGAGTCCTCGCGCGCCAGGCGCACCTTGTTTTCGGCCGCGGCCTGCTCGGTGACGCTGGTCGGGATGCTGCCCGGAGCCGGGGGCGTAATATCCATCTCAAGGGCGAAGATGTCGCCGTCGGCGTGGTCCAGGGCGACGGTCACCGCCTCGGAATCAACCTCGGCAACGCCGAAGCGGCCGCCGTGCGACGCCCACACGACCATGTCGCCAAGGCCCGTATGCAGCGCCACGCGGCCGCTGTCGTCGCTCGTGAGCGTAACCACGGTGCAGTACTCGCCGTAGTTGAATATCTTGAACTCGACGGTGGCGCCCGCCACGGGGTTGCCCGCCGTGTCGGTGACCGTGACCACCGACCGCCGCACGGGCGCGTAGGTGTCGACCACGTTGATCTCGGTGAAGCACTCGGTGCGCTGTATCACATCCTCCGCACCGTGGTAGTCGCCGTAGACGCGCGTGTGCATGAGCATGGCGCGCGACGCCGGCTCGTTGAACCACGCCACGTTAAGGTCGGGCTCGGGTTCGCACGCCCCGAGGAACCACCAGCGGCCGTCGACCCACACCTCGACCCACGCGTGGTTGTCGTCGGTGTGTGCCCAGCGGGGCGTATAGACCTGGCGCGCGGGTATGCCCACGGCACGCATGGCCGCCACGGCGAAGGTAGACTCCTCGCCGCAGCGTCCCGCCGCCGTGCGGATGACGGCCAGCGGCGACGACGTGCGCACGTCGGAGGGGGTGTAGGTGGCCTTCTCGTGGCACCAGTGGTTGATCTCGAGCGCCGCCTCGCGCAGCGACAGCCCCTCGACACGGCGGCGCAGCGTGTCGTAGTAGATCATGCGGAAGTCGTCCAGACGCTCGTTGTTCACCCGCACGGGCAGCACGAAGTGGCGGAACAGATCCTCGGGTATGTCGCGTCCCCACGCCATCTCGTCGCGGGCGCGCAGCGCACAGCGCACGTTGTCGAGGAAGAACTCGCCGTCGTAGTCGCCCATGTCGGCCGTGCTCATCGAGCCGTAGAGGAACTCCATGGCCTCGCGCTCGGCCGTGGTCATCGGCCCGTCGAAGACGTCGAAGAGCCCCTCCCCGGTGAAGAGCGCACGCCGCGCGGCGAACTTGTCGTGTACCTCGGCACGCCGCGCCGAATCGGTTATCAGGTGGTCGCCGCACGAGGCCGCACACAGGGCGGCCGACAGCAGCACGATGGGAAAAAGTCGTTTGATATTACACATTTAGTGACGATATTTGCAGGTAAATATAGCAAAAAAAACTATTTTTACCGCCCAAAACACCCGTTCGATGAACTCCAGAGGTAACATTCTCGCACTCACACCCCTCGCCCTCTTCCTGGGCATATATCTGGTGGGATCGCTCATCGTGGGCGACTTCTACAAGATACCCATCACCGTGGCGGCCCTCGCCGCCTCGATATGCGCCGTGGCCATGTCGCGCAAACCCCTTGTCGAGCGCGTCGACGACTACTCGCGCGGAGCCACCGAGCCCAACATCATGCTCATGATATGGATCTTCGTGCTGGCGGGCGCCTTCGCCGCCTCGACCAAGCAGATGGGCGCCGTCGACGCGACCGTGGCCCTCACGCTGAAGATCGTGCCCGCCCGGTTCCTGCCCGCGGGGCTCTTCATCGCGGCATGCTTCACCTCGATATCGATCGGCACATCGGTGGGCACCATCGTCGCCCTCGTGCCCATAGCCTCGGCCATAGCCGCGCAGACGGGGTGCGACACGGCGTGGATCGTAGCCATAGTCGTCGGCGGGGCATTCTTCGGCGACAACCTCTCTTTCATATCCGACACCACGATAGCCGCCACACGGACGCAGGGGTGCTCGATGCGCGACAAGTTCCGCACGAACCTGCTGATCGTGGCCCCCGCGGCGGTCATAACGCTCGCCATATACATCTTCTCGCAGAGCCACCGCTTCGTCTACGACGGCGCGGCGGACGTCCCGATGGTGACCGTAATACCCTACCTGCTGGTGCTCGTCACGGCCATAATGGGCGTGAACGTGCTGATGGTGCTCACGCTCGGCATAGTGTCGGCCGGCATCATAGGCATCGCCGCCGGGACGATGGGCCCCGTCGAGTGGAGCGTAGCCATGGGCAGCGGCATGGCATCGATGGGCGAGCTGATAATCATAACGATGATGGCGGGCGGCATGCTCGAGATGATACGCATAGGCGGCGGCATCGACTACATAATCTCGCGCCTGACGGCTCACATACGCTCGCGCCGCGGTGCCGAGGCCGCCATAGCCTCGCTGGCCGTATTCGCCGACATATGCACCGCCAACAACACCGTGGCCATAATCTCGGTGGGAACGATCTCGCGCAACATAGCCCACCGCTTCGGCATACCGCCACGCCGCGCCGCAAGCCTGCTCGACACCTTCTCGTGCTTCGTACAGGGCCTCATCCCGTACGGCGCACAGCTGCTCATGGCCGCCGGCCTGGCGTCGGTATCGCCCGTGGAGATCATACCGCACCTCTACTACCCCTTCATCATGGGGTGCTGCGCCGCCCTGGCCATAGTGCTGCAACGCCCGCGGTGCCGCGACTGAACCCCCGCAACGCAAAAATATTCCCCGATCAAGCCCCGCAACCCCAAGAAAATGGCCTCGGGACGCAGCAATCACATCAAAAAAACATATATTTGCACTACCTTTAGACAAAAGACTGAAATCTCTTTAATTTACAGACAATGAAAAACCTTTACTCATTCATTCTTTCGGCCGCCGTGTGCCTCTCGATGGCATCGTGCGGCGGTAACGGCGCAGCCAAGAGCGCCAAGGGTGAGGCTTGCGACGAGAACAAGCTCCCCATCGGTCTGCAGCTCTACAGCATCCGCGACGACATGGCCAAGGACTTCAAGGGTACGCTCCAGAAGGTCAAGGATATGGGCTATGACGGCGTCGAGTTCGCCGGCCTCTACGACAACACCCCCGAGCAGGTGAAGGCTATGTGCGACGAGATCGGCCTCGTACCCGTATCGGCTCACGTGCCCCTGGCCGACATGCTCGCCGACATCGACAAGGTGATCGCCGACTACAAGGCCGTAGGCTGCCAGTATATCGTAGTTCCCTACGTTACCGAGGAGCGCCGTCCCGGCGGCGAGCTCTTCATGCAGATGGTGGAGGAGATCCGCACCATCGGCCAGAAGGTTAAGGACGCCGGCATGACCCTGCTCTACCACAACCACGACTTCGAGTTCACCAAGCTCGAGGACGGCCAGTACGGTCTCGACTACCTCTATGCCAACGTTCCCGCCGACCTGCTCCAGACCGAGCTCGACGAGTGCTGGGTCAAGTACAGCGGTGTCGATCCCGTCGAGTACCTGAAGAAGTACGCAGGCCGCTCACCCCTGGTACACCTCAAGGACTTCTACGCCGAGGGCAAGCAGGAGGGTGATCCCTACGCTCTGATCGGCCTCAACGAGGGCGAGCAGAAGAAGGCCGGCACCTTCGAGTTCCGTCCCCTGGGCGAGGGTCTGCAGGACATACCCGCCATCATCGGCGCAGCCGAGGAGGTAGGCAGCAAGTGGCTCATCGTCGAGCAGGACGACCCCAGCATGGGCAAGACCCCCATGGAGTGCGTTGCCATGAGCATGGACTTCCTCAAGGCCAACTACCTCAACTGCACCGCCGAGGATTGCGCCGCATGCCCCGAGAGCGAGAGCTGCGAGGGTTGCCCCAACGCAAAGTAAGCGACAGCCATACAACAACAGGAGCGGATGCCGTGCGGCGTCCGCTCTTTTTTTGTCCCCGCGGCATCGTATGCGTCGGCCGGCGCGCCATTTCCCGCCCTGCGGGGCCGCGTTACGATTGCCGCGCTGCCGCACGCCCGCTACGGCGGCATACGTCGGTCGCAAGGCCCCGAAAGAGGCCCGCACGCCGCAAAACGAAAGCGTCCCGGCCTTGCGGTCGGGACGCTGTGGAAAAGCGCAGTCTTGCGGCGGAATTATCCGAGCGTATAGGGCTTGCGGTACTCGTAGTGCAGCAGCTTCGTAGCCTCGGGATCGTTCATGAACTTCTGAACGATGGGGTTCCACTGCAGAGGACGGTCGAGCTCGTATGCTATGTTACCGAGGTTACATACCGTGCACGAGCTGTGGCCCACCTCGACGGGAACGCTCGGGTCGCGGCGCGAACGGACGCTGTCGATGAAGCTCTGGTAGTGCGGCACGTTGGTCTCGTACATGGCCTTCTTGTCCACCTCGCTGGGCATGAACTCGGGCGACGAGGCGAGGAACTCGCCGCGGCATACCTGGATCCAGCCGTTCTCGCCGTAGATCTTGATACCCTGCTTGCCGCCGTCGAACTGCTGCTGCGTCATCTCGATGCCGTTGTCGTAACGGAACGTCAGGCACTCGTAGGGGCTGCTCGAGGGCGAGAGGATCTCGACGGGACCCGAACCGTCCTTGCCGATGGCCCACTGGCCGATATCGAACATGTGTGCACCCCAGTCGGTCGTATAACCGCCGCCGAGGCCCTTGTACCAGCGCCATGCGCCCCAGCACTCGTCCGCGCCGTTCTCGAGAATCAGCGGGTTGAGCTCGTGGTTGTAGTGCCAAGTGTCGGCCAGAGGTCCGAGCCACAGATCCCAGTCCAGACCCTCGGGGATGTCCTGCTTGGGCAGGTCGTAGGGACGAGGTCCGTCGCCCACGTGTGCCTTCATCAACGACACCTTGCCCAGACGGCCCTCGCGTACGACGTTGGCCGCGTGGATGAACTCGGCCATCGAACGCTGCATGCTGCCCACCTGCAGTACGCGGTTGTTCTCGCGTACGGCCTTGATGAGCTGCTGGCCCTCGTAGATGGTGAACGTAAGGGGCTTCTCCAGATATACATCCTTGCCCGCGCGGCACGCCGCGATGGCGATGATGGCATGCTGGTGGTCGGGCGTGGCGATAACGACGGCGTCGATATCCTCACGGGCCAGAAGCTCCTCGTAGCGGATATACATGTCGACCTTCTGCTTTACACCCTGCTCGGCATAGTACTGGTTGACGCGGTTCTCGAAGCGGGCGCGCTTGATGTCATAGACGTCGCAGCCGGCAACGACACGTACGTTGGGAATGGTGATGAAGCCGTTCATCAGATACATGGCCTGCTGGCCCAGTCCGATGAAACCGACATTTACCTGATCGTTGGCATCGCCCTTCTTCGCCTTCTTGGGAGCCATGGCGGCCGATACCGAACGCGGAAGGATCAAAGCCGATGCTCCGAGCGCCGAGAAGCGCAGGAAGTCCAAACGAGATAATTTCGAACTCATGATTTCGGGTTTTAAGGTTAATGGTTGAATAGTCAACCGTAAAATTAGGAAAAAACTGTTTCACGACCAACTATTTCGGCAAGTTTTCGCCCGCCGCGGCGGCAAAACGGCCCCGCCGTGACGCTAACTCCACAAAAAAACGTGTGCGGCGGCCTCCCGAAGGATGCCTTTCCGCACACATTTCAACCTCAAGGCGCATCTCCGCCGCCATGCGCGACGGGACCGGCTCTTCACCCCCGCGCCGCTACGGCTCGCGCGTATCGCGCCACTGTATAACCTCGGGCTTGAGCTCCTCCTCGCGGTCGGTCCACTCGCCGCTGCGCAGCAGCTGCTCCTTATAGCGGTCCATGCGCTCGACGATGCCGAAGGTGGGACGCTCGCGCCGCAGGCTCTCCTCGCGCCGCGACGGGCGTATCTCGATGTCGAAGATCGACTCGCGCGTCGGACGCCGCGACGGCTCCCACTTGAAGTTCTTCAGCCGCATGGGCTGCGTCGCCGGCACCTGGCCGATGGGGTAGAGCGTAAAGGGCACGTCGTTACGGTAAGTCATGCCCACAAGCTCCTTGTCCTCGATATAGAACGACGCCGAGGCGCTCTCGAGGTATATCATCTCGGTAACCACGGGCGAAGTCTCCTCCTCGCGCTGGAAATAGATCGTCTGCACGTTGCCGTCGACGTCGTTGCGGTAAATCTCGCCATCGCGGAAGAAAGCCGTCATCAGCTTGCCCGCCACCTGGTTGTAGTAGGTGGTGTCGATCTCGGCCACCATGATCGGCGCCCCGACGAACTCCGCGCGCTCGATGCGGCGGTTGCGGGTGTAGATGTCGACATGATCCGACGCTATCTGGTTGGCGTTGTTCCACAGCAGGGGATTGATATAGAGGTGCACGACCGAGTCGGTCGAGCGGCTCACCATCGAGTCGCACGCCATCTGGGCGTCGGTGCGGTAGACGCGCACGTTACGGTAAGCCTTGACAAGGCGGTAGGCGCTGTCCGCAGCAACGCTGTCGACACTCCCCGTCGCCGCCACGGAATCCATGGCCGGGGCCTCGGGGATGGCCATGCTGTCGGCCGCTACCGAGTCGCCGCGCACGGTGCCCAGCGCCGCTATGCTGTCGCGGATGCGGGCGTCGCGCTCGCGAGCTGCGGCATCCAGCGAATCGAGGTGCGACACGTCGCGGCCGCGGCGCAAAGCCTTCTCGCGCACCTTCGCACGGCGCACCGAATCGCGCGCCGACACCTTCGCCGCACGCGCCAGCTCGGCAGCCTTCATCTTCTCGAGCTGCGCCGTGGCCTTCGCCTGGCGCTTCATCGCTATCGAGTCGAGCTTCTGCTTGCGTGCCGCCGCCTTCACCCGCTTCGCCTCGGCCTTGAGCGCCTTCACCCGCTCGCGCTCCAGAGCCTTGCGGGCCTTGGCATCGAGCGTGTCGGCGGCAAGCGAATCGGCCCCCGACAGCGAATCGGCCGCATAGGCCTCGGGCTCGAGGCCCTCCTCCGCAGCATCCGCGGCTGCAGCGTCCAAGGCGGCCATGCGGCGGCTCTCGAATGCCGACGCGGGGCTGTCGGCCGTGCCGTCGCCGCCATCCGCCGCCTGCGGCACACCTGTAGGCGCGTCCGCAGTCCCGGCCGCCGCGGTGGCGGTACGGAGGCTGTCGGCAGCAGCCGCGGCAAGCGAATCGGCACGCTCGGAAGCGGGCGTGACCGTAAAGAGCCACATCGAGTCGGCCCGCATGAAGACCGAGTCGCCCTGCAGCGTGTCGTAGCTCACGACGGCAGGCTCGCGCGTAAGCAGCGCGTTGCCCGGATGCTTCCAGTACTCGGCATAGTGGCCGAAGGCCAGCATCTTGTTGTCGAAGTCGTGCATCTGGATATTGCGGCGCGACACCACATGCTCCGTCTCGCGGTAGTAGAATATCGTGTCGCCCCACATCTCCTGACCCTCCGTCAGGACATAGCCCCGGCGCGTCACCTTATAGCACTGCTCGGCCTTGTCGTAGGCGCCCTCGTCGGCCGCGAGGTAGTCGCCGTCGACGTTCCATATCTCGCTGCCGGTGAAGAAACGCGCCGATTCGGTCGAGATGTTGTAGATGACCGAGTCGCTCTTCATGTCGTAGTCGGCGCCGTGCATCTCCACCGCCTCGACGCACACCACGTCGTGCGTGTCGGCATAGTAGTAGCCGCGCTGCGACTCGATGATGTTGTCGTCATGCAGCATGACGCCGCCGCCCGTATAGCGGCCGACCTTCTCCGCGGTGTTGAAGCTGAAGTTGTAGGTGTAGAGCAACGCGTCGCCGTCGACCACCTTGACGATGGGTGCATAGACCTCCGCAAGGGAGTTCACACCGTCATAGACGGCGCTGTCGCCGTAGATGTATACCGAATCCTGATTGATCACGACACGCCCGAAAAAGCGCATCTGCGAATCGCCGTAGCGCACGGCGCTGTCGCAGACGATAACCGCGCCGTTGTGGTGCGCGGCGAAGTTGCCCGTGAAGCAGATGACGCTGTCCTTGCCGTCGTTGTAAGGGCGCACGTCGTCGGCCATGAAGTCGACCTTGCGCGGCTGCGACCGCCGCGACGTGTCCTGCAGCCGTGCCGCAGCACGCGCCCCGGCTGCGGCACGCTGCTCGGCCACGGCCTGCGCCGCGGCTCCCGCACCGCGATACGAGGTCGCCTGCGCGATAAACAGCCCCGCAAAGAGGCCCACAACACATATGACCGATAACGTACGGCGCACGCGTCAATCCCCCTTTAGCGTGTGGTTACTTTACCCAGTTCTTGAACTCGAACTCGCCGTTGCGGAACTCGGGGTCGATATAGACGTAGAGGCCGTCGATCTTATCCTTGAGCCATGCCTCGAACACCTTGGCCTTCTTGTTCTCGAGCGCCATCTCCTCGATCGTGAGGTAGTCCTCGTTGAGCGAGGCCGGGTGCGACGGGATAACCTCCAGCAGCTTGACTATCTTGCTAAGCTCGTTGCCGTTCAGGTCCTCGGCCGCGTAGGCGTTCGACACCTCGCCCACCTCCATGTGCGAGATGGCGACGTAGTCCTTCAGGCTGCGGCCCTCGCCGAAGTCCTCCTCGCGGAACTTCGTGGCCGTAAACTTCACGTTCGAGTATGAGGGATTGCTCGACAGCAGGTCGTGGTTCGACACCAGACCGCCGTTCATCTTCGTCAGCGGGTCCTCCGAGAACTCGCGCGCCGCATCCTCGAAGGTGATCGAGTCGGCACGTATGAGGTCGGCGATGCTGTCAAGCATGCGCGTGGGCTCCAGAAGCTCGTCGGCCGTATAGGTCGGCTTGACAAGTATGTGGCGCAGGCGGTAGTTGCCGTTCTTGGGCTCCTCCATCAACTCGATGATGTGCAGGCCGAACTCCGTCTCGACGATCTCCGACAGCTGGCCCGGCTTCAGCTCGCCCGCAGCCTCGGCAAACGACGGCTGCCACTGCGACAGGGGACCGTAGGAAAGTTCGCCGCCGCGCATAGCCGATCCCGGGTCGGCCGAGTAGAGTCGTGCCAGGACGGGCATCGACGACTTGCCCGTGATGATGCGCTCGCGCATCTCAAGCAGGCGCTCGCGGGCACGCTGCTTGGCCACATCCTTCGACGCGGGGTAGCGCACGATCTGCGCATACATGTACTGCTTGGGCACGAGCGGCAGCTCCTCCTCCTTGAGCGACTTGAAGTAGCGCTCGACCTCGCCCGGCGTAACCGTTACGTCGTTGATAACCGTATTCTGCATCGAGTTGGCATACTCCTGCTCGGTGATGCGCTGCGTGAGTATGTCGCGGAAGGCGTAGATGGGCATGTGCTGGCGCGCCTCGAGCGCAGCGATTGAGCCCGCCTCGGCGATCATGGCCTGTATCTGCTGCTCGACGTACGACGGAACATCGCCCATCATCTCGACAGAGTCGATCAGCGCCTGGCTGTAGAGCAGCTTCTGCTTCATGAGCGCCTCGAGCGCCTCGTTCATGGGGTCGCGGTCCGAGGTGTAACCCTGCGCGCGGCGCTGCTCGACCAGCAGCGATGCGTAGTTCTCAACGTCGGAATAGAGTATGGCCGAACCGCCCACGACGGCCACGACCTTATCGAGCATTACCTGCCGTTTCTGCGCCATCAGAAGACCCGATGCCGACACCGCCATCACGGCCATGGCCAAAACAATCTTTTTAACCATATTTTTTTCAGTTCCTTATATTCCTTTATTAAATACGTTCTCTCCTCACTCCGTCGCGGTGCCGTTTCTCTCCTCAGCCCCGCCGCGACGTCTCCTTCCGCCGGCACGCATCAGCGCTGCGACGGCCCCTGCGCCGACGTATCGCCATCCTGCACCGTGTCGCCATAGATGCGGGCGTAGCCCGAAGCCATGGCCTCCGATACAATCTGCTCCTCGTGGGCCTTGATTATCTCGCTGCGGCGCTGCGTTATGAGTATGCGGCGGATATTCTCCGACACCACCTCCAGCGGCGCGACGTTGCCCTTGCGGCATACCGACGTGAAGTCGAAATAGTAGCGCTTGCCCCCGGCATCCATCTGCTGTATGCCCGTCTTGTCGAGCAGGTGCTCGTTGTCCTGCGACTGTGCTGCGGGCAGGTAGGTCAGGAAATCGGAGAAGCCGACCCACTCCGACCGCTTGTCGACAAGCTCGAAGCCGTTCTTCTCGCATATCTCCGACAGCGTCTTGGCCGCACTCTGCGACGTGGCCGCCTCGCGCATCTGCGTCATTAGCGTCTTGCTCTGGCGGTAGGTCGCGTCGAAACGCAGCACGCGCCCCTTGACCAGCGTGCGGTCGAGTATGAAATCGGCCTTGTGGGTGTTGTAGTAGTCGGCGATGTCCTTCTCCGTGAAGTCGGTGCTCATCTGCTGCTCGACGTAGTACTGGTCGACCTTGCGCATAAGCAGCGACTGGCGGTACTCCTCGACCATGCGGTCGATATCGGCCTCCGACCCCGAGAAGAGCTCGTCGGCCTCCTCGACCTTGAGCTGGCGCACAAGCCACCGGTCGACATAAAGACGGACGAACGACACGCTGTCGTCGCCCGTGACCTTCGTAGGCATGGCCTCCACAACCTCGGCTATCTTAAGCTCGTTGCGGCCGACCCTGGCTATGGTGTTGTCGCTCACCAGATAGTCGGGCAGGTCGCGGCACGCCGTCATGGCTATGGCGGCGGCAGGGAGCAATATTTTAACTACAAGGCGCATAATAATCGACAAAGATACATTTTTACTCCCAAATAACGTACACCTTGCCGCGATTATTACTCCGAGGCCGAACAATCGTCGCTTTTGATGCGGCGCATGAGCACATACATGCGCGCCAGAGCCGCCACCGAGAGCACGCCGCACACGGCATAGACGGCCG
>JALENN010000003.1 GCA_022767745.1 Alistipes sp. | reverse complement strand
GCTCGGTTTTCGTTGGCATATCCAAAGATGGTGTGCCCCATAGCCGAACGTGAAATACTCGTCAAGCCGGGTCTCTTTCTTTAGACTCTCCATGCTTGTGCGAAGTTCGTTTTCGTCTTTTGAAAAAAGAAGCGTGTTAATGATTCTGAAATATAGATTTGTCACATAGTGAAACAAGGAGGTTTCCTGAAGCAACAACCTTTATCACGATATTGAAAAATATATTTTTCCCTGCCTGATTTGCGTCTGTATAACTGTGATGTATTCGCTAGCCGCTCCGTAATACAGTGCGTATGCATGATGATAATGGCGCATAGCTATATGATGAGGATGAGGAATATTTAGGTTATTTCGACCTCGAACATTAACGAGAAGGAGCATCGCAGGTAACTTTCTGTAACAAACCGACATAGTATTTGCATTTTGTGAATATTATGTCGGTGATTTTTTTGCTTTTTTCATGCCGACAAACTAACTTTATGACACAATATGAGCCAATTATATTTTGGACTTTTTTACCGTCCCGACATTACACGCTACATATAACCTAAATTTTAAACGATATGAAAAAAAAATTCTTTTTAGCCGGTGCAATACTGGTTATGTCAGCTGCTGCTGTCGTAGGGTACAAGGTGTACAACCGGTCTCGGATGTTTGACGCAAAGAAAGCGAATATCGGAGCGATTATTTATTGTGAATCAAGTAATTGTTCGTATCCTTATGAGGTAGCCGTCGCCATCGGATTGTTGTCCGACAAATAAAATAGTAGAGATAGAGGTGGTAAATGTGATGAAATGATTGCCGGTATGCGATACTGCTGTTTGATAATATGTGGTTTGGCGATTGCGTCTGTTGCTTTGTCGTGCAGTCGCGACAAGCCGCGTGATGTGCCGATGATGGATATAGTCAATTCCGATACTCCGCTGGAAGTTACCATGGCCGATCTTGTCGACAGTACACATTATGTTGCACTCGAGACATCGGACGAGTCTATCTTGGGCAGTATATTGTCGGCTGTGGATGCGGGGGAGTGTTATGTCGTGAAAGATGAACGCAATCTGTATACTTTTGACAAGCAGGGAAATTTCATCTCGCGTGTAGGTCACGAGGGGCGGGCTGACAATGAGTACATATATATCGATACATATTTCGTAGACCACAGTCGCAAGTTGATTGGCGTGGTTTGCAACTATCAGCGAAAGATCAGTTATTACACTTTTGACGGCGAATTTCGTTATAACCTTAGGCTTGACGCCGATGATGCTGCCATACGTACGGCGACGGTGCTTGATGACGGTTCGATAATAGCATCTTATCCGCTTGCTAACGATGCTTTGCATCCCGAAAGCCAATACCGACTGCTGACTGAACAACCGGGCGGGCGAGCCGTATCGAAGGAGCTCATGCCTGGCTCGGGCATATCGTCGGGGCAGATGTTATATTCTCCCATATTTGCCCCGGTGGCCAGACTTGACTCGGAGTGTTATATGTTGTCGCCGTATTCGCAAATATTGTACTCGTACAGAAACGGAAGTGTAGAACCGTATTGTGTGATACCATACTCGAAAGAGACTCCCGACGACAAATTTTTCAACGATCGTATAGGCGAAGATATGTTCGATCTGCGGGAACAAATATCGAACGGAGGAATGAGTTCTGGTATTACGGCCATATATACAGACGGGGAATATCTGTTCGCAATGATTGACTATCGGGATATCCTGCTCTGGGATGGATCTCGAGGTATATTGCTCGACGGAAAAATATTCGACCCGACCACAGATACATACGAGCTGGGAACATGTGGAGGCTGGTCGGACGAGAATATGGGATGTATCGATGCCGAGGCGATATGCCGGATGAGAGATTCAGGTATTCTTAAGCACGAGGGCTTGCAGCGGATCGCCTCCAATATGAAGGAGGATGATAATCCAGTAATATATCGCCGGTATTTCAAGAGTAATCTGATTGATATCCTTGATGCGAAATTGTGATTTGACCATGAAAAATGCAATGAGAGAATGAAGAATTCAACCGTTTTTATCGTTGCTGTGCTTTGTGCAGCGGCTGCAGCCTGCACGTCTCACCGCGAAGACATGCAGTATGAACCGCCATCTTTTCCCAAGGAATACACCGCCCGGATCAAGCCGCTGAACAGGGAGACGACCATGGGAAACATTCTGCGAATGTATCTCTGCGATTCGGTATTGCTGGTACAGGGTAAAAATGTTGACAACGACAACGTATTCCATGTGTTCTCCATCAATGACGGCAGATACCTGAGTAGTTTCGGCTATTACGGCCGCGGTCCGAACGAACTCGCCAGCTACTACTGCGCCGCGCAGGATCCCGAAGGCTGCACGCTGCATGTTTTGGACAACAACGGTGCATATATCACCATCGATATCCCGCGCTCGATCGAAAACCGGCGGATCGAGGTGATTTCTGACGGCATGGCATCCCATCACACCACGACAAACTCCATCTTCAGCCTGCCCAAAGGGCGCCTGCTGCACTGCGAAGGGTTTGACTGCCGCTTCTTCTCGACCGATATGCAGTATCGCGATACGGTGCGCCTGCATGATGCATTCCCGTACATATCGCCCGAATTCGAGGCCGATACAATCATACGCAAAGGCTATTTCAGTATGTTCACCATGCATGACGTCAAACCCGACCGCACGCGCCTTGTATGTACGAGCGCGAACGGCATGCTGATGGAGATATTTGACATCGGAGGGGACAGCATACGGCCCGTCGTTACACGACGCTTCTTCGAGCCGAAGATGAAGAATCAGATTGCCCCGCAGCCCGATTGCATATCTGGGTCGTGCAGTCTAAAAACCTCCGACAAATACATATATTTGGTTTACAGCGACGGCTTGGCTCTGGATATGGATAACACGGAATGTATTCTTGGAATATTCGACTGGTCGGGAGCGGAGGTGGCGCGGTACCGTCTCGACAGCAATATCGGTCCCTTTGTCGTTATGCCCGACGACAGCCGCATATACTGCTGGGTGCAAAATGAGGAAGGTGAGGAATATTTAGGTTATTTCGACCTCGAACACTAACGAGAAGGAGCGTCGCAGGCAACTTTCTGTAACAAACCGACATAATATTTGCGTTTTGTGAATATTATGTCGGTGATTTTTTTTGCTTTTTTCATGCCGACAAACTAACTTTATGACACAATATGAGCCAATTATATTTTGGGCTTTTTTACCATCCCGACATTACACGCTACATATAACCTAAATTTTAAACGATATGAAAAAAAAATTATTTTTAGCCGGTGCAATACTGGTTATGTCAGCTGCTGCTGTAGTAGGGTACAAGGTTTACAACCAATCTCAGATGTCTGCTTTTATGAAAGCCAATATAGAGGCGTTGACAAGGGCAGAGTCTTCTGAGGAGCCTCATGGGAGTTGTTATAATAATCAGAGACTCTCATGTGTTTATACATGTCCAAAATGTGGAGGAGTATGGGCGCAGTTAGAGAAGGATGGACCTATAAAATCAATTTCAGGCACATGTACTTATCCATATAATGGAGGAATATGTGGAGAAGTAATAAACTTTAGACAGTAACCGTGTTGCCATGAAAAATCTGTATCTTACGATGCTGGTGCTGGCTTTGGCCGCGTGCTCGTCTTACCGCGAAGACGTGCGGTATGAACCGCCATCTTTTCCCAAAGAATATACTGCTCAGATCAAGTCGCTGAACAAGGAGGTGACTATGGATGTCATGCGAATGTACCTGTGCGATACCATCATTCTGGTACGAGGTGTCAGTGTCGATAACGACAACGTATTACATGCATTCTCCATCAATGACGGCAAATACATCTGCAGTTTCGGACATTACGGCCGAGGCCCCAATGAACTCGCCAACTACTTTTGTGTCGCGCCTGATTCCGAAAGCCATACGCTGCATGTTTTAGACACCAACGGTGCATATATCACTATCGATATCCCGCGCTCGATCGAAAACCGTCGGATCGAGGTGAGCTCGCAGGGCGCGAACCCGCATCATACCACGTCGATGTCGATTTTCCGTCTGCCGGAGGGACGCCTGCTGCACTGCGAAGGGTTTGACTGCCGCTTCTTCTCGACAGATATGCAGTATCGCGATACGGTGCGGCTGCATGATGCATTCCCGTACATATCGCCCGAATTCGAGGCCGACACGATTATACATAAGGGCTATTTCAGTATGTTCACCATGCATGACGTCAAACCCGACCGCACGCGCATGGTATGTACCGGTTTATACGGAATGTTGATGGAGATATTCGACATCGGAGGGGATAGCATACGGCCCGTCGTCACACGACGCTTCTTCGAGCCGAAGATGAAAAACCAGATCGCCCCGCAACCCGATTGCGTATTGGGCGCGGGCGACCTTTATGTCACTGACAAATACATATATCTGCTTTACAGCGATGAAACGGCCCAAAGCAGGGACAATGCCGAATATATGTTGGGAATATTCGACTGGTCGGGGCAGGAGGTAGCGCGGTACCGTCTCGAGGAGGAGATCGGTCCCTTTGTCGTTATGCCCGATGACAGCCGCGCATACTGCTGGGTACAGGACGCCGAAGGCGAAGAATACCTCGGCTATTTCGACCTCGATAAAATTTGATTATGGGAAGAGTCGTAGCGGGTGTTTTGTTGATGGGCCTTTTCCTGATTTTGGGATGTGAAAACCGCAGGATAAGTTGCGATGTACAACAGTTGATAGGGTCAAAAATAGAGTTTCCTCAATCGCTGAGGCAGGTGGCGGGGCGTGAAACCCGATCTTTTGCCGTCGATAGGGAGAAGGCTCACGTGCTTGTCTATTATGATTCTATGGCATGCGGAACGTGTGCCATAAACAAACTCTCGGAATGGGACTACATAATAGATAGTATGGCTGATATTTGTCCAGCCGTTGATTTTATCTTTCTCATGTCTCCAAAAAACAATGAATACAAGTCGGTATTAAGGACAACGATAATAAACAATGCCGGTTATAATGTGGTGCTGGATGCAAAGGGCTGTTTCGCGGCGTTGAACCCGCAAATACCACAAGACGAACGTTTCCATACGTTGTTGCTTGACAAGAATGGGAAAGTGCTTGTTGTAGGTAGCCCGCTTTATAATGACACGATGTGGAAGTTGTATAAGGATGTTATACAAGACATGTGTCGTTGAAACAGATATTTAGGCGATGGCTGGAGCGATAATGCCAAATAGTATCGTACGTTTTTGCTGTGCCGTAATTGTGTGTGCAATTACGGCATGGTTGTTATGTATTGCGGTGGATATGCCATCGCAAAGTGCTGACATGATAATGCCTGAAGTACACTGCCTTACCGCGTGTTTGTTGTTGATATCCATTGTACGTTTCATTGTTTCAGGTAAACAGATAGGATTCTGTTCGACGGATGCTTTTGCTGCGTTAATTGCGATGACTGTTGCGTTCAGTGCTTTATGCTATGGGGCAAAGCACCCTCGTTACGAGGAATTTACGCAGGCTGCTATGTTTTATCTGGCAATGAGGATGGCCTTCTCAGCGGAACCTAAGCTTAAGAATGCGGTCATGGCGTTGTTATTCTGTCTTGCCATATATGAGGGCGTTACAGGAATACGTCAGGCATTCGGGGTGACATACTCTAATCATAGCCTTTTCAAGATTACGGGGACATTCTTCAATCCTGGTCCCTTTGCCGGTTTCATCGTACCTATTGCAGTATGCGCTGTGGTATATGTATTGACTTATTCGTGGATACCTTTAGAGAATTTCCGAAATAAAGAGTCATATGGTATTATACGTCACTATATATGGCGTGCGGCTTATTTTATTGCGGTTGCTGCTGCAGTAATATCCATAATTGTTATTCCCGCGACGATGAGCCGAGCGGCATGGGTTGCTGCGGGATTTGCAACCTTAATATTTATTGTCAGGGAAACTACATTGGTTAGCCGTATTGGCGAATTATGGACACAGCATCGTTGGAAATTCTCTCTATGGGTATTTGTGGCCATGTCTGCAATTTTTGCGATAGGCGTTTTATCATATTATGCCAAACGGCAATCGGCAGATGGTCGCTTGTTAATATGGAAGATGGATAGTCGCATTATATGCGACAATATGTTGCGCGGGGTGGGCCTTGGGAACTTTGCCGGGGCTTTCGGAAAGGAACAGGCAGAATATTTTTCGGAAAAGGCGCGACCCGAAGCGGAACGTATGGTAGCCGGGTGTCCGGAATCGGGATTCAACGAATATTTGCAATTTGGAGCTGAAACAGGAGTTGTGGGAATGTTAAGTCTTGTTGCAATGGTGGTGAGTGGATGTTTGGCTGGTGTGCGACGTCACGATCCATATGGTTATGGGCTGATGGCAGCAGCAGTTTTCGCCATGTTTTCCTACCCGTTTTCTGTATTACCTCTGCGGTTAATGTTTGTTTTATTACTTGCAGCATCGGTATCATACAAGGGTGTTGGGTCAAAGCGGGATAATATCGCCCGATACTTATATTGTGTGGTGTCGGCTGTACTTTTGGCATTGATACCAGTATTGGATAAGAGAAGTCGTGAGCGGGCGACTGCCGTCGCAGCATGGGAAGATGTGAGGGTTTGGATGAGTTCGGAACGGTATGACTATATTATAGAAGATGGAGTAAAGTTGTACGAAATACTGAAATACGACTTCCGATTCCTGTATGATTACGGGTATGCATTACATAAGTTGAGTGAGTACTCGCTGAGCAATGAAATACTTTTTTATGGGGCTCAACAAAGTAGCGATCCCATGTTTTATAATATTATGGGGAAAAATAGTGAAGCTCTGGGAGATATATCGCGTGCTGAAGAATATTATTCTATGGCTCACGATATGATCCCCTCGCGTATATATCCGTTATATCTCAAGGCTATGATGTATGACCGTATTGGTAACAGCAAAAGAGCTGTCGAGACAGCGCAGACTGCCCTAAGAATGAATGTTAAGGTCGAATCCGAGCAAACTCGCGAATTGAAGAAAGAGTTGTGGCTATTGATAGAAAAATATAGATAAGCATGTTGGAGCGTATTGCAAAAATAATATTATGGTGTTTGGGTATCGGCTGGGGTTGTGTCTTTTGTTGGGCTTTTTGCCGAATATTCATATGTGATCAGTTCGTGGTTCCCTCGGGCTCTATGGAGCCTTCGCTTATTGCTGGAGATCGAATCTTGGCCAACAAACTTGTTTTCGGCGCCCGCATATACCGTAATTTTAATTTCGGCGAGGGGGTCCCTTTGGATTCTTGGCGTATGCCCCGTTTTAGGCGTATAAGGCCAAATGATATTGTCGTGTTTAACGCCCCGCATGGTTATGATAGAAATATGATTGAGTTCAAAATAAATTACGTTTATGCCAAAAGATGTATTGGTACGCCGGGCGACACTATTGCGATACGTGACAGCCGTTTCTACAACAATAATTATTCTCGCCCTATAGGGGATACGCTTCAGCAGCGGAAACTTGCGGCGATGCCAGATTCCTTGTTCTCGAGGGGAGTGATGCGTGCTTTCCCTTGTGACGACAAGCTTTTCGGATGGACGATAAAGGATATGGGGCCTTTGTATGTGCCACGGAAGGGAGACTCGATAAGAATGGACATATGCAACTATAAACTCTATCGCACGATTGTGGAGTATGAGACGCGAGGAAAGGTGCAATTTAAAAACGATACGGCTTATCTCGACGATATTCCGTTGCTATATTATGCTTTTGCTGAAAACTATTATTACTTCTGCGGTGACAATGTGGCCAATTCAAAGGATAGCCGTTATCTGGGATTCGTCCCCGAGGAGTTCATTATAGGAGTGGTGTGTAGAATATCTTATTCGCGCGACCGATGTGCCGATGAATTCCGATGGCATAGGTTGTGGCGGAAAATATAGAATATACAATGATTATTATATATCATGTCACCGAAATAGTGGGGCTATATTGATTCGCAGTTGTATAAATCGTTGTTGATTGTTGGGGACAAAAATAACAAGTGAAGTATATGGCCTATGATGTTAATTATAAACTTAGAAATATACCGATATGATGAATAAATTTAAGGTTATTTGTATTGCTGCGACATTGTGCATAATGCTTGTCGCATGTACTGAGCGGCATGCTTCTTTGGAGCGAGCGTTGCGCTATGCAGGCGACAATCGCGCAGAACTGGAAAAGGTGTTAGCGCATTATGCGTCCGATCCGGCCGACAGTCTCAAACTGCGTGCGGCGCAATATCTTATCGAAAATATGCCGTACCACAGGTCTTATCCGGCAGATGTGTATCATGATTATTGTACTAAAATGGACTCGTTATTCCGTAATAGCGAGAAGGGTGATACGCTAGTGGCAGCCAAAGCATCGGCTATCTCGGCAGAGTTTGAGCCGCGCCTTAAGCCGGTTTTCGATATTCTTGAGATTACGTCTGATTATCTTATATGGAATATCGATTACTCTTTCGAGCAATGGGAGACATCAAGATTCCTGCAGCATCTTGAATTTGATGATTTCTGCGAGTATGTTCTCCCGTATAAATGCCTTGAAATGCAACCTATTGATGACTGGAAAGAACGGTGGAGTAAAACGTGGCGAGGGGAGTTGGACTGGCAAGTGGAGATAGATGAACTGAAGTACAATGTGCGTCGTGCCACCGAGGCTATAACTTATTTTTATAAGAACTCCGACAGTTTGCGTATGGAGGTTCGTCAGATCAGCGGGATGGATCATATAGATATTCTGAATATTGAAACACTTGCTATACAACCATATGGGACATGTCTTGAACGGTCGCGTCTGGGGTTATTTAACTGCCGCAGCAAATCTTTACCCGTATCATTCGATTTTACGCCATGTTGGGCTGATCGTGGTGGTCCTCATTATTGGAACAATGTATATGTAAGTCGACGCCGCAGTCCTGATTATGAGCCTTTTAATAAATATCCGGGAGCGTATCATTATCCTGATAACGCTATGGCGAAGGTATATCGCATGAGCTATGCCCCTCATCCGCTCTTGATGGAGGTTGTCGAACGCGGAGGAAATATTCCACCTTCACTATCCGCACTTTTCATACGGGATGTTACGGCTGAGTATGGCCGTACGACCGATATAACTATCCCGTTGTTATCTGATGTTGATTCGCAGGACGGATATGCATATCTTGCTGTATTCGATAATTCTGATTGGGTACCTATGGACATATGTCGTATAAAACGGCGGAAAGCATCCTTCAATGATGTGGGACTCGATATTCTTTATATGGTCGTAGCATATGAGGACAAGAAGATAAAGCCATTGTCGCATCCTTTCATAGTTGATGTACGAAAACGCGTCAACTATATAAAGGCTGATACTTCTCGTATGCAGGATGTCAGGCTGCGCAGAAAATTTCCGGCGTTCAGTCACATATATGGAAATGTTAAATATCTGCATGGTGGTACCATTGAGGCTGCCAACGATAAATATTTCGTTAAGCCGCATGTCGTAGCACAATTCCCGGCGAATAAATTTCTCGCGGGAGAGGTATGTGTAACTGATACGTTGCCGTACAGATATTGGCGTCTGCGGTCTACCGGACCTCAAGCATCAGATTTCGCTGAAATATATTTTTATGATCGAGACAGTATTGTTGGAGGCGAGTTATACTATCCGGCAACAGTTGTTCGTAATGAACGATATGATACACCGCAACATATATGTGATAATGATCCGTTGACGTATATGACAGTTGACAGTACCGATTGTTTTCGTTGGGCCGGATTTGATTTCGGGAAGCCAGTCTCGTTGAATAAAATAGCGTATATCCGCCGTGGCGACGGTAATGACATCTGCCCGGGTGATGAATACGAATTCTATTATTGGCTTAACGGAGAATGGCATCTGCATGACAAGCAAACGGCGGAGAATGTATATCTCAATTTTAAAAACGTGCCGTGCAATGGCCTCTATTTTATAAAAGGCCTGTCTCGAGGAGTCCAAAATAGAACTTTCATATATGAAAACGGCGAAGTCCTCTGGTATTGATCGAGACTATATACCTGTATTGCCGTCAGCAAATTATGTTGTGGGTGCAAAATTGGAAGAGGAATCCGTGTAGCATGATGTATGTGATAACTGATAAATATTGCTTATATATGACATAAATAGAGGTAATTATAAAACGTCAATATACGCAAAATAATCATTGAATTATTTGCATAAGTTATTTATGTTGAGTATTTTTATAGTCGAAAAAGTATAAAAACATACGCTCTGTTGCTGAATATGCAATATTGGGTGGTTGTTATAGCGTATTCCCTGATTACACACATTATTTTTAATCTATATTAACAATGAAAAAAACGATTATTTTGGCATGTGCGGCATTGGTTATGTCGGCAGCCGCAGTTATGGGTTACAAAGTGTATCAGAGCTCTCAAATCACAGATTTGATGAAAGCGAATATAGAGGCGCTAAGTCGAGGTGAGGGAGGCTTGGATACGCGATATACGCGAATAGATCAACAATGTCGAATATATGTAGGAGTTAGAGGTCGAATAAAATTATTAGGCGGAACCATTATTAAAGCCGACGGGGAGGGTTATGTTGCATTTGATGGTCATGTCATATGTGGCGGTGGCGGAAATTTTGCTTGTACCCCAGTAGAATGCAAAGAGCTATATGAGGTAATAACTCGGTAATTAACCGCGTAGTATGTTTTTCTTATAATTAATTTTATAATGAAAAGATCTGTTTTATTATTTTTATGTTTCATAATGCTATCTTGCTCCAAAACAGGAGAGCCTGTTGGGGACTTAGATATTATCAATGTCGACATAAATGAAATGTCGTCTATAGATGAGTTTGTCTGTGGTGAAAGTAAATATATATGCCTCGATTCATCAGAAAACTGTCTGATTGAGAAAGTAGACAAGGTTATGATATCGCAAGATACGTTGTTTGTGATGGATAGGTCTCGCAGAACAGTTTTTGTCTTTAGTGCAAATGATGGACGGTTTATTAACAAAATATCTAAAACAGGGCGTGGCCCGGGTGAGTATGTTGACTTGTCGGATTGTGATATTTGGCGCGGATTAATATACATATTGTCATACCCGGATCAAAAGCTAAATGTGTATTCACCCAAAGGCGAACTTATTAAGGGTATAGAACTGCCGAATCAGTACTCAAAATTAAAGGTTGTTGACGAAGGTAAGGTTTGGTTGTATGCGGAAAATAGCAACAGTGATTTATACAACTTTGCGCAATTCGACATGACAAGTGGTACTATAGATGTTAAATTCGATCCGTTTGCTGAAAATTGCGGTTATCATAAAGATGCGTCCCCATTTTGTGGTCAATGTGAGGATTGTCTATATGTCGGTAAATATTTTGATAGCAGAATATATGCTCTTTCGGATCACGAATATAAGCCTATATATGATTTGAGTCTGAATTTACAGAACAAAGTACCTCATGCAGATCTTGAGAAGTATACGCTGATGGAATTGTCGGAAACGTATCGGTATAAGGAGGTTTTGCACAATGTTACATACGTTACGCGTCATGATAATTCTTTGTTTATTACGGCCCGGTGCTTTTTTTCAGAGTTGGGTATGCGCGATTGTATGATAAAATTTGATCTTAAATCAAGGCGTGTGCATTTTCTTCGTATAGGAGATGTATTGGATGAGCATTATCGCTTTTTCGGTCGCGGATCGATTGTGGGATATGCTAAAAATATTGTAATATCTGCTATAGATGCATTCGCACTAACAAGAATGTTGGAATCAAATAAAATCTCGGATTCTCGTTTATTAAATGTTAAGGATACCGATAATCCTGTTATTGTGTTACATAATTTGGCTATATGATTAGATGCGCTTTTTTTGGTGCGTTATTGATGATAATTTGTTCTTGCAATGAGAATGCTATAAGAGTTGCAAATATTGTAGGTCAAGAAATATCTTTTGATGTGCAATTGCGTAATATTAATGGAGATGAAGTCTCGCCAAAGAATCAAAACGTAAAAGAATGTGTTAAATTGCTAATATATTATGACTCATTGGGCTGTAATACGTGCCGGGTCCAAGGTTTAGGAGATTGGGCAAAAGTTATGCAAGAAAGTGAAGAGTCTAATGGGGCATTGGGTGTATATATTATTTTTACGCCAAGAAAAAATGCACCGAACGAAATACCTAGATTGTTGCGACTGGAAAATTTCAGTTATCCAGTTTATATGGATGATTCTGGGGATTTTTATAAAGCGAATAAAAAGGTAGTTGATGAAGGATATGAAACAATATTATTGTTGGATAGAAATAACAGAGTAGTATTGGTTGGTAATCCATTAATTAATGATGCTATGAGGGCTCTTTTCAAAGCAACGCTTGATAATATGCTCGCTCACGATGGGGTTTACGTCCCGGATGAAAAGAATTAAGTTGATAAACATTGATAAATGTGAATCGTAGTAGTTATAGTGTGGCCGTAAGGCTTGTCGGCGTGTCGTTGTGTTTGTTGTCCGTTTCGTGTGGAGGCAGGCGCAGCGACGCGCAGGCTTTGTATGAGGCCAATGCCGCAGCGTTGGAACAAAGCGTGGATATGTCGGGCGGGGAGGCCGATACCGACCGATATCTGAAATTCGACGCCACAACGGTGGCCTTGGGCGATGTACCTATGGGGCAGACGCGTGAGGTGGCGGTGCGGGCGCGAAATATATCGGATGATGTGCTGGTGATTGTCAATGCTGTAACATCGTGCAGTTGTACTAAAATAGAGTGGAGCAAAAAACCGGTGGCCGCAGGTGAGGAGGTGGAGTTGAATTTGAGTTTCACGGCAGATACCGAGGGTGTATTTCGCAAAAAGGTAGCAGTTACGCATAGCGGTGCGTCGCGGCCCGTATCGTTTATAGTCGAAGGAGTTGTAGTGCCGGGTGAATAAACCGCCTGTAATACCGTTTTGTATTTTTGCCATTTGCAGGGGGCGTTTGCATAATATGTTTTTAATGCGTATATTTACAATAAATTGCGCGCTTGCGGTCGGCGATGGCTCTATGTCGGTTGAAATTTACCAAACGAGACGACGATTTGTGAAAATACCATGACAAGAATCAAGAATATATTTTTTACGGTGTTGGCCTGTTGTGTGGTCACGGCGTCGGTCATGGGACAGACTGCGGATGCGGAAGGCACGGGCGGTCAGAACTCCGGGAAGGTTATCCCGATTACCCTCGAGCAGGCGATATACGACGCTCAGAACCAATCGATAAACGCCATGACGGCGCGATACGTGTTTCTGTCTGCCTATTGGTCGTTCCGCTCGTATCGTGCGAGCCGTCTGCCGTCGCTCAACCTTACGGGCAGCGTGCTAAATTTCGACCGTTCGCTGCGTCTGTTGCAGGATTACGATACGGGCGACATGCGGTACATCGAGAATTACAATCTCCAGAACACAGTAGGACTCTCCGTGAGGCAGAATATAGGATTTACGGGCGGTACGCTCAGCCTCTATTCGTCGTTAAACCGACTCGACCAGTTCGGGGACAAAAACATAAAATCCTACTATTCGCAGCCCATAACCCTGTCGTACACGCAGCCGCTGTTTGCATACAACCGCTTCAAGTGGGAGAAGAAGATCGAGCCGAAGGAGTACGAGCTGGCCAAACGCAAGTACATCGAGGCAATGGAGGATATAACGCTGCAGGCGGTAAATTACTTCTTCAATCTGGCGCTGAGCCGTGCCAACTACGACATCGCGGTAAAGAACTATGCCAACACCCGGGCGTTGCATTCGATAGCCGAGCAGCGGCTCGAGATAGGCAGCATCACCAAGGACGAGCTCTTGCAGCTCGAGTTGCGTATGCTCAACGACAGTCTGTCCATCAACACTTCGGCCCTCTCGGTGCGCGAGCGCCAGATGCAGCTTAATTCGTTCCTGCGCCTCGACGAGAATGCGCAGGTGGATCCGATGTTGGATGAAGAGATCCCGCTTGTCAACATCGACTACGACATGGCGCTGGACAAGGCGCTCGAAAACTCGTCGTTCAGACTCACCAACGAGATCAAGGCCCTCAATGCCGAGGCGGGTGTGGCTCAGGCCAAGGCGGACCGCGGGGCCTCCGCCTCGATAAATGCGCGGTTCGGCCTTTCGCAGACGGGGGATACGTTCCGTACGGCATATTCCGGACTGCTCGATCAGGAGGTTGTGGGGCTTGAGTTCTCGATTCCCATCTTCGACTGGGGTATGGGCAAGGGACGGGTCAAGATGGCCAAGGCGAATGCCGAAATGGTACGCAGCCAGATCGAGCAGGAGGAGATAGACTACCGCCGTCAGATATATACGCTCATCGAACAGTTTGCCAACCAGCGCAACCAATGCTACATGGCACGCCGTGCGCGGCAGGTAGCCGACGACCGTTACGAGATAGCGATGGACAACTTCCGTCGCGGGACCATATCGGTCACCGAGATGAACACGGCGCAAAGCGAGAAGGATGCCGCCAACCAGACATACATCTCGGAGCTGGCTTCGTTCTGGCTCTCGTATTACGAGCTTCGGCGGCAGACTTTGTATGACTTCATTTCGGGAACGGATATCATAGCCGAGTTCGACAAGATAATCTCCGAGTAGGACCCTAAAAACGAATACCCACATGAGAAGGATACTGACATATATGGCCCTTGCGGCAATTATGGCATCGTGCGGCGACGCCCCGGACCAGAAGTCATCGGATGCGAACGACCGCATGGTACATCGTGCGGAGCAGAACGAGGTACAGATAGATACTTTGCAGCGGCGTACCTTCATGCGGGAACTTGTCAGCAACGGCCGTCTGAAAGCCATCCGTCGCAGCGAATTGTCGTTTGCGGTCTCGGGTGCGATCGCCGAGGTGAATGCCGTAAACGGCACCCGTGTAGGCCGCGGAGCCGCTATTGCCGTGATCGATACCACGGACTATGCCTCACAGCTCAGGGCGGCATCGCTGGCTCTCGAAAAGGCCCGTCTGTCGTTTCTCGATGTGCTGGTGGGGCTGGGATATACGCTGGGCGATACGGTTACGCCTCCGGCCGATGTGGTGCGGCTGGCACGCATACGCTCCGGTTATGCCGATGCCATGACGTCGTTACAGACCGCCCGCCGCAATTTCGACCGCTGCACGCTTACGGCTCCATTCTCCGGCAAGGTGGCCGATATAAAGCAGGATGCATACGAGCAGGCGAGCGGCGTGTTCTGCACATTGCTCGATGACAGCCGGCTGGAGGTGCGATTCCCCGTATTGGAGTCGGAATACGGCCTGCTGGCGGTAGGTCAGGAGGTCGCTGTCAGCCCATACGCCGATCTCAAGCGCGAGATAAAGGGCCGCATAACGGCCATAAATCCCACCATCGACGACAACGGTCAGGTACAGGTCGATGCCACCATAACCAACGACGGCACGCTTACCGACGGTATGAATGTCAAGGTTTTCATACGTCAGGCCATAGGTGAACAGTTGGTGGTGCCGAAGAGTGCCGTTGTCATACGCGACAATCTGGAGGTGCTTTTCCGATATGTCGACGGCAAGGCGGTATGGACGTATGTCCACACGTCGCTGGCCAACAGCCGCGAGTATGTCGTAGAGGCCAATACCGAACGCGGCGCAGACCTCAATGAAGGCGATCTTGTAATCACGTCGGGCAACCTCAATCTCGCGGATGGGTCGGAGGTGATCATAGCAACAGAATAAAACCTTCGTGCCCATGCTTTACCGACTGCTCGACCGTCCCATAGCGGTGACCATGGTCACCATCGTGCTGCTGATACTCGGCTGGGTCAGCACCAACCTGCTGCCTGTGTCTCTTACTCCCGACATCGACGCTCCGTACATCACCGTACAGGTCGAGGCGCAGGGGCTCTCGGCCCGGCAGTTGAACGAGACGGCGCTTACACCTCTGCGCCAGCAGTTAATGCAGGTATCGCAACTTACGGATATACGCAGCGAGGCGCGCGAAGGCAGCGGTACTATACAGCTGTCGTTCGAGCAGGGCGCGGACATAGACTATATCTTCATCGAGGTTAACGAAAAGATCGACCGTTGTACATCGTCCTTGCCTCGCGAGATAGAACGTCCGAAGGTTATAAAGGCCAGCGCCACAGACATTCCCGCTTTCTATATCGACATGACGCTCAAGAAGGAGCCGCAAACAGACGGGCTCGACGAGTTGCATCCCGTGTCGGATCAGTTTATCGAGTTGAGCCGTTTTGCCTCGCAGGTGATAACCAAACGCATCGAGCAGCTCTCCGAGGTGGCAATGGTCGATGTTTCGGGCGGAGTCTCGTCGGAGTTGCTTGTAATTCCCGACGAGGAGCGCCTGCGGCAGGCCGGCATTACGATAGGCGACGTGGAAAACGCCCTGCGCAGCATGGACATATCGTTGGGGAGCCTCACGATACGCGACGGCGAATACCAGTACAATGTCAAGTTCCGCACCGTTGCCGGAGGCAAGAGCGATGTGGAGGAGATGTTCCTCAAGGTCAAGGGACGTCTGTTCCGACTCAAGGAGCTGGCCGATGTCATGGAGCATCCGCGCAAGCGTCAGGGTATGGTCCTCTCGAACGGCAAGGATGCCATAACGCTCGCCGTAGTCAAGCAGGCCGATGCCCGCATGTCGGACCTCAAACGCAGCATTAACAGCCTTATGAGGCAGTTCCGCCGCGACTATCCCAACATAGAGTTCACCGTTACGCGCGACCAGACGGAGCTGCTCGATTATTCGATCGACAACCTTATCGACAACATCATCGTCGGCATAATATTGGCGTGCGTGGTCATACTGCTATTCATGCGTGACCTGCGCTCGCCGCTGCTGGTGATACTGACAATTCCCGTAACCCTTATCATCACGCTGCTCGTATTCTACATCACAGGCATATCGATCAATATAATATCGTTGTCGGGTCTGATTCTCGGTACGGGAATGATGGTGGACAACTCGATCATCGTCGTTGACAATATCACGGCGCGTTGGCAGCGCGGCGAACTTCTGCACGATGCTGTCGTACGCGGCACCCGCGAAGTTGTCACACCGATGCTGTCGTCGATTCTCACTACGTGCGCCGTGTTCATACCGCTCATATTCATCAACGGCATGGCCGGAGCCATGTTCTACGATCAGGCTATGGCCGTCACCATCACGCTCTTCGTGTCCTACGGTGTTGCGATAATCCTGCTGCCGGTATATTACGGAGTATTGTATCGTCGGTTGCCGCATTTCCATCCCAACGCATGGCTCGAGCGTTTCTCGTTCGATCGGGTAGAGAGCCGTTACGACTCGATACTAAAGTGGTTCTTCCGCCACCGGGCCGTCATGTGGTCGATATATGCCGTGGCGGCGGCTGGTCTGGTGACTCTGTTCTTTGTCGTCAGACAGGAGCGTCTGCCCGAGATGACTTACCGCGACATGCTGGTGCGTATAGACTGGAACGAGCGTATCTCGGCCGAGGAGAATGCCCGCCGTACCGATGCCATGATATCTGAACTGGGAACGGCCGTAGAACAGTCGACCGTGATGGCGGGGGTGCAGCAGTTTATTCTGGGACATACCGACGAGATGGGTGTTGCCGAGGCTACCGTATATCTTAAATGTTATGATAGTGACGATGTGCAGTCCGTGCAGGACAGGCTCTCGACCTATATGATGCAGCACGTGCCCGAGGCACACGTTTCGTTCGGGGTGTCGGGCAATATCTTCGACATGATCTTTGCCGACAAGGAGGCCATGTTGACGGCTCGCCTGCGTTCGACATCGGGTCGTGCGGCCACTCCAGAACAGTTGCAGGGCGTCATTGAAAGTATCAGCCGAGCTCTGCCCGAGATGCATATTCCGCCGATAGCCGTGCAGGAGGACATAATGTATGTCGCGCAGCCCGAGCGTATGGCTCTTTACGGGGTGAGCTATTCCATGCTGTTCACGGCATTACGCAACGCGCTGAATGAAAATACGCTCTTCACAATCAATTCGGGCAACGAATCGCTGCCCGTGGTTGTCGGCAGCAACATTGACGATCTGAACGATTTGCTCGAAAAGACATTTGTCAAGGCTGGGGATGCCGAGATCCCAGTAGGGGTATTCATGAAACAGACGCGCTCGCTTGAACTGAAAAGCATTGTCGCGGGCGAGGAGGGCGACTACTATCCGCTTGAGCTTGCTCCGGCGTCGCGCGATGTGGATCGTGTGATGCGTACCGTGCGCGACTGCGTGGCCGAGGCGGAGGGCTTCGAGGTGAGTTTCAGCGGCAGCTACTTTACAAACAGGGAGATGGTGCGTCAGCTCGTATGGGTTCTTGTAATCGCCCTGCTGTTGCTCTATTTCATCCTCGCGGCGCAGTTCGAGTCGCTCGTGCAGCCGCTCATAATACTCTCGGAGATAGTGATCGACCTGTTCGGGGCAATCGCCATATTGTGGATTTTCGGGCAGACGCTCAACCTGATGTCGATGATCGGCCTGATAGTGGTTTGCGGTATTGTCATCAACGACTCGATTCTGAAGATCGACACAATAAATACCCTTCGGCGTCGCGGTATGCGTATGCAGCATGCCATACTTGAGGCCGGCAGGCGTCGCCTTAAACCCATCGTCATGACTTCGCTCACGACGATTCTGGCCGTAGTGCCGTTCCTCGCACGCGGAGACATGGGTTCCGACCTGCAATATCCCATGTCGCTGGTGATAATCGGCGGTATGATCGTGGGAACGCTCATAAGCGTGCTGTTCATTCCCGTGGCCTATTACGAAATTTATAAATCGCAGCGATGATGCCGCCGATACATACGCCATCCCCGCGACGCGGCATACCTCCGTTTTCGGTGCTGCTCATCATGATCGCCGTATCGGTCATAGGCTTCGCCATGCTGCCGCGGCTGAAGGTGCAGTATTCGCCGTCGGCGCCGCAGCACAACATAGGCGTGTCGTTCTCGTGGTCGGGAGCCTCGGCCCGAATCATGGAGCAGCAGGTGACATCGCGTATCGAGGGCGCGCTGTCCGTGATCTCGGGATGCCGCAATGTCTCCTCATATTCATCCAACGGGTATGGCAGCGTTACCGTCTATTTCATCAAGGATACGGATATGAAAGCCGCCCGATTCGAGGCGGCATCCATCCTGCGGGCCCTGTATGACAAACTGCCCGAGGGTGTATCGTATCCGTCGCTGTCGCTGGCGGCCGAGGGCCGGCGCGAACAGACCGCGCTTTCATATACGATAAAGGCCGGCATCCCGTCCGAGCAGATATACGACTACATCCTCGACAACGTGTCGGTCTCGTTGTCGAGGGTGGATGGCGTAGGCCGCGTCAACATATCGGGCGCCACGCCGTTCGAATGGGTCGTGACGTTCGATCCGGAAGCCCTCGAGTCGGCCGGACTTACGGCTTCGGCCCTCGCTTTGGCCTTCTCCGATTATTTTCGCAGCGACATAATAGGCATGACCACGCTCGAGAACGACGAGGGCGAACAACGCAACATAGTGCTGAAGCTGCGCAACCTCTCGTCAACCGATTTCGACGACATCCCCATAACCAAACGCAATGGCCGTATATACTACCTGCGTGACTTTGCCACGGTACGTTGGCGCGAGGCCCTGCCGTCGAGCTACTACCGTATAAACGGACTTAACACCATAACTCTATCCGTAACGTGCGAGACGGGATCCAACATATTGCGCGTAAGCGAGGCCGTGCGTGAGGAGATGTCGCGCCTGCAGGCATCGTTCCCGCCGCAGATAACGGCATCGCTCTCATACGACGCTTCAAGGTACATAAGCGACGAGTTGGACAAGATATATTCGCGTACGTTGTGGTGCCTGGCCATATTGCTCGTCTTCGTCTTTCTGGTGAGCCGCGATGTGCGGTATCTCGTGATGATAACCGTAACGCTGGCGGTAAACCTGCTTGTCGCCGTGGTATTCTACAACCTGTTGGATGTCGGCATACACATATATTCCTTGGCTGGAATCACCGTCTCGCTCGGCATCATGATCGACACGGCGATAATAATGGTCGACCACTACAGCTATTACCACAACCGGAGGGTGTTTACTTCGATACTCGGCGCTCTGCTCACGACCATAGGCGCTCTGGGCATAGTGTGGCTCCTGCCCGAGGACCAGCAGGCAAACCTTACGGATTTTTCGCTGGTGATAATCATTAACCTCACAGTGTCGATGATTGTCGCACTGTTGTTCGTGCCGTCGATGATAGACAAGTTCCCGCTCGGGCGCAGCATGACGACGCTGCCCCGCCGCAGCCGCCGGCGCATAGCCCGCATTTCACGCCGTTACGAACGTTTCATCGCGTGGGGGCGGCGCCACCGCTGGGCTTTTCTCGTGCTGCTTGTATGGGGCTTCGGCATACCTACATTCCTGTTGCCGGAGCGTCTGTCGGACCCGCAAGACGAGAACCCGCCCCTGCACCGGCGTCTCTACGACAAGGTTATGACCAGCCGTTTCGTTACCGAGAACCGTCTTACGCTCGACATGATATTCGGCACGTCGGTCAACCTGTTCAACAAGAAGACCTCGGCATACAGCTATTACCGCAGTCCCGAACAAAAGCGCCTCATAATCAATGCCGGTATGCCGGAGGGGTGCACCGTACAGCAGCTGAACGACGTTGTGCGCCACATGGAGAACTACATAAGCCAATACGACGAGATCGCATCTTTCCACACCAGCGTCAATTCATACGACAACGCTACAATCGAGGTGACGTTCAGGCGCGAATACGAGAATACGTCGTTCCCGTCGCGTCTGAAGCAGGAGATAATCAGTGCTGCGGCCAATTTCGGTGGCGCGACATGGCGCGTGTCGGGTGTCGACGACCAGTATTTCAACAATAATGTGGTGACGAGCTACCGTTCCAATTCGATCCGGCTGCGCGGGTACAACTACGACCAGCTGTCGGAGTTTGCCGACCGTCTGCTCGATTCTCTCGGGCAAAACCGTCGTGTCTCCGAGCCGGAAATCATGGACGGGAACTCATGGTCTCTGCCTTCAAACGAATTCCACATACGATATAACGACGAACAGATAGCCGCCGCGGGACTCAACATTTACGATTACTACTCGGCACTGAGCACCAAGTTGTACAATAGTGGTCTTGCGACTATTTACAACGGTCATGAATTGCAGCGTGTGGTCATGGAGTCGGGCGGCCGCGACAGGTTTGACAAATGGAACCTCGAAAACGCTCTGGTGACGGAGACCGACACGCCCATGAAGCTGTCGACCGTAGGGTCGATCGAAAAACGGCGCACGGGCATGGCCATACGCCGCAGCCGACAGTCATACGAGATATCGGTAGGTTTCGACTTCATCGGTTCGTATGAATTGTGCAACCGACTTGTGGACAAAACCATAAAACAGTTCAACGAAGAGATCCTGCCGCTGGGATTCCGCGCCGACGCCCCGTCATACGGAGGCTGGAACGACTCGAAAAAGACACAGATAAAACTCATATTGCTGGTCATTGCCATCATATACACCATGTGCGCCATAATTTTCGAGTCGCTGCTCAAGCCGCTGGTGATAATCATGATGATACCCATATCGTTCATAGGGGTATTCCTAACGTTCGGACTTTTCGACTTCCGCTTCGATCAGGGGGGCTTTGCGGCTTTCGTATTACTTTGCGGCATCGTGGTAAATGCCGGAATATACTTGATAACGGAATATGACGAATGCCGCCGTATATCTTCCAAGCAGGGGTTGCAACTCTATATGATGGCCTTCAACCACAAGATCGTCCCAATATCGCTAACCATACTCTCGACTATACTCGGCTTGGTGCCGTTCCTTTACGACGGCCCCGAGGAAGTGTTCTGGTTCGCCTTTGCCATGGCAGCCATCAGCGGCACGGCGTTCTCGATTCTGGCCCTGATAATTTATCTGCCCATATTCATGCCCTTGGGGAAGAGAAAGTCAACGGGAAGTGTACATGATTATGGAACCTGGAATGTATGTAGTGACGTCGACCCCAACCAGTCGGCATAGCGATACAAAATACCGTCGATTACATCGTTTGTTACGCGCCGGTTGGTTCAAACATGCAAAACTTATTAGCAGTAATACCATGCCTAAGCAGAAAATATCGCTTATTGTCCTGATGACATCTCTTCTTATTGCGGCAGCATGCAGCCGCAGTGATGTGCGCGATTTGACGCGCGAAGACGGCACTATCCCCAATGACAGTATCATAAAGAGTGTGGAATTTCTCTATCTGCACGACGACGAACAGACAATGCTGGGTGGCATATCATCCGTGGATTCTTTCGACGGCAGGTGGTATGTCCTCGACAACAGTAATCGCTCCAAAATCGTCATGTACGATGCCGAAGGCCGTCCTCTGAACCGATACGCCCGGACAGGGCGCGGGCCGGGCGAATATGCGGAGATAACCGATTGCGATATTGATCCTGCCACAGGTCGCATATACGTTTTGTGTGGTCCGCCAAAAATCATAATACTCGACAACGAGTTGAACTTCATACGAGAGATCCCGCTCACGCAGTTCTATCACCGTATTGCATATGATAACGATGGAATACTGCTGTTCTCGGGCTATGATGCGGCCGTAGACCGTATGGCCGGCGACGGTTCCGTGAAGAGAATATTCGAAACGGCCAAGGATGCATACTATACCGATAGCCGTGCGCCGGTGTTTATCCGCAGCGGTCACGATATCTACTTCCAGACCGAACCATCCGACTCGTTATACCGTATCACCCATAAGGGATGCGAGGTTGCAGCCGCATACGATTACATGAATCGCGAGGAGGCTCAGGCAAGACATCGCACAGAGTCTCTTATTGGTCTCAAGGCCATGGAGTATGTGCGGCCAAAGGTGCTTTGCGTAATGCGTGACGGTGACAATCTGTCTTTCATATACAACCGTATCGTATACAATGTAAGCATGGAGTACAACGGTGAGTATCACAATTTCGCCCTCAATATTGCAGGTTTGTCCAATGCCCTCGCCATGACCGGGAACAAACTTGTCGGATGGATCTATTCACATAACTATGATCCCGATCTGGCAGCTACAATATACGATGGTGTCGAGTTGCATGAAATAGATGATTGGGACGATGCCAAAAGAGAGTCCGGAAATCCGATACTCGTAATACACACTCTTGCGAAACGTTAAATTCCCATACAATCAGACTTTGTCTCCCAAATATTGGGTACATAAATTCTGAAGTGAGTTTTTACGCTCATGGGATAAAGCGTGGCGTCTTTATTTGGCGGCATGAAATGTCTTCGGCGGCGTAGTAAAGATCTAAGGCTGCTGGATAAATACTCTTTACGGAAAAAACGATGCGAAATGAGGAGTTTGGGTAGGTTTGATTGCCCTAATTTGTGCCGGAATTGTGTGCTGGATGAAAACGAAACAGCCGCCTGCATTGTTGCAAGCGGCTGTCTTTGAAGTGGTACCAGCGGGAATCGAACCAGCGACACAAGGATTTTCAGTTGTTCATGTATGGTATAGAAGTGTTAATTACGCCAGAACTCTGATTACAGCGAAAAGAGAAATATGAGCTTTACTTTATTTCCGTTTCATACATACGTTCATTAAAGGAAAATCAAACGAGTGGAGAACGGAGATGTCTGCACCAAGTAACTTATTGACTCCAGCTATTTTTTCGTTTGGCGCGACTCTGTTGAAAACAGATAACGGTTACGAAAATTCAGTTTACTTTAGTTCATTAGCTCTATATATAAGCTAAACCAAAGTAAACTATATTTAGATAGGCATATTTGCTTGTCAGTATGCCTATGACTATTATTGTAAGAGCAGTTTGCTGACAAAAAAAGGAAGCGCAGACAGAAGAGAGATTGGGTGTTTTTCTTTTTTTGCTGCAAGTATGTTTGTCAATAAATGTCTCTTGGAGCAGAGAGAATAACTGCTCACTGTAAAGCTCGGACTCCTTGTGCAAACAAGTGAAAGGAATGAAACCTAATGAAAATAGAAAAGGTCTGAATTTGCTTTAATCGATGGTTTTGTTTCTGTGTTGTTTCGTAATCAGGGGGTGAAAAATATTAGAATACTGATTATAAATAAATTGTATGTGTAAAACCCTTGTTAATTGCAAATTTTGCAGATTTATAAAGTAAATTCCCCCATATCCGTTAAGACTGGAGGACTATTAGCGGTCGCACGAGGCGACCGCTTTTTGTATGCTTGTTTCATGACTTTATCGTCTTAATCCTGTTCTCGGTTTCTTGCCCAATAGGAGGGT